>CADCJW010000001.1:0-274652 GCA_902801845.1 uncultured Eubacteriales bacterium
GGACACCCCGGCAGAGTTCTATGCGGGGGAAGCGGAGGACAGGCGTTTCCGTTATCTGAATGCGAAGCATGAACTCGATGTATGGATGACAGTACACGGTCAGCACGGTTTATTGGAATTGCTTGATAGGCTAAATGGCGGAGCAGATTTCACCACTGCGTATGACAGTTGAATTCCAGCTTATCGGCATGTTCCCGACAACACAAAATGTTCCCGGACACCAATTAGCGAACGGTTGAAATCGTGGACAAGTTCCTGAACGCCGATTAGCGAACGGTCGGCAAAATGAGTTAGTGCTATCGTGGTCTCAAGCCATGTGGAAACGGTATGTTGCTTGTACCACCAAAAGAAAGACTTCATTTCTGTACCGTATGAACCGAAAGATGCGAGCTACCTAAAACAGCGCTAAAAACAAAAGAATAGGAGAGCAGCCATGAAAAGACTAAGTATTGAAGCAGAACAAATAATGAAAGAACGTTTTGGAAAAGACAGCGTGATCGCTTTAGCAACAGAAGAAAATGGAATCCCATATGTCCGTTATGTGAATGCATATTATGAGGATGAATGCTTTTATGTTATTACCTACGCGCTTTCGAACAAAATGCAGCAAATTCGCAATAACCCTGTTGTAGCAGTTACTGGAGAATGGTTTACTGCACATGGAAAAGGAATAAATCTGGGTTATTTTGAAAAACCAGAGAATAAGCATATAGCGGCAAAGCTAAGAGATGTTTTTGCGGAATGGATCGACAATGGACATAATGATTTTTCCGATGAAAACACGATCATCCTGTGTATCAGATTGACAGATGGATTATTGCTCTCGCATGGTACAAGGTACGTATTTTAGTTGCTGCCTTCGAATATGTTGACCTGTTTCTTCGGTTGTAGTCAGTTGAGACGGCGGCACTTTTATCCCGCTGATGGGTATAACACAGCGGCTTGATGAAAAACTGGGCTTATGGAGGAATCTATGATAGAACTAAAGGCAATAACAGAGGACAACTTCATCGACGCTTTTGGGCTTCGGCTGGCGCCGGGGCAGGAGAAGTACGTTTCCCATCCCATTCGGAGCCTGGCTCAGGCGTATGTGTACCGGGACCAGTGTCAACCCTTCGGCATCTATGCAGAGGAAAAGATGGTGGGGTATGTCATGGTGATCTATGACTATGACGTGCCCGAGTACGACATCTGGCACATGATGATCGACGAGGCGGAGCAAGGCCATGGGTATGGCGGGGAAGCCCTGGATCGGGTCATTGAATACATTCGTACGAAGCCCTTCGGCGATTCGAACAGAGTGGCTCTGACCTGCAATAAGGAGAACCCAATTGCCAGGAAGCTGTATGAGAGCAAGGGCTTTTCGCCCACCGGCAATGAGGACGAGGATGAAATAGAGCTGGCCATGACCGTCGATTAACTGATTCTAATTCTAGATGACGTCCTGCCAGCTGACAAAAATGGGAAAGTGAGGTCCCAACACACATGAGCTACACCTACAGCGCATTCATCAGTTACCGGCATTTGCCAAAGGATATAGCTGCGGCGAAGGTGGTCCAGCAAGCCTTGGAAACCTATCGCATCCCAGTGGATATCCAAAGAAAGATTGGCAGGAAAAAGTTGAACCGATGCTTTCGGGATCAAGATGAAATGCCGCTCGCCGACGATTTGGGCTCCAGCATCCGAAAGGCCCTGGATGAGAGTGAATGGCTGATCGTGATCTGCACCACGGATCTGCCCCAATCCTCCTGGTGCCTTCGGGAGGTGGATTACTTCATCGAGACCGGTAAAAAGGACAGGATCATTCCGGTCCTGGTCGACGGCGAACCGAAGACAAGCTTTCCCCCACAGATCATTTGGAAGGAAACAGAACAGGGGAAAGAGGAGGTGGAACCTCTTGCCGCCGATTTGAGAGGGGATCTTAAAAAGCAGTTGAAAACAGAAAAGCTGCGGATCGCTGCCCGCATGCTGAATCTGAACTATAACGATTTGAGAAAGCGAGAGCGGGAGCGAGAGCTTCGCCGCGGGCTCATCTTTGTTTCCGCTATCCTTGCGGTGGTGCTCTGCTTTGCCGCCTACGCGATCTATAAAAACCGGATATTGACGGAAGAGAGGAATGCTTCCGCGCGGAATGCCACACAGCTGCTGATCGAAAAGTCCGTCCGCTCCACCGCAGAGCGTGAGCTGGGAAGCGGCCTCACCTACGCCTTGCAGGCCTATGAGGGCAGCCGCATCTTCGGGGCGGAGTATGACGAGGGCATTTCCGCCGCCTTGGAGGCGGCCATGTATCCGGAGCTGTTCTCCAGTATCGGCTCCCTGAAGGATAACGGCGTCCTACACCGCTGGGCGACTTTGAGCAACGACGGCAAGTACATCGCCTGCCGCCAGTCGGATAAGAGCCTGCAGATATATAGCTCCGTGACCGGGGAAAAACTCTATACGATCCGTGATTTCGGCTGGTTCGGGAAATCCGCACCGGACATCACTCCTGACAGTCGGTATGTTTGTCAAGTCAGGGAGGATTCTATCACTTTATATGCCATCCTGGATGGGACTGAAGCGATCACGGCGGCTATACCGGAGGGCTGGTCGATTTCCTATAGCGGTCTTACCGTGAAAAATGAGATACCCGTATGCCGCACGGGGACAAACGAAGCCGCTTTGTTTGACCCCTTCACCGGTACCCTGACCGATTTGGATGGCATTTCGTTCTCAGGGACGGATCGGGACCGCGTCACGATCCATCGCTCCGGGCGTCGCCTTGCATGGTCCAACGGGACGAAGACCTGGATCGTGGATACGGAGACTGGCGAAATACTGCTGACGCTGGATGCAGCGTTGAGCAGCGATGAAAGCATATTCTCAGGAAACTATATGGGAGGATACACCGAGGATTCCTGGTACTTCCGGTATTGGGACGGCGGTGCGTACGTGTATCTTCGGTGGGACACCCTGGAGGAGGTCTATCGAAGCGAATCAGCGGGGGTCCTTTCCCCGGATGGGAAGCTGCTGGCGACGACCAAAGGGACCAACGGCTTTATCCTGTGGGATACCGATACGGGAGAGGTGCTGTGGACGGAAGGACACAACAAGGGGAACACCCTCTATAACGTCGCCTTCGTGGACGACGACACCCTGCTGGCCAGCCATGAGGAATTTCAGATCTATCGCCTCCACGACCGTGCGACGGTGTACGATTCCGGCACGGAGCGCACTACCTACGGTTACGATTTTGCCGCAGGACGCTTGGTCATGGCCCTTCGCTCCGGCGGGTGTCTCGTGAACCTGCTGCCTGAGAAACAGGACGTGTTGCCCCATATGACGGTGGAAACGCGAGACAGCTTCCCGGAGGAAAAACTGTGGGGACGGACGACGATCCAGATCCTTTCCGGGGTGTGGGATGGCATGTTCGTCAATGAGGATTGGAACAACCCGACGACTCAGGAACCGGGGCTGCGATATACATTCGACGGGCAGGAGTTTGTACTGCATCCGGTAAACGGCGTGGTGACGCCCTTCGTCTACGTTTCTCCCGACGGCAAATGGCAGGCCATGATCCGGGATGAGGAGGTGGATATCTTCCGGGCGGGGGAGGGACCGGAGCCGGTCATGACGATCCCCGGGAATGGGTATATGCGCCTTTGCGTCGCCATGGGTGGAGACCTGCTGGCTCTGGGCTCCTATGTGGAAAACCTGATCCTGTACGATCTGACGACAGGCGACTGCCTTGGAAGCGTGGACACGGGGGCCATGTGCATGAACATTCAGTTTTCTCAGGACGCCAGACACGTGATCGCCTACTCTGCCATGGCGTCTCAGGTGACGGTGGCCAGCACCCAGAACTTTGCTCCCATCATGCGTATCCCGGTGCAGGATCCGTATGCGATCCCTACGGTGGGCTTCACGGAGAGCGGGACCGAGGCCGTGGTGCTGTATCCCGACGGTCATGCTGACCTGGGACTTTTATATGAAAACCTGGATACGTTGGTAAAAAAGGCGAAGCAGTATACGGAATAAAAAGCGCGATTCTTCTTGTTTTATATGCACTTTGTGAACGCCAAAGGAATATTGACCGGCAGCGGCGGACGCTGCGGCATGAACATCTACCGGGGCTGCACCCACGGCTGCGTGTATTGTGACAGCCGGAGCCGGTGCTATCAGTTCACACACCCTTTCGAGGACGTGGAGGTGAAACAGAACGCACCGGAGTTGCTGGAGAAGGCGCTCAGATCGAAGCAAAAGAAGTGCATGATCGGCACCGGCTCCATGTCCGATCCCTATATGCATTGTGAGGAGGAGCTCAGGCTCACGCGGCGGTGTTTGGAGATCATCCGGGAAAACGGGTTCGGCGTGGCCATCCAGACGAAATCGGACCGCATTTTGCGGGATATAGACCTGCTGGAGGAGATCGATCGAAGGGCCAAATGCGTGGTGCAGATGACGCTGACCACCTATGACGACGACCTGTGCCGCATTCTCGAACCGAACGTCTGCAACACGAAGCGGCGGATCGAGGTGCTGGAAAAGATGCAGGAGCGGGGGATCCCCACCGTGGTCTGGCTCACGCCTATCCTGCCCTTTATCAACGATACGCCGGAGAACGTCACGGCTATCCTGAACGAGTGCGTCCGGGTGGGCGTAAAGGGCGTCATCGACTTCGGCATGGGCCTCACGCTGCGGGAAGGGGACAGGGAATACTATTACACGGCCCTGGACAAACACTTCCCAGGCATGAAGGAGCGGTATATCCGACGGTATGGGAACGCTTACGAGCTGCCCAGTCCCCGGGCGCGGGAGCTTATGAGCATCCTTCACTGGATCTGTGACGATCATGGCATCCTGTGCACACCGGAGGCATGCTTTGGATATATGTACGACTTTCCGGAGAACAAGGCGCAGATGAGCCTGTTCGACCTGTATGACGAGGAGGGGCGGCATGATCGCTGATGCCCGAGAGATCCAAACGAAGCGGCTGCGCCTAAGGCCCTTTCGGGAAGAGGATTATGACGATCTATATGAGTTTTTGTCCCAGCTGAAGGACGACGAATTCGAAGGTTATCCGGGCATCACCTATGAGAACGGCAGAAAGCATTTGCAGGATCGTCTTGATTCAACGGAGTATTACGCCGTCGAATTGATGGCCTCCGGGAAGGTCATCGGCAACGTTTATTGCGGCGATCGGGAATACGACGCGAAGGAAGTGGGCTATATCATCCACCGGCTCTATCGGCGAAAGGGGTATGGAACGGAAGCCCTGGCTGCTGTCATCCGCCGCGCCTTTCATGAGGGGGCGCACCGGGTGTATGCCATGTGCGACCCGCGGAACGTGCCCTCCTGGAAGCTGCTGGAGCGGGTGGGCATGCGGCGGGAGGCCCACTTTCGCCAGAACGTCTTTTTTCACAGGGATGAAACCGGTGCGCCGATCTGGAAGGATACCTTCGTTTACGCCCTTTTGAATGGCGACCAAATTCTATAAAGCAAAAAGTGGCTTTCCGGTTCTTTGGAAAGCCACTTTTTGCTTGTATCCTCTTATTCCACGAACAGGTCCACGAACTGGAACGTGCGGCAGTCCACCAATCCCCGGTTGGTGAGCCGCAGCTCCGGCAGGCATAGGCAGAACGAAGTATGTTTATCGAAAGATCTTTAAGGAAAATGGTCTTTCCTTTCGTTCAGAAATGGAATAAGTGGACGCGGATATTTGCTCTGTTGTATTGAATATGATACAATACTACAAAAAAGACCGGATCGGGTATCTATGACGGAAAAGGAGATGCTTTTATACAATTCCCTTAAGGGCCTATACCTGCTCAATACGGCGGAGACCCATCGGGTGGTGTCCGATCTCATGGGCCTGCAGGCCCAGTTCGCCAACTACCCCAAGGTATCCTTGAAGATTCGGGCGTCGGACTATCGGGAGGAGGATCCATTTGCCGGATTGGTGAAGATCTGGTCCCACCGGGGGACCATGCACCTGGTGCCGGAGGATGAGCTTGGACTGCACCTGGCGGCTTTCGACAACCATGGTCCCTTTGTGGAGGGCTACTGGGGCATCGCTCAGAGGGATGCAGAATACTGGGCCGCCTTTTTGGAGGATCAAATAGGACAGGGCAATCATGGTCGGGCGGAGCTAAAAGCCGCCTGCGTCCGCGCCGGCATGGAGGAGGTGCTGCTGCATCGGGTGTTCTACGGCTGGGGCGGGCTCATCCGTGAGATGGTCTGCCGGGGCCGGATCGTGTGCGGCACGGGGACGCAAAAGGAGTACTTCCTGCCAAAGTCCATCGTCTGGACGGATCGGGACCAGGCCCGGCGGGTGTTCCTGCGGCGATACTTCGACCACTACGGCCCGGCCACGTTGTCGGACTGCCGATACTTTTTCAGCAACTGGAGAAAGCCGGACATGGATCCGCTGCTTCAGGAGCTGCTGCCGGAGCTGTGCTGTACCGTGATCGACAAAAAGGAATACTACAGTCTCCATGAGCCGATACAGGACGGGGCCGTGCCGGAGTGCGTCCTGGTGCCAGGGTTCGACCAGCTGGTCCTCGGGTATAAGGATCGAGACCGCATGATCGACAAACGGTTTTTGAGGGAGCTGACCAACATCTCCGGCATCGTAATGCCATCCATCCTGATCCGAGGCCGCATCCGCGCCCGATGGAAGCTGGATGGGAACAAGGTTCTGGTTTCCTCCTTCGATAAGCGGCTGAAGAAGGACGAGACAGCTATCCGCCAAAAGGTCAAAGAGGTTTTCGGAAGACAGGTAAAGGCGATCGTTTTCTCCGATAATCAAGCATAGGAGGGGGACTGGATGATGTTCATGACCGGAGAATGGCTGCAGCAAAGGCTTGCGGCTTTGAATAAACGGGTTTTGAAAGCAACGAACGGTTCGGTACATCTGGAAGAGCACATCGCCCTGCCTGCATATGGACAGATCATTGCCAGGTTTCAGACGGATTCCGTCTCTTCAATAACTGAGGTGGATGAGTTGGAGCGGCAAATACAAGGCCTTGCAGAGGAGGAATTCCTGGTGGACTTTATGGGGAGCGTCTATCGCCAGTTGGGTGTGGAGTATAGTCGCTTGGATGAGATCAACGAACGGCTTGGACAACGGTTCAAGGAGGAACCCATTCAACAGGGTCCCTATGCGGAGCAGATCGAAAAGGATGCGCAAACGCTTCTCCTGCAATGCGGCTTTTCCGATACCGTCCCTGTTTGGGAGATCCAGTGGGAGAATGATGAATACTATCTGCTCTTGTTAGGCGAAAAGAGCCGGGCCATCCGATCGATAGCCTGCCAGCCGCCCATCCATGTGTCTGAGGTCAACAAAGCCCGTTGTGATGGCCTGATGCGGGCCGCCTTTGCTGCCCGGCGTTTGGGCGTTTCCCTGGGCCATCTGATGCTGGAAGCCATGGAGGCGTGATATGCTGGAACTGCACGTTCCCAATATAGACGATCTATGGTTTCGCCGGCAGATGCTGGAAGATCCCGAAACCATGTCCTATAACCGTGCCTGGGGCGGAACGATTCCCTTTCCGCAGGAAAGATGGGAGCCCTGGCACGACCGCTGGATAGTCCATCCCCAGGGGAAGCGGTTCTATCGATATTTGAGGGACGAGGAGACAGGCGCATTCGTGGGCGAGATCGCCTGCCATTGGGACGATGAGGCCGACAAATGGCTGGCGGACGTGATCGTCCATGCTCCGTATCGGGGAAAGGGATACGGTCGAGAGGGGCTGCGGCTCCTCTGTCAGACGGCCCGGGAGAACGGGGTCGAAGATTTGTACGACGATATCGCTGCGGACAATTCGGCTATCCGCCTATTCCTCGGGGAAGGGTTCGAAATCGTGGGCCATACGGAAATGACCATTCTGCTGAAGAAACGGTTGACAAGATGAGGGGGTTCCCATGCAAACGAAAAGCGTGATGCTGCAAACCTTGTGCGTGCCCTGTGCCTGCCGCTGTCGGTATTGTCTGCTGAGCTGGAACGGGCGGACCATCGGCGCGGACTATGACCGCAGCCAACGGTTCGCGGAGCGGTTTTATGATTGGCTGCAGCGGGAGCGGCCTGATATTTCGTTCCATTTTTCCTTTGGCTACAGCATGGATCATCCCCGCCTGTTCGATGCCCTCGACTTTTTGAACGGTATCGGATCGGTGGGCGGGCAGTTCCTCCAGTGCGACGGCATGGCCTTTCGGACGGAAAAGGAGCTCAATGAGCTGCTTGGGGGCATGAAGGCGCATGGGGCGAAACATCTGAATTTCACGGTTTACGGAACGGAAGCCTATCACGACCGATTCGCGGGCAGGAAAGGGGATCATGCCTATTTGCTGCGCATGATGGAATCCGCGGCAAAGATCGGGCTTCAGGTCAGCGTCGGCGTCCCCTTGACCAAGGAAAACGTCGCTCAGGTGGATGAATTGCTGCAAATCTTGGGAGCCCATGGGGGAGAGGACGTCCACCTGCTCATCCCTCACGGGGAGGGGCGAGGCGTGAAGCTGGAGAGCATCCGCCTTTCGCTGGAGGACCTTTCCAAGATCAGCGAGCATGCAAGAAGCAAATTGAATCGAAAGGTCTACCAAACCGAGGCGGAATGGTGTAAGATAAAGGGCGGAGAGCCGGAGCAAAATCGCCTGCTGCTCATCTCCCTGACGGATGAGAACATGGATCGCCTGGAGCGGATGCCCATTTCTGAGATCATCCGGGAAGTGGAAGCGCTGGACGAGGCGTACTATGGCGCTTTTCCCTCCTTCGCGACATTGCTGGATCATTATGGTGATGCAGGCGGGCAGCGGCTGTACAGCCGCCGGGACCTGTTCCATCGCTGTCGCAGGCAATATGCGAAGGAACACGATATCCATATATACGACGTGACCGACGAACGACAAAGCGGCAGCCGTCGCTATTGACAAAGGAGACAGGAATATGAAAAACATCACCTTGGGAAGCACCGGGATCACCGTGCCGCAAAACGGATTTGGCGCGCTGCCCATCCAGCGCATTTCAAAGGAGAACGCTGTGAAGCTCTTGCGGCGGGCCTATGAGGGCGGCATGCGGTATTTTGACACCGCCAGAGCCTATTCGGACAGCGAGGAGAAGCTGGGGGCTGCCTTTGGAGACGGTTGGCTTAAGCGGGAGAATGTCTATATCGCCACCAAGACCCATTCCAAGACCCCGGAGGGATTCTGGAAGGATCTGGAGACCTCGCTGAGGCTCCTGAAGACGGACCACATCGATGTCTATCAGTTCCACAACCTGTCCCAGTGCTACCGGCCCGGGGACGGCACGGGCATGTACGAGTGCATGGTGGAGGCCAAAAGGCAAGGGAAGATCCGCCATATCGGCGCCACGGCCCATAAGATCGGCGTGGCCCGGGAAGTGGCTGAGAGCGGGCTCTACGAGACCCTTCAATACCCCATGAGCTATTTGGCCGAGGAGAAGGAACTGGATCTATTGGCTACCTGTCAGCGGAACAACGTGGGCTTCGTGTGCATGAAGGGCCTGGCCGGCGGCCTCATCACCAACGCCCGGGCCGCCATGGCCTTCGTAAGCCAGTTCGACGGCCTCATCCCCATCTGGGGCATCCAGCGGGAAAAGGAGCTGGACGACTGGCTGTCCTTTATGGACGAGACGCCCGTCTTGGACGATGAGCTGCTGGCCTTTATTGCCAAAGAGCGCCAGGAGCTAATGGGTTCCTTCTGCCGGGGCTGCGGCTATTGCCTGCCCTGCACGGTGGGCATCAAGATCAGCGATTGCAACCGCATGTCGCTGATGATCCGACGGGCCCCCAGCGCGGGCTGGCTGAACGAGTATTGGCAGGCGGAGATGGAGAAGATCGAAGAGTGCGTGGAATGCCGCCTGTGCGTCAGCAAGTGCCCCTATGAGCTCGACGTGCCGAACCTGCTTCGAAAGAATCTGGAGGATTATCGGAACGTGCTGGCGGGGAAGACCAAGGTCACCGATTGATGGGAGAAAGAGAAATGGAGCAGATCGAGCGTATCACACAGATGGAGGCCTGCCTGGACGCCTCTGAGCAGGCCATCCGGGAGCTGTCGGAGGCATTGTCCGCCTTTGAGGAGGTGCAGCCAAAGTATCGGCAGCTCAGCGACTACTATGGCAGCGATCAATGGATGCAGGACTATGAGGACGACGAGGCGGGCAAGCTCCCCAAGGATCTGAAGCGGGGCGTGCTGTCGGAGGACGCTGTCTACGACCTCATCACAGAGAATCGGGAGCTGCTGGTGCGGATGCTGCGCCTGGTCACGAGCGCGTTGGAAACGGATGGACTATAAAAAACAGAAAGCGAGAGAAGAACATGCTGGAATACAGATACGACACCCAGTTGCTGATCGAGGGGACAGACCTGGATGAGGATAAGATCAGCGATCATATCCTGGAGACCTTCAAGGGGGATTGCCTCCTGTGCGTGGGCGACGAGACCCTGATCAAGATCCATTTTCACACCAACGAGCCCTGGCTGCTGTTGCAGTACTGTGCCAGCCTGGGCGAGATCTTCGACATCGTGGTGGAGGATATGGATCGACAGGCCCGGGGCCTGCAGGGCTGATGACGGATCTGCCCGCCGCTTTCTTTTTACAGGACGCCATACATGTGGCGCCCCGTCTGCTGGGGTGCCGTCTTTTGGTGGACGGGCGGGAACTCACCATCACGGAGACGGAGGCCTACTGCGGGGAATCGGACACCGCCTGCCACGCCCATCATGGCCGCACGAAGCGGACCGAGATGCTCTATCGCCGGGGCGGCCATGTGTACGTATACCTGTGCTACGGCATCCACAGCCTGCTCAACATCATCACTGGGCCGGAGGACGATCCCCAGGGGGTGCTGATCCGCTGCTGTGAAGGGGCCGAGGGACCGGGGAAGCTTACCAGGGCGTTGGGGATCGATCTCTCCTTCAACGGCCTCGATATTCTGATCACAGATAAAATAGACTTGCGCAAAGGTCCTTCATGCGCTTATGACACAGCGCCCCGGGTTGGCATCGGCTACGCCTCGAAAGAGGACCAGCTGCGTCCCTGGCGCTTTATTTGGAAAGGGGAATAGGTCTGCTGTACCTTTTAGCCATTATTATCATATTAGGGCTTGGTCTGCTTCTGTACGGCTGGTGGGACACCAACCGCTTTGACGTGCGCCGGACAGAAATCGAGCTGGACCGGCTTCCCAGAGCCTTCGACGGGTTCACCATCCTGCAGGTGTCCGACCTTCACAACCGGACCTACGGGAAGGATGGCATGGATATGATCCGGACCATGGAAGGGCTGTCCTTCGACTGCGTCGTCATCACCGGCGACCTGTTGGACCGGCATCGGCCCCAGCGGCGGGCGAACGGGTATCGATTCGCGGAGGAGGTCGCAAGGCGCTGGCCCGCATATTTCATTCAGGGGAATCACGAGTGGCGCATCGGCTGGGAGGAGATCAAGGATGACTTGGCAAAGCGAGGGCTATGCGTTCTCGACAACGAAACCGTCACATGGGAGCGGGATGGGGCCCGGCTCGATCTGATCGGCGTTATGGCCAAAGCCACCGCCGAGGAGATATGGCCTCTCGTTTCTCCCGACGTCTGTGCGATCCTTCTGGCGCATCATCCCGAAAAAATCGGATCCTACGCCCAAACAGGCGTGGATCTGATCCTGTCCGGCCATGCTCACGGGGGCCATGTCCGCCTCTTTGGCCATGGGTTGTTTAGTCCCGATCAGGGCGTCCTGCCTCGCTATACCTCGGGGGTATATGAGTGTGGGCGAACCATGCTCTACGTCTCCCGGGGCGCCGGGAATCACACCGTTCTGCTGCCTCGCTTGTTCAATCGCCCGGAGATCGACCTCATCACGCTAAAAACGCCTTCCCGCTGAACAGAAAGGCGTTTCTGCTCAATAAACAAGTGGTATTACTATGCAAAAAGCCTCTGGCCATCGGTCAGAGGCTTTTGAATTTTCTCAGCTTAGCCTTCGATGATCTTTTTGGAGGAGCTGGCGCCGATGCGGCTGGCGCCGGCGGCAATCATGGCTTCGGCCGTTTCCTTGGAACGGATGCCGCCAGAGGCCTTTACCCCCAGCGCGTCGCCCACCACGCCCCGCATGAGCGCCACGTCCTCCACCGTGGCGCCTCCGGTGGAGAAGCCGGTGGAGGTCTTCACATAGTCGGCGCCAGCGTTCTTGGCGCAGAGGCAGGCGTTGACCTTCTGCTCGTCGGTGAGCAGGCAGGTCTCGATAATGACCTTCAAGAGAGCCTTGCCGCGGATGGCATCGGCTACGGTCCGAATGTCCTGCTCCACATACTCCCAGTCGCCCTCTCGGGCTGCTCCCACGGAGATGACCATGTCGATCTCCTGGGCGCCGTTCTCCACGCACAGCTTTGCCTCAGCGGCTTTGATGGCGGAGGGAGTGGCCCCCAGAGGGAAGCCCACCACGCAGCAGGTCTTGATGTCCGTACCTTCCAGCTCCTTGGCCACGAAGGCGGCGTAGAGGGGGTTCACGCAGACGCTGGCGGTATTGAAAGCCTTCGCCTCCTCGCAGACACGGCGGATGTCCTCGTGGGTGGATTCCGGCTTGAGCAGGGTATGGTCGATGTATTTATTGAGTTCCATTACTTCGCATCTCCTTCCTCGGTATAGGTGATCACGTTCTGTCCGTCGTCCCAAAGCCGCTCCAGATTATAATAGGTTCGCTCCTCAGGATGGAACAGGTGGACCAGCAGATCGCCAAAGTCCAACACGATCCAGCGCCCCTCCTGATAACCCTCCTTCCGGCGGGGGAAGAGCCCCATCTCGGCAGCCTTTTCCTCCAGCTCGTCGGAGAGAGCCTTCACCTGGGGCACGCCGCGGCCGCTGCAGACGATGAACCAATCGGCGATGATGGTCTTGTCCGTCACTTCGATGGCGCGGATATCCAGGGCTTTTTTGTCGTACAGGATCTTGCAGAGCTGCAGGACGGTTTCCTTGGTGATGGTTTCCATGAATGTCTCCTTTGCGTTGATCTTGCGGGCGAGGGCGTCCCGGGCGTTGACAGAGGCGGGATGGATGCTGCCCTCGCTGCTTTGAATATAACAGATATTGTCGTTAAAAACAAGTAGCAGGCTCTTTTCAAAACCCATTTGATCCCGGGGCGTAAGGAGCCATTGACGGTGCTGCTCCACAGAGGGGTAGTTCCGCCCTGGCTCGATCAAATCTGCTGCCCAGATGATCTCGTCCAGCAGTGTCATTTGCTCCGTTCCGGTGGTGTGGTAGCGGATGGCTTCCAAGACCTCTTCGTCCGCTATTCCATACCGCTCCCTCGCCAAGGCCGCGCCTGCCGGGGCGTGGAGGATTTGCGGAGCTTCCTTCGGGTCAAGATCGCTGCCGTCCCGCCGGGCCAAAATGGCCTGCTCCTCAAGGGACAAATACTTGGCGCAGTCATGGAGCAGGGCGGCCAATCGCGCCTTTTTCCCGTCGGCACTCAAGTTCTCCGCCAGCTGGACCGCCGTCATTTCCACGCCGATCACATGCTGGAAGCGGCTGGGCTTCAAGGTCTCCCGCATGGCGTCGGTGAGGCTGGTCAGCTGTTCGTTCACATACAGGGGCTGCTCGTAGATGTACCGTTCCACGGCGGGGGGCACCAGGCCAGCGATGGAGCGCCCGTCGGCAAGAAGGTTTCGTATCTCGGTAGAGGAGAGCTCCCGCACCGGCGGCAGCAAGGTGACCTCTGCGCCGTACAGCTCCTTCACCTTTGCGGCAGCCGTTTCTTCGCCACCGTCCTGCCCGGCCCGGCAGATGCAGACCAGGTGGGCCATTTCACAGACGATCTCCGGGTGATACCAGGAGGTGAGGGAGCGGAGCATGTCGCTGCCCATGATGAAATAGAGCTCGTCCTCCGGCCGCTCCGCATGCAGGTGGGTCAGGGTCAGGGCGGTGTAGCTGGTGCCGTTCTGCTTGAGCTCCCAGTCGGAGGCTACGAACCCGGGTTCATTTTCGCAGGCAAGCTGGACCATTCCGAGCCGCTGCTCGGAGGTGGCTCCCTGGGCCAGCTCCTTATGGGGCGGGATCCGGTCCACCATGAGCAGGACCTGATCGAGGCCCAGGGCGTTTCGGGCGCTGCGGGCCATATCGAGATGCCCGTTGTGGATGGGGTGGAAACTTCCCCCTAAAATACCGATCTTCATGTTCCATAGTATAGTATACTTGCTTGTCCCAAGGCAATACTGTTTTTGAAAATGGATACCTCCACGAAACGTGCATACAAGCGATCCTGCTTCCAGGGACGGGGCCTCTTCGCCCGATGGATGGACCATGCCTTCTTTTCCATTCTGGGCGGTGTCTGCCTGTTCATCCTGACGAAAAGCATGGTGCTGTCCGTCGCTCTTTCGCTGGCGACGGTGCTCTTTCTCGCCCTATGGGACAGACGACGCTGGAGCCGATTCGAACGACAGCTATGGCATCAGGCGGTAAAAGCGATCCGACGGGAGACCTGGCTGAAACGGGAGGCAGAGCGCATCCGGCAGGCGGGCGGGATCGTGTTGTATCCCACACCGGACAAGGACGAGCTGACCGGCCTATGCCTAAGGATGGGCCAAGGGACAGAGTTTCATTGTTTTGGGGAACCGCAGCCGGACCTGTCGCCCCTGTGTTCATCCTTGGGATGCAAGGTATCCTTCCATCCCTGGGGCGAGGGGGAAGAACCGGAGCAAAAACAGGTGATCGAACGGCTCAAAAATGAGGCGCCGAAGCAGGACAAAGGCCAGTGGCGGGACCTGCTTCGTTTGCCGGGGAACCGGTATCTGATGACGGGCTGCCTGTTGCTGCTGTTCTCCGTTTGGCTGAGAAGGGCCCTCTATTGGCGGTTGCTGGGGTCTTTGTGCCTGTTGATCGGCGGGCTTCGCGTGTCCTTCCATAGGATCCTGAAAACATAAAAGAGCCTCTCAAGGAGGCTCTTTCAAATGCGATCCGATTATTTGGCAACGATCCGCTTCAGCTTGGCAAAGCGGGGGAGACCGTTCTCCAGGGGCAGGTTGGGCGTGCCCTGAATGAGGGGCAGCACATACTCTACAAACTCCTGGGTGACGCCGTTGCCGGCCTCGTTGATCCATTCCCGCGGCACCTTTTTCTCGGTGTTGGCGGCCAGCGAAAGATCCTGAGGGATCACCTCGCAGGCGTAGTCGCCGTACACGTCCGTGAGACGATGGAAGGCCATCATCTTGTCCGTCATGCCGTTGACGGCGGCCTTGACCGCCGCGCGACCGGCGGCAAAGGACTCGTTGATATCGGTGGCGGAAGCGAAGTGGGAGGAACAGCGCTGCAGCAGGGACAGCTCCACGCCGCGGATCTTCTTCACGCCCCACTTCTGCTTCACATAGCTCACCAGCGTGGAGGCAACGCCGCCCAGCTGCTTGTGGCCGAAGCTGTCGGTTGCCGCGTCGGGAGCGCCGTATTCGGAAATGAACTTACCGTTCTTATCGTGGATGCCCTCGGAAACGACCACCATGCAGTCGCCTCGCTCGTCCATGATCCGCTTCACGTCGTCCAGGAACTGATCCATATCGAAGTCGGTCTCCGGCAGGTACACCAGATCCGGCCCATCGCCCGTAGCGGTGGCGACGCCGGCGGCACCGGCCAGCCATCCGGCATGGCGGCCCATGACCTCTACGATGACGGCGGAGTAATAGTCGTATACGTTGCAGTCACGGCGCATCTCCATGCAGCTGGTGATCACATACTTGGCGGCGGAAGCAAAGCCGGGGCAGTGGTCCGTGCCGTAAAGGTCGTTATCGATGGTCTTAGGTACGCCGATGACCCGGCAGAGATACTGCTCCTTTTGGAGGAACTTGCTGATCTTGTTGCAGGTATCCATGGAGTCGTTACCGCCGATATAGAAGAAGTAGCGAATGTCGTGCTTCTTGAACACCTCCATGATGCGGCGGTAATCCGTGTCGTCTTCGGTGTAGTCCTTCAGCTTATAGCGGCAGGAGCCGAGGGAGGCGGAGGGCGTGTTGAGCAAAAGGCGAAGTTCGTGCTCGTCTTCCAGATCTAAATCATACAGGATGTCATCCAAAACGCCCCGGATGCCGTGGGCGGCGCCGTAGACGTGGGTGATGGTGTCATCGTCCAAAGCAGTACGGATCACGCCGTATGCGCTGGCGTTGATAACAGCGGTGGGGCCGCCGGACTGTGCGACCAGGCAGGCACCAATGAGTTTGTCCATGTTTGTTCTCCTTTGGTAGTATAGTAAACCTTGACAATTTTACTGTATGCGGCCGCTCATTGCAAGGGCGACTTGCCATACTTTTTCAGAAATCCGTCCAGATAGGAAATGTATCGGGCGGGATCGACATAGTAGCTGGCGCAGTGGGCGGCGCCTTCCACGGTAAGCATCTGCTTCTCCGACTTGCAGTGATCATAGTTCAGCTTCCCCATCGCATAGGGCACCAGCTCGTCCGCTGTGCCGTGGATGAAGAGGAAGGGGAGATGGGTCCTGTCAAAAGCATCCTGACAGTTGGTGGCGGTGATGGAGTATCCGGCCAGAAGCCTGGCCCACAGATCCATGGCGGGCAGCATGGGGAAGACCGGGACCTTGTAGGATTGGGTGAGGGCCGTGGCAATCACGTCCCTGGGGGAATAGTAAGCGGAATCGGCGATGATGCCCTTTGTGTTTGCGGGCAGATCGAGGCCGGAGGCCATGATGACCGTGGCCCCGCCCATGCTTTGCCCATAGAGGAAGAGGGGCAGATCGGGGTGTTTCTCCGCCAAAAGCTGGGCCCAGGCCCCGATATCGCACCGCTCCTTGACGCCAAAGGTGATATACTTGCCCTCGCTCTTTCGATGGGCGCGCATGTAGGGATAGAGGACGGTGTAGCCGCTTTCATAGAGGTGCTTGGCCACCAAAGCGAACTCTCGGGCGGGCCAGGACCTAAACCCATGGACAGCCACGATAAGGCCGATAGGGTTTTCCGCTTCGATCAGCTCCGCCGCCAAAGAAAGGCCGTCCTTGCTTTTGATATGGAGTTCCGTCTTCGGCTTGCTCTCGAACCAGTCCACGCCCAGCTGCATCCGATCTCGAAAGCGATATCGACCGGAGGGGACCACGGTGCTGGCCCGAAAGAGCTCGGTACGGTCCCGGCGGGTGCCGCCCCGCAAAAAGGCATACAAGCTGGCGGACATGACAAAAAGGAGCAGCAGTAACACTGCGATCAGAGCATAAATCATAGAAACCTCAAATACACACGATGCTTTACTATACCACAGTTTTTACCATTTTCAAAGAGAAATCTTTTGATTCTTGACGATAGGTGGTTTCTTGGGTACAATCAAAAGAAAAAACGGAGGCGCAGCATGGCTTTTCTCCCTGAAAACACAAAAAAACTGGGCTTCGGCCTCATGCGGCTGCCCGTGCTGGACGGCAAGGACGATCGCATCGATCTTGACCAGGTCGCCCGGATGGCCGATCATTTCTTGGAACAGGGGTTCACCTATTTTGATACGGCCTATCCCTATCATAACGGCTTCTCCGAACGAGCGGTCAAGAGCGTGTTGGTGGACCGCCATCCCCGGGACAGCTTCCTGCTGGCCGACAAGATGCCCATCTTCCGCATCACGGAGGAGAAGGACGCGCCCATCCTCTTTGAGGAGCAGCTGGAGCGGACCGGCGCCGGGTACTTCGATTTTTATCTGCTCCACGCCATGGGGGCGGATCGCATGAAGACCGTACGGGACTGCAAGGTGTGGCAATACCTGCTTCAGGAGAAGGCGCGGGGCCGTATCCGCCGATTGGGGTTTTCCTTCCATGATTCGCCTGAGGTGCTGGATAGCATGCTGACGGAGCTTCCCGAAGCCGAGTTCGTTCAGCTGCAGATCAACTATGCTGACTGGGAGGATGGGGAGGTGCAATCTCGCCGCTGCTATGAGGTCGCCCAAAAATATGGGAAACCGGTGATCGTCATGGAGCCTGTTCGCGGCGGGAGCCTGGCCTCTGAAAAAGCGGTCTGCGCGCCGCTTTTGAAGGAGGCAGATCCTGAAACATCTCTGGCTTCCTGGGCGCTTCGATTCGTAGCCAGCCTTCCGGGGGTGGCCATGATCCTTTCCGGCATGTCCAATCTGGAGCAGGTGCAGCAGAATACGGCTCTGTTTGACGATATGAAGCCGTTGTCCGAAAAGGAGGAGGCTATCCTGGTGAAAGCGGCCGAAATGCTTCGCTCGGCCGGCACCATCCCCTGCACCGGCTGCAGGTACTGCGTGGAGGGGTGCCCGGTAAAGATTGACATCCCGGATATCCTGGACCTGCTGAACGAATACGCTCGCTTTGGGTCGCTGCAGAGCGCCAAACGGAGCTATGGCTTCAGGACAAGGGGGAAGGGGGTTGCCTCCGCTTGTGTCGAATGCGGGCAATGTTTGGACGTGTGTCCACAGCATATCGAGTCGGCGGTGCATATGGCAAAAGCGGCGGAGCTGTTTGAATAATTGGGGATGTAGGGACTCGAATTCGCGCCTGCGGGCTTGGTCGGGATGCGGCTCTGGAGCGCTACCGGCGCTCCATTCACTACCGCATCCGTTCGAGTCCCTTTATTACTCTCATACCAAAGAAAAAGCCACCCAAATGGGTGGCTATTTCTTTGGTGGGGATGTAGGGACTCGAACCCTAGACCTCTGCGATGTGAACACAGCGCTCTAACCAGCTGAGCTACATCCCCAAGCGCAAGTAGGATTATACAGCATCACTTCAAAATTTGCAAGTCCTTTTTTTGAAATTGATTCGCTCTTGTTTCAAGCGGATACCTATGGTATGATTTTTCCACAGAAAAAGGAGGGCGTTCATGATGAAAATAAAGGATATCAAACAGATTTTGAAAGACACGGCCTATCCGCATACGGCGGCGAGCCCCGAGGAAATGAAGTGCCTCACCTATCTAAAGCAAAGGTGCGAATCGATCGGCCTTTCCACCTGCGTGGAGAGCTTTTCCATCGAGCGAGCGAAGATCCATTCGGCCTCTTTGACGGTGGATGGGAAGGCGTATCCCTGCAAGGCCTATATCGGCTGCGGCAGCGGAACGGTGGAAGGACCGCTCTATTATCTCAGGAATACGGACGATCTTTCCTTTTCCCAGTGTAAGGATCATATCGTGCTCACGGACCAGCCCTTGAACATGTGGAACTATCAAGACATGCTGAAAAACGGGGCTTTGGGCTTCATCACCTTCACCGGCCGGTACAGCTGCCCCGATCGGGATATCGACCAAAAGACGCTGCGTCCTGCCACCAGCCAGGGAAAGATCGTTCTGGGTGTCAATATCAATGTGAAGGACGCCATGCAGATCGTGGCGAAAAACGGTCAGCATGCCTGTATTGAGATCCAGCAGGAATCCTACCAGGCGGACGCCCACAACCTTATTGCGGAACTCCCCGGCGAAATCGACGAGTGGGTCGTGCTCACCGCCCATTACGATTCCACGCCCCTGTCCTGCGGCAGCTATGACAACATGACCGGCTCCATCGGTATACTGGGCGTGGCGGAGCGGTTTGTGAAAGCTCCACACCGTCGTGGCCTGCGGTTCATCTGGTGCGGCGGGGAGGAGCTGGGCCTTTTGGGCTCCAAGGCCTACTGTGCCGACCATGAGGGGGAATTGGAAAAAGTGGTGCTGAACATCAACCTGGACATGATCGGCAGTATCATGGGCAAGTTCATCGCCTGCTGCTCCGCAGAGGAGCGGCTTGTATCTTTCCTCGAATACACTGCGGATGAGCTTGGATTTCCCATCGCCGCTCGCAGCGGGGTCTATTCCAGCGATTCTACCCCCTTCGCGGACAAAGGGGTGCCCAGCCTCTCCTTTGCTCGGATCGCGCCGCCTACGGCCGGCTCCATCCACGAGCGGTACGATACGCCGGCCATCGTCTCTGCGGAGCAGGTCCTGATCGACACGGAGTTTATCGCCGGATTCACCGGCCGCATGGCCAACGCCGTCCGCTGCCCGGTGAAGCGGGAGATCCCCGAGAAGATCAAGGACAAGCTGGACGTCTATCTGAATCGCAAACGGGCGCCGAAACAACAGGATTGAACCCGAGCGAGAAGACACATAAAAACGGACGGGATCACCGTCCGTTTTACTATGCAAAAGCTTTATTCCTCCGGATAATCCTCCTCATACTGAGGACGGGCCTTGTGCTTCTTCTTTTTGCCTTTTTTGCCGTAGAACAGCTTCCAGGTGCAGATGAGGAAAAAGATTCCCAAGAGCAGCGCGAGGGCGGCGACGATCACGTCCAGATATCGGGTGACGAAGACCTGATCGCCCAAAAAGTGGAGCATGGGATTGAATCCGTCCAAAATATAAAAGAGGATGTATACAACCGAGAGCACGATGGTCGCGTTGGCGACGATGGTGGAAATAAGTGTAAACCAACGGGGCAGAGCTTTTTTCTTTTTCTTCATGGTCAGTTTTCCTTTCCGCTTTCGACAATATAAACGATATCGCTTGTCTCACGTCCGTTGAGACCGTAGGAGTTTCCGTTGAAATACATGGCCGAGGAAGCGCCGCCGTCCATGTTATAAGCGGCCGCCATGCCCATATCGGCGCAGAGGATGGAAAGCTCGGACAGGGAAAGGCCCCTGTTTTTGCCGCGGCCATCCACGGTGATGAAGCAATAATGCCCGGGTTCATAGTAGCCGATCAGCGTCCGGGGGTTGGCGTCAAAGACGCTCTTGCTCATGGTGAACTTCTCCTTGGCCTCCCCGTTCGGCCCCAATAGAGCGGGCCCGAAATACCACATCTGCAGCGGCTCACGGGCGACGATGCTGTCGTGGTCCACGGCTTGAGAGGAGATGTCCACGGTCTCCATCACACCGTCCGCATACAGGATGCACAGATCGCTGGTCAGCTTGTCATAGCGCTTGATCTCGATGCCGTTGCGATAGAACCAGCCGTGGCTGTTGGCGTAGGCGTTGAGGAAGTAGTCGGTGTTCACCCCCAGGATGCCGTTGTTGGCCAGGCACATCTCCTTGACCTTCCCGGTCTCGGAGGCCTTGGTGGCATAGGCGGTCCTCAAACTGCTGATGTCCTGGATATAGATGTCGGCCACCGTATAGGTCACCTTGTCGCGCATGCCGTCCCGAAGCTCTGCGCCGCAATTCGGGCAGGTGCCCGGCGCGTCGGAGAATTGCTTGCACTTGCTGCAGAAATACTTGGTGCAAGCGGACAACTCGATAGCCACGTCCGGGGCACGATACTCCGTGGCGGTGGAGACGAGGGTGTCGCTGAACTTCTCCGCAAACTTGCCTTTCAACAGGCCCTTAGGCTCGGGGGTCGGTTCGGGCGTAGGCTCAGGCGTGGGCTCCGGCGTTTCCGTGGGCGCAGGCGTCTCCATCGGTGCATCCGTCGCTTCTTCAGTCTCGGTAGACGCGTCGGGTTCCGTCGTGGCGGGGGCGTCTGTGGGCGCGGGCGTAGCCGTAGGCGCGTCGGTAGGCGCCGGTGTGTCCGTAGCCTTCGCTTCGATGACGGGGGCTTCGGGAAGATCCGGGAGTTCGATCTCCACCGGTTTCCAGGGGAAGAAGTGGAACACCTGGGCGCAGATCAGATAGGACAGCACACAAAAGCCCAGCAGGTCAAAGATGACCATGCGCAGGATCCTTTTTTTACCGGTCTTTTTCATTGGACAGTTTTATCCTTCACAAACACGAATTTACGCTGGAGCACGAAGCTCATGGGGTAGACGATCAGCTGCACGATGATGTAGGCCAGCCACTTGGGCACGCCGCAAAGCATCGTGAACAGGTACAACAGCCCGTAGTGGATGCCGAAGATGAACACCGCCAGCACCACATACCGCAGGAAGCTGGTTTTGTTGTCCGTCTCGAACACCATCCGCTTGTTGAGCCAATAGTTCAAAACGGAACTGAGGATCCTGGAAACGGCAGTGGAGAATATGAGCGACACGGCCCAGCTTTTGGTGAGCCAGGAGAGGAACAGGAAGAGGACGTATTCGAACAGGAAGCTAAGCAGGGAGGAGCTGACGAACATCAGGATCATCTTATAGATGCGCCAGCCGTCCCTAAGGGCCCGAAAATGGGAGGAAGCATTGTCCTCGATGTACACGGTCTCGATGGGTACCTCAACGATGGGGATCATCTCCCGGCAGCAGTAGAGGAGCTGACTGATCTCATATTCGTATCGATCTCCTTTCAGGGAAAGCATCCGGGGGATGTTGTCCCGGGAGAAGGCCCGAAGGCCCGTCTGGGTATCGTAGACCTTTACGCCGGTGGAGATAGCGAACACGAACCGGGTGATGGCGTTGCCGGCCCGGCTCTTGAAGGGCACGTTGCCCGTGAACCGGCGGGAGCCGGTGACCAGGGCGTCCCGATGGGAGCGGAAGGCTTCCGCCACCCGGAGCACGTCGTCCGGCAGATGCTGGCCGTCCGCGTCTACGGTGATCACACCCTCGGCGTCGGGGCAGTGGTCATAGATGTATTGAAAGGCTGTCTTCATGGCAGCGCCCTTGCCCCGATTCACCTCGTGGTGCAGCACGGTGACAAGGGGAAGGTCGCTCAGAGCAGCAAAAATAGGCTGACAGTCCGCACGGCTGCCGTCGTCCACGATCACAATGGGAAAGTTCGTTTTGGAAATCAGCGTATTTACGACACCAGTCAGCTTCTCATCCGGCTGGTATGCGGGTATCACGATCATCATAATTTTGGTCATTCTCCTAAAAACTTGTCCCATTATACCACAGCGAGCGAAAAAAGGAAGAGCAAAAAGCCTGAACTTGTCACGGATTTGTAAACTGTTTGTAATATCGAGGGGATTCGTCTGGAAAGTGGGGAAGGTAGAGTATATGATGAATGCAACACTAGAGGAGTATATACATGGCCAGAAACAGAAAAAAATCAAAAAGGATTCAGCTTTATGCCTCCTTGGCAGCGGTGGCCGTTTTGGCCATCGCTCTCGGCGTTCTGCTGGGAGGGAAGATATCCGGCATCCTGTTTTCAGGGCAGGATCTGTTCGTGGACCAAAACCGGCTGCCAGAGGCGACTCCCACCCAGATCCCGGTGACTTTGCCCCCGGTTGAGCAGCAGCTCACCATAGCGCCCCAGCCGGAGACCGCCGTCCCCAGCACCCCGGCGCCAACGGCGACGCCGGGGCCAACGCCCACATTGGACCCCTATTCCGAATTGGAGCAGGTGGCCGACACTGGCATGATGAACGGCATCGTCAACATCATGTTTATCGGCGTGGATTATGAGGCGGCGCGGATCGATAAAAACTGGGCAGGGAAGGACGGGAACTCCTTCCATTCCGATGTGATGATCGTCTGCGCGGTCAACTTCAACGAAAACCGGGTGGATCTTATCTCCCTGCCCCGGGACACCTATGCCGCCATCCCCGGTGTAGACGGGGTATATAAGCTGAACGCCGCCTTGAACTGCGGGACGGACGGCACGAACTACGGGCTGTTCTGTGAGAACGGGGAGGGATTCGAAAAGGTGTGCGAGGCTGCCGAATGGATGCTGGGCGGCATCGACGTGGATTACTATTACGCCGTGACCATGGAATCGGTCAAGCAGATCGTGGACATCGTGGGGGGCGTCTGGTATAACCTGGAGGGCAACTTCGATAACGGCGGCCGGTATTATAAGGCCGGTTTCCAGTACATGGACGGGCAGGCCTGCCTCGACTATATGCGGGTCCGCAAGGGCGGCCATGGACAGCTGCCCACGGGCGATAGCAACCGGGTGAATCGTCAAAAGAACATGATGGTCACCATCTTCCGCAAGATGAAGGAGGAGAACATGGTCCTAAAGGTGCCTGAGATCCTGGCCGCCTTCGATGGGGCCCTGTTCACCAACTGCACGCCGGCGCAGACGGCGGCTTTGGCGCTCTTTGGGTATAAGCTGGACCCAGACAATATCGGCGCCCACTCCATGGCTGCGGACTCGGCCACGCTGTTCCACTGGAACTTCGTGTTCACCCGCCAGTCCGATCGGGTCAAGCTCATTAAAGAAATTTACGGCGTGGATGTAAAGACCCATCCCAAGTACTCCCTGGCATACGGGCGGTATACCTGGTGCAAGATGCTCGAAAAACAGTATATGAACATCTGCGACCCGCTCAAATCCTATGTGCAAAAGAAGCTGGACGAGGACGAGCAGCTGTCCTCGTCGTCCGAGGGGGAGGGCGATGAATCATCCGAAAGCTATTCAAGGTATTCCTCCTCAGATCGGGAGCTGTTCTCGGAATACAAGTCAGCTCTGAGGGAGCTGAAGGATCTGTACAGCTCCGCGGACAAGGAGGCGAAGAAGGCGGCCAATCGTAAGAGCAATTCCTTGAACAGCGTCTCCAATTCCCTGCTGGATCAGATGATCCAGGTGCAGGATCTGGCTATCTCGGTGGCGCAGACCTTCGACTACACCAAGGTCAAGAACATCAGCAAAACCTGCTACCCCAACCAGACCCATACCAACTCGCCCTGGGCACTGGATTACTGGAACAAAAAGAAGTATAACGCTGTGAAAGTGAACTTCAACTAAAACTCGATCCAACTGAAAAAGCCATCCCTTCTCGGATGGCTTTTTTCATAACCATATGTTCATTTCACAGAGCGCGGATGCAGGCGACGGCGTTTTCCAGGTGCATGCCCCTGGACCCCTTGACCAAAATGGTGTCGCCGTCCCGCAGCAGGCGGGGGAGCGCTTCCAAAAGGGCGTCCTGGGTGAGAAACCCCTGGCCGCTCGCTTTTTGCACGGCCTGCTCGAAGAGTGGGCCCACGCCCAGGATGAGATCGATCCCCAGCCTGGACGCTTCCTTGGCGATGCGCTCGTGGAAGACGATCCCCTGATCGCCCAGTTCCAGCATATCTCCCAGGATGCAGACCTTGCGTCCCTGTGCCCTGGATAAAACCTGGAGCGAAGCCTCCATGGAGGTGGGATTGGCGTTGTATACGTCGTTGAGCAGGGTGAATCGAGGTAACTTTTCCACGGCCATGCGGCCGGAAATAGGGGTAAATGAAGAGAGCCCCGCCTGGATCTTTTCCGGCGGTACCTTCATTGCCAGGCCCACGGCTATGGCGGAGAGAGCGTTCAGAATCATGTGATGGCCCGGGACCTGGAGTTGGACGGGAAGCCGACCGCCATCCCAGCAGGCCGTGAAACTGGCTCCGAAGAGGTCATCCTCCCGGGCGTCCTCCGCACGAAGGTCACAGTCCTTGCTAAACCCATAGGTGAAAGCGCCGGGGATAGTCCGCAGATATTCGTCGTCCCCGTTAGCGATGATCCTTCCGCCGGGACGCATATGGGCGAGCATCTCCGTTTTGCCCCGGAAGATGCCCTCCCGGGAGCCGAAAAATTCTATATGGGCTTCACCAATGTTGGTGAACAGGCAGATGGTGGGCTCGCTCATGGCGGACAAGGCGTCGATCTCGCCGAAATGGTTGGTGCCCATCTCCACCACAGCGCACTCGTGCTCTGGCATAAGCCCAAAGAGGACCTGGGGCACACCGGTTTGATTGTTGAGGTTCCCGGTGGTGCTGTGGGTATTGTACGCGGTGGAGAGCACCGCGCTCACCATGCCGCGGGTGGTGGTCTTCCCGGCGCTGCCCGTGATGCCCACCAGGGGGATTTGGAATTGGCAGCGATAGGCATGGGCCAAGGTCTGGAACGCCCGGACGCAATCCTTCACACGAATGTGGGGATAGGGGACGTCCACCTCAGAAAGGGTCAGCTTCGCGCCCTTTTCAAAGGCCTGGGGGATGAAACGGTGCCCGTCGAACACGTCGCCCCGCACCGGCACGTACAGGGCGCCGGTCGCCATGGTGCGGGTGTCGATGGACACACTTTCAAAACTTTCGCGAAGGAGAGTTTCCGGTCCAACGTATCGGCCGCCGCTAAGCTCGACAGCCCTTTGGATGGGGAAAGGGATCATCTGTATTTCTCCAGGGAGAGGGAGACGATCTTCTCACAAAGGGTGATATAGTCGAGTCCGATCACCGCCGCTTCCTGAGGGAGCAGGGAAGTGGGCGTCATGCCGGGAAGGGTGTTGGCTTCCAGGCAGTAAGCCTTTTCATCCTCAGTCAACAAGAAGTCCATCCGGGCGTAAACAGAAAGCTTCAGCGCACGGAAGACCCGCTCCGCCAGTCGTTGCACCTTTTCTGTGGCGCTGGGGCTGATGGGCGCGGGGGTAACCTCCAAAGCGGCGCCGGCCTGATATTTGTTTTTATAGTCGTAGAAGCCTTCCTTGGGGATGATCTCGATGACGGGGAGGGCTTTGCCGTCCACCACGCCGCAGGAGAGCTCCCTTCCTTGGATGAACTCCTCCACCAGGATGGTGTCCTCCTGCTCAAAGGCGATCTCAATAGCCCGTTTCAGTTCTTCCATTGTCCGGGCGATGGAGATGCCGATGGAAGAGCCGCCGCTGTTGGGCTTTGCCACGGCGGGCAGGGGCAGATCGTCCAAGGAGAATATCTCGCCCCGCTTCAACAGCCGGAACCTGGGGGTCAAAATGCCCTCCTGCACGAAGATTTCCTTGGCAGAATGCTTATCCATGCTGAGACGGCAGCCCTCAGGGCCGCTACCGGTGTAGCGGATGTTGTGCTCATCGAAGACCTTTTGGACCGAACCGTTTTCTCCGTCTGCGCCGTGGAGAGCCATGTAGACGATGTCCGCTGCCTGGCAGATCTCGATGACGTTGAGGCCGATGCGATCGGACCAGCCCATGGGCCGGGAGGCGGCGATGGCAGCGAGATCCGGCTCCGTCTCCGAGATGGGAGCAGGGGGGAGAGGCTTTGCGTTTTCGAACAGCTCATCGATGCTTCCCTTGAGCCCCGGCATACCGAAGAACAGGTCCAGCAAAATGGCCTGGTGGCCGGCCTTCAAAAAGGCGTTGGTGGCCATGGTCCCGCTGGACAAAGACACGGTCCGCTCCGGAGACAGACCTCCGGCCAAAACGACGATTTTCATATGGTTGCTCCCTGAAATTTTTTCTTTGGTATATCATATTTCCGATAAAAAGACAAATGAACTTTTTTTATCCAAACAGAAACGGCTGTCCAAACGCATATACATGCCGTATGAAGCGTTGTATCTGCCTGGTCCTATCCCTTTTGCTGCTTTTTTCCGGCTGCCTCCCTGGGCGGGAGGTGGCCCACGTGTATCTGCGGGATCGCGGGAGCACCGTTTACCACGGACATACGCCATTTTCCAGCATGGTCCTTGTTTATCCCGATCCCCAGGATCTTCTTGACCGTTCCCAAAAGCTCCTGGAAAAGGCGGCTTCCTCCGAGGACCCCCCTGAGTTGGAAAAAGAGTTTGCTGATTTGGCACGAAAGTATGGAGAGTTGGTCAGCGCTGCGTCATTGGCCTATGTGCGTCACTGTCAGGACGTGACGGACCGGGACCGGGCCATGGAATATGGGACGTTGAACGGTTCGCTGTATCCCATTCAAACGGCGTTGCTGAAGACGGAGAAGCTTTTGATGGACCGATTCGGCTTTCACCGGGATCGAGGGGCGGCCTACGCCGAGATGCTGGACAGAGTCGCCGGGCAGGATGCGCCTCTCCTTCAGTCGTTACGCCGGCAGGAGGATGATTTGTGTCGCCAATACGAGCAGCTGGATGCCACCTATCGACTGGACTTTCAGGGCCGGACCTGGTCCATGGAGGAGCTGATGGCGGATGAGACCCTCTCCATGTCTTCTTTTCTCGAGGCTCTGGAAGCCTTCGCCCGGGGCCGCAATCAGGCGGCGGGGAGCCTGTTCCTTCAGCTCATGGCCATACGCAACCAGATGGCGAAGGCCATGGGCTATGCCTCCTATGCCGACAGCCAGTATGCTTCCTACGGGCGGGACCGTGCGCCGGCCGATTCTTTGGCAGCCGCCCAAATCATAAAACAGGTCTTCGTGCCCCTGTATGCCCGATTGCGAGAACGGTGCGAGAACGAAATGAAATATCTCGGCGGAGCCAGCTTCTCTGAGGACAGCTTTCTCGCCGCCATGGAAGCGGCGGCGGAGAAGGTCGTCCATGGCGGCAAAGAAACGTGGCGGTATATGCTTGCCTATGGCCTATACGACAGCGCCCCCTCGAAAAAGAAGCTGCGCGGCAGCTTCACCACCTACTTTTCCGCCTATGGATGTCCCTTCATCCTGACCCAATGGCAGGGGGATGCTTCCTCCGTTTTCACCGTGATCCATGAGTTCGGCCATTTTCTCAGCTATTATCTCAATCCTGAGGGCACCTATTATGGGGTTACGGATTTGGACCTTGCTGAGCTGGACGCCCAGGGATTCGAGCTCTTTATGACGGAGGAATATGACGCCATCTTCGGCCGATATGCTACCGCCGCCCGCCTTTGTTTTTTCATGAACGCCCTGTACGCCATCCTCTCCGGGTTCATGGAGGACGAGTTTCAGCAGAGCGCGTACGCCATGGAAACGCCTACGGTGGAAAAACTGAATCAACTGTACGGCAGATTATCCAAGGAATATGGATTCGACAAGCTGTTTGGGTACGAGGGCATGGAATGGACCGACATCTCGCACACCTTCCGGTTTCCATTTTATTACGTGAGCTACGGGATCAGCATGTTGGGGGCCATGTCCATGGCGCGGCAGGGGAGGCGGATCTATCGACGACTGCTGCGCCGATCGGGAACGGAACCCTTTGCTAAGATCATAGGGGTGGATGTGCTGTCGGAGGAGTCCATCCGAAACTTGGCCATCTGGGTGGAGAACAAGGTCGATACATGGCTGCAGGCGTGAGCCGGAAAGGGAGGGAAGGATGATGGTCCTACAGTATGGAAACGAATCGTATCAGGTCCGGCTGCTGCAGTACGGCCTCAAGCGCGCCGGGATAGAGCCGGGGAATATCGACGGCATATTCGGGCGGCGGACCTTGCGGGCGGTGCAGCAGTTTCAACGGGCGATGGGATTAGCCGCGGATGGGATCGCGGGGAAGCTCACCTGGGGCGCCTTGTATCCCTATATCGTAGGCTATACCCTGCATCGGATCGCGGCGGGCGATACCTTCTATGCTCTTGCCCAAAGGTTCGATACCAGCATCGAAGCCATTCGCATCGCGAACCCGACCCTGACGGCGGAAGCGCTGCCCATTGGCGCCGTCGTGACCGTGCCCCTTAAAATGCCTGTAATCACCTGGGAATTGCCAGCATCCTCCCTGTTGGTCGGGATGCTGGTGAAGGGTTTGGCCATGCGATATCCCTTCCTGCAATCCTATGAGATCGGGCGTAGCGGCATGGGCCGCCGCATCCAGGCTGTTTCGTTGGGCAACGGGGAAAAACGGATCGGATACAACGCCTCTCACCATGCCAACGAATGGATCACGACCCTGGTTTTGCTGCGGTTCCTTGAGGAGTATGCGTCTGCCGTGGCGAGAGGGGGGACCGTTTGGGGCGTGTCGGCGAAGGAGCTTTTCTCCGGGACCACGCTCCATATGGTGCCCCTGGTGAACCCGGACGGAGTGGACCTGGTCACGGGCGCCCTCGATCCGGACGACAGCTATTACGCCCAGGCCAAGGCACTTTCAAGCTTCTATCCCGAGATACCCTTTCCCGACGGCTGGAAAAGCAATATCGCCGGGGTCGATCTGAACCTGCAGTATCCGGCCGAGTGGCAGACCGCCCGTGGGATCAAGTTCAGCCAGGGGTTCACCCGTCCCGGCCCTCGGGATTATGTGGGGGATGCCCCCTTGATTGCGCCGGAAAGCCGGGCCATGGCCAAATGGACGCGGGAGCGGGATTTCTCTTTGACCATATCCTATCATACCCAGGGGAAGATCATCTATTGGCAGTATGGGGATATCGTCGTTCCCGGCGCGCAACAGATCGGGACTGCGTTCAGCAAAGGCAGCGGCTATCTGATGGAGGACGTTCCCTATGCAAGCAGCTTCGCGGGATATAAGGACTGGTTCATCCAGACCTGGCGCCGTCCCGGCTTCACCATCGAAGCGGGGATCGGGAAAAACCCGCTGCCCCTATCCCAGTTCGACGAGATATACCGGCATAATCTGCCCATCCTGGTCCAGGGGCTCACATTATCCCCATAAAGCCGTTGCAAAGTACTATGTCCGCGTGATATATTACTGTCCATGGAAAGGTCTAAAAAAACAACCTTCGTGGCCGGGGCGGCCATTCTGGCCTTTGCGGGGGTGCTCTGCAAGATCATCGGGGTGCTCATCCGCATCTGGGCCTATAACATCATCGGGGAAGCGGGCATGGTCTATTATGAGGTCGTGTTCCCGTTCTATTCCTGGCTGCTGATCATCTCCTCCTCCGGCATCCCTACGGCCATCTCCCGCATGGTCTCGGAACGGTTCAGCATGGGCGATCACGCCGGCGCGAGACGGGTTTTCCGCCGTGCCTTGCTGCTGCTGGCTATCGTCGGCGCCCTGACCACCGCCGTGCTCTATTTCGGCGCAGGGTTCTTCACCGATACCGTCTTAGGAAAGGACGAAACCTATATCCTTTCCTTCACCACGCTGGCGCCGGCGCTGTTCTTCGTCTCCTGCATGTGCGCCTATCGGGGGTATTTGCAGGGGGCTCAGCACATGACCGGGACCGGCCTCTCCCAGCTGACGGAGCAGGTAGTAAAATGCATTGTGGGCCTGACCCTGGCCGCAAAATGGATCTCCCGTGGCCCGGAATATGGGGCGGCGGGACTGCTGTTGGGCATCACCATTTCGGAGCTGGTGGCCCTTCTGGTGGTCATGGGCTTTCGCTGGAAAAATCGACGATTGTACATGCCCCCGGGCGTCAGCCTCACTCCGGCCAGCGATCGGCCGGTGGTGCCGGAGCTTCTGCGCATCGCTATCCCCATCACCCTGGGCGCTTCCATCATCCCCATCACCAGCATGCTGGATGTGAAGATGATCTTCTCCTGCATGGGCCGATATATGTCTGAAGCTGCCGTAAACCAGCGGTATGTGGCCTTGTCCACCAACGTGCGCTCCCTGATCAATCTGCCGGCATCCCTGACCACGGCCCTTGCCATGTCCATCGTGCCCGCCATATCCGGCGCCAGGGCCAGGCGGGACGTTGCCGGCATGCACCATTTCGCCGGCTTGGGACTCAAGCTCTCCATGGCCATCGGCATGCCCTGTGCGGCGGGCCTCTTCGTCTTGGGCGGGCCCATCATCCGGATGCTGTTTCGCACCATTCAGCCGGATTCCTTGGCTATCGCCACGGCCATCATGCGAGTCGCTTCTTTGACCGTTATCTTCATTTCCCTGGTCCAGACCATGACCGGGGCCCTGCAGGGCATGGGTCGCCAGAGCTGGCCGGTATGGAGCCTTCTGGCAGGCGGCGCGCTGAAGGTGGCTTCCAACTACGTCTTTCTCTCCATGCCTGCCGTCAACATTCTGGGCGCTTCCATCTCCAACGTGGTCTGCTACGGGGTGGCCGGCATCATCGATACCATCCTTGTCTTGAAGGTGACCGGGCTGAGGGTCCGCATCTGGGATATGTTTTTGAAACCGCTGGTCTGTTCATTGACCATGGGCGCGGCGGTGTATCTCGCTTACCGGGGGCTCAGCGCTCTCCATCCGGGGTCCTTGGCTACCATTGCTTCCGTCCTTGTGGGGGTGGGAGCGTATCTGCTCATGGCCATAAAGACCCGGTTATTCACCTCGGAGGAGCTGGACAGCATCCCCGGCGGCGGAAAACTCAAACGCTTTTTGAAAAAGGACTGAATCTATGAAAAAAACTTTGACCATCGCGCCCCTCAGTACGCCGGACACGTTGACCATGTCCGTGTGGAAGGCTTTGGAAAAAGCGCCTGTTTTGTATCTGCAAACGCGGGAACACCCCTCCGCACGGCCGGTGCTGGAGGCGGGGCTTCCCTTCACGTCCATGGACGATCTCTATGCCCTGTCCGCGGACTATGAGGAATTGAACCGCGGCATCGCCGATCGGCTCACCTCGGGCGGGTCCGCCGTATATGCTGTCATGGGCGGCGGCTGCTTCTCTCAGCTGCCCTGTATCCGCGCGGCTTGCGAAGAGAAGGGGTTCGAGCTGGTCGTTCTGCCCGGCCTGCCCTATTATAAGGCGGCTTTTCCCGAGGCGGGCGTGGGGCAGGTGTACACCGCCAACGAGTTGCCTGCCGTTTTCGACACGGCAAGCCCGGTGTATATCACCGAACTGGACAACCCGCTTTTGGCGGGAGAGGTGAAGCTGAAGCTCCAGCGGTTCTATCCCGACGACTATCCCGTGGAGCTGGCTGTCCAGCAGCCCGCCGGCGACTATACGCGGCGAACGGTCCCTCTCTATGACCTGGATCGGGAAAAGGGGTTCTTCGCCTCCACGGTGCTCTTCGTGCCGGCGCTGCCCTTTGAAAAGAAGCAGACCTATGGATATGAGGATCTGCTGACGGTGCTTCGCCGCCTTAGGGCCCCCGACGGCTGCCCCTGGGATCGGGAGCAGACCCACGCGAGCCTGAAGAAGGATATGCGGGAGGAATGCTACGAGCTCATGGATGCCATCGACGAGGACGACGACGAGCACATGGTGGAGGAATGCGGTGACCTTTTGATGAACGTGCTCTTTCATCCCATCATCGGGGAGGAGCAGGGTCGGTACGACGATCGGGACGTGACCACCGAGATCGTGAAGAAGCTGATCTATCGCCATCCCCATGTCTTCGGCAATGTCCATGTCAACTCCAGCGCCGAAGTGTTGAAAAACTGGGACGCCTTGAAACAGAAGGAGAAGGGGCAGCAGACCGTGACCGCCACCCTGCGCAGCGTGCCCAGAAGCTTCCCGGCCATGCTTCGCTGCGAAAAGGTACAGAAGAAGGCGCGGAAGGTGGGGTTCGACTTTCATGCGGCATCGGACGCCTTCTATAAGATCGAGGAGGAGACCGGCGAGCTCAAAACGGCCATGGAAACCGGCGTCGACATCGAAAAGGAGATGGGAGATCTCTTCTTCGCGGCTATGAACGTATGCCGTTTGCTGGGTCTTGATGGGGAGGAGACGCTGCATAAGGCTACGGACAAGTTTATCCGCCGATTCGAGCAGATGGAAAAAAACATAGACGCGGCGGGAAAAAAACTGGATGGAATGACCCTGGCGGAGATGGACGAGTATTGGGAAAAGGCAAAAGTAACGGAATTCCTATAATTTTTATCAAATTAGGGCTTGATTTTACCTGCCATCGCTGTTAAAATAGGACCCGTTCGAAAAAATGAATGGGAGGAAATTTCATGAACAAGGCTGAACTTATCGCTGTCGTAGCAGAAAAAACCGCCGTTTCCCGCAAGGACGTGGACAAGGTCGTCAACGGTGTTCTCGATACCATTATGGAAACTTTGAAGAATGGTGAGAAGGTCTCTTTGGTCGGCTTCGGCGCCTTCGAGGCGAAGGATCGTCCCGCGCGCAAGGGCCATAACCCCATGACCGGTGAAGTGATCAGCATCAATGCTTCCAAGGCCCCCTCTTTCAAGGCCGGCAAGTCCCTCAAGGAGATCCTGAACTAAAGCGGATACAGCTGCATCTTTGACCCCGTTGCCATGAAGGCGATGGGGTCTTGTTTGTTCGAAAAGAATTTGGGGAGGGTGTCTGTTTCACCCTTTTCTTATTCCCCGGGATATGGTATACTTGCTCCGAAAACGATCCAATGGGGAAAGAGCAATGAGCATCAGCATTTTCGACATCATCGGCCCGCGCATGATCGGCCCTTCCAGCTCCCATACGGCGGGCGCGGTCCGCATCGGCCAGGTGGCCAACCGTTTGGTCAACGGGCGGGTCCAGGCCGCCCGGGTGACCCTGTACGGCTCCTTCGCGGAGACGGGGCGGGGCCATGGCACGGATACCGCCATCGTGGCGGGCATATTGGGGGTGAATCCCGATCAGGGCACCATCCGATATGCCAAGCTCCTTGCCAAGGAGGCGGACGTGGATATCCCGGTCCTGTTCAGCGACGAGGAGCCGGAGCATCCAAACACCGCCCGGGTCTACGTGCGGGGGGAGGATGGGAAGGAGTATACCTACATCGGCACCTCCATCGGAGGCGGCCGGATCCGCGTGACCTCCATCAACGGCATGGAGGTGAGTTTTTCAGGGGAATATCCCACCCTCATCGCCTTTCATCAGGACGCGCCGGGCATCATCTCCAAGGTGACGTCCATCCTGGCCCTGGAAAAGATCAACGTGGCCTTCATGAAGGTCTTCCGCTCCGAACGGAGGCAGGGGGCCTGCATGGTCATCGAGACGGACACGCCTGTGGATGAGGCCACCCGCAGACGGATCGTGAACAATGTGGACGGGATCACGGAGGCTTGCACCTTATGACGGGATATACTTTTTCAAATGGGGCTGAGCTATTGGCCATCTGTCGCGAGGAGATGATCCCCATCAGTGAGGTGGCCGTCCGGGCGGAGTTAGAGCGGGAGGAGATGGACCGCGAGGGGATCCTGCACGAGATGCAGGTGAATCTGGAGGTCATGCGGGAAAGCATCCGCGAGGGGCTGGAGGAGCAGCAGGTATCCATCACCGGCCTCATGGGCGAGGACGCCGACAAGCTTATGGCCTTTTCCGATAACACGGTCATGGGCCGGGAGATGGCCAGCATCGTGGCTTCCGCCATGGCGGTGACGGAGGTGAACGCCTCCATGGGTCGGATCGTGGCCGCCCCCACCGCTGGGGCCAGCGGCATCTTGCCTGCCGTCCTCATCCGGTATGGGGATGCCCACGATTTGAGTGAAGAAGATCTCATCGCTGGTTTGTGCAACGCCGGCGCCATCGGCATGATCATCGCCCGGAACGCCAGCATCGCCGGGGCCTCCGGCGGCTGTCAGGCGGAGACGGGCTCCGCGGCGGCCATGGCGGCCAGCGCCCTTACCGAGCTAAGGGGCGGCACCCCCGAAATGTGCCTTCACGCGGCGGCTATCGCGCTGAAAAACGTGATGGGGCTCGTGTGCGACCCGGTGGCTGGGCTGGTGGAATGTCCCTGCATCAAGCGCAACGCCATCGGCGCGGCCAACGCCGTGCTCTGCAGTGACATGGCCATGGCGGGGATCGAGAGCATCATCCCCTTCGACGAGGTGGTGATCGCCATGCGCAACGTGGGCCGGATGATGCATCCCGACCTTCGGGAGACCGCTCGAGGCGGCATCGCCGCCACGCCTACCGCCCAGAGGATCGCGGAAAAGATCCGTCACTTTGAATGATACTGAAGCGAACGCAAGGAGGATAACCCATGTATCGCATCGTCAAAAAGGAACCTTTGAACCCCTCGGTGACCCGCATGAGCATCGAAGCACCCCTGGTGGCCCAAAAGGTCCAGCCGGGCCAGTTCATCATCCTGCGGGTGGAGGAAAACGGGGAGCGCATCCCGCTGACCGTGGCCGGCTATGATCGAAAAGCGGGCACCGTGGATATCATCTTCCAGATCGTCGGCGCCACCACGGAGAAGCTGAACCATAAGCGGCAGGGGGAGTCCATCCCCGATTTCGTCGGTCCCCTGGGCAAGCCCACCGAAACGGAAGGGCTCAAACGCGTGGCGGTCATCGGCGGCGGCGTGGGCTGCGCCATCGCCTTCCCGGTGGCGAAAAAGCTCTTCGAGCAGGGCTGCGAGGTGGACGCGATCACGGGATTCCGCTGCAGGGATCTGGTCATCTTGGAGGATGAGTTCAGGGCCAACAGCACCAACTTCGTCCCCGTCAGCGACGATGGCTCCTGGGGCGAGAAGGGGCTGGTCACCGACGCCCTGAAAAAGCTGATCGACAGCGGGCGGACCTACGATCAGGTCATCGCCATCGGGCCCCTCATCATGATGAAATTCGTTTGTCGTCTCACCAAGGCCTACGGTATCAAGACCGTGGTCTCCATGAACCCCATCATGATCGACGGCACGGGCATGTGCGGCTGCTGCCGGTTGACCGTGGGCGGAAAGATGAAATTCGCCTGCGTGGACGGGCCGGATTTTGATGGCCACCAGGTAGACTTCGACGAGGCCATGGCCCGTTGCGCTGCCTACAAGCCCTTTGAGCAGAAGGCCCGTGAAGCGGCCTGTAATCTGTTTTCCATGGAGGTGAAGTAAGATGCCCAATATGAGGAATACAAAGAATCCTATGCCCAGTCAGGAGCCTCTGGTGCGGGCGCACAACTTCACCGAAGTGGCCCTGGGGTATTCGGAGGCTATGGCCCTGGACGAGGCCCAGCGGTGTCTCAACTGCAAGAATTCCCCCTGTGTGCAGGGATGTCCGGTGAACATCCACATCCCCAATTTTATCACCAGGATCCGTGAGGGCGACTTTGAGGGTGCCTACCAGATCATCTCCGCGGACAGCGCTCTGCCCGCCGTCTGCGGCCGCGTCTGTCCCCAGGAAAGCCAGTGCGAGAAATACTGCGTCCGGGGCATCAAGGGGGAACCGGTGGGCATCGGGCGGCTGGAGCGGTTTGTAGCGGACTATCATATCGCCCAAGGGACGGGCGAAGCCTTTTTGCCGGAGAAGAACGGGCACAAGGTGGCCGTCGTGGGCTCCGGCCCGGCGGGCCTGACCTGTGCGGGGGATCTGGCCCGCAAGGGCTATGACGTCACCGTGTTCGAGGCATTGCATGTGGCCGGCGGGGTGCTGAGCTACGGCATCCCCGAGTTCCGTCTGCCCAAGGCCATCGTGAAGGGGGAGATCCAGGGCCTTGAGAGGATGGGCGTGAAATTCCTCACCAACATGGTCATCGGTCGGGTGCTCTCCATCCAGGAGCTGATGGAAGAGGAGGGCTTCGAGGCGGTGTTCATCGGCTCCGGGGCAGGGCTGCCCAAGTTCATGAACATCCCCGGCGAAAACCTGAAGGGCGTCTATTCTGCCAACGAGTTTTTGACCCGAGTCAATCTCATGAAGGCCTATGAGCCAAACGCCAACACCCCCATCCAGCATGCCCAGCACGTGACCGTGGTGGGCGGTGGCAACGTGGCCATGGACGCGGCCCGGTGCGCTCTGCGATTGGGGGCGGCATCCGTCACCATCGTCTATCGCCGCTCCCTGGAGGAGCTTCCCGCCCGGAAGGAGGAGGTGGAGCACGCCATGGAGGAGGGCATCGTCTTCAAGCTCCTGAACAACCCCGTAGAGCTGATCGGCGACGACGATCGCAACGTGGTGAAGATGCGCTGCATCCGGATGGAGCTGGGAGAGCCGGACGCCTCCGGTCGCCGTCGGCCCATCGAAGTGCCCGGCAGCGAATTCGAGCTGGAGACGGATTGCGTCATCATGGCCCTGGGCACCAGCCCCAATCCCCTCATCAAGTCCACCACCGAGGGGCTGGGCACCCATAAGTGGGGCGGCATCATCACCGACGAGGATGGCCTCACCACCTGTCAGGGCGTATACGCCGGCGGCGACGCGGTCACCGGTGCCGCCACGGTCATCTTGGCCATGGGGGCGGGGAAGAAGGCTGCCGCCGCCATGGACCGCTATATCCAAAGCAAATCATGATGGCCCAAAAGATATATTTTTCTTGACAATGACCCTGGTTTGGAGTATTGTATATTCTGTTTTTTGCCAATAGAAAAGGAGAAAAAGCTATGGCCGGTACGATTTCACGGGGCATTCGCGCCCCCATCATTCGCCAGGGAGACGACATCGTCTCCGTCGTTGTGGACTCTGTGCTCGAAGCGGCGCAAAAAGAACAATTCGTCATCCGTGATCGGGATGTGGTGGCGGTGACCGAGGCCGTCGTGGCCCGGGCCGACGGCAACTATTGCACCACGGATCACATTGCTCGCGACGTGCAGCGGAAGCTGGGCGACACCTTGGGCGTGGTCTTTCCCATCCTGAGCCGCAATCGGTTCGCCATCTGCCTGAGGGGCATCGCCCGCGGCGCCAAGAAGGTGGTCGTGCTGCTCTCCTACCCGGCGGACGAGGAGGGGAACCATCTGGTGGACGAGGACGCTTTGCTGGATTCCGGTTTGAATCCCTATTCGGATGTTCTGTCCGAGGCGGAATTCATCCGTCTCTTCGGAGAGCCCAAGCACACCTTCACCGGGGTCAACTACGTGGACTACTATCGCAGCCTCATCGAGGAGGAGGGGGCGGAGGCCCAGATCCTCTTCGCCAACGATCCCACGGCCGTCCTCGCTTATACGGACACGGTCCTGTGCGCCAACATCCACGAGCGGGAGCGGACGAAGAAGCGGCTTTTGAAGGCCGGCGCGAAGAAGGCTTTGGCCCTGTGCGACATCATGAACGAGTCCATCGACGGCAGCGGCTATCAGCCGGAGTTTGGGCTCCTGGGCTCCAACAAGGCCACGGAGAACACCATCAAGCTCTTCCCGAAGAACGCCCAGGAGGTGGCCGAGGCCATCCAGGCGGAGTTCATCGCCCGGACCGGCGTCCATGTGGAAGCCATGGTCTATGGCGACGGTGCCTTCAAGGATCCGGTGGGCAAGATTTGGGAGCTGGCCGACCCGGTGGTTTCGCCCGGCTTCACGGCGGGGCTCAACGGCCTGCCCAACGAGCTCAAGCTCAAGTATCTGGCGGACAACGATTTCAAGGATCTGAGCGGCGCGGACCTTCGCCAGGCGATCCAGCAGCGGATCCGGGAGAAGAACGCCAGCTTGAAGGGACAGATGGTCTCCCAGGGCACCACGCCCCGGCGGCTCACGGACCTGATCGGCTCCCTGTGCGACCTTACCAGCGGCAGCGGCGACAAGGGAACGCCCATCGTCTTGGTACAGAACTATTTCAACAACTACGCTGACGCGTAAGCTATCCAAATAATTGCCCGCTTTCGAGCGGGCTTTTTTATATGCGCACCATATTGAAATTCAGAGTCTGATCGGCTATTATTATGATAAATACTGTCGGAGATGAGAGCTATGAACGAAAAAGAAAAGCTGGCGTATATTCTGAAACAATTTCGCATCGAAGGCGATATACTGGTCTATCGCTGGATCCCGTCGGGGCATATCAACACGGCGTATTACGTCGCCGTGTATAACGGAAAAGAGATGTATCAGTTCCTCGTCCAGCGGGTGAATACCTATGTTTTTCGGGATCCGGTGGGCATGATGCGCAACATAGAGCTGTTGACGGAGCATGTGCGGAAGGCAGAACCGAAGATGGAGAAGCGGCGCCGGCTTCATTTTCGGCACACCCAGGATCGCCGCAACTATATTGTGCTCCAGGACGGGGTGGCCATGGGGCCGGATGAACCCTTCGATCCCCTGGACGAGCGGTATGAGTTTTGGCGGGTGTACAACTTTATCGAGTACAGCAAGAACTTCGAGACTTCGGAGGGGAATCCGGAGGTTCTGCGCATGAGCGGGAAGGCCTTCGGGAAGTTCCTTCGTCAGCTTTCCGATTTCGACGCGTCCCAGCTCATCGAGAGCATCCCCCATTTCCATGATACGGCATACCGTCTGCAGGCATTCTTTGACGCGGTGGCCGCCGATCCCTGCGGCCGGGCTTCCGCCTGCCAAAAGGAGATACAGACCATACGGGACAATGCGGACTTCGGCTGTACCCTTTGCCGCCAGATCGAAAGGGGAGAGCTACCCATCCGCGTGACGCACAACGACACGAAGACCAATAACATCCTGTTCGATGTGGATACCCTTGATCCGCTGGTGATCATTGATTTGGACACCTGCATGCCGGGGCTCGCCTGCTACGATTTTGGGGATACGATCCGTTTTGCGGCCTGCACGGCGGAGGAGGATCAGCCCGAGGGTATGGGCCTCGACCTTGAACTGATGAAAGCGTACACGGAAGGGTATCTGAGCGAAGCGGGAAGCATACTGACGGAAAATGAGTTGGAAAGTCTTCCCACCGGCGCGGCCGTGATCACGCTGGAGCTCGCAAGCCGCTTCCTGCTGGATTACCTGGTGGGGGATAAGTATTTTCGGATCGATCATGAGGATCAAAATCTGAAAAGAGCCCAGGCGCAGCTGAAGCTGTTTCAGGATATGATGCTTCATATGGACGATATGAAGCAGATAATTCGATCGATCGCATCGAAGCATTAACCATTCCTACGAAAAGGCGGTCAACATGAATTACGAAGAAACCATAGCTTATATCCACAATGCATATTGGAAGGGCACCAAGGACGGGCTCTCCCGGACGCGGGAGCTGCTCTCCTTGTTAGGCGACCCGCAGGATGAATTGAAGTTCATCCACGTGGCGGGAACCAACGGCAAGGGCTCCACCTGCGCTATGCTGGCCGCCATTCTGCAGGCAGCAGGGTACAAAACGGGGTTGTACACCTCGCCCTTTGTGAACCGATTTAACGAACGCATCGCTCTGAACGGAACGCCCATTTCGGATGACGATCTGGTGGACGTTTTCGAGCGTATCCGCCCCATTGTGGATGCCATGGAGAATCCGCCATCCGAGTTTGAGCTGATCACTTGCGCAGCCATGCTCTATTATAAGGAGCAAAAATGCGATGTGGTGGTGCTGGAGGTGGGCATGGGCGGAGAATTCGACTCCACCAACGTGATCAAAACTCCGCTGCTCACCGTGATCACCGCCATGGGCTTCGACCATATGAAGTACCTGGGCAACACCATGACCGAGATCGCTTCCGCCAAGGCGGGCATCATCAAGCCGAACGGCACCACGCTGATCTACGGACAGAACCCCGAGGCGGACAAGGTGTTTGCCGATACCTGTCGGGCCAGGCATTCAAAGCTGATCGTGACCGACCACAGCCGGATCACGGACCACGCCCACACCCTCAAGGGCCATGATCTATCCTTCGGTCCCTATGAGCATATCCATCTGCCGCTGATCGGCAGCCACCAGGTCAAGAACGCCGCCGTTGTGCTGACGGCGGTGGAGGAGCTGAAGAAAGCGGGCCTGTCCATCCCCGACGGAGCGGTCTATGAGGGCATGGCTTCGGTCCGCTGGCCGGCCCGCATGGAGCTGCTGTCGGAAAAACCGGTGTTCCTGCTGGACGGCGGGCACAACCCTCACGGCTTTCGTGCCGCCGCCGAGACGCTGCGGGAGCTGTTTCCTGAGCGGAAGGTGACCGTGATGATGGGAGTCATGGCGGATAAGGATCACGGGGATATGATCCGGCAGCTGCTGCCCCTGACCAAGCGCTTTTTCACCGTTCAGCCCGATTCGCCCCGGGCCATGACCGCCGTAGATTTGGCGGAGGAGATCCGCGCCCTGGGTGGTGAGGCCATACCGGCGGGATCGGTGAAGGATGGGATCGATCGCATGCTGCATGACGCCGGGCCGGAGGACGTGCTCCTGGCCATTGGGTCTCTGTATATGGCCGGGGACGTTCGCACCGCCATGGGGAAAGGCGCGCAAAAGATGGACATTCGGCTGGTAGCCCTGGACATCGACGACACGCTGGTGGATCGTTCCTCCATCGTGCCGGAGCGTTCCTTACAGGTCCTGCGCCGAGCCCAGGCCCAGGGCGTGGAGATCGTTTTAGCTACCGGCCGGGGATATTTGGGCACGGAATCCATCCGCAAACAGCTGGGAGATGGGTTCCATTACATCATCTGCTTCGGCGGCGCCCTGGTGGCGGATTACGATACGGGCGCGCCCCGCATCCATCGGTTTTTGTCGGAGGAGGACGTGGCGATCTGCGTCCGCATCGCCAACGAGTTGGGACTCCATGTACAGATCTATCAGGGGGACGAGGTGATCTTCCAACGCATGACCCCCTTCGCCGAGGAATACTGCGCCTATCAAAAGCTGCCTTGGCGTGTGGATGTGGACATGCTCCAGCATGACTTGAGCAACGTGCCCAAGGTGCTGATCTATGCGCCCCCGGAAGAGGAGGAGCTATACAAAAAGAAGGTGGCGGACCGCCTGCCCAAGCATCTCCATGCCCTGGGATCCAAGCCCGGGTTCATCGAGATCGGCGATATTTCCGTGACGAAAGGCTCGGCTTTGAAGGCGCTGTCGGAGGCGCTGGGTTTGAAGCGGGAGCAAACCGCGGCCATCGGAGACAACACCCTGGACCAGGACATGATCGAATGGGCGGGCGTGGGCTGCTGCGTACAAAACGGAAAGCCCTCCGTCCAGGCCGTGGCTGACAGGATCATCCCTGCGCAGGCAGAGGAGGGCGTGGCCTGGTTTCTGGAGAACCAGGTGTTGAAGGATCAGGATTGAACGGTGACTTCGTCGGAGAATTCCGGCGTATAGGCGAATGTGGCGGACTGGGCCTCCTGGATGAAGACCCGGGTGAAGCCAAGATCCAGACAGGTCCGGATCGCGTTTTCATATTCCCGCTTCGTCAGCCGCCGATCGAGGGGCGGCTGGGCGTCCGGCTGGGGCGTGAACTGATGCATCAGGGATATATAGGTCTCCGTTCCGAAATGGGCCGCGATGGCGGAGAGGATGTCTCGGGTATCGTACACACAGGCAGGCAGCACAAGGTGTCGAATCAGGACACCTTGTTTTGCTTTTCCTGTTTCATCCAAAAGGAGTTGTCCGCTATGCTCCAGCATGCGGCCGATAGCAGCGAGCGCGATCTCAAAGTATCGGGGCGCCTTGGAAAACCTGTCCGCCAGCCGCTGATCGTGATATTTGAAGTCTGGGAGCCAGATATCCACATATTTTGACAACTTATCCACAGTATCCACAGACAAATATCCGTTGGTGTTGTAGACGATGGGCAGGGTCAGTCCCTTGCTTTTTGCTAAATCGATAGCCGTTATGATGCCCTCCACATGGGGTGTGGGGGTGACGAGATTGATGTTCTCCGCGCCGATCTTCTCCAGGTCGAGCATGGCCTGTGCCAACTCCTCCGGAGTAAAGACCTGGCCCAGGGACCCGGATTGCAGGACCTTGTTTTGACAAAAAACGCATCTTAGGTTGCAACCGGAAAAGAAAACGCCGCCGGAACCGCCCGTGCCGCAGATACAGGGCTCCTCGAAGCGATGGAGCCCGATGCGGGCGATGCGCATGCCGTCCGTGCAGCCGCAAAAGCCTTTTTGTCTATGCCGATCCACGGCGCATTGCCTGGGGCACAGATCACAGCTCATGATGGCCTCCGTCCGCAAACAAAGTTTCTTTCCCAGTATTCCTGATGCAGGTTGCTCTTGGCCACCTTACCCTTGGAAGAGGAGGCATGAATCATGGTACCGTTGCTGATGCAGATGCCGGTATGTTTCACGCTGTTGCTGGAATCGCTCTTGAAGAAGACCAGATCGCCGGCCTTCAGATCCTTCATGGAGGTGATCAGCTTCCAGCTTTTGGTTTGAGAGAATCCGCTGGCGTTGTGCCGGCTGACGTTGTGGCCGCTTTGCTTGAGACAGTAATATACGAGGCCGGAGCAATCGAAGGCGTCCGGGCCTTCCGCACTCCACTCATAGGGCTTGCCCAGCTGATCCTGGGCCGCGGCGACCAGGCTCGAATAGGTCTTTTTGCCGGAGGAGGCCTTCTTTTCTGTGGGCTTGGGCGTAGCCTTGGCGGTGGCTTTGCCTGTAGCCTTTGTTTCTGTTTTAGATGTGGCCTTAGATGTCGCCTTTGGAGTAGCCTTCCCTGGTTTTTTAGTGGTTGTCTTGGCCGTCTGGTTGGACGATGGCCGTCGCGTAGGCTTGGGGGAGGGCGTGTCCGTGGGCAAAGCGGGCAGGGGCTGTGCGTCATCCGAATAGAGGATGACCCAGGCGTCGTAGTCCAGCTCTCCGCTGACGGTGAGCCCGTTGACGGCCTGGAAGCGCATCACGGCTTGCTCCGTATTGGGACCGAAATAGCCGTTGATCCGGTCCGTATAGTATCCGAGTTCATAGAGCCTCTGCTGAAGTCGCAGCACGTCGGTGCCCGTGTCAGATCGTTTGATGCGATAGGTCTGGGCGTGGTCCGCGTATAGAGAGGTCTGGGTGGCGCTGTCGGCGATGCCGGTCTGGGGCATCTCGCAGGCCCGCTGGAAGAGGACCACGGCGCTGGCGATGGAATCGTTGTATATGGAGCCGGGCATGTCAGAATCCAGGTACCCCAGATCCGTTAGCCGCTGCTGCAGGTTGATGACGGACGCGTTGTCATCGCCCAGTCGCAGCGTCGTATAGACCGAAAGGACCACCACGTCAGAGGGGGGCGTCGTGGGTCCGTTGGAAGGGGCGAGGGTGGGGGCAGGCGTAGGCGTAAAGGTGGGGGCCGGCGTGGGCGTAGGCGGTACGGCGGTGACTTCTCCTGAATAAAGCGGTCTGGAGATATCGGCAACGGAACTGATGGTGAACACGTCTCGGGCGATCAAAGGAACGTAAATCAAGGCGATCAACGCGCCGATGACGATGATGCCGATCAGGATACGAGGCAGGATATGTATATAAGGCAGTTTACGGTGTTTCATGCATCATTTCCTCAGCATCAGTATACAGGAGATGACCTTTTTCGTCATGTCCAAAGTTTGAATTTTTTGCAAAAGGTTCCCAATATCCATATTGTGTGCTATACTGCATTTGTAAAAGTATGGCGATCGTGAATGTAGTACAGGTACGGAAGGAGTTCTCCGAACGGGTTCTTTTTTCCGACATATCCTTTGAGATCGGGCCGAGGGATCATATCGGCCTTATTGGCGTAAACGGATGCGGAAAGTCCACCCTTGTCCACATGATACAGGGGCTCGTTTCGCCGGACGCCGGATATATCTCTATCGACCCAAGGTGTACCGTGGCCTCCGTGGAGCAGCTGCCCCAGCTTTCTCAGGACGTGACGCTGTATGATTTCGTCTTGGAAGCCCATGCGGAGCTTCTTAGCTGGGAAAGGGAGCTGGAAACCATCGTCGCCCGCTTGGAAACGGTGGACGGTCAGGAACGGCAGCGGCTCATCGAGCGTCAGGATCGGTGCATGGAACGGTTCCAACGGGAGGGAGGGCTTACCTTCCGCAACATGACCCGGTCGGCTTTGCTGGGCCTGGGCTTCACCGAGGAGGAGCTCATAAAGCCCATCGTGCAGTTCAGCGGCGGACAGGTGGCGAAGGCTATGCTGGCCCGGGCCATCCTGCGTAAGGCGGATCTGCTGCTGCTGGACGAGCCCACCAACAACCTGGACGTGGCGGCGGTATGCTATCTGCAGGAGTTTTTGAGCGGCTATAAGGGAGCCTATGTGCTGGTCTCCCACGACCGCGCCTTTTTGGATGCTTCCGTGGATCGGGTGCTGGAGCTGGAAAACGGCCACCTGATCGCCACCCGGGGCAACTACACCCGCCATGTGGAGCTGAAGATGGACGAGCGACAGATCGCCGCCCGTCGCTATCAGCAGACCATGAAGGAGATACGCCGCATCGAGGGCATCATCGCCCAGCAGCGCCGCTGGAACCAGGCCAGGAACTATGTGACCATCGCCTCCAAGGAGAAGCAGATCGAACGGCTCAAGGAGGGATTGGTTCCGCCGGAAAAGGACCCGTCGGCCATCCATTTTCATTTCAGGGGCGCGGAGCCTTCCGGCAACGAGATCATCGACGTGCGGGATCTGGGCGTGTCCTATGGGGATAAAAAGGTGTTTAAGCACGGGAATCTGCTCATTTGGAAGGGGCAGACCGTCTGTCTCGTGGGGGCCAACGGCTGCGGCAAGTCCACCTTTTTGAAAGTGCTGACGGGGGAGCTTATGCCCTCGGAAGGCCATTTCCGCCTGGGAGCAGGGGTGCGGCTTGGGTACTTCCAGCAGGGCACCGACGATTTCGATCCCCAAAACACCATCCTGGGAGAGATGCAGGATGCCTTCCCCCATGCCACGGAAGGGGAGCTGCGGAACTATCTGGGGGCGTTCCTGTTTAGAGGGGACGATATCTATAAAAAGATCTCCGCTCTTTCCGGAGGGGAGCGGGCCAGGATCAAGCTTTTGCAGCTTGTGTTGGGCGGGGTCAACGTGTTGTTGCTGGACGAGCCCACCAACCATTTCGACATCGCCAGCTGCGAGGTGCTGGAACGGGCCCTGGAATCCTTCGGCGGAACGGTGCTCATCGTGACCCACGACCGGTATCTGGTGGAGCGCATCGCGGATCGGGTGGTGCTGCTGGAGCCCACGGGCTTTGTGGAGCCGGAGGAGGACGGATCCGAGATATTCGAGCGGCTGCGGATGAACCGAGTCCAACGGCCGGAGAAGCAGCGCTCGGTGAATCAGGACAATTACTATCAGCGGCAAAAGGAGTTCAAAGCTGCCTTGGCCGCCGCCAAGCAGGATGTCCAGAAGGCGGAGCGGGCCATAGAGGAAAACGAAAGAGCTCAATCCTTGGCGGCAAGCGATATCGCTGACGCGGAGCATCGTGGCGCTTTTGAGGACATGCAGCGGCTGTGCGTGCGCCTCGGGGAGCTTCAGGACGAAGAAAGCCGCTTGTATGAGGCGCTGGAACGAGCCGAAAATGAGAGAGCGCGGTTGGAAAAGGAGGGAGAGGCATGAATTGGGGCGGATTCCCCATTGGATTCAGGTTCCCGGTGCAGGATTTTTCCTGGGAGACCAAGAAGCGGTGCTGGTCCTACGTGCTGCCTGCCCTGGTATATGCGGACCTGACGGACTGCACGCTGCAGGAGGCGGAGTCGGCGGAGCTATTCGATCCAGACCGGCTCGTCTATATCGCCGTGATCAGCCCCAAAAAGATCCCCATTAACCGTAAGAACGGCCTTTTATGGCGTCAGGACGGGCGGCTCATGAGCGCCATCACCCTGTATGAGCCTGCAGTCCAGGAAAACTATTTGGAGCTGTACACGAAGCCCAAGGTTCTTGCGGATATCACAGCGGACAGGGCCGTCGTTCCCCGGGAAGGGGGCGAATGCCTATTCCCGAGCCGCATCGAAAGCAAGCCCAAAGCGCTCTTCCACCACAGGGCTCTGATCCTGCCTAAGGGGGAGCTGCCTTATCCGGAACGGGAGACCTTGTGCCGCAAAGCCATGGAACAGCTCTATGCAAACGACGACGGGCTATACCTTAACATGTTGCCCCTTTCCCCAGGCGGCCAGGGTGCGGTCTATACGGCGGCCGCCTTCCAGCATGGGCGCATCTTTTCCGAAATGATCCCGGACGCAACCGGGGAAAAGCATCTCTGCTTCTTCGGTGTGCTGCCGGGGCGGAGGCTCCTCATCGACGGATTCTCCGTGCCGGATATAAGCGCGCCTCTGTGCGAAGACTATGGCCTTGGCAAGGCCATACGCCTTTCAAAGGAACGGGGATTCACGGATATCCATCTTTGCGCCACAGGGCTGGACGTGCCTCCCTGCGGTGTGGACAAAACAGAGGACATCGAGGAGCTGTACGCTCTTTCTAAGTACCTGCCCCTGTATGACAGGGTGATCCTGACCGAATACGGTCCGGACGGACAGATCAAGACGGAGACCATAGACATCGACAGGAGGGATCCAGCATGCGTATCGTCGATATTATCGAAAAGAAGCGGGATGGCGAAGAGCTGAACCGGGAGCAGATCGAAGCGCTCATCCTGGGCTATGTGAAGGGCCAGGTGCCGGATTACCAGGTGGCCGCCTTTTTGATGGCCGTGGTGTTTCGGGGCATGACCGATCGGGAGACTGCCATCCTCACCGACGTAATGATGCACAGCGGCGATACCGTGGATTTATCTTCATTGCCAGGGATAAAGGTGGATAAACACTCCACCGGCGGCGTGGGCGATACCACGACCCTGATCGTGGCACCGCTGGTGGCTGCCTGCGGCGGCACGGTTGCCAAGATGTCTGGCCGGGGCCTTGGTCATACCGGCGGGACGCTGGATAAGCTGGAATCCATCCCCGGGGTGAACATCGAGCAGCCCCTGGATCGATTCATGGACATCGTTCGCAGGATCAATCTTGCGGTCATCGGCCAATCGGGGAATCTGGTCCCTGCCGATAAGAAGCTTTATGCCATGCGGGATGTGACAGCCACCATCGGCAGCACGCCCCTCATCGCTTCCAGCATCATGAGCAAGAAGCTGGCCGCCGGTGCGGATGCCATCGTGCTGGACGTAAAGGTGGGCTCCGGCGCCTTCATGCACACGGTGGAGGACGCAAAGAAGCTGGCTTCCCTGATGGTCCGCATCGGGGACCATTTGGGACGCCGGTGCGAGGCCATCATCACCGATATGAACCAGCCGCTTGGCCTCGCCGTGGGCAATGCCCTGGAGGTCCAGGAGGCGGTGAACGTGCTCTCCGGCCTGGTCCCGGAGGAGGAACCGTTGGTCCAGGTGAGCTTGCTTCTGGGCGCCCATATGCTCCTGCTCAGCAACCTTGCTTCCACCGAGGAGGAGGGGAAGGAAAAGCTTTTGCAGGCCCTTCGCAGCGGCGCAGGTTTGGAAAAGCTTCGCCAAATGATCGCTGCCCTGGGCGGCGACCCTGCCTATATCGACGCGGAACGGATCAAGGAGCTTTGTCGGGTAAATCGTCTGGTGGAGGTTTATCCCCTGCAGGATGGCTTCCTTGCCGGTTTAGAGGCGGAGAAGATCGGTATCGCCTCCCAGATGCTGGGGGCGGGCCGCGCCAAAAAGGAGGATACGATCGACCCCGCCGTGGGCCTCATCATGCATAGGCGGGTGGGAGATCGGCTGTCCACCGGAGAGCCCTTCTGCACCTTGTATGTGAACGATGAGACCCATCTTGAAGAGGCCGTCGCCCTGCTCCACGAGAGCATGACCATCTCTTCGGAAAAGCCGGCGTCGGCGCCCCTCGTGTATGCCATCGTAAAGGAGTGAGCATGGAGCATCCCTTCATCGTCATCGACGGAAACAGCTTGATGTATCGGGCCTTCTTCGCCCTGCAGACGCCTATGTCCAGCCGAGACGGCACGCCAACCGGCGCCCTCTACGGCTTTTTGGGCATGCTTCTCAAGCTGGTGGATCGGGAACCCAGCCATATGGCCGTGGCCTTCGATGTACACGGGCCCACCTTCCGCCATCTCAAATATGACGAATACAAGGCCGGCCGTCGGCCAACGCCGGACGATCTTCGGACCCAGATGCCCATTCTGAAGGACATTTTGCGGGAGATGGGGATCGCCGTGGTGGAGTGTCCCTCCTATGAGGCGGACGACATCTTGGGAACCCTGTCCCGCCGGGCCGAGCGGGCTGGATTAAACGCGCTGCTGGTGACCGGGGATCGGGACGCCTTGCAGCTCACCACGGACCATACCCATGTGCTGCTCACGAAAAAGGGCATCACGGATACGGTGGAATATGACCCAGAAACCTTGAAGGAAGCCTATGGGCTCACACCGGACCATATGAAGGACCTGAAGGCCCTCATGGGGGATTCCTCCGACAACATCCCGGGCGTGCCTGGCGTGGGGGAGAAGACGGCTCTGAAGCTGCTGGAAAGCTACGGCGATCTAAACGGGGTGTATGCCCATCAGGACGAGATCAAGGGGAAGCTGGGGGAGCGGGTGCGGGAAAACGAAGCCTCCGCCCGCCTAAGCTACTGGCTGGGCACCATCGAGACCGCTGCCCCGGTGGAGATCTCTCTGCAGGATTGCCTGTTCTCCAAGGAAAAACTTTCCGGGGCTCGGGATACCCTGGAGCGGCTGGGGCTAAGGAGCATCCTGTCCCGCCTGCCGGAGAGCGAGGAGAAGAAGCCAGAGACGAAAGCTGCCCCCCGCGAGATCGTGGAGCTGACGACCCTAAAACAGGTCAAAGAGATTGCTCTTGCTCATGAACGGGCAAGCACCCTCGCTTTGATCATTTCCCCGGGCTTTTCCTTTGCCTACGACGAGGAGACCTCCTATTCGGTGCTCTTGGGGGAGACCCTGTTTGACGAGCCCGTCACCCGAAAGGAGCTGATGGAGGCGCTGTTCCATGGCGCGCGCCAAGATGTGCTGACCTTCGATAAGAAGGCGCTGCTCCATGCCTGGCAGGAGGATGGGATCGAGGCGCGGCCCATCCTGTTCGACGCCATGATCGCCGACTATCTGCTCAACAGCAACCACCCGGTGGACAGCTTTGCCGCCCTCTGCTACGAGCGGTTAAACAGCAAAACCCCTACGGCGGGGCTCCTGTTCCCCCTTCGAGAGCGAATGGAGCGGGAGCTCAACGACAATGGCATGCGGTTTCTCTACGACGAGGTGGAGATGCCTCTTTCGGACGTTCTCTTTCACATGGAGTCGGAGGGATTTGCCCTGGATAGAGCGGTGCTTTCCCAGCTCCACGAATCCTTCTCGAAGCGGCAAGCCGAGCTGACCGAACGGATATACGAGTTGGCAGGGGAGCGGTTCAACATCCTGTCCACCAAGCAGCTGGGTACCGTCCTCTTTGAAAAACTGGGCCTTCCGCCCCAAAAGAAGATCAAATCCGGCTACTCCACGGACAGCGATACCCTGGAGGCCCTGAAGGACAGGCATCCCATCGTGCCGCTCATCATGGACTATCGGTTCGTGGCCAAGGTGGACGCCACCTTCGTGGAGGGGCTGCTCAAGAGCATCGGGACGGACGGCCGGGTCCACACCAGCTTCAAGCAGTGCGTGACCGCCACGGGCCGCATCTCCAGCGCTGAGCCCAATCTGCAGAATATCCCGGTCCGCACCGCGGAGGGACGGGAGATCCGCAAGGCCTTCGTGGCCTCCCCGGGAAACGTGCTGGTGGGTGCGGACTATTCCCAGATCGAGCTTAGGCTCCTCGCCCACATCAGCGGCGACGAAAATCTGATCGACGCCTTCAACTCCGGGGCGGACATCCATCGGCGCACGGCGGCTGAGGTGTTCCACACCCCCTTCGAGGAAGTGACCAAGGAGCAGCGCAGCGCTGCGAAGGCCGTCAATTTCGGCATCGTGTACGGGATATCCGACTTTGGCCTCGCTCAAAATTTGGGCATCCCCGTCAAGACTGCCGGCAGCTACATCCGTCGGTACTTCGAGCGGTATCCCGGTGTGCAGGCATACATGAAGAACACCGTGGCCGCGGCCAAGGAGCTGGGCTATGCCGAAACCATCTACGGCCGGCGTCGCCCCATGCCGGAGCTCAAAAGCGGCAACTACAACACCCGCAGCTTCGGAGAGCGGGTGGCCATGAACATGCCCATCCAGGGCAGCGCGGCCGACATCATCAAGATCGCCATGGTCCGGGTGGAACGGGCTTTGCGGGAAGCCGGGCTCAAGGGCCGGCTGGTGCTCCAGATCCACGACGAGCTGATCGTGGACGCACCGGCAGATGAGGCAAAAGCCGTCGCGGACCTGATGGAATCCTGCATGGAGAACGTTGCCCAACTGAAGGTAAAGCTTATCGCGGAGGCAGCTCGGGGCAACAGCTGGTTCGATACGAAATGAGCGCCTATGCACCCATCGGCCTGACGGGAGGGATCGCCTCTGGGAAGTCCACCGTGGCAGAGCTGCTGCGGGGCTGGGGCTGCTTTTTAGCGGATGCGGATGAGATCTCCCGCCGTGCCCTGGATCCGGGCACCATCTGTTATGAGCAGACGGTGGACGCCTTTGGACAGGACATCCTGTGCCCGGACGGGACGGTGGATCGAAAGAAGGTGGCCGGGATCGTCTTCTCAAACGAGAAGGCCTTGGCGACCTTGAACGGCATCATTCACCCCTATGTGCGTCAACGGATGCGCGCTGCATCGGAGGCTGTCTTTGACCAGGACCCCGGGCGGCTCATCGTGTGGGACGTGCCGCTGCTGTTCGAATCCGGGTATGACGCCGACGTAGCAAGGACTGTGGTGGTCACGGCCAGTCAAAAATTGCGGATCCAGCGGATCCGCATGCGGGACGGGGCCACTCGAGCGGAGGCGCTGCGTCGCATCCGATCCCAGATGCCGGATCGGGAAAAGGTCAGGCGGGCGGATTACGTGATTTCCAACAACGGAACCTTCGAGGAATTGGAAGCGAGGACGAGGAAAGTATTCGATGAACTCATGGAAACGATGGATCGATGAGCATAAATTGATTTGTACCATCCTGGCGCTGGTGCTTCTTACAGCGCTGCTGGCCGGTTACTTTCTCTATGCCCGTCCGGCGCTGATCCGGTCGAAGTACAAGCTGGATTATCGGGAGCAAATATTGACCTCCTCCAAGGAGTTTGAGCTGGATCCCTATCTGGTTTGCGGCGTGATCTTCACGGAGAGCGGTTTTCGCCCTCAGGCCAAGAGCAACGTGGGCGCCCTCGGCTTGATGCAGCTTATGCCGACTACCGGCCTGGAGGAGGCGGAGCTGCTGGGTTTGGAGGGGATCACGGAGAGCATGCTGTCGGAGCCGGAGCTGAATATCCGTCTGGGCTGCTGCTATCTTCGAAAGCTTCTGGACGAATTCAAGAACGAAAGCGTAGCTTTGGCGGCCTACAACGCGGGCCCCGGCCGGACCCGGCAATGGCTGAAACAGTACGGCACCAAGGAGGACGGTTCCCTGATGTACATCCCGTATCCCGAAACCAACAAATACGTGGGCCGGGTCCAAAGCGCCAGGGGACTGTACGGAAAACTGTACCCGGATTTGGTGAAGCCGGGCGGAGAGGATTGACATGGAAGTACTATTGGCGGCATTGATACTGATCCTGGATCAGGGGACGAAACTATGGGCGCACAGCGTCCTTCGCGCAAAGCCCCTGGTGCTGATCCCCGGCGCGCTGGAACTCACCTATTTGGAAAACCGCGGCGCGGTTTGGGGCCTTATGCAGGGATGGCGGATCGTCTTTTTGATCGCCACCTTCCTTTTCCTTGGCATCATGCTCTGGTTTTATATTCGAAAGAGGCGGGACATGTCCCTGTTGACGCGGATCATCTTGGTGTTGCTCTTTTCCGGCGCCGTGGGGAACCTGATCGATAGGTTGTTCCTCGGCTACGTGCGGGATATGATCTATTTCAGCCTCATCAACTTCCCCGTGTTCAACGTGGCGGACAGCGCCATTACCATCGCGGCCTGTCTCCTGATCCTGGAGACCTTCTTTGTGAAGTCTGGAAAGACCACATTCGATCTTTTGGGGACCTGCTTCTCCAAGAAGCCGGTTCAGGGTGCCGAGCATGAATAGCGAAGAGCTGTTCATCGCGGAAAAAGCGTATCGGCGGCTGGATCTGTGTCTTTCAGAGATGACGGAGCTGTCCCGTTCCCGAGCGCAAGCGCTGATAGAGGAGGGGCTCGTCACCCTCAATGACCGCCCCTGCCGCCAAAGCGACGGGGTAAAGCCCGGCGATGCGGTGCGGTACGTTCTGCCGGAGGCGAAGCCCGTGGAACTTGTGCCCGAGGATATCCCTCTCGATATCCTATACGAGGATGAGGACCTGTGCGTGATCAACAAGCCGCGGGGCATGGTGGTCCATCCGGCGGTGGGCAATGAAAGCGGGACCCTGGTCAACGCTCTGCTCTATCATTTCGACGGCCTTTCCATCATCGGCGGGGAGGCCCGGCCCGGCATCGTCCATCGGATCGACAAGATGACCAGCGGCCTGCTGGTGGTGGCGAAGAACGACATGGCCCACGAGGGCCTTGCCCGCCAGTTTGCCGACCATTCCGCCCATCGCAGCTATATCGCTCTCGTGGCCGGGAATATCAGGGAGGATACGGGCACGGTGGATGCGCCCATCGGCCGGCATCCCACGGAACGCAAGCGCATGGCCGTGGTGCCAAACGGACGCCGTGCCGTGACCCATTTTCGGGTGCTGTATCGGTTTTCATCGGTGACGCTGCTCTCCCTGGAGCTGGAGACGGGCCGGACCCATCAGATCCGGGTCCATATGGCCCATATTCATCATCCTCTGGTGGGGGATAGCGTCTATTCCAGCGGTAAAAATGATCTGGGCATGGAGGGGCAGGCCCTCCACGGATGGCGGCTGCAGTTCACCCATCCCAAAACGGGGGAGCATATGGTCTTTCAGGCGCCTCTGCCGGAGGACATGCAGCGCGCTTTGAAGCGGCTGGGCTATCCGGGATCCCTTTCGTATCCCGGGGAGGAGGCGCTATGAGACGTTTACTGTGCGGGTTGATGGCCTTGCTGCTTCTGTTAGGCTGCGGACGGGAAGTGATTGCTCCGACTGCGACGGTGGAAACGGCTTCGACCGCCGTGCCCTCCTCCACGCCTTCGCCTGTGGAGAACACGCCCACGACGGTGCCTACCCAGGCGCCCACGGAGCCGCCTCTGCCCACCTTCGCGCCAAGGACGGGGGAGGCTGCCTTTGGGGAGGAGCTGCTCTCTCATGACGGAGAGCCTTTGCTATCTTCGGTGAAAGCGCTTTTATCAAGCGGGAACCTGTCGAAAGCCGCTTTTTCCTCCGCGTTTTCCGATATCGTCGAACAGGCGAAGGCCTTGGACGATGCCTTTCTCCATCTTCAGGAGCAGGGGCGTACCCTGACCGCCGACAGGCGGGACAAGACTGCGGCCGCCCTAAATGAGCTCACGTCTCGCGATACGCTGGATGCCCTTTCCGCCGCCTATGCCCGCTGCGCCGGGGAGGGAGAGGCCCTGCCCATCTCCGCCTATACAACGGCGGTTGGTTCCCTGGTCAAGCATATCAAATCTTCGGCGGAACGGACGGAGCCCTTCTTCTCCCTGGATGCAGATGGGGCGAACGATTACAAGGCGGCCCTTTCCCGATACATAGGGGAGCCCGTCGTACCGCGCAAGCTGCTGGAAGCGCTGGAATCCCTGGCGCAGACGGAAGCCTACGCTCTTGGCGCGGCGCTGCAGGCGGACCCGGAAGCGGCCAGAAAACAGGAGAAGCTTTCCTTTGGCAGCGCTGCCGAGGATATGCGGTTCCTCCATGCATTTACCGAAACCCTTTGTCCCTTGCCTGATGGCGCCAGGCTTCCCGATCTGCCCATAGAGCAGGCGGGGAAGGGGAAGGATCTATTTGAGCTCGCCTTCTACGGCTATCCGGGCATGGCGTTCCTCAAAGCCTATGGTGCTCATGCGCCCGTGGAGCAGCATTCCAGATGGAATAGCGCGCCGGAGGGGTATCTTGCCGGCATAGCGATCCATGCCGCCTATGGGATCGTTCCCTATCTGGACGACTTTGGTTTGGAGTACGTGCAGTACCGATGGTACGAGGAGATGCTGGACGTGACCTTGACCGGTATCTCCGCCCTTCTGATCCATTATTACGGGTACACGCCGAAGAGCCTTGCCGCCTATTTAGAAAGCTGGGGCGCATCGTCCTTTACCGAGTATCTGTACGACAGGGCTATGTTCGATCCCTTCGAATGCCTCGTTTCCTCCTATGGGTACTGGTGTTACTTGGACATCTGTCAGGCGGCTCTGGATGCCGGATGCGGGTCTGAGGAGCAGTTTCTGCGGGACTATTTGGCCGCGGGACCGGCGCCATATGAAGCCTTGAAAGAATATATGGTCCATATGTACCAAAAACAAGGTTGACAAAGCTAAGGACGGGGAGTAAAATTAACGCAAATATGGGCTGTGAGAAAGAGGAGTACACTGGATTTCCTCTCAGAGAGGCGCTCGACGTGCTGCAAGGGCGCTGTGGAAGATCGGGTGGAAGGTCGCTTTTTAGCCCTGCGACGCGAGAGCCGGAAGGCGCGTAGTGTTGCACGCAGACGCTGCGTTATGGCTATGAGGGAAACGGGGGAGACCCTGTTTAACAAAGGTGGTACCGCGAGCGCCCGCTTCGTCCTTTGACGAAGGCGGGCGATTTGTTATATAGAGGAGAGTAAAGCAATGAAAGACATGCCGAAGACCTACGATCATCAGATCGTGGAGAGCAAATGGTACGAAAAATGGGAGAAGAACGGGTACTTCCATGCTAAACCCAACCCCGACAAGGTGCCCTTCACCATCGTGATCCCACCCCCCAACATAACGGGCAAACTTCACATGGGCCACGCCCTGGACAACACCCTCCAGGACGCCATCGCCCGCTACAAGCGCATGTCCGGCTACGAGATGCTGTGGCTCCCGGGCACGGACCACGCCTCCATCGCCACGGAGGTGAAGATCGTGGAAGCCCTGGCGGAGGAAGGCCTTACCAAGAAGGACATCGGCCGGGAAGGCTTTTTGAAGCGGGCCTGGCAGTGGCGGGCCGAGTACGGCTCCACCATCGTCAAGCAGCTTCGCAAAATGGGCTCCTCCTGCGACTGGGAGCGGGAACGGTTCACAATGGACGAAGGCTGCAACAAGGCCGTGGTCAAGGTCTTCAAGTCCCTCTACGACAAGAAGCTCATCTATCGGGGCGATCGGATCATCAACTGGTGCCCTGACTGCAAAACCGCCCTTTCCGACGCCGAGGTGGAATATGAGACCCAGCAGAGCCATCTCTGGCATATCCGCTACGACGCCCCAGACAAGTCCTATTCCATCACCGTGGCCACCACCCGGCCGGAGACCATGCTGGGCGATACAGCCATCGCCGTGAACCCGGAGGACGAGCGGTATAAGGGCATCATCGGCAAAACGGTGATCCTGCCTCTCGTGAATCGGGAGATCCCCATCGTGGGAGACGAGTACTGCGAGATGGAATTCGGCACCGGCGCCGTGAAGATCACGCCTGCCCACGACCCCAACGACTTCGAGGTGGGGCAGCGGCATAATTTGCCCATCCTCAAGGTGTTCGACGAAAAGGGCTACATCAACGAGAACGGCGGCCAATACTGCGGCCAGGAGCGCTTCGAGTGCCGGAAGAACATCGTGGCGGACCTGGAAAAGAGCGGGAATCTGGTGAAGATCGAGGACTATACCCACAACGTGGGGACATGCTATCGCTGCCACACCACCATCGAGACCATCGTGTCCAAGCAATGGTTCGTGGACATGAAGCCCCTGACGGAACCTGCTTTGGAGGCGGTGCGCTCCGGGCAGGTGAAGTTCATCCCCGAGCGGTTCTCCAAGCCCTATTTCAACTGGATGGAGAACATCCGGGACTGGTGCATCTCCCGCCAGCTCTGGTGGGGCCATCGGATCCCCGTCTATTACTGCGACGACTGCGGCGGCGTGTTCTGCGAGGAGGAAGCCCCCGAGAAGTGCCCCAACTGCGGCGGCAAGCTTCGGCAGGACGAGGACGTGCTGGACACCTGGTTCTCCTCGGGCCTGTGGCCTTTTTCCACTCTGGGCTGGCCGGAGAAGACGGAGGAACTCAGCTATTTCTATCCCACCACGACGCTGGTGACCGGTTACGACATCATCACCTTCTGGGTGAGCCGCATGATCACCTTCGGCATGGAGGTCATGAAAAAGCCCCCCTTTGAGAACGTGTACATCCACGGCCTCGTGCGAGACAGCCTGGGCCGGAAGATGAGCAAATCTCTGGGCAACGGCATCGACCCCCTGGAGATCATCGAAAAGTACGGCGCCGACCCCCTGCGCTTCTCGCTGGTCACCGGCAATTCCGCCGGCAACGATATGCGCTTCTACTGGGAGAAGGTGGAATCCGCCCGGAACTTCTGCAACAAGGTGTATAACGCCGCCCGCTTCGTGCTGATGAACATCCCCGAGGACGCTCAGCCCACCATCCGGGAGGAGCTTTTGGACACCGCGGACAAGTGGATCCTGTCCCGCCTTAACGAGATCACTCGGGAGGTGACGGATAACCTGGACGCCTACGAGCTGAATCTGGCAGCGGAGAAGATCTACGATTTCATCTGGGCCGAGTTCTGCGACTGGTACATCGAAATGGCTAAGTCCGCCCTGTACGGTGACGATGCCGCCCGGAAGGAGAACGTGGCCGCCGTGCTCATACAGGTCTTGGGCACGTCCATGAAGCTGCTGCATCCCTTCATGCCCTTCATCACCGAGGAGCTCTACCAACAGCTGCCCGGCCACGAGGAGACCATCATGCTCTGCGCCTGGCCCAAGGCCCAGGAGGGGCAGCTTTACGCCCGGGAGTGCGACACCATGGAGACCATCATGGACCTGGTGCGGAACATCCGCAACATCCGGGCCGATCTCAAGGTGCCGCCCGCCCAGCGGATCGAGGCGCGGATCGTCTGCGCCGATCCCAAGGCCCTGGAGGGGGCGGAGGGGTACCTCCTGAAGCTGGCCGGGGTGGAGAAGACCTCCATCCAGTCTGAGCGTGGCCAGGTCCTCAAGAGCGACGTGCACATCGTTTCCGAGAAGGCGGAGGCGTTCATCCCCCTGGCTTCCCTGGTGGACCTCGACAAGGAACGGGAGCGCATCGACAAGGAGATCGAGCGTGTGAAGGGCGACATCGCCCGGGCCAAGGGCAAGCTCAGCAACGAGAAATTCGTCTCCAAGGCCCCTGAAGCCGTGGTTAACGAGGAGCGCCGCAAGCTCCAGGCGGGGGAGGACATGCTCCAAAAGCTTCAGGAACGTCGAGATGCACTGAACGACTGACACAGGCAAACGCCATATCTCCGCATCCCAAACCGATGCGGGGATATGGCCTATCGAAGGGGACATTATTTCAAAAAAGCTATTGACAATTCCTGTTCGATGTTGTATATTTGTCAAGTCGCGAAAAGCAGCGTGGCGCTTTACGGGGTGTGGCGCAGTCCGGTAGCGCACGTGCTTTGGGAGCATGGGGCCGGAGGTTCAAATCCTCTCACCCCGACCAGGTGTGGCCCCGTGGTCAAGCGGTTAAGACATCGCCCTTTCACGGCGGTAACAGGAGTTCGATTCTCCTCGGGGTCACCATTTCCTTCCGGGAATTGATTGAGGGCCTTTAGCTCAGTTGGTCAGAGCAGTCGGCTCATAACCGATCGGTCCGGGGTTCAAGTCCCTGAAGGCCCACCACGCGGCCCGGTAGTACAGTTGGTTAGTACGCCAGCCTGTCACGCTGGAGGTCAGGGGTTCGAGCCCCCTCCGGGTCGCCACTTTCTCCGAGAGAACGGCTCACCAGCTCGCTGGTGTAGCTCAATGGCAGAGCAACTGATTTGTAATCAGTAGGTTGAAGGTTCGACTCCTTTCACCAGCTCCAAACCTTGACAGCTTGATACATGGATGGGTTCCCGAGTGGCCAAAGGGAGCAGACTGTAAATCTGTTGTCACAGACTTCGGTGGTTCGAATCCACCCCCATCCACCAATATGCGGGAATGGCGGAATTGGCAGACGCGCACGGTTCAGGTCCGTGTGAAAGCGATTTCATGCAGGTTCAAGTCCTGTTTCCCGCACCAACAAAAAACAGAGTCCATCCGGACTCTGTTTTTTGTTGCATGGAATGGAACAGGACTTGAAGGGCGCAGGCGCGAATCAAGTCCTGTTTCCCGCACATGTTAGCTCCAGAAAACTGACGGCAAAATGAACATAGGCATCGACTATTGGTGCAAAGTCGTTTATGAGGTCGGAACACCATTTGCAATCATCGCGTTTTGTTTGCATGAGGGCAATTTTCACATCATGGAGCTGCTTGTTAGACCCGAAATGCGTGGCAGAGGATATGGTACGTTGCTGCTTCGCGAGCTCCTTTCTAATGGAAAATTAATCATTGGTCATAAGATCGAAAAAGCCACTGCGATCGTTTTTTCGAACAATCGAGCGTCACGGAAGACTTTTGAAAAGGTTGGATTTACATCCGATGCTACGAACGGCCAGGATGACATAAAGTATCAGTATTTTTTGCAGCAAAAAGCAGAGTCGATGTGAACTCTGCTTTTATATTCTAAGGATGGTTTCAGATTCAGACTCTTATAGCCAATTCCCGAACAGCCCCCTGGCGATGGCCTTTCCAAGCTTGCGCCCGACCTTGTTCAGGATGGAGTTGGTGGCGGATTTCGCCACCTTCTTGGCCGCCTTTCCAACGGCACTTTGCTGCTTCTTTTTTGAGGAGGCAGCTACTTTCTTTTGCTCCGCTACCTGCTTTTCAGCGGCCTTCTGCTCCGCTTCCGCCAGGGCCGCCTGCTCTCTTGCGTCTGCTTCCTCCTTCAGCTTCTCATAGGCGGAATACCGGTCCACCGCATCCAGATAGATGGGGTAGAGGGGGTCCTTTTCCAGTACCTGTTGCCGGGTCTGTTCCTGAGCCGGGGCCATCAAGCTTTGGGGCGGCAGGATGTTGGAGCGCTCCACCATGGCGGGGATGCCCTTTTCGTCAAGGAGGGAGACGAGGGCTTCGCCGGTGCCCAGGCTCAATATCTCCTTTTCCGTGTCCAGCTCGGGATTGGTCCTAAAGGAGTTGGCCGCCGCCTTTACTGCCTTCATTTCGGCGGGGGTATAGGCCCGCAGCCCGTGCTGGATCCGGTTGCTGAGCTGGGCAAGCACGTCGTTTGGGATGTCGGAGGGACTTTGGCTCACAAAGTAGATGCCCACGCCTTTGGACCGGATCAGCTTCACCAGCTGCACGATCTTTTCGAGGAACGCCTTAGGCGCGTTCTGGAAGAGCAGGTGGGCTTCGTCGAAGAAGAACACCGCCTTGGGCTTCTCCGGGTCGCCCACCTCGGGTAAGCGCTCGAACAACTCCGACACCAGCCAGATGAGGAAGGTGCTGTAGACGAGGGGGCTCTGGATGAGCTTGGTGCTGTCCAGGATGTTCAGCATGCCGTGGCCGTCCTCATCCACCCGCAGCAAATCGGCGATGGAGATAGAGGGCTCGCCAAAGAAGATATTGCCGCCCTCGTCCTCCAATCGAAGCAGCGCCCGCTGAATGGCACCGATGCTCTGGGGCGTTACGTTCCCGTAGGTGGTGACCAGGCTACCCCTATTGTCAGAAACGTAGGTGAGCATGGCCCGCAAGTCCTTCAGATCGATGAGTTCCAGGCCGTTGTCGTCCGCCACCCGGTAGACGATGTGCAGAACCCCCGTCTGGACCTCTGTAAGGCCCAGCAAACGGGAGAACATGAGGGGGCCCATGTCCGACACCTTGATGCGGACGGGGATGCCCTTCTCCCCGAAAATGTCCCAGAAGGCCACGGGATATTCCCGATAGCTCCAAACCTTCTTGAGGTCGAAGCGATCGATCCGTTTCTGCATGTTTTCCGAATCCACTCCAGGCTCGGCAAGCCCCGACACGTCGCCCTTCACGTCCGCCAGGAACACGGGGACCCCCATGTCGGAAAAGCTCTCCGCCAGGACCTTCATGGTCACGGTCTTGCCCGTGCCGGTGGCGCCGGTGATGAGACCGTGGCGGTTGGCCATCTCAGGCAGCAGATATATCTTCTTCCCGTTTGCGCTGGCAATATAGGCTTTGTTCTCGAAAAACATGACAGATACCTCCTTTATGTACCCATAGTATCATCGAACCGTCGGTTGTACAAGGGGAACAAAAAATAATGTTGTCGCCGGGGCGAAAGTACGCTATAATACAGTCGATTAAATTGGAGAAGTATGTGGATGCAGGCAAAACTGATCGAACCGAATCGAATAGAGCTGCAGCAAGGCATGGCCCAGGAGGTCCTTGACCGGGTCCGGGGTCAGAAAAAGACATATTATATCGAGACCTATGGCTGTCAGATGAACGTGCGCGACTCCGAGACCATCGCAGGACTTTTGCAGCGGATGGGGTATCTCCCCGCTGAAACGAAGGATACCGCCAACGTAATTCTGTTCAACACCTGCTGCGTTCGGGACCACGCCGAAAAGAGGCTTCTCGCCAACATCGGCGCCCTGAAGGAGCGCAAGGACGGGGAGGAGGAGCTCATCATCGGCATCTGCGGCTGTATGATGCAGCAGGCCGACGTGGCGAAAAAGGTCATGCGTCGGTTCCCCTTCGTGAATTTCGTCTTCGGCACCAACGTGCTGTGGCGGCTGCCGGAGCTGATGCTGAGCGCCCTAAACGGCGAGCGGCTCATCCTCACGGAGGAGGAGGGTTTCGCCATCTGTGAAGGGCTGCCTGCCCGGCGGTCCAATCCCTTCTCGGCCTTCGTGAACATCACCTTTGGCTGCGATAACTTCTGCTCCTACTGCATCGTGCCTTATGTGCGTGGCCGGGAGCGGTCCAGAGAGCTTTCCGAGGTAGTCGGCGAGGTCCGCGCCCTGGCGGAGCAGGGGATCACGGAGGTGACCCTGTTGGGACAGAACGTGAACTCCTACGGCAAGGGCATGGACGTGGATTTTGCGGACCTGCTGAAGGCGGCGAACGGGGTGGACGGCATCCGACGCATCCGGTATATGTCCAGTCACCCCAAGGATCTGTCGCCTCGGCTCATGGCGGCCATCGCGGAAAACGACAAGGTCTGTCACCACATGCACCTGCCCGTCCAGTCCGGCAGCACCGCCATCCTGGAGCGAATGAACCGGCGTTACACCCGGGAAGGGTATCTGAAGCTGGTGGAGGACTTGCGGCGCACGGTGCCGGATATCGAGCTCACCACCGATGTGATCGTCGGTTTTCCCGGGGAAACCGACAGGGATTTTGAGGATACCCTGTCCCTTATGGACCAGGTGGGCTACGCCGCCGCCTTCACCTTCAAGTATTCCCCTCGCAAGGGCACCCGTGCGGCGGAGGCAGCGGACCAGATACCTGAGCCGGTCAAAAAGGAGCGGCTGAAGCGGCTCAACGACCTGCAGGCCAGAAAGACCGCCGAGAACAACCAAAAATACCTGGGACACAGGGGAGAGGTGCTGATCGAAGGCTTTGACCGACGGCAGCAGACCATCCTATTCGGCAAGCTGGACACCTTCAAAATGGTCTATTTCCCCGGCGACGAAAGGCTGCTGGGCACCTATCAAACCGTGACCGTCACGGAATGCGCGCGGAACTCCCTGTTGGGAAGAATGGAGTAAGAATATGGAAGAAAAGAAAAAAGGGATGCTGGACGTGCTGGCTGCCGATGAGATCCATCGCTATATGAAGGCACGGCGAGCCGTCAACGACGATACGGAACTGTCGGAGATGGTGAAGGAATATGAGGAGGGCAACAAGCGCCTTGAAAAGCTCATCGAAACCGAGGGGTTCGATGCTGACGAGGCGATTCAGCTCAGCAACGATATGGATTATATCGGCTTCCTGCTCAGCCAGAATCCTAAGATCCTGGAGCTGCAGGCCGCCAACAAAGCCATGAACGAGTACCTGGCTGCCGCCAAAGGCACCGTAACCTTCTCCTGCGGCGGAGATTGCAGAAGCTGCGTCGAGGCCTGCGCCGCTAAACCGGAACAGAAAGACGGGGAAGCATGAAGATCGTAGAGGGCATGTCGCCCATGATGCGTCACTATCTGCAGATGAAGGAGCAGTATCCCGACTGCTTCCTGTTCTATCGGCTGGGTGACTTTTATGAAATGTTCTTTGAGGACGCCATAGAGGGCAGCAAGATCATGGAGCTGACGCTGACGGGCCGGGATTGCGGTCTGAAGGAGCGGGCGCCCATGTGCGGCGTGCCCTACCACAGCGTGGACACCTATGTGCAGCGGCTCATCAGCCGGGGATATAAGGTGGCCATCTGCGAGCAGATGGAGGACCCGGCTCTGGCCAAGGGGCTCGTGGACCGGGCCGTGATCCGAGTCATCACCCCCGGCACGGTCATCGAGGAGAAGCTGCTGGATGCGGGGAAGAACAACTATCTTTTGTCCGTCTACGCAGCGAGGAACGGATACGGATACGCCTATGCGGACGTGTCCACCGGTGAATTCAAGGCGGGGGAGATCCGGGACCAGTCCAAGGAGAACGCCCTGATCGACGAGATCACCCGCATCGCGCCCACGGAATGCGTGGCCAACGGCCCCCTTTTCGAGCAGGAATACCTAAAAAAGCGGATACAGAACCTTTGCTATCTGGAGAAACTGCCGGACAGCGTGTTCCAGCTCAGCCGGGCTACGGAGGTGCTGAAAAAACAATTCGACGTATCCAGCCTGGACGGCTTCGGATGTGCCGATCTGCCGCTGGCCATCTGTGCCGCCGGCGGGCTCATGCAGTATTTGGAGGACACCCAGAAGAACGGGCTCGACCATATCCGCCGCATTGTGGTGGTCAGCCGTTCGGAATATATGCAGCTGGACATCAACACCCGGCGCAACCTGGAGCTCACGGAGGGGATCCGGACCGGTGTGGGTGGGAAGAACACCCTGCTGTACCTGCTGGACGTCACGAAGACCGCCATGGGCCGTCGGATGCTCCACAACTGGATCGATTGCCCTCTGCAATCCCTTTCTGCCATCGAGACACGGCAGGATGCGGTGGAGGAGTTGTACGAGAATACGGTCTTGCGCACGAAGCTCCGGGACCATTTGGACAAGGTCTACGATATCGAGCGTCTTTGTTCCAAGATCGCCTATGGGACCGTCAATCCCCGGGATTGTCTGGCCTTGGCTCGCTCCCTGCGGCAGATCGGCCCCATGCAGGAGGTCCTTTCCGACTGCGTGGCGGGGGATATCGTCCATATCCGGCAGGAGCTGGATCGGATGGAGGACACCGTGGACCTCATCGACCGGGCCATTGACGACGATCCTGCCGCCAACCTAAAGGAAGGCGGCGTGATCCGTTCTGGGTACAACGAGGAGGTGGATGAGCTTCGGGACATCTCCGGCAATGCGAAAAAATGGTTGGACGACGTGCTGACCCGGGAACGGGAGAGCAGCGGCATCAAAAACCTGCGCATCGGCTACAACAAGGTCTTCGGGTACTTCCTGGAGGTGACCAAATCCTATGTGGACCAGGTGCCTTACTACTACCAGCGCAAGCAGACGCTGACCAACGCCGAGCGATATATCACGCCCGAACTGAAGGACATCGAAAATCGCATTCTTACCGCCAACGAGCGCCTTATCAAGCTGGAAGCGGAGCTGTACGATCAAGTCAAAACCACCCTGGTCCCACAGTTGGAGCGCCTTGAAAAAAACGCCCAGCTCATTTCCCGCCTGGACGTGTACGCCGCCTTCGCTCAGGTGGCGGTGACGAACCGCTACGTTCGCCCCGAGATGGGGGAGGACGGGGTCATTTCCATCCGCAACGGCCGTCATCCCATCGTGGAGCGCTCGTTGCAGGATGGGTTCATCCCCAACGACGTGCTGCTGGATCGGGCGGAGAATCGACTCCTCATCATCACCGGCCCCAACATGGCCGGAAAGAGCACCTATATGCGCATGGTGGCTCTGATCACGCTCATGGCCCATATGGGGGCCTTCGTTCCGGCAGAGGCGGCCCACATCAGCCTGGTGGACCGGATATTCACCCGTATCGGCGCCAGCGACGATCTTTCCTCCGGGCAGAGCACCTTTATGGTGGAGATGAGCGAGGTGGCGAACATTCTGAACAACGCCACCAAGGACAGTCTCCTCATCCTGGACGAGATCGGACGGGGGACCAGCACCTACGACGGCCTATCCATTGCCTGGGCGGTGCTGGAATACATTGCCAGCGAGGATACCTGCGGGGCAAAGGCCCTGTTCGCCACCCATTATCACGAGCTGTCGGAGCTGGAAGGACAGCTGTCCGGCGTTAAGAACTACCGTATCTCCGTCAAGGAGATAGGGGACAATATCCTGTTCTTGCGGAAGATCGTCCGTGGCAGCGCGGATAAGAGCTTCGGCGTGCAGGTGGCCAGGCTTGCCGGCATCCCGGAGGAAGTGATCTTGCGGGCCGGGCAGATACTGGAAGGATTGGAAAGCTCGGATATGGCGACTATGCATAAGAGCGGTCGTATAAAAACGGTGGATGATTCTGAAATATCCGTGGACAAGTCAGAGAAACAGGTGGATAACTCGGTGGACAAGGCTGTTTTAGCCGATTTAAAGGCGATAGATCTGGAAAACATGACGCCCATGATGGCGCTGCAAAAGCTCTATGCCTATCATGATGCTTGGAGGGAGGATTAAGGATGCTGATCAAGGTATTGCCTCCGGCACTTGCCAACCAGATCGCCGCCGGTGAGGTGGTGGAGCGGCCCGCTTCCGTGGTGAAGGAGCTGGTGGAGAACGCTCTGGACGCCGGTGCCACGGCCATCACCGTGGATATCACTGACGGGGGCTTGAGCTCCATCCGTGTCACGGACAACGGCTCCGGCATAGAGCCCGAGGATTGTCCTACGGCCTTTTTGCGCCATGCCACCAGCAAGATCAGCGTTCAGGAGGATTTGGATGCCATCGGCACTTTGGGGTTCCGGGGTGAGGCGTTGGCGTCCATCGGCGCTGTGTCTCTGGTCACCCTGACCACCCGGGTCCAGGGCGGCGAATGGGGCACCAGGATCGTCTTCGACAACGGGCGTCTCGTCTCCAACGAGGCCTGCTCCTGCGTCTTCGGGACCACCGTTCAGGTGGACAACCTCTTTGCCAAGGTGCCGGCCCGCCTAAAATTCATGCGTTCTGCCCGGGCGGAAGCCGGTTATGTGGGCGACTTTATGGCGCGGGCCATCCTGGGCCGTCCGGACATCGCCTTTCGGTTTTTGAGCAACGGAAAGTGTGTCTATGAGACCTATGGGGATGGGAAGCTGAAAAACGCCATCTTCTGTGTCTACGGCGCCCAGATCACCGATCGGGTGCTGCCGGTCCTGCTGGACAACGGCTATGTGCGCGTCGAAGGGTACGTGGGGAACCAGGAGATCTCCCGGCCCAACCGGTCCATGGAAACCCTGTTCGTCAACGGCCGCTATATCCGCTCTGTGGGCCTGTTCTCAGCCATCCAGAAGGCGTACGACACCCGCATGATGGCGGGGCGGTATCCCTTCGCCTTGCTCAACATCACCATCGCCAAGGAAGAGGTGGACGTGAACGTCCATCCCGCCAAGACGGAGGTCCGGTTCGTGGATCAGCCCCGGGTGGAGTATGCCATCTCGGCGGCCTGTGCCCAGGCCCTGCGCCAGCCGGTAATCCCTCAGGTCCAACTTCCGGTCCATGCGGATCGTGTTTCTGAAACGACGGCTCCTTCTGAAGAGCTTGAGAAACCGAAAAGCAGTTTCTCGCATACCCCATACAGTCAGATGGAGGAAAAGCCCAAGTCTCCTGCAAAACCGGTCACCAGCTTCACAGAGGCCTACAAGCGGGAAGTGGTCATCCCGCCTCGGTCCGTTTTGAAGGAAAGCAGCGCGGGATATACCTATAATTCCTTCCCGAAGAAGGAGCCCATGGAGACTTCTAATTCGTCAACGCCCAAGGTGGAGGTCTTTGCCGTAGCCGGGAATAAGCGGCCCGTGCTAGAACCGGCGTTGAAAAAGCCGGAACAAAACGCCTTGCCCCTGGACTTTGCCGTCAACATCATCGGCTGTGCTTTCAACACCTATTGGATCGTGCAGCATGAGGATGATCTGTATCTCATCGATCAACACGCCGCCCATGAGCGCCGCCTGTATGAGGAATTCAACGCCCGAGAGGTCTCGTCGGCCTCCCAGGAGCTGCTGATCCCCCAGCTGCTGACTTTGCAGCCTCGAGAGCTGGAGTTGGTGGAGGAATGGAAGAACGAGCTGGAGGAGCTGGGGTACCGGTTCGAGCGTACCGGCGCGTTGAGCTTGAATCTGATCGCCGTACCTGTGCTGAACGGGATCACCTTCGACGGGGAAGCACTGCATCAGGCCATCAATGCCGTCGGGGAGGCGGGGAAGGGCGCGAAAAAAGCCCTTGTCCGGGAAAAGCTGATCTATGCCTCCTGCAAACATGCCGTAAAGGGCGGCGAAGCCTTGCAAAAGGAGGAGATCGTGAGCCTGCTCAAGACCTATGTGGAGCAGGGCATCCCCCTCACTTGTCCTCATGGACGGCCCGTGGTGGCACGGCTCTCCAAGCGGGACATGGAAAAGCTGTTCAAGCGCATCGTATGAGATCGCTGCTGCTCATCTGCGGCCCTACGGCCTGCCATAAAAGCGAAACGGCCCTGCGGATAGGGGGACGGTGGGGGGGAGAGATCCTTTCCATCGACTCCGTTGCCGTGTATCGAGGCATGGACATTGGCTCAGCAAAGCCCGATCCATCGGAACGGCGACGGGTGCCTCATCATCTCATCGACATCGTGGAACCGGACGATCGTTCCTTTTCCGTGGCGGCCTTTCAGAAGGCGGCGGACGAGGTGTTGGCGGACCTGGTCCGTCGAAACGTCCAGCCCATCCTGGTGGGGGGGAGCGGCCTCTATTGCGATGCGGTGCTGGAGGATATGGGTTACGCCCTGCCTTCCGATGCAGCGCTCCGAAAACAGCTGGAAGCGGAATATGACGCCGATCCACAGCTTTTTTTCGATCAAATGGCTAAGGATGACGTCCCATCGGGCGAAAAGCTCCATCTAAACGACAAGAAGCGGGTGGTGCGGGCCCGAGAGGTGTTTTTGCTCAGCGGAAAGCCCTTTTCCTCCTTCAACCAGGCGTATTCGGCGGCCCAAAGGAACAGTCGCTATCCGGCCATCCGCGTAGGGCTCACCATGCCTCGAGAAAAGCTGTACGCGGCCATCGACGCCCGGGTGGATCGGATGATGGAGCAGGGGCTTCTAAACGAGGTAAAAGGGCTTAGGGATAAGGGATACGACAGGCGACTGCCCGCAATGCAAGCCATTGGCTATGCGCAGCTGCTCTCTTTTTTAGAAGGGGAGGTCACGTTGGACGCGGCGGTGGATGCCATCAAGCGTTCTACGCGGCAGTTCGCCAAAAGGCAGCTGACCTGGTTCAGGCGAGACGAACGGATACGCTGGTTCGATTGCGCGGACTATGGGGCGGCCTATGAACAGATTGAGGAGTATGTAAGGGAGACGGTATTTCATGACGGATGTATATGAGCTGGTCCAAGGGGCAGAGAAGCGGCTGCAGTCGGCTTTTGCGCGTCAGGAGAAGATAGCGTTTATCAACGAGCGCCGCGTGCTGGACGCCCTGCGGGCGGAACCGGTCTCTCCCCGGCATTTCGCGCCCACGGAGGGATATGGCTATGACGATCTGGGCCGGGATGCCCTGGACAGGGTGTTCGCCCGGGCCCTGCAGGCAGAGGATGCCTTGGTCCGTCCCCAGATCGCCAACGGGACCCACGCCATCTTCCTGGCCCTGAGCGGCCTTTTGGAACCGGGGGACGTGGCGTTTTCCGCCTCTGGCAGGCCCTATGATACGCTGGAAACGGCGGTGGGCCTGAGTGGGCGGGAGCCCAACGCCTTGAGCCGCTTCGGCATCGAGTTTCGCATGGCTGACTTGAGGGAGACGGGGGAGGAGCCCTTCGATCTATGCGCCATTCTGCAAGGGATCGTGGACCATCCCGAGGTGAAGATGCTCTATGTGCAGCGGTCCCGAGGCTATGCCTGGCGGGAGTCCATTTCGGTGAACAGGATGGCGCCTCTGTTTCAAAAGGTGAAAGAGGTGCGCCCCGATATCATCATCGCCGTGGACAACTGCTATGGGGAGTTCACGGAGGAGCAGGAGCCCTCCGCCGTGGGGGCAGACGTGATGATGGGGTCCCTCATCAAAAACTGCGGTGGCGGCATCGCGCCAACCGGCGGCTATATCGCAGGGCGCAAGGATCTGATCGAGCGAATCAGTTACCGACTCACGGTGCCCGGCTCCGGTCGGGAGGTTGGATCCTACGCGGCCTCCTATCGGCCCTTTTTCCAGGGGCTGTTCCTGGCCCCCCATACGGTGCTGCAATGCTTGAAGACGGCCATGCTCTTCGGAGAGGTGTTCGATGCCATGGACTATGACGTGATGCCCGTAGGGGATCGTCCCCGGGCGGACATCGTCGAGTCCATCCGCTTCAAGGAGCCGAAGGAGCTGATCGCTTTCTGTAAAGCGGTCCAGCATGCCTCTCCGGTGGACAGCGACGTGACCCCGGAGCCCTGGGACATGCCCGGTTATGCGGATCCGGTGATCATGGCGGCGGGGACGTTCGTCCAGGGCGCCACCACGGAGTTGAGCGCCGACGGGCCCATCCGCCCGCCTTATGCCGTATATATGCAGGGGGGACTCACCTATGAACATGGGAAACTGGCCCTCCTGGAGGTCGCTCAGGCGGTTATGGAGCAGAAGGAGGCGGGGGAGCGATGAAGAAATGCATCCTGGGCCTGAAGGCCGTTTGCGACGATTGCGGCGCCTGTGAGGACGATCGCTGCGAGCTGGACCCCAACAAGCTGTGCGACAATTGCTATAAATGCTTGGAGATCACCGAATCCTATCGGGAGATCCCCATCGGCAGGGTGCTGATGGACGGGAGCGACAGCGGGGCATTATATGTGCTGGACCCCAACGAGCAGATGGAGCCGGAGATGGACCTTACGGAAGATCAGGGGGATTCGACTGGCTCTCCGGACGATCTGGAGTGGGAGGAATAGGATCCTCCCGCAATTTGATATATTTGGTCGCCTGACGCCGCCGTTCCTCCTGGATGGCGGCGTAGTGCTTCCGGGTGGTGTTCACGTCCTTATGGCCCAACACGTCGGCTACCAGGTAGATATCGCCGCTCTCCTGATAGAGCATGGTGCCGTAGGTGCTACGCAGCTTGTGGGGCGTGATCTTCTTCAGCGGCGAGGCGATCTTGGCGTATTTCTTCACCAGGTTTTCCACAGCACGAGCGGTGATCCGCTTTCGCTGCAGGGAGAGGAAGAGGGCGTCCTCGCTGCCCGGCAGGGGGGCTATGAGCTCCCGCTGCTCCAAATAGGTCAACAGCGCGTTTCTCACCTCCGGCCCGAAGGAGAGCATCTCCTGATTGCCGCCCTTACGGGTCACGACGAAGGCGTCGGTGGAAAAGTCCACGTCGTCGATATCGATGCCCACCAGCTCGCTGATACGGATGCCGGTGCCCAAAAACAGGGTCAAAATGGCCGTATCCCGGATTTTGGTGGCCTGATGAAAGGCCTTTTGCTTTTCCGTCAGCCCTTTTCCGGCTTCGGCGATGTCTAAAAGATCGGCCACTTCGTTGGCTTCCAGGCGGACTATGGCTTTTTCGTGGATTTTCGGCGTATCCACCAGGGAAGCAGGGTTGTTTTTGATGAGCTCCTGGCGGTGATAATATTTAAAAAATGCCCGAATTGCGGACAATTTTCGCGCTTTTGCCCGCTCGTTGTTCTCCCGTTCCCGCTCATCGTCGCCCACATAAAGTGAGATATGCTCCAAAAACAGCTCGATATCCAGGGCTGTGATCCGATCCAGGTCCTCCAGCGTCAGAGAGGCAGGGGCCTTTCCCTGACAGGCTTCCACCTGTTCCGTACAGAACTTGAAAAAGTTTTTTAAATCGATGGCGTATCCGTACCGCGTCAAGATGCTGGTTTGCAATTCCATGGCGCGAAAATACAGACCGGCAAACTTGGGAAGCTCCGAAAGCACCGATCGAAGCTTCAGCGTGTAATCTTTTTTCCGTTGGAGGGGGTAGTCGCTCATAGCCTGAATTTTAAAACAACTATTCGTTAAAGACAAGTTTAACGAATAGTTGTTTACAGAAAAGTAACAGAAACGGCGTTTTTCAGGCTTTTTGCCCCGAAATGATCTGCTGGGCCGCTTCCCGGGCCAGCTTGTCGCAGCGGTTGTTGAACTCGTTGTCCGCGTGACCTTTCACTTTATGAAACTGTACGCGGTGCTTCTCCAACAACACGATCAACGCTTTCCACAGGTCCTGATTCTCCACGTTGGATTTAGAGGCCGTTTTCCATCCGTTCTTCGACCAAGTCTCCAACCACTTTTTTTCCAACGCGTTGCACAGATACGCGCTGTCCGTATACAGGTCCACCTGGCACGGCTCCTTCAACAGTTTCAACGCCTCCAACGCCGCCGTGATCTCCATGCGGTTGTTGGTCGTGCTCTCGGCGCCGCCGGAGCTCTCCTTTTTATGCTGATTATACATCAAAACGCAGCCCCAGCCCCCTGGGCCCGGATTACCGGAGCATGCGCCGTCCGTATAGATCGTGACTTGTTTCATATATTATTCTATATCCTTAATTAATATATTATATTTTAATATGGATTCGATTTGAAAGTGCTTTACGGCAGCTCCGCATTCGACCGTATTCATTGTACCACTCTTCGCCAGGAATGTCGATATAGTATCCAATATCCAGGCGGCATATTCGTCCATTTTAGCCATGGGCGATGTTTTTTCCACGGACGCAAAGCCTTGCCGGGCCGCGGAAAGTCGCACAGTCAGCTCGTTCATGAACTGAATCGCTTGGGCGGGCGTCAGGCTCTTTTCATCATATTTCAGGGCAAAATCGGTCAGCTCATACGGTGCTTTTTGCACGGTCTCCATGGCGCTTTTGATCCGTTCTGCATCCGCTCTTTGGCCGGATAAGGTCACCTCCACCCCGTCAGGATGGATGGAATAGGCCGTGTTTTCGTATCCGCTGCTGCGCACCTGCTGCTGGACCTGCAGCAAGCTTTCCTGATCCGCATAGGCTGCGGCAAAAACTCGGCTGAACCCCTGCTCGTCCTCATAGATGTACCCGCCGGCTCCCATGCTTTGGATGGCCAATGCCTGGGTGTGGGCTTCCTCTGGGTCCGCATAAGCTCCCATTTGCAGCAGATACCATGAGGTCTCCGGCAGCTCAAAGACGATCCGCTCGGGCTCAGAAGACTCCACGTTTGAGGGCAATACGGCCGGCGCCTGGGCCATGACCGCCTCGCTGGACGGTTCAGGCGTAATAAGCACTCTTCCCAACATTTTGGCAAAGAAGGCAGGCGTGATATATTTGTCCACCAGTCTGTCTCCCAAGTAGGACGTGCTCAACAGGAACACGGACAACGCGCAGCATATCAGGATCAATATCACCGAGCCTCCGGTGTAGCCCTTCCCTGTTTCCCGTCGGCGACCTTTGCCATACACCTGTGACATATGAAAACCTCCTCCGTATCCTTTTGTGAAAAGGATATGCAACGGAGGCATCGATGCAGTACAAACGATTTGAAGGGGTTTATTTCGATTATTTCTTCTTTGTGCCTCTTGCCTTGAATCGAGGCTTTTCAGGCTTTTTATCCTGCTCCAGGACCTCGAAGGGGGCATCCATGGAGCCTTCCTTGCTCTTTTCCTCCTCCGTCGGCTCGTTGGAAAGCTCCGTATACATGATGGAGACGTCGTCCACCGGTCCCAGGGCGATGGCGTTGGATACGTATTTTTTCACGGTGAAGGTGAAGCAGGTCCAATGTCCCACCTCGCTTTGGACCGTGATCTGTTCCCCCAGCTTGTCCATGATCTGCTTGGCGATGGACAATCCGAGGCCTGTTCCGCCCTCCTTACGGGATTTATCCGTCTTATAGAAGCGCTCGAACACATGGACCATGTCCTCCGGAGCGATGCCGCAGCCTGAATCCCAGACGGACACGTGAATATCGTTGGCGTCCTGATGGGCGCCGATGCGGACGGTGCCGCCCTCCCCGGCATAGCGCATGGCGTTGTCAAGCAGGATCACAAGCACCTGCTCGATCCTGTCCGGATCGGAAATCACATCGGGCAGATCCTCGTCCATATCGAGATCCAATCGGATCCCCTTCTGCTGAGCGTTTTGACAATAGCTCTGGTACACGTCGTCGATGAGCTCGCCGATGTTGAAGCTGGTCTTCTCCATGTATTCCGTGCCGGACTGGAGCCGGGAAAGCTGAAGCATGTCCGTGATCAGCCGGGAAAGACGCTCCACCTCGTGGAGCATGATGCCGTAGTACCGCATCTTGACGGCGTCGTCCTTGATCATCCCATCAGAAAGAGGCTCCAACAGGCCTCGAATGGCGGTCAGCGGCGTCCTGAGCTCGTGGGAGATGTTGGCCACATAATCCCGGCGCATCTTTTCCAGATTCTCGATCTCCGTCACGTCCTTGAAGAGGCCCACCACGCCCGTGCAGGTGTCGTTCTCCCCCATCACCGGCACGATGGATATCCAAAGGAACTTATCCCCGGGCAAGGTGTACCGAAGGGTGTTGGGCTCCCGGGTTTCCAATACATGACGGAAGGCTTCCCAGATCTCCGTATCGGGGATGAGATCGTGGGGCGTTTTTACGTCCACGGCACCGAACATCTTCATCAGTGCGGGGTTATAGTGGGTCAGATTTCCCGTGTTGTCCAGGGCCGCCACCCCATCGGTAAAGCTGGACAGGATATACCAAAGCTGCCGCTTTTCGCTGTCCAGCTGATAGATGGTTTGGGAGATGGTATCGCTCATACGGTTCATGGCCCGGGCAAAGATGCCAATCTCTCCATGGACGTTTTCGTTAGCACGAACGCTGTAATTCCCGTTGGTCAGCTCGATGGCTACCTTGGTCATTTCGCTGATGGGCTTGTTGATCTCCCGAATGCTGGCCAGGGCGATGATAAGCAGCACCGGCACGATGCAGATGCCCAAAACACGAAGGGCGTAGTTCAGCTTCGAAAAGGCGGCGTCGATATGCTGTATCTCCCGCACGAAGATCAAGCCGCCCTCGATGGTCCCGTCGTTTTTGTAGAGCGGTTCCCCCACGGCGATGGCGTTGATATGGTTGGTCAGCTGCAGGTCCCGCTTTTTGACGTGCTGGCCCTCCAGGATATCGAACTGGACGTTTTGGATGTAAGCGTTGTTGTATTCGGCAATGTTGGTGACGGCTTCGATGCCGCCGGAGGCGTAGTAAAAATAATAGTATTTCACATCCGCCGTGCTACTCAAAAAGCCAAGGGACTTGGAAAAGGAGTTCCGGTTGGAAAACATGTCGTCCCGAACCTCGTAGATGCCCTTGGCTGAGTTCATGACGGAATCGAGAGAATCCAACTCCAGCCCGATATAGGTTTTTCTGCCGAAATAGGAATAGGCTCCCAAAATGGCGATGTCAGCGAGAAGCAGCACCAAAATGAACAGTGCCAGCGTCCTGCGAAACAGAAACCCTTTCATTTTGGATCATTCCAACTCGAATTTGTAGCCCACGCCATAGATGGTCTTGATGCTCCAGCCAAGACCCGTGGAGTCCAGCTTCGCCCGGAGGCGCTTGATATGGGTATCCACCGTCCGGGTCTCGCCGGCAAAATCGTATCCCCATACCTTGGAAAGCAGGGTGTCCCGGGTGAACACATGGCCAGGATTGGAGGCCAGCAGGAACAATATCTCAATCTCCTTGGGTGTGCAGATGACGGGTTCGCCACGCAGAAGCACCGTGTAGCTGTTCAGGTCGATCATCAAACCGTTGTGCTGGATCACGTTCTTGCCGGAGTCCTCCCCCGCCGCATGGTTCTCCGTACGGCGCAGGATGGCCTTGATCCGAGCCACTACCTCCCGGGGACTGAAAGGCTTCACAATATAATCATCGGCACCCAGCTCCAGCCCCACGATCTTGTCGACCTCCTCCCCCTTGGCGGTGAGCATGACGATGGGGACCTGGCTGGTCTTGCGGATCTCCCGGCACACGTCGATGCCGGATTTGCCGGGCATCATGATGTCCAGCACGCACAGGGAAACGGTGCTGTCAGCCGAAGCCACGGCGGAGATGCCGTCATAGCAATCCACGGTCTTGAACCCTTCCGCTTCCAGATATATTTTTAACGACTCGTGTACAATGGGATCATCGTCTGCGATCAAGATCTTCGTATCCATAGGACTTGCCTCCTGCTAATTTATTCCGCATATATTATAACAAATCTGCAAAAAATGGAAAGACATAATTCTTTTTGACGCAAACCGTTTCCATCCGCGTCACATTTGGGGCCGTCAATAGCCGCGCATCCGGTCGTAGGCCTCCCGCAGCACGGCGGTGGCTTCCTCCACATCGGCCATAGAAGAAGCATCGGTCGCCCGGACGATCAGATCGGCAAGCTCGTCCCGCTCCTCCTCAGAGAGCTCTGAAGTGGAGGAAAGGAAAGCCGTAGCCTCGCTGATCAGGGCGTCTCGCTCCATCTTGGCGGAGGAAAGATTCTCGGCCAGGTTGCACACAGGCAGGCTGTTGATGAAGGCGTCCGGCGTCTTATCCGTGCGTACATAGGTATCCCCGAATATCTTTTCCAGCACGTCGTCCGAAAGGTCGAAGAACATGGAATCGGGACGGATGAGCACGTAGGTCACGTCCTCCACCGAATTTGGATCGCAGGACGCGCCAGCGCGGCAGTTGCTCTCCCGACAGATGCTCACCGTCACATGCATATCGCAGGCTTCCGTGGGCACGGAGTCATAGTCGAACCAGTCGGTGACCAGATTGAACTTCTTACCATTGCCCTGATACTGGATGCAGCCGGCGGAGGCCAGCTTGCCGGAAACGGGGCAAACGGTGCGCTGGACCATGCCCAGCATGGTGGTGTTTTCGTCGATGATGGGCTCGTCCACATGCCCCTGCATAATCTTTTCCATGAACGCCTTCCAGAGAGCCGCAGCGTAGTCGCCGCCGGTGGAGCCGGTCTTCAGCTTGTTGCTGGGCAGATCGTGGCCGATCCAGACCACGGCGGTGTAATCGCAGGTCATGCCCGCGAAGTACACGCTGGAATACTTGGAGTTGGTGCCCGTCTTCCCCGCCACCGTAAAGTCGTCCATCCGCGCCAGCTTGCCGGTGCCGCTCTTCACGGCGTCGGTCAGGATATCTACCAGCTGATAGGCGGTGCTGGTCTGTTCGTATACCCTGGTAGCACCTGAGCGGATCACGTCCGCGTCCAGGATCACTTTGCCGTTTTCATCCTCTACCCGGGTGAAGGAGATCGGCGCCCAATAATACCCGTTGTTGGCGATGGCGGCATAGGCGGCGCACATCTGGATGGGCGTGATGCCGGAGGTGCCCAGGGCAAGGCCGGGGCCGTCCAGATTCAGCTGGCTGGAGGGGATCCCCACCCGCTCCATATACTCTGCCGCCGTGACGACGCCCACGTCTTCCATCAACACTCGGGCAGCCACCACGTTCAGGGATTGGGCGAGGCCAGTACGAAGGGTGACAAAGCCGTAGGTACGGCTGGAGGAAAGGCCGCCGCCGGGATAGCCCTTTTCCGTGCCCCATCCTGCAATGGTCCCCTCCGCATTGATGACGATGGAAGCGGGCGACATGCCCTTATCCAAGGCCGGACCATAGATGGCCAAAGGCTTGATGCAGGAGCCCACCTCCGTATAGCTTTGAGCGGCCCGATTCAGTCCCTTGCGGATCAGCGGTTCGTCCCGACCGCCCACGATGGCCCGCAAGAAGCCGCTGGATTGGTCGATGACCACCGCGGCGGCCTGAGGCTCCACGGTCTGGATGGTAACGGTCTCGGATATCTCCTCCGTCAGCATGGCGGCGTTGCCGTCCGCCAGCTCCGGATACCCGTCCCAGGTGGACAGGGTCTCCTGGACCGTATTCTGTACCTTTGGGTCCACGGTGGTATAGATCTTATACCCGCCTGTACGGAGCATGTTCTCATAATAGGTACGGTTGGCGGAGGTATCGGGAACGCCGTCCTGGGCCATCCAATGGGTGATCACGTCGGAGATGGCATACTCCACGAAGTAGGCCATATCATACATCTTGGCGTTCTTGCTGACCGGCAGGATGGTCTCCACTTCATCGAGAGCGGAAAGATACTGGTCCCGCGTGATGTACCCGTTTTGATACATCCGTTCCAAAACCAGATTCGTCCGATTCGTCGTCCGATAATAGGGTGTTCCTTCCCGATAGTACATGTTCTGTCGGGGGTTATAGTAATATGGGCTTTGGGTGAGACCGGCCAGCAGCGCGCACTCCCGGATGGTCAGCTCCGAAAGCTCCTTGCCGAAATAGTCTTTGGCCGCCGCCTTCACACCGTAGTCGGAGCCGCCAAGATAGATATCGTTCAGGTACGCCTCCAGGATTTGGTCCTTATCCACCACCTTCTCCAGCTGGATCGCCAGATACGCCTCCTGGACCTTGCGCTTGTAGGTGCGCTGGGTCCCCAGGATCTTGTTTTTGATCAGCTGCTGGGTAATGGTACTGCCGCCGGAGGAGTTGCTGTTGCCCAGGATCTCCAGCACGGCAGAAAAGACGCGCTTGAAATCGACGCCCTGGTGTTTATAGAAGCGAACGTCCTCGATGGACACGAAAGCGTTCTTCAAAATGTCGGGAATGTCGTTGAGATCGGCCCAGTCCCGATATTCCATGGAGGTGAGGTTGGTGATCTCATGCCCGTTCATGTCATATAGATAGCTGGTCCTGTCGCTTCGGGTGAGCTGGGACACCTCCAGCATGGGCGTGGAATCCACATAGGCCTTCCCCACCCCGTACACGAGACCGAGCCCGCCGAAGCCCATGACGATCAGCGCAAACAAAAGGAGCTTGAGTGCGTTGAACAAAACCTCCAACAAAAACGGGCGCTTTCGTTCCGCTTCGGTGAGGGGGTCGCCAACCGTGTTTTTCGGCTTTCGTGTCAGAGCATGCTGGGTCAAGGCTCGACTTTTTTTGCTGTTCGTAATCTTATTTGCCATCGAATCCTCCATGTTGATTATAGCATATCGTCGGCCATCTGCAAAGGATAACGAGGATTGTTCAAAATTCTATTACAATGAATTCCCATAAAAAAATTCAAAATACCCCTTTACAAATCGAAACACAGCGGTTATAATACACAACGTTGCGAGGGGCATTAGCGCAGTTGGTAGCGCGCCACAATGGCATTGTGGAGGCCAGGAGTTCGACTCTCCTATGCTCCACCACAAACAAAACACCACCATTCGGTGGTGTTTTGTTTATATAAAAAGATGGAGAGTCGAAGTGGATATGGTAGTAAATTGGTCTCATTTCGCGAGCCCGCGGGCGAGTGTTCGACTCTCCTATGCTTCCATTTCTCGATCCGTTGCGATATAATGCATCAAAAAGCATGGGAGATGAGCCCTTGGAAACCTACCGAAATCCATTCCACGCCAGCCACTTATATCTTCGATTGACGGAGGAAGAGGCTGACGCCCTCTCCCCCGCCTGCTTCGCCAAGCTGTTTGAACAGTATGGTCTACCCTTGCAGGTCATGGCCTATTCCGATGCCATGCGGACCATCTCCTTGCTTCAGCGCTCCGGTTTCGAGCTGAAACGCAGGTGCTATGAGGTTCAAGTCAGCTCATCCGATCTACTTGTACATGTATCCAAGGGCATCCCACCGCTATCACTTGCGAAAAAGGGCTCCTCCGCCTACTTTGCCTGCGCAGAGCTGCTGTATCACTACCATCGGGACACCCATGCTGCTATTAACCCCTTGACCGTGTCCTTGCCAGAGTTCATGGAAGCTCTTCCGGCTGAAGTACTCTATGATGGCCCATCCGATCGACCGACCTCTGCCGCTTTTATCGAAGGGAACGAGATCGCCTATCTATGCTCCTTTGATCCAGCCGGATTCCCTGCCTTCGCCCGGTCTTTGCTCGCCGAGCTATTCGACCGCTACGATCAAATCGAGTTTGAAGCGGACGACACCGATTGGGCGGCCACGGCGGTCAAGGACATGTTTTTGATAAAGATCGACCGTAGCTTCGACACCTATGTGTACTTGAACCAGCCAAGTAGGTATGATAAACTATAAAAAACAAATGGGGAGCGTAACGATATGAAAGCTGCCGTCGTCTTTTATTCTCAGTCGGGCAATACAAGGTTCGTGGCCGAGAAAATGGCCCAGATCCTTGGGGCCGACCTTGTCCCCCTGACCCCGAAGAAAGAGTACCCCGATTCCGGGTTCAAGAAGTTCCTTTGGGGCGGCAAAAGCGCCATGATGGGCGAAAAGCCTGCCCTGGAGCCCTATGCCTTTCACGCGGAACAATATGATACGGTCGTTTTAGGCACCCCCGTCTGGGCTGGGACCATCGCGCCGCCCCTGCGCAGCTTTATCGCGGAGAACAAAAAGGCCCTGCAAGGCAAGGCTGTGGCCCTCTTCGCCTGCTGCAGCGGCGGCCCGGGCAAGGTGATGGAAAAGGCGAAGAAAGCTCTGGATCGGGACGCGCTCCTTGCGGAGCTCATCCTCATCGACCCCAAGGACAAGCCCACGCCTGAGAACGAAGCGCGCATCGCCGCATTCTGCGACAAATTGAAAGGCTAACAAACGAGTAAAAGAAAGCAGGGGATCCTCTCTCCTGCTTTTTCGTATGTGTCAGAATCAGGCGTCTTCCAGGAATTTAAGGAGCATGGTGGCGGAAAGATGAGCTGCATGGCGCTCGAAGGCGGCATAGGATTCCGAAGCGGAGCCGTCCGCCAGATCGGAGATGGCCCGGATCACCAGGAAGGGCACGTAGGCCGCCTGAGCCACCTGGGCGATGGCCCCGCCCTCCATCTCGCAGGCCAGGGCGCCATAGGTCTCGTAAAGGCGCTTCTTGGTCTCCTGATCGGCCACAAAGGTATCGCCGGTGCAGATGCGCCCCCGATGGATGGCGCTCTCCCCCGCTATGGCTCGGGCAACGGCTTCAAACCGGTCCAGAAGGTCCTGGTCGGCGGTGAACAGTGTGGGCTTGTCCTTAGGCCCGTCCAGGGTCAGGCAGCCGTCCACGCAGCCCAGGGCGGCCATGCGAAAGTCGTGCTGGACCAGGTCCGTGCTCAGCACCATATCCCCCAGCTTCAGCTCCGGCCCAACGCCTCCGGCCACGCCGGTATTGATGAGATAGTCCGGCTTGGAACGGTCGATGAGGATCTGCGCGCAGCGAGCAGCGTTCACCTTGCCGATGCCGCACTTGGCGAGGATCACGTCATGGCTGCCGATCCGCCCCTGATAGAAGGTGAGCCCGTACAGCGGATTGGTCCGACAGTAGTCCATCTGTCCCCGGATCATCTGTATCTCCGAATCCATGGCGCCGATGATGCCGTATGTCATTGCCCGCACCTCACTTTTTTCTGATTTCTCCTATAGTATACCAGCCGCAGTCCATCTTTTCAATACCCGTTCCAAGGGTCGATGAGGGTGCCGTTCACAGCGTTTAGGATGAGCAGATCCTCCGGTCGGCGTCCTCCGTCGTAGTGCTCCGTGTGGATGTCCATGTCCAGATAGAAGCACCAGGCGGGCACCAGCAGCCCCGTCTCCACGGAATCCTTCTCCCGGATGCGCCAGAGGCCCAGGTCCACCCGGTTTATGTCCACCGTCAGGCCCTCCTCCCCCAGCTGATCCTTTCGGGCGTACTCGTCCAGCAGCAGGGGCAGGCGCTTCTCCACCGTGTCCATGATCTCGGAAAAAGGCAGGAGCGTGGAATCCTCCACCAGGCATTCATCCGTCGCCTGGGGCGAGGACCAGGAGAAGGCGTAGTCCGGCCCGTCGTCAAACCACAGCTCCATCGTTTCCGGCTGCCAGGAAGGGGCAGTAAGGTCCTGGAACGCGAAGAGATAGACGTTGTAGTGCTGGGTGGTGTTGCAGGGGACGCCCCGGACCAGGCGGGAACAGTGGACCTCGTAGCCATAGCCTTTCAGATCGCCGACGACCCAGGCGCGCTGGTTATCGTCATAGTATTCCTCCACGTCGGGCATCAGGCGCACGGCAGCCACCTGGAAGGTGTCGGACAGGTCCACCTCCTTCAGGATATTCTCCGCCCGTTCCCAGGCCTCTTTGGGGGAGGTTTTCAAGAATTTGTCCACCCCCTCCGGGAAGGGATCGTCCCGCCGGACCCAGATGCGGGGGTATCGCTGCCGGTCGTCATAGGCCCGTTCGAAGCTCCCGGAATAATAGTGCATAGACGCGCCCCGGGTCACGGGGAGACCGCCGCCGGAGTCCTTCATCAGCTTGTCGTTGTCGAAGTTGTTGTGGATCGTGAAAGTCTTGCCGGAATACTGGTCGTAGGCTTCCAGTTGGGTACACTTTGCCCACACCTCCCCCGTTTCCTCCGAGCCGGCGGTCCTCTCCTGCAGGGTGCCGTCGGCAAGCTGGGGCGGCTGACCCTCCGGGGCTTTTTGATACTCCTCCTGCAGGCTTTCCAGCATCTCCTGAGCCTCCTCGGGGGTCTCCATGCCGTTGTCAAATTCCCCGTTGGCGACGGCAAGATAATACTGCATCTGGCTCTCGATGACCTGTTTCGTTCGCTCATGGGATTCAAGATACAGGGGCGTGTCGCCGACGAGCCGGTCCCACAGCGCATAGACCAGCTCCTGGGAGAAGTCCACGGGATGGACCCGCACGATGGGTAGGGCCGCCTCCGGTACCTTCACGTCCGCGTCGATATGGACCACCAGCTTTCCGTCCGCCCCGGTGATCTCCTTGATAAGGTGCTCCGGGATATCGTAAAGGGCCCGGAAGTCCGGGGCCTGGGCCTCCACCCGCACCTGCACCGGCACCCTCTGCTCCGGGGCGGCCTCGGGCGTCGCCTGGGCCATCTCGATCATCTCGCTCTGGTTCTTCTGCCGCACCGCGTCCACTTCCGGCGTGGGCTGACAGGCGGTCAACAGCAAAAATAATACAAGAATGAATGCTTTTTTCATGATCTCAATACCCCTTGTCCTTGTCGATGATGGTGCCGTCCAGGGCGTTCACCGTGACGCCACCCCAGCATTCGCCGCCGAAGGTGCAGCAGAAGCTGTTGATCGCGCTGTATTCCTCCTTTTCCAGGCAGTATAAAAACCGTTCCCGCTGGGTGGTATGCTCGCTCACACCCAAGAATTCGATGGTATAGGGGTTGTCATCCACCCAGTCCGCCCAGTCCACCGCGTCGCCGTCGAGGAAAAAATGGTACACCGGCACATAGTAGAACCCACCGTTCTTTTTGGCGATGCGCCAAAGGCCGAAGGTGACCCGCTTGATGTATACGCTGAGCTCATCCCCGTTTTCCCGATGGGCCTCCACGGTATACTTCCACCGGGCGGCGATCTGAGGCACCGCCTTTTGGGCCGCCTCCTGGAAGGAGATGAGCCGGGCGTTGGTGTCCACCACGCCGGTGATCTCCATAGGCGTGTTCCATCTAAAGTAGCTGATACCCAGATCGTCCATGTGCAGGATCAGCCGCTCGTAGTGCACGGGCCTGGTCACGGTGGTCTCCATGTCTCCGCCCACCTCTTCGTCGGCGAAGGCGGAGGGGCAGCCGTTGAAGGTGCGCATGAGCACGACGCCCCACTGGGAGAACCGGTCCGGCAGGGTGGCGGTGAAGCTGCCATCCGCCCCCTGCTGCTGCTCGGGGTGGGCCATGAGCGGCGCACAGTAGCACACGCTGTACTCGTTTCCTCCGGTGACAGTCTGAACGAATTCGTTCGCCTTCTGTATGGCCTCCGCCCGGGTCATCTTCACCCCGTAGGGTGCGTCCAGGGGCTGCTGCTGGTCTATCCAAAGACCGGCGCGGCTGGCCGTGAGATAGGTGCCCAAGGGATCGTCCTTGTCCGTCCGGGCATCCAACCACCAATGCTCCTGCCCCTCCCTGGTCTCCACGCGCACGCCGGGATACAGCATCCTATCCTTTTTGTCCATGTAAGAGTTTTCCTGGCAGGCGTTGATCTCCAAGGTGGTGGGCAAGATGTCCGCCGCGTAGGGGGCCTCGTCGTACCGCTCCTTGTACATGGCCAGCTTGTCCTCATAGTACTTGTCGTTCCGGTGCCACTTTTTGTCCTCCTCCGGGTTTCGGTTGGCCATCTCGTCCATGAGCTCCTGGAGATCCGCCTCCATCTCCTCCTTGGTCCAGGGCACCTCCGGGTACCAGACCGTGTCCGCCGGGAACATGGCCGCCGCTACCACGTCGATGTCCGCCTGGGTGAAGGACCTGGGCTGGGCCTCCGCCACGGGCACGGCGGAGATATCCGGCAGATACACGGGGCAGTCCTGGGCGGTGATCAAAAAGCCGTAGTCGGTGTTCTCCATGGACCAGGTGGGGCTGGCGCCCAGGATCTCGTAGAGGGGGCCGCCCTGTTGCTCGATCTGCATAGTATCCTCGGATCCGTCTAGGGACGAAGGCTCCTCCGCCTGGGCCGCTCCGCTCGGTTCCTCCGTGGGCACATAGGGCACCGCCTCCACCTGCCAATCCTTCTGCTCCCCCTTATTGGGAATGACCTCCACCTCCGGCGTGGGCAGGCATCCGGTCAAAAGAAGAAAGATGCATAGGAACAAGAAAGGACGCTTCATGGGTCATTTACCTCCCTGTCGGTCGTATGAGGGCAGTATACGCTCCAAATTCGTCCAAAACGTCACAAAAGAATTATGAAGATGCGGCCAAAACGTAAAATCTGGAATCGAACTTGTAAAAAGTGAAGAATAAGGGTTGACGAAAAGGGTGCGGAACTTGGATTCGTCTCGCCTCACGGCTCGGTCTGGATTCGGCTCTGAACGTCCACCGGCCGTTCATTCCCTACCGAACCCTTCGAATTCTATCTTTTTATAGTAACAAAAATGAGGCACATCATGTGCCTCATTTTTGTTGGCTGCGGAACTAGGATTCGAACCTAGACAATACGAGTCAGAGTCGTAGGTGCTGCCATTACACAATTCCGCAACAGCTTTTTCGAGAAATCCCGAGATGCCGTCCGTCTGAGTGATAACACCCGCCTCTCGGCAGGTGGTCTAGCTGTGATGAGCCTCAGCCTTCCCGTCGTGGCGGGCCTGACATCCTCTCGATCAACGCGCCTTTCCGTATTCACTCTGTGGGTTTATCACTAAAAACGTAACGCACACCGCAGGATTTTCGTATGGTGGGATTAATTGGAATCGAACCAATGACCTCCACGATGTCAACGTGGCGCTCTAACCAGCTGAGCTATAACCCCTTGACAGGAATTTATTATACACAATAGAGCGAAAAATGCAAGCACTTTTTTTCAATTCCGTCAAAATTCCATGGAAAGAGCATCTTTTCGGCAACGGGATAGGGCCGAATATATCGAGGCGCACAGCTGATACAGCAGCAGGGACAGAGCCCCCACGCTCAACCCCTCCCGGGATCCCAGACGCACCACACAGAAGGAGAACAGCATGTACTCCCGCAAGCAAAAGAACAGCTCGAAACAAAGGCTGCCAAGGCAGATGGAAAGCAGCGTTTCAGCTTCCCCGCGGCACAGCAGACAGGCGGGAATGGGCAGCAGCATCCCGCACAAGAGCATCACGCCCGGCAGCAGCGGCCAGGCATCCGCCGCCTTCCAGCAGAGCATTCCTCCTAAAAAGGCGGCTGCCAGTACCTCAGGCCACGCTTCTTTATCCATGGACAGCAGAAACGGCACCGGCAGCAGCAGGGCCGACGGGTAGAGCGACAGATACGTCCCCCCTATTTCCACCTCCGACAGGGCAAGGGACAGCAAGGAGAACAGGATCATCCTTCTATGAACCTTTGATCCGGGTCCATCCATGGCCCAGGAAAGCAAGGCCAGGGACAGCAGGCAAGGTTGATATAGATACAAAAAAGCATCACATCCTTTTTTCTAAGGATGGACGCTTTTGTCTTCATTCATGCGTTTTAGCGGCGGCGGATCCCCTCGCTGTACACGGCGGTGATGTGTCGATCGTCCAGCCGAAACGCCGCCCGCAGCAGCCGATCTCGCAAGGTGAGGTTGGGCAGCTTTGGCAGGCCTGTATCGTCCAAAACGATGGCGTGGAGCAACTCCCCTTCCAGGAAGCCCGGCCCAAGGCCAAAGAAGGTCTGCCCGGCGCTGGTGGCCATATAGTAGGCCTGCTCGATGGAGATTGCCTGGTCATAGTCCCCCGTCATACTGCCCCGATCCTTGGCGGCGGAGATGGAGTTGGCCATGGTCCTGAGCATGGACAGGGTGGTCCCGCCGGACACGTCCGAGCCAAGGCATATGGCTTGCCCCTCCCGCAGCATGTCCGCCACGGGACTGATGCCGCTCATGAGGGAGTTGTTGGAGCTGGCGCAGTGGACGGGCCGGACGCCCTTACGGAGCATGGCCGCCCGTTCCCTGCCGTCGCTGTGGACGCAGTGAGCCATCAGCGTCCTGCTGTCGAACAGGCCGTATTTATCGTAGACCTCCCAATACTGGCCGCAGTCTGGGAAAAGCTCCGCCACCAGGGCGATCTCTCCCAAATTCTCCGACAGATGGGATTGGACGGGCAAGTCTTTTTCCGCTTTCAGCTTCCCCAAAAAGGCCAATAGCTCGTCGGTGCAGGAGGGAGCGAACCGAGGTGTCAGGATGGGCTTCACCTTGGTGAATCCCTTGCAGCCCTCCAGCCAGCGTAATGTCTCCTTTTGGCTCTCTTCCGTGGTTTCCCGCAGGTAGTCGGGCGCGTCCCGGTCCATGTTCACTTTGCCCACATAGCCGGTGATCCCCGCCTTCTCCAGCTCCTCCATGAGGATCAGCGTTCCGTCCGTATGCCGAGAGGAGAACATGCAGACCCGGGTGGTCCCGTTTTGAATGAGGTCATGGGCGAGGATCCGATACTTTTCCCGGGCATAAACAGGGTCCGCGTACCGGGCCTCCGTGGGAAAGGCGTAGGCTTCCAACCAATCGAGCAGGGGCCGGTCCATGCCCGTGCCCATATACTCGTATTGGGGCCCGTGCAGGTGCATATCGGAAAAGCTTTGGAGGATGAGGGCGTCTCCGAAATCCGTGACCTGTGCCTCTGCCATGGTTTCGGGCAAGGTGAGATAGATGCCCGCCACCCGGCCGTCCTCCAAAACGAGATAGCTGTGGGGATGGACGCCCAGGGTGTCCAGGGACAACGCTTCCAGGATGTTGCCCTTGATGGCCGTCAACATGGTCCCATATCCTCCTTTCGGTCGATGTCCTTTAGCTCCCTTGCCGGAACTTGCACGGTCCGCAGCAGCTCCCTGTGGGCGGCGATCACCTGACGGCCGCCCCTGTCCCCCGAAATCTGTGTCAGTTCCTGGAACAGACTGGCGGGAAAGATGACCGGGTTCCCCCGCTTCCCCTCCGCCTCCGGCGCCCAGATGCAGGCCGGCTCTCTTTCGAAGGCGTCTATAAGCTTTTCTACCGTGGAAGCGCTCAGGTTTGGCTGATCGGCTACGGCGTACAGTATCCCATCATATTCTCCCGTGGTCAGGATATGCTCCGTACCCAGCCGCACGCTGGAGCTCATGCCTCGCTCGGGGGCCGGATTGATGACCACACCGAAGCCCCGTTCCTTTGCCGCATCGATAAGATACCCTTTGTCTTTGCTGGTGACCAGCACCCGCAGGGCAAAGGCATCCAGACGCAGCGTATCCAAAGCGTGAATGCCCATGGGCTGCCCCGACACGGGCAGCATGAGTTTATCCATGCCGAAGCGGCTGCCGCTGCCCGCCGCCGTCACCAAACAAGCCAGCCTCATTTCCGATACCGGCCGCAGCGGTCCCGGCGCACGTATTCGCCCCGTCCGGCGGCGATCAGCTTGCCGTTTTCTACCACCAACTCTCCGTTCAAGATCACGTCTCGGGCCATGCCCGCCGCCGCATATCCTTCGTAGGGGGAGTTGTCACAGGCGTGCAGGTTGGTGGCCTCGTGGATGGTGTGGGGCGCGTTGGGATCGAAGATGACGATATCCGCGTCGCTTCCCGCCTGCAGCACGCCCTTGCGGGGATACATGCCGAAGAGCTTTGCTGCCCGTGTGGACAATAGCTGCCCCATGGCGACCATGTCCATATAGCCGCCCTTCACGGCCCGGGTGTAGATGATCTCTGCCCGGTTCTGGACCCCGGCGCCGCCGTTGGGCGTTTTGGAAAAGTCGTCCTTCCCCGCCGCCTTCTGGGCCATGGTGAAGGAGCAGTGGTCCGTGCCGATCCAGTCGATCTCCCCCGTGCCCATAGCTTCCAGCAAGGCTTCCTGATCAAGCTTTGACCGAAGCGGCGGGGACATGACGTACTTGGCGCCATCCGGCTCGTCATACATGCTCTCCTCCAGCACCAGATACTGGGGACAGCTTTCCAGATACACCTCCTGCCCCCGCTCCCTGGCTCGGCGGGCGATGGCCAAACCCTCCTTGGTGGACAGATGCACCACCCAGGCAGGACCCTTTGCAAGATAGGCCGCGTCCATGAGCCGACCCACACCGTCCGCCTCCACCACGTTGGGACGGGAAACGGCGTGATACCGGGATGAGGTCTTCCCCGCCGCCTTCAGTTCCCGGACCCGGGCTTTGATGATATCGTCGTTCTCACAGTGGATGCCGATGATGCAGTCCTCCTTGGCGAGGCGCTGTATGGCCTCGTAGATCTGTCCGTCGCTCACCCGCATGTTGTCGTATACCATGTACATTTTGAAGGAAGTGACGCCGTTTTCGATCATCTGGGGGATCTCTGCGATCCTATCCTCATTCCATTCGGAAACGGCCATATGGAAGCCGTAATGACAGCTGCTTCCCTCCGCCTTCTTGGACCATTTTTGGAAAGCATCCATCATGGTCATGCCCCGCTCCTGAGTGGCGAAGTCCAGCACCGTGGTGGTGCCGCCCACGACGGCGGCCTTGGTGCCGGAAACGAAATCGTCCGCCGTGACGGTGCTGCCTACCTCCAGGTCGAAGTGGGTATGGGTATCGATGAACCCGGGGAACACGAAACAGCCGGAGCCGTCGATCACCTGGTCCGCCGGAGCATCGATATTCCCGCCCACCTGGACGATCCTTTGCCCCTCCGTGAGCAGGTCTCCCTTTTCCACTCGATCCTCAAAAACCAGGGAAGCGTTTTTAATCAGAATCCGCATATCCATGCCCTCCTGTTGCATGTTCATTATATCATATCCGCGGAAAAAGCGTACATCTTTCAAAAAAATAATTTGTCCATCTTCCAAGATTTTGTTTTTTATGCTATACTGTCAAATGGGAGGATAGAAAGATGGATAATTACAGATTACGCAATGCAATCCTGAACGCCGCCTCACGCAACGCCGCCCTGGTCATCAAAAACGCCAACATAGTCAACGTGTTCACTGGGACCATCGAGCAAGGGGACGTGGCCGTTCGCGACGGCATCATCCTTGGCATCGGCAACTACTCCGGCCGGGAGGAAATCGACGCAAAAGGGGCCTATCTGTGCCCCGGTCTCATCGACGGTCACGTGCATATCGAATCCTCCATGGCCCATCCCTCCCGCTTTGCCGACTGTGTGCTGCAGCAGGGCACCACAACGGTGATTGCCGACCCCCACGAGATCGCCAACGCCTGCGGCACGGACGGCATCCAATACATGCTGGATCAAACGGAATGGCTCCCCCTCTCCGTGTTCTTTATGATCCCCTCCTGCGTCCCCTGCACCAGCTTCGAGACCAGCGGCGCCAAGCTGGTGGCCACCGATATGGAGCCGTTCCTTTCTCATAAACGTGTCATCGGTCTGGGCGAGGTCATGGACTACGTTTCGGTGGTCTCAGGAGACGGCGAGATGCTGGATAAGCTGAAGCTCTTCGAGCGCCGCCCCATCGACGGCCATGCGCCCCTCCTCTCCGGCGATGATCTGAACGCCTATTGCATCGCAGGGCCCCGCACCGATCACGAATGTTCCACATACGACGAGATTTTCGAAAAGATGCGTAAGGGCATGCGCATCCATATCCGCGTTGGCTCCGCCTGCCGAGGCATGGAAGAGTTGATGCGCAAGGTCGCGGACAATAAGCTCCCCACCCGCCGGATGCTCTTCTGCACCGATGACAAGCACCTGGAGGATATCGAGCGGGAGGGCCATATCAATTACATTTTGCGCCTGGCCGTGGCCAACGGCATCTCCCCCATCGAGGCCGTCCAGATGGCCACCATCAACGCTGCTGAGACCTATGGCTTACAGCGGTACGGCGCCATCGCCCCCGGCTACCGAGCCGACATGGTCCTCTTCGACAACCTCACCGACTTCAACCCCCTCATGGTCTTTTCCAACGGGATCCAGTTCAAGCCCCATTCCGACACACTCCTCAAGCGGGATCCCCGCATCTATAACAGCGTCCACCTCGCCCCTCGAAAACCCGGCATTTTGGACTTGCCCGTCCATGAAAACATGCCCGTGATCAACCTGGTCCCCGGGGAATTGATCACCAATCTGACCTTTGAAACGGTGCCGGAAAAGGATGGCAAGTTCATGCCCACGCCGGATATCCTGAAAGCGGCCGTCTTTGAGCGGCACATGTCCTCCGGTCGGGTGGGTGTGGGCATTCTCAGGGGCATGCGCCTCGCCAACGGGGCCATCGCCTCCACCGTGGGCCATGATTCCCACAATTTGATCGTCGTTGGCGACAACGACGGAGATATGCTCGCGGCGGTGGACGCCCTGGAAGCGGCCTCCGGCGGCTTCGTGGTGGTGAGCCAAGGCAAGGTACAGGCTCAGCTCCCCCTGCCCATTGCGGGGCTTATGAGTGATCTGCCCCTCCACGAGATCATCGAGCGGCAGAAGCAGCTGCTCACCGCTTTCCGCTCCATCGGCGAGTATCCGGACGGTGACCCCTTCGTGACCCTTTCCTTCATCGCTCTCCCGGTGATCCCATACGTGCGCATCACCGATATGGGCGTGTTCGACGTGACCAAGATGCAATTCGTGCAATAAAGGAGGATATCCATGATCGTAGGAAAAAGTGTGCCCCGCGTGGACGCGTTCGATAAGGTGACCGGGCGTGCCAAATATACGGACGATCTATGCGATCGGAGCGCCCTGCTCATCCGTGTGGTGCGCTCCACCATCGCCCACGGGTTTGTGAAATCCGTGGACATCTCCGAAGCCATGAAGGTGCCGGGGGTCGTACGGATATTCACCTGCTTCGACGTGCCCGATATCCCCTTCCCCACGGCCGGGCACCCCTGGTCCGTGGAAGAGGCCCATCAGGATGTGGCGGATCGACTGCTGCTCAACCGGCACGTTCGCTACTATGGCGACGACGTGGCGGCGGTGGTGGCTGAAAACGAGGTGGCCTGCGCCCAGGCGGCAAGGCTGGTGAAGGTGGAATACGAGGAGCTCCCCTTTGTTCTGGATCCCATCGAAGCCATGCAGGAGGGACAGCCCTGCATCCACGAGGAATTCCCCAACAACATCCTGAAGCACACCTCCATTCGCAAAGGCAACTATGAGGAAGCCCGCCAGGAGCCGGGCCTCGTCTGCATCGACAAGTGGTATACCACCCCCACGGTCCAGCACTGCCACATCGAAAACTTCATCTGCTACGCCTATGAGGAGGCCGGCAAGACCGTCATCGTCTCCTCCACCCAGATCCCCCACATCGTGCGCCGCACGGTGGGTCAGGCCATAGGTGTCCCCTGGGGTTCCGTCCGCATCATCAAACCCTATATCGGCGGCGGCTTCGGCAACAAGCAGGACACCCTCTACGAGCCCCTCTGCGGCTGGATCTGCAGGGAGCTGGGCGGACGGCTGGTGAAGATCGACATCCCCCGGGAGGATACCTTCATCAGCAACCGGGTCCGTCACGCCATCAAATTCCACATCATCTCCTATGTGCGGCCCGACGGCACCTATGTGGCGAGGAAGCTGGAAATGTTCTCCGATCAGGGCGCCTATGCCTCCCACGGCCATTCCATCGCCGCCAAGGGCATGGGCTGCTTCCCCCAGATGTACCCCTGTCCCAACCTCGAATGTGACGCCTATACGGTCTACACCAACAAATCCGTGTCCGGCGCCATGCGGGGATATGGTATCCCCCAGGCCATGTTCGCCTTTGAGAGCCACACCGACGACGTGTGCAAGGCCCTGGGGCTCGATCCGGTGGCGTTCCGCCGGAAGAACATCATGCCTCAGGGGTTCAAGGATGGGTTCTCCAAAAACGAAAACTACTTCGATACCTTCAACCAGTGCATGGACAAGGCCATCGAGTACATGGACTACTGGAAGAAGCGGGAGGAGTTCAAGGACCAGACCGGCGATATCCGCAGGGGCATCGGCCTTTCCTGCTTCTGGTACAACACGGGCGTCTGGCCCATCTCCCTGGAGCATTCCTCCTGCCGCATGGTCCTGAACCAGGACGGCACCATCCAGCTGCAGGTGGGCGAAACGGAGATCGGTCAGGGCGCGGACACGGCTTATGCCCAGATGGCGGCGGAGGTCATCGGGCTAAAGGATTATACGGACGTGCACGTGATCTCCAACCAGGACACGGACGTGACCCCCTTCGGCCTTGGGGCGTACGCCTCTCGCCAGACCTACATGTGCGGCTTCTCCATCACGCAAACGGGCCAGATCCTGAAGAAAAAGATCCTGGAATATGCCAACGAGCTCACCCGGGTACCCGTCTTCGATCTGGATATCGAGGAGGGCAACATCATCCGCGCCACGGACGGCCGGGTGCTGATGCCTCTGTCTGATTTGGCTACGGAGGCCTTCTACAGCCTGACCCACAGCGTCCATATCACGGCGGAGTCCACCTACCAGATCAAATCCAACGCATATTCCTTCGGCTGCTGCGTCGCCGAAGTGGAGGTGGACGTGCCCCTGTGCCGGGCCCAGGTGAAGAAGATCATCAACGTTCACGACTGCGGTCGGCTCATCAACCCGGCTTTGGCGGAAGCCCAGGTGGAGGGCGGCATGAGCATGGGCATCGGCTACGCCCTTTCCGAGCAGCTTCTGTACGACCCCAAGACCGGTCGGGGCCTCAACAACAACCTCCTCGATTACAAGCTTTCCACCACGTTGGATCACCCCCATTTGGAAGCCCAGTTCGTGGAGAATCCCGAGCCCACCAACCCCTTTGGCACCAAGGCCCTGGGCGAGCCCCCGGCCACGCCCGTGGCGCCGGCCATCCGTAACGCCATTTTAAACGCAACCGGCGTGGAGGTGGACGATTTGCCCATGAACCCCAAGGTGCTGTTCAAGCGCTTCAGCGAGGAAGGCCTCATTCACGATCCCTGGAGAGAGGAGAAATAAGCCATGTACGATATGAAAGAACTATATGAAGCCTTCTCAGTACAGGAGGCCATCGAGCTCCGTCTGGCCCACCCCGAGGCACAGATCATCGCCGGTGGGTCCGACGTGTTGGTCCAGATGCGGGAGGGCAAGCGGGCCGGCAAGGAGCTGATCTCCATCTACCTGATCGACGAGCTCAGGGGCGTGTCCCTGGACGAGGACGGCGCCATTCGCATCGGGTCTTTGACCAGCTTCTCCCACATCACGAAGGATCCCATCATCCAGAAATACATCAACGTGCTGGGCGAAGCCGTGGACCTGGTGGGTGGGCCCCAGATCCGGAACATCGGCACCATCGGCGGGAACACCTGCAACGGCGTGACCAGCGCCGACTCCGCCTCCACCCTTCACGCCTTGGAGGCCATTATCGAGCTCACGGGACCCAACGGAAAGCGGCTGGTGCCCATCAAGGACTTCTATATCAAGGCCAGCACCGTGGACATCCGGGAGGGTGAGATCCAGACCGCCATCCTTATCCCCAAGGCAAGCTACGAGAACACCTTCGGCTCCTATTATAAATACGCCATGCGCAACGCCATGGACATCGCCACCACGGGCTGCTCCGTGAACGTGCGGCTGTCCCCCGACAAGCAAACCTTCGACCGGGTGCGCATCGCCTATGGCGTGGCAGGGCCGGTGCCCATGCGGGCGCCCTCGGCGGAGGCGCTCATCCAGGGCAAGCCCCTAACCCTTGAGAACGCGGAAGCCTTCTCTTTGGAGGTCTTGAAGGATATCAATCCCCGGGATTCCTGGCGGGCGCCCAAGGCCTTCCGGCAGCATATTTCCGTGGAGATGGCCAAGCGGTGCCTCATGGAAGCCACCAAGCGTTGTGGAGGTGAAATCAAATGAAGGATCAGTATCGGCTCATCGAATTCAATCTGAACGGCAAGGACGTGGCCTGCATGGTGGATTGCCGGGCCTCCCTCACCGATATGCTCCGCAACGACTTCCGTCTCACTTCCGTGAAGAAGGGATGCGAGGTGGGCGAATGCGGCGCCTGCAACGTGATCATCGACGGGGAGTGCTACAACTCCTGCATCTATCTGGCCGTCTGGGTCCGGGGCAAGCATGTGCGGACGCTGGAAAGCCTGATGGGCCCCAACGGGGAGCTCTCCGATATCCAGCAGGCATTCATCGACGAGACCGCTGTCCAATGCGGCTTCTGCACGCCAGGGTTCATCATGTCCGCTGTGGAGATCTTGGAATCCGGCAAGCTCTATACCCGGGACGAGCTCAGAAAGCTGCTCTCGGGGCATCTGTGTCGCTGCACCGGGTATGAGAACATCCTCAACGCCGTGGAAAAGACCATGAAGAAGCGGCTGGGGATTGTGGAAGAATAAGGATTGATTAAAAGTACACCTTTTCTTGAAAGAAAAGGTGTGCAAAAGAACTTTACTGAAATAAAAAAGCTTAATGGGTGTTATCTATTGACCCCTTAAGCTTTTCTTTTTGGGCGACTTTTGCTGTTCACAGAAAAGAAAAAGTCGCAAGAAAAAAGATTATTCCTGCGGAATGGTAGACAGCCTCACGGCGTAGGCACGGATCACGTTGCACAGCTCTACCCCGTCCCGCCACTCCACGGGGATGGCCCCCGCCCCCAGCAGCGTGCCCATGATGTTTCCGCAAATGGAGCCGGTGGAATCGGAATCCCCATCATGGTTCACGGCAAGTCGCACGGCCTGTGGGAAGTCGTTGGGGAAACTTAGCGCGCTGTAGACGGCGATGGACAGCGCTTCCTCTCCTACCCAGCCGCCGCCTAACTCCTTGACCGTAGGCGCGCAGGGACGCCCCTCCTCCGCCAAAGCGACAGCCTTCTCTAAACCCGCCAAAGTGCTTTCAGCACCCTCGATCTGGTCAAGCTCCGCCATGACGTCCGTCACCGCGTCGGGCAGGGACTGGCCGTAATACAGCCGCTGCAAAAGCATGGCCAAGGCACCAGCGGAGATGTACCCGCCGGGATGGCCATGGGTGATAGCTGCCACGCGGCAGCCTAAGCTGAACGCATCCGGGAACACAGCGCAGGGAGCCACCCGCATGACGCCGCCGCAGCCCCGACTGTTGTTGATCGGCTTGGCCAGGGTGCCCATCTTCCCGCCGCTGAGGCTGGAAAGACAGGTGGACCCAGGCGCACGGGAGGCATAGAGCGGCTTTTCGTTGAGCAGCCCGCCCTCATACTTGGCGCCCGGCATCTTAGCGAGGGACTGGGTATAGTACCACCTGAGATAGGAGCGATAGACGCATTTGACCGGCGATTGCTTCGTCTTATAGGCGTTCAAGAGTCCCTCCGCCGTAAAGAGGGTCATCTGCGTATCGTCGGAGATAAGGTTGCTGTTGGAGATATCGCGTACGCCGGCGCCGCCGAAGTATCGGGCGATCTCGGCATAGCGCATGAACTCCACGGGATACCCCATGGCATCCCCGATGGCGCCGCCCAAAAGGCACCCGATCATCCGACTTTTCCGGCCAGGCATGGACGCAACTCCTTCCGTATCTATTGCTCTATACCATATCACATGTTCATACTTTGTTCAATATATTTTTGAGATTTTTGGACACAAAAACAGAAGATATGGTGATCGATCCCTGGATCTATCACCATATCTTGGGTCAAATCGGAAATATATGGAACGATCAGCTCTTTCTCAGAACGTGCCAAACGACTCCGCCGCCGAAGCCGCAGCCTTCATACAGGTCGCGGGGAGAAGACGGATCGTCTTCCTTTCCAGAGACGGTCACGAACCCGGCCTTACCCTGCAAGCGAAACAGAAGCTCGTTGACGATGATCCTCCCACATCCTCGACGACGATGCGCCGGGGAGACCTGGATCCATTCCAGGATCCCCTCCCTCACGTCCCTGTCCAGCTCCGCAATGCCGGAGGCCACGATCTCTCCAGTACTGTTGTCCAAGATGGCCAGCCATAGCTCGGGCGAATAGGTGGGATGCAAGCGATAGGCGGCCAACTCCGCCTCAGTTACTCTTTCCTCCTCATAGCAGGAAGCGATATGCTCGGACAGCGTCCTTTCATCAGGGCATGCAAAGCGGTATCCCTCGGGCAGGCTCGGTGCTTCGATCCCCTGCATACGGTGGATAAGCTTGAAATAGGGGGTGTCAATATAGCCCGCGTGATCCTCTTGCAGGCGCGGGTCGTCCTCCCGCAGGATCAGTAGGTCATCGGGGATAAATATGTTGTTTGTCTTCCAGAACGGCAGGGACGAGGCCCCGCATGGATCGTGGAGGTAGTGAGCTTTATCCATGGATAAGAGTATAGCACAGCAAAGATATAAGCACAACCATGTGGAGGTGGGGAGAGTCGAACACTCGCCTGCGGGCTCGCGCAGGTCACAGCTCTGAGGCCCCACTGGGGCCTCATTCACTACTGTGACCAGTTCGACCTCCCACCTCCGATTATCAAAAAAAGCCACCCGTACGGGTGGCTTTCTACTAGCTAAAGATTGCTATTTTAACATATAGTGAGCTATCGTTAAATTTCGTAACGCAGAGAATAATATCTAAATCCAGATCTGCATTCTTTGCATAATTATATTCATCCATTAAGGATTTGTTGCTCTTTAGAAGTTTACCCATATCATCACTCCTATCTGCCTGGTAAACATATTTATAAAGTCCTCAAATTGGCACTATAAGATTATTAACAATATACCACATTTGTGCCTGCTCGTAAATTGATAGTGCGGAATTGAAAAGTCCAAAAAAACCGGATTTAAGGCGTTAAAGGCGCTTTGGGGCAAAAATATAGGATTGCTATCTTGTAAAAAAATAACAATCCTATGATGGTGGAGGTGGGGAGAGCCTCCTCTCGCCCTCGACGGCCTCGGTCAGGGCGCGGGAAAATAGTCCACCGGACTGTTTTCTTACACGCGCCCAGTTCGACTCTCCCCTTACCCATTGTACAAACAAAAACACCGCACATAGGCGGTGCTTTTGTTTGTGGTGGAGGTGGGGAGAGTCGAACACTCGCCTGCGGGCTCGCTCAGGTCACAGCTCTGAGGCCCCACTGGGGCCTCATTCACTACTGTGACCAGTTCGACTCTCCGCCTCAAAAAACCAAAAGAAAACCACCCATATGGGTGGTTTTCTTTTGGTGGAGGTGGGGAGAGTCGAACTCCCGTCCGAGAACATGATGACCCAACTTTCTACGAGCGTAGCCGTCGTACAAGTATTCCCCTTGCGGCGCTCCCAACGGCGGGATCACCGGTCCGGTAGCTTCATAAAGTCCGGTCCGGGGCAAAGCTTACCCGGGTTCGTTCCCTATCCTAAATGACGCCCGTGTCTGAAACGATAGGTCTTCTCAGGCGGACGCTGTCACGCGCTTAGGCAGCGACAGGAAGTGCGTTGTAGTTGTCTGTTATGTTTAAACAGGTCCCGCTTTTAACGAAGCTCGGGGCTTCGGCTCGCTTATCCGGCCCTCACTATCCCCGTCGAAACCATTTCACCCCCATGGGATAGGTTACCGCACTTTGTAGTCCTTCATGCGCCGGTCCATCTCCCGATCGGCATCCTTCTCGGCGATGTCGTGGCGCTTGTCATACAGCTTCTTGCCCTTGGCCAAAGCAAGCTCCACCTTCACCTTCCCGTCCTTGAAGTAGACGGACAGGGGGATCAGGCTGTAGCCGTCCGCCTGCTGTTTGCCGTAAAGCTTGGTGATCTCCCGCTTATGGGCCAGAAGCTTTCTTGTCCGGAAGGGATCGTGGTTGAAGATGTTGCCCTGCTCATAGGGACTGATATGCATGCCCTGGAGCACCAGCTCTCCTTTTTTTACGAGGGCGTAGCTGTCCTTCAGATTCAGAGCGCCCTTGCGGATAGACTTCACCTCGGTACCCGTCAGCGCAATGCCGCACTCCAGGGTATCTTCGATGAAATAGTCATGGCGGGCCTTCCGATTGACGGCGGCCACTTTTATCCCCTTATGGACGGGCATCTTTTTCCTTTCCCTCTTCCAAATAAAAAGCGGTACAACGAAGGATCGCTGTACCGCTCTTCATACAGCTTCTTTAACCGAGGCACATGAGCACCAGCGCCAGCACAGCGATGATACAGGCACAAACGAGGGTGATCTTCTTGAGCTGAAGATCCTTCTTGGCCTCCCGACCCTTCACGCCGAAGGACTCGGTATCGCTGCCGTAGGCAGCGCCCAGACCGGCAGACTTGCTCTTCTGCATCAACACGGCCACGATCAACACGACCGCCACAAGAACGAGCAGGACTTGAATCGCGATTCTCATATTACTTCCTCCCAAAATGACTGCGTGTGCTATTATACCACCATGTTTCCAGGTTTGCAAGGGTGATATTTAGCTGTTTTTCGACAAGTTTCAGCCCTCGAACAGGGTGGAACCGGTCATTTCGACAGGCTTGGGCAGCCCCAGCATGTCGAGCAGCGTGGGCGAAAGGTCACAGAGCCGACCGCCGCTCCGGAGCGTCACGTCCTTCCCTGCCCCGTCCACGTACACGCAGGGCACGGGGTTGGTGGTATGGGCGGTAAAGGGTGCGTTCTCGGCGTAGTCCCACATGTATTCGCAGTTGCCGTGGTCGGCGGTGATGAGGCAGCGGCCGCCGCTCTTGAGGATGGCGGTGACCACCTTATCGAGGCACTCGTCCACGGCATGGACGGCCTTGACCGCCGCCTCCATGACGCCCGTATGCCCCACCATGTCGGGGTTGGCGAAGTTCAGGATCATCACGTCGTACTTGCCGCTCTCGATCCGCTTCACCACTTCCTCCGCCACAAGGTATGCGCTCATCTCCGGCTGCATGTCGTAGGTAGGCACCTTGGGCGAGGGGATCAGGCACCGGTCCTCCAATGGATTGGGGGCTTCCACCCCGCCGTTGAAGAAGAAGGTCACGTGAGCGTACTTCTCCGTTTCCGCGATCCTAAGCTGGGTCTTGCCGTTCTTTGCCAGGTATTCGCCCAGGGTGTTCTTCAGCGTCTGGGGCTTGAAGGCCACGGTGAGCTTGTCCTCGAAGGTCTTATCGTACTGGGTCATGGACACATAGGTCAGGGGGAAGAACCCATACCGGCGCTCGAACCCGTCGAAGTCCTCGAAGATATAGGCCCGGCTCAGCTCCCGAGCCCTATCGGGCCGGAAGTTGAAGAAGATGACGCTGTCATTGGCCTTGACCGTGGCTACGGGCTTGCCGTCCTCCACGATGACCGTGGGCTTCACAAACTCGTCCGCGTCGCCCCGATCGTAGCTCAGCTGCATGGCATCGTGGCCTGTGGGGGCAGTGAAGCCCTCGCCGTAGGTCAGAGCGGCGTAGGCCTTCTCCACCCGCTCGAAGCGGTTGTCCCGGTCCATGGCGTAGTAGCGGCCGGAGACCGTGGCAATCTTGCCTACGCCGATCTCTTCAAGCTTCGCCTCAAGGTCTTCCAGATACCCCTTGCCGCTCTTGGGCGGGGTGTCACGGCCATCCATGAAGCAATGGATATAGACCTTGGACAGGCCGTTCCGCTTGGCGAGCTCCACCAGGGCATACAGATGCTCCAGGTGGCTGTGGACGCCGCCGTCGGAGCACAGGCCGAAGAGATGCAGGGCAGAATCATGGGCCTTGCAGTTTTCAACCGCCTTCAAAAACGCGGGATTCTCAAAGAAATCCCCGTCTTCGATGGACTTGGTGATCCGGGTGAGTTCCTGATAGACGATGCGGCCGGCGCCGATGTTCAGGTGTCCCACCTCGCTGTTGCCCATCTGGCCGTTGGGCAGGCCCACGTCCATGCCACTGGCGCCCAAAAGGGTGTGGGGACAGGTGTTCCACAGCTTCATGAAATGGACCGCGCCGTCGGTCAGGATGGCGTTATATTCCTTCTCCTCCCGATAGCCGAAGCCGTCGAGGATAATCAATGCGGTAATGGGCTTCATCAGTAGTTCACCACGCCGGCAAAGTCCACAGCCTTCAGGGAGGCGCCGCCGATGAGACCGCCGTCGATCTCAGGCATGCTCATGAGCTCGGTGGCGTTGGAGGGCTTCATGGAGCCGCCATACTGGATGCGCACCTTCTGGGCCACCTCCTCGCCATAAATGCCCGCGATGGTCTTGCGTACCACGGCGATGGTGGCGTTGGCGTCCTCTTTGGTGGCGGTCTTGCCGGTGCCGATGGCCCAGATGGGCTCATAGGCGATGACCACCTTCACCGCATCTTCGGCGGGAATGCCTTCAAAGGCAGCCGCGGTCTGGCCGCTGACGAAGGATTCGGTGACGCCGGCTTCCCGCTGCTCCAGGGTCTCGCCCACGCAGATGATGGGCACGATGCCGTTGGCGAGCGCCGCCTTGGCCCGCTTGTTCACGCCCTCGTCGGTCTCGCCGAAGTAGGCGCGCCGCTCGCTGTGGCCGATGATGGCGTACTCTACGCCGAAGGCCTTCAGCATGCTGGGAGAGATCTCGCCGGTGAAAGCGCCGCTCTCGGCCCAGTGGATGTTCTGGCAGCCCAGATGGATGTTGGTGCCCTCGATGAGCTTATGCACCGGGCAAAGGTCCACGAAGGGCGGGCAAACGACCACGTCACACTTGGCGTCCTTCACCAGGGGGATAAGCTCAGAGACCAGGGCCTTGGCTTCCTCGGGGGTCTTGTTCATCTTCCAGTTGCCGGCGATGATGGGCTTGCGGGCGATCTTGTCGTTCAGGACGGCCACGCCGGGCAGGACCTTCCCCTCCAGGAACTCCAGGGAAGCGCCGCCGCCGGTGGAGATATGGGTCATCTTCTTGGCATAGCCCAGCTTCTTCACGGCGGAAGCGGAGTCGCCGCCGCCGATGATGGTGGTGCCTTCACACTGGGCGCAGGCCTCCGCCACGGCAGATGTTCCCTTGGCGAAGTTGGGGAACTCAAACACGCCCATGGGGCCGTTCCAGATGACGGTCTTGGCGGCCTTGATGACCTCGGCGTACTTGGCGCGGGTCTCCTCGCCGATATCCATGCCCATCCAGCCGGCGGGGATGGCGTTGGCGGGAACGGTCTTATATTCGGCGTCCGCGTTGAATTCGGTGGCCACCACCGTGTCCACGGGGAGCATAAGATTCACGCCCCGGGCCTTGGCGTCCGCCATCAGCTCCTTGGCAAGGTCGATGCTGTTCTCGTCCAGCAGGGAGTTGCCGATCTCATAGCCCATGGCCTTGTAGAAGGTGTAGGCCATGCCGCCGCCGATGAGGAGCGTGTCGCACTTCTCCAGCAGGTTCTTGATGACGCCGATCTTGTCGGAGACCTTGGCGCCGCCCAGGATGGCCACAAAGGGACGCTGGGGATTGTTGAGGGCCTCGCCCATGATGCCCAGCTCCTTGCCGATGAGGAATCCGGCCACGGCGGGCAGATAATCGGCCACGCCGGCGGTGGAGGCATGGGCGCGATGGACGGTGCCGAAGGCGTCGGACACGAATATGTCAGCGAGATCTGCCAGCTTCCGGGAGAATTCGGGGTCGTTGGCCTCCTCTTCCTTCTGGAAACGGGTGTTCTCCAGCAGCACGATCTCCCCGTCCTTCATGTCGGCCACGCACTTTTTGGCGCTCTCGCCCACGGTATCGGAGGCGAACTGGACCCGAACCTGGGGCAGCAGCTCCTGGAGACGGGCAGCCACAGGCGCCAGGGTGTACTTCATATCCACCTTGCCCTTGGGACGGCCCAGATGGGAGCAAAGGATCACCTTCGCCTGGTGGTCCAGCAGATACTGGATGGTGGGCATGGCGGCCACGATCCGCTTGTCGTCCGCCACCTTCATATCCTCGGTGAGGGGCACATTGAAATCGACCCGGCACAAAACGCGCTTTCCGGCGACCTGGATGTCTTCAACTGTTTTCTTTGCCATTTTGTTTTCCTCCTGTTTTGATCCTGTATAAATAAGCGAGCGGTGGCCCGCATTATTCCCTATCGTCCAAGGGATGTCCGTCCATGGCGGTGATCTTGTCGATCAGCTCATCGGTGTCGATGGTCTCTTCCTCCCCTTCTACGAGGTCGGAGACACGGACCACGTCCCCCTCCTCCGGAGAAAAGTTGGGGATAGGCTTTCCATTCGATTCGGGATACTGGACCTGTTCCGGTTCCGCCGTCTCCTCACCTTCCGGCGCCTGTTCCGGAAAGCTGGTCCTGTCCGGCATATCCTCGTGAGGCAGATACCGCTTTTGGATGGTGTAGATGTTGTGCATGAGCTGGGCCGGATCCCCTTCCGGATCGGGCAGGGGCTCCTCCTCCCGGGAAATCAGGGTTTCATCCAGCTTGGGCACCTCGGCGAAAAGATCCGGCAGGGCGCTGCTGAGGCGAACGTAAAACTCGGACACTTTCTTCACGTTCTCCTCCGCCTGACGGGCCTGCTCCTTCATGGATTCGTTGAACTGAGTCAACAGCTGCACGTACGCGTTGACGGCGGTATCCGTCTCTTTGATCTTCTTTTCACTGGTTTTTTCCGCATCCTTGATGATGTCCCGAGCGTTCTCATAGGCGCTCTGGATCATGCCCTCCCCCTTCCTTTGAAAGGCGAAATACTCCTGCTGCGCGGAGTCGTAGATCTCGTCGGATTCCTTTTGCGCGTCGGAGATGATGCGGGAGGCGGTTTCGGCCGCATCGGTGATGGCCCGGGAGATGGCGTGCTCCTTCTCCTTGTAGGATGCCAGCTCCTCTTTCAAGCTGTCCAGCTCCTGCTGTTGGGCGCTCAGCTTTTCGTTCAGCTCCTCGATGGTCCGGCTCTGTTCTTCAATAAGCTTTTTCTTCCCGAAAAACAACATCGATCAAACCTCCAATTTCATCTGCTGGGGCGCGGCGGCTCCCTCGGGTATGGGGTAATCTAAATGGGCGTACGCTTCCGGCAACACGATCCGGCCTCGATTGGTGCGGGCCAGGAATCCAAGCTTCAGCAAATACGGCTCGTACACGTCCTCGATGGTACCGGCGTCCTCCCCGGTGTAGGCGGCGATGGTATCGAGGCCCACGGGACCGCCTTTGAAGATGGTGATCATGGCGATGAGCATCCGCCGATCCACCGCATCGAGACCCAGCTCGTCGATGGCCAGCATGTCAAGGCCCCGCTGAGCGGTCATAAGGTCCACGCAGCCGCTGCCCTTCACCTGGGCGTAATCCCGGACCCGGCGCAGGAGCCTGTTGGCGATACGGGGCGTGCCCCGAGAGCGGGACGCGATCTCAAGAGCACCCTCCTCGTCGATGTCGATGCTCAAAATCTGGGCGCTGCGGACGATGATCTCCTTGAGCTGCTCCGGTGAATAGAGCTGCAGCTGCTCCTTGATGCCAAACCGATCCCGCAAGGGGGAGCTGAGCATGCCAAGACGCGTGGTGGCCCCGATCAGGGTAAACTTCGGCAGATCCAGCCGGATGCTCCTGGCCCCGGGGCCCTTGCCGATGACGATGTCCAGGGCGTAATCCTCCATAGCCGGATAGAGGACCTCCTCCACTGCCGGGTTGAGCCGGTGGATCTCGTCGATGAAGAGCACGTCGCCGGGGGCGAGGTTGGTGAGGATGGCGGCCAGATCCCCCGCATGGCTGATGGCGGGGCCGCTGGTCACCCGAAGGTTCACCCCCATCTCGTTGGCGATAATGCCGGCCAGAGTGGTCTTTCCAAGGCCCGGCGGGCCGTAGAGCAGGGCGTGGTCCAAGGACTCACCCCGGGACTTGGCGGCGGCGATATAGATGGAGATATGCTCCTTGGCCTGATCCTGACCGATATACTCGTTCAAAAATTTAGGCCGGAGGCTGTATTCGTTTTTCAGGTCCTCCTCCCGCATGGAGGAGGTGATGATCCGATCGTCCTCTTTCATGGGTCCCTCACTGTCTGGCCAGCATGCGCAGGGCCTTGGTGATCATCTCTTCCACGTTCTTCGCTTCCTCCACGGCGGAAACGGCCCGGGACGCGGTCAAACCGTCGTACCCCAGGGCCACCAGGGCCTGCACGGCCTCCGCCCGGATGTTTTCAGGCACATGGGTTTGAACAGGCTGCCCCGCCTTTCCAGACGGGACAGGCGCGTCTTTCACCTGCTCCTTCAGCTCCAAAATGACCCGTTGGGCCATCTTCCGCCCCATGCCCTGAACAGGATCGAAGGCGGCGGGCGTGTCCGTGATGACGGCTGAGATCACGTCGGCAGGCTCCATGACGGAGAGCACGCTGACAGCCAGCTTGGGCCCCACCCGGGTAATGCCGATGAGCTTGCGGAACATCTCCCGCTCCTCCACGGTGTAAAAGCCATAGAGGGCCTGGACGCCTTCCGCCAGATGCAGGTGGGTAAAGAGCTTGGCTTCCTCGCCCAGGATGAGCTTTTCCAGGGTCTTCTTCCCGGCGATCAGCTCGTATCCTACGCCGGCAGCCTCCAAAATGGCGCGATCGGCCTGAATGTCCGCAACGATCCCTCGAATGTAGGCGTACATCTTTTCCCTCCTGTCAGTGGATGCGGAACTGCTCCGCGGCCGCGGCGGACATGGAGCTGTGGCACAGGGCCGCCGCCAGAGCGTCCGCGGCGTCATCCGGCTTGGGCATGGTCTTCAGGTTCAGCAGGAGCTTGACCATGTGCTGGACCTGGGTCTTGTCCGCATGGCCGTTGGCCGTCACCGCCAGCTTGATCTCCATGGGCGTGTATTCGTACAGGGGCAACCCCTTCTTTTGGGCGGCCAGGATAGCCACGCCCCTGCCGGCGCTCACGGAGATGGCGGTGGTGATGTTGTGATAGAAGAACAGCTCCTCGAAAACGGCGCAGTCCGGATGATACATCTCCACCAGCTGGGACACGCCGTCGAACAGCCGCTCGAGCCGTTCGGGAAACGGCTCGCCGGATTTGGTCTCCACCACCCCATAGTCCACGGCGGACAGGGAATGTCCATCCGTATCGATCACGCCGTAGCCGAGCAGCGCGTATCCGGGGTCGATCCCTAAAATCCGCATATAGACCATCCTTTCATATTCCGCTATAGTATATCATGTTTAGCAGAATCAAACAAGATATAATTCTGCGGATCACATACCGAAGCGGGCCTCAAGATATTCAATTATGGTATACGCCGGGGCGATGAGCAAAAAACGATACAGGGCATAGGAAAAGCTGGGGCGCGCCCGCCAAAGAGAAAGCAGGCTCCTCCCGCCCTTCGCCTGTTTTTGATCGGAAAACACCTGAAGGACGTACCGCAGGGCGGTCAAGAGCACGGCGCCCAGGATACACAGCAGCGCTCGGCTGGCATAGGGGAAGCGAAGCAGCATCCGCCTAAGGAGCAGCATGCCCAAGCCCCCGCAGAGGGCGGAGGAAAAGCGGCTCTCCCCCATCCAAAAGATCTCCGAAAGCACGGTGAGGATCGCGCCGACACAAAAAAGGATGAGTCTGTCCATATCCCCATCCTGCCCCGTTTCCCCGCTTTTCTTGCAGCAAAAGCCCCGGAACGCGTCCGGGGCTTTGTGGCATTTTTTTATTTTCCGGTGGGCATGGGATGCCCGTTCTCCTCAAGGGGCGTAGGGTGGCTGTAGAAGACGATGTTCCCCCCATCGTCCCGGCCGATGGAAACATTTTTCTCCGTCTCCGGAATGGGCAGGGTGTCGAAACAGCGGCCGACGCTGTCATAAAGCACCAGTGTCTCCCCCGCGCCCAGGGAGAAGGAGGCATGCAGTTCCCCTTCTGTCCGGTCCTTGCCCGACAAAAACACCAGCAAAAAATCACCGGGCGCCACCGCCACATCGGGCAGCGGCCACTTGGTCATCTTTTCCGGGTTGTCGCTCAGATACCAGCCGCTCAGGGAAATGGGTTCCGAGCCGGCGTTCATCAGCTCCACAAAATCGGAATGGTCCCCATCCTCGTCCAGGATGCTTCTTTCATTTCGATAAAGGGCTTCATGAATGTGGAGCCCATGGAAGGGATCGACCATGGCCGTGGGCGAAAGATCCTGCAGGATGTCCTCGTCCCAAGGGGCCGCTCCCGGCGTGGGCCTAAGGCAGTAGCCCCAGCTTCCACCGGTGCGCTTGGCCCAGGCGACGTCGGCGCTCAAAGCCGGAAAGGCTACGTGGTCCAGGGTATAGCCGTTGGCGTCGAAGAGATACAGCTCCTCTCCCCGGGAGGAAAGGCCCTGGTCGATGCGCACATGCCCCTCCGCCGAGCAGGCCTTGCGGCCGCAGCACACGATGAGATAGGCGCCGGGCGCAAGCTCCGCCTCCGGGAAATTCTGCTTATCCGCTTCCGTCATGTCGTCCGTCAGGGTGAATCCGGCCAGCGGAACGGGAACGTCGTTGGGATTGTACAGCTCCACCCATTCCGTGCAGCCCTCGCAGCCAACCGCCGATAAGGACGTCTTGTTCTTTGAAACGATCTCGGTGATCAGGATGTCCGGCGAACGGGGGGGGGCTTCTTCCACCTTCTCCTGCACTTCCTCCTCTTTCATCAGCTGGGAGGAAAGGGGCGGCTCAGCCGTGATGTTGCCGGTGTTGGCCTCGCCCGGCGTGGGCAGATCGCAGTAGCCATAGGTGCCGTCCGCCCGCCGCGCGTAGGAGACGTCTCGGATCAGGGGCGGAACGATCAGGGAGGGGCCCTCCTCCATGTGGGCGTTGAGGATGGTCAGCGTCTCCCCGGACTTTTTCAGGGAGAAAGCGACGCAGTTGGCGCCATCCTTCTTGTTGGCGTAAAGGAGATAGTATTCCCCGGGGGAAAGGACCACGTCCGGCAGCTGGGTGGCCTTCTGAGGCGCTTCCACGTTGTCCGTGATGTAGTAGTTGCTCAAATGGACGCTGCTGTCAGACCCGTTGTACAGTTCGATCCAATCCGGGCTCCCGTATACCTCGTCCTGGAGGCTGAGCTGATTGCTGGTCACCACCTCGTTGATGCAAAGAGCGTCTGCCGGCGGAGCATATAGCAGCTCCTCCGCCTTTTCGCAGGCGGAACAGGCAGCCAGAACGCATAGCAGGAGGAGGAAAAACCGGATTCGATTGTTGTTCGTATGCTTCATATTTTCAATATCTTTTCCGAAAAGGGGATCGTTCATTCGACATATCCCTTCTAAAAAGGAACGCCTTTTTACGGTGATTCTATCACAGGCGTTCCCGTTTCACAAGAAAAAGAAGTCAACAGCCTCAGGACAGGGCATTTTTCAAATACAGATCGTGGAGGGCGATGCTGATGCCCACCAGGAAGTTCACGCCGTTGGGGCCCTTGGCCATCTGATTTCCCCAGGCGGTGATGGAGGTATAGGGGATGTCGGAAAACAGGCTCCGCAGCAGTTGGAAGCAATCCTCCGCCACCAGCCCTTCCCCCGCCTGCAGCAGGGCGATCGCCCCGTTTTCATTGGTGTTGGCGGCGCCGCCGGCTCCCGCCGCCCGGGTCATGCCCAAGACGGTCTCCCGCCCCCGGCCCAGGGCATAGGACAGACAGGAGAAACAGGCCATGTATCCGCACAGCAGCGCGTCGGAGGCGGGCACGATGCCGCTGCCGAAGCCGGAGCAGTTGGCGGCGGCCTGCTGGATATGCCCTTCGTCCTGCTCAAAGAAAGCGGCGGAAAGCTCCTGAACGGGCTCCCGAAGCTTTTGCAGCTCCGGGGCGCTGTCCGGATCGATCACCAGCATAGAGAGGTCCTCGTTGGCGGAGCAGCGCTCGATGATCCGGTGGATGTACCGGGCGCGAATGGACAGATCCACCGGCAAAAACAGGTTCACCATGCATTCGATGGACAAGTCCACGTCCTCGGCCAGCGTCACGTCCACATAGAAATCCACGTCGGGGACGGCGATGCCCTTCTTGTCCATGAGCACGTCCATGCCCGTCTCAAATCCCATGGCGGTGAAGGGTTGGACCCCGCTGATCCGGCAGGAGAAGGGCTGCAGCGCCCCCGCGTTCAGCACGCTGACGGTGCCGAAGGATGCTTCCACATCCAACCGCTCCCCCGTGATCGCCGTGATGCGGCCGGAGTACTCTCCCGCCCGCAGATAGGAATGGAACCGCTTGCAGATTCGTTCGGCTGTTTCCATGGTTCGCCTTGTGACCTCGCCTTTTGAAGTATGGATACATGGGTTAGTTTAGGGCAGTAAAAAAGCGCTGTAAAGCGCTTTTTGATGAATTCACGTTTTGTTTACCGATCAGGAGGGATTGAAGGGGGCCGTCTGTTCGATCTGAAAGGTCAACTGCTGGATGTTCACCTCGGACAGGATCTCCGCATAGATCCGGTTTGCTCCTACGGCCAGGGTAAGCCCCCCCTTTGCCGTATGGAGCTGCCCGAAGCCCACCAGCTTCTCGTCCCCGTCGTAGAAACAGACCCGAGCTTCCCCGCTCAGGGTCCCGTCAAAGGAATTGGTGCAGATGCCGTCCAGATAGGAGTATCCGTCCTCCTCATAGATCCTAAGGTCCGAAAAGGCGAGATAATAGGTGAAATAGTGGGTCTCCTTATCCAAGATGGGGATGCCCCTTCGATCCGTGTGAAAATCCTCCCCCTGCACCGGCTCAAAGGTCACGGTGATCGGCTCCCGGGTGGGCGAGAGGGTGTGAAAGGCGGTGGCCGTAGGCGCCTGGGTCTCCGGCGTAGAATAGGAAAGCCAGGCGTCCTGCCGCACGCAGCCGTACCCCAGGAGCAGCAGAAAAAGCGAAGCTATACAGAATATGAGGATGTTTCTTCTCATCGTTCGCATCGTCTTATTGGAGCCCTTGATCCTCTTTCGGCGTCATCTCAAAAGGCTCTTCTGATCCCTGGGGCTCCTCCGGCATGCTTTCAGCAGGCTCAGCCGGGGTCGGAGGATCCGTCCGCTTCCCCTTCATCACCAGGCAAACAATGCACAGGGCGGCGATAACCAGCTCCCAGATCTGGTCGAAGGCGATGGGGCCAACCATAGCCTTGTCCACACGGATGGCGTCGATGACGAACCTGCCCAGACAGAACAGCAGCGCCATGAGGGGGAAACGGGCCCCCACCCGCCGGATCTTCCGGCGAAACAGGGCGTAGTAAAGCACGATCAACACGACGCACAGCAAAAACTCATAGAAGAACGCGGCGTAATGGATGGCCATATCGTCCCCGATGGTGGCCAGGGGGAACCATTTGAGCCCCGATTTTTCCACCAGAGGCCCATAATGGGACCGGTTGAAAAAGTCTCCCCAGACGGCAATGCCCAGCCCCGCGAAGACGCCGGGCGCGGCGATATCCGTCATCTCTCCCGGGGAGACCTTGCGCAGCCCCAGATACACGAGGATGGCCGCCGCCGCGAAGAGGAGCCCTCCAAAGAAGGACAGCCCGGGCCGGGTCAGATCGAAGAAATCCTTCCAGGCGACCTCATGGCAAAGGCAGGCGAACAGCCGCGCCCCCAGGGCCCCGAAAGGCATCCCCAGGATGCACAGATCCAGGGCGATATCCTTGGGAACGGAGCGCCCCTTTGAGCGCAGGTCCGTGACAAACATGGCGACGGCGATGCCGACGGCCAGCAGGATGGCATACCAGTAGACGTGGAATTTGCCGATGGAAAATGCAATTTCAAAATCAGGGCTCCTCATAACAGCCTCCCTTTCGCGTTCAAAGGTATCATACCATATATTCTGCAGGGTATCAACCTTTCAAAGTTGACACTCTTCCCTTCCTGTTCTATAATCAAATCGGGTAGAATCAAATCTTGTAAAGCGGAAAGGAATGCTATGAAAAGAATCGTGATCGCCCTGGGCGGAAACGCCCTCCAGGAAGCTGGCAAGCCGGCCACCGCCGAGTCCCAGCTGGAAGTGGTTGAAAAGACCTCGGCCTACATCGCCGACATCATCGAAGCCGGATACGACGTGGTCATCGCCCACGGCAACGGCCCCCAGGTGGGCCGGATCGTGCTGCAAAACGAATCGGCTTCCAACGTGACCCCCGCCATGCCCTTCGACGTGTGCGGCGCCATGAGCCAGGGGTACATCGGCTATCATATCCAGCAGGGCCTCTCCAAGATACTTCGGCAGCGGGGCATCCAGAAGCAGGTGGTCACCCTGGTGACCCAGGTGGTGGTGGACAGGAACGATCCCAAGTTCCAGAATCCCAGCAAGCCCATCGGCCCCTTCTACACGAAGGAGGAGGCGGACAGGATCGCCGCGGAGAAGGGCTACACCATGAAGGAGGACGCCGGCCGCGGCTATCGCCGGGTGGTGGCTTCCCCCCTGCCTGTTGAGATCGTGGAGCTGGACGCCGTGAAGGCCCTGGAAAAAGCCGGCTTCGTGGTGGTCACCGTGGGCGGCGGCGGCATCCCGGTGGTCAAGAACGACGACGGGACCCTCTCCGGCACGGCAGCCGTCATCGACAAGGATCTGGCCAGTGAAAAGCTGGCGGAGGATCTGGATGCCGACGCGCTGGTCATCCTCACCGCGGTGGAGAACGTGTCCATCAACTATAAGAAGCCCGATCAGAAGGACCTTTCCGCCCTGTCCGTGGAGGATGCGAAGCGGTATATTGCGGAAGGCCAGTTTGCCCCCGGGTCCATGCTCCCCAAGGTGGAGGCGGCCATGAAGTTCGCTTCGAGCAAGCCGGAGCGCAAGTGCATCATCACCTCCCTGGAAAAGGCGGTGGATGCCCTGAACGGGGTGGCAGGCACCACTGTTTCCCTCTAAACCCGACTTATCCCAGTTATCCACTCTTTCCACAGTATCCACAATCATCATTTTTTTTAGCAAGGAGGCACCCATGAAACCCTATGCATCCCTCACAAAAGACGAGCAGCGCGCGGAACTCAAGGCGCTGCAGGAAAAGTATGCCGAGATCAAGGCCAAGGGCCTGAGCCTGAACATGGCCCGCGGCAAGCCCTCTTCGGAGCAGCTGGACATCGTCAGCGACATGCTGACCGTCCTTTCCAAGGCCGATGATTGCTACGACGGCAAACTGGACGTGCGCAACTACGGCGAGCTGCTGGGCATCCCCAGCGCCCGAGCCCTGTTCGCCGACATTTTGGACACCGTGCCCGAGAAGGTCATCGTGGGCGGCAGCGCCTCGCTGCAGCTCATGTTCGACCTCATCAGCAAGGCCTATACCCACGGCCTGCTCCACTCTCCCGCCCCCTGGGCCAAGCTCGACAAGGTCAAGTTCCTCTGCCCGGTCCCCGGCTATGACCGCCACTTCACCGTGAGCGCTTCCTTCGGCATGGAGCTCATCCCGGTCCCCATGACCGAATTCGGCCCCGATATGGACTTTGTGGAGAACGCCGTGAAGGATCCCGACGTAAAGGGTATCTGGTGCGTGCCCAAGTACTCCAACCCCGACGGCATCATCTATTCCGCCGAGACCATCGACCGCTTCATCCACTTGAAGCCCGCCGCCCCCGACTTCGCCGTCATGTGGGACAACGCCTACTGCATCCATGAGGTCATCGGCGACTACGTGCCCTTCCCCGACATCCTGTCCCTGGCCGCCGCCGCGGGCACGGAGGACATGTTCTACGAGTTCGCCTCCACCAGCAAGGTCACCTTCCCCGGTGCGGGCATCTCCTGCATGGCTTCCAGCGTGGCCAACATCGAGCACGTCAAGAAGATCCTCAATGCCCAGATCATCAGCTTTGACAAGGTGAACCAGCTGCGGCACGTGAAGTTCCTGAAGAACAAGGAGAACACTTTGGCTCTCATGAAGAAGCACGCTTCCGTGCTGGGGCCCAAGTTCACCGCCGTGCTGGACGCTTTAGACAAGGAGATCGCGCCTCTCGACATCGCCACCTGGCGTCGGCCCAAGGGCGGCTACTTTGTCAGCTTCTACGCCATGCCCGGCACCGCCAGACGGGTGTTTACCCTGGCCAAGGAAGCAGGCCTCGTCATGACCAACGTGGGCGCCACCTATCCCTACGGCAAGGACCCCGATGACAGCAACCTGCGCATCGCCCCCTCCTATCCGCCTTTGGACGACCTGAAGAAGGCCATGGAGATCTTCTGCGTGTGCGTGAAGATCGCGGCCCTGGAGAAGCTGCTGGGCTGATCCACAAGAAAAACAAAGGAGCTGCTTCAAAGGCGGCTCCTTTTCTAATGCAAAAAAGCAAGCCCGAAAGCTTGCTTTTTGCTGGTGCGGTGGACGAGACTTGAACTCGTACGCGCGAAGCACACGCACCTCAAACGTGCCTGTCTGCCAATTCCAGCACCACCGCGTGCTTTTGCATTATAGCGGAGGCGATCCGGTTTGTCAATGCTTCGCGTAAAAAACTTTTTTCAGCGCATACTATGCCCATGAAATATGCGACGATCTATCTTTTGCTTATTTTTCTTGCGATCTGCGGGTGTTCTCGCCGGGAAAGCGCAGTGGAGACCAGCATCCGTTCCGCGGCCGAGGGGATGTCCGCGTCGGCCGCCCAGACAAGCATAGCGAACAGCTCCGTCAACCTGCTCGTGGGAGGAGACCAGCTTCGTTTTACCCTGGCCGATCTGGGTGTAGACGGGGACGCCGACGAATGGCAGATGGACCAGGAGGCCTTTGCCGCCTTTTGTGAGCAGCTGAACGCCAAATACGGGAAACCGGCGAAGGATGCCCAGATGACCTTCTCCGAGGACCCGGCGGAGCCTCTGACGATCCTTGCGGAGGAAGACGGCGTGGCCATCGACGCAAAAGCGCTCCAGGCGAGCATCGCTGCATCCACGGACGGCGAGGACATTCCCGTTCATCTTCAGCCGATCAAAGCGGGCGTCACGGCCCAGTCGCTGAAGGAAAGGTATTCCCTCCTCTCCACCTACACCACCTCCTTCAAGGGCTCCACCCTGGGCCGTAAGAACCGAGTGAGCAACATGGCCCTGGCGGTGTCCCGGATCAACGGCGTCGTGGTGGAGCCCGGGGAGGAATTCAGCATGAACGAGACCATATTGGACAGGACCAAGGAGAACGGCTATTCTCTCGCCCCAGCCATCCGCAACGGCACCTATGAAAAGGAGTACGGCGGCGGCGTCTGCCAGGTCTCCTCCACCCTGTTCAACGCCGTGATGATGGCGGACCTTCCCGTGACGGAGCGGCACCACCACAGCTGGCCCATGACCTACGTGCCCATCGGCCGGGACGCCACCATCTCCACAGGCTATAAGGATTTCAAGTTCGTCAACGCCACGGCGGAGGAGCTCATCATCTTCGCTCACCTGGATCAAAAGGCCAAGACCGTCACCGTCCGGCTCTACGGGACCCATAGCCCCGACTTCGACCACATCGAGATCGAATCCAAGCGCACCGGCTCCCTGCCTGCCAAGGGGACGAAGCTCAAGTTGGACGAGAGCCTTCCCGCCGGCTCCCGGGTGGAGGAGCGCAAGGAGCGGCGGGGCCGTACCTCCGTCACCTATAAGAAGTATTACGACGCCGAGGGTACGCTGATCCGGCAGGAAACGGCCTACGAGGACACCTACCCCTCCATCGAGGGGCTGATATACGTGTCCGCGGACATATATCGGTAGGCTCATTTGACGACGTGGGGATTCGGTAGTATACTCTGAAAAAAACAGGAGTGTACCCCTATGATCCTGATCCGCGGAGCGGGCGATATAGCCAGCGGCATCGCCCTGCGCCTGTACCGGTGTGGCTTCACGTTGGCCATGACGGACCTGAGCAAGCCCACCTCCATCCGCCGCACGGTCTGCTTTTCGGAAGCGATCCTTCACGGGACCTGTTCCGTGGAAGGGGTCACGGCGGAGCGTGCCGCCTCCCTGGAGGATGCTGAGGCCATTTGGCAGCGGGGGCATATCCCCGTTTTCCCGGACGATGCAGGCACGGTCCTCTCCCTGCTCAGGCCCAACGCCGTGATCGACGGTCGATTGGCCAAGGTGAATCTCGGCACGGCCATCACCGACGCGCCCATCGTCATCGCCGTTGGCCCGGGCTTTACGGCGGGCGTGGACTGCCACGCTGTGGTGGAGACCCAGCGGGGCCACTACCTGGGCCGGGCCATCTATGAGGGCGCTGCGGCAGCCAACACCGGCGTCCCCGGCAACATCGGCGGCTACACCGTGGAGCGGATCATCCGATCTCCCAGGGCGGGGATCTTCCACCCGGTCCGCGCCATCGGGGATCAGGTGCAGGCTAGGGAAACCGTGGCCTATGTGGACGAGGAGCCGGTCACCTGCGAGATCGGCGGCACCCTCCGAGGCATCCTCCCCGAAGGGACTCAGGTTTATGCAGGCATGAAGAGCGGCGACGTAGACCCACGGTGTAAGCCCGAGCACTGCCTCTGCGCCTCCGACAAAGCCCTCTCCGTAGGCGGCGGGGTGCTGGAAGCCCTGCTACATTTTGGATACTCTGATAAATCTTATCCTGCTTGACGGTCTGGGACCGTCGATCCTCACCGATGAAAGTAGCGAGAGATCAAATCCTGCGTTTTCTCCGTGCTTTTCTCGGGGGAATGCTCCCGTATCTCCATCAGCAGATCGTTGGTTTGGATGACTTCAAAGCCATGATGGGTATACAGATCACGAAGCAGAGAGAAGAAAGCATCATCCCCCCATGTCTCCCTCAGCTCCGCAAGAAAAGCTCCTCCTGCTGTATAGATGTAGCTGGCATACTCTCCTTTATTCAATTCCTGCACAGAGGAATCCAGCCTAAATGTGGGCTCGACATATCCGATCGGGTGATGTATACCGACAAAATCCGCATACACATGCTCTAAATACGTAGCAAATCCTTCGTCGATCCAAGGATCATCATATTGATCATTGCCAACGACGCCGTAAAACCATTGGTGTGCCACCTCATGAGCAACCAGCAATCGGAAGAAATCGTGGGTATAGCCGTGAAAGAAATCGGAAGAAAAGGCATAGATAGCATGATTTATCAGGATGATCTGCCCAAACTCGATCCCTCCCGGCCATATACCGGTTTCCACTATATCCAGTGTGCTGTAGGGATAGGCGCCGATGCTGCTTCCAAAGGCACTCAACGCATCCACTGCTGCGCTCAGGGCCTCATACCCCATGATAGAATTCCTTTTGTAATAGGAGCGAACGCGGACATTGCCGTGTTGACGTTCTACCTTGTGCCATCCTTTGCCGATGACCATGCAAAAATCCCGCACATGGCTGGCATTTGCCACGGTGACCCCGTGCTCCGTCGTGCTCTCTCCGGTGCAGATCACCGTCAGGTTCTTTGGCGCGGTCAATGTCACCGAATAATCCGCACACTCTGACGCGACGCTTTCTCCACCCTCAAAGTAGGGGTGTATCACCCATTCTCCGTTTTTCCACAGTGCAAGTTGAGGTAGGAAGCTGCCCAGGTTGCAGGCTGTTTCGGTATATCCAAAACGGTCGTATTTTTGTGGGATGTGAATGACCATGTCCATATCTACTTGCAGCGACTCACCAGCAGGAAGCGGAGACGCAAGAGGAACGGAGATGGCGCTGGGAACGCCGTCGCTCCTGACAGGTTCAACGGCATAGCTTCCTGCATCTGTGCTGATCGTGCAGTTTGTCAATTCAGTCGATCCGCCGCACGGGGACGAAACGAAGACATCTGAGGACGGCCAGTCATTCAAGCACAAAGTCCCCCAATCCTCCGCGGATGTGTTATTCACATGGATCGTCTCATGTCCGCAGATGGTATGGGCCTGTTCATCATAGGACAACTGCGCTTCATACTTCGTTTTTGCGTTTCTGACGGCGGTCTCCCATTGCGGAGCCTGCAGCAAAGGGGGTATCTGCCTGGTATGCAAAGCGAGCAAATGAATGCTGGCAAAAATGACCGCAGCCAGCATGAAAAGAGAAACGAAAATGGTTGCAATCTTCTTTGAACTGGTTCGTTTTTTCATAGTGTCAGCTCCTGATACATCCGGGTCAAGCCCATTATATCAGAGCAACTGTCCAAACGACATTAAGAATATCTTAATTCTTGCAAAAACGGCCAAATCGGTTTGCATTTCCCTTCTGTACACGGATTCAAAATGGCAAGTATCCCAAATGCTCCAGGAGGATCTTGATGCCCAGGAGGATCAGGATGACGCCGCCGGTGAGCTCCGCCTTGCTCTTGTATTTGGTGCCGAAGATGCTGCCGATCTTCACGCCCAAGGCGGACAGGAGGAAGGTGACCACGCCGATGAAGCTGACGGCGGGCAGGATGCGCACCTCCAAAAAGGCGAAGGTGACGCCCACGGCCAGCGCGTCGATGCTGGTAGCCACCGCCATGACCAGCATGGTTTTGAAGCCCAGGGAGGGATCCGCATGCTCCGGGTCCTTGTCTCGGGATTCCCGGACCATGTTGGCGCCGATGAGGACCAGCAATATCATGGCGATCCAATGGTCCACCGCGGCGATGTATTCGGCGAAACTGCTGCCCAAAAGATACCCCACGAGGGGCATCAACGCCTGGAAGCCGCCGAACCAGAGGCCCACGATCAGGGCATGCTTCATATTGATCTTCCCGATGGCCAATCCCTTGCAGACGGCCACGGCAAAGGCGTCCATGGAGAGGCCTACCGCCAGAATGAACAGTTCAAGTATGGTCATGTATCGTTTCTCCTACTCTTCGAGCACGGGATATTCTACTAAATTCTCCCCTGAAAAGCAATAGCCTGCGGGAGAAATCCGTGATATAGGATTGCTTTTTTACCGAATTGATCGTATACTGATAAAAATGGGTTTTTATAGGAATGCCCACCCTGTGTGAAGGAGAGAAGAATCATGAGCAAAACCGGATGGATCATTCTGGGCGTGTGCCTGGGCCTGGTGTTCTGCCTGTGCATGGGCCTTTTTCTGGCGAGGCGCCTGGCCAACACCCTCTTTCGTGACAAAGAGGACGCCTCGGTGGTCAGCGATCTTACCAAGGATTTCAAGGATCTTAAGAATGCATATTCTGCGGACGGCGTGTACACCCTTAAGCCGGATGAGCTCAAGGAGCTGGAGGTGGATTGGATCTCCGGGTCCGTGACCATCGTTCTGACGGACGGAGATGCCCTGGAGATCCGGGAGACAGCCAAATCTGCCATCAGTGAGAAGAACGCCCTGCGCTACGGCGTAAAAGAGGGTAAGCTCCGCATCCAGGCCTGCAAAAAGGGCCACACCGGCAAGCTCCCCAAGAAGGAATTGGTCCTGACCCTCCCCCGCTCCCTGGCCGATACTTTGAAGGAGCTGGAGATCGATACGGTCTCTGCCTCCGTCTCAGCAGGCGAGTTCCAACTGGAGGAACTGGATATAAACACCGTCTCCGGCCAGGTGCAGATAGAGAATGTTGCAGCAAACAAAGGCGAGATAGACAGCGTTTCCGGAGACGTTACACTCCGCGGCTGTGCCTTCGATTCCCTGCGCATGGACAGTGTCTCCGCCTTGTTGAGCATGACAGGGACCGTCGAGAAGGTCAAGGCCTCCTCCGTTTCCGGTTCCGTTCAGCTATGGCTGGACGACAGCAGAGAGCTGCGCATCAGCACCATGTCCGGGCATATAGCGCTGACGTTTTACAAAATGCCCAAGGCGGTGCAGGTGGACACCACCTCGGCTTTGACCTCGATTTATCTGCCAGAAGAAGCTTCCTGCACCATAAAACTGGACTCCATGTCGGGCAAGCTGTTACAGAACATGCAGGAGGTAGGTTCTAAACAGCTTATTCTCGGCGAAGGCGAAGCAAAATTCGATATCGATTCCATGAGCGGCGATGCATGGATACAGCCGATACCGGAAAAGACGCGATGAAATAATCCGGATTGCAGCTTTCCCGTTTGACGCACCTGCTATTATTTGATATTATGGTTTTTAGCAACTAAGGAGGAACTTCCATGGCAAGACCAGTCAAGATTACCTCGGACACCCCCTGCGATATCGGCCCCATGCTCCAGGAACGGTACGGCGTGGCCCTCGCTCCGCTACACGTGACCATGAACGACCAGGAGTATTTGGACGGCGTCAACATCACCAACGACATGATCTATGAGAATTGGGAGAAAACTGGCTCCCTTCCCAAGACCAGCGCGGTGAGCGTGGGCGAATACGAGGAGTTCTTCAAGAGCTTCACCGATCAGGGGTACGACGTGGTCCACATCTCCCTGGGCTCTGGCCTGTCCGTGACCCACCAGAACGCCATCATGGCCGCCGAGGAGGTCCCCGGCGTGTATGTGATCGACTCAAGGAGCCTCTCCACCGGCATCGGCCTGCTGGTCTGTGAAGCAGCCGAGCGGGCCAAGAAAGGCATGGACGCCAAGGCCATCCAGGCGGAGGTGGAGGCCCTCACCCTGAAGAACTCCGCCAGCTTCATCCTGGACACTTTGGACTTCCTCCACGCCGGCGGCCGCTGCTCCTCCCTGGCTCACATGGGAGCGAACCTCATGAGCATCAAGCCCAGCATCAAGGTCCTGAACGAGCAGAACGGCAATATGACCGTGGGCAAGAAGTATTTCGGGAAGCTCAAGAAGTGCATCATCGCCTACATCCACGACCAGTTGGCCGACCGGACGGACATCGTTCGGGATCGGATCTTCATCACCCACTCCGGCTTCCCTCAGGAGGACATCCTGTGGATGAAGGAGGAGGTCGAAAAGTACGGCCCATGGGGCGAGATCATCGTCACCACCGCCGGGTGCACCATCTCCTCTCACTGCGGGCCGGGCTGCATGGGCGTGCTGTTTCTGACGAAATAATAAATCTTTTACAAAACATCCACCTTTTCGCCCTCCCATTGGGAGGGTTTTCTATTTCCAAACCGGGGATGGACATGGTATAATCAATCGACCGTATATGGAGGACCTATGATCGTTTCCATCCTGTATCTGCTCTTCTATGCCCTTTCCGGCATACAGATAGGCAGATATCTGTTCAAATCCGAATCCTTCCCCCGCCGGCTGTGGCTGGGGCTGGCGTTGGGTCTGCTGGGGTGCATCTGGCTGCCCAGCCTGTTTTCCTTTGTCCTTGGATTCGGCGTCCTGAGCCACATTTTGGGCGTCCTCTCCATGGCATGTCTCGCCCTTTTCTGCCTGCTGCAAAAGAAAAAGGCCCCCTTCGTGACGCGAAAAGAGTGCAAAGCGCTGCTCCCTCTGCTGTGGCTGCTGCCCCTGTTTTTGGTGGGAGCGTACCTCTTTTCCACCCACATCCTCTACCCCGGATCGGACGGGTACTACGTGGGGCAGACCACCTATGGGGACCTTGCCATGCACCTGGGGTTCATCACCAGCATCGCCGAGCAAGGCACCTTCCCGCCGGATTACAGCATCTTTCCCGGCCATCGGGTGAACTATCCCTTCTTGTGCGAGGTGCCCAGCTCCTCTCTGTTCCTCTTCGGCGCCAAGCTCCGCTGGGCCTATCTGCTGCCCGCCCTCTATGCCTATGCCCTGGTGCTCCTGGGCGTATACTTTGCCTTTCAAGCCTGGCTCAAGCGAACGGATCGGACCCGGTTCGCCACATATCTCTTCTTTATCGGCGGCGGCTTCGGGTTCATGTATTTCTTCGACCGGCTGGGCGGCGCGTCCACCGTGGGGGCTCTCATCGGGGAAAGCAGCTACGGCACCAACCTCTCCTACCTGCTCAACGACTTCTATGTGACCCCCACCAACCTGCCCAGGATCGGCCTAAGGTGGGTCAACCCCATCGTGGACATGCTGATCCCCCAGCGGGCCACCCTCTTTGGCTGGGCGTTCCTGTTCCCCTGCCTCTATCTGCTGCTCCGCTTCACCTTTGAACGGCGGCGGGACGCCCTACTGCCGCTGACGCTGATGGCCGGCGGCCTCCCCCTCATCCATACCCATTCCTTCCTGGCCCTGGGCATCGTGAGCGCCTTCTACTGCATCCAGGACCTGATTCAGGATTTCCACAGGAAGCGGCTTTTGCAGTGGGGCGCTTACGGCGTGGCGGCGGTGATCCTGGCGGCGCCCCAGCTCTTCGGCTTCGCCTTCCGGCAGGCGTCGGAAAGCAGCATGGTCCGCCTCCACTTCAACTGGGCCAACGAGGTGGATTCCTTCCTGTGGTTCTATATCAAGAACCTGGGCTGGCTGTTTTTGCTGCTTCCCTTCGCGCTGCTGCTGCTCTCCAGGCGGGATCGGCGGATCGCCGGCGGGTTCCTCTTCCTCTGGCTCGTCTCCGAGGTGGTGGTCTTTCAGCCCAACATCTACGACAACAACAAGCTCCTGTTCGTCTGGTTCTTCTGCCTGTGCGCCCTGACGGCCAAGCTTTTGGGTGTGCTGGTCCATCGCCTGTCCTGCCGGCTGTCCCTGCAGCCGGAGGAGCGCGCCGCCGCCCTGTCCCGCATGGGCATGCTCGCGGCGGGGCTGGGGCTGCTCTTCTATTTGACCGCCTTTTTCGACCTTCAAAACGGGCAGGTGCGCTTGCCCGCCTCCGGGGTGTTGACGGAGCTCTTCCTCCTTTCGTTCCTGGTGTTCCTCCACGTTCGCCTGCTGATGCTGCGCCTGCCCGCCCAAAGCGCCGTCTATCCCGCGGTGTCCGCGGCCCTTTCTATCGTCCAGTTTGCCTACCTTGCCGCCCGTCTCATCCGGGAAAGCGACAGCCGCTTTCTGCAGCTCTCCCTCCCCTTCGCGCTGCTGTTGCTCTTTGCGGGCGTCTGCCTGGTGCTGCTGCCCCTGCCCCTTGCCCATGGCGCAGCAGGCAAGGTCCATCCACAGCGGGGTGTCTATTTGAGCGAGGTGCTGCTCACCTTCCTGCTGGGTTGCTCCCTGTTCCTCGCCGGCCCCATGACCATCCTCAGGGAATGGCGAAGCTCCTACATGCTCTTTTCCACCGCCGACATCCAGGTGGCGGACTTTATCCGGGACAATACGGAGGCCCACGGCGTGTTCCTCACGGACTACAACTGGCACCTGAACCCGGTCTCCGTGCTCACGGGCCGCAGCATCGTCTGCGGGCCTGATCTGTACCTCTACTATCACGGCATTGACACCGGCGAGCGAAAGGCGGATATTGAGGCCATGTTCACCGACCCCGAACAAAGCGAAGCCCTGTTCCAAAACTACGGTGTCCGCTATGTGTACATCGGCCACACCGAGCGGGCCAACTTTGACGTGGATACGGACTATTTCCGTCAGCATGCCAGGCTGATCTACGACAGCGACGGCATACAGGTATATGACTTGGAGGCCGACCCCGCATGAAACGAATGAATGCCGTTAAATGGATTGGGCTGTTTTTACTGTTGTCGGTTCTGCTGGCCGGAGCGCTGCTGCTCCATCCGTTCATCCGTTTTTCCCTGGATCTGCGACTGGAACGGTTCGACGACGCCCAGACGGTCTATCGATCCCATATCCTAGACGCCCCGCGCCTGAAGGCGAATGCCTGGGAAAGTCTGGACGGATACGCCCGCCGGACCCTTTCCGCGTATTATGAAAGGACCCTGCCCTTCGACGAGGCTTTATCCACTTTGAATTCCCTTTTTGCCATAGAGCCGGAGCAGACGACCGTCTCAAACTGTATGCGCGACCTCACCGCCATGGAGACCGCCCGCAACGACCTGGCCCAGGCGGATGCCCTTACGGCCCGGCAGGACTACGCTCAGGCCATCCCCCTCTACCGGCAGGCCCTGATCGCGGAAGACGGCGCCCAAAGCCGGCTTTCCCAGGCCGAGTATGCCTTCAAGGCCAGCCAGATCGACGAAGCCGTGAAGGCTATGGCGGAGGAACGCTTCGAGGATGCGGAAGCGCTGTTAACGGAAGCCACCGCCTTGCTCGGCCCGGACGAGGAGATCGAGGCCGCCTTAACGGACGTATACACCCTTGCCCGCAGCAAGGCCGAATCGGACCGGGAGCGGGAGGCGCGCCGTCTCATGGATGCTGGCGACGTCAAAGGCGCCTTCGAATATGTGGCCGCCTGCCGGATCGCGGAACCGGACGACTATCACCTTTCCTATCTGGAGCAGAGCCTGCGACACGAATATGAGGAAACCGTTTGCGCCAGCGCCCTGGCCATGCAGGCAAACGGGGACCCGGAGGCCGCCTGCGAACAGCTGCAGCAGGGGTTGCTTCTGGTGGATTCCCAGCGCATGCGGGACCTGCTGCGGCAGATCCGCGCCTCCATCCCCTATCTGCTGGGGGAGATGGCCGCCGAGCAGGATCCTTCCAGCGACGGGCGCCTGTTCCGTGACGAGGTTTTGGCGGACAACCAAGGCAATCGGTACGAGCACAGCTTTGCCGCCGCCATGGGGACCGTCAGCTTCGATTTGAACGGTCGATTCGCTTTCTTTACCGGGACCGTGGCCTTTCCCGCCGGGGAAAGCTCGGACGTATATCGGGCCTCCGCCACGCTCCAGATCCTGGGGGATGGGCAGCTGCTGGCCGAATTCAAGCACATGGACGCGTCCTCCCTGCCCATGCCCTTCTCCATCGGCGTGGAGGGCATACAAAAAATCGCCCTCGTCTGGACCAGCGAGGGCGCCAACGGGCAACGGGACTGGGGCCGGTTCGCCACCGTGTTCGACGGCCGCTTCCTGCCCCCTTCCCCATAGATCACGATATCAGATCCAAAAGGGAATCGATCCTTCGGCACGAATCCGGCAAGCTGGCCGGTGGGTCGGGGGATTGTTTTGTATGGATATATCGGCTCCTTAATCCTGCACCAGCGGCCCCCTGGATGTCCGCGACGGCGTCGTTGCCGACCATCAAACACACAGCCGGGTCCAGCTCATACGTGGAGAGCAGATAAGAAAACATGGCACGTGCGGGCTTCTTTTGCCCCACCTGAGAGGAGAGGACGATCCCGTCAAAGCGAGGCGTCAGCCCCAGCATGCTCAGCTCCGGTTCCGTAAAGGTGGCCTGGGCGTTGGACAGCAAATAAACCCCTTTCCCCCGGCTGCGAAGCTCCGTCAGCACCTCTATCGCACCGGAATAGAGCGCAAGATGTTCCAAAGACAGGGCCCGAAAGGTTACGGCCGTGTCCAGAAGAGTCTGCTCCGTTGGAAAAACGCCCTTTGCCTCATATAAAGCCTGGAACACGCGCAGGATATCCGGCTCGATCTCCTCCCGGGCGACCTGGGGATGGTGCTTGGCGAGAGCATCGATCTCACCCTGAACGGCCATGTGATAGGCTCGCCGTATCTCTATCGTCGAATAGGTCGCTCCCTTGAGGCCATACAGCAAGGCCAAGCGCTTCCACAGGGAGGGCTTGGCTTCGTTGGTCCGTATGTCGACCAAAGTCCCATATAGATCGAAAAGATAGGCTTGTATCATAGAGAGGAAACGTGGACGATCTCCCGCCGACGCCGGGGGATGACCCGAGGCAGGGGCTTGACTTCGATCACCCGAGGCTGCACGGGCTGGTCCATGATTTCCTCCGGTTCCGGAACGGAAACGGTCTCGGCAGGTGCCACATCAGGCGCTTCCGTCGTGGTCTCAACAGGCGCTTCAGCGGGCATTTCGACCGGTGCTTCTTTGGGAGCCTCCCGCAGCACGATGGTCTCGGCGGGGCCCTCCTCCATCCCGTCATGGGGCAGGGAGAAGGTGGCCGTGTCGTCGTTGGTGATCATCACCGGCCGCACGCGGGCCTTTTTGATGGTCACGGCGGTGATCTCCCCCGTCTTGCGCCGGGAACGGGTCTCGGTATCGGTGGAGATCCGGGCGCTCCTTGCCTGGGTATCCGATGGGGCAGGCGCAGGCTTCACCGGCGCAGCGGGCGCAACAGGCGCGACTGGCTCCTCCACGGGGGCAAAGCGGTCCGTCCGCTCCATGTACCGAAGCTTCGCGGGCTGCTGGTACCCGAACTGGGTGCGGATCGGATCCCCCGCCCTCTCCTCTGAACGGGTGAGGGCAGGCCTGGCGGCTGTCTTTTTCGGGCCGAAGGGCCGCACCACAAGCTCCCGGGGCAAAAAGCGACGAATGTTCGTCTCCGCCACATGGAAGATGATGGACAGCAACAAGAACACCAGCGTCAGAGCAAAGGCGATCAGAGCAGCGTAGCGGATGAACCGGGTGTAGCGATCCGTATCGTAGATGGTCCCCGTGGTGTCCACGGTCTTGCCGGGCCGGATGGCCGGCGGATTGGTGGCCTTCGGCGCCATCAGCGGGGAAAGATCCAGCGTCATAGGCGCGGTGGAGTACTGGGTCTGGGACGGGTCAAGGGCGGTCATGACGAAGGTGAGGGAACGGGTCCCCGCCGGGACGATGAACTCCTTTTCAAAGGTGGTGGCGCCCGTGGTCAGGGTGGGATACTCGTTGACGACGCTCTTGAAATACTCCGCTTCCGTGACGACGGCACCGGTGATGGGCACCGCGGAATCGTTGTGGATCTCGAACAAAAGCTTTAGAAGGTTGGACCCGTCCTCTTTTGGGGTGGAACTGATCAGGGACACGGCCAGAGTCAGCCGCACCTGCTCCGAATCCACATAGGGCAGGATCTCATAGGCGGACAAGCTCTTGACGGAGATGGACCCGCCCACGCAGTCCGTGCCCGTGGCCTCAAAGGAGATGTAGCGGGGTTTCCCGGAGGATACGGCGGAAGGCACGGTATGGGAGACGGTCCGGCTGGCACCGGCCTCCAGGATGATGCCGTCCGCGATGAGGGTGCCGATCTCATCCATGAGACGGATATCTGTCATGGGATGGGAGCCCGCATTGGTCAGCGTGATGCGGAACAGGGTCCCGTCCGCCGTGGCGGGATACTTTTCGATCTCCATCTGCAGCTCCACCCGAACGTATTCCACGGTGATGGTGTCCGGAGCGGCGGTCCTGGATTCCACGCCCCGCACGGTATACTGAGCGGCGGGCGAAAGGTTGAGATCGTTGCTTCCCATGGAGAAAACGGCCTGGACCCGCATCTGTTCCCCGGCTAAAAGGGTGTTCTTCTCCAGCATGATGGTCGGCTGGGGGAGCCCCGCATCCTGAAGCGTGATGTTGGTCATGTCGAACTTGGTGTCGTTGGTCAGGGTATAGGTCACCTGGACCTGGTCCCCCTCCCGGGCCAGCAGCACGTCCGGCTCGAAGCTGATGGTCATGACCGGCTCTAAAAACCGTTCGACCTTGATCGTGGCCGTCAGAACATGGTCGTTGATAAAGGCGGTGAGGTGCTCCACGTCCTCCGGCGCGTAGGAGACCGTGCGCCAGGTGAGCTGGAAGGCCAGATCCCGATCGAATTCGTCCTCCTCGACGCGCACGTTCTCCAGCGTGAACTCCAACACGTCGTTGGCATTGATGGTAAGCTCCTCGGCGATGAGCTTGGGCTCGTCCAGCAAATCCCCCTCCAGCGTCAGCATCTCCAGATCGTAGGGGACGTCCAGGGTGTTCTTCAGGGTGAACCGGAAGAAGGTCATCTCCCCTGCTTCGCTGAGCAGGCAGTCCGGGTCCGCTTCCACCACCATGGTCAAGGGCTCCTCTCCCTCGGCATGGGCAGGCAGAGCCATGATCAACACCATGGCGACAAGCAGCAGGATATGCAGTTGAAGGCCTTTACGCTTTCTCATTCTCATCCTTGGGTCGAAACTCTTTTCCCGCGACGGTCCCGTTCAAGGTACCGGCGCTCTGATCGAACACGTCCCGCAAAAAGGCGTCGGTCCGGGCAGCCTCCACCGCCGCGACGCAGCGGATAACGCCTTCATATTCCGGGGCCAGGTCCGCCTCGTGCTTGCGGGACACCTGTTGGAACAGGGACCACTGGGCATAGGGCACCTCAAAGCGGACCAGATCGCAGCTGACCATGCGCACCACGCCCGCCGCCTGAATGGCCTCGGAACAGGTGCGGCCGTAGGCCCGGACCAATCCCCCGGTGCCCAGCAATATCCCACCGAAATAGCGGGTCACCACGCATAAAACGTCGGTCACCCCTGCCCCCCTGAGGGCGTCCATCATGGGCATGCCCGCGGTGCCCCCCGGCTCCCCGTCGTCGGAAAAGCGGGCGATCTCCCCCTTTTGGCCGATGGAATAGGCGTAGCAGTTGTGGGTGGCGTCCCAATACCGCTTGCGGATGGCGGCAAGCGTATCCAGCGCCTCCGCTTCGGAGGGAACGGGGATGCATTGGCCGATGAACCGGGATCGGTTGACGACGATCTCTATGGTGGCCGGGGCCTTTACGGTGCGGTAGCTTGCTGATCCTGCCATGGCCTTTTACGAAATACGGCCCCTTTCCCCATCATTTGAGTGTATAGTAGCAAATTTGCCGGGCAAAAGCAAGGTCAGCCCCGATTTGTTACAAATTGTCCACGGCTTCCCCCCGCAATAGGGCGATCTCCCGGGCGTATCCAAAGAGGTCCTCCTGGGGCGTTTCCAGGATCATGGGGAGCGCGCGCAGGGCCGGATGATCCACCAACCGTAAAAAGGCGTCCAGGCCGATGCAGCCCTGGCCGATGGGCGCGTGGCGGTCCTTGTGGCTGCCCAGGGGAAAGAGGGAATCGTTCACGTGAAGGGCCTTCAGCCGATCAAGGCCGATGATCCGGTCAAACCGCTCCAGCACCCCCTCCAGATCGTTCACCACGTCGTATCCGGCTGCGAACACGTGGCAGGTGTCCAGACACACCCCCATCCTGTCCCCCAGCTCCACCCGCTCAAGAATATCGCGGACCTGCTCGAAGGTGGCGCCGATCTCGCTCCCCTGCCCCGCCATGGTCTCGATGAGGACGGTGGTCCCCATGTCCGGCCAGAGCAGTGCGTTGAGCAGGGAGGCCGTCCTTTCGATGCCCGCCTCAGGGCCCTGGCCCACGTGGCTGCCGGGATGGAAATTGTAGAAGTTGCCTGGGAAGGCCTCCATGCGCTGTAGATCGTCCTCCATGACCATGGCGGCAAACTCCCTGACCCGGCCCTCCGCCGCGCAGGGATTCAGCGTGTACGGGGCGTGGGCCACGATGGGCAGCATGTCCCTCTCCCGCAAAAGGGTCATCAAAGCCGCCGCGTCGTCCAAATCCAGCTCCTTAGCCTTGCTGCCCCGAGGGTTCCGCAGAAAGAACTGAAAGGTGTTGGCCCGGATGGACAAGGCGTCCTGTCCCATGCGAAATAATCCCTTGGAGGGGGACAGATGACAGCCGATACGGATCATGAACGACTCCTTTCAAAAGGGGCCGCAGCCCGGAGGCGGCGGCCCTTGTCTCGTTATTTTTGCAGCTCGGGAAGGAGGACTTCGAAGTAGTCCAACGACTCGGGGTTCCCCAGGGCCTCTCGGTTGGTGATCTTTCGCCCGTTCACCATGTTGGTCACGGCGGACTCCACCTTCTTCCCGTTGAAGGTCTTGGGAAGGTCCGTCACGGCGTAGATCAGGGCCGGTACGTGGCGGGGGGACGCCTTGGTCCTGAGCTCCTTCTTGATCCGCTTCTTCAGCTCCTCGGTGAGCTCCGCCCCGGGGGACAGCTGGACGAAGAGCAAGATCCGCTGATCGTCGTGATACATCTGGCCGATGGCCAGGCTGTCCTGGATCTCAGGGAGTTTCTCCACGATGTTGTAAATCTCCGCGGTGCCGATGCGCACGCCGGATGGCTTGAGCACGGAGTCGGACCGGCCGAAGTAGGTCACGCCGCCGGTCTCGCTGTTGAACTGAACGTAGTCCCCGTGGTGCCAGATACCGGGATAGACCCTGAAATAGGCGTTCATGTACCGCTCGCCGTCTGGATCGTTGGCAAAGTAGATGGGCATGCTGGGCTCCGGGATCTCGCAGACCAGCTCTCCCTGGGTGTCCCGGACGGGCTTGCCGTTCTCGTCGTAGCACTCGATCCGCATGCCCAGGCCCGGGGCCTGGAGCTCGCCCACGTATACGGGGCTCAGCAGGTTCCCGATGCAGAAGCAGCCGTTGATGTCCGTGCCGCCGGCGATGGAATTGAAGTGAAGATCCTTCTTGATCTCCCGATAGACGAAGCGGAACCCCTCCTCGCTGAGGGCGGAGCCGGTCTGGGAGATCATGCGCAGCTTCGAAAGGTCCGCATGCTCCTTGGGATTGAACCCGGCGGCCATGAGGGCGTGGATGTAGCTGGCGGAGAGGCCGAAGACGGTGACCCCCTCCTCCTCCAGCACCTTCCAGATGGCGTCCAGATCGGGATAGGACGGATTCCCGTCGTAAAGGACGATGGAGCTGCCCGCCCCCAGGGTGGCGGCCTGCCAGTTCCACATCATCCAGCTGCAGGTGGTGATGTACAGCATCCGATCCGAGGGCTTCATGTCATGGTGCAGCACCAGCTCCTTGAGCTGGTTGATGAGGAGCCCGCCCACGGACTGGACCATGCACTTGGGCTTGCCCGTGGTGCCGGAGGAGAACATGACCACGGTGGGGTCATTGAATTCCCGCTGGGCATAGACGAAGGGCTCGGGCGCCTCCTTGGCAAGGAAATCCTCATAGAGCACGGCGTCGGGCAGGTCGGCGACGGCCGCCTTCTCCCCGGCGTAGTGGACCACGACCATCTTCTTGAGCTCGGTCATGCGGGCGGCCACCTGAGCGGCGTTTTGGAGGGTGTCGAAGGCTTTGCCCTTATAGTAATAGCCGTCGGTGGTGAACAGGACCTTGGGCGATACCTGGCCCAGCCGATCGAAGGCGGCCCCGGGGCCGATATCCGTGGCGCAGGAACACCAAACGCCGCCCACCGCCGCCGTGGCCAGCATGGCGATGATGGTCTCCGGCAGGTTCGGGAGGTACGCGGACACCGCGTCCCCCTCCCCCACGCCCAATTCGCGCAGGGCGGTGGCCAGGCGGAAGGTTTGCTCACGCACGTCCTTCCAGCTCAGCACCCGGCGGGAGGTGTCCTCCCCCCGGAAGATCAAACAGGGCTCGTCGTTGGGCTCGTGCCTAAGCAGGTTCTCGGCGTAATTGAGCTTGCAGCCCGGGAACCATCTGGCCCCGGGGAACTTGTGGATATCGTCCACGGTCTTTTCATAGCCCGTGGAATGGACGATGTCCAGATACCGGAACAGGATGTCCCAAAAGGCTTCCGGCTCGTCCACGGAGAAGCGGTAGAGCTCCCGGTAATTCCGGTAGTCCCTGCCCATCTCCCGGTTGACCAGCTCCATAAAGGCATACATGTTGGATGCTTTCTTGACTTCCTCGCTGGGGGTCCACAACAGCTCGCGCATAGGTTTCTCCTTTTCCAAAATTTCTTCATTTACATCATATCGCAAACCGACTCCCGCTGTCAATGAAACAGGGCGTTATATACGGTTTTCCCTCAAAATGCCCCCTATAAGAGGGGAGTTTTTTTCTCTCCACAAAAACAGGGCTTCCCCCTGGGAAGCCCTGTAGAGAGAGAAAAATCATTGTCCTTGTCTTTGTATTTGTCTTTTCTTTGTATTTGTATTTGTCTTTGTCTTACCTATTTTGGCCATAGGCAAAATGGCGTTTGCTATTTTTGCCTATCTGTCTTCCCCGTTACCGGATTCTTTCCAGGAGCTTGCTCACGATCGTGCGGCGGACCTTCATGGCGCCGATGGGACAGAACTCCTGGCAGCAGAAACAGCGGATGCATTTTTTGTAATCGATGGAGGGCTTCTTCTCCACCATGGTGATGGCCTTGGCTGGACAGACCTTGGCGCACTCGCCGCAGCCGATGCAGTCCTCCCCTTTCACCTGGGGCCGTGGCTGAACGGCGGCTTTCATGATACCGGCCCAAAGCTTGCCGACGATGCCGGAGTACTTGTCGGTGAACAGTATGCCGCGCTTTACGCCTATGGTCTCGAAATCCGGGCAGATGAACTTCTCCCAGCCCTCGGAGATCTTCAGCTCCTCCACCGCGGCAGGGATAAGCCCCCGCTCGAAGGCGGCCATCAGGGTGGGCACATCGTCCCGCTTCATGTGGATAAGGGCTGCCAGGACCAAGTCCAGCTGATGAGGGGATTTTGAGGCCGCCAGAAGGCCCATTTTCCGGGGTTTGCCCATGGAGGGGCCGTTGCCCTCCATGGCCATGACGCCGTCGCAAATGGTCAATACGGGCTTGAAATAGGCATTGATGTCCACCAGCATCCGGGAAAAATCCGTGGGATTCGGATAGCGGTAGTGATATTCCGGCTTGTCCGTGCCGGGGATGGCGCCGAACATGTTCTTGCAGCCGCCGGTGAGGCCCATCATGCCGTGGGTCTTCAGCTTGCAAAAGTCGATGATGTAGTCGCAGTCGTCCAGATACGCCGTATAGGTGAAGTGCTTCATCACCCGGGCCTCGGGGAAATCCGCCTCCCTGATCTGGGTATTCTGGTTGAGGGTCGCTCCCGCCTTCTCGCAGTCTGTAAGGCCGGTGGCGGCATACACCCGCTTCAAATAGGGCAGCGAGAAGGGGCCTCCGGGGCTGTCGCCAATAACGACTTCAGCCCCCCGTTCGGTGAGCAGCTCCGTCAGGGCCGACAGCAGCACCGGATGGGTAGTGGCGGCTTTTTCCGGCTTCAGAAAGGTGATCAGATTCGCTTTGACGACCACGCGATCACCGGGCTTAATGAAATCGAGTCCGCCCAGGGGCACCAAAACTTCCCGCAGGGCGGCCTTGGCTGTTTCGGGTTCATAGGCGTCGCAGGGGACGACGGACACATCCAGAGGACGATTTTCTGTTTCCATAGGGCAAATGGTTCCTTTACAGGCCGATGATGGCCTTGGCGATGCTGAAGAAGGTCAGCAAAGACAAGGCGTCCACCACCGTGGTGATGAAGGGGCTGGCCATGACCGCCGGATCAAAGCCCAGTTTCTTGGCCAGCATGGGCAGTGTGCAGCCGATGAACTTGGCGATGGTGACCGTGACCGTCAATGTGAGCGACACGGAAAGGCTCACCAGCATCCCCACCTTATCGAGGAACATGAGCTTCAAAAAGCTGATGGCGGCCAGGCTGATCCCGCAGAGGACCGCCACCCGGACTTCCTTCCAGATAACGGTGAAGATGTCCTTGAATTGGATCTCGTTCAGGGAAAGGCCGCGGATGATGGTGACGGAAGCCTGGCTGCCGGAGTTGCCGCCCGTGTCCATGAGCATGGGGATGTAGGCGGTCAAGACCAGCTGGGCGGCCAACGCTTCCTCAAAGCTGCTGATGATGAGGCCGGTGAAGGTGGCCGAGACCATGAGGAGCATGAGCCAGGGGATACGATGAATGTAGATCTCCCATGCGCTGGTCTTCAAATAGGGCTTGTCGGACGGCGTGATGGCGGCCATCTTTTCGATATCCTCGGTGGCCTCCTCCTCCATGACGTCGATAGCGTCGTCGACGGTGACGATACCCACGAGGCGGTCCTCCTTGTCCACCACGGGCATGGCGGTCAAGTCGTACTTTTTGAACTTCTGCGCCACGGTCTCCTGGTCGTCCATGGTGTTGACGCTGACCACGTTGGTATCCATGATGTCGGACACCTTCTCGTCGTCCTGGGCCAAAATCAGAGAGCGGATGGAGATGATGCCCTCCAGCTTTCGGCCGGGGCCGGTGACGAAGCAGTCGTTGATGGTCTCCTTGTCAAGACCCGTGCGGCGGATGGTCTTGATGGCGTCCTCCACCGTGTAGCCCATGCCCAGCTCCACGAACTCGGTGGTCATGATGCTGCCGGCGCTGTCCTCGGGATACTTCAGAAGCTCGTTGATGAGCTTTCGGGTCTCCGGGTCGGCCTGGTACAGGATACGCTTCACCACGTTGGCGGGCATCTCCTCCACCAGGTCCACGGCATCGTCGATGTACAGCTCGTCGATGACCTCTTTAAGCTCCGTATCGGAGAAGCGGGTGATCAAGAGCTGCTGCTGATCCGGGTCCATCTCCACGAAGGTGTCCGCGGCCAGTTCCTTGGGGAGCAGCCGAAACAGCAGGGGCAGGATATCCGGCTCCAGCTCGGCGAAGATGGCCGCGATATCCGCGGCGTTCAGGGTGATCAAAATGTCCTTGATGGAAGAGTACCGCTTGTTTTCCAACAGGGTACGGATGGTCATTTCTAAGGAATAGGTTTTTTCCGACATGGTTGCCTCCTTCTTTCAGGTCCTGTGAAAATGGATGTAGAAGAAAGGCACAGGGAATATCGGTTATATGCGGCGGCACACCATGGCATCGGTGCATCGAGGAATATGACCGGTCGATCCGCTTGTGCCGCTACTACTGCCCGCATCCATGGTGTCCACCTCTCTTTCTGAAAAAGTGTCTGTGGCGCAAATCACCACTTCTAAGAAATTTTACAACCGCCCCTTCCCTCTTGTCAACACACAATCATAAAAAAGGACGGCTCGATCGCCGTCCAAGAGGTTTATTTTGTATCCCGTATGGCCAGGGCCTTGTCGGGATAGTTGGTGATGACGCCGATGCCGTGGCGGATGCACAGCTCCATGATGCCCTCGTCGTTCACCGTCCAGGGGTTGATGCCGATCCCGGCGGCCAGGGACCCTTCGATCATGCCGGGATAGAGGAGCGTTCGCCAGTGGGGATGGATGTACGCTGCACCGATGGATTTGGCGTATTTCCAGGGTTCAAAGAGGCCGTCGCTGTAGAGGATGCCGTACTTCACGTCCGGCTTGATCTGCCTGAGCTCCTGAAGGGTGTAATGGTTGAAGGAGGAATAGAGGATCCGCCCCTCCATGCCCTTCTCCTGCTCCAGCTTCAACACCTTTTCCGCGATGCCGGGATAGACGATCTGGTCCGTTTTGATCTCCACGTTGACCAGGTGCCGGGTGTCCCGGATGAGGTCGTACAGTTCCCCCAGGGTGGGGATCTTCGCGCCTTTATACTGCGGCATGCCGTTGCTTGCGTCCAGGCGCTTGAGCTCCTTCAGGGTAAAGGACTGGATCTGGCCGGAGCCGTCGGTGGTCCGATCCACGGTCTCGTCGTGCATGACGATGAGTTCCCCGTCCCTAGAGAGGTGCACGTCCAGCTCGAAGCCGTCCGCGCCCATGTCCATAGCCAGACGAAAGGCTTCCAGCGTGTTCTCGGGCGCATAGCCGGAAGCGCCCCGATGCCCTAAGATGATCGACATATAAAAACTCCGTTCTTTTTTTCTTGATTTTACTCCCCTTTCCCCTTTCTTTCAAGACCGCATTGCGCATTTTGGAAAAGGAAGCTATACTATCCCCCATGAGATACGATCTAATCCAGGAAGCCACCTTCATCGACCGTCCCAACCGGTTCATCGCCCACGTGCTGCTGAACGGGACGAACACCGTGTGCCACGTGAAGAACACAGGCCGCTGCAAGGAGCTTCTGGTGCCCGGAGCGAAGGTGATCCTGAGCCGGGGCGCCAATCCCCTGCGGAAGACGGCCTACGACCTGGTCTCCGTCTACAAGGGGGATCGGCTCATCAACATGGACAGCCAGTCCCCCAACGAGATCGCCGAGGAGTATCTCCCCCGCCTGTTCCCCGATCTTGTGACGCTGAAGCGGGAGGTCACCTATGGCGCGTCCCGGTTCGACTTCTACGGCACGAAGGGGGACGGCCCCTTCTATCTGGAGGTGAAGGGCGTGACGCTGGAGCGGGAGGATCGGGTCTATTTCCCCGACGCGCCTACGGAGCGGGGTCTAAAGCACGTGCAGGAGCTTATCCGCCTGCGGCAAGCTGGCGTGGGAGCTTATCTGCTGTTCGTGGTGCAGATGAGCGATGTTATCGCCCTCCGGGCCAATCGGGAGACCCATCCTGCCTTCGCCGACGCCCTGTTGGCCGCCCGGGCCGCGGGGGTCAGCATTCACGCCGTGGACTGCCTTGTCACGCCGGACACCGTCGCGGCTCATCGCCCGGTGCCCGTGGAATACATATAAAAAACCCCGCTTTCTTTGAAAGGCGGGGCTTCTTCTATTCGTTACTTTTGCTCCAGGGCCCGAGCGGCCTTCTTCTTGCGCCACTCCATGTTGCGGTGAGCCTGCTTCATGCTGGCCTTGGAGACCGTCTTTTGCTCCAGCGCCTCCTGGAACTTGTTCATGCGGCGATCCTGCACGTTGACGGCGGAGGGCTTGATGTCGCCGGATTTGGTCAGAGCCCACTTGGTGAGCAAAGGACCGATGAGCTCGTAGATGAGAACGCTGAACAGAATGATGTTCTTGATCAAAATGCCGTCAGCGGAACCCAGTTTGGCAGCGGTGACGCACATGCCCAAGGCCACGCCCGCCTGGGGAAGCAGGGTGATACCCAAATACTTCTTGACCAGGGGATCACATTTGGTGGCCGAACAGCTGATATAGGAGCCCACGTATTTGCCCAGGGAACGCATGAGGATGTACACCACGCCCACCAGGATCACCGCGGCGTCCTTCATCACGTCCAGCTCCAGCTCCGCGCCGCTGAGCACAAAGAACAGGGCGAACAGAGGCGCGGTCCATTTGTCGGCCCGTTCCATAAGGTCGTGAGATAGCGGACAGATATTGCAGAACACCGTGCCCAGCATCATGCACACCAGAAGCGTGGAGAAGGAGATCTTCACCTGGCCGATGTGGAAGGATACCATGGACAGGGCCACCGTCAGCACCACGAAAGCGATGGTCAGGGACAGACGGTTGGAGTTGGAGAAGAAGGTCCTCTCCAGCATGGTCAGCACCCAGCCCATGACGGCGCCCAGCGCCAGGGAGGCGACGATCTCGATGAGAGGCTCCACCACGATGCCGAGCACGTCCGTTTGCCCGGTGACCAGGGAATCGGCGATGCCGAAGGAGATGGCAAACACGACAAGGCCCACGGCGTCGTCCAATGCCACCACAGGCAGCAGGATATCGGTGAGCTTTCCCTTGGCCTTATACTGGCGCACGACCATCAACGTGGCCGCCGGTGCGGTGGCGGTGGCGATGGCACCCAACACGATGGTGGCCTCGATGGAGATCTTGTTGGGCATGATAAAGTGCAGGCCGATCAGGGCCAAATCCACGAACAGGGTGGCGGCCAACGCCTGAAAGATGCCCACGATCACCGCCTGTTTGCCGATGGCCTTGAGCTGGGAAAGCAAAAACTCGTTGCCGATGGAGAAGGCGATAAACCCAAGAGCGGTGTTCGTGATCACGGACAAGCCCTCCACCTCCTCCGGGGTGGTGAAGCCGATCCCCTCGATGCCCAGTTGCCCCAGGCAGTGGGGGCCGACGATCAGACCGGCGATCAAAAACGCGGTCACATCCGGCAGGTGCAGCTTCATGAGCTTGAACACCCGCGTCATCAGCAGGCCGATGAGCAAAGACAGGGCCGCTGCCAGCATGGTTTGCATAATAGATACCTCCCATTCGAACAAGGCTGTATCATAGCACAAAACAAAGGAAAGTCAAGGGTAGAATTGTCTAAAGCCGCGGTGCAAAGAACGGCCCCCAGAGAATTGCGTGTGAGCCGGGGTGGGATTTGACCCGGACTGCGGTCCGGGCCTTGGGCTGGGCTCTGAAGCCACACTGTGGCTTCATTCACTCCCCAGCCCGTTCAAATCTCCACTTTCTCCGCCACAAAAAATTAGGGAGGGTATCAACCCTCCCTAATTTGGCGGAGAAAGTGGGATTTGAACCCACGCACCGGTCATCCCGGTCTACTCCCTTAGCAGGGGAGCCCCTTATAGCCACTTGGGTATTTCTCCATATATGGCGGAGATGGTAGGATTCGAACCCACGGGCACTTGCATGCCGACGGTTTTCAAGACCGCTTCCTTAGACCACTCGGACACATCTCCGTGTTTTCGATGCTCCCCGCTTCCGTCCGAAGGGAAGTATACCAAACCGTTTCTGAAATGTCAATGCCTTTTCCGGGAAGGCCTCTTCAGTATTCGTCCACGCAGAATCGGGGGGCGCCGCTTGTTTCCAGAGCCGCCCAGACGTCCTCATCGGCCAGCATCACGTTCTGCACCCGAATCTCCCCCGCCGCCTCAACGTCCGGGGGAAGCTTTGCGCCAACTTCCCGCCCGTTGGCCAGCCGGGAAAGCTCATGGAGCAGGGGCCCATACGCCCCGAGGCTCAGCACCTCCTCGCCGAATACGTCCGCCTTGTCGAAGCAGACGGCATACCCTATGGTCTGCCCTCCCTGTTCCAGCATAAAGCCCTTCGCCCCGTCCGCGCGGTAATCCTCCATCTTCAGATGAAAGGCGTCCCGATCCCGCAAAACGAAGCCGTCATATCTCTCGGCGATCCGCCGGTAGACAGAAAAAGCCTCCTCCTCCGAAAAGGGCACTATCTTTCCGGCTGAAAAGGTCTCATCCCCCTGCCAATACCTGGTGCAGGTGCTGGGACGGAACCCCAGTCGGGCGTAGGCGCCGGGCCGCTGAGGATGGTTGAACAGGGCGCAAACGCCCCGTTCCCTTGCCTGTTCCCGCAAAAAGGTCATGGTCCGGTACATATAACCCTTCCCCCACTCCCGGGGCAGCGTAGCCACCCCTGAGGTCATGAGGGCCGAAAAGAAAGATTCCCCCAAGGATAAATCCATTGGCCAACCGTGGATCACGGAGACCAGCCTGTCCCCATCGAAAGCTCCCGCGGACCATTCCGGACGGTATCTATTTTCAAAAAACCAATCTACGAAGGCAGGCGGATCGTCGAAACAGGTCTGCCACAGGGCCTTGGCCTGGTCCCTGTCCCCCTCTGTCAGCGGTCGATAGTTCATGTGATCTGCCCTCTGTTAATGGAACGATAGTTCACCGAAAGGACCATGCCGATGGTGACCAGGGTGGCCATCATGTTGCTGCCGCCGTAGCTGATGAGGGGCAGCGGGATGCCGGTCACAGGCATGAGGCCCATGCTCATGCCGATGTTCTCGAACACGTGGAACCCCAGCATGGCCACCGCGCCTGCACAGAGACACCGGCCGAACATGTCCTTGGACCGCCTCGCCACCATCAGGATCCGAAGCAGCAGCAGGAAGAACAGCAGGATCAGGATGACCGCTCCTACGAATCCCAGCCCCTCGCCGATGCTGGAGAAGATAAAGTCCGTTTGCCGCTCCGGCACGTACTTCTTTTGGGACAGAGTCCCGGGGGTAAAGTACCCCTTCCCCCACATGCCGCCGGAGCCTACCAGCTCCTTGGAGTGAAGCACGTTGTAACCGTCCCCCTCCAGATCCAGCGTCGGGTCCAAAAACACCCGGATGCGGGCCTTCTGGTCCTTGTCCAACAGATACCGGTAGATAAGGGGCAAGCTCAAAACCGTTGCTCCGCCGCCAAAGATGATATAGAGCCAGCTGATCCGGGCGGCAAAGAGCACGCCGATGAATATGGCCACGAAGACCATGGCCGTGCCGTAATCCGGCTGCCGCATGACCAGCACGAAGGGCACCGCGAAGATGATTGCTGCTTGGAGCACGTCCCAGAAGTTGTTGAAATGGCCCCGCCGATCGTAAGCCTCGGAGACGAACTTGGAGAGGGCCACCAGCAGCACCACCTTGGCGATCTCCGAGGGCTGGAAGGAGCGGGAGGTGCCGATCTTATACCAGCCGAACACGCCTCGGGTGTTCACCTTGACCACCAACAGCAGCACCAGCAGGGCGCAGGTCACCAGATACACCATCTTCACGAAGGGCTTGTACTTGTCGTAATCGAGGAACGCGATGGGCACCGCCACCACCAGGGAGAGCAGGATGCTCACCAGCTGCCGGTTGAAGTATTCCAGGTTCAGCCGGCTCAAGAAACCCTCCAGGCCCACCTCCGTGCCGTCAAAGGGGTCGGACATCACGTTCAAAAGGGTCACAAGGCCAAAAAGGAGTAGGATCGTCACCAAGGTGATGATGACGAAGTCCACTCCCTTTGTTTGCTTGGTCTTGCCGGGTTTGGTCATTTACAGAATGTATGCCCCATCCTCCGCCGTGAAGCTGTCGGGCACCAGGGCGCTATGCATCATGTTATTGTAGTTGATCTTCAGGCGCATCCCCTGGCGCCACGCCGCGCTTTCTATTCCTCTTTATTCTTCGCCCAACGGCGATAGTTTCGTTTGCATAGTCTCAAAGGAGGCTTTAAGCTCGTCAGGATCGGTATACATGTCGCTGTATACCTCGATGAAGGCCGGGCCCCTGTAGCCCGCCCGGATCATGGCCTTGCCGAGGGCCACGAAATCGCACTGCCCCTGCCCCGGCATCCTGAGGGACAGCTTCCCCGCCTCATCGAAGGCGTAGTCGCACAGATGCCAGTTTTCCAGATCCTCCCCCACCGCCTCCACGAAGGCGAAGGGGTCCTCTCCGGAGCGGACGGCCTGCTTGATATCCAGCACGAACTTCAGCCGGTGATCCCCCAGCCGCTCCTTCAGCTCCCTTCCGAAGGCGGGCGCATGGAAAAAGCACCAACTCACGTTCTCAAGGCACAGGGTGATGCCGTACTCCGCCGCCACGTTCAGCAGCTCCCGAAAGATGGGCGTGATCCGCTCGAACTCCAGATTCTTGGCTGTGCCGCCCAAATGGGGGGACCCGTGCATCACATAGTGGGTGGCCCCCAGTATCCTGCCGGCGTTGAGGGCCTGACGGTAGACGCTGAAAGCGTCCGCCTTTTGCCTGGGATGGATGGAGAAGAGCTGCGCCTCGAACTGGTTGCTCATGGGATGGACGCTGTATACCCTGAGCCCCGCATCGTCGAGCCGCTTGCGCACCACCTCCACGAAATCGGGCTGATACTCGCTGAAGGTATTCAAAAACACCTCAACATTCCGGCAGCCCATGGCGGCAAGCATGGGCGGAGTATCCTCCACCATGGCCTTGTTGAATATGCTTGCTGTGGAAACGCCGACGATCATATCTCCTCTTGACTATCCAACCCAATAAAAAAATGTAACGAGCAAGCAGTAAGCCGAGTTCTGTCATGGGCTGACGCCCACGGACGATTATCTATCTGAGGCCGTATGTTGCCAGACGGCTCATGCGATTATCAGGAGCGCAGCGGGCCGCTGTTGAATGCTCCCATTCCAATCTTGCACCGGGTGGGGTTTACACAGCCGATCCGTCACCGGATCGCTGGTGAGCTCTTACCTCGCCTTTCCATCCTTGCTCTCCCGAAGGAGGGCGGTAGCTTTCTGTTGCACTGTCCCTGATGTCGCCATCGCCGGGTGTTACCCGGCACCCTGCCCTGCGGTGCTCGGACTTTCCTCAGCCCTTTTGGGGCCGCAATCGTCTTGCTTACTCGTTACAAACCTTTACTTCTGATACAATATCCGGCCGCAGTTCTCACATTCCATGATGGTGTCCTGTCCGTTCAGCTTCTTGATGACGGCCATGGGCAAGGACATGTTGCAGCCGCTGCACTTCTCGTTCACCACCGGGACCACCGGCATGGAATGGTGGACCCGCGCTTTCTTATATTTCACCAGGAAGGTGGGATCCACCTGCCGCTCCACGGTGTCCATCTCCTTAGTGGCGGTGGTGATGTCCGCGGCGCTCTCCGCCTTCTCCACCTCGCACACCGCCTTGAGCCGGTCGTACTCCTTCTTAGCTTTGCCGCCCAGGGAACGGGCTTTCTGGAACTCCTCCGTGGTCTTTTCCAACTGATCCAGCAAGCCCTTCACGTCCTTTTCAAGGCGGGCCATCTCCCGGCTCAGCCGCTCCACGTCCGTGCGGAACTCCGTCAGCTCCTCGGCCGTCACCTGGTCGTCCGCTTCCAGCGTTTCCATCTCGGAATGGTTGAGCTCCAGCTCGTGGGAAAGGCTCTCCTGCTGGGAGATGAGCTTAGTAAGGACGTTCTTCTGCCCCTCCGCCTCCTCCGTGAGCCGCTGGATGGTGGCCTGCTGCTCCCGCAGAAGCTTAGTGATCTTGTTGAGCTTCTGGCGGCTTTCCGTGGTGCGGACTGCGTTCTCCAGCTGCTGCTTTTTAAGATCTGCCTTCTGGTACATGAGCAAGTATTCTAATTTCGTCATGGGGTAACCTCCTTTCAGGCGAACAGCAAGGGTGCCGTCTCCCGAAGCGTTATAGTATATTGTACATCAGGCGCGAGGATTTGTAAACGGTCCAGGAGGGATTTGAGCACCACCCGCTCCGTTTCGTAATGGCCGCATAGGATCAGAGGCAAATCGCTCTCCCAGGCCTCCTGTATCTGGTTGTGCTTCGCTTCCCCCGTCAGGTACGCTTCCGCACCCGCGGCCTTGGCATAGGCGATATCTCCGCCGCCTGCGCCGCCCAAGACCGCCACCCGGGAAATGAGCCTATCCGGATCGCCGGTATAGGCGGGACGGGCCGTAAGGACCTGTCCGCACCGTTCCGCCAGCGCGGAGAGCTTCATGGGCGCGGGGAGCTCCCCCACCCGGCCGATGTTCTCCGGAGGAATGGGCTGTACGTCGGACAGCTCCAAAAGATCCGCCAGGGTATCGTTGACGCCGCCCGCCGCCGCATCCAGATTGGTGTGAGCCGCGAAGTGGCCCACGCCGTGGCGCAGCAGCAATGCCGCCGCACCGGTGATGGGTGAGGAAAAGCCGATGCTTTTCACCCCGTGAAAGAACTGGGGATGATGGGTCACCAACAGATCGGCCCCCATATCTATAGCCTCCCGGGCCGTAACGGTGGTACAGTCCAGGGCCAGCAAGACCTTCCGTATCTCCCTATGGTCCGGCTCCACCAGCAGCCCCACGTTGTCGAACTCCAAGGCCAACTCCCGGGGCGCAATGGTCTCCATGACCCGGCAAAACTCCTTCAATTCCATCCTTCGATCTCCTTTATGATCTCGTCCAATTGACTGACTTCCCGAAGCAGCCGCCCTTCCCCGGCGGTGCCGGCGGCCTGCCGCAGTTGTCTGCGCCGCTTATCCGCCTGTTCCCGGCAATAGGGCCCCAACAGCGGCTCCCTGTCCACAAACGCCCGATACCCCACCAGATAGCACCCTTGGGGAAATCCCTCCGGCCACAGGTCCCTTTGATCCGCCTTTTGCACGGATATCATCTGATACACCCGCTTCCCGGAAGCAATCAACCGATCCGCCTGAACGTGAAAGCCCTTCTCGTACAGCCATTGCCGCAGCTCCTCGATGCCGGACATGGGCTGCAAAACCAGCCGATCCATCCCGCTGACCACCTCCGGCGAGGCCTCCAGCAGTTCCACGATCAGCTCGCCCCCCATGCCCAAAATGGCGACGGCATCGCACTCCCCCGGGGCAAGGATCTCAAGGCCGCTGCCCAGACGCACCTGGGCCCGGTCGTTCAAAGCATATCGGTCGATCACGTCCCGCGCCTTGTTGAGGCAGTCCAGGCTGATATCCCCGGCGATCACCTTGCGGCAGGCCCCGTCCAAAAGAAGGGCCGCCGTCAGCTTCCCGTGGTCGCAGCCGATATCCGCCACCGTATCCGCCCCTTGAAGGAGCTCAAAGGCGCAGCGGAGCCTTGGATCGAGGCGGATCATATCTCTATCCTCTTCAGGGGCTCCACGGTTGCGATGGGCCCGCCGCCCAGGCATTCCTCCCCCTGATAGAGCACGCACCACTGGCCCGGAGTCACCGCCCGCTGGGGCTCCAGGAAGCGCACCGTGGCGCCCTCCCCCTGCCGCTCTATGACCACCTGCTGGTCCGGCTGTCGATAGCGGAATTTCGCCGCACAGGTGAAGGAAGCGGGCAGCTCTCGCCGCGTGATCCAGTTCAGCTTGTCCACCGTAAGGGACCGAGAATAGAGCTCCTCGTGCTCGCCCTGCTGGACGATGAGCAGATTCCGCTTCAGATCCTTGCCGATGACGAACCAGCTCTCCCCGCTGCCGTCGCTGCGGCCTCCGATGCCCAGGCCCCGGCGCTGGCCCAGGGTGTAGTACATAAGCCCGTCGTGACGGCCGATCCTTTTGCCGTGCTCGTCCACCATATCCCCGGGACAGGCGGGCAGATAGTTCATCAAAAACCGCTTGAAGTTCCGCTCCCCAATGAAGCAGATGCCGGTGGAATCCTTTTTTTCCGCCACGGGCAGGCCGTGCTGCCGAGCCAGTTCCCGCACGTCCTTCTTTTGCAGGCCGCCGATGGGAAACATGGCCTTTTTCAGCTGTTCCTGGGTTAGCCCGGCCAGGAAATAGGATTGATCCTTGCCCCTGTCCGCTCCCTTCAAAAGGTGCGCGCCCTCCTCGCCGAAGCGTAACTGGGCGTAATGGCCCGTGGCCAGGGCCTGGGCCCCGGACCGAAGGGCAAAGTCCAAAAAGGCTTTGAATTTGATCTCCGAATTGCACAGCACGTCCGGGTTGGGGGTCCGCCCGGCGGCATACTCGGAAAGGAAGTAGGAGAAGACCCGCTCCCGGTATTCCTCGGTAAAATTGACCGTATAGTAAGGGATATCCAGCGCTTCGCTGACCTGGCGCACGTCCTCGTAGTCCTGCTCCGCCGGACAGGCGCCGTCAGGCTCCTCCCAGTTGCGCATGAAGACGCCTGTGACGGTATAGCCCTGCTCCCGAAGAAGCAGGGCCGCCACGGCACTGTCCACGCCGCCGGACATGCCGACGACGATATGACGATCGTTTTGCGCGTCGAGCATAGATATCCGCCTTCCCATAATAGTTTGTAGAAGTATATCACAGGAAAGCGATAAAATCAATTATGCTCTGTTGCGACAGGTCTTTCTCAGACGCCGCACCCACGGCCGATGGTGTTATTGCCGCCGCAGCCGCAGCCGAAGCTGTTGTCGTTGTCGCCGCAGTACCGGGACAGGAGCAGGAGCCAGATCAGCGTGTCGCAGCCGGCGCAGCCGTTTCCATTGTTCCCTTCGCCCAGGATGAGCAGGAGCACCAGGATCCACATCATGTTATTGCTGCCGAAGTTCATGTATCATTCCTCCTTCTTTCAGGCGATCGAGCCGCCCGTATACAACATACTACGTACTTCCGCGCCATTTTGTGCATCCCACGCCTTTTCCTTGACAAATCGGCTTTGCCGCATATAATGGAAAAGAAATACTATGCCCAAGCAAAAGAAGGAGGGCAAATCATGAGCGAATTGACGATGGATAAACTGGTCGCCCTGTGCAAAGGCAGGGGCTTCATCTTCGCGGGCAGCGAGATCTACGGCGGTCTTGCCAACACCTGGGACTACGGTCCTTTGGGCGTGGAGCTGAAGAATAACATCAAAAAGGCCTGGTGGAAGAAGTTCGTCCAGGAGAGCCCTTACAACGTAGGATTGGATGCGGCCATTTTGATGAACCCCCAGACCTGGCAGGCTTCCGGCCATCTGGGCGGCTTTGCCGATCCCCTCATGGACTGCCGGGAGTGCAAGGAGCGGTTCCGCGCCGACAAGCTCATCGAGGACTGGGCCGGCGAGCACGGCGTGACATTGGAGAAGCCTCTCGACGCCTTCACCCAGGCGGAGATGAAGGACTTCATCGAGACCAACGCCATCCCCTGCCCCTCCTGCGGCAAGCATAACTTCACGGACATCCGTCAGTTCAACCTGATGTTCAAAACCTTCCAAGGGGTCACTGAAGACGCCAAGAACACCGTGTATCTTAGGCCCGAGACGGCTCAGGGCATCTTCGTGAACTTTGCCAACGTCCAGCGGACCACCCGCAAAAAGCTCCCCTTCGGCATCGGCCAGATCGGCAAGTCCTTCCGCAACGAGATCACCCCGGGCAACTTCATCTTCCGGGTCCGGGAATTCGAGCAGATGGAGCTGGAGTTCTTCTGCGAGCCGGGCACCGACCTTAAGTGGTTCGACTACTGGCGGGCCTACTGCCACAACTTCCTTCTCTCTCTGGGCATCAAGGACGAGAACCTGCGCCTTCGTGACCACGATCCCGAGGAGCTGGTGTTCTACTCCAAGGCCACCACGGACTTTGAGTTCCTCTTCCCCTTCGGCTGGGGCGAGCTGTGGGGCGTAGCCGACCGGACGGATTACGATCTGACTCAACACCAGAACGCCTCCGGCAAGGATCTGAGCTACTTCGATACCGAGAAGAACGCCCGGTATATCCCCTATGTCATCGAGCCTTCCCTGGGCGTGGAACGCACGTTCCTGGCGGTGCTGTGCAACGCCTACGAGGAGCAGGAGCTGGACAAGGGCGACACCCGCGTGGTGCTCCACCTCCACCCCGCCCTGGCTCCCTTCAAGGCGGCGGTGCTGCCGCTGAGCAAGAAGCTGGGCGAGCAGGCCATGGCCATCCATGGGGAGCTTTCCAAATACTTCACCGTGGACTATGACGAGACCGGCTCCATCGGCAAGCGCTATCGCCGGGAGGATGAGATCGGCACCCCCATGTGCATCACCTACGACTTCGATTCCGAGAACGACCAGGCGGTCACCGTCCGGGATCGGGACACCATGGAGCAGGTCCGCATCCCCATCTCTGAGCTGAAGACCTATATCGAAAGCAAGCTGGTCTTCTAAGCCCGTATTCGCATCCGTGCCCGCCCCTACCCCGGGCGGGCACATTTTGAAAGGAAAACCTATGGCGTTTTTAGAACTGGTATGGGACGTGTTCTATGAGGATTGTCTGATCCTCTTTCCCATCCTGTTTTTGACCTTTTTCTTCATAGAGTACCTGGAACACCGGGCCGGGAAGCGGTTCCTTGCCCGGGTGGAGCGGGCCGAGGCTACAGGCCCCCTGTGGGGCGCCCTCATCGGCTGCGTGCCCCAGTGCGGCTTCAGCGTGTCCTGTGCCCATCTGTATAACGGGGGCATCGTCACCGCAGGGACACTGGTGGCTGTGTTTTTGTCCACCTCGGACGAGGCGCTGCCCGTGCTCCTGTCCCATCGGAACGCTCTGCCCGTCATCTGGAAGCTGCTCCTTTTCAAAGTGCTCCTGGCCATCGTCGTCGGATACGCCGTGGACCTGCTTTGGAAGCGGGAAAAGCAGCACCAAAGCTTTGCCGAAAAGAACATCGAGCATGAGTGTCACATCCAGGAAAGCTCCATGGGCGAGCTTGTCCGGGAATCTCTCAAACGGACGGTGGAAGTTTGGCTGGCCCTGTTCGTGATCTCCCTTGTCCTCACCTTCATGATGGATAAGCTGCCAAAGGAAAGCATCCAAAGGTTCCTGTTGAACGGTTTCTTTCAACCCTTTTTGGCGGCTCTGTTCGGGTTCATCCCCAACTGCGCCGTGTCCGTGGTGCTGGTGGAGCTGTATCTCTCCGACCTCATCAGCTTCGGTTCCGTGGTAGCGGGCCTTTCCTCCGCGGCGGGCCTGGGCATCCTTGCCCTGTTGCGGGGCAAGCGGGGCATAAAGACCTACGCCGCCATCCTCCTGGTCTGCTACGGGGCAGCCGCCCTTATCGGGACCTTGATCCAGCTCTTTGAATGATATGGAAATAACGGGCATCGTCGACAGGATCATATACCGGAACACGGAGAACGGGTACACCGTCCTCTCCCTGCGCACCGAAAACGGAGACGGACCCGTCACGGTCTGCGGCACGGTGCCCCTTGCCTCCCCCGGAGAGCAGCTCCAGGTGGAGGGGACCATCAAATATCACCCCAAATACGGCCAGCAGTTCATAGCCTCCCATGTGGAGACCCTGGCGCCCTCCACTCTGGCCGCCATCGAAAGCTATCTCTCCGGCGGCACCATCCGGGGCATCGGCCCCGCTATGGCCCGGCTCATCGTGGACAAATTCGGCATGGACACCTTGTCCGTCATGGAGAAGCAGCCGGAGCGGCTTTTGGAGGTTTCCGGCATCGGGCGCAAGAAGCTGGCCATGATCTCCAACTCCTTCAATGAAAACAGATCCATGCGGGAGATCCTGCTGGCCCTGGCCCCCTACGGCGTCACGGTAAACCAGGCCTACCGCATCTTCAAGGTCTACGGGGATTTGGCCCTGGGCAAGGTCCAGGAGAACCCCTACCAGCTCATCGACGACATCGACGGCATCGGTTTTTTGACCGCCGACGCCATCGCCCAACGGGTGGCGGGCTTCGAGACCAACTCCGCGGCAAGGCTCTTTGCCGGCATCAAATACGCCCTTCAGGACGCCAGGACCGAATACGGCCACACCTATCTGCCTCACGATAAACTGATCATCAAAAGCTGCGGCCTGCTTGGGGTGGATGCGGAGCTGTTGACCGACGCCGTGGACGCCATGCTGGCGGAAGGCTCCCTGGTGGAGCAGTATGTGGGCGAGCAGCAGGGCATTTTCCTGCCCTATATCGCCCGTCTCGAGGGGGCCATCGCCCAAAAGCTGATACAGCTTTCCGAACCGCCCGTGGCCAATCCCTTCTGGGACGTTGCCCAATACGAACGGGATCTGCATCTCACCCTGTCCGAAAGCCAACGCGTTGCCGTAACTCAGGCCCTGGATGCGGGGGTGATGATCATCACCGGCGGCCCCGGCACGGGCAAGACCACCATCATCCGCTGCATCACCCACGCCTTCGAGGGCATGGGCATGACCTACGCCCTGGCCGCGCCCACGGGCCGGGCCGCCAAGCGCATGACGGAGGCCACAGGCGCCGACGCCAGCACCATCCACCGGCTCCTCGAATACAACCCTCAGGAGGGATTCGTCCGCAACAAGGACAATCCCCTGGTCTATGACCTGGTCATCGTGGATGAGATGAGCATGGTAGACGTGCCGCTGATGAACGCCCTGTTGAGCGCCCTGCCTCGGGGGACCCGGCTGCTGCTGGTGGGCGACGCCGATCAGCTGCCGCCCGTGGGCTGCGGAGACGTGCTGCGGGATTGCCTGGAAAGCGGCCGCCTGCCGGTGATCCGCCTGACGGAGATCTTTCGCCAGGCCACCCAAAGCCGCATCATCACCAACGCCCACCGGATCGACCAGGGACAGATGCCGATCCTGAGCGACGACGAATCCGATTTCATCTTCGAAGAGATATTGCCCCCCGAGCGGATATTGGAGCGGGTCACCGCCCTGTGTCAAAAGGAGTGCAGCCGCCTGGGGACCTCCGAGCCCTTGATGGACGTGCAGGTCCTTGCCCCCATGAAAAAGGGCATCTTGGGGGTGGAGCATTTGAACCAGGTCCTCCAGCAGGCTCTGAACCCCGCCGCCCTCAGCAAGCCGGAGCACGTCTTTGGGGAAACCCTCTTCCGGGAGGGCGACAAGATCATGCAGATCAAGAACGACTATAAGATCTCCTGGCAGCGGATGGATCAAAAGGGCGTCCTGCAGGAGGGTACGGGCGTGTTCAACGGGGATCTGGGCACCCTGTACCGGCTGGACAACCTCAACAGGACCATGTCCATCCTTTTTGACGACGGACGGCTGGCGGAGTACGACTTCACTCAGTCGGACGAACTGGACCTGGCCTACTGCATCAGTATCCACAAGAGCCAGGGAAGCGAATTTCCCACGGTACTGCTGCCTTTGGCGGGCGGCCCGGCCATGCTGCTGAACCGGAATCTGCTGTACACCGCCGTCACCCGGGCCAAGGAGCTGGTTTACTGCCTGGGGCATCGGGACACCGTGGCCCGCATGGTGCGGACGGTCATGTCCCGCCGCCGGTACACCTCCCTGGCCATTCGGCTCCAGGAACTGTAAGCCTATGGACCGGACCCGTGCGCTGCTTATCTCCCTGGCGGCCCCCGAGCCCCATCGGTGCTACCTGTGCGAACGGGAAAGCATCCTGGGTGAGGACGGCCTCTGCGACGGTTGTCGCAACGAGCTGAAGCTGGCCATCTCCCCCGCGCCTCCGGTTGGCCTGGACGGGCTGACGGCGGGGCTCCAGTATTCCGAAGAGCTGGCAACCGTTTTCTATCGGTTCAAATCCAAGGAGCGCAGCGATTACACGCCCTTCTTAGCCCAGTTCATCTCCATCCCGGAGGAATGGCACGCCGAGATGCTTCTCCCCGTCCCCCTTCACTGGTGGCGGCAATACCAGCGCACCTATAACCAAAGCTATCTTTTGGCAGAGTACGTCTCCTCCCGATACGGTATCCCCATCTGCAGCGAGCTCTTGACCCGCGTCCGTCCCACGCCTCAGCAAAAGCTGCTGAACGAGAAGGATCGGCGGCGGAACCTGAAGGGCGCCTTTCGGGCTGCCCCAGAGTGCAAGGGTCGTTCCATCGTACTCATCGACGACGTGGTGACCACCGGCAGCACCCTCAGCGAATGCGCCCGCACACTAAAAAAAGCCGGCGCATACCGTGTATACGCCGCCTGTGTCGCCTGTACCAACCGATAAAAAACTTATCCTCCCCCCCGTTCGTGGAGATACTTCTCCCGGGTCGCCTGACCGCCGCGAATATGCCGCTCGGCCTTGTTCGTGTCCAGCACCGCCCTGACCTGTGCGTACAGCGTCGGGTCGACCTGCTTCAATCGGCCGGTGACCAGCTTATGGACCGTGGACTTGGACGTTCCAAAGAAATGGGCGGCCTCTCGGACCGTGGCCCCATTTTGGACCATGTACCGCCCGTACAGGCAGGACCTTTCCCTTCGATCTCTCTTCATGGCATCCCCCCAACCGTACCGTTTGCTCATGTATATGCAAACCGGTTTGGGGGTATGCGCGCAAGGTCAGATCAGAACTTATCGATGTTCACCTTCTGCACTTCGTCGGCGGACACCGCATCGAGATACGTCCGGGCAATCTGCAAAAACCCCGTGTCCTCGTCGCTGACGAAATAGGAGACCCGGCTGGGTTCGCTGGATACCGGCAGCTCGAAATCCACCCTGAGCCGATGGGACAGGGCCTTGCCCACGTTGATGAAGGTCACGTCCGGCAGGATCTTTTGCAGGGTGCTGGCCAAAAAAGGATAGTGGGTGCAGCCCATGATGATGGTATCCACCCCCGTGCCCTTGAACTGAGAAAGATATCGCTCCACCGTCATCACGGTGATGGGATCGTCCGGTGCAAAGCCGTTTTCGATCAGGGGCACGAACAAGGGACATTCCACCCCCCACGTCTTTGCTTCAGGGCACAGCTCCCGTATTCGCAGCTCGTATGCCCGGGAATTGACGGTGGCCCGGGTGCCGATGACGCCGATGCGCTTGGCCTTGGAAGCGCGCAAGGCGGCCTGGCAGCCCGCGTCGATCACCCCCACGATGGGCAGGGAGAAGATGCTTTGAAGGCTTGGCAAACAGTTGGTGCTCACCGTACCGCAGGCGATGAGGATCGCCTCCACGCCTTGGGAAAGAAGGAAACGGACGTCCTGTTCAGCGTAGCGGTTGATGGTTTCCACCGTGCGAGAGCCATAGGGGACCCGGGCGGTGTCGCCGAAATAAACCACGTCGAGCCCGGGATTATACTTGCAGACCTCGTTCAACACGGTCAATCCGCCGAGGCCGCTGTCGAATACGCCCAACCGTTTCAGGGTGCTCATGGACAACCTTCCCTTTTCCGCTTATTCCCAATCGATGAGGCCCGCGCTCTCCAGATACGCCTCGTCGTACTCCATATAGTCCTCCACGAAGCGCATGGCATACATCTTCTGTTCCGGGAAAGCAGCCTGCAATCCCTTCATCATATAGTCAAAAGCCTGATCGTCGTCATAGACTGCGCCGTCGTTCACGCCCGCTTCATCCATGAACGCTTCGTCCAGCGCCATGACCTTGTCCAGCATCTTTTCGAAAACGTCCTTCGGCAGGATGTTGAAATCGCCCTGGGCGGCAAACTTTTCAGCGATGAAGCGCCTTGCTTCGTCCTTGTTGAATTCTTCCATGTTTCCTCCTGCTTTTTCCTTCTTTTTGCACAGTATATCATCTCATATCGCCCGCGTCCATGAACCGGATATGAATTTTTGTCCCGTTCATAAAAAAATTCACTTCCTTTTCACTTGCCTCTTTTTCTTCTATCATATACACTACAGGATATGAAAAGAGTACTCTCCATTTTGATTTGCTTCGCGTCGCTGCTCGGCTGCTCGCCCGCTGCCGATCTTGGCGGCATGGATATCTATACCTTCTCCATCGGCAAGGCGGATTGTTCCCTCCTTTCCTTCGACGGGAAGAACGTCCTCATCGACGTGGGCGAGAAGGACGACGGCGACGATATCGTCAATTCTTTACGTTCCCTCCAGGTGGAGAAGCTGGACCTAGTCATCCTCACCCACTTCGACAAGGACCATATCGGCGGCTTTACCAAGATGGCAGACGCCATCTCCATGGATCGGGTCCTCATGCCCGATTACGTGCGGGACAGCGAACACTATGCCGCCTTGGAAGCGTCCTTGCAGAAACACGCCATCGCCGCCGATCGCTTGTCTGAGGATACCGCCTTCGAGCTGGGCCGCGCCGCTTTCACCGTCTGGACCTCCACGAAAACATATGATCCCGAAAAAGGGAACGACAATCAGATGTCCCTGGTGGCCGCCATCCGCTTCGATCAGATCCGCCTGCTGTTCATGGGCGACGCGGAGGGCGGCTGGCTGAACGATCTATGCTATAAGGGGTACGAGCTCGGCTGCGATATACTAAAGTTCCCCTATCACGGCAACTGGCAAAAGCATATCCCCGCCCTGTTGGCGCTGTCCCTTCCCCAATACGCCATCCTTACCGATTCCGAAAAGAACCCCGCCGACATACGGACGTTGGATGCGCTGAAGGCCCTGGACATCACGATTTTGCGCACCATCGATGGGGATGTGCATCTGTTCACCGATGGAAAAAAGGTGACGGTCCGTTGACCGCCACCTTGTTTTTTTATTTCTTTTTCGTTCTGCGGACCACCTGGATCGACGGCTCGTCATCCTCGTCCTCCCTATCCTCATAGCGGACGGCCTTATCCTTCTTGTGAGCGCCGCCCTTCTTCTTTTTCGTGGTATAGGATTCGTCCTCGTACGGTTCGTCGCCATAGGCGTTTTCCCCGTACTCGTTTTCCCTATACTCGTCTTCTTCATAGGAAATGTCGATATCTTCCTCGTCGTCCCCCAGGAGCGCCTCAGCCCGAGCCTTTCTCCCGCGGCGAACGATCATCAGCGTGAGCACCACGCAGACCAAAATGGCTACTACGATGAACAGGACGAACACGATGTAGGCGAGGGCATCGCTGTCCCCGCTGTTCTCCTCCGGCTCAGGCGACGCTCCGGGCACCGGAGACACCTCCGTCACCGGGAAGCGGGGCTCGGCGGAATCACTGGCAATGGGGGCGGAAGGCTGGGGACTGTCGTAGGGAGAATAGGAAGCAGGCACGATGGTAGTGGGCACGCTCTCCCCGGTGATCCGTCCCAGATTCAGCGTACCGCCGGTATATCCCCGCTGGCTGCCGGAGCCGTTGGTCACGAAGGAATAGGACACCTTCTTTAAGACCAGCATGGTGCTGACGGCGGAGAGGATCTTGAAGCGAACGTGCATGAGCGTCCCGCTGCCGGAAGCGCCGTTGGTAGCCGCCGCCGAGAAAGCCACAGCACCGGGTTTCGTGGTCACGCTGCAGATGAATTGAGCGCCCAGGATGTTGATCTTATCCCCGGAGATCTCCTGGATGCCGTCGAACTCCAGCGCCGCGCTGTCATACTCCAGCACGAACTGCAGGGAGTCCATGGTCTGGTTCAGCTTGGGCGGCTCCACGACCACGTTGAGGGTCACCGCCACCGTGTCGCCCACCTTGCCCCGCACGTCCTCCGAAGTGACGATCACGGGAGCCGTAGCCGCCGACGCGAAGGTCCAGGGGATCAGCAGCAGCACCGCCAACAGGATGGAAAAGATCCTTCGTTTCATTCGATTCTCCTTTATGTCCATGCGCTGGACCGCATTCGATCGCCGAGCATGGCACCGTTTGGCTTTCATATATGTTTGTATTGTACTATCCTTCCTTGCATAAGTCAAATTCGGATTGACAACCTCTGGTAAATTTCATATAATTTTTTCAATCGCCATAGAATTTTTCCATTGGCTCATACTGAAAAGCAAGCTTTTGACAGCTGCTTTCTTTTTGAAAAGGAGTGGATAGCCTTATGTACATCTACAACACTATGTCCCGCAAGAAGGAGCTGTTCGTGCCGCTCAAGGAAGGCAAGGTCTCCATGTACGCCTGCGGACCCACGGTCTACAACTTTTTCCATATCGGCAACGCTCGACCCTTCATCGTGTTCGATACCCTGCGCCGGTATCTTGAATACCGGGGGTATCAGGTGACCTTCGTCCAGAACTTCACGGATATCGATGATAAGATGATCCGCCGCGCCAACGAGGAAGGCATCACCGTCAAGGAGCTGGGCGACCGGTTCATCAAAGAATACTACACCGACGCGGACGCCCTGGGCGTAAAGCGGGCCACGGTGAACCCCCGCGCCACCGAGCATATCCAAGACATCATCGACCTGGTCCAGACCCTCATCGCCAAGGGCCACGCCTACCCTGCCTCCAATGGGGACGTGTACTTCTCCGTCCGCAGCTGGCCCGGCTACGGCAAGCTGTCCGGCCAGAACATCGACGATTTGGAAAACGGGGCCCGGGTGGATCCCACCGAAGAGAAGCGTGACCCCCTGGATTTCGCCCTCTGGAAGGGGCAGAAGCCCGGCGAACCTGCCTGGCCCTCCCCCTGGGGCATGGGCCGTCCCGGCTGGCACATCGAGTGCTCCGCCATGAGCATGGCCATCCTGGGCCAGAGCTTTGACATCCACGGCGGCGGGCAGGATCTGATCTTCCCCCATCACGAGAACGAGATCGCCCAGTCCGAGGCGGCCACCGGAAAGCCCTTTGCCCACTACTGGATGCACAACGGCTTCATCAACGTGGACAATCAGAAGATGAGCAAGTCCCTGGGCAACTTCTTCACCGTCCGGGACATCGCCAAGGAATACGATCTGGACGTGGTGCGGCTCTTTATGCTCAGCGTCCAGTATAGGAACCCCATCAACTTCTCCCGGGATCTGATCCAGCAGGCGGCCACCGCCCTGCAACGGCTCCGCACCGCCCTTGATCGGCTGAAGGAAGCCCCTGTGGCCGAAGCTGCCGCCGAGGACGAGCAGCCCTTCCTGGACTCCCTGGAGGGATACCGGACCCGGTTCAACGAAGCCATGGACGACGATCTCAACACGGCGGACGCTCTGGGCGTGCTGTTCGATCTCGCTCGTGCCGCCAACACCTTCGTCAGCGTGCCCCGCACCAAAGCCGCCATCGAATCGGTCACCAAGACCTATACCGAGCTCATGGACGTGCTGGGCCTCATGCCCCGGGAAAAGGCCGAGGAGTTCCCGGCAGAGGTCCTCGCCCTGCTGGAGGAGCGGCAGACTGCCCGGAAAAATAAGGATTATGCCCGCGCCGACCAGCTTCGTGAGCAGCTCAAGGAACTGGGCTACGCCATCGAGGACTCCCGTCAGGGCGCCAAGCTGAAGAAACTGTGATCTAAAGGAGGATTGAACCTATGATGTTCTGCATCGTTCTGTTGGCTATCGCCGTGTATCTGGCGATACCCGTATTCACCGGCAAGGGGAAGCTGTTGACCACCGAAAACATCAAAAAGGACAAGATCGACGCATACATCAAGTATCTGCGGCTGATCTATCTGGCCCTGTTCATCGTGGTGCTGCTGATGGCTGCCTTCAACTTTGTGGAGCAGGTCGCCTACACCACCGAACATCACTATGAGTTCACCGAGGACTATACGGGCGCGGACGGCAACGTCTATCCCGCTGGGGAGGATCACACCACCGCTGAGATGCAGCAGATCCTCGTCCCCACGGAATCCTCCGGCAGCATGTGTGCTCCGGTGGATCCGGAGACCGTCCCCTACCGCTACACCGGCACCACCCACACTCTGAAGGAGCAGTACAGCTTCCTCTCCTTCCTCCCCTTTGAAACCGTACACGTCCTTAACTTCATCACCCTGGGCCTGTCCATGCTGATCATCGTGGGCCTGTTCATATTCATCCAGCGGTTCACAGACAAGGCAGCGAAGAAGAAAGCTCAAGAAAAGCGCAACAGCCCCGTCCGCCCCTCCATGCCCAAGGGCGCCTTCGACTTCTCGGACTATCAGGACGAGGTAGAGGTCAAGGACGATATGTTCGAAGAGGAACAGCAGGCAAAGCCTTCCAAGAAATAACAGAATGCTTCCCTTGAGGATCGGGTACCCCCGTTCCTCTTTTTTACTCTTTTCACATAAAAACGGCCACCGGAAGAACCGGTGGCCGTTTGCTTGCTGAATGGATTACAGTTCGGCGAAGTACTTGATGGTGCGGACCATCTGGCTGGTGTAGGAGTTCTCGTTGTCGTACCAGGACACGACCTGCACCTGATAGGTATCATCGTCGATCTTCTGGACCATGGTCTGGTTGGCATCGAACAGGGAGCCGTAGGTCATGCCGATGATGTCGGAGGAGACCAGCTTCTCGGTGGTGTAGCCGAAGGACTCGCTCTCCTGGGCCTTCATGGCCGCATTGACCGCTTCCTTGGTGACGTCCTTGCCTTTGACGACCGCCACGAGGATCGTGGTGGAGCCGGTGGCCACGGGAACGCGCTGGGCGGAACCGATCAGCTTGCCGTTGAGCTCGGGGATGACCAGGCCGATGGCCTTGGCAGCGCCGGTGCTGTTGGGAACGATGTTCGCGGCTCCCGCGCGAGCCCGCTGCAGATCGCCCTTACGATGGGGACCATCCAGGATCATCTGGTCGCCGGTGTAGGCATGGACCGTGGTCATGATGCCGGAGACGATGGGGAAGTTGTCGTTGAGGGCCTTGGTCATGGGCGCCAGGCAGTTGGTGGTGCAGCTGGCCGCGGAGATGATCTTGTCCTCCTTGGTGAGGATGTTGTTGTTGACGTTATAGACGATGGTGGGCAGGTCGTTGCCGGCGGGGGCAGAGATGACCACCTTCTTGGCGCCGGCGTCGATGTGCGCCTGGGCCTTGGCCTTGCTGGTGTAGAAACCGGTGCACTCCAGCACCACATCCACCTTCAGCTTGCCCCAGGGCAGGTTCTGAGCCTTGGGCTCCGCATAGATGGTGATCTCCTTGCCGTCCACGGTGATGGAACCGGGGACCTTAACGGTCTTGCCGTCCTCTTCGAACACGGGCTCCTTGGAAGAAACGGTGTGCTTGTTCTCGCCGATGACGCCGCAATACCCCTTCTGGGCGGTGTCATACTTCAAAAGATGGGCGAGCATCGCGGGGCTGGTCAGATCGTTGATCGCGACGATCTTATACCCCTTGGCGCCGAACATCTGACGGAACGCGAGACGGCCGATGCGGCCGAAACCGTTGATTGCAACACGAATAGTAGCCATAAAAGCCTCCTTCTATTTTTTTCGTCTGTATTATATACTACGTTTTACCTGTTTTCAACAGAAAAGATATAATTATTTTGGGATCAAGGATACGAATTACGTATTGAGTTCCTCCGCAATGATGTAGAGCGGCCGAGCCTTGGATTCCTCGAAGATGCGGCCGATATAGGCCCCCTGTATGCCCAGGAACGCAAGCACGATCCCCTGCAGCAGAACCACGCCGCACAGGCCCCACAGCCAGGGCGCCGCGCCACAGGTGCAGGCGCAGATGAGCACCGCAAAAAAGCCCAAAAGGGACAGGCCGATGACGGCGCCGCCTACGGCCAGAGGCATGGTCAGGGGCTTGATGGAAAAGCCTGTGATCCCATCCAAAGCCAGCTTCAGCATCTTTTTCAGGGTGTACTTGGTCTTCCCCGCCGCCCGTTCCTGCCGCACGTATTCAAGAGGCACGCTTTCAAAGCCCATCCAGGCGGACATGCCCCGCAAAAACCGGCCGTGCTCCCGCATCTTTAAGAACACGTCCGCCACGTTCCGGCCGATCAGCCGAAAATCGCCCGTGTCGAGGGGGATCGGGTAGGCGCTCATGGAGGTGAGCAGGCGGTAATAGCAGGCTGCGGTGAACTTCTTGAAGAAGGTCTCCCCTTCCCGCTTCTTCCGCTTGCCGTAGACGATGTCCGCCCCCTGCTCCCACAGCTTCACCATGTCGGGGATCAGCTCCGGCGGGTCCTGCAGATCCGCGTCGATGATGACGAGGGCGTCCCCCTTGGCGATGTCCATCCCCGCCGTCACGGCCAGCTGATGGCCGAAGTTCCGGGAAAAGGCCAGGACCTTCACCTTTCGATCCTCTGCGGCGATCTTCCGAAGCGCCTTCATGGTGCCGTCCCGGCTGCCGTCGTTGACGAAGATGATCTCGTATTCATGGCCCGTCTGCTCCATGGCCGCCTTCATGCGGGGGTAGGCGATGGGCAGCACCTCCTCCTCATAATAGACCGGAACGATCAGAGAGATCATTTTTTCCTCTGCCATCCGATAAAGCCTCCTGTCTTTTTTGCTTAAGGAAAGTATACCAGCTTGCCGCTTCTAAAGCAAACCGAGTCCAAAGTTTTTTGCAGTTTTGTTACAGTTGCTTTTTTCCTTCATCGCTGATATAATGTTATGGATTAAAAAATCTACAAAAAAGGAGAATGATTTATGGCAATCGTCACCACCAAAGAGATGTTCAAAAAGGCCTATGACGGCGGCTACGCCATCGGCGCGTTCAACGTGAACAACATGGAGATCATCCAGGGCATCACCGAGGCCGCCATCGACCAGCACGCCCCCCTGATCCTGCAGGTGAGCAAGGGCGCCCGGGCCTACGCCAAGCACGTCTACCTCATGAAGCTCATCGAGGCCGCCATCGAGGATGCGGAGCAGACCGCCGGCTTCGACCTGCCCATCTGCGTCCATCTCGATCACGGCGACACCTTCGAGCTGTGCAAGAGCTGCATCGACGGCGGCTTCTCCTCCGTCATGATCGACGGCTCCAGCAAGCCCTACGAGGAGAACGTGGCCCTGACCCGCAAGGTGGTAGAATACGCCCACGACCACGGCGTGGTGGTGGAAGGCGAACTGGGCACCCTGGCCGGCATCGAGGATGAGGTCAACGTGTCCGCCGAGGATTCCTCCTATACCCGTCCCGAGGAAGTCGAGGACTTCGTGAAGCGCACCGGCGTCGATTCTCTGGCCATCGCCATCGGCACCAGCCACGGCGCCTACAAGTTCACCGCCGCTCAGTGCACCCGGGACGCCGACGGCAAGCTGGTGCCCCCGCCCCTTAGGTTCGACATCCTGCGCGAAGTGGAAAAGCGGCTCCCCGGCTTTCCCATCGTGCTCCACGGCTCCTCCTCTGTGCCTCAGGAATTCGTCAAGATCATCAACGAATGCGGCGGCAAGATGCCCGACGCCGTGGGCATCCCCGAGGAGCAGCTTCGGGAAGCGGCCCGGATGGCCGTGTGCAAGATCAACATCGACTCCGATCTGCGCCTTGCCTTGACCGCCTGCATCCGCAAGCACTTTGTGGAGCATCCCGATCACTTCGATCCCAGGCAGTATCTGAAGCCCGGCCGGGAGGCCATCAAGGCCATGGTCACCCACAAGCTGGTGAACGTGCTGGGCTGCAACGGCAAAGCGTAACCTATTTTCACTCCCACAAGCGCAGCCTCGAAAAAGAGGCTGCGTTTTTACATTTTTCCTGCAACCTTCTCCCCCTCTGTGGCCTCTATATGGGTGTAAGCGCTTACAGAAAGAGAAAACAGAATGGATCAGTCATACTTTGATCGAGTCTATGAAACCACATATCGGCCCCTGCTCAAGTACGCCATCATCCATCTGAGCGACCCAACGGACGCGGAGGACGCCCTGCAAAACGTGTACCTCAGCTTCTATCGCCGCATCGAGCGATACGGACATCTGGACGTGCTCTTCCCCAAGGCTTTTTTATTAAAGATGCTTAAGCGGGAGATCATCGAACGATACGCGGAACGGGAGAAACACGCCGTGCGCCTGCTGGAGGACGTGCCGGAGGATCGGTTCAAGGACGACCTGTCCTTCGAGGACGGGGTGCTGGATCGAGCCCTGGCCCGAGACATCCTGGCGGAGGCGAAGAAGCTGCCCCGGGAGACCTACCGGATCTTCGTGCTGTACTACGGGTACGAGCTCACCATCTCGGAGATTTCGAAGGAGCTGGGCATGGGCGCGGAGGCCGTCAAAAGCCGGCTGTTCCGGGGACGGAACGCCATCCGGCAATATTTGACGGCGGACGAAGCAGAGGCAAAGAGCAGGAGGTAAGGAACATGAAGGAATCGAAATTCTATCATAAAGCCCTGGATATGTCGCTGCTGGACGGCAAGGCGGCTAAGGCGAAGCTAAACAAGCGCATCGCTTCCCTGCCCAAGGCGGAAACGAATGAAGGGAGCTTCCCCTGGAAAAGGGCCCTTATGACGGCGGCTGCCGTACTGGTGTTGGTCATGGCCACCATCATGGCCATCCCCTCCACCCGGGCGGAGGTCTTGTCCTGGCTTGGCATCATCTCCCGGCCTCAGGACTATCTGACGGCCGAGCCCTCGGAACGGCCATCCATCGAGGTGCTGGACAATATGATCGCCGCAGCAAAGCCGGAAGATACCGAAGTGAAGGTCGTTGAGATCGATCGCACCAAGTCAGAAGCTGTGAACAGCGAAGGCGCCCTCAAGGTGGCGGAGCTGCTCAACAGGGACGTGCGGATCACCTTGAGCGACACTCTGTTCGATGGAAACACGGCCTATGTGTCGTTGCGTCTGGGCGGTACGGCGGCCCTGCCCCTGCTGGAAAGCTGGACCGGCGGCAGCACCACCTTGGTGAAGGTGGACCCACAGCGCATGTACGACTTCTTTGCCGGTGGACCTGATGCGGAATATCTGTCCGGTGAAAAAGAGATGTATTGGCGGCCCACGTCGGAACTCCTGCTGGTGTTCGACGACGGGTCCAGAATGTCCGGCTTCCTGGATCAGTCCGAAACGGAAGCTTTCAAAGCCCATTGGGCGGCCCTGGAGGCGAAAAACTTCCACTGGGACGATCTGCAGCCAGCGGAACTCTCTGAGATCGACCGAATGAACCAGGCATTCCTGGAGAAGAACGAGATCGTCGCCTATACGATGATGGCCGAAGCGCAGGAGATATTGGAAAAGAACGCGGACGAGAACGGCATGGTCACCGCCAAAGCCTGGTTCAACGTGTTCGTGGAGGAGGATTACGATCTGCCCCCCACGGAGCTCTTGAGCGTGGAGGCGGGCACCGTGCGGTTCAACGTGACCGGATACAAGTCCATCGAGAAGCGCACCGTAGAAGCGGATCAAAACAAGGTCGTCTGGCAGGGCGAAACCATCCTTACCTATATGGAGTTGGTGGACGAGTTTGACCATAGCAAACCGGCTGAAGACTGGAATCATGCGCTGCAGGTGTTCACCAACTATCCCGTGTCCCTGGACGGTCTGACCATGGAAGCTCTGCCCGTCGCCCATGGGGACGATCTCGGCATCTACGATCTGGACATACGGATCACCCTGCCTGACGGCATGGAAGGGAACGCCCGGAAGGCATGGACCAACCTGGTCTCCATGCTGCCCATGGACTTCAAAATATTGATCGACGGACAAGAAGGCAACTGGTACCACGGCGGCTATGGCATCCATCCCAACGAGGACGGCACCCTTACCTTCCATATCGTGGATATACGAGGACTGGACCTGGAGACCATCCGCAATATCAAGACCGTGACCCTGATCCCTGTGCTGCGGTATGTGACCGGGTTCCAAGGCCCAAACAACGCCTATGTGGAATTGTCCCTCGACGTGCGCACGGAGAACCCCAAGACGGATGACGGCGCCTACATGGGACCGAAATTCCATCGGACCGAATACCCCGAATACGCCATCACCTTCACCCTTGGATAGCTTGATACGCAGCAAAAGAGCCGGGCTTCTTCCCGGCTCTTTGTTTATGTTCGTTTTCAGCAAGCGCTCTTTTGCTCATGTTCCAGCTCATTTTCGTCCAGAACGAACTTCTTGCGGAGCACGTACTCCTCCTTCTTGCCGGCGTTGAAGTTCTGCACCGGGCGAAGGTAGCCCACCACCCGGCTCCAAACCTCCGTGGATTTGCCGCATTCCGGACAGGTGAAGTGCTCGCCGGAGATGTAGCCGTGCTCCTCGCAGATGGAGAAGGTGGGCGTGATGGAGATGTAGGGCATCTTGTATTTGGTGAAGATGGTGCGGATCAGGTCCTTTACCGTCTGAACATCGTTGACCCGCTCGCCCAGGTAAAGGTGCTGGACCGTGCCGCCGGTGTACAGGGACTGAAGTTCGTCCTGCAGGTCCATGCACTCGAAGATGTCGTCCGTGTAGGTCACGGGCAGCTGGGTGCTGTTGGTGTATTGGGGCTCGTCGTGGCCGCTCTGGATGATGTTGGGATACATTTTCTTGTCGAGCCGGGCCAGACGGTAGCTGGTGCCCTCGGCGGGGGTGGCCTCCAAATTGTAACTGTGACCCGTCTCCTGTTGAAACTCCACCATCAGGTCCCTGAGGAAGTGCATGACCTCCAGCGCGAAGCTCAATCCCTCTTGGCTGCCGATGTCCTTGCCCAGGAAGTTGAGGCACGCTTCGTTCATGCCCACCAGGCCGATGGTGTTGAAGTGGTTGAACCAGTACTCCCCGGTCCTGGCCTTCACGTTCCGAAGGTAGTGAGCGGAGTAAGGGTATAGGCCCCGGTCCGTTTGATGCTCGATGATCTTGCGCTTGATCTCCAGGGAGACCTTGCCCAGCTCTGCGATATGCCGCAGCCGGGCGAAGAAGTCCGCCTTATCCGTGGCCAAATATCCGATCCGGGGCAGGTTGATGGTGTACACGCCGATGCTGCCCGTCATGGGGTTGCTGCCAAAGAGGCCGCCGCCCCGCTTGCGAAGCTCCCGCTTGTCCAGCCGCAGCCGGCAACACATGCTCACCGCGTCCTCCGGGGACAGATCGGAGTTCACGTAGTTGGCAAAGTAGGGGATGCCGTACTTGCAGGTGATCTCCATGAAGCTGTTGACCACGGGGCTGTTCCAGTCGAAATCCCGGGTGATGTTGATGGTGGGTATGGGGAAGGTGAACACCCGGCCCTTGGAGTCGCCCTCCAGCATGACGGCGCAGAAGGCCTGGTTGAAGAGGTCCATTTCCTTTTGGAAATCGCCGTAGGTCTTCTCCTGATACTCTCCGCCGATGATGACGGGCTGGTCCTTCAGGGTGTTGGGCACCCGGATGTCGAAGGTCAGGTTGGAGAAAGGGCACTGGAAGCCCACCCGGGTGGGCACGTTGATGTTGAAGATGAACTCCTGCAGGCATTGTTTCACCTGCTCGAAGGTCATATGGTCGTAATAGATGAAGGGGGCGCAGTAGGTATCGAAGGAGGACCAGGCCTGGGCGCCCGCCGTCTCGCCCTGGGTGGTGAAGGTGGAATTGACCACTTGACCCAGGAAGGAACGAAGGTGCTTGGCGGGGCTCGATTCCACCTTCCCCTCCACACCGCCGAAGCCGTCCGTCAGCAGCTGCCGCAGATCCCAGCCCGCGCAATAGGGGCCAAAGAACCCCAAATCGTGGATATGGGCGTCACCGGACTCGTGGGCCTTGCGCACGTCCTCCGGGTATACCTTGTAGAGCCAGTACTTCTTGGTGAAGGATTCGCGAACGTAGTTGTTGAGGCCGTTGACGCTCCGCTGCATGTTGGCGTTTTCCTTGGTGCCCCAGTCCTTGTCGTCCAGATAGTCGGCGAACATGTCGATGGTGGCCCCGATCATGGCGTTGATCTCCCGGGTGGCACGGCGCTTCTCCCGATAGAGGATGAACGCCTTGGCGGTCTTGGCGTGGCCGTTTTCGATGAGGACCTTCTCTACCGTGTCCTGGATATCCTCCACCTCGGGCACCGAGTCCGTAAAGCGGGCGGAAACGATCTCCACCACCTGATCGGCCAAATCTTCCGCGATGGCCTCGTTGGTGCCGCCCACGGCCTTGGCCGCCTTCCAAATGGCGTTTTTGATCTTCTCCTGATCGAAGGATTCGATGCGTCCGTCACGCTTTTTGATCTGCCGTATCATACGCGTCCTCCACGTTTTCCTTGCTGCTTGAAGTATAGCCACTGCCATATTTTGTGTCAACCGCCGAAAATGAATACCACATCTTGATCTCATTTTGGGTATACGGTGAATAAAGTGTGTGGAAAAAACAAAAAGCTGCCCCCAAAAGGCGAGCAGCCGATGTTTTGGATATTCATTCCATTGAGGAACTATTCACCCTCCGGTGCATAGGGTTTGAATGGGGACGATTAACTATAAAAAATGTTTAAGGAGCGTTCATATTCGCTTCACGGAGCATTCAATTCTCCGTCACGGACCATTCAACATGTTGTGTCCATGGTATGAACGGGGTACAACCGCCTGTAGCTTAGCCCAGCAGCCGGGCCACCTCTTTCTTCCCATCCCGATACAGCTGCGCCTCGTCCACGGTCAGGAGCCGACCCGCCTCTACGGTGAGGCGGCCATTGACGAAGACCAGATCGCAGGGCTTGTGGTACCCCACGTTCCCAAACAGATCCTTCTCGTCCAGCTCCGCACAAAGCAGGTCCGGCTGCTCCCGACGGATGAGGAAGCAGTCCGCTCGCTTACCCGTCTCCAAGGAGCCGATGTCCTCCCGTCCCAAAAGGGCGGCGCTGCCCGCTGTGGCCATCTTCAGCAGCTCATATCCGCTGGGTGCCTGTTCGCCCCAGGTGAGCCGATGGAGCAAGTAGGCCGTTCGGATCTCGTCCATCATGTTGCTGCCGTCGTTGCTGGCGGACCCATCCACGGCAAGCCCCACCTTCACGCCCCGGCGGAGCATATCCGGCACCCGGCACACGCCGCTGTGGAGCTTCATGTTGGAGTTGGGGCAGTGGGCCACGCCCGTCCCCGTGGCCGCCATCTGGTTTAGCTCCGCATCGTTCATATGGATGCCGTGAGCATACCACACATCCTCCCCCATCCAGCCCAGGGATTCCATATAGGCCACCGGCCGCATGCCGAAGCGGGACAGGGTGTAATTTTCCTCGTCCCTGGTCTCCCCCACGTGGGTGTGGAGCCGGACGCCGTAGGCCCTGGCCAGCTTCGCGCTCTCCCGCATGAGATCCCCGCTGACGGAAAAGGGCGAGCAGGGCGCCAAAACAATATCATGCATATGGTCCTTCTCCGGATGATGATACCGCTCGATAAGCCGCTGACTGTCCGCCAGTATCTCGTCGATAGTCTGGACCACGCTGTCCGGCGGCAGGCCACCGTCCTTTTTCGACAGGTCCATGCTGCCCCGGGAGGCCACGAATCGGATGCCCAGCTCGTCCGCCGCCGCCATCTGCCGGGCGATCAGGTCTCCGGCGCCCTTGGGGAACACGTAGTGATGATCGAAGCAGGTGGTGCAGCCGTAGCGCATAAGCTCCCCCATGGCCGCCAGGGAGGATAGATAGACCGTGTCCTCGTTCAGGTTTTTCCATATCTCATACAGCGTCCTGAGCCAGTCGAACAGCTCCATGCCCTGGACCCGCTCCAGGCTCCGGGTGAAATACTGGTACAGATGGTGATGGGTGTTGACGAAGCCGGGATACAGGATCATCCCCCGACAATCGTAGGTCCGATCCGGCGTTGCAGCCTGCTCCCCTATGCATTCGATCAGACCGTCCCGAAACCAAATGTCCGTATTTCGATAGATCCGATCCTGCCTGTCGCAGCTGATCACGGCATCCACGTTCTTCAGCAGTGTGCGCATGGTCCCACCCCCTTTTGATGGATACAGTATACCATCTTTCCCGTCTGCGGTCATCCCCTATTTCAGGCTTGTTTTATGGGCAAGGCCTTGGTATAATAAAATAGTTTTGGAGGCAAGGAAATGATCGAAGCAAAAGGCGTCAGGTTCCGATACGACAACGACGGCCCGGATGTGCTCAAGGGCGTGGACCTCACCATCCCCGACGGCATCTTCCTCGCGATCGCCGGGCACAACGGCAGTGGCAAAAGTACCCTGTCCAAGCACATTAACGGGCTCCTGCTCCCCACAGAGGGGCAGGTGCTGGTGAACGGTCTCGATACGAAGAACGAAGGGGACCTGCTGGCCATCCGGCAGCAGGTGGGCATGGTGTTCCAGAACCCAGACAATCAGTTGGTCACCACCATCGTGGAGGAGGACGTGGCCTTCGGCCCGGAGAATCTGGGCATCCCCTCCCCCGATATCCGGGTGCGGGTGGACAAGGCTCTGGAGAAGGTGGGCATGTCCGCCTACGCCGGCAGCGCCGCCCATCGGCTTTCCGGCGGACAGAAGCAGCGGATCGCCATCGCCGGGATGCTGGCCATGGAGCCGAAGATCCTGGTCCTGGACGAAGCCACCGCCATGCTGGACCCCAAGGGCCGGGAGGAGCTCCTGTCCACGGTCTACGCCCTGAACCGAAAGAACCACATGACCGTGGTCATGATCACCCAGTATATGGAGGAGGCGGTCATGGCGGATCGGCTGGTGGTCATGAGCGAGGGGCAGATCGTCATGGACGACACGCCCACGAACGTCTTCACCCGAGGCGACGAGCTGCGCGCTCTTGGCCTCGATGTGCCGGAGATCGTGCGCATCCGGGAGGACCTTGCCATAAAAGGCATCTCCCTTCCCTCTTCCGTTTTGACCGATGAACAGCTTGCGGAGGCACTATGCCCATTGTTTTAGACCATCTTTCCCATACCTATTTTGACGGCACCACCTCCGTCCCCGCGGTGAAGGACGTGAGCTTTGAGATACGGGAAGGCGAGTTCCTTTCCATCATCGGCCACACTGGCTGCGGCAAGACCACCATGGTCCAGCATCTCAACGGGCTCTTGCTCCCCAGCGGCGGCCGCGTGTTGGTGGACGTCATGGACACGGCGGACAAAAAGCTCCGCCCCGCCATCCGCTCCCTGGTGGGCATGGTGTTCCAGTATCCGGAGTATCAGCTCTTTGCCGATACGGTCCGGGATGACGTGGGCTTTGGGCCCAAGAACATGAAGCTGTCCGATGACGAGATCGCCCTCCGGGTCAGCGAAGCCATGGCCATGGTGGGTCTGTCCCTGGAAGAGTTTGGGGAGAAATCCCCCTTCGAGCTTTCCGGCGGCGAAAAGCGGCGGACGGCCCTGGCGGGCATTTTGGCCATGCGGCCCAAGTATCTGGTGCTGGACGAGCCCATGGCCGGCCTTGATCCCCAGGGACGGCAAAGCATCCTCGGGATGCTGGAAAAGCTTCGGCAGGAGACGGGCTGCAGCATCATCATGGTCTCCCACTCCATGGAGGACGTGGCTCGCCATGCGGACCGCATCCTGGTCATGAACCGGGGCGAGATCATGTATCTCGATACGCCGAAGGCCGTCTTCTCCCACAGCGAGGAGCTTGCCGAAATGGGTCTCTCCCTGCCCGCTCCCTGCCGGGTGGCCGCGCTCCTTCGCGCTAAGGGCAAGGACGTGCCCTTGGACATCTGCACCCGGGAGGACCTGGAGGAAAGCTTGCTAAGGAGGATGGGCGCATGACGGACATCACCCTGGGCCAATTCATCCCCGGCAATACCTGCATCCATCGGCTGGACCCCCGGACGAAGATCGTGCTGATGCTGGTCTATATCGTCATGGTCTTCCTGGTCAAGTCCCTGGTGCTGTTTGCGGTCCCTCTCTTTTACGTGCTGTTGTCGCTGCGGCTCGGCCAGATCTCGTTTAGCTATTTCGGCAAGGCCATCAAACCCATCCGCTTTTTGCTGGTGCTTATGTTCCTGCTGAATTTGTTCATCACTCCGGGAGAAAAGGTGCTGTTCAGCTGGAAGTTCATCACCGTCACGGAGGAAGGGCTTTTGCAGGCGGTCTTCATCTCCCTACGGCTCATCCTGCTGGTGACGGGCGCCTCCATCATGACGCTGACCACCTCCCCCATCGCCCTGACGGACGGATTGGAGCGGATGCTCTCGCCGCTCAAGGTGTTCAAATTCCCCGCCCACGAGCTCGCCATGATGATGACCATTGCCCTGCGCTTTATCCCCACGCTCATGGAGGAAGCGGACAAGATCCGCAAAGCCCAGATGGCCCGGGGCGCGGACTTTGAGTCGGGCAATCTCATCGCCAGGGCCAAGGCCATGATCCCCATCCTGATCCCCCTGTTCGTCTCCGCGTTCCGGCGAGCGGACGAGCTGGCCATGGCTATGGAATCCCGGTGCTATCACGGGGGTGAAGGTAGGACCAAACTCCATCAGCTGAAGTTCAAAACGGGCGACCTTCTGGCGGTCCTGATCACGCTGGCGTTCATCGTCTTCATCCTGCTGATGCAGCGTTTTTTCCCGGGGCTCATCTGATATGCGGCGCATTCGGACCATAATCGCATACGACGGCACGGACTACGTGGGCTGGCAGACCCAGAATAACGGCGTCGCCGTCCAGGAAAAGGTGGAGCAGGCCATCCTGGAGGTCACCGGCCAGCGCAGCAGCCTTCAGGGCAGCGGCCGTACGGACTCCGGCGTCCATGCCCGGGCCCAGGTGGCCCACTTCGACGCGGACGTGCGCATGGCGGCGGACAAGTTCGCCATCGCATTGAACACCCATCTGCCAGCAGACATCCGCGTGCTCTATTCTGAGGAAACCACCCCGGAATTCCACGCCCGCTTCTCCGCCAAGGAAAAGCAATACCGCTACTTCGTGCAGACCGGCCCCCACGCGGACGTGTTCAGCCGGAAGTATTCCCTGCACGCCTATATGCCCCTCGATCTTGACCTTATGAACGAGGCGGCTGCCCTGGTGGTGGGCACCCACGACTTTTCCGCATTCATGTCCACGGGACGGGAGGTAGAGACCGCCGTACGGACCGTGGTCCTGTCCCAATGGGAAAAGCAGGGCAAGTTCCTGATCTATTCCGTCCAGGGCAACGGATTCCTCTATAACATGGTCCGCATCCTGGTGGGCACCATGTTAGGCATGGGTAGCGGCCGACTTCCCCGGGACAGCATGGAAAGGGCCCTTGCTTCCCTCTCCCGCAAGGACGCCGGCCCCACGGCCCCGCCCCACGGGCTGGTACTCTGGCGGGTAAAATACCCGGATTTCGACACGGAGGAGGTGCTCAGCCGTGTCCCATGACGAGCGTTGGATGCTGGAAGCATTGAAGGAAGCCCAGGCCGCCCTCCGGGAGGACGAGGTCCCCGTGGGCGCCGTCGTCGTCAGAGACGACAAGATCGTCGCCCGGGCCCACAACCTCTCCCAACAGAAGGGGGATCCTACCCAGCACGCGGAACTTTTGGCCTTGCAGCAGGCACAAAAGGTATTGGGCTCACTCGACCGCTGCACACTGTACGTGACCATGGAGCCCTGCGCCATGTGTGCCGGAGCCATGGTGTTGTTGAAGCTTCCCCGGCTGGTGTTCGGTGCCTTCGATGCAAGCTGCGGCTGCACCGGCTCGAGAGTGGATCTGACGGACCACTGGTTTTACCACTCCGTGGAGACCTGGGGCGGGGTCCTGGAAAAAGACTGCGCCGCCCTGCTTACAGAATTCTTTCAAAGAAAGCGTTGATTTTTTCAAACCGATACGGTATACTACCCTCTGCTTGGAGACGTATCGAAGTGGTCATAACGGGGCTGACTCGAAATCAGTTTGCGTGAAAGCGCACGTGGGTTCGAATCCCACCGTCTCCGCCAAATACAAAGGCCATCCCTGCGGTGGCCTTTGTATTTGGCTTTTGGAGACGGTGGGTTTCGAAGCCGCGTTAAGAAAACGCCACAGTGCGGCGTTTTCAGCGGCAGGGGCAGAATCCCACCCCGTCATACGCTCAATCTCCTGGGGGCTGTATAGCAGAGACGGTAGAATCCGGACCCACTTGACATATCCCTTCTATCCCCTTATACTGATCATATAAACCAAAGGAGCACTTCAATCAAGGCATGCGCAACTGATCGATTTTGAACGCTACAACATCCCTATCGGCACGAGAGTGTCGAATTGTGTGTGCGCTCAAACGATCACGACCGCAGGCTTTTTCTATTCTGCCGGATGTGTTTTTTGAGCGCGTAAAACCAGGAGGCAGACATGTTGATACTCAGAAATGTGACCATACGATCCAGAAAGGACGACCGCCTGTTGGTGGACGACCTTTCCTTCACGCTGCACGCCGGCGAACGTGCCGCCCTCATCGGCGAGGAGGGGAACGGCAAGTCAACGCTCCTCAAATGGATATTCGATCCTAAGATGGTCGAAGGATATGCGGATGCGTCCGGCCAACGCGTCGTGGATGGAAAGCTGGGCTATCTCCCCCAGGAGCTGCCCGGGGAGGATACCGATCTGCCCGTCTGCGCCTATTTGGAGGGTGCTTGCGGCTATTACACCCTGTCCCTCCGGGAGGTGAACGACGTGGCCCAGCGCCTTGGCCTCTCCCCCGCTTTGTTTGATGAGACGCGGCCTATGAGCACCCTTTCCGGCGGCGAACGGGTGAAGGTCCAGCTGGCCGCCCTGCTCCTCAGCCGATGCGATATCCTGCTTTTGGACGAACCTTCCAACGACCTGGACATCGAAACATTGGAATGGCTCTCCGGCTTTATGAACGCCTTTCCCGGCGCCGTGCTCTACATCTCCCATGACGAGGTGCTGTTGGAGGAGACGGCGGATACCATCGTCCATCTGGAGCAGGTTCGCCGCAAGACCATCTGCCGCTGCACCGTGTCCAGAGAGGGCTACCGGGCCTATATGGACCAGCGGGCCCGCCAGTTCGCCCATCAGGAGCAGGTGGCCCGATTCGAGAAAGCGGATTTTCAAAAGAAGAAGGACCGGTATTTATCCATCTACAATGCGGTAGAACACGCGCAGGAAAGCCTCACCCGACAGGATCCATCCACTGGCAGACTGTTAAAAAAGAAGATGCACACGGTGAAGTCCATGGGCCGCCGTCTTGACAAGGAGGAGGAAAGCCTGACGCAACTGCCGGAAGCCGAATGGGCCATCCTGCCCAAGTGGGAGCCTGGTATCGAGCTCAGCCGGGGCAAGGTGGTTTTGGACTATTCCCTGGACGAGCTGCGCATCGAGGACAGGCTGTTGTCGCAAGACATTCACCTGAAGATCGTGGGCCCGGAGAAGGTGTGCATTTTAGGGCCCAACGGCTGCGGCAAGAGCACTCTTATGGACCAAATCGCTCAGGAACTGCTGTCCCGCAAGGATATCCGCTGCACCTACATGCCCCAGCGATACGGGGAAGGCGTCAGCTACGGCATGAAGCCGGAGGAGTATTTGGCCCCCGACGGGGACAAGGAAAGCGTCACCAAGGCCCGCATCTATCTGGGCAGTATGAAGTATACCACGGAGGAGATGAGCCATCCGGTCAGCGACCTTTCCGGCGGACAGCGGGCAAAGCTCCTGCTGCTCAAGGCGATTTTGAACAAAAGCAACGTGCTCCTCCTGGACGAACCTACCCGAAACTTCAGCCCCCTCTCCTGCCCCGCCGTGCGGCAGCTCCTCGCCTCGTTCCCAGGATGCATCCTGTCCGTATCCCACGATCGGCGCTATATCGAGGAGGTGACGCCGGTCCTGTACACCCTTACAGAAAACGGATTGAAGCGGATCTACCGATAACAAAAAGGAGGCACCCTGTTAGATGCCTCCTTTTCTACGCTTCAGGTTTATTCCTTTGCCATGCGGTAGATGTTGGCCATATCCTCCTCATACAGGACCATGGCGCTGCCCACCTTCCCGCCGGTGGCCAAAGCGCAGTTTTTGGCAAGCAGCCGGATCTCCTCCTCAGAAACGGCCTTGCCCAGCAGCTCCTTCAGGGTCACCGGCATGCCGATGGACCTGAAATAGTCCTCCATGGTGGCGATGCCCTCCAGGGCGGTCTCCTCGTCGGAAAGGCCCGCCTCCACGCCCATCACGTTCCGCGCGAAGCGGACGAACCGGGGCAGGCAGTTTTTGTAGACGTACCTTGCCCAGCTGGGCCAAACGGCGGTGAGCCCGGCCCCGTGGGTCACCCCATAGAGGGCCCCCAGCTCATGCTCCAGCCGATGGGAAGCAAAGTCGTTTCCATCGTTGCCGCAGCCGGTGAGGCCGTTGTGGGAAAGGCTCCCCGCCCACATGACCTCCGCCCGGGCCTCATAGTTCGTGGGGTCCTCGTGGAGAACGGCGGCGTACTTCATGACCGTGCGCAAAAGCCCATCCGCCAAAGCGTCCGTGATCTCCAGCTTGCTGCCGCTGGTGAAGTACCGTTCCATGGTGTGCATCAAAATATCGGAGCAGCCGGCGCAGGTTTGATAGTCGGGCAGCGTCAAGGTGAGCTCCGGGTCCATGATGGCGAACTTGGGCCGACACAGGTCGCTGTTGTAGCCCCGCTTTTTGTCCTCATAGGAGATGACGCTGCTGTCGCTCATCTCGCTGCCGGAGGCGGCGATGGTCAATATGGTCCCAACGGGGATACAGGCCTTGGCTGTGCGGGTATGCTCATAGAGTTCCTTCACGTCATATTCCGGCTCCGCCAAGGCGTATGCGATGGCCTTGGCCGAATCGATGACGGAGCCGCCGCCCACCGCCAGGATAAAGTCCACACCGTTCGCTTTTGCAAGTTCGATCCCTTCGTAGACCTTGTCAAGCTGCGGATTGGGCACCACGCCGCCCAGCTCCACATGAAAGACGCCCGCCTCATCCAAGGAGGTTTTCACCCGATCGATGAGGCCGGAACGCAGGGCGCTACGCCCGCCGTAATGGATGAGCACCCGGCTGCCGCCGAATGCGCGCACCAGTTCCCCGGCCTTCTGTTCCGTCTTTCTTCCGAAAACCACCTTCGTAGGGGTATAGAGCGTAAAATCTCCGTTCATAATCTGCCTCCCTGTTCATGATAAAAACAGTATACTGTATTTGTCCTTATTTTCAAAGGGGTAAACTAAAGATTTCTTCCCTATCCCTTTTCGTTTGCTATTTTTTTCCATAATAAAAAAACATGACTGTACAAATCCTTTTTCATCTGATAAAATATCAACGACAAATATGATGCGAGTATTGTTTCATGTCTTCGAATCCATATTTGTGCTGCACGGATTGTTAGACCGCCTATGGTCTCGCAATAAACCAAATTAACAGGAGGAAGAAACTAAATGAAACGCTTTCTGGCTATCGTGATGTGCCTGCTCATGGTGTTTGCCGTCGTTGGCTACAACAAGGCCGCCAAGGCAGATACCGTCAAGGTCGGCTTCATCTGCCTGCATGATGAGCAGTCCACCTATGACCTGAACTTCATCAACGCTGCCAAAGCCGCCTGCGAGAAGCTGGGTGTCGAGATGATCCTGAAGACCGGCATCGAAGAAGGCATCGGCTGCTACGAGACTGCCGCCGACATGGCTGACTCCGGCTGCATCGCCGTCTTTGCCGACAGCTTCGGCCATGAGGATTACATGATCCAGGCTGCTCAGGAGTATCCCAACGTGCAGTTCTGCCACTCCACCGGCACCAAGGCCCACACCGAGAATCTCCCCAACTACCACAACGCCTTCGCGGCCATCTATGAGGGCCGTTATTTGGCCGGTGTGGTCGCTGGCATGAAGCTCAACGAGATGATCGAGGCCGGCAAGTTCACCGCAGAAGAAGCCAAGGTCGGCTACGTCGGCGCCTTCACCTACGCCGAGGTTATCTCCGGCTACACTTCCTTCTTCCTGGGCGTCCGCTCCGTGTGCCCCACCGCCACCATGGAAGTCACCTTCACCGGTTCCTGGTACGATCCTACCGCCGAGAAAGAAGGCGCTCAGAAGCTGATCCAGGACGGCTGCAAGCTGATCAGCCAGCACGCCGACTCCCTGGGTGCCCCCTCTGCCTGTGAAGAAGCCGGTATCCCCGATGTTTCTTACAACGGCAGCACCAAGGAAGCTGGCCCCAACACCTACCTGATCTCCTCTCGTATAGACTGGGAGCCCTACTATGAGTACGCCATCACCGCGGCCATGAATGGCACGCCCATCGACGTCGACTGGACCGGCACCATCGCCACCGGCTCCGTCAAGCTGACCGACCTCAACGACAATGAAGGCGTCGTCGCCGCCGGCACCGCGGAAAAGCTGGCTGAGGTCCAGGCCGCTCTGGAAGCCGGCACGCTCCACGTGTTCGACACCGCCAACTTCACCGTCAATGGTGAGACCCTCACCTCCTACTTGGCGGATGTGAATACCGATCCTGCCTACACCCCCGACACCGAGGTCATCGCGGACGGTTACTTCCATGAGTCCGAGTTCCGCAGCGCCCCCTACTTCGATCTGCAGATCGACGGCATCACGCTGCTGGATACCAAGTTCTGATCTGTTTCGAATTGACCAAAACGGGCTGCCAGACGGCAGCCCGTTTTCATTTTCCTGATTTGGCGCTCTCATTTTTTATTTACAAAAAACATTTGATATGATAGAATTTTTGTAAGGTCGGGCAGCAAATTCACGCGTATTCGCTCGTCAGAAAGGATGTTATGCCTTGGAAGAAGCTGTAAGAAACGCCATCAAAATGGAAGGGATCACGAAGCGGTTCGGCAGTGTGGTCGCCAACAACGCCATCCATCTGGAGCTGCATGAGGGGGAGATCCTATCCCTGCTGGGCGAAAACGGCAGCGGGAAAACCACCCTCATGAATATGCTTTCCGGCATTTATTTTCCGGACGAGGGGCAGATCTACATCCACGATAAGCCGGTAGTCATCGCTTCTCCCAAGGACGCTTTCGACAACGGCATCGGCATGATCCATCAGCACTTCAAGCTTGTGGACGTCTTCACCGCCACGGAAAACATCATCCTGGGGCTTCAGGATGAGGGCAAGATGAATCTGAAGGAAGCGGGCAAAAAGATCCGGGAGATCAGCCAGAAATACGGCTTTGATATCGATCCGGATCAAAAGGTCTACAACATGTCTGTCTCCCAGAAACAGACTGTGGAGATCGTCAAGGTCCTGTATCGCGGCGCGGACATCCTGATCCTGGACGAGCCTACCGCCGTGTTGACGCCCCAGGAGACGGATAGGCTGTTCGCCGTCATGCGCAACATGCAGAAGGACGGCAAGTCCCTCATCATCATCACCCACAAGCTTCACGAGGTCTTGGAGGTCTCCGATCGGGTGGCCATCCTGCGCAAGGGCGAATATATCGGCGACGTGCTCACCAAAAACGCCGATCAGCAGAGCCTGACGGACATGATGGTGGGCCGCGCGGTGAGCCTGAACATCGACCGTCCCCTGCCTGTGGATCCCCAGCCCCGGCTGGAAGTCAAGGGGCTCACCGTTTTCGACGAGCTAGGGGTCAAGCGCCTCAAGGATATCACCTTCACCGCTTACAGCGGCGAGATTCTGGGCATCGCGGGCATAGCCGGTTCCGGGCAGCGGGAGCTGCTGGAAGCCATCTCCGGCCTCTACCCCATTGCCGAAGGCTCCATCACCTATCACAATCCTAAATCCGGGAAAACGGAGAACATGGCCGGAAAGGATCCTCTCGAAATACAGAAGGCCGGCATCTCCATGGCCTTCGTCCCTGAGGATCGACTGGGCATGGGCCTGGTCGGTTCCATGGGCATGACGGGCAACATGATGCTCCGCTCCTGGCGCAAGAACAAGGGCATCTTCCTGGACAAGAAGGAGCCGGAACGGGTCGCCAACAACGTCTGGAAGGAACTGGAGGTGGTCACCCCCAGCGTCGACTTCCCCGTGCGGCGTATGTCTGGCGGCAACGTGCAGAAGGTCCTTGTGGGCCGGGAGATCGCCCAGGATCCGGCGGTGCTCATGACGGCCTACGCGGTCCGAGGATTGGATATCAACACCTCGTATACCATCTACAATCTCCTCACCGCAGAAAAGATGAAGGGCGTGGCCGTCATCTATGTGGGCGAGGATCTGGACGTGTTGCTGGAGCTCTGTGACCGGCTGCTGGTCCTCTGCGGCGGGCAGGTCTCCGGTGTCGTGGATGCCAGGACCACGGACAAGCGGGAGGTCGGCTTGCTGATGACCCGTGTGGGAGGAAAGACCAATGAAAAATAAAAAAGCACTGTTTCACATCGTAAAACGGGAGGCGCTCCCCTGGTATCAGGCATGGATGATCCGCGGCGCGGCCATCCTCCTCGCGTTGATCGTGTGCTCCCTCGTCACCATCATCGTCACAGGCTTGAACCCGCTGTCGCTTTACAAAACCATGTTCTATGGGACATTCGGCACCAATCGAAAAACATGGGTCCTGTTCCAAAAGCTGGCGATCCTGCTGGGCATCTCCCTGGCTGTGACGCCCGCCTTCAAGATGCGGTTCTGGAACATCGGCGCTGAGGGCCAGGTCATGGCGGGCGGCCTTGCCTGCGCCTCCGTGATGATCACCCTGGGAGAGACCATTCAGTCGAACGCGCTCATGCTCTTGATCATGCTGGTGGTCAGCATAGCCGCCGGTGCCCTCTGGGGCTTTTTGCCCGCCTTCTTCAAGGCTCACTGGAACACGAACGAAACGCTGTTCACCCTGATGATGAACTACATCGCCATTCAGCTGGCCGCCTATTTCATCATCATTTGGGAGGTGCCCAAAGGGTCCGGCAAGATCGGCATCATCAATCAAAAGACCCGGATGGGATGGCTCCCCTATCTTGGCGGTAAGCAGTACGCCATCATCATCCTCCTTGTGGCGATCCTGACGATCCTGATCTTCATTTACTTGAAATACAGCAAGCAGGGCTATGAGATCGCCGTGGTGGGCGAAAGCGAACGGACGGCCCGGTACGCAGGCATCAAGGTGGAGCGGGTCATCATTCGGACCATGATCCTTTCCGGCGCTCTGTGCGGCTTCATGGGCATGCTGCTGGTGGGCGGCACGGACCACTCCCTATCCACCGAGCTGGTGGGCGGCCGCGGCTTCACGGCGGTCATGGTGTCCTGGCTCGCAAAATTCAATCCCATCGTGATGATCCTGACTAGCTTCCTGCTGGTGTTCATGCAGCTGGGCGCCAAGGAGGTTGCCACCAACTTCTATCTGAACGAATCGTTCTCCGAGATCTTGACAGGCATCATACTGTTCTTCATCATCGGCTGCGAATTCTTCATCACCTACAAGATCCAATTCGCCAAGAGCGGTAAGGAGGCATAACGATGTTGAATTTTCTTGTGACCTTTATCCCGCGAGCGATCATGCAGGGCATCCCTCTGCTCTACGGCAGCACCGGCGAGATCTTGACCGAAAAGTCCGGCAACCTGAATCTGGGCATCCCGGGCATCATGTACATGGGTGCCATCTCCAGCGTCATCGGCGCCTTCTACTATGAGACCTTTACGCCCAAGGGCGGCATGAACCCCTTCCTGGGCGTGTTGATCCCCCTGGTTTGCTGCTTGATCGGCTCCCTGCTGACCGGTCTTCTATACTGCTTCCTCACCGTTTCCTTGCGAGCCAACCAGAACGTGACCGGTCTTGCCATCACCACCTTTGGGGTGGGCTTTGCAAACTTCTTCGGCGGTTCGTTGATCAAGCTCTCCAACGCCGAAGTCCCCGCCATCGTTTTGGGCGGCACCAGCGGCTTTATCAAGACCACCCTGCCCTTTGCGGACAAGACGGGCTGGTTCGGCCAGGTGTTCCTGTCCTACGGGTTCCTGGCGTATCTGGCCATCGTCATCGCTCTGGTCTGTTCTTACGTGCTCAAGCGCACCCGGACGGGCCTCCACCTGCGGGCTGTGGGCGAAAGCCCCGCCACCGCCGACGCCGCCGGCATCAACGTGGTCAAGTATAAATACGTGGCCACCTGCGTAGGCAGCATGATCGCGGGTTTGGGCGGTCTATACTACGTGCTGGACTATTCCAACGGCATCTGGTCCCACAACGCCTTCGGCGACAGGGGGTGGCTCGCCATCGCCCTGGTCATCTTCACCATCTGGCGGCCCAGCGTGAGCATCCTGGCCTCCATCCTGTTCGGCGGCCTGTACATCCTCTACCTCTACATCCCCACAGGCACGGAGATGGCCATCAAGGAGATCTACAAGATGTTCCCCTACGTCATCACCCTCCTGGTGCTGATCGTCGTGTCCCTGCGGAAAAAGCGGGAGGATCAGCCCCCTATGTCCCTGGGGCTCCCCTATTTTCGCGAAGAACGGTAACCTACAAAAAACGAAGCAGCAGGCACCCCACCTGCTGCTTTTTCATGTCCTAAGATCATTCAACCGCTTCGAAAGAAGAAATGCTCAACCTGAACTGTGTGGGCGAGCACCCGTACCGTTTTTTGAACACGCGGGAAAAGTACAAAGCATCGCTGAACCCACAATCTTCGGCGACCTTGGCGATGGGCCGATTTCTCTTTTCATCCGAAAGCAGCTCCCTCGCCTTGTACATGCGCAGGTCGGTCAAGTATTCTAGCGGCGACCTGCCCAGCTCAGTTTTGAACAGCTTCCTCAAATAATCATAGTGGAGCGGAAAGGAACGAATGCTCTTTTCCAAGTCAAAATAGGGGTCGGCATAGCTTTCCAGGATCACGTCGCGAAGCTCTTCCACAGCCTTGGATAGGCCATCTTTGCTCCTGTCCTTCATGCTTACTCTCCTTTTTCAGTTCCATCCTCGATGTGAAACCCCTGCTCCCATAAGAATCGAATGGCCTGTTCCGGCCAATCCAACACGCCGTCGCTCACTACCGGCAGGTTGTCCCGCCGATACACCAAATCGTCCGCCGTTGCTAAACCGTGCCGACCGTACGCATACACATGGAGAGAAAAAGGAATGTCCTTATCCGCCAAAGCACTGGCCAACTTCAACGTGCCGTCCACAGGCACGGAATCATCCGTCCGGGTATGCCAAAGAAAAACGGGCATCATATCCCGTCTGACCAGCCTATCCAGGGACAAGCGCTCCATCAACGCCGGATCGTCCCCGCAAAGGCTCAAAAAGCTCTCATAATGGGTCCTGCCCTGAGAGCTGGAAACCGGATAACAAAGGATAAGAGCGTCCGGCCGGATCACCGACGATGGAGCGATATCCAAGACCTCCTCAGCATCATACAAGGTGCCCAGTGTCCCGCAGAGGTGACCGCCAGCGGAGAAGCCCAAGGCCGTGACCTTTTCAGGATCGACATGCAGGTCATTCGCGTTCTCTCGAATGAAACGCATGGCCATGGCCGCTTCCCGCAGGGAGGTGGGGAATCTGGCCGGTGCGCAAGAATAGGACAGTATGAAACAAGAAAAGCCGCGGCTGAGAAACCGCATGGCCACGGGCTCCGCTTCCCGGGGAGATACCCATTGATAGGCTCCTCCCGGCAAAATGAGGATCGCAGGAAACCTTCTGTTGGGATCGACTTTGCCGATGGGCTCTAAAGCATAGACCGATACCATGCCGCCATCGCCAGCCTTTGCTTGCGAAAAGTGCTGATATAAGTCGATGGTCTCCGTATGGATCATGTCCATGCCTCCACAAATCGCTTTGGCTTTTCAAAAGAAGTGCTTATCGAACTATCTAAATAAAGTATAGCTGCTTAAACAGCAGGTGTCAATTTGATTTGTTGTTTTTTTGGCTAAACAAAGCTTTTTTTCGCATCATTCCATCCATGCGATTGCATCTAGGGGCCATATCCTGGCCACCACCTGTCCCACTATCTGCTCGACCTCCACACAGCCTATCAGCTTGCTGCGGCTGTCGATGCTGGTCTCCCGATGATCCCCCATTACAAACAGGCGTCCGGCAGGCACCTGGAACGGGAAGGACAGGTCACAAGCCCCGACGCACTTTTGAGACACATACGGCTCCTGGAGCACCTCTCCGTTCACATACACGTTCCCTTCCCCATCCATGTCCACCACGTCTCCCGGCAGGGCGATGACGCGCTTCAGGATGAGCCGACCCTTTGCATACATGCCGCACATGGCTCCCGGATGGATGACGTCAGGATGCCGCAGGATCAAAACGTCTCCGTCCCGCAGCGTGGGCTCCATGCTCCTTCCCGAGACCTCCAGCACCGGCATGAAGAGAATAAGGATCATCACGCCGGAGGTGACGATAAGCAAAAATCCGGCTATAAAGGAAGCGGCAGACCGCCTTCTATGGCTGCGCTGCTGAAGCTTCTTTCTTTCCTGCGCCACCTGCACCAGCGTCGGGAGCGCTTGTCCGCGACAGGTTTGAAAGCTCATGCCCCCTCCTCCAGAGAATCCAAGTCCGTAGTCTGGGCAGGGGGTTGTGCATGGATGCCCTTTAGATACAGCTGCGCCGTCTCGTCCGCCGCCTCGAAAAGGCCGGATATCACCGCGGCGACCTCTGCCAATGAGCCGGCATTCTCCATTTGCAGCGATCGAGCATTCAGCCTCCTCTTTGCTTTGTTCAGCCTTCGCTCTAACTTTTCCGTCCTTCTTTCTAACTCATAGATGACCTCGATCAGCTCCCGCCTGGAATAGTGACGACAGTCTCTGCTTCTCATGAAACACCTCGCATTTCTTCATCGTTGCCCCCACTATAGCAATCCGCTCTCCATTCATAAACGGTGAACTTTTCCGGAGCCTTGTCGCGATTTGACCCTTTTCTTTGGAAGTTGTCCCCCGCCTTCTCCCTCGACAGGATATTAAGGAAGCGCCCACTTTTTTAATTTCCTGTGAGTTTTTGGCCGGAGACTTGAAAAACGAGGAAACTATGATAGTATATCCTTATAGAAGGAGGGGTAATGTCATGCGCTTGCAGGAATCCGGAGAAATGTATTTGGAGACCATCCTGATCCTTTCCAGAAAGCTTGAGCATGTACGGTCGCTGGATGTAGCGGGACACATGGGGTTCAGTAAACCCAGTGTTTCCCGCGCCGTCAACCTTCTCAAGAATGCCGGATATCTCAACATGGACCCCACCGGATATCTGACCCTGACCGATTCCGGTCGCGCCATCGCCGAAAAGATATATGAGCGACACAACATCCTGGCTCGGTTCTTTATCAACATCGGCGTGGATCAGGAGATCGCTTTTGAGGACGCCTGCAAGATCGAACACTACATCAGCGACGTCACCTTCGACAAGATCAAACAGCTGGTCGACAACCGATGACAAAAGGCAGCCGCGCGGCTGCTTTTTCACCCCAAGGAGACGATATGGACCGCATACTCGATTATGTCCGCTGGTACGCCGACATCCCCTTTTCCGTCCGCCCCTTCGACGAGGTGGACAATCTGGTGCTCTGCGCCCTGTCCTATTGGAAATTCCCGCGGCTGGATTGGCAAAACGAAATGTATTCCCTTCGGGAGTGCTACGAACGGCTCGATGGCTCTTCGGTGGAAATGATGACCACCGACACGGACGAGACCATGTCCGATTTCGTTCGCTATGCCGTCATGTCCAAGCGGTTCGGCGATCTTATCGTCAGCGATTTCGAAGAGAGCTATCTCCCCGAAGTGCCCACTCAATTCTGTGCCATGACCTTCCATCTGGATAGAAAAACCCGGTACATCGCTTTCCGCGGTACGGATTGTTCCATAGCCGGTTGGAAAGAGGATTTCATGATCAGCTTCATGGAAACGGAGGCGCAGAAGATGAGCCTCGAATACCTGGAGAAAAACATCCGGCGGGGTTTGACCTATTATGTGGGCGGTCACAGCAAGGGGGCCAACGAAGTGCTGTACGCCGCAGCCCATCTCTCTGACAAAAAGAAGCGGCAGCTGGCGCATCTGTACATCAACGACGGTCCCGGCTTCTGTCAGGAGGTCCTTGACCCGAAGCTCATGGAATCCATCGAAAGCATCTCCACCACCATCCGTCCCGAATATTGTGTGATCGGCAAGATTTTTGAGCCGAATATCACGGATTGCCGCATCGTGAAAAGCACCCAAAAGGGCGCTATGCAGCATTCCATCTTCTCCTGGGGCATCGATTGCGGGGCCCTGGCGCTGGCGGAGGAATATGATCCTCAAGCTTTGGCCATCCAAACGGTCATGAACCATTGGCTGGAAAACGTCTCCACCGAGGAGCGAAAAGTCTTCACCGACAGCATCTTTGACGCGCTGGCGAAGGATGGTTCCAAAAAACTGTTCGACGTGTTGGAAAAGTGGCCCACCTCCATGGAAAGCGTGCTCGTCTCCATGCTGGACGCCGATCCCGTGGCAAAGCAGACCCTGCTCAAGCTGCCGGAAGCAGCCATCCACGAGGAGAAAAAAGCTGCCGATCAGGTGACGGTCATCGTCAAGCGGGAGATCGCTCACCAGCCCCTTTTGGTGGATGGCGCCATCGCCTTGATCGGCGTGCTGGTGCTTTTGTTGCCCGTCCACTTTTTCAACTTCGTCCTAGCCGCCGTTTTGTTCCTTGCGTTCACGGTGGAAACCATCTATACCATTCGCCGGCTCAGACAAAACCGCTGGAATACCCGAGAACAGCGAACCCGTATCCTTTTATGCATCGTGCTGCTGGTCATCTTTCTGTTGATCTTGGTGAAGGATCAGGCCCTGTTTGTGCTCAGCTCCGCCCTCTTCGGCGGCATACTGCTGTACTACACGTATTACACCGCCTCCAAGCTGAAAGAGGACCAGAAAGGCGGCGTCTTCTACTGGCTTCATCTGGTGGAAGCGATCATCTTCGCCCTGCTTGGCCTGTTCATCCTTATTGCGCCGCAGCGGACCATCCGCTGGTATGGTCTGAGCGTGGGCGTCATCCTGATCCTGGACGCTGCGGTGCACGCCCTGTTCCGGTTGCTCAACATAAAGAACATGAAATAGCATCTTATCAGAGGAGGATCGTCGTATGAAAGTCACGTTCATCGGTGCGACACACGAGGTGACCGGCAGCTGCACCCTGTTGGAAAACGGCGGAAAGTATTATCTCGTCGACTGTGGCATGGAGCAGGGCGTCGATGTCTTCGAAAACATCCCCCTCCCCGTCCCTCCGGCGTCCATTGCGGCCGTGTTCGTGACCCACGCCCATATCGATCACACCGGCATGCTGCCAAAGCTCTTTAGGGACGGCTTCCAAGGCCGGATCTACGCCACCTCGGCCACCTGCCATCTGTGCAACATCATGCTGATGGATTCGGCCCATATCCAGGAATCGGAGGCCGAATGGAAGAATCGAAAGGCCATCCGGTCCGGAGAAAAGTCGGTGGAACCCCTTTATACCACGGCGGACGTTCAAGGATTGATACCTTTGTTCGTTCCCTGTGCGTACAGCGAAACCATCTCCGTCGATGAGGGGATCCGCATCCGCTTCACCGATATCGGTCATCTGCTGGGATCCTCCTGCATCGAGATCTGGATGCAGGAAAACGAGGTATCCAAGAAGATCGTTTTCAGCGGTGACGTGGGCAATGTGGACCAGCCCATCATCCGCGACCCGCAAACGGTGGACAGCGCCGATTATCTCGTCATCGAATCCACTTACGGCGACCGCCTCCACGAACAGACGGAGGGGATCAACGTCATCGCCGATTTTGCCGCGTGCATGCAGCGTGTGCTGGATCGGGGCGGAAATCTGGTCATCCCCGCCTTTGCCGTTGGCCGGACTCAGGAGCTTTTATACGGTATCCGGGAGATTAAGGCCCGGGGCCTGGTGCACGGGCACGACGATGCCCCCATCATTCTGGACAGTCCTCTGGCCCAGGAAGCCACCGCCATCTTCCGGGACTGCGACCCCTCCTATCTGGACGAGGAGGCACTCGCCATCCTCAGCCGGGGCGAGAACCCCGTATGGTTCGAGGGCTTAGAGCTGTCCGTCACCACACAGGACTCTGTGGCCATCAACAACGATCCTCGGCCCAAGGTCATCATCTCTGCCAGCGGCATGTGCGACGCCGGCCGCATCCGTCACCATCTGAAGCATAACCTGTGGGACGAAAAAAACATGATCCTGTTCGTGGGATATCAGGCTGCCGGTACTTTGGGCAGCGCCCTGATCAACGGGGCCAAGGAGGTCAAGCTCTTCGGTGAAACCATCGCCGTGCATGCAGAGATAGGGTCTCTCCATGGCACCAGCGGCCACGCGGACCAGCAGGGGCTAATAAACTGGGTGAAGGGATTCTCAGCCTGCCCCGGGACCATCTTTGTGAACCATGGGGATGCGGACGCCTGTGAAACCTTTGCTCAGCTGCTGCGAGATACCTTCTCTCCCAAAGAGGTGATCGCGCCCTATTCGGGCACGGAATACGATCTGTCCGCCGAGCAGCTCGTCTATGCTCCGGAAGGCAAGCGCATCGTCAAGCCGGCCCATGTGAAGCTGAACCCGGTGTTCGAATCCCTGAAAGCGGTGGCGCAGCGGCTGCTGGATCTCATCAACCGCATGGAGGGCCGAAGCAATCACGAGCTGAAGGAGACCGCCCGGGAGATCGTCGCCATTATCGAAAAACACGAACAATAACTAAGCCAAAACATAAACGACGGAGCGCAATAGGCTCCGCCGTTTTCATTTATCAACCTCTATTCGTTTTTATACAGGAGGCGATACTGCTCCTCCCCTACGATCTCGTACACCCCCTCCACGTCCTCGTCCATCCGCTCGAGGCAAGGGCTCTCCCCTTCGTACACCACGCAGGTGCCGCAGGAGGAGCTGAGCTTTCGAAATACGGGCATCATGCGGGAGGATACCCCCGCTGCCTTCAGGTTCCTGTCCGTCATCAACGCGGAGAGATGGGTATGGAAGGTAGCAACGTATCGGTTCATTTCGAAAGTTCCAGCTTGAAATCGTCCCCGTCCCTGGTCACGGTGACCGAGTAGCCGGAGGCCTTCGCAAAGCGGGTCACGTTCTCCACGCACACCTGCTCGTCCACCAACACCGTCAAATTCTGGGGGTCCTCCGCTTTCACGGCCCGCTGCACCATGACCACCGGGATGGGGCAGGAATATCCACGCGCGTCTACCATAGCTTATATCCTCCTTCTACGCCCTTCAGGCTTCCTTTTTTGCCCCTTTGGGCAGGTTCACCATAGAGATGACCAGCAACACCACAAAGGCACACAGAACGAACACCTTGCCCGTCAGGGAGATGCCGCCCACCACGCCATTGGCGTCCGGGTTGCCGGCCATACCGAAGTTGTGGGAGATAGCGGCCCCGATGATCATGCCGAACACGGTCACGGCGGAGTCGCCGTTGCCTTCACCAGCCAGGATCAACTGCCGCAGGGGACAGCCGCCCAGGAGCACGGAGCCCCATCCAGCCAGGACCATGCCTAAGAAATTCCATAGATGGCTACTGTGAGCCACGGGCTGTCCAGCAAAGCCCAGCTTGAAGGGGGTCAGTTTGCCCCAGCCAAGGCCGCCCAAAGCAAGCTTCCCGATGATGGTGACGATCAGGATGGCCAGGAAGCCGTAGAGCAGCTTGAAATCTTTGAACAGCATGGCGTCACGGATGCCCCCCACCATGCACAGCCGAGACCGCTGGGCCAACGCGCCCACCACGATGGCGATGACGAGAGCGACGAAGAAGGGAGCTCGCATGGAGCCGGGGCCCTCCGTGCTGGCTTTAAAGAGCGCCGGGAAGATCACAAAGGCGAGCCCGACGACGATCAAAAACGCCGGCAAAGCGATGCCCTCGGAGGCGCCCATGGTGTAGGTCCGCTTCAGAGAGAAGCCCCGCTTCACGAACTGGGCGCCGATGAAGATGCCCAGCGTAAAGCCGATCAGGGCGACCAGGGCGTTCAGATCGCCGCCGCCCAGGCGCAGGACCATCCGCAGGGGACAGCCCAGGAACACCAGCGCCCCGATCATCACCAGTGCGCCCAGCAGGAAGCGGGTCGCCGGCGAGGAACCGCCCTTCGCTCTGAATTCTCCCTTCACCAGGGCCATGACCATGGCGCCCAGCACCAGGCCGATGATCTCCGGACGAATGTACTGGACCTTCGCCGCAGCATGCAGGCCCAGGCCCCCGGCGATGTCCCGTTCGAAGCAGGCGATGCAAAAGCCCATGTTCGCCGGATTGCCTAAGGCGCTCAGCGCCAAAGCAGCGATGCCCACCGCCACGCCGGCCAGCACGACCAACCAATTCACTTTTTTCATAGTTCCCTCCAATAACCGATCTATACGGTTTTCTATCCCTTATTATAAAAGCCGATCCGACAAAAATCGAATGGAAAAAAGGAATGATACCGTTTCTCGGATTGGTTATTCCGATAAAAGAATATCGCTTGTCCGTTCCTTGACGAACTGAATGAACTTCAATTCAAGGGTGGAAAGCACCGCGTCCCGACGCCAGACGATGTATAGTTTTCGCTCGTTCATCTCCTTGGGTAGAGGAAAAGACAGAAGTTTCCCAGCTTTAACGTCCGTGGAGACGGCCAGATCCGACATGACGGAAACGCCCAATCCCTCTGACACGCTCATCTTGACGGTCTCCGGATCATCGATACGAGCGATGATATGGGGCGCATCGATGCCGTTCCGCTTCAAAAACGCGTCAACGGCATGCTGTGTACCGGAGCTCTCCTCCCGGGCGATCAAGGGAAAATGCAGCAGGTCCTTCCCACTTTTTCCCTCCGCCTGGAGCTTTCGATAGGTTTCGCTGTTCTCTGTGATCAAAACCAAATGATCCCGGGCGATTTCCTGGAACACAAGGGACTTGTCCCCATTCTTGTAGCCCGTGAGCCCGATCCTGACCTCACCCTGCTTCAGGTACTGTAAGACGTGTTCGCTGTCCCCTCGCCGCAGAAGGAATCGCGCCTGAGCGTTTTTCTTCATAAAGCCGGACATGAGCTTGGGCACCAAATACTGGGCGGGCACCGTGGAGGTGCCGATACGCAAGGGCTCCTGATCGCCCTCCGTTCGACGCTCCTGGAGGGCCTCCGCGCGGCCCAGGATATCCCGGGCGGCATAGTAGACCTGCTTCCCCTCCTCCGTCAGCAGCACCTTGCGGCGAGCGCCTCGCTCGATCAAACGGGCGTTCAATATCTCCTCCAGGGTGCGGATATGCATGCTGACGGTGGATTGGGTCAGGTGCAGGGCTTCCGCCGCCTTGGTAAAGCTGCAGTACTCCGCCGTAGCCACAAAGGCCTCCAGCTGTCGGATGCTGATATCGAGCATATGCTCCTCCTCTTCCCTGCCCAGGAAAAAACCATGTGACTTTTTCCCTCGGCTGTGATATGCTTCCTGTATGAAGACGATCTATTTGGACAACGCCGCCACATCCTTCCCCAAGCCAGACACGGTGTCAAAGGCCATGGTCCGCTATGTTCAGGAAGTTGGCGCGCCCCTGAACCGCTCCGTCTACGGCAGCGCTCAGGAGGCGGAGCTGGTCACCCTTTCCCTGCGGGAGCAGCTCAAACGGTTCTTCCATTTCCCGGAACGGGCCACCCATGTGATCCTCACCCCTGGAAACACCTATGGACTGAACTTCGTGCTGAAGGGATATCTCCATCCTGGCGACCATGTGATCGTCAGCAGCATGGAACACAACGCCGTCATGCGGCCCCTGCTGCAGCTTCATGAGGTCACCTTCGACCGGGTCTCGGCCGATCAAGACGGCTTTATCGACCCTGCCGCTATCCCTGCCCTCATTCGCTCCAACACGAAACTGATCGTCATGGCCCATGGCTCCAACGCATCCGGCGCCGTGCAGAATGCGGAGGCCATCGGAGCCATCGCTGCCCGTCACGGCATCCCCTTCGTTTTGGACGGAGCCCAGACCGCCGGACATTTTCCTTTGGATTTCCAACGGTTCCAGTTGAGCGCCCTCAGCGTCCCCGGTCACAAGGGGCTTTTGGGACCCTCCGGCATCGGTGCTCTGCTTTTGACGGACAAGTTTGCTAAGGCACTCTCCCCCCTCATCGCCGGTGGCACGGGCAGCGCCTCTGACAGCGAGTATCTGCCCGACGCCCTGCCGGATCGCTTTGAATCCGGCACCATGAACCTGCCCGGCATCTACGGTTGGGAAGCCGCCATGGCCTTCCTTTCCGATCAGGGCATCGACAAGCTGCGCGCCCATGAGCTGACCCTGACGAAGCGATTCATAGACGGTATCCGGGATATACCCCACCTGCGCCTGTGCGGCCCAGACCATACGGGAAACCGGGTGGGCGTTATCTCCCTGGACTTCCTGAACCGGGACAACGCCGCCGTTTCCTTTGAGTTGGAACAGAAATTCGGCATCCTGGTGCGCTGCGGGCTCCATTGCGCTCCCTCCGCCCACCGGAGCCTGGGCACCTTCCCCAAGGGCACGGTCCGATTCTCTCTTGGCTACGCCAACACCGAGGCGGACGTGGATGCAGCCGTGGCCGCCATTCGTTCCCTCATATAGCTCATCGTAAAAAGATGCGCTTTCCCCCCTCATAGGCCTGTACCGTTCCGATGCGCTGAGCGCTGGGGACGGTTTTTTGTAACTCCGCAAACATTTCGTCTGCATCCTCCGGGCTGCAGGCGATCAACAGCCCCCCGGAGGTTTGGGGATCAAAGAGCATATCCTGTACGCAAAGTTCGATTCCGTCCAGCTTCACCGCCTTCTCCGCAAAGGTTCGGTTTCGATACGCGCCGGCCGGAATGAGCCCATACTTGGCCAGCTCCTTGGCCTCCGGGATCAAATCAAGTGCAGACGTGTCGATGACGGCCTGGGTGTCGCTCCCCTCCATCATTTCAAAAGCATGACCCATGAGACCGAAGCCCGTCACGTCCGTGCAGGCGTGGACGTCGTACTTGACCATCACGTCCCGGGCGGCCCGGTTCAGGGTGGTCATCAGCTCGTATATGTGCTTCTGCTCCTGTTCGCTGACCATGTCCACCTTGGCCGCCGTGCTCAAAATGCCGATGCCCAGGGGCTTCGTCAAAAACAACACATCCCCAGGCTTAGCCCCGGAGTTGGTCAACACCCGATCCGGGTGGACGAAACCGGTGACGGCCAGACCGTACTTGGGCTCGTCGTCGTGGATGCTGTGGCCGCCGGTGATGAGCGCGCCCGCTTCATATACCTTGTCATAGCCGCCACGGAGTATCTCATGGACGGCCTCCATGGGCATCTTCTCCGGAACAGCCATGATGTTCAAACAAAGCTTCGGCTCGCCGCCCATGGCATACACGTCGGACAGAGCGTTGGTGGCCGCGATCTGCCCAAAGAGATAGGGATCGTCCGCAATAGGCGGAAAGAAATCTACCGTCTGGACCAGCGCCAGATTATCGGAGATACGGTATACGGAAGCGTCGTCGCTGTGATCGAAGCCCACCAAAAGGTTGGGATCGGAATGGACCTTGATGTCCTTGAGCAGCTGGGCGAGGACCCCCGCCCCCACCTTGGCGCCGCATCCGGCGCACTTGCTCAGTTTGGTCAGCTTTACGGTCTCTTTCTCCACCTGCTTCCCTCCTTTTATCGTTTCTTTCGATAGTTTATCACGTGTAAACCGAATTGTAAACCGCTGATAAGTCTTCTATTTTACCTTTCTTTCGATCACGATATTCGAATAGCAAAACAGCGCATAAAGGGTTCCAAAGAATTCTTCATGTCACATTTCCTTCACGATTCTTTTAGGTTAACTTAAACTTCGCCCGGTATAGTTGCTCCATCAACAAAAGGAGACGACCTCCATGGAAACCATCTATACCTTCGCTCGTGTGGAGCGCAAATACTTCATCGACGAGCTCACAAGAAAGCGCCTGCTCCAGCGTACGTGCGGCATGCTGATCCCCGATGCATACGGTAAAAGCACCGTCTGCAGCCTGTATCTGGACACGCCCGACCACCTGATCATCCGCAATTCTCTGGATGCACGGTCGTACAAGGAGAAGCTGCGGCTCCGCAGCTATGGCACACCCAGGGCGGACACACCCGTGTTTCTGGAACTAAAGAAAAAAGTTCAGGGCGTTGTGTACAAGCGCCGTGTCAGCCTACCCCTCCGGGAGGCGGAAGCCTATCTGGATCGAAAGCGGCCTCCCTTGACCGGGCAGATATGGCGGGAGATCGACTATGCCATGCAGTTTTATTTCTGGCCCGGCCCGGCCATGGTCATCGCCTGCGAGCGGGAAGCCTATACCTGGGCCGAAGATCCCACCTTCCGCGTCACCTTCGACGATAGCATCCGGGCACGATCCAATGCCCTTTGCTTGGAGGCAGGCTCCTCAGGAGAGCTGCTGCTGCCGCAAGGTTTGGCGTTGATGGAGCTAAAAAGCTCCGGCGCCATGCCCGTTGCCTTTGCAAAGATCATAAACGAGCTTGGTCTTTTGCCCACCTCTTTCTCGAAATACGGAACGGGGTATATAAACGCCCTGACCGCAAAAACTACCGTAAAGAAACCTGTTTTGTTGAAAGGAGCGATGAAATATGTCAGCAATCTTTGATTCCATCCTGTCCGGAGGTTTTTCCGTGAGCATGTATATAGCGTGCCTCGCCGCTGCAGGGTTATGCGGCCTCATAGCTTCCCTGATCATAGGGAAGCTGGGCGACGCAAGCCGAGGATTCCGTATCTCCCTGGTGGTCTTGCCCATGGTGGTCTGCACGGTCATCCTCATGGTCAACGGCAGCGTTGGAACGGGTATCGCGGTAGCCGGCGCCTTTTCGCTGGTCCGGTTCCGGTCCGTTGCCGGAAAAGCGCGAGACATCTCCGCCATATTCCTGGTCATGACGGCGGGGCTTGCCTGCGCCGCAGGATATGTACTTATCGCCCTTCTGTTCACGATCCTGGTCTCTCTTGTGATGCTGCTGCTCTTCCACCTGCCCATGGGCGAGCAAAGGGGGCATGAGCTCCATATCACGGTGCCGGAGACCCTGCATTTTTCCAATGCCTTCGACGATCTGTTCGCAAAGTATACCGTCCGGCACAAGCTCGTCAAAACCCGTACCTCCAACATGGGGAGTCTCTACAAGCTCTCCTACGACGTGGAGCTTAGGGACCCCAGCGACGCACAATCCTTTATCGACGAGCTGCGATGCCGAAACGGGAATCTGGAGATATTGATCTGCGAAAAAACGGAAGAGGCGGACACGCTGTGACCCGCGGGGAGGAAAGCACCATGAAACAAGGAAAAAAGATAATGAGCTTTGTCTGGGCCATCCTTCTGTTCGGTTTCACCGCATACGCCGCCCTGGATACCTTTGTGATCGAGCATTCCTATGCAGCGGTGGAGGAACCGACAGCGGCTCTAATGACTGCCGCCGTCACAGAGGAGCCTGAGGCCACCGCATCGGTCACTCCCACCGCCGTTACCACGGCGGCTGCCGTCCAGACGTCGACGACTCCTGTCCAGGAGACCGCTCCTTCTCCCACCGAAGCGGTCAACGTAGTTTCCACGGAGAACAGCTACGCCGACGGGAACATCTCCATCACCATCCAGGAGATCCGAGCCTATGATTCCACGATATACGTGGCGGACGTGGTCCTCACCTCTCCCGAGTATCTGCAGACCGCCCTCGCAAACAGCGTCTACGGGCGGAACGTGACCGCCAAGACCAGCAGCATCGCCCAGAATGCCAACGCGATCCTGGCCATCAACGGGGATTACTACGGCGCCCGGGAAACTGGATACGTGATCCGAAACGGGGTGCTCTATCGAAGCAAAGCCAACAAAAAAGCGGAGGACCTGGTGATCTTCCGGGACGGCAGCTTCAAGATCATCCAGGAATCCGAGATCACCGCCCAGGAGCTTATGGATGCCGGTGCCTGGAACGTGCTATCCTTTGGTCCGGCGCTGCTGGTCGATGGAGAAATCGCCGTGGACGCGAAGGAGGAAGTGGGTCGCGCCATAGCCAGCAATCCTCGGACCGCCATTGGCATCGTGGACCCCCTTCATTATGTATTCGTTGTTTCCGACGGGCGAACGAAAGCCAGCGAGGGACTGTCTTTACGGGAGCTTGCTCAAATCATGCAGGAGCTGGGCGTGAAAACCGCCTACAATTTGGATGGCGGCGGTTCCTCCACCATGGTCTTTCAGGGGCGAGTGGTCAACAACCCCACCACCAACGGAAAACGCGTATCGGAAAGGAGCGTGAGCGACATTGTTTGCATCGCCTGTTAACGGACTCGATCAAAGGGGGCTGCGGATCGCGTTCGCATATGCATGGATCACCGGCCTCTGCGCCGCCTTCGGCGCCATCTATGAAGCGTTCAGCCATGGGGTCTATGCCCTTGGCATGGTATACGCCTTCGCCTTTCCGTTGCTGGGCGGCGTCCTCCCTGCCCTCTTCCTTCTGAAGCGGGGAGTCGGCTTCCCATCGGATACCGCGCTGCAGCTATGGCACTTCGGTATCTCCGCGTTGACGGTGGGCAGCCTCTTCTCCGGCGCTTTGGAAATCTACGGCACAACCAGCCGGTTGACCGCCGTATACTGGTTCGCCGGCGGCGTATGCCTGTTCCTCTCCTTGCTGACGGCACTGTTTCTTCCCGCTAAAGTCGAGGAACAACCAGTCGTCAGCGGATAAAGATTTCTACATGACGAGATGCGAGACTTGTATATAGTGGCAAAAATGGCATAACTTGAAAAGGGATCGTGTCCATCACGATCCCTTTTTGATCCTGTCAAGCAGATTTTTCATGCGGTGCGCGTCGGCTTCGGTGGGCATTTTCTTCAGCCGATAGCGGGCTTTTTCATACAGCGCCGTAAACTCGAAAAGCAGAGATGAATCGAGGAGCAAGTTCCTGTGCGCATGGTGCTGTATCTCGCCGCAGGTGTTGGTTTTGTCAAACCGCACCAGAAGCTTTTTCAGGTGTCGCAGGTATTCGCCATACAGATATCGCATGCGTTCCCGTGGATCGGCGCTCCCTCTCTTCGGCTTTCCCCTTCGACGCGATTCTACCTTCTCGGGAAGCGCTTCGCGCGTTTCGTTGGGATATCCGCTCCCGCAGATTTGATTGCGCTTTTGCAGGTTCCGGACCAGTTTGCGGATTTGAAAAGCAAGGATCAAGAGCAGGATCAGCGCCGCCGCGGCCAAAAAGATATAGGCGATGGTAAGGGACAGATCCTTGCCGTCGACGTAGTACCGCTCCGGCTCCCTTTCGGTAAGCTCGGTCACGGGCATTTCTCCCGCTTCTTGGGTCGCTTCCGGCGTGGGCAGCGGCTCCTCTGCCGTCGGTGGTTTTTTGCGGGCCATCAGCCGCAAAAGCAGATCCAGGAACTGTACCAGGAAGCGGGCGGCTGGCCGCAACACGTCGGTAAACAGGAAGAGTGCGGCTCTTTGCAGATACATGAAAGGATCGATTGCAAAAACTACAGTGACCAGCGTCGCAAAAATCAGCGTATCTCGCAGCTGACGACGGTTGAACGCTCGCTCATCGACCACGCCCTCCTGGGCACGAAGGCCGCGCAGAAGCAGCACGCCGGACACGAGCAGCACGGTCGCATAGGGCACGACGTTGTTCGTGGCCAGTCTCAGGATCTCGGATCGCTCTAAGACCTGCCCGTCCTGATAGATGCCCATGAGCAAGGCAAGATAGACGAATCCGATCAGGATCAAAAGCAAAACCACCGTAAACCGGTATTTGGCCATGAAATCCGCATGGGTCGTTCTATGCCGCAAAAGCGATAGAAACGCCGCTGCCGCTGCGATCCCCAACAGATGGGTCACCCAATGGATCGTCGGGCAGTGCCAAAGGGCCAGCGGGAGGAATCCCAACGCCATCGTCGCGGCGCCGATACAGGAAAACAGCCGTTCTTTTCCGTTCAGCCCCGGCAGCACGCCGGGCAGCAGGCAGAGCAGCAGTCCGAAATACAGGCAGGAGAACGCCAGGAAAGGCATGCCGGCCCTGGCGATCAGGACAGCGACCAGCGTCAGCAATAGATATACAAGCGTCGTGGCATATGCCGTCCGGAAAAATCGGTTCATGCTCCTGCCCTCCCTTCCTCCGAGGCCTCATCAAGGGACGACATCAGTTGATCCGCAAACAGCGTAATGATCTGACCGCGCTTGATTTCCCGCGCCTTGTTCAGCGCCCGTTCCACACGCGCATCGCAGTGGGTCGATATCAAGACGATCATTTCGCATCGATGAGCGCCGAGGCATACGGCGTGCATCAGCTCTTCAACGGAACGGATGCAGCCGTTCTGCGCGGAACCGAGGGCATACAGTACCTTTTGAAAGGATCCGCCCATTCCTCCGCTGCTGGAAAAGCCTGCAAGCTCCCCCTTGATGGCCGCGTTGGTCACGAGCTCATAACCGATCCGTCGCTGCTCCAGATGCTCGCAAACGGTCCGCGCGAGGGAAAAACAAAGTTCCTGCTGATCGATATATCCATCGAAATCTCCATGAAGCTGTGTATCGAGGGCAATCAAAACAGATCGCTGCCAAACCGGATCGAATCGCTTTACCACGAGCGCGTTATGCGCGGCGCTCTGCTTCCAGCTGATCTGCCGCATCGGCTCCTCGCCGGTATACTCCTTGTACCCGTAAACGGAGATCGGGTCCTCCAAAAGCTGCTTTTTCCGCGCGAGATCGTCCAACGCATCAAAAAACGTTTGGGGAAAGGGAGCGTTCTTTAGCTTTGCCGGATAAATGACGATCCGGCTGTCGTTCTCCATGCGATAGTCGTATTCGCGAAACCCGAGAAAATCTCCCGCATAAAAATCGGCATAGGAGAAGCAGTATTCCCCCCGCCGCGAAATCGACGCACGAAGGCTGCGCTTCACCTGCTGATGCCCCCGTATCAGGACCGTGCTGTAATAGATACGATGCTCCTTTGTCAGCCACTTGACGTTGAATTGCTCCGACTCCAATACCTGTAAGCTTTTGGGGAAATGCTCCTCGATCCGGATGAAGGGAGAGGAACGCCGGCCGAGATTGGCTACGTTGCTGTGTACAAGAAACACTTCCCCCGGTTCGCAGGCACGGACCGACGGTTTACATTCGTAACGTATGTTCCGGTGATCGCCGGCGTTGCGCAGGGAATACCATTGCAGCCCCAACGCGACCAGAATGACAACGACAAAGAAGGCCAGCATGGATTATGATCGGATCATATTTCCGTGGGCACAGGGATAGCGTTCAGCATCTCCAGGAAGAGCGCTTCCGCTTCCGCACTGTCCACGGCGGTTCTATAATACAGCCGATGTGTAAGCACGCATGGTGCCAGGGTTTTGACGTCGTCCGGCGTAACATACGTTCGGTTTTGAAACGCCGCATAGGCGCGGGCCGCCTTCACAAGAGCGATCGTGCCGCGGGGCGAAGCGCCGATAGTGAACCGAACGTCGTTTCGCGTCTTGTCTATGATGTCCATCAAATATCCCATCACCGGTTCGCTCATCTCTATCCCATCGAGCATCCCGCGCAGCTTCAGGGTTTCCCCCGCGGAAACAACCGGCTGGATCATGTCGATGATGTCCTTTGTATCGCGCCGCAGCGCGACGTCGATCTCCTCTTCACGATGCATATAGCCGAGCTTCAGCCGCATCATAAAGCGATCCATCTGCGCTTCGGGCAGCGGAAAGGTGCCATAGGATTCGATGGGGTTCTGCGTTGCCGCGACCATAAACGTATCGCTCAGCCGCCGCGTTTCGCCGTCCACAGAAACCTGCCGTTCCGCCATAGCCTCCAACAGACTCGATTGTGTCCGAGGCGTGGCGCGGTTGATCTCGTCAGCCAGCACCATGTCCGCAAAGACAGGGCCGGGACGAAATTCAAAATCACCCGTCTTCATGTTGTAAAAATGTATACCGGTCACGTCGCTTGGCATCACGTCCGGTGTGAACTGTATCCGTTTGAAACGGCCCCCGCAAGCCCTGGCAAACGCGCGGAACAGCATGGTCTTGCCGGTCCCCGGCACATCCTCCAGGAGGATATGCCCCCCGCAAAGATAGCAGACGGTGATCAGGGTGATCTCCTGCTTTTTGCCGACAATGGCCTGAGAACATACTTCGACCAAACGGTCGCGATAGGAAACGAACTCCGAAACAGCCATCTCTTTTTCCTCCAAATATGCTGCGGAGCCCACGCATGGGCGGGCTCCTTTACATGGGTGCGGCTGATGGGATTTGCGGCCCTTGCCGCTCAAAAAGCCCCACCGGGGCTTTTTCTTTACGCGGCTTCAAATCCCCCCAGCCGTATAATCTGGGCCACCCTTTGGTGGCCCGGGTGCTTTGGTGCGGCTGATGGGATTTGCGGCCCTTGCCGCTCAAAAAGCCCCACCGGGGCTTTTTCTTTACGCGGCTTCAAATCCCCCAGCCGTATAACCTGGGCCACCATAGGGTGGCCCGGGTACTTTGGTGCGGCTGATGGGATTTGAACCCATAAGCTTTCGCCGACAGATTTTAAGTCTGTTGTGTATGCCGTTCCACCACAGCCGCACTATAAGATATTGTACAGGCAATAGATCAGATTTGTCAATAATCAAAGGCCCAAAACGGCGCCGATCAACCCGCCTGCCGCCAGGAACAAAACGGGATGGATCTTCTTCAACTTTGGCAGCAGCATCAGCGTCACCAGAGCGCCATATAACACAAGCGAAACGACGTCCACATGGAACGGCGCAAGGGAAAAGCTGAGGGAAGACCGAATCACGGACCAGCCGGCCGCCGCCACCAGGCCCGCTGCCGCCGGGCGCAAAGCGCCGAAGGCGTCGTTCACCAGCTTGGATCTTCTGTATTTTTCCAGGCCCTTCGCCACAAAGATGATGACGACTATCTGGGGACTGATGAGGGACAGCGTCGAAATGATCCCACCCAACACGCCCCACACGGCGCCATAGGGAGACAGGACGCTGTAGCCAACATAGGTGGCCGCGTTCACGCCGATGGGGCCGGGCGTAGATTCGGCTACGGCGATGATGTTGGCCAGCTCCTCTCCCGTGAGCCAGCCGTATTTTGCGATCATGTCCTGCAAAAAACGGATGCAGGCCATGCCGCCGCCCACCGCCATCAAGCCGGTCTTCATGAATTCAAAGATGAGCAGGAGGATAATCTTGATCATGCTTTCTTCCACCTCCCGAACAGGATGCCGAACGCTGCGGCCAGCAACACCAGCCACACGGAATCCAATCCCACCACCGTAAGCAGCAGGAAGGACACGATCACGATGGCCCAGCTGACCCAGTCCTTGGCCGCTTTCTTGATAAGGCGAACGATGGTCACCGTCATCAACGCCGCAACGGCCACCCGGACCCCGGCAAAGATATGCTGGACCAGCGGATAGCTCATCAGGTTTTGGAGCACGGCGGCGATAATGGTGATGACGATCAAGGGCACCGTCACCACCCCCAGGGAAGCCACGATGCCGCCCAGGACCTTGCCCCGCTTATACCCCACGAAGGTGGCGGAGTTGATGGCGATGACGCCGGGCGTACACTGAGCCAGGGAGAAGTAATCCAAGACTTCCTCCTCCGTGCACCACTTTTTGTTGTCCACCAGCTCCCGCACCAGCAGGGGCAGCATGGAGTATCCGCCGCCAAACATGACGGCGCCGATCTTCATAAACGTCAAATATAGCTCTAACATACCTTCACACCACCGGCCAACCGGCCACATACATGCCTAAATACAGGATCAATCCCAGGATACAGAGAAGGGATACCAACAACCCGATCGTACGATCCTTTGTCAATTTGACCATGCCCAGGATCACCGGGAAGCAGCAAAAGAGCTGACGCGGCGCGTCGATCACACCCGTTTGACTCAGGATCATCACATATGCAGTCAAAAAATACGCCAGGAAGCTCACCCGCATATCCTTGACCACCAGCAAGCCCAAGCCCAGGCTCCCGATGACGCTGATCAGGCTCGGGATATACAAACCAAACAGCGAAGGAGCAGTATAGGTCCGATACGCGTCGATCAAGCGCTCCGTCATGACGCCCCCCACCCGATAGAACAAGGCAAACTCGCTGTTGAACAGCGCCTTTATATACTCTACGTAGGCAAAGAAGCTGCCGCTGACCGTTCGGTTGATGATGAGATAGACGATATATCCCATAGGCACCAGAATCAGGGACACGCCTGTCAGACCCTTTTTAAGATAGAACCGCCAGGTGACTTCCTTCAGCGACCGATACTCTCCCGTCATCGTGTTGAAATATTCCAACAGCAGCGGAATGACCAAAGCGATCCCCACCCTGTCCGTCAAGGCGGCCAAACCGCCGATGACGGCGCTGAGGACGAATCGCTTGCGGCGGGCGCAATACACGCACAGCAGTGTCAGCAGCAAAAACGTGCTGGCCGGGATGGTGCAGGTCAGCAGGCAGCAGGGCGGCAGGATCGAATAGTACCACGAAGCGCGGACGGCGGATTGCCTGTCGGATTCGTGGAGCACCAGCAGATACAGCACGACACCGGCCAGGATCGCATTGAGATTGGACACGAAGAACGCTGCTCGGATGCTGCTGATGTAGGCTGGGCTGATGAGCCGGACGAGAAAAGGATACAGGGGAGAAAAAATAAGGTTCAAATACTTTCCCGGGAATTCCTGCAGCTCCACGGCGTATCCCTTGTTGGCTAAGGAGATGATCCGCTCGGCGAACATGTGATCCGCCCAAATGTGTTGGATATCCAGCGCCGTTTCCGTGTACCCGTTCAGGTACAGGCTCCACAAAAACGCGCCCAGCATGATGATGCCTCTCCCCAAAGCCAGCATCAGCACCAGGCGAAGGATCTCTCTAGCACCGGCGACGCTCGTCCGCTGGACGGTGGAAAGCGTCAAATCCCCATCCTCCCCCATCGCATAATCAAAGGCCCGGGGAACGAAGCGAATGACCAACAGGGAGAACATCAGCAGCAACAGGCCGCCGACGAGCATGGATTCCATATAAACGGGTGTATCCACCACGAGCCAAAGGCCGTACAGTATACACAATACGGCCAATGGTACAGCGATGAATACACCCTTTACGACGTCGTTCTGGCGCATTTACTCCCTTTGAAGCGCTTTGGGTTTACCCAGTATTTCCGCGTATAGCACACCCCGCAGCACACTGTTGGTCTGGAAATCCAACAAGGCTCCGGCGGCGGGGACAGCTTTCTCCCCCTTCTCCACCGGCTTTGGCGCAGCAGCCTTAGGCGGCGGGCAGACTTCTTCCCCCGTCATGCTGGATTCCGTATGGGTATGCCCCCCCTCCAGGGTGCTGGTGACCACGTGGGTATACCGAGGCGTGCCAGCGTAGGAGGCTGCCTTGGTCTGCTGCCCTTTTCCAGCCGCTGCAGGCCGTTTGCTCGGCTCCACAGGCGGGAACTTGGAGGGGGCCGAAGAGGTCTTCGCGGGGGACGGTCTGTTGGGAGCCGCGGGTCTGGGCGCGGTGAACTCACGCTCCGCTGGAGCGTTTTGCCGCTTCTTGGCTTTCGCCATATTCTTTTTGTTCGCAATGGATACGGCGATGCCGATCAATGCGATCAATACCATCAGAACATCCACGGTATGCCCTCGCTTTTTCGATTATTTCTTAGCCGTGTTGGGGTCCGCGGCGTGGGAGATAGCGTTGCGCATCTCCGTGTCGGACATGACGTTCTTCATGTTGTAGTAGTCCATGACGCCAAGCTTACCCTCTTTGAAGGCATGGGCGATGGCGATGGGGATCTCCGCCTCCGCCTCGATGACCTTGGCCCGCATGCCGGCCACGGCAGCCACGTTCTCCTGCTCCTGGGCCACAGCCATGGCCCGGCGCTCCTCAGCCTTGGCCTGAGCGATGCGTTTGTCGGCCTCCGCCTGGTCGATCTGGAGCTGGGCGCCTACGTTGCGGCCCACGTCCACGTCCGCGATGTCGATGGACAGGATCTCGAAAGCGGTTCCGGCGTCGAGGCCCTTGTCAAGGACGGTACGGGAGATGGAATCGGGGTTCTCCAAAACTTCCTTATGGCTCCGGGAAGAGCCGACAGTAGTGACGATGCCTTCGCCGACACGGGCGATGATGGTCTCCTCACCGGCGCCGCCCACCAAGCGGTCGATGTTGGCGCGGACGGTGACCTTGGCCTTAGCCTTCAGCTCGATGCCGTCCATGGCCACAGCGGCGATGACGGGGGTCTCGATGACCCGGGGGTTGACGCTCATCTGCACGGCTTCCAGCACGTTACGGCCGGCCAGGTCGATGGCGCAGGCCTGCTCGAAGTCCAGGGGGATGCCTGCGCGCATGGCGGCGATCAGGGCGTTGACCACCCTATCCACGTTGCCGCCCGCCATGTAATGAGCTTCCAGCTTGTTGAGGGGGAGCTGGATGCCTGCCTTGGTGGCTTTGATCAAAGGATTGACGATACGGGCCGGGATGACCTTCCTCAGGCGCATGCCGACCAGAGTGCTGATGTTCAGCTTGACGCCAGAGGCGCTGGCCGAGATCAGCAGACCGATGGGCACAAAGCTAAAGAGTAGCGAAAGAAAGATGATGACGAGTACGACGATGATAATTGCGGGAAGCATGTGTAGTATATCCTCCTGTATGTTAATACTTGTTTGTTAACCGTGGGAATACAGCATATGGATCACGACATAGATGGCCATGATAAACAGCGGTATGCCCACGAGCAATCCGATCCACTGGTGGACCAGGGTCTTTTTATCGGGAGCCTCCGGCTCCGGCTGGTTCTCCGGTTCCTCTATGCCGCACTTGGGACAAACGTCGGTGACATATAGGCAACCGCATTTCTTACAGTACTTCATTTGACGATAACGTTCAAGCCTTCCACCGCCGCCACAGTGACTTCCTTCCCCGCCTCGATGAAGTTCCCATAGGTGGAAACGTTCATGCGCTCGCCGTCTATCTCGGCGATGCCCGCAGGCCGCAACGCCGTGACAGTCCTTCCGGTCTTGCCGATCAGGCTCTTGCCCTTCTCCTTGACCACCGGGGAGGAATCCCCTTCCACCGATGCGGCGTTCACGATCTTAGAGCGAGACAGCCTCCCCTTCTGGAAGGAACGGATGAACAGCACGATAATGACAGCCAGCAGCAGCAACAGCACCGCCGTGACGATCAGCGCCGACGTGATGGAGTTTGCCAGAAACTGCATCACGATAATGGCGGCAAAGGAAGCGATGCCAAGCCCACCGGCCACGCCGAAGCCTGGCGTAAACATTTCCACGATGAACATAAGGATGCCGAACAAGAAACAGAGGATGCACGGCACTGCCAAGTATCCGAGAGCTGATAGCATTATCTTCCTCCTTCTATATATTCTCATATTATTATGCCCTATTCCCCTAAAAAAAGCAAGAGCTTTCCTTCGTTGCATATTTTTCCCGCCCGTGGTATACTTTCAACTATCAACATCAGGTAAGGAGCATGTTTCATGATCGCTCTGCTGGCCAAAGTTTTCCTGCGCAAAACGGACGATACGGAGGTTGTCCGTCACAAATACGGCATGATCTGCGGTGGCGTCGGCATATGTCTGAATCTGCTGTTGAGCGTGTTTAAAATCGTTTTGGGCGTGCTCACCGGCTCCCTTGCCATCCAGGCGGATGGCTTCAACAACTTGGGTGACGCCGGCTCCTCCCTCATCTCCCTGGCAGGGTTCTTTCTGTCCGGCAAAAAACCGGATTCGGAGCATCCCTTCGGTCATGGGCGCGCCGAATATCTGTCCGCCTTTATCATTGCGTTTTTCATCCTGCTCATGGGTGTGGAGCTGATCAAAAGCTCCGTCGAAAGCCTCCTTTCCCATGCCCCTGCACCCAGCTTTACCCTGGCGGCCTTTATCGTGCTTCTTTGCTCCATTGCCGTAAAGCTTTATATGGCCCTGTATAACACCCGATACGGGAAAAAATATGACTCCTCCGCCATGCTGGCCACGGCGAAGGACAGTCTGTTCGACTGCATCACCTCCGGCGCCGTCCTGCTTTCCATGGCCATGAACTACTTCTGGAAGATCAACGCCGACCCTTGGTTTTCCCTGGCCGTGTCCCTGCTCATCCTTTGGGGCGGCTTTGGCACGGCGAAGGAGACCGTGGGCCTGCTGCTGGGCAAGAAAGCTGAGCCGGAGCTAATCCATTCCATCGCGGAGACGGTCATGGCTCACGAGGGCGTCCTGGGTGTCCATGACCTCATCGTCCATGATTACGGTCCCGGCCGCATGATGATCACCCTCCACGCCGAAGTGGACGAAAAGGCCGATATGCTTTCCACCCATGACATGATCGACAACATAGAGTGGGAGCTTAACGAAAAATTCAAGTGTCTCTCCACCATCCATATGGACCCCATCGCCGTGAACAATCCCGAAACCGATGCGGCCAAGGAACAGGTGAAAACCGCCGTTCAGAGGATCGACGAACGTATCACCATCCATGATTTCCGTCTAGTCCGGGGACAGACACACACGAATCTGGTGTTCGACGTGTCTGCCCCCTTTGATATCCCCCTTTCCAACGGAGAGCTGCGGGAGCGGATCACCCAACAGATCGTTGCTCTGAACGATACCTTCAATCCAGTCATCACCGTCGACAGACTTTGAAAGGAGCGCTCCATGCTGCCCGTGCTGTGTTATGGCGACATTTGCGCCGATCTGCTCATCCCCTACGGAGCTGCCATAGCTACGCTGTCCGGGCCAGTGGACCCGGATGCACTGAGCGTCCGCTTCTCCCACGGCGGCAGCGTCGCCAACACCGCCATCACCTTGGCCCGTCTGAACACCCCCACCCTCTTCCTGGGCACCGCGGGGGCCGATGCGTTCGGCAGGACCCTGAAGGCCGGATTGGAGCAGGAGGGCGTGGACGCCTCCCTGCTGGCTTTGAAGGAAGGAGCCATGACCACCATGGTCTTGCTCGTCCTGGATGAACACGGGGAGCGGGTCCCCTTTGCCTTCCCCCGGACCGGCGCCAGCCAGCACCAAATCACGCCAGATCAGATCCCCTCGGACATCCTTTCCCGGATCTCCCTTATGCATTCCTCCGGCATGACGCTGCGGGAGGATCCGGCAGCCGCCAACCAGCTTCTTTTGATGGAGCGCTGCCACAAGGCCGGCATTCCCATCGCCCTTGACGTGAACGCCCGTCTCGAATCCTTGGAAGACAGTACCTTCTCCCGCAACATCCAAAAAGCGTTGGATCTTTGTGATATCCTGCTTGGTTCCGGAGCTGACGAGCTGTGTCCCTTGGCCGGTGTCTCCGACCCGGATGAGGCGGCCAGGAAGCTCCTTGATCGGGTCCCCATGGTCGTCTGCCGCAAGGGGGAGCAGGGTGCCATCGTATACACCCGTGAAGCATCGTACGCCTCCTCTGCCTTCTCCGTACCCGTGCGGGACCGGGTCGGTGCCGGAGACGTGTATGACGGCGCCTTTTTATCCTCGCTCCTTTCTGGCCATACACTGCAGGAAGCCAATCGCAGCGCCTGCGCCGCCGGTGCCTTCTGCGTTTCCCATTTCGGCGGCCGAAGCGGCCCCACGCAGCGCGAGTTGGATGAATTCCTCCATGCCCACGGCATCGCCTGACCCCTTGTAATAGGTATCTTTTCCTTCTTTTTCCCTATGCCCCGGCGCAAGGCGTGCTATATTTTGCATGCTATGGGGTGCCCCTGTATCGATATCAAAATCCATATGGTTCAAAAATGTTAAAAAAGACACAAAAAAGTCAGAATTTTATAGATAATTAGGCATTTTTATGTATAGACAAGTGCAAACTAAGATGATATAATGAGCCAAAATTGAAAGGAGTTTTACCATGAACAAGACTGAATTCATCAAGGCGGTTGCCGAGAAATCCGGCCTGTCTAAAAAAGAAGCCACTGCAGCCGTCGCTGCAGCTTTAGAAACGATCACCCAAACGATCAAGGAAGAAACCGTTTCCCTTTCCGGCTTTGGCACCTTCGGCTGCAAGCATCGTTCCGCTCGGGAAGGCAAGAATCCCCGGACCGGCGAGATGGTGACCATCTCCGCCGCCAACGTGCCCTTCTTCAAGGCCAGCAAGGCCCTGAAGGAGTCGCTCCAGTAACACCTCTAAAAAACTCTCTGGTGGGTCGGGACTTCCCCGGCCCACTTTTTTGTGGTATACTTCCCTTCGGAGGTAATGTATGGAACAGTATTCCCTCTTTACAAAGGAAGCGCCGCAGCCCTTGGCCGCCCGCCTTCGCCCCCAAACCTTGGATGAATTCGTAGGCCAGACCCATCTTTTGGGGCCGGGCAAGGTCCTGCGTCGCCTTATCGAAAGCGATCAGGTCTCCTCCATGATCTTTTGGGGACCGCCGGGCGTGGGCAAGACCACCTTGGCCCGCATCATCGCCAATCGAACCAAATCCGCCTTCATTGATTTCTCCGCCGTGACCAGCGGCATCCGGGAGATCCGCACCGTCATGCAGCAGGCGGAGGACAATCGCCGCTATGGGGACAGGACCATCCTGTTCGTGGACGAGATCCATCGCTTCAACAAGGCCCAGCAGGACGCCTTTCTCCCCTTCGTTGAAAAGGGCAGCATCATCCTCATCGGCGCCACCACGGAGAACCCTTCCTTTGAGATCAACGGGGCGCTCCTGTCCCGCTGTAAGGTATTCGTCCTCCAGGCGCTGAAAACCGAGGAATTGATGGGGTTGCTGCGTCGAGCCGTGAGCGATCCTCGGGGCTTTGGGAAGGAAAACGTGAGCATCACCGACGAGATGCTGAACATGATCGCCGTTTTCTCCAACGGAGACGCCCGCAACGCCCTATCCACCTTGGAGATGGTGGTCCTGAACGGGGACGTGGATGAGGTGGGAAACATCACCGTGACCATGGAGACTTTGGAGCAGTGCATCTCCAAGAAGTCTCTGCTCTACGACAAGAATGGCGAGGAACACTACAACCTGATCTCCGCTCTCCATAAGTCCATGCGCAACTCCGATCCCGACGCGGCGGTGTATTGGCTGGCCCGGATGCTGGAGGCCGGTGAGGATCCCCTGTATGTGGCCCGACGGGTGGTGCGTTTCGCCAGCGAAGACGTGGGACTGGCCGATCCCCATGCCTTGGAGATCGCCGTGGCCGCCTACCAGGCCTGCCACTTCATCGGCATGCCGGAGTGCAGCGTTCATCTCACCGAAGCGGTGGTCTATATGTCCATGGCCCCCAAGTCCAACGCCATGGACGTGGCGTATCTGGAAGCCAAACAGGACGCTCTGCAGCAGCTGGACGAGCCCGTGCCCCTGAACATCCGCAACGCGCCCACGGGGCTCATGAAGGATCTTGGGTACGGCAAGGGATATAAGTACGCCCACGACTATGAGGATAAGCTCACCAGCATGCAGTGCCTGCCCGATTCCCTCTTGGGGCGAGAATATTTCCGCCCCACGGAGCAGGGGTTGGAAGCCAAGTATAAAAAGCGTCTCGAGGAGATCAAGACCTGGAAACAGGAACACTGACCCTCCCTTCTCTCACCAAAACAGAAAAGCAGGAAGCCTTTCGGCTTCCTGCTTTTTGATTGTTCCTGTGGCTTACTTGTAGAGGCCGCGGTTGGTGTAGGTAGTGTGCAACAGCTCGTGAGCCTTGTGGCTGCAGGGCTCGCCCAGGTAGTCCTTGTACAGCTTCTGGACTTCCTTGTTCTCGTGGGACTTTCTGAGCGGCATGTTGGCATCCTCGCCATAGAGGCCGGCAGCACGGATGGCCCGCACGTCGTGGAAGTTCTTGAAGTTGCTGGGCACGATGGGCTGACCGCCGCCGTTGACGCAGCCGCCGGGGCAGGCCATGACTTCGATGAAGTGATAGTCCTTCTCACCCCGCTTGACCATGTCGAGGAGCTTGCTGGCGTTCTCAAGGCCGGAGGTGACCGCCACGCGGACCTTGAGGCCGTTTAGATCGTACTCGGCTTCCTTGATCGCTTCGACGCCGCGGACGGCCTCGAACTCCACCTTCTCCAGGGTCTTGCCGGTGACCACTTCGTACACGGTACGCAGGGCCGCTTCCATAACGCCGCCGGTGGCGCCGAAGATGTGGCCGGCGCCGGAGGCTTCGCCCAGCAGATCGTCCGCAACTTCGTCGGGGAGCTTGTCGAAGATGATGCCGGCCTTCTTGATCATGCGGGCCAGCTCACGGGTGGTCAGGGACACGTCCACATCGGGCAGGCCGTTATGGCCGAGCTCCGGACGGTTGCACTCGAACTTCTTGGCCGTGCAAGGCATGACGGACACGCAGAAGATGTCCTTGGGGTCGATGCCCGCATGCTCGGCATAGTAGCTCTTCACCAGCGCGCCATACATGCCCTGGGGGGACTTGCAGGTGGACAGGTTGGGAATGAACTCGGGATAGTAGTGCTCGCAGAACTTGATCCAGCCGGGGCTGCAGGAGGTGATCTGAGGCAGAGGCCCGCCATTCTGGATGCGGTGGATGAGCTCGGTGCCTTCCTCCATGATGGTCACGTCGGCGGCGTTGTCCACGTCGAACACCTTGTCAAAGCCCAAACGGCGGCAGGCAGCGATGAGCTTGCCTTCCACGTTGGTGCCCATGGGGATGCCGAAGCACTCGCCGATCTGAACACGGACGGAGGGCGCGGGAGCGATGACCACATGCTTGGTGGGATCGGAGAGCGCCTTCCAGACCTTCTCGGTGTCGTCCCGCTCGGTGAGGGCACCGGTGGGGCAAACCTGGATGCACTGGCCGCAGTTCACGCAGCTGGTGTCCGCAAGAGGCATCTCGAAGGGGCTGGACACGTGGGTCTTGAAGCCACGCATGCTGGCGCCGATGACGTGGGCGTGCTGCACGTTCTTGCAGACCGCGATGCAGCGACGGCACAGGATGCACTTGCTGTTGTCGCGGACCAGGTGGATGGCGGACTCATCGAGATCCGGCTGCATGGGCTCGGCGGGACGGAACTTGTCGGGGTCGGCGCCGTATTCCTGGGCCAAGGTCTGCAGTTCGCAGTTGGTGGAACGGATGCAGCCAAGGCAGTCCATCCGGTGGTTGGAGAGCATGAGCTCCAGCGTCATCTTGCGGGAAGCCCGCAGGGCGGGGGTGTTGGTCTGGACCTCCATCCCCTCGGCCACCTGCTGGAGGCAGGCCACGGGGTTGGAGCGGGCGCCCTTCACCTCGACCACGCACATACGGCAGGCGCCGATGGCGTTGACATCCTTCAGGTAGCAGAGGGTGGGGATATGGACCCCGGCCTTCTCCGCCGCCATCAGAACAGTGTAATCAGAAGGGACCTCAACTTCGATCCCGTTGATCTTTACATGAACAGTATCCATGGAATTCCTCCTTATTTCTTGCTGATGGCACCGAAGCGGCAGGTATCCATACAGGTACCGCACTTGATGCACTTGGCCTGATCGATGACATGGGGCTGCTTCACAACGCCATTGATGGCGTTCACGGGGCACTTGCGGGCGCAGGCCGTGCAGCCGCGGCACTTGTCAGGATCGATCTCATAGTGCAGGAGCTTCTTGCACACGCCGGCGGGGCAGCGCTTTTCGACCACGTGGGCCTCGTACTCGTCGCGGAAGAACTTCAGCGTGGAGAGCACGGGGTTGGGGGCCGTCTGACCCAGGGCGCACAGGGCGTTGGCCTGGATGTAATGGCACAGCTCCTCCATCTTGTCCAGATCCTCCAAGGTGCCGTTGCCGCTGGTGATCTTGTCCAGCATCTCCAGCAAGCGGCGGGTACCGATCCGGCAGGGGACGCACTTGCCGCAGCTCTCGTCCACGGTGAAGTCCAGATAGAACCGGGCCACGTCCACCATGCAGGTGGTCTCGTCCATGACGATCATACCGCCGGAACCCATCATGGCGCCGATGCTCTTCAGGTTCTCATAGTCGATGGGCAGATCCAGGAACTTGGCCGGGATGCAGCCGCCGGAAGGACCGCCGGTCTGGACCGCCTTGAAGGCCTTGCCATCGGGGATGCCGCCGCCGATATCGTAGATGATCTGGCGGAGGGTGGTGCCCAGAGGAACTTCCACAAGACCGGTGTTGTTGATCTTGCCGCCCAGAGCGAACACCTTGGTGCCCTTGCTGCCCTCGGTGCCCATGGAGGCGAACCACTCGGCGCCCTTGAGGATGATCTGGGGGATGTTGGCCAGGGTCTCCACGTTGTTGATGATGGTGGGCTGACCAAAGAGGCCCTTGTTGGCAGGGAACGGAGGCTTGGTCTTGGGCTCGCCGCGGTTGCCCTCGATGGAGGTCAACAGAGCGGTCTCTTCGCCGCACACGAAGGCGCCGGCGCCCAGACGAACGTCGATGTCGAAATCGAAGCCGGTGCCGAAGATGTCCTTGCCCAGCAGGCCGTATTCGCGGGCCTGCTTGATGGCGATCTGGAGACGATGGACCGCGATGGGATACTCAGCACGGACGTAGATGTAGCCCTGATGGGCATCGATGGCATAGCCCGCGATGCACATGGCTTCCAGGATGGCGTGAGGATCGCCTTCCAGAACGGAACGATCCATGAACGCGCCGGGGTCGCCCTCGTCGGCGTTGCAGACCACGTACTTATGGGGGGTCTTGTTGAAGGAGGCGAAGAGCCACTTCTTGCCGGTGGGGAAGCCGGCGCCGCCGCGGCCGCGGAGGCCGGACTTGGTGACCAGGTCGATGACCTCTTCGGGCTTCATCTCGGTGAGGACCTTGCCCAGGGCGGAATAGCCGTCCATAGCGATGTACTCTTCGATGTTCTCCGGGTTGATGACGCCGCAGTTACGGAGCGCCACACGGAGCTGGGGCTTGTAGAACTCGATGTCCTTCAGCGTGGGGACCTCGACCTTCTCGCCAGCCTCGTCGTCCCGGTGGACCAGACGCTCCACGATACGGCCTTTGAGCAGGTGCTCGGAAGCGATCTCAGGCACATCGGAGACCTTCACGCGGGAGTAGAAGGTGCCATCGGGATAGACGATCATGACAGGGCCCATGGCGCAAAGGCCGAAGCAGCCGGTGCGCACGACCTTGACTTCATCCTGAAGACCCAGTTTGACGATCTCCTGCTCCATGGCTTCGGCGATCTTGGGGCTGTCAGAAGAGGTACAGCCCGTACCGCCACAGATCATTACATGCGTACGAATCATTCTCAATATCCTCCGTTATTATTCTGCGGCACCGATGGTGTATTCCGTGATAGGCCGTCCGCCCAGGATATGCTCCTTGACGATCCGGGGCACCATGGCGGGCTTGACCTTCACGTAGGTGACCCGCTCCTTGCCGCCCTCGAAGACCTCCACGATGGGCTCGAGACGGCACATGCCGATGCAGCCGGTCTGGGTCACGGTGGCGTTGTCAGCGTGCTGCTTGCTGACTTCCTCCACAAAGGCATTGAGTACGGGACGAGCACCGGCGGCGATACCGCAGGTAGCCATGCCGACGACGATGCGGATGTCGCCCTCTTTCTCGCGGAGAGCGACCTTGTCCTTCATCTTGTTCCGAATCGCTGCAAGTTCCTCAAGACTTTTCATAGTTGTTTTCCTTTCGTAGATTTTTGGTTATGTAAGTTGCTTTCGCTTAAAAACCGTATTGTTCGTTCAAGCTCTCTCTGGCCCATTCCAGGACCTCGAAGCTATTGAGCGGGATCTCCTCCCCCAAAGCTTCCCTCATCTCCCGTGTGTCCAGGTGGACCAGATCGCCACCGGGCAAACTGTGTTCAAAAAGGATATCGACGTCGGGGCATCCTTGGATCAGGCTGATCAGGGTGGACACCACGTCCCCAAGGGGCGTAAAATCCATGTGATCCTTGTGGAAGAAGGCGGAGATCACGGTCCCGTGATCCTCAGGGCTCATCTCCCTCGTTTTGGAGGAAAGGGTGAGCTCACCGCCGGTCTGCTCCGCAGCCAGCTTGAACAGCGGGATCCCCATGCCCACCTTCCGGGTCTTGCGGGTGGTGGAAAAGGGGTCCATCACCGTGGCCAGGAATTCCGGGGTCATGCCCTTGCCGTCGTCCTCAATAGTGATCCGCAGCGTGTCCTCCGTTTCAGCCAACAGGATCTTGACGAGCGTGGCCTGTGCGGAGATCGAGTTCTGCACGATATCCAGGATGTTCAGGGACAGTTCCTTCATGCTTTCTTCTCCAGTAGCGCAAAGAGAGCTTTTCGCACGGCCTCCTCCCCATCCTCCGGGGAAACCTCCAGATGGACGCAGAAGCTGCCGTCGCTGATCTCCCACAGCCTGTGAGCGTCGGAGGATACCAGTATCCGCCGTCCTCCCGCAAGCTCCCGTTTGTCCTCGTCATGGACCTCGGCCAAGGTGAACACCGGCTTTTCCGGGAAGAAGCCCAGAATGGCCAGCAGCCCATTGGCCTCCCGGTCGATGTGGGCCGGATAACAGACACCGCCCATGGACCGGACCAGTTCCGCCCCTTCCTCCAGGGTGAGAGACGTGGCCGCGGGAAGGAACCAGGGGTCGTTCCCTATGGGAACGTCCTCCTCCCCCATGATCACCTGCTCTCCGAAGATGGCAGGCTTGTTGGGGATCTTCATCCGACGGTCCATCACCGCTTCGTCGAAGGCAAGAGCCGTTTCCAGCTCCGGGAACAAGCAGACCATGTGGACGTCCTCCGCCGTGGTGAGCTCCATGCCCGGGACGGGCACGATGCCGTAGGCACGGCAGGCCGCGAAGAAGGCTGGACAGTTCTTGGCCGTGTTGTGATCCGTCAGCGCCATGATCTTCAACCCGTTCAGATACCCCATCCCCGCGATGTTGCAGGGGGTCATATCCTCCTCTCCGCAGGGGGAAAGGCAGGAATGGATGTGAAGATCGACGGCGAAGGCGTTCATGCGAGCAAGGGAGCGACCTTCGCGCACAGCTCAAAGACCGACAGGGGTGAGCTGTAGAAGTTTAGTCCGTTCTCCTCTGCCGCCTCCATGGCCGCCGGATCCGGCGTCACGTCCTCGGCAAAGATGACCATGGCGGCGTCCGTCAACGAACACACGGCCGGCACGTTCCGGTTGGACATGATGGTGATCCAGCAGTCGCCGCTCTGGGCACGGCCCATGACCCAGCTGAGCAGGTCGCCGGCATAGCCGCCGGTCACTTCCCTATCCTCAGCCTCGTGCAAGGGGGTCAGGCCCAATGCGTCTCTGATCTCGAACACGGTCATTGCTTCTTCTCCATTTCGCTCATCAGATTCTTCAACCTCTCCCGCATGTGGACGATGCACTCATCGATGTTCGCATCGCCCTTGACCACATCCTCCGCAAAGGCGCGGCAGGTTGGCGCGCCGCAGGAGCCGCAGTCCAGGGCAGGCAGGCTCTCGTTGATGTTCTCGATGTCCGCCATCATGCGAATGGACTCGAACCGGTTCACGTTCAAAGCGGACACATTGGAGAAGGTGGCCGGCTTCACGGTCATGATCTCCTCGGGAACGTCCACATTGCCGCTCTGCCGGGGCACATGGTTGAGACTCACCGGCATGTACCGGCGAAGAGTCTGCAAACGGACCTGAGCGATGTAGGGGTTTTCCACCGTGAGTACGCCACCCACGCATCCACCGTTGCAGGCATCCAGTTCGGCAAAATCCACACTGGGGAAGCTGCCCATCTCGATGCTGTCCAACACGCGGATCACGTTGTCGATGCCGTCAGCAGCCAGGTATCTGTCGTTCATCAGCGCGGAGCCTTCTCCGCCCGACGATGCCCAGCCGAGGCCGATCATGCCGCTTTCGCTGGTGATCTTGGGGGTGCTCTTCGGTTGGATGGCGTTCAGAAGCTTGAAATAAACCTCGCTGATGGCCACCACATAATCTACACAGGGCTCTTCGTCCGCTCTGTCGGTGTTCTTCACCCAGCTGAACTTAGCAGGGCAGGGGCTGATGAATACGGTCTTGATGTCCTCTTTCTTCAGCTCCGGATGCTTTTTGAGGGCTTCCTCCTTCGCCATCCGCCCAGCTAACTCGATAGGCGGCATAAGGGGGATCACATGGTCGATAAGGGATGGGAAACGGATGCTGATGAGACGCACCACCACTGGGCAGGCGGAACTGATGGCTGGACGGGGAATGTCCGGGCGCTTCATGTATCGCCGGGTGTATTCGGTGATGATCTCCGCACAGCGGGACACCTCGAATACATCGTTGAAGCCCATGTCGAGCAGACCCTGAATCACATAATCCACGTCCGTGACGTTGACGAACTGGCCAAAGAGCGACGGCGCAGGCAACGCGATCAGATACTTGGAACGGTCCAGCGAATCCAGGGAGTCGCAGATGGCCCGCTTCGCCTGATAGGGACAGAAACGGATGCATTCCCCGCAGTCGATGCACTGGACGGCATTGATGACGGCGTGTCCATCCCGGATACGGATAGCTTCGGTAGGGCAGCGCCGCAAGCAATGGGTGCAGCCCTTGCACTTTTCCCTATCCAGTGAAACGGAGTGCCTGTATTCCATGCCTTTCCTTTTTCCTTTCGGTTACTTGTTGAAGAAACCCAGCTCGATGGTCGTTCCCTGGCCGACCACAGTATCCAGCTTGAAGGTGTCGGTGAACCGCTTCATGTTGGGCAGCCCCATGCCGGCGCCGAATCCCAGGGCGCGCACGTTGTCCGGCGCGGTGGAATATCCTTCCTGCATGGCCTGTTCCACATCCTTGATGCCTGGACCGGTGTCCTTCAAAACGATCCGGATGCTTTCGTCGTCCACATACACGTCGGCGTCGCCGCCGTTGGCATGGATGACCATGTTGATCTCTCCCTCGTACATGGCGATGGAGACCCGACGGATCATCTCAGGGGAGCATCCCAGTTGTCGCAGCAGGCGCTTGACCTTGACGGAGGCTTCTCCGGCAGAGGTGAAGTTTCCGCCATCCACTGTGTAATGCACATGCAATGGTTCTGCGCTCATGGAATCACCTGTGCAGTCCCGCTTCGTAAAGCCTCCCGCTCGCTTCATACATGGTGAGCGCGGTGGCCAAAACGGCGATGTGGCTCAGCTTTGCAAGCTCCACGACCTCGTCTGCAGGCGCCTTCCCACGAACGAAAAGGATGCAGCTCATGTCCAGCATCAGCGCGGTGCGAACGGCCTGGGGATTGTTGAGGCCCGTGAGGAGCAGCGCCTGATCCTGCGCGTAGGCAAGAACGTCGCTCATCATGTCACTGCTGAACGCGGAATCGATATCCAAGTCCAGCATGTCCTCTCCCGTATACACCTTTGCACCGACCAAACGGGCGACTTCGTCTAATCTCATAGCAGTGTTACTCTGCGCGCACCTTATCGATGATACCCTTCACATCGGCGGGGACCAACCGGCCGTAAACCTGATCGTCGATCATCATGACCGGCGCGAGGCCGCAGCAGCCGAGGCAGCGGGCGGCTTCCAGGGTGAACATGCCGTCCGGTGTGGTGTGACCGGCACCGACGCCCAGAACCTTTTCCAGCTCATCCAGGATGTCCTGAGACCCCTTGACGTAGCAGGCCGTGCCCAGGCAAAGGCGGATAAGATGCTTTCCCTTGGGCTCCAGGCTGAACCAGGCATAGAAGGTGGAAACGCCGTAGACCTGCTCCAGTGAGCAGCCGAGGCCCTCCGCGATCATCGTCTGTACCTCAATGGGCAGATACCCATAGATCTCCTGTGCCTGCTGCATCACGGGCATCAGCGCACCGGGCTTTCCCTTTTGATCCGCAATGACCTTTTCGAGCGCTGCTTTTTGCTCGGCCGTGCCAGTGAACGGAATCGTGGTCTTCGTACTAGTCATACACATCCTCCTTTTAGAATTGTATCGGTCAAACTTCCGCTGGGTCAGTCGATACATGTATAAATGCATACAGACCCAGATGTATTTTATCACAAAGAATCCATCTTGCCAATAGATTAGCATCTGCTAACTTGTTTTTTTGCAGGAAACATTTCACATGAAAGGAATAATAAAAAAAATTGAATTGATCCAGAAATAATGCTTTGAAAATGCCTAAAGATGGAGTATACTATATGTAAACATAAAAACGAACAGAAAGAAGGCTGCCTATGTCCAAGCGAAAAAAACTGATCATCACCCGGGAAGGGTATATATTTTTAGCCGCTGTAGGCGTGTTGCTGCTCGCTCTCATCATCGTCGCCGTCGCTACGAAGGGCTTCGGAGCCTGCAACAAAAAGGCTGCCGCCGCCCCCAGCGCCTCCCCCGCTGCTTCGGAGTATCACCCGGCGCCCACGGCAGCGCCCACAGAAACGCCCGAGGTGATCGAACCCACGGATACGCCGGAACCTGAAGAAACGCCTGACCCGGACGCCACCGAGGCGCCCACCCCCACGCCGGTCTTGGAGACCGATCCGGACGCCCTTTTGGAGCCCACGGCGGAGATGATCGCCGGCGCAGCCCAGGGCCAGTTGACCAAGAGCGGCGTAAACATGCGGCAGGGCCCCAGCACCAACACCCCCATCATCGCTACGGGGCTGCGGAGCGGCACCAAGCTCACCGTTTACTGTGAGGACGGGGACTTCTATTTCCTGTTGGTGAATGAAACGAAGAAGTACGGCTATATCGCCAAGAAGTTCGTGAAGCTCCTCTCCCCCTTGGGCGAGGTCTCCAACGGCAGCGACCAGCCGGAGGGAACTGTCCGCGGCACCATCTCCTCCAGCAACCTGGCCATTCGGGAAGGTCCGGCGGTGACCAACAAGTCCCTTGGTCAGTATTATGAGGGGAAACTGGTCTACATCTACTATCAGGAGGGCGACTATTACTACGTGATGGTGGCCGGGACCGACGTGAAGGGCTATATGTCCGCCCAGTTCATCAAGGTGGAGGAAGGCAAGACCGTGCCTCCGAAGGAATAATTCCCCCATATGCGTTAAGAAAAAGCCCCTCGTGCTGAGGGGCTTTTGTGTTACTCCATATCCTCTTCGGATCCTTCCATCCAGGCAGCCGGCCTGTTTTTTTCCGTGACAGGGCCGGTGAACAGCGGATGGTCGTATCGAAGGCGCATCCGATCCCACAGACCGTACTTCTCCGTGTTTGCGATGGCGTGGATCAGCTTCTCCTCCACGTCGGGGACCAGGGTGGCCAAATATCGGATCAAGTCCTTGGCCTCCTCCCGCTTGGTATGCCCCGCCGCCGGACAGTTGGCCTTCTGCACGGGCAGCTCCCGCTGCCTGGCCACGGAAAGGGCATACTTCTCCGGCAGGAACACCAGCGGACGGATGACCGTCACGTCGGAACGAGACAGATAGGTCACCGGAGCAAAGGTGTTGACCCTGCCTTCATACAACAGGCTCATAAAGAAGGTCTCGATCACGTCCTCCCGGTTGTGTCCCAGGGCCACTTTGTTGCACCCCCGCGCCCGGGCTGCGTTGTTGAGGGCGCCCCGTCGAAGCTTGGCGCACAGAGCGCAGGGGCTCTTCTCCTGACGGATGTTGAAGACCACGTCCCCAATATCCGTTTTGATGAGGGAATAGTCCATGCCGATGCGCTCCGCAAAAGCGGTCACCGCGGACCAGTCCTGCTCCACGATGCCCAGATCCAGGCTGACGGCGCACACCTCGAACCTGGTTTTGGAAAACCGCTTATAAAGCTGCAGCGCATCCATCAGCAGCAGGGAATCCTTGCCGCCGGATACGCCGATGCATACCTTGTCCCCGTCCTCAAACAGATGATACCGCTCGTCTGCCCGACGGATGCTGCCCAAAACTCGTTTCATGCTTTTGCCCTTTCCTTCGATTTTTCAAGTATACACACATGAAAAGGCACTGTAAAGAAAAAAGTCAGGATGTTATGAATTTGTCAATTTTTCATGATCGTCCGCATTTTTTGAAAGAACATGGTATACTATGAAATCAAGCAGTTCAGCGAAAAAGGAGGTGAGGGACATGAAAGCAGCGCGAAGGGATGCTATCCTTTTGTTCGTTTTGCTGCTGACCGTCGTTTTTTTGGTCAGCTGTGCCCCGGCGCCCTCCCCTGAAGCGACGGCGACCTCCTCCCCCGTCCCCACCCGCGTTCCCACTTTGTACCGCTCTCAAATCGATCCCACGCCCTGCCCCACGCTGCCGGCGCCCTTGCTCTATTCGGCCGCGCCTACCGCTGAACCCACTCAGCCGCCTGCACCCACGCCCCGTCCGGAAGGGCTCCTTGGTGGAAAATACGCCTGGCGGTTCACCGATAAAGAGGTGCTGACCGACCACACCTATTCCAACAGCACCGTCTCCATATCCTGGGACATGTATCGGGACGAAATAAGCTACTCCAGCCCCGTCACCTTCTACGTGGCCGACGTGCTGGTCCAGGACGTGACATCGCTTACGACAGCTTTTGCCAAGGGGCGCTATGAAAATGGCGGTACCAGACCCATGGAAGACATTGCGAAAAACAGCAATTCCATCATCGCCATCTCCGGCGACTTCGCCCGCTGGCACAAGAACGGCATCATCGTGCGCAACGGCGAGGTGTTTCGGCAGATCAAGCACACCTCCGATCTGTGCGTGCTGTATAGAAACGGCGTGATGGAGACTTACACCCCCAGGACCATCTCCGTTCAGGAGGTCCTGGATATGGACCCCTGGCAGAGCTGGCATTTCGGGCCGGAACTCCTCGACCACGAGGGACAGCCCAAGAAAAAGTTCAACACCGAGGTATGGGGCCGCAATCCTCGTTCCGTCATCGGCTACTACGAGCCGGGACACTACTGTCTGGTGATCGTGGACGGGCGGCAGGGCAAATACTCCCTCGGTCTCAACATGCAAGAGCTGAGCCAACTTATGTATTCCCTTGGCTGTGTCCGTGCATACAACCTGGACGGCGGCGCCACAGCCCACATGACCTGGGCCGGAAAGGTGATCAACTCCCCCAGCAAGGCTCGAAAGGTCCACGACATTATCTGTGTCTGCTTCCCTGAAATCTGATTATACGAGCCTGCCTTTTCGGCAGGTTTTCTTTTTGGAAAAACCCTGTGCAGGTCCCGCCCGCATGTGGTATACTGTTTTCAATACATGAACGGAGGCGTATCCATGGTTCTCGCCATTCTCATCCTTTCCTCCCTGTCTTTGGTAGCCCTCATCGTAACGATCATCCTGCTGGTGCAGCTTCGCAACGCCGATCGGTATGAGGACATCCTGGACAAGCTGTCCGATCAACGTCGGGAGCTGAATGACGCCGTTCACTCCGCTCTGAACGGATACGGACAGCTCATGAGCGATGGGCAGCACAGCTTCGCCCGCCAGCAGAACGACAACCAGCGGAGCTTCCAGCAGAGCGTGGAACTGCGTCTGGATGCATTTGAGAAGGCAAATCTGGAGCGATTGGGTTCCTTCGAAAGGACCAACACGGAGCGATTGGACGGCATCCGCGCTACCATGGAAAAACGCATCTCCTCCATGCAGGAGGACAACAACAAGCGGCTGGATCAGATGCAGCAGATCGTGGACGAGAAGCTGCAAACCACCTTGGAAAACCGGATCAGCAAAAGCTTCGAGATGGTCAGCAAGCAGCTGGAAGCGGTCTATAAGGGCCTAGGCGAGATGCAGCAGGTGGCCGCCGGGGTCACGGATCTTAAGAAGGTCCTGTCCAACGTAAAGACCCGGGGCATCCTGGGTGAGATCCAGCTGGGCGCCATTTTGGAGGAGATCCTCTCCCCCGAGCAGTACGATACCAACGTGGCCACCCGCCCCGGCAGCGCCGATCGGGTGGAATATGCCGTGAAGCTCCCGGGAAACGGGGAGAACACGGTCTACCTTCCCATCGACGCCAAGTTCCCCGGCGACACCTATGCCGCCCTTATGGACGCCTATGACGCGGGCGATCCTGCCGCCATCGCCGCGGCCACCGCCGCCCTCACCACCCGGCTCAAGCAGGAAGCCAAGGATGTTTCCTCCAAGTATATCGCGCCCCCCGCCACGACGGACTTCGCCATCATCTTTCTCCCCTTCGAGGGGCTCTATGCGGAGGCGGTGAACCGAGGCATGGTGGAGGAATTGCAGAAGCGGTATAAGGTGAACCTGGCCGGGCCCTCCACCATGGCCGCCCTGCTGAACAGTCTGCAGATGGGGTTCCGCACCCTGGCCATCGAAAAGCGGTCCAGCGAGGTGTGGGAGATTTTGCGGTCCGTCCGCACGGAGTTCGACAAGTTCGGGGATGTGCTGGAAGCCTCTCAGCGGCACCTGCAGCAGGTCTCCGGCGATCTCGATCAGCTGGTGGGCGTACGGACAAGGCAGATACAAAGCAAGCTGAAAAATGTGGAAAAGCTGGAGGACGGCCAGTAAACACTTTTCGATTTTGAGAAAGGACAGACAGCCATGGTCAAGTATCGGTTTTCCTTCTGACCGATAGAAGGAAAATCCATTTCATTCCTTCTATCGCACAGAGGATAGGAGGTACATATGAAACTATATCACAGACGCAATCGCGCCGCTTTTTTGGGTGCACTGTTTTGTATCCTGTGCAGCAACGCCTTGGCCGTCGTGCTGCAGTTCTTTAAAGGCGACGTGCTGGATCACGCCATTGCCGGTGAGCTCCAGGAGACCCTCCGATACGGATCGCTGCTCATCTCGTTCATTCTGGGCGAGGTGCTGTTCTACTATTTCTACAGACGGTGCAGCGCAAAGTATGCGGTCGGCTGCACGCGGCTTCTGAAGCGAGATATCTTTAACAGCATCCTGCATCGCTCCTATATCGACTTCAAGGCATGCCCCCAGGGCGAATACATCGCCAAGCTGACCAGCGAAACGGACGCCGTTCGGGACCGCCGATTTCGGATGCTGCCGATGCTCTTCGATATCCTGTCCAAGATCCTCTTCGTCAGCGCCGCCCTGTTCCTGCTCGACTGGCGGCTCGCCCTCATCACAATAGCTCTGCTGACGACGCCGCTCTATATCCCTAAATTGATCGAAAAGCGGCTGCAAAAGGCGCAGACAGAATATCTGCAGGCCGTGGAGGAGAGCCTGGCCAAGGTGAACGACTGGCTCCACGGATTCGAGATCATCAAAAACTTTGCGGTGGAAAAGCAAATCCTTTCCAAATTCGACGCTTCAAATGATCTTGTGGCAGATAAACTTCAAAAGGATAGCCTGCTGAGCGCCGTTTCCCAGCTAATCACCACGCTGATCTCATATCTATCCTACTTCATCGTCCTCGCATTCGCCGCCTGGCTCGTTTTGCGAGGCAAATTCACGGCGGGCAGCTTCTTCGTGGCGATCGGAATGATCGATCAGCTCTCCTATCCCTTGATTTCCCTGGCGGAGATCATTCGTCAGCTGGTGGCCATCCGACCCACCTGCGAGGCGATGGATGAGTTTATCGCAAAAAGCATGGACGAAACCGACGAAAAGCCGTTGCAGGCCATCCAACAAGGAATCGAATACCGGGATGTATCCTTCGCCTATTCAGATGGACCGCAGATCCTCCATCATTTCGATCTATCTGCACTGCTTGGACAGAAGATCCTCATTAAGGGGCCAAGCGGCTGCGGCAAAACGACGGCGGTCAACCTGTTGCTTCGATACTATGAGGTGAACGATGGGCAAATCACCATCGACGGCACGCCAATTTCAGCCTATTCGAGCACATACGACTGCATGACCGTTGTACGGCAAGAAGCGGTGCTGTTCCGGGATACGCTTCGGAACAATCTCACCATGTTTCGTCCTGTCTCCGACGAATCGCTGATCGCCCTGCTGCATGAGTTAGGTCTGTCAAGATTTGCAACCAAGGCAGCTCTGGACGCACAGATCATTGAAAACGGAGCGAACCTGTCCGGCGGGGAAAAGAAGCGGATATGTCTGGCTCGCGCTTTGCTGCGGGATACGGAGGTGCTGATCCTGGACGAGCCTTTGGCGAACCTGGACGACGCTACGGCAAGGAAGATCGAAGATCTGTTGCTGTCGATCCAGGGAAAGCTGCTGTTGGTGGTGTCCCACCAATTCTCCGAGGAAAAACTGCCACAATTCGACCAGGTGCTGACAATGGAAGCATAATAAACAAAAAAAGGACCCCGCAGGATATCCTACGGGGTTCCTGTGCTTATGCCCAGGGCATTTTCAACGTAAAGGATTCGCTCTTTTCATCCATCTCATATCGCTTTTCCTTGTGAGAGGGATCGTCCAGCCAATCGTAATCGTCCAGGTAGGGCGAATAGTTGATGCAGCGGATCTCGTGGTCCTCCTCGTCGAACTGCATAAGCCGGAGGTAGCCGCCGCCGCCCTCCTTTCCTGCCGCCTGATAGTTCATCATGATCTCGTAGACCGTCCGCTCCTTCACCCCGTCCCCATCGTCGTCGAAGGCATCCTCCAAGGTGTAGAGGCCGTACCGATGGCCGCACAGGACCATGTATACGTTGGAGCACTTGGCGATTACCTGCTCCCGCAGTTGTTCCCCCGCCTGGGAAAGGGTCCCCTCCGTGGTGATGAAGTCGTGCACACACAGGATGCCCACCCGATCCGGATACTTTTGGAAGCTCTTGACGATAAACTGAATGGCCTTCTTATCCGGTGCATGGCTCATATACACGAAGATATAGTTGCGCCCTGAGACGGTGACCAGATCGTAATGACCCCGATTGTTTTCAAAGCTCTCGCCGTAGCAGGTCTGTTGATTGTATTTCTTTTCCCCAAAGTATTTCCAATAGTTCTTGTACCCGCCTTTGGAGGGGTCCATGTCGTGATTGCCGGCCAGGACGCCCGTGGGGATGCCTTCGATCAGGTCCATGGCCTCCCGGGCCACTCGCCAATTCTCCTCGCTGTTGTTCACATGAACGAGATCGCCGGTGTGGACAATGTAGACCAGATGCATCTTTTCCGCCTGGTCGCGCAAAAAGCCGGTCATGACGGGATAGATGTCGGGCAGATCCTTAGCGGCATAATTGGCGTAATGCTGCGTATCGGACATCCAGGCCACGGTCTCCACCCCCTCCGGGACGACGTATCGCTCCTCTGGCGGGGGTGTATCAGTAGGCTCCAGCGTGAAGGTGGGCGCCAGGGTCGGTTCGGGCGTGGGCGGCTCCGTAACCTCGGGCACGAAGGTGTCCTCATCCGACGGATAGGGCCAGGGAGTCTCCTGCGGCGTCGGAGACGAGATCACCACTGGCACTTCGATCTCCACGCTGGTATCCTGGGTCGGCGCCGCCGTGGCGACAGGTGCTTGGGCCGACCCCTTGCATCCCGAAAGGATCAGCAACAGCGCTATGCAGATGAATGCTATCTTTTTCATGGTTGTATAGTATCACAAGTCCCGGCAAAAGCCAATCCGTGTTCACGGGATGTTAACATGGATTCTGCGTTTGTGTTGCACTTTGCACATACTCCTGCCCCATTTCTCCTCTATACTGTAGCCATCCCGAGAGGAAAGGAGGAGTTGCTTCCCGCAATAAACAACTGCCATGCATGCGTTTTCTGGGCTCCTGCCTTGCCCCCGGCGAGTACGTAACGCCGCAAAACAGGCAGCCTACCGACTCTCCGCCAACCTCCCACGCCCATGAGGAGCAGCAGGCGGCCATCATACCGAACGCGCCGGTTCCCCCTCCTTGCTTTCCGGCGCGTTCTTTGGTATCATTTCTCCATGAAGTTGTATCTGCTTTCCTGTCAAAACATCCATCAGCACGCTGAACGCATCCTGCCCCTGCTCCCTGAGCAGCGGCGACTTGCCTATGAGCGAACCAGGTCCCCCCTCTCTTTAGGGGCGGGGCTTTTGCTTGCCTCCGTGCTCAAAGTGCATTCGGACGACGATCTTCGCTACGGCCCCCAAGGAAAGCCGTTTTTAGCCGCCGGCGGCCCCGAATTTAATCTCAGCCACAGCAAGGAGCACGTCCTTTTGGGCGTCAGCCATGGGCCTATCGGCGTAGACATGGAGCGGGCGGATCGTCCCGTCTCCCCCGCCCTGAAAAAGCGGGTGTGCCTTCCCTGGGAAGAGGAGCTTCCCTTCCTGACGGTCTACACCCGAAAGGAATGCGCCATGAAGCTTACGGGCCTGGGGTTCAGCCTGCCGCTAAATGAGATCGACACCACCCGCGAGTATACCTGGGATGGTGCCGCCTATCATTTTCTATCCACTACCTGTGACGGATATGTGATCTCCGTTCTTTCCACCGAAGAAATATTGCCCGAGATTCAAAGGCTGCAGCCGGAGGAGCTGCTGTAATTCCTTTGGATGAATCTTCGGATGCGAGCGGCTGCCTCCAGAAGCAGCGGCTCTTTTTTAGTATAGGCGAGGCGAACGTATCCGGGCCAGGAAAAGGCATTGCCGGGAGTCAGGGCTACCCCCTCCTCCGACAGCAGCTTCCTGCAAAAGGACATGTCATCGTCCAGATGGGAAACGTCCAGCCAGAGATAGAACGCGCCCCGATTCCTATGAATCGGGATCTCTTTTTGCAGGGACAGATCATCCACCAAAACATCGCGCCGTGCCCGAAACTCCGCGGCCAATTCATGCCCATATCCGCTGTCCATGGTCAGCGCCGCCAAAGCCGCCCGCTCAGACAGGGAGCAGGGACACCCCACGGCATGGCTTTGATACCCGCCCATGGCCGCGGCAACGTTGGCGGGAGCGACGGCATAGCCGATCCGCAGCCCCGCCATGGCGTACGCCTTAGAGGCGGCGTTCACCAAAATAAGCCGTTCTCGTGCCACAGGGAACGCGTACAAGCTGACGAAATCCCCCTCGTACACAAAGGAGCTGTACACCTCGTCGGCGATGATATAGAGGTCGTGCTCCACGCAGATGTCGACAATCTCTTTCAGTTGTTCCGGATCGTATACCGCGCCCGTAGGATTGACCGGGTTATTCAGCAGCAGCGCCTTGGTCCGCTTTGTGATATGGCCCTCGACATCCGCCGCACATACGGTGAAGTCATGATGGGGATCACCCGCCACCGGAACGGGCTCTGCGCCGGAGAGACGGATCATCTCGGGATAGCTGGTATAGCAGGGCACTGGCAGAAGCACCTCGTCCCCCGGGCCGCATAGGCATTGGACAGCCCCGTGGACCTGCGGCTTTGCCCCAGAGCCGATGAGGATCTCCCCCTCGTTCCACCCCATATGGGCCCTCACGGCAGCCTTTAGATCGGCGGACCCGGTGGCCGGAACGTAGCCGGTTCGGTCCTCCCCAAGGGCAGCCAGTATGGCCTGCTTTCCCTCCTCCGGCATGGGCAGATCCACCTGCCCTGCCGTCAGGTTGATGACGTCCCGGCCGGACGAAGCCATCTGACGAGCCTGCTGATCCAGCTCCATGGTCAAAGAGTGCTGCACTTGACGACATATCGGTTTCATTTTTCCTTCTCCCACCGTTCTACCAGCAGATTCGCGGTCACGTCTCCCGCCACGTTCAAGGAGGTGTAGGCCATGTCGAGGAGGCGGTATATGCCTGCGTACATGCCCAAAAACAGCTCCATATCCTCCAAGCCCAGCATGCCCAAAAAGGTAGCGCCCAACACAATGCCGCCGCCCGGGATGCCCGGAGCCGCCATGTTCAGCATCTCCGCTAACAAAAGCATCAAGAGCAGCGTTCCCCCCGTGATCGGCCGCCCCGTCATCTGCAGCGCAAAGGTGCCCAACAAGCAGAAGGACACGGCGCCGCCGCACATATGCACGGTGCTCCCCAGGGGCACCACCATGGCCGTGACCCGCTCGGACACATGAAATTCCTCTCGGCAAGTCCGCATTGTCTCGGGAAGGGTGGCTGCCGAGGAACAGGTGGCGAGAGAGGTCATAAACAGCCGCCCCATCCGGGCAAAATACTGTCCCGGCGTCACCTGGCACAGGACCCAAAGGGGCAGGATCATCACCGCGCCCAGCACCAGCAGACAGCCGCCGTAGGCCCAGGCGATATAGGCGCCGGAGGATCTCAGCGCCGTCAGACCGAAGCTGGCCGTGCACTTGGCCATCAGCGCGAATACCCCCAGGGGCGTAAGATACATCACCCAGGAGAGCAGGGTCAAAAGCGCCTTCTCCAGGGAAGCGGCTCCCCTTTTCAGCCTTTCACTTTTGATCAGACTGGCGATGAAGCCAAATACCAGCGCCAACCCCAGGGACGGCAGGTAATAGTTGTTCACGTTCCCACCGCCCCCAAAGGAGACCAGGTTCCGAAGTATGCCTTTCAGGGAAATAGCGGCCTGCTCCCCCGTCCATGACGCTCCTCCCAGGGCGGAAAAGCCTTTGCCGGGTGCAAAAACGGTGTATGGGACGGTGCAGATCAAAAAGGAAACCGCAAACAGGCCGACGAACAGCAGCAATGCCCGAACCAGGACGCCGGTCGCGCTTTTACCGCCGTTTTGGACGGCGTTGAAGACGGATAGGATCACCACTGGGAGCGCCAAGTATTTAAGCAGGGAAACATAGAGGCTGCCCGCCTGCCCCAAGGATAACGCGACCTCAGGCCAGACCAGGCCCGCCGCCGCACCGGCGATGAAACAGGCCAGGGTGACCCAGGAAAGTATCTGTCCCCTTTTTTTCATTTCGCTTGCCCCCGAAGGATCCGTATAGGGGTATTGTACTCCCTCCGCCTCCGTTGCACAAGCTAAATATACTTTTTCAGCCGCTCCAGCGCACCCTTCTCCAATCGGGACACCTGGGCCTGGGAGATGCCGATCTCCCGGCTCACCTCCATCTGGGTCTTCATTTGAAAGTATCTGAGCTTCACGATGCGCTGTTCCCGCTCGTTGAGATGGCCGATCCCCTCTTCAAGAGCGATGCTGTCCAGCCATCTCCCCTCTCCAGAGGATTCGTCCCGTATTTGGTCGATCACATACAGGGCGTCCCCGTCCTCATGAAACACCGGCTCATACAGGGATACCGGGTCCACCACCGCGTCGAGGGCATACACCACGTCCTCCTCCGGCAGGCCCATGGCCTTGGCGATCTCCCCTACCGTGGGCTCCCGATCCATCTCGTCGGTCAGGCGCTTCTTGGTCTGCATGGCCTTGCCCGCCACGTCCCGCAGGGAACGGGATACCCGCAGCGCCGTATAATCCCGCAAAAAGCGGCGTATCTCTCCGATGATCATAGGCACCGCGTAGGTGGAAAAGCGGACGTCATGGGACACGTCGAAATTGTCGATGGCCTTCATGAGCCCGATGCACCCCACCTGAAAGAGATCGTCCGCCTGCTCCGCCCGGTTGGAGAATCGCTGGATCACGGAAAGTACCAAACGAAGATTTCCCGTCACCAACTTTTCCCGAGCCTCCTCATCCCCCGCCCGGGCCTTTTCCAGCAGCTGCCGCATCTCCTTTTGTCCCAAGGTGGGGAGCGAAGACGTGTCCACGCCGCAGATAACTACTTTGTTCATGCTTTATCCCTCTCTTCTTGCTCATCCCCTTCCCTTTGCTCAGGATGACCCGAATCGAAGGCTTTCAATCATTCAGTTGCAAAAAAAGCGAGACCTGTGCTATACTCTTTTGTCGATGAAGCACGAAAAAGAACGCATGCGCCGCAAGCGCATGCTGCAGGAAACCATACGCACCACCATCGCCACGCTCCTGCTGTTGGCGGTGAGTTTGCTTACCTTCGCCTGGTTCCACCACGCCCGCCCACAAAAGCACGAAAGCGCAGGGCTCATTACCGCCACGCCCACGCCCGCCCTCGTAGCGGCAGCTTTGGAAGAGAGCGCCCTTTCCACAGCCACCCCGGATCCTTCCCCGAACGAACCCGTCCTCACCCCGGAGCCCACTCCCATCTTCATGCCCTGGAACGAGAAGTTTGCAGACTTCTTCACCAAGACCGTCGTTTCAGACGGTATGAACTATACCAGCCCCGACCTGGCCATCCATATCGAAAAGGTCCAGTATGGAAAGGCTGATTCCGCCGTCTACTATTTGGCAGACATCCATCTCACGGACATCTTTCAGTTCGAAACCGTGCTGGCCACGGACACCTACGGCAAGGGCCTGCGGGAAAGCGTCAAGAGCATGGGACAGCGCAGCGGCGCCCTGATCGCCATCACCGGCGATACCTACGGCAACCAGGACGCAGGCATCGTGATCCGCAACGGCATAGTCCACCGCCAGGAAATGAGCCCCTTCGACTTATGCGTCCTCTATTACGACGGGACCATGCGCACCTTCTCTCCGGACCAGTTTTCTTTGGAATCTGCCATCGCCGACGGTGCCTACCAGGCCTGGTGCTTCGGCCCCCTTCTTTTGGACGAAGAGGGGCAGCCCCTGCCTGACGCTGAGCTGAATACCAGCAAGAACATCCGCCGGGCCAACCCCCGGGCCGGCATCGGATACTATGAACCGGGCCATTATTGCTTCGTGGTGGTGGACGGGCGGACGGACGACGCCTCCGGCCTCACGTTGGAGCAGTTTTCCCAGCTGTTTGCAAAGCTGGGATGCAAAGCCGCCTACAACATGGACGGCGGTCGATCCGCCGAGATGTATTTCAACGGCAGCATCCTGAACGACCCCTACAAGGGCGGGCGCTCCGTCAGCGACTGTTTGATCATTCGAGAGACATTCGGAAAGGAACCGTAAATGCGTCGGCTATTGATAAAAACGCTGCAATCCGTGCTCATCGTGCTGTCCATCATGATGATGATCTTCCTCATTTTGGATGGATTCAATCCCACCATGAACTTCTTACGCAATGGGCTCACCAAGGGCCTGCTGTGGGTCTTCTCCCTGCTAGCGCTGCTGGATGGACTTCTTGTCCTGGCGGCGGTGATCACCGGCCGCTTCCGCACGGGCAAGAAAAAGCATAAGCACCCTGCCCGAGGCGAAGAATAAGCCCATGCTTCCCCTTCTGTTTTCCATCTTTATGGGCGGTCTCATCGGCTACGGGACCAACACGTTAGCCGTGGAGATGCTCTTTCGTCCCTTCACGCCCAAGTATATCGGACGCTGGCGGCTGCCCTTTACCCCCGGCCTGATCCCCAAGGAACAGGGGCGCATTGCCGAAAGCCTGGGGGAACTCATCGAAACGGAGCTGTTCTCCCCCGAGGTCCTTTCCCAGGCGCTGAACACGCCGGAGACAAAGGCGGCCATCTCCGCCTGGCTCGATCAGCTCTTTGCCAAGGCGAGCGCATCCAAAAAATGTCCAAGGGAGCTGTTGATCCAAACCTTCGGCGAGGAAGAGTATATCCAAAAGCGGGAAGACCTTTCCTCCCTGCTCTGCAGCTTTTTCGTGCAAAAGGCTACGGAGGCGAAGCTGGGCGAATCCTTTGCCCGGCAGCTCTCCCACCGGACCGATAAGGCGATCCCATTCCTGCCCGAGGGGTCGCTGGAGGACGTATATGTGAACACCCTGGGCAAGCTTATCGATCGGGAGCTGGAAAAAAGCCTGCCCGAGATCATACAGCAGTATGTGTATCGGGAAGCCGGCGCCTTCCTGGGCACGCCCCTTTCCCTCACGCTGCAAAAGCATGAACAGGAGCTGCCGAAACTGAAGGACAGCTTGCTGAGCTTCATCCACACCGCCATCCTGGGCGCGCTGCCGCAGCTTTTAGGTTCCGGCGAAATCAAGCGCCTGGTGGTGAATCGGATCAATTCCCTAAATCCCATGGAACTCAACCGTCTTTTGAAAGGGCTTATGAAAAAGGAGCTTGCCGCCATCGAATGGCTTGGCGCACTCCTGGGCGGCATCTTGGGTATGCTCACCTATTTTGCCGGAAAAATACTATAAAAACAGGGAGCGCCGTCGATCCGCGCTCCCATTGCATATGTAAATGAATTATCCGTTCTCACCCTCTGCCAGGCAGACCTCCCGAAAGTAGGGCAATTCCTCGATCATATGGCAGAAGGTATGCCACTCCGTCAGCTTATGGTCCTTCCGGGCCCAGTACATGTGAAGGAGCACCTCATAGTTGAGCTGCACCGTGGCCCGTATGCAATAGCCCTCGGGCAGCAGCTCAATGAGGGCCCGCCAATACTTCTTCTCCTTGGTGGCGTTAAAGTCCTGCCGCAGCCGTTCGCAGGCGGCGATAACGGCATCCAAAGCCTCCTGAGCATAGGGCACCTCGTCGATGCCGTCGTGGGTAAAGTCGGCCGCAGTGAAAGCCTTGGAATGGATCTTGTGCATCTTGGAGCAGGAATTGCGAACCGTGGCCACCTTATAGGTATCGAACTCGAACCACCAGGGCTGCATGGCCGTGATGTCCATGGTCACGTTGATCATCCGAAGATACTTCCTATGATCGGTCCCCGCCTTCCGAAGCCGCTTCATAAGATCCAGGTCGTTGGAGCCGATCTTGGCCGCCTCCGTCCCATTTTCATAGGTGATGACGCTGTCGCTCTTGCTCCAGCTGTTCAGGGGGTTACGCATACCCCGCAAAGCGGCGGCAAAGCCGGAAACACACACATTTTCAATGATCAGCATTGGATCCGCCTCCCTGCCGTTTATACGAGCCTGCTGCGAAGTTCTTCCGGGGAAAGGGGCGCCAAGAGCCCCAGCGGCACATCCAGGACCGTGAAGCAGCCAGTCCTTCCCTGCTGGTGCAGCCGATAGCAGGCCCGCCCAAAGGCGGCCATGACCGCGCCGGTGAACATGGGATTCGACGCCAGCTCCAGCTTGAACTCCATGAGGGAGGGATACTGCCCCTCGCTGCCCAGCCCGCCGCTGCGGATGACGAAGCCGCCATGGGGCATGCTGCCATGCTCCGCCGCCATCTCCTCCCGGGAGATGAAATGGACCGTGGTGTCGTATTCGTCAAAGTAGTTGGGCATGGTGATGATCTCCCGGGCTACCTTTTGGGGATCTGCCCCCTCCTTCAGCACCACGTACACCTCTCGGGTATGCTTCTCCCGGGCCGTGAAGCCGCTCTCGCCCCGTCGCACGGCGTTGACCGTCCGCTGGACCGGAATGGTGTATTGCCGGGCGTCGGACACGCCCTCGATGCGGCGCACCGCGTCGGAATGGCCCTGGCTCACACCGGGCCCCCAGAAGGTGTCCCCGGTCCCCTTAGGCAGGATGGCCGTGCCCAAAAGCCGCATCAGGGAGAACAAACCCGGATCCCAGCCGGTGCTGATGATGGCCGCGGTCTTGCCGGCCTTGGCCGCCCGGTCCACATTTTCAAAATGCTCCGGGATACGGGCATGGGTGTCGAAAGTGTCCACCACGCAATATTTTTGGGCCAGCTCCGGAGTTTGTACGGGCAAATCCGTGGCGCTGCCGCCGCAAAGGAGCAGCACGTCCGCCTCTGCCGTCCCCTCCAGGAGGCTGGACAAAGGATACACCTTCGTCTCCCCCATGGGCTGCACCGTTTCCGGATTCCGGCGGGTGTATATCCCCGTCAAGATCATATCCTCACTCTGCAGGACGGCGCTCTCCGCCCCACGGCCCACATTGCCATATCCTACGATGCCGACTCGGATCATATCTGTTTCCCTTCCGTGTTTTGATCAGAAACAGTATATAATCATCTTCCCGTAAAGTCAATCATCTCAAGCGCCTTTATCCCTCCGCCAGAATCGGCATGGCAAAGGGTGCCTTGGCTGTGACCCGCCCGTCCTCCAGAAGGGAGATGGGCTCCCCCAGATACGTGGGCGCCGGTCGAAGCACGGCAAAAAACAAATCTTTCACCCGGGCCAAGGCTTCCCTTGTCTCATAGTAACCCATCCGCTGGTACGCGCCCCGGTCCGCCTGGACGCCATACGCTTCCATATCCATGGTTTGCGCGAGATACACCGCCCGGGACAGATGGTATCGCTGGGTGACCACCACGCAGCTCCTCGCCCCGAAGATGGAAGCGGCCCGATACATGGTCTCATAGGTGGAGAATCCTGCGTGGTCCAAAAAGATGTCCCGTTCCTCTACCCCCTGCTGCACCGCGTAGGCCTTCATCGCCGTGACCTCGTCGTACGCCACCGAGCCGTGGTCCCCGGAAAGCAGGAGCCTGTCGGATACGCCGGCCCGATAGAGGCCGATGGCCGTGTCCAGCCGATCCCGCAGCACGTCGCAGAGCGTCCCATCCTCGTAGACCCGGGCGCCGGGGACGATGATGCAGTCCACCTTTTCCGCTGTCAGGGCGTTTGGCCAGACGATCCGGGGCGCGGCTACGGCCATGACCCTAAGGTTGGCGAGCAGGCAGAGCATGCCCCCTGCTAAGATCGCCCACAGGCCTATCCTTATCGTTCGTTTCATGATCCTCTCCTCCTTCTGTCGCTTGCAGCATAGCATCCATATTCGGACAAAATGCGTCATAAACTCGTACAAAAGTCGGAATGAGTTTGAACAAAAAGAAAAGACCGCCCATCGGCGGTCAGCATAGCAGCCCTTCCATGTCCTTCGGGACGGGCGAACAACATTCTATCCTTTCCCCGGTCAGAGGATGAATAAATACCAGCCCATAGGAGTGGAGCGCCGGTCGGTCGATCTCGTCGCAGCGGCGCCCATACAGCCAGTCACCCGTCAGCGGATGGCCAAGATAGGCCATGTGCACCCGCAGCTGATGGGTCCGCCCCGTCTTCGGCAGCAGCCGCAGCAACGTCCGTCCGTTGGCGACGATCAATGTCTCGTACTCCGTACAGCTTTTTGCCCCGTCCGGCCGCACGCAATGCTTGTAGCTGGAGCCAGCCGCCAGGCCGATGGGGGCGTCAACCGTGCCATTGGCGGGCGAAACGATCCCCTCCGCCACGGCGCGGTACTCCCGAAAGAACGCCTCCGTGTGGAGCCGCCGCTTCATAAGCTCGTGGACGTAGCCGCTCTTGGCCACCAGCATCAGCCCCGTGGTCCCCTTGTCCAATCGACTTACGAAATGGGGGTATTCCCCCTTTGGCAAATAGGCTAAAAGCCCCTGTTCCAAGTTTCTCTCCCCTGGGTCCTTGGTAGGATGCACCGGCAGGTTAGCGGGCTTGTCCGCCGCCAGCAAGTCCCCGTCCTCATAGACGACGGCAAGGTCCATCTTTACAGGTGCCAAAAGCTTTGGCGGTTCCTCGTCCCCCACCTCCGCGGTCACCACGTCCCCCGCCTGAAGGACGCAGGTCGAATATACCCGCTCTCCGTTGACGCAGATGCCCCGCTCCCGCCGCTTCAGCCGGGATAAAAGCCCGCGGGAGATCTGCATCGGCCCCATAAGGACCTTTTCCACCCTCTTTCCCTCGTCCTGCTCGGTGGCCTGATAGGTTACCGTGCGCATGCTTCCAGAGCGGCGAGGAGCTCCTCGATCAGCTTCGCCTTCTTCTCCGGCGCCAGAAAAGCAGCCCGGACGCTGTTGATGTTGCAGCGGATGACGTCCTGAAGGGACAGGCCCATCTGATCGATGCAGCGATCGTATTCTTTATCGAGGTCGATGTCCGACAGGATCATGTTGTCCGTGTTGATGGTGCAGCTCACCCCCATGTCGATCAGCTTCTTCAAGGGATGCGCCTCGTAGGAGGGGCGAGTGCTGCATTGGATGTTGCTGGTGGGGCACACCTCCAAAGTGACCCCATCTCGGATGGCTCGGGCGCATAGGGCCCTGTCCTCGAAGATATGGTGGCCGTGACCGATGCGCCTGCTGCCGAAGTTCAAAGCGGTCTCCACGGTCTCGGGCCCCTGGCTGTCCCCGGCGTGACAGGTGAAGGGCACGCCCAACTCCTTGGCCAGCTCGAACACCGGCGCGAACCCGGACAGGGGCGTCACCCCCTCCGCACCCGCAAGGTCGATGGCCACCACGCCCTCACGGAGAGCGCAGGCCGCCTCCCGGACCGTCTGCAAATTCTCCGCCATGTTCAGGCGATAGTCCCCGATGCACATGGCGCAGAGGATCACCCCGATGTCGATGGCGGGATGCTCGCCCATGCCCCGATGCACGCCCCGGAGGACCGCCTCCACCGCGTCCCGCTGGGTAAGCTTCTTTCTAAGGTGCAGCTGGGGGGCGAAGCGTATCTCCGCATACCGAAGGCCCTGCCTGGCCAACAGGCACACCAGCTCGTAGGCCGTTCGCTCCAGGGCCGCCTCATCCTGCAAAATCTGCAGCGGCATCTCGAACCGCTTCAAATACTCGTTCACGCTGCGGCAGTCCGCCGTGACCACGATAAACTGGCGAAAGTCCTCCAGCGTGTCGGCGGGCAGCCGGATGCCCCGCTCCGCCGCCATCTCCCACGCACTTTTGGGCAGCATGGACCCGTCCAAATGAAGATGCAGGTCCACTTTGGGGAAAGAATACTTGCTCATGGGTCTCTCCTGTCGTATGGATTTGTGGACATTGTACCACAGTCCTTTCCTCAGCGCCATGAGTTTTTTCCGTTCTTGACACGGTGCGTCCATCTGGTATAGTATGATGTCGAAAGATAAGCTTTCTCTATATTTTTGTAGAAAGGATCATCTCCATGCATTGCCCGAATTGCGGTACCCTCCTTCCCGAAGGGGCCAAGTTTTGTACCAACTGCGGCCAGCCCCTCCCCGTGAACGGGGAGCAGGCCTCCGCCGAAAAGCAGCCCGCTGCTGAACCTGTAAATGAGACCGCTTCCGAGGACGGGACCTACGTTCCCCCTGAAAACGCCTCCTCCGGCTACAAGGCTGCCGCGGCCCAGTTGCCTCCCTCCTATTCCAACCCCAACTACTCCGGCCAGCCCAAAGCGAACTATGCTACCACCACCTCCGGCCCCAGCAACGGCCTGGCCATCGCCGGGTTCGTCTGCTCCCTCATCCTCTTCCCCGTGGGTCTGGGCGCCCTGGCCGCCATCGCGGGTCTCGTTTTGAGCATCCTGGGGCTGAACAGCGCCAAGACCCTGCCCGAGAACAAGGGCCGGGGCCTGGCTCTGGCGGGCGCCATCATCAGCGGCATCCGCATCGCCATCCTGCTGATCCTCGTCTTCGCCTTCCTGGCCCTGGCCGTCCGCGGCGTCGGCCACGTGGGCCACGAGATCCTCTCCAACTGGAAGGACTACATCCCCTACAGCTATTGATCTTCTCCATTTAAAAAAGCCCGTCACCGGGCTTTTTTATTATCTTCTATCTTTTTCTTTGTATCGACCTGCATCTGCTCCCTGAGCTTTGTGAGATAAGGGGAAAAGGCAGCCTGATCGAAGCCATAGGTCATATTCAGATCGTACTCATGGGGTTCCCAGGTGGAGAGGGGCGACTCGTTGTGCTGGAGGACCGCCTCCAGCTTGTCCAGGGTCTTATAGATCTTGGCCTCCTGAGTCTGTTGGGCGTCCATCTCCTCATAAAGGGCATGGAGCTTGGCAGAATATGGTTCAGGCAGGGAGCTGACCCAATCAGACAAAAGCTGCTCCTCTCGGACTTCGTCCGCACCCGTCTTCAAAAAGGTGGGGATGTCCCCGGTGAAGCATTCCCCCAGATCGTGGATAAGACACATCTCCATGACCTTGTGCATATCCGCCTCGGGAAATTCGTCCTGCAGGAACATCGCCATGAGGGCGATGCGCCAGCTGTGCTCCGCCACGCTCTCCCGCCGTCCGCCGGAGGTATAGCAATGGCGCAGGGTGTCCTTCAGCCGCTCCGCCAGGTGCATCACATCCAAATATACGCCGACGTCCATAATTCCTCCTTACATTTTGTCCAGATATGCCGCGCCGATGGTCCCGGCGTCGTTTCCCAGGGAGGCCCGCAGGATGGGCGGAACGCCGATCACGTCCGCAGCGAACACGTATCGGGGCAGCAGGGCGTTCAGCTTGTCCATGAGATACTCACGCTGATTGGAAAGGCCACCGCCGATGAGCACCACGTCCGGATGGAAGCAGGTAGCCAAGGAGCCGATGGCATTGGCCAGGTACCGACAATAGGTCTCCACCACCTGTATGGCGGACTTGTCCCCCATCTTGGAGCACTCGAAAGCGGTACGGCCGTCCACCAAGCCCGCTTTTTCCGCATATTCGTGCATGGCGGAGGCGGGGTCCGCCTCCATGGCGCAGGTGGTCTGCTTCACCAGAGAGGTGACGGAACAGTAGGCCTCGATGCAGCCATGCATCCCGCAGCCGCAGGTCTCGCCCTCCATGGCGAGGACCATGTGGCCCAGCTCCGCGCCCAGGCCCTGACCGCCCACGAACAGCCGACCGTCGGTGATAACGCCGCCGCCTACGCCGGTGCCCAGCGTGAGCATGACCACATTCTCACAGCCCTTAGCCGCGCCGGCCAGGGTCTCCCCCACCACGGCGCAGTTGGCATCGTTGCCCACGGACACGGGGACCGGCAGCAGCTTTTGGATGGCCTCCAGGAAAGGAACATCGTGCCAGCCGTTCAGATTCGGCGCCGACACCACCACGCCCGTCCGGGGGTTCAACAATCCAGGGATGCCGATGCCCACGGAAGCAAAGTCCTTGACGGTACGGCCCGCCTGATCCGCGGCCAGCTGGGCGGCATAGACGATATTTTTGACCACCGCCTCGTACCCGGCGTCTCCCCCCGTAGGCACGCTCACCTTTTGAAGAATAGAATAGGTTTCGTCCACCACGCCGGCCTTGATAAAGGTCCCGCCGACATCTACACCCAAACGAAGCATCTTTGCTACCTCCTAAATATTTCTATATCCGTTCCAGGGCTTCGATCACGTTCGACGCCCGAAGCATCCGTTCCTTCAACAATGCAAACGCCCGGTCCGCCGAGGTGCCCAACAAAAAGCTCCCCAAGCAGGCCCCGTCAAAGGGCTCGATCCCCTGCGCGAGCAAGGCGGTGATGATGCCTGTGAGCACGTCGCCGCTGCCGCCCTTGCCAAGGCCAGCGTTCCCCTCCGCCACGATCCGGGTCCGCCGTCCGTCGGAAACCACCGTGGCAGCGCCCTTCAGCAGCACCGCACAGCCCCATTTCGCAGCGAAATCCTTTGCCGTTTGCAAGGGGTCCGCCAGCACGTCCTTCGATGACACCCCCAGGAGCCGACCCATCTCCCCCGGGTGGGGCGTGAGAACGACCTTTTCATGGAGCAGCCCATAGAGCTCCTTGTGTCGGGACAGGCAGTTGAGCCCGTCCGCGTCCAGTACCGTGGGGAGCTTTGTTTCGAGAGCCGCCTCAAGCAGGAGCGAGATATCCCCGTCGCCCGCGCCGCAGCCGATACCAACGGCCTGTTTGCCGGAAAGGGCGTCGATGGCCCTTTGGCAACTCTCCCCGTCCCAATCCTCGCCCACGGAGATGCCGATAGCTTCAGGGAGGCTGTAAAGCGCCTCCCGGGGCTCCCGGGGACAGGCCACGTACAGGATGCCGCAGCCGGCAGCCAGGCAGGCCCGGGCGCTGAGCAGGGCCGCCCCTACATATTTGGGGGACCCCACGCACAGCAACGCCTTTCCGGAATCCCCCTTGTGGGCGGTCCGCTTTCGGGGCGGCAGCAGGCGAACCGCATCCTCCGCTTCAAAGCGAGCGACGCCTTCCCCCTTCGCCTCAGGGCCGATAAAACGGATCCTGCCGCAGTGGTCAAGGCCGTCTTGAAAGAACAAACCCTTCAGGTATCCCAAGGGAGCTATGGTCGTCACCGCCTGCACAGCCACAGCCGAGGCCACGCCGGTGTCCGGGTCCACACCCGCCGGGATGCCCAAGCTTATGACCGGGCAGGACGACCTTTGCAGGGCTTCGACCCACCGTGCTTTTTGGACCGTCCCGTCTGCAAAAAGAAGGAAGTCACAGACGAAAGCCCCGGCCAGCGCCGGCAGATCGTCCCTGCCCAGGCAAGCTATCTTTGCTATCAGTCCCATCCCTTCGAGCCCTTTGGCCGTCAGCGCGGCAATCTCTTCCATGAAGCCGCCGCAGCAAAGCAGGATCACGCAGGAAGCGTTTCGTTCCTCCGCTTCCGCCCTTGCCGCTTCAGCCGCCGCCGAAGCGATCCGCTGCCGCTCCTCCGGGGAAAGGGGCATCAACGCCCGCTTATATTCCGTTGCCGAGAAAACCCGCTTCAAAGCTCCTCCTCCGACGCCTGACGGATGGCGGCCAGGCTCGCTTCCGTGGAAAAGCCCCGGCTCATGAGGCGGCGCAACACCCTGTCTCGGCGCTCCTTTTCGGGAAGATGGCCCATTTGCCGCCAAAACTTCTGGGCCACCTCCAGGGCGTTGTTCGATTCCGTCTCCTTGGGGAGCTCCTCCAGGGCCATGCGGATACATTCCTCCGGCACCTGATGGGTCTTCAGATCCATATACAGCTTCTGACGGCTCACCGGCTTGGTCGCGAGCCGAGAGCGCACGAATTCCCTGGCATAGGCTTCATCGTCCAGAAGTTTCAATTCCTTGAGCCGTTCCACGGTCATCAGGATATCTCCCTCCCCGTATTGGAGGGCGTCCAATCGATCCTCCACCTCCCGAACGGTCCGCATCCGACCGGTCAGATAGGATAGAGCCGCGTCCATGGGACTTTGGTCAGCGGGTTTATTTGCATGTGTCTTCGTTCTCATAGGTATAGGATACCATAAATCCACGGGAATGGACAGAAAAATGTCATAGATTTGTAACTTTGTTGTAAAGCCTGCCTATAAAGTATGGCAATCCCCTTCAAAATCGATACAATGGAAACCGAAAGATAAGGAGGGCTCTATGAGCAATTTTGGAAATAAACAATCCTGGGTGCTGGGCGCCTGCATCGGTGTGCTGGTGCTGGCGGGGGCGCTCTGTGCGCTCCTGTTGAGCGGGAACAGAGCCTCGCCCGTCCAGGCAGCGGTGCAGGAACAAATCCCCGCCACCGCCGTCGCCACGGCGACCATCGTTCCCAATAAAAATATCGTCATCACTACGCCGGGCGTTGACCCCGTTGAAGAACAGCACAGACAGGAGATCGAATCCATCGTGATCCGCACCACCATGCTCCCTGGTACGCACGTCTACGGCGTGGATGTGAGTGGCATGTCTCGGGAACAGGCCAAAGCGGCTGTGGAGGAAAAACTGCTCAAATCGCCCCCGACTATCGATCTAAAGTTTACCGACGGCATAAACATCTATCCCGCCACCGGCGAAGGCATCCATGCCCCCGCGCCTACAAACGCGCCTCAGGAAGAGGATGAGGATGACGACGCCGTCGATCCCGCCATGAAGGCAGCGGAAGCCGCCGGGGCGGACGACGACGAGCCTGCGCCTACCAGCGCTCCGGAGGAAGGCCCCGTCGCCATCCTGTTGAAATTCGATGCGGAAGACGCGGTGAACGTGGCCTTCTCCCTGATGCGGGACAGCACCGTTCCCTATGATCTGTTCATGGCCCAGGTCCAAAGCATTGCCGCCGGAAAGGACATCGCGCCGGTCCCCAGTTATGATCAGGATTCTGTGGATCGTTACGTTGCGAAGCTGTCCAGCGTTTTGGACACCCCCGCCGTGAACGCCTCCCTGGGCATGGAGAACAACCAGCTCGTATACAAGGAGGAAGCCACCGGCCACGGCGTCAACCAGGCCGCCCTCATCCAAACCATCCTGGAGACCGACCCCCTGGCCGGAGAGACCATAGACATCCCCATGCACGAGCTGGAGCCCACCATGACGAAAGCTATGCTCCAGGATAAGTTCATCCTGCGGGGCGCCTACACCACCAGTTTTTCCGACAGCACCAAGAACCGCAAATACAACATCCGCTTCGGCGCTGACAAGATCAACGGGACCATCCTTAAACCCGGAGACGTCTTTTCCGCCAACGATACCCTGGGCAAGCGCACCCGCAAGAACGGCTGGAAGAACGCCGGCGCTTACGAAAACGGAGAGGTGGTCCAGCAGGCAGGCGGCGGCGTCTGCCAGCTCTCCTCCACCCTCTACAACGCCGCCCTCTATGCGGACATGAAGATCGTGGAGCGGCGCAACCACAGCATGCCCGTTCACTATGTGAGCAAGGGCCGGGACGCCACCATCAATTCCATCGGCAATCTCATCGATTTCAAATTTGAGAACAATACCTCCAGCGATGTCATCATCATCGCCTATACCGAGGGAAACAACCTGCACATGGAAATCTACGGGGTCCCCTTCGAGACCGACGAATACGACCGCATCGAGATCAGGACCAAGCAGCGGGGCAGCCAGTCCATCAAAACGGTGTATGAATATTTGGATGACAAGCCGACGAGCTACCAGAAAACGGTTACCAAGGGAAGCAAGGGCTACACCATCCAGACATACAAGGATTACTACAGCGGCGATACCCTGGTAAAGACGGACGATCTGGGCATCTCCAAATACACGATGTTTCCCAAGAAAGTCCAGGTAGGCACCATTTCGGAGGACAGCGGTTCCGATTCGTCCGACGATTAAGCAAACGAACGCTTCTTCCCCTCTCCCCGCGGAGAGGGGATTTTTGTATCGATCCGGTATCCATAATGTGAATTTCATGAAAAACAATGCCGAAAGCCATTTCTTTCCGATTGACACGGGCGCAAAAAAAGGCGTATGCTATGCATGAAGGATTGTATCCAACGAACCATTCAGTTTCAGCGAAAGGAGGAAGTGCAAAATGGATATCGAACAAATGGACCGGGCATTGAAAGCCCACTGGCAGTCGGTGGCTCAGAACATGAACATGGTCCGTCTGCTGTTGCTTTGTTCCGGCGAAAGCGATTCCGTCCATGCCCTGCTCTCCCCCGCTGAAACCATGATGCACGAACTGATGCAGGTGAAGGGGCTGACCACCGATACCTATGCCCTTGGGTATCTAAGGCCGGGCAACGACATGACGGTTTGCCGCGTGGAGGTGAAGCCGGAAGCCATGCCCGAGGTGTTGGTGCGGCTCACCGAGCTGAACGGAGAACTGCTCTCCCTCATCGTCCGCCTGCTGAACGATATGCGAGCTTGACAGAAAACCACAACCGAACGAAGGATCTGGAGGTGCCAAATGGCGGCGCTTTGTGTAAGGTGTAAAAAAAATCAGGCCGTCCTTTTCGTCTCCCACATGGAAAACGGGGAGATGAAAAGCGAGGGCTATTGTCTCAAATGCGCAAAGGAACTGGGCATGAAGCCCATCGACGACGTGCTCAACAACCTGGGGCTCAAGGAGGAGGACCTGGACGCCATCTGCGAACAGGCCAACGAGATCCTGGGCGGCGAGCTCATGAACGTTGACGAAAACAACAGCAACATCGGTGAGACCGGCACGGACAACATCCTGCGGCGGCTCTATGGGAACCTGTTCCCCCACGCCGCCAACCGAGGCGAGGAGGATCCCCGGAAAGGCGGTCCCTCCCCTGTCGGCCCCGATCCCAAACGGCGACAGACCACCGCTCCCGAAAAGAAGTATCTGAACGCCTTTTGCATCGACCTGACGGCCAAAGCCAAGGCCGGCCAGCTGGATGGGCTCATTGGCCGGGAGACGGAGCTGCAGCGATCCATGCAGATCTTGAACCGGCGGTTAAAGAACAACCCCTGCCTCATCGGCGAGCCCGGCGTAGGCAAGACCGCCATCGTGGAGGGCCTCGCCCAGCGGATCGCTCAGGGAAAGGCTCCCTATAAGCTGCTCAACAAAGAGATCTGGCAGCTGGATATGACGGCCCTGGTGGCGGGTACCCAGTATCGAGGCCAGATGGAGGGCCGCATGAAGGGTCTGCTGGACGAGATCAAGGGCCTTGGCAACATCATCCTCTTCATTGACGAGGTCCACTCTATCGTGGGCGCGGGCGATGCGGAGGGCGGCATGAACGCCGCTAATATTCTGAAGCCCGCCCTCTCTCGGGGCGATATCCAGGTCATCGGCGCCACCACCTTCACGGAATATAGGAAGCACATCGAAAAGGATTCCGCCCTGGAGCGCCGCTTCCAGCCCGTGACTGTGGAGGAGCCCTCCATCGAGGATTCCATCGCTATCGCGACGGGCGTAGCCCACTATTATGAAGCCTATCACTCCGTGGTGATCCCCAAGGCCATGGCGCGCCAGGCCGTGCTCCTGTCCGAGCGATACATCACCGACCGGTATCTCCCCGACAAGGCCATCGATCTTTTGGACGAGGCCGCCGCGGACCTGAACCTAAGGAGTCCCGTCTGCCGTGACATGGAATCGGTCAACGGACAACTGAACGCCCTGAAGGCAGAAGCCGCCCAGCTTTTGCTCGGCGAGGTCTCTCCGGAAACGGAGGAGCGGCTCTCTGCGGTAAAAGAAAGCACGGACATGCTGGAGGCGAAGCGAAAGAGCCTCATCGATTCCGGTCTGCCTGAGCTCGCCGTGGACGATTTGGCCAGGATCATCGAGCTTTGGACCAAGATCCCTGCCGGCAAGATCAAGGAACAGGAGTTCACCCGCCTCATCAACCTCTCCGACAGGCTCAAAGCCCGCATCATCGGTCAGGATCCGGCCATCGACGCGGTCTGTTCCGCCATCCGACGCCGCCGGGCGGGCATCTCCGACTCCCGCCGCCCCATCTCCTTCCTGTTCACCGGCCCCACGGGCGTGGGCAAGACGGAGCTGGTAAAGCAGCTCTCCCGGGAGCTCTTCGACGGTCCGGAAGCGTTGGTGCGTCTCGATATGAGCGAGTTCATGGAGAAGCACGCTGTGTCCCGGATCATCGGCTCTCCCCCCGGGTATGTGGGCTATGACGAGGCGGGGCAGCTCACCGAGACCGTGCGCCGCCGCCCCTACTGCGTGATCCTCTTCGACGAGATCGAGAAGGCTCACCCGGACGTGATGAACATCCTCCTGCAGATCCTGGACGACGGCCACATCACCGACGCCCACGGACGGAAGGTAAACTTCTCCAACGCCGTCCTCATCATGACCAGCAACGCCGGGTCCGATGAGAAGGGCGCCGGGTCCATGGGCTTCGACCGCTCCAGCAACGAGCAGGCCAAGGACAAGGCTATGAAGGCCCTGAAAGCCTTCCTGCGGCCCGAGTTTTTGAACCGGCTGGACGACGTGATCTGCTTCGAGCATTTGAGCGAGGAGAGCATGACGAAGATCGCCCATATCCTCCTGAAGGAGCTCAAAGCGTCCATGGCGGAGAAGGGCCTCTCCCTCACCTGGTCCGACGCCGCGGCCCAGCAGCTGGCCAAGATGTCCTACTCCGAGACCTATGGTGCCCGAAACCTGCGCCGCTGCATCGAGACTGAGGTGGAGGACAGGATCGTGGACCTCATCATGGAGCAGCAAGGCTCCCTGACTCGCATCAGCGTGGGCTGCCGAAACGGCAAGCTGACCGTGCAAGCAAAATAAAAAAGCATCTGAAAAGAGGAGCGTTTTTAAGTCGCTCCTCTTTTTTATGCGTATCGCTCTACATACTTGCGCAGGACCGGGCGGATGGGCGGAGAGATCATATCGAGATCGATCTCCGACGGTGCGAAGAAGCGCAGTTCCTCCATCTCGCCGTCTATGTTCATAGGTTCGCCTATATATTTGCGACACAGGTAGACGATCTCGTAATTGGACACCTCGTCGCCGTTGGGATAGACATAATGTGCTTCCGGACCGGAGTTCACGCAAAAGAACTCCAGTTCCAAGGCATCGAGCCCCATCTCCTCCAAAAGCTCCCGCCGAGCGCAGTCCTCCGCGGGTTCGTCTATCTCCACGGACCCGCCGGAGTATCCCCACAAGTGATTGTCGGAGCGTCTGCCCAAAAGAAGCCGTCCCAACTCGTCCACGACGATGACACTGGCGGCGCACTGGATGACGGTCCTGTGGCCTACCAGCTTCCGCATCTCGGCCATGTATCCGGTCATGCCCATAGGATCACAGCAACGCCTGGGCGAATTCCTGCCCGTCGAAGGGCTTGAGATCGTCGATCCCCTCCCCCACGCCGATGAAGCGCACGGGCACGTGGAGGGTGTTGCAGATGTTCACCACCACGCCGCCCTTGGCCGTGCCATCCAGCTTGGTCAGGATCACCCCATCGAGATCGCTGGCCTCCTGGAAGGCCAGGGCCTGAGCCAGGGCATTTTGGCCCGTGGTGGCGTCCAGCACCAACAGCGCCTGGCAGGGCACGCCGGGCAGCTCCCGGTCGATGACCTTGCGGATCTTGGAGAGCTCGTTCATCAGATTCTTCTTGTTGTGGAGACGCCCTGCCGTATCCACGATCAGCAGGTCGCAGCCCTTGGCCTTGTAGGAGGCGATGGCGTCATAGACCACGGCCGCCGGGTCGGAGCCCTCCTGGTGGCGGACCATAGGCACCCCGGCTCGCTCCGCCCAGATGCCCAGCTGCTCCGCCGCCGCCGCCCGGAAGGTATCCGCCGCGGCCAGCATAGGCTTGCGGCCGCGGGACTTATACTCATGGGCGATCTTGCCGATGGAGGTGGTCTTCCCCACCCCGTTGACGCCTACGATCAGGATGACCCCCGCCGTATCGTCCAGGGGGAAAGGTCCTTCCGGAGCCACCCGCTGAGCGATCAGAGAGATCAACGCCTCCCGGGCCTCGGCCCGGTTCTTGAGTTTATCGTCCTTGATCCGCTGACGCAGAGCTTCCACCAGGCTGGTGGACGTTTCCACGCCCATGTCCGCCAGGATCATGCTCTCCTCCAGCTCCTCAAAGAATTCGTCGCTGATGCGGTCTTCCCCAAAGATGGCGTCGAACCAACTGTTGCGGGTCTTCTTTAGGCCATCCTTCAGTTTCGTCAGAAAATTGCTCACTCTGCTGCCTCCTCGAACTTTGCGGACACGATGCTGCTCACGCCCTTCTCCTCCATGGCCACGCCATAGAGGGTGTTGCACACCTCCATGCTCCCCTTGCGGTGGGTGATGAGAATGAATTGAGTCTGCTTCCCGTAGTCCCGGACGAACTCCGCAAAGCGTCCCACGTTGGCTTCGTCCAAGCTGGTCTCTATCTCATCCAGGAAACAGAAGGCCGGGCTCTTGACCCGCAACATGGCAAAGAGCAGGGCGATGGCCGTCAGGGCCCGCTCGCCGCCGGACATGAGGCTCAACAGCTGCAGCTTCTTGCCCGGGGGCTGGGCGATGATGTCGATGTCACAGTTCAGCACGTCCTTGGGGTCGCTGAGCCGCAGCTCTGCCTGGCCGCCGCCGAACAGGGATATGAATACCTTCTTGAACTCCGACTGGACCCGGTCGAACTCCCCGGCAAAGACCTTCTCCATGGTCTTTGTCAGCTTTTCGATGAGGGTGTACAAATCCGCAGCCGCCCCCTCCAGATCCTTATACTGCCGATCCAAGCTTTCATACCGCTCCGAGACCTGGGCATATTCCTCTATGGCGTCCAGATTCACCGTGCCAAGGGATCGGATCTGCTCCCGCAGCTTCGACGCCCGCTGACTGCTGGCAGTAATGGGGATATCCTCCCTCAGCTGCAGCGCGTTCTCATAGGTAAGACCATAGTTCTGCCAGATGCGATCCTGCTGCTGCTCCAAGGCTGTCTGAAGCTTCCCCAGGCTCATCTCCACCTTGGTCCGGCTGTCCAACAGCTCCCGGGTGCTGCCCAGCAGCTCGTCCCGACGGGCACGGCGCAGGCGCAGCTCCTCCTTTTGGATGGCCCGCTGATCGTCCAGCTTCCGCTGCTCCTCTTGGGCAGCGATCAATATCTCCTTCGCTTTCGCGATGGAAGAGAGCAGGGAGCCATGGGTCCCTTCCTCCGTTTCGGCGTCCTGTTGCGCCTTTTCGGCCGCCTCCAAAAGGGCGGAACGTTTTTCCTCGCAGCGCTCGATCTCTTTCGTGAGCCGCTCCCGCTCCGCCTCCCGGGCGGAGGCTTCCTTCATCATGGCGGTATGGCGGAGGCGAAGCTCTGTCAAAGCTTCCGCCTGCTCGTCCCGCTGCTTACGCATGGCGTAGAGAGCTTTCGTCTCCTCCATGACCTCCTGACGGGACACGTTCCCATGCTCCTCCAGGTCGGTCTGCTCCGTGTTCAAGAGAGCCATCCGCTCCCGGATGGAGACCACGTTTTGAGCGTTGGAAGACAGTTCCTCCGCCAAGGCTTCCCCATCGTCCCGGACCGTATCCATGTCCCGATCGATGATGCTCAGCTTATCGTTATGTTTTTCCAGGTCGATCTCCTTGTCGTGAAGGTCCTGAACAAGGCTCTCTACCTGAAGGGCGGCCAGGGAGACCTGCTGCCGTTTCTCGTCATAGAGCTGGGCAGCATCTTTGCGCGCCTTCTCCAGCTCAGCGTACTGTTTTTTCAGCTCTGCGATCTCCCGCTCCCGACCCAGGATGCCAAAGTTCCGCTTCTGGGCACTGCCGCCGGTCATGGCGCCGCCGGGGGTGATAAGATCGCCCTTGAGAGTGACGATCTGGAAAGCGCCGCCGGAACGCTCCTTCAGGCTGACGCCTACGGACAGATCTTCCACCACCACCGTGCGGCCCAGCAGATACTCCACCGCCTTATCCATGCCCTCATCCCAACGGATCAGATCGGAAGCGAGGCCAATGACGCCCTTTTCCTGCAAAAAGTGCCGATCCTTCTCCCGCACGCCGTTCTCCGACAACAGGTCGAGGGGCAGGATGGTGCAGCGGCCGAATTCCTTTCGCCGCAACGTCTCTATGATATACTTGGCGTCCCGGCCGGTGCGGCTCACCAAATTTTGCTGGGCCCCGCCCATGGCGGTGCCGATGGCTATCTCAAACTTTTCCGGCACATGGATGAGTTCCGCCACCACGCCAAGGATACGGCTGCGCAGCTCCACGTCCCGTTCAGCCAGATCCATGATCAGGCGAACGCTGTTTTGATAGCCCTCCCGTTTGCGGGCCATCTCCTCCAGCACGTGCAGCCGCGAAGAGGCGGCGCCGCTTTCCTGTTCCTGATGCCGGACCCTATCCGCCTGCTCCTCCTGCTCGGCAAGGCGCTTGCTCTGATTGTCTCGAGCCAGTTGGAGTTCTTCCCTGCTTTTTTCTCGAACGCTCTGCAGCCGCTGCTGCTCCGCTTCAGCCTGAGACCGCTCCTGCTGCAGCTCGTCCAGCGCCTGTGCGTTCTTTTCTATCTCCCCTCGGATCGCCTCCGCCCGCTCCAAAAGAGACTGCTCCAGAGCGGACAGACGGGAAAGGCTGCTCTTCTTGTCTGAAAGACGGTTGAGCTCCTCCATGATCCGATTCTTTTTTTCTTCAAGGGCAGCTTCCGCCGCCTCGCAGGCCATATTGAGAGCGGAAAGGGCTTCGTTCTTTTCTTCGATCTCGCTGGCCAGCTTTCCCTGCTCCTCGTCGGAAAGGGATGCCATGCTATTCAGGATGAGGCGGCGTTCAGCGATCTCCTTGGCTTGGGCTTCCGCCTCACCGAGCAGCCGCTCCCGCTCCTTAGCCAGATTCTCCTGCCGGGCCAACAGCAACTTTTCCTCGCCCTGGAGACCTTCCACGTTGGACAGCAGCTCCAAGGTCCTCCGCTGCTCCTCGTCCAGCTTTTCATCCAGGACGCGGATCTTATCCTCCAGCTCCCGACTTGCTTCCTGCAGCACACCATCCTCGGATTCGACACCAGAAAGCTGCTCCTGTATCTGCTGCAAAGAGGCCTGCTGTTCGGCGATCTTCTGCCGGCTCTTCTCCGTTTCATGGAGAAAGAGGTTCACCTCAAGCCGCTGCAGTTCCTCCTTGGCCCCCTGATAGACGATGGCCTTCTCCTGCTGCTCCTTCAAGGGACCGATCCGGCTCTCCAGTTCATGGAGGATGTCCGCGATCCGCTCCATATTCTTTTGGGTGTTTTCCAGCTTCTTCTCCGCCTCGGACCGGCGCACGCGATATCGCATGACGCCCGCCGCCTCCTCCAGTGCGGAACGGCGATCCGCGGACTTGTTGGACAGGATCTCGTCCACCTTGCCCTGGGAGATGATGGAATAGCCATCACGACCGATGCCCGTGTCCCGGAACAGCTCCAAAACATCCTTCAATCGGCAGTTCTTGCCGTTGATGGCGTACTCGCTCTCACCATTCCGGTAGACCCGGCGGGTGACCGACACCTCGTCATATTCCAGCGGCAAGGATCCATCGGCGTTGTCGAAGGTCAGCGACACCTCCGCCATACCCAGAGGGCGGCGCTTTTGGGTGCCGTTGAAGATCACGTCCTCCATCTTGGCGCCGCGCAGCGCCCGGGCGCTTTGCTCGCCCAGGACCCAGCGCACCGCGTCAGAGATGTTGCTCTTCCCGCTGCCGTTAGGCCCGATGACGGCCGTGATGCCGTTTCCGAATTGGAGTTCCGTTTTTTTCGCAAAGGATTTGAATCCCTGCATTTCCAGTTTTGTCAGTCGCATGCTTTCGTATATCTTTCCATAGCCATCTGGGCAGCCGCCTGTCCCGCAGCCTGCTTGGACGGGCCAGAACCTACGCCCCATTCTATATCGTCCACCAGCACCCGCATGGTGAACTCCTTCTTGTGATCCGGTCCAGATTCGCTCACCAGCTCATACCGGATGGTCCGCCCCTTGTGATCCGCGTGGACCAACTCCTGAAAGGCGGTCTTGCTGTCCTTGGAGGAGGACCTTTTTTCCTGCCCCTCGGCACAGAGCACGTAGTCCTGGACCAGCTTTTGGGCCTCAGCGAGGCCCCCATCCAGGTAGATGGCGGCCAGCACCGCCTCGAAGGCATCGGAAAGGATGGAATCCTTCTTTCGGCCGCCGCACTGCTCCTCACCCCGGCTGAGCAGCAGAAACTCGCCCAATCCCAGCCGACGGGCCGCGGCTGCCAACGACTCTTCACACACCAAGGAGGACCGAAGCCGGGTCAAGGCGCCTTCCCGCATCTCAGGATGGGTGTCGTACAGATGCCGGGAGACCAGATGCTCCAGCACCGCGTCCCCCAGGTATTCCAGCCGCTCGTTGTCCTCACCCATGCGATGCTGCTCCACCGCCAGAGAGGAATGGGTCAGCGCCCGGCGCAATAAACCATCCTCCCGGAATCGGTAGCCCAGCTTGTCCATGCATTCGTTTAGATCGCTCATGTGGTGCGCTCCTATAAAAAGGCCCGCATCCTGCTGGAGCGGGCAGACCCATTCACCTTCTGAAAGGGCGCTGTGGATTGTTATTTGGCGAGATAGCCCACAATATCGCCCACGGTCTTGATATTGGGGAGCACCTCATCGGGGATCTCCGCATCGAACTCCTGTTCCATGTCCATGACGAGCTCCACGATATCCAGAGAATCAGCATGCAGATCGTCGATCAGGCTGCTCGCGGGGGTGATGGTCTCCGGGTCGATATCCAGCTGCTTGGCGATGATCGCACGTACCTTCTCAAACTCCATATTTGAATCCTCCTGTAGAATCACTTTTTAACCAAAAAATTCCTTGATAATTGTAAAACACGGGTCGCGATATGTCAACCAAATTTTTAGCCTTCCACCTGAATTTCCGAAGCTTGTACCGCTGCGGCGATCTTTTTTGTCACGCCGCCCTTCACCAGCTTTTGCGCCTGACGAATGGCGTTGAAGAAGGCCTTGGCGTTGGAGCTGCCGTGAGCCTTGATGACGCCGCCGTTGACCCCCAACAGCGGCGCGCCGCCCACTTCGGTATAATCCATCTTTTTCTTCAGGGAAGCGAAAGCAGGCTTGGCGATGGCGCCGCCGATGGTGCCCCGCAAGGAACCCATGAGCTCCGTCTTCAGCATGGACGTGATGGCCTTGGCCACGCCCTCGGTGCTCTTGAGCAGCACGTTCCCCGCAAAGCCGTCGGTGACCACCGCGTCGAAATCACCGCTCATCAGCTCCCTGGCCTCACAGTTGCCTCCGAAGCGGATGCCTTCCAGCTTTTGCAGCAGCGGATAGGTCTCCTTGGTGAGCTCGTTCCCCTTCTCCGCTTCCTCTCCGTTGTTCAAAAGCCCGATGACAGGTGCTTCGACCCCTTCCACCAGCTCCATATAGGCGCTGCCCATCTGGGCAAACTGAACGAGATACAGGGGCTTGCAGTCCACGTTGGCGCCTGCGTCGATGATCATGGTGTGTCCGCCCTGCAGATTCGGGATGAGGGGCGCCAGGGCCGGGCGCTGGACGCCCTTGATGCGGCGGATGATGAGGGTCCCGCAGGAAAGCACGGCCCCGGTGCTGCCGGCGCTGATGAAGCAATCCGCCTCTCCGTCGGCCACAGCTTTGGCGGCCAGGACCATGGAGGAGTTTTTCTTTCGACGAACGGCGACCGCAGGGGCTTCCTCGCAGGTGATCACCTCGGAAGCGGGCTTGATCTGCAGCCGGTCCTCCGGGTATTTCTTGCCCTGGAGGCAGGCGCGGATCTGCGCCTCGTCTCCAAAGAGCCAAATGACCATATCCTGTTCCAGTTCCTGAAGGGCCTGCAAGGCCCCATCCACCACCGCCTGGGGCGCATGATCGCCGCCCATGGCATCCAACGCTAAAATCATAGTACGCTCCTTCTGCGTTTTGAAGGTAGTATACATGCTTTTGGGCAGAATTTCAACCTTCGCTGAAAGGATCGCCGCAAACTTGTTTTACTTTTTCCGGCCGTATTCCCACAGGAGATTCCTGACCATAGCCCCCGCCATACCCGTGGCCACGCTGATGACCAAATCCCCCAGCAGAGCCCAGGAAGGATGACACTCCCCCAGGAACGCGCACAGCAGCAGCACCATGACGACGTCGTATACGAAACCGGCTATGGCCCCGGAAAGGGCCGTCTTCTCCGTTGGCCCCTTCAAAGCAAAAAACCCGGCAATGAAGGGACAAGCGACCTTCAGTATGCCGTTCACCGGCCCCACGGCCCCCTCCCCTGCCCGATTCCCATAGAGGAGCAGGGCCAAAAACCCCATGCCCAGCACCGCCGCCCCACAGCCGATCAACGCGCCGACGAACTGTCTGCGCGTGAACATCTTCCTTGTACGCCTTGTCCGCTTTCTCATGGTTTGCCTCCCGTTGATGATACAGCAATATATGCCCCTCCCCAGCGGAAAATGAAAAAGCCGGCCAAAGGCCGGCTTTGCGAACAAAAACGGTTTACTCCACCACGGACTCGTTCATGGTGTTCTCCGCACCTTTCTCCTCGATCTGGGAGATAGCGCCCCGGGCAAAGACCAGATGGATCTTGTCGGGACCGACCTGCATGACCACATAGTCGTCCTTCACGGAGGTGATGGTGCCATAGATGCCGCCGATGGTGCGGACCCGATCGCCGGGTCGAATGGAGGCCAGCATCTCCTTCACTTTTTTATCCCGCTTGCGCTGGGGAATGATCATGACGGCCATGAGGACCACCATGATAAGGATCAAAGGAAGCGTAGACATAAGGGAGGATGCGGTTCCCTCGGCAACGGCGGCCACGACGGGGCCCATGAAAAGATTCAGCATGAACTATAATTCCTTTCCGAATTTCTTTTCTGATTTTACGACATATCCTCCTCCGCGTCAAGAGAGAAATAGCTCCTTCGCCTGATAGCAAAGGCGAAGGAGCCCGTTCTCATTTGAGCAGTGAGCTGCGTTTGATCACACGGGCGGCCCGCTTGCCGTCCCGCTTCATTCGCCGCCACACGTCGGGATACATGGCGTTCATGGCCGTCACCGCCAAAGCCATCCCGCCGACCATGCCTAATCCGATCCCTGCTGTCTTCATGTTTCTTGCACCGCCTTTCCTTCGCAGTGAGGGGCGGAAAAAACGCGTCCCTCTCCAAATAGTATCCAAAGGCGGCAGCGGAAACATGCAGCCAGTTTTTTCTATCGGCGAAGACGATGGACGACCTCCGGCAGGATCGAAAGCACTTTTTCGATCTCTGCGTTCGTGGTGTACCGGCTGAGGGACAGCCGAAGCGGCGCCCGTCGTCCACCCTCCAGCAGGCCCATGGCCTTCAAAACGTGGCTGGGCTCATTGGACCCGGCGGTGCAAGCGGAGCCGGCGGACGCGGCGATCCCCTGCATGTCCAGAAGGGCCAGCAGCTCATCCGCTGAAACGCCGTCAATCAAAAAGCTGACGATGCCCGGGAGCCGTTCCAGCCTGTGCCCTGTCAGCTGACAACCCGGAACAGCGGAAAGAATGCCGTCGATCAGCTGGGTGGATAACGCTTCGATCCGAAGCCTCTCCTCCTCCATCCCCTCCGTCTGTTCCAGAAGTGCCTCCGCCATGCCCACGGCACCGGCCACGTTCTCCGTGCCGGCTCGACGATGCTTCTCCTGCTCTCCCCCAGTGAGGAAAGGAGCAATAGCCATCCCCTTTTTTACATATGCGGCGCCCATGCCCCGGGGCCCGTGAAATTTATGGGCGGAGACGGTGAGCAGATCCACATGAAGCGCCTTCACGTCCACAGGGATGTGTCCCGCCGCCTGGACGGCGTCCACATGGAAGAGGATCCCCCGCTCTCGGCACAGGGCGCCGATGCTGGAAACGGGCTCCAGCGTGCCCACCTCGTTGTTGGCCAGCATGACGGAGATCAGGATCGTATCCGGGCGCAACGCCGCGAACACATCCACCACAGACACCCGGCCATACCGGTCCACGGGCAGAACGGTGAGCTCGATGCTCCCCTGCCGTTCCAGCGCATAGAGGGTGTTCAGCACCGAGGGATGCTCCACCGCCGAAGTGATCACATGCCTGCCCTTCGAATGATTGGCCGCGACGGCCCCGCGCAACAGATAGTTGTTCCCCTCGCTGCCGCCGGAGGTGAACACGATCTCCTCCGCTTCTGCCCCCAGGCAGCCGGCGATTTTGGTCCTGGCCTGTTCCAGCGCTTTCCGCGCCTCTCGGGCATAGCTATGGAGGGAGGACGGGTTCCCCTGTTCCCCCTCCATAAAGGGCAACATAGCCGCCAGCGCCCGGCGGGAAAGCCGGGTGGTGGCGGCGTTGTCAAAATACATGCGCTCCATTTTATGGGATCACAGCGCCTTGTTCAGCATCTGCTCCAGAGCGGCCTTGGGACGAGCGCCGATGGCCTTGTCTACCAGTTCGCCCTTTTTGAAGATCATAAGCGTGGGGATGTTCATGATGCGGTACCGCTGGGCGAGCTCGCCCATCTCATCCACATCCACCTTGGCCACGATGGCCTTGTCCGCGAACTGATCGGCGATCTCCTCCACGATAGGGGCGACCATACGACAGGGGCCGCACCAGGTGGCCCAGAAGTCCACCAAAACGGGCTTGTCCCCGGCGATGAGCTTGTCGAAGGCTTCCTCAGAACCGATGTGGATCACATTCTCGTTTGCCATTATTCTTCTCCTTTTCGCTTAGTCTTCCAGGTCCTTGAAAGAAATATGCAGTTCATCCAGCTGCTTCTGCTCCACGGGATAGGGCGCGCCCGTCAAAGGATCGGAGGCATTTTGCACCTTGGGGAAGGCGATCACGTCCCGGATGCTGCCCGCTCCGCAGATGAGCATGGCCACCCGATCGAGGCCATAGGCCAAGCCCCCATGAGGCGGCGTGCCGTACTTGAAGGCGTTGAGCAGGAAGCCGAACCGCTGCTGGGCCGACTCCTCAGTGAACCCAAGGGCCTTGAACATCCGCTTTTGCAGCTCCGCGGAGTGGATCCGGATGCTGCCGCCGCCGATCTCGTTGCCGTTGAGCACGATGTCGTAGGCCTTGGCCCTGACTGCGCCGGGATCCTTCTCGATAAGGTCCAGATCCTCGTCCATGGGGCTGGTGAAGGGATGGTGCATAGCCATGAACCGGCCCTCCTCCTCGCTCCATTCGAACTGGGGGAACTCCACCACCCACAGCAGAGCGTAGGAATTTTCGGGGATCAGCTGGAGCTTGTTGGCCACCTTCAGCCTGAGAGCGCCCAAAGAGGCCCAAACCACGCTGTTCTGATCCGCCACGATGAACAGCAAATCGCCCTTTTCGAAGTTTGCCCTCGCTTCGATGGCGGCCATCTCTTCGGCGGAAAGGAACTTCAAGATGGGGCTCTGGATGCCCTCGTCCTTGTAGTTCATCCACGCCAGGCCCTTGGCCTTATAGGTCTTGACGAACTCGCCCTCCGCGTCGATCTCCTTGCGGGAGTAGCGGTGGGAGCCGCCCTTCACGTTGATGCAGCGGACGGAGCCGCCGGCTTTAGCGGCATTGGAGAACACGGAGAAGCCGCTGTCCTTCACGATATCGGTGAGGTCGACGAGCTCCATGCCGAAGCGGATGTCCGGCTTATCGGAGCCGTAACGGTTCATGGCGTCGATCCACTTGATCCGCGGCAGGGGGTTCGGGATATCCACATCCAGGCACTCCTTGAACACCCGACGCAAAAAGCCCTCGTTCATGGCCATGACGTCGTCCTCTTCCACGAAGGACATCTCCAGGTCGATCTGCGTGAAGTCAGGCTGCCTATCGGCCCGAAGATCCTCGTCCCTGAAGCAGCGGGCGATCTGCATATACCGGTCAAAGCCGGAGACCATGAGCATCTGCTTAAAGAGCTGGGGGCTCTGAGGCAGGGCGTAGAAGCTGCCCGGATGGACCCGAGAGGGCACCAGATAGTCCCGAGCGCCCTCCGGCGTGCTGCCGGTGAGGACCGGGGTCTCGATCTCCACGAAGCCATTTTCCGCGAAATACTCCCGGGCGATGTGGGCGATCTTATGCCGCATCATGAGATTCTTCTGCATGACAGGCCGACGAAGGTCCAAATACCGGTATTTGAGCCGCAGCAGCTCCCCGGCGTTGGTGTCGTCGCTGACCTCGAAGGGAGGCGTCTCGCTGACGGAAAGGATCTTGAAATCCTTCACCTTCACTTCGACCTCACCGGTCTTCATCTTGGGGTTCACCATATTGCCCGTCCGAGCCTCCAAGGTGCCCCGGATGGCCAGCACATATTCGGAACGGATGGTGGACGCACGGGCATAGTCCTCCTCGCTCAGGGTGCTGCTGTCAAACACCACCTGCATGAGGCCAGACCGGTCCCGAAGCTGGATGAAGATCAACGCGCCCAAATCGCGGCGCACGTTGCACCAGCCCATCAGCGTCACTTCCCTGCCCACGTCCGCCTTGCCCAACTCGGCACAGTAGCAGGTGCGTTTCCATCCCTGCAGCAATTCACTCATGCTGTTCGCCTCCTATCGTTTCTGCAATATCGTTCGCCGTGAGCGTGACTTCGGTCTGCTCGCCGGTGGCCATTTCCTTTATATTTCCCTTGCCGGTCTTAAGCTCGTTTTCGCCGATGACCAGCACGTGCTTCGCTTCCGTCTTGCCGGCGTACTTGAAGTTTGCCTTCACGCTCCGACCAACGTGGTCCGTATCCGCGGAGAAACCAAGCTTCCGAAGACCGTTCACCAGCTCGAAAGCCTTCTGCCGCTCAGCATCGCCCATGCCGAATATGAGCACATCCACCGGTTCCGGCTTGGGGATCTCCACCCCCAGCTGGTCGAGGTACAGAAGCAGCCGCTCGATGCCCAAACCAAAGCCGACCGCCGCTACCTCCGGACCGCCGATCTGCTTGACCAGACCATCGTACCGACCGCCGCCGCAAAGGGTCCCCTGGGCGCCCGCCGCACCGGACACGATCTCGAACACGGTACGGGTGTAGTAGTCCAATCCCCGGACCAGCATGGGGTCCATTTCATAGGGGATGTTGACGGCGTCCAGATACCCCCGGAGCCTGTCCATATGGGCCCGGCATTCATCGCACACATAGTCCAGGGTATGGGGTGCGCCGGCGTTGATCCGTTTGCAGCTCTCCACCTTGCAGTCCAGGACCCGCAGGGGGTTCTTCTCGAGCCGCACCTGGCAGTCCTCGCAAAGCTCCTCCCGATGCTCGGACAGGTATGCCTTCAATGCCGCCTGATACCGATCCCGGCACTTGGGGCAGCCAATGGAGTTGAGCTTCACAGTGAGATCCCGAGCACCCATGGCGGTGAAGATGTCCCAGGCCATGGAGATGACCTCGGCGTCCGCACTGGGCTCGGGTGCACCAAAGCACTCCACGCCGAACTGGTGATGCTCCCGCAGCCGCCCCGCCTGGGGCCGTTCATACCGGAACACGGGGCAGTTGAGATAGTAGACCTTCAGGGGCATGGCCTCAGCGAAGAGTCCGTGCTCCACAAACATGCGCACGGTCCCCGCCGTGCCCTCCGGCTTCAGGGTGATGCTACGCCCGCCCTTGTCGTTGAAGGTATACATCTCCTTTTGGACCACGTCCGTGGTATCGCCCACGGAGCGCAAAAACAACTCCGTATGCTCGATGACCGGGGTACGGATCTCCTTGAAGCCATAGCGGGCGGTGGTCCTGCGGATCAATTCCTCCACATACTGCCAGCGATAGCTCTCCCCCGGGGTCACGTCCCGGGTGCCTTTGGGTGCCTGATAAGCCATAGTTTTTTCCTCCTGCTACGAAAAAGCGGCCCCGTCTCCTCTCAAGGGACGGAAGACCGCGGTGCCACCCTGATTAAGCGAATGATCGCTTCACTCTCGTTCCTAACGCGAACCACACGGCGGACCATTTCCTGTCCGCGGCTCCCGGCTGTCCTTCCAGGCACCCTCTCCTGTTCGGCTTTCACCCGCCCGAACTCGCTGAAAGATGAGGAAACGCGCCTGTACTCTTCCGTTCTTCGCCTTTGCAGTAGTATACCCGCCTTTTCCCCGCTTGTCAATCGGAAAACAGCCGTTTTTTCTCGCTGAAAAGCTTCTCTTGCTTCTGGTACCAGGTGGGCATGTCCTTGGGGCTGGGCAGCCGCTCCACCCGCTCACCCACGCCGTAGACCCGCTTGGTCATGGATCCGGCGCCGTGGGCCATGATGCTGACGGTCTCCTCCATCATGTCGATGTTGTAGACGCACTCCGTTCCCGGCTTCGCGTAGCCTACGTTCTCCAAATTCCCCTGCATGTATTTCTGCCGGTACATGTAGTAAGGCTTCATGCCCAGCTGCCGGGCCGCCTCTGCGCCCAGACGGACCATCTCCTCCACCGCTTCGCCCTTCGGAAGCGGATACTCCTCCAATCGCGCCTTCAACCGGGAGGAATGCTTGATGGCCAAGGTATGGACCGTCAGATTCTCCGGTGCGAAGGCCTGGATGGCCGCCAGCGTACGGGCGAAGTCCTCCATGTCCTCCCCCGGCAGACCGGCGATCAGGTCCATGTTGATGCAGTCGAAGCCCTCCTGTCGGGCCAGTTCGAAGCAGGCAGCGATGTCCGCGGCGGTGTGGAAGCGGCCGATGGCCTGGAGGGTTCTGTCGTTCATGGTCTGAGGATTGATGCTGATGCGGCTGATCCCGTGAGCCTTCAGCACCCGCAGCTTCTCCCGGGTGATGGTGTCGGGCCGTCCCGCCTCCACCGTGAACTCACGGTCCCCGATGCCATAGGCTTCGTCCAACGCAGTAAGGACCCTATCCAGCTCCGCAGCCGAAAGGACCGTGGGCGTACCGCCGCCAAAATAAAAGGTGCGGGCAGAGAAGCCAGTTTCTTTCAGCAGCTTTGCCCCCTGCCGGATATCCAGGATCAGATGATCCGCATACTCGCTCAGGATGCCCTCCCCCTTGGCCACCTCCGCACCAAAGGAGCAATAGAGGCACCTGCTGCGGCAGAAGGGGATGTGCAGATACACGGAGGCGCTTCTCGATACGATAGACTCGATATGGGGCCGCTGGACCTCCGTGATCTCCTCCACCAAGGCCTGCTTTTGGGGAGATACGGTGAACAGCTCCCGGAAAGAGCGCTTGGCCTCCTCCATTCCCTGCCGTCCGGCGATCTCCCGAAAGAGCTTGGTGGGGCGAATGCCGGTGAGGGACCCCCAGGGGGTGGCCACCGGATAGAGGGCCTGCATGATCTGATAGACGCACAGCTTCAACGCCCGCTTCTGCTGTCGCTTCACGTCCAGGACATCCGCTCCCGGCTGGACCGGCACGATCCTTTCGACGTGCTGCGGCATGGCCAGGCATTTAGCTTCGTCCCCCAGAAGGATCACGAAGAGACGGAGCTCCGCTTCGGGCGCATAAGGAAGAATGGCCGTCTGTCCCAAAAACAGGCGGACCTCCTCGGTCATATCGTTATAAAACCCTTTGGCGTTGGTGATCAGCTGAACCATGGATGATCCCGATAGGCGTTCAGCGGATTGAACTGCTTCTCATGCTCGATGGTGGTGCTCTCCTCATGACCTGGATAGACCACATACCCGTCCAGGGCATAGAGCTTTTGGAACAGGGAGTCCATCAGCTCCCGGATATTGCCCCCCAGGTCCGTCCGGCCCACGCTTTCGCAGAAAAGGGTATCGCCGGTGAAGACCGTCTTTTCCTCGTCCACCGCAAAGCATACGCCGCCTTTGGTATGGCCCGGGGTCTCGAGCACGCGGAAGGTAAGGCCGCCGGCTTCGATCCTGTCCCCTTCCTGAACGAACACGTCCGCTTTGCAGGGCTTAAGGCCATAGCTCATGGCGGAAATGTAGGACGGCTTCCCCGCAGCCATGGCGGCATCCGCTTCATGAATATAGACTGTGGCTCCCGTTTTTGCCTTCAGGTCCGCCGCCCCCCACACATGATCGAAGTGGCCGTGAGTCAGCAAGATATGGGTGCAGGACAGGCCCTCGCTCCGGAGCCGATCATAGATCAGGTCCGCATCCGCGGGATCGATCACGGCGCAGGTGGGGTTCCCCTCCCGACATACAATATAGGAATTGGCCATAACGGGGCCGCAGGGCAAGGCGATGATCTGCATGGCTCAAAACTCCTTTCGGCTGTTGAGCAGGATGGTGAAGGGACCGTCGTTGACCAACGACACCTGCATGTCGGCCATGAAGGTGCCGCTTTCCACAGGCACGCCGCCCTCCCGCATGTACGCTTTGACGGTCTCGAACAGAGGTTTGGCCTTCTCCGGGCGTTCGGCGGTGATGTAGCTGGGCCGACGGCCATGGCGGGCATCCCCGGCCAGGGTGAATTGGCTCACGGCCAGGATGCTCCCTTGAGCCTCCCCCACGGATCGGTTGGGGACCCCGTTCTCGTCGTCGAAGATACGCAATCCAACGCACTTGTCCGCGATATATCGGGCATCCTTCTCCGTATCGCCAACCTCCACGCCGATGAGGACCATGAGGCCCTTTTCGATGGATGCGGTAAGCTCGCCCCCGATGGAGACGGAGGAGCTCAGCACTCGCTGTACCACAGCTCGCATAGTTTACCTCCCGTTGACCCGCTTCACTTCGATGACGGAGCGAAGCTTGCGCAGATTGGACATGATATGCTCCAGCTGATCCGTGCCGCTGACCATAAAGGTGATGAGCATGGTGGCCACCCCGTCGGCAGATGTCTGGGCCTTCATGTCGGAAATATAGATGTTCATGGTGGTGAGCAGCCGACTGATCTCCAACAGAGAACCGGTCTTGTCCACCACATGGATATAGACCGTGGCAGAAAAATCCTCCTCGGGTGAAGAAGCCCACTCCACTGGCACGAACCGCTCCGGTTCCTGGGAAAGCCGGGCCATGTTGCGGCAATCCGCCCGATGGATGGATACGCCCCGGCCTCGGGTGATATAGCCCACGATCCGATCCCCCGGCAGGGGGTTGCAGCAGTTGCTGAAGTGCACGGCCATGCCCGGGTCCCCGGCCACGATGATGCCGTTGGAAGCCTTGGCCGCCCGGCCGCTGCTGGAAGCGGGCCTATGGGGCGTCTCAGGGGCGGAGATGGCGGTCTGCAGCCGCTCCTGCATCTCCTCCAGCTTGTCCTCCTTGCGCTTGAGCTCCGCCAGCTTATGGAGCACCTGCCCGGAGGAGATGCCGCCGTAGCCGATGGCGGAGTAAAGCTCGTCCAGGGAGGGCAGCGTGAGACGCTTGAGGATCTCGTTATAGAACTCCGGCTTCATGAGCGAGGCGATGTCCAGGGACTGGCGCTTGGCGGCGTCCTCCAGCATCTCCCGGCCCTTCTGGATGTTCTCCTCCCGGTTGGCCTTTTTGAACCACTGCTTGATCCGGTTCTTGGCGGACTGGGTCTTGACGATGTTCAACCAGTCCCGGCTTGGGCCGGCCTGGGTGTTGGAGGTGATGATCTCCACCACGTCATTTGTCTTGAGGGTATAGTCGAGGCGGACCATGTTCCCGTTGACGCGGGCGTGCTGGGTATGGTGGCCGACGTTGGTGTGGATGCGATAGGCAAAGTCCAGGGGCGTACTGCCGATGGGCAAGTCCAAAATCTCCCCCTTGGGCGTGAGCACGTACACGTACTCGCCCAAATAGTCCTTCACCACGTTTTCGGCAAATTCCGCGTTGTCCTCGTCGCTGTCGTCCTTGGCTTCCTCCACCACTTGCCTTAACCAGCTGGTCCGCTTGTCCAGCTCCGTCTGAACGGTCCGTCCCTCCTTGTACATCCAGTGGGCGGCCACGCCGTACTCCGCCGTCTCGTGCATCTCATGGGTGCGGATCTGCACCTCAAAGGGGATGCCGTTCTTGTTCATGAGGGTGGTGTGGAGGGATCGGTACATGTTGGGCTTGGGCATGGCGATATAGTCCTTGAACCGGCCCGGCAGGGGCTTCCATTCGGCGTGGATGATGCCCAGCGCCGCATAGCAGTCGTTCACCGTGTCCACGATGACCCGAATGGCGATGAGGTCGTATATCTCGCCGATGCCCACGTTGTTGCGCTGCATCTTGCGATAGGTGGAATACAGATGCTTGGGACGGCCGGACAGCTCCGCGTCGATCCCCGCCTCCTTCATGAGTTCCCGCATCCGCTCCATGGCGGTGCCAAGGAGCTTGAGCCGCTCCTCCTGCTGCCGGGAAACAAGGCTGCGGATGCGCTCGTACTCTTCAGGCATCAAATACTTGAAGGACAGATCCTCCAGCTCGCTGCGGAGGACGCCGATGCCGAACCGATGGGCCAAAGGCGTATAGACCTCCAAGGTCTCCTTGGCCTTGCGGATCTGCTTCTCCCGGGTGCAGTACTCCAGGGTATGCATGTTGTGGAGTCGATCGGCGAGCTTGATGATGACCACCCGCACGTCGTCGGCGATGGCGAGGAATAGCTTGGTCAGGTTTTCGTTCTGCTCCTGCTTTTTGGTGACGTATTCCTTTTTCCCGGAAATGGTCAGCTTGGTCACGCCGTCCACCAGATGGGCCACCTCGGGAGAGAACCTTTTGGCGATCTCGTCCAGGGTGATGCCCTTGCCGTCCTCCACCGTGTCATGGAGCACCCCGGCGATGACCGTAGCGGCGTCCATGCCCATGTCGAACAGATATTCCGCCACGGCGATGGGATGGATGATGTAGGGCTCACCGGACTCTCGCTTCTGCCCCTCATGGACAGCGGTAGCGAAGGCCACGGCTTCCTCCATGGTCTTTCCCTTCTCCGGGCCGAATTTGGCGTTAAATTTTTGAAGCAGCTCTTCCCTTGCCATTTTTACCGAAAAGGGGATCAACGCTGCCGCTGATCCCGGTTTTTTGCTCGTATTCTCCTTTAGTACTTCAGAATGGTGCCGACCTCATACTCCTTCAGGGTCTCACGGCCAGGCAGGTCGGTGAGCTCGATGGCGAAACAGCAGGCCGCCACGACGCCGCCGGCCTTTTCGCAGAGCTTGGCGCAGGCGAGAGCCGTGCCGCCGGTAGCCAAGAGGTCGTCCACCACGGCCACCCGCTGGCCGGGCTTGATGGAGTCCACATGCATGTGGATCTCATCCGTGCCATACTCAAGGGCGTATTGATAGCTCACCGTGGTATAGGGGAGCTTGCCGGGCTTCCGGGCCAGCACCATGCCCACGTTCAGCGCATAGGCCACGGCAGCGCTGAAGACGAAGCCGCGGGCTTCAGGCGCCATGACGAGATCGATGTTCTTGTCCCGCAGGAAGTCCGCCATCTGATTCACCGCCTCGTGGAAAGCTTCCTTGTTTTCCAGCATGGGGGTGATGTCACGATAGAGAATGCCCTTCTTAGGAAAATCGGGGATGGACCGAACGTAATCCTTGAGTTCCATGTTTATCCTCCTTAACGGCCGCTATCTCATGGACAGCGCCATAAATAACTGGCTTTCCGTGCAGCTGCGGCGCACGACGTTGGCCGCCGGAACCAGCTCCGGCACCGGCTCAAAGAAGCCCAGCTCCTTGAAGATGAGGGCGGCAGCCTGCTCCTCCCCTCCCTCTGGCATCCGCCCCTCCCGTGCGGACTGGACGAGCCGCACATAGATGGGCCTCAGGGATTCCTCCGTAAGCCGGAAAGGAAAGAACCGAAGCAGAGCGTTGGCGCAACGGCGAAGGGTTTGAACGTCTCCTGCCGCAACAGCCTGCAAAAAAGCGGTATTAATTATAGTATATTCCTGGGAGGATTGCAAGCTTTTCCAGGGAGAAAGCCCCAAACAAATCAGCTCGCAGGAGCTGCGGCCTCGAAATTCGTTCTTCTGCAGGGTACAGACCGCTTCCGCCCTGTCCGCAGCGATCCACCGGCCGTGGTCTCCCCCCTGAGAAAAGCCCACCAGGCGCAGACGGCGCTGTCCGTCGCTCAAAAAGCCGGAGAGATGCTTCTTCCCCTGGCCCAGGTAGGAAACGCCGCTGAGGGATCCCTGGACCAAAAACTGAGGTTCCGGATTCCCCTGACCAAAGGGGGCGAAAGCACGCAGTTCATCGCACAGCTCCACCCGGCAATCCTCCAGGGGCAGGACATCCTCAAACCACACGCTCTTTTCCGGAGGACCGCCGGTCAGCTGGTGCGCATAGGCGATCTTCAGCAGGTCTCGGACCGTTTCGATCTCTTCCGCCCGCACCGTCAAGCCCGCCGCACCCGCATGGCCGCCGAAGCGGAGCAGATGCTCCCGAGCTTCATAGATGAGGGCGTATAGATCGATCTCCGGGATGCTTCGGGCGGAGCCCGTATAGATGCCCGGCTCCACCTCTGTGAGCAGGATCACCGGCTTATAGAACAACTCCACCATCCGGGCCGCCACGATGCCGATGACGCCCACATTCCATCCCTTCCCCGCCAGCATGAGGAAGCTGTCCTCCCCGCCCTCCGGCGCCAGGGACAAACACTCGGCCAGGATACGCTGCTCCTCGTTTCGGCGGGCCTGGTTCAGCTCGTTCAAAGCCCAGGCCAGCCGGGCAGCTTCATTCGGATCGTCCGTGATCAGCAGCTCCAGCGCCTTTTGGGCGTCCCCCATGCGTCCTGCGGCGTTGAGCCGAGGGGCGATCAAATAGCCCAGGGTGGTCTCCGTCACCGGTCCGTCCCCGGCCGAAGCTGCTTCCAGCAGGGCGGCAAGGCCCACCTGCTTTTTCACCAGCATCATCCCCCGGGTCACCAGCGTTCGATTGGCACCCGTCAGCGACACCACGTCCGCCACCGTGGCCGCGGCGACCAAGGGAAGGTACGCCTCCCCTTCCCCCTTTTCCAAAGCGCAGGCCAAAAGCCATGCGACGCCGGCGCCGCACAGATCCCCCACCCGCTCTCTAAAGTCGCCCTCCGATACAGAGAGCAGGGCGTCTGCCTCCGGCAGCTCCCCACCGCTGCGGTGATGGTCCGTGACGATCACCTGCATGCCCAGAGATCGGGCCAACGCCGTTTCCTGGAGGGCGGAAATACCATTGTCTACGGTGATTAGCATCTTGACGCCCGATTCGGCCAACGTGCGGACCGCACCCTCGTTAAGGCCGTAACCCTCTCCATGCCGGGAGGGGATATACCAGGTCACCTCCGCCCCCAGCTTTTTGAGGCATCGATACAGGATGGCGGTGGCGCAGACACCGTCCGCGTCATAATCCCCATAGACACAGATGTGGTTTTTTGCTTTGATGGCCTTCTCCACCAGTCGGGCCGCCTCCGCCGTCCCCTTCATCTCCCGCCAGTTGAGAAGAGGCTGCTCTTCTGGATGCAGAAAGGCTTCGATCTGCTCCGGCGTGTCCAGGCCGCGGCGCAGCAGGGTGCGGACGGCGGTGGGCGAAAGACGGAACTGTTTGGAAAGGCGCTCCACCTGCTCCGGATCGTATTCGATTGGATGGCTGCAAACAAACTTCATGGCCCTATTGTATCGAAAACGGGCTCCTTCCGCAAGGGGAAGAAGCCCGTCAAGTGCGTTTTGTCGAAAGTTAGCAGGCCAACTCGGCGGTGTCGCGGGCGATGGCCATCTCCTCGTCCGTGGGGATGACGAAGACCTTGACCTTGCTCTCAGGCTTGCTGATGCAGATCTCCTCGCCGCGAGGACCGTTCCGGTTGTAGTCCACATCGGGGATGACGCCCAGGAACTCCATGTTGGCCAAGACCTTTTCCCGGACGCCCTTGTCGTTCTCGCCCACGCCGGCGGTGAACACGATGGCGTCCACCCCGCCCATGGCAGCGGCATAGGCGCCGATGTACTTCTTCACGGCGTACACGAACATATCGAGGGCCAGTTGCGCCCGTTCGTTGCCCTCGGCAGCGGCGGCACCCAGATCACGGAAGTCGGAGGACACGCCGGAGATACCCAGCATGCCGCTCTTCTTGTTCATGATGGTGTCCATCTCAGCGGCGGTGATGTTCATCCGCTTCATGAGATAGGGCAGGATAGCGGGATCGATGCTGCCGCAGCGGGTGCCCATGGGCAACCCTTCCAAGGGCGTAAGACCCATGGAGGTGTCCACGCACTTGCCGGCCACAGAGCAGGAGATGGAGGAACCGTTGCCCAGATGGCAGGTGATGACCTTGGCGTTGGGGTTGCCCAACAGCTTCAGAGCGCGGCCCGTGACATACTTATGGGAGGTGCCGTGGAAGCCGTAGCGGCGGACGCCATACTCCTTATAGAGCTCGTAGGGCAGAGCGTACATGAAGTGGGAGGGCTCCATGCCCTGGCCCCAGGCGGTGTCGAACACGCCCACCATGGGGGTGTTGGGCAAAGCGGCCTGGCAGCCCGCGATGCCCATCAGGTTGGCGGGGTTGTGCAGAGGCCCCAGGGGGATGCACTCCTTCATGGCTTCGATGACGTCGTCGTTGATGATGACGGAGCCGGAGAATTTCTCCCCGCCATGGACCATCCGATGGCCCACAGCCGCTATCTCGGACATGTTCTTGATGACGCCCACCTTGGCGTCGGTCAGGATATCGAGGACCATCTTGATGGCCACTTCGTGGTTGGGCATATCCTTCTGGATCTCCACCTTGTCGCCGTTGGCGGGCTTATAGGTGAGCATGCTGCCGTCGATGCCGATGCGCTCGCAAAGGCCCTTGGCGATGACGGTCTCGGTGTCGATGTCGATGAGCTGGTACTTGAGGGAGGAGCTGCCGGCGTTGATAACGAGAATGTTCTTCATAGGATCCTCCTTGTATTATGCTTCCTTCATGCCCTGAGCCTGGACGGCGGTGATGGCCACCAGGGAAACGATGTCCTCGATGGAACAGCCGCGGCTTAGGTCGTTGATGGGCGCGGCGAAGCCCTGGCTCACGGGGCCGATGGCCTCGGCGCCGCCCAGCCGCTGAACCAGCTTGTAGCCGATGTTGGCCGCCTGCAGATCGGGGAAGATGAGGATATTCGCTTTGCCGGCCACGGGGCTGCCGGGGCACTTCAGGTTGCCCACCTTAGCCACCAGAGCGGCGTCGGCCTGGATCTCGCCATCCACCATGAGCTCAGGATTCAGCTCCTTCACCTTGGCGGTAGCGGCGGCCACCTTGTCCACATACTCGTGCTTGGCGGAGCCTCTGGTGGAGAAGCTCAGCATGGCGACCCGGGGCTCCTTGAAGTCCAGCAGGACCTTGGCGTTCTCTGCGGTGCACAGGGCGATCTCCGCCAGCTGGTCGGCATCAGGATTGATGTTGATGGCGCAATCGCCAAAGAGGATGGTGCCGTCCTCGCCGTAGGACTTGTCCTTCACCTGCATGATGAAGAAGCTGGAGATGGTCTTGATGCCAGGCTTCATCTTCACGATCTGAAGGCCCGGACGCAGGGTGTTGCCGGTGGTGTTGATGGCGCCGGAGACGAAGCCGTCGGCCTTCTTGTCCTTCACCATCATGGCGGCGTAGAACAGAGGATCCTTCATGGTCTCGGCAGCCTTCTCGGGGGTGACGCCCTTGGCTTTGCGCATCTCGTAGAACTTCTCCACATAGGCGGGATACAGCTCATGGTTCTCCGGATCGATGATGTCGATGCCGGCGATGTCCGCATTGTACTTGGCGGCGATGGCGGCGATCTTGTCGGGCTTGCCGAACAGAGTGACGTCCGCAAGGCCCTGCTCACGGATGATGGCCGCAGCCTGGACGGTGCGCTCCTCTTCGCCCTCAGGGAGAAGGATGTGTTGCTTGTTCGCTTTAGCTTTTGCTTTGATGCCTTCGATCAATGATGACATGACGTTTTCACCCTCCAAAATAAATTTCTATTCGATTCTACCACAAACGAAGGAATAATGGTATACTTATTTTCAGAAAATCAGCCATATATTTCTTTGGCGGCAAAGGAGCGATCAAAAACATGCGAGTTGTCGGCGTTATCGCGGAATACAATCCCCTGCACAACGGGCACATCTATCATCTGGAGCAGGCGAAACGGAAGACCGGCGCCTCCTATTGCGTCGTCATCATGTCGGGCAACTTCGTCCAGCGGGGCGAGCCCGCCTGTACGGACAAGTTCACCCGGGCGGAATGGGCGCTGCAGGCCGGCGCGGATCTGGTGATCGAGCTGCCTACGGTCTTTGCCAACGCTTCCGCCGAACGGTTTGCAGAGGGGGCCGTCCGCCTTCTCCACGCCACGGGGCTGGTCACGGACCTGGCCTTCGGCGCGGAGCAGGGGGACATCGGCAAGCTCAGCCAGCTGGCCGACTATCTGGCAGAGGAGCCGGCGGAATTCAAATCCTATCTTCAGTATCACCTGAAGATGGGCGAAAGCTTCCCCCGGGCCCGGTACGAGGCGCTGCAGGACATGGGCGCCGATCCGGAGCTTCTCAGCGAACTGGTTAAACCCAACAACATCCTGGCCATGGAATACCTCCGCTCCCTGCGCAAATACGCTCCGGAGATCTATCCGGTGCCCATCGAACGCGTCGGCGGCGGCTATAACGACGACTTCTTGACGGGGGACTACTCCTCCGCCACCGCCATCCGCACCGCCATCCGGGAGGGGAACAGCCAGGTTTTGTCCACCATGCCCCTGTTCGTCTCCGGTGCCATGCAGTTCGACCCTCAGTTCCCCCTGACGGTGAACGACGTTAGCGACATGATGCTCTACAAGTTCCGCCTCATGCGCCCGGAGGACGTGCGGAGTCTGCCCGACGTAAAGGAAGGCTTCGAGCAGAATTTGCTGAAAGCTGCCCGCACGGCCGTGGACGGGGAAAGTTTCTTCGAAGCGGTGAAGACCAAGCGCTATACCATGGCCCGGGTGAAGCGCATCGGCATGAGCGCTTTGCTGGACATGAGCGAGGACCTGGTGGAAGATATGTCCAGCGACGACCGGAACCTTTACTTCCGGGTGCTGGGACTTCGGCGAGACGCCCGTTCCCTTTTATCCGCCATCGCCAGCATCAGCAAAACGCCCCTCATCATGCGCAACTCCGACATCAGCAAATGCACCGATGTGGCCCGTGAATCCCTGCGGGTGGACGCCCTGTCCACAGACATCCTTTCCTACGCATTGAGAAAGCCGCTCCACCGGGACAGCGAAGCGGCCATATTGGTTTGAATATTCCGATACCCTTTCCATGCCTCCCAGACGGAGGCTTTTTCATTGCTCCAGTTTTGGGGGATCCATGCCCAACAGCTCGAAGATGCGGGGCAGTGCTTCCACGGTCTTCTGACGTCCGGCGGCCACGCTCTCCTCATAGCCGTTGGTGTTGAGCAGCCCCATGAAGGAGGCGTCGGGGCGGATGACCACGTCCCCCTTGTCCGCCTGACGGATGGTCATCTGGGCCTGCATGATGTCGGAAGACCGGCGCAGGATGTCGATGGGCGAGGGGTGCTCCGGGTCGAAAAAGTTCCGCTTGATCCCCAGATCGGAGGTGATGACCATGTCACACCCCCGGTCCCGCAGTACGCCCACCGGCAGCTCCTCCAGCACGCCGCCGTCCACGTAATAGCTCCCGTCGATCATCGCGGGCGTGAACACTCCCGGCACCGCCATGCTGGCTCGCACCGCCCGGTGGAGCTTCCCCTCCTCAAACACCTTCTTTTCACCGGAGATCAGGTCCGTGGCGACGCACACGAAGGGGATCTTCGTCTCCCCGAAGGAAAGGTTGTGGGTCAGGGTCATGACCATCTCCTCGATCCTGTCCCCGCTCAAGAATCCGCCGTGGATGGGGATGCCAAAGTCCATTACGTCCCTCGCCTCCACGGTGCCCATAAACTTTTCCAGCAGATAGAGGTTCGTTCCCGCGGCATAGACAGAGCCGAAGACGGCCCCCGCGCTGCAGCCGGAGATGACGTCGGGCACGATCCCGTTCTCCTCCAAAACCTGCAAAACCCCGATATGGGCAAGCCCCCGGGCGCCGCCGGAGCCCAGGCAAAGGCCTATCTTCTTTCCGTGTATCATGAATCCTTACGCTCCTTTTTCCATACTATGTGCTATGAAACGCTTGCTGCCCTTTGTTTCGCTCCTGCTGTTGCTCCTCATCCTGCTGTTCCCCGTCGAATCGCTTTCGGGAGCCAAGGCGGGCCTTTCCCTGTGGTGGAACAGCGTGTTTCCGGCGCTCCTGCCCAGCTTCATCTGCCTGAAGCTGACGGAAAAGCTGGGGCTGCTTCGCACCGCTTTCCCCCGTCACAGGGGCCGCTTAGGGGCGTCCATGGCCTTTTCTCTGCTCTCGGGCGCGCCTAACGGGGCTAAGCTTATGGGCGCATTGACCCGGGACGGGACCGTGCCGGACAGCATGGGGCAGCGGCTATTGCCCCTGGTCAACAGCATCAGCCCCGCGTTTCTGCTCACCATCATAGCATCTGACCGATTGAAAAACAAGGCCCTGTTCTGCCCCATGGCCGCAGCATTTTATGGGCCCATCCTGTGCCTCTCCCTTCCCCTGTTGACCCATGGAAAAAAGAGCTCTGTGGACCGAGAAGCGGGTCCCGCCCTCTGTTCCTTTCCGGACGCTCTTTCAGCGGCCATCGAGGAAAGCATGCTGGATATGCTGCGCATCGGCGGCTGCATCCTGTTTGCCTGTACCCTCCTATCCCTGGCTCGGCGCGGCGTCACGGACCTCTTCGCCGCCGCTGCCCTCTCCGGCTTCCTGGAAGTGAGCACCGGCACTGCAGCCATCGCCGCCCTGCCTCTATCCCTTCGCCTCAGAACCGCCCTTTTGGCAGGCGCGGCCGCCTTCGGGGGCCTTTCCCTGGCGCTGCAAGCCTTGTGCTGCTATCCAAATCTCAAGCTCCTGCCCTACCTGCTGCGCAAGCTCCTTCTGGGAGCGGCGGTGGGGGGACTATGCTATGCCCTCTTTCCCCTGTTCCCCGCCCTGTCCCCCGTGTTCGCCGCCCGGGATCAAGTGCTGTCCCGAACCCTCTCCCTGTGGGCTCTCGCCCTGTCCTCTGCCCTGTCCGCCGGGTTCCTCTTCCTCCTCTCCCTGATGGCTGGCGGGAAGAGGGCCAAAAACTAAGGGATGATTTTTGCACATTATGGTTGCCTTTTTTCGTCAAAACAGGTATACTAAGTCAAATCATCTTTCAGGAGGGCGATATGGCCTATTATTTTAGCGAACCGTCCCATACCTTCTCCGAATACCTGCTGGTTCCTGGGTATTCCTCCTCCGCCTGCACGCCGCAGAACGTCTCTTTGGTGACCCCGCTGTGCAAATTCAAGGCAGGCGAAGCGCCCGCCCTCTCCATGAACATCCCCCTGGTATCCGCGGTGATGCAGTCCGTATCCGGCGAAAAGCTGGCCGCGGCCCTGGCCCGGGAAGGCGGCGTATCCTTCATCTTCGTGTCCCAAAGCATCGAAAGCCAGGCCGCCATGGTCCGGGCGGTCAAAAAATGCAAGTCCGGCTTCGTGCGCAGCGACTCCAACGTGACCCCGGACTCCACCTTGGGGGACGTGCTCGCGCTCAAGGAACGCACCGGCCATTCCACCATCGCCGTAACCGAGGACGGCAGTCCTGACGGCAAGCTTGTGGGCATGGTCACCAGCCGGGATTATCGGGTGAGCCGTATGAGCCTCGACACCCCGGTCCGGGAGTTCATGACCCCTTTCTCCTCCCTGGTCTACGCCTACGAGGGCGTGAGCCTGAAGGAGGCCAACGACATCATCTGGGAGCACAAGCTCAACACCCTGCCCGTCATCACCAAGAACGGCTGCATGTCCTCCTTCGTGTTCCGCAAGGACTACGACGCTCACAAGGACAACCCCCTGGAGCTTTTGGACGCTCACAAGCGGTACGTGGTGGGCGCGGGCGTCAACACCCGGGACTATGAGCAGCGGATCCCCGCCCTCATCGAAGCGGGCGCGGACATCCTCTGCATCGACTCCTCCGAGGGCTTCACCGAGTGGCAGCAGCGGACCATCGACTTCGTCCGCAAGAATTACGGCGACACCGTAAAGATCGGCGCCGGCAACGTGGTGGACGGGGACGGCTTCCGCTTCCTGGCAGAGGCGGGCGCCGACTTCGTGAAGGTGGGCATCGGCGGCGGCAGCATCTGCATCACCCGGGAAACCAAGGGCATCGGCCGGGGCCAGGCCACAGCGGTCCAGGATGTGGCGGCGGCCCGGGACGAATATTTGAAAAAGACCGGCATCTACGTGCCCGTCTGCGCCGACGGCGGCATCGTCCAGGACTATCACGTGACCCTGGCTTTGGCCATGGGCGCGGACTTCTGCATGCTGGGCCGGTACTTCGCCCGGTTCGATGAGAGCCCCACCAACAAGGTGCTCATCAACGGCAGCTACATGAAGGAATACTGGGGCGAAGGCAGCGCCCGGGCCCGAAACTGGCAGCGCTATGACAACGGCGGCGACAAGAAGCTGACCTTTGAGGAGGGCGTGGATTCCTACGTGCCCTACGCCGGTCCCCTCCACAACAACGTGGAGACCACGCTCCACAAGGTCCGTTCCACCATGTGCAACTGCGGTGCCACCACCATCGCGGAGCTCCGGGAAAAAGCCCGCCTGACGCTGGTCTCCCCCGCCTCCATGGTGGAGGGCGGCGCCCACGACGTGCTCCAGAAGGACAGCCACTACTTCGCCAATTGAACGAAACAAACCACATACAAAAAGCTCGGCAAGAAGCCGAGCTTTTTTGCAATGATCATGCATCGGGTCCGAAGAGGACTTCTAATTCATGTTGGCCACCAGGAGCGCGGGATCGATGTTGTCAAACACGTCCTCCCCTGCCTCCACCGTGCCATAGGCCATGCCGAAGCGGTTCATGGTCAAGGCATCATCCACCGCCGGGATCAAATGACGGCCGTTCTGCTGGGACCGATGCTTGGCAAAGGCCGCGCTGGCCACCTCCAACGCCGTCTTTCCCCCCATGGAGGCAAGAGGCGTGGAGATATCCATGACCAGTGGGTTTTCGGGATAGAGGTGGATGTAGCACTTCTTCACCTCCCAAACGCCGTAGGCCTGGACAGAGGCAGGATCAAAGGATTCGTCCGCCGAAAGCTTACACGCCTCCTGCACGGCGGCGGAAACGATCTTATGCTGCCAATGGCCGTATTCCCCGTTCACATCGTGGGTGAAGACCACCAGTGGCCGCTGCTGCCGCAGGAGCCGGACCACGGCCAAGGTGACCGCCTCCTGGGGGAATTTGTTGCGGGCTTCTTCGCTGCGCTGATTGTTCAAATCACAAAAATCCAGGAAAAACGGATAATACTCCGAGCCCATGGCCCACACGCCCATGACGGCCTCGTTGACCCGCAGCCGGCTGGGGGTGGTCACGTACGCCACCGTGCCCACATAGCCCTGCTCCGCCCCGTAGGTGGGGATGATACCGCCCATGAACAGGGTGTCGTCATCCGGGTGGGTGGAGATCAGCAGATAGTCCAAATGCCCAGACGCTTTTTTCCAGGGATAGAAAGGGTCCGGCAGCACGCCGTCGGAATAAAGACCCATATGGGCGATGGTCATGCCCCGCCGTTCCGTCAGGAAGGAGACCTTCACTGTGTCGGCAGTCAGGGGCAGGATGGTGTCGTATTCCTCGCCGACGGCAGTTTCTGAAAGAAGGGCATCGTTTTGATCATACTGCAGCAGGCGGACGTGCTCCGGCATCTTCTCCCACTGGATGCAGAGCCAGTGGGCATCCACGGAAGGGTCCCAGCTGATGTTGAATCGCTCGTAGGGCAAAAATGTTTCCGGGCAGGTCAACGCTAACCGGAAGAGCTTGCCCTCCAGATCCGCGTGCCCGCAGCTTTCAAACCGGACAAACTTCGACAGATCCTGCGCCTTTTGGGGTTGTTTCTCCCCTTCTGCGCGAGCGATCAAGGGCAGGGACAAAAGCAACAGCAATGCGAGCAGAAGAGAAAACGCTTTCCTTCCGTTTTTCATCCAGTCATGTCCTCCTCGGCTCACAGCCCCAGATCCAGCCGCTCCCAGGGCATGTCCTTGGCATTCTCGCCGAAGTGGCCGTAGGAGGCCAGCTTCCCATAGATGGGACGGCGGAGGCCGAAGCGGTTGATGATAGCCATGGGCCTGAGGTCCACGGTCTCCATAATGTGGTCCTTCATGGCGCCCACGTCGTTGATATGGGCGGTGCCGAAGTCCTCGATGCGGATGCTGGTGGGCCGAGAAACGCCGATGGCGTAGGATAGCTGGACCTCGCAGCGGTCCATGTAGCCGCCGGCCACGATGTTTTTAGCCAGATACCGGGCCATGTATGCGCCGGTGCGATCCACCTTGGTGGGATCCTTCCCGGAAAAGGCGCCGCCGCCGTGACGGGCATAGCCGCCATAGGTGTCCACGATGATCTTGCGTCCGGTGAGGCCCGTATCCCCTGCGGGGCCGCCCACCACGAACCGACCGGTGGGATTGATGAAGAACTCCGTCCAGTCCCCCAGCATGTTTGGAGGCAAAGCGGGCAGGATCACCTGCTCCTTGAGCAGCGCCCGAAGGGTCTCGATGTCGATGCTTTCCTTATGCTGGGCGGAAAGGACCACGGCCAGGATGCGGCTGGGCACGTTGTCCCGATACTCCACCGTCACCTGGGACTTGCCGTCCGGCAGCAAAAAGGGCAGCGTGCCGTCCCGACGGAGCGTTTCCAGCCGCCGGGTGAGCCGATGGGACAGCTCGATGGGCAGGGGCATGTAGTTTTCCGTCTCCCGACAGGCAAAGCCGAACATCATGCCCTGATCCCCGGCGCCGATCTCCAGGGGGTCCACATTGTCCACGCCCATGGCGATATCCGGAGACTGATGATTCAGGGAAACGTCGATCACGGCGGTGTCGCAGTCAAAGCCGCGGCCATGCTCGGTATACCCTGTCTCCCGGATCACCCGACGGGCGATGGCCTCATAGTCCACCCGGGCGGTGCTGGTGATCTCCCCCATGATGTGCATGTGGTCTGTATTGGCGAATACCTCGCAGGCCACACGGGCCCCGTCGTCCTGGGCAAGGATGGCGTCCAGGATGGCGTCGGCGGTCTTGTCGCAAAGCTTGTCCGGGTGTCCCCCCGTCACAGATTCGGATGTAAAGCAAGCAGGCATCGTTCTCTCTCCTGTCATTCGTTCATTTTGAGCATGTTATACTATCATTTTCCACCCGCTCTGTCAATGCCGGGCACGAAAAAGCGGCGGGAAAAACCCGCCGCTTCGAAGTGCCAAAGGAGTTTGTTTACTTGATGGTGATACGGCCCTGGCCGTAAGGCTCCAGATACTCAGAGCCGACGGTGCCGCCCAGCACATCCACGATGTAGTTGATCAGGACCTGGTTGTCCAGCATAACCTCGTCCCGCAGAAGGGTATTGTCTGTGAACATGGTGTAGCCGTCGCCCGCGGACTTCAACAGGTAGTTATGGCAAGCCACGGTATAGGTCTTGTTGGGATCGATGGGAGCATAGGAGCCGTCCTCCTGGAGGACCTCCACATCCTGGACCCGACGCTCACCGGTGACCTTCACGAACATCTTCTTCTCATCCTTCTCCACAGTGGAGGCGATGCTGGTATCCACGGTGAACTTAAGGCCGGAGACCTGGAGGAATCCGCCGAACTCAGCGGGCAGGCTGGCCACGGAAAGCTCAAGGGCATCCAGCACTTCCTGACCGGTAGCTTCCACCACACACAGGGCGTTGCCATAGGGATGGACCTTGATGATCTGTCCGTAAGTGATGTCACCCTCGGCAATGTTCGCACGGATACCGCCGCCGTTGACGAAGGCGATGTCCGACTCTCCCATGGCACGATAGGCATCGGCGCACAGATCGCCCAGGTTGGTCTCCTGGCTGCGGACGATACGGACGGGATTACCTTTCTCATCCACGGCCACAGGATCGGTGGTGGTCAGCGTCACGCCGGTCTTGGCCACGACGGTGTTCACCAGCTCTTCATTCTTGTCGATGGCAGCCTGCACGGCTTCGCTTGCGCCGTTGTCCTCCGTCAGGGCCCCGACGGCGCTCATGAACTTGATGGCATCCGTATCCAGCAACATGGAGGACATGTTGCCCTCGCCATCGATGGTAAAGATGCCCACGTTCTCCAGCTTGGTGCCGGTGGAAGTCAGGATGACTTCGTTGCCGTCCTTGTTCTTCACCTTCTCCCCGCTGATGACGCTATGGGAATGGCCATCCAGAACAGCGTCGATACCGGTGGTGTTCACGATGAGCTCGGAGGAGGTCCAAGGAGAGCTGCTGGCGTCGATGCCCAGGTGAGCCAGCGCGATCACGTAGTCGACGCCCTCAGCGCGAGCGGCATCCACGGTAGCCTGGACCTTGTCATACAGATCCTGACCATTGTTGCCCTCGCAGAAGGAATAGATCCAGTTGCCCTCGCCGTCCTGGAAATAGGTGGGCGTGGAGGAGGCAAAGGTCTGAGGCGTGTCGATGCCCACGAAGGCAATCTTCTTGCCCGCCTTCTCGAGGATGGTATAGGGCTCCAGGACCGCATTCCCATCATCATTCAGGAAGTTGCAGCATACATACTTGAACTTGGCAAGCTCCACGTTCTTGTTGAACTGCTCCATGCCATAGTCGAACTCGTGGTTGCCGATGGTGGCCACGTCATAGCCGATGGCGTTCATGAGCTCGACGATGGCTTCGCCCTTGCTCAGGGTGCCGATGATGTCACCCTGGAGAGCGTCGCCGTTGTCCACCAGGATGACTTCCTTGCCGGCAGCCTCGTAGGCAGCCTTTACGCGGGCAACACCCACATAACCCATGCCGTCGGTGATGCCGCAGTGCACGTCGTTGGTGTAGAGGATCACGATATCCTTCGCTTCCTCACCCTCGGCCTTGGCGGCAGCGGGCACCAAAACTAGGCCCAGCAGCATCACGACAGCCAGCAGACAAGCAAATACTTTCTTGTTCATAGTCTTCCTCCCTAATGAATTTGTGTTTCCACAAGCAGAGATATATTATCACACTTTATTCATATTTTCAACTGGAAACCGCTCATTTCCAAAAAAATGACCGGCCCGATGCTCTCGGGCCGATCCAGTAGGTTTTATTCCTCGTTGGCCAGCTGCACGATGAGCTCCACGCAGTGGTCGATGCCCAGCTTCCCGCTGTTGAGCGACAGATCGTAATTCCGACAATCGCCCCAGGTCCTGTCCGTGAAATGCTTGTAGTTCACGGCCCGCTTGGTGTCCTTCTCCTTCAACCGCTCCTCTGGCTTTTTCTCACTCTCGCCATAGAGGCGCACGATCCGCTCCGCCTTGAAGGCTTCATCCGCATGGATGAACACGTGCAGCGCGTCCTCCCGATCCTTCAAAATATAGTCGGCGCACCGCCCCACGATGACGCAGGGCCCCTGCTCCGCCACCTCCAGGATGGCCTTGCGCTGGACCACGTAGAGAAAGTCGTAGACGCTCATGCCCCCCATGGTGCCGTGGGTGCCCGTGTAGGAGGACAGCAGGGAAAGCAAAGATTTCCCCGGGGAATACTCCCCGTATTCCTCCACATAGTTGGGATCGAAGCCGGTCTTCTCCGCCACGGTCTTAATGAGCTCCTTATCGTAATAGGGATACCCCAGCTTCTCGGCCACCTGATGGCCGATGGTCCTGCCGCCGCTGCCAAATTCCCGACTGATGGTGATGATCGTTTTTTTCATGGCTCCTTCCTCCTGTGCACCTGAAAGGAAACGGACGATACCGGCGTATCCGCCGTCCCTTTAGAGATAGTATACTTTTTTTGCGTGCCAATCGTCAAGGGGCAAAGCAGCGAATCAGGAGTCCACCTGTGATCTCAACCAAAAAAGCATCGGCGCATGGAGACGTGACCCGATCCGCTTCGGAGCCGAATCCAAGGACTCGGTCCAATGATTGAGCGATCAACTGGAGGAGAGGATCGAATAGGTTCTCATGCGCCGATGCTTTATCCCATCCCGTTTCCACAGGGGATCGCGATGGGCCAAAAGCGCGGTCCTGTCTTTTTTCGGCAGAACGCGGGAGTTATTGTATCAAAAAAGTCCCTCTTGTCAATGTACGATTCGGAGGTTAATCCCCCGACATCGATTGCGATCTGTCAAATATAAAATATATTTTTATGATAAACAACGGATCGTTCGCTCCTTGAAAGCAGGGCCGTCGATCCTTTGGACCACCGTTCCGTTGTGGGGCCGGTGCAGATGGTCGATGTAGTCATAGACGACCATGCCCGTGGTATACTTCCCCGCCGTCTCCACACAAAGATAGGTCTCCTGCTGCTCCCGGATCAGTTCTGGCCAAAGGACCACCGCCATGGCCGCCGGATCAGCGAGGCACAGGCCGTTGAGGCCCAGCCGTTTGCCGTACTCGATGAGCACCCGGTTGCAGTCCACGGCAAAGGCCCCAGCGTCGGAAGCGGCAGCCAACCGATCCCGATCCTCCTGCAAAAACAGGCTGTCCCCGGTGCAGATCTCGAAGGGGGCCAGGATCACCGGAACGCCGGCGTGGAACACCGCCTCCGCCGCCTCCGGATCCACGATGATGTTGAACTCAGCCACCGGGCTCCAGTTACCAGGCATCCGCAATGCCCCGCCCATGACGGTGATGGACCGGAAGCATTTGAACCCCTCCGGGTCCTTGAATGCAGCGGAGGCTACGTTGGTAAGGGGTCCTAAAGTGACCAGCTCCACCTGACCGGGATGCTTTCGCGCACAATCCAGCATGGCGTCCACGGCGTTCCCTGCCGCCGCCTGCAAAATCGGATCGGGATACCCTCGATCGGAAAGGCCGTCCACGCCGTGGCAAACCACGGCAAAGTCCGTGTCCCGATACAGGGGCTTCCTGGCTCCCGCGTACACGGGCGGCGCATAGGTCCCGGCCCGCTCCACAGAGATGAGTGCGTTGCGCACGGCTCGCTCCAAGCTCACGTTGCCCATGACCACGCTGATGCCCAGCACCTCGACAGACGGCTCCCGAAGGGCCATCAGCAGAGCGACGGCGTCGTCGGAGGCCGTATCCGTATCGATCCAAAGCTTTCTCATATCCTTCTCCCCCATCCATTTTGTTTGAGTATACCACATCCCGCAAGCAAAAGAAAGAGGACCGCCCGCATGCGGACGGTCCCCTTGTGCTTCGTTTCGATCAGAGCATTTCCTTCAGCTTGGTCAGGCTTTCCTTGGCGTCGCCGATGAGCAGCGCCACACCCTCGGTCCGCTCGTACAGCGGGTTGGGAACGCCGGCATAGCCAGGGTTCAAGTCAAAGTTGCAGATGACCACGTTTTTGCAATCGCCCACGTTCAACACCGGCATGCCGTAGATAGGCGTGCCCTCGGCGGTGTTGGCGGCCGGGTTCATAACGTCGTTGGCCCCGATGACCAGCGTCACGTCGGCATCCTTGAAGTCATCGTTGATGTCCTCCATCTGGAAGAGATCCTCATAGGGGATGTCCACCTCGCAGAGGAGCACGTTCATGTGACCAGGCATACGGCCAGCCACGGGATGGATGGCGAAGCGCACCTTGGCCCCATGGGCTTCCAGAGCGTCCTTCAATTCCCGAACGGCATACTGCGCCTGGGACAAAGCCATGCCGTAGCCCGGCACGATGATCACGTTTTGGGCGGCCTTGAAGGCATCGAACACCTTCTGCTCCTCCGCTGCCTTGTCCACCACCGGAGCGGCCTCCTCCACGGGGGCTTCCTCCTTCTCCGCCTCCACGGGGGCGGGTTCCGCCGCCTTGGGGGCCGCGGACACGGTGGTAGCGCCGGTGAGGATGGCGGAGAGCTTCCGGTTCATAGCCCGGCACATGACCTCCGTCAGGATCAGACCGGAGGCGCCCACGATGCCGCCGACCGCCACCAGCAAGGGCTCCCCGATGGCCATGCCTGCAATGCCGCCGGCCACGCCGGAGAGGGAGTTCAGCAGGCTTATGGTGATGGGCATGTCAGCGCCGCCCACCCGCAGCACGAAGAGCCAGCCGAAGGCGCCGGCCAGGGCCGCGCACAGCAGAGTGAACAGGATGAGCTTCCCGTTGTCCCCCTGGCAAGTGACCAGGGGCAGGACGCACAGGACGGCCAGAATGCCGCAGATAAGCACCAGCCCCGTATGGCCTTTCAGGATCACGGGACGCTGGTTGAACCACTTGGCCAGCTTGCCGGCAGCCAGGATGCTGCCCAGCAGGGTCACCATGCCGATGATGAGGGCGATGCCCGCCGTGACGGCTTCAAAAGCACCGATGGCCTTCCCGTCGGTGAGAGTGACTGCCGCCACCAAAGCGGAGGCCGCGCCGCCGAAGCCATTGAGTATGGCCACGGTCTGGGGCATTTCGATCATCTTCACCCGCTTGGCGAGGATCGCGCCGGCGATGGCCGCGGGCACCAGGCCCACCAAAAGCCAAAGCCACTTGCCGCTGAAATCATAGCGGACGATGGTCAGCACGATGGCGGCCGCCATGCAGGCGCAGGAGAGCAGGTTGCCCCACAGGGCGGTCTTCACCTTGCTCATCATGGAGATGCCCAGCAGCACCAGCCCCGCCAGAACGATACAGAGGATATAGTAGACGGAATCGATCATGCTTCCTTCTCCTCCTTATCCTTCTTGTGGCCGAACATGAGCAGCATCCGGTGGGTCACCAGGAAGCCGCCCGCCACATTCAGCATGGCCAGGGCGATGGCGATCACCGCCAGGATCTTGCTGCCCGTGAAAGCGGCGGTGGCTACGGCGATCATAGCTCCCAGCACGGTCACGCCGGAGAGGGCGTTCATGCCGGACATGAGAGGCGTATGCAACAGACTGGGCACATTTTTGATGAGTACGTACCCCAGCACGCTGGAGACGATGAAGATGCCCACAAGGATCAACGGATGCAAGGGATACCTCCTTTATTTCAGGCCCATGGCCTCGAGAGCGCCCGCGTGGACGATCTCGCCGTTGAGAGTGACCAGGATGGACTTGACGATCTCGTCGTTCATGTCCAGCTTGATCTCACCATCATGGGTGAGGAACTTAGTCAGGTTGTAGATGTTCTGGGCGAACATCCAGGTGGAGCTGGCGGCCAGCATGCCGGGGATGTTCTTGATGCCTTCCAGGACCACCCCGTGCTTCACTTCCCGGGTGCCCGCAGGGGTGATGGCGCAGTTGCCGCCCTGGTCGATGGCAATATCCACGATGACAGAGCCTTCCTTCATGGTCTTGACCATGTCCTCGGTGATGACCACGGGAGCGAGCTTCCCGGGGATCAGGGCGGAGCAGAATACCACGTCCATATTGGGCAGCACCTCGGCGAGGGCCTTGCGCTCCTTCTCCAACGTGGCGGCGGGGAGCTTCAGAGCATAGCCGCCCGGCGCGATGGCTTCCTCAGCGGGAACGCCCAGCTCCACGGGCTTGGCGCCCAGGGACTTGGCCTGCTCCATGGCCGCAGGACGGATGTCAGCGGCGTAGGTGACGGCGCCAAGGCGCTTGGCGGTGGCGAGAGCCTGGAGGCCCGCCACGCCCACGCCGATGACCAACACGTTGCAGGGTTTGATCATGCCCACGGCGCAGAAGATCTGGGGCATGAACTTCTCAAGATCGGAAGCGGCCATGAGCATGCCCTTATAGCCGGCCACGGTGCTCATGGAGGTCAGCGCGTCCATGTTCTGGGCCCGGGAGATACGGGGCACACCGTCCAGGGTGAGGCCGATGACGCCCTTCTTGGCCATGTCCTTCACCATTTGATGGTTCACGGGGGAAGCGGGATGGATGAAGGTGATGATGTACTGGCCGGCATGCATCATGTCGATCTCGGAGCAGCCCTTCTCCTCATTGAACAGAGGCTCCTTGACCTTCAAAATCACGTCCGCCCGTTTGTACAGGTCGGCAACGTCCGCCACCATCTCGGCGCCGGCCGCCGCATAGGCGCCGTCCGCAAAGAACGCGCCCACACCGGCACCATTCTCCACCAGCACTTTGGCGCCGTCCTTGACGAACTTCGCCACGGTTTCAGGAGTTGCAGCCACACGGCGCTCGCCGTGCATGATTTCTTTGGGGATACCGATGATCATTTGTTTTTCCTCCGTGAATTATTTTAGTTTATTTCGTCGCTTCCGGCAGCGGGGACAAAATGTTTTTGTCCGTCCGCAGCACCAGATGCGTCCGTGTCATGCTGACGCCGGGGATGCGCTTGATATCCTCCAGCACACCGGTCAGCGTGCTGGTGGAGGCGGTCACCACATGCAGCAGGAAATCGAAGTCCCCCGCCATGTAGTAGCATTGAATGATGTCCTTGTGGCCATTGATGGTGCGCACGAACCCTTCCACGTATTTAGGATGCTCCATGCCCACCGAGATGAAGGCGGACACGTCCCGCCCCATGGCGGCTTCACTAAAAATAGCGGTGTACCGCTCGATACATCCGCTGTTCTCCATTTTTCGCATGCGCTCGATCACCGCCGAAGTGGAAAGGTTCACCCGCTCGGCAATGGTGGAGGCATTCATTCTGGCATTCTCCTGCAGGCAAGTCAGGATCTGTATATCCGTTCTGTCCACGATCGTAACGCTCCGCATTTTTTTCTTTAGTATAGTCTAAATGTGATAATATTTCAATCAACATTTTTGATATCAAGAAATATTTTCGTTGTTTTTCAACAATCCCTATTTCCTTTTGCAGGAGACGGCCTTCCCTGCCCGTTCCTGTAAATTTTTCGCATAAAAGGCTGCGTCGGGCAAAAAATTGGTGTATCAAAAAAGAGCTTGACTTTTTCCTGTGCCGATGCTAATATTAGGCACGGTCGAAAGAACGACCGCATATTTCTGGGTGTAGCGCAGTTTGGTAGCGTGCTTGAATGGGGTTCAAGAGGCCGGAAGTTCAAATCTTCTCACCCAGACCAAAAGAAGAAGCAGGGTTTATCCCTGCTTTTTCTTTTGAGTTAAGATCATGGACTTCCGGCCTCTTGAACCCTAAGAGGGGTTGATCTTCGGTTGCGCGAAGCGCAATTTTGACCATCCTGTGAATGGTCAAAAAGAAGATC
>CADCJW010000001.1:274718-428129 GCA_902801845.1 uncultured Eubacteriales bacterium
CTGTGAATGGTCAAAAAGAAGATCAACGGGCGGCAAGACGTTGCGCAGCAACGGCAGTCCGCCCCGAGGCCGGAAGTTCAAATCTTCTCACCCAGACCATGCGGAGTGTCCTTATAGGATCTGAGTATCCTGTAATGGACACTCCGCTTTTTTTATTTGTTCAAAAATAAGTTACGCCTTGTTTGTCGAATAGCAGCCGATCCCGGATGCAGAGTATCCATTCGGATACATTTACATTTTCCATAGTTCATACCTCCCGCCGCCTATCGTTCAAAGCTATATCTACGCTTTTTTGCTGAATGTCCAGATAGCATATCAACGGCAAGGTCAGCGCTCGGCTGAAAGAATACATTTTTTCCTTTGTTGCTTTCGTAAATGAAATCTTTTAAGGGCTTGCTTGTATAGTGCGAAAAATCACCGTATATCGCAAATCGAATACCATAGTTGATGAACTTCTGCAAAATCTCACCCGCAAGGCAAGTACTTAATACGAAGAAATCATCAGTAATCGCTCCCTTGTTGATCGCAATATTGGTGCAGCCCGTTTCATATTTAACGCCCATGATAAAATCCAAAGCAGATGATACATCCTTAATGATGACACTATCACTATGGATAACGGCCACCTCTAAATTATCCCGCTGTTTCACAATGTCGATTTTCATATTACCTCCAATGAATCGCTTGATGTTCAACAAAACCTATTCATACAAATCGCCAATCAGATGGTCTACCATAAAATCAAATGTCTCCAGATGATTGCATGGAAGAACGCTTTTGTTTTTTATGGTCATTATCAAGGAGTAGATAATAGAGAGCGCAATTTGTGGATTCACCTTAAATTTCAAATATGGATTATCCAAGAAAAGCGCCTTGTTCTTTTCCGTGGCCGCAACAATCCGTTTCGCCTGTTCCTCCGAAACCTTATTCATCAAAACGGTGAAGTCGTTGCTATCTGATTGATACAGGAAATTATTATTATCATATTCTCTATATGTTGCTTTGAGGGCTTCCGCAACGCCTTGTCGGCCCCTGTTCGTTTCCAGTATTTCATAAACCATATCGTTGATTTCTTCCTGTACAGAGCATAGCACCTCACAAAACAGAGCCTCCTTGGACTGGAAGAACAGATAGAACGCCCCTTTTGAGATACCTACCATTTTACACAAATCATCTACGCTGGTCTTTTTGTACCCATGTTTTGTCCAGCTTTCTTTGCATTCTTGCAGCAGACTCGTTCTGATTTTTTCTTTTTCTCGATCCGAAAATCCTCTTGGCATAAAACCGCCCCCATGTATGACTTAAAATACTAAATCGGTCATATAGATATTATCATGTGTGGACTGATATGTCAAGGAATTATAGGAGTAACGTGAGGAGCCTTTAGCTTTCAAAAGAAGAAGAGCTATTAACATGCTCTACTTGACCTTACCCGAAATTTTAATGTTGAGCAGATGAAATTAAATAGTCATTTACATGAAAATGCAATTCGTTCAAATAATATAACCCGAAATGTACAATTACATTAGGTGATATTATGAAAATAGAACGAGATGAACGACGATTAGATTTTACTCCAATAGGGCTTGCTATCAAGCGGGCGCGTGAAGCAAAAGGGATGACACAGGAGGACTTGGCCTATGTCATTGACCGCACTCCGCGCACGATCATGTATAACGAGAACAACGGCCAGCATCCCAGCCTCAATGCCTTTTATCAGATGATGACAATGTTTGATATTTCCGTGGATCAGTTTTTCTTCCCGGAGAAATACCCGGAAAACAGTTGCCGCAAGCGCATTGATGTGATGCTAAACTCGCTGGACGAAAAGGACTTGCGGGTAATTGAAGCCACCATATCTTCGCAATAATCCTACTGATAAAAAAAGTCGTCAGCGTCTACGTGGCCTTGTTACTGCTGCCAGGCAGGTTGACAAGTCAGCTTACCCTAATATACGGAAATTTGCTTTTGAAAAGTTTATAAAAGAATAAGCCGCCGCTCAAAACTGGGCGGTGGCGTTAAAATTGTTTTCTCTTAGGATAACAACCTCTTGCTTACTGCTTGAAACCATTGATATGACTGGATTTTTCCAGATCCTATAATTACACTCCGACCAATGCAAAAGGGCAGGATGCTTCCTGTCCTTTTCTTTAATACAAAAATGAGCAGGCATATCGCCTGCTCAATGGTGTTCTCAATATGTAGGGGACGGAGGCGGGGTCACCGGAACGGCGTTGGGGTCCACGGTGACCGTGGGCAGCAGATAGCCCTCCTCATGGAGGAAGTTCTCCGTGTCGTTCTTGATGCCGGTAATGTGCTCGGTCATGACCGTGACCCAGTGGGACAGGTTCCCGGAGATGAACCCCCTTTCATTCAGCTTGAACAGAACGAAACCGGCCAGGACCGCGACGAGCACGACTACGCCGATAAAACGAGTGATCGATTTCATAAAAATTGCTCTCCTTTCCAGGAATTTATGTTAGTATACCATAAATCAAAGTCATCAATAGGAAACATTGTGTGAAATCCGAATGACCTCCGTGTTACGGACGGCTTCTTCGATCATGGGCTCAAAATCCACCAGCGCTTCGCTCTCCCTGAGCTTTTGGACCTGGGGCCGGGTCACGGGATGCTGAGGCACGAACACGGTGCAGCAATCCTCGTAGGGCAGGATGGAGGTCTCGAAGGTGCCGATCTTCTTGGCTCGCTCGATGATCTCCTCCTTGTCAAAGCCGATGAGGGGCCGGAACACGGGCATGTCCACCGCGTCGTTGGTGACGGCCAGGCTTTCGATGGTCTGACTGGCCACCTGACCGATGGACTCCCCGGTGATGAGGGCCAAAGCCCCACAGGCGCGGGCGGTGCGCTCGGCGATCTTCATCATCAGTCGCCGCATGAGGACCGTGGTCTCGGAGGAGGGGCACTTGTCGTAGATGGTGGTCTGGATCTCAGTGAAGGGCACCAGATAGAGGTCGAAGGCCCCGGCGTACTGGGAGACGATCTGGGCCAGCTCCACCACCTTGTCCCTGGCCCGCTCGCTGGTATAGGGGTAGCTGTAAAAATGTATGGCCGCCAGGGACACGCCCCGCTTGGCGATCATGTACCCCGCCACGGGGCTGTCGATGCCGCCGGAGATGAGGAGCATGGCCTTCCCGTTGGTGCCCACGGGCATGCCGCCGGCGCAGGGGATCTCCCCGGTATAGAGGAAGGCCTTGTCCTGCCGGATCTCCACGGTCAACGGGATTTCGGGATGATGCACGTCCACCTTCAAATTGGGATAGGCTTGGAGCAGCTCCCCGCCCAGCTCCCGGCAGATCATCTCGGAGGTCATGGGGAACCGCTTGTCCGCCCGACGGGCGAAGACCTTGAAGGTCTTTTGCTCATCCCGATAGGCGGCCATAAGGCGGATGCCCAGGGCGCGAACGTCCTCCCAGGTCTTTTCTCCGCAGGCGGCGATGGACACGGAATGGATGCCGAAGACCTTTTGGAGCCGCTGGGCGTACTCTTCCAAGTGATCCTCGGGCAGATCGTAGACGAAGATGCGCCCCTGCTCCCGCACCACCCGGGGCCGGACATCGGCCAGGGCTTCCTCTATCTTCTCCACCAGCTTGCGCTCAAAGAAGGGGCGGTTGAGCCCCTTGAGATGTATCTCCGCGTATTTGACGACCAGTGCACTGCTATTCATCTTACCTTCTCCTGTACTTTCTTAAAAACTTCACCTGTTCGGAAACGATCTGAGCGGCCCGATCCATCTCCTCCAGGGTATTGAAGGGACAGAGGCTGAAGCGGATGGCCCCCTCCTGCCGGGGGCCGATGATGCCCGCCGCGGTCAGGATGCGGTTCTTCCCCGCCTTCCGGGCGGCGCAGGCGGAGCCGGTGGACACGCAGACGTCGAACTGCTCCAAGGCGTGAAGGAGCACCTCTCCCCTGACCCCCAGGAAGGACAGGTTCAAGATATGGGGCGCAGCCTCATCCAGGGAGGGCCCGTTGAGGACCACATCCGGGATGGTCATTAAGTCCTCATACAGCCGCCGCTTGCAGGCACGCATGCTCTGTCGCCAGGCGGACAGGTTCTGCTCGTAGATCATGACCGCCCGCTCCATGCCCAAAATGCCGGGCACGTTCAGGGTGCCGGAGCGGAGGTTGTTCTCCTGTCCGCCGCCGATCTGGCCGCCGGCGAAGCGGACGCCGGTCCGCTTGTAGAGGGCGCCCACCCCCTTGGGGGCATGAAACTTGTGGGCGGAGATGGAGTACAGGTCCACCCCCAGGTTCACCGTGTCCACCTTCATGTACGCCTGGACGCCGTCCGCGTGGAAGATGGCACGGGGCGCATAGCGGCGGACAAGCCGGGCCACGGGAGCGAGGTCCGTCACCGTTCCCAGTTCGTTGTTCACGTGCATCATGGACACCAGGGCGGTGTCCTCCGACAGCGCGTCCCTCAAAGCGTTCATATCCGGATACCCCTGCTCGTTCACCGGCAGGATCACGATATCCACGTCGCCGCTCTGCTGCAGGGACTGGACTGCCTCGAACACAGAGGGATGTTCCACCGCCGTGGTGATGACCCTTTTGAGGCCGCGCCAGCCCTTGAGACTGCCAAAGATAGCGGCGTTGTTGCTCTCCGTGCCGCCGGAGGTAAAGATGATCTCCTCCCGCTTCGCTTTCAGAGGCCGGGCGATGACGGTCCGGGCCACATTCACCCGTTTTTCCGTCCGCGCACCGTAGGCGTAGGCAGCGGCGGGGTTGAAGAAATCCCCGGTCATGGCAGCCATGGCGGCCTCAGCAGCCTCCGGCAGCGTGCGCGTGGTCGCGCTGTTATCCAAATAGATCATGCAAAATTCCATCCTGACGCAAGTATACTCTATGGTATGCAGTACGCACCGACAGAGTTACCGAGTGTGGCGATTCCTATTTATACCACACTATCCTTCCGGGCACAACGAAAAAAAGAAGGGAACGTCACAATTGTTTACACATTCGTCATGTATCGGCAACAAAACCTCAACAATGGTATCCTATAATTTAAACTGTTTCTATGTAAATATGTCCAAGGAGGCTTATTCTATGATCTGTAAAAAATGTGGGGCTTACAATCCCGACCACGCCACCTTCTGCAAGGTTTGCGCCGCGAACCTGAGGGAGCAGCCGGAAGTGGATGCTGAAGCGGAAGCCACAGATGTGGAAGAGACCGTGGAAGAGAATTTCCGTCCCAAGCGGGGCAACGTCCAGGCCCCCGATTTCTCCGCTCGCCGTGCCGGCGCCTTCAAGGCTGCCGAGCGCAAGCCTGTTCCCGTCAAGGAAGAGGAGGATGAGGACGACGTGACCGAAGAGGAAGAGCAGGAAGTGAAGGAGAGCAAGAAGTCTCCCTTCGCCCGTCCTTCCGCGCCGGTGAAAAAGCGCCGCATCGTCGATGAAGAGGACGAGGGCGAGGATGAGGATGAAGACGAGGACGATTACGACGAGGAGGAAGGCGATGAGGAGGCCGAAAAGCTGGAATCCGAGCCGAAGACCACCCGTTTCTCCCGCATGTCCGCTCCTAAAAAGCGCCGCGTCATCGAAGAAGAGGATGAAGACGACGAGGACGACGAAGACGACGAGGACGAAGATGAGGATGATTTCGATGAGGATGAGGACGACGAGTACGAAGAGTACGAGCCCACGCCTCCCCGTCGGAAGAAGTCCAATCGCGGCCAGAGCAAATCCAAGGACGGCGGCGGCTTCAATATCGTCACCGTGCTGATCGCCTGCCTGCTGGTGATCCTGCTGCTCATCGTGGGCATCGTCGCCTTCTGCAACATCAAGGGCGGCACCACCCAGCAGCGGCTGCCCAGCTTCCTGCAGTTCAACTGCGGCGGCAAGAAAGCCGCTGACAAGACCACGCCCACCCAGCTGCCCGCTGCGGAAGAGACCGCCGACACCCAGGTCAACGAGCCTACGGCACCCGACGCTCCTGTCACCGGGACGGAAGTCGACTATTCCGTCACCACTCTAGAGGAGCTGGTGGACGATAAGGGCAATCCCAGCATCAGCATCCATATGACCTCTCGGGCGGGCGACACGGTGACCATCGTCCTCCCCAACCAGGATGACTACGTGTTCCATAATACGGAAAGCACCGATCAGCCCTATCAGCTGACCATCCCCAAGTTCTGCTTCTTCCCCAACACGCCGCTCACCGAGTCCGTGTACACCGTGACGCCTCAGATCCTGGTCACCCATGCTGACGGCACCCAGGAGTCCCTGGCTGTGGATTCCTTCGACCTCACCTTCCCCACCATCCAGCTGGAGCTCACCGAGCCCGCTGCCAGCACCATCCCTGCGGAAGGGCTCATGACCGGTGAAGGCAACGAGCTGATGCTCAAGGGCAAGGTGGACGACCACACCGTGACCGTGACCGTCAACGGGCAGCCCGTGGTCAACATGTATGAGGGCGGCAACTTTGAGTATCTGTACACCATGCAGAGCGCGGAGCCGGAGACGGTGCTCATCGAGGCCACCAAGCCCAATTGTGTCTCCTCCTCCTACTCCTTCACCGTGACGCCCTACGTGTTCATCCCGGAGAAGATGACCCTCACCGTGGTTTCCGAGATCGACAAGCTGCGGGCTGACAAGAACAACAAGGTCACCGTCACCGGCACCACCGTGCCCGGGACCACCCTGACCGCCACCCCCGCTGCCGAGTACCAGACCTCCGTGGCCTGTGGCTCCCCCACCGTGGATGCGGATGGCAACTATTCCTTCGACGTGACCTTCGACAAGAGCTACTACGGCATCGCCTCCATCACCATCCACGCCAAGAAGGATGGCTATGAAGAGGGCGAAACCACCTGCTACGTCTCCCGGATGTACGCCGACCGTCAGGCCGCCATCAAGGGCTACAGCAAGACCAAGTCCTACCACGAGGTCCCCAAGTACGCCTTTGACAAGGTCATGGAGAATCCCACCGACTCCGGCTTCTACCGTTTCGTGGGTAAGATCGAGTCTGTGGATCCTGAGAACGGCATCGTCAACTTCAGTGCCAAGACCAGCAACAAGGAAACCGTTACCATCTATGTGCTGAACGCCAGCGCCAAATGGGAGCCGGACAGGCACGTAGGCAAGGCCTATAAGCTCTATACCACGCTCAACGGTCTCTACGATGACGGCACCAGCCTGTATGTCACGGCCTGGTTCGTCATGAACGACTGATGCGTATCTGGGCCAAGGTACTACAAGATCATAGGATCATGCGTGAGACCGTGCGGGAGTTTTCTTCCGCACGGCCTTCCGATTTGGAGGGATGGAGCCCCCTGTTGCATAAGCTCTGCCAGGATCTGGATTTGTGCCGTCCGGTGATCCTACGCAAGCACGTCTATGATCTGCAACGTTTTTCCAGAGTCGTGTTCAAGCCCGCCGACTTCATTGAATCGGTAGATTTCGACGAATTCGAGATCGAAGTGCTGTCCGAAAAGAAGAAAAAGAGCACGGACCCCTATCCCTTCGCATAGAAAAACTATTTTTCGACATACTAAGGTCGAAAGGAGTAGCGAAGGTATGAACGTACTTGCATTGATCGTTATGGTCATCGGCGCGTTGAACTGGGGCCTCATCGGACTGTTCCACTTCGATCTGGTGGCGGCCCTGTTCGGTTCCATGACCACCTTCTCCCGCATCGTATACGCCCTGGTCGGCATCGCCGGCATCTGGGGCATCGTGATGCTCTTTCAGCGGAACGTGCGGCACACGGGAGAATACGCTGATTGACCCCTTGACAAAGGTCCATCTGTTCTGGATGGGCCTTTCTCTTTACAGAGGCGGGCAAGATGGGGTATACTTTCCGTAACAAGAAAAGGAGTTTACCCATGAAGATCGCATTGATCGCCGGCGCGTCCGGTGTGATCGGAAGCGCATGCGCCAAGGCGCTTGCCGAAAAAGGTTACGCCCTGGCTCTCCAGTATAACGAGCACGCTAAACGGGCTCAGGCGCTCCTCAGCGCCCTTTCGTCCCATACCCCGGTCGTACTGCTGCCTGCCGACATCTCCCGGGAAAAGGACGTCTCAGAGCTTTTCAGGGGCATTGAATCCCATCTCGGCAGGATCGATCTGCTGGTGAATTGCGCCGGGATCGCTTTGCCGCAAAGAACGCTCTCGGAGGTGAGCGCGGAGGAGATGGATCGCATCTATGAGGTGAACGTGAAGGGAGCCATGCTCCTTACGCGAGCCGCCATTCCCCACCTTTTACAAAAGGAGGGCGGCGCCATCGTCCACGTTTCCTCCATGTGGGGCATCATCGGCGGCTCCTGCGAAGCCGTATACTCCGCCTCCAAGGGCGCGCTGAACGCCTTTGTGAAGGCCATGGCCAAGGAGCTGGCGCCCTCCCACATCCGGGTGAACGCCGTAGCGCCGGGGCTGGTCCCCTCCCCCATGAACGGGCTCCTTTCCAAAGAGGACCTGGAGGCTTTTCGGGCCGATACCCCCCTGGGATGCCTGATCACCCCGGAACAAGTGGCTGAAACGGTCTGTTATCTTGCTGAAGCGGAAGCGGTCACCGGCCAGATCTTGTCTGTGGACGGGGGCATTGTGATCTGATATCCTGTCGCAAAAAGGAGAAAAGCCATGTGGCGGCCTGAAAACGTTCATCTGGACCCGGGTTTCCTGCCGGAGGACCGGATCATTCTCCATGCCGATTGCAACAGCTACTTTGCTTCCGTGGAATCCATCGATCACCCGGAATGGAAGCTGGTGCCCATGGCGGTGTGCGGCGACCCGGAGCTGCGCCACGGCATCATCCTGGCGAAGAACGAGTTGGCCAAGGCCTATCACATCCAGACCGCCGAAACCATTTACAGCGCCAAAAAGAAGTGCCCCGATCTTTTGCTGGTCCCCGCCCATCATGAAAAGTATAAAGCCGTCTGTGAGCGCATCAACGCCATCTATGAGGGCTACACCGATCTGGTGGAGCGATTCAGCATCGACGAGAGCTTTCTCGACGTGACCGGCAGCCGCCATCTGTTCGGCTCCGGAAAGGAGATCGCCGACGAGCTTAGGCGCCGTATCCGAGAGGAGATCGGTGTGACCGTCTCCGTAGGCGTGTCCTTCAACAAAACCTTCGCCAAAATGGGCTCCGATTACAAAAAGCCCGATGCCACCACCGTCATTTCCCGGGAAAACTACAAGGAGCTCCTGTGGCCTTTGCCGATCGGCGAACTTTTGTTCGTAGGAAAATCTGGGGCAAGCGTCCTACAAGATCACGGCATCCTCACCATCGGGGATCTGGCCCAGGCGGATCCCGCTTCCATCTCCTCCTTCTTCGGAAAGACCGGCGTCCATCTGCAGCAGGCCGCCCGAGGCGAGGACCTCTCCCCCGTCCTGCCCACAGGATACGAGGAACAGCCCAAGAGCATCAGCCACAACGTGACCTTCGATCACGACCTCACGGACCCAGCGGAGATATTGGCAGGGATCACTCTGATCTCGGATCAGGTGGGGACCAGGCTGCGGCGAAAGAAGCTGTTCGCCTCCGTGGTACAGATCCAGATCAAAGACACGAGTCTGAAGGTCATCAACCGGCAGAAACAGCTGGCCCAATACACCTGCAACACTCGGCTCATCCGGGATACGGCGGTCAGGCTGCTGCGAGAGAATTGGCCGGAAGGCATGCCCATCCGGATGCTCAGCGTGGGCGTGACCGGCCTCAATTTGGACGGTTCCCAACAGCTCGACCTCTTTATGGATACGGCAAAGGCGGAAAAAGCGCAGCGTCTGGACGAAGCCGTGGACAGCATCCGGGCAAAGTATGGAAAACAGTCCATCACCTTTGGACGGACCATGGATACATAAAAAAGAAGGACGGCTTTTGACCGTCCTTCCATTTTGTTGATTGAAATCTTATTTGATCTCGCAGGTAGCGCCGACTTCCTTGAAAGCGGCAACCAGCTTCTCGGCGTCTTCCTTGGAAACGCCTTCCTTGACGGGGGCGGGAGCGCCATCGACCACAGCCTTGGCTTCCTTGAGGCCCAGACCGGTCTGCTCGCGGACGACCTTGATGACCTTGATCTTCTCGGGGCCGACTTCCTTGAGGATGACGTCGAACTCAGTCTTCTCTTCCACAGCCTCAGCGGGGGCGGCGGCGGGGCCAGCGGCCACGACGGCACCGGCGGCGGCGGACACACCAAACTCCTCCTCCAGAGCCTTGACCAGCTCGGCCAGCTCGAGGACGGACATTGCCTTCAGATCAGCAATCAATTTTTCCTTATCCATGATAAATCTCCTTAAAAATTATATTTTTTGTTCTGTGGGCCAATGCCCGGTCCTTTACGCTTCAGGGGCTTCGCCCTTCTGCTTGGCGATCTGATCCAGCACGATAGCCAGCTTGGAAATGGGGCTCTTCATGCTGCCCAACAGACGGCTGATGAGCACTTCCTTGCTGGGCAGATCGGCGATCGCATCCACGTCGGCGGCGCTGGTCAGCTTGCCGTCTACGATACCGCCCTTAATCTCGCACTTCTTCGTCTTCTTCACGAAAGCCTTCAGAATGCGGGCGGGGGCCACTTCGTCTTCATACCCGAAAGCGTACGCCACGGGTCCCTTGAGCATATCCTCGATCTTGGAATCGATGGAAGCATTCTCGGCGGCGCGGGACACCATGTTGTTCTTCAACACCACGTATTCCACGTTCTCCTTGCGCATGCTCCGACGCAGCTCGGTATCCTCGGCCACGGTGATGCCGCGATAATCAAAGAACACGATGGACTTCGCCTTCTCGATCTTCGCCTGGATCTCAGCGACCTTGGCTGCTTTTTGCTCGATAAACTTCGCGTTTGCCATTGTTTCACCTCCTTGTATAAAAAATCCTCCCGTCGCTTAAGACGGAAGGACACAATACAAGTCTGTGTTCCACCACCTCGGCAGGATTTACACGGCTTTCACCGCTACCGGCTGTCTCTGGCGACGTTCGGCTGATATTATAGCCTCTCCTGCCGAGGAAGTCAACACTTTTTTATGAATATTTCAGGCTTTTTTTACGATCCGCGCACCGGTCTTGAAGATGGAGTTCTCCGGGATCTCGCCGCGGACGCAGCTGGTGGGATACACGTTGCTGTGCCGGCCGATGACGGTGCCGGGGTTCAGCACGCTGTTGCAGCCCACCTCCACATAATCACCCAGCACGGCGCCGACCTTCTTGCGGTTGGTGGGCAGCTCCCGCTCCCCGTCCTTCAGGACCACCAGCGTCTTGTCGGACTTCACATTGCTGGTGATGGAACCGGCGCCCATGTGGGACTTGTACCCCAGGATGGAATCGCCCACGTAGTTGTAGTGAGGCACCTGCACGTTGTCAAAGAGGATCACGTTTTTCAGCTCCGTGGAATTGCCCACCACACAGTTGTCCCCCACCAGGGCGCTGCCCCGTACGAAGGCACCGGGACGGACCTCGGTCTTATGGCCGATGATGCAGGGACCGGCGATGTAGTTGTTGGGATAGATCACGGCGTCCTTGGCAATCCACACGTCCTCCTTGGGATGGTCGTACTCCTCGGGGCTCAGCGTGGCGCCCAGCTCCAGGATGAAGTCCTTGATACCATCCAGGACCTCGTAAGGATAGGTCTTTCCTTCAAACAGGGGCGCGGCTTTGGTATGGGTGAGATCCAGCAGATCAGCGATGGTATACATATCTTTGCCTCCCTCACTTGATGCGGATGAGCTGTCCCGCTTCGTCCATGGCACGGATGATGGCGTCCACTTCCTTCTCGCAGGTCTCGTGGGTCGTCGCTTCCGCCATGACCCGGAGCACGGGCTCCGTGCCGCTCTTGCGAAGCAGCACCCGGCCGGAGTTGCCCAGCCGCTCCTCCGCCGCTTTCACCTCGGCCTGGACGCGAGGATCATTCATGGTCTCGTCCTTGTCCTTCACCACCACGTTCTTGAGTACCTGAGGATACATCTGACAAGGCTCGGCCAGGCGGGACAGGGTGGTCTTCCGATCCAGGATGACCTGCATGATCTTGATGGCGGTCAGCAGGCCGTCACCGGTGGTGGCGTACTTGGAGAAGATGATATGGCCGGACTGCTCGCCGCCGATGCGGTGGCCGTTGGCCCGCATGTTCTCATAGACGTACCGATCGCCCACGGCGGTCTTCTCGTAGCCGATGCCACGGGCATCCAGGGCCTTGTAGAGACCGAAGTTGCTCATGACGGTAGTGACCACCTTGGTGCTGCCCAATTTTCCGCGCTCCTGCATGTAGCCGGCGTAGATGTAGAGGATATGGTCACCGTTGACCACGTTCCCCTTTTCGTCTACGGCGAGGCACCGGTCCGCGTCGCCATCGAAGGCGAAGCCCACGTCCAGATGGTTCTCCTTCACCAGCTTTTGGAGGTTCTCGATGTGCGTGGACCCGCAGCCTGCATTGATGTTGGTGCCGTCGGGCGTGTTGCCCACCACGTAGGTGTCCGCACCCAGGGCGTCGAATACGCTCTTGGCGATCTGCCAGGTGGAGCCGTTGGCAGAGTCGAGGCCCACCCGCATATGCTTGTAGGAATGGGTGGCCAGGCTGATGAGGTAGCCGATATAGCGGTTGCGGCCGGCGGAATAGTCGATGGCTCTGCCGATATTCTCCCGCTCCGCCAGGGGGATCTCCTCCATCTCGCCGTCCAGATACTTCTCGCACAGATCCTGGACCTCGTCCTCCATCTTCTCCCCGTGACCGTTGATGAGCTTGATGCCGTTGTCATAGAAGGGGTTATGGCTGGCAGAGATCATGACGCCGCAGTCGAAATCGTCGATACGGGTCACATAGGAAACGCTGGGGGTGGTGGTCACGTGGAGCATGTAGGCATCCGCCCCGGAGGCGGTGATGCCGGCGATGAGGCCGTGCTCCAGCATGTATCCGGAGCGGCGGGTGTCCTTGCCGATGACGATGCTGGCCTTGTGATCCCGGCCATAGTACCAGCCGAGGAACCGGCCGATCTTGAAGGCGTGCTCAACGGTCAGGACCTTGTTGACTTCGCCGCGGAAACCGTCTGTCCCAAAATACTTGCCCATCTTTCTCTCCTTACAGAAGCTTGGCGGCTTCAAAGTCCATGTACACGGTCACGTCCGGATGGAGCTGCAGCACGGAGGCGGGTACCTTCTCGGTGACGGGGCCCTGGAGCATCTCCTTCATGATGGGAGCCTTGGCCGGCCCGATGGCCATCAGGATGATGGAGCGGGCCTGCATGACGGTCTTCACGCCCATGGTGACGGCATGGGTGGGCACCTCGTCGATAGACTTGAAAAAGCGCTTGTTGGCGTCCCGGGTGGACTCCGTCAGCTCCACCACATGGGTGAGGGAACCGAAGGGCGTGCCCGGCTCATTGAAACCGATATGGCCGTTGTTGCCGATGCCCAGGAGCTGCAGATCGACGCCGCCTGCCGCCGCGATCTCCTTGTCATAGGCCGAAGGATCGCTCACGTCGATACCGGAGGGGACCCGGGTGCGGGACTTGTCGATATCGATATGATCGAACAGGTTATGATCCATGAAATACCGATAGCTCTGGTCATGGGTCCCATCCAGGCCAACATACTCATCCAGATTGAAGCTGGATGCATCCTTGAAGGAGATCTCCCCCGCCTTGTTGAGGCGGACCAGCTCGGCGTAAAGACCGAGGGGGGTGGAACCGGTGGCGCCGCCCAGAATGGCGTTGGGCTTGCGCTTCAAGAGATCGACATATTGTTGGGCGGCCAAAGCCGCGATTTTTCCTGCAGAATCGATAATGATCTTCATAGAAATACCTCCTAAATCATGTATAGTTTATGATACCACTATCCTATTTATCTTGCAATATTTTTATCCTATCCTGCACGGGTCTTTTTTTCTTCCGCAAAATATGGTATTTGCTCTTGCGGATCGACTCAACATCTTGTAAAATACAAGTATGATTTCTCGGTATGGGGGAAAGTCGAATGCGGTTTTATTGCACAACGGAACATCACGGGGTCGGCGGACCGGGTTCTTTCTTTTTGGCGCGCTCCGAAAAGCAGCTTCCCTCCCTGATCCGGGCATACGGCGGAAAGGTCCAGCTGATCTATCTGGACCCTCCCTTCGGCACAGGCGATTCCTTCCGGACAAAAGCTGAAAAAGAAGAAACCAGCGGCATGCCTCTGTTTCAGGACGATTTGCCTGAGGAAGCCTATTTGCGATGGATGCGCACCATCCTGACCGGCTGTCACAAACTCCTCGCCCCCAGCGGAAGCCTGTATCTGCACATCGATTGGCGCATGAGCGCCAAGCTCCGGCTGATGTTGGACAACATCTTCGGTCAGGACAACTTTATGGACGAGATCATATGGGGCTACAAATCGGGAGGACGAGCCACCCGGTTCTTTCCCCGCAAGCACGACACCATCCTCTTCTACCGCAAGAGCCGCAGGGTGTATTTCAATATCGCCGCCGTGGGCCAGCCCCGAGGGCCGGAACGGCGCAATCACATGAAGCAGTTCGTGGACCCGGAGGGTCGCATCGGATATTCCATCCGCACCAACGGCAAGGTGTACACATACTATGAGGATGATCCGATCTACCCCACCGATGTTTGGACGGACATAGAGCATCTGCAGCAAAAGGACAGGGAGCGGCTCGGCTATGCCACCCAGAAGCCGGAGGCCCTTTTGGAGCGGATCGTCCTCGCCTCCTCCCGAGAAGGCGATCTGGTGGCGGACCTGTTCTCCGGCAGCGGTACAACCGCCGCCGTGGCGATGAAGACCGGCCGCCGCTTCCTGGCGGTGGATTCCTCTCCTCTTGCCCTCATCACCCTGCGAAAGCGGCTGCTAACCGCCGCCGCCAGTCCCACCCTTTTGGATGAGCCAGGCCTTTCTCAGCGGTCCATGGAGCTTCACTATCCTGCCTCCCGCTGCAAGTGCGACGTGACATGGGAAATGAACGAAAAAGAGATCTCCCTCACGGAAGCCACACTGAACCGGCGCCCCTCCCCTCTTGCATACGCCGCTATCGGGTATGTGAAGGACAGCGTGTTCTATCCCTGGCGCACCGTGGTCAAGCCTAAGCTCCCGCTGCAATTGCCGCTTCAGAAGAAGGATGATTTACCCGTAGTGCAGCTGGTGAACGCCTATGGGGATCAGGTATTCTTTTCCGTCAAAAAATAGGAACGATCCGAGTTTATAGAGAGCCGTCCGTCGGCTCTTTTTTTCTGCCCATAAGATAGCCTGCTCCACAGACGACGCAGGAAACCGCCATGCCGTACAGCAAGGGATCTCCGGGAAGAGCAAATAACTTGGCAACCAGCACGGCGCAGGGCGAAAGGATCATGGAAAGGAGCACCACCCGGCCGACGATCCTTCCCGGCAGCCACAGGGCGGCGGTCATGGGCAAAAAGAGAACCGAGGCGCGAAAGCCCATGGACAGGAAGCCAAAGTCGTTGATCAGGGAATCAGGCAACGATACGGTCACCGCCACGGCGGCAAGAAGGATGCCGCCGATGCACGTGCGCACGGCCATCAGCTCCCGCTTGGGATCATCCCAGCGGTGGGACAGGCGCTTGAGGATGTCCCTGGTCAGGATGGTAGCCATGCCGAAGGACAGGCCCGCTCCCCCGCTGACGGCGGTGATGAGGAGCGTCCCCAGGATGATCCCGGCCACCAGGGCGGGAAAGTGATCCAGGGCAAAGGTGGGCATGGCGCGGATGGTGCTCTCCAGGATCGGCAGATCCGGCAAGGCCTTCCCCGCGGCAGCCAGGGCCTCCGCCTCCGCCCGCAGCATGTAATGGCTGCGCATATAAAAGCCGATGACCACGCCGCCAAGACCGATGAAGGGAGCGGCGAAAGCACTGATCAGGGCACCGTTGCGGGCCGCGCGGTCCGACTTTCCCGACCAAATGGCCTGGGCGTAGGACTGGGTACACAGGACCCCCATGAGCAGGGAGAAGCCGGAGCTAAGATCCTTAGCTACGCCCCGGGCGGTCAAGCTCAAAAACTGGGCCTTCAGTACGCCAGCATCTTCGATGTTGGGTACGCCGGTGGCCGCCTGCCGGATCATGCCCAGGGAGGTCCCCGTGAGCAGCCCGTCCAACTCGTTCCAGAGGCCCCTGGGCCCATGGCTCCAGTAGAGGATCAGACAAAGGCCCATGAGGGACACGCTGCAGAGCAGCAAAAGCTTCACGATGCCACCCATGCCAGCGCCCCAGGAACCGCCGAAGATCACGTAAAGGCCCATGAGCAGGGCCGAGAGCAGCGCCCCCGCCCATAGGGGCGTGCCGACCAGGGCGGAGATAAGCCCCGCGCAGGCGATGACCTGGGAAAAGACGCTGATGAAGATGCCTATGGAGCAGAGAACGGAGCTAAGGGCCCCGGAAGCGCCGCCATACTCACGGGTGATGATGGCCAGCTCCGTGATACATCCGCTTTCCCGCAGCTTGTGGTTGTAGATTAGGCCCAAAGCCAGACACCCAAGGCAGCAGCCCAGGGTGAACCACCAGCCGGAAAAGCCATACTGAAAGGACAGCTGGGCGGTGCCCATGGTGGCCTGGCTGCCCACCAGGCTTCCCATCATGGCCCCGGCCACCAGAAAGGTACCGGCCTTACCGCCGCTGGATAGAAAATCTGAGGAATCCTTCACCCGCCGTCCCGACAAGAAGCCCACCCCCAGGATGAGCCCCACCACCAGAACGATCCCCGCCAGCACGCCGAACGACATGTCTTTCTCCTATCTGAAAAGGATATAGTGCTATCATAGCACCAGACTCCAAAAATGCAACAAAAAACTGCCGCATATGCGACAGTTCATGTTGGCGTTGGCTCAATCCTGTAGAGAATCCAGCATGCGCCGATGGTCGGCGGCCAGGCCGTAATAGTGCATGGCCTGCTCCTTTCGCTGGGCAAGGGAGGATTCCGGCAGAGTTTTGATCACCTTCGCCGGGCTTCCCACAGCTACCGAAAAAGGCGGAATGACCGTGTTCTTGGTCACCAACGCCCCGGCGCCGATAACGGCGCCCTTGCCGACGACGGCCCCGTCCATGATGATGGAGCCCATGCCGATGAGGGCATAGTCCTCCACCCGGCAGGCATGGAGGATGACGCCGTGGCCCACGGTCACGTAATCCCCCACCACCGTGGGCAATCCGCCCTCCAAACCGCTGCCCCGGCCGGAATCCTCATGGATGAGGGTCCCGTCCTGGATGCTGGAGTATTGGCCGATGACCACGTCATGGACGTCGCCCCGGATCACCGCGTTATACCACACGGAGGAGCCCCGGCCGATCTTTACCCGGCCCACGACCATAGCGCCGGGAGCCAGGAGCACATCCTCTTCCATTTGGGGCGTCACGCCTTCATAGGGATAAACCGGCATATGGGATCTCCTTTACGATCACTTGAAGATGTTGCGGATGCCGCCCTTCTTCTTGGCGGGCGTGGTGGCCTCGCCGCTGAGAGCCGCATACTGCTGCAGCAAGGCCTTCTGTTCATCGGAAAGCCGCCGTGGGATCTCCGACTCCACCGTGACCAGCAGATCACCCTTGCCCTGAGAACTAGCGTTGGGGATGGGCACGCCCTGCTCCTTCAGACGGAAGGTGGTGCCATTCTGGGTGCCGGAGGGGATGGTATAGCGGACCTTCTCCTTCAGGGTGGGCACGGTGATCTCCCCGCCCAGAGCCATGGTGGTGAAGGGCACCTTCAAATTCAGCAGCAGGTTGCACCCGTCCCGGGTGAAGAGCTTATGGGGCTTCACGGACACGGTCACATAGAGGTTGCCCCGAGGACCGCCCTTGTAGCCCGCTTCGCCCGCGCCCCGCATGTTGATGGTCTGGCCGTCGTTGATGCCTGCCGGGACCTTCAGCTGGATGCGGGTATTCTTGCGGACCCGGCCCCGGCCACGACAATCAGGACAGGGCTCCTTGATATACTTGCCCGTGCCGTTGCAGGCCGAGCAGGGCCGGCTGGTGGTGAAGGCGCCAAACATGGTGTTCTGCTGGGTCCGCACCTGGCCCGTGCCGTTGCATGTGGGGCAGCGCACGGGGCTGGTGCCCTTCTTGGCGCCGCTGCCGCCGCAGGCTTCGCAGCTCTCCTCCCGGGGGATCAGCAGTTCCTTGGTGACGCCGAAGGCCGCCTCCTCGAAGGTCAGGGACAGGTTATACCGAAGATCGTCCCCCGCCATGGGAGCATCCCGGCCGGTGGAGCGGCTGCCGAAGCCGCCGCCGAAACCGCCGCCGAAGAAGCTGTTGATGATGTCGTCGAACCCGCCGAAGCCGCCGCCCTCAAAGGGGTTGGCGCCGCCCATGGTGGGGTCGAAGGCCGCATGGCCGAATTGATCGTACTTCGCTCGCTTATCAGGATCGGAAAGGACGCTGTAGGCCTCGTTCAGCTCCTTGAACTGGGCCTCTGCCGCCTTATCGTTGGGATGCAGATCCGGATGGCAGGACTTGGCCGCCTTCCGAAAAGCGCTTTTGATCTCGCTGTCGGAAGCCGTTTTGCTGACGCCCAAAACCTCGTAATAATCCCGTTTATCTGCCACGATCCTCACCTCGTTTCCTCGGCCGAAAGGGGCGGCTGCCCGCCCCTTCGCCGTTCAGTGTGCTTCGTTATTTGACGACTTCGTAATCCGCATCGACCACGTTGTCGTCGCCGCCCTCGTTGGGCCCGTAGCTGGTGCCGTCATTGGGGGCATGAGGCGGCTGCTGACCCTGCTGCTGTTGCTGCTGATAGATCTTGCCGAAGACCTCGTAGCTCTTTTCGGTCAATGCTTCCGTTGCCCGCTTGATGGCCTCGGTATCGGTGCCCTCCAGCGCCTTGCGAAGATCGGCCACCAGGCCTTCCAGCAGGCTCTTGTCGGAGGCAGAGATCTTGTCGCCCAGCTCCTTCATGGTCTTCTCGGTGGTGTAGACCAGCTGATCGGCATGGTTGCGGGCGTCCACCTCTTCCTTCCGCTTCTTGTCCTCGTTGGCATACTGCTCCGCCTCGTTGACCGCCTTCTTGATCTCGTCCTCGGTCAGGTTGGTGGAAGCGGTGATGGTCACCTGCTGCTGGTTGCCGGTGCCCAGATCCTTGGCGGACACGTGGACGATGCCGTTGGCGTCGATGTCGAAGGTGACCTCGATCTGCGGCACGCCGCGGGGCGCGGGCGCGATGCCGGAGAGCTGGAACCGACCAAGGGTCTTGTTGTACTGGGCCATCTCCCGCTCGCCCTGGAGCACGTGGACCTCCACGGAGGTCTGACCGTCGGCGGCGGTGGAGAAGATCTGGCTCTTCTTGGTGGGGATGGTGGTGTTCCGCTCAATCAAGCGAGTGAACACGCCGCCCACGGTCTCAATGCCCAGGGAAAGGGGCGTCACGTCCAGGAGCAGCACGTCCTTGACCTCGCCGCCCAGCACGCCGCCCTGGATGGCCGCGCCGATAGCCACGCACTCATCGGGGTTGATGCCCTTGAAGGGTTCCTTGCCGGTGATGGTGCGGACCATCTCCTGGACGCAGGGGATACGGCTGGAACCGCCCACCAGGATGACCTTGTCGATCTGGGAGTTGTTGAGGCCGGCGTCCTGCATGGCCTTCTGCACGCAGGCCTTGGTTTTGTCGATGAGATCGGAGATGAGCTCATTGAACTTGGCCCGGGTGATGGTCATGTCGATGTTCTTGGCGCCGGAGGCGTCCATGGCGATGTAGGGCAGGTTGATGTTGGTGGTGGTCACGCCGGAAAGCTCGATCTTGGCCTTCTCGGCGGCCTCCTTCAGCCGCTGGGTGGCGGTACGATCCTGCATAAGGTCAATGCCCGTGTTGCGCTTGAAGTCGGAAGCCACGTACTCCATGATCCGCTGGTCGAAGTCGTCGCCGCCCAAGCGGTTGTTACCCGCCGTGGCCAGCACTTCGAACACGCCGTCGCCGATCTCCAGGATGGACACATCGAAGGTGCCGCCGCCCAGATCGTAGACCAGGATCTTCTGATTGTTCTCTTTATCCAAGCCGTAAGCCAGGGAAGCGGCCGTGGGCTCGTTGATGATCCGCAGCACTTCGAGGCCCGCGATACGACCCGCGTCCTTGGTGGCCTGACGCTGGGAATCCGTGAAGTAGGCAGGCACGGTGATGACCGCCTGGGTTACCTTCTCGCCCAGGTACGCTTCCGCATCCTGCTTCAGCTTCTGCAGGATCATGGCGGAGATCTCCTGGGGCGTGTAATCCTTGCCGTCGATGTGGACCTTACGATTGCTGCCCATATCCCGCTTGATGGAAGCTACGGTGCGGGTGGGGTTGGTGATGGCCTGACGCTTGGCGATGGTGCCTACGAGGCGCTCGCCGTCCTTGAACGCCACCACGGAAGGCGTGGTGCGCGCGCCCTCGCTGTTGGGGATAACGACCGGTTCACCGCCCTCCAGGACGGAGACGCAGGAATTGGTTGTGCCTAAATCGATACCGATGATCTTACCCATAGTTTTCTTTTCCTCCTGATGAATGGTATAGTCTATGCTTTTTCAGCCTCGCCTTATCTTTAGGGTTCAGCTGTTTTTTCCTTTACTCGGACACCTTGACCATGCTGTGACGCAGGATCTTGTCGCCCATCCTGTACCCCTTTTGGAGTACCGCCAAAATCGTTTCGCTCTCTACCCCTTCGGCCGCTTCGGAAAGAACGGCGTTGTGAAGATTGGGATCGAACTTGCCCTCCGCCTCGATCTCCGAAAGGCCCAGTTTCTTGAGCTCGTCGGTGAACTTGCGGTAGACCAGCTTCACGCCCTCCACCCAGGCTTCGTCCGCTTTGTCGGCATTCGACACGATCCGATCGAAGTCGTCCAGGGACGGCAGCAGCTCCGATACCGCGTCCCGCTTGCCGTTCTCATAGCTCTCGGCCCGGACGCTGTTGTTCCGGCGGCGGAAGTTCTCAAAGTCCGCCTGGTTCCGCTGCAAGAGGCGGATGGTATCGTCCAGCTCCTGCTGCTTCTTTTCCAGCTCCTCCTGAAGCTTCTTCACTTCCTCGTTCTCCACCGGCTGCTCCTCGGGCGATTCCACGGGGATCTTGGTCGCCTTTTCTTCAGCCTTCTTCTTGTTCTTCGACATCAGTCTTCCTCCAAAAGATTCGTTAAGATACTGCCTAAGCTCTTACTCATGTAGTCCAGCACGGATACCACCTTGCCGTAGGGCATCCGGGTGGGTCCGATGACGCCCATGGTCCCCACGGGCATGGAGCCGATCCGGTAGGTAGCGGTGACCAAACTGCAGTCGCTGAAGATGTCCTGCCCAAGCTCGCTCCCGATCTTCACGCAGATCTCGAAGGGACCGGCGTTCTTCAGAAGCCTGTACATGGAATCCTTCTTCTCCACCGCCGCCAGCAGCTGCCGCGCCCGGTCGATATCCGAATAGGCGGGATAGTCCAGCATGTTGTTGGCACCGGAGAGGGCGATCCGGTGAGCGTTGGCCCCCGGCGCACTTTCCATGGTGTCCACCAGGTCCGTCAGGAAGGTGCCGCGTTCCTGCAGCTCCATGGCCATCTCCCGGGTCATCCTCTCCCCCACCTCCACCATGCGGCAGTTATAGTACCGCTGGGAGATGCTGCGCGAGATGCGATCCAGCTCGTCCGCGCCCATGTCGGCAGGCACGTGGATCACGGAATCCCGGGCCACACCCGCATCCGTGACTACCACCACCAGGGCGTACCCCTCGGCGAGGGGCACCAGCTGCAGATGCCGCAGCCGGTTGGTGCCGCTCTCAGGCATCATGACCAGAGCGGTGTAGTGGGTGATGTTGGAGAGGACGCTGGCGGTCTCTCGCATGACGGCGTCCAGGCCCTTGACCTTATTCTGGCAATAGGCCGACATGACCTTCACCTCGTCCTCCGTCAGGTTGGACCGCTGCATCATGTTGTTGACGTAGAGGCGGTACGCCTTGTCGGAAGGCACCCGGCCCGCGGAGGTGTGAGGCTGCTCCAGATACCCCAGGTCCTCCAGATCCGCCATCTCGTTGCGGATAGTGGCTGAGGAGAGCTTAAAGGAGGGGTTCTGGCTCAGGACCTTGCTGCCTACGGGGGCGCCGGAGAGGATGTACTCATCCACGATGGCCCGAAGGATGCGCAGCTTTCTGGGATTCAGGTCCATACCGTTTCCTCCTTTCTTTAGCACTCCGTTCCTTTGAGTGCTAATCACTGTACAGAATGTACCACCATTATGTCCGGATGTCAACTGAACAATGTGAAATGAAGGTGAATTCAAAAGAACAAAAAACGCCCCGAGGGGCGACATGGGTTCATTCGTTAGGCTTACCTGAAGTAGCACAAGGCGGTGTTGAGGTGGTCCATGCCCTGCTCGGTGAGAGCATACCGGGCGGGGTCCTCCGCCCACCAGCCGTTGGCCTGAACATTGAGCCAGGCGTCCGGGAAAGCTTTTTCGAGGGGCAGGCCGAAGCGGTTCAGGAAGGCTTGCCGGGGAATGCCCCGGACCTTGCGGAGGCCAAGCATGATGACCTCGAACATCTCTTCCTTCCTGTCGATGCGGAGGGTCTCGGCGGTGGGGAGCCTGCCCCGGCAAAGCTTGCGCAGATATTCCGGGATGCTTTCCGTATTGGACCAACGGAGCCACTCCCCCTCTCCCCGGGCGGAGGAATGGCCCGCCACGCCAAAGCCTAAATAGGGAGCATCGTCCCAGTAGATAAGGTTATGGCGGCACTCATAGCCAGATTTGGCGAAGTTCGATACCTCGTAGCGCTCATAGCCCCGCTGTTTGAGAAAGGCCATGCCCTCATCCTCCATGTCCGCCACCGCGTCCTCGTCGGGCAAGGCTATCTCCCCTGCCCGCACCTGGGTATACAGGGGCGTCCCCTCCTCTAAGATCAGGGCGTAGGCGGAGATATGCTCCGGCCCCAGATCGCAGACTTTCTGCAGGGTATTCATATAATCTGCTTGTGTCTGGCCGGGGAGGCCATGCATCAGATCCACGTTGATATTTCGAAAGCCCGCGTCCCGGGCAGCATGAAAGGCTAACAAAAACTGGTCGTAGGTATGGATGCGGCCCACGGTTTTCAGCAAACCGTCGTTGGCAGACTGAAGGCCCAGGGACAGGCGGTTGAATCCGGCCGAACGCAGCTTCACGAAATCCCCATAGGCTGCCGTGCCGGGGTTGCATTCCACGGTGATCTCGGCATCGGACCGGACCTCGTAGGTGCGGCGTACGGTCTCCAGAACGCGCACCAATACGTCTGCCGGCAGCACCGTGGGGGTGCCGCCCCCAAAGAAAACGGAAGGGACCGGCCCCTCATAGGGCAGTCGATCCCGGGACAGCTCGATCTCCCGGCACAGAGCGTCGGGATACTGCTCCGCCGTCCCATCGCAGGGCACGGAGCAGAAGTCGCAGTATGCGCACTTCTTCACGCAATAGGGGATGTGAACGTAGACGCCGGTCATCCGTTGATCCTCAACACGCTCATGAAGGCGTCGCTGGGCACGGACACGGTGCCCACCTGGCGCATGCGCTTCTTGCCCTCCTTCTGCTTCTCCAGCAGCTTCTTCTTCCGGGAGATGTCGCCGCCGTAGCACTTGGCCAGCACGTCCTTGCGGACCGCCTTCACGGTCTCCCTGGCGATGATCTTGCCGCCGATGGCCGCCTGGACGGGGATCTCGAACTGCTGCCTTGGGATCACGTCCTTCAGCTTTTCGCAGACCGCCCGGCCTTTGGGATAGGCCCGATCCTTATGGACGATGGTGGACAAAGCGTCGCACATGTCGCCGTTGAGAAGGAAATCCAGCCGCACCAGGTCGCTCTTTTGATAGTCCTTCAGCTCGTAGTCGAAGGAGGCGTAGCCCTTGCTGCGGGACTTGAGGGAATCGAAGAAGTCGTAGATGATCTCGTTGAGGGGCAGGGTATAGAGGATCTTCACCCGGTCTTTCTCGATATAGTCCATGTGCTCGAAGATGCCCCGGTTGTTCTGACACAGCTCCATGATGGGCCCAACATAGTCCGGCGGGGTCATGATGCTGGCCTTCACCATGGGCTCCTCCATATAGTCGATCTCCGAGGGGTCCGGAAGGCTTGCCGGGTTGTCGATGATGACCGTCTCGCCGCTCATCATCTTCACCCGGTAAACCACGGAGGGGCTGGTGGTGACGAGATCCAGGTCGAACTCCCGCTCCAACCGTTCCGTGATGATCTCCATATGCAGCAGGCCCAAGAAGCCGCAGCGGAAGCCGTATCCGAGGGCCGCGCTGGTCTCCTTTTCGAAGGACAACGAGGCGTCGTTCAGCTTCAGCTTTTCCAAAGCCTCCATCAGATCCCCATAGTGGGAGCCGTCCGCGGGATAGATGCCGCAAAAGACCATGGGGTTCACCTTTTTATAGCCGGGCAGGGGCGCCGCCGCGGGGTGCTCCACGTCCGTCAACGTGTCGCCCACCTTGGTCTCCTCCACGCTCTTGATGGAAGCGGCCACATACCCCACCTCCCCGGCGGTGAGCTCCTCCACCGTCTTCCACTGAGGCGTGAAGACCCCCACCTCAGTCACGTCGAACTCGTGGCCCGTGGCCATGGACCGGATGCGCATGCCGGGGCGGATAGCCCCATCGAACACCCGCACATAGGAGAGGGCGCCCTTATAGTTGTCGTAGAGGCAGTCGAAAATCAGCGCCTTGGTGGGGCCGTCGGGATCGCCGCTGGGGGGCGGCACCTGGTCCACGATCTTCGCCAGGACTTCCTCCACGTTGAGGCCGGTCTTCGCCGACACACAGGGGGCATCCTCGGCAGGCAGGCCGATCACGTCCTCGATCTCGTGCATGACCCGCTCCGGCTCGGCGGAGGGCAAATCGATCTTGTTGATGACGGGCAAAACTTCAAGATCGTTGTCGATAGCCAGGTACACGTTGGCCAGGGTCTGGGCTTCAATGCCCTGGGTGGCATCCACCACCAGCACCGCCCCCTCGCAGGCCTTCAGCGCCCGGGAGACCTCGTAGGTGAAGTCCACGTGGCCCGGGGTGTCGATGAGGTTGAACATGTACTGTTCCCCATCAGCGGCGGTGTAAAACATGCGCACGGCGGAGGCTTTGATGGTGATGCCCCGCTCCCGCTCGATGTCCATGGAATCGAGGAGCTGGGCCTCCATATCCCGCTTGGCCACGGTATCGGTGAGCTCCATCATCCGATCCGCCAGGGTGGATTTGCCGTGATCGATGTGAGCAATGATGCAAAAGTTGCGAATATGAGATTGGTCCATACCAAATATCTCCCTGAAAAAGGTATAGAGTATCATACCCTATCCCATGCAAAAAAGCAAGCGAAAGGGGCGCTCCCCTTTGGAAGCGCCCCGCGATGGTTTATTCTTCGTAGTCGTCCTCGTCCTCGTCGTCATCCACTTCCACGATCTCGAAGAGCTTATGACGCTTTTTCTTGGGCTTGGCCTCCTTTACCGGCTCGTCGTCCTCGCTCCAATCCTCGTCGTCATCGAATTCGTCCTCGTCATCGTCGCCCTCCAGCATCCGCTTGAACCAGCCCTTCTTGCGGGGCTTCTTGGGCTCGTCCTCCTGATCGTCATAGGCGGGCTTCGCAGGCTTCTTGGCCTCCTTGCGCACGGGACGGGGAGCCTCCTCCTCTTCCTCCGCCGGCTCTTCCTCGGGCCGGGCAGGCTGCTTGGGCGCGGCGGTCACGGTATGACGCTCCTCCATAGCCCGCTGCTGAGAGACGTTCTGCTCCACGTCCTCCTCTTCGAATTCGGGAGCAGGACGAACGTTCAGCTCCTCCCGGTTGGTGTTGAGCATCTTGATGTACTCGTTCATATATCGCTGCACATCGGCCAGCATATCGTCCGCATACTGACGGGAACCGTTGATGATGGCATTGGCGCTCTCCATGGCCTCGTCCTGCATCTGCTTGGCGCGGGCGACCGCTTCCTGATACACGGATTCCTGGGAGACGAGAGCCTCATACTCCTGAACGGACTGATTATAGACCTTCTCCGCCGCCTCCTGGGCCTGCTTCATCAGATCCTCCGCATCGGCCTTGGCCTTGCTGATGGTCTCCTCCGCCTGCTCGTTGGCGTCGCCGATGATGTTGCTCTCCTCGGCGATGATGCCGCTGGCCCGGCGGATATCTTCCGGAATGGTCACCTTAAGATCGCCTAACAGATCGAAGAGCTCCTCGACCTCCACGATCTTCTTGTTCCCGCCGCCCAGCTTGTATTTGGGGCTGTCGTTCAGCACCTGTTCGATACGGGAGATGATGCTGTAGATTTTCATCGTCTGTGCGCTGCTCATTTTTTTGCCAACCTTTCACGAATTATATCTTCATTCACAGAGGGTACGAGACCCCGGATGCTGCCGCCCCAGAGGCCGATCTCCTTCACGTTGCTGGAGCTCAGGAAGGAGTGGCCGGGAGAGGCCATAAAGTACACCGTTCTCAAGGAGTTGTCCAGATGTCGGTTCACCGCGTCGATCTGGAACTCGTATTCAAAATCCGATGTAGCCCGCAGGCCTCTCACGATGTGCGTGGCGTTCACGGACCTGGCGTACTCCACCAGCAATCCGTCGAAGGTGCCGCAGCGCACATTGTCAAAGCGCTCTGCCGTCAGAACGTTTTGGATCATCTCCATACGTTCCTCTATCGTAAACGCGGGACGCTTGTCCACATTGTGGAGCACCGCCACGTATACCAAATCGAAAAGACCCGCCGCATTGGTGAGCACGTCCAGATGCCCCACCGTAAAGGGATCGAAGCTCCCCGGATATACGCCGATGGTCATTCCTGTCCCCTCCAAGTCAAAGTTGTTACGCCGCAGGCTCCATATTTCTTGACCCGGGCGATCTGCCAGGGGCCCTCCCCCAGCTTGGGCGGCTGATCCCATGCATGTTCCACAATCAGCGTGCCGCCCCTCTGAAGCAGTTCCTCCCGAAAGATGCGCTCCACGGCCCGCACGGCGAAGTCGGAGGCGTAGGGTGGGTCCAGAAAGACCAGGTCCGCTTTCTTTCCCATGGATATCATGGTCGAAAGCGCCGCATCATAATCGGTGCAGAGCACCTGAAGCCCCTCCGTAAGCCCCAGCTTCTCCCCGTTTTTGCGGATGAGAGCGGCGCAGCTCATGGATGCATCCACGCAGATTGCCTCTTTGGCACCTCGAGACAGGGCTTCCAGCCCCATGTTCCCGGATCCGGAGAATAGATCGAGGACCGTTGCGCCGGGCACCTGGAACTGGATGCTGCCGAAGATGGCCTCCTTCACCCTGTCCAAGGTTGGACGGGTATCCCTGCCCTGAGGGGCATCGAAGCTTCTTCCCTTCGCGGAACCGGCTATGATCCGCAATCTGATCCCTCCGACATTTGGTTTCGAGTATGCCCGAAAACCACAAGATATTGTGGAACAGGGTTATTCTAACACCATTCCCTGCTGTTGGCAAGTATTTTTGAATAATTTGTTAACAGTTTTTGTAAAAAATTTTAAGGGCGTCACACAAATCCTCTGACAGGAGAAACAACTACCCCCTCAAGGACTCGAATTCGCGCTCACGCTTGGTCGGGGTGCGGCAAAGATGTACCCCCTCAGGGACTCTTCTCGGCCTCGACGGCCTCGGGCAGGGCGCGGGCGGATGCCGCACTGTGGCATCCGCTGACACGCGCCTTTCGAGTCCCTGAAGGGAATGAAAAAAGGATGTCGAAAGACATCCTTTTTTCATTGGTACCCCCTCAGGGACTCGAACCCTGGACACCCTGATTAAGAGTCAGGTGCTCTAGCCAACTGAGCTAAGGAGGCATATCCTGGAGCGGGAAACGGGGCTCGAACCCGCCACCTCAGCCTTGGCAAGGCTGCGCTCTACCAAATGAGCTATTCCCGCAGGCGCATGGGTTATTATAACAAAATTTCGCCGGTTGTCAATGGGTTCAAAAAAATTTTTTTGAGTCCCTTGCCGAAGGATTGCTCCTGCAGGCGGACCGGCAAAAAATGGAGCAGGTAACGGGACTCGAACCCGTGATCTCAGCTTGGAAGGCTAATGTGTTACCGCTACACTATACCTGCCTGGTGCGGGCGAAGAGACTTGAACTCATACGCCTTGCGGCACTGGAACCTAAATCCAGCGCGTCTGCCAATTCCGCCACGCCCGCGCTGCAAGAAGCTGGTGACCCGTCGGAGATTCGAACTCCGGACCCTTTGATTAAAAGTCAAATGCTCTGCCAGCTGAGCTAACGGGTCAGGTTGGCTGGGGTGGCGGGATTTGAACCTGCGCATACAAGAGTCAAAGTCTTGTGCCTTAACCGCTTGGCGACACCCCACCGTTGTTCATCCGAAAAAAATGGGGTGGGCGACGGGATTCGAACCCACGACCTTCAGAGCCACAATCTGACATTCTAACCAGGCTGAACTACGCCCACCATATAAAACTTTTCGGATGAACTTCCCCCGCACACGCATGCGCTCGCCGATCGTCTCCTCCCGGCGAGCACCGCGGTCTTGGCGCGTCTGCAGGGATTCGAACCCTGGACCTACGGCTTAGAAGGCCGTTGCTCTATCCTGCTGAGCTACAGGCGCATTCAGGAGTTCCAGTCACACATTTTAGCAAGGAATGTCGCTCCTGTCAACTTCTTTTCATGGAATCCGCATAAGTTTTTTTGAAGGCAAAAAGCTCTCCCCCCAAGAGATGGAGATAACGATCCCGTTGTCGTCGTAGGAAAAGGCAACGTTGCTGCCGTTCTTGTTCAAGATCAGCAGATATCATCTATCAAAAAACATAGCTTCATAGTTTTTGCATCCGGATTCTGTTAGGGTTAGTGTAACAACAAACTTTTTTCTAAGCATTGCTCCAAATGAGTTCTGCGAATCAACATATCCACTAATAATCCATTCTTGATGATGTGGATTTTGAACTGTCATTTCATCATAGTCGCAGAATTTGGCAGTGGACGGAGCTTTCAAATACTCTTTAACCACTTCCCTGGCCATGTATTTTGCGTTAAAAGCCGTATTATAATCGTTTTTATTTCGAGTACTATATTGAGTCTTTGATGAACCAGATCTGTTAATAATAGCTATAATAGCAATCGCAATAATTAACGCAATGAGCGCAGGTTTATTAACTTTTTTGTCGGACTGTTTTCTGTCCTGATATGAGGAGTGATCATATAAATCTCCATCCATATTCTAATTTACCTTTCTGTATTAGATAAGTTATTATACAACAAATGAAGCAATAGTGCAATGTGCTCTTCGTGAAATCCTTTGCATGACTATTGACGAATTGTTTGACAGTTTTTTGATTTGGAAATATAATATAGTAAAACTATAGAAGGAGATCGAAATATGGATAACAATCACAAAGGCATGAGGGTATTGTCTCTTTGTATTCTTCATTTAATTTCGGTTGAAAAAAAAGAAACAATACGGACGGTTGAAAAAGAGATTGAAAAGGGGCATTTGGTTGCATATTTATATGAGAAGTACCCTTATTTGCAGGATTGCTTAATGCAGGATTATATTCAGGACCTAGATAACTATTTTGCAGAGTATGATGGTTTCATTGAGGGAAATGAAAATAGAAAGTACGCAATTGAAGGAGATGATAATGGACTGTTATTAATTCTTGCTCTAATTGCAGATATATTAAAAATTTAGTGCGAAGATGACAGACACGCATCGCGTAGTCAGGACGTCAAAGGGGGACCGTGGCGGTCCCCCTTGCGCTTATTTGTTCTTTCCGCAGCAGTTCTTATACTTCTTTCCGCTGCCGCAGGGGCAGGGATCGTTGCGGCCCACCTGGACGGGAGCCACGAAGATCTTGGACGCCCGATAGGCCTTGGTGATCTCATGCCGCTTCTCCTCGGTGAGGACGTCGTTCCACTCCGGGAGGCTATAGAGCCAGTCGGCCTTGGCTTCGTGCATGTTGAAGAAGAGCTTCTCAAAGTCGAAATTCAGGGTGACCTCGCTCTCCTCGGTCAACGACTCCAGATCCTTTTCGCCATCGGCGAAAGAGGTGTTGGCCCCGTCAAGATATCCCATGAAGGCCACGGGGTCCATGCCCACCTGCTCGCTAAGGTCCTTCACCGTTCCGGCGAGGGGCTTGTCATGATTTTGCAGGACTTTCTTGTAGACCTCGGTCTCCTGAGAAAAGTAGTTGCTCCAATACTGCTGATAGGCGGCGTCGCTCTCAAGATTCTCCGCCCGTGCTTTCCAATCGCTGTATAAACTCATATCATTCTCTCCCCTTTTTTGTTTGACCTATTGTAAGATGAATTTGATTTTTAGGCAAGCATTTTTCTCCACGGTGACATGGAGATCCTGGTTCCACAGGAGATATGCCCCCTCCCCCGTGTCCTCATAATACCGCTTGCGAAAGCCCTGCTTTTCAAAATCGAAGCTGCCGTACAGATTTTGGGCCCGCACGTTGGTCTCCCGCACCTCCAAGGTCATCTTGTCCGCCCCATATCGGATGGCCTTCTCCATCATGCCGTAGAAGAGATATCGGCCCAGATGCTCCCCCCGCCGCTCCGGGGCGATGGCCACGTTGGTGATGTGGGCTTCATCGAACATGATCCACATGCCGGCATAGCCGATGACGCGGCCGTCCTCCTCCGCCACATAGTAATGGGCCAAATCGTTATGGAGCTCCCCCAGCAGCGAGAGCTTGGACCAGGGGGTGCGAAAGCTCTGGACCTCGATCTCGTAGACCCGAGCGATGTCCTTCTTGGCCATGGGCCGCACCAGTATCATTCCTTCCGCTTCCTTTCCGCCTGAGAGGGCCTGAGATACAGGGGGCTGGCCGCCCTCTCCCCCGCCCGTTGAGCAGCGATCCGGGCGATGCTCTCCGCCGAGGGCAAGGCGCCGTCCGCCTCGGGAAAACCGGTGCCGGTCAGCAGGGCGTCCTTGGGCAGCTCAGCCATAAACGGACCGATCTCCATGGCGCAGGGCGGGAGAATGACAGCTCCATCTGCCGCATATAGGGCACCGTAACCATTGCCGTTTCGGGCGTCGATGACGGCCGCCACCGGATGGGAGCGGCCCAGCAGCGGAAATGCCAGGGCTTCCAGGGCGTTGACAGAGACGACGGGCACGCGCAGCGCCAAGGCCATGGCGTTGCCGTGGCATACTCCGATGCGGACCCCCGTGAAGGAACCGGGCCCAACGTCCACGGCAATGGCGGACAGATCGGCTGGAGCGATACCCACCTCCGCCAACAGCTCGTCCACCGCCGGCATGACGGTCTGCTCATGCCGGAGGGGGCTTTCGATCCGCTTCTCCCGGCAGCCATCGTCCGTCAGCATGGCCACGGAGGCCACCCGATCGGTGGTTTCCAGGGCAAGGATGTTCATAGCTCGCTCACCAACCCTTCATACGCTGCGCCGTGGGGCGTCAGCCGGACCCGGCGAGGATCTGCGCCGCTGCCCACGATCTCGATATCCAGCCGCGCCTTTGGCAGGGCGCCGGACACCCGGTCCGCCCACTCCATCAGGATCAGGCCGCCCCGGTCCAAATAGTCCTCATAGCCCATGGCGTAGAGCTCGTCCTCGTCCGCCAGCCGGTAAGCGTCGAAATGAAAGAGGGGCGGCGCCGTAGGATACTCCTGGACGATGGTGAAGGTGGGGCTGCTCAAATGATCGAGGCCCAGGGCCCGCCCCGCGCCCCGACATAGGACGGTCTTCCCCGCTCCCAGATCGCCGTAGAGGGCCACGAAGCCCCCGCAGGGCAGCGCCCGGGCGATGCGCATCCCCAAGGCTTCCATCTCCAATTCCCTTTTCAGCATCAGCGTGTGTTCCATCAGAACAGCTTGACCTCCAAAAGCTCCCTTGCAAAGTCGCCGAACCGGTCCTCCGCGATGGCTCGGCGGATATCCGCCATGAGCCGCACGGAGAAGCGGATGTTGTGCATGGTGATGAGGGTGCCGGAGAGGATCTCCTCCGCCTTGATGAGGTGGCGGATGTAAGCCCTGGAAAAGTTTTGGCAGGCGTAGCAGTCGCACCCTTCCTCGATGGGCGAGAAGTCCTCGGCATAGGTCTGGTTCCTGAGCATGATCCGCCCCTTTCGGGTGAGGGCGAGACCGTTGCGGGCCGCCCGGGTCTGAAGCACGCAGTCGAACATGTCCACGCCCCGGAGCACGCCCTCGATGAGGCAGTCGGGGCTGCCCACGCCCATGAGATACCGGGGTTTGTTCTCCGGCATGTAGGGTCGGATGGCGTCCAGCATCTCGTACATCTTTTCCTTAGGCTCACCCACGGAGAGGCCGCCGATGCCGTAGCCGGGAAAATCCATGGCCGCCAGGGTCTTGGCGCTCTCAATGCGCAGATCTTCATAGACACAGCCCTGGACGATGCCGAAGAGGGCCTGGTCGGGCCGGGTATGAACCTCCCTGCAGCGTTCCGCCCAGCGGTGGGTCCGGTCCATGGCCTTCACGGCGTAGCGGTAGTCCGCCGTGCCGGGCGCGCACTCGTCGAAGCACATGGCGATATCCGCGCCCAGGGCCTGCTCCACGGCCATGACGCTCTCCGGCGTGAACAGATGTTTGCTGCCGTCGATGTGGGAGCGGAACAGGACGCCATCCTCGTGGATATCTCCTTTTTTGGCCAGGGAAAAGACCTGGAAACCGCCGCTGTCCGTCAGGATGGGCTTGTTCCAGTGCATAAATTTGTGAAGGCCCCCCGCCTGCTCCACCAGCCGATGGCCAGGACGCAGATACAGGTGGTACGTGTTGGACAGAAGGATGGACGCTCCCGTCTCCTCCACATCCCGGGGCGTCATGGCCTTCACCGTGGCCTGGGTGCCTACGGGCATGTATACGGGGGTGTCGATGTCTCCGTGGGGGGTGTGGAGGCGACCCAGGCGAGCCCCGGTCTGCTTATCCACATGCAGCACTTCAAACTTGAAATTCTCGTTCATATCGTATCCTTTTATTCAAATAAGCAGGCATCGCCAAAGCTGAAGAAGCGATAGCGCTCCTCTACGGCGTGGGCGTAGACCCGCAGGACCTCCTCCCGGCCCGCGAAGGCGGAGACCAGCATGAGCAGGGTGCTTTCCGGCAGGTGGAAGTTGGTGATGAGGGCGTCCACGGCCTTGTAGCGGTAGCCGGGGGTGATGTAGATGCCGGTATAGCCGCTGCCAGGGTGAACCACGCCGTCGTCGGTGGAGACGCTCTCCAACGTGCGTACGGAGGTGGTGCCCACGCAGACGATGCGGCCGCCGGCGGAGCGGGCGTCGTTGATGGCCTTCGCGGCTTCCTCCGTCACCCGATAGAACTCCTCATGCATCTGGTGGTCCTCGATGTTCTCCTCGCTCACCGGGCGGAAGGTGCCCAAGCCCACGTGCAGCAGAACGTCCACGATTTTCACGCCCTTGTCCGCAATCTGCTGTAACAGCTCCTGAGTGAAATGGAGTCCCGCCGTGGGGGCGGCGGCGCTGCCTCGGGTCACGGCATAGACGGTTTGATACCGCTCCTTATCCGCCAGGCGCTCCGTGATGTAGGGCGGCAGAGGCATCTGTCCCGCCCGATCCAGCACCTCCTCGAAAATGCCTTCATACAGGAGTTCCACCCGTTTTCCCCCATCCATGGGGGCGTCCCCCAGAACTCTCACAGAGAGCTCAGGCGTGACTTCGTAGACCGTGCCCACCTTGGCCCTTTTAGCGGGCTTGCAGAGGCATTCCCAGGTATCACCTTCCATACGGCTCAACAGCAAAAACTCCATGGTGCCCCCGGTCTCGGGCCTGTGGCCGATCAACCGAGCAGGGATGACCCGGGTGTTGTTCCGCACCAGCACGTCCCCTGGATGGAGATGATCGATAATATCCGTAAAAACGCCGTCGGTGATGGACCCATCGCCCCGGTTATAGATCAATAGCCTGGACTCGCTCCGCACCGGCGCCGGCGTCTGAGCGATCAGCTCCTTGGGCAGGTCGTAGTAAAAGTCGCTTGTCTTCAAAACGCACCTCTGAAAACAGATTCTTCCCTATTATACATAGCGAATCCCCCCAGCGCAACTATAAAAATCTGTTCACATTCCACAGGCTTTTCTTTTTGCGGTCTCTATGATATATTGCTATAGATATGAATGAGTTTAACAAACAACGGGTCATGATCGCGGGCAAGGTGCAGGAAAGCATCACGTCGGTGCTGCCTATCCTCTGCATCGTGTGTTTGCTGTGCCTGTTCGTGACGCCGCTGCCCACGGGACATATGCTCTCCTTCCTGGTGGGGTCGCTGTTCGTGGTGGCGGGAATGGGTCTCTTTACTGTGGGCGCAGAAAGCTCCATGACTCCTATCGGAGGCAGGATCGGCTCCACCCTGACCAAGTCCAAGAATCTGCCCCTTATATTGATAATCAGCTTTCTGTTAGGTGTGGCGGTCACCGTCTCTGAGCCCGATCTGCAGGTTTTGGCCAACTCTGTGCCCCACATCCAGACCGTGGTGCTTCTCGTCGTGGTGGGCGTGGGCGTGGGGCTGTTTCTATCCCTCGCCATGCTCCGCATCCTCACCGGTGTCAAGCTCCGGTATCTATTGCTGGGGCTATATGGTCTTATCTTTATTCTTTGTGCGTTTGTGGATAGAAGTTTCCTTTCTGTGGCCTTCGATTCCGGCGGCGTGACCACCGGACCCATGACCGTGCCCTTCATCCTGGCCATGGGCGTTGGCGTCAGCCATATCCGCAGCGACAGCAATGCGGAGTCGGACAGCTTCGGCCTGGTGTCGCTGTGCTCCGTGGGGCCCATTTTGGCGGTATTGGTGCTGAGCCTCTTTTACGGTCAGGGCGAGGGAGCCGTTTCCACCGCTGCGGCCGCCCACGAGACCACTACGGAGCTGGGGTATTCGTACCTGTTCGCTTTGCCTGATTACCTTAAGGAGACCGCCGTGGCCCTGCTGCCCATCCTGTGCATCTTCCTATTGTTCCAGGTCGTTTCCTTCCGCATGAACGGCAGGAACTTCTGGAAGATCATGATGGGCATTGGGTTCACCTATCTCGGGCTGGTGCTGTTTTTGACGGGGGTTAACGTGGGCTTCGCCTCTTTGGGCAGCGTGCTGGGGGCAGCACTGACGCAGGGACCTTTGCGGTATGCGCTGGTTCCCTTGGCCATGCTTCTGGGCTGGTTTATCATCTCCGCGGAGCCCGCGGTGCTGGTGCTGCAAAAGCAGATCGAGCAGGTGAGCTCCGGAGCCATCTCCGGACGCTCCATCAAGCTGGGGCTGTCGGTGGCCATCGCTCTCGCTATGGGCGTCTCCATGCTGCGGGTGCTGACGGGGCTTTCGCTTCTCTACTTTCTGATCCCCGGCTATGTGCTGAGCCTGGGGCTGTCCTTCGTCGTGCCGGACATGTACACCGCCATTGCCTTTGACGCGGGCGGCGTAGCCTCCGGGCCCATGACCGCCGCCTTTATGCTCCAGTTCATGATCGGCGCCAGCAGCGCTCTCGGCGGTAACGTCCTCTCCGACGCCTTTGGGATCGTGGCCATGGTGGCCATGATGCCCCTCATCACCATCCAGCTCCTGGGTGTGCGCGCGGCCATTGCCGAAAAGCGCATGGCGAAACAGACGGAAGTCTACGGCGAGGCGGACATCATCGAATTGTGGGAGGTGGCCCAATGAATTACGTGCTCTCCATCATCAACCCCTATGGGGTCAACATCATGAAGAAGATATGTGAGGAGCTGAATTTGCCCATCGTCCTGTCCACCCCCTGCAAGGGCACGGCCACCCGCAGCATGCTGGACCTGCTGGGCATGGAATCCAGGGACCGGCGGCTGTTCATGACGGTGGCGGGCCCCGAACAGACGAAAAAGCTTATCGAGGAGCAGCGCAAACGACTGTATATCGACGCCCCCGGCAACGGCGTGACCCTCGGCGTACCCATCAAAAGCGTAGGAGGCGCAAAGACTTTGGCATTTTTATCCAACGGGCAAAACGTGAAGGGAGCGCCCACCCTTAACTATGACTACGAACTCATCCTGGTCATCGCCAACCAAGGCGCCACGGACCAGGTCATGGACGCAGCCCGCTCCGCCGGAGCTCGTGGCGGCACCGTGGTCCACGGCCTCGGCACCGGCAGCAAGAACGCGGAGAAGTTCTACAAGGTCTCCATCGCTTCAGAGAAGGAGGTCATCCTCATCGTCTCCGCTGCCGAGCAGAAGGCCGCCATCATGAAAGCCATCATAGAGAAGGCCGGCCCTGATACCAAGGCCGGCGCCATCACCTTCTCCCTGCCCGTCAGCGATATCGCCGGGTTCGGGATCGCGTAGCATCCGATAGAAAGAAGTCCTTTTTATTCCCTGCGTCCCGTTCGGATAAAGTGACCTTCCTGAACGGCAGCGAAGGTGGCAACGGCGCAGAGGGGTATGGCCGTGTATTTCAATTCTATGCAGGACAACGTCAGCGGCAGGAGAAACAGCAAAACGCCTGTCGCTTTGTTCATAGGGGTATGAAGCGATATGAACCGCTTCTCTACCACATATCCGGACACGATGTTTACGGCTTTTATCAGGGCGATGAGAGCGATCCAGCCATATAGCCACCCGGAAAGGTCCAGGATCGGCAAAAGCTTACAGAGGCAGACCGCTGCCAGGACAAGATCCGCTATGGTGTCCAGCTTCGCCCCAAGGTCGCTGACGGTGCCGGTCCTTCGCGCCACAAAGCCGTCCAGCATATCCGTGACCCCGGCGAAAATGTACACCGCGAAAAAAGCCGGCGAAAGCGCCGGACAGAAGAGCAGCGCCACGCTGGCCAGGATGCGGAGGATGGTGATGAGGTTCGCCATGAAAAACGATCAGTTCTCCCGGGCGCTTCTGAGCAGGTTCCGGGCGTGCTGGATGGCCAGGGGGTCGTTGACGCTGCCCATGATGCGCGCAAGCTCCGCCGGACGCTCCTCCTCCGAGAGGGGCTTCACCGCGGACCGGGTGCTCTCCCCCAGGGTCTCCTTGTAGATGTAGTACTGCCGATCCGCCCGGGCCGCGATCTGAGCGAGGTGGGTCACGCAGAGAAGCTGATGGGCTCGGGACAGCTCCTGCATCTTCTTGGCCACGGAATTGGCGATGAGACCGGAGATACCGGTGTCGATCTCGTCGAAGATCAGGGTGTCGATGGCGTCCGCGTGGGACAGGGCCGCCTTGAAGGCGAGCATGACCCGTGAGATCTCTCCGCCGGAAGCCACCCGGACCAGAGGTTTTTCCGGCTCACCCTTGTTGGCGGAGAAGAGGAAGGACATCTCGTCCACCCCGTTTTCGGAAAGGTCCTCCGGTGAAAGGGGCGAAAAGCCCGCGGAGAAGGAGGCGAAGGGCATGCCCATGTCCTTCAGGTTCGCCTCGATGGCCTGTTTCAGCCGGTTGGCCCCCGCCTTGCGACGCTCCGACAACAGCCGGGCATCCGCCGTAAAAGCCGAAATGGCCGCCTGTTCCGCCTGCTCCAGCTCCGTTAAGCGGTCCTCGCCGCCCAAAAGCTCCGCCTGCTCGGCGCGCAAGGTTTCCCCGTATTCCAATATTTCTTCGATGTTGGCCCCATATTTGCGCTTGAGCTGCTCGATCTGATAGAGCCGACTCTCGATCTCGTCCAGGGCGTTGGGGTCGAAGGAAAGGCCGTTGAGGGCGTCCCGCAGGGAATAGGCCACGTCCTCCAGGGAGTAGTACGCCTCCTCCGTCTGCTGGGCGGCAGCCTGATATTCCTCCCCATACTCCCCCAGGGCAGACAGACACCGTTTGGCCTCGGAGATCTGGTTCAGGGCCCCCTGTTCCTCATACAGGGCGTCGTACGCCGCCTGCAGGTTCTCCTCGATGGCGGCGAAGTTCTGCAGCTGCTTTTTGCGGGTCTCCAGCTGCTCCTCCTCTCCAGGCTGAAGCTGCGCGGAGTCTATCTCCTTCAACTCATAGGCGATCACGTCGAGACGGCGTGCCCGTTCCTTTAGGCTGCTCTGCAGCTTCTCCCGGGCGCTGCGGGCGTCCAGAGCCTGCCGCCGCTCCTGCTGCATCCGGGTCAACAGACCGTCCCTGTCGCTTTCCGCAAAGGCGTCCAGCAGCCCCAGATGGGTCTTGTCGTTCAGCAGGGATTGATGGGCGTGCTGGCCGTGCATATCCACCAGCAGGTCCCCCACGGTCTTCAGCTCCGCGGCGCTGACAAGGGTGCCGTTGATCCGGCAGACGCTCTTGCCGCTCATATACAGCTCCCGGTAGAGGACGACCTCCTCCCCGTCATAGAGCTCGTGCTCCAGGAGATACTCCGCCGCCGGCGTCCCCTCCTGTACCGTGAAGAGGGCCTCCACCGAGCCTTTTTGGGCCCCGGTGCGGATGCTCTCCCGATAGGCGCGCTCTCCCAGAGCCAGCCCCACCGCCTCGATAAGGATGGATTTGCCGGCGCCGGTCTCGCCCGTCAGTGCAGAAAAGCCCTCCTCGAAGTCCAGGGAGAGCTTGTCGATCAATGCGATATTGGATATGGTCAGGTGCCTGAGCACGGTCTATGCTCCTTTATTTCATCATCTTCTGAAAACGTTTGATGATCTCAGAGGTATTCTTCCCTTCCCGGACTGCCACGAAGATGGTGTTGTCCCCGGCGATGGACCCGGCGATCTCCGGCCACTTCAAGGAGTCGATGGCCTCGCCGGCCACGGAGGCGCTGCCCGCGATGGTTTTGATCACGATCAGGTTCCCGGCGTTGGTGATGGACACGACGCAGTTGGAGAACAGACGAATAAACCGCTCCTGCAGATCGGATTCCGCCTTTTCCACGGTGGCGTATTTATAGTTGCCCTCGCTGGTGAGAACCTTGATGAGCCTCAGCTCCTTGATATCACGGGAAACGGTGGCCTGGGTGACCTGAAAGCCCTGCTCCCCCAAAAGCCTTGCCAGCTCTTCCTGAGTCTCTACATCTTGGGACGCGATGATCTTGATGATCATGGCATGTCGTTTCGTCTTCATGGTTTCTGCCTCGTTTGTTTCAATTTATGTCAGCCGCTCACGAATGCGGCTATAAAGATCCATCTGTCCGAACCGAAGGAAGGATACCCTATCCTTGGAACCCGTGATCAAAAGGGACTCCCCCTTTGTCACCCGGCACACCCTTTGACCATCCACCGCGGCCATGCCCTCGTCATGCTCCACCAGCTCGATCTGGCTGTCCGACCGGACCACGACGGGCCGGGCGTGGAGCTTGTGGGGGCAGATGGGCGTGATCACCATGGCGTCCAGCCCCTCCGGGACGATGGGTCCTCCCGCAGAGAGATTGTAGCCGGTGGAGCCTGTGGGCGTAGCTACCATGACCCCATCCGCAGCAACCGTCCAGACCGGTTTACCGTCGATCCGCACGCCGATCTCCGTAACGCCGGAGAAGGAAAGCTTGTAGAGCACCGCGTCATTGAGACAGCGGTAGGTCCGCCCTGTGCTCACCCGGCAATCCAGCATGGCTCGCCGCTCCATCCGGTAGTCCCCGGCTTGGAGCCTGGGCAGTGCCTGCAAAAAGCCCTCCTCCGTCAGTTCCGTCAAAAAACCCACCCGTCCGAAATGGACTCCCAGGATGGGAAGCCCGGCGGACAAGGCCACCGGAACGTGGCGGATGATGGAACCGTCGCCGCCGATGACGACGAGTATGCCGTCCTCTCCCTCTGCCGGAGCATGCTCCTCCAGCTCAGCGCATAAAAAACCATAGCCTGTCGCTGCATCCATCATGCGCTTGCGGGCGTCAAAGGTGGCCGGTTTTTTAGGATTCGCCGCAAAGAAAAGGTTCAAAGCATTGCCCTCGGATGAATACTGCAGTCGTATTATACAGTATGTTTCCCGAAATTTCAATACAATTATGAATATTTTTTTAACAAATTACATGAAAATTATGACTATCGTCTACGATCGAGGCGATTTTTGCCTCGAAATCCCAGGATTCGCCAGCGGGGATCGCCGCCCTGTTGCACAAAAACAGCAGAAACTCTATATTTCCCTTGGGACCGGTGATGGGTGAAAAAGAAAGGTCTTCCACGCTGTATCCGATCTGTTGAGCAAAGCGGATTATGTTTATACATACATCCCGATGGATAGACGCCTCCCGGACCACCCCATTCTTGCCCACCTGGCCCCGGCCCGCTTCGAATTGGGGCTTGATGAGGGCCACCACCTGTCCTTCCGGTTTCAGACACGCCTTAAGAGGCGGCAGTATGAGCTTCAGGGAGATAAAGGAAACGTCGATGGATGCAAAATCGAATAGACCGTCGAACCAGGCGGGTTCCATAAACCGGGCATTGCGCCGCTCCATGACCGTGACCCGGGGATCGTTTCGAAGCTGCCAGGCCAGCTGCCCGTAGCCCACGTCCAGGGCGCACACATGCTTCGCGCCGTTCTGCAGCATGCAGTCGGTAAAGCCGCCGGTGGAGGCCCCCACGTCCAGGCAAACCTTATCCTGCAGGGAAAGGGGGAACACCTTCAGCGCCTTGTCCAGCTTCAGCCCGCCTCGGCTCACGAAGGGAATGGGATCGGACTGAACCTTCACCTCATCCTCCGAGCGCACTTCCTCCCCCGCCTTTTCCGCTTTGCGGCCGTTGACATAGACCTCCCCGGCCATGATCATGGCCCGGGCCTTCTCCCGGGAGGGGGCCAGGCCCGCCTCCGCCATATACACGTCGAGACGCTTTTTTTCCATCATAACGACCTCATCTGCTGCACGGCCCGCTCCATGGCCGCCTCATCGATGCCGCCCAGGGTCCTTTGGCGAGCCACGGAAGCATGGGGCATGGACCCGTCCGGCAGGCACAGCAGCCGCACCTTCAGTTCCGGACAATATGCCGCCACATAGAGGCCCAGGGCCGCCACGTTCTCCTCCGCCACGATGAGCTTGCACCTCTGTTCACGCAGGCGGTCCAATAGATCATAATCCAACGGCTTCAGGAATCGAGCTTCCACCAGGCCGCAGCCGATCCTTTCCGCCACCCGGCGTGCCATGGGCACCAAGGAACCCGCAGCGATAATGACCACGTCCGTCGGGGGGATCAGGGTCGCCCACCGTCCATAGACCACAGGCTCCTCCCCGTCTCCCTCGGGCAGCGTCCCCCGGCAGTAGCGGATGGCCGCCGGCTCCTGCCGCTCCACCGCCAGGCGGACCATGACCCGCAGCTCAGCCAAGGTAGCGGGTTCATACACGGAAAGGTTCGGTATGGCACATAGGAGCGCCGGATCGTAGATCCCCTGATGGGTCTCCCCGTCCTGCCCCACCAGGCCTGCCCGGTCCACGCCGATGACTACAGGGAGTTTCTGCAAGCAGACGTCGTGACAAAGCTGATCCACGGCCCGCTGCAGGAAGGAGGAATAGATGGCCGCCACAGGCCGCAAGCCCTCCGCCGCCATGCCGGCGGCCATGGTGAGGGCATGCTCCTCCGCGATGCCAACGTCAAAGGCCCGATCCGGGAACCGCTCGAAGAAGGGACGCAAGCCGGTGCCGTCCCGCATGGCGGCGGTGATGGTGACGATGTGCTCATCCTCCTCAGCAAGCTGCATCACCGTCTGGCCGAACACCTCCGAGCAGGAGACGCTTCCGGAATAAGCAGTGGCTCCCGTATCCGGAGAGAAGGGTGCGATCCCATGGAATTTTTCCGGATTTTGCTCCGACAGGGCGTATCCCTTGCCCTTTTGGGTGAGGACGTGGACCACCACCGGCCTCTCCAGGGCCCTAGCTTCCTGCAACAGGGAGATCATCTGGGGGATATCGTGGCCGTCAATGGGACCGAGATAGGTGAAGCCCATCTCCTCAAAGAAGGTGTTCTGCAGCACGAACCGCTTGATCCGGTTCTTGAATCCCTCTATCCTGTGGGACACGCGACGGCCCATCACGCCCGTTTCCAGCACCCGGACCACGAACCGTTTCAAGCGGTTGTAGCCCCGGCTGGCCCTGAGGCGGGACAGGCTCCGGCTCATGGCGCCCACATTTTTGGAGATGGACATCTCGTTGTCGTTGAGCACCACCACCAGGGGCAGCTTACTGTCCCCGCCGTCGTCCAGCGCCTCGTAGGCAAGGCCGCCGGTGAGCGCGCCGTCGCCGATGACGGCCGCCACGTGACCGGGCTCATGCAAAAGCTGTTTTGCGCGCACCATGCCCAAGGCTGCGGACAGGGAGGTGCTGGCGTGACCGGTGTTGAAGGCGTCGTAGGGGCTCTCCTCCCGTTTGGGGAAGCCGGAAATGCCCCCCTCCTGCCGGAGGGTGGTGAAGGCGTCCCGCCGTCCGGTCAAGATCTTATGGGCATAGGCCTGGTGACCGACGTCGAAGATGATCCGATCCTTCTCCTCCGTGTAGACCCGGTGCAGGGCGATGATCAAGTCCACCGCCCCCAGGCTGGCAGCCAGGTGTCCCCCATTTTTGGACACGCAATCCACCATATAGCCCCGCACCTCCTCCGCCAAAGCGGGGAGCTGCTCCTCCGGCAAGGCCATCAAATCCTTGGGGCCGTTCAATTGTTGCAAAAGAGGATACTCTTTCATGCTTTTCTGGTAGAAATCCGATCCGTCAGCGTCAACAGGTAGGTTGCTGCCGCCCCTTCATATCCGGCTAAAAGGGCGCGGATATCCTGTGCCAATGCTTGTATTTCCTGCCGGGTCCGTTCCGTTCCCAGCAATGTCACGTAGGTGAGCTTGTCCTCCGCCTCGTCCTTCTCCCGATCCAAAAGGTCGTCGGTCATCTGGAACAGCAGTCCCAGCTTGTCCGCAAAGGTCCGCAAGCGGGATGCATCCGCCGCATCACAGCCCCCTCGAAAGGCGCCGGAAAGACAGGCCGCCCGAAAGAGGGCCCCGGTCTTGAAATCGTGGATCCGCTGCAAAGACGCCCTGTCCCGGGCGGTCACGTTAAGATCCAGGCTCTGCCCCGCCGCCATCTCAAGCGCCCCCTGAAAGATGGCCTTCTTGGCCGCTTCCTGCCCGGGGACGTCGCACAAAAGGCGCATGGCCATGGTGAGCAATCCGTCCCCCGCCAGGATGGCGTTCCCCTCCCCAAAGGCCTTGTGGCTGCTGGGCTTGCCCCGCCGCATATCGTCGTCGTCCATAGCGGGCAGATCGTCGTGGATAAGGGAATAGGCATGGATCATCTCCAGCGCCGCCGCGAAGGGCAGAGCGTCCTCCGCCCGACCGCCCACCAGCTCGCAGCAGGCCAGACACAAGCAGGCCCGGATGCGCTTGCCGCCGGAAAGAAGGCTGTAGCGCATGGAACGGGCGAACAGCTCCGGCAAATCGAAGCTGCCGCTGTACCGGTCGAGGGCTTTTTCAATGAGGGGCAGATAGTCCTTCATTGGTCTTTCCCCGAGGCTTTGAGCCGCTTTTCAAAGGTCTCCAGCTCCTTGGCGCAGCTGTCGTACAGGGCCATACCCCGCTCGTGGAGGGAAACCATCTCTTCGAGGGGCACGCTGCCGCTTTCCAGCTTTAAGATCAGTTCCTCAAGCTCAGCCATCTTTTCTTCAAAGCTCTTCTCACTCTTTTTCATACAGATCCTTTCCCGTCACGTCAGCCCGGACGCGACCGTCCCGGAAGCGAAGGACGATCCCCTCGCCAGCGCTCGTATCCGCCGCACGGCGGATAAGGTCATCCTGTTTTCCATAGACCAGGGCGAACCCCCGGTCCAACGCCCCCAAGGGATCGGCAGCCGTGAGCCGGGCCTTCAGGGTGATCATACGATCCCGCTGCTTTTGCAGCTGCCCCTCTATCCCCTCTTCCAAAGCCTCCTGGCACTGATCGAGCCGCTGCTGCTCCTGCTGGAGCCGCTGTTCCGCCAGCATCCCGCCTCGGCGATGGACGATGAGTTCCAATCTGTCCTTCTTCCGCGCGATGCCGTTGAGCAGGGCAGAACGAAGCCGATCGTGATCCTGCGCGAGGCGATCGGAAAGCTTTGCATATTCGGGCACCGCCAGCTCCGCCGCCGCAGAGGGGGTAGGCGCCCTCAGATCCGCCGCAAAATCCGTCAGGGAGAAATCTATCTCATGGCCCACGGCGGAGATCACCGGCAGGCTGCACGCATGGACCGCCGCCACCACGATCTCCTCGTTGAAGGCCCACAGGTCCTCCAGAGAACCGCCGCCCCGACCCACGATGAGCACGTCGCAGCGCTGCTCCTCGTCCGCCTTTCGGATGGCCGCCGCGATCTCCCCGGCTGCCTTCTCCCCCTGGACCGATACCGGATACAGGAGGATGGGCATGTTGGGGAATCGGCGGGAGATCACGTTGCGGATGTCCTCGATGGCTGCTCCGGTGCCGGAGGTCACCACCCCCACCGCCCGGGGCAAAAAGGGGATGGGCTTCTTCAAGCTCTCCTCGAACCAGCCCCGCTGCCGCAGCTCCTCCCGCAGGGCCAAAAATTTCTGATACAGGGCTCCATCCCCGGTCTTTTCCATGCGCTCGGCATAGACCTGGAAGGAGCCGTCCCGGCTGAAGAGCCCCGCCCGTCCCTCGATGCGGACAGACATGCCGTCCTTGGGAAAGAAGCTGAGTCGAAGGGCATTGGGGCGAAACATGACGCAGCGCACGGACGCCGCATCGTCCTTCAGCGTGAAATACAGATGTCCGGAGGTGTGGCGCTTAAAGGCGCTGATCTCTCCCGTCACCGTCAGCTCCCCCAGATAGGGATCATGGTTGAGCATCAGGTCCACATATTCGTTCAGCTCAGAAACGGTGAACACCGGCTTTAGCTCCGTCATTGGCCCACCTCCCGATCGAACCCCAGGGCGGCCACGCCCACGGCGTTGTCGCTGCTATAGCGTCTCTCCCCGAAGAAGAGAGGTGAATCGCACCGTTCACGGAGCAGCTCCCGCAGCAGCTGGCTGGAGGCCACGCCCCCGCATAGGAGCACGGGCCGCTCCCCCAGCCGCCGGGCCGCGGTATCAAGAAGCTTCGTCAGCGTTCTTGCCAGCAGATCGTAGATGCCGTAGGCCACCTCCTGGGCTGCCTGGCCCCGCTCCAGCTCCCGCAGGGCGGCGGATTCCGCCCCGGAAAGGGAACAGGTCAGATCCCGCACGGAGGCAGGTATCTTCACATCTTTCGCGACAGCCTTCCGGGCCAAAGCCTCCAGCTCCTTCCCCGCCGGAAAGCCGCAACCCAGATGAACACCCACCCGGTCCACCAGCTGGCCGCCGTGCAAGTCCTCCGACCGGCCCAGGGGCTCTATGGAAAGGATGCCGGGCGCCTTCATCCGGACGGACAGCAGATCGGTGGTCCCGCCGGAGATGTGTACGGCGTAGAAGGGCGCCTCCATAAGCTGCTCATTCCCGATGAGGGCGGCCCGGATATGGCCGCTTTGATGATCGAGAGGCAGCAACGGCACCCGCAGGGACGCTGCCAGAGATCGGGCCACCCCCATGCCCGTCAGGAACACGGGCATATAGGAGTCCTCCCGGCACACCGGCGCGCGGCTGCAGGCAACGGCCCGGATCGAATCCGGCGAAACGGTCTCGAACGCCGCCTCGACCAGGGGCGGCAGCTGCCGAGTATGCAAAAAAACGCCCTCGGACTGCCGCAAGCCCCGGCCGCCCTTCTCCACCGGGAGAACCGTTCTCCCGTCATAGAGGACGCCCGGATCGCCGAAGCAGGCGACCGAGGTCGTGTAGCAGCTGGTATCGATGCCCAGCACCGCCCCTTTCATTCGCTGCAAAGGTCCCTGGCCACACTCCCCAGGATGCCGTTTATGAAGCCGGAGGACTTGTCCTCACAGAAGCGCTTGGAAAGCTCCACCGCCTCGTTGATGGTGGCGCCCACGGGGACCTCGGGCATGTGCAGCAGCTCATAGACCGCCATGCGCAGGATGGTCAAATCCACCTTCGCCAGCCGGTTCAGCGCCCACCCCTGGGCGTATCTGCCGATGATTTCATCCAGCTCCTGCTGACGGTCCGTCACGCCGGCCACCAGATTTTCCAAAAAGGTCTTGTCCGCGCCGGAAAGGGTATCCGCCTGTTCCGACTGCTCCAAAACCTGATCCATGGTCTCACCGCCGCCCAAAGAGGCGGCGTACAGCATCTTCATCCCGATCTCTCGGGCCAATGAACGATCCATACTCTATGCTTTACCTTTTTTGAAAGATGGCGGCAAAGAAATCCTTCACCGCAGGCCAGCCGCCCCTGTCCAAGAGGCTTCCCATCAACACGCCCACAGCCACCAGCAACGCCAGCAGGAGCGTCCGCCAGAAGCCGATGCACAAAAAGAGGATGCCCAGCACCAGGGCTGCGGCGGCCAGGATAGTGAGCCACTTATGCTCACCGTAAAACTGTTTGAGCCATTCCTTCATAGCTTGTCCCTTTACTTGGTCTGGCCAGGCGGCAGCTGCTCGACTACCGGCTGCTTGGGGGGCTTCGCCTCCGAAGCGGCCTCCACCAGGATGCCCACCTTGCCGACATGTACGCCGGTCATTTCAAACACTCTGTTCTTCAGCTGTTCCTGGAGCCTTGCCGCCATGGGCGCCACGGCCACGCCCGGATCGAGAGCCATCTCCAGCTCCACGTCCACGCCGGCGCCGTTGTTCATCACCTTGCTCTTGCAGGCACGGACCCCCTCCTGATCCTGGGCGATCCGCTTGGTCATGTCGCCGAGCACCTTCATGGAGACGAAGGCGCTTCCGTTTTCCCCTTCGCTGGCCAGAGCAGCCTCCTCCTTCTTGCCGGAGGCGCGCATAAGATGCAGCGCCACCGTGCACAGGATGCTGAGCAGTGCCAACACACCTACGGCGATCCGGACCGCCGGCAGCTGCAGCCAGGTGAGCGATGGGAACAGGACCAGGATGAGAAGCAGCACCCCCAAGGCGACGCAGAGCAGGGAAAGTACCCAGAACAATATCCGTTCCAACAGCTTCATAGCAGGCTCCTTACTCAAATCGGCAGGAGCCCGCGCCGCAGGCGGGCTCCGGTCGATCCATGGGTTTCGATTTACTTTACGCGGGGCGCAGGAGCGGGCTCGGGCTCGGGCTCAGGCTCTTCCACGACGGGAGCCGGCGCGGGAGCGGGCGCAGGAGCGGGCTCCTCCTTCTTTTCTGGCTCAAAGTAGATGCTGTTCACGTTCACGTTGACCTCGACCACTCTGAGGCCGGTCATGGTCTCGATGGCGTTTTTGATCTCCTCCTGGACCTTCTGGGCCACCGCCTGGATGCGATAGCCATATTTGACCACGATGGTGATATCACAGGCGCACTCCTCCGAGCCGACCTCGACCTTCACGCCCTTGGTGTAGTTCTTTTTGCCAAGCATTTCGCTGAAGCTGGTGGAGCCGATCAAAGCATGGACGCCCTCCACCTCGCCGGCTGCCAAATACGCAATGGTCGCCACCACGTCTTCGGCAAATACGATCTTCCCGCCTTGGTTGATTTCAATGTTGGTATCGACTTCGCTCATTGTGTTGACCTCCTTGTGGTTTTTGGGCACGTTGATACGGTATTAGTATACCAACTTCCGACGAAAAAGGCAACCCGTTATTGTGCGGTGGATACCTTGATATTTTCAGCCGTTTCCCCCGTCTCCCGAAGCACGATATCCAGTATTTGGGCCACCTGCTCATCGGTAAGAGCGTCGGCGTCCACGATCACGTTCACGGACCCGTTGTGCATGGATACGATCACCTCCTCGAAGCCCTTGGCGCGGATGAGGTTTTCCGTGTTCAGCTCCGATTCCATGCAGCTGACCAGGGTCATCTTCTGCTTTTGGGCGTCGGAAAGGGTGCTTTCATCCCCGCCTTGGGCCACGATGGCGTCGAGATACGCCAGCTCCTGGGTGCGGACGCTGTCCCGTTCGCTGCGGTATGCGTCGAAAAAGGTCCCCCGTCCGCCGGGGGCGGACACGCTGACGGCGGCGGTCTGCGCCTCGGCCGCCCTCTGCTCGTTTCGGTTCATGATGATGTTGGCCGCCACGGCGGCAAGCAGCAGCAAGCAGACCCCGAAGAGGGTCATGGTCCGCCGGTTCAGCAGCTTCTTCAGATCTTGGGTCGTAAGTCTCATGTTCTTCCTCCTTATCGAATCGTGTCGTTTTAGGTCTTTCTATCCTATGGTCCATCCTATGTGGGATAGTCCATTTCAAACACTTCAATGCTGGAAAGAGGCACGCCGGTCACCGCCTGGACCGCCCGCTGCAGGCTCAGCCGAACGGTGGGATCCGCCGCGCCCTCCGCCACCACGATGACGCCCCGGATCTGCGGCTCCCGTTCCACTAAGATGATGGGGCTCTGGCCCCCTTCGGTGGTCACGGTGGCGGGCTGGTGCATCTGCCGGGACTGCTCGCTCCGAGTGGCCGAGGCGCCGCCGGTGGACTCGGACACGCTTTCATCCAGGGTGCTGACGGTGGCGGCCACCCGTTCCCCCGCCGTCTCGTAGGTGATGAGGACCCGGACCCGGCCCGCCCCGCGCATCTCGGTCAAGATCCCTTCCAGCCGCGTCTCCAAGGATTCCGCGCCGGAGGAAGCTGGCCCATCCCGGGACGCACCTTGGAACCAGCCGTCGCCGATACCGTACAAAAGGACGGCCAGCAGCAAAAGCGCGCCATACAGGACGATGGGAAGGGCGTGCTTACGCTTCCATCTCTCCAGGAGTTCCTTTCCCCATGGCCAGTTCACCCCGTCAAACCTCCCTTCCACATTCCCATAAGCAGCCGCACCACTTCCAACAGATAGCAAACGGACACCGCCCGCCGTCCCGCCGATCCCGCTTCTCCGGAGGGGAACAGCTGCAGTATCAGCCCCGTGAACGCGCCGCACAGGCACAAAGCCGTCACCGTCGATTTCATTGGCTTCCTCCCAAACACCCCGCTACGCCGCCCACGGCCACGCAAAGCATGGCTCCGGCGGCCAAGACCAGCGCTCCCAGCTCGGTGAGCATCTCACCAAGAGCTGAAAGAACGGTCCCCATCTCCGGCTGCTCCAAAGGTTGAAGCAGAGACGACGATGCCCGCAAGCTGAACCCGTAAAGAAGCAGTGTCACCGCCGGTCCCGCCGCCTGGAACAGGACCAGCAGCATCCCCGTCCAGCCCAGGGCCCTCTTGACCAGCCCCAGACAAGCCACCGCCGTCCCCAGGGAATCCGACAGAACGGAGCCTACCAAGGGCACGCTTCCGGCGGCCACTCGGCCCGTCCGCAGCAGCAGCGTATCCATGGCCGACGCGCCTCCACCCAGCAGGGCGGCCACGAGCATATAGCCGATGCAAAGGGCCCGTACGCCCCATCGGACCAGGGAAAAGAGCAGGCGGGACACGCTGGACAGAACGCCGTCCCCCATCAGATCCGCCGTCTTCAGCACCCCTGCCGAGATCACCAGAGGCAAAAGGATATCCTCCATCCACCTTAGGCAGGAGAAGAGCAGCAGCTCCCCCGCCGTACCCATGGCGGCGGCCCCCTGGGGGCTGCCCAGCAGAAGCAGCGACGCCGTCATCAGCGGCACGGTCCTTTCCCCCAGGGCGGCGATGCCCTGCATGCATGCCATGCCCCGATGGATAAGGGGCACCAGCCGCAGCAGCACCGCCGCAGAAAGGCCTATGGCCAGCACCCGCCGGGCGGGCAACGCCCCCGTTTCCAAAAGAATGGTACACAGGGCCGACAGCACCCCCGTCGCTAAGGCGAGCAGCAACAGAGCCTGGGCCCCGGACAGGCCCTTCACCGCCTGATCCTTCAGCCACCCGAGCAGCTCTGCTCCGCCGGACGTCCTCCCCTCCGCCAAACGTTTGATCAGCAGGGATGGCCGCTGCCATGGCTCCGTGTCCTCCAAGCCGGAAAAGAACTGGTCCCAGCTGGTCAGATCTACGGCGTTCAAAAGATCCTCGATCTCCGTTTGCGGCGGCTCCGTAGGCTCGGCCCCGGGGACCACAGGCGACAGCAGCAGACAGCAAAGGAGCAGTGCCCTCATCCGGACAGCTCCCCCAGCACCGTCCTCGTCACCTCAAGCAGCTCGCGCAGAGCGGGCAGCATGGCGCACAGCATCAGGACCCGGCCGCACAGCTCCACCTTGAGCGCGATGTTTCCCTGGCCTCCGTCCCGGCAGATTCGGCTCCCCGCTTCCGTCAGGCAGGCGAACCCCAGCACCCGGATCGCCCGGCCCGTATAGGCGGCGGACAGGCTCCCTTCCCCCGCAAGCTCCCTGAGAAAGCTCCCCAGCTCCTCCGTCTGTCCCAGCAGCATGACCAGGAGCAGGCAACCCGTGGCGAGCCCCACCAGCAGACCGTGGGTGCCGTTGATCCTGGAGAGGGTGACGGCCAGGAGCGTGCCTACGACGCCCACCCCCAACACCTGCACCATGTCCATGGCTGACCTCCTTTCAGTACAGGGAGAATACCCGCCGGATGGTCTCCACCAGGGAGGAGACCGTCTCCAGCATCAGGTAGGTGCCGATGGCCAGCCCCACTACCACGACCAAAGCGGAAAGCTCCTCCCGGCCGCTTTGCTTGAGCAAATTGGTGATCACCGACACCAGCAGCCCCAGTCCGGCGATCTTGATGAGGATATCGATCTGCATATCAAAGGACCAGCAGCAGAACGGCCATCCCGGTCAAATACCCAACGGATCGGTAGACCTGGCCCTTCTGCTGCAACTCCTGCCGAGCCCCTTCCGCCGCTCTGTTCAGCAGGGCAAGGAGTCCGTCCCGTTCCCGTTCCAGGTCCGCCGTGGATCGGCTGTCTCGGCGCACATAGACTAATAGCCGTTTTTCTTCCTCCGGTGTTAGGGGCATGATCCCCGCTGCCTGTCCCCCGGCAAGAGACAGCAGATAGTCCCGCTCCTGCGAAGGGGGGCAGCTCTGCGCCGCTTTTGCAAAGGGGATCAGTTCGCCGATCTGCCGGTCGCTGATCTGCCGGATCAGGGCCCCAAGGTTGGAAAGGGCCCTTGCCCTCCGGACCAGACGGCGGCTTTTTTGCTCCCCCGCCAAACCGCACAGGAGAAACAGCACGATCCCCGCCGCCAGCTTCATAGGACCGTTCCCTCCTCGTCCCGTATTTCGTCCACCGCGCCGCAGCCCACCAGCCGCACGTACCGCTGAAAGGTCCGCGCTCGAAACAGTCTTTTCATCCCCTCCCGTCGGAGCAGCTCCTCGAAGGTGCCGCCGTGGGCCGTACAAAGGACGGTCACCCCCCGGCTCTTCGCCTCCAGGACCGAAGCCACGTCCGCGGACAGGTTCAGCTCGTCCGCCGCCAAAACCTGAGGGCTCATGGTGGCCAGCAGCCGCAGCAGCCCTTCCCCCTTGGCCACGCCGGAGAGCACGTCCGTCCGCTCCCCCAGATCGAAGGCAGCGTTGCCTTGACCGCCGATCTCGAACCGCTCGTCCACCACCCCCACCCGATGGGGCGCCGCCCCGCAACGTCCGTCGGATAGGAGACGGATAATGTCCCGTAAAAGGGTGGTCTTTCCGGCGCCGGGAGCGGAATACAGGAGCGTAGAGCGCATGCGTCCCTCTTCGATGAGACTGGGCAGCACCCCCTCTCCGCAGCCCACCACGGGACGAAGGATACGGATGCAAAAGCCGGTCACCACCGCAGGCGTTCCCGTTTCAGCTGTGATCCGGCCGGTGATGCCCACCCGGCACCCATTTTGCAGGGTGATGAATCCCTGCCGTATCTCCTTTTCCCAGGCGTAGCGGGCATGGCCGCAGAAGGCGGACAACAACTCCTCCTGCTCCCCATCCCGGAGCATGGGCCTGCCGTTGGGGGCGTACAGGAGCCGGCTCCCTGCGGGCGTCACCAGCTCCATGGGCCTGCCCAGGCGGAGCCGGATCTCCGTGACCTTTGACAGCTCCAGGGGCGTCAGGGCCTGCCGCATGTCCTCGGTCAGCAGAGGCAACAGGCTGTGTTTCCAATTCATGTTTTCATCCATGGTCCACTCTATGACCTGTCCACGGTGCCCATGTATAGGCAACAAAAAAAGCGGCCCGCCGAGGCGAACCGCCGAACAATATGTGGATTTATAACAGGGTGCGGAAAGCGAGTCCGCTGGTGCGATCGAACCAGGGCGCTTCGCCCCGCCGATAGCCCTCGTACACCCGGCGACAGGTCTCCCGATCCTCCGTGGTGAAATAGAGGGTGACAAAATCAAAGGGCGGCAGGGACTTGTCCCCCAGATACAGGGGCACGGAGTTGAGAAGGGTCGTATACCGCCTGTCGTGGCAGATCATGGGGAAGATCACGCCCCGCCGGTCCACCAGTTCCGGCCGGCCGGCACAGTTCCCGCAGCCCTTCTCCCCCCGGGCAGGGCAGGACCTGAACTGCATGAGGGGCAGCCGTCCATAGGCGAGGATGCCCCGAGGCTTTTTGCCGCCCAGCTTCGCCCCCATCTTCACGGGCAGCTCAAAGGACAGCGTGGTGTCCGCAAGGCCCAGGTTCTCATAGGTTTCCAACGACAGGGTATTGGTCACGTTCAGCGTGGGCCCGCCATGGACGATGAGTCCGGCCTGTTGCGCCATGACCAATTCGCATACGTTCCCAGCCACCCCATGGGTCAAGCCCTTTTCCCGCAGGGCGATCAGCCGATCGAGGATCGTCTTTTCCTCCAGGGGCCAGGTTAGCTGGGGCAACTCCGCCCAAACGGGCGTCTCCCCCTGGAGCAGCTCCAGGTGACGTTCGATCTGTTCGAAGGGCAGCAGGATCGCCTCCACGCCGGGGGCAAAAAAGACCTGTTCCGCCCGCTCGAAGCGCAGCCGCAAGCCCTGTTTTCCGGCGGCATAGGGCTCTATTTGGGGCGATTCCATGGGCAGCAGGGCGTAGCCGTTGCCCCGGCTGCGCTGTTCCAGGAGTTTTTCCAAAGCCTCCCGCCTAAGACCGTTCACAACGGAGCCGGCCACGGGCAGGTCCTCCGGAAGCTGGATCCGACAATCCTTCAATGTGAACGGGGTACCCCCCGTCTTACTCAAATTGCGCCGGGCGATGTCCTCGGTGAGAGGGGCCGTGTCCTGCCGCCGGATGGAGACGGAAGCTATCGCCTCATGCCCCGCCTGATCCTCCGCCTTCAAAGAAAGGGTATCGTCCCCGGCGAACAGGGTCATCTCTACGGGTACGCCGGGGTATTCCCGACGATACAGTTCACTGAGCTTCCCTAAAACGGTCTTGGAGGCCGCGGCATCCTCCACGGTCCGCACGCCGAACATGCGCACGTTCCGCCGCCCCGTGAGATACCCGTCGGTAAATCCGCTGCGGGAGAAGACAGCCTGGAGAGTGGCCATATCCGGCTCCCTTCCCTCCAAGGCGGTCCGGACGGCCGTGACGGCGGCGGCCACATACTCGGGCCGCTTCATGCGCCCCTCGATCTTCACGGAGCAGACCCCCGCCGCTTCCAGCTCTCGTACATACGGGATGAAGCTCATGTCCTTCAGCGACAGGGCATAGGACCGTCCGTTGCAGGAAGAGTTCAACCGACAGGGCTGGGCGCACAGGCCCCGATTGCCGCTCCGCTCCCCCATCATGGCGGAATAATAGCACATGCCGGACACGCTCATGCACAAGGCCCCGTGAACGAACACCTCCAGCTCCGCTCTGGTCTCGGCGCGGATGGCCTTGATCTCCTCCAGCGTCAGCTCCCGAGCCAGCACCACCCGGGAAAAGCCCATGTCCTCCAGGGCGCGGACCCCGGCGGCGTTGTGGACGGACATCTGGGTGGAGCCCACCAGAGGCAGGTCGGGGCAGATGGTTTTGAGCACCTTCACCACGGCCAGGTCCTGGACGATGACCCCGTCGGGTCCCGCTTGGGCCACCTCCCGAGCAGCGTCCAAAAAGGCGGGCAGCTCCTCGTCCCGGATGAGGGTGTTCAGTGTCACGTATACCTTCACGCCCCGGCCGTGGCAGTAGTTCACCGCTTCCGTAAGGCTGTTGTCCTTGAAGTTGTCCGCGTTGCGCCGGGCGTTAAAAGCGCCGGTGCCCAGGTATACGGCGTCGGCGCCGCTCCTCACGGCGGCGACGAGGCTTTGTTCGTTTCCGGCTGGGGCCAATATCTCCATGGCAGGACCTCCCCCTTGTTTGTCTATATTATAGCGATACAAATCCCTCCTTGCAATCGGTCTTTTCTCTGGGTATACTATAGGGAAAGGTCAGGAAAGGCGCAGCGAAATGGAAGTCAAGAAGTTTAAAAAAACATGGGGCGATCGAAAGGATGGCCGTCGGGTACGGAGTTTGACCGCCATGTCCATGGTCTCCCCCTATATCATGGTGACGCGGAACACCTCCAGCAACTTCTTCCGGGATACGGTAGAGATCACGGAGATCGAAAAGTATATCCGTCAGAAGCGGAAGGAAGGCCTGTCGAACTTCGGCATCATGCACGTGATCATCGCTGCCTATGTGCGGGCACTTTCCCAGCGGCCTGCCATCAACCGGTTCATCGCGGGGCAGAAGATCTATGCCCGGGACGAATATATCGAGATGTCCCTGGTGGTGAAAAAGGAGATGTCCCCCGAATCCCCCGACACCTGCATCAAGCCCATTTTGGATGCCCACGATACAGCGGCGGAGATCTACCGCAAGATCAACGCCCTCATCGAAGCGAACAAGGCCACGGCGGAGCTGAACAACAACTTCGACAACACGGCCAAGCTCTTCTCCTTCATCCCCGGGGTGCTGCTGAAGTTTGCGGTATGGCTGCTGAAGCTCCTGGATTACTTCGACCTTTTGCCCAGGAAGCTGACCATGGCCAGCCCCTTCCACGCCTCCTTCTTCATCACCTCCATGGGCTCCTTGGGCATCCCGCCCATCTACCACCACCTGTACGATTTCGGCAACATTCCCGTATTTTTGGCCTTCGGGTCCAAGTACCGGCGGAACGAAGTGAACGCGGACGGAACCGTGTCGGAGAAGAAATACATCGATATCACCGCCGTGACCGACGAGCGCATCTGCGACGGCTTCTATTACGCCTCCGCCTTCAAGCTCATGCGGGGGTATCTTAAGAACCCATCGGTGCTGGACGAACCGGTCCAGGGCCCCGTGCGGGACGTGGACTAAGCCATGGCCCGCCCAAAGCGCAGCAAGAAAGGACGCGGAGCAGCCACCTATGTGCTGCCCATCCTGTTTTGCGCCCTGCTCATCCTGCTGGCCCTGGTGCGGGGGCAACGGACGGAAGCGCCCACCAAGGCGGTCCTTCAAAAGAGCGAGCCCTTGACCCTCACCCACCAGGCCATCGAAAACTATCTCTACGCCGCCGGGTTCACCCTGCAGAGGGAAAAGCTCCTTACCGCGGAGGGCCGGGAAGCGGGCACCCTTGCCATCACAGCGGACGGTACCATCGAGGAGATGACCCTCACCTTTTCCCTGCCGCCCCGGATCGACGTGGAAACGGGCGCAGACGTCTTCGCTTCCCTGAACGAAGCCCATGACAAGGCCGCCCAGGAGGGCAAGGATATGTTCCTCTCCCTCTTCGACGCCATCGCCGTCACCGACGGGCGAGTGGCTGGCCGCCGGGACAGCGCCCTCGAAAAGCTGCAACAGACCATGAATACCGGCAAAAGCTCCACTCAGGCCGCCTACAGCTGGCGATTCACCTTTTCCATGATCCCCGGGGACCCGGAAAGCCAAATCACGATCCTGTTTACACTTGTAAAATAATCCCATTCCGCATATATTCCGCATTTTGGACATAGATTTGTGACGTTTTGGACGAATCCGCTTGCTATGCTTTCGGCATAGGAAGGAGGTTCAGAGATGAAACGGAGCATGTCTTTCTTTTTATTGTCTCTTCTTCTGCTCACGGGCTGCCAGCCCACGCCGGAAGTGGACGCGGTGAAGCAAAAGGACACCAACCTGCTGATCGAAGCCGTGAAGGAGGCGGAGCAGGAGCAGAACGAGCCTGCGCCCGTACCGGTAAAGGAGCTGATGCCGGAGCGGTTCCAATGCGATTTTTTGACGGAGGTGCGGCAGGTCCATGTCACGGCGGACGTGCCCATTCGGGTGCTGACGGAGGGGACCTTCCCCCTGGTCCGGGTCCAGCGGCGAACCTTCACCAACGAGGAACGGTTGACGGTCTACCGACGGCTGTTCGACAGCGACACCGTATACAAGTATGAATACCGGCCCACCAAGGAGGCCGTGGTCAAAGAGATCGAATGGCTGTTGCAGGAGCCTACGGCGGAGGAAAAGAAGGAATTTTTGGAGGACCCGGAGGAAAGCGAGGAGACATGGGCGGCCTACTTGCAAAGCCGGAAGGATCGGATCGAGGAGCTGCGGCAAAAGTACCTCTCCCTGCCCGACGACGGGTCGCCCCTGCCCTTCGAGCCCTGGGACGGGGCCCTGTTCACCATACGGAACGGAGAAAGCCCCGGCATGGTGGTGGGCGTGGAGTACCCCACGCCCATGAAGATGCCCTCCTACGGCACGCTGCTGGAGGGACGGCCCGTAGATTACAGCCGTGAAAAGGAGGACGGGAACGGCACATACAGCGTCTTCTCCTTCGATAAGCGGCTGGACAAACCCAACGTGGAGCGCATCGCCCCGGAGGACTATGGCAAAGCTCACGCAGGCGCGACCATCACCGCCCGACAGGCGGCGGAGGCGGCCATGACGCCTTTGGCAGGGCTCGGGGACTTCGCCGTGGCGGACATCCTCTGGAGCCACGACGCCGACGACGTGGCCGTGGCGGCGGGCAAGATCGGCAAGCAGGCGTATTTGGTCCGCCTGACGCCCGTATTCCATGGAGCCTCTATGCCCTACTGCGGCATGGACGCCATGGATATCCCCGAGGGCGGCGGCTATACCCCCAGTTGGGACTATGAGCACGTGATCGCCGCCGTGGACGGGGATGGGAGGATCCTGGGCATGGCATGGCTGGGGCCGCTGCAGGAAACGGAGGTCGTCTCGGGCACCACCACCCTGCTGCCCTTTGAAGAGATCATGGACATCTTCGCCCGACAGGTGAACCGGGTGTTCAGCTATGAGGAGGACATAGACGGCAGCCTGACGGTGGACGACGTGCAGCTGGGGCTCTTCCGCATCCGGGAGAAGGGGGACATGGAGAGTGGGCTGTTGGTGCCCGTATGGTTCATCACCGGGGCATACCGGTACGCCAGTAATCCGGAGGAGGTGCACCTCTATGACGACCTCTCCCCCATCGCCGTCATCAACGCCATCGACGGCAACATTATCGACGTTCGAAATGGGTATTGAAAGGAGTGCATATATGCGTAAGTCCTGTATTTTTATTATGATATTTATTCTTCTATTCACTGGCTGCCTGCCTACGCCCACGGAGGAGGTGGTCATCCACAAGAACGAGGGAACGCTGGAGCAGCAGATCAGCGCCACGGCGGCCCCGGCCTACCGGATAGAGATCCCTGTTGAGACGCCGGGCGAAGGGGCGCCCCCTGCCGCGGCGGCAGAAGCGACGCCCGTTGAAAGCGGCCTGCGGGAGGCCGTGGGGGCCCCGGAAACGGTTCAGGACAGCTTCGACGGCCCGGCGGTAGGGGCGCAGCTGTATATTCAAATGGACGCCGTGGTGGAGATGCCCAACGTCAGCAAGGTGCCCGTGCTCCGGGGCCGGGTGGGCTACGAGCCGGAAAAGGCGGCGGAGCGGATCACCAAGCTGTTGCTGGGGGATGGGCCCTATATCCGTCCCGGCCACAGCGAGCGGGCGTACAGCCAACGATTTATGGAATACTATCAGAAGTGGATCGAGGCCCTGGACCAGAAGCCCTACGGCCCGGCGGCGGACTACGACGCCATCCGAGAGAACCTGAAGGAGAACTTCAACACCCACGCCGAAATCTTCCGGAACGCCGATACCGGCTATGATCGACCCAGCCAGCCCTGGACCGGCAGCTTCGACGACGCCAGGGAGGCCCTCAGCATCAGCAACGGGGAGCGGGGCTTCGGCATCATCGATAAGGGAAGGGTCTTTTCCTACGGCGCAGGCAGTCACCCTTCCCTCTACGGCTGGATGAACAATCCCCGAGGGCCCCGGAATGAGGAGGAAGAACAGGGTTTGCAGAACGCCGCAAACTTTGCGAACTCTTTGGGCTATGCCCAGGTGATCCCCCAGTATATCAACGACGCCGACGAGGACACCCGGGTGCGCAACCAGGTGGAGACGGGCTTTGAGAGCGGCTATAAGCACTTCACTCTGCTGCCCGTCTACGAGGGCATCCCGGTCTATCCCTACACCACCATGTACGGCTCGGACACGGGGCGGCAGGCGGCGGGCGTTCCCTTCAATCGAAACCTGGACCAGGAGGAGATCTTCGGCACCCTGTATGAGGGGGAGGTCATCAGCCTCCAATGGAACAGTCCCTTCACGGTGTTGAGCGTGGAGAACGAGAACGTGCCGCTGCTCTCCTTCGAGCGGATCATGGAGATCTTCAAGCGGCAGGTGTTCATGAGCGTCTATTGCGACCAGGGCCACCCCATCACCTACAAGATCACGGCCATCCAGTTCTCCTATATGCGGGTCCAGATCAAGGACAGCGACGACTATTACCTGCTGCCCGTGTGGGACTTCACGGGCTATATGATCCACGACTGGCAGATGAGCCCCGGGGATATGGCCGTGTCCCGGGGGTTCTTCCACAGCATGTCCATCCTGACCATCAACGCCGTGGACGGCAGCGTCTTGGACCGGTTTTTGGGGTATTGATTATTTTTGGCAGCCCCTTGCAAAATGAATACAGCCATGGTATTATACAGGCTGTCAATTCGTTCAGGGGGCAAGAAACAGTGGAAAAGCTGAAAAAATCGGTTTGCATACAGGAATGGGGCAAGGACATTCTGGCGGATGTGCTGGGGGCGTTGCTCTACGGCGCGGGCGTGTACGTGTTCGCCGTGAACGCCAACTTCGCGCCGGGCGGGATCACGGGCCTCGCCATTTTGGTGAACCACTTCTTCCCCTTCCTGCCCATCGGCACGCTGACCGTCCTCATCAACATCCCGGTCATTTTGCTGTGCTACGCCTATTTGGGCAAGAAGTATCTGGTGAAGTCCATCCTCTCCATGGCCATCATCGCCTTCGTACTGGACGTGATCTACCCCCACGTGCCCGTCTACACCGGGGACCCGCTGCTGGCGGCCCTGTTCGCGGGCGTGATCTCCGGGGTGGGCCTGGCGCTCATCTACGCCCGGGGCTACTGCACCGGTGGGTCTGACTTCATCATCATGGCCATCCGCAAGAAGTTCCCCCACCTGTCCGTGGGCTCCATCACGCTGATCATCGACGGCTGCATCATCCTGGCGGGCGGGTTCGTGTTCGGCCGGGTGGACGCGGTCTTGCAGGGCATCGTCATGACCGGGGCCAGCACCGTCATGATCGACAAGATCCTCTACGGCACCGGCTCCGGCAAGCGCATCACCATCATCACCGACAAGGGGCAGGAGGTGGCGGACGCCATCGGGACGCAGCTCCACCGGGGCGTGTCCATGATGAAGGTCACGGGCGCCTATTCCGGTTTGGAGCACACCCTTCTTTTGGTTGCCTGCTCCAACTCCGAGGGGTATCGGGCAAAAAAGCTGGTCTATTCCATCGACGAGAAGGCCCTCATCATGATCTCCCCCAACGACGAAGTCTTCGGCGAAGGCTTCAAGAGCCCCGAGGATTGACCTTGACGCCGCCTCCTGGCCGCGATATGATGAAGTGAAAACGCAAGGAGGATCGGACCATGGCCCACAGCGAAGCCTTTTACAAGAAGCCCGAGGAGTGCCATTACTCCTTTTTTCAGCACAAGGAATGTGAGTTTTTCCCCTGCCACCCTACGGACCACCCGGAGGACTTCAACTGCCTGTTCTGCTATTGCCCCCTGTATGCCCTGGGTGAAACATGCAAGGGCAACTTCCGCTACACGGAAAACGGCATAAAGGATTGCTCCAACTGCCTCATTCCCCACAATCGCAAGAGCTACAGCTATATTATCTCCCGCTATCCGGAGCTGATGGAGCTGGCCAAGCGGAAGGAGGAACCCCATGAATGAGACCATCCGCCTGCTGAACGAACGCAAGTCCGTTCGGGTCTATGAGCCCGGCCCCCTGCCCTCCGAAACCAAAGCGGCCATTCTGAACGCCGCCCTTCAGGCCCCCACCGCCGGGAACATGACCCTATATACCATTTTGGACATCACGGACCAGGCCCTGAAGGACCGTCTCAGCGAGACATGCGACCATCAGCCCTTTATCGCCGCGGCGCCGCTGGTGCTCATCTTCTGTGCGGACTATCACCGGTGGTTCACCCTCTTTCAGCAGAACGAGCCCGACACCCGCCGCCCGGGCGAAGGGGATCTGTTCCTCGCCATGGCAGACGCCCTCATCGCCGCCCAAAGCGCGGTCGTGGCCGGGGAGGCCCTGGGCGTCAGCTCCTGCTATATCGGGGATATCCTGGAGAACTACGAGGTCCACAGAGACCTGCTGAAGCTCCCTGCCCACGTGCTGCCGGTGGCCATGGTGTGCTTCGGGGTGCCCACGGCGGAGCAAAAAAAGCGGCCGAAGCCGCCCCGGTTCCGCCCAGAGGATATTGTGTGCGAAAACGCGTACGCGGAACGGGACCTGGCCGCCATGCTCATGGAGCGGCAGGGCCGGACTTCGGAGGAATTTGCCCAGTGGATCACGAGGTTTCGCAACTTCAAATGGGATTCCGATTTTTCCAGGGAGATGACCCGTTCCGTCCGAGCCATGCTGGAAAGCTGGGACCAGGGAAAATGACAGCAGGGTTTTTGAAAAAAACTCTTGCATTCTAAAATGAAATAGTGTAAGATGTCCCACAGACGTTGTGCAGAGATGGCTGAGCTGGTCTAAGGCGCACGACTGGAAATCGTGTATACCAGGAATGGTATCGAGGGTTCGAATCCCTCTCTCTGCGCCAACAAAAGAAGCACCCAATTTGGGTGCTTCTTTTGTTACATGCATTGGAAGGGATTCGAAAGGCGGGTGTAAGCAAAGGCCACAGTGCGGCCTTTGCCCCCGCCATGACCGAGCGCGTCGAGTGCGCGACTGAATCCCTCTCTGTTTCTTTCCTCTACTCCCCCATCTCCCATGCCGCCGGGAACCCATAGGCGCTCTCGGCGCTGGTAACGGCACGAAGGATCGCTTCGCTCATGACCTCGGCCGCCAATGTGCCCACCAGGTCCATGTCCGCGGAAACATCTCCCACGGAGAGGGCGTAGATGCTGTCGCCGTCCGCAGAGGTGTGGACGGGACGGATGGACCGAGCGTACCCGTTATGGGCCATGCCCGCGATCTTGCAAAGCTGGGGCTTGGTGAAGGCGGCGTTCGTGACGACGGCACCGATGGTTGTGTTCTCTGCGAAGCGGTTCTCATGGACGGCGATGCTCTCCTGCATCAGCGCGACGCTGTCCCTGAACCCCTTTTTATCGGGGGTCAACAGCCCCGCCACCTTGCGCCCCGTCTTCCAGTCGTACACGTCGCCCAGGGCGTTGACCACCACGACGGCGCCGATCTGAAGGGGCCCCAGCTGGATGGCATAGCTGCCGATGCCGGACTTCATGCACGTCTCCATGCCGGCAAGCTTGCCCACGGTGGCGCCGCAGCCGGCCCCATAGTTGCCGTCCCGATAGTTTGGCGCTTCCATGGCGTTCTTTGCGGCCGCATATCCCATGGCCCGATCCGGGCGAACGGACTTATCGCCTACGGTCAAATCGAAGATGTCGGACTGAGCGACCAAGGGCACCTTGGTGACGCCCACGTCGAATCCGATATCCCGCTTCTCCAGATACGCCATGACGCCGTCGGCAGCGCCGAGGCCAAAGGCGCTCCCCCCGCCGAGAACGATGGCATGGATGCTCTGCGCGGCGGTCAGCGGGTCCAACAGGTGCGTGTCCCGTGAAGCAGGCCCACCGCCTCGGATATCCAACCCCGCGGCCATGCCCCGCTCGCAGACGAGCACCGTGCAGCCCGTGCCCGCATCCGCATCCTCCGTCTGGCCGATGCACAGGCCCTTTATCTCCCGGATCGAGATCTCACGTTCCATATGGTTTGTCTCCGTTCAAACGTTCTTTCGTTCCCGTACCTGCTCCGGAAAATACTGATAAAACGTGCAGGACAGGCCCCCGTTGCTGAGTTTGCGGCGCTTGTCCGCCCGCTTGCCGTACACCTTCTCGAAGTTGTCCATGCCGGAGATGATGCCGACGTTCCAGCCGGGAAGGGTATCAAAGACGCGGCGCATGTCCCGATAGAGGTCCGCGGCCTCCTTGCCCGTGAGCATTCGTTCCCCATAGGGCGGGTTGCATAGGAGGAGCCCCTTCTCGTAGTCCGTCTTCAGCTTCTGGACGGGCCGCACCTCCCAGTGGACCTCCACCCCCGCCTTCTCGGCGTGACGGCGGGCAACGGCCACGGATCGTTCGTCTATATCGTACCCAAAGATGGGGAGCCTGTCGTGCCGTTCCTCCTCCCTGGCCCGCTCCCGGGCTTTCGGGAAGATGCTATCATCCAGAAAGGGCCAGTCCTCCGCAGCGAAGCGCCGGTTCAGGGAGGGGGCCTTATTGTTGCCGATCATGGCCGCCTCGATGGGCATGGTCCCGCTGCCGCACATGGGGTCGATGAACGGCGTGTCCGGCCAATAACGGCTCAACAGGATCAGCCCCGCCCCCAGGGTCTCGCTGAGAGGCGCCGCCACGTTGTAGGTTCGATACCCCCGCCGGGACAGGCCCGCCCCGCAGCAGTCCAGGGCCACGGTGACCCTATCCCGAAGCAGACCCACCTCCACGATGACCTCCGCCCCGTCTTCAGGGATGCGGTCCGTGTGATAGGCTGCCTTCAGGCTCTCCACGATGGCTTTCTTCGAGATGCTCTGACAGTCGGACACGGAAAAGAGGGTGCTCTTGGCGCTCTTCCCGTTCACATGGATGCGGCTGTGGGGCGTGAGAAAGGGCTTCCAGTCCACAGATTTGACGCCCTCAAACAAGGCTTCGAAGGTCGTCGCCTCGAAGGAGCCCACCTCCAGCAGCAGCCGCTCCGCCGTCCGCAGGTACAACAGCGCCCGGGCCATATCCTCGAAGCTTCCGGAAAAGCTCACGTTGGCGTCAGCGTTCTGCACGTCGTTCAGGTCCAGCTTCTTGAGCTGGAAGGCGGTGACCGATTCCAGGCCAAGTTTTGTGGTGGCAATGAATCTCATTCTCTACTCCCCTCCTCCAGGGCGGCGAAGATCACCTTCAAAGCGTTGTTCAGCCGCCGGGTGGTGATGGAATAGGCGTCACACAGCGCTTCCTCACCGATCTGTTGCTTCTGGGCGTGGATCGCCATGAACACGAAGGCGGCCACAAAGGCGTCCTCCTGAAGCGGCGAAATGCGCCGGTACTTTCCCTTTTGGGAGAGGACGAAATAGTAGAAAGCCCGCTGAGCGAACTCCGACGTCCGCTCCCCGCACTCGATCTCCTCCGCGCAGCGAGTGAGCCGCTGGAACACAGCCCGATAGGCCTTGGGCAAATCCGGCGGCAGGGTGGCCTGCCGGAACTCCCCATACTGCCAAAGGCCGTCATAGAACATGGCGTAGGGCTCTGCACCGTCGAACATATGCAGTGCTCCAAAGGCGATCTGCTTGTTGTCATCGGCCTGATCGGTCCTAAGCAGAAAGTCCCGGAGCAACCGCTCCGCTTCCCGGTCCCCCGCCGCGGCCAGGATGGTGATGACCCCCTGCTTGGCGGGCGAATAGGGCGAATAGAGGGCCCATTCCACCAGCTCCCGGAAGGAAGCGTCCTCCGCCCACCGCTTCGCGATGGCGTCGGGGCCCTTGCCGTAGGCCTCGCCCAGCTTCCTAAGCCGCTCCACGGCCACCCGATAGGGTACGTCGTATTGGACCGTCCAGCCCTTGCCCCCCTTCTTCGGATCGGGCTCCTCCTGGGCGGCGGCAAGATACCAGGCCGCCACGGTGTCGTGGGGATCCATCTCGAGGATGCGACGATATATATCGATCGCCTCCGACGTTTTGCCCAACATATATTTCGTGTACCCCAGCTCGTGGAGCACCAGCGGGTCATAGGGCATGAGTCCGGTCAAAGTCTCGCCGCAGGATTCCGCCCGGACGAGGTCCCCCAGCTCCAGGAGCATCACGTTCAGGTTCCCCAGCTCCTCCGTGGTCCCGTCCGCAGGGATGGGGATGGAGTCCAGCATCTCCCGGGCCTCCCGCTTCTTCCCCTCTCCCTCCCGGAGCAGGGCCAGCAGGCATTTGGCCCGCACGTAGTTCCTGTCCTCCTTGAGGATGTTGAAGAGCCGCTGCTCACAGGCCTCGTACTCCTCCACGCAGTATTCCGAAAGGGCGATGTCCATCTGGAGCCAAAGGGACTTGGGGTACCGCTCCTCCAGCTGCTTTAGATGCCGCAAAGCTTCCCTGTCCCGGCCGGACACGTGAAGGACCTTGGCATAGTGGATATGGGCGATCAGGTCCGTATCCTCCCCCTCGTCCAGCCCCAGCTGCCAGTCCATCTCCGGCTCATCGTCCATGAGATCCAGATAATCCTCCGCGTCGGCGGCGTAGACCCCTTCCGGCGCGGCATGGAGATAATATTCGAGACAGATGCGGGCGGGCCCGAATTCCTCCAGGGCGATGAAGTTGCTGGCCAGGCCAAAGAGCCCGTCCGGCGGCAGCTCCTCCAGCCGTCCAAGACTCATGATGACCCGGATGCTCTCCTCGAACCGCTGCATCCGGTTCAGCACCTCCGCCAGGGCGATGGTGATCTGTGCATCCTCCCGATCCTTCTCATGGGCCGTGCGCAGGTGCGCCAACGCCCGGACCAGGTTCCCGGCCTCCGCCTGACGGCGTCCGGTCCGAAGATAGAACCCGGCCCCCTGATCGAAGGAGAGGATGTTGTCCCGTTCCTGCTTCACGCGCCGGCTCCTTCCCGCAGAATGGCTTCCAGCTCCGCCTTGGTAAAGGTATATCTGCTGTTGCAGAAGTGACAGCTGAGCTCCGCCTGGCCGTCCTCCTCGATGATCTCTTCAAGATCCTCCCTGCCCAGGCTCATAAGGGCTCGCTCCATCCGCTCCCGGCTGCAGTCGCACCGATAGGCAGGGACCAGCTCCTCCGTAAAGGTCACGTCCCCCTGGGGGAACAGGGAGAAAAGGATGTCCTTCAGGCATTCCCCTTTGGAGAGGCGCTCGGTGAGATGGGGGATATCGTTCGCCCTGGTCATAACGTAATCCACGTTCTCCGCCGGGCAGTCGGGCAAAGGCTGGATGAGAAGGCCCCCCGCGCCCAGGACCTGGCCGGAGACAGGCTCCAGCCGGACGCCCAGATAGACCAGGCTGGGCTGCTGTTCGGAGGCGGTAAAATACTCCGCAAAATCCTCCGCCACCTCTCCGGAAACGAGATGACACATGCCCACGTAGGGCTCCTTCAGAGAAAGGTCCCGGACCACGGTGAGCTTGCCGCTGCGGCCCACGTAGCCGCCCACGTCCAGCTTGCCGTTCTCTTTTGGCGGCAGCTCACAGGCCGGATCTCCGGCGCAGCCCTTGACGAAGGGGCCCTTCCGGCCCACGCAAACGAGATTCCCGCCAGGACCGCCGCCGGACAGGATGGCGGAGACGGAGTCGGTGTCGTTCTTGAGCTGGCTGGACATCATGGCCACCATCAAAAGCTCCCGCCCCAAGGCGGCGGTGGCCGTGCGGCTCAGGCTATGGATGCGCTGGGCCTCCGTCACCAGCTCCCGGCCGGTGATGGCGACAAATCGAATGGTTTTATTCTTCAATAGTCCCTGCAGGATCTGATCGCTCATATACGTTCCTTTCGTGCCGTGAATTGAAGCCGTTCCGCCGTCGGCGCAGGCTCGTTCCGAGTGAAGGCTTCATACACCCGGACCTCTTTGAAGCCGCAGCCCTCCAGGGCCGCGGCAAGCTCCGCCTGTCCATACGCCCGCTGGACATGACGCTCCTCAAAGCGGGCGTATCCCGTCCCCTGCTTCAAAAAGCCGGTGAGCAGCATATCCACCTGATCGAGCCGCGGATGGTACTGGTTCTCCCAAATATAGGCCCAATCCGCGCTGGTGGCGGCGAAGGTGTTGTTGCCCAGGATAGTGGAAAGCTTATAGGCGGAGGAGATATCGAACAGCAGCAGCCCGCCGGGTTTCAAGGCCCTATAGGCCGCCCGGAAGAAGGCTTCCGCCCCACCCAAAAGATAGTTCACCCCGTCGCAGGCGCAGATGACGGCATCCACCGGTTTATGCAAGGCGACGTTCCGCATGTCCTGGCAAACGAAGGGCAGCATCCGAAGCCCCGCATCCAGGGCCTTTTGCCGGGCCACCATGAGCATGTCCTCGGACAGGTCCGAGCCGATCATGCTGTATCCCATCTTGCCCAGCCGGATGGTGAGGCTCCCGGTGCCGCAGGCGCATTCCAGGACCGACCTCGCTCCCGCTTCCCGCAACAAGCCGTCCAGATACTTGGCCCAGCCGTCATAGTCCACGTCTCCCATCATCCGGTCGTAGCCGGCGGCAAAGGCGCTGTACGCTTCGTTCATATAAGACCGTTCTCCAAGTCCTGGGCATACTCGATCAGCCGGGTGAGCCGATGGTTCATGCCCGATTTTTTGATATCCGCCATGTCCGCCAGCTCCTGCAAGCTGGCGTCCGGGTAGTTTAGCCTGAGCTCCGCCGCCTCCTTGAGGGCTTTGGGGAGCCGCTGAAAATGGCCGTGACGCAGGATGGTGTTCACCGCCTGCTGCTGCTTAACGGAGGCGACCACCAGCTTGTCGAGATTGGCATACTCGCAATTGGTGGTCCGGTTCACATAGTTCCGCGTCTCCTTCTCCGCCCGTACGTTTTCCAGGTCCAGAGCGGCCATGCTGGAGCCGATGAGGGCCAGGAAGCCGGTGATGCTGTCCCCGTCCTTAAGATACACCACGTACCGATTCCGCCTGAGGGCATACCGCGCCGTAAGCCCGTATTCATTCAGCAGATTGCAGAGGCCCACGGCGAAGCCTTCCGCCCGGCAAAGGATCTCCAGGCTGTACTCCCCCTGGGGATCGGAGCAGCTGCCCGCCCCCAAAAAGCATCCCCGCACGAAGGCGCGGCGAGCCTCCTCCTCCCGGACCAGACCTTCCGGCAGCCGGGACAGCAGGTGGACCCCCTCCTCATCCGTGACCAGGACGCCCGTATCCGAAAGCATCTCTCCCGCCTTAGGGCCGCTCATGTTTACCACATAGAGAGGGGCGGCCTTGCGGTGCTCCCGCACCCGCTCCTCCATCTCCACCTCAAGGCCATAGAGGGCCGTGCCCAGGGCGGCGATGTGCCTGCCCACCTCCCGGTTCTCGGTCCGGTAACTGATCGCCTTTTTCCGGCCCAGCTTCAGATTTCCGCAGGCAAAGGTAAGCCCGGACAGCTCCGAGAGCTTCACAGCCCCGTCCCGCGCCCGAACACGGACCACCTCATCCTTGATTTCCGAAGCAAAGCTCATTTAATGCATCATCCTGCTTTCGATATCCGCCGCCTCGATGGACAGATCCCGATGGTAGACCCGGACGGGGATGCCGTCCTCCCTGAGCCGGTTGGCCACCGTTTCCGCGGCATAGACGGAGCGATGGCGGCCGCCGGTGCAGCCGAAGCAGAGGCGAAGCAGGTTCTTCCCCTGCTGCTCATAGTAGGGCAGCGCCTTCTCCACCAGGTTCACGGCCCAGTCCAGCACGTCTGCCATGAGGGGCTTGTCCTTCAAAAAGTCCTTCACCGGCTGATCGAGGCCGGATAGTCTGCGAAGCTCCGGCACATAGTATGGGTTCTCCGCAAACCGGGTATCCAGCACGATATCCGCGTCCACAGGCACCCCCCGCTTGTAGCCAAAGCTGCAGATGACCACGCTCATGTGAGGGCTGCCGATCTCCGGCAGAAACTTTTTCATCAGCTTGGGGAAGTTTCGAGCCGCCACGTCCGAGGTGTCGATCACATAATCCGCGTGAGCCAGCATGTTTCCCAAAAAGGCCCGCTCCTGGCGCACGCCGGAGGCAGCGTCGCCGCCCTCGCCCAGGGGATGACGCCGCCGGGATTCGTTGTATCGCTCCATGAGCACCTCGTCCCGGGCGTCAAGGAACAGGATCTCATACCGGCAGGAAAGGCTTTTTAGCGCATCCAGGGCGTCCTCCGGCCCGGCGGACAAAAGGCTTTCCCGACTGTCCACCGCCACCGCCGCCCGTTCGATGGCGGGCTTGGCGTTGCCGCACATCTCCACGAAAGCAGGCAGCATGGGGGACGGCAGGTTGTCCACACAATAGTAGCCCAACTCCTCCAGAGCGTTCAGGGCGGTGCTCTTGCCTGCGCCGCTCATGCCCGTGACGATCAAAAGATACATGATAGCTCCTCCAGTCTTTTTACTTCAGGCTCCAGCAGCACGCCCGTCTCGCTCAAAACGGTGGTCTGCACCCGTTTCATAAGGGAAAGGATATCCGACGCCGTGGCGCCGCCTCGGTTCACGATGAACCCGGCATGGAGTTCGGACACCTGTGCGCCGCCCTCGGAAGCGCCCTTCAGGCCGCAGCCCTCGATAAGAGCCCCGGCGAAGTGGCCCTCCGGCCGCTTGAAGGTGCTGCCAGCGGAGGGCAGGGACAGCGGCTGCTTCTCCCGTCGCCGCCGCATGCAGTCGGCCATGGTCTCGGCGGCCGTGCCGTCGTCGGGCTGCAAGCACAGCTCCGCCCCGGTGACGATGGTCCCAGGCCAGGTATAGGGGCTTTTGCGATAGCCCATCTCGTCCAGGCGGGCATCCTCCCAGAGGAACACTCCGTCCCGCCAGAGCCGGACACGGCGGAGCACGTTCTTGATCTCCCCGCCGTAGGCCCCGGCGTTCATGGCCACGGCGCCGCCCACGGTACCGGGAATGCCGCAAAGCCGCTCAAGGCCCATATAGCCTCGCTGTACGCTCTCCTTGGCGAGGGCCGTCAAGGAATAGCCCGCCCCCACGGTGACCTTCCCTCCCTCGAAGACGGGAGCGTCGCTGTCGCCGCTCATCTCAATGATGAGGCCGTCGAATCCCTCGTCCGAAGGCAGGATGTTGGTGCCGTTGCCCAGAAAGATGACGGGAACGCGCTCCTGTTTGCACAGGGTCAGGGCAAAGCTCAGGTCCGCCTCGTTCTTCGGCTGCAGCACGAAGGCAGCGGGGCCGCCCACTCGGAAACTGACCAATTCCGAAAGGGGCACGTCCTGCCGGGCGCCGATTTTTTTTAATGCTTTGGACACATTTTCTCGATTGTATACCATGATGTCAGTATAGCAAATTCATGGGCCGATTACAATGGCGAGTCGCTGAAAAAAGTTGTTTTTTGCAGCCTCGTCCCCCTTGAGGGCAGCCTCAGCCTCCTCAAGAAGTTTTGCCCTGTGGACGTGATAGCGGAAAGGGTCCGGCACCGTCACGGCCTCGTAAGATCTGTCCAGCTTCACCAGCAGCCCGTCGCCATAGGGACAGGGGGTGTCCGTGCGCACGGAGAAGGCGCCCAGGGCTGGCAGCATCCGCTGAACAGGTTCCGACAGGAGGAAATCATAGAATTTCAGGCACCACTCGGCCCTTTCGGGCGAAGTGTTCCGATCCACGCCCAGATAGCAGACCTGGTCGGTGAAGGGCCCGGCGAAGGACGCCTCTCCCCGCCCTTCGCCGCTCCGCTGCAAATCCCCCCAGGCCCGCAGGTCCAGGACCGCCCCAATTGCACCGTTGGCGAGGGCGGCGACAGGCGAGGTCTCCCCCGATTCTGTCTGTACGTACCCTGAAAAGAACCAGGGCGCGGCGTAGGACGTGACGGCAAGGCCCGGGCGTAGGGACGCTTCGGGAGCGAAGGTCGCCGCCTGCAGCAGTTCCTCATACAGGGCACCGGAAAAGAAGGAGTACATGTCCGCCCGATGGCCATAGGAAAGCCGCTCCATATAATCCTGCTCCCCCATGCCCTCCACCGCGATCCTGACGCCAAAGTGCTGTTTGTTGAAAGCCTCCGCCCGCTCCTGAAGAAAGGCGGTGACGCTGCCCTGATAGGTCCTGTGGGTGACGATGTGATAGAGGGTGATCGTGCCCACATAGACCGGCTCGGGAGGCTGACGATTTTGAACATAGAAGCTGTCCCCCGCCGCAACCCCCACCGTGGGCCCTACGCGGACGAGGAACGCCAGGATCAGCAGGGCCACCACGGCCCGCAGCAACAGTCCTTTTCTCATGATACAGGGTATTCTCCAAAGGTAGTCATCATGCCCCAAAGCTCGTCCCCATTCGAGACAGGAGGCGGCCTGCGCCTTGCCGTATCTATTTTGGACAGCCTACGCAAAGGAGTTACGTTATGGAGATAAACGCGAGCAAACGAGGCCCCCGGCTCCACGTGAAGCTGAGTGGGGAGCTGGATCATCACAGCGCGGAACAGACGCGGAATATGCTGGACACCCTGTTGAAGGACATCACGGTCCGAGATCTGACGCTTGACCTTTCTGGCGTGACCTTTATGGACAGCGCGGGGCTCGGGGTGGTCCTGGGCCGATATCGGATCTTGAGCATGCGGGGCGGGCATCTCACCGTGACGGGCATGTCGGGGGCCATCGACCGGATCTTCCGCATGTCGGGCATCTACGCCATCGTGGACAGGCAGTAAGGAGGCGCGTATGGATAATTGGATGGAGCTGACCTTTCCCTCCCTCTCCGTAAATGAGGGATTCGCCCGGGCGGCCACAGCTGCCTTTGCATCCCTGCTGGACCCCACCATCGACGAGCTGTCCGACCTAAGGACAGCGGTGTCTGAGGCGGTGACCAACGCCATCATCCACGCCTATGGGAACGACAGGAACGCCATGATCACCCTGCGCTGCGAGGCGGAGGGCCATCGGCTCCGGATCGTGGTGAAGGACACGGGCTGCGGCATCGAGGATATCGAGCTGGCCCGACGGCCCTTCTATACCAGCAAGCCGGAGCTGGAGCGGTCCGGCATGGGCTTTGCGGTGATGGAGGCGTTCATGGACAGCGTGGCCATCGAATCCGCTCCCGGCGAGGGGACCGCTGTGACCATGGAGAAGCAGATCGGCAGCGCCCGTGCCAGCTGATACCTTTACCGACAACATTCGCCGGCTGCAGGCGGGCGACCGAGCAGCAGAGGAGCGCCTCATGGAGGAGAACATGCCCCTGGTGGCCGCCATCGCCCGCCGGTATAGGAACTGCGGCCTTGTGCAGGAGGACATGCTCCAGCTGGGCAGCATCGGCCTCTTGCAGGCCCTAAGGCGGTTCGACCCGGATCGGGGGCTGTGCTTCTCCACCTATGCCGTGCCCCTCATCGCCGGAGAGATACGGCGGTTTTTGCGGGACGACGGCATGGTGAAGTTCTCCCGGGAAACGAAGTCCCTGGCCATACAGATCGAGCGCATCCGTCGGGAGCAGGGGGACTTGACCCTGGAGGAACTTTCCGCCCGCTTGCAGGTGCCGGCTGAGGACATCGCGGCGGCCCTGGCCTCCCGGGCCGCGGCTCTCTCTTTGGATGCGCCCGCCGACGAAGACGGGGCCGATCTGCAAACGTTTTTGGGAAGCGCCGATGCCGATACGGAAAAGGATGCCCTGAGGCGGGTGGAGCTTCGAGAGCTGTTTTCCGTTTTGTCGGACCGGGAGCGACAGGTGCTTTTTTTGCGTTACTTCCAGGATAGGACCCAAAATGAGGTGGGCCGACGGCTGGGGCTCTCCCAGGTGCAGATATCGCGGATAGAAAAGAAAGCCCTGCTGCGCATGCGGCAGCAGGGCGAAAAAGCCTGATCTATCGTTCTTTCAGCATCCGTATCCCGTATGCGGAAACGGACTGCTTATAGACTTCCTCTCCGGTCAGGTGGAAGCCGCATTTTTCATAGAAGCGGAGGGCCCGGGCGTTGCCCTTCACCAGCCACAAGCAGATATGGGGATAGGACGCCAACTTCTCGAGGGCCGCATCCATCAGCTGGCGTCCCACGCCGGTGCCGTGGTATTCCGGCAGCACGTAAAGGGCGAACACCTCCCCCGTGTCGGGCTCCTCCGGACCATGGTCCCCAAAACCCACGAAGCCGATGACCCTCTCCCCCTCCTTGGCGACGAGGATGTTGTCCCGCCAGCGGAAAGCCATCTCCTCGCACTTCTCTGGTGTAAGTTTTTCCAGATACTCCTGGCTCACAAGACCCGGATAGGTCTCCTGCCAGCACTTCCAGTGGACGAAAGCCTTGCCTTGGATCTCCTCGTCCGTCTCCATGGGTTTGATGGTGATGGGCATGGGCGGCCTCCTCAATAGTTGATGGTGCCCTCGGTGCCGTCAATGAGGCGCTTGATGTTTTCCCTGTGCCGAATGATGATGACCGCGGTGCAGATGGCGGCAAAGAGCCACAGCCAAGGACGCTGGGCGTAGTTCACGGCGCAGAGGATGGTGAAGAGCAGGGAGCTGGTCATGGACACCAAGGAGATCTTATGGCAGAGGAAGAAGACGATGAGGGCAAAGCCAAAGGTGATGGCCCCGCCCAGGGGGAAGCTGAAGAACATGAAGGCGAAGAAGCAGGCCACGCCCTTGCCGCCCTTGAAGCGATACAGCACGGGCCAGCAGTGACCCAGGACCACGCCCAGGCCCCCGATGTAGGCGCCCAGAGCAAAGTCCAAGGAAGCTTTCTGTACCGCGATGCCCCACCATTTGCCCAGGAACGCGCCCAGGGCCACGCCCAGGAAGCACTTGAAGGCGTCCCCCAGGAAGGTGATCACGCCCCACTTGGTGCCGAAGACCCGGGTCATGTTGGTGGCGCCGGGGTTGCCGCTGCCGTGCTTTCTCACGTCGTCGTGAAGAAAGCGCTTGGAGAACAGCACCGCCGACTGGAAGTTGCCGATGAAGTAGCTGAGGATGAGAATGATAGCTATCGTTTGAATCTGGATTACATTTAGCATATGCTACTCCTCCTTTCCCCTGTTGCGAAAGATGATCTTGATGGGCGTACCCTGGAAGCCAAAGGTCTTTCTAAAATAATTCTCCATATACCGCTTGTACGAGAAATGGACCAAGCTCTCCTCGTTGACGAAGATAACGAAGGTAGGCGGCTGGACGGAGACCTCTGTGGCGTAGTAGATCTTGAGCCGCTTGCCGGACATGGCGGGGGGCTCGGTCATGGAGATGGCCTCGTTGACGATGTCGTTCAGGGTCCCGGTGGTGATCCGACGTACGGACTGGGCGTAGCTTTCCTTGGCGGCCGAGAGGAGCTTGTTCACCCGCTGGCCCGTCTTGGCGGAGATGAACAAAAAGGGCACGTAGTCCATAAAGGCCAGATCCACCTGCATGTCCTTTTTGAACTGGTTCATGGTATTGGTGTCCTTCTCGATCAGATCCCACTTGTTGACCACCAGCACCGAGGGCTTCCCCTCCTCGTGGACGTAGCCCGCGATCTTCACGTCCTGCTCGGACAATCCCTGCTCCGCGTCCACCACGATCAAAACCACGTCCGCCCGTCTGACGGCGGCCAGGGAGCGGATGACGCTGTACCGCTCGATGGTCTCGTCCTCCACGGCGCGCTTTCTGCGAATGCCGGCGGTATCCACCAGGACAAAGGGCTCCCCGTCCACGGTGAAGGGGGTGTCCACCGCGTCCCTTGTGGTTCCGGGGATGTTGGAAACGATACACCGCTCCTCGCCCAGGATGGCGTTCACGAGGCTGCTCTTGCCCACGTTGGGCTTGCCCACCACGGCGATGTTCAGGGGATGCTCCCCCTCCTCCGCCGTTTCCTCCGGGAAGTGGGCGCATACTTCGTCCAGCATATCGCCGAGTCCCAGCCCCTGACCGGCTGAGATGATGATGGGGTCCCCCAGGCCCAGAGCATAAAACTCATAGATGGCGTCGTTATATTTCGGCGCGTCCAGCTTGTTCACCGCCAGGACCACGGGTTTGTTGCTTTTACGCAGCATGGTGGCCACCTCCTCGTCAGCGGCGGTCATGCCCTCCCGTCCATCCACCAAAAAGAGGATTACGTCCGCCGTCTCAATGGCCAACTCCGCCTGCCGTCGCATCTGTACGGCGATGATGTCCTCGCTGGCTGGCTCGATGCCGCCGGTGTCGATAAGGGTGAAGCTGTGGGTGAGCCACTCGGCGTCCGCGTAGATGCGATCCCGGGTGACGCCGGGGGTGTCCTCCACGATGGAGAGCCGCCGCCCGATCAGCTTGTTGAATAGGGTGGATTTGCCCACGTTGGGCCGTCCCACGATGGCTACCAAAGGTTTGCTCATAGTTCGTCTCCAAATACCAGGTCGATAAATTCCTTGCCGCCGCCGAAGGGTAGGATGCGGCGTCCCATCTTTTGTTCCAGCTCCGCGAGGGTCACGCCGTCCAGAAACACGCTGTCCCTCTCCCGGAGCATATTCCGGGGGATCAGGATAGGCCCGCCGCCCTTCTCCGGGAAGGTGCACATCAAATCCCCCGCCGTCACCAGCCCCGCCACATGGACATTGCCGCCGAAGAAGCGATTCTCCACGGGGATCACGTCTGCATAAATATTATGACTGCATAAGCTTTTATACAGATCCTTGAAGAAGGGATTGGCCGCCACGCCGCCTGCTACGGTCACCTGCCGGGGAACCGATAGGGGGAGCTTTTCCGCCAGCGCCTCCCGAAAATCCAGTTCAAAGAGCCGCAGTAGCCCCACCCCATTCTCGATCTGGGGGAAGTCCCCGTAGCTCTCCGTGGGCGGCAGAGGCAGCCCCGCCGTAAGATACCACTCGTCCGAAAGATAGAAGAAGGTATCGTCCCATTCCCTTCGGTACTCCGTCTGCTTCCCCTCCCCATAGGCGATCAGGGCCCGGGCTTCCTCCGCCGTGTAGCCCCGAAGGGGGTATAGACCGTCCCGGTACTTGGTGAGTCCCACGGGCACAGCGGCCACGGAGGCGCAGTTGGGATAGAGGGAGACAAGATCACTGAGGGTCTGCTCCAGCGCCGCCCCGTCGTTGAGCCCGGGACACAGAACGATCTGGGTGTGGAAGGTGATGCCCGCATCCTTCAGGGCGGTGAGCCGCTCCATGATCCGGCCCGCCGTGGGGTTGCTCATGAGCTTCACCCGAAGCTCCGGATCCGTCGCATGGACCGACACGTAGAGGGGGCTCACCCGGCGCTTCAAAATGCGCCCGAACTCCTCCTCGGACACGTTGGTCAAGGTCACGTAGTTGCCCATGATGAAGGACAGCCGCCAATCGTCGTCCTTCACGTTCAGGGAGCTGCGGATGCCCTTGGGCATCTGGTCCACGAAGCAGAACAGGCACCGGTTCTTGCAGGTCTGCATCCGGTCCATAAGGGTGGTTTCAAAGCACAGGCCCAGAGGCTCTCCCACTTTCTTGCGGACCAAATAGCGAAGCTTCTCCCCCGAGCGCTCCACCTCCACGATGAGGCGGCTCCGGACGCTGAGGGCCTCGTAGTCGATAAGGTCCTTCACGGCTTCCCCGTTGACAAGCAGCAGCCGATCCCCCGCCTGCAGCCCCTCCCGGGCCGCCGGGGAATCTTTTTCCACCCGGGTGATCACTTTTCCCTGCATATACCTATCCATTATATGTTTAGGATATCATAGTTTCCCCGGCATTTCAACTTGAAAAAAGCGGCGCTCTCCTGTATGATGACGGCATGAGCAGCATTCGACTTGAAACGGAACGATTGATCGTCCGCCCCCATGGGCTGGACGATTTCACAGCATATTTTGCGTACATCATGGACCCAGACCTGCAAGCAAAGCTGGGGCTGAACGGCGTCACGGACGAAGCGTCGGCGAAAGAAACCTTTTGTTGGCTCATGAAGAATTGCATATTCTTGGCCTTAGTGAGAAAAGCCGACGGTAAAGCCATCGGCCATATCGCCCTGCACCCTCCCTTTGACAGCCTTTCCCATGATCCTGAGTTCCAGGGAAAAACCGGCTATTCCCTTTCCTTCGCCATGGCAACGAAAGAGCAGCGCAGGGGGCTGATGGGGGAAGCGCTGGAGGCGCTGATCCCGGAGCTGTTCCAGCATCAGGGCGCAGACTTTTTGGACCGCGAGGCGGAACCGTCGAACACGGCATGCCTCTCCTTGCAGCAGAAATTGGGCTTTACCCTCTGGCGCCGGGAGCGATGGTACGACACGGAGCTGGTGATCCAGGTGCTGATGAAGGAACAGTAAATGCACGCAAAAAGAGGAGCCCGAAAGGCTCCTCTTTCTTACTGTCTATGGGATCAATACATGTCGCCGCCGCCCATGCCCGGTGCGGGAGCCGCAGGCTCGGGCTTGGGGATGTCGCAGACCAGGGACTCGGTGGTGAGGACCATGGCCGCCACGGAAGCGGCGTTCTGCAGGGCGCAGCGGGTGACCTTGGTGGGGTCGATGATGCCCTTTTGGAGCATATCGCCGTAGGTGTTGTCCGCGGCGTCGAAGCCGTACCCCAGCTTCTTGCTGCGCTTGATATTCTCTACGATGACGGAGCCCTCCTCGCCGGCGTTCTTGGCGATCTGGCGCATGGGGGCCTCCAGGGTGCGGAGCACGATGTCCACGCCGGTCTTCTCATCGCCGGTGGTGCGGGCCTTGAGGGCCTCCACCTGCTTGGTGACGTTCAGCAGCGCCACGCCGCCGCCGGCCACGATGCCCTCCTCCACGGCCGCACGGGTGGCCGCGAGAGCGTCCTCGATACGCATCTTGGCTTCCTTCATCTCCACCTCGGTGGCCGCGCCAACGGAGATCAGCGCCACGCCGCCGGCCAGCTTGGCCAGCCGCTCCTGGAGCTTCTCCTTGTCGTAATCGGAGGTGGTCTCCTCGATCTGGGCCTTGATGGACTTGATCCGGTTCTTGATCTCGTTCTGATCGCCGGCGCCGCCCACGATGACGGTGTTCTCCTTGTTGACCTTGACTTGGCGGGCGGTGCCCAGCATGTCGATGGTGGTGTCCTTAAGATCCATGCCCAGCTCATCGGAGATGACCTGACCGCCGGTGAGGATGGCGATATCCTGGAGCATGGCCTTGCGGCGATCGCCGAAGCCGGGGGCCTTCACGGCCACAGAGTTCAGCACGCCACGAAGTTTGTTGAGGATCAGGTTGGCCAGGGCGTCGCCCTCCACATCCTCGGCGATGATGAGGAGCTTCTTGCCGCTCTGGGCGATGGGCTCCAGGATGGGCAGGATGTCCTGAATGTTGCTGATCTTCTTCTCGGTGATGAGGATGTAGGGATCGTCCAGCACCGCTTCCATCTTGTCGGTATCGGTGACCATATAGGCGGAGCAATAGCCACGGTCGAACTGCATGCCTTCCACCACGGAAAGCTCGGTCTTCATGGTCTTGCCCTCTTCCACGGTGATGACGCCGTCGTTGCCCACCTTCTCCATAGCGTCGGCGATGAGCTCGCCGATGCGCTTGTCGCTGGCAGAGATGGAGGCCACCTGGGCGATCTCCTGCTTGGTCTCCACCTTCTTGCTGTGGGCCTTGAGACCTTCCACCGCCTCGCTGACGGCGGCCTCGATGCCCCGGCGGATGCCCATGGGGTTGGCGCCGGCGGCTACGTTGCGAAGGCCCTCATGGACCATGGCCTGGGCCAGCAGGGTAGCGGTGGTGGTGCCGTCGCCGGCCACGTCATTGGTCTTGGTGGCCACTTCCTTCACCAGCTGGGCGCCCATGTTCTCAAAGGGGTCCTCCAGCTCGATCTCCTTGGCGATGGTCACGCCGTCGTTGGTGATGAGGGGCGCGCCGAACTTCTTTTCCAAAACCACGTTGCGGCCCTTGGGCCCCAGGGTGATCTTCACGGTATCGGCCAACTGATTGAGGCCGCTCTCCAGCGCCTTGCGGGCGTCTTCGCCGTATTTCAACTGCTTTGCCATAGCTTGTTCCTCCTATTATTTCACGATGGCCAAAATGTCGTTCTGCTTGAGGATGACGAACTCCTCGTTGTCCAGCTTCACTTCGGTGCCGGCGTACTTGCTGTACACCACCCGATCGCCGGCCTTGACCTGCATGGCGACTTCCTTGCCGTCCACCATGCCGCCGGGGCCCACTGCGATGACCTCCGCGAATTGGGGCTTCTCCTTCGCCGCGCTGGTGAGGATGATGCCGCCCTTGCTGACCTCCTCCGTCTCCACCTGCTTCACGACCACACGGTCCATCAAAGGTTTCAGTTGCATGATCTACAATGCCTCCTGTTGATTATTTAGCACTCAAACATCCGGAGTGCTAATTTCTGAAGCCTATTATATCACCGATTTTATCCCTGTCAAGCGAAGGCTATGCCCGCAATTGCAACATCATTGTGAAATCAAAAGCAGGCCAAAAAATTACAAGTAATTTACACGGGGCACAGGGATAAGCCTGTATAATGAAAGCAAGAAAACCCATTCATTGGAGGGATAAACGGTGTATCGCGTCTTTGTGATCGAAGATGATGAAGCCATCAGCCGACTGCTCTGCATGAATCTTTCCATAGCCGGCTATGAGCCCGTCCCTGCCAGAGACGGACAAGAGGCCCTGAAGATGATCTTAAACGGCGATCATTTTGACGTGGCCCTGCTGGACGTGATGCTGCCGGGCATCGACGGATTCCAACTGATGGAGCCACTCAAAGCCCACAGCGTCCCCGTCATCTACCTGACTGCCAAGAACGATCTTGAGAGCAAGCTCACCGGCCTCACCTCCGGCGCGGAGGACTATATTGTCAAGCCCTTTGAGATCATGGAACTGCTTGTTCGAATGGAAAAAGTCCTTGCGCGGCACTGCAGCGGCGGCGTCGTCACTTTTTCCGATTTCACCATCTTTGTGGAGGAACGTACTGTGCTGAAAGGGGACCGCCCCATCGTGCTCAAGCCGCTCGAGTTCGATCTGCTCCTGTTTTTTATCCGCAATCAAAACATAGCCCTGTCCCGGGAGAAAATTTTAGCTGAGGTCTGGGGCATGGATTTCTACGGAGAGAGCCGCACCATCGACATCCACGTGTCCCAGCTTCGAAAAAAGACCGGTCTCTCCATCGTATCCATCCCCCGCATCGGGTATCGGCTGGAGACGGCACCATGAAGATCCGCCACCGGCTTTCCTTACTGTTCGTCCTCTGCTCGACGATAAGCCTCCTGCTGTGCGGGACGCTTCTTTTGCGCGCCAGCGCCAAAAGCACGGTCCGCTCTGCCCAGGACAACGCCCTCTCCGAGCTGGCCATGCTGGAGACCTCCTTTTCCTCGGCTGTGGCCAAAAGCATGGGCACAGAAATTGCAGATGCCGCTCGGCGAAGCCTTCTGGTGTATGTGTTCCAAAGCTATGCCGAAAATACGTTCAGCGGATCCCAATACGTCCTCAAGCGCGGAAGCGAAACGCTGTACAACAACAGCGGATATGCCCCGGACGCGATCCTCGGGGATCTGGAACGGAATACGGTGACTTGGCAGAAAGAGAAACTGTTTGCCGCCGTGACCGAGACGGAGCTGCTCAGAGAGCGATATCAGATATATCTCGTCCGAAACATGACTTCCGTGTACGATTCCATTGAAAAGCTCCAGCTTCAGTTCGCCGTCATCTGCCTCCTCTCCGTTCTCGTCAGCGCTGCCCTGATCCTGCATGTCACTTCCCGCACCCTTTGTCCCCTGAAGCAGCTGGAAAAAGGCGCCGCCGCCATGGCTGCCGGGGCGTACCATGCGCGCATCCCCCTTCCCGAGAGCGTTTTGACCCGAATGGACGAGATCGCAACGGTATCGAAAAGCTTCAACCACATGGCGGATGCGGTGGAACGGCAAATCGAAGCCGTGACTGCGGTAGCGGAAGAGCGAAAAATGCTGATCGGCGCGCTGACCCACGAGATGAAAACGCCCATGACAGCCATCATCGGATACGCGGAGTCCCTGGACCGGGCCAAGCTGACGGAGGAGCAGAGGGAAGAAGCCGTCTCCTTTATCCATCGGGAGGCGAAGCGTCTCGAACGGCTCACCCAGAAGATGATGCAGCTGATCACTCTGACCGACGGCGAGGACATAGTCCTTCAGGACGTATCCGCCCGTCAGCTGTTCGATGAAACAGAAAAGACCCTGGAGGCGGTCGCAGACCGATATGACGCCGTTCTGCGGTACATGGAGAATGGGGAGCACTTTGCCGCGGATGCTGATCTGATAGCCGGTGTGCTCATCAATCTGGTAGACAACGCCTGCAGCGCCGGGGCAAAGCACATAACCATTTCCGCGGAAGAAAATGTCCTATCGGTTTCGGATGACGGTCGCGGCATCCCACAGGAGATCATCGGCAAAGTGACCCAACCTTTTTTCCGGGCAGACAAGGCGCGAAGTCGAAAAGGCGGACACGCCGGACTGGGGCTCGCCCTGGCGGCGCGGATCGCCAAACTGCATCAGGCGCAGCTGATCATCGAAAGCACAGAAGAGAAAGGAACGACCGTATCCTTGATCTTCAGTCGATAAGGAAACTTACAACTTGCTTACATCCCACTGAGGACTTGCTTACATCCCTTGCGGTAAGGTAAAGGAAACCAACGAAGGGAGAAAAAACGAATGAAAAACAGACGGATACTCAAAAAGACTCTTGCATGGATCACCTTGACCGCCATCCTGGTATCGGGAGTGGGCTGCTCCAAGGCGATGCGGGTGGACATCACAGAAAAAACGAACACTGAACGGCTGGAGGACACGGCGATCGTGACCTTATCGGCGTCGTCCGTCGCCCAGCCGGTTGCAGAAGAAGCGAAGCCGGCCGCTTCCGAAACGATCGATTTTAGAGGCCGTAGGTTGGACGAAGTCTCCATCCCCTCCAGTCCCCTATATGACCTGCTTGGTGCGTCCACCCGCTATAGCGTGGATCTGACGCCCAAATCCGATATCGTCAAAATCATCGTGGACGCGGACGTGTACCTGCCCGATACCATGCAGATGCCTGCCCTTCACGTGACGCCCCGGGACTTCACCCAGGAGGAGGTCACGAAGCTCTTCAACGCCCTGTGCGGGGACACAGTCATGTACAAGGCTCAGGAGCAGATGACGAAGGAAGAGGTGGCGGAGCGGATCGCAGACGTGGAATCAGAGATGAAAACCGCCACGGATAAGGACCGTCTCAAAAAGCTGGAGTCCAACCTGGCATGCTGGAAGGAAGATTACGAGAAAGCTCCGGAGAGCGTCGAAAAACAGATCAGCGACGGCACCCTGGAGGAGCGCCAGCTGGGGATCGGGGAATACCTGGGCAAGTATAAGGCCCTGGACGCCTACGAGCATCAGGAAGGCTATTATACCTATGGGGGCAAGGCCTTCCACGTCTACGGCCAGACCTACGATAAAAACACCAAGTCCAGCTACGATTTCCCCATCGGCGGCAGCATCTGGTATATCCGTGATCAGGCTTTCGGACAGTACCTGAACTACAATGTGAGGAAATGGATCGTTGATGAGACCGCCGTGCCTGCCGATGCCGCAGGGCTGAAGATGACCCCTGTCGAAGCACGGAAACTGGTGGAGGCCTTTTGGGCAGATAACGGCTTTGAGGATATGGTTGTGACCGGCGTGTATCTCACCCAAAACAGCGATCCCGATCTCGGCGGCGGGGCGGACGAGCCCGACCCCTACGGGGACAACTCCGCCTATGTGGTGGCCTGCGGCAGGTCCATCGACGGCATCCTGCCGCCCCCGCCCTGTCCCGGCGATCCCCATTGGGGCTTTGAAAGCTGCACCTTCACCATCACGGACAACGGGATCGAGAGCTTCAATTGGTTCTCTCCCTATGCCTATGGTGAATACGTCACCCAAAGCAGTGCCCTTATGACCTTCGACAAGATCGATGAGATCTTCCGGAAGATGATGCTGGTGAAATATGATGAGCACAACAGCAACGACCTCACCTCTGCCACCTATCGGGTGGACCGGGTGGCCCTGGAGATGTCCCGGGTGACCAACCGCAAGTCCAGCGAAAAGGGGCTGCTGGTCCCGGTTTGGAACTTCTACGGCAGCTACTATTTCACCTATGAGCACGGCGGCAACTTCGGCAGCGACGATCGGGAAGACTTTCCCAGCCCCTTGCTTCGCATCAACGCCATCGATGGCACCGTCATCGAGCCGAGATATGGCGTCTGAGTGCGCATCTGCAGAATAAAGAAAGGAGGGAAGATTCCCTCCTTTTTTGCTCATTCAGATCAAGGGGCCTATGGATCTGTCATACTCACCTTCGATCCAAGCAACCCTCTCCCCCATGGTCTGGAACCCGGCGGCATATTTTCGATTCTCCGCCTTGAGGAAGTCGGCGGTGCAGTATGAATCGTCCAATCGGCTTTCGATGTCGGAGGCGTGGATTTTGATCTCGTCGAAATGGGCGTCGATATAGCCGTCCGTCATGGCCAGGCAGATGAATCGAATGGCGGATAAATAGTCCTCACCAAAGTCCCGCCGCCATTCGAAGGGCACGTAGCAGCCCTCCACGATCAGGTTTTGCCGATTCTCAATAGCTGTCTTGATGATCTCCCGTACGATGGGCCAAAGGTACGCCGTCAGCTTCTCGTCGTCTTCTGGCGTCAGCTCCGTGTGCCCGCTGCGGATCATGCCCATCTTCAAATGGTCTATGGACAAATACGGATGCCCATACCGTTTCAGCATCCTTTGGGCCAGCAGGGTCTTGCCCGTGTGGGAGGTCCCCGTGATCAGAATAATCATATCTGCCTCGCTTATATCCTCATTTCCCGAAAGGCATCAGACATGCCCGACACCAAATGCCATTGCCGCTTCATATAATCCTGCAGGGGCAGTACAGCGGTTCGATAGGCGAAAAGGACCCGTTCCGGTTCGTCAAAGTGGTCCAGCATGGCAGTTGCCAGCAAATGACCGCTCTCTATGGCGGAGGAAACGCCCTCCCCCATGGGATTCAAAAAGCCTGCCGTCTCCCCGGCGAAGAGGACCCGCCCCACCCCGTAGTCGATGGAACAGCTGGGTCGGACCCGATGCATAAGCCAGCGATCCTCCTTCAGCTGCTCATGGATGCGCAAGTCATGCTCATCCTGCATATATGCAATGAAACGAGAGAAATATTCATCTATCCGGCCACTGTCCCGGACGGACACGCCCAGCACCAGCTGCCCGTCCTTCACGTTGAACCAGGCGTCGTACTGGGACAAATCCGGCTGCAGCCAGGCATAGAAGAAATGGGGGTCAAGGTCGATGCTGCCCCGGTTGTAGGTTTGAAACGTGTTGACATACTCCGGCTCCTTACCCATCAGCTTTCGCTTCAGGGCACCCGTCACGCCCTCGCAGTCGATTAGATATGGGGCCTGTTCGGTGTAGGCCTTTCCGCCGGATTTCAGCGTGACGGTCACCAACTCCTCCCCCGCTTCGCAGGCGATAGCCGCCGTATCCTCCCGGACCTCTGCGCCAGCCGCCGCGGTCTTGTCCGCCAGCCACTTATCAAAGGCGCTGCGCCACACGTTCCGCCCGTTTTGCTCAAAGCGATAGGTGTTCCCCTTATCATCCGCCAATATCACGCCTCTGTTTTTAATGGGCGTGCACATGGTCGATACGGGGACCGGTTCCCCATAATAGGCTTCCACCAGGTCCAGCGTCTTTTGAATGAGCTGACCGGAGCAGGACTTGTAGCGGGGCATCTTGAACCGCTCCACCAACAGGACCTTTCGACCCTTCTCAGCCAGTGTTTTTGCGGCGGTGCTGCCTGCGGGGCCCGCTCCGACGACGATCACATCGAACATGAATACCTCTTGTTACTTCTCAGCGCTGTACTTGTCGAACCAGGCCGTGATCTCCCGAAGGCGGCGGAGGCGGTGGAGAGGCTTGCCGGAGCGACTGAGCTCATGGTTCTCCCCGTGGAAAAGGCAGAGCCGGGCCGGGACGCCCCGATCCACGAGGGCGGAGAACATCTGCAGTCCCTGCTCCAGGGGGCAGCGGTAGTCCTCGTCGGAATGGATGAACAGGGTGGGGGTCTTTACGTTTTTGGCATACTTCAGGGGGGACTGGGCCCAGAGGGTGGTTGGGTCGTCGTAAAGATCGCCGCCGGTCTGGTCGGGGGCAAAGTAGCTGCCAATATCGGAGACGCCGCAGAAGCTGAGCCAGTTCGATATGGACCGCTGGGAGGCGCAGCAGCAGAACCGGTCCGTATGGCCGATGATCCAGTTGGTCATGAAGCCGCCGTAGCTGCCGCCGGTCTCGCAGACCCTTTTGGGGTCGATGGCGGGATAGGCCGCAAGGACCGCGTCACAGAAGGCCATGAGGTTTTTATAGTCCACGTCCCCGTAGCCGCCCCGGATGTCCGCAAATGCATTGTCGCCGCCGTCGCTGCCCTTGGGGTTGCAGAAGAACACGAAATAACCCTTCCCCGCCCAGTACTGCATCTCGTGGTAGAACACGGGGCCGTAGACGGTCTTGGGTCCGCCGTGGATATCGAAAACCGCCGGATACCGCTGGGCGGGATCGTACCCGAAGGGCTTGAGGACCCAACCCTGGATGGTGAGGCCCTCGCTCCTTACGGAGAGGGGCTCCGGCTGGGCGATATAGCGGTCTTTGATGGCGAGGCCGTTGAAATTGGTGAGGCGCTTCGCCTCCCCGGTAGCGAAGTCGCAAAGGTACAGCTCCTGGGGACGCATATCGTAGAGGCCCACGCAAAGGGCCTTCCCGTCCGCCACGTCAAAGCAATCCATGGCGCCAAGCTTGGTGAACACAGGGGTATCGGTCCCATCCATGTCCAGGCGATAGAGGACCGAGTCCCCGCCCCGGGTGGTCAGGTGGTAGAGGCTGTCCTCCGCCGCCACGCACTCCCGGCCGCCGCCCAGACGCGCGTCGCTGCCCACGCTGTTGTACAGGCTGTATTCCGCCGCAAAGAGGATCTTCCGCTCGCCGGTGACCGGGTCGATCTCATACACGTAGTCGTTTTCGTTGAGGCCGTAGCGCTTTCCCTCGCCGCCGAAGAGGAGCAGATGATCCCCTACGGTCTCCAAATGAGAGAGCATCAGGGCATCGGTGGAGAAAAGGTCCCGGGTCGCCCCCGTCCTGAGATCCCTGGCTTTGAGGGTGAATTCCTTCAGCAGCATCTTTGGCCCCCGCTCCTGGACGGCGTAGAAGACCTCGTCGTGAAGCACCGCAAAGCCGCCCATATCCTCCCCGGGACCGGAGACAGGCGTGACGGTCAGCGGGTCCAGGGTGATGAGGAACAGCCGCCGACGCTGGCCGCTGACGACGCCCGCCCCGTTGGACCAGAAGGGAAGCTCATCGAAGACCTCGTAGTCCTTATCGTCCTCCTTCTCCTTCAGGATTTTCCGGCGGGTCTCCTCGTCCGCGGCATAGAGATCGGGATGATCCTTGTGGAAGCTGCCCACCGCCAGGAACCGCTTTTCATCCAGGACCTTCAGCTCACTGACGGCAAGGGGCACCGTGAAGAAGGGCAAAGCTTCGCCCCCCTGGAGATCCAGCACATAATAGGACGTGAAGGGCTCCTTCGCCTCCGCCCGTTTCTTCTCCGCGGCGGAACGAACGGCGGGAAAGATGAGACGATCGTCGTCCAGCCAGAGATAGCCCCGCTCCTTGCCCAGATCGGTGAGCTGCTTCACCTGGCCGTTTTCATAGAGCCACAGCCGGGATTCGTAGCTGTTTTCCGCTTCGTTGGCCGTGGAGACCACAAAGGCCGCCCTGGTATGAGCGGGATTATACCGAGGGTCCGAAAGAAAACGATAGTTCAGGATGTCCTTTTGCTCGATGGGTTTCATGCTCATGTCCTTTCGCGCGTTGTTTTATAGGAAACACTATACCCTACCGTTCCCCAAAGCACAAGGTAAAAAGTCCTGAAAAAAAGATAAAAATAGGGCTTGCATTTTTGAAAGTCTTTATGTATAATAGCGTAGTTCGTGTTAAGGACAATATCTATAGGGGGTAAATGCTGTGGCAAACATCAAATCTGCTATCAAGCGTGCAGGCACCAACAAAAAGGAGAATCTTCGCAACCGCGAGGACAAGTCCGTTTTGAAGACCGCTCTGCGTCGCTATGACGAAGCGCTCCAGGGTGAGGATAAGGAAGCCGCCGAGGCCGCTTATCTCAAAGCCGTGAGCACCGTCGATAAGGCAGCTGCCAAGGGCGTCATCCATAAGAATGCCGCCAACCACAAGAAGGCTCAGCTGGCCGGCAAGCGCGCGTCCGCCAATTAACCCCAAACGTATAGATTCTGTTCGGCCCCTTTCCTTCATGTCAAAACAGGAAAGCGGGCCGTTTTTTTGTGAATCAGGGAGGAACTGATCATGGCTATGGACGGTCTTTCCCTCCACGCCATGCTGTGGGAGATCCGAGGCCTGTTGGGCGCCCGGGTGGACAAGGTGCAGCAGCCGGATAAGGACACGCTGCTCCTCTCCTGCCACGGCAGCGACTGTGGACGGGTGAAGCTCCTCGTCAACATCCATAACGAAAACGGGCGCATCGCCCTTACCCGGGACACGGTGGAAAACCCTGCCGCCGCGCCCGCTTTTTGCATGCTCCTCAGGAAGCGGCTCATCGGCAGCCGGATCACGAAGATGGAACAAACGGGCCTTGATCGGACGGTCCGCTTCCGCTTTTCCGGCCGGGACGAACTCATGGACGAAGCCGTCTGCTCCCTGGTGGTGGAGCTCATGGGCAAACACGGGAACGCCTTCCTTCTGGATGAAAACGACGTCATTTTGGATTGCCTTCGGCACATCGGCGTAGGGGCAGAGGCCCTCCGGGTGTGCTTGCCAAACGTGAAGTACGAAGCTCTGCCCCTTCAGGAGAAGCGGGACCCTCTTTCAGCCTCTTTGGAGGAGCTATCTGGGGTGGACTCCCCCCGTTCCCTCATGAACGGCTATATGGGCGTCTCCCGGCAGATCGCCACCCTCCTGCTGCCAGATGGCCTTTCCGACGAGCAGCGGGGGCCGTATCTGTTCGATACGCTGCAAAGCCTGAAGGAAGGAAAGCTCTCTCCCTGCCTGGTGCCGGGGGTGGGGCCCGCTCCCTTCCGGCCCCTGGATCGAAGCGACGCCGTGCCCTTCCCCACCCTGTCGGAGTGTTACGACGCCTGGTACCGGGAGCGGGACGTGCGCATCCGGATGCTTCGAGAAACCGGCTCCCTCCGGGCCACCCTGGAGCACGCCCTGAAGCGGTGCGAAAACAAGATCAGCGCCTTCACCGGCGACCTCATGAGCGCGGAGGAGGAAGGGCGGCTCCGGCTCTGCGGGGAGCTGCTCCTGTCCTTCCATGGGGATCGACCCAAGGGCGCGGACTCTGTGGTGGTGGAAAACTACTATGAATTTCCGCCCGTGAAGGTCACGGTGCGGCTGGATCCGGCCCTCTCCGTGGCGGAGAATGCGGCCCGATACTTCAAGCGCTATCAGAAATTGAAAGCCGCCCGAGCTTACGCCGAGGGCGAGATGGGGAAGCTGAAGGAGGAACAGCTGTATCTGCAAGGCCAGCTTGTGGCCCTCAACGCCTGCGAAAACGGCGACGACGTGGCTGAGATCCGGCAGGAGCTGATCCGGGAGCGGTACATCCGCCCCTCCCCTGTCAAGGGAACGGCCCGGCCTAAAGCGAGCCGGTCCATGCCCCTGCACTTTTTGTCCTCCACGGGCCTGTCCATCTTCGTGGGCAAGAACAACGAGCAGAACGACCGGCTCACCCGCAACGCCCCCGCGGACGCCCTATGGCTCCATGTGAAGGACGCTGCCGGCTCCCACGTGATCGTGGACAGCAAGGGGATGCCGGACCAGCAGACCCTTCTGGAGGCGGCCAATCTGGCGGTCCACTTCAGCAGCCAGCGAAACGGAGCCTCCGTCCCCGTGGATTACGTGCCCCGGCGGTACGTGAAGAAGCCATCCGGGAGCAAGCCCGGGTTCGTCCTCTTCACCAATCATCGGACGGTGTTCATCACCCCCGATCCGAATCTGATCAGCACCCTGAAAAAAGGAGTTAAAGAATACTGACATGAAGCTTTTGATCGCATCCAACAACGCCCACAAGGTCCGGGAGATCAAGGAGATCCTTTCCGATTATTTCGACGAGCTGGTGACCATGCGGGAAGCGGGGCTCCACATCGACGTGGTGGAGGATGGTCTGACCTTCCGGGAGAACGCCGTGAAGAAGGCCACGGAAATTTTGGAAAAGAGCGGCTTTGACGCCACGCTGGCGGACGATTCCGGTCTGTGCGTGGACGCCCTGAACGGTGCGCCGGGGGTCTACTCCGCCCGCTATGCCGGAGAGGGCCACGACGACAAAGCCAACAACGCCAAGCTCATGGAGGACATGAAGGACGTGCCCGACGAAAAGCGGACCTGCCGCTTTATCAGCGCGGTGGCCCTGGCCCGCAGGGGACGGCCTGTGCTGGTGGTGGAAGGCAAGGCGGAGGGACTGCTCCTTCGGGCCCCCGCTGGGGAGAACGGCTTCGGCTACGACCCCTATTTCTACTATCCGCCTTTCGGTAAGGCCTTTGCGGAGCTCAGCGCCGAGGAAAAGAACAGCGTCAGCCATCGTCGGGCATCCCTGGACGCCCTGCGCAAGGCCCTGGATGGGGAGGCGGCGAGCCGATGAGGATCGGCGTTTTCTCCGACAGCCATGGGGACGTCTCCAACGCCCGGCGGTTCTATGACCGGCTCGCGCCCCTCGATTGTATCTTTCATTTGGGGGACTACGCCGCCGACGGGGCGAAGCTTGCCAAGCTCTTTGCCTGCCCTGTGTACGCTGTGCGGGGGAATTGCGACTATCGTTCGGACGCGCCGCTGGAGCTGACGGTGGACCTGGACGGAAAGCGGTTTTTGCTGCTCCACGGCCACCAATACTATTTCTCGGACGCCCTGCTGTATCGGGGCGAGGAGGTCCACGCGGATATGGTCCTCTACGGCCATACCCACATGCCCGATCTCAGCGCCGACGGACCAAGGCTCCTGCTGAACCCCGGCTCCCTCTCCCGTCCTCGGGGTGGTTCGGCCGACAGCTGCGCCCTGATCGTGACGGATGGAGGCGATCTTCAGGTCCGATTCGTCAACGCGGACAACGCTCCCGGCGTTCGATAATAAAATGTTCATTTTTCCGGCACAAAAGATTGCCCTCTGCGCCATTGACAGCCATAGGGTGCCGGGGGTAAACTTACTACATGCTCTTAACCGATGAGGTGTATATATATGTCTAAACGCGCTGTCTCCTTTCTTCTGTCGCTCCTGTTCCTCATCCTGTTGGTGCCCGCCCCCTCCGCCCATGCGGATGGGTTTGACATGAGCACCCTGCGGGAGCGCTATGTCATTTTGGTCAATGCGGACGATCCCACCACCGCCCTGTACGGCATCGAAAAGAATGCCGACGAGCAGTGCTCCACCGGCAGTACCATCAAGATCCTCACCTGCATGTTGGCTATCGAATCGGGGCGTCTGGAGGAAGAGGCCACCGTGTCCGAGGCGGCGGTCAACTTCCGCAAGCAGTACAACTCTCTCATGGGCCTGGAAGCTGGACAGCGGTGGCGGATCCGGGATCTGCTCTATGGGCTCATGCTCCCCTCGGGCAACGACGCGGCCATCGCCATCGCCGAGCATCTGGCTGGGTCCACCAAGGCCTTCGCCAAGCTCATGAATGAGAAGGCCCAGGAGCTGGGCATGACCCACAGCCACTTCACCACCGTCCACGGCAAGGACGACAGCGGCAAAAACTATTCCACCGCCCGGGATATGGCCCTTTTGACGGCCTGGGCGCTGCAAAATGAAACCTTCCGCCAGATCGTCAGCACCACCACCTACACCTGCACCGACACCAGCGGCACCACCGCCATCACCCTGCAGAACACCAACCGGCTGCTGATCGACGCGGAATCCGACGGCACCTACACCCCCATCTCCTGCCTGTACCCCGACGCCATCGGCGTGAAGACCGGGGACACCAACCTGGCGGGAAAATGCTTCATCGCCGCGGCGACCCGGGGCGGCGTGACCCTCATCGCCGTGCTCTTGGGCGGGACATTGGACGATCCGGATTACCTGGCGCGCTCTGCCAACATGAACGCCAAGACCAAGGACCCCTACAACGCCCAGCGGTTCGAGGACGCCATCGCCCTGTTCGATTACGGCTTCAAGCAGATGTCCCAGATCATCACCATCCAGGAGCTCATCGACATGGGCATGCCCGTGTCCTTCCCCGTCCAGGTGCAGAACGCCTCCAAGAACGACCCGGAGAACGGGCAACTCACCGTATCCCCCCGGCTGGACGTCAACCAGCAGATGCAGCTTATGACGCCCTTCATGGAGCAGCTGAAAGAGGTGGTGACCACCATGGCCGAAACCAAGATCGGCACCCTGGTGGCCCCCATCAACAGCGGCGACGTGGTGGGCACCGTGGAATATAAGGTAGGCAACTCCATCCTGTTCACCTCCAACCTGTATGCCGACCGAGACGTGAAGGAAGGGATCTTGAGCAGCGAGCCCGCCATCAGCAGCGAGCAGCCTCAGCCCCAGGTCTCTGCCGGGGCCGTCACCCTCATGGGCACCGCCTCCACCCTCTCCGGCGAACCGGTGAAGGAGAGCAATGCCAAGCGGACCATCCTGATCGTGGTCCTCGTGCTGTTGGTGCTGCTGGTCGTGGCCTTCGCCGCCTTCATGATCGTGGTGCGCATCCGCCGGGAGCGCCGCCGCAAGGCCAAGGCCGCTGCCCGCCGCCGCAGGAAGATGCAGCAGGAGCGGATCGCCCGGCAGCGGGCCGCCGAGCGGGATAGAACATGAGCCAAGTTTCCATCAGAATCCATTTGCGCCGTCTGGCGGCCATGCTGGCCGTGATGACGGCGCTTGTCGTTTTGATCCCGACAAGCTTCGCCGCGGATCGACCGGATCTGTCCGCCTTCCCGGAGAAGAACGTGATCCTCGCCTACGGCAGCGACCCCACGAAAAGCGTGGACGGTCTGGAAAAGAACGCGGATGAAAAGGCCTACCCCGCCAGCATCACGAAGATCCTGACCGCCCTGGTGGCCCTGGAAAAGGGGAACATGGAGGATTTGGTGACCATCTCCGCCCACGCCGTGGACCTTTCCAGCGCCAACGCCAAGATCGGTGCCAAGGAGGGCGAGGTCTACAAGCTGATCGACCTCATGTACGGGATGCTCCTCCCCTCGGGCTGTGACGCCGCCAAAGCCGTGGCGGAGCAGGTGGGCGGCACGGAGGAAGGGTTTGCGGAGCTGATGAACGCCAAGGCCCAGGAGCTGGGCATGACCCACAGCCACTTCACCAACGCCTCCGGTCTCCACGACGACGACATGTACACAACCGCCCGTGATTTGGCCATCTTGGGGGCCGCCGCGGCTCAAAACGACGCCCTTTGCCAAATATTGACCACCCCGAACTATACCCTCACGGAGCAGACCACCAAGCGGACCCTCAGCGTCCGCAACATCGACCGGCTGGTGAACGAGCCTCGGCCCGGGGACTATAAGAAGGTCTCCGCCCTGTACACCTGGTGCATCGGCGGCAAGACGGGCAGCACCAATGCGGCGGGCCGCACCTATATGGCCATGGCCCGATACAGCGGGGTCACCCTGGTCTGCGTGCTTTTAGGGGACAAGGTCCCCACCTCCGGCACCAAGGGCACGAAATACGACAAGATCATCGCCAACCGCTTTGTGGAGGCGAAGGCCCTCTTTGAGTACGGTTATGCCTATCTCTTCCCCATCGTGAACGTACGGACCCTGGCGGGCGAGGGGCTGGAAACGGAGTTCCCGGCCACCGTCCAAAAGGGCGACGAGCAGGTGCCCCTCCCCGTCACCGTGGCGGACATCGACGCCGCCGTGTCCGTGTATCTGCCGGCCCGGCTGGCCCTACAGGCCGGCGAGAAGATCCGCACGGAGGTATCCCTGCTGGAAGCCTCCGTGCCCGTCCACGCCAAGGACCCGGCGGGCGAAGTCTCCTATTTCTACGAGGACAGGCTCCTCTTCTCCCTGCCGCTGGTGTTCCAGTACGGCCTGGAGCCGGACCCCACCCCCACGCCCGAGCCCGTGCTGACCGTGGAGACGCGCCCCCTGCCCTCTCCCGGCGAAACCGCGGCCCCCGTGCAGGAGATCCCGTCAGAACCTAAGACGCCCCCCGCCCAGGACCAATCCCGGCTCCTTTGGTACGTCCTTTCCCCTCTGGCCCTGATGGGCGGCCTGTTCGTGTTCTTCCTGCTGAAGCGAAAAAAGATCAAATAAAACGGATATAACAGAAAAGAGACCGGGAACATTCCCGGTCTCTTCTTCATTTGGTTCAGCTTACAGGTTGAACTGCTTGGTGATGATATCCACGATCTCCTGGCCGATGCGCTTCTGGGCTTCCACTGTGGAGGCGCCGATGTGGGGCGTGCAGGACACCATGGGGTGGCTGTAGAGGGCCTTATTCTGGGCGGGCTCGGAGGCGTACACGTCGAGGCCGGCGGCCCGGACCTTGCCGGACTCCAAGGCGGCCAGGAGGGCGCCCTCGTCCAGGTTGGCGCCGCGGCTGGTGTTGATGATGCACACGCCGTCCTTCATCTTGGCGATGGTGTCGGCGTTGATGATGGCGCCGCCGTCCACCGCGGGGGCATGGACGCTGATGAAGTCAGACTCCTTGAGGAGCTCGTCCATCTCCACGTAGTTGATGCCCAACTGCTCCTCGATGCCGGGGATATGGAAGATATCGAAGGCCACGACCTTCATGCCGATGGCCTTGGCCATGACGCCCAGGTGCTGGCCGATGCGGCCGAAGCCGATGATGCCCAACGTCTTGCCCTGAAGCTCGATGCCCTTGGCGTAGGCTTTCTTCTCCCACTTGTCCTCACGCATGGTGTGACCGGCGATGGACAGGAACCGGGCGCAGGCGAACATGTGGCCCATGGCGAGCTCCGCCACGGACTGGGAGCTGGCGCGGGGGGTGTTGCGGACGGTGATACCGTTCTCCTCGGCGTACTTCACGTCGATGTTGTCCACGCCGACGCCGCCGCGGATGACCAGCTTCAGCTTGCCCGCTTCCTTGGCCGCGTCGATGTGGGGGACGCGGACCTTGGTGGCGGAACGGACCACGAGCACGTCGTAGTTCTTCACGGCTTCCTTCAGAGCTTCGGGATCATAGAACTGCTGATCCACCTGGCAACCCTTGGCTTCCAGCGCGGCCACCGCGCCCTTTTCCATACCGTCAGACGCAAGAATCTTGATCATTTCGAATGTTCCTCCTTACGCGTTCTCCGCTTCATACTTCTTGAGGAAGTCCACCAGGGCCTGAACGCCCTCGATGGGCATGGCGTTGTAGATGGAGGCACGCAGGCCGCCCACGCTCTTGTGGCCCTTCAGATTCTCGAAGCCGGCCGCCTTGGTGGCAGCCACCACCGCCGCATCCTTGTCCTTGTCGCCGGTGATGAAGGGCACGTTCATGAGGGAACGATCCTTCTTCTCCACGGTGCCGTAGAAGAGCTTGGAGGAATCCAGGAAGTCGTACATGACCTTGGCCTTGGCTTCGTTGATCTTGGCCTGAGCCTCGAGGCCGCCGTTCTTAAGCAGGTACTTGAAGACCTTGCCGCAGACGTAGATGGCCCAGCAGTTGGGGGTGTTGTACATGCTGCCGTTCTTGGAATAGGTGTCGTACCTGAGATAGATGGGGGTCTTGGGATCGATGTCCTCGCGGATCAGATCCTCGCGGATGATCACGATGGCAAGGCCCGCGGGACCCACGTTCTTCTGGACGCCGCCGTAGATGAGGCCGTAGTCAGAGACGTTGCAGGGCTTGGAAAGGAACATGGAGCTCTGGTCGGACACCAGGATCTTGCCCTTGGTGTTGGGCAGCTGCTGATAGGTGGTGCCGTAGATGGTCTCGTTCTCGCAGATGTAGACGTAGTCGGCGTCATCGTCGATGGGCAGATCGGACACGTCGGGGATGTAGGAGAAGTTCTTGTCCTCGCTGGAGGCGACCACGTTCACCTTGCCGTACTTCTTCGCCTCAGCCGCGGCCTTCTTGGACCAGGAACCGGTGACGATGTAATCGAACACGCCGTTCTTGCACAGGTTCATGGGGATGGCGGAGAACTGGAGGGTGGCGCCGCCCTGGATGAAGAGGACCTTGTAGTTGTCGGGGATGTTCATCAGGGTGCGCAGATCCGCCTCAGCCTCGTCGATGATCTGCTGATAGACCTTGGACCGGTGGGACATCTCCATGACGCACATGCCGCTGCCGCGGTAGTTCATCATCTCGTCCCGGATCTCCTCCAGGACAGGCTCCGGCATGATGGCCGGACCGGCGGAAAAGTTGTACACACGACCGTATTTCATGAAAAGACCTCCTATATTCTTTTTGGTTCCAGATTAGAGTATACCACTTTTTTCCAGCGCGTCCAGTGTTGGCGCACAAATATATGGTTTTCCGGCCGCCTTCAGGGCGTTGGCCGTATCCTTGAGGCCGCTGCCCGTGCTGATGACGGTGACGGTCTCGGTGGAGCGGATGATCCCCTGCTCCAGGGCGGCTTTCACGCCCGCGGTGGCGGTGGCGCCGGCGGGCTCGGAGAACACGCCCTCGTTCCGGCCCAAGAGCCGCATGGCGTTCAGGATATCGTCGTCGGAGACGGCGATCCAGCGGCCGTCAGAAGCATAGACCGCCCGCTGAGCCTTCTTCGGGTTCCTGGGCACGCCCACGGAGATGGAATCGGCCAGCGTCTCCTCCGGAGTGGGTACCAGCTCGTGGCCGGGCACCTTGTCCGCATTGACGAAGGGGCAGCAGCCTGTGGACTGAACGCCCAGGATCCGGGGGATCCGGTCGATGATGCCCAGCTCGTAGAGATCCTTGAAGCCGGTGTACACGCCGCCGATGGTGCAGCCGTCTCCCACGGAGCAGGCCACCCAGTCGGTCACGTCAAAGTGCAACTGTTCGGCGATCTCCATGGCCACGGTCTTCTTCCCCTCGCTCATGACGGGGTTGATGCCCGCGTTCCGGTTGTACCAACCGTATTTCTCGATGGCAGCGCGGCTGAGCTCGAAGGTCTGCTCATAGTCCCCGTCCACCACGACCAGCTTGGCGCCGAAGATCATGAGCTGAGCCACCTTCCCCTGAGGGGCCCGTTTGGGCACGAAGATGACCGCCTTGAGGCCCATCCGGGCGGCGCTCCCCGCACAGGAGGAGGCCGCGTTGCCGGTGGAGGAGCAGGAGATGGTATCGTAGCCCAGCTCGATGGCTTTGGCCACGGCTACCCCCGACGCCCGATCCTTCAAAGAGGCGGTGGGATTGATGCCGTCGTCCTTGATATAGAGGGCCTTGAGCCCCAGTTCGTCCCGGAGCTTCTTCGATTCGTAGAGGGGAGACCAGCCGATGCGCAGGAACCGGCTCACGTCCGTGGTGTCCGCCACGGGCATGAGGGCCCGATACCGCCACATGCTGTTGTCCCGGTCCTTTGCCAAGGTCTCCCGGGTCAGGACCTTCCTCACCTCGCCGTAGTCATAGACGATGTCCAGGATCCCTTTTTCCCCACAGTGAGGGCAGGTATACCGTTCCGGCTCGAAGGGGAACTCCCGGCCGCAGATGGTGCAGCGATAGCCTAAAACCCGCTTCATGGCCCTTACAGCTCGGCCAGGACGCCGGTCTTCTCGTTGAAGGCGTTGATGAGCTTGTCCAGGTCCGCCGCCTGCTCGTGCATGTCGGTCCAGTAATGCTCATCGTACCACTGCTGGTTGATCTCCTCGTAGGTCTTGCCCTGCTGCTCCACCCAGGTGTAGTACTTCAAGTTGTGGACCCGCTTGCGATCCTGGTAGGAGAGCTCCAGCATGGCGTCGGTGCGGACGCCCTGCAGATGCTTGGCAAAGTCGTAGGCCGCGGCCATCTCAGAGTAGGCGCCCTGCTGCTCGTCGAGCTCCTTGATGCGGCTCTCGTACATGATGGCGGAGTCGGTGCACACGGTGGCCACGATGTCGTGCTCGGTAAGCTCGTAGTACTTGGCCATCTTGATGCAGCAAAGCATGTTGGCGATGCCGGAGATGCCCATGAGGGACAGCTGTTCCACAGTTTCGGCGGGGACGCCGGCCTTTTCCACCAGATACTTCTTGCCCTCTTCGCTGTTGAAGAGGCGCAGCAGGTTCTGGGAATCGTCGTCGTCGATGTCGATGACCATGTCGGTATTCTTCACGTTGTGGATCCAGGGCACGTGCTTGTCGCCGATGCCTTCGATCCGGTGGCCGCCGAAGCCGTTCTCCAGAAGAGTCGGGCACTGGAGCGCTTCGCCCACGGCCAGCTTCAGATGGGGGTACTTCTCCTTCAAGAGGTCGCCCGCGCTCATGGTGCCGGCGGAGCCGCTGGTGAAGCAGGCGCCCGCGAGGCGGTCGCCCTCTCCCTTGATCCCTTCAAAGACCTCGGCGATGGCGTTGCCGGTGACCTGATAGTGCCAGATGCAGTTGCCCATCTCCTCGAACTGGTTGAAGATGACCACGTCGTCCCTGGTGCGGCGAAGCTCCCAGGTCTTGTCGAAGATCTCCTTCACGTTGCTCTCGCAGCCGGGGGTGGCGATGACCTCGCCGGCGATGTTAGAGAGCCAGTCGAACCGCTCCTTGCTCATCTCGGCGGGCAAAATCGCCACGCTCTCGCAGGCCAGGAGCTTGCTGTTGAAGGCGCCGCCCCGGCAATAGTTGCCGGTGGAGGGCCAGACGGCCTTGTTATAGGTGGCGTCGAACTGGCCGGTGACGAGACGGGGCACCAGGCAGCCGTAGGAGGCGCCCACCTTGTGGCAGCCCGTGGGGAACCACTTGCCGATGAGGCAGAAGATGCGGGCCTTGACGCCGGTCAGAGAGCTGGGCAGCTCAATGTAGTTTACGCCGCCGAACTGACCGCCGTTCATGACGGGCTCGTTATGCCAGGTGATGCGGAACAGGTTCAGGGGGTTCACGTCCCAAAGGCCAACGTTCTTCAACGCTTCCTTCACCTTCTCGGGGACCAGCTCAGGGTGCTTCATCTGCTCGAAGGTGGGCAGGATGATGTGGTTCTTGCGAGCGACTTCGATGTTCCGTTCCAGGGCTTCCGGATGGATGGTAAGATCGATCATATTCGTATTCCTTTCAGAAATTCATTATGCGTTCCAGCGGGGGGTGCTCTTCTGTTCCAGCTCCAAGAGCTTGGCGGCGGGGTCCTTCACCTTGGCGAGGAAGATCATGGCCGCGATGATGTAAGGCTTGAAGGAGGCCTGCTTGTAGAGGGGATCGCGATAGCGATCGAAGACGGAGGCGGCCACTTCGCCGGCCTCGCAGGAGACGTCGGTGATGTCCGCAGGCAGGCAGTGGAGGTACAGGGCCTTGCCGTCCTTCGTGAGCTTCATCATCTCCTCGGTGCACTCCCAGTCCTTGTGCTCCGCGTTCTGAGCCAGGAGCCGCTTTTCCAGGGCCTTGATGCCCTCGAGATCGCCGTTCCCGTAAAGCTCAGTCCGCTCCTCCATGGCCTTGAAGGGGGCCCAGGACTTGGGATAGACGATGTCGGCGTCCTTGAAGGCTTCCTTCATGTCGTGGGTGATGGTGAACTTGGCGCCGGACTTTTTGCAGTTCTCCTCCGCCACCTTCACCACGTCGTCCATGATCTCGTAGCCCTCGGGATAGGCGAGGGTCACGTCCATGCCGAACCGGGTGAACAGGCCCGCCACGCCCTGAGGCACGGACAGAGGCTTGCCGTAGGAGGGGCTATAGGCCCAGGTCATGGCCACCTTCTTGCCCTTCAGGTTCTTGATGGCCTCGTCGAGGTCGTCGCTGCCGCCCAGGGTATGGATGCAGTGGAGCATGTCCGCCATGCACTGAGTGGGATGGTCGATGTCGCACTGGAGGTTGACCAGCGTGGGCTTCTGCTCGAGAACGCCCGCCTTGTTGCCTTCGGTGACGGCGTTCACCACGTTGTGCATGTAGGTGTTGCCCTTGCCGATGTACATGTCGTCCCGGATGCCGATGACGTCCGCCATGAAGGAGATCATGTTGGCGGTCTCCCGGACGGTCTCGCCGTGAGCGATCTGGCTCTTGCCCTCGTCCAGGTCCTGGACCTCGATGCCCAGCAGGTTGCAGGCGGAGGCGAAGGAGAAACGGGTGCGGGTGGAGTTGTCGCGGAACAGGGAGATGCCCAGGCCGGAATCGAAGATCTTGGTGGAGATGTTGTTCTCCCTAAGATGACGAAGGGCGTCCGCTACGGTGAACACCGCGGCGATCTCGTCGTCCGTCTTTTCCCAGGTCAGGAAAAAGTCGCCGTTGTACATGTTGTCGAACTTCAGCTGGTTCAGTTTGTCGGTATACTTCTTGACGTTGCTCATAGGACCTCCTCTAAATATTATTTGAATAACCTCAGTCGTTGGCGAACTTGGTGTCGGTCTTCCCCGCCCGATACACGGTCACATCGCCGGTAGCGTTCTCGGGATGATAGTTCATGGGCACCGCGGCGTAGAGGGCGGCGCAGGTGACCAGATCCTGCTTCCAGGTGATCTCGTTGGGGGCATGGGCCTGGGACTCGGCGCCGGGGCCGAAGCCCACGCAGGGGATGCCGTAGCGGCCCTGGATGGACACGCCGTTGGTGGAGAAGGTCCACTTGTCGATGAGGGGACGATGGCGAAGGTGCATGGCGGTCTCGGATCCGACGCGCTCCTCCCCAAACAGGGCCTTGTGGGCGTCCGCGAGGGCCTGCACGTGGGCGGCGGTCTCCTTATTGATCCAGGTGGGGAAATAGCACTCGGTCTCATATTTGAGGCCGGTCCAGGCGGGGCGGTCGTACATGTACATGGAGACCTTTACGTCCTTGGCGTACTTCTTGCAGGCAGGAAGGTTCCGGATCTCCTCCAGGCAGGAATCCCAGGTTTCGCCGGCGGTCATGCGGCGATCCAACGACACGGCGCAGGAATCGGCCACGGCGCAGCGGGAAGGCGAGGTGTAGAAGATCTGGGAGGCGGTGATGGTGCCCCGGCCCAGGAAGCGGGCGTCCTCGTAGTGCTCGGGATTGTACTTGGGGTCCAGCATCTTCACGAGGCCCTTGATCTCGTCGGCGTCGGTGGCGGAGTTCTCATTGAGGGCGCGGACGTCCTGAAGGATATCGGCCATCTTGTAGATGGCGTTGTCGCCCCGCTCCGGAGCGGACCCGTGGCAGGAGACGCCATGGACGTCCACCCGGATCTCCATGCGGCCCCGGTGGCCCCGGTAGATGCCGCCGTCGGTGGGCTCGGTGGAGACCACAAACTCGGGGGTGATACCGTCTTCCTTATGGATGTACTGCCAGCAGAGACCGTCGCAGTCCTCCTCCTGGACGGAGGCGACCACCAAAATCTTGTAGCCCTCGGGGATCAGGTCCAGATCCTTCATGATCTTGGCGCCGTAGACCGCGGAGACCACGCCGCCCTCCTGGTCGGAGCCGCCGCGGCCGTAGATGATATCGTCGGTCTCGTAGCCCTGGTAGGGGTCGTGCTCCCAGTTGGCGATGTTGCCGATGCCCACGGTGTCGATGTGGCCGTCGAAGGCAATGATCTTTTCGCCGGTGCCCATCCAGCCAAGGGCGTTGCCCTCAGGGTCGATCTCGGCCTTGTCAAAGCCCAGGGCTTCCATCTCCTGGATGGTGCGCTTCACCACGCCCTCCTCCTCGCAGCTCTCGCTGGGGATGGCGATCAGATCCCGGAGAAACTTGGTCATGGCCGGCAGATACGCCTGGGCCGCTTCTTTGATCTTCGAATACTCCATAAGCAACCTCCTACCTATATTTTACACTTGCAGTATATCACACCTGTGACGAATTGCAATGCGATTATGCAAATTATTTTCAGGTATCCAAATTATTTTTTGATTTCCGGTCCGGGCCTTGATTTTTCCCCGCGATGCGTGGTAAACTGTGTGTGTAAAAATATATTCTCAGCTGTAAGGGAGTGCTTCGCGCGCGGGCTGTCGAACCATGTGTTTGGCCCGCGCTGCTTTTTTGAAAACCATTTTGAAGGAGGCAAGCCATGATCCTTATCACCAACGGAAGAGTGATCACCCGGGATCCGGAGCATCCGTACTACGAGGATGGCGCGGTGCTGGTGGACGGGCGGTACATCCAAGCTATCGGCCCCCGGTGTGAGCTTGAAAAAGCCCATCCCGACGCCCAGCGGGTAGATGCCAAAGGGGGCGTCATCATGCCCGCGTTCATCAACGTCCACTCCCATATCTACAGCGCTTTGGCGCGAGGCCTCTCCATCAAGGGCTTCAACCCCACCAACTTCTATGAGATCCTGGACGGCATGTGGTGGGCCATCGACCGGAACCTGACTTTAAAGGGCACGAGAGCCAGCGCCTACACCACCATCATCGACGGCATTAAGACCGGCTGCACCACCATCTTCGACCACCACGCCAGCTACAAAGCCATCTCCGGCTCCCTCTTCGAGATCGAGAAGGTGGCCAAGGAGCTGGGCATCCGGGCCTGTCTCTGCTACGAGGTGTCCGAGCGGGACGGGGAAAAGAAGTGCGACGAGGCCATCGAGGAGAATGCCAACTTCATCGCCCACTGTGCGCAGGACCCCGATCCCATGATCGCCGCCATGTTCGGCGGCCACGCCCTGTTCACCATCTCGGACAGGACCTTCGAGAAGATGCAGAAGGCCAATGACGGTCGCACGGGCTACCACATCCACGTGTCCGAAGGATTGAACGATGTGTACGACTCGGCGCTGAACTACGGCACCCGGTCCGTGAACCGGCTGCTCAACAACGGCATTTTGGGCGAAAAAACCATGCTGGGCCACTGCATCCATGTGAACAGCGGCGAGATGGACATTATCCGGGACACCCATACCATGGTCTGCAACAACGCAGAGAGCAACATGGGCAACGCCGTGGGCTGCTCCCCCATCCGCCAGATGATGGCTAAGGACATCCTGGTGGGCATGGGTACCGACAGCTACACCTTCGATATGCTGGAAGCGTTGAAGGTAAGCCTCATCATCCAGCGGCACAACGCCTGCATGCCCAACGTGGCCTGGGGCGAGGTGACGAAGATGCTCTTTGAGAACAACGCGAAGATCGCTTCGAAGTACTTCCCCGACCGGCTGGGCAAGCTGAAGGTGGGCTACGCCGCGGACGTCATCATCATGGATTACAAGCCCTTCTCCCCCTTCTCCGGGAACAACATCGACGGCCATATGATCTTCGGCATGACGGGGCGCCAGTGCGAGTTCACCATGTGCGCCGGCAGGATCCTCATGCAGGATCGGAAGCTGGTGGGCATCGACGAGGAAGCCGTCAATGCCCACACCATGGAGGAGAGCATCAAGCTTTGGAAGGCTTTGGACAGCTATAACGGATAATCGCATCAGGAGGCAAAGACTATGAGCGAACGGATGAACCCCATTCCCTTTGATAAACTCCTCGACCGGGTGCTGAAGGAGTATGCCCAGGAGGGCACCGTCTTCGGCGTCCACGCCAAATTCGAGGCGGATCGGCCGGGCCTGCCTCTCTTCGGCGGGCGGATCGAGACCCCCTTCGGCCCCGCCGCCGGGCCCAACACCCAGCTTTCCGAAAACATCATCGCCGGATACTTCACCGGTGCCCGGTTCTTCGAGCTAAAGACCGTTCAGAAGATGGACGGCGAGGACCTGGCTAAGTGCATCAACCGGCCCTGCATCAAGGCGGATGACGAGGGCTATAACTGCGAGTGGTCCACGGAGCTCACCGTGCCCCAGGCCTTCACGGAGTATGTGAACGCCTATGTGGTCATCAAAATCATTTCCAAGCTCTGGCATCTCGGTGACCCCAACGGGTTCATGTTCAACATGAGCGTGGGATACGATCTTGCCGGCATCCAAACGAAGAAGATCGACACCTTTATCGAGGGCATGAAGGACGCCTCCGGCACGGAAGCGTTCAAGAAAGCCATCCAGGAGGCCAAGAAGCAGCTGCCGGAGCTCAGCGACTATATCGACGGCATCGATCCCCGCATCTGCACCAGCGTAACCATCTCCACCCTCCACGGCTGCCCGCCGGAGGAGATCGAGAGCATCGCCAGCTATCTCATCACCGAGAAGAAGCTCCACACCCTGGTGAAGTGCAACCCCACCATTTTGGGCTACGACTTCGCCCGGAAGCGCTTGGACGAGGCCGGGTTCGACTATGTGTCCTTCGACGATCACCATTTCAAGGAGGACCTGCAATATACGGACGCGATACCCATGTTCCATCGTCTCTTGAAGCTGGCAGCAGAGAACGGAGTCACCTTTGGCTTGAAGCTCAGCAACACCTGCCCCGTGGACGTTAAGGCTGGGGAGCTGCCCAGCGAGGAGATGTACATGAGCGGCAAGTCCTTGTACCTCTTGACCATCGAGATGGCCGCCCGCATGGCCGAGGAATTCGATGGGAAGCTGCGCCTCTCCTTCTCCGGCGGCGCGGACGCCTTCAACATCAAGGCCCTGTTCAGGGCCGGCATCTGGCCCATCACCGTGGCCACCACCATTTTGAAACCTGGCGGCTACGACCGGTTCCGGGAGCTGGCGGACGAGGTCGCCCGCTGCGCCTACAAGCCCTTCATGGGGGTGAACCCCGCCGCGGTCCGGGCCCTCTCCGACAGGGCCGCCCAGGATGTGCATCACCGCAAGCCCATCAAGCCCCTGCCCAGCCGGAAGAGCGACGAGCAGGTGCCGCTTTTGAGCTGCTTTACGGCCCCCTGCCAGGGCGGCTGCCCCATCCATCAGGACATCCCCGGATACCTGGCCCTGAACGAAAAGGGTAAATACCCCGAGTCATTGAAGCTCATCACAGAGAGAAACGCCCTGCCCTTCATCACGGGCACCATCTGCGCCCATCCCTGCATGAGCCGCTGCACCCGAAACTTCTACGACGAGAGCGTGAACATCCGCAAGGCCAAGCTCACCGCCGCCCGCAAGGGCTTCGGTGCCCTCATGGCCCGGGGCGTGAAGAAGGAGCATCTCACCCGTGCCAGGGTGGCCGTCATCGGCGGCGGTCCCGCGGGAATGGCGGCGGCCTTCTACCTCACCCGGGCGGGGGCCAAGGTCACGGTGTACGAGAAGGAGAAGGAGCTGGGCGGCACGGTCCGCCACGTGATCCCCGCCTTTCGCATCCCGGCGGCGGTCATCGATAGGGACGTGAAGCTCATCTCCTCCCTGGGTGCGAAGTTCGTTCTCGGAGCCCCCGCCCCCGCCCTTTCCGAACTGGAAAAGGAGTTTGACTATATCCTGCTGGCCGTAGGCGCCGAAAAGGCCTCCCGGCTGGACATCGGCGGAAAGGAATACAACGCCATCGAGTTTTTGAAGAAGCTGAAGCGGAACGAGCCGGTGGATCTGGGCGAGCACGTGATCGTCATCGGCGCGGGCAACACGGCCATGGACTGTGCCCGGGCGGCCCTGCGGGTGCCCGGGGTGAAGGACGTGTCCATCGTCTACCGCCGCACCAAGAAGTACATGCCCGCCGACGAGGAGGAGATGCTCCTGGCCCTGAAAGAGGGCGTTCGGTTCAAGGAGCTGCTGTCGCCTGTGAAGGCCGACGGTGAATCGCTCCTCTGCCACAGGATGGTCCTGGGCGAGCCGGACGCTTCCGGTCGCCGGTCCCCGGTGGACACGGGCGAGGAGGCTTCCCTCCCCTGCTCCTCCCTCATCGCCTCCTTGGGCGAGAAGGTGGACACGGACCTGCTCACGGCCTATGGCGCGGCCCTGAACGAAAAGGGACGGCCCGTGCTGCGCAGCGGGAAGGTGTTCGTCCTGGGCGACGCTCGCCGAGGCCCGGCCACGGTGGTGGAGGCTATGGCGGACGCACTGGCGGCCACGGAGGCCATCGTGGGCGAAGCCAGGACCTACGCCCTGCCCAAAGGCACCGAGGTGGGCGAAGCGGCGCTTTTGGAGCACAAGCGCCTGGTGAAGCTCGACGGCGACCCGGAGGACGTGTGTATGCACTGCAACGAGCTCTGCGAAAACTGCGTGTCCGTCTGCCCCAACCGGGCCAACGCCGCCATCCGCGTCCCCGGGAAGAAGGAGCCCCAGATCCTGCATCTCGACTATCTCTGCAACGAGTGCGGCAACTGCGCCTCCTTCTGCCCCTACGCCTCCCGGCCCTACAAGGACAAGTTCACCCTGTTCGAGAACGAGAAGGACTTTGAAGACAGCACCAACCAGGGCTTCTGCGTGATGAACCTGAAGAAAAAGCAGGTGAAGGTCCGGCTGAACGGAGCGGAGAAGAAATACGATCTTTCCAAGGCCAACGACCTTGACAAGGACATCGAAGTATTGATTCTGACGGTGCTGAAGGACTACCCCTATCTGCTGGTCTAAGAGGAAAGCCATGGCGACATTCTATGTGAACGGAAACCCCGTCACGGTCCAAAAAAATCAAACCCTGCTGCGGTTTTTGCGGGATGAGCTTCACCTCACCTCCGTGAAGGACGGCTGCTCCGAGGGCGCCTGCGGGGCCTGCACCGTGCTCATCGACGGGGAGCCTTGCCGGGCCTGCGTGCCCAGGACGGACAATCTGGAGGGCCGGCACGTTCTCACCGTAGAGGGGCTTTCCGACTTTGAAAAGCAGCTCTACACCTACGCCTACGGGGAGGCCGGGGCCGTCCAGTGCGGCTTCTGCATCCCGGGGATGGTGCTGTGCACCAAGGCCCTCCTCGACAAGGTGGCCGACCCCACGGAGGAACAGATCCGTTACGCCATCCGCAACAACTACTGCCGCTGCACGGGCTACGTGAAGATCATCCGGGCCATCGAGCTGGCGGCTAAACTCAAGAAAACGGGCGTGATCCCCGCCCCCTCCGAGACAAGCTGGAAGCTTGGCAGCAGCGTCCATAGGCTGGACGTGGAGGAAAAGGTCCTGGGCTACGGCAAGTACCCGGACGACTGGTATTTGCCCAACATGACCTACGGCTCCGCGGTCCGCAGCCAATACCCCCGGGCCCGGGTGCTGGATATCGACGCGGAAAAAGCCAGGGCCCTGCCCGGCGTGGTGGCGGTGATCACCGCAAAGGACATTCCCGGGGAGAATAAGGTGGGCCACATCAAGCACGACCAATACTCCCTCATCCCCATCGGCGGTCTGACCCACTGGCTGGGGGACCCCATCGCTCTCGTGGTGGCGGAGGATCAGGAGACCCTGGAAAAGGCCAAGAAGCTGGTGAAGGTCGCCTACGAGCCCCTGCCCCCCGTCCACGGTCCCGAGGAGGCCAAGGCCCCCGACGCCCCCAAGGTCTTCGACGAGGAGGAGAACAACGTTCAAGCCTACAAGCATGTGTCCCGTGGCGACGCCGCGGGGGCCATCGCCCGGTCGAAATACGTGATCGAGAAGCATTTCGAGACTCCCTGGACGGAGCACGCCTTCCTGGAGCCGGAATGCGCCGTGGCCTACTGGGATGAGGACGGGTACGTGCGGGTCCTGTCCACGGACCAATCCTCCCACACCACCCTCCACGAGTGCAAGCTCCTGCTGGGCAGCGAGAAGGTCCGGGTCCAGAACCAGCTGGTGGGCGGCGGCTTCGGCGGCAAGGAGGACATGTCTGTCCAGCACCACGCGGCCCTCATCACCTATCTGACCGGCCGGGCGGTGAAGGTGAAGCTGAGCCGGGCGGAAAGCTTGCTCGTCCACCCCAAGCGCCACCCCTTCTGGATGGATTTTGCCATCGGCTGCGACGAAAACGGCATCATCCAGGGCGTGAAGGCCTCGGTTTATTCCGACACCGGCGCCTTCGCCTCTTTGGGTGGCCCCGTGCTGGAGCGGGCCTGCACCCACGCCTCCGGCCCCTACAACTACCAGAATTTCGAGATCGAGGGCACGGCCTACTACACCAACAATCCCCCCGCCGGGGCCTTCCGGGGCTTCGGCGTAACCCAGACCTGCTTCGCCATTGAGTCCCTTTTGAACGAGATGGCCGAAAAGGTGGGCATCTCCCCCTGGGAGATCCGCTATCGAAACGCCATCCGCCCCGGACAGGAGCTGCCCAACGGCCAGATCGTAGGGGCGGAGACGGGCCTTGCGGAGACGCTGGAGGTCATAAAGCCCTACTACGACGATGCCGTGGCCGCCGGGAAACCGGTGGGTCTCGCCTCGGCCATGAAGAACTCCGGCGTGGGCGTGGGGCTCCCCGACTGGGGCCGGTGCAAGCTGATCGTGGAGGAGGATGAAAAGGTCCACATCTACGCCGGTGCCTCCTGCATCGGTCAGGGTTTGGGCACCGTCCTCGTACAGATGGTGGTGACCAACACGCCCCTCGGTCGGGACGACGTGGTCTACGAGCGGTCCAACACCTGGATCGCCCCCGACTCCGGCGACTCCTCCGGTTCCCGCCAGACCCTGGTCACCGGGGAAGCCTGCCGCCGGGCCTGCGAGAAGCTGACGGAAGCCCTCAAAGAGCACTCGCTGAAGGAGCTGAACGGCGAAGTCTTCTACGGCGAGTATCTCGCCAAAACCGACAAGCTGGGGGCGGACGTGCCCCATCCCGTGTCCCACGTGGCCTACGGCTACGCCACCCAGATGTGCATTTTGGATAAAAAGACGGGCCGGATCGAGTCCATGGTGGCGGTCCACGACGTGGGCAAGGCCGTGAACCCCCGCTCCTGCGAGGGGCAGATTGAGGGCGGTGTGGTCATGAGCATGGGCTACGCCCTCAGGGAGCAGTACCCCATCGACGAGAACTGCAAGCCAATCGACAAGTTCGGCAGGCTGGGCCTGTTCCGGGCCCACGAGATCCCCGAGATCCAGGCCATCGTGGTGGACAAGCCGGGCCTGGACGTGGCCTGCGGGGCCATCGGAATCGGGGAGATCACCTCCATACCTACGGCCCCCGCCATCGCGGAGGCCTACTACCAGCTGGACGGGAAGCGGCGGACCCGGCTGCCTTTGGAAGACACGCCCTACGAAAGGAGGGACCGATGATGGAAAAACGGTTCGCCTTGGTGGCCTGCAACGGCGGCTGCCGGAACGAAAGCTGCGCCTACGGCTGCCTGGGCTGCGGCGTTTGCGTGTCCGTCTGCCCGGCGGAAGCCATCGCCCTCAACGAAAGCGGCGTGGCGGAGGTGGACGAAACCAGGTGCTTGGGCTGCGGCGCCTGCGCGGACGCCTGCCCCCAGGAGATCATCCGCCTTCACGAGGGGGCCAACCCCATCGTAGTCATGTGCTCCAACCGGGATCCGGGCAAGGCGGCCCGGGCCGCCTGCGAAGTGTCCTGCATCGGCTGCGGCATCTGCGAAAAGGTCTGCCCCTCCGGGGCGGCTAAGGTCACGGACAACCTCTCCGCCATCGACGAGGAGCTGTGCCTCAGCTGCGGCATGTGCGCGGTGAAGTGCCCCCGGTACGCCATTCGTGACCTAAGAGGGGTCTTGACAAGCCGGAGCTGAATATTATATATTCTTTAAGGATGATTTAAGGTTTCAGCGGTACTCTATCCCCAGAGAAAGTGATCAGCTGAAAAAGCTTCTTATCCCAATACCCTCTCTCCCATGCAAAAGGAGCGGCTTGCCGCTCCTTTTGCTATGCTTGATTCTGTTGTCTTGACTTACTTCTCCAGCAGCCGGGCCTCCAGGTAGTACCGCTTCTCGGCGGCTTCGCCCATGGAGAAGGTCTTGCGGGGCAGGGCGCCGTCGTAGACCACGGTGGAGAAAAGCTCGCCCTTCTGCATGGTGGGGAGCAGGAAGCCGATGGCGTTGGGCTTCCTGGAGAGGTCCTTCACCACGTCGTCGCCGTGGATGTAGTCCACCTCGCCGCCCAGCTCCTTGAGCACGGCGTCGATGGCGTTTTGCAGCGTCCCCACGGCCAGCTGGGCCGCAGGCTCGCTCACCACCAGGGTGCCCTCGGTATCGCCGTAGAAGAAGGGGATCACGTGCTTTTCGCCCCCCTCGGCCTTTTGGGCCCTGGGCAGGACCTGTACGGCCCCGTTCTGCTCCGCCAGCTTCTTTTGGAGGGCGTCCAGGAAGGCCTTCCCCTCCACGCCGAAGACCACCCGATGGATGGGCTCGAAGATGATGCCCTCGTCATGGACGTTGTTGAGCTCGATAAGGGCGTACCGGGCGGGATGATCGGCCCGCTCGCATTCGGGCAGGGTGGCCTTGATCTTCTCCCAGTTGGCCTTGGCGGTGGCCAGGCTGTGGTTGCCGTCGCCCATGGCGAAGAGGAGCACGGGATGATCGCCGTACTTCTTTTCAAAGGCGGCCTTGTCAGCCAGCTTGGTAAGGGCGGAGAGCACGTTCACCACGTCCCCCTCCCCCGCCACCAGACGGCCGGAGATGTGGCCGCCGCCCAGCATGAGGTCGGTGTCGTAGAGGCAAGGGAGCTCCGCCGCCTTCTTCACCAAGGGCTCGATGACGGTGCGCTCGGGATCGTCGATGAGGACCAGGATATGGGGCAGCTCCACCGCGGCGCCCTCCCGGATCTTGAGGCGCGGCGGGATGCGGGAGACGATGGTCCCTTCGGTGGCGCGGATCAGGGTGCCGGAGCCCTTGGAATAGTCGTATTCCTCCAGATCCAGGGCCATGACCAGGCCATGGCGGGTGTTGCCGTTGGCGGTCCGCTCGATGAGCACGAAGCCCTCGGGCTGCTTCTGGAGGATGCCCTTCTTGAGATACTCCTTCATGTTGGCCTTGATGGCGGCGATGCGCTCGGGTTCGTCGGGGCTGCCCAGATACGCTTCGGGCAGGATGAGGTCCAGCGTGGAGGGCGCGTCGCCGATGATCTTGCGCGCCTCCTCCCAGTATTCCTTCTGGGAGGTGAACTGATCGCAGGCCACCACGGCCCACTTCATCATGTCCGTTCCCTTGGGCGGGAGCATCACTTCCGGGACGAGAACGCCGATAGAGTTGGTGTACTTTTGATTCATGATCACTGACCTCGCTTCATGTTGATAAAATACAGGCACAGCCTTAAAAGTATTGTACCTTCCCGCAAAACGTTTTGCAACCATTTCTTGTCAAGGCAGGCATTATATACGAACGAAGGAAAAAACGCCCCTTTCTTTTGTCCGTCCATCACACTCCTAAGAATAAAAAATATCTATTGACAATAGATTTTTCGCCTGTCAAAGAGGTATCTTGCTCGCTTTTCTTCGCTTTTATATGAAATCGGGGGCTGGAAAGCGGGAAAGAAATATGGTAAGGTATGGATGACACCAACTGCAAAGGAGGCCTCTACATGGAGACCGTCACCCTGTTCGCTTTGATCCTCTTCGCCGTCACCTATATCGTGATGATGGCTTTTCAAAAGATCCGGCCCCACGCCGCCGTGATCTCCGCCCTGATCTTCGTGATCGTGGGGAATCTGGGCGTATTCCCCGGCTTCTCCTATTCGCCCTTGGAGGCCCTCAAGGAGATCGACTGGAACGTGATCATGATGATCGTGGGCACCATGGGCACGGTGTATCTGTTCATCGAGTCCAAGATGCCCCAGCTCATGGCGGACGTGCTGGTGGACAAGACCCCCAGCGTCAAGTGGGCGGTCCTGTCCCTGAGCCTGTTCGCCGGGTTCATCTCCGCCTTCGTGGACAACGTGGCCACCGTGCTCATGATCGCGCCGGTAGCCCTGGCCATGTGCAAGAAGCTGAACATCTCCCCCGTGGCCCCCATCATTTGCATCGCCGTCAGCAGCAACCTGCAGGGCGCGGCCACCCTGGTGGGCGACACCACCAGCATCCTCCTCGCCAAGGCCGCCAATCTGGACTTTTTGGACTTCTTCGTGGACGAGGGCAGGATGGGCATGTTCTTCGTGGTGGAACTGGGCGCCATCGCCAGCGCCCTGGTGCTGCTGTTCATGTTCCGGCATGAGAACGAGCCGGTGAACATGCACGAGCGGACAAAGGTGCAGGACCTGTTCCCCACCTGGCTGCTGCTGGGCACGTTGATCTGCCTGATCGGGGTCTCCTTTATCCCCTATAAAACCGGCGCCAAACCCGGCCAGTTCTATAAGCCGGACATCACCAACGGCCTCATCTGCGTGGGCTTCTTCGTGATCGGCCTCATCCGGGATCTGGTGAAGAACCGTGATTCCTCCACCGTGAAGGGAGCCCTTAAGGAGATCGACTACTACACCATCATCCTGCTCATGGGCCTGTTCGTGGTCATCGGCGGCATCTCCCGGGCGGGGGTCATCGACCTGTTGGGCCAGACCATCGCCAGGCTGAACGGCGGCGGCACCCGGGGCGATCTGTTCCTGGTGTATAGCGTGATCGTGTGGGTGTCCGTGCTTCTTTCCGCCTTCATCGACAACATCCCCTACACCACCACCATGCTGCCCGTGGTGGCGGTGCTGGCCGCGGACCTCTCCTCCGCAGGCGGCGTGGCCATTAGCCCGAAGCTGTTCTACTACGGCCTCCTCTGCGGCGCCACTCTGGGCGGGAATCTGACCCCCATCGGCGCCTCCGCCAACATCGCGGGCATCGGCATCCTCCGCCGAGAGGGCTACGAAGTGAAGGCCGGGACCTTCATGAAGTTCGGCGTCCCCTTCACCCTGGCCGCGGTGATCACGGGCTATCTGCTGATCTGGTTCATCTGGGCCTGACGCCGACCAAAACGATCAACGGACGCGAGAAACCGCGTCCGTTTTCGTTTACCTGTTCAGTTCGTCGTCGTATATTTGTCCACCAGCTCGTCGATATAGCTTTGGCTGAGCTTAAAGTAGGAACGCAGATTGTCAAGAGCGTATTTGGGCCGCTGCTCCATCCAGCGCTGGAGCTGGTTCACCTCGGTCACCCATTTGTCGTAGGAGGAGGGGTGCTTCCAGCGGGCGATGTGTCGCCTCATCTCCGGCGCCATCTCCTCCCGAAGCTCGTTCAAAATGGAGGTGGCCCGCTCGGGGGCGAAGGTGGTCACGGTGAGCTCCACATACCGCTCGATGAACCGCTGCCGCCAGCCGGGATTGTGGACCAGAGCCGCGGCAATGTGGGTGTAGACCCGGGAGGTGGCGGTGGCGGTGCCGTTCTTGCTGAAGAAGTTGCCGATGATGCTGCGCTTCACGGAGCCGTCGTTGTAGCCCATGCCGTAGTCGAAGTCATAGAAGATGGCCCGCCAGCGGACGGCGTTATCCGTGGTATGCCAATACTTCTGGTTGGCCATGTCGCTGTTGCAGAGGTACATGGAGCAGACCAGGTAGTCGATGAAGTAGTCCGGGTCTACCCACTGGGTGAAGGTCTCGTAGACCTCGTCCTTGGAGAAGTCCTTGGTCTTGGCATAGTTGATGACCCGCTTCCAGTCGGCGTTGCTCCCCTTGACCACCACGGTGTTGAAGCGGATGATCTCCACGTCGTCCTTGTTGACGCCGAAGTGGGATTCGAGATAGTCGTCGTTTTGATCCTCGTTCAGGTCATAGAGGCCGTAGTATTTGCCGTTGATGTACACCGCCACGGGCCGTGTGACCGCCACGTCGATATTGAGGCCGTAGCAAAGGCGGCTGGCGTAGGAGTCACGGATGCGGGCCTGGCCATTGTCCTGACCGGAGTTTCGGATGCAGAAGGAGGAGCCCTCCCGCCAGCCATACTCCTTGAAGAAGGGGTAATTGACGCTGCTCACGCCGTACTTGCCCCGAAGGTGAATGGATAGCGATGCCTGAGCATATCCCAATGTACCCGCGCCCTTGGTCTTAAAGTCGGCGGGGAACTCCGTGGAGAGCTTCCCGTCCTCGTAGTAGCTGAAATAGCCCTTGCGCTGCTTCTTGCTGCTGGATTCCTTGGACTTACCCGACCAGAGAGCGTCCTGGTCCTTTGGCTCGAAGGCAAGGCAGACCACGGGCAGCTCGTGAGGCTCCTCAAACAGGAAGGTATAGGTGACGATCTCGCTGTCGATGAGCCCATCCTCCTGGGCAAAGGCCCGGATGACCGTGTTCTTGGTGATACGGATGGGCCCGTCATAGAGGGAGGACGAGGCCGTGGGCTCGCTGCCGTTGGTGGTGTAGCGGATGGTGGCTCCCTCGCCGGAGGTCAGCGTCAGCTGAAAGGGCTCGGTTTGATACAGCTCCGTTTCGGAGAAGACGGGGGCCTTGGCATAGCCCAAGGCGTATTTATCGCTGTTCCTTCCCCCTTTGGTGGGTTCCCGGAAAAAGACCCGAGCCACGTTGCCGTTGCCCTCCTGTCGGCCGGAGGTGACGCCCACCTCCAGGGCGCCGGTGGCGAACTCATCCCGCAGGCCGCCCGTTTCGTCCACCAGGTACAGGGTCTCCCCACCCATGGACAGGCCGAATGCGCCTACGCCCACTTCCTGCCGCTCCGGGTGGGAGGTGGTCTCGAACACGGCATAGCCGTCGGGGGCAATGGTCCCGGAAAGGAAGATGGACTTGGTCCCCTCCCTATCCTTCATGAGCCGCCAGCCCTCCAGGGAGATCGTTTCCCCCGTGGCGTTGTACAGCTCGATCCAATCGTTGTTTCCCGCCCCGGCATAGGCGCAGACCTCGCTGATGAACACGCCGTCATAGTCATAGCAGCCCCCGTCGGCGGCCATGTAGGAGGCGGGGCCGTTGGCCCGGCCCGGGGTGGGGCAAAGATAGTATTCTCCTTTCGGCCCAATGGACACGTCGGACCGGATCCGCTCCGGCAGGGTGAACACGGTATAGGCTAAAGCGTTTCCGTCATAGATGATCAGGTTTTCCCGGCGATTCACCGAGAAATCCGCCTCCAGAAGCCCGTCCGTCCTCTGTTCGCCTTTTCCGCCCAGCAAAACGAGCAGATACCCGTCGGCGGGCACTGTGCCCTCCGGGAAGGGCCACTTCTCCGGATCGTCCTCATCGTCGGACAGATACCAATTCTGAAGGGAGATAGCCTCCCCCGTGTCGTTGTGCAGCTCCACGAAATCCCGATAACTCCCGTCAGGAAGGACCGGAGCGTACCTGCCGTCGATGAGCAGCTCCGACACGCTGAGGGCCAGAGCTTCCACCTTCACCGGGTCCAAAGAGGCGAAGATTTGTCCATTCGCCCGGCCCGGGGTGGGTTCCGTGCAATAGCCCCAAACGCCGTCCTTCTCCGCCCAGCTCAGATCGCTCCCCAAGGGCGGCACGGTAACGCTGCAGACCTCCTGCCGGTCTCCGGCGAAGATGTACAGGGTCTCGCCGCTGCGGGCGATGCCCATGGACACCGAGGGATGATCCTCCCGTTCACAGCAGCAGATGGCCAGATACTGGCCCGGCTGGAGCACCACCTGCGGGAGAGGGCGCTTGTCGGGCTTCTCCGGCTTATCGGTGATGAACAGGCGGCCCAGGTCCACTTCCTCGCTGCCGGAGTTATAAAGCTCGAACCAATCCTCCCCCTCGCAGCCATCGTAGGCTCCCGTCTGGGCGCCGGAGGAGCGGACCTCCGTGAACCGGAGCTGGATGCCGCTGGCCGTGGACAAGGGCGCCGCCGTGGGCGCCTCTTTCGATTCTGTCAGCACGGACGTGGGAGACGGCACCCGCTCGTGGGTAGTCTGGGGAAGGGGCGTGCTGCAGCCGCCCGCTGCCATCAGCAGCAGGAGGAGCCAGGCTATCCCGCTTTTCAGAGCCTTGTTCACCGTCTTGTCCCTTCCCTTCTCGATACAAACTTTCATTCTTTATTCTTCCCCGGGAAACAGCCGTCCCAGGGCCGCGAACACCTCATCCCGTGCGGCGTAGGGATGGAGCACGAAGCAACTGTCCCCCGCCAGCATGGCCGAGAGACGCCCCCGACGGATATCATAGAAGATATGGACGGGCTTCCCCATGTCCCGGGCCCTGGCGAGCTCATACCCCACGCCGTGGGAGGGCGTGGTGCACTCCGCCACCACCATATCGCTATCCGTGAGCCAGGCCATATCCCGCCGGAAGATCTCCTCCTCGGTCATGGTCCTTTCCCCCTCCGCCTGGAGGGACTCGAGGCCCACGTGCTCCGTCAGCACCCGGCAGCCCCGGGCCTCCATATAGTCGATCATCTCCCCATACAGGGCCGCGTCTTGACGGCCGCCCCGGATGGAGCCGGCAAAATAGACTTTTTGCATCCTATGCCTCCTATCTGCCCTGCAGAAGCCGTATCCTGTCCTTATAATCGGGCAGGACGCTGGCCACGAACCCGTAGAACCCGCGACCGTGATCCTTGTAGCGGATATGGGCCAGCTCGTGGACCACCACATAGTCGATAGCCGCCTCCGGATAGGCCATGAGCCGCCAGGAGAAGGACAGCCTGTTTTTGGCGGAACAGCTGCCGAACCGGGTCTTGGCGGAGGTCACGGTGAGCCCCGCGGGCTGCACCCCCATGATCCGAGCGTAGCGGTCGATCTTCTCCGGCAGAATGGCCTTGGCCCGCTTCACATAGAGAGGTTTGTCCTCCTCCCGGATGTGGGGGAGCTTGGCTTGCCGCCGCGCCTGCCGGGCCCTGGCCTGCTCGATCCACGCCCTGCGCTCCTCCACGAAGGCGTCGATCCGCCACCGGGGCGTGAACCGGGGCGCGCGGACCCGCACCTGACCCTCTGTATCCACCTCCAGGCCCATGGTCCGCCGATCGGACCGGATGAGCTCATACGCGATCTTCTCCATAATAGGGGTAGTATACCACATGTTTTCCGCTTCGGCAATCTGGACAAATCTCTTTTTCCCGGATACAATACACAAAAAAGAAAGGGGCACGGCATGGAAAAAAGGGAACGGGCCATACTTTTTGATCTGGATGGGACGCTTTGGAACAGTGCCCAAGAGGTCCTGCTCTGCTGGAACCGGATCCTTTCGCCCCTTCACCGGCACATCACCGAGGCAGAGATGGACCGGCTCATGGGCCTCACCCCCCGGGAGATCGGCGACATCCAGTTCCCCGACCTGCCGCCCGCGGAACGGTATGCCCTTACGGACCGCTGCCTCGACGCAGAATCGCCCTATCTTTTTGAACGGGGCGCCCGGCTCTATCCCCGGGTGCGGGAGACCCTGGTGCAGCTCCATCGCCGATACTTTCTCGGCCTGGTGAGCAACTGCACCGAGGACTACGCCCTCTCCTTCTTTCATGCCCACGGGCTCACAGACCTGTTCGACGATCATGAGACGGCGGGCCGGACCGGCCTTGGCAAGTTCGAGAACATCACCCTTGTCCTGAAACGGAACCAAATAAAAAAGGCGGTCTACATAGGTGACACCGCCAAGGATCAGGCCGCCGCTTTGGCGGCAAAGGTCCCCTTCCTCTACGCCAGCTGGGGCTTTGGAGACATCCGGAACTATCAGCCCACGGCGGGCGCGTTCTCGGAGCTGCCTGCGCTGGTCTCCACCGTGCTGGCGGAGTAAGCCTCCTCCGGCGCCAGGAAGTGGATGACCCCATCCAGCTTATATTCCGCATATAGATCCACAAAGGCCGACAGGGAGCAGACGATGGGCTCCCCTTCTTTGTATTCCACGTCGTTCACGATGCGGGCGGAGCTGTCGGAGTAGTAGACGAGGCCGCCTTGGATGCCGTGGATGAAAAGCACGTGACCGTACTTCCTCCCGGACTTGCTGATCCCCCGCTGGAACCCCACCAGGATGTTCCGAGGCGCAGGGTCCTCCCGCTGGATCGCCGAGAGCGCCTCCCTCAGGGAGTATTGCTTCCCGCCGTAGGCCCGGACCCGATAGCCGCCGGTAGTATACTCCAGCTTGCAGTATGCGTCGTAGGCGTTCTTCCCGTTTGCCCTCACATAGGTCTCATTGATGCCCAACAGGACCAGCTGATTCGCCACATAGGCCCCGCAATAGCCCCGGAAGGAGGAGCGATGGGCCCTCTTTTTGGCCGCTCGATAGATGGTCTCGATCTGACGGCAGAGATCGTCGTCGCGGACGGCGCGATGCGTTTTGCCCGTTTCCCGATCCGTCGTCACCGACTCGGAGGGCGCGGCCTCCTCCCCGCCGCCTTCGCCGAAAACGGGGGCGGAGGGCAATAAAAGCAGCAGAAAAAGAAGAAACGCCGCGACACGTTTCCAAAAGGGCATGGTCGTCTCTCCTTTCCCTTTTTTTTGCATCCTACCATAGAGATTTATTTTTTTCAGTGTTTTCGACGTTTGTTTATAATCTATTTCAAAAAAGTCCGATTGTTCATGCTTTGGCAATAAAATGTCCGGTTTTTCGACATTTTTTGGGTTCTCGCCGAAACAGGGAGGCCCTTGTCAGCCAGATAAAAAGATGGTATGATGAGGTGGACCCCAATGACAAACAAATACTTATTGTAAAAGGAGAAAACGTATCATGGCAGTTGATCTCAAAGGCCGTTCCTTCCTCACCATCATGGACTTCACTCCCGAAGAGGTCCGGTATATGCTGGACCTTGCCAAAAAGCTCAAGGCCCAGAAGAAGGCAGGCATCAAGGGCACCTCTCTCACCGGAAAGAACATCGTGCTGCTCTTTGAAAAGACCTCCACTCGGACCCGCTGCGCCTTTGAAGTGGCGGCCATGGACGAGGGCGCCGGCGTCACGTTCTTGGATTCCAAGTCCTCCCAGATGGGCAAGAAGGAGTCTTTGGCCGACACCGCCAAGGTCCTCGGCCGGATGTTCGACGGCATCGAGTATCGCGGCTTCGACCAGAAGGTTGTGGAAGACCTAATGAAGTATTCCGGCGTGCCCGTATACAACGGCCTTACCGACGTGGACCATCCCACCCAGGCTTTGGCTGACATCCTCACGCTGGAGGAGAACGTGGACAAGCCCCTGAACCAGTGCAAGCTGGTCTTCTGCGGCGACACCCGGAACAACGTGGCCTACTGCCTCATGTACATCTGCGCCAAGCTGGGCATCCACTACTGCGGCTACGGTCCCAAGGCCCTTGCCCCCGCCCCCGAGGTGCTGGCCCGCTGTGAGGCGGCGGCCAAGGAGAGCGGTGCCATCATCGAAGTGAGCGACGACCCCGCCATCGTGGAGGGTGCCGACGCTCTGTACACCGACATCTGGGCCTCCATGGGCGAGGAAGCGCTGATCCCGGAGCGGGTGAAGCTGCTGACCCCCTTCAAGGTCACCAAGGAGCTGATGGAGCGGACCGGCAACAAGAAGTGCATCTTCCTCCACTGCCTCCCCTCCTTCCACGACTTCAACACCACCATGGCCAGCGAGCAGATGAAGCTGGGCTATGACATCCGGGAGGTCACGGACGACGTGTTCCTGTCCGAGAACAGCAAGGTCTTCGACGAGGCCGAAAACCGGCTCCACACCATCAAAGCCGTGCTGGTGGCCACGCTGGGCAACATTTGAGTGACAACCTGAACGAAAAAACAAGTTCAAAAGGAGGAATTATGCCAAACGCCTATTTCACCATCACCCGCCCTGAAAACGACGCTTTCCGTGGATATCTCCCCGGATCAAAGGAACGCGCGGAGTTGAAGGCAGAGCTTGCCCGTCAGTCCGCCGAAATCGTGAAGATCCCCCTGATCATCGGCGGCAAAGAGATCTTTACGGAGAAGACCATCAAGGTGACCATGCCCCACGATCATGACCATGTGATCGCCGAGTGTTCTATCGCCGGTGAAAAGGAACTGACCATGGCGGTCGACGCAGCGCTGGCGGCCAAGAAGGCCTGGGAGGACATGCCCTGGGAGCATCGCTCCGCCATCTTCCTGAAGGCTGCCGATCTCATCACCGGCCCCTATCGTAAGGTCCTGAACGCCTCCACCATGCTGGGCCAATCCAAAACCGTTTTCCAGGCCGAGATTGATATCGCCGAGCTGGCCGACTTCTTGCGCTTCGGTGTCTGGTCTGCCCAGGAAATCTTCAAGGATCAGCCTGCCTCCGTTCCCGGCATCTGGGATCGCCAGGACTACCGTGCGCTGGACGGGTTCATCTGCGCCATCACGCCCTTCAATTTCACCTCCATCGGCGGGAACCTGCCCACGGCGCCGGCCATCGTCGGCAACGTCGCGGTCTGGAAGCCCTCCCGCACGGCGGTGCTTTCCAACTACTACTACATGAAGCTGCTCATGGACTGCGGGCTTCCCGCCGGCGTCATCAATTTCGTGCCGTGCAACGGCACCGACATGGCCAAGTACGTCCTCTCCCGGAAGGAACTGGCCGGCTTCCATTTCACTGGCTCCACCGAGGTCTTCCAGGGCGTCTGGAAGCAGATCGGCGAGAACATCGCCTCCTACCGCAACTACCCCCGCATCGTGGGCGAGACCGGCGGAAAGGACTTCATCTTTGCCCATAAAAGCGCCAAGGTCCGCCCTCTGGCGGCCGCTCTCGTTCGCGGCTCCTTCGAGTATCAGGGCCAGAAGTGCTCCGCCTGCTCCCGCGCTTTCATCCCGGCCAGCATTTGGCCCCAGGTCCTTTCGACCATGAAGGAGATGATGCAGGAAGTCAAGATGGGCGACGTGCAGGATTTCGATACCTTCCTGGCCGCCGTCATCGACAAGGCCTCCTTCGAGCGCTGCAAGGGATATCTGGACCGTGCGAAGCAGAGCCCGGATTGCGAGATCGTGATCGGCGGCAACTGCGATGATTCCAAGGGCTGGTTCGTGGAGCCCTCCGTCATCCTCTGCAAGAAGCCGGATTACGAATCCATGGTCAAGGAAATCTTCGGGCCCATCCTCTCCGTATACGTCTATCCTGACGAAGCCCTGGAAGAGACCCTGAAGATCTGCGACGAGGCTTCCCCCTATGCCCTGACCGGCGCCATCTTCGCCCAGGACCGCGAAGCCATCGTCATGATGGAGAAGGCCCTGCTCCATTCGGAAGGCAACTTCTATATCAACGACAAGTGCACCGGCGCGGTGGTCGGACAGCAGCCCTTCGGCGGCTCGCGTCAGTCCGGCACCAACGATAAGGCTGGCACCGCTCTTAACATGATCCGCTGGATGAGCCCCCACTCCGTGAAGGAGACCTTCAATCCCTCCGAGGCGATCGTCTACCCCTATATGTCCGAAAAATAATATAGAATCAGGAGAAAGCTATGCATACTTCAAAAGAGATCATCGAGCAAACCAACAAGTACGGCGCCCACAACTATGCGCCCAAGCCCGTCGTCATCGTGAAAGCCGAAGGTGCCGTCGTCACCGACCCTGAGGGACGGCAATACTTCGACATGCTGTCCGCCTATTCGGCCCACAACTTTGGTCACCGCCATCCTGAGATCGTCGCGGCCGCCAAGGAGCAGCTGGACAAGTGCACCTTGACCAGCCGTGCCTTCCACTGCGAGAATCTCGGCGCGTTCTATGAGAGCCTCACGAAGCTCACGGGCAAGGATATGGTCCTGCCCATGAACACCGGCGCGGAAGCGGTCGAGACCGCGTTGAAGACCGCCCGTCTTTGGGGCACCAAGGTGAAGGGCGTCGAAAATGGCAAGCAGGAGATCATCACCTGCGCCAACAACTTCCACGGCCGCACCATCGCCATCATCAGCTTCTCCACCGATCCCCTGGCCAAGGACAACTATGGTCCCTACTGCCCCGGATTCAAGACCATCCCCTATGGCGACGCCCAGGCGCTGCGTGACGCCATCACGCCGAACACCGTCGCGTTCCTGGCCGAGCCCATCCAGGGTGAAGCCGGCATCATCGTGCCTCCGGAGGGATGGCTCACGGAAGTCCGCCAGATCTGCACGGAGAACAACATCCTCTTCCTGGCCGATGAAGTCCAGACCGGCTTTGCCCGCACCGGCGACATGTTCGCCTGCTGGCACGAGAACGTGATCCCCGACATCTACATCATGGGCAAGGCTCTGGGCGGCGGCGTCATGCCCCTGTCCGCCATCGCGGCGAACGAGGACATCCTGGGCCTCTATACGCCCGGCTCCCATGGCTCCACCTTCGGCGGCAACCCCCTGGCCTGCGCCTGCGGCATCAAGGCTCTGGAAATCCTGCAGCGGGACGATTATCCCCGGCTGGCTCGCGAGAAGGGCAAGTACTTCATGGATGGTCTGAAGAAGATCCACAACCCGGAGATCAAAGAGGTCCGCGGCCGCGGTCTGCTGATCGGCGTCGAGTTCTACGGGGACGCCTTCGACTACGTGAAGGCCTGCATCCACGAGGGCGTTCTCTGCAAGGAGACCCACGACCACACGATTCGCTTCGCGCCCCCCATCCCCGTCACCTACGAGGAGCTGGATGAAGCGCTGGTCCGCATCACGAAGGCGCTCAGCAAATAATCAACAAACCAATCTTCCGTATGCAAAAAGCCCTGCGGGGCTTTTTGCTTGTTTCAAACCTGTTGTCAAATCGGATACGGACAAAGACTCGCCATAGGCAAACGAATCGGTACGGTGTATTTTTCCTGATAAATTGTAAAAAAAAAGCAAAAAGCTTGATTTTTGTGTGATTGTTAATATTTTGTTCATACTTTTGTTGAAAAATATATACGTTCATGTATACAATAGGAGTTGAACAGGAAACACACAGAAAGGGAGGAATCAAACAATGAACGAAGAGATGGAAAAAACTTCCTTGATGGACAAATACATTAAGATTCATCTGGGCGGCGCCGCCTATCGGGTGCGACTGATGACGCTGCTGCTGTTTGCCGCAGCGGCCATCCTCCTGATCGCAGCCATCCTGATCTTGGCCTTCTCCGGCTCCTGCGCCAAGAACAAGGCCAAGGCAGCCGTTGCGGAGGCCACCGCCACGGCCACCATCGAAGCTACTTTGGAGCCCACGGCCGTTCCCACCGATACGCCGGAGGTGACCAACACGGACGCCCCCGAGGAGACCCCGGAACCCTCGGCGGATCCCAATGAGCCTCCCGCTGAGTTCAAGACCCTGGAGGTGGGCGGCACCAACGACGGCGAGACCGTGAAGAAGGTGCAGCAGCGGCTGGTGGACCTCCACTACCTCCCCTACCCTGAGAAGGATGCGGAGGGCAATGGCGTGGTGACCACCACCTATGGCTCCATGTGCGCCAAGGCCATCACCAAGTTCCAGGAGCGCAACGACATCAAGCAGACCGGCAAGTGCGACCAGGCCACCTATGAAAAGCTCATGTCCGACAAGGCCACGGCCTACACCATGAAGGAAAAGGACAAGCTGGACGTGGTCAAAACCATCCAGGACGCCCTCATCAAGAAGGGATATTTGAAGGGCAAGTCCACCGGCTACTGCGGCACGGACACCGTGGCCGCCGTCAAAGCCTTCCAGAAGGCCAACAACCTGACCGTGGACGGCCAGGCTGGGACCAAGACTTTGGAGCTGCTGCTGGGCTACTAAACCGGGTATAGCAAAAACCGCCGAGAGATCGGCGGTTTTCTTTATACGGATAAAAAGGATCAGCTGCGGACCTTCCTGGCATGGAGCAGGAAGCAAAGGACCATCAGCGCTTCGCCGATCATGCCGATGAGGAAGATCAAATCGATATTCCCCGTGGCAGGCCCAAGGGCCGAGAAGGCGAACATGAACAGGCCGCTGAGAAACAGGAAGGGCCCCTTCTTCTTGATCATGAGCCAAATACCCGCCAGGATCAGGGGGATCACCATGGCCACCGACAGGATGGACAGGAACCTGTCCGCCCAAGGGGGCGTGGCGTCGGAGGCGGTGCAGCGAAGGAAGCCCGCGAAATCCACCACCTCCAGCTTGGTCAAAAGGCCCGAAAGAGCGCCCAGCGCCATGAGCAGGGCGGCTATGGCCCAAATCGCCTTGGCCGCCTTTCCCTTTGCCCCAAAGGCGTATGCGGAGATCATCAGCAGCAGCGGCATGCAGAGCCCATGGAACAGGAACCTGCCCATGGACAACACCCGGAGCAAGCCTTCCGGCAGCCACCGGCCCAGCAGGATCACCGCCCCGTCAAAGAGCAGCCCCGCCGTCACAAGCGCCATGCACAGCACCATGGGCGCCCTTTGGCCCTTGTAAAGCCGCAGCAGCCCCACCAGCACCGCCGCCTCCACGAGCAGCAGCACGCCCACCGCCAGAGGACCGTTCCCGATCAAAAAAACACGCATATATACACCTCGTCGTCGTTTTTCTCACTGATTGTAGCGGATGGGGCAAAACCTGTCAAGCGATCCCCTTTTTTATATTTCTTGCGGAAAACGGCTTGACTTTTATGCGCCGATTTGCTATGATAATCAGGCTTCGTAAGAAGCGTGCCAAATTAGCTCAGTCGGTAGAGCAGCGCATTCGTAATGCGCAGGTCGTCAGTTCGAGTCTGACATTTGGCTCCATAAAAAAGGGGTCTAAGGTCGGCCTTAGTCCCTTTTTTTCGGGGCGTAGCGCAGTTTGGTAGCGCGTTTGGTTCGGGACCAAAAGGTCGTGGGTTCAAATCCCGTCGCCCCGACCAAGAATATGGACCATCCCTTGCGGATGGTCCATATTCTTATGTTTGAAGAAGCGACGGGATTTGAAGCCGCGTTAAGAAAAAAGCCGCAGTGCGGCTTTTTTAGCGGCAAGGGTAAAATCCCGTCGCCCCGACCAGAATTGAATTCAATAGTGACAATCTGCTTTTGTCCTGCCGAAAAATGAAAATCCTCAAAAAATATACGCGCTATGGCCGTATATAAGTTGAGGATATAAGTGATTCGTGCTAAAATAATACTATATGATTTCTAATGTTGAGGAGTCATTTTATGAAGGACATGAAATCATTAGCAACAGAATATCCTGAAATTGCTGAAGAGTGGCATCCTACTAAAAATGGAACACTAAGTCCAGCTGATGTGACTGCAGGTTCGCATAAGGAAGTTTGGTGGATTTGCAATAAAGGTCATAATTGGATCGCCTCAATTCACAATCGCACATCGGCTAAAACCAAATGCCCATATTGCTCAAATCGAAAAGTATTGAGGGGCTTTAACGATTTAGCATCAACTAATCCAACAGTTGCAAATGAATGGAATTACGAAAAGAATAAAGGTTTATTGCCTACAATGATTTCTTCTGGTTCCAATAAAAAAGTATGGTGGAAATGTTCCTTGGGGCATGAATGGCAAGCGGTGGTCGTTGAGCGAGCTATTCGTGGAACAGAGTGTCCTTACTGTGCAAATCAGAAAGTATCGGTGGGGTTCAACGATTTAGCTACAACAAATCCAGCTATTGCATCAGAATGGAATTATAGCAAGAATCAGGACCTTCTACCAACAATGGTACCGCCAGGCTCTCAAAAAAGAGTATGGTGGAAGTGTTCCTTAGGGCATGAATGGCAAGAAACAATAGTAAAACGTACGATTAGAGGATACGGCTGTCCTATCTGCTCGGGACATAAAGTGCTTGCCGGTTTTAACGACTTAGCAACAATATGTCCTGATGTTGTGAAAGAATGGCATCCGACCAAAAACGCCGGTATTACGCCGCGTGAAGTCTCGCCTTTTTCAGGCAGAAAAGTTTGGTGGATATGCAGAAAAGGACACGAATGGCGGGCTACGATAGATAGTAGAACACTCAAAAAGGCCGGGTGTCCAATTTGCAACCAAGAGAAAAAGACATCCTTTCCGGAGCAAGCAATTCTATACTATTGTAGAATACAAACTTCAGCAGAAAGTAGAAATACTGACTATGGAAAAGAAATAGACATATATCTTCCAAAGTATAGAACGGGGATTGAGCATAACGGTAGATATTACCACAGAGATAAGCAAGAACTCGATGAGAAAAAGATAGCTTTTTTTGCTAAAAAAGGCATTCGTATTATTTCGGTTGTTGAGAGCAATAAGAATTCTGTTTCCGATAACACGATCGAGTATCGTTTATCATCAAACAAGGAATCCCTAAACTGGGCTATCGGTGAACTGCTTAAACTTATTGGTTTTGAGAGGATAGACATTGATGTTGAAAGAGATGCATCAAAAATATACGAACAATACATTATTGCCGATAAGGCAAATAGTTTGGCCACAAACAATCCTGTAATTGCGGAAGAATGGAACTATGAGAAAAACGGTTTATTGACTCCTGAACTTGTGTCCAACTCATCAGGGAAAAAGGTATGGTGGAAATGCAGCAAAGGACATGAATGGCAGGCAACAGTTAGTGACCGTAAAAAAGGATATGACTGTCCATATTGTGCAGGCCGAATGGTTCTACAAGGATTTAACGATTTGGGAACCACTCATCCGAACCTTGCATCAGAATGGCACCCAACAAAAAACGGAGAATTGTCGCCTACTATGGTTAGTCATGGAAGTCATAGGAAGATTTGGTGGAAATGCTCCGAGGGACATGAGTGGCAAATGGAAATTGCAAAGCGTTGTAATGGATACGGCTGCCCGTATTGTTCAGGTCATGCTGTATTGCAAGGGTTTAATGATCTATCGACTGTTAATCCAGCGCTTGCCAAAGAATGGCACCCAACGAAAAACGGAGAATTATCTCCCACTATGTTTAGTCGTGGCAGCTCTCGAAAGGTTTGGTGGAAATGCTCCGAGGGACATGAGTGGCAGGCAACAATTGGGAGTCGTTCGCGGGGTTCTGGCTGCCCATATTGTTCAGGCAACAAAGTGATACCGGGGTTTAATGATTTGGCAACAAAAAACCCTGTTCTTGCTGCTGAATGGAATACTACAAGGAATGGAGGATTTTTACCATCTCAGATTACACCAAAATCGGGTAAAAAAGTTTGGTGGATTTGCAAAAATGGACATGAGTGGCAAGCTAAAGTCAGTAACAGAGCAAACGGCTCTGGTTGTCCTGTTTGCAAAAGGCAAAAGGTAAACGACAAATAACACTAATGCTGCAACCAATGGGTATAGTATTTTAACATTAACATCCCATATATTTAATTACACTTTTTCCTAATATTGCAAACAAGACGGGATTTGAAGCCGCGTTAAGAAAAGGCCGCAGTGTCGGCCTTTTTAGCGGCAGGGGCTCGAATCTGAAAGATTTGAAGGGCGCGGGAGTGAATGAAGCCCCATGTGGAGACGCAACGCCTAGCTGCGCCAGGCTTATGCGCAGAGCTGCGCCCCGACCAAGCCCGCAGGCGCGACAAATTCCGTCGCCCTTCCCTTCCGTCTTCTCCTTCTATCAAAAAAGGACCACCCTACCGGATGGCCCTTGCTTCTGTGTAAAAGATCATTATTCCAAAAAGTCCTTCAGCTTCTTGCTGCGGGAGGGATGGCGGAGCTTGCGCAGGGCCTTGGCCTCGATCTGACGGATGCGCTCCCGGGTCACGTTGAACTCCCGGCCCACCTCCTCGAGGGTGCGGGCCTTTCCGTCGTCCAGGCCGTACCGGAGCCGCAGGACCCGGGCCTCCCGGGGCGTCAGGCTGGAGAGGACCTCCATGAGCTGCTCCTTCAAGAGGGTGCTGGCCACGGCCTCTGCGGGGGCGGGGGCGTCGTCGTCGGGGATGAAGTCGCCCAGATGGGAATCGTCCTCCTCGCCGATGGGGGTCTCCAGGGACACGGGCTCCTGGGCGATCTTCAGGATCTCCCGGACCTTCTCCTCGGAGATGCCCATCTCCTTGGCGATCTCGTCGGGGCGAGGATCCCGGCCGTACTCCTGGACCAGCTGCCGGTTGACCCGGATGAGCTTGTTGATGGTCTCCACCATGTGGACGGGGATGCGGATGGTCCGGGCCTGGTCCGCGATGGCGCGGGTGATGGCCTGGCGGATCCACCAGGTGGCGTAGGTGGAGAACTTATAGCCCTTGCGGTAGTCGAACTTTTCCACGGCCTTGATGAGGCCCAGATTCCCTTCCTGAATGAGGTCCAGGAAGAGCATGCCGCGGCCCACGTAGCGCTTGGCGATGGAGACCACGAGACGCAGGTTCGCCTCCGCCAGCTGGTGCTTGGCCTCCTCGTCGCCGTTCGCCATGCGGGTAGCGATCTCCACCTCCTCCTGGGGCGTGAGCAGGGGGACCTTGCCGATCTCCTTCAGGTACATGCGCACGGGGTCGTCGATGTTGATGCCCTCGGTGACGGAGAGGATGGTCTCCACCTCGGCGATCTCCTCGTTGATGTCCTCGGGGACCTCCACCTCCTCCACCACGTCGATGTTCTGCTCCTCGATGGTCTCGTAGAGCTTCTCCACGGCCTCCTGGTCCAGCTCCAGCTCCTGGAGCGCGTCCATGATCTCCTTGTAGCTGAGGACGCCCTTTTGCTTGCCCGTTTCCAACAATTCGTTGATGCGCGCCTTGGGATCCTTGGTGGGGGTGGTCTTCTTGTTGGTTTCGCTCATGTTCGTCTCCTTACTTTTTTGCCCGTATCAGATTTGTGATCTGTTGGAGAAGCGCGGCGCGCTCCCCCTCAGAGAGGTCGGTCCGTTTCAGTTCCCGCTGCAGGTCGGAGAGCCTGTCCTCCTGGTCCAGCTGCTGCAGCCGTTTTAAGCAATCCAGCGCCGTTTTTTCCGGCTCCACCATGTTCTGCTCATCTCGTATGAGGGCGGTGAGCTTTTCCGCTTCCTGGCGCTCCTGGGCCCCCACATAGGCCGCGAAGGAGAAGCCGGGCTCGTCGAGGGCGGCGAACAGGGCCTTGTATGGCTCGGTGAGCATCTCCCCCGCCCCCGCCGCCTTCAGGGCGGCCAAGGCCTTTTTATCCTTCACCGCGCAGGTGAGCATGGTCCGAAGGAGCAGCTCCTTCTGGTCCTCGTCCTGGGCGCTGCGGCGGCGATAGGTGCCTCGGGAGAAGCGCAGGGGCTTTTCGGTGTACCCCTCGCCCCGCTTCCCCTGCTCCCGCAGGGATTCTATCTCGTAGCCCGTCTTCTGGGCGATGAGCTTATAGTATCGCTCCTGCTCCACGGGTTGGAGCGTGCCCACGAAGGCGCAGGCCTTCACGGCGAATTGCTCCCGACCGTTCTCGTTGCCAAGATCGTACTGCCGGGCCATGGCCTCGATCTTGAAGGCGTGGAGGGAGTAGGCGTTGGCCTTCAGGGCGTCGAAGCCCGCCTTGCCGTAGATCTGGACGTACTCGTCCGGGTCGAGATCGTCCGGGAACACGATGACCCGAACGGACAGCCCCTCGTGGGAGAGTATCTCCAACCCCCGGATGGTGGCATTCTGGCCGGCGGCGTCCCCGTCGTAGGCGATATAGACCGTGTCCACGTATCGCTTGAGGAGCCGGGCCTGCTGCTCCGTGAGGGCGGTGCCGAGACTGGCCACGGCGTTGGTGACCCCGGCCTTGTAGAGGCCGATCACGTCCATGTACCCCTCCACCATGATGAGGTCGGCGAGCTTCATGCCCTTTTGCAGATACAGGCCGTACAGGTTGTTCCGCTTGTTATAGATGGGCGTGTCGCCGGTGTTGATGTATTTGGGCTTGCTGTCGTCCAGCACCCGGCCGCCGAAGCCCAGCACCTGGCCCCCCACCCCCAGGATGGGATAGATGAGACGATTCCGGTAGGCGTCGTACACCCGGCCGGAGTTGGGATTCTTCACCAGCAGCCCCGCGTCCAGCAGCTCCTTTTCGGAGAAACCCTGGGCCATGAGATGCTTCATCAGGTTGTCCCAACCCTCGGGCGCATAGCCGATGCCGAAGCGGAGGATGATATCCTTGACCAGGCCCCGCCGCTGGGCGTAGTCTCGGCCCGGCTGGCCGTTCGGCCCCAAAAACTGCTCGCAGTAGAACCGGGCCGCCGCCTTGTTGGCCGCGTAAAGCCGCTCCCGATAGGCCCTGAGCCGCAAGAGCTCCCGATCGTTCTTCTCCTCGGGCAGCTCCATGTGGGCCCGCTCAGCGAGGAGCTTCACCGCCTCGATGAAAGTCAGATGCTCCATGTCCATGATGAACTGGATCACGGTGCCGCCGGCGTGGCAGCCGAAGCAATAGAACAGCTGTTTATCCGGGGACACGGAAAAGGAAGGCGTCTTCTCCCCGTGGAGCGGACAACAGGCCCAGAGCTTGCGGCCCTTGGGCTTGAGCGCCACATAGGAGGAGACCACCTCCGTTATCTCGTTCTTGGACAGAAGCTCGTCCATCCATTCCTGGGGAAACGCCAATCCTTGCCTCCGAAATCTATGGGCGAGCCTTAGTTCCAGGCCGCCGGTACGAACAGCCGCTGATACTCGTGGATGGCATAGGTATCCGTCATGCAGGCGATATAATCCGCCGTGATGCGCTGGGCCCCGTCCTCCTCAAGATGGAGCAAAAACTCCTTGGGCAGCAGCTCGAGATGCTCGAGATAGTATGCGTAGAGGGCTTCCACCACGCCCCGTGCCTTCTCGTCCTCCCGCTTGGCGATGGGATTGAAGTACACGTTCTCGTACATGAAGTTCCGCAGCAGGTCGAACTCCTTGGCCGCCTCCTCCGTGAAGGTGACGGTGGGCGTGTCCAAGCTGGCCCGAAGCACGTCCAGGATCATGCTGTTGATCCGCTCGCTGTGGGTGTTGCCGAACCGCTTGCGGCAGCTTTCCGGCACGTCCTCCGCCTTCAGGACCCCGGCCCGGACGGCGTCGTCGATGTCGTGGTTCACGTAAGCGATCCGATCGGACAGGGACACCACCTTCCCCTCCATGGTGGCGGGATGGCACTTCTTGGGGTGGTTCACGATGCCGTCCCGGACCTCGAAGGTGAGGTTCAGGCCCTGGCCGTCGTTCTCCAGCTTGTCCACCACCCGCAGGCCCTCCGCATTGTGGCTGAATCCGCCGGGGACCAGGCGATCGAGAACGCCTTCGCCGGTGTGACCGAAGGGGGTATGGCCAAGATCGTGGCCAAGGGCGATGGCTTCGGTAAGATCTTCGTTGAGCCGCATGGCCCGGGCGATGGTCCGGGCGATCTGAGACACCTCCAGGGTGTGGGTGAGGCGGGTCCGGTAATGGTCGCCGAGAGGAGCCAAAAAAACCTGGGTCTTGTGCTTGAGACGGCGGAAAGCCTTGCAGTGCAAAATCCGGTCCCGATCCCGCATGAAGCAGGTCCGGATCTCGCAGGGTGTGATCTCCCTGGCGCGGCCCTTAGAGTTTTTCGACAGGGTTGCGTAGGGAGAGAGGGTCTGCTCCTCCCAGGCTTCCCAGCGGGCCCGAATCGTATCCTCTGCCATGCTTGCCTCCCGAAAAGTTCACTGTTGATTCTTATACGCCGATTTTGCCCATTTTCCTTTTTGATTTTCGGATTTTTGCCAAAATGCCGCAATTCCCGCAAAAAATAGCCGGAGCGAAGCGCTCCGGCTGGGGGAAAATGAGGGGTCATACCTTCGGGATATAGTAGATGTCGTGGTTCCGACGGGTCTGGCCCATGCCCTTGTCGCTGACCAGCTTGCCGTTGAAATACATGTCCGCCGTGCCGCCCCCATCCAGGTTATAGGCCCGTACACAGCCCAGGGAGGCCATGAGCTTTGCCAGGCTCTCCATATCGAGGCAGGTCCTGTCCTTGCGGACCTTATAGGCCGGCACGAATACGAAGCAGTAGTGCCCCGGCTCAAAGTAGCCCACGGCGTTGCGGATATTGGCCGGGCTCACGCTTTTGGGATCGTTGAAGCTGGTCTTGGGCTGGCCGTCTTTATCCAGCAGCTCCGGCCCGAAGCCCAATATCTGCCACACGTTGGGATCGCTGGTGAGCTCCGCCACGGGCGTATCCTGCGCGGTGAAGGTCTCCATGTGCCCGTCCAAATAGATCACGCCCACATCGTACTTTGGATCATGCTCGGCCCGGAGCACCTCCCCGTTCCGGGTGACCAAGCCCTGCTTGCGGGTGAGGGTGAAATCCCCGGACACGGCAAAGATGGCGTCGTTCGCCTTGGCTATGTTCTTCAGCCAGTCCTGGCCGGAATCCCACTTCTTCTCCCAGGATTTGGCGGGAGCGCTCCGAAGGTCCTCCATGTTTTGAAGATACACGTCCGCCATGAAATAGTTGAAGGTATGATCGGCGATGGTCTTGGAATCGTCCACCACCCGGGTGATGAAGATGGCCACCCGCTCGGACTGGTAGCTGGTATCCGTGAGCACCGGGGAGCCGGTAACGAACTTATCCACGAACTTCCCATCCAACACCCCCAGCATGGGCACCGGCGTGTCGGTGGGTTCCGGCGTCGGTTCGGGCGTCGGTATCTCCGTGGGCTCCGCCGTGGGGGCGGGCGTCATAGGGACGGCGGTCGGCTGGGCGTCGGCAGAAAAGGAGATGGAGATCTGCTGCTCCTCCCGATGGGTGGGCGCCGGGGTCTCGGCCTGAACGATCTCGATGGGCACCGCCGTTTCGGCAGGAGGCTGGGCGCTGGCGGCGTCCCCCTTGGAGCAGGCGGTCAGCAGCAACGTGCACAATAGACAAAGGATCAGCGTGCGTATCTTCAACAAAGGATCCCGCCTTTCGTCAAATTCATGTGCCTATTGTACAGGATTTGTGCAACAAAAAAGCGGACAAGATATCAACAAATCGTAAACAAAGGAAAAGCCCCGCCAGCATTTGGCAGGGCCTTTCGTTCATTTCAAATCCACCTTATAGATAGTGTAATCCGTTTGGAAGGTGTAGCGGCCGATCTTCTCTGAATAGGGGCCCAGGACGGTGGTGCGGAAGCAGAGGAAGTAGGTCCCCGGAGCGAGGCCGTCGACATCCGATAAGCTGAGATCGGCCCCGTCCAGCTGTCCTGTGGTCTGTATGTCACCGTTCCCGTCGCTCGACAGATAGACGTCCACCGTATCCACGGTGACGGCGTCCGAAGCGGTGAGGATGGTCAAGGGCCGCTGCCACGTGTAGGTCGTCTTGAACAGGAGCCCGTTTCCCATGGTCTCCATGAGGGGCGTCCCATCCGCCGCCACGCCGTCCTCGTTCAGGCTCTGGATCAGGACCGTCGCCGTGCCGGGATAGATGACCCCGCCGCTCTCCACCGCCATGGCGGGCACGGGCTGAGGCTCCAGGACATTTACCCGGCTGAGGGTGTATTCGCGGGTCGTTCCGTTCACCTGCGCCGCGATCGTCGCCGACTTCACCTCATGCTCACTTGCGTCCATCCAAAGATAGCATTCCCGCGCCAAATCATAGTAGGGGCCGCCGGTGATGCGCTCCCGAATCTCGTCCAGCGCCAGCTCCGGGAACAGAGCATCCGAGCCCCCATCCTTCAGCACCACTTTGCCATATGTCATGGCCAGGGGCTCCCCATCATAAGCCGGGGAAACGGCAAAGGCCAGGGTGTTTCCGTTGTGATGGACCACATTCACATCATATGTCTCGGCCCCAAGGGTCATCCACTCTATGGCCCCGTGGTTGTAGTAAAACAGCTCCAGGGACGGCTCCCCGTCGCCGGCGTTCAATGCCAGCACGTAGGCAGATGCGGGCGGGGTCCCGTCCTTATTCTCTTGGTCACAGGCAACGCCGCAGATCCACAGCTCGTCCTGGATATGCTCGCCGCTGACCAGCAGGGCCTGACGGACGGCCTCGGCATACTGCTCCACGGCCGCCTCCCCGTACCAGTCGTCGGTAAAGTCCCGGACCAGGGGCATATTTTGGGACAGCCAGTACTCCACGCCCTTCACCCGGTTCGGGTCCACGGTGGGCGTCGGGTCCGCGATCTTCGTCTTGTCTGCATCGACGGCAGGCAGGGGCGAGGAGGGCACACCGTGGGAATGGAGCTGGGCGTAGGTCAGCGTATGGACCAAGGGCAGGTCGTTTTCCATATCCACGTCCACCGGCCCCTCCTCCGTCTCGAAGCGCAGGATGGGATTCTCCATAACCCCGTCCCAGTCGTGGTCGGAGACGGTTACCAGGAAATACTCTCGTGCCATGTCCGCGTGTTGACTCTCCGTCAGCCGTTCACTCAGATTGGGGAACCAGGCCAGCATGGAGAACTCGATGTCCGTCTTCTCCTTGGGGTTCGTGCCCACCAGCGCGCCCCGGGTCACATGGGCATCGGTGGGGGCCACGCCATAGAGAAAGTGGCCCTGATAGGTTCCCGTATAGTTATCCTCCTCGGGGTTCACCGCGTGGTTGGGGCCAGGGCTGCTGCCCTCCGTACACCACAGGACCTCCAAGTCCTCCGACAGGCAGTAGAGCTCCGGGCCGTCTCCCTCCCCGAAAGCGTGTTGAGCGAGGACATAGTACCCGCTCAGGTACCCGTCCGCCCGGTCTCCGGTGTCCTCCTTCACATAGCGGCTCTTGATGGCGCAGAGCCAAAGCTCGTCTGGCTCGCTCTCGCCCCGGCGCATAAGGGAATACAGGATGTTGGTATAGAGAGCTTCTAATTTCTCCTCATTTTTGAACTCGAATCCGGTGCTGAGGGTGAACACTTTAGGGCTCCAAGGCCAAGTCATAGGCACTACCGTGACCGCGGGCGTGGATCGGGGCGCTTCGGTGGCGACTGAGGTCGAGGTCTCCCCCGGGGCCGCGGCCTGGGATTTGTCACTCCTGCCCCCACCCATAAAGCCGATCAGCACGATCACGAGGCAGGCGGCCGCCGCCAGAAGGCTGACGGCACCGGCGAAGACGCCCGTGGCCGTGGGCCGCTTCTTCGTGCGGACGCCCTCGTGCTCCATCGCTTTTTTCAGTCCGCTCTCAAAAGAAGCGGGCATTTCGGGAAACAGATCGTTCTGCAGTCTGTTGTCAAAATCGTTTTTCTTCATTGGGCTGCCTCCTTTTCCTGCAGCATGGCGCGAAGGCTGGACCGCCCCCGAGAGAGGCGGCTGCGGACCGTCCCCTCGCTGACCTCAGTGAGGGCGGCGATCTCGCGGGTGTCGTAGCCTTCGTAATAGTAGAGAGTGATGGTGAGGCGCTCCTCGGGGCTGAGCCGATCGAAGGCCCTATTTAGGTCCAGATCCGGCACGGCCATCTCGTAGCTCGGCTCCCCCTGCGTGTCCACGTCCACCAAGGGACGGCGGCTGCGCAGCATATCGAAGCACTCGTTCTTTAGGATACGGATAAGCCAGGTTTTGAAATAGCTGCGCTCCTTCAACGAGCTGAGATTGCGGTATGCCTTCAGCACCGCGTTCTGAGCGGCGTCCTCACAATCGGTCCGGTTGCGCAAAATGGCAAAGGCGACGCGAAACAGGGTCGGCCCCAGCTTCTCGATCTGCCGGGCAAACCAGGTGTCGTTTTCGTGGCTGCTCATACGCGCTCCTTTCTGCTTGGATGATCATCTACTGATTAGACGAGTGGAGGCGTAAAAATGTTGCGTGAAATCAAATATGTTTTTCGGCATAGGATAGCAGCGCCGCCCTTTCGTTGGGCAGAGCGCCGTCCGCCACCTCGATCAGCATGTCGTTCAACAGCTTCCCCATCTTGGGGCCGGGGGCCATGCCCAGGGAAAGAAGATCGTCGCCGGAGACGGCCAGGGATTTCAGGGACAAGCAGGGCTTTTGGTCGAGGACCCTGTCCAGCAGGGCTGACCACTCGTCCACGTGAGCGATGGCAGCCTCTTGGGCGGCGGGGGCGTGGGCGAGGGCGTCGCAGCGTTGCACCGCCAGCAGGTCTCGGACCCGGGCCGGGTCCTCATGGAGCAGGAAGCGGCGCATGCTCTGATCCGTGCCTGGGAGCCAGGTGTCGTGCTTCTCCACCAGATACAGAACCCTGTCCAGCGTGTCGTTGTCGCATTTGAGGCGGCGCAGGGCCCCTTCCGCCAGCTCCCGGCTTCGTTTCGGGTGTCCGTAAAAATGGCCCCGGCCGTTCTCGTCCAGAATAAAGCAATCGGGCTTGCCGCAGTCGTGGAAGAGCAGGGCCAAGCGAAAAACCGGATCAGCAGGGCTCGCTTCCAGGGCCCGGAGAGTGTGCTCCCACACATCGCTGTCGTGGTAGGGGCTGTGCTGCTCAAAGCCCGCCATGGGGGCGAGCTCCGGCAAAACGGTGAAGATAACGGGAGCGAATCCGCGCAGGATCCGGCCCGCGGCGGGGCCAATCAGAATGCCTTTCAGCTCGGAAAAGACGCGCTCGGCGCTGATGTTGTGAAGCAGGGTCCGCTCCTCCATCATGGCCCGGGCGGTGGCGGGCTCCACGAAAAAGTCCAGCCGGGAGGCGAACCGGAGCCCCCGCAGGATGCGGAGCCCGTCCTCCCGAAAGCGGGCCGCCGGGTCGCCTACGGTGCGGATGATGCGGTCGTTTAGATCCGCCCGGCCGCCGAACGGGTCGATGGGCCCCTCGTTTTCGTCAAGAGCCATGGCGTTGATGGTGAAGTCCCGACGGGCCAAGTCCCCCTCGAGGCTGGGCAGGAAGGTCACCGCCTCCGGGTGTCGGTTGTCGAGATATGCCCCGTCCGCCCGAAAGGTGGTGATCTCCACGAGTTTGTTATCCACGACCACCGCCACGGTGCCGTGCTTCTTGCCGGTCAGGATCTGCGGCAAATCAAAGAACACCCGCTCCGTTTCGTCGGGCAGGGCGGAGGTGCACACGTCCCAGTCGTGGGGCGTCTCGCCCCGGAGGATGTCCCGGACGCAGCCGCCCACGACATAGGCCAAGTAGCCCGCCTGGCGGAGCCGGGAAAGGATGAAATTGACATGCTCGGGTATCATAGTCCTATTATGGGCAGAGCCGGCCCCTTTTGTCAACGGATGGGCTGGATTTTGGGCGGTTCCCATAGTATACTGATGCTATGCACGAACGAATGAAACCGATCCTTGCCCGGGCGGACCTGTTCCGCTGTCCCCTGTGCCACGGCCGACTGGCGGCCGGGGAGACTTCGCTGCGCTGCGAAGGGGGCCACGACTTCGCCCTCTCCAAAAAGGGATACGCGGATTTCTGCCCCTCCGCCAGGGCGGGGGCCTATGACGACGCCCTCTTCGACAGCCGGAGTCGATTTATCGCAGGCGGATTCTATGGGGAGCTGATCGAAAGATTGAAAGCGCTTCTGGACACCTACGCTCCGGAGGGTCCCATCCTGGACGCAGGCTGCGGCGAGGGCAGCTTTTTGAAGGCCCTGGTGCCGGAGCCCGCGACCCGGCCCTGCATCGGTCTTGATCTGTCTCGGCCCGGCATCCAGCGGGCGGCCCGGGGTGGCGGCGGCTGGCTGTGGGCGGTGGGGGACCTGAGCCGATTGCCCTTGCAAACGAGCAGCATGGCCGCCATCGTGAACATCCTCTCCCCCGCCAACTACCCGGAGTTCAGCCGAGTGCTTCGGCCCGGCGGTGTAGTGCTGAAGGTGGTGCCCGGAGAACGGTATTTATGCGAGGTCCGGGCCCTGGCGAAGGATCTGCTGCGCCACGAAGCATACAGCAATGAGCGAGTGGTGAAACTGTTCACGGACAACTTCGAGATGCTTGGCTCCTGGGAGCTCTGCCGCACCCGGCCCCTTTCTCCCGCCCGGGCGGCGGATCTGGTGGCCATGACGCCCATGACCCAGGGCATACAAAAGGAGCAGCTGAACACAGCTGCCCTCGATTCCGTTACGATCCATCTGCATATTTTGGCGGGGAGGCCCCGATAGGCTACCGGCCCGCCGCCCGGCGGACCAAACTGTCGTGCTCCACGTCCGCCATGCCCAGCACATGGGAGGCGCTGCCCTGGAAGTACACGTGGGCGGCGGCGTTGTCGAACTGCATGGAAGCGGCCACCTTCCTTTCGCCGATGTCCACGGTCACGGCAACCTTATAGTAGCTGTTGCTCTCCCCCAGCCATTTCTTCACCATTTGGAGGTTGGAATACTCCGCCGCCGGGGTCATGTGGGCGTGGCTCTCCCCGTCCTTGTAGACCATCTGGCAGCTCTCCCCCGTGGCACAGTTGGTCACGGTATAGGTCTCCCCCACCGTCAGCTGTGCCTTGACCTCGGCCCAATCCCACAGCTCCCCCGTCACCAGGAACGGCGTGGTCTGGGCGGTGAAGGTCAGGGGGATATAGGCCGCGTAGGGAGCGCGCACGGCCATGGACGAGAAGAGCTCGTCCTGCTCCTGAGGGGTGAGACGGCCGTCCTGCCGGGCGTTGGCGGCCCGCTCATAGGCCATGGCCGCCCGCCGGGTCACCGCCTGGTAGCTGCCCGTGGGCTTGTAGGCGTAGAAGCCCAAGTCCATAAGCCGCTGTTGGACGCGCACCACCAGCTCGCCCTTGCTGCCAAGGGCGATGGTCTCTCTTTCCTTTTCCTCCGCCAAGGCCGACGCGCCGATGGTCAGGCACACCAGGGCCAGCAGGAGCATGAGCGTCCGTTTCATGAGGGCAGTATACCACGCTCCTTGTGCCGGGGAAAAGGGTGTGGTATACTGAATTTACAAAAGATACGCAAATGGAGGGAACGGATATGCGCTGCAGCTGTCGGGTGTGCGGCACCTATATGGTCCAGCGGGAACAGGGCGTGGAGAGCGGCTGCGTTTGCCCGGAATGTTTTTCCGTCTGCACCGCCTGCGTCACTCCGGAGGGTGGACAGCCTTTGAGCCCGGAGGCGCTAAAGGGCTTGTTCCTGTCCCGCCAGTTTCTTGAAAAAGAGGAGAACGGCTATGCGGACCCCTTCCACGGGCCCATAGGACCGGCAGAGTATGAAGATTAGTTTTTTTGTCTGCCCTTTTTCTCTTCCGTGAAGAGAAAAAGGGCCAAAAAGAGAAGCTTAAGAAGATAGCCTGGATTATCCTCTTAAGCTTTTATATTTCTTGAAGTTCTTTTGGGCGTCTTTTCTTTCCGAAGAAAAGACGTAAGCTTCCAATCACACCTCTACTTCCCTATGCAGAAGCGGGAGAAGATGCGGTCGATCAGATCGGCGTCCACGTCCCGGCCGGTGATGGCGCCCAGATGATGGAGGGTGTCCCGAACGTCGGTAGCGATGAGGGTCAGTTCATGGGCTGTGCGGGCGTGGAGCAGGGCCGCGCGGGCGTTCTCCAGGGCTTTGATATGGCGCTCGTTGGTGATGGCCGCCCCCTCCCTGGCCCCTGACAGGGCCACGATGCGGCGCTTAAGCTCGTCCAGGCCCTCGCCCGTTTTGGCGCTGACGGAAAGCTCGCCGAAGTCGTCCCGGGCTTGGAGCAGGTCCCCCTTGCTGCGCAGGACGAGACGGTTCTTCCCCGCCGTAAGGGCCAGCAGCCGCTGGTCCTCCTCCGTCAAGGTCTGGGTGCCGTCCAGGAGCAGGACCGCCACGTCCGCCCGATCCAGGGCGGCGCGGGCACGGTCGATGCCGATTTGCTCCACCAGATCCCCGCTCTCCCGGATGCCTGCCGTGTCCACCAACCGCACGGGCACGCCGAAGAAGCTGGTCTCCTCGTCCAGAGTGTCCCTCGTGGTGCCGGGCAGGTCCGTGACGATAGCCCGATCCGCCCCCAGTAGGGCGTTCAACAGGGAGCTCTTGCCCACGTTGGGCCGGCCCACCAGGGCCACGTAGACCCCTTCCCGCAGGGCCCGTCCCTGCCGCCCCTCGGCGATGAGGGCGTCGATCTCCCGTTGCGCCCTATCCAGGCTCTCCGGCAGGGCCGAGGACACGCCCTCCTCCACCTCGTCGGGATAGTCCACCGCCGCGTCGATGGCGGAAAGACTGTCGATCAGCAGTTCTTCGATGCCATGTATCCGCTTGGACAGCTTTCCATGAAGCTGTTCCAGGGCCGCCTTCAAGCTCTCCTCCGCCCGGGCGGAGACCACGTCCATGACCGCCTCGGCCTCGGAAAGATCCATCTTCCCGTTCAAAAAAGCCCGCTTGGTGAACTCCCCCGGCTCCGCAGGCCGGGCGCCGGCCGCGGACAGCCGCTCCAGCAGCCGGGCCACGGTCCGGCTGCCCCCATGGCAGGAGAGCTCCAGCATGTCCTCCCCGGTGTAGGTCCCGGGTCCCGGCAAAAAGCAGGCCATGCCGTCGTCCAGCACCTTTTCTCCGTCCATCACACGGACAAAGCGGAGCATCCGGGGCGTTTGGGTCACGTCCCGGTCCAGCACCCCTCGGGCGATGTTTGGGCACAGGGGCCCCGACACCCGGATCAGGGCGATGGCTCCGCCGATGGCTGTGGCGGGGGCATAGATGGTGTCTGCTTGCATAGCAATGCCTTCTTTTTTGGAATTTAATAAAGCGGACACCTTTTCTTGAAAGAAAAGGTGTCCAAAAGAACTTTAAGAAGGGGAATGATCGGGTTTCGATTATGCTTTTCCCATCTTAAGCTTCTCTTTTTGGGCACCTTTTTCTCTTCACCGAAGAGAAAAAGGTGCAGCCCCATCACTCCTCCGGGGTGATGATGACCCGGCGATTGGGCTCCTCCCCCTCGGAATGGGTGGTGACGCCCCTAAAGCTCTGGAGCGCGGAGTGGATGACCCGGCGCTCATAGGGATTCATGGGCTCCATGGCGAAGGAACGGCCGGATTTGGCCACCTTCAGGGCATTGCGGCGGGCGAGACGGCGGAGGGTGTCCTCCCGGCGGGCCCGATAGCCCTCGGTATCGATGGAGATGCGCTTATAGCCGTTCTCCTTCCGATCCTTGTTCTCATAGAGGGAGACGATGTACTGCAGCGCATCCAGCGTTTCGCCCCGACGGCCGATGAGCAGCCCGTCGGTATCGGAGTCGATCTTGAGCTTGATCCCCTCCTCGTTTTCGAAGGCGGAGACGGTGCCGTTGACGTTCATCTTGTTCAAGAGCTCCTGCAGGAACTTGGCGGAATCCAGCTCCTCCGCCAATTCCTTAGAATAGGGGATCTCCTCCACGGGGGCGGGGGCCTCCTTCTCCTCCCGGCGGCGGTCGGACCGCTTGTCGCCGCGGCCCCGGCCCTCACGCCGATCCTCCTTGCGGTCGCGCCGCTCCCGGCGCTCCTCCCGCTGCTCCCGACGCTCCTCGTTGATGGCGGTAAAATCGGGGACCACGGGGGTCTCCCGCTCCACCAGGCGCACGATGGCGTTGCGGGCACCGAAGCCGAAGATGCCCTTGCTCTCGCTCTGGACGGTGATGATGTCCACCTGGTCGATGGTGACACCCATTTCATTCAGGCCGTGGAAGATGGCTTCGTCTACGGTCCTGCCGGAAAATTCCATACTTCTCATGGATCAGTTTCTCTCCTTTATCAGCTTAGCTTCCCGCTTCTGCTTGTCCCGTTCCAGGATGGCCGGAAGCTTTTTGTTCAAGATGAAGTTGATGCACACGGCGATGACGTTGCTGATGATCCAGTAGACGGAGAAGGTAGCGTCATACTGCCAGCAGAAGAACACGGACATAAGGGGCATAACGTACATCATGCCTTTGCCCATGCCGGCCGCCTGGGACGCCGCGCTGTTGCTGTCGTCGCCCTTCTTGTTCTTGTTCTGCTGTTGCATGGACACCCAGGAGAGCAAAAACGAGGTCGCGCCGGCCAGGATGGGCAAAATGGCGTAACCGTTCACATAGCCCTTGTAAGCGTCGATGCAGGGGCCCATGATGGTTTCGTAGGAAGCCAAAAAGGCGGTGCTGTCCTCTGCCAGGGTCAGGGCGCCGGCGGCGTCCTTCACGAAGAAGCCCATTCGAAGCAGCAGCTCATCCAACACCTGCTGATGCTCGGTATAGTAGATGAACTTATCGATATACGTGGCCTTGGACATGGCGAAGGTGCGCCAGAACTGCTCGCCGGTGAGCACGGCAGAGCTGGTCAGGTTGTCGGGCCGCCAGATGTTGAGGATCCAGAAGAACTTGTACTGGTTGAAAAGCTGGACGCCGGCCTGGGGGTCCTTGTCCATGGTGAGGAGCAGGGAAAGCATCTGCTCGTTGGACCAGGCGCGGAAGGCGTTGATGAACATGAAGAACAGCGGCATCATGATGAGCAGCGGCAAGCAGCCGGACAGGGTGCTGACGCCCCGCTCCTTCATGAGCTTGCTCCGCTCCTGGTTCATCCGCTTGGGGTCGTTTTGATACTTCTTCATGATGCGATCGATATCCGGCTGGATCTCCTGCATCTGCATGGAGGACTTGCGGGACTTGATATCGCCGAAGATGGACAGGGAACGGATGGCCAGGGTGAAGATGAAGATGGTGAGGACGATGGCATAGGAGGCCTGCATCCCCGTGCCGGAGAGAATGGTCTCGTACAGCCACCGCATGCCGCTGAGCAGCCACCTGGTGAGAACGAATGAGTTAGTCAATGTGGGTCTCCTTTATAATCTGTGCCGACAGTTAGGGAACGGGGTCGTAGCCGCCCTTACAGAAGGGGTTGCAGCGGAGGATCCGCCAGATGGCCAGGCCCGTGCCCTTCAGGGCACCGTATTTCGTGATCGCCTCCCAGGCATACTGGGAGCAGGTCGGTGTGAAGCGACAGTGAGCGGGAAAACAGGGAGAAATATGCCTCTGATACAAACGGATCAGGGCCAGCAGGACCTTTTTCACGGAGCCGGCACCTCCATGGGCTTAGGCGCTTCTTCAAAAACGCCCGCCCGCTTGAGTGCGGACACCATGCTCTTTTGCATGGACAAAAACGGCGCCGTCAGCGATTCCGAGCGGGCGATGAAGATCAGGTTGTATCCCGGCTTCACCTGGGAAAGCAAGGGAGAAAAGCAGGCCTTGAGCCGCCGCTTCGCCCGGTTGCGCATGACGCTGTTCCCGATCTTTTTGGATACGGAAAAACCGACCTGGACCTTTCCCTTCCGGTTCCGGGCCGTCACCAGTACGAAACTTCCCCCGCCGACCTGACGGCCGGTCCGATAGGTAAATCGAAACTCCTTATGCCGTTTCAGGGAATATGTCCGATTCAAAGGCCGATCAAAAGTTCCCTAAATAGCAACGCACGGCAAGCCATAGCCTGCCGCAACGCTACAAAGTCTGCGGCGTATGCCGCCGCGTCGCGGGAGCCGAGCCCCCGCATTCCGCCTCTGGATGATGCTCTGATATGCTCAGGCGCTCAGCTTCTTGCGGCCTTTGGCGCGCCTGCGCTTCAACACATTGCGGCCATCGCTGGTAGCCATGCGTTTACGAAAACCATGGACCATGCTCCGCTGCCGTTTCTTCGGCTGGAAAGTGCGTTTCATGCCATACACCTCACTTAGTTTATGATATCTTCATGGAAAAAAGCGCTTACCGCGCTATCCTCCAAAATGAACCTGTTCCATTATACGGGAAAGGTCCTCGCCTGTCAAGAAATATTTCAAAAGAAAATGCGGCTTTTCGCCGCACCCCTCTCTTGCCTTTCGCTATGCTTTACGCACCGCCTACCAAGGGCAAAAACTCCTCCTCGCCCCGGCCGCTGGAAGCGGACAGCTCCGCCACCAAAACCTGACGGGCGGTAAGATACATCTTTCGCTCTCCGGCGGAAAGGCCCCGCTCCTGATCCCGCTTCATGAGGCACTTGACTACGTCCGCCACCACAAGGGCATCGCCCTGCTTGAGCTTATCGAGGTTCTCCCGGTAGCGCTGGTTCCAGTTGTCGCTCTCCGGAGAGCAGTCCCCGGATTTGAGATACTCGACCACCTTCCCGCAGGTCCCCTCGTCGATCAAAGGACGCAAGCCTACGGTACGGGCGTTTTTGACCGGCACCAACGCCGTCATCCGCCCCATGAGAAAACGGAGCAGATAATACTGGTTGGTTTCACCTAAAACATTCTGCTCCTGGATCGCTTCCACCTGTCCAACGCCGTGCATGGGATAGCAAACCAGATCGCCCACCTGAAACACGTGCAGCTCGCCTCCTTCCCCTTCTTGTTGGATTAAGTATAGCACAGACAGGGAGGGATTGTCAAAGGAAATATTGATACAAAAATTTGATATTATAGTACAGTGCAATAGGCATGTCAAGTACTTTTTTTGCCCTGATTTGCCCTTCACAGCCCCAAAACGCAAAAACAGGACGCTATGCCGTCCTGTTTTCACTTGAGTTTTTTCGGGCCCGATCACGGGGTGCCGCTGCCCGTTCCTTCGGTGGTCGAAGGGCTGATCGAGGGGCTGATGGAACTCGATGCCATGGGCGTCGCGCTGGGCGTAGGAACGACCGTAACGATCGCCGTGGCCACGGGCGCCATGGTGGCCGTCCGCGTGGGCGCCGTGGTGGCCATGGGCTTCACGCTGGCGCGGCAGGTACAGCCGCTGATCAGGCCGACCGCCGTCAGCACCGTCCCGAGCAAGATCCGGATCATATTTCGTTTCAAGGGGCATACCTCCTTTTTTCAAGTGATGCCCTTATTCTGCTCCCGCGGAAACGAAAATATCCATACCAGGCTTTGCCAATTTTTTGGCTTCCAGCAGCACCAGCTTCCCTCGCTTGGCCTGCACCCGCAACTCCAACTTTTTGGGCTCCAACCGCTTCTCCCGCAGCAGGGCCACCAGATCCGCCAATCCGTCCGGCCGATAGCAAAGGCAGAGACGGCCCCCGTTGTTCAAAAGATCGAAGGCGGCCTGCACAAAGTCGGCCAGCCTGTCGGAATGCCGCTGCCGGGCCCGTTGGGGATCCTCCCCGGCAGAGGCGGCGGAATAGTAGGGCGGGTTCATGGTGACAAGATCGAACTGGCCGTAGCCCAGAGTCCTGGCCGCTTCAGATACGTCCAGACAATAGAAGGGGATGGCCTGGCCGTTCCGCTCTGCGGACATGCGGGCCAGGCTCAGCTGCCGATCGTCCGTATCGAGTCCCGCAAAGGGACAGCCATAGAGGGCGTTGGCGTACAGAGGGATGATGCCGTTGCCCGTGCCCAGATCCAGCGCCCGCTCGGTGGGCTTGGCCTCAAGGAAATGGACGAGGTGCACCGGATCCTCGGTGAACCGGCCCAATGCCTCGTCCTGGTAGATGCCGAAATGCTTGTATTGCAGGGATTCCCAGTGCATGGTCAATACTGCCCGATGACGCCGATGGTGACGCCGGTATAGTAGTGGAGCAGGATGGTCCTGTAGTCCGCCCCGTCGGCACCCATGCCGTTGGCGCCCGCCTGGCTCATGCCTACCCCGTGGCCGAAGCCCTTGGTGTGGAAGATGACCTGCCGATCCGTGATCTCCACGGTGAACATGGCGCTGTTCAGGCCGAAGATCTTGCGGGCGGTCTTGCCGGTGATCACGTCCTGATTCAGCTGGAGCTTTTCCACCCGACCGCTGGGATAGAGGGAAAGGATCTTCAGCTCCTCCTCCAGCTTGTCTGCGTCCATGTGGGCGTTGGGCCGGGCGCCGTTGACCCGGCTCACGAACTCCTCCCGGCCGAAGGACACCTCGCCGATCTGGCGGCTGCCGATCTCATGGGCGCTCTCCACGGACCTGAGGTAGGGGATGGCGTTGCTGTATACGTTTTCGCTGTCTTCGGTCCAGCCGCCGGAAGCGCCGTGGTACATGGCGTCGATGACCTTGCCGTTATAGAGCATGACCTCCCCCGCCGTGTCCATGACCGCCTTGGCGATGACGGAATGATAGTAGGGGTACGAATCTCCCCACTTATCGTGCTCCCGCTTTTCGGAGTTGTAGGTCTGGCAGCAGCTGCTGGAGGTGCAGATGTCCGCGTTGGGGTTGGTTTTGCAGCCCCCGTGCTGGATGGAATAGAGGGTATAGGTCCGGGCGGCTACGGCCTGGGCTTTCACCGCTTCGAGGGAATAGGAGGCGGGCATCTCGCCGGAGACCACGCCCATGAGATACTCCTCCAAAAGCATGTCCCGCACCTCCCCCTCGTCCGGGAAGAAGACCTTCACATGGGTCTTGTGGACCTTGGTGAAGTCGATGTCCACCGGGATGGGCGAGCGGGTGGGAGCGGCGATGATGGGCGCCGGCGTCTCCCCCGCGGAGAAGGCGTCCCCCTCCGGCAGAGCGCAGGCGCGAATGACGCCCACCGCCAACAGGACCAGAGCCACCAGCAGCGCCGTAAAGCCCATGAGGATAGGCCAGTGGACGGTGTAGACCTTCTGTTTTTTGCGGGAACGCTTCCTCTTCGTGCTCATGATATCATTATATGCGGCATTTATTGCAGAATAAATAGATATTTAGCGAACAAGCGGTAAATTTTTCTTAGTCGTGACTGAGGACGGAAGTCCGATTCTGTCCCATTCCCCGCCTTGCAAGAACTTTTTTCCTATGCTATACTTTCCCATATGAACATCCATTTTTCGCCCGAGGCCCAAAAAAGGGAACAGACCCCGGTGGACAACCTGTTTTTCAGCGAATACATGCCTGACGCCGACGGCGAGGCCGTGAAGGTGTACCTCTATGGCCTCATGCAGTGCCGCTTCCCCTCCATGGGGGACGCGGCCCTTTCGGAAGCCTTAAATTTGCCGGAGGGGGCCGTCCGGGCCGCCTTCGTCTACTGGCAGAGCAAGGGCCTGGTCCGCATCTTGAAGGACGAGCCCCTGGAGGTGGAGTATCTTACGGTGGAGCAGCCGGCGGTGACCACGGCGGTGCCGGTGAAGTACCGGTCCTTCATCCGGGCTCTCAACGAGCTCATCGCCCCCCGCCGCTTCAACATGAACGAGCTGGGCCACATCTACGACTGCATCGAGACCTTCCGGTTGGAGGAAAAGACGGTCCTGGAGCTGGTGAGCCACTGCATGGAGGAAAAGGGCCGGAACGTGCGCATCCAGTACATCCTCACCGTAGCTAAAAGCTGGGCGGACGCGGGGATCGTCACCTACGAGCAGGCGCGGGAGTATATCGCCAACGCCACCGTCCGTAAGCACGGAGCCACGGCGGTGCTGCGCCGCTGGAACAAGCGTCGCTCCCCCACCCTGGACGAGATGGCTCTCTACGACAGCTGGGTCAGGGAATGGGGCTTCGACGACGAGGCCATCTTGGCCGTGTGCCCCAGGCTCACCAACACCTCCAGCCCCTCCTTCGAGGCGCTGGGAGATAGGCTCAGGGAGCTCTACGAGCAGAACAAGGTGAAGGCCGAGGATATCCGGGCGGACAGCGACAACGTGAGCGACGAAAAGGAGTTCGCCCGCATGGTCTTTGCCCGCATGGGCAAGGTGTCCACCCCCACCCGGGACGAGATCCGGCAGCTTTCCGTGTTCCTGGAGGGGCCGGAGGGCCTGAGTCGGGAGGTGGTGCTGCTGGCCGCCGAAGAGTGCGCCGACGCAGAGCGGCCCTTCGGCAAGCTGAAGGCCATTTTGAAGGATTGGACGGAGCGGAAGGTGCGGACCGTGGAGGAGGCGACGAAGGCCCTGCAGCAGCGGCAAACTCAGTTCGCCCAGACTGACGGACGCCGCCGGACCCGGGGAAAGAATACGCTCCTCAACTATGCCGAACAGGGCGTGTCCCACGCCAATTTGGACGATATCGCTTTGGATTTGGACGAGCTATGAAACACGATCTGGAAGCCTATTATGCGGATCTGCGCCGCCGGAGCGTCCGGCAGCTGGAAGCGCGGCAGCGGGAATGCGCCGCTTTGGACCCGGCCTTCTCCGCCCTGCGAGCCAAGCGGAGCCGGGTGTTCTTTATGCCCGCCCAGGGGGCCAAGCTGACCCTTTCCACCCTGCGGATGGAGGAGGAAGCGCTGCTCAAAAAGCACGGCCTGCCCCGGGATTATCTGCTGCCCGCCTACGTCTGCCCCCTGTGCAAGGACACGGGCTACGTAGGGGACCCCGTCCGGCAAAAGTGCGCCTGCCGGCTGAAGCTGGAGCAGCAGTATCTGGCGGAAGCCGCCCGGATCAACGAACGGGAAACCTTCGAGGGCTTTCGGGAGGACATCTATCCGGACGAAGCTTCCCGACAGAAGGGAAAAAAGGTGTTTGCCTTCTGTGAAAAGTATGCCGACACCCTGCCCACGCCCAAGATCCGCCAGCTGTATCTGTATGGCATGACGGGCCGCGGCAAGAGCTTTATGGGCAACGCCATCGCCGCCAGGGCCATCGAGCACGGCATCGAGACGCTGCGGCTCACCGCCTATCGCATGAACGAGGAGATCATGAAGGGATTCTCCACCAACGATTCCCCTCTGGCCCGGTTCACCCGGGTGCCTCTGTTGGTGCTGGACGATCTGGGCACGGAGGCCATGATCCCTAACGTGACGGCAGAATCCCTCTTCGCCATCGCCGACCAGCGCAACACCAGCCGGTTGGCCACCGTATACATCTCCAATCTCAACGCCGACGAATTAGCGACCCGATACGGCGAAAGGACCGCCTCCCGCATACTGGACGCAGCCATCTCCCGGGCCATCGTCTTCGACGGGGAAAGCCTGCGCGTCAAAAAAGAGGGGGACCGCGGATGCTGTACCTGATCGCCACCCCCATCGGGAACCTGGGGGACATCACCTATCGGGCGGTGCAGACGCTGGAAGGCTGTGACGAGGTCTGGTGCGAGGACACCCGACAGACGGCTAAGCTCCTCAACCATCTGAACATCAAAAAGCCCCTGGTGAGCTGCCACGAATATACCCAAAAGGAGAAGGCCCCCCAGCTTTTGGAGAAGCTCAGGGCGGGGCTGGACGTGGCCTACGTGTCCGACGCGGGCCTGCCCGGCATCTCGGACCCGGGGGCGGTACTGATCCAGGCCTGCATCGAGGCGAAGCTCCCCTATACGGTCCTCCCCGGCCCCTCGGCGGTGCTGACGGCGGCGGTGCTCTCGGGGCTGCCTCTCGATCGGTTCACCTTCTTCGGGTTCCTGCCCCGGGAGGGAGCCGAGCGCAGGCAGGCTTTGGTTGACATCGCTGCCTGCGGCTGTACGGCCATCCTCTATGAAAGCCCCCACCGGGTGAAGGAGACCCTGTCCGACGTGCTGGCCGCGGCGGGGGACTGCCCCTGCGCCCTGGTGCGGGAATTGACCAAGGTGTATGAAAGCTGCCAACGGGGGCCCATCTCAGAGGTCCTTTCCTCCCTGCCCCAGGAGGTGAAGGGCGAATGCGTGCTGCTGTTTTCCGTACCCCCGAAGATGGAAGAGGCCCCCACAGCAGAAGATTTAGATGCCCTGCTCCTCCGGCTCATGGAGCATATGACCCTGAAGGACGCCGCCCGGGAGGCCAGCGAAGCCTTAAAGCTCCCCAAGAAGCAAGTCTATGCAAGAGCGCTGGAATTGAGAGAAAATGAAAGCTAACGGCCCTTTTCTTGAAAGAAAAGGGCCCCAAAAGAACTTCATTTGGAATATATCGCTTTTGCGCCATATCCCATTACCCCAAATAAGTTTTCTTTTTCCGCCGCTTTTTCTCTTTGTATAAAGAGAAAAAGCGGCATACTTTTATTCATACAATCACATCACGTAATCCGCGGCGTTGATCACCTTCAAGTTGGGATTCAAATTGAGGCTGCCGGTCACCATGTCCAGGATGCTCTCCTCCTCTTCGTCACAGCTGCCGATCATGGCCACGTCCTTCGACACGGCGCTGACGGCGGCCTCCTGCTCCTCGGTGCAGAAGACCTTGGCGCAATCGGAGATAGAAAGCCGCTCCAATATCAGCTCCGGCGAAACGTCCTTGGCGATGCGTACCATGGCGCAGTCCGTCACCTGGACCCCGTCCGAATACTTTTCCAACAGCTTCGTGTCCACGGCGGCCCGGACCACGTCCTCGATGACTTTGCCATAGGGCTTGTGGATCACCAGCTCCTCGTACTCCGCGTCGATCTCCTCGAAGGCGTCCACCAGGTCCTGGGGGATCTTCACCTGCCCGTTCACGTACAGATACTCGATCTCAGGGATCACGTCAGCGGCCTCCGGCTTTACGATCAAATCCCCGTTACAATAGAGCTTCGTGCCGTGCTTCTTCAAAAAGCGCTTGTCCATGACTGCATAGCCGTTGGCGAACTTCGTGCCGTCGGGGACGATGAGGATCTCCGTGTCCTCCGTCAACAGGGGGGTCACCACTTCCGCCAGGGACTCCGCCAGGATGGCCAGCCGGCTGGCGAACCGGACGCCCTTCTCCGCCAACTTCCCCACGTCCAGATCAGCGTCCGTGAACACCAGCCGCCGGGAGGCCCAGTAGAGAGCGTCCTCCCGGGCCCTGAGAGGGAAGGTCCTGTCGATGACGGCGTTCCGCCGGAGCAGGATGGCCCCGTCGGGATAGGTGTTGGTGGAGCCGTTGACGCTCAGGTTGCTGAGCTTGCCCGCCATGCTTTTGGGCATGAGCACAGAGCCGTTCACCTGGATGCTGAAATAGGCCTGGGCCGCCTCCAAAGCGTCGTCGCCGATGGTCAGGGAACCGTTGACCATCAGGATGGTCAGCTCCCCCTCCCGAGGCGCACTGTCGCCGGTGAGCTGATAGCTCCCGTTCTGTCGGTTGAGACGCACGTTCTCCCCCTCGGGGATCTCCATCACGTCCGCCGCGTTCAGGGTCAGGTTGTACCGGTTCAACAGTTCCTTGGTTTTCGGTGTCACGAGCACCGTGGCGGCGTTCACCACGATCTGCTCGTAGGCCTGCAGCGTTTCCTCGCTCACCTTGCGCATATCGCACGTGGCGCAGTTTACGATCATCTTCTTCATGACTATGTCCTCCTTGCCGGTCTTATTTCATTCTGTACAGGTTCATGGGGAAAAGGATCTGTTCCGGGAAACGGTCGAAGGTGGGCCGGTTCTCCATGGGATCTTTCTTCAAGGGCCGAAAGGTCTCCCGGGTTTTCGTGTTGGACTCCATGCGTTTCATAGGCTTATCTCCTTTTTCAACAGTTGTCTGGCGCGAAGAAGCTTGGTGCGGACGGTGGCGGAGGGCATGTCGAACATCTCAGCGAGCTCCACGGCGCTGTATCCCTCCAGGTATCGAAGGCGGAAGAGGGTCCTGTCCTCCGGGGGCAGTCTGAGCAGCAGCAGTTCCGTCTCCGCCCGGGAGAAGCCGTCCTCCTCCCCTTCCTCCTCATTAAGAAGCAGGCTTTGCTTCCGCTGGAGCAGGGCGCTCTTACGGACGCCGTCCAAAAAGAGGTTCCTTGCCGCCTTGTAGAGCCAGGATCGCTGCTGTTCGGGGGAATAGACCGCCATGGTCTCCGCCCGTTCCAGAGCCTTCAAAAAGGTCTCCTGAACCAGGTCGAACGCCCTTTCGCCATTGCGGCAGAGCCGGACGCAGTAGCGCCACAGCTCCTCATAATGACGTTCGTACAGCTCCTGAATCATCCGCTTTCGTCCTTTCCCTTCGCGTTACACCTATATAACGAACCAACCCATCGAAACGTTTCAAAGAAAATAAAAAAGGAGCCGAATGATCGGCTCCTGACTGAATCATAGGGAAGCGATGCTGGCCACGATGGTGAAGATGAGACCAATGACCATGAGCAGCGCCATGAAGATACACATCCAACGAACGAACCGGCTGTGCATGCTCTCTCCTTACGCCGCCGGATTGTAGGCCTGGACCGCCTCGTCGTCGATGACGATATCAGCCTTCTCCCGCCAGGCATCCACCTGCTCGGTGTAATAGTTGTTCTCTGCGTAGCTCTTGAGGCTGCTGTCGATCACGTCCTTCACGTCCTCGTAGGGCAGCAGACCGGTGGTCCCCTCCACCCGCTTCACAATGAAGTAGGTGGTCACGTCGTTGCCATCCGCGTCCTTGGACAGGGACTGGACGGAATCCACGTCGCCCACGTTCATGTCCTTGGCCAGGATGTAGACCGCGGCGTCGAAGGGGCTGTCGTTTTCACCGATGGCCACGCCTTCGTCCCCCTCCAGCTTCTTGGTGATCTCGCTTGCGTTGTCCTCACCGGCCATATAGGTGGTGAAATCCTCGCCGCCCTGGATCTTAGTCAGCATATCCTGGAACTTTTCCCCGTCGGTGGTCTGGATGACCTGGACAAAGAGGAAGTTTTCGGGGATGTAGAGGTAGGGGATGTTGGTGTATTCAGAGGCCAGATAGGAGAGGTTCTGGGCGTAGGCGCCGTCCGTATAGGCATCCTGATAATAGGCCTTGGCGTACTCGGCGTAGATGTCCTTAAGCTCCTCGTCCTGCACGTTCCGCTCCGCGGCGAAATGCTCCTGGAGCTTGGAGACGTAGGTCTCCGCCAGGGCGGAATGCTCGCTGCGCTTCAGGAAGGTCTTCTGGTTGATGCCCATGCTGGAGAAATAGTTGGCCAGCATGGTGGTGGCGTAGGTCTCCGGGGTCTGGGACCCGGCAGACTTGGCGCTGTCCAGGATCTGGCTCTTCAAATTGGCCAGGGCGTCCTTGGCGGACTGGGCCGCGGCGGCAGTCTCCTCCGCCGTCAGGGTGATGCCCAGATCCTTGGCCATCTGGATATGGACCTCCGAGTCGATGAGGTTGTTGAGGATATCGTTCTTCAGGCTCGTCATCCCCGCCTCAGAGGAGGTATCATAATACTTGCCGTAGCCATAGTACATGGCGTACATGTTGTAGGTGTCGATATTGTTGTAGTAGTTGTACAGGGACGAGGCGAACTCGTTGCGGGTGATCTTCGCGCCGTTCACCGTGGCAACGGCCTTGCCGCGAGAAAAGTAGTTGTCCCCATGGGAATCCTTACGCAGCAACATGATGAGCCCGGCCACCAGGATGATGACCACCAGCACCGCCACAGCGATGAGCAAAACTTTCTTGGTCTGACGTTTCATGATATGTTCTCCTGTTTTTTCCAAAGCAATCTTGTGAATTATAGTATAAATGACCGCCCTTGTCAATTCAAAGGCGGTCCCTTGCGCTATTTTTTTACGATAAATCCCTTTATTTCAGCCGTAAGAAGGCGGCCATGCCCCCCGTACGGCCCTCCCGACGGTAGGAATAGAGGTTCATGGTCTCCTTGGTGCAAACGCCCATGAGGTGGATGTTCTCGGGCAGGACGCCCTGCTCCATGAACTGGCAGGCGGCCACCTGCCACAGGTCCACCGTGGGATTGCCCCGCTCGTTGATCCCCCGCAAGGGGCAAAGGGGGAACGCCGCCTCAAACCTTTCGCACACGTCCTCCCCCACCTCGAAGCACTTGGGGCAAATGGAGGGCCCCACGCCGCAGAGCATGTCCTTAGGATCGGAGCCGTAGACCCGCTTCATCTGGGCGATCACATTCCCGCCGATGCGCCCGAGCGCCCCCCGCCATCCGGCGTGGCAAAGGCCGATAGCCTTTTTCACCGGGTCGAAGAAGTAGAAGGCCATGCAATCGGCGTGGCCGGTGATGAGGGTCACTTCAGGATCGTTCGTGATGAGGCCGTCGCAGGGGGGCAGGCTCTCCCGGGTATAGCCCCGGCCCCGATCCTGCCGGTCCACCCGGCGGACCGTGATGCCGTGCTCGTAGCTGTCCATGACCATGGACGCATCGGGGAACCCGGCGCCCTGCGCGAAGCGGCGATAGTTCTCGAGAACGTCCTCTCGCCTGTCGTTGGTGAAACTCAGATTGAGGCCGGTAAAGGGGGCCTGGCTCACGCCGCCGATCCGGGCGGAAAAGCCGTGGTCGATATCAGCGTACGCCGAAAAAGCGGGCAGGGTATAGATCCCCACACCGCCCTGCTCCCGAAAGGCGAAAGCAGGCACGATCCGTCCGTATGCTTCGGCGAAGGCGGGCTTGTCCATCATGCGCCGGCGTTCTCGTCCAGGAGCCGCTGAAGCTCCTCCATGAAGGTCTGGGTGTCCTTGAACTCCTTGTACACGGAAGCGAAGCGCACGTAGGCCACCTCGTCCACGGACTTGAGCTGCTTCATGACCATCTCGCCCAGATCGGACGTAGAGACCTCGGAATCCAGAGAGTTGTTCACCTCGCGAACGATCCGATCCACCATCTGGTTCTGCACGTCCGCGGAGATGGGCCGCTTCTCACAGGCCTTGCGGATGCCGGTAGCGATCTTCTCCCGCTCGAACAGCTCCCGCCGCCCGTCCCGCTTGACCACCATGATGGGGTTCTCCTCGATCCGCTCGAAGGTGGTGAACCGACGGCCGCAGTTGACGCACTCCCGCCGACGGCGGATGGCGGTGCTGTCCTCGTTGGGACGGCTGTCGATGACCTTGCTCTCCATGCTGCCGCAGTAACGACACTTCATCGGCTTGTCCTCCAATGGCATATTTTTATACGTATAGAGTATAGCATATTTATCCCGGCCTCATCATGGGCAATTCTGTAAACATGCTATTAACAATTCATCCGGCGGGGAATTCTCTAAGGTCCACCAGTATCACGTCCTCCCCGATCTTCTGGATCCGGCAAAAGGGGATCACGACGCCGTCCCGGGGACGGATGAGGCCCAGCATGCTCCTTTCGCCAGGCACGATGATGGACAGGATGGTCCCCGTGCAGAGGTCCAACTCCAGATCCGTCACGCAGCCCAGCCGTCCCCCGTCGCAAACGTTGATGACCTCCTTGCATTTGAGGTCCGAAAACGTAGTCCTCAGATCCATGACGCACCCCCTTGTTTTCCAAATCATCCTACGCGGCGAAAGGCCGTTTCAGAACTTGACGGATACGGACGAAATAGATACAATATCGGTGCTGTTCAAGCTATCGTTCGTCGGGAGGTCCTTGGATCGTGAAAAAAGCGTTGGCCCTGGTCTTGCTCTGTTGCCTCGCGCTCATGGGATGCGCGGACCGGGCGGAAACCCTGGAAGCGGCGGCTACGCCCCTGCCTACGCCCACCGTCTCGCCCACGCCGACCCCGGAACCGACGCCCCTTGCCATCGCCATCACCTCGCCCTCCCCCACCCCCACGCCCTCGCCTACGCCCACGTCCACGCCAACACCTGTGCCGACGCCAACGCCCACGCCTGCGCCCACGCCCTTCACCATCGTGTGGATGTCGGACACGCAGAACATCAGCCGCCATCAGCCGGAGGTGTTCAACAGCATGCGGGACTGGATCCTGGCCAACCGGGAAAAGGAAAACATCCAGTTCGTGGTCCATACCGGGGACGTGGTGGACAGCTTCGGCGTCACCATGTTTGAAAACGCGGCCAACGCCCTGGTCCCCGTGCTGGAGGCCATCCCCGGCATGGTGGTCAGCGGGAACCATGACGTGACCGGCAAGGGCAGCCAGTTTTACTTCCTCCAGCAGCCCTACGCCCAACTGGTCCAAAAGGAAGGGCAGACCTATCAGGACGGGGCTGCCGCCTACGCCACCTTCCATGCCTGCGACACCGATTTTCTGGTGTTCGGCCTGGGATACGGCGTTTCCTGCCCCGACTGGGTGAATGAGGTCATCGACCAACACCCGAACCATGTGGTGATCGCCGTCATCCACATGGGGCTCCAGGAGGACGGCAAGTTCTTTTCCGCGGCCAGGACCCTCTGGCGGGAAGTGATGCCCCGGTGCCCATCCTTCCGACTCCTGCTGTGCGGGCACATGCGGGGAACGCAGACGAGGACCGATTGGTTCGACGACGACGGGGACGGCACGCCGGAGCGCTCCGTCACCTCCATGATGTTCAACTATCAGGACGACAGAGTGGACGGGCTGGGCTTCATGCGCCTGCTCAAGTTCGATCCTGTGACCCACAGCATCGAAGTCTCCACCTACTCCCCCTGGCTCGATCTTTGGCATTACGCCAAGGCCGAGGAAGGCGAGGATCATTTCATCCTGGAGAACGCCTGGTAAATACATGATGCACGTCATAAAGGCCATCAGAGGATGGCCTTTTTTCTTGCGTCTCACACCATATCGATATGGCAGCATAGTATAGGATATCTTTCTGAAAGGGAGGTATGTGTGTACATGCAGCAAAACTATCAGAGCGGCGACGCCTGCTGCTTTACGGGCCGAGGCCCCGGCATGGACCCCACCATGGCGGACAACGTGGTCATGGCCGGCGAGGTCTCCAGCGACGGCAGCTGCGGCTTTGCCCCCGGCGGCGGCTGTGCTTTAGCCACCGTCTATTTTCCCGACCAGGCCTATCGAGCCGGCTATTGCCCCGCGGAGGCCCTCATGAAGGGCACTCTGTTTCCCGAGCTGGTCTATGAACGAGTCGTCCCGGAGGGGGTGTGAGCATGGATCAGGAACGATTGGCATTGCTCAAAAAGATCGGCGAAGCCAGGTTCACCTGCGTGGAGCTGAATCTGTATCTGGACACCCATCCCGACGACGTGGCGGCACGGGCCGACTTCAACAGCTACAGCGACAAGCTGCAAGCCCTGCTGGACACCTACACGAACGCCTACGGGCCGCTGATGAACTTCGGTCAGTGCGCCCTGGACGCAGGCAGCTGGGTCCGCTCTCCCTGGCCCTGGGAAACCATGTGAGCGGGAAAGGAGAAAGCTATGTGGATCTATGAAAAACGGCTCGAATACCCGGTGAACATCACGAAGCCGGACCTTCGGATGGCAAAGCTGCTGATGGCCCAATACGGCGGCCCCGATTCGGAGCTGGGCGCGGCTCTTCGCTATCTGACCCAGCGCTACTCCATGCCCGACGATCGGGTGAAGGCCACCTTGACCGATATAGGTACGGAGGAGCTGGCCCACTACGAGATGATCGGGACCATGATCCGGCAGTGTATGCAGGGCGCCACCTGCGCGGAGCTGGACCAGGCGGGCCTGGCCGGATACTACACCATGCACGACCACGGCGTGTTCCCCGTGGACCCCAACGGCGTGCCCTTCACCACCGCCTACATCCAGTGTACCGGCGACCCCATCGCGGACATC
>CADCJW010000002.1:0-227509 GCA_902801845.1 uncultured Eubacteriales bacterium
TCGAAAAGAAAAAAGCTCCGAGGTAAGAATGACGTGATTAACAAGTACTTTACGGTGAAAAAGAAACGTAACGTGATATACCGTCACGTGGGATGGTTTCTCACAAAAGTGGAAAGAGAAAGGGAAGGGTAATTTGTGCATAAAAAAGGAGCTCATGGACTACTTTATATCCACTAGCTCCTTTACCCTTTACCGTGTCTATTACAGACTTAACTGTTCAAGCCTTCTCATACAATACAACATTATATGAGATGGGATAAACCTTTTTCCGTACGTCGCCTTTGAAGCAAAACCATGGCCAACGGCACTTATTTCGGTGGCCCTGTTTATAAGGAGAGCAATTATCTATTCACGATCCTTGTGATCTTTTCTACGACATCGTTCACATAGTCATCCCGGCCCAGCTCGGTTTGCAGTCCGAAGCCGTTTTTAAGATCGGCTGTCCGCACGCTGAAGCCGCCGCTCTCGATCGTGCCCTCCTGAATGTTGGGTCTGACCGTGATGACGTTGCCTTTCACAGTCACAAGTAGCTGGAGCTCCAATCTAGGCTCACGCTTGAAGGTGATCCTCTTGCCCAGGAAGCTGGACAGCTTGAACGGTACGGGAAACTCATCCTTATGCTGCTCAAGAAGCGCATACAGCTCCTCGATCGTCATGCTGCGGCCCATTTCTATCTTTCTGGGAACCGCGGAGTAAGCTGCTTTTTTCAAATCGTCTTTAAAACCCATTTCTGTTTCTCCTTTTGTTCTATTCAAGTATTTTCTAAGTTATTCATCGACATAGCCAAGCTCGATATACAGTTGATAATACTCGTCATACAGGCCGCAGCAAGCATCCATTCCCATGTTAGTGCCGAAAGCCTTCTGAATGACAAGTGCCCAGCTGCCGTATTTCTCATACAATTCATCCGGAGTAGGGCCATCCTCGTGTCCGTATGTATCCAGGTTGCTCTGTTTCAGCTTTTCGAGCCCCTCCGGATCATCCTTATACGCCTCCAGACGCAGGCGGTTTCTTTCGGTGGAAACGGCTCTTGCCATTTCTTCAATTGACGCGCCTTCCGCACGCATTTCGTAAAGGATGTCCATCATGGTGCTCATAGACTCGTGATACGCTCTGCGCTCTTCCTGTGCTTCGGCAACAAACTCAGGATCAGTCCAGTCATATTCAGCGTAAACCCCGAGGCGTGTCGATTCGGGATTTGGGGAGAAACCGTAAACCGCGTCAGCATTTTCGACGATATCCTTCATCGCTTCCGGGTTTTCTCTCGGATCATGCTCATATGAGAAGAGGTCTTGCTGCATTCCGACCCACTCAAACACCATGTCCTCACCGCCTTCGGGCAAATCCCGATGCCAGGTAAAAGACCCATCGTCGTTAAAGGTGATCACGCCGGGGATGTCTTCATATTCGCTGTCGTCGCTTACCACTTCGCCGCTGTTATCGTAGACAAAGTTCGTTTTCGAGCAGCCGTCGTAGGTAATGCTGCGGGTATCCGTATCCAGTCGCCCGGAGATAACCCAGTTGGTCATTTCCGAAGCGCTGCTTGCCCATTCGATGGAGATCCATGCCTCGTCATAGCCAGAGCACTCGACGTTTGCCCGTGCCCTGTCGCACTGATAGACGCCGGTGAAGTTCATGACCGGGTTCTGCCAGTCGGGGTCTTCCTCAAATACGGCGATATACTCCGCGCTCTCATCCAGCAGCAGGGTGATCTGCGGCTCTTTGGAAAAGTCCTCGCCGTTCTTTGTCCACTTGACGAACAGATTGCCCGCCTGGGGCTGGGCGATAAAGGTGTGCGTGGCAGGCTCGGCCAGGCCGATGTAGGCGGATTGGGACGGATACTCCGGGTCGAGCTCCGGCGCTTGATCCCCTTCGGCATAGGCGATATTGCCCCAGCCTTCGGTGTTGATCGTAACGACGATCGACGCCTCCTCTATCTGCATCGGGGTGAAGTGATAGCTCTCGCCGCCGTCGATGGTGAGCAGCAGGCCGTCCTCGCCCTCCTCGGACACGGTGACGATCAGCGGCTCGGCGCTCTCATCCCAGCCATTCAGGTCGCCGTGCAAGGTGCAGCCCTCCTGCGGGAGCACGCAGCCTCCCGCAAGCTCTCCGGCCATGACGCCGACATACCATCCCGGTTCGTCGACCTCCTCCATCCACATGACCGTCAGCATATTTTCATTTTCGTCCGTGAAATAGCCCTGACGGGTCCACTCGGCGGCAGCCTGTTCCGCCTGCGCCGGAGCTTCTGAAGCCTGCGTCGTGGTTTCGTTGGCGCCGGCCTGCTTTGCTCCGCAGGCTGCCAAGGTGAACACGATGCACATTGCCATAAGGATACATACGATTCTTTTCATTTTTCCTCTTTCCTTTCCCTTTGTTTTGCCTTTTTCAACACTTTTTCAGAGGTTCTTTTTCAGTGTCAGGACATTTTTGCCGTCCTTATAGGTATAGGTTACGTTGTCCATGAATTTCCTGGTCATAAAGATTCCGAGGCCGCCGATTTCACGTTCCTCTGCTGGAAGTGTCACATTCGGATCGGCCTTTTTCAACGGATCAAAGGGAACACCACTATCTGAAAAAGTGATTGTTGCCGCAGCCGGATCGTCAGATATTTCTATACGCACCGTAACTGCGCCAGTTCCCGGAGCATAGGCATAGCTTGCGATGTTCACAAAGACTTCTTCTGCCGCCACAGCGATCTGCATCTGCTTTTTCAGCGGGCAGTCCACTTCGCCCAGCGCCTGTTCCAGGAAGGAGAGCACTTCCTGCAGCTTTTCAATCTGCGCAGGGACCACAAGCTCCTTGTATGAACCTCTCATGAGTGAACCCCCTTATACTCCACGCAGAGCATCGTCAGATCATCGAACTGCTCCGCGTCTTTAACAAAGCCGTCTACAGCTTTGCGGACATTTTTTAGGATCATTTCCGGCGCCGCGTCAGGAGCTTCATTCAGCGCATCCAGCATCCGGTCTGTACCGAACATTTCACGCTGTGCATTCGTCGCCTCCGGAACACCGTCCGTATAGAGAAACAGCCTGGAACCGGGCGTCAGCGTCAGCTCATACTCCTTATACCGCATGCCGTCCATGCCGCCGATGACAAAGCCGTGTTTGTCCTTCACCAGTTCGAACTGCCCGCCCGCCTGCATGAGCACCGGGTACTCGTGTCCGGCGTTGGCCGCTGTAATCTTTCCAGTCTCGGTATCCAGCACGCCGAACCAAACGGTGACGAACATCTCCTCGCGGTTATTGGCGCAGATCTGATCGTTGACCGCCTGCAGTACCTGGGCAGGGCTGCGGCCGGTCATGGCATAGTTCTGTACCAGGATCTTGGAGATCATCATAAAGAGCGCTGCGGGCACACCCTTGCCGGAGACGTCTGCCATAACGATACCGAGATGCGTTTCATCAATCAGGAAGAAATCATAGAAGTCGCCGCCAACTTCCTTGGCAGGATCCATGCTCGCGTAAATGTCGAAATCCGGGCGATCCGGGAAAGCCGGGAAAATATTCGGCAGCATATCCGCCTGGATCCGGGTCGCCAGCGCCAGCTCCGTGCCGATGCGCTCCTTCTCCGCTGTGATCGTCTCGATTCGCTTCAGATAATCGTCGATCTCCTTTGCAAGATCGCAAACATCCTCCGACAGTTGGCCGATTTCGTTTGGCGGCCGGATCCCGGCCAGGTTCTCCGCAATGGCGGCACTGTCTTTTTCATCCCGATACAGACGGATATTGTGCTGCACCTTTTTCAGCGGACGCAGTACAAACACGTAGATCAGCGCAAGGCAGATCATGGAGAGCCCGATCTGGTTGAGGATGGCAAAGAGCGCCCCTGTCCGCGTCTGCGTCTCAATATCCGTGCGCAGGGCAGAAAGGCTGTAGGTCATGCCGATCAGCACCGCATGCCCGTCCACATCGCACAAATAGGCATAGTAATCCAGGTAGTCGCCCGCGTCCACTAGATGGTTCGCATCTTCCCGGGCGCTGCGCATAGCTTCCTGCTGGCTTTCTCCGACGGAGACGACATTTCCCAGCGGATAGACCTCCTCATAGTTCGTTCCGCGCACGGCGCCGGGATCCGCACCGCTGAACAGGAAAAACTGTGTATCGTACGGTTCCTCCGTCGCTACGCAGAACAGATAGTCGATCCCGTGGGCCTGCTTGATCTGATCCACGCGCGTGATGAGCCAGGAATACACGATCTCCGCGTAGAGTCTTTGATCCTCCTCCGACAGCGCAGCTAGCTGTGCCGCGTCGGCATAGCGGAGCTGGAGCTCCGGATGACGCTCCGCGAGCAGCCGGCATTTTTCCGCGGTTTCGCTCTCCGCGCTGAACACCGTGTCGTATTCGATGTCCATCTCGCCGGCGTTTTCATACCAGTATTGCAGCAGCCACTGGTACGCGGGGTATTCCATGACCGAGCGCTTCACCTCGTCGGCAATCTCCTCCGCATAAATCTTAGTCTGCTTTTCCACATTATCCCCGGAGAGCTTCTGCTCGCAGAAATAGGTGAGCAGTCCAGTGGTCAGGACGCCGAGCGCAAACAAAATCGCGACCTGTAGGATGATGCCGCCTCTTCGCTTTTCTTTGTTCATATGATTCCCTCAGTCGATCGTCAGAAACGCCCGTGAACCGGAAGCCCCACGACGGCTTTCTTCCCATAGATTATCTTCCCTCGCCCGGCTCGTTCCTGACCTTCCGGGCAGAGCCGCACACAGTCCTTCGAGCATGATCCCTCTGATGATTTTCGCGCCTTAAGCTCCCTTGTCAGATCGGTTCCTGATTCGTTTCCGGCTGGAAGAGATCGCTTTCTCCGGGCAGACCAGCACACACAGATGGCAGCCTACGCATTTTCGTCCGTCGAGCACAGGTCTGCGATCGTCTGACAAGCGGATCGCCTGATGTCCCCCGTCGGCACAGGAGATCACACAGCGGCCGCATCCGATGCACTTCTCCCGATGAAACTTCGGGAAAACAACGGTGTCGCGTTCCAGAACATCGGTCGAATCACTGACAGCATCCAGCGCAAGCCCCACCGCCTCGCCGACCTGGGCAAAGCCCTTCTCCGACAGGTAATAGTTGAGCCCCGCCTTGAGATCGTCGATGATGCGGTAGCCGTATTGCATCACCGCCGTGGTGACCTGAACGCTGCCCGCACCGAGCAGGATAAACTCCAGCGCGTCTGACCAGGTTTCCACGCCGCCCATGGCGCTCAGATGCATGCCCTGCAGGGCCGGATTCTGAGCCAATTCCGCGATAAAGCGAAGGGCAATGGGCTTGACGGCGTTGCCGCTGTAGCCTCCCACGGCGGATTTCCCGTGAACCGCAGGCGAGGAGACATAGGTATGGGGATTCACGCCGATAATGCTCTTGATCGTGTTGATGGCGGCAAGTCCATCCGCGCCGCCGCGCCTGGCTGCCTCAGCCGCGGGGCTCATCACGGCCACATTCGGCGTGAGCTTTGCCAGGATCGGGAGCTTCGTTCCGCGTCTTGCCGCGGCGGTAAAGCGCTCGACCAGCTCCGGCACTTGGCCGATATCCGAGCCCAGGCCGCCGTCCGCCATGTTGGGGCAGGAGAAGTTCAGTTCAATGGCGTCTGCGCCGTTTTCCTCGCAGAGCCGGGAGAGCTCCTCCCACTCCGCGTCGTTCTGGCCCATGATGGAGGCCAGAATGAATTTGTTGGGATAGTTCTCTTTCAGGCGGCGGAAGATCTCCATATTCTCCGCCACACTGTGATCGGAGAGCTGTTCGATGTTCTTAAAGCCGATGATGCTGCCATTGTCCCCCGTGATGGCCGAAAAGCGCGGAGAAGCCTCGTGGATCGGGAAGGAGCAGATCGTCTTGAACGCAGCCCCCGCCCAGCCCGCTTCAAAGGCTCTGGCGCACATATCATAGGTGCTGGCCACCACCGAGGAGGACAGCAGAAAGGGATTTTCCAGCGGGACGCCGCACAGCTCTGTCCGCAGGCGGTCTTCGTCCTCCGGCACGCCGATCTCCAGCTGCGGCTTTACCTCCGCGTGAAGGCGTGTCAGCAGCCTGCGGATCGGAACCTGGTGCGCGCGAACGCAGGCATCCTCGCAGGGCGCCGGGCAAGCGGCGCAGGGGCTATGCTCCGGGAAGCCTGCTGCCGCCGTTTTTTCATCGTCAAACCAGAGGCAGCACAGGATTCGGGCCGGGTCGAGCGCTTCACAGGCCGCTGTACAGGGCGCATCCTTACACAGGGCGCAGCGGAGCAGCTCCGAACGGGTTATGTGTCTTTCAAACATCTGGTTCACCCCTTATCTATTGCGCATTCCGGGGCAACACGCCTCGTGCGCGATCTTATTGAACAACTCCTCCCTTTTTCGATCGTCAGAATATCCGAGAAGCCGGTGACTTCAAAAATATCCAGAATCGTCTCGTTCACATGGAGAACCTTCATTTCTCCCTGCCTGTTCATGACCTTCTGGGCGGAGAGCAGCACCCGCAGCCCGGCGGAGGAGATATATTCCAGTGCCGCCATGTCGATGGTCAGGGCGGTCACGCCGTCCAGAGACGCTTTCAGTTCCTATTCCAGCTCCGGCGCCGTGGTGGTGTCCAATCGCCCAGCCAAGGCGACGGTCAGTTCGGATGCGTTGGTTGTTTTCTCAATGTTCAGCATGTTCTTTCCTCCTGTTTCGTTAGTTTTGGATTTCTTTGTTCTAATTCATTTATATGAGCGTTTTGGTGTTCATTCGGTTTATGTAAGCTTCCTTTTACTCGGCCTATATTATACACCAAGTTGACCCATCTGTAATGAGCTGTTCCTGTTATTTCGTCAAAGTTTATCCTCTCATGCTTTTTCCCGAATCAGAACGCGAACGACGTTGCCGGCTTCTCTCTCGGGGTCAAAGGAAAAGGCCAGATCATCAACGGCCCGTTTCAGGACCATGTAGGATAGTTCGTTATCCCCCTCCGCCGGGTCGAAACGCTCCCCGCCGTAGGCAACGGTCACCGTTACCTGCTCCTCCGTGGGGGCATATTCCAGCGTCACATGGATGGGTGTTCTCCCCAGCAGCGGCAGCAGCATTTGCTGCCCCAGTTCCTCGAAAGCAAGACGAATGCGATACTTCGTGCGAGGAGGAATATCGTTCTGCATACAATAGCGGTCGATCTCCGCTCCGGCACCGATAAAGTCGTAGTCGCGGCTTTCGACGTTGAGTTCCAGAACCTTTAGCTTCTTGATAAAGCGCCGTGTCAGCTCCTTTTTAGGATGATCGAAGATCTGCTCCGGCGTGCCGTCCTCATAAATGCCGCCCTCGTCCATATAGAACACCCTGTTGCAGATGGCGCGGGCAAAGTTCATTTCGTGGGTAACGATCATCATGGTCTTGCCGCTTTGCGCAAGATCACGGATGACCGCCTGCACTTCGCCTACCATGGTGGGGTCGAGGGCGCTGGTCGGCTCATCCAGCAATACCACATCCGGATCCATGGCCAGCGTCCGCGCGATGGCCACGCGCTGCTTTTGCCCGCCGGAGAGCTGCTCGGGATACTGGAATTCCCGCCCGGCGAGGCCGACACGCCGTAACAGCGCCATGCCGGTATCATAGGCCTCTTGCTTTGACTTTTTCAGAATGTCCATGGGTGCGAGCATCAGATTCTCAATGACCGTCAAATGCCCAAACAGGTTGAAGGACTGGAAGACCATGCCCATCCTGCGCCTCGCCAGCGTCAGATCATATTTCGGCGCTGTGATATCCACACCGTCGAGCAGGATCTGCCCACCGGTGGGCCGCTCCAGCATGTTGATGCAGCGGATCAGCGTGGATTTTCCTGTGCCGGAGGGCCCGATCACGGAAATCACATCCCCATCGTTTATAACAGCGTTCACGTCCTTCAGAGGCGTGGCGTTTTCGTATTGCTTTCTCAGATGTTTGAGCTCAATCATCGGCTTTCACCCCCTTGAGGAGCTCCTTGCGTGATCTTTTGCGCGGGTCGATGCGGATCTCGACCTTATTCACGAGGAAGGTCAGGATCGCCGCAAGAACGAAGTAGATCACCGCAACGGCGATCAGCGGGAAAAATGCCTCATAGGTTCGGCTGCGGACGATATCGCCCATCTTTGTCAAATCCTGCACGGCGACGTAGCCCACAACGGCGGTCGCCTTGATCAGTGCGGTAATCTGTCCCTTATAGGAGGGGAGAAAATGCGGGATCGCCTGAGGCAGCACGATGCGGAAGAACGCTTTATGATCCGAGTAACCCAAGGCGTAGGCAGCCTCGGTCTGACCACGGTCGATCGCCCCAACGCCAGCTTTGAGCATCCCATATACCGCCGCGCCGAACACCAGCGTAAAACCTATGACCGACACCGCCGTTCCCGAGATGGCGATCTTGCCGAAGATGACGTAGTACAGGATCATAAGCAGCACCACCACCGGCATTCCCTGCACCAGCCACACGCAGAAGCGGGTAAGGACATTGGCGACGGGGTTTCCGTTCCTGCATAGCATGAACACGCCGAAGCCAAGTGCCGTACCAAACAGGATGGACAGCACGGTAATCAGCATCGTCGTGCCGATGCCTTCGACAAAGAGCTGCCAGCGGTTTTCCCGGATAAAGGTTTTCTCAAAGCTCGCCCGGACACCGTCAAGGAACGATTCCTGTTTCCCGGCTGTGCTGTCGAGGACTACGAACACCACGCTTTCCGCGAAATGCGGCTCTGAGAAATCCACGCTCTCCTTGCGCTCCTCCGTGGCGGCAAGGCACGCGCAGGCAAAATCGCACTTTCCGGCCTGAACAGAGGCCAAAACGCCGTCGAAATTCATCTGCTCCACCTGCAGCGCAAAACCGTTTTCCTCGCAGAAGCGTGCGGCCAGTTCGATTTCAAAGCCGACAATGACATTGTCCCGGACATAGTTAAACGGCATTTGCGTACCCGTGGCCGCCAGGCGCAGCATTCCGTTTGTCGCAGGCAGCGCGGAAATGTCGAGCATGGTTTTGACGGACTCATCCTCGCCGAACCATTTCTCGCGCAGTGTTTCCAGTTCACCGCTTTCACGGAGCTCCCGGATGTACACACTGAAACGCTCGCGCAGCGCGGCTCCGTCCTTCGTTTTCGGGAAGGCGAAGCTGACATCCGCGTCCGTCAGGTGTTCGTCCAGCCAGGTGATGCTCTTATCCTCATAGCTTATGAAGAGAGCTCCCGATTGTGGCCGGGCCATTGCGTCGATCTTGCCCGCCTTCAGCGCATCGATCATATCCGCGGTCGTGTTGAAGTAGACGATCTGCGCCGTGGGAAGCCGCTTTGCTGCCAGGCTGTCGTGGATCGTGCCCGTTACGACGCCGATCCGCTTTCCCGCGAGCTCGTCAACGCTTCCATATCCGCCCTTGGCTACGACGGAACCTGTCGTGGTCAAATCCGATGAGCGCACCGCGAGTACGATGCCTCCGTGGGCCGTCGGGCCGGAAAACAGCACTTGCTCCTCTCGCTCCGGCGTCACATTCATATCGGTGGTGAAGTCATATTTTCCCGACTGTACTGCCGGGATGCGCCCGGCAAAGTCCACATCTCCGAGCTCCAGCGAGTAGCCCCTCTCCCGGCAGAATCGCACCACAAGGTCGATATCGTAGCCGACGTTCTTCCCGTCTTTGATGTAGGACCACGGCATATCCGTGGAGGTCGTCACGACCCGGATCGTGCCGTTTTCTCCGGTCAGGTCGGACATATCCACGACCTTCCGCGCCTCATCCACGCCGAGCCAGATCTCTGCGATCTCGTCCATGGTGCCGTCTGCCCATGCGCGCGCCAGAAACTCGTTCAGTTCCTTGCACAATGCAGCGCTTTCAGGATCATCCTTCCGGAAAGCAAAAGCGTAGTTGTTCTCTGTCAACGGTTCATGGATATAGTCGATCTCCGGCTGCTCGGCGTGCATGGAGATCATTCCCGGCTCGTCGCCGAGGAAGCCGTCGATCTTGCCTGTGAGCAGGGCGGTCGCACAGTCCGGATAGCTGTCAAAGTACAGGTACTCGCTGTCGGGGAAAAACTCCGCGGCAGTGTCCTCCATCAGGGGCCCCACCAGAACGCCGAGCCTTTTGCCGTTATAGTCCTGCCAGCTCACCGTGCCGTCCGATGCTTCCGACCCTTCGCCGGTTGCGCGCACCATGGCCGTGACCTCCACATCGAACAGGGGATCGGAAAACGGAATCGCTTCTCCTTTTTCCGGCGTGTAATAGAGGTTGGACATGATGCAGTCCACATCTCCTGTTTCCGCAGCCGTAACGATACCGCCGAAATCGTAAATCTTAAACTCGACGTCCGCGCCGAGCCAGGCCGCGAAGCGGTATGCAAGCTCAATGTCGTACCCGCGCAACTCTGTCCCGACGTAATAGGAATAGGGCATCACGGTACCGGTCGTGCCGACTCGCAGTTGGACCGTAAGATGCTCAGGCAACGTGATCTTCGGCATGGTGTCGTCGGCCAGAATCACCCAGCGCATATACATATCGTCCAGCGTCCCGTCCGCGTTCAGCTCCGAGATGAAAGTATTAATCTTTTCCTGAAGGTCCGGGATGGGCGAAATGGGAGACAGCCCGACCGCGACGGTGTTTTTGCTGTAGTTCTCGTCCAGAAGACGAACGCCTGCCGTTCCGTTTTCTATGGCAAACTCCATTTCACGACGGGCATACACATAGGCGTCAAGCCTGCCCTTGGCAACATCATCATAGGCCAGAGGATAGTTGTCATAGACCAAGACCTCCGCCTCGGGATAATCCTGCTGCAGTGTTTCGAACTCCAGCATGTCGCCAGGTACGCCGATCTTCGTACCCGGCTCGCCAAGCTGGTCAAGCGAGGTGATCTCCTCTTTGTCCTTTGTGCCGCAGCCGGTCAGCATGGTCAGCGCCAGAGCCAGGAAGCAGGCCAAAGCTGTCATTCTTCTTTTGTTCCTATGAACCATCTTCCTCTTCCTCTGTTTTCCGTTCCTCATCAGTGTCATGCGTCAACTCCGCATGGCGTCCATCATTTGAATGACGATCCGGCTGGAATTGTCCGCCGCGAGATCGCCCATATTGTCAACGCTTTCATGGGCGTTTCCGTCCGCCTTGTCTGACATCGCGCGAATCACCACGAAGGGCATCCCATACTGTGTGCATACCGCCGCGATGGAAGCACCCTCCATTTCGCAGGCAATAGCGTCAAAATCCTGCTGCAAGCGGCGAACGTATTCCTCGGAGGCTACGAACTGATCTCCGGTGGCAACGGTGCCTTTGAGCACGTGATCCTCGCCTACCACCTGAACGGCAGCCTCGAAGGTCAGATCCACCAGATCGGGGTCGCAGGTATAGAAGACCTTTTCTCCCATTTCTTCTCCGGTAACACCGCTGGACCAGACAAAGCCGTCGTTGGTGATCGTGCCGTAATCGTGCTGCACCAGGCGCGTTGCGATCACCTGATCCAGTACCTGCGTCTCATCGCCGACGCCGCCCGCGATACCGGTGAAGATCACCTTGGAGATCGGGTAATTGTTCAGCGTGGCCGTCGCAGCGGAGGCAGCCATGACCTTCCCAATCCCGGACCGCATGATTACTACCGGTTGCCAGTGCAGCGTACCCACATGAAAGTCAACGCCGCCGATGGTATCCACGCGGTCGATTTCCGCCTCTTTGAGCAGCAGCGCAACAAGGCCGAGGACAGCGGAAGCCATTTCAACTGCGTGAAACATGCGCGCTTCCAGAGAGTAATGCCTTCTCTCCAACGCTGTCATTTCTCTTACCGTTTTTTCCGGCATGGCGTATCTCCCCCCCACTGTCTTTTCCTCCGGTCAGCAGGACTCCTGCTCACTCGATTATCAAGATATCTGAAAATCCTGTAACCTCAAAAATCTCCATGATCGTTTCACCCACGTGCACGACCTTCATCTCCCCCTGCTTGTTCATTGTTTTCTGGGCGGAGAGCAGCACGCGCAGCCCGGCGGAGGAGATGTAATCCAGCGCGGTCATGTCGATGACCAGCGTTGTCACACCGTCCAGAGAGTCCCTCAGTTCCTTCTCCAGCTCCGGCGCGGTGGTGGTGTCCAGCCGCCCGGTCAGGGAGACGGTCAGCTCAGTCTCGTTGGTGTTTTTTGTGATATTCAGCATGATTTTTACCTCCAGGCTAAAATGATTTTTATGGTTTGGGAAACCGTATCATATTGCGGTTATATCCTGTTGTTGTAAGATACGCCTTCTCCTTTTGCGCGTTCAGAAGGCCATTGATAACGAAGCTGCTCAGGCCGTCGATCTTCAGTTCTGGATCGGTCACATCAAAAATCACGCCGGAATCCCGCTCGATCAGCAGGACGGAGTCCTTCTCAAACAGAAGCGAGATTTCGACAAGGAGCGGCTTTCGGACCGCCTTGTTCTTTTCAATCAGGGTCAGCCCGATCTCCTCGGTAAAGAGCGCCGCCTGTGTTGCGCTTCTGTCGCTGAATCCGCGATCACGCAGCGCTTCATTGACCTGCTCGGACAGCCTGACGCAGCTTTCCTTCGTCAGAGTGTCATCAAGGACAAGAATCGGCTTCTCCGTGCCTTCGAGGAGATAGGGAAAGCGTGCCTTGCCATAGCGAAGGCGAATATACAGCAGAGACAGCCCCAGCGCCAGCAGCGGCGCAACGGCAAAGGCTGACCAAAGCCCCGCCTGTCCAAAAAGCACCGAGCCAAGGACGGGCAGGAGAGAATACAGCAACCCGTCCTTCAAAAAAGTGATCCCCACCGACAGCCCCACATGGTCGATCAGCATATAATACGAGGTCATCAGGGAGATCGCACTGCAAAAGACCATGCCCATGCAGACGATCCGGACGGCTTGGATAGAGGGAAGCAGCGCCGCTCCGCTGCTGATTCCGAATAAACCGCAAAACTGCCTGGCCAGGAGAAACACAAGAAGATTGGCGATCAGCCCTTCGGCCAGGGCGGCCTTGATCGCAGCACGCATAAGCCTGCGGATCATCACGTAATTATTCTCGCCCAGGTATGTCCCCAAAAGAGGCTGCACCGCAAGACCAACGCCGTCCATGACCACGCCGAACTCGATCAGACTGATCACGACCGCCAGCGTGACTTGTCCCGTTTCGCCATAGTGGGCTGAGACATGGCCGATCAACACATAGTCCGCCACCGCCCAGCAGAGATAGATCACCGCGTCCACGATGCTGAAACGAACGCTCTGCACCAGATCGGACACGGACAGATGCCAGACAAAATGCAGCGTGTTGCTCTTGCGGAGAAAGTGCCAGAGGGAGGCCATAAGCCCCAGCGCGTTGCCGATGATCGTCCCCAGAATGATGCCGAGCATTCCAAAGCGGCTCGCCAACAGCACGGAAAACAGGATATTCCCGCCGATCTGGCAGCCGTAGCAGACATTGTTGCAGGTCTCGTCCCCATCGGTATAGACCATTTGGCTCAGATACGAGACCATGACGTTGAGCACGGCGTTGAGCGGGGTCCAGCGATAATAGACCAACGCAAGCTCATAGATCTCACCGTTGATCCCATTTGCTTTGAAATACATGTCTCGCAAAAGGATCAACTGCAGCGCGCCCATCACCGAGATAGCGCCGCTCAGGATCAGCCCCTGTCCGTAGATCTCGTCCGCGCGGCGCTTGTTCATCGCGCCGATCTCCCGACTGTAGAGGATGCCCGAGCCGATCGAAATGACGGTGGAGAAAAAGGTTACGATACCGGTGACGGGTGTGACCGCGTTGATGGCCGCAACGCCTGATTCTCCGATAAAATAGCCTGCAATGATATTGTCGCACAGGAGCATAATGTAGATAACCGCCATGGTGAAGGTGCCGGTCAGCAGCATGGAGCGGAACTTATGCTCACAGAAGCCGTTTTGTCTCATATTTCCGACCTCGATTCTGATTGCGCCTGCGCTTGGCGGAGCAGATATTTGTCCATACGGAAGTCCGAAAGACGCGTCGGAAAATGCCCGGCGGCTTTCCATACAAGGCACAGGTTCAGCAGGAAGGCGGCCAGCTCTCCCGCAAAGCCGCCGAGGCAAAAGCCCACGACGCCGAACAACTCGCCGAGCAGGAGCTTGAAGGCCAGCGGAAACAGCAGCGCTTCCGCGAAGAAAATCACATGCGCCTGACCGTAAGCACCCACTATTTTGTAATAGCAAACCAGCTCGGAATTGAGCATATAGAACACAAAGCCGAGCGCACAGGAGACGGTGAGCCAGACAGCGCTGCTCACAGCCGCCGGGTCATCCCCTGTGAGGAAAAGGCCGGTCAGCGGGCGGGCCAACAGCAGCAGTGCAGCCGCGATCAGCGCAGAGCCGAGGACGCCTCCCCTGGTGAGGCGTTTTGCGGCGTCGTGGAGCTCTCTGTCCGCCGTTTTACCGTCCTTTTCGAGGGAAATGCTGATGCGCTTTCCGACCCGCTCTCCCAGCACCGTAGTCACCAGAAAGCTGAAGCCAACGCAGATTACTTCCGGGAAATTGTCGATGGCTTCAAAAACGCCGACGCCCGCAATCACCGATTCCGAGAAGCGCGAGAGCAGATAGAGATTCTCCACGAGATACAGAACGCCCACGAAGCCATATTCCATGAAGTCAGGCATTCCTGTAAAAAAGGCGTCCCGGATGTCTGCAGGCCGAAGGCGAAGCGCGGTAAAGGCTGCCCGGGAGGTCCTCCGGCGAGACACAAAGGCGGACAGGATAATATAGAGATCCGCGGCGGCTATACCGACGATGTTCATCGTCATATAACCTGCCATGGATGGATCGGTAACGGTAACAAGGACGCCGCCGGAAAGCATGATCCCGTAAAGAATGAGGTTCGTTATAAGCAGCTTCTGCCGCTCTTCAAAAAACAAAAGGCAGCTTGCAATACTGAAAAGGCCCTGCGGCATGAAGTTCAGCAGGAACAGCGAATAACACTCCCGGCTGAGCTGCGCGAGGGCTTCGCTTCCTTCGTTTGCGCCGAGCAGGTCAAGCATCGGCGTTTGAAACACGGCAAAGAGCAGGGTCAGCACGGCCATCACGAGGAGGATCCATGTGTAACCCGCATTCTTATGTCGCTCAAAGGCCTCAAAATCTCTTGCGCCATAGTCCTTGGCGCAGACCGCCTGAACGCCGTTGTAGCCCAGGGCGACGAAGGCGCTGGCGACCATTACGCAGGGCATCACGATCTCGTAGGCCGCCGCGCCATCCGCACCGAGAAACCGGCTTATGAAGAAAATGTTGATTAAATTCTTGACTACCAGATCCATCTCGGCGATGAGCGCAAAAAACAAGGTTCTGCCGCTGTCATGCCAGACCTGGAATCCGTTATTCTTTTGTTCGTTCATCCTTTGCTGTTCAGCCTTGCTAAGCTTTCTTCACGCTGCGTCATCAAGTGAATCGCTGTTAATCGGAAACGTGAAATATGTATTCGGATAAGGTTCGTCTTCTAGTGTGAAGTGCCACCATTCCTCCTCCAGCGGACGGAAGCCGTGCTTCATCATGACTTCGCGCAGAAGCATGCGCATGGCATACTGTTCCTCCGTGATATCCGTATAATCCGGATGGCTGAGTTCTCCGAAGAAGTCAAAGGTACCGCCCATATCCACTTCGCGCTCCGTATTCATATCAAAGAGCGTCAGATCCACTGTACTGCCGCGGCTGTGACCGGAATGCTCCGCAATATAGCCCTGCGGGAAGAGGACATCCTTATCCAGATCAGGATAAAAATATTCTTTCATCCGTGTGTCCTCCGTATCCAGGGCCCAGTTCATGAAATGAGTAACGGCCATCTGCGGTCGATAAGCGTCAAATATCTTCAGGCGGTAGCCCATACTCACAAGTTCATCGCTGACTTCTTTCAGTGCGGCTGCAGCCTCTTCAGTCAGCATGGCCAGCGGTTCCTCGTATCCTTCTATGCGGTCACCGACAAAATTGTATGTTGAATAGTAGCGGATCTCCAGGATGGCATCCGGTACGGCTTCGCTCAGCAGCACAAAGCTGGAGGAATCATCCGAGAGAATGATGTCCGCTTCCTGCCCTGCCGACCACGCCGCTGTGCGGGCAGCCACATTTTCCTTCAGATTCGTGAAGAAGAACATGTAGTCATACAGGTGATATGCACCTTCCGGGAAAACATCAAGGCCCGGAGGATAGTCCGCCGCATTAATATCCGTCACGACCAGCTGGCCGCGGCTGCCGATATAGGCACCGCACAGAGCCGGGATGGGCTCGCCACCGATCTGCATGACTGCGCCGAGGTTGAGTGACTTATCGGCAGCCGTGCTGTCCGTCTTCCAATTCAGAGGGTTGATGGAAAGTGCTTTCATGCCCGCCGGTATAATAATCGTCTCGGTCACATTTCCATCCTCACAGTCAAAGCTGACAACTGTACCGACGTCTGTCTCTCCGGACGCAGGTATGATTTGCGGATAGGTTTCCGTCATTTCTTCGGTAACGCTCCAGCCGATGGAATAGACGGCGATCAGCCTGTCACGCAGAGCCTGCGCCTCTTCGCTCTCCCCGCCGTAATACTCTTTCAGGATTTCCAGGCACATCTCTCCGCCCTGGGAGAACCCGGCGAGAATGATCCCGCGGCCTTCGTTTTCATGATCAAGATACCAGCGGAAGGCGGCGGAAATATCCTCATAGGCGACCTGCCTGGCCTTATCCCGCTCTGCCCCCGGCAGACTGTATGCGTTGATCGACATCTGACGATAATACGGAGAAAACAGACGCCCTGTTTCCTCGTATATACCCTTTTCCAGATCGAGAGCATAGATGAAATTACTTTTGAGTTTGTCATTGAGATCAAAAGAGTTTGTTTCGCTTCTTGTGTCCACAGTCGGACAAATCAGGAAGACATCGACATCCCGGTCCTCACCCATTTCAAAGTATGCCCAATTGTCCGCTATGCTGTAATCCAGAGCGGTATATGCTTCAGGCTCCAGATACTGCTGTTCGGCCTTGGTAATACCGTCTGCGTAGATCCGGGCAAAGTCATTTTTCATGGAGATCGGGATAAATCCCTTTGCAGCGTAATCCGCAGACTTTGTCTCCCAATCCTGAGTGCCCCATTCCCGGATATCATCATCCGCAACGATCATATACGCCTGCGCAGGATACGGATTCCTGCTGTCGATCGTATAATTCATCATGCTGGTATCACTACCGCTGTTGCCAAATGCCAGGACCGGCCGCTGACCGATCTCTCTTTCGACATAGATGGATTTATTACCGTTAAGGTTCTTCTGGATAAAGCCTCCGGTAATGATCAGCTCATCACCGTTCTCATATTTGAAATCCATATTCGACGAGACAGATTCGTATCCCACCTGTTTGACTTCGAAATCTGTACCTATCACATGGTTGGGTGTGACGTAATCCCTGTAGGGAGAATTAGCGATAATCGCCCTGGTAGTGGTCCGCTCGGTACCGCTGATCACATAAATTGTGAAGCCATTTTCATACAGATATTGAACCAACTCCACCATCGGAAGATAGGCGTTGTCGATATACCGCATGTTGTCAAAGCTTGCCGTATGCTTCTGTCCAAACTCGACTGCGTACTCATAGAACTCCTCCATGGTCATTCCTGCGTACGCTTTCGCAAAGTTTCTTGCCAGGTTCTCATCCGCTGTATATCCGGGTCTGATGGAGGCGGCTATCTGCTTCAGTTCGTCCGATACCCGTTCTGGATGATCGACCAGACAATATTCGATGAACATCATCGTATCGTAATAGGTATAGTACGTCTCGCAGGTCAGCGTCCCGTCCATATCAAATACTGCAATACGGTCTTTCTCGGGAATGAAGTCGGCTTCATTCTTCGGATCGGTCACCTGTTTTACATAATCTCTTAAGCTTTGCGCAGCCGTTGAATCAGGTGACCAGCAGTTGGACAGCGGTGTGCTTTTTGCTGACCGCTTTGAGAGGATAACCCCTGCCGCTATTGCCGCTATGATCGCGACCAGGATTATGACCGCAATCACAACTGTTCTTTTGTTGTTGCGGATTACTTTGTTCTCCGGCTGTTCCATCTCTTCTGTTCCTCCAATACTCTGTTATATCCGATCATTCGCCCTTGACAGTATTAAGCAGCATACGGCGGCTTCCCCCGCGCTCATCAGTTGCTCCGCTGCGGGCAATGGCCACTAAAATCATAAATAGCAGGTCAAGATTCTTTTCATCGGTAAAAACACGGAAGAACATGGGATTCGGGATTTTGCTCGCAACCTTATGCTGCTCGGCATCCTCCTCGTGGACAAAGTGGCTGGTATTCTCCGCATAGGCCAGATGCTCGCCGTCTTTCCTGATATCATAACTGGGCATAATTCCTTCCGCTTTGCCAAAGCGTGCGTCAATGGTGACTCCTATGGATCTTAAGTGCTTCCACACATCCATTCCGTCCAGTGTAAATGTATTATGATTGTCGATCAGGATGGAATTCCAGTCCATCTCCTCTGTGTGGCCAATCAGATGATGGGTTGTCTGGTTTTTCTCATGATCAATAAAGTCAAACACATATGCGGAAAGTAACGTGAACTTTGTCATCTTGGCTTCATAAAGCACTCTGCGGTCTTTGTCCTCGATGCGATGACCAAATTTGGGTGTTCCAAGGTCGGTGATAAAGTATAACTCTCGTTCTTCACCCTTCTCCGATGGGAGATATTGGATTTCTCCCTGGCGTTCCTTAAGTTTATTGACGGACGTCTTCTGCTTGACTGTCAAGAAGACGATCATCAGGAGGATCACCGCGCCCACGGCTATGAAATAAATACCCACGCCGCTTCCGTCGTGAACGACCGCCGGGTCATTGGGGTCGTACAGAACGGGGATGGTCTTGCCGACCTTATAGGAGCCGCTGCCGGTGTCCAGCTCGCCGGTATAGGTCTTCCCATCCACGGTATACTCCACCGTGGGGAAGTAAGCGGTGCTGTCGTCGCTGCTGTCTTCACGCAGCGCCACGATGGTGCCCGTCGTCTTTACAAAGCCCTGCGAGCGGAAAAAGGTGAGATAGATCCCCGCCGCAAGGGCGATCACCGCCAGCACGGCGGCAAGGATTTTCAGTTTCGGTCCTCGCAATGAAATCATATTGTCCTCCTGCCCGCGATAAACGCGGGCTTTTATACTTTGCATAGCACTTCCGGCTCGTCTTCACGGCCAAGCTCACGCAGCCGCTTTGCCTCCGCGCACTCCGTTGTGAGGCATAACGCAGCCTGTCTTCGGTAATTGTGTGTGACCTTCCCTTCAAAGGACGTCTCTTTTCCCAGCTTTGCCCAGATCAGATTGGGCGCCGTGTTGTGCTCATAGATGGCAAAAAAGCAATAGGCATACCCGCTTTCAAAAAAGCGATCCGCCGAGCGAACCAGGGGCAGCAGGATCGCACCGCTCCCACGGGCGTCCGCCGAGGCTGCCATCTGCTCCAGGACTACGGCATCCCGGGAAGGCTGTGAATACAGCGTATAGGCCAGAAGTCTGCCCTCCTTCACCGCGGCAAAGCTCAACTCCATCGACAGCTTCTTTGACGGGTGCCGAAAGAAGGCCGAAGGATCGAGCGGATTACGAAACGCAGTGCTGTGAGAGTCCCGGATCTGCCGCAATAGCCCCTCGTCTGCCTCGGCAAAGGACACGACGCCGCAACCTCGCCGCTGCAGCCGGGCACACCCGGTGTCAAAGCGCCGCGCCGCCTTTACCCTCTGCCAGGCTGCTTTCTGCGAACTGTCGAAGCTGTAGGTGTGCAGGTTCTCCGTCGGGCGAAAGCCGAGCCGGGCGCAGACGGCGTCCACCGCCTCAAAGCAGGGATGCTTTTCCGGGATCGAGACACGGATACCACGTGTTGAAGTCCTGATCACATGCTCCGCAAGAGCGGTGAAGACTCCTTTTCTGCGATACTCCGGCTTTGTATAGGCGTACAGGATGCGCTCCTCGGCGTTTTCGATGGCCGTACATACAAAGCCCCTATATACATTCTCGGATTTTTCGCAGTACATGCGGCCGCACTCCGACGCCTGCTGAACACAGGCGTCGGAGAAAGCGTTCCGCGCGTCGGAGAACATCAGGAGATATTCCCCGATGGATAGCTCCGGGTACAGCATCACGGTTGGTTCGTGATGTTATTGTTGTTGCCGTCGACCTGAATATTGATATCGTTGTCGATGTTGTTATTTTGGTTGCCGCCCTTCCCTCCGGCGACCTGATCCAGCTCGTCCAGGGAAAGCTCCTTGTCCTCGTTCAGCTTGCCCTTGAGGAAGGCCTGCACCTCCTCGGCGCTCGCCTCGCAGCCGTGGGCCGCAGCGAAGGCCGCGATGCTGCCGTTCTGCTCCGCCGACAGAAATTCCTTCTGCAGCTCGGCGCTCTTCATGACTTCTTCGTAAACTTCTGCAATGGTTTTGCTCATGGTTTCGTTCTCCTTTCAATAATTTAGATCAGATGCTTGTCTGTTCTATGCCAGATCATCGTTACGGCTTGCCCTGGAGCTCGGCGCCGCTCTCGCCGCGCCGCATCAGTCGATATGCGTCCCCTTGTGCCAGCCGCCGACAGAGCGCGCATTCCGAAAGCCCAGGCGGTAGGCATGCCAGGTCGCCTGGTCGGCGACGGTACCGAAGCTGCAGATAAAGAACAGCCTCGTATCCGGGGCCTTGTCCTTGAGGTAATCGTCCAGCTCCTCAGGATCGACAGCGGCGGTGCAGGGGATCGGCCCCTCCTGAAGCCGCCGGTGCTGCGGGCGGACGTCGATCAGCTCGCCGCCTGACGCGCAGGCTTCCTTCACAAAGCTCAGTGACACTCGGATCAGGTCCGCGGTGGCCAGAGAGAAGGTCTCCGTTTCCCCGTCGTCATAGGTGAAGGTCATCCGGTGATCCTCATAGGCCGCGTCCGTCACCGCGCGGTCCGTCAGATGCAGGATCTTCACGCATTTCGGGCATTCCGGAAGGATCGCCACATCTCCGCCAACGCTGACCAGCAGGAGCTGATCCATGCAGGGCTCGAAAAAGAGCTTCACGGCGCCGCCCTTCGGCAGCCGCCCCTTTTCCTCCCAATAGTGATGCTCTGTCAGATTCACGGGTGTCCAGAGCTCTCCCGTCAGGGAGGAGTAAAGCACCGCCTGTCCGTCGTCCGCTGTACCGGCGGCGTAAAAATCATCCCGGGCGTAAAGGATATCCTGAAAGGTGCAGGGCGGGAACTCCCCGGCAAAACGCTCGTTAAAGCCAAGCCTTTGCCACTGTGCGTCTTTATAGACGCACAGATCGCCATCCTCGGCAAGCGTGAGCTTTCTCCCCTCAGCAGGATTTTCACAGATTCTATACATGGTCAGTCTCATCCGTCGAAACGGTCTTCCCGGCCTATTTGAGCATCGTGACAGCTGCGGCGCAGAAGCCGCACAGATCTGGGTTGTCCGCGCAGCACGCAGCGGCGGCGGCAGCCTTTCCCTGGGTCTGGAGGATTTCTTTGTATTCGGGCGCTTTTCCGGAATTTACGATCCTGTTGATAAGGTCTTGCAGCTTGCCGCCTCCGCTGACCTGCTCAAGCTTGTCGAAGTCCAGTTCCATATCCATTTTCTTCTCTTTGATTTCTTTAATCATGCTTGTCTCTCCTTTGCAAGTTCTTTCCTTTCTTCCAAATCCGCCGCCGACATCAGCGTGCCGATGAGCGCAAAGGGCTCTGCAGCCGGATTGTCCTCAACAACAGCCCGGATGCGCTCCAACGCCGCGCAGACCGCCCCAGTCAAGGTCTCCGGCGTATCCGTGTAGTTTCCCAGCCGTCCGCCGGTATAGCGTCCGTCGTCATCAATGCCCAGAAAGCGGCGCTCCAACATCGGGTCAAAGCGCCCATAGGCGGCATATAGGCCCACCGCGTCGGCGACCAGCTCGTCCCGGATGGGGGCAACGTCACCGGGGTACTGCCTGCGGCAGATCACGTGGGTCAGCTCGTGATAGCGGCGGATGGTGTCGGAATGCTCGAGCCACGCCGCCTCCGTTTCGCCCACCGCGGCGGCGTCCACGTGGCTGTACGGCCCGCGGGACAGCAACACCAGCATATCGACATAGTTTTCCCGTACGGCGGTGAAGCGTTTGAATTCCGCCGCCCGCTCCTCCTCCGGGTAGAGCGCCAGATGGGCGTGGATGCGCGGCCAGTTGAACAGCGTCAGCATGGCCGCGCCCTGGCTTGCAGGGATCGGGGTCAGAGGCCCGTCCTTGGCCGCCATCAGGCTGCGCAGCGCCAGCTCAAAATCCTGTCGGTTGCCCAGCGTGACCACCCGCACCTGCCCGGCGGGGGTGTCGGCGATCTCTTCCCGTTCGGCGGGATCGCCCCGGTAGTGGGTAAGGCTCTTGCGTTCCGGCTCTTCGCCCCGCAGGACCACGCGGCGGTAGGTCTCCTGCGTGTCGGTATCCGGATTCAGGTAGAGCTGGGGGTAATCCGCGGCCAGTCGCTCCAAGACATTAGTCAATATATGCCAAATTCTCCGCAATTTCTGCAAAGGACCCGGTATTTGTGCTGATTATCATAGTGGTTAACGATGCAGGCCCAGCTTCCGCATCTGGGGCATTTTTCGTTGGGCATCCACTCATAATCGAGATTGATGGCATAGCAGCCGCCGTCAGTCCCCCAGCAGTCGCTGCCGGGTTCCACGGTGGCGGCACAGCCTTCCGTCCACCAGTTCCTGCCTCCGGCCACATCCTCTAACTCCTCAAGACTCAGCTCCACGCCGTCCTGGGTACGGCGCTGCTGCACCTTCTCCCAGACCTCCTCCGCGGGCAGGTTCTCACAGCCGCCGGCCTTCAGCAGCTCAGTCACTTCCTCCACTTGCTGTAAAGTTCTTTGGATATTTTTGCCATTGTTTTTACCTCCTGTGATTCTTCTATTATGCCTGAGCCGACGCATCACTTAAATGGGTTCTTTCACTTCGCCGCAGTACCTGCACTGAACAGTGGTAGTCCAAAGATAGGAACAGTACGCCGTCCGGATCGCGCTGTATCTGCCGCATTTGAAGCAGTTACAGTTGGGAAGATTCGTGTACTCGATGTTGCAGAGATCGCAGCCGCCGTCGGTGCCCCAGCAGTCGCTGCCGGGCTCCACCGTCGCCGCGCAGCCTTCTTTCATCCAGTCCCGGCCTCCGGCCACGTCCTCCAGTTCGTCCAGGTTCAGCTCCATGCCGTCCTGGGTACGGCGCTGCTGCACCTTCTCCCAGACCTCCTCCGCGGGCAGGTTCTCACAGCCGCCGGCCTTCAGCAGCTCAGTCACTTCCTCCAGTTGCTGTACAGCTCTTTGGATAATTCTGCCATATGTTGTTCCTCCTATTTTGATTAATATATTTAAGACCGGCCGATCCGGCGCAGTCAAAAACGTCCGGAATTACAGACCGTGAACGGAAACTCTGTATTCTCCGCAGTTCCGACAAAAGACCGTGTAGTTTTTCCAAACAGCCTGTCTGCCACATTTGGGGCAGAAGCTATTGGGCGCCGCAGGTTCATATACGACATTGATCAGTGCACAGCTGTCGGTTCCCCAGCAGTCACTGCCTCTCTCCACCGTCGCCGCGCAGCCTTGCGCCATCCAGTCCCTGCCGCCGGCCACGTCCTCCAGCTCGTCCAGGCTCAGCTCCACGCCGTCCTGGGCGCGGCGCTGCTGCACCTGCTCCCAGACCTCCTGCGCGGACATATCCTCCCGGCCGCCCGCTTTCAGAAGCTCCGCCACTTCCTCCTGGCTGTCCGCCAACAGCAGCTTGTTGTACAGTTCTTTGGATAATTCTGCCATGGTTGTTTTCCTCCCTGCTTTTTTATTCATTATGCTTAAAGCCGGCCGATCTGGCGCAGCAGAGCATCCTTTTTTGCTTTCCACCTGCCCTTGAAATAACGGCAGGTGTCCAGATCCACGGACAGGTAGTCCGTGGGATGGTCCCGGACGGCGAGAGCCCGGCAGCCGCCGCAGCAGTCGGTCCGGTATTCGCAGACGGCGCAGTCTGGATTGTGTTCCATGAAGTCGCCGATTCTGGCCGAGGTGATGGTCATATAGGTGGATTGTCCGTCCAGAATCTCCTCCAGCGGCGTCTCCAGCATATTGGGGAATTGCTCCTCGATGGGGCCGCCCACCATGGACATGCAGGGCAGGACGTTCCCCTTGGGGCTGACGTAGATGCCCCGGCGCACATGGGCGCACATCAAAACCTTGCCGAAATACTCTTCCTTGATATCCTTCTCAAACCAGGACGACGTGGAATCCGTCGGTTTGTCGTAATCGAAGAAGCCCTCCAGGATCAGGCTCAGCGGGGCGCCGTCCTCGAAGAAATGGGGAATGTAATCCAGGTAAGTCTGATAGACCTCGTCCCGGCTGAGGAAGTGCTCGGTCTCGTTCCTCCACTCCCCCAGAGGAGAGGCGTTGCCCACCTTCATGCTCCGGACCCCCAGGGAAGCCATGAGGTTCACAGATTCCCGGATGCAGAGCGCGCTCTCCCGGCAGATGACCATGGAGACCGAGGTGGGGATGTGCCGATCCTGGCAGCGCTTTAAGGCGTCCAGCACCGTCTTCTCCGCGCCGGGGATGCCTCGCATCCAGTCATGGTGCCCCACGCCGTCGAAGCTAAACTGGATAGAGGGATAGATTTTTCGTGCCTCCAGCCTGTCCAGAAACTCATCCGTGACGAGCAGCCCGTTGGAGTACAGGGTGGTGATCGTCAGTCCCCGCCTGAGGATCTCGTCCACCAGCTCCCAGAAGTCCCTGCGGACCATGGGTTCGCCGCCCGTGATCTGCAGATTGCGCACGCCGCAGCGCTCGAAGGCGTCCAGCATGGTCATGAGCTCGTCCCAGGTGGGCTCGCCCTGGGCCGCGTGAGGTGCGGACATAAAGCAGTGGCGGCAGCGGTAGTTGCAGCGCCCGGTGATCGACCACTGGACATACTCCTTGAAGCGGGCGGGATAGAAGCGGTATTCCTGCTCGGGGAGCAGGTGCTGCCACCCGTCACAGGGGCGGATAAAGCCCAATTTTTCCCACTCTTCATACTTCTTCTGCTGTTCCGGGGTCAGCGCGTCCCAGTCGATGGCCGTGTGCCCGTCACAGTTGAGGAGCAGTTTGAAATCCGGCTTTTGGAAAAACTCCGTCTTCGCGAAGTTCAGTGCCTGCAGCGCATAGGGCAGGAACTTCCAGCCCCGCAGGCTATAGTTTTCCGAAAGAGTAAAGTATCTGATCACTTTGTTGTTCCTTTGTCTGTTCTTTAGTCTATCCCCGCTGCCGCGTCAGCCGATCTTTTCGGGGTCATAGGGCACCCGGGAGGCGTCCAGCAGCAGATAGAATTTCGCGCTTGTGCGCCTGCCCTCCCGCCACTTGGCCTTGGTGCCGCAGGGGAAGCAGTGGTGGAAACTCAGTTCGATCCCGCCGTCCGGCATCCGGAACCCCCGTCGGGTGGAAAAGAGGCAGGGCTCCAGCAGGCGCCAGCGCCCGTCGGAGACGCCCATCTCCTGATAGAGCAGGCAGAGCCGCCGCAGCGCGCCGTCCTCCGCGAAGAGCGGCCCGCAGTCCGGCCGCACGTTCTCATACATGGATAAGAGGGACAGCACCGGAAGAAATGTGCCGTCGGGCAGGAAATCGAATTGAACGGAAATCGGCGTGTCCACCGCCGCCAGCCGGGCAATGTCAGAGCACATGATATCGTCATAAGCGGTGAAGCCGAGCTCGTCCAGCCAGCGCCGAACATAGGTCGGATCGCTCAAGGCCTGCCTTGCCTCCGGGGTAAAGGGCTCCACTTCCATGCGGGTGCTGTTGATATCCCGCCCGGGAAAGACCCCTGCATGGCGGGCGTACCAGCCCTCCGGCAGCCGATCCGCGAGCCGGAGGAAGGCTTTCGAGCGCTCCGGCTCCCCCACGGTGCGGAAGAAAGCCTCCGCCAGCTTCAGATTTCCTTCTATCTTGCAGTGGATGCCAGACAGGGATCCTGACCCGGCGGCGTCCAGTTCGAAGAAAATGTAGGGCGGATAAGGCTTCCTCTGCGCCGCCCAATCTAAAACCTCCTGTGCCTGAGTCAGCGAGGAATCGGCCACCAGGCAGCCGGAAAGCAGGCCGCGAGGGTTGTGGATAACCAGGGCGTCGTACTCCGGCACGCCCAGAAGCGGCGCCTCCACAAGGCCGGAAGCGGTTTTTGCACCGGCGAATGACAGCCTCCGGCAGGCATCCAGCAGCCTTTCGGCGCTGTCGCCCATGAGGGCCGCCTCTCTCCCGTCGGCAAATGCGCGGGACCATGTGTACTCCATCAGTTCGCTCCTTTTTGTCCTGCATCCGGCCAAGCCTCCGGGGGAACGAAGGGCTCGGCCAGACCGCCCGCCGCCAGAGCAAGATCGTCCAGCTCCAGCTCAGCCCCGTCGCCGAAAAGACGCTGCCGCAAGGCCTCCTTGTGGGCGGGGTTGGGAAACGCGGCGCCGCGCAGCAGCTCTTCTATGTCCCGGTCATGTGCTTTGCTCATAGTCATTTCTCCGATCATTCCTTGTTCGCAGGGGAATAGGGACAAGGTGTCTCTGCTCTAGCGGCTTGCGTTATTTACAACCGTTAGGGCAACTGTAGTCATTTCCTTTCTTAATCATTTCTGCGCCACATTTTGAGCAGAAGATTGAGGGCATAGGATCATCGTTGTGAATGACGTAGCCACCGCTGACCTTATGCATATCTTCCTGTTTCAGCTCCGTATCCTGCGCTTCCTTTTTGATCTCTTCGCTCACGGCTCTATTCTCCTTTTAAAATCGTGACAGTAAGGCAGGCATATTACGACTTAAAAATACCGAGGCTACCCAAAAATTCTCTGACGGAAGCCGAGGTGCCTTCTCCGATGCCAAAACGTTCAAGCTCGTCCGCAGTATATTCGCGCCCCGCTTCAAGTGTTACATCACGCAAGCTCTGTATGATTTGGACCTCCTGTTCGGTAAATATAAAGCGGTTTTTGAAAAGCGCACCAGGAGAATACTCGGTGTAACCTCCACTGGCCTTGTCCAGCTCTTCCGGGTTCAGCTCCGTGTCCTGTACTTCCTTTTTGATTTCTTCGCTCATGGTTTTGTTCTCCTTTTTTGTTTATTTAGCTCGGTCTCATGACCGCTCTATTCTATATACAAGGCAGCCCGCCGGTTAGAGACAGGTGCGTATTTTTCAAGCATCACCCTTTGCAGTTCTTCGCATGCTCCCAAACTTTCATGAAATCTGTTCCAGATTCGATTCTTTTGTTGCATATTGGGCAAATGCCTTTTTCCATTTTTTCCAATTCTTCTTTTGAAAAAACAACTCTTTCTTCACGTTCAAAAGGGTCGGTCCAGCCCCCGGAAACTTGTTTCAGCTCATTCGGGTTCAGCTCCGCGTCCTGTGCTTCCTTTTTGCTTTCTTCGCTCATGGGTTTGCTCTCCTTTCCTGTGGACGGCAATTGTTCAATCCAGTTTATTGAAGTAATGCTCATATTCGTAGAAGTCATCTTCCCAGATCACATTGCCGGCATCGTCAATATACCGCACCTTGTGATTAGCGTAGTCGATCTCAAAATGACCGCCACTTTCGGAAGCGGCGGTGCCTCCCGCAATCCATTCCAGCTCATTAGGATTCAGTTCAATGCTTTCCGCCTCGAAAAAGGCCCTGATTTCCGCAGTGGTTTTCAAGGCTTCCAACTTGTCTTTCTGTTCTTTCGTTAGCTTCATCACTTGCCTCCACAGTTACTTATTGATGTTATGTAATATTCTCTTATTCTGAAATACCATGTTCCTTAATCCATTTGCATGCATCACAGTAATTTGAACCAAACGAAAGAAACGTCTTCCCACATAATTGGCATTCTTTTTCTTTCCCTTCAATCCCATTAATCACAAATCCACCACCTGCAACCTGGTTCATCTCTTCCGGGTTCAGCTCCACGTCCTGCGCTTCCTTTTTGATCTCTTCGCTCATGGGTTTGGTTTCCTTTCTTTGCGTTCCCTTTCTGCGTTCACTTCTTGCCGGATGCCCACTCTTTGATATGGTTATCTATTGCCTGTGTGTCTGAAAAGACTTTTCCACAACGCGGACAAATGCCGGAAGCAGCGAATTCTGCCTCTTCCAAGGTATTATAATATCCCGATCGCGTTGCCGTTGCCGGAACCATCGACGATTTCAAACCCGCCGCTGACTCCCTGGCCAATCATTCCTCCCGCAACATTCTCCAGCTCTTCCGGATTCAGATTTTTGATTTCTTCGCTCATTGGTTTTTCACTCCGTATTGACTATTTCTTTTCTGCGATTATTTCTATCAGGAACCTATTCATTGCTATCATCAGCTTTCGACTATGCCTATCTCAGTTTCCCGGCTCTGCTGATTTAATTGCTGTATAGCTTTTAATATTTCCTCCAGATTATTGGCAAATTCCGGATGAGACCTGATATGATTTACAAAATCTGCTGCAGCAACACTTCCGCCACAGACAGGGCAAGTCTTCATGTCATTAGCACCTGTGCTTCCACCGCTGACCTGCTCCAGCTTGTCCAGAGCCAGCACCAGGTCCTGCGTTTCCTTTTTGATCTCTTCGCTCATCTGTTTTTCTCCTTTTCAAAAAATATTTAGATCGGTCTCATGACCGCTCTATTCTATGTAGAAGACAGCCCGCCGTTTGGAGACAGGGGCGTTTCTTTCAAGCATCACCCTTTGCAGTTCTTCGCATGCGCCCAAACTATCATTATATCTATATCTGTTCCGGATTCGATTTTTTTGTTGCAAACCGGGCAAATGCCTCTTTTCATTTTTTCCATTTCTTCTTCTGAAATAATAAATCTTTCTTCGCATTTATCATGGTTGGTAAAGCCCCCGGAAACTTGTTTCAGCTCCTCCGGATTCAGCTCCACATCCTGTGCTTCCTTTTTGATCTCTTCGCTCATGGTTTTCCCTCCGTATTGACCATTACTTTTCTTTAATCTGCCTGGAAGCATATGCTTGCACCCAACCCATGTCGGTTCCAATAGATAACGGATTTGGCACTTCCGGCAAACAACTCTTATTTGGGGATGTTCTCTTCCAAATAATGCTGTGCCATATGCCATGTACGTTCCATCTCAGACAAAATGTTACCGTATTTGTCAAATTCCATACCGCAATAGGGACATATGAATTTATTGGAAGACGCTCCTCCGGCAACCTGGTCCAGCTGATCTAAAGACAGCTCCTCTCCATCGACAGGCTTAAAGTCCTCAGCGTTAAGGGAAAGGCCATACTCTTTGGCGATCTCGATGACTTTCTCTACTGCGTTTTCCTTGTCAGTCAGCGCGGTCAGCTTTGCTTTCAGCTCCTCGTTCTTACCGGCTTCCTCAAGGAATTTCTTCAGGTTCTCGTTCATGGTTTTGACCTCCTTTTTGTTTATTTAGCTCGGTCTCACGACTGCTCTATCCTATATACAAGGCAGAACTCCGATTGGAGACAGGGGATTTACACTATTTTCAGGTTTTTTCCCCGCCGTCCAAAAGCTGCCGACAGCGCTTTAAAAGCCGCTGGTAGCGTTTGTTGACTGCCTTGGACTCCAGGCTGTACAGCGCACCGACTTCCTTGTCTGTAAGCCCCATGACATAGCGCAGGTCAAGGAATTCTCTCTCCTCCTGCGTCAGCCGCGCATATAGCCAGAGCACCGTATACCGGGGCTCGTCCTGTTCTGCGGGGCTTTGATCAGCGAAGTCCTCCGGCAACGCCGTCTCCCGGCAGTATCGGGCGGAGCGTACAAGATTCACCGCCTTGTTGTGGGCGATGCGCGTCAGCCAGGTAGCCAGAGACGAGCGCGCCGGGTCATAGCCGGGATAGGCGACATAGGCGGCAAGGAAGGTCTCCTCCACCACATCCTCGGCATTTTCCCGATTGAGCAGAATCGTGTAGGCGTATTTGTACACGCGATCATAATAGACTTCAAACACTGTCTCGAAGTCCGGCTTCAGAAGCTCCGGCATATCAGGCCTCCGCCTCCACGCGCTGCCGCGCCACCAGGTCGGCAAAGAAGCCGCCCTTTTCGATCAGCGCGTCGTAGCTGCCGTCCTCCACGATCCGCCCGCCGTCCAGCACAAGGATCCGATCACAGTGGCGGATGGTGGAGAGCCGGTGGGCGATGACCACGCGGGTGCAGCCCATGGCGTCCAGCGCCTCGGAGACCTGCCGCTGGGTCTTGTTGTCCAGGGCGCTGGTGGCCTCGTCAAAGAGCAGGAGCTTCGGCTTCGGTGCAATGGCGCGGGCGATCATCAGCCGCTGTTTCTGCCCGCCGGAGATGCCGCCTCCGCCCTCGGAGACCATGGTATACATCCCCATAGGCATGGCGCGGATATCGTCGGCGATCCCGGCTTTTTCCGCGGCGTCCCAGGCCTCGTCGATGGACAGGCCCGGCGCTGTGAGGACGATGTTGGAATAGATATCTCCCTGGAAGAGGCCGCTTTGCTGCATGACGGTGCCGATCTTCCGGCGCAGGGAACCGAGATCCAGACTCTCGATGTCCTTGCCATCATAGTAGATGGCGCCCTTTTCCGGCTTCTCAAAGCCCAGCAGCAGGCGCATGAGCGTAGATTTGCCGCAGCCCGTCCGGCCCACGATGGCCACATATTCGCCGGGTCTGATTTTGAGAGACAGGTCATTGAGGATATACGGCGAATCCTCGTCATAGCGGAAGGAAATATGGCTGAGCTCCACGCTGCCATTGATATTGGTGACGATCTCTTTCTTCTCCTGTGTCTCCGGCACGGTTTTGAGGAAGGGCTCAGCCATCTCTAAAATCGGCTGGATCTGGGCGGCGCTCATGGCCGTGCCGGCCAACGTGGTAAACGCACCCATCAGCGAGCCGTAGGCCGCTGTAAAGGCAAAATACGTGGATGGATTCAGACCGCTCTTCACCGCGAGATAATAGAGAATGATCGTGGAAATGAGCGAGATCCCCGTGCTGATGGCGGCATTGGCCCGCAGGAACATCGGCGTGTTATAGGTCAGCTCCGCCCCCTCGGCGTAGAGATTCAGCCATTTGGCGAAGCTCCGCTTTTCCGCGCCGGAGAGCTTGATCTTCTGGATGCCGGAGATCAGGGAGTAGCTCATGCCGGATTCCTTGGCCGCGTGCTCCATTTTCTTTCGGTTGATGCCGATCTGCACAAGGGTCGTGACCACCGAAAAGCCCACCGTCACCAGCACGATCAGCAGAGAGGGAATGACCAGCTTCGGCGCGAAGCGGAAGATCTGCGTGACGTACAAAAGGGAGGTAAGGCTCGTCAGTCCCGTCGTCATGACCATGCTCATCAGCATGGAGCAGAGCTGGTTGACCGACATGGAGCGGCTTTTCAGCTCGCCCGGGCTGTACTGCCGGAAGAAGCTGGCCGGCAGGGACATGAGGCGCATCATCATGGAGGCCTGCACGCCCAGAGAGGTCTTGGCCTCCAGGCGGCTTGACACCATGGCGCTGACCGAGGAGAAAAGCTGCATGGAGAGCGATACGCACACCAGGCATATCGCAAGGCCGATCAGCGCGCTGCCGCTTCCACTGGAGAGTATCGGTCCTGTCAGCGCCTTGGTCAGGCGGGGGATCAGCAGACCCACGCCAGACACTGAGATCGCCGCGAAGGCGATCATGAAAATGTCGCTGGTGGAGACACAGCGCTTCATATACAGCAGAAGATCGGGGATGCCGAGCTTTTTCAGCGGCAGCGGCCGGTAGAAGCAGATCGCGTCCGGATCGAAAAGCTGCTCGGTCTCGGCGTTCAGCCGGACTGCCTTTCCGGTAGCCGGATCTTTGAAGGTATAGCCGTAGACCGCCCCCGGCAGCAGAGCCGCCGGGCTGCCGTCGTCCTTGCGGAAGGCCAGGATCGGCCCGTAAGCGTCTTTATACCAGCCCTTCTTCAGCTCCACGCTGCGGCGCATCATGCCGTGGGGACGCAGGCAATAGTCCAGCTGCTCGTCGCCGTCCGTGATGCTCTCCGGCAGTTCGGAGGGTTTATAGTGGTAGTATTTTAAGATCTCATCGATCGCGCTTTTCGTGATGATCCGCGCGTCGCCGATCCGCTGGGCGTCCCTTTCGCCCATGACCACGCCGGCAATGCGGAGAAAAGAATCCTCCAGGAGCTGCTGATCGGCTTCGCGCCGGTCCTGGATCTGATTTTCAAACCAACCCATTTGCTCACCCCCTTACTCGTTCGCCACCAGGTCGGCATAAGCGCCGCCCAGAGCCATCAGCTCGTCGTGAGTGCCGCGCTCGACCACCTTGCCCTTGTCCAGCACGATGATCTCATCACAGTCGCGTACAGTGGAGAGCCGATGGGCAATGACGATACAGGTGATGCCCCGGTCGCGGATCGCATTCACGACCTCGTATTCCGTCTTGGCGTCCAGTGCGCTGGTAGCCTCGTCCAGGATGATGATGGTGGGATCCTGCGCCAGCACGCGGGCAATCTCCAGTCGTTGACGCTGCCCGCCGGAGAGGTTCCGCCCGCCGGAGCTCAGCTTGTGACGGTAGCCGCCCTGCATCTGCACGATGTCGTCATGGATCTGCGCGTCTCTGGCAGCGAGGATCACCTCGAAATCCATGATGGTGTCATCCCACATCTTGATATTGTTTTCGATGCTGTCCTCAAAGAGGATAATGTCCTGATCGACCACAGCGAGGGAGCCGACCATCACATCCCGCGGATAGGCGCTGCGGGGCTTTCCGTCGAACAGGATCTCTCCGCTCCAGGGCTGGTATATGCCCGAAACGAGCTTAGAGATGGTGGATTTGCCGCAGCCGGACGCACCGACCAGGGCAATGCGCTCGCCGGGCTTCAGGCTCAGGGAGAAATCCTCGATGAGGGGCTTATCCAGCCGGGAGTAGCCGAAGGTGACGTTTTTCAGTTCAACCGTTCCGCTGAGCTTTTCCAGCTTTTCCTCCGACTGGGGATGATCCGCCGTGTTTACATCCTCCGGGTATTCCATGACGTCCTCCACCCGCTCCATCTGGGTACGCATCTCCTGGATCGTCTGTCCGGCGCTCACCAGCGTCATGGCCGGGGACATGAAGGAGCCGAGGAAGCCCTGGAACATCATGACCGCGCCGAGGCTGAATTTGCCCTGCATGGTCAGCCATACGCCGAGAAGGAGCACAGCGTAGTTGGCAAGCGTCCCGATAAAGGCCGGAAGGATGCCGATGGTCTGCTGCGTTTTCGCGGCCTCCACGCTCTGGGAATTGACCGCCGCCTGATGCCCGGCCCACTTCTGGAAGAAGCCGTTTTCCGCACCGCTGGCCTTGATGGTCTCGATCATTTCAATGCCGGTGACCGTCGTAGCCTCCAGCATCCCGGCGTCGCGCATCTGTACACGCGCCACGTTCATACGCTTGTTGGATATGACTCTTGACAGCACGGCATTCAGAATCAGCGTGGAAATGCCAATCAGAGTCAACAGCGGACTTTGCCGCAGCATCAGCACCAGATAGAACACCATCATGACAGAGTTGAGCAGCAGCGGCGCAAAGGTATTCACCAGCGTTCCCGCGATGGAACTGTTGAGAGAGAGGCGGGACTGGATGTCGCCCGCCAGGCGCTGGGAGTAAAACTCCATGGGCAGATGCAGCACCTTCCACATATAGCTGGTGCTGCCGATCACGGCCATCTTGCCGTTGATCTTCAGCGAGTAGACCGCCTGCACCCACGCGACGGTGATCTGGATCGCCGCCAGGGTGATCAGCACCGAAAGAAACGGGTAGAGCCAATCCGGATTCTGCCCGGTGAGCAGTCTGTCAAGAAAGATGCGTGAGGTCACGGAGTTGACGATGCCAAAAAGATAGGAGATCACCGTCGCCAGCATGACGAAGGCCACCGCAGCGCCCGCGCCGATCAGGCGCTTGCGGGCGAAATCTATGGTGCTCCGGCGCTTTCCATCCGGCTGGAAGCTCTCGGACGGCGTAGGGATGATGACAATTCCGGTGAAGGCTAGGTCAAACTCCTCCATCGTGACCTTGACCGTACCGCGCGCCGGGTCGTTGAGATAGGCGTATTTGCCCCGGAAACCGTCCAGCACGACAAAGTGATTCATATTCCAATGGAGGATGCAGGGGAACTTTCCGTTTTTCTGGAGTGACTCCGGCGTCATACGCATCGCCTTGACCTTAAAGCCGTAGTGCTGCGCCGCGAGATAGATATTCTTCGCATTGGAGCCATCGCGGGAAACGCCGCAGGCCAGGCGCACCTCCTCCAGCGGCACCCATTTGCCGTAATAGGCCATGAGCATCGCGAGAGAAGCCGCGCCGCATTCCAGTGCCTCCAGCTGCATGACCACCGGCACCTTGGCCACGCCTTTCGTGAGAGTTGGTTTTATCTTCATCGTTTCTACCCACTAACCACTAATCACTAACCACTAAACTACCTGCTTTCCAGCAGAAACTCAATGGGGCGGGTCTGTTCCACAACGACAGTCGCGTCATAGCTGCCGTCCGGCAGGGAGACCTCTGCATAGGCCGTGGCCCGACCGTATTCGTCATAGTCCACCGACGCGATCACGAACTCCTGCGAGGCGATCCGCAGGGGCATCCCGGCCTGCAGCGCGTCCGCGCTTTGGCCGGGCGCGACGATCTGAGCCGTGTGATCCTGCACGATGGCAGTAGCGTCCACGCTTGTTTCCAGCGTCCCGACCGCCGACCAGGCAAATACACCCACAAGCAGAGCGATGACCGCCGCCAGAATGATCCACATGCCGGGGCTCGTGACGCGAAGATAGCTCGTCAGATCCTCCGGTGAGGAAATACGTGCCATCGCCTTTTCCCGAAACAATGTTGATTCTTGCTTTTCTGCCATGATACTCGCCCCTTTTTTCATCGATCCTATGTAAATGACTTATTCATTTCACAGCGTAGCGCAGCTTGGAGAATTCTTCCTCCAACTGCTGCTGCTTAAATGGCTTGCGTACAAAGCCGCTGACTCGCATCTGGATCACATCACGGGCGAAGTCCGATTCCTCGAAGGTGGTGACGAAAATGATATTGACCGCAGGATGAATTGCCTGCATCCGCAGGGCAAAATCCAGGCCTTCCCGCTGAGAACCGCCCAGATCAATTTCAGTGAGCAACACGTCGCAGCCCTCACTCTTTGCGATCGAGAGCGCCTTATCCGGTTCGCGGCAGCCGTAAACCACGGCGTTTGGCCTTACAGCCTTCACTTTGTGCTTCAGATCCATCAAGCCCAACAGACTTCGATCCACGCAGAGAATGGTCATGAGTTTCCCTCCTTACCGTGTCTTTCACAGAAAACCGCATATCAATACATAGTAATGATAGCACGCGAAGCGTTCACAACCGTTACAAAAAACGGCCATTCTCTGAAAAAAGCAAAAAAATCGGGGCACACCGTCCCCGATTTCTGTCTCTGGCTATGAATGCTTATTTTTTGTTGAACTGGAGCCGTCCGGTTGTCAGCTCCGACCAACTGTATTCCGTCATGTATGTACCGCCAAAGGCGTTGATCGCCTCGATATCTCCCTCCAGCATCCGGTAATAGTCGCAGTCCACCATGTCCCGACGGATGGCGAGCTGCCGCCGTTCCCGGATCAAAAGCTCTTCCATCCCGATCTCCCGAAGGGTGGCACGAAGGTCGTGCAGGATCTGACGGATGCGGGCCTTGGCCGCGTTACTGTCTTCGTCCTCCCACAGAGCGGCTGCGATTTCCTCGGCGGTGCAGGCGCGCCCCTCGCGGTCGATGAGGAAGGCCAGCAGCTCCTTGCTTTGCCTGCGCTGAAAAATGACCGGTTTTCCGTGCCAGAACACTTCAAAATGCCCGAAACAGCGTACCTGGAGCTTGTCCGGTTTCGGCTTTTCAGGAAGCAGATTCAGATGATCCAGTTCCTCCCGAACACGGTCAGCATAGACAGGCTTCACGATATACCCGTTCACATGGAGCATAAAGGCGTCGGCGGCGTATTTGGGGAAGCCCGTAACAAAGACGATCTTCGTCTCCGGCGCGAGCTTCTTAAGCTCTACGGCGAAGGCGAGCCCGGACATTTCCGGCAGCTCAATATCCAAAAAAACCACATTCGGCGTCATATGCTGCTCCCGGATGGCCAGCAAAGCGTCCTCGCCGTCCGAAAAATCCACGATCTCGGCGTTTGGCTCCGCTGCGGCAATGGCGTCATGAAGGAGACGGAGCGCCTTCGGTTCGTCATCTATGGCAAGAATCATCATATCGCGTTCACCTGCTTCTTCGGAATCTCAATGGTCACGACGGTGCCCTTCCCAAGCTCAGAGTGAATCCGGAGGGCGCCGCCGCTGATCTGCTCCAGGCGTTTGCGTACATTGGCGATGCCGATATGCTCGCGCCCGTCGTCGGCCATTACCAGCGCGTTGGGATCAAAGCCAGGACCGTCGTCGGCAACGGTGATCTCGTAGCGGTCGGGATATTCCCGCGTGCCGATTCTTACGGTTCCCACGCTCTTTCTCTTTCCGCGCACGCCGTGGCGCACCGCGTTTTCCACGATGGGCTGCAGGGTCAGCGTCGGCAGCATGAAGTCCGTGCAGCGAATGTCGTAAACGATGCACAGCGCGTCTTCAAAGCGCACCTTTTCGATATCCAGATAGATCTTTGTATGCTCCAGCTCCTGCGTGAACGGGATCTCCCCATCGTCCTTGAGGGCGCTCATGTTGCCTTGCAGATAGCGGGAGAATTTTTCCGTTGTCTCTTTGGCCGCCTTGGGGTCGTATTCGCAAAGATACTGGATCGCGGAAAGTGTGTTATACAGGAAATGAGGCTGGATCTGGCTGAGCATGATCTGCATCCGCTGCCTCGCTTTCAAATCGTTCTCGTGCTCCCGCACAAACCGCAGATGCAGCCAGATATAATAGAACACGCTGCTGATCACGATGGCAAAGGTGAGAAAGGTGATCGGTTGCTCCAAATATCCCGCATGTTTGTCCAAAAAAGCGGATATAAGGATCATCAGGACGACCAACACCGGAATCAGCAGATCCTGTTTCCGAGCTGTGCGATAATCCCGCACGCTTTGATAAAACAAATACGCCAGCAGGATCAGACTGATGATCAGGCAGGTGTTGCTGAGCGGCCCGCCCTGGTAATGGTTATTTGGACCGATCCAAAAGCACAGATGGGAGAAGAACGCGGTCATGTGGACGGCCCAGTTCACGATTGCCAGCGCCCAGCAGCCCAGATACTTCTTTTCCGGCCGAACGATATAGAGAAACAGGAGCAGGAACACCGGGCGGAGGGTATAGCCCAAAACGGAAGCGGCTGTGCGCAGCATCACGCGCGGCTCGCCGGCGGCCAGATCATTCTCCAGCAGATTTTGAACGATCAGCACGGTGCTGAGGAAAAGGATAATTCCCATGACCCAACGGTGTTTTCGGCTGATATAAGGGTCGCTCAGCACCGTGACGGTCAGACCGATCAGCATAAAGCACAGCGGAACCAACAGGGCCACTGTGTTCAGATTCCATGTCATGCGCTGTCAACTCCTCTTCCAGTTTGCATCTACGGTTATTAGGCAGTTCAATCTTTTTCTTTCAGAGTCTCAGTTTATCCAACAAGAAGAATAGCGCAGATTTCAACAAATCGCAAGTGCTAAAGAATGTAGTTACGTTCCCTTGTAACGTTATAGTCATACCCGACCACTGCAAGCGACTGCTCTTCAATCAACACACGCAATGCAATCTCCCTGTCGCGCTCGTTCTTGATCCGATCGGCTTGCTGCTTTATCCATTCCTTCACAAAATCCCGAAATGCTACGCACGCGATAATCGTAACTTCCGAAGATTGCTGCATGGAGCAGGCCTGCAGTATGGATTCACCACATGCTGCCCTTTTCTGCTTATTCAGCAGCTCTCTTTCTGTCCTTTCATTCTGCTTGCGTATAGCGTCACCCGGGCTGAGCTCTACGCTGCCATTGATAACACGCGGAATCATGCTTAAGATTTCCCCGATCGATTTCTCCCCGAGTTGAGGAATCCTTCGCACTTCATCCCGTTTCAATAAGAGCAAATCCGCAAAGGTGTGGATGCCCATGCCTTTCAGATGATTGATTACTCGGTTGGATACCGGCAGTTGCGCGATCTCAATGTCGTGATACTCCTCCGGATTGGCATGAAACTCCATAAAAAGAGGATCGTCCCTGTCGGAATCATCTTGACGCATTGAATCCGGAATATCTTGGTACGAATTATCCTTTTTTGCAGCCGTTACGCTTGCTCCAATCGAAAATGCCTCTGGCGACTCGTTCATTCTCTGTACCTATTGATCGACAAGCGTACGGTAGAGCGCATCGTTATCCGTATTGAAGTCAAGTTTCTCGCCACTACTGAATTTGATCGAATAAGATACTTCCTCCTTCAAGGCATAGAACAAGAAGCGTTGGTTCGGGCGAGACACGCCGATCAATTTACCAACATTGCCACGAATGATCGCATCCGGAATGGTTGCCCTGACCTGATAGTACAGCCGCAGAAACAAAAGAGATAGTTCCCCATAGCCTAGCACTGCATTCAGTTGATCATCCAATATAAACCTATCTTCCATCCATTCTACCTCTCAGCGTTATCGTGCCTGCTCTCGCTAGGTAGTCGAGTGTTCGACAAAGCGGTTACCTTCATGATAATTCGTCCATATTCACGAAATCCCTGAACTGGATATGACGCACAGTGCTGGTACTGAAATCAATATCGTCGTTCGTAATAACAATCTTCTGACAGGAATTGTCGAGCTTTGCAAACGCGCCAAACTCTCTCTCGTAGGCTTTCTCTTCAGCCACAGAATAAGCAACCTGAATAAAGTATTGCTTATTTCCTTTATTGGCTACGAAATCTATTTCCTGAGGCCCGTCATGATATACCTGCAGACTGTAGCCCATATAAAGGAGTTCGTTGTAAACGACATTCTCAAAATTGTGAGTCAAGTCATACCGGTTATTCATAACGCGGATGGAATTCAAAGCGACATCCTCATCGTACACTTTGAGATAGTATTCCAGCTCACGTTTTGTTTTTGCCGAATACTTCTTTATTGTCCCTATCGCATATGCTGCTTCTAGATATCCGATGTATTTGGTGATCGTTGTAATGGAGCAAGGCAGCCCTGCTCCTCTCATATATTTCTCAACGGATCTTGCTGAGAGGATTCTACCATTTGACAGTAAAACATAGTTGGCGAGCCGTTTGAAAACCTCGGTTTTCCTGATCTTATAACGGTTGATAATATCATTCAGAATAATTGTCTCGTTCAGCTCATTTAGATAGATCCGCTGGCTACTCTCTCCATTGTATTCGATACGCTTGGGAAACCCGCCCCAGATAATGTAATCAGTGAGAGTGATTTCCTTTCCAAGCTCTTTTCCATATTTAGCAAGTTCTCTATACACAAATGGTCTGATTCGGAAAGGAACATATCTTCCCGATAGTTCTTTCGTAAACTCCCTAGATAGAAGCTTGGAGTTTGAGCCACTAATAAAGACTGAGCAGTTTCTGATCCGGAGTGTTCGGCATGCTCCCGCCCATCCATCTACTCTCTGAACTTCATCAAGAAAAACATAGCATAACGATTCTTGCCGATGGCTATCAATATAATTCAGCAGTGTCATCTCATCCGGGATGGCATTCAAAACTGCAGTGTCTTCAAAATCAAGGAAAATGATATTGTCTGACCGTTCCTTAATCTCTTCCAGTATTTGCTGAAGGATTACGGATTTTCCACACCGACGAATGCCGGTAATGACCTTAATCAGATCCCCATCATAAAAATCCCGGATGGGCTCCATGTACTTTTCGCGTTTAATCATCTCACACGCCTCCCAGCAGACAGTCTTGACTCTACTGGACATTTTAACGCATATAACCGATTTTGTCCACTGTTACTGGACAATTTTCTTCAAATCCGAATAATTGTCCAGTAGAGCTGTTTATCACGGTTTCTTCAACTTCCTTGAAAGAACAGCTGAAGTTATGATTCGGGAGCAGTTTCGATTGCTACCTCCCATTTGCACGGAGATTACTTTATGAATTTATCAAAAGCCAAATAAAATATTGGCGGTTTTGTATTGATTGACACAAGCATCAAGGAAGCCTACTATACTCTATATGCAGTCTGCCAAATCGTATGCTATACACCAGTACACCAAATCGTACACCAATTTTGCAAAAGATATGCCGATTTATGACGATTAATGACTTTTGCCCCTTTGAAAAAAAGCCTGATAATACGGGAAATACCGATTTATGCCGAGTAACTCCAGATTTGCAAATAGTTTCCCCACAATGAAGCCGCGGGCGTAAAGCGGGTAGGGTCTTATCATCACATTGTTATTCAGTACTGGTTTGGAAACAAGAAGCCGCCGAGGTGATCGGCGGCTTCTTGTCTTCTTGTTTAGAGGACGAGCAGGCGGAATGTCTCCGTCCGTTTCTTACACGTTGTAGTACTGTTCGAACTCTGCCGGGTGGGGGATCGCGGCCATTTCGCGGCATTCCTTCCGCTTGGCGGCGATGAAGTTCTGGATCAGCGTTTCGGGGAACACGCCGCCCTTGGTGAGGTAGTCATGATCCGCTTCCAGGGAATCCAGCGCCATATCCAATGACGTGGGCAGATGGTGGAGCTTGGCCTTCTCCTCATCCGAGAGCTTGTAGAGGTTGACGTCATAGGGGCCCCAGCCGTTCTCGTGAGGATCGATCTGATGCTCGATCCCGTCGAGACCCGCCATCAGCAGGGCCGCGTAGCAGAAGTACGGGTTGCAGGTGGCATCGGGGTTGCGGATCTCGAAGCGGCGCATCTTCGGAGTCTTGGCGTAGGCCGGGATGCGGATGACCGCGCTGCGGTTGCTGGTGGCATAGCCCACGGTGACCGGCGCTTCAAAGCCCGGGACCAGCCGCTTGAAGGAGTTGGTGGAGGGATTCGTGATGGCGCAGAGGGAAGCGATATGCTTGAGCAGACCGCCCATGAACCAGTGGGCCTCCTTGCTGAGGTGCGAATAGCCGTTGTCATCCGAGAAGACCGGCTCGCCGTCCTTCAGGAGCAGCATGTGCACATGCATCCCGCTGCCGGCCTCGCCGTAGACGGGCTTGGGCATGAAGGTCGCGCTTTTGCCGTGCTTCAGGGCGGTGTTCTGAATGATGTACTTGATCATCATCGTATCGTCCGCCATCTTCGACATGGGCGCCAGCTTGGGCTCGATCTCGAACTGGCCTGAGCCGCCGACTTCGGGGTGATGATACTTGATAGGGATCCCGGCCTCCTCCATCAGCAGGCACATCTCGCTGCGGCACTCATACGTGCGGTCCAGGGGCTTGGCGATGTGGTAGTGCCCCTGCTTGGGAACGATGACGCCCTTCATGTTGACGTCGCTGTTCCAATAGGCCTGCTCGGCGTCCAGCCGCATGCTAATCTCATTGGGACCCACCTTCCAGGCCACGTCATCGAAGAGATAGAACTCGAATTCCGGCAGGATCAGCATGGTATCGGCGATACCGCTGTCCCGCATGTACTGCTCCGCGGCCACCACGATGTTGCGGGGATATTGGGCAAGGGGGCGGTTCTGCGGATAGTCGATCACCATGGCGTTGCCGGTCATGGACAGGGTGGGCACCTCGCAGAATGGATCGATCTGCATGGTGTCCGGGTCGGGGATGAAGACCATGTCGCTCTTCTCAACCACGGCATACCCGTAGTTGGAGGCATCGAAGCCGATGCCGTCGGTCATGGTGTCCTCGGTAAAATTGCTGGCGGGAATGGTCACATGACGGAATTTTCCGTGAATATCGACCATCTTGAAATCCACCATCTTGATGTCGTTGTCACGAATGAACTGCATGACATCCTGCACGGTTTTTGCCATTTTTGCATGTCCTCCGAAAAGTAATATTCTTGATGCGCGCGGCAGGCGGCCGGTCCGGTCGCCTGCCCTTTTGTTCTATTTGGCGTGGCCGAGATAGGCCTCGGCGATCGTCGGATCCTTCAACAGCTGTTTCCCGGGCCCGCTCATGGTGATGCGGCCCTGCTCCAGAACATAGGCGTTGTCCGCCACGGAGAGCGCTTTGAGAGCGTTCTGCTCCACCAACAGGATCGTCTTCCCCATGGCCTTGATCTCTTTGATGGTCTCGAAGATCGTGTTGACCAGCAGGGGGGCAAGGCCCAGGGAGGGCTCATCCAGCATGATCAGCTCGGGCGCCGACATGATGCCGCGGCCCATGGCCAGCATCTGCTGCTCTCCGCCGGAAAGGGTGCCGGCGATCTGATTCTTTCGCTCTTCCAGACGGGGAAAGATCTCGTAGACACGCTTTAGATCGCGTTCGATGGCGGCTTTGTCCTTGCGCAGATACGCGCCCAGGATCAAGTTCTCATAGGTCGTCAGATTGGCGAAGATCAACCGGCCCTCGGGTACCTGACAGATGCCCTGCTTCACGATCTTGTTTGCCTGAGCAGGCAGCTTTTCACCCCGGAAAAGAATCTCGCCGGACTGATGCTTCACGATGCCGGAGATGGTGTTCATCAGGGAGGATTTCCCCGCGCCGTTGGAGCCGATGATGGAAACGATCTGTCCTTTCTCCACGTCGAGGGAGACGCCCTTGAGCGCATGGATACCGCCGTAATAGACGTTCAGATCACGGACTTCAAGCATTGACATCGGCGTCTTCCTCCTTTCCGAGATAAGCTTCGATGACGTCGGGATTCTGCTGGATCTCCGCGGGCGTGCCCTCGGCCAGCGGTTTGCCGAAGTTCAGCACGAAGATGCGGTCGGACACGTTCATAACCAGATCCATGTGGTGTTCGATGATCAGCACCGTCAGATCGAAGCGGTCGCGGATCTCGCGGATGAGGTCCATCAGGGCGATGGTCTCCTCGGGGTTCATACCGGCAGCCGGCTCGTCGAGCAGCAAAAGCTTCGGATCCGTCGCCAACGCGCGGGCGATCTCCAGCTTTCTCTGCTGACCGTAGGGCAGATTCACCGCAACCATGTCCCTATACTGCCAGATGCCCATGATCTTGAGCAGCTCCTCCGTCTTTTCGCGGAGCTTCTTCTCCTGCCAGTAGTACTTGGTCAGCCACTTAGGGCCCTTGGAGAAGCGCCACAAGGATTGGAAGATGTTGTAGTCCGCCTCCGCGTGGCAGGCGGTCAACACGTTGTTGTAGACCGTCTCGCTCTTGAAAAGGCGGATGTTCTGGAAGGTCCGCGCGATGCCCTTGGACATGATCTCGTAGGGTTTTTTCTTGAAGGGCTTGACCCCCGTCTCGCGCATGTCGTCCTTGATGATGTTCTCTCCCTGGCCGATCACGGTATCGCCGAAGAGAATGCGGCCTTCGGTCAGCGCATACACGCCGGTGATCAGATTGAAGATGGTGGTCTTGCCAGCGCCGTTGGGGCCGATCAACGCATAGATCTCGCCTTTTTTGATCTTAAAGGAGACGTCGCCCACAGCGGTCAAGCCGCCGAAGCGCTTGGTCACGTGCCATAGCTCCAGCACCACATTCGGGTCATGATGGGCAAAGGTGATGTCTTTCATACCGGCAGCTCCTCTCCCGGACCCGGAACGTCAGACGGCGGATCCTTCTTCTTTTTTCTGAACAGGCCGGCGATGGCTTTGAACGCTTTGAGATCCGTGATCTCCTTGCCGCCCATGAGGCCCTTCGGGCGCACGATCATGATGATGATGACGGCGAGGCCGTAGAAGACCAGACGCCAGTCGCCCACCGCCCGCAGCAGCTCGGGCAGCGCGCAGAGCAGGACGGTGCCCAGCACGGAGCCCGTGATTGAGCCCATGCCGCCGAAGATGACCATGATCGTGTACTCCGTGGATTTGACCATCATGAACATCTTGGGCTGCAGATAGCCAAAATAGTGGGCCAACATGCCGCCCGCGATGCCAGCGTAGAGCGCGGACATGCACATGGCGAGCATCTTGGAATTGAAGGTGTTGATGCCGCTCATCTGGGCGGCCAGCTCATCCTCGCGAACGGCCAGCATGCTGCGGCCGTGCTTGGAATTCATCAGCAGGGCCGTGGCGGTCAGGAAGATGACCACGATGACCAACGCAACCGGCAAAGTCGTATGCAGAGGGATGCTTGCGATGCCCTTGGCCCCGTCCAGCACGAACTGTTTGCCGCCGATGTTCAGATTCAGGTTCAGGTTGTTGAAGATCAGTCGTATCGCCTCGCCAACGCCCAGGGTCGCGATGCAGAAATAGTCGCCTTTCAAGCCAAGGGTGATCTTGCCGAGAGCCGCGCCGAAGACCATGGCCGTGAGACCGGCCACGATCAGCGCCAACCAATACGGCAGGCCGAAGCCCATCGTGCAGAGGACCGAAATATACGCGCCGATGCAGACGAAGCCCGCATGGCCGAACGAGAACATTCCGGTGTAGCCCGTCAGGATGGAAAGGCCCAGCACGATCAGCAGCGTATAACAGGATTGGATCAGGATGCCTTCGATATAATACCAGCTAATCATGTCCGATCCTCCTTACGCCTTGTCTTCCACGGGCTTGCCCATGAGGCCGGAGGGCTTGATGATCAGAACGAGGATCAGGAGGGCGTACACGAATAGATCGCGCAAACTGGAGTTGATGGACGCCACGAAGATCTCCATGATGCCGAGGAGCAGGGAGCCGACGATGGCGCCGGGCAGGCTCCCGAGACCGCCGAAGACCGCAGCGACAAAGGATTTGTTGGTCACCTGGCCGATGGTCGGCTTCACGATGAAGCGCATGCCGTAGAGCATGCCGGCAAAGCCTGCCAGCACACCGCCCATCAGGAAGACGACGAAGATGACCAGGGAGCTGTTGATGCCCATCAGCGTGCCGGCTTTTTCGTTGTAGGAGCAGGCGCGGATCGCCAGACCGATCTTGGTCTTCTGAATGATGATCATGAGGACGAACAGGGAGACCGCCGAGACGATGATCATCAGCAAGCTGTCAAGGCCCAGCGAGAGGCTGCCGATCTTGATGCTGTTGGAGAAAAGCGTGGGGTAGTTGCGGGGGGTGCCGTCGATGGTGGCGATCACGAAGTTTTCGAGGAAGATCGACGCGCCCATGGCGGAGATGATGAAGTACAGCGACGGCGCTCTGCGCTTGCGCAGGGGGGAATAGACCAGCCGCTCGATGATAACGGCCAAAAGTCCGCTGCCGACACCGCACAGAAGGAAGGCCACAAGGAAGGGGACCTTCAGTGCCGTCAGTGCAAAAAAGCCCACGTAAGCGCCGACCATGATGACGCCGCCGTGAGCAAAGTTGGAAAAGCTCATAATACTGTAGACCAGTGAATAGCCCACCGACATCAGCGCGTACATGCCGCCCAAACAGATGCCGTTGACCAGCTGCTGGAGATAGTATTGGAGATCCATAAACAGCCTCCTAAGGTTCTTTTAGCATAGGGCGCCCCCTTATACAGGGAGCGCCCGGTGTCGGACCTATCCGGGATCAGGATCAGTCGGCAGCAATGTAGGTGATGAATTTGTAGGTCTTGTTCTTGCCGTCGATCTGCTCAACGCAGCCGCTCTTGCCGACGGGGTTGTGGTCGGTGGCAGAGATCTTGATCTTGCCGGCCATGCCGGTGACTTCGACTTCGCAGTAGGCCTTGGCGATGGCGTCAGGATCCGCTTTGCCGGCCTTCTCGACCGCCGCGCACCAGAGCAGGAAGGCGTCATGGGCCATGTAGCCGTTCAGCTCCATCTTGGCGCCGTTCCACTTGTCAGCATACTGCTTGCGGAAATCGTCGCCAGCCGGGTCGACCAGGGAGACGTGGTTGATGACGTAGGAGCCATCCACCGCATCCGCCGCGTCAAACAGAACCTGGGACGCGCAGCCGTCGCCGCCCAGCATCGGCAGTTCGATGCCCAGGGTGCGGGCCTGCTTGTGGATCATGATGAAATCCTGATAGAAAATGGGGGTGAAGATGATCTGGGGATCGGCTTCCTTGATCTTGGTCAACTGAGCGGTGAAGTCGGTATCGCCGCCGGTGTAGGCTTCTTCCGCCACGATGGTGCCGCCCTTGGCGGTGAAGACCTTGATGAAGTTGTCCTTCAGGCCCTTGGCATAGTCGTCGTTGATGTCGTACAGGATGGCGGCCTTGTCGAACTTCAGCTCGTCATAGACGAAGGAACCGGCGATCTTGCCCTGCTGAGGATCCAGGAAGCAGACGCGGAAGTTGTACTCCTTCAGCTTGCCGTCCTGAACGGTAACCTTTTCATTGGTGGCAACGGTGGACAGATCCGGGACCTTGTACTGGTCGAGGACGGACTGGATCGCGATGCACTGGCCGGAAGCATTGGGGCCGATGATCGCGCAGACCTTGTCCTGCGCGCACAGACGCTTGGCCACGTTCACGGCTTCCTGAGCATCACCCTTGGTATCGTAGCAGATGAGTTCGATCTGCTTGCCGAGGATGCCGCCCTGAGCGTTCTTCTCTTCGACCATCATCTTCAGCGTCTGGCTCTCGCAGATGCCGTAAGCAGCCTGCTCGCCGGTGAGGGATCCCATCCAGCCGAGCTTGATCGTGTCGCCCTTGCCGCCGCCGCAGCCGACGAGCACCCCTGCCACCATCAGGCAGGCCAGGACGAGAGTCATGAGTTTCCGTGAAGTTTTCATTGTTGAACCTCCTTCAGTTTTTGTTCTTTTGGGAATAAAACGTTTTATCTTTCTCTCCATAGGATAGAAATATAGGTTCGAGCTAAAAACAAAAATGCTTCCCGGCGAAAGGCTGTCGCGGTATTTTTCCTTTCGTGCCGCTTTTTCTGATTCCATTTTATCCCTTAATAGGAGATATGTCAAGGCAGACGACATTGTTTTACGTTTTTTGAAAAAAGAAGGAATATTTCACAAAAAAACCGTTGTCCGACAGAAACGGTTCGTCTCCTTCTGCCGGCGCATGGGAACCGGGCGTTGACCCGCTGTCGATCGGACGGAGCCCGAACAGTATGGAGGGACCGGCCGTTTTTTTGTCAAGGCCGGACGGGAAAAAGCGGATCGAAAAGAGCAGATATGGCTTGACCGAAACAGGCTGCGGAGGGATAATAGCAGCGTCAAAGAGATCGCGATACAAGACTGGATTGATGACGCTGGGAGGCAGATCATGCAAAACGGAAACCTGAAAAAAATCATAACCCTGCGGCATACGCTCCATCAGTCGCCGGAGCTTTCCATGAAAGAGCATAAGACCATGGAGACTCTGATGGAGTTTTTGCGGAAAAACACAGATTTTTGTGTGGTGGAAATGCCGGGATGGTTTTATGCGGTGAAGGAGGGGGCTCCCGGCGGGAAAAGGATCGCCTTCCGTGCGGATATGGATGCGCTGCCCATACAGGAAACGCGCCCCCTTCCGTATGCTTCCTGCCGCAAAGGCGTTTTTCATGCATGCGGGCACGACGGACACTGCGCCGCTCTGGCGGGACTGGCGCTGGAACTGAGCGAGAAAAAGCTTGAGAATACGGTGTATCTGATCTTTCAGCCGGGAGAGGAAACGGGACAGGGCGGCAAGATCTGCCGGGAGCTGATCCCCCAGGAGGGCATCCAAGAAATCTATGCATTCCACAACCTGCCCGGCTATCCTGAAGGACATCTCGTATACCGCGCAGGCCTGACACAGCCGGCTTCGGAGGGGCTTCGGATCCGTCTGGAGGGGAAAACCTCCCATGCGAGCGCACCGGAGGAGGGCAGAAATCCAGCCAAAGCCCTGGCCCGGATCGCGCTGTATTCCGAAGAGCTCATCAGAAAACCGGCGAGCGGGATGCTGCTGTGTACGATTACGGGGATCGAGCTCGGAAACGGCGACTTCGGCATCTCCCCCGGCTGCGGAGAGATCTCCCTCACCCTCCGGGCAGAGCAGGAAAAGGAAATGGATCGTCTGGAAAAAGCGCTGCTGGCCTTTGCTGAGGCAGAGGCGAAGGAAGGCGGTCTGACGCTTTCCAGCGAGATCCGGGACCGTTTCCCGGAAACTCGAAACGACGAAGCCTGTCTCGCCCGTGTGATAAGCGCAGCCCAGGCGTTGGGCGTCCCGGCTGGGCCCATGCCGAAGCTTTGGCGGGCCTCGGAGGACTTTGGCTGGTATCAGAAGGAATGCCCCGGGGCCATGTTTTATCTCGGCGCCGGAGAAAAGGCGCCCGCGCTTCACACGGACGCCTATGATTTTGACGATATGCTTCTGGAAACGGCAGCCGATCTCTTCCGTTGGCTCGCGGAGGAGCCCTGAAAGCGCCGCCGGATCGGAACAGCCAACTCCTCGGCGGATGCAGGATCAGGATTCGTTGACGATCTTTCCGGTGATGTGTTCCGGCACGAGCGCAAACATAAGCGTCCTGGGCCCGGAGCGCTGGATTTCCTGCTGGATGAATTCCTCGTCATCCGTGAATTTTCGGCTTAATTCTTTGGAAATCCGATATACGGTCTGCTGGTCCTCAACAAACTCGATCCTTCCGAAAACGATGACCGACTTGATGTTCAGTGCCCATTCTCCCTCCCTGCGGAAGCCCTCGTCATACACGCAGAAGGACGCCTTGTCGTGGCGCTTCATGGCGTCGATCTTATGGCCCCTTTTTCCTCCATGGAAATAGAGCTTCCCGTCCTGCTCATTGTAGTAATGATTGATGGGCATCCCGTAGGGATACTCGTCGTCGCCCAGAACGGAAAGGACGCCCCGCAGCTGCGTCTTCAGAATGTCGATGCATTCCGCCTCCGGCAGTTCCTGTTTCTTTCTCATCATTTCTCTGAACATAGTTTTTTCCCCTTTCACAGCCATCTTTCCATATTTTTCTTTGGATCTCTTCCCCACGGATGGGGCTGCCTTTATATATAGATATACAGGATTATCAGCCCCGCGTCAACAGGATTCGGATCATGTTTCTCTGCAGAGCCTTCTTTTCAAAGCCCGGTTGACCAAGGACTTATTTTCAGATAAAATAAAAAAGGATCAAGGTCAAAGCGTATCTCAAGGACAAAACGATTGATTGCAAGGAGGATGAAGCATGAAAAGGATTCTTGCGTTTCTCATGGTGATCGGCATAGCTTTGATGGCCATCTGCCCTGCTTTCGCCGATGGCAGTATGGAGCTGACTATCCTGAGCGAAAATTATATCGAGTACAAGGGATACAGCGACATGAAGGGCGTGTACTTGGCCAAGGTCCAAAACAACACGGATCAGGGATACTATCTTACCACCGGCACCCTCACCCTGAAGGATGCAGACGGGAATGAGGTATCCAGCAACAAGTATTTTTCAAAGCTGGGTTCCAAGTATCTGGCGCCCGGAGAAATCACGTTCCTCAGCATCGAAGCCAAGATCCCCGAAGGTGTGGAGGTGAAGGACTACACGGTCGAGATCATCCCTGTGGAGAGATACTATACCGGCGAGGACTATGTGATCGAGGTCAACGACTGCGTATATGATGGGACAAACGAAGATAATCCGCAGATCACGACGACCATCACCAACACATATGACAAACCCATTCGGCACATCACCCTGATCTTCGCGGTGGAGGATGCGAACGGGACCATCTATTACATTGGCTCGGAATCCCTGGGCATGAACAGCCTGGGCCCCAACAGTACCTTCATCTTCCTGAACGCCATGACCAAGGATATCTTGACCTATGTGAAGGAGAAGGGGATCACGCTGACCCAGGTGGAAGCCCTCGCCTTTGCTGAAGACAGATAGCCTTCGTTCCCGCAGGCGAAAGGTTGAAAGCAGCTGTTGGCACCGCCATGGCTGAAAACTTCGACGAAGCGGCCCGATTTGCGGATCGCATCGTCTATGACGGAAAGACGGGGCCGCGGCTCATCCAGGCCCAGCGCGATTACATGCTGCCCGAAGGCGCGGAAAGCATCGCCCAATACGTCATCCAACATACTCAATGCTGCGCTAAATAGAGCATCAAAAACGCGAGGAGGGTGATCCCCTCCCCGCCGTTTTTTTGGTCAATATTCAAACAAGATGGTCACTTGCGAATGAGCCGACCGTCATAATCCGTGCCATGCTCTGGCACCAGGGGGAATTTGACGGGCTTCTTGTCCCGGTTGGAGCGGTAGATGGCCGTGATCAGCTCCACCGTGCGGCGGCCGTCCTCCAGGGTGATGAGGGGCTTGCGGCCCTCCAGGATGACGGACAAAAAGTCGTTGATCTGCTGGATGTGGAAGTAATGGGTGCTGTCCACGCTGTTGAAGAAGTCGCTGTCCTCCTTCTTGTAGGTGTCCAGCATATCCTCCTCCCCCGCCACCGTCCACAGATCGTTTACCGGCGGTTCGGCGATGCCGGAGACTCCGGCGATGAACATGGCGCCGCCGTCGGTCTGCACACCCACGCTGGCCCCGTTTTCCCCATGGACGCGAACGTTCCCAAAGAGGGCCGGGTTCTGGGAGTTGCTCACCACGATGTTGCCGATAGCCCCGCTCTTGAAGCGAATGATGGCAGCGGCCGTATCGTCCACCTCCAGGCCCGGATGGTTCAGGGTGTCCCACACGCCGTAGAGCTCGTCGATCTCCCCCATGTACCACAGCAGCAGGTCCAGCTGATGGGGCGCCTGATTGATGAGGACGCCACCGCCTTCGCCGGCCCAGGTGCCGCGCCAGGGATCGGAATGATAGTAGGCCATGTCGCGCCAGCCCAGCATGTTCACCGTGCCCAGGATGGGGCGGCCCAGCTTCCCGTCGTCGATGGCTTTCTTCACCCGCATGGCGGGGCGATAGAACCGCCGCTGGCAGATGGTGGTGCCCACCACATGGTTCCGCTGCGCCGCCGCCAGGATGGCGTCGCAGTCCTCCAGAGAGGCGGCCAGGGGCTTCTCCACCGCGATGTTCAGCCCGAGGTCGCAGCAGGCCACCGCCAGCTTGGCGTGGATGGGATGGGGGGTGCAGATGGACACGGCCTGAACGCCCGCCTCCTCCACCATGGTCTTGAGATCCGTGAACGCGCGCACGCCGTATTGGGCGGCAAAGGCCTCCGCCCGCTCCTGGTTCGTGTCCAGGCAGGCCACGAACTCGCTGTAGGGGCTTTGGGCATAGGCCGTAGCGTGGAAATGTCCTACCTTGCCGGTGCCGATGACCGCTGTTTTGATCCGATCCATATCCATCCTCCTCAATCCTGATTCTCGTCGCAAAGGAACACGATCTTGGTGAGACCGTCCTCCCGGTTATAGATCTTGTTCATCCACAAATTGCCCTCCGCCAGAGGGATCTTCTTGGAGATCATGCTGTCCACCTCCACCTTGCCGGAGGAAATGAGATCGAGGCATGCCGGATACTCGCCCGCTGAGGCGCAGGAGCCGAACAGGCTCAGCTGCCGGGTGACCGCGATCTGCAGGGGGAAATCCACCTTGGGGGCCAGGTTCCCGATGAGGACCACCTTGCCGTTGAGGTGGACGGAGCGGATGGCCATGTTCACCGTGGCGTCGATGCCGGTGGCGTCCAGCGCCACGTCCACGCCGCCGTCGCTGACCTTAAGGATCTGCTCCAAAGCGTCCGCATCCCTGGAATTGACGCAGTCCGTAGCTCCGTTCTGACGGGCCAGTTCCAGCCGCTTATCGTCGATATCCACGGCGATAAGCTGCTTGACGCCGAAGCTCTTGACCACCTGCAGCGTGAGCAGGCCGATGGTCCCCACGCCGATGACCACGGCGGTGTCCCCCGGACCGATCTTGGTACGGGTGGCCGCATGGTAGGCCACGGAAAGGGGCTCGATCATGGCCGCCTGCACATAGGTCACGTTGTCGGGGATATCGTAGAGGATGTACTCGGGCACCGTCACATACTCCGCGAAGCAGCCGTGCCGCCGATATTCGTCGCAGCTCACGCCCAAAACCTGCCGGTTGGCGCACAGATTCACCATACCCTTGCGGCACATGTCGCATTTGTTGCAGTAGACGGTGGAATCGAAGGTGACCCGATCCCCCACCGCATGATCCTTCACGCCTTCGCCGCAGGCGGCGATGACGCCGGAGGCTTCGTGCCCCATGATGATGGGGGGCTTGCGGCGGCCGGTGCTGCCGTCGAACCCGTGGACGTCGCTCCCGCAGACGGAGCAGGCCTTCAGGCGGATCAACACCTCCCCCGCCTTCGGTTCGGGGCGCTCCACCTCTTCATAGGTCAGTTCCTTATATTTGTGCATGACAAGCGCTTTCATTCTTTCAGGTATCCTCCTAAACTTGTTTTTTCATGAAAGAGAGCCGCACCAAGTACGGCCCCTGTATGCTTTGTTTGGGCATCAGCCCTTGACCGCGCCGGCGGTAAGGCCGCTGATGATGTATTTCTGCAGACACAGGGACAGGATCACGATGGGCAGCGTGATCGCACAGGCTGCCGCCATCAAACCGCCCCAGTCGATGTAGGCGTAGGACACGAAGTTGAACACGGCCACCGGCAGTGTGGTGGTGCTGCGGCCGGACAAAACGATGGAGAACATGAAGTTGTTCCAGGAGAAGATGAAGGCCAGCAGCGTAGCCGTCAGGATGCCCGGGGTGGACAGCCGCACGGCAACCCGCAAAAACGCTCCGTACCGGGTGCAGCCGTCGATCCAGGCCGCTTCCTCCAGATCCATGGGGATGGATTCGAAGTTGGGGATCATGATCCACACGATATAGGGCAGGGCCACCAGCATGTGGGACAGGATCAGAGCCGTATAGGTGTTCCTGAGGCCCAGCATGGAGAAGATGCTGAACCAGGGCAGCAGGAAGGAGATACCGGGGATCATGCGCACCAACAGCACCACCACGCTGGACTTGCGCATCTTGAAGCGGGCGATGGCATAGGCGCAGGGCAGGCCGATGAGCAGGGAGCAGAAGATGGCCACAAAGGCCACGATGAAGCTGTTGAGCGTATACTTGCTGAAATTGTATTCCGTGAATACGCTGATATAGTTGCGCAGGGTGGGCACGAACTCGAACAGCCCGTGATTGGCCTGGTTGATGATGGACTGCTGAGGCTCGAAGGAGGCCAGCAACATCCACAGGATGGGGAAGATGGTGATAAACAGGACCACATAGATCAGGACGTGTTCCAGGATCTTGGTGAGGATGTTTTTAGACTTTCTGCTCATCAGTATTCCACCTCCACCTTGGATTTCACTTTCAAAAAGCCGCAGCCGATACCCATGACCACGATGAAGAACAACACTGAGATGGCAGCCGCCTTGCCGAAGCGGTAGTAGGCGAACATGTTCAAATAGCCATAGATGTTGATGGTCTCTGTGGCGAAGCTGGGACCGCCCTGGGTGGTCGCGTAGATGATATCGTAGGTCTTGACCACGTCGATAAGGCGCATCAGCACGGCGATCAAAATAGAGGAACTGGCCAACGGCAGGGTGATCTTCGTGAAGGTCTGCCATTTGTTGGCGCCGTCGATGAGGGCGGATTCATAGGGGTCCTGAGGAATGGTCATGAGTCCGCCATAGACCATGAGCATGACCATGGGGGTCCACTCCCACACGTCGATCATGATGAGCCAGAACATGGACTCAAACCCGGTGGTCGCCAGGAAGGGCCGCGGCGCGAACCCCAACGCCTCCACGATCACGTTGCCGATGCCGATGGAGGGCTCCAGGATGAGCTGCCACACCATGCCCATGGCCACGGGGGTGGCCACCACGGGGAGCAACATCAGGGCCTGCACCAGGCGACGGCCATAAAACTTTCGATTGATCAACACCGCCAGCGCCACGCCAAGGATCGTTTCGATCACGATGGCGATGCCGGAGAAGACGATGGTCCTCCAGACGGAGTTCAAAAACCGCTCGTCGTGGAGAACGTTTTTATAGTTGGCGAGGCCGATGAACTGCGGCGCTTTTACCAGCGACATCTGCCAATCCGTGAAGCTCAGGGCGAAGTTGTACCCCAGCGGCACGATGATCATCAGGATGATGAAGATCAGGCTGGGCGTCACCAACACGCCCTTCATGTGTTTTTCCAGCCATTTAGCCATAGCTACTGCCCCTTCTCTTGTATGCGGTCGGGTTCGCCTGATTCAGGCATTTCTTCAGAAAAACCGGCAAGGGGACGGCGGGGTGGGACCCCCACCATCCCCTTTTCTTACACGCGTTGTTACATGACGTCCGCTCTGTTATTTGGCGGCGGCATCCTCGTCCAGGATCTTCTGGAACTCTTCGTTGGCCTTGTCGGCAGCGGCCTGCACGTCGCCGCCCTCGATGGAGGTGGTGATCACCACGCCGATGACGTCACGGGCAGCGGCCACGGAGGTGGTCATGGGCCGGTCATAGGCCTTGGTGGCGATCTTGTTGCCTTCCTGGATGGCAGCCAGCAGCTCGGCGGGATAGTTGGCCGTGCAAGCAGGATCCTCCCAGGCGGAGGTACGGGCGGAGGAGATACCGGAAGTCTGGATGTACTTGGTCATCTCTACGCCGGCGGCCCACTTCATGAAGGCCTTGGCAGCTTCCATATGGGGGCTGTTGGCGGAGATGCCCAGACCCCAGGCGCAGATGTTCCAGGTGGCGTTATTGGGGCTCACAGCAAAGCCGGTCTTGTCGTAGACCTGGGTATCGGGGCCGCAGAAGGAGGCCCAGATGGAGTCGGCATCGGTGACCATGGCAGCGCCGCCGGTGGAGAACAGGGCCGCGCACTCATTCCAGTGCATGTTCACGGCATCGGTGGGGCCATAGTTGCGGAGCAGGCCACCGTAGTACTCGAAAGCCTTCACCGCTTCGGGGGTATTGATGATAGCCTTGTTGTTGGCGAAGTCGATGAAATCGCCGCCAAAGCCATAGAGGTATGCAGCAAACTGGGTGACAGCGGGATTGGGCTTGCCGCGGAGGGCCACGCCGACCACGCCGTTGGCGGGATCATGGAGAGCCTTGGCGCAGGCTTCGAACTCTTCCAGATTCTTGGGAACAGCCAGGCCCTTGGCCTCAAAGAGGTCCTTCCTGTACATGAGCACCTGGCGCTCGGTCACCAGGGGCACGCCATAGAACTTGCCGTCGTTGGCGCCGTTGCGGGCATAGCCGTTGAGGGCGGCGGTGATGAAGTCATCCTTCTGGTACTCGGGATCGGCCAGCAGGTCGCTTACCTCAGCCAGATAGCCGTTCTGGATGAACTGCTGCACCTCCTGCAGCGGACGGCACATGAACACGTCGATATACTGGCCGCCGGAACCCAATTCCACGTTCAGCTTGTCGCTCAACTGGCCCTCGGGATAGACTTCGTACTCGACCTTCATGCCGGTGGCCGCCTCAAACTCGGGCAGCTTCTTCTCGACAGCTTTGGTCCAATCATGGGTCGCCAGAATGACACGCAGCGTGGTGCCGGCAAAGGGCAGATCAGCCGCTTTTGCGTCGGTGCTGGCAGCGGGGGCAACTTCGGCTTCCTTCTTGCCGCAAGCCGCGAACCCGGCGAGCATCAGAACAGCAAGCAACAGGGCAATTACTTTTTTCATATGGCTCTCCTTTTGATTTGGTTTTTTACACGAGCCACAGCCCAGGCCCGTGTATACAACAAAAATATACCATGTGGGAAAACCAAAGTCAATCCAAATGGAGCAAGAACATCACAGTTTTAGTCATCCGGGAAAAAGGGTGCAACCCGGGAAAGAGCGAGGGGCGTCAGCCTCTGTTCCCCGACAGGAATACCCGCAGAGAATCCCTGAGCCGCTGATGCTTTACGGCGGTGGCGTCGAAGCGCACAGATTGAAAGGCCAGCTGCATGATGGGCCCCGCGGCGAAGGCGCAGATCAGGGTCCCGATCCCTACGGGACCCCCCAGCAGCCAGCCGATCAGGGTGGCGGAGCTCAATAGGCCGATGCTGACGGCTCCGATGGGGATGCGCCGCATGCGCTTTGCCAGCCCCACCAGCAGCGTGTCCCTTGGCCCGCAGCCCAGGGCGGCCAGCATATAGGTGTATTGGGTATAGGCGAGGACCACCAGCCCCAGGAACATGACGGGGATCCCGGTGAGCAGGGAGCCGCACTTGGGCACGGGATGGAGCCAGTTGAAGAAGTCCACGGATTTGCCCACCACGAAAGCGTCGATGAACATGGCGATGCCGATGGGCTCCTTGAGCAAAACGTCGATCCCCAGGATGGTCAGCGACACGGCCACGGAGGCGGTGCCGTAGAGGATGCCCGCCGTCTTGGAGATGCCCAGATTCAGCACGTCCCAGGGGGCCGCGCCCAGATTCGCCTGGATGGTCAGGTATATGCCGAAGCCATTCACGAACAAACTCCCCGCCGCCAACAGCATGTTGAGGAGGATGGCCCCCGGCGTTTTGTTTTTTTGCAGCTCTGCCCACATATCCCTGTCCTTCATCCCGGCATCTTCGATATTCTAAAAACCCTTGTATACGTGTTTGAATTTCCCGCTGACGGGATCAGCCTGGGGCGGATCGTCGGCAAGAAGGATCTCCACCGACAACCCCTTGCTTTCGAAGAACGATCTTAGCGCCCCTTTCGCCGCCTGAAAGGCCGCTCCTCTATCGTCGGCCACCAGCCGCAGCTCCAAAGCCTCCGGCGAACGCTGCACCAGCTGGAACCGACGGACCTTGGGCACCTCTTCGAGCACCTTGTAGAGGGACATGGGGGCCACCGAAACGCCGCCCGAAAAGGTCAAAATATCGTCGGTCCGGCCCTCGATCTCAAGCCACCGGGTGGTCCGGCCGCAGGGGCAGGGCTCCTCATGGACGATCACCCGGTCCGTGAGCTCATAACGGATAAAGGGCTGGATGCGGTTGGACAGGTTGGTGATGAACACCCTGTCGGACCGGACGCCAGGGGCCACGGGCCGGCCCTCCCGGTCCACAGGCTCCAAAATGACCCAGTCCTCGTTGATATGCAGGTGCCCATCCCTGCATTCGCAGGCGATCTCCCCGCCCTCGGTGCAGGAGTAGTGGGTCTGCACATAGCAGCCGAACCGATCCCTCAGTTTTTGCCGAATGGGGTCTGTCAGCAGCTCTCCACCGGTGATGACCACGTCCGGGCGAATATCCAGGCCCCGGCAATCGGCCAGCAGGGCCAGGTTGGAGGGATAGCCGCTGAGCATGGCGGGCTGAAAATCGTTCAGTGCCCTCACGATCTCCGCTTCCGGCCCGTTCACGTCCACGGTGATCTTGGTCTGCTTGTGGGGCATCTGCAGCTGCAAATACCGGGACATACCGCAGGCCAGGTAAAAGCCGCTGTCGGCGAAGACCCCGGCAGTCCTCTTCCCGTGGGTCATAAACATTTTTAGATCCTCCCGACGGGCAAAGGTGCGGAAAGCAGCCACGGCAGAGGCCACATCCACGGCGCCCAGGTCGTACAACACCACGGCGGGATGGCCGGTGGAGCCGGAGGTTTTGAAAACGAGATATTTCCCGTCCAGCATCCGGCCCACGTTATCGAGGTCCTGGGTGAACCCCTGGACCCGAGCCATGGAAACGCTGCGGTCCGTCAAGACCTCGTCGAACCGGGCCATGAGCTCCGGCTTTGTGACGGGCGGCAAGTCGGACAGCGTCCAGCCGTCCCCCAGCCCTTTGTACAGCTCCCCATAGAAGGGGCTGTGCTCCCTGGCGTACCGGACCAGGGCCCTAAGTCGCTTTTGCTGCAGCCTCTCCAGCGTTTCCCGGAGGGCCCTATCCTTCCCATAGGTTTTCAGCATGGCGCCCAGAAGGCTCATCGAACATCCTCCCCATCGGTCCGAAAACCGTTGAACCAGGCCCGCTCCGAGGCCGGTTTCTTTTTCGGCGGGATAGGCGCCGAGACGGCGACGCCCACGGGCAGGACGCAGATCAGCTCGTAATTCTCTGGGACGCCCAGGATGCGAGCCATCCTTTGGCCGATGCGGTCCTCGTCGGTGATATGGCCCTCGTACCAGCAGCTCTGATACCCCAGGGCCGTGATGGCGAGAAGCATGTTCTCGATGGCGGCCCCGTAGTCCTGGACGGAGAAGCACCTGTCCCGATAGGCCACGATCCGCTCCGTCAGCACGCAGATCATGGCGGGGGCGGTCTCCCCCACGGGCGGGTCGATGACCTCACGGAGCCTTTGGAGCAGGGCCGGATCGTCCACCGCGATCAAGCTCACGGTCTGCTTGTTGCATCCCGAAGGCGCCGCGAGCCCCGCGTTCATTATGGTGACAAGGTCCGCCCGGGGCACAGGGTCCGGCCGATACTTCCCCCGATAGCTATGACGATTCATGATGGCTTCGATGGCATCCATATCGTTCCTCCGATATCTATTGTCCCGCTTCGGGCAGGCAGTGCATATGGGTTTGGCCCAGGACCCGGAAGCCCTCCGCCCGGCCCTTCAGGGACCTAAGGCCGAAGTCCACGGACCGAAGCTTCAAATACAGGGACAGGCTTTTGAACGCTTCTGAATCCTGGGGGAACTGGGTCCTGTGGCAAAGGATGGCGTCCAGCTGCTTATGGAGCAGCCCATTGGTCTTTACGAACCGATTGGGCTTGGCCGTCATGTAGAAGGCCAAGGCCTGGACGGGCGCAGGCGCGGCGCCGTATTGGGCCATGACCTCCGGAAAGGGGGCAAAGAAGGCAAGGCGCTTAGCGGCCTCCCCCGCGTTCCGGTGATCTATATGGCACTCGCTGGTCACGTCCGGGTCCGGAGCGAAGATAAGCTCCGGCTGCACGTCGCCCACGATTTGGGCCATAGCCTTCACCAGGGCCTCAAGATCATAGGCTCCGCCGTCGCTGAAATTTAAAAACCGCACGTCCATCACGCCCAACGCCTGGGCGGAGGCACGGGCTTCCGCCTGCCGGAGCTTAGCGAGGGTCTCGGTCGTCGTGCCTTTAGGCGCATGCTCGAGACCGAAGCGTCCATCGGTGCAGACGAGGAAGGTGACCTGCTTCCCTGCGGCCGTAAGCTTAGCCGCCGTGGCTCCGGCGCCGATCTCGATGTCGTCCGGATGGGGCCCCACGAACAGATACCGCTGGAAGCTTTCCACCTGGGGGACCGGGGCGGCGAAGCGCAGGACGAGGCGGGTCAGGCTCATGCCTTTTTCCCTTCGCGGCGGACCTTCAGCTCGGCACAGATCCGGTCGAACTCCGGCTCGTCCAGCTTGTAGTGCTTCATGTAGAGCAGGTAGGTCGTCACCAACAGCACCAGAGGCAGCACGATCATCACCAGCAACAGGCCCATGGACTGGCCGTGGGTCACGCCCTGCAGCAGTTCATGGATTTGAGAAAGCTTCTCCGCCTCGGTGATGTGTCCGGCGGCGGTGGCGTTCTCCAAAGAGGAGATCTGGTTGGTGTATTTGGTGACGCCGGTGAGCATATAGGTGGTGGAGGCGATGACCACGGTCAGGGCGGAAGCGAGCTTCGTCAGGAAGGGCCGCATGGAGGTGATGATGCCCTCGTCCCGGGTGCCGTGGATGTACTCGTTATACTCCACCGTGTTGATGACGGAGATCATGAGGATGAGGTAGTAGCCATACTGGCCGAAGTTGGCCAGCATGTAGCCGATGGTGATGAGCAGGAACTTCAGATCCATGCCCAACACCTTCATGGCGCCGGCATGCATGAGGACGCCGGGCACCAGCATAATGGCGTAGCCTGCGAGGGCCACCCGAAGGAGGATCTTCATGAGCTTCTTGCGGGGGACCTTTCGGGAGATGGCGGGATAGAAGATCATCAAGAGGGCCGTCACGGACATGCCGATGGTGGTGAAGAGGCTGTAGAGCCCGCCCTCGTAGCCGAACTCGAAATAGATATAGGTGGAGCCCACGCCGGAAAGGATGATGGCGTTGCTGATCTCGTGAATGAGGAAGATGAGGGCGATCCACAGAAGCTGATCGTTCCCGGTGATGGTGGTCCAGATCTTTTTGAAGCTGACGGGAGGCACGGGCTCGTCGTTGTAGGACCGATCCTCATGGACGCCGAAGAGGACGAAGCACAGGAAGGCCGGACACAGGATGGCGATGGCCAGGGCGATCCGCCCGTAGGCCACGGTGGTGCTGCCGCCGATGGCGTTGGCGCCGGTGGTCAGCATGGGGATGAGGATCCCCGCCGTGGTGCCGCCGATGCCCGCAAAGAGGGTGGCACGGGCGGTGAAGGTGTTGCGGGCGTCGCCGTCGGCGCTGAGGGAGGGGATCATGCCCCAGTAGGAGATGTCGCCCATGGTGTAGGTGATGCTGAAGAGGAAGTAGATGAGGCCGAAGAACCACACGAAGGACCAGCCCTGAAGCTTTACGTTGAAGGCGGCGTAGATGACCAGGGAGGTGGAGATCATACCCGCGAAGATCCAGGGCTTGAACTTGCCGTGCTTGGTGCGGGTGCGCTCGATGATGTTGCCCATGATGGGATCGTTCAGAGCGTCGAAAAGCCTGGCGCCCACCATGATGGCCGTGATGGCAGAGAGCTGTCCGGCGGTGAGCTCCCGGGTGAAGAGCACAAAGGTCAGCAGAAAGTTGTTGACCAGGTTATAAACCATGTCCCGCCCCACGGTGCCCAGGGGAAACATGATCAGATTTTGCTTGTTGCGCTTGGTTTCGTCCATATGGCAGTTGCTCCTATCTTTGAATAGGTAAACTGTACCATCATCCAGAAGAAAACGCAAGCCGTTGCGAAAAATGAGAGAAAAGAATTGTCCTATCGTGCCTCGGCCACGACAGACTCGTTCAGACTGTAGATCATCTCATGAAAATCCGTGTCCGGAGAGAGCCACTCCTCCGCCCGGCTATAGGGCACGATCACCGGCATCCGGGGATGGAGGCTGCGCAGCTCCCCCGCCGCCTCCTGAGTCAGGATGGTGAAGCAGGGCAGCTGGTGCTCGTCGGAGGTGCGGATGTACAAGCCTGCCAGGTACAGCGGCTCCCCGTTGGCCGCCGAAAAGGCGTACCGCTGCTTTTTGTTCCCCTCCAGCTTCTTCCACTCATAATAGCAGGAGGCGGGGACGAGGCAGCGGCGGTCGTTCACGCTGCCTGCGAACATATCCTTCTCCGGGGCGGTCTCCATCCGGGTGTTGAACACCAGCATCCCCCGGGTGGGGTGGATGAACCCCCACCGCATGGGAAAGGCGCCCATCCGGCGGTTCAACGCCGAAGGGGCGATCACCAGCGCCACGTCCGTGGGGCAGATTTCACCGGCGGTCTTCAGCTTCACGTCCAACTTTTGGGCGATGCGGGCCGCCTGCTGCACCTGCTCGACAAGGCGCTCGTCCTGCAGTTCCTCCTCTAAAAAGTACCGTCCGCACATATCCTTGCCACTCCTGAAACCTTACGGGGCCCAGTCCGTGATCTTCATCTTCGCCGCCAGGATGCGGACCACGCTTTCGTCCAGCCGTTCCTGAGGAATGGTGCCGTCGGCCACCGCCGCCGTGAGGCCCTTCAAAATGGAGCGCTGATAGCTGTGGTTGGCGCCGCAGAGGATCATATCGCCCCCCGCCAAAATGAACCGGACCGCCGCCTCTTCCAGAGACGTCCGGGAGCGAAGGCCGTTCATGCGAAAGTCGTCAGCCATGACCAGGCCCGTAAAGCCCATCTCCCCCCGGAGGATGCCGTCGATGATGATCCCGCTTTGGGAGGCAATGAAGTCCGGGTCGATCTCGGGATAGAGGATGTGGGCCACCATGACCCCGTCCACCCCCGCCGCCACGGCCCGCTCAAAGGGCACCAGCTCATAGGCTTCCAGCTCCTCTTGGGTCTTTTTCACCACCGGGGTGGTGTTGTGGGAATCGGCGTTGGTGGCCCCATGGCCGGGAAAATGCTTGGCGATGGACAGGCACCCGCCGGTCTGCAAGCCCTCGATACAGGCGCAGCCGATGCGGGCGGCCACCTCCTCGTCGCTGCTGAGGATCCTATCCCCCAGGAAGGTCCGGGAAGGGCTCTTGGCTACGTCCAGCACCGGCGCCAGATCCGTGTTGATGCCCACGTCCGCCATGGCCGTGGCGATGCGCTCAAACTGAAGCTGGGCCGTCTCGGGATCGTCGTTGATTCCCAGGATGTTGGCGGATTGGATCTTGGTCCGCCAGCGGAAGCGGGTCACGCTCCCCCCCTCCACGTCCGTACTGATCAGCAGAGGGATATCCGTTGCGTTATGGGCACGGATATCCTCCGTCAGCTTGGCGCAGCGGTCGAATCCTCCGTCCTTATCGTATCGGGAGATGTTGGGGCCATACAGGATCACGTTGCCGACGGCGTAATCCGCCATGATCCGGGCGAACTCATCGGACACGGCATTGGTGCCGGAGAAGCCGAACATGACCAGCTGGCCGATCTTCTCCCTGTCCGTCATGGTCGCCACATACTGGCGAAGCTTCACCTCCACGGGCACGGGCGTAGGCTCCGGCGTAGGCGTGGGCGTAGGGGTCGGCGTGGGCACCGGCGTGGGCGCTTCTGTGGGCTCCGGGGTGAACAGAGGCGCGGCGGTCGCCTGCGGGGCGTCCGTATTGCTCACGATGGGGCCGGATGCGGAAGTCTCTGTCGGGATATATGCGATTGGGCCGCCCGTCTCCCTCCCGCCGCAGCCGACGAGCAGGAGCAACAGGCAGAACAGGATGCACAGTTTTTTCATGATATTACTATACCACATTCTCCGCCCTTTGACCACCGGAAAAAACGCCCACTTAAAAGGCATTATTGACGGAGGGGAAAAAGAATGGTATCCTCTTTGAAATATCAGCCGAAAGGAGGGAGACGATGAAGCCGCGGTTGAAACAAGCGCTTGAGAACATGCAACGTCACAACGCCGGGGTCATGAGCCGGGAATGCTTCGGCTTTGAGCCGGATGAGGTCTATGACGCGCTGGTGGTGGCTCCCGGCTGGAAACCGGACAAGACCATTTTGGACCCCTCCTTCACCGTGACCCAGCTGACTCAGCACGCCTATTTCTCCGGCTTCCTGGTGGAGAAGGGGAGTGTGAAGATCGCCTGGGCCCAAACCGCCTCCGGGGCCTGCAACGTGCTGGACCACGTCCTCGTCTGCGCCGAGCTGCAGTTCAAAAAGTTTCTCTTTGCCGGAGCGGTGGGCGGCCTGGTGCCCGGCTTTCCCGTGGGCACGATCTCCACGCCCGCGGTGTGCTATGAGGGCAGCTATGCCGGAGCCTATTTCAAAGAAAAGCTGCCCGCCTTTACCCCCTTCTCCCCCGTCTATCCCCCGGACCAAGCTTATGTGGACCGGGTCGTCGATCTTGGGCGGCAGTTGGGACACGAGATCAAACGGGCCAAAGTCTTTTGCACGGACTCCATTGCCCTGGAGTATTCGCACCTGGACGAGATACGGTCCACCGGCGCGGAGCTGATCGAGATGGAGACGGCCCTCTTCTACCAGCTGGCGGACCTGTTCGAGGTGCCGGCCGTGGCGCTGCTGGCAGTGTCGGACAACTCCGCCACCGGTTCCCCCCTGCTGGGTCGGGAGGAGCCCAACATGGACTATCGCCGGGCCCGGGGTTGGGCCATCCCGGACCTCATCTATCACATCGCAAAGGGAGACGAATGATATGCTGCTGATGGAACCTGATATGGCGTATGCAAAAGAAATCGCCGCCTACCGGCAGGAGTTTTTGGACGCCGGGGACTCCATGGACGGCACCGGGGGATTGCGTCGATGCCCAACCGTTCAGGAGTGGGTCGAAAAGTCCCTGCTGTACAAGGAGGCGCAGAACACGCCGGAAAACCTGGTCCCGGCTACCCAGTTTATCTATGTGCGGGAGGCGGACCAAAAGGTGGTGGGCATGCTGCAGATCCGGCACCGTTTCAACCCATACCTGGAAAAATACGCCGGCCACATCGGCTACAGCGTCCGGCCCTCCGAGCGGCGCAAAGGCTACGCCACGGCCATGCTCCGGGACTCCCTGCCCCACTGCCGGGAGTTAGGCATCCGGGACGTGCTCATCAGCTGCCTGGTGGGCAACGAGGGCAGCCGCCGAACCATCCTCCGTAACGGCGGCGTCTATGAAAGCACCGTCCACGAGCCGGAGCTGGATCGGGATCTGGAGCGATACTGGATACACCTGTGATACACCCAAAACACTGAAAAAGGACGGCTCAACCGTCCTTTTTCAAATGCGTGCACCCCGTTCTCGACAGGTCGCTACCGTCTTACCGATTGCCGGTGGCTCCTCGCAGGAGACCTCGCGGCACACGGAAGGTTCCGCTTAGTGCTGCTTCCGTCAGGATCTGACACGGTTCACAGGCTTCCGTTGCACGAGTCCCACGATTCAACGCTCCGTACGCAGGGCAGTCACCACAGCGACGAGCCTCAAACGGGGGATGAAACCCCGCTATAGCGGATTGCGGGTACAGGGCACCGCTACCTCCCCGTCTGGCACGCAAAAAGTATTATACCCTGTCACGCCTCCTTTTGCAAGTGGGAAATCGCCCAAAGTAGGGACCCTTTTGCATCATAAGGTCCTTCCTTGTGTTGGACTGATTTGCCACATTGTTTTCAGTTGGAACACTCATGCGCTTTTCAACCCATTCTTCCGAATATCGTCCAATTCCTTCACGTTCAGGCAACCGCATTGATATAACCGCAAGTATTCCTTGGATACATCCGAATCAAAAATCAGGACATCATCGGAATTGATCGTTACGTCAACGCCGCTGCGATACAGTTCGGCAATGGGATGCGTCTTTAGGTCCTCAACTCTCCCGAGAAGATAATTGCTGGAGGGAGTTATATTCAGCCGAATGTGATGATCCACTAGGAAGCGAACCACGGAAGGATCTTCTGCCGCCGCAATCCCATGCTGCACCTCGTCCAGTTCAAGGCACTCTACTGCACGACGCACATCGTCTGCCGTTCCCCATTCGCCCACATGCGCTTTAAGCCTAAGCCCCTCTGCCTTTGCCCGCCGATAGATGGACTTGAAATTCTCAATTGGCTGTGCCAGCTCATCTCCATACAGATCGATAGAATAAAACGCTTTACATCCCCAGAAATGAGACAGGCAATCTTCCAGATATGCGATATCACAATGACGAGACAGACCGATCTGAAGGCGCAACTCCATATCCGGAGCGATCTCTTGATGTGCCGTTTTAAATGCTGCCACAAGTTCTTCGATATTCCCATGGAAAAACTGACCCAAGCCCCAGACGTCTTCGCCGATTTCCAGAATCGTAACGCCGTCTTCCTTTGCCTGCAAAAACGCAGCCCGTATCAACAGCTTGCGGCCTTCAGGCATTTCGAACTGATCCCCCAAGTTTCGAGAATACCAAGCATGCATCTCGTTCATAGAACGGATCGGACTCTTGATCGGCTGAATATCCTTCCCTGTGTGTTTGAGCAAAAACTGCCGATTTCCGCCTAACACAAAGTGATTGTGCAGATCTGCCTTCGGGTACCTGCGGATAGCCTCAAGACCCTCCTGTGTCAATGCATCTGAAAACTCCATCCAAGCTCCTTGATCGTATAGATTCCGATTTACCAACGCTTCATGTTCTTTTCAAATTTATCGGTGTAGGATCGTTTCAATTCCTCTGTCGATATTCCGTAGCATAGCAGAATGTCGTTATAATACATGAGAACATCCGCCATCTCTTCAACGAGCCTTTTTCGCAATTCCGGATCCTCGCATGCCTTTTGCCCGCCATGCTTTTTGACGATATCGATCACTTCCCCGATTTCTCCGATCATCCATAGCAGCTGATCTTGCCCGCGTTCGGGGCAAATCGGTTTCCACAAGTCTTTGTATTTTTCCTGCAAGGCTACCTGCATTTCCAGCATCTCATTGATTCCAAAGTCATTCATATTGATAACCTCAAAAAATAAGTTAAGTTGAAAACTATAGAAGTCTAGAAATCACCCAATTTAGGGTATCTTTCAAGGGGCCGTCGGCGTGGGCTGCCTGAACCTCCAGCAGCGGGAGCAGGTCGGTGCGATGTTGGTTGGCCGCCAGCACCGCCGCCTGGGCCGTGAGCTTGCCGCCCTTTTTCATGTTCTTGCCGATGATTTCGAGGGCCGGTTGGATATCCCCAGCGATCAGCTTTTTAAGATCGAAGGCGGTCCTTTCCGACTCGGTCATGGGCCGAGGCCGGATGAAATGGTTCAAAGGGCATACGTCCTGGCACACCTCGCAGCCCAAGAGGCAGGTCATCCGCTCCATGACCCAGTCGGGCATGGCGGGCCCATCCTCATAGGCCCTCAGGCACCTGCGCCAATCGTACCCCTGGGGTGAGATGGCGCCGCCGGGGCAGGCATTTTGGCACCGTTTGCAGCGGATGCAGGCGTCGAAGGGGGCGCCTTTGGGCGTAAAGATCAGCTCCTCCTCGGGCAGCGCCACCATCAGCCCTTGGATCACGAACCGGGTGCCGAGGCCAGGGATGAAAATGAGGTCGCTCATGAGCCGGGCGCCGATGCCCCACTCCACCAGCAGGCTCTTCACGGGCACCGCCGCCCGCTCCGCCCGAACGTCCCGCCCTTTCAGGGTTTGCTGCAGGGACCGCATGGCGTGGTAGCTTTGGTTGGAGGCGGGATAGTAGCCGGAAAGGCCCTCGTCGGGGGCGTAGGGCGCATAGGGCCAGATGAGAAGCAGCAGCCCGTTGGCCCAGGGCCAGGCGGCCGCCGGGTCCCCCTCGATCCAGTTTGCTTCTGGCGCAAACGCGCCGCTTGCTCGGCGGCGCGTCCATTCCTCATATTGGGGCACGGGCAGCAGATACGCTGCGGCGAAGCCCGCTTGTTTTGCCGATTCCGATAGGTTCATTGAGCCTGGGATTGGAGCATCTCCTTGGTCTTCATGAGCCGGGACAGGTTCCCCCGCTCGTTCTCGTCCAGCTTCATCTGGATGGTGTGGATGGCCTCGGTGTGCTGAGGGATCATGACGTATTCGAGGGCGTTCACCCGGCGGCGAGTCTTTTCGATCTCGTCGGCCAGGCGGGCCGTGCTCTTCTCCACCTCCGCAAGCTCCAGCATCAGGGGCAGGGCCTCGGCGATGGCCTGGACCGCGCCGTCGAGATCCGCGCTGGTGGAGGAAAAACCGTAGGGATACACGATCTCCTCGGAGGTGCTCATAGAGAGCTGGGGCACGGGGATGGACAGGATGTTCTGCTTCCCCGCCTCCACCTCGATGCCCCGGGCAGGATAGAGGAGGGCTTCCTCGATCTCGTTGTTGCTCATGGTGGCCTTAGCGAGGACGAAGTTCTGCATGGCAACGGCCATCTTCGCCTCGGTCTGCTCCCTGAGCTCCTTGTTCTTCCGGGCCAGCACGATGAAGCGGCGGACCAGCTCGTCCCGCTTGTCCTTCATCATCTTATGGCCCCGCACCGCTGTCTTGAGCCGTTTCTTCAGGTTGGACAGCTCCATGCGGGTGGGTTTATATTGAATAGCCGCCATAGGCGTCCTCCCTTACTCCGCGGGATGATAGTACTTGTCGAGATAGGCGTCCCGAATACGCTTGAGCTCCGTCCTGGGCAGGATCCCCAGCAGCTTCCAGCCGAGATCCAACGTTTCCTCGATGGTCCGGTTGGTGTAATAGCCCTGGGAGATGTACTCCGCCTCGAAGGCGTCGGCGAACTTGGCGTAGAGCTTGTCTGTGTCGGACAGGGCCGCGTCGCCCAAAATCACCGCCAGCTCCTTGGCGTCCTTGCCCCGGGAATAGGCGGAGAACAGCTGGTTCATGGTATCCGCATGGTCCTCCCTGGTCTTGCCCTTGCCGATGCCCTTGTCCTTCAAACGGGACAGGGACGGAAGCACGTTGATGGGCGGGGTCAGGCCCTTGCGGTACAGGTCACGGGAGAGGATGATCTGGCCCTCGGTGATATACCCGGTCAAGTCGGGGATGGGATGGGTCACGTCGTCCTCAGGCATGGACAGGATGGGGATCATGGTGATGGAGCCCTTGTTGTCCCGGATACGGCCGGCCCGCTCGTACATGGTAGCCAAGTCGGTGTACATGTAGCCCGGATAGCCGCGGCGGCCAGGCACCTCTTTGCGGGCCGCGGAGATTTCACGCAAGGCCTCGGCGTAGTTGGTGATGTCGGTGATGATGACCAGCACGTGCATGCCAAGATCATAGGCCAGATACTCCGCCGCGGTGATGGCCATACGGGGGGTGGCGATACGCTCGATGGCCGGGTCGTTCGCCAGGTTGATGAAGGTCACCGTCCGCTCGATGGCGCCGGTCTTGCGGAAATCGCTGATGAAGAAATCCGCTTCCTCGAAGGTGATGCCCACGGCGGCGAAGACCACGGCGAACTTCTCATCGGAACCCAAGACCTTGGCCTGCCGGGCGATCTGAGCCGCCAGCTGGGCGTGGGGAAGGCCGCTGCCGGAGAACACGGGGAGCTTCTGGCCCCTAACCAGGGTGTTCAAACCGTCGATGGCGGACACGCCGGTCTGGATGAACTCGGAAGGATAGTCCCGGGCGGCGGGGTTCATGGGGTTGCCGTTGATGTTGAGATGCTTCTCGGGGATCAGGGCGGGGCCGCCGTCCTTGGGCTTGCCCATGCCGTCGAAGACCCGGCCCAGCATGTCGGGGGCCACGTCCAGCTCGATAGACCTGCCCATGAAACGGGCCTTGGCGGTGCTGACCCGCAGGCCTTGGGAACCCTCGAAGAGCTGGACCAAAGCCCGATCGCCGTTGACTTCCAGCACCTTGCCCCGGCGGATGGTGCCGTCCTCCTGGACGATCTCCACCAGCTCGTCGTACTTGACGCCCTCCACCTGGTTCACCAGCATGAGCGCGCCCACGACTTCGGAAATGGTACGATATTCCTTCTGCATCAGTTCAGACCTCCTTCTACCAGGGCGCCGATCTCTTCGCCCATCTCCTGCATGATCTGTTCATAGGCAGCGGGGGCCTCCGCCTCGGTCACGTATTTCAACCGCCCGATCTTCTCCCGCACGGGCAGGGCGATGAGCTTATTGAAGGAAGCGTCGGCGTTCAAGGCTTCATTGGCCTTCTCGTAGTAGCCCAGGATGGTCTTGAGCATCAGGGCCTGCTTCTGGGGGGAGGTATAGGTGTCCACCTCGTGGAAGGCGTTCTGGTGCAGATAGTCCTCGCGGATGGACCGGGCAGCCTCCATGGTGAGCCGATCCTTGTGGCTGAGGGCGTCGATGCCCACGAGACGAACAATCTCATCGAGCTCGCTCTCCTCCTGGAGGATGTTCATGGTCTTCTGGACCATGCCCGACCAGTCGGGAGCCACGTTCTCGTTGAACCAGCCCTCCAGGCGATCCAGATACAGGGAATAACTCTGGAGCCAGTCGATGGCCGGGAAGTGACGGGCGTAGGCCAGCTTGGAGCTAAGGCCCCAATAGACCTTCACGATCCGGAGCGTAGCCTGGGAGACGGGTTCGGAGATATCGCCGCCCGGAGGGGACACGGCCCCGATGGCTGAGATGGCGCCGGTGACGTCGCCGGAGCCCAGAACCTTCACCACGCCGGCCCGCTCGTAGAACTCCGCGAGACGGGAGCTCAAATAGGCGGGATAGCCCTCCTCACCGGGCATCTCCTCGAGACGGCCGGACATCTCACGGAGGGCCTCGGCCCAGCGGGAGGTGGAGTCGGCCATGATGGCCACCTTATAGCCCATGTCGCGGAAGTACTCTGCGATGGTGATGCCGGTATAGATGGACGCCTCACGGGCAGCCACGGGCATGTCCGAGGTGTTGGCGATGAGGATGGTCCGCTTCATGAGGGAAAGCCCCGTCTTGGGGTCCTTCAACTCCGGGAACTCCATCAACACGTCGGTCATCTCGTTGCCGCGCTCGCCGCAGCCCACGTAGACGATGATGTCCGCGTCGGACCACTTGGCCAGCTGGTGCTGGACCACGGTCTTGCCGCTGCCGAAGGGGCCGGGCACGGCGGCCACGCCGCCCTTGGCGACCGGGAAGAGGGTGTCGATGACCCGTTGGCCGGTGACCATGGGCTCCCTGGGGGGCAGCTTTTCCTTATAGGGGCGGCCCCGACGCACGGGCCAGCGCTGGAGCATGGGGAGCTCCACTTCCTTGCCGTCCTTCTCCAGCTTGGCGATGGGGGTGACGATGTTGGCCTCGCCCTCGAAGATCCAGGTGAGCTTCCCGGACACGCCGGGGGGCACCATGATCTTGTGGGTGACGATCTCCGTCTCCTGGACGGTGCCCAGCACGTCGCCGCCGGTAAGCTCGTCGCCCACCTTGGCCACGGGAGTAAAGGCCCACAGCTTCTCGTGATCGAGAGCGTCCACCATGACGCCGCGAGGGATCCGGTCCCCCGCCTGCTCCCGGATCTTGGTGAGGGGGCGCTGGATGCCGTCGTAGATGGATTCGATGAGGCCAGGCCCCAACTCCACGGACAGGGGCGCGCCGGTGGTGAACACGGGCTCACCGGGGCCGATGCCGCCGGTCTCCTCGTAGACCTGGATGGAGGCCCGATCTCCGCGAAGCTCGATGATCTCGCCGATGAGCTGCTGCTTCGACACGCGGACCACGTCGAACATCTGCACGTCCGCCATGCCGCTTGCCACGATGAGGGGCCCTGAAACTTTTACGATCGTACCTTGCATGTGTTTGCCTCTCTTTACGTATTGAATAGGATATCCACGCCCACGGCCGTTTCCACGTATCCCTTCAGGTTCCGGATGCCCGTTCCCTGGGAGCCGTGGACGTCCGGGATGGGGATGATGGCGGGATAGGGTTCGGATTTAAAGGTCTCGATGGCGTCCGCGCACAGGGGATACAAGGTTTCCGTCAGATAGATGACGCCGTATCCTTCCCGGGCGAGCTGCTTGATCTGCCGATTGGCCTTTTCCCCATCGGTTTCATAGAACACATCGATGCCCACGGCCTTGAAGAGCATGACGGAGTCCTTATCGCCGATGACGGCCATCTTTGCCTTAGCCATAGAGCTTCACCAGCCTTTCCGCGATCACGCTCTCGTCGAGTCCGTTGCGCTTCACCGTCAAAATGAGCCGCACGTTCTGGGCCTCCCGCTCCTTGGCGATGATATAGCCCACCACCGGATAGAGGCTCGTGACATCGTGCTTGTGGACGGCGATGAGGGACATGAGATAGTTGTCCCTGGCCTTCTCCACCTCGCCGATGTTGCCGGTGCCGTACATCCTGTCCAGGGCCGCCGCCAGCTCTCTGCGGCAGACGGAGCTTTCCACGATCCGGCCGAAGCCCTCCACGGACAGGTCGTATCCCTCGTAGAAGGCCTTGAAGGGGATGCCGCCCTCCACCAGCAGCACGTCCCGGAGCATGCCCCGGCCGCCGCCCATGGCGCGGACCCGCAGGAAGGTCAAGACGTTGTCGAAATCGGCTTTGGCCTTGAAATAGTGGGAGAAGCCCTTGTCCTTCGCCGTGACCTTCAGGGCATGCATCAGATAGGCACGGTCCAGGGCGATGCTGATGTACTGAGGCTCCACGCTGACGGACAGCCGCTTTTCCAGGGCGTCCAGCTCCCTGGCCATATCCTCGGGCAGGAAGGAGTAATCCTGCTCTAAAACCGCCTTTTCCAGCAGCTCCCGGTCGTAAAGACCGCCAGCCTGCCAGGCGATATCCTTCTGGTCCAGGAGTCGGGCCTTGATAAGGGTCTTCAGGTTCATTACGTCGCTTTGGAGCAGGAACAGGTCCGTGATCTCAGGCTCAGGAGAAAGGGATCGTACCTCCTCCCGCATAGCGATCAGTTCCCGCTCGATCATCCGCTCCACGTCGCCTTCGCCGGCGTCGGGCAGAGAGCCATAGCGATCGTCGATCAAGATGCGCAGCGCGTCGCCCATGGACCCCTCCGCCATGCGCTTGAGGGCCGTGTCGTCCAGCAGACGCTTAGACAGCGCGCTGACGCGGGCACAGGCGTATGCGTAGCTTTTTTGTGCCATAGGGTCGCCTCCCTTGCTTAGGTGAACAGTATGCGGGCCGCGTTGGTCTCTTCGTTCAGGCGCAGCTCCGCCATGAGAGCGTCCAGCGAGCAGTCCTTCTCGTAGCTGCCGCCCTGCAGGAGGAACCCGCCCTCGCAGGGCGCGTCCTTCTCAGAGAGGGTCAGCGCCAGGGGAACCTGGGGCAGGAGCCTGGCGATAAGCTCCCTATCCTGTTTGGCCGGCTCCACCACGTCGCCCGCCGCAGCCTCCTTCTTCAGGAGGGAGAGGAGTATGGCCTCCCGGCGGGGACCGGTGAGGGCGTTGAGCTCCTTCGTGGCAGCGGCAAAGGCCTCGTCCAGGATCCGCCGGCGCACGCTCAGTGTCTCCTTGCGCCCGTCCAGCTCGGCACGGGTCCGCGCCCCGTCCAGCACCCCCTTCACGGCGGTGTCCCGGGCGGCAGCGGCTACGGTGGCCCGTTCCGCGATTTTCTTTTCGCAGTCAGCGATCACGGCGCGGCAGCCCTCCGCTGCCTTTTCCCGGGCTGCCGAAGCGTCGGCTTCCGCTTCGCCCAGGATGCGCTCGATCAGCTTGTCCGCACGATTTCCCGGATTCTCCATGGATCCTTCCTCAAAGCTTGACGCCGAAGATCAGCAGCATGGAAATGAGCAGGGAGAAGATGGCGTAGGTCTCCACCATGATGGCCATCAGCATGCAGTGGCCGAACTCCTCGGACCGTTTGCCGATGGCGTTGATGCCGGACGCGGAGACCCGGGCCTGATGGATGGCGGAAACGAGGCCGCCCAAAGCCATGGGGAAAGCCGCGAAGAACAGCTGCCAGCCCTGGGACACCGCCACTTCCACAGCGCCGCCGGGAAGCAGGCCCGCCCGCATGGCGATGAACACCGCCACCACCAGGCCGTAGATGCCCTGGGTGCCGGGGAGCAGCTGCAGAACCAGCGCGTTGCCGAAGCGCTCGGGCTGTTCAGAGACCAGGCCCGCGGCGGCTTCGCCCGCGATGCCCACGCCGATGGCGCTGCCCAGGATGCCGCCGGCTGCGGCGACAACGGCGCCGGCCGTGGCCAGGATAAGACCCAAGTTTGCCTTGATGAGTTCCAACATGTTGCTTTTCCTCCTAATTGAATGTCACTTAGAGATCTGAACGTGTTTCGTTTTATATTGCAGGGGCTTGAAGGCCCGGCCGCCCTCTTCATAGAACTTGCCGAAGAACTCCACGTACTGGAGCCTGGCACAGTGGACAAAGGTGCCCAGGGTGTTGATGGCGATGCTGAACAGATGCAGCGCCACGAGCAGCACCACCGCGATGATGAATCCCACGAACTTCATGACGCCGCTGCCGCCCATGAGCATGGTGCAAAGGGTGTTGAACACCATGGCGAGATACCCCGTGGCGATGCCCAGGGCCAGCAGACGGGCATAGGACAGGATGTCGCTTAGATAGCTGGTCACCCCGTAGAGGCCGCCCAGGCCCGAAGCGAGACGGGAGATGGGGTTCTTCTTGTCCCGGCCCTTGAACAGCAGGACCATGGCGGACCCGGCCAGGATCAGGACGAGGCCCACCGTGTTGAGATGAAGGGCGTTATACCACCCCAGCTCGAAGGGGGGATCGAAGAAGGTGGACGCCATGGGCAGGCCCACCAGAACGAGGCCGATCAGGATGAGCACCCAGGACAGGTTGTCGAAGACGGCGCTCTGCCAATCCTTGTCGGCCAGGCACATCTTGATCTTGATGAGGTGGCCGCAGACGAGGTGGATGATGCCCAGCAGCAGACAGAACAGCAGCATGCCCACCGGGTTCCCCGTAGGATCAATCAAGAGGGGGAACTTGTCCGTGGTGCCGAAGAGCACGTCGAAGTCCAGGCCGAAGAAAGTGCCCACCAGCACGCCCCAGACCATGGTGGAGATGCCGCCCCAAAAGAGGACCTTCGCCAGGTCAGCGGCGCCGCCCTTGGGCTTCTTCAGCTTCAAAAACAGCCATGAGCCCAGGGAGAGGATCAGGCCGTAGCCCGTGTCGGAGAGCATGACGCCGAATAGGAAGATGTAGAAGGGCGTCATGTAGGGCGTGGCGTCGATGCCCCGGGCATTGGGCAGGGAATACAGGGTGATCAAAGATTCGAAGGGGGTGTTGAAGGTGTCGTTCTTCAGCACCGTGGGCGGGATCTCGTCCTCCGTCGGGTCCCGATACTCCGTATAATAGGCGTCGGTGACGGACTTGAGAGCTTTCTCCACCTTGTCCATCTCGTCGGAGCGGACCCAGCCCTCCAGGCGGAAGACGGAGGTGTCCTTCTCCACCTGGGTGTCGGCGGCCAGGCTGTCCCGCTCGATGAGCAGGGCGTCCGCCGCGTTCTCCAGAATGGCTGCACTGACACCGCAGCTCTCCAGCTCGTTCTGCAGCTCGATGAGCCGCTTTTCGCCGGCGATCTCGTCCTGCTCCAGGAAGGCCATGGCCTCCCGAGGGGTGCCCTTCAGGTGGGGAAAGGCCACGTCGGTCCAGTTGATGGTCTTGAGGAAACCGGCCACCAGGCGGGCGTCCTCCTTGAGACAGGCCAATATGGCCGCCTTGTTCCCCGAGTCCCCGTAGAATTCCCCGGAGATGGCCTCCTGCTCCCGGATGGCCGCCTCCCCCGCCGCATCCACAAGGCCGGTGAAGTAGTGGGTGAACTTGGTGGAAACGATGGAGGCCATGTCCTGATCCATATCGGCCCAGGGCATGAGGGCGTCATAGGTGGACCGGTCCTTCTCGAGCCGGCCTTCGATCTGCTTCTTTTCCTCCAGGATGGCGCGGATGTGCTCGGACGCCGCCTCGGCCTCCTCCACGTCCAGCTGCATCTTCTCCAGCTTCTCCTCCCGGGTCGGCGTCAAAAAGCCCGGCTTCTTCGCGTAGGGCTTGATGGCGGACAAGGACTCGGAGAAGCGGCTGATCCTCTCCGCAGCCTCATCCAGGCGCTTGGCCCCCTCGCCGCCGTCGTCATCCGCGGTGACGGAGATGAGCTCCACGGCGCCGGCCTTCTGCAGGGCCCGTAAGATGTCCGTCTCCTCCTGGCGGATACCCACCAGGGTCAGACGCTTCATGGATACGATCATACCTGTGTATCGACCCTTTCCATAAGATAGGCGACCGCGTCCTTAAGCTTCGCGCGGGCGGCGGTCTCCTCCCGGGCCACGACCTCCCTCGCCTCCAGGAGGACCTGGGCTGAGAGGGCCTTGCCGTCCTCCTCCGCCTTGGCAAGGGCCTCCCGGGTCTTCTGTCGCTCGCTTTCCGCCGCAGCGGCCAGCCGTTCAGCCGCCTCCTCCCGGGCGCGGACAGCCATGTCCCGGGCGTCCGCCACCGCCTGGGCACGGATGTCCTCAGCCTGCTGTTCCGCAGCGCGGATCTTTTCGATCATGGAATCCATGGTCCTTCCTCCTTTCGGGGATTAGATACAAAAAAGGGGCGCAAAACGCCCCATTACAATTATTTCGTTCCGAACAGACGGTCGCCTGCATCGCCCAGGCCCGGCACGATGTAGCCGTGCTCGTTGAGCTTCTCGTCGATGCTGGCCACATAGATATCCACGTCAGGATAGGCCTTCTGGACGGCGTAGATGCCCTCGGGGGCGGAGATGAGGCACACGAGACGGATGGTCTTGGCGCCTGCGTTCTTGATGAGCCGGATGGCTTCGATGGCGGAGTTGCCCGTGGCCAGCATGGGGTCCACGATCATGGTGTCCCGCTCGCTGATGTCGTCGGGCAGCTTGCAGTAGTAGCCCGTGGGCATGAGGGTGTCGGGATTCCGATAGAGGCCGATGTGGCCCATCTTGGCGTGGGGGATCAGGTTCATCATGCCGTCCGCCATGCCGAGGCCCGCCCGCAGGATCGGTACCACGGCCAGCTTCTCGTTGGCCAGCATCTTGAACACGGCCTTGGTGATGGGGGTCTCCACCTCCACGTCCTGCAGCGGCAGGTCACGGGTGACCTCGTAGCCCATCAGCATGGCAAGCTCGCTCACCAGCTCACGGAAGGCCTTGGTGCCGGTCTCCTTGTCGCGGAGAAGGGCCAGCTTGTGCTGTACGAGAGGATGGTCGATCACGGTCACTTTGCTCATAAAATTGCCTCCTGTATTCACATTAAATTCTCGCCTTCGAAGGCGCTGATCTTGTCGATGCGCCGCTGATGCCGGGCCGCCTCGGAGAAGGGGGTGGTGAGCCAGGTGAACAGAATCTCCTTGGCCAGGCTCTCTCCCACCACGCCGGCGCCCATGGCAAGAGCGTTGGTGTCGTTGTGCTCCCGGGTCATGCGGGCGGTCATTGGGTCGCAGCAAAGGGCGCAGCGCACGCCCCGGACCTTGTTGGCGCAGATGCTGACGCCGATGCCCGTGGTGCAGATGAACACGCCCCTATCCGCCTGGCCCTTGGCCAACGCCTGGGCGGCGGGCAGAGCATAATCGGGATAATCCACGCTTTCGGCGCTATAACAGCCGAAATCCTGGACCTCATGGCCGGCCTCGGTGAGCCAGCTTTTGACCTTCTTTTTGAGGGCGTAGCCCCCGTGGTCACATGCCAAAACGATCTTCATGCCCATTTGTTGTAGTATATCATAAAAACAAGTCCCTTTCAACCCAAAGTTTGGGGAAAGCAACGTTTGCTCATGTTTATTATTCGCCCCGTCTTACGGATTCACACCGATCAGCCGTCTGGCCTGATGAAGTAAGGCTTCTTCATCCACCCAGAGATCACCGACTACGCATCGGCCGGACGCAGTCGTTCCCACCGCATAAGCACCATCCTCGGAAAAGGCCATATCGACGAAGGTATCGGCGGTGGCATGGAGAGAAAACAGCTTTTCGAAGGACTCCAAAGAATAGACGTCGATCCGGGTTTTACCTCCACAGAGGGCCATGAGCAGCTTCCCTTCAGGGTCGAATGCGAAGCCGGAATACATCGTGCCAATGTTCAGGATCCGCTGGACAGACCATGTCTTCAAGTCGTAGAACAGCAACCGGGTGCTTTGATCCGCCGCCACCAGCTGCCTCTCGCTCATGGCCAGGGCTTCGATCGGTCCGGACAGCTCCCCGATCATGGCTTTTACAGAACCGTCACCCGTCGTATCGAAGAGTTCGATCATCCCATCCGCGTAATATTGAGCTGCTGTGCAGCCATCCCGGGAAAATATCAGTTTCGGAGCAGTGTCCAGGACCTTGCCGCTGCTCTGCATGAAAGCATCCGTATACCGATGCTGGCTCTGCAGAGCGACGGAAGGAAAATCGACGGGAGCAGGCGCACACAATTTCCCACTGAAGCTATCCACCGTCCGGATGGAGGAAAGGCTGGACATGCTGTAAAAGTTGGCCGTTCCATCGTATCGGGTGATCAGGAAGGAGTCCTCCAACGGAATGACGTTATTGTACTGGTTTCCAAAGTCTGCGTTCTCCACCAGTTCCAAGGCCCAGGTTTGGGCATTGACGATGAAAAGGCTCTGATTGGTCATGAGCAGATACTTCCCGTCCTGGGTGAACGCCAGGGAAGGCACGATGGACGTATCGTCGATGGTTGCCTGCAGGATCGGCTCACCGGTTTGCGCCAACGCCACGTACAACTGGTCATCCACCGTATAGGCCATGCGTTCCGAATCCGCCGAAAAAGCGATCTGGCTGTATTTGGCTCCAGCGGATGCGTCCAAAGCGTCCAGGATCAGCAATTCGCCGCTATCCGTATCCCATCCGCCGATCAGTCCCCACATGGATAGGCAAACCGCCGTATGCCCGTCGGGAGAAAGCGACCATTTTTCCGTAAACAATCCGGGCATGAAGCAAGCCGGATCCGCCGGCACTCCAAAAAGGCTGATCCGGTTTCCATCATCGTCCAATACGATCACGGCGTTGTCACCTCGCCCACCGGCTACCAAGACTCGGCTCCGATCCGCCGTAGCCAGCACGGTCGTGCCCGTAAAGTCTTCGGTGTTGACCGTAACCATCTCCTCCAGGGAATGCCCCATAATCCGTGACAGAAGGTTGTTTCCCTGATCGTATTCCGGCATTTGTTCACCCAGGGTATAGAACAGCTTTTCCGTGCCGTCCGCCGACACCAGATAGAACCGGCCCATATCCTGCACCAGCACTTCGTCCGCATCTTTCCAAAAAAGAACATTGGCGATGTGGTAGGGCTGATCGGCTTTGCTGGTATAGGTGAAAGCTACTGATCCGTCCGCTGTGTTCCATGCCGTCGCGATCCGGCCCAGATCACAGTTAGCCAAAAAACGGGTGCCATCCGGAGAAAAGGAAAGGTCGTTGATCATGGTGTTGCCCACGGAAACCTGATAGAGTATCTCGTTGGCGTTGAGGTCGATCACAGCCACAGAATTGCTGTTTACGATCCCCGCGGCGTGGGCCCCGTCCGGAGAAACGACGATGTCGTTCACGCGCACGTTTTGATTGTTGAAGCTGGAAATGATGGACAGCGGCTCGATATATAGGGTTTTTCTGAGACAAGCGATCAGCTCATCCCGGCGCATACCTTCGTTTTCCTCGCTGATGGAAAGGGATTCCAGCAAAATGCTGGCCGCCGTACGCTTTTCACCCTGCCGAAGGGCGGTGGAAGCCCGCTCCAATCGCTCCCCCAGGTCGTTAAAAACAGCTTCTTTGCGGGCCTGTTCCTTTTTGCGCTCCTCTTCCTCGGCCCGTGCTCTCTCTTCTTCCGCCCGCTTGCGCTCCTCTTCGGCCTTGGCTCTTTCCGCCTCGGCACGGGCCTGCTCCTCTTCCGCCCGCTTGCGCTCCTCTTCGGCACGGGCTTTTTGCTCCTCGGCGCGGACCCGCTCCGTTTCTGCGATCCTGGCCTGCTCCTCCGCCTCCAGTCTAAGCCGTTCGGCACGGTCGTGGTTGATCTTCAAAAATACAGCCAGTCCCGCGGCTGCTATCAGGGCCAGTATGGAAACAAAAACGGCCCTGCGGATGGTCCTCTGCCGTTCCCGCCGCTTCAGCTCGTCATAAGTGACCGAAAGCATGGGCGCCAGCAGGCGCAGCTTCTCGTCCTTCAACTTTTTCTTCCATCTGTTTCCTCGCAGATCCGCCGCAAGAGGTTCCACCTCCGTCCGGTTCCCTTCGTCATCGAGCTTGAATCTCAGCAAATCCGGAAAGCTTGTCGCCGGCTCCCCCTCCACCAAAACGGCCAGGACCCGATCCCGTCCCTTTTTCTCAATGAAATACTCCAACTCTCGCTGACACCACCGGCTCTCCAGATACCGGGGCGAACAGATGGCAATAAGCCATTCGCTTTCGTCCAATGCCTCTTGGATATCTTCCCCCAAATTTGAAGAAAGGGGCAATTCCTCTTGATCCCGGAACACCCGTCCCAGTCGCTTCTTCCCCGTTTTCTTTTGGATGGCGGAAGGCACATGATAGGTTTCGATGGCGGTGTGCAAGGCCTTAGCGATGCTGTCGTCAGGGCTTTGATGGCGATAGCTGATGAACGCGCAATACTTTTTCGGTTCCATGGACAATCCTTTCTGAAGCGAGCGAGGGGAAAATTATGCGATCTGACAATAATAATATATCATCCCGCCTTTGAAAAAGCAAGAATAACGCCTGAAGCCAGCTGAAACCTCAAAACGCATCGAACACGGCCGTATAAAAAAGCCCGACCGTCACGTGCAGTCGAGCGTAAAAACAAAACCGATCAAAGGTATTCCACCCGGAACCCGGCGGAGCGGAGCAGCCGGTTCATGAAGGCGAGGCCTGTGCCCGCCGTGCCGATGCCCTCGGAAAGGATCACGTCCGCCTCCCGATCCAACTCCCTGAGGAGGCTGAACAGGCGGCTGCACAGGGTGGTAGGATCCTGCCGGGTGCCCAGAAGAGCGCAGCGACGTTCCCCATAATAGGGCAGGGCCTCCTGGGTGGCGGCGATGTATGGCCGCTGCCCCTGGGCCGTGAACCAATCGTACAGGGCGGAGAGCCGCTCTGCGGCGGCCTTCGCTTCGCCCACCACCACCAGCACCTGGGCGTTGGGGGCATAGTGCTTGTACTTCATGCCCGGGGAGGCGGCCTTCTCCCCCGCCCCGAGGGGGGCCAGGATGCTGGGAGCCAGGGCTACCTCGCCTAAAACGGCGGCCAGCATCTCCTTTGTCACGGCGCCGGGCCGGAGGATGGTAGGGGTGCCCGTCAGGGACAGGACCGTGGATTCCACCCCGTAGCGACAGGGACCGCCGTCCAGGATGAGGGGGATGCGGCCGTCCATGTCCTGCAAAACGTGCTCCGCCCTGGTGGGGCTGGGCTTGCCGGAAAGGTTGGCGCTGGGAGCGGCGATGGGCACGCCGCTGGCGGCGATGAGGGCCCGGGCGGCCTCGTTGTCCGGCATGCGGACCGCCACGGTATCGAGGCCCGCCGTCACTTCGTCGGGAACGATATCCGACCGATAGTAAATCAGGGTCAGGGGGCCCGGCCAGAAGGTGTCCATGAGGATCGAGGCAAAGGGGGGCTCCCCCGCCCACAGCCGAAAGGCGTCCGCCTTTTCGGCTACGTGCAGGATCAGGGGGTTGTCGTTGGGCCGGCCCTTGGCCTCGAAGATCCGGTCCACTGCCGAGCCGTCCAGGCCGTTGGCCCCCAGGCCGTAGACCGTTTCCGTGGGAAAGGCCACCAGGCCCCCGGCGCGGATGATCCGGGCGCCCGCCGCCCCGGCCTGCCGAGGATCGTTCCCTACCGCAAACACTTTCGTTTCCATGTTTCCGCTCCCTCTTTCCCGTCGCTCCTTACAGCAAGAAGCGGCAGAGAGGCACGCCCCTCTGCCGCAGGAGTCGATCGCTTATTTCCCCAACAGGGCCATGCCCTCGTCGATCTTCTTCTCGGAGGTGTCCAGGCACCTAAAGGCCAGCTCGGAGTTGTGGGCGCCCTCGGCGTTCTCCACATAGCAGAAGTCGAAGAACCACTGGGCCTCCCGATAGAGCTTGCGGACCGCGTCCAGCTCCTCCTCGGCCATCTTTCCCTCCGTCACGGCCGCCGCCAAGGCGTCCTTGAAGGCGGAGAGCTTGTTGCCCACCTCGGTCTCCCGGCCGGTCACCTTCTCCTGGATCTTATGGACCACGCTCACCATATCCGCGTCCTTGTGGCAGGTGGCGCAGGACTTGAGCAGCGTCTCGTTCTCCAGGGGGCTCACCAGCAGGTGGCTGTGGTAGACCGTGCCGTCCTCAGACTCCTCCAGCGGCATATGGCAATCGGCGCAGTTCAAGAGCTTGGCGTGCTTGCCGGTGAGGAAGGTCTCCGTCTCCGGGTGCTGGGCCTTGAGGAGCTTGGCGCCCGTGCTCTCCTGGGTCCAGTCGGAGAAGCCCACGGTGCCGTCGGGCAGGACCATCTCGTCGTAGTAGGCCAGGATCTTTTCGGGGGTCATGGCCTCCACGCTGTCATAGGGCATCATGGTCTCCTTGTCCGCAGGGGTGAAGTAGTACTCAATATGGCACTGGCCGCAGGACAGGGTGGCCGGATCGATCTTCTGGGCGTTCTCCCCCAGGGCCTTGGTCACATAGCTGTGGGTCACCACCAGCTTGCCCTTTTCGCCCGCCTCGTTGCCGTGGCAGGTGTAGCAGCTCACGCTCTCCTCCATCATGGCCATGGCCTCGTCGAAGGGGATCTTGTAGGCGCTGACGCCCTGATCGTTCACCAGCTTAGCGAAGTTGGGGGTCTTGCAGGTGAGACAGTTGGCCAGGGGCTTGGGTCGGGCCGTGTGAGCCACGTCCTCCAGGCAATACTCATGGCCCCGGGCGGAGCCGTACTCCTTGGCAAAACCGAAGCCCTCATAGATATTCTTGAGGTACGGGTCCTGATCGAGGTAATCCACGATGTAGCTGTTCTTCTTGTTGTCGCCCATGGTGGCCGCGATCTCGGGGTAGGCGGCCGCCCAGTCGGCGGCGTTGATGGTGCCGTCCTTGCTGGATGCCTTGGGCGCGTCCACGGTCTTGTAGGTCACGTCGGCACGGGTCAGGGGGGTGGTCCGATCGAGACGGAACAGCAGATCCTTACCGCCTACAAGGCCGCCAATAAGCAGCACCGCAAATACCACGATGACCAGACCGATGAGCAGCTTGGCCGCTTGATTTCTCTTTTCCATGCTTTGCCCTCCTTATTCTGCCAGAGGTCGGGTGATGACCTTAGCCGGACACTTCTCGGCGCACTTGCCGCACTGGGTGCACTTCTCGTAGGTGACCTTAGCCAGGCTCCCCTCCATGTGGATGGCATCGAACTCACACTGCTTCACGCAGAGGCTGCAGCCGATGCACCCGGCGGAGCAGACCTTTTTCACCAGAGGGCCCCTGTCCTTGTTCCGGCACTGGACCACCACGTGCTTGCTTTCCGGGATGAGTTCGATGAGACCCTTGGGGCAGGCCTTCACGCACAGGCCGCAGGCCACGCACTTGCGCTGGTCCACCACGGCCACGCCGTCCACCATCCGGATGGCGCCCTGGGGGCAAACGGTCATGCAGGAACCGAGGCCCATGCAGCCGTAGTCGCATTCGCCCACGTTGATCCCCGCCAGAGCCGCCGCCCGGCAGTCGGTGATGCCCACGTAGTTGCCCTGCTTATGGGTGTGCTCGCAGGTGCCCTTGCAGCGGACGAAGGCCACCTTGCGCTCCAGCACTTCGGCCTCCTTGCCCATGATGCCGCCGATCTTCTCGGCGCATGCCGCACCGCCTACGGGACAGCCGTTCACCGGCGCTTCCCCGGTGACGATGGCCGCCGCCATGGCGTCACAGCCCGCATAGCCGCAGGCGCCGCAGTTGTTGCCGGGCAAACACTCCCGCACGGCCGCCTCCCGCTCGTCCACGGGCACGTAGAATTTCTTGCCCGCAAAGACCAGGCCGGCGCCCACGATGATGCCGATGACCACGATCACGATCGTCGTTATGAGAATAACCATACCGCTTTACCTCCCTCAGAACGACAGCTTGGAGAAGCCGATGAACGCGATGGACATGAGGGCCGCCGAGATGAGGACGATGGGCGCACCGCGAAGGGGCGCGGGCAGATCCTCCTCCCGGATGCGGGACCGGATCCCGGCGAGGAGCACGATGGCCAGGGTATAGCCAACGGCGGAGCTGAAGCCGGAGACCACGCTCTCGATGAAGGTGTAGCCGCTCATGGCGTTGAGCTGAGCGATGCCCAGCACGGCGCAGTTGGTGGTGATGAGGGGCAGGTAGATGCCCAGCGCTTTATAGATGGCCGGGGAGCTCTTCTTGAGGAACATCTCCACGATCTGTACCAGGGCCGCGATGACCAGGATGAAGACGATGGTCTGCATGAATTCCAGGCCGAAGGGCACCAAAATGTAGTCGTTGAGAAGGCTGGCTACGGCGGAGGCGATGGTCATGACAAAGATGACCGCCACGCCCAAGCTGGCCGAAGCCTTCATCTGCTTGGAGACGCCCAGGAAGGAGCAGACGCCCCAGAACCGGCTCAGCAGCACGTTGTTCACCAGGGCGCTGCTGATGATGATGAGGATCAGGCTGTTGTTCATTTGGCTTCCTCCTTCCGCTCGTCACACTGCATGGCGCAGGCGGCGCAGTTGCCGTTGCAGCCGTCGCTCTCCACCAGCTGCCGCTGCCGGGTCTTGATGCCGATGGCGTTCATAATGATGATGAACAGGGCGATGACCAGGTACGCGCCCGGAGGCAGGCTGAAGATAGCCACGGGAGACACGCTCTCAGGGAGCACCTGCATGCCGAAGAGGGTCCCTTTGCCCAGGATCTCCCGGAGGGAGCCTGCCAGCGTCAGGGCTATGGTGAACCCAAGGCCCATACCGATGGCGTCCATGATGGCGAGCCCCGGTTCATGCTTGTTGGCGTAGGCCTCGGCCCGGCCCAGGATGATGCAGTTCACCACGATCAGGGGGATGAACTGGCCCAGGGCCTTGTCTACGGCGGGCAGATACGCCTTGATGATGAGCTGGGTCACGGTGACCAGGGAGGCCACGATCACGATGTAGGCGGGCAGCCGAACCTCGTTGGGGATCCGCTTGCGCAGGATGGAGATGATCAGGTTGGAGAAGATCAGCACCGCCATGGTGGACAGGCCCATGCTCACGCCGTTGATGGCGGCGGTGGACACGGCCAGGGTGGGGCACATGCCCAGCATGAGCACCATGGTGGGGTTCTCCTTGATGAGGCCGTTATACAGCCGTTCCATATACTTGTTCATATCAGTTTCCTCCCTGCATCACGCTGTGGAAGAAGTCGAGACCAGCGTTCACCGCGTTGACCACGGCCCCCGAGGTGGTGGAGGCGCCGGAGATGGCGTCGATCACGTTGTCCCCGGTGACGCCGCCCTTGTTGTGGACGAACTGGGTCACCTGCCGATCGGCGAACTGGCCCTTGAAGGCCGGCTCGTCGGCCAGCATGCCCATGCCCGGGGTCTCGGTGAGCTCGGTGAAGGCGATGCCCAGGACCTTGCCCGTGGCATCGAGGCCCAGAGACAAGGTCACGTTGCCGTCATAGCCGTCGCCGCTGGTGACGCTCAGGGCGTAGCCCACGGTGTTGCCCGCGGCATCCTTGGCCACGAAAGCTTCGTTCACATAGGCTTTGCCGAACTTGGTGCCGTAGACCTGGCCGTCCAGGGCCTGGATGGCCGCGTCCGCCGCCTCGTCATGCTCGAAGCTGACCGCTTCCGGGACCACCGTGCCATAGGCGGCCGCCTTGGCTGCATCCTCATGGGCTTCGATGGTGCCGCGGGTCATGGAGTAGACGCCGGAGAGGGCCACGCCGGAGAACAGGGCGATGAGGACCAGGGCGATGACGGGCTTGGGGATCCGCTGCTTAAGGGGCGGAAGCTTCACGCCGCTGGCCGCCCGGATGGCCTTCCTGCGATAGGCGTAGGGCTTGGGAATGATGTACATGTCGATCAGGGGCGTGAAGAGGTTGCCGATGATGACGGAGTAGCTAAAGTAGTCCACCTTGCCCAATATGCGGAACAGGGCTCCCAGCACGCCGATGAGGCAACCGTAGACCAGCTGGCCCAAACGGCTCACGGGGGAGGTGGTGTAGTCCGTGGCCATAAAGAAGGCGCCCATGACCACGCCGCCGCCGCAGAGCTGAGCCGCCAGGTACGCGGGGTCGAAGCCCCGACCGCCGAAGAGGCCCATGATGAGGGTGAAGCCGCCCAGCACGGAGAAGCAGATCTCCCCGTGGATGATGTCGAGGCCCCACAGCACCAACCCGCCGATGAGCAGCGCCACGATGGAGCTGCCGATGACGCCGGTGGAGGTGCCCAGGAACATGGATGTCACGTTCAGCTTAGCCGGGATGCCCTTGCTCATGGCGTCGGACAGCACGGCCAAGGGGGTGGCGGAGCTGACGCCGTCCAGAGCCGGGAACTGGGTCATGGCCTTGCCGAAGGACAGCAGCAGGAAGCAGCGACCGGCCAGAGCCGGGTTGATGAAGTTCTTGCCCAGGCCGCCAAAGCAGCACTTGGCCACCAGGATGGCGAACACGGAGCCCAGGATGGGGTATGCCACCGGGGTGCTGGGGGACAGGGACAGAGCAAGAAGCATGCCCGTCACCGCCGCACTGCCGTCCGTGATGGACAAAGGCCGCTTCGTCACCAGGCAGAAGAGGGCTTCCGTGCTCACCGCCGCCAGGATGGAGGCCAGGATCACGAACAGGGCGTTCCACCCGTAGACGATCACGCCCACCGCCGCCGCCGGGACCAGGCTCAGCAGCACCGTGTGCATGATGAAGGAGGTGGTCCACCGATCCCGTACATGGGGGCTCGCGGATAGATTCAATGTCATAGCTTACTTCCCTCCCCCCTGGGCTGCCTGAGCCGCCCGTTTCTTGGCCAGTATCTCCGCCTTGACCTGCTTGAAGGACTGGGTCAAAGGCCGCTTGGCCGGACAGATATAGGTGCAGGAACCGCAGAAGATGCAATCAAGGCCGTAGAGCTTCTTTTCGTATCGCTCCATGTCTCCGGCGATGATGGCGTCGGCCATCATCTGGGGCATGAGGCCGTTGGGGCAGACCGTGGTGCACCGGCCGCAATGGAGGCAGGTAGTGAGCTTAAGCTCCGCCGCTTCCACTTCGTCCTCAAGAAGCACGGTCACCGCATTGGTAGTCTTGGTGATGGGCACATCCAGGGTGCTCACCGCGAGGCCCATCATGGGGCCGCCGGAAATGACCTTCTTGGGCTCCACGCCCGCCTTGAGACCGCCTGCCGCCTCGATCATCTCGGCGAAGCTGGTGCCGTCCCGGGCGATGAAGTTGGAGGGGTTCTGGACGCCTTCGCCGGTGACGCTGATCACGTGGCGGAAGAGGGGCTCGTTATAGAGGACGGCCCGGCCAATGGCGTAGATGGTGCCCACGTTGTCCACGATGCAGCCCACGTCCGCCGGAAGCTTGGAGGTGGGATAATCCACCCCGGCGATGACGCTGATAAGGCTGCGCTCGCCGCCCTGGGGGTACTTGGTGCGAAGCTTCTGGACCCGCAGGCGGGAATAACCCTTCACGGCCATCTCCATGGCGGCGATGGCTTCGGGCTTGTTGGCCTCGATACCGATGACGCCCTCGGCGTTGGGGAAGAGCCGCAGAATGATCTCCATGCCCTCCACGATCTCCTTGCCGTAGCCCCGCATGAGCTGATCGTTGCAGGTGATGTAGGGCTCACACTCGGCGCCGTTGGCGATCAGGTACTTGATCTTGAGCGGCTCTTTGGGCGCCAGCTTTACATGGGTGGGGAAACCGGCGCCGCCCAGGCCAGTGATGCCCGCCGCAGACACCCGGCGAAGGATCTCCTCGTTGGTGATATTGGTGATGTCCTGCCGCTCCCCGAAGGTGCCGGTCTCGGTGTACTGGCCGTCGTTGTCGATGACGACGCACTCCTGCAGCACGCCGGCAATGGTGCGGCGCTTCTCCACCGCTTTCACCGTGCCGGAGCAGGACGAGATCACGTTGGCGGAAACGAAGCCGTCCGCCTCCGCGATGCACTGGCCCACCAACACGGCGTCCCCTTTCTTCACGATGGCTTTGGCCGGTTTGCCGATGTGCTGGGCCAGGGGAAAGACCATCTCTCCCTTGGCGTCGAATACGCGCAGCGATGCTTCCTTGCTCAGTTCCTTGTGGCCCTTAGGATGCACACCGCCGCGAAAGGTGTCCCTCACGATCGATCCCTCCTTCGTTACGAATTGTCATACGCCGAACCACGGCGCGCAAAAACAAGCAGAGCAACTGTATACTCTTTCATAAGAATAGCAAACCCAACGGGATTTGTAAACAACCGGGACGGTTTTTCCCGAAAATTGTTTTGTCGGGGCCGCCGCCTGACGCTCCCTCTTCCCCGATCCCGCCCATCGTGGTATACTGATATAAAGACCCATCATAGGAGGACGACTATGCACACGAACCCGCAGGAACTGGTGGCCCGATTCATCGAGGCCCGGGACGCGATCCGCGCCGCCTTTCGGCTGGAGAACGACTACGCCTACCCCGTCTGCGCCCACATCTTTTTGGCCGCCCATCGACCGGTGGAGGCGGAGAAGCTGGACCGGTGCAAGGCCCTGATAAAGAGCACCACCGGCCCCTTTTCCAGCTTTCGGGGGAACATCCGGCTGCCCCTGATCTGCATGCTGGCGGCGGGAGACGATCCGGAGGGCCGGTGGGATAGGACCCAGCGATACTATAAGGCCCTGAAGGAAGATTTCTTCAGTTCCGAATATCTGGCTCTGGCGGCCCTGCTCCTCGGGGACACCGTGAAGGAGGCGGACGTGCCGGCCCTGGCGGACCGGGGCAAGGCCCTCTATGGGCGCATGCGAAAGGAGCATCCCTTCCTCACCGGACAGGAGGACAGCGTGTTCGCCCTGCTCCTTGCCGAGAGCTCCCGCAGCGACGACGAGCTCATCGAGGACATGGAAGCATGCTACGCCCTGCTGGACGAGCGGTTCCCCAAGGGGGACGGGCTCCAGACCGCCTCCCACGTGCTGGCCCTGTCCGATCAGGCGCCGGAGGAGAAGGCACGGCGGATGATCGAGCTCTTCGACGGCATCCTGGCTGCCGGCGGCAAGTATGGAAAGGATCGGCAGCTGCCCATCCTGGCGGTCCTGTCCCTTTCGGAGGGGAGTGTGGAGGAGCTGTCTTCGGGCATCCTGGAGATCGACGGCCTTCTTTCGGTGCAGAAGGGGTATCGGGGGATCCTGGGCCTCGACAGGCGGACCCGGACCATGCATGCCGCCATGCTCCTGTCCCTGCCCGACCGGCAGCCGGAGCTCATGAGCGCCACCGCCCAGCAGGCCACCCTGGCCATGATCGCCGCCCAGCAAGCCCTTATGTGCGCCGTGGTCGCCAGCTCCGCCGCCTCCAGCGCGGCGGCATCGAGCGCCAGCCATTGAAAGGGAATATAGCAGACAAAACAAAACGTAAGGAGGATAGGCTTTTCGCACCTATCCCTCTCTGTTTTTCTTGAGCTTCTTTACTTCGTCCCCGTCAGCTCCCGAGCCATACGATAGAGGCGGGACGCGTTGATGAGGAGCTGCTCCCGGGTGAGCTCCCCGGACCGCAAGCCCTTCAGGATATCGTCATAGTCCCTTTTGCCCCCGGGCATGAACAGATCGCCGCCCGCCGCCGCCACCAGATGCTGCTTCACAGCGGGATATCTGTTTTCCTTGCTGTCCATGAAGGCAAGGACCCAGTCCGTCATAACGATGCCCTCGAAACCGAACTCCCGGCGAAGGACCTCCTCGATCAGGTCCCGCCGCTGGGCGGTGTGGACGCCGTTGATCAGGTTGTAGGAGGTCATGAGGGCCTTGGGCTGGCTCTCCCGGACGGCGATGCCGAAGCCCTTCAGATAGATCTCCCGCAAGGCTCGCTCGGACACCCGGCTGTTGCTGCCGTAGCGGTTATATTCCTGGTTGTTGGCGGCGAAGTGCTTGAGGGTGGTCCCCCGACCGGGATGGGCCTGGACGCCCTGGGTCAGGGCGGCGGCCATCTTCCCGCTGATGAGGGGGTCCTCGGAAAAATACTCGAAGTTCCGGCCGCAGCGAATGGACCGGTGGATGTTCAGCGCCGGAGCCAGCCACAGGTGGACCCCGAACCGCTCCATCTCGTCCCCCACGATATCGCCGCACTGGCGGGCGAAGGCCAGGTCCCAGCTTTGGGCGATGGCCGTGCCGATGGGGATGGCGGTGCAGTACTGCTCCTCCACCTTCGCGCCCTTGGGGGGCTTCTTCTCCCCCGCCACCAGCTGAGCAAAGAATTTCACCACCGGGCCCATGAGCTCCGTAACGCTCTCCGGCATGGTGCTTTGGCCCACGGCGTGGGCGCTGCCCTTTTCATCCCGATAGAAGCGCCGGGACAGGCGCAGCCCCGCCGGCCCGTCCGCCATGACCAGGGGCGGGATGCCCGCAGCCTCCAGCCGGGACGTGGTCTCCCCCGCGGCCCCGGCCACGTGGCAGCTGGCTTCGCCGATGACGCTGAGGGCGCCCAATCCCGAGGCGAAGGCCCCCACGTTGGCAAACGTCAGCTCCTCGTCGGAAAGGGTGCGCAGCGTATCAACTATTTCATACGGCTTTTCTTCCGGCACAGCTTTGGTCTTGATATCGTCTGCCGAGACCGTCAGCACCGGTAGACCGGCGGGCAAAGCCTCCGCCTGTCTTGGTTTGGGCCGCCAATCCTGGAACCCCGGCTCCCCAAAGCAGGGATGAGCCTGGAGGGTGAGGATCTGCTGATCGAGGCGCAGCAGGGCCGCGGGCCGGGTGCTGTCGCTGCTGTTCCCCGTCCGCAGCACGTAGTCCCCCGCCGAAAGCATGTAGGCAGACCGGGCCGTATCATAAGCGGCGCAGTCGGCAAGTTCAAAGGACGCCTCCACCGTCTCCGTCTCCCCCGGCTGCAAAAGCTTGGTCTTGACAAAGGCGGCCAACTCCTGCCGGGGCCGGTCGATCCCCCTTTCCGGAGCGCTCACGTACAGCTGGACCACCTCCCGCCCGGGCCGGTCGCCGACGTTTTGCACCGAGACCTTGCAGGTGACCCTGCCTCCATGGAGCGCAACGTCCGCCGATCCCAGCGCGAAAGCGGTATAGGAGAGACCGAAGCCGAAGGGGAACAGGGGCTTTTTGTCCGCCGCCTCAAAGTAGCGATAGCCCACGTAGACCCCCTCCCGATACTCCGTGTCATCGTGATCGCCGAAGGTGCCCACCGTGGGATAGTCCGCCCAACGGGCCCAGGTGGTGGTGAGCTTGCCGGAGGGGTTCGCTTTGCCCAGCAGGATGTCCGCCAGGGCCGCCCCCGTCTCCACCCCCAGCTGGGAAAGGAGCAGGATGTTCTTCACCTTTATGACGGGCCCCAGATCCACGGGCCCGCCCACGTTCAGCACCAGCATGAACCGGTCGAACCGCTCGTTCAGGGTGAGGATATCCCGCGTCTCCGCATTTGTCAGCAGGATGTCCCCGGGCACCGGGTCCCTGTCGCTCCCCTCGCCGGAGTTTCGGGAGAGGACGTAGATGGCCGCCTCCCCCGCCCCGTCCAGGGGCAGATCGTACTCCGGCTCCGGCATGGTCTTGCCCATGCCGTAGTTGAACACGCTCTCGTGACGGGCCCGAGCTTCCGCCCGGATCCGCTTCAAAAACGATTTTTTCGCCTGGGCGTAGGCGGCGTCGTACCCGTCCAACCATGCCCCGGTGGTCAGCGTGAATCCGGCCTCCGTGAGCCCCTGCTCCACGGTCACAAAAAACCGGGAGTTGACTTCCCCGGAACCGGTGCCCCCCTTCACGGTCCGCCGCACGCCGTTGCCGTAGGCCGCCAGCTGACAGGGCGATGAAAGGGGGAACGCCCCGTCGCTCTTGAGCAGCACCGCGCAGTCACTTAGGTGCGCCCGCAACATATCCAAATGTGCCCGTTCGTAGGTTTCCATGCTTTTCCCTCGCTGTGGCTGTCGTTTATTCCCTCACCGGACCAGGAGCTCCAGCTCCTCCGCCCGGTGGATGACCTCCGCCCGAAGGATCTGACCCTCCGGCATGTAGGGCTGGAGCTTTTCGACCGTGCGACCGATACCGCTGCCCCCGGAGGTGGCGAAAATGACCACCCGTTTCCCCTGCCAATCGTACCCCTTGCAGAAGGTGTTGATCACGTTGGGTGCGCCGTAGTACCAGATGGGGAACCCCAGATACACGAGATCATAGCGCTCCCATTCCGGCACCGTGCCCACCACGGGCACGTCCTTTTTGCCGATCTTCTCCCGGTTGCAGCGAGCCAAAGGATTCGTCCACTTGATGTCCGCCGCCGAATAGGGCTCCACCGGCCGGATCTCAAAGATATCCGCCCCCAGCTTTTCTGCCAGCTCCTTTGCCACCGCCGCCGTGGTCCCCTCCGCGCTGAAATAGGCCACCAAGGTCTTCATACACATTTTCCTCCTGTTCGTCGTTCTGATCGAAAGATTAAAGAAACGTTTTTATGATCCCTTCTCTGCCGAGGGACCGTCCAGGGCCCCATGTTGGGAAAGATACGCCTGCTTGTCCCGCTCGTCCGCCGCCTCCAGGGAAGATGCATCGTGGATCCCGCCCAGGGATTCGAGATGATGCCGTATCTCATGGCGCAGCACCCCCCGCAGGATCCTCCGGGCTTCCTCTATGTCCGCCTGGGGATAGACCCTGTCGAAGGAGCCCTTGAACATGGTGATCTGCCGGACCCTGGAAAACATCTGATACTTCCCCAGGGTGTACAGATCGTTCCCCTGGGCATAGTCGGGGATCGCCACCGATTCGGACACGATCACACCGCCGGAGAGCTCCCGAAAGAACTCGTCCGGCAGCTCGTCCATCAGCTCCGATACTATGGCTCCGTACTCCTCGATGGTGATCATAATCCGTCCTCAGCCCATCCTTTTTTTTATTGTATCAGCTTTGCCCGCAAAAGAAAAGCCTCATGCTGCGGCGTCCGGATGGATGTCATAAAAAAGCGGCTGGAAAAACCAGCCGCTTTGCATTAAGAGATGTATCGGAGAGAGGGTCACTCCACGGTCTTGGGCGCTTCGTGCTCGCAGTAGATGCAGCGATAGATTTTCTTCTCCCGATCAACCAGCCGAAATTCATGGACCAGCTCCTGCTCCACGGAGGTGATGCAGCGGGGATTCTTGCAGCGGATGATGCCCTTGACCCGCTCCGGCAGGCTCAGGTGGGACCGCTTGGCCAGCTTGCCGTCCTGGATGATGTTCACGGTGATGCCCGGGTCGATATAGCCCAGCACGTCGAAGTCCAGATCAATGACCTGGCCCACCTTGATGATGTCCTTCTTGCCCTTCTTCACGCTGTCCGCGTTCTTGATCATGGCCACGGTGCAGTCCAGCTTGTCCAGCCCCAGGACCTTGTAGATCTCCATGCCGCGGCCCGCCGAGATGTGGTCCAGCACGATGCCGTCTTTGATCTGACCGATAATCATACGTTCACCTCCAACAATTTCAGGATCAGCGCCATGCGCATGTATTTGCCGTTGAGCACCTGCTTGAAGTAGCAGGCCCGGGGGTCGTCGTCCACGGCCACGGAGATCTCGTTCACCCGAGGCAGCGGATGGAGGATGGACAGGCTGGCCTTGGCGGTGCGCAGCTTGTCGGGGGTCAGGATATAGGTGTCCTTCAGGCGCATGTAGTCGGCCTCGTTGAAGAAGCGCTCCCGCTGCACCCGGGTCATGTAGAGGATGTCCAGCTGGGGCATGGCTTCCTCCAGGCTGGCGATCTCCTCATAGGGGATGCCGTTCTTTTCCAGCACGTCGGTGATGATGTAGCGGGGCACCTTCAGCTCCTCCGGGGAGATGAGCACGAACTTCACGTTTTTGTACCGGGACATGGCCGAGATGAGGGAATGGACCGTGCGGCCGAACTTCAAATCCCCGCAGACGCCCACGGTCAGATTATCGAAGGTCCCCTTCTCCCGATAGATGGTGAGCAAATCGGCCAAGGTCTGGGTAGGATGGTTGTGGCCACCGTCCCCTGCGTTCACCACCGGGACCCCCGCCGTGCGGGTGGCCACCAGGGGCGCGCCCTCCTTGGGGTGACGCATGGCGATGATGTCCGCGTAGCAGCCCACGGTGCGGACCGTGTCCGCCACGCTTTCGCCCTTGGCAGCGGAGCTGCTCTGGGCCTCGGAGAAGCCAATCACGTTGCCGCCAAGCTCATACATGGCGGCCTCGAAGCTGAGCCTGGTCCGGGTGGAAGGCTCGAAAAAGAGGGTGGCCAGCTTCTTGCCGTGGCATGCTTCCGCATACTTTTTCGGGTTGGCGATGATGTCCAGCGCCGTGTCGATGAGCTCCTGCAGCTCGTCCGTGCTCATCTGCATGATGTCGATGAGATTCTTCATTTCTTTCCTCCTGTTATCCAAGTTTCATCCGAAGGGTTGTTCCGAAAGGCGATCAGTCGGTCCACATCCGTCTGCTGGATGTAGCCCTCCTGAGCCGCCACCCGGGTGATCACGTCAAAGTTGGTCAGGGAATGGTTCTCTACCTGGGCGGCGGCCAGCCTGTCCAGGCCCTTCTGCATGCCGTAGGTGAAGATGCTTACCACGCCCAGCACCTGGGCGCCCGCCTCCCGCAGAGCCTCCACCACCTCGATGACGCTGCCGCCGGTGGAGATCAGATCCTCCACCACCACCACCTTTTGGCCCGGTTCCAGCTTGCCTTCGATCCGGTTTTGCCGGCCATGATCCTTGTTGCCGCTGCGCACATAGCCCATGGGCAGGCCCAGGATGTGGCCGGTGATGGCGGCATGGGCGATGCCGGCAGTGGAGGTGCCCATGAGCACCTCGACCTGGGGATAATAGGTGCGGATGAGCTCCGCCAGGCCGTTCTCCACATCGTTCCGAACGTCGGGGGCCGTTAGGGTCAGCCGGTTGTCACAGTACACCGGGCTCTTGATGCCGCTGGCCCAGGTGAAGGGGTCCTCGGGCCGGAGGAACACCGCCCCGATGGACAGCAAATCTTTTGCGATCTTTTCCTGCATGGATTACCTCCTTTTTTCAATCTAAAAACTCTGCCATGCACCGGCGATAGGCCGCCACGGGGTCCGCCGCGCCGGTGATGGGCCGCCCTACCACGATATAGTCGGAGCCCAGGGCCTTGGCCCGCTCCGGGGTGGTGACCCGCTGCTGGTCCCCGGTCGCTCCGTCGGCAAAGCGGATGCCCGGCGTCACCGTCAGAAAGCCGCCGCCGCAGACTTCATGGACCTTCCCCGCCTCCAGGGGCGAGCACACCACGCCGTCCAGCCCCGCCGCCTTGGCGTTGGCGGCGTAGGTCATGACCACCTCCTCCAGGGGGCGACGGATGAGCAGCTCCTCCTCCATGCGCCGCTGATCGATGGAGGTAAGCTGGGTCACGGCGATGAGCAGAGGCCGGGTGCCGTCGGGCCGGGTAAGGCCCTCCAAAGCGGCGCTCATCATGTCGAGACCCCCCGCGGCGTGGAGATTGCAGATGTCCACGTCCAGCCGGGAGAGGACCGCCATGGCCTTCTTCACCGTATTGGGGATATCGTGGAGCTTTAGATCGAGAAAGATCCTATGCCCCCGTCCCTTGATGGCCCGCACGATGGCGGGGCCCTCGGCGTAGAAGAGCTCCATGCCGATCTTCACAAAGGGCTTCTCCCCGGTGAATCGATCTAAAAATCCATAGGTCTGCTCCGCCGTGGCAAAGTCACAGGCGACGATCACATCTTTTCCCATTCGGTTGCTCCTCCTATGATGTCCTTCAAATTTTCTATGCCCAGCCGGTCCATGACCCCGGGCAGATCCGCGATGATCCGCTGGCAGGCGAAGGGGTCCACCAGATTGGCCGCCCCCACCTCCACCGCCGTGGCCCCGGCCAGCATCATTTCGATCACGTCCTCGGCCGAGCTGACGCCCCCCAGGCCCACCACGGGGACGGATACGGCCCGAGCCACCTGATAGACCATCCGCAGGGCCACCGGGAATATCGCCGGTCCCGAAAGGCCGCCCGTGGTGTTTTTAAGCAGGGGACGCCGCTTCTTCAGGTCGATCCGCATGCCCATGAGAGTGTTGATGAGGCTGATGCCGTCGGCCCCAGCCTCCTCGCAGGCACGGGCCATGGCCACGATGTCCGTCACGTTGGGGGAGAGCTTCATGATCACCGGCTTTTTCGTCACCGCTTTCACGGCCCGGGTCACCGCCGCCGCCATGGCGGGGTCGGTGCCGAAGCTCATGCCGCCGCCGTGCACGTTGGGACAGCTGATGTTCACCTCCAGCCAGCCCACCTGGGGCTGTTCATCCAGAAGTTGGCACACGGTCGCATACTCCTCCAGGGAAAAGCCGCTCACGTTGGCCATCATGGGCTTGTGGAAGCAGGGAGCCAGCCGAGGCAGCTCCTCCCGGATCACCGATTCCACCCCCGGGTTCTGCAGTCCCACCGCATTGAGCATCCCCGCGCTCGTCTCGGCGATCCGGGGCGTTTCGTTGCCGAACCGGGGCAAAAGGGTGGTCCCCTTGCAGGAGAAGGTGCCTAAAATATTGATGTCGTACAGCTCGGCAAACTCATAGCCGTAGCCGAAGGTGCCCGAAGCGGGGATGATGGGATTGTCGATCTCGATCCCGCAGAGCGCAACGTTCAGTCTGCCCATAGGATCTCCTCCTTTCGCAGGACCGGTCCCTCCCGGCAGATGCGCTTGCTGCCGGTGATCGTGCGGCAGGAGCAGCCCATGCAGGCGCCGAAGCCGCAGCCCATCCGCTCCTCAAAGCTCAGCTGCCCGGACCCTTTGGCGGCCCGGTACACCGCCTTGAGCATGGGCTCGGGGCCGCAGGCGTAGTAGTAGGTATAGTCCAGATCCGATATAGCGTCGGTCACGAAGCCCTTCACCCCCCGGGAACCATCTGCCGTAGTTAGGATCACCCGGACGCCCAGGGTCGAAAACTCCTCCGGGTAAAAGACCTCCGCCGCCCGGTTGAAGCCCAGCACCGCCGTCACCGTTCGGCCGTCGGCCACAAGCTCCCTGGCCAGCCAATAGAGGGGCGGCACACCCACGCCGCCGCCGATGAGCAGCGGCCGCTGCCCCGCAACGGAAAGGTCGTATCCGTTCCCGAGCCCCGTCAATAGATCCAGCCGCGCCCCCAAAAGCAGCTCGCTCATCTGCCGGGTCCCGTCGCCCACCACCTTATAGATGAGGGTGAGCTCATCCCCGTTCAAGTCGCACACGGAGATGGGCCGGCGCAAAAATTTGCCCTCCAGCCGAACGTTCACGAACTGCCCCGGCCGGGCAACGGCCGAAACGTCCCCCCGCAGCCTCATCCGAAACACCCCGTCCGTCAGGGGCCTGTTTTCCGTTACGGTGAAGAATCCCTGTCGCATGGCTTTTTATACCTCCCAATGGGGGTCCCGGTAGGCGATCCGCCCGTCCGCCACGGTTATGAGGCACCGGCCCTGCACCTTCCATCCGGCAAAGGGGGTGCTGCGGCCCATGGACAAAAACGTATCCGGGTCTATGACATAGCTTTCGTTCAGATCGAACAGGGTGAAGTCGGCGGGCTGTCCCTCCACCATGGCGTCCTTCAGGCCGAATCGCTTCCGGGGGGCGTCGCTCAGCAGCTCCACCAGCCGAGGAAGCGTCAGCTCCCCGGTCTTCACCAGGTAGGTATAGAGCAGGGGGAAGGCCGTTTCCAACCCCACCACCCCCATGAGGCTCCCCTCCAGGCCGCGGCTCTTCTCCGCCGCCGTATGGGGGGCGTGGTCGGTGGCGATCACGTCGATGGTCCCGTCCCGGAGCCCCTCCAGCAGGGCCTGTCGATCCTCCTCGCCTCGGATGGGCGGGTTCATCTTGAAGCGGCCCTCCTCCTGCAGCATGCTGTCGTTCAAAAGCAGGTAGTGGGGCGCAGTCTCACAGCTCACGTCCAACCCCTCCGCCTTGGCCCGGCGGATCAAAGCTACACTTTCCTTGGTGGATATGTGGCACACATGATAGCCGCAGCCCGTTTCCCGCACCAAATCCAGATCCCGGGCGATCTGCCCCCACTCGGATTCGGAGCAAATGCCCCTGTGCCCATGGGCGGCGGCGTAAGCACCGTCGTGGATATAGCCGCCTTTTAAAAGCCGGTTGTCCTCGCAGTGGGCCACGATCAGCTTCCCAAGGGCTTTCGCCTTTCCCATGGCGGCGCCCATCATCTCGTCCCGCTGCACCCCGTGGCCGTCGTCGGAAAAGGCAACCACATAGGGAGCCATGGCCTCCATGTCCGCCAGGGCCTCCCCCTTCTCCCCCACGGTGATGGCGCCGTAGGGCATCACCTCAACGACGGCATCCCGGCGGATGATGTCCAGCTCTGCCTGCAGATGGGGCAGATCGTCGGGGCAGGGGTCCAGATTGGGCATGGGGCACACGGCGGTATACCCGCCCCGGGCCGCGGCCCGGCTGCCGCTGGCTATGGTTTCCTTATACGAAAAACCCGGCTCGCGGAAGTGCACGTGCACATCTGCGAAACCGGGAAATATGGTATATCGGTCACCGGCGATCTCCTCCGTCAGGGGACGATCGACGGGGCCGCCACAAAGGATACGATCACAAACGGCAACGGTCTCTTTCCGGATATCTCCGTTTCGATACACGTTGGCATTGGTGAATTGATACCGCATACAGGCTCCTTTCCATAAAGAAAAAGTTGCTCTCCGCCAAGGAGCGCAACAATAAGCGACGGGCCGGGCCCGTATTCGTTTTCTCGTCGTCCTTAGCGGCCTCACGGGGCCGACCTTAAAGCACCGTAAGCAGTATACTTTGAAACCGTTCGATCTGTCAAGAGCAGATTGGCCGCCGGCGCAAGATTCTTTTTGGAAGAGGAGGCCGGACGTTCACAGGCGATCCCATGCCCGCTGGGCTTTGCAGCCATGTCAACGGATGAATCCCGCCAGGGAGGACGTATCGAGCTTGTCGAACGAAGACAGAAAGGGGAACAGCTCCCGGGCGATGACCTTGACGCCGCCCGGGCTGTCGGATTCGATGTTCAGCGGCAGCAGCGGCTCGTGGAGGCTCATGCGCAGCAGGAACCAGCCATTGCCATGCTCTCTGTCCAGATCGACGCGCACGCCCTCATGATTGTCAGGGGCCAGTGCCCATCCCGGCTGGACAGCGGCAAAGGTTTGAAGCTTTTCGATGACGTCGCCGCCATAGGCCTTAAAATCCGGCAGCTGGAGGGCCATGCGGAACTCACAGCTCTCCTCGGGCTCCTTAAGATCGGCGATCAGGGACTGAAGAGAATACCCCTCCTGGCGGCCCTTCGCCAGCTCGATCAACAGCCGCGTCACCAGGTACGCGCCGTCGTCCAGGAAATAGTTCTCCTTCAGGGCCCCGTGGCCGGAGGTCTCCATGGCCAGCTGACTGTCTTGCCCCGCCTCGTTGAGGCGGATGGACTCGTTGATCACGTTTTTATAGCCGCGCTTGAATCGATGATGGACCCCGCCGTGGGCCACGATGAAGGACGCAAGTCCCGTGGAGGTGATGGAATCGGTGACGATGGTCGTGCCGGGATGCTCCCGAAGCAGGATGGCCGCCATCATGGCGATGAGGCGGTTCCGGTTCAGCTCGCTGCCGTCCGAAAGCACCGCGCCGGCCCGATCCACGTCGGTATCGAAGAGGATGCCCAGATCCGCCTGGCTCTTCAAAACGGCTTCCCGGATCGATGCCATCGCCTTCTTGTCCTCGGGATTGGGTGCGTGGTTGGGGAAGGTGCCGTCGGGATCCAGAAAGCGGGAGCCCGCGGTATCCGCGCCCAAAGGTTCGAGCACCTCTGAAGCATAGAAGCCGCCGGCGCCGTTGCCCGCGTCCACCACGATCCGCAAGCCCTCCAGGGGCCGCTGGCGACCGGTGGTCTCGCGCACCTTGCGGCACAGGATCTCAGCATAATTCGGCATGAAGCTGCCCCTGGCCAGAGTGGTCGCAGGCAGCCCCGTATGATCCTTGGACGATGCCAGGGCAAGGATCGCCTGAATATCCCGTTTTTCCAGGCCGCCCTCCCGGGTAAAGAACTTGAAGCCGTTGCGGTTGAAGGGCAGATGGCTCGCCGTGACCATCACGGCTCCGTCGTACCTGAAGCCTTCTGTGACCGTGGTCATGAACATGGCGGGGGTGGAAGCCATCCCCATATCCGTCACCGCCACGCCCTCCGCCGCCATGGTCTCACCGATCCAGTCGGCCAGGGCCGGGCCGGACAGGCGGGAATCCCGGCCCACGGCCACTCGCAGCAGATCTTTCCCCAGCCGCCCCCGCAGCCACAGGGCAAAGCCGCGGCCTATATCCCGACAGGCCTGCTCCGTCAAATCCACGGTCTGACCAGGGACCCCTTCCATGGCTATGCCCCGGATATCGCTGCCGTTCTGCAAGTCTGAATATTCCATGCCTTCCCTCCAATACGCTCAAATCAATGGTTCCAGGTGGAGTATACTGGATTTGCACGCCGTTTACAATAGACAAAAAGCGACCGACCGGACAGGAGAACGTCCGGTCGGTCGCATGGTCCTGGGTTTGGTTGAGAAAGGATTTTTCGTGGATGCGGCCGCCTGCCCCTTGCCTGCGCTTTGAGGCAGGCAACCACGGCGACCAGGACCCGATCACCCATGACGCCGGTCCTTCAGCCAGAGCTTCCCCAAAAGGCGCTCACGGACTTAAGAGCCGATCCACATGGGAGTCTAATCGACTGCTTATTGCATGAAAGTACCGGCGATCATCTCTTCGAGATAGGCCTTGTACTGCTCCTGGATCTCGGCGGGGACCAGGTCACTGATCTTGCCCGCGGAGAGAACGCCGTTCTCCAGGGTGCCGTAGATGACCTCGCCGCCGAAGGTTCCGTTCATGACCGCCTGCATGCTGAGACCCACCAGGGAGGAGTTGTCGGTCACCTGGCTGCAGATGATGCACTCGTTCTGGCCCAGGATGTCGGCGGGCTGGGCGATATCGTAGATCTTGATGGCGCCGACCGCCTGGTTGGCCGCATCGATGGCCTGGCGGGCGCCGGAGTCAACGGCAGAGGCGTCGCCAAAGAACACGTCTGCGCCCTGGTCGATCATGGCCTTGGCGAACTCGATGCCCTTGTCGCTGGCGGAGAAGGAGTTGGAGTAGACGATGTCCAGGGTCTTGACGGTCTTGCCGGCCTTCTCACCCACATAGGCAGCGGCCTCCTTGTAGCCGGCGTACTTGCCCTTGGTGGTGTCCAGCTCCATGCCGCCGATGAAGGCGATGGTGCCGGTCTCGGTCATGAGGCCCGCAAGAGCGCCCGCGATCCAGCCGATCTCAGTGGCGTTGGGCAGCAGGGAGGTCACGTTCTTGTTCACAGCCTTCTCGGGGGTGCTGGCGCCGCCGTTAAGCAGAGCGAAGGCGATCTCAGGATACTCCTCAGCCGCCTGGAGCACGGCGTCGGTGTACTGGTTGCCGGGGGCGTAGATGAGGTCGTACCCCAGATCACAGTAGGACACGATGGTGTCATAGTAGGCGGACTGGTCGATGCTGTCGGAGTAGGCGGTCTCCCAGCCGTTGGCCGCGGCCGCATCGATCATGGCGTTGTAGCAGGCCGCGCCCCAGCCGCCGTCGGAGATGCTGGAATCGCAGATCATGGCTACCTTGTAGGTCTTGTCCGCAGCAAAGGCGGGGGCCGCCAGAGCGAGGACCATCACGAGGGACAACACGAGAGCAAATACCTTTTTCATACGAATCCTCCTTAATACTTTTGGTTCTATTTTCGACCCAAACGGGTGAAAACCAGGGGAACGGCCTTACCGCTCTTCCTTACGGTAGGGCTTGCCGCAGCTCTTGGGACCGGCCTTCTTCATGCCGATGAGGGCCAGGACCACCACCGTGGCCACATAGGGGATCATCTGGAAAAACTGATACGGAAGGCCGAAAGACGCCACCTGGAGCCGGATCTGCAGCGCGTCACAGAAGCCGAAGAACAGGCAGGCAAGGAGCACGCCGCCGGCGCTCCAGCGACCGAAGATCACCGCTGCCAGAGCGATGAAGCCCCGGCCCGCGATGTTCCCGTCCACATAGGTGGTGGTGTAGCAGGTGGTGAGATAGGCACCGCCCATGCCGGCCAGGGCACCGCAGATGATGCTGGCGATGTACTTGGTCCGGATGACGTTGATGCCCAGGGTGGCCGCAGCCTTGGGGTGTTCGCCCACCGCCTTGAAGTTGAGGCCGCTCTTGGTCTTGTTGAAGTAGATGGCGGTGAAGATCACCAGCGCATAGGCAAAGTACACCATGAACGTCTGGTCCAGCAGCAGCCGCGCGAAGAAGTTCGAGGGGGTGATACCCATGGTGGAGGCCAGGGTGTTCATCAGCCGCACCTGGACCAGGCTGGAGCCGCTGCCGAAGTAGACCCGGTAGATAAAGGCGGCCAACGCCGGGGCAAAGATATTGATGGCCATGCCGTAGACGATCTGCTCCGCGCAAAGGGAGATGGTGGCGTAGGCGAACACCATGTTGACGATGATGCCCGCCATCATGCCGGCCAGGACCCCCAATATGGGGCTGTCGGTGAGCAGGCTCACCATGAAGCCCACCAGGGAGCCGATGGTGGCGAGGCCCTCGAGACCGATGTTGGTGAGGCCCGCCCGCTGGGAATAGAGCTCCGCCAGGGAGACGAAGATCAGCGGCGTCGCCATGCGGACGCTGGCCAGGATCAGGTTGGTGACAAAGTTCATATCCATGGCTCACGCCTCCTTTCTTGCGGGGAAGAGCCGCTCGAGAAACGCCTTGAACTCCGGCAGCTTCACCAAAGCAAGGCCCGCCACGGTGAACACGATGACCAGGGCCTGGATGATCTCCGACACGCTGGTGGGCACGCCGGTGGCCGCCTGCATGGTGGTGGAGCCCACCCGCAGCGCCGCGAAAAAGATGGCCACCAAGATCGCCGCCAGGGGGTGGAGCTGGGCGATGAGGGCCATGGCCACGCCGTCAAAGCCGTAGCCTGCGCCGAAGCCGTTGATGAGCCTGAACTGGGTGCCCAAAAGCTCCGCGCTGCCGCCAATGCCCGCGATGACGCCGGAGATGATGAAGCTGAAGAGGATGAACCGCTTCACCGCAAAGCCGTTGAATTCGGAGGCCGTCATGTTGAGGCCCACGGCCCGAAGCTGGAAGCCCATGGAGGTATTGAACAGGAAGTAGTAGATCAGCAACCCGATGACCACGGCAATCACGAAGGCGCTGGTGCACCGAAGGCCAAAGAGCCGGGTCAGCTTCGTTTCGTTGGGCACCGCCATGGTCTGGGGGACGCTGCCCTCCCGGAGCCAGTTGGTGTAGACCACGCCCATGAAGAGGGTGGCCACGTAGTTGAGCATGATGGAGATGATCATCTCGTTCTGCCCCCGGTAGATCTTCAAAAGACCCGGGATCGCCGCCCAAAAGCCGCCCGCGATACCGCCCGCCAGGAGGCAGAGGAGGATGCCGGGAAGGCCGGTGATGCCGCTTTGGGTGGCCACGTAGCAGCAGGCGATGGAGCCCATGAGGAACTGGCCCTCGCCGCCCAGATTGAACACGCCGCACCGATAGGCGAAGCAGGCGCAAAGGCTGGTGAAGATGAGGGGCGTGGACCTTGCCAGCGTGGTACCCAGGTTGCGGGTGCTGCCGAAGGCCCCCTTCCACAGAGCCTTTAGGGCTGTGATGGGATTAGCCTTCAGGGCCGCCATGATGATGCAGCCCACCAGAAAGGCCAGCAGCACGGAGATCAGCGGCACCAGGACGCTAAAGAGACGGTTTTTGTGCATAGCATTGCCTCCTTACTTGCCCGCCATGGCCAGGGATATCTGGTCGATGGGGGGATTGGAGCCGGGGTATTCGCCCATGACGGCGCCCTCGAACATGACGAGGATACGGTCGCTCATCTCCAGGATCTCGTCGAAGTCGGCGGAAATCAGCAGCACGCCGCAGCCCTTGTCCCTGGCGGCGATCATGGTGTCGTGAACGAAGCGGGTGGCGCCGATGTCCAGACCGCGGGTGGGATGGACCGCCACCAGAAGATCCGGGTCGTTCTCCAGCTCCCGGGCCAGGATGACCTTCTGCTGGTTGCCGCCGGATAGGTTCCGGGATTCCTGCATCACGGATTGGCAGCGGATGTCGTACTTGTTCTGCATCTGCTCCGCATAGGCACGCATGCTGCGCTTTTTCAGATGCCAGCCCTTGGCATCGGAGAATTTGGGATCGTCGGTCTCCTTCAGAACGATGTTCTCCATGACGGACATGTTGCCCACCAGCCCCATCTTGTTCCGATCCTCGGGGATATGGGAAACGTTCTCCTGGATGAAGCCGTTGGGCGAGAAGGTGGCCACGCGGCTGCCCTTCATGTCCACGGTGCCGCCCTCGGGGGCGATGACGCCGGTGACCAGCTGCGCCAGCTGGCTTTGACCGTTGCCGTCCACGCCGGCGATGCCCAATATCTCACCCCGGCCCACCTGCAAGGAGACGCCGTTGAGGCCGTTATGCTTGCTCTGCTTGTGGTAATCCACTCCGTTGAGAACGATGACCGGTTTGCCGGGTTCCTGGACCTTGGTATACTGGGAGGGAGTCAGCTCCCGGCCGATCATCAGATTGGCCAGCTCCTCGCCGGTGGTCTCCTCCCGATTCAGGGTGCGGACGGTCTCGCCGGCCCGCAAAATGGTGATCCGATCGGAGATGTGCAGCACCTCCCGCATCTTATGGCTGATGAAGATGATGCTCTTGCCCTCGCCGGTGAGCTTCTGCATGATGCGGAACAGGCCCTCCACCTCCAGGTCCGTCAAGGCGGCGGTGGGCTCATCCAGCACCAGCAGTTCCGCCCCCCGGTACAGGGCCTTGAGGATCTCCACGCGCTGCTGGGCGCCCACGGCGATCTCGGTGATGGACTTGTCCAGCTCCACGTCCAGACCATATCTCTGGGAAAGCTCCAGGATCTCCTTGCGCCGGGCGGCTTTGTCGATGAAGATGCCGCGGGTCCGCTTATCCCCCAGGATGATGTTCTCAAAGACCGTCATGGCCTCCACCAACATGAAGTGCTGATGCACCATGCCGATGCCCAGCTTGACCGCCGTAGCCGGAGAATCGATCGCCACCTGCTTCCCGTGGAGAACGATCCTTCCGCCGGTGGGCTGGTACAGCCCAAAGAGGATGTTCATCAGCGTGCTCTTGCCGGCGCCGTTCTCCCCCAGGAGGGTGTGCACCTCGCCTTTAAGAACGCTGAAATTCACATCCTTGTTTGCGTAGAACTCTCCGAATTTCTTCGTGATATGTTCCATGCGCAGGATCTCTTCCATCATAGCCCCCTTTCGCCGTGTGTCCCTTGGATGCCTTCAAAAAATGCTGAACAAAAACGCGCCGGAAAAGCGGGATCGTTCCCGTCCGGCGCGCAGGTATCTATGGGAGCGCTTTTTTGCCGCGCAGAAATACCAGCCTTGTCTGACTATCTATATGTCCTGGCAGGAACGATGGCAGCATAGTCGTCAAATCCTTTGCGTATAGCAGAAAATCTTTTTGTGGCACAAAATCTTTTACAGATAAATGATAGCAGGAAAAGGTGCATAATGCAAGAGTCGACGCCCTCTTTTTTCGTATAAATATGCGTCCTCTGTCCTTTTCCCAAACTTTTTCCGGGTGAAACGACCCATGATCCTTCGTTCGATCCGTGTCGATTATGCTTAGCAAGTATCGTGCTGAACGCCGCAATATCCGCCTCTCATGAGCTGCGGGAAGATCCGTTCGGATCGGCGCGGTAATCGTTGGGGGTGAGGCCGGCGTACTTTTTGAAGACGCGGATGAAGTGGCCGTGGGAGGAGAAGCCGAGATAGGCGCCGATGGCGGCGGCGGGCTTGTCGGAATAGCGGAGGAGGCGCTTGGCTTCCTCCGTCTTTTCGGTGAGGATGTAATCGGTGAGGGTGACGCCCGTCTCCCGCTTGAAGCGGGCGGAGAGATAGGGGCGGCTTAGGTAGAGGGCGTCCGCCATCCGCTCCGTGCTGATGGGTTCGGACAGATGGCGGCGCACGTAGTTGGCCACGTCCGCCGCCAGCTTGGTGGGGTGGCTGCCCAGATGGAGCTTCTCCACCTGCTCGGTATACTCCAGGATCATGCTGTACTGCAGGTTCATGATCTTGCCGGGGTCGGTGAGCAGCTCCACCCGCTGGATATAGCCGTCGGAGAGGGAGAAGGCGTCCTCCTCCCGCATGCCGCCCCGGATGGCGGCCCGGGCGGCCAGGGTGACGGACACGATGAAGGTGTTTCGAAGCTGCCGGAGCTGGTTTGGCGCGATGGTGCCTCCGCGCACGGCGGGGGCGGCGGCCATCCAGCCCTTCAGGGCAACGGTGTCGCCCCGGCGCACCAGATCCATGAGGGTCTCCTCCAGAGCCAGGGTGTTGTGGGCCTCCGAGGCGGCGGGCGGCTCCTCGTAGACCCGGCGGGTCCGCCGTGTCTCCAGAGTGCGCTTCAGGGCTTCCTGCTCGCTGCCGTAGATGGCCACGTCGGAGATGGTCAGCCTTTCGCCGCCGTTCAAAAAGTGGTTCACGGTGCACAGCATCTGCAGCAGCTGCTCCACCGGTAGCCGCTGGATCCCGTTCATGGCGGAGAGGAAGGCGGGCACCTGCTCTCGGGGCACGTCCGCCCGAAAGGCCAGCTCCCGCAGCTCCTGCTCCCCGGCCATGATCTGAGAGGTGGGGCCCAGCACCAGGGTGCCCGCCGGGACGTGGATGACGCCGTACGAATGAAAGAGGGGCGTGGTGAAGTAGCCCACGTGGCCCCGGATGGCGCGGATCTCCTTTTCGTACACGCACATGGGGTCCCGGGGCAGCTTCACGGAGCTTTTGAACAGGATCAGCCGGTCCCCCTCGAACAGCCGTACGGGGATCCCCGACAGGTCCGCCAGGGCCCCCGCCACGTATCGCAGATCCACGTCGTCCATAGCCGCACCTCCAATATGTTACAATTATACGAAATATGATACAAAAATGCAATACGCAAAGCCGGTGTTCGTGTACAATAGTATCGAAAACAAAGGGCGAAGGGGGCATTTCGTGGATATCGAACAAGTCTTGCAGCAGATGACGGTGGAGGAAAAGGCGGCCCTGGTTTCGGGCACCGATTTCATGTACACCAACCCCATCCCCCGGCTGGGCGTGGGGAGCCTCTGCACCTCCGACGGCCCCCACGGCCTGAGGAAGCAGAAGGGCTCCGGGGACAACGGCGTTTCTGAGAGCGAGCCCGCCACGGCCTTCCCCACGGCGGCGGCCCTGGCCTCTGGCTGGAACCCCGAGAACGCCCGGAAGATGGGCGCGGCCATCGGCCGGGAGTGCCGCCACTACGGGGTCCACACCCTTTTGGGCCCCGGCGTCAACATCAAGCGGAACCCCCTCTGCGGGCGGAACTTCGAATACTTTTCCGAGGACCCCCTGCTGGCCGGCGTCATGGGCGCGGCAGAGGTGAACGGCGTCCAGTCCGAGGGCGTGGGCGTGTCCGTGAAGCACTTCGCCCTGAACAACTCCGAAAACTATCGGTTTATGGGCAACTCCGTAGCATCCGAGAACACCATCCGCAACCTGTATCTAAAGCCTTTCGAATACGTCGTGAAGCATGCCCGGCCCGCCACCATCATGTGCGCCTACAACCGGATCAACGGCGTCTTCTGCTCCGAGAACCCATGGCTCCTCGCCGACGTGCTGCGAAACGAGTGGGGCTTTACGGGCGTGGTGATGAGCGACTGGGGCGCGGTGAAGGACCGGGTGGCCGGGCTGAAGGCCGGGATGGATCTGGAGATGCCCGGGGACACGGCCATCTGCCGCCGGTGGATCCTGGACGGGGCGGCGGACGGCTCCCTGCCCATGGCGGATCTGGACAGGGCCTGCAAAAACATCCTTCGCTGGGTGGACGAATACGCCAAGCCTGCTGACGAAACGCCTGTGGACTGGGACGGCCACCACGAGCTGGCGGCCCGGATCGCGGAGGACTGCGCGGTGCTGCTGAAAAACGACGGGGCGCTGCCCCTCACCGGCAGGGAGAAGCTGCACGTGGCCGGGCCCCTCTTCGAAACCATGCGCTATCAGGGGGCGGGCAGCTCCATGATCCATCCCACGAAGGTCACCACGCCGGCGGACGCTTTTCGGTCCCGGGGCGTCGGGTCCGTTTCCTTGGACGAGAGCGATACGGTCCTCTTCTTCGGGGGATTGACGGACGAGTACGAATCCGAGGGCGGCGACCGGGCGGACATGAGGCTCCCCCAGGATCAGGAGGATTTGATCGACCGGCTGCGCGATTCCGGCAAGCGGATCGTCCTGGTCCTCTTCGGCGGCTCTCCCGTGGAGCTGCCCTTCGCGGACAAGGTCAGCGCCATCCTCCACATGTACCTGCCCGGCCAAAACGGGGGCACGGCGGTCGCGCGGCTCCTGTTCGGGGAGGCGAACCCCTCCGGCAGGCTGGCAGAGACCTGGCCCCTTCGCTACGAGGACGTGCCCAGCCATCTGACCTTCGGCAAGGGGATCGACGAAGTGTACGCCGAGGGGACCGAGGTGGGCTACCGGTACTACGACAAACACCATATCCCCGTCCGCTACCCCTTCGGCTTCGGCCTCAGCTACACCGCCTTCGCTCACAGCGAGTGGATCCGGGAGGGCGACGCCTATACCCAGACCGTGACCAACACGGGGGCCCGCTTCGGCGGGGAGGTGTGCATGCTGTTCCTGGACGGGGAACTGCGGGGGTTCGAGAAGGTGTACCTGCAGCCCGGCGAAACGAGGACCGTCACCCTCACCCCGGAACCAAGGGACGAGACGGCCTACCCCGACACCTATGAGGTCCCCGCCCCCCGACCCTCCTTCCCCGTGACCATGGAGTCCCGGTTCACGGACCTGAAGCAGAGCTTCATGGGCCGCATCCTCTTTAGCGCCGTGCTCTCCGTGGCGGACAAGCAGGCCAGGGAGGCGGAAAAGCTCCCCGACGGCCCCGAGAAGGACAACCAGCGGAAGGGGGCCTTCTTCCTCAGGCGCATCCTCGAAAGCAACTCCCCCCGGTCCATGTCCATGACCGCCGGGAAATCCATGCCCTACAACTTCGCCCAGGGCTTTGTGGAACTGACCAACGGACACCTGATCCGAGGCGCCCGCTGCTTTTTGAAAAAGATAAACGTACCAAAACTCCCTAAGGAGGATATGGTGTGAAAAAGAGGTTTTCACACCATGCAGCTTTTGCCTTTGCCGCGGGCCGGCGCGGCAATTTTGCAGGCAAAACCGGCAAAACTGCTGAAAAGGAAAGGGAATGAAAATGAAACTGCCTGCAAGTCTGATCAAATCCCCGGACGTCACCAAGAAGGAAAAGTGGCTGGGCTACCTTTTGGGCCCCGCCGGGGCGCTGCTTTTGAACGCGGTGCTGGCCACCTATTTGAACGTCTACTACACGGACGTGCTGAATCTGACCCCCCTCTGGGGCGGCGTGTTCCTCACGGTCTTCCCCATCGTCTCAAAGGTCATCGACGCCATCACCAACATCCTCATGGGCCAGATCATCGACCGTACCCGGACGAAGGAAGGCAAGGCCCGGCCCTGGCTGTTCCTGTCCGCCTTTTTGGTGCCGCTGACGGCGGTGCTCCTGTTCACCGTGCCGGAGAGCAGCGACACCGTGAAGGCCCTGTGGGTCATGATCTCCTACAACCTCTTCTACTCCTTCGCCTACACCATCTTCAACATGTCCCACGGATTGATGGTGCCCCTCTCCACCCGCAACGGCACCGACCGGGGCGGGCTCTCCGTGTTCAACCAGATCACCACCATCATGATGAGCGGCATCCTGGTGGCCCTGGTCTTCCCCATGGTCATCATGCCCATGATCGGCGTAGATAAGTCGAAATGGATCACCCTCATGTCCATCCTGGCCATCGTGGCTTTGCCTTTGACCCTCCTTGAATATTTCTTCACCAAGGAGCGGGTCACGGAGGAGGCCGCCGAGACGGAGAAGAAGGACAATATCCCCTTCGGCCAACAGTTCAAGCTCCTGTTCACGGACCGGTACATGGTCCTTATGTACATCTACTTCTTCGTCTACACCGTGGGCACCACGTTGAAGAACCTGGGATTGGTGTACTACTGCAACTACGTGCTGGGCACCTACAACGACGGCATCACCCAGATGCTGGTGTCCGTCATCGGCGGCCTGCCCATGGGCATCGGCATCTTCGCCGTGTGGCCGCTGGCCAAGCGGTTCGGCAAGCGGAACGTGACCATGGTGGGCTTCGTCCTCTATGCCCTGGGGTCCCTCCTCTGCTGGATCTTCTCCACCAACCTGGTCATGGTCCTCATCGGCCAGTTCATCAAGAACGTGGGCGGCCTCCCCTGCGCCTATGTGTTCATGGCCCTGTTCGCCGACTGTCTCGACCACCTGGAATGGAAATCCGACCTGAGGATCGACGGCGCGGCCATGTCCATCTACAACATCATCGCCGTGGCCATGGTGGGCATCATGACGGGGGTGTTCAACTGGATGCTGGCCAAGGCTGGCTACATCGCCCCCTTCACCGCCAGGAGCGTCGCTGAAGCGGGACAGGTCCTCTCTCAAAACGGTTGGGCGGCCCAGGTGGCTCTCGACAGTTTGAAGCCTGCGGCGGACGGGGTGCTGACCGTGGCCCTCGCCCAGCCTCACTCCGTCAGCTGGGTCATCTCCTTCGCCTTCGTGGGGTTGGAGTTCTTCACCGGCGTAGCCCTGGTGGTGATCCTGTTCTTCCTGAACGTGGAGAAGGACCTGCCCCGAAAGCAGGCCGAGATCAAGGCCCGGCACGAAGGGAAGGAGAACCCGCGATGAACGCCATCCGTTTGAAAACCGAGCATCTCTTCGACCCCCTGGGCATCGACGTGCAGCGGCCCCGGCTCACGTGGAACGCCGAGGGGGGCGTAAAGCAGCGGGCCTACGAGATCGTCACCGACAAGTGGCAGTCGGGGAAGGTGGAGAGCGACGAAATGCACGCCATCTATCCCCTGCCCCTCACGAGCCGGGAGCGGGTGAACTGGAAGGTGCGCCTGTGGGACGAGAACGACCAGCCCGGGGACTGGGCCCAGGCGTTCTTTGAAATGGGTCTTCTCACGAAAGACGACTGGACGGCCCAGTGGATCACCGGCGACTATCGTCCCAACCGGAAGGAGCGGTATCCGGTGGACTGCTTTAGCAAGACCTTCACCCTGGACAAGCCCCTGTCCTCCGCCCGGCTCTACGCCACCGCCTGCGGCCTCTACGAAGCCCGACTGGGGGGCAAAAAGGTGGGCGATTTCGTCATGGCCCCCGGTTACACGGACTATAGAAAGCGCGTCCAGTACCAAACCTACGATGTGACGGGCATGCTCCGCAAGGGCGAGAACGAGCTCACGGTCCAGCTTGCAGACGGCTGGTACCGGGGCAGCTGCGGCGCCTGGGGCCGGAAAAACCAGTACGGCACCGAGACCAGGCTGCTGCTGCAGCTGGAGGTGACCTTCGCGGACGGCACGAAAGCCGTCGTCGGTACGGACGGCACCTGGGACTGGTCCAACGACGGCCCCATCCGCCAGGCCGACAACAAGGACGGGGAGATCGTGGAGGCCTTCCGCACACCCATGTACACGGGCAAGGCCAAGGTAACGAAGCACAGCGTGACGCCCACCGCCTCCAACAACGTGCCGGTGACGGAGCATGAGACCTTCCACCCCGTCATCACTACGGCTCCCAACGGCAAACAACTCCTGGACTTCGGCCAGAACATGGCGGGCTACGTCCGCTTCTCTTTGAACGCCAAGCTGGGCCAAAGGATGGTCTGGCGCTTCGGCGAGATGCTGGACGAGAACGGCAACTTCACCCAAAAGAACATCCAGCTCTCCCGCAAGGGCTACACCACGCCCCTGCAGCGGATCGAGTACACTTCAGGCGAGGGATTGAACGAGTATTGCACCACCTTCGCCGTCTTCGGCTTCCAGTACGCCGAGGTGGAGGGAGACGTGGCGCTGAACGCCGAAGACATCGAGGCCGTGGCGGTGTACTCCGACCTGGAGCGAACGGGGGACTTCTCCTGCTCCCACGAGCTCTTGAACAGGCTCTTTACCGCCACCCTCTGGTCCGCCAAGGGGAACCATCTGGACATCCCCACGGACTGCCCCACCCGGGAGCGCCACGGCTGGACCGGCGACGCCCAGCTCTTCTTCACCACCGCCTCCTACCTCTTCGACTTCGCGCCCTTCGCGAAAAAGTACATGCACGACGTCTTCGACTGGCAGCGGAGGAACGGGCGGCTCCCCCACATCGCCCCTGACGGCGGCGCGGACTTCTATATGTGGACCATGAACGGCTCCGTGGGCTGGTCCGACGTGGGAGTGCTGATCCCCTGGCGGTACGCCCAGATCAATCAGGACGACTCCATCCTCAAGGAATTTTACGACGGCATGGCCAAATACGCCCGGTTCATGGAGAGCCGCTGCGGAAAGAACATGCCCCTGTTCGCCCAGCACGTGAAGCTGAGCCCCGAGGCCAAGCGGTACTTTGTCAACCAGGGCCAGAGCTACGGCGAGTGGGCCGAGCCCGCGGACGTGGGCGGCGGCTTCCGCTGGCAGGACTTCGTGGCCCCTCACCCCGAGGTGTCCACGGCCTATACCAGCTACGTGCTGGGGCTCATGGCACAAATCGCGAAGAAGCTGGGCCACGAGGCCGACGCCAAGGAGTTCCAAACCTATGCCGACGGCTGCAAGCTGGCCTACCGGGAGCTGGTGAAGACCGCCGATTACCCCCTGGACACGGACCGGCAGGCCCGGTTGGTGCGGCCCCTCTATTTCGACCTGCTGGACGAGGAGCAGACCGCCTTCGCGAAGAAGCGGCTCATCCAAGCCCTGGAGCACTACCGCTGGCGGCTGGGCACCGGCTTCCTCTCCACGCCCCTGATCCTCTACGTGCTGGCGGACATGGACCCCGAGGCCGCCTATCGGCTTCTCGAGAACGAGGAGGTCCCGGGCTGGCTCAGCATGCCCAAGGCCGGGGCCACCACCATCTGGGAGGCCTGGGAGGGCCCCAACAGCAGGGAGGGCGGCATCGGCTCCCTGAACCACTATTCCAAGGGGGCCGTGGTGGAGTGGCTGTTCACCACCATGTGCGGCATCCGGGTCGCCGGGGAGAACCGGTTCACCGTGGCGCCCTTGCCCGGCGGAAGCCTGAACCATGCGGAGGCTTGCTATACCAGCGTCTTCGGCAAAATTTCCAGCAAATGGGAGAAGCGGGACGGCAAGACCGCCTACACCGTGACCGTACCCGCCAACTGCGAGGCGGAGATCATCCTGCCCAAGGGCCTTCGCAAGACCGTGGGCGCGGGCACCTGGACCTTTACGGAGGAATAAGCCATGCCGAAGTATTATCTTGCCATCGACATCGGCGCCTCCTCCGGCCGGCACATCCTGGGCTGGCGGGAGAACGGGGCACTTCTGACCGAGGAGGTCTACCGCTTTCCCAACGGGGTCGCCGAACAGGACGGTCATCTCGTTTGGGACATCGACGCCCTGTTAAACCATGTGAAAGCGGGCATCGAGAAGGCCCGGGAAAAGCACGGGATCACAAGCCTTTCCATCGACACCTGGGGCGTGGACTACGTGCTTTTACAGGGCGACAAAACGGTCTGCCCCGTCTACGCCTACCGGGACGGGCGGACTGAAGCGGCCATCCCGGCGGTCCATGAGCGCATGGCTTTTCGTGAGCTGTACCGCCGCACAGGGATACAGTTCCAGCCTTTCAACACCATCTATCAGCTGTACGCCGACAAGCTGGCCAGGCGACTGGAGGGCGTCACGGACTTCCTCATGATCCCGGAGTACCTGATGTACCGGCTCACGGGCGTGAAAGCCCATGAGTACACCAACGCCACCACGGGCGGCATGGTCAGCGCCGAGACGGGCGCATTCGATCCCGCTATCGTCCGGGCCCTGGGCCTGCCGGAGCACCTGTTTCAAAAGCTCCAGCATCCGGGTGCGGTCATCGGCGACTACGAGGGGATAAGGGTGGTCCTTTGCGCCACCCACGACACCGGGTCCGCCGTGGAGGGCATCCCCATGGAAGCAGATGCGCCCTACATTTCCAGCGGCACCTGGTCCCTGCTGGGGGTCAAGACGAAAAAGCCCATCACCGACGAAGCCTCCCGGGCGGCCAACTGGTCCAACGAGGGAGGTGTGGGGTACAACCGGTATCAGAAGAACATCATGGGCATGTGGCTCCCCAACCGGCTTCGGGCGGAGCTGTGCCCGGACAAGCCCTGGGGGGAGATCGTGGCCGAGGCGGAATCGAGCGATTTTGTCGAGACCGTGGACGCCAACGCCCCCATCTTCCTGGCCCCGGAGAGCATGAAGGCAGCCTTCGACTCAGCCCTGTCTGCAAAGCCGCAGACCCTTGGCGACTACTTTGGCTGCGCCTACCGCTCGCTGGCGCTGAGTTATCAAACAGCCATCCAGGAATTGGAGTGCAACACAGGCAAAAGATATGATAGAATATACATCGTAGGCGGCGGGGCAAAGAACGGCTTTTTGAACCGCCTGACGGAGAAAGCCACCGGCAAAAAGGTCATAGCCCTGCCCTTGGAGGCAACGGCTTTGGGAAATCTAAAGATTCAAATGGAGGTAAGCCCATGAGCTATCAGGAAGCAAAAGAGAAGTACGCCGCCTACGGCGTGGACGTGGAAAAAGCCATGGAACGGTTGAAGGCCGTGCCCGTGAGCCTGCACTGCTGGCAGGGGGACGACGTGCGGGGCTTCGACACGGACCCCAACAAGCCCCTGACCGGCGGCATCCAGACCACCGGCAACTACCCCGGCCGGGCCCGGACCCCGGAGGAACTGATGGCCGATCTCGACAAGGTCCTGTCCCTCATCCCTGGCAGGCCCAAGATGAACCTTCACGCCAGCTACGCCATCTTTGAAAACGGAGAGTGGGCGGATCGGGACCAGCTGGAGCCCAGGCACTTTGAAAAGTGGGCCCGGTTCTGCAAGGAGCGGGGGCTGGGCTGCGACTTCAACCCCACCTTCTTCTCCCACCCCCGCTGCGACCCCCTGACCCTCTCCTCCCCCAACGAGGCCACCCGGAAGTTCTGGATCGACCACGGCAAGGCCTGCATCCGCATCTCCACCTACCTTGCAGAGGAATTGAACGAGCCCTGCGTCATGAACATCTGGACCGGCGACGGCTTCAAGGACGTGCCCGGCGATCGGCTGGGGCCCCGGGTCCGCTATAAGGAGAGCATAGACGCCATTTTGAGCGAGCCCTACGATTTTGCGAAGGTGAAGCCCTGCATCGAATCGAAGGTCTTCGGCATCGGCGTGGAGGCCTACACCGTGGGGAGCGGCGAGTTCGCCCTCAGCTACGCGGCCATGAACAAGGATAAATGCATCCCCCTCATGGACAACGGCCACTACCACCCCACGGAGGTGGTCTCGGACAAGATCCCGGCCCTGCTCACCTTCTTCCCGGAGATCGCCCTCCACGTGACCAGACCCATCCGCTGGGACAGCGATCATGTGGTCCTCTTCGACGACGAGACACGGGAGATCGCCCGGGAGATCGTCCGCTGCGGCGGCCTTGAGGGCCGGGTGCACATCGCCCTCGATTACTTCGACGCCAGCATCAACCGCATCTCCGCCTGGGTCACGGGCTATCGGAACGTGCAGAAAGCCCTGCTGTTCGCCTTGCTGCAGCCCAACGACGAGCTGAAAGCCTTGCAGGATACCGGCGACCTCACCAAGCTCATGGTGGTCCAGGAGGAGCTGAAGACCCTGCCCTTCGGGGAAATCTGGGACGAATACTGCCGCCGCTGCGGCAAGCCCGCGGACGGGGAGTGGTTCACCGAGATCGAAGACTACGAAGCAAAAGTATTGGAGGCAAGAGCATGAAGGACATTTTGACCGCACCCTGGATGGTGGAGATGATCCGCACCGCCACGAACATGTACGATCACGGTTGGGACGAGCGGAACGGGGGCAACATCAGCCTCCTTTTGGACGAGGCGGAAGTGAAGGACTATCTGAATACGGATACGGTCCTGCGCGTCCTGCCCACGGGCTTCGAGGCACCCGCTCTGGAGGGCCGGTACTTCCTGGTCACCGGCACGGGCAAGTATTTTAAAAACGTGCAGTACGCGCCGGAAGTGAACCTGGGCCTGGTCCGGCTCACGGAGCAGGGAACGAAGGCGGAGCTCCTTTGGGGCTATGAGGACGGGGGCAAATTCACCAGCGAGTTCCCCGCCCATATGATGAGCCATGTGGCCCGGCTTGCCGTGAATCCCGAAAACCGGGTGGTCATGCACTGCCATCCGGCGAACCTCTTGGCCATGACCTTCGTGCATACGCTCGACGAGCGGGCCTTCACCCGGACCCTATGGCAGATGTGCACGGAGTGTATCGTGGTATTCCCGGACGGGGTGAACGTGCTCCCCTGGATGCTCTGCGGCACCAACGAGATCGGCGAGGCCACGGCCCAAAAGATGCAGACCGCCCGCCTGGTCGTCTGGGCCCAGCACGGCATCTACGGCGCGGGGAAGGATCTTGACGAGACCTTCGGCCTTATCGAGACCGCGGAGAAGGCGGCCCAGATCTACATGAAGATCGCCCACCTGCCCCGGGTGAACACCATTACCGATGAACAAATGCACCTGCTGGAAGCCCGCTTCGGCGTCAAGGGCCGGGACGGGTATCTGGACTAAGAGAAGGAGGCTGCCATGAAGATATTTATGATCGGCGGGACCGGCCTGCTGGGCTCCGAAGCCGCCAAGGAACTGATCGCCCGGGGCCATGAGGTCTCCTCCCTGGCCCTGCCGCCCCTGCCCGCAGGCGCGATGCTGCCCCCCGAGATGAAGCTGGAGTTCGGCAACTATCTCGAGATGAGCGACGAGGAGCTCAAAGGCCACCTTACCGGCTGCGAGGGCTTCGTGTTCGCCGCCGGCGTGGACGAGCGGGTGGAGGGCCCTGCCCCCATCTACGACCTCTACAAGAAATATAACATCGACCCCGTGAAGCGGCTGCTGGCCCTCTGCCGGGACTGCGGCGTGCAGCACGTGGCCATCTGCGGCTCCTACTTCTCCTACGCCGCCAAGAAGTGGCCCGAGAAGGAGCTCACGAAGTGGCATCCCTACATCCGCAGCCGCATCGACCAGGAGGAGGCCGCCATGGCCTTCGCGAAGGATATGGACGTGGCCGTGCTGGAGCTCCCCTACATCTTCGGCACCCAGCCGGGCCGCAAGCCCGTGTGGGTGTTCCTGGTGGAGAACGTCATGAGCATGAAGGCCGCCACCCTGTACCCCAAGGGCGGCTCCACCATGGTGACGGTCCATCAGGTCGCCGAGGCCATCGCCGGCGCCATCGAGCGGAACCGGGGCGGCCATTGCTATCCCATCGGCTATTACAACCTGACCTGGAAGGAGATGCTGAAGATCGTCCACAAATACCTGGGCGTGCCGGATAAGAAGATCGTCACCATCCCCAACTGGATGTATGCCATCGGCGGCAAAAAGATCATGAAGGAGCAGCAGGAGAAGGGCATCCAGGGGGGCCTGCACATGGTGAAGTTCACGGATATCATGTGCTCCAACCTCTTCATCGACAAGTCCGAGGGCTGCGACTTTTTGGGCGTCACCGACGACGACATCGACGCTGCCATCGGGGATTCCATCCTGCTCTGCCGGGACATTTTGGAGAAAAAGACCCAGGTTTTGGGCATGAAGGGTGAGTAACATGAGAGTGTTTATGACCGGCGCCGGGGGCGGCATGGGCTTTGAAAGCTTCAAACAGATGTTGCCGGATTTAGGAAAACTCTATGATCTGGTGCTCCTCGTCAGGGACAGCGAGAAGAACCGGAAGCTTTTCGCCCCCTATCTGGATACAAAGGGGCTCTCCATCCATTGGGGCGACCTCTTGAACCGGGAGGACGTGGCCGCCTGCGTGAAGGGGGCGGATGTCATCCTGCATATCGCGGCCTTCGTGTCCCCCCAGGCGGACTACTTCCCCAAGAAGGCCATGGAGAACAACTACGGCTCCACCCGCAACCTGATTGAAGCCATCCAGGCCTTGGGCCAGGGCGACAGCACCCGCTTCGTCTATATCGGCACCGTGGCGGAGACCGGGGATCGGATGCCGCCCATCCACTGGGGAAGGGTCGGCGACCCCATCAAGCCCAGCATGTTCGACTACTACGCTGTCAGCAAGGTGGCCGCCGAGCGATACGTCATCGAGAGCGGGTTGAAGTATTGGGTGAGCCTCCGGCAGACGGGCATCATGGGTCCCGCCATGGCGAAGATCCGGGATGCCATCCAGTTCCACAACTGCCTGGACAACGTGCTCGAATACGTTTCGGACCGGGACAGCGGCCGGATGATGCGCAATCTCTGCGCCTTTGAAACAGACGGGACCCTCGACGGCTCGTTCTGGGGGCATATCTACAACATCGGCGGCGGCGGGAGCTGCCGGGTGGACACCTACACCATGTACAAGATCATGTACGGGGAGATCGGCATCCAAAACATCGACCATGTCATCGACCCCAAGGTCGTCGCCACCAGGAATTTCCACGGCCAGTATTACCTGGACTCCGACAAGCTGGAGAACTATCTCCACTTCCGGTCCGACAGCATGCAGTATTTCTACGACGCCTATCTCAAAGAGCTCGGCCCCGCCAGGTCCTTCGGCAAAATCATCTGCAAGCTGCCCGGAGGTCAGAAGCTCATGGGCGCCATCATCCGAAGCACCTTCAGCAAGCTTCTGGACAGCGAACATGGTCCCCGGCGCTGGCTGAAGGAGAACATGGCGGATCACATCGACGCCTACTGGGGCAGCCGCAAGGCCTGGGAGGCCCTCCCCGAAAAGGCCAGCGAGATGGACCACTTCACCGATTGGGACACGGTGGTGCCCATAGACCACGGCTATGACGAGACCAAGCCAGAGAGCGAACTATCCTTGGAGGACATGCAGGGAGCAGCCAGGTTCCGGGGCGGCCAGCTCCTCTCCGAAGCCATGACCACCGGCGACTGGACCAGCAAGCTCACCTTTCGCTGCGCCTTCGGCCACACCTTCGACGCCAGCCCCCGCCTCATCCTGGAGGGCGGCCACTGGTGCCCGGAATGCGAGCGCAAGAGCTGGAACTACGGCCGCCGGGCCCAGGTGGACCCCTTCTTCGCCCAGGTCTGGACCCCCCTCCACGAGCCCGACGAGCTCCGGGAATACCCCAAAGCCGTCACGGAGCTGGACGTATAAAAGGGGCCGGGATCACCCCCGGCCCACGACCATTCGAATTCGACAGCATCACAGATACACCTCCGCCTCTACGAAGAGGCGGTCTTTTTTGGAGCGGCCGCCGATGGCCTTGAGACGGCCCTTGCCGTGGCCCCGGAGGGAGAGCACGTCCCCCGCCTTCACCGGGGCGTCCGTTCGCTCGCAGGGGGCGTAGTTGAGGCTGGCCCCGCCCATGCGGATGAACTCCGCCGCCGCCGTGCGGCTCAGACCGAACATGGCCCCCGTCACCGCGTCCAACCGCAGGCTCTTGACCGTGAAGGAAAGGACCTTCACCCGGACCGCCTGTGTCGGCACCTCCGAAAGAAGGCAGGGGGTCACGCTCACGCTGATCCGGCCCACCTTCTTCAGCTCCTCCAGCAGAAGGGGCTCCACGGTCGGCAGGCAGAACAGATACGCCGTATCGCCGAAGATGCGCAGATCCCCCAAGGATTCCCGCCGGATGCCCAGGCCCAGGGCGGCCCCCAGATAGTCCCGATGACCGGGGGTGCCGAAGTGAGCCTCGATCCGCACCGCGCAGATATGCTCCGCCGGGTCGAACGCTTCCGGCCCCATATGCTCGGGCAAAAAGAAGGCCACCTGCCGCTCGCAGCCCTCCTGACCGCCAAAAAGCACCAGGTCCGATCCGGAGTGATACTGCCGCAGGGCGTACCCCTCCGCCGGGGTGAGGAACCCCGTCTTCGTCACCACGCCCCGGCGCTGGGCCCGGTCCGCAAGGTCGTCGATGCGCTTGAAAAACTCGCTGTTGTCCATGGTCATTGGTTGCTCCGCCGGATGGTCTCGGCGATCCTCTCCAGGATCAGATCCACCTCGCCCTTGAACTCCGCCGAGGAGGTCCTGAGCACCCCGGACCGCAGGGCCCCCAGCCGGATCAGGGAATCGGAGGTCACCACCCGGACCGTCTCGTTCTTCCCGATCTCGCTGACCAGCCGCTCGATGTACATGTCCGCGGTCTCGTTCTCCTTGGTGTACACCACGTGGACCGCCCCCTCGGTGTATCGCTCCCCCTGGCCCCCGGGGACCTGGTAGGCGTCGAACACCAGCACCACCTCGGAGGCGGTGTAGCTCTGGTAGTTGACCAGGATCTCGGTGAGCTTCGATCGGGCCAGATCCAGGCTCTTTTGGGAGAGGGCCTTCAGCTCCTCCCAGGCGAAGATCACGTTGTATCCGTCCACGATGAGCCGCTCCGGGGCTTTCTGTGTCGGCGGCTCCGCCACGGGGGCGCTGACGATCCGGGGTGGGATATAGGGCTCGGTCCGGCGGGCGGGACCGAACTCCCGCTCCATGATGGCCTCCAGCTCCTTCTCGTCGATGTCCAGATTCCGCCGCCGAAGCTTGGGCTGGGGCGCCGCCGGGGGCACCTCCTTGCCGAAGCCGGTGTCCAAATGCATGTACTCCCTAACGTCCTTCCACTTCACCACCATGCCCGCCCCGTGGGCGCAGAACACGCTGTCCGGCGTGTTGTCGAGATCGCTCTCCGGGTCGTAGCCTCGCTCGGCGATGACGGCCTCCGCATTTTGGCAGGGCCGATACCCCTCCACCCGGCAGGAGAGCCGTCCCCGGCCTCGGGTGTAGGTGGCCACGTCCAGCATATAGTTGGCCATGGCGGATACGGGGGCGGAGCCGGTGAGCACCATGCGCCCGCCCGCCTCCTCCGGGGCCCCATGCTCGCCGCCCATGGCCTGGATGTCGCTGATGGCCCGGCCCACGTCGGCAAAGGGCACCTCCAGCCGGAAGCGGTAGTAGGGCTCCAGCAGCACGCTTTTGGCCTGCATGAGCCCCTGGCGCACCGCCCGGTAGGTGGCCTGGCGAAAATCCCCGCCCTCGGTGTGCTTGAGATGGGCCCGGCCGGCGATCAACGTGATCTTCACGTCCGTCAGCGGCGAGCCGGTGAGCACCCCCAGATGCTCCTTCTCCGCCAGATGGGTCAAGATGAGCCGCTGCCAGTTGAGATCCAGGTCGTCCTCACTGACCGCGGAGGCGAACTGCAAGCCGCTGCCCGGTTCTCCCGGCTCCAGCAGCAGATGGACCTCCGCATAGTGGCGCAGGGGCTCGAAATGGCCCACCCCCTCCATGGGGGCGGCGATGGTCTCCCGGTAGAGGATGCGCCCCGCGCCCACGGCGACCTTCAGATCGAACCGCTCCCGGATCAGGGATACCAGCACGTCCGTCTGCAGAGGCCCCATGAGCTGGGCCTGGATCTCCCCCAGATCGGGCTGCCAGGCGATGTGGAGCAAGGGCTCCTCTTCCTCCAGCTGTCGAAGCTTGGGCAGCACCGTCCGGGCATCCACCCCGGGCGGCAGATCGATCCTGTACCCCAGGGCCGGGGTGAGCAGCGGCGTTTCGCTGTCCGGCTCCGCCCCCAGGCCCTGGCCGGGCCGGGTCTTGGTGAGCCCGGTCACCGCCACCACGTCCCCGGCAGAGACGGTTTGGACCGTCTCGAACTTTTGCCCGGAATACAGCCGCAGCTGGGCCGCCTTCTCCTCCACCACTTCCCCGTCGGCGCCCCCATAGCGCAGGGTGTCCCGAACGGAGAGGGTGCCGCCGGTGAGCTTCAGATAGGTGAGCCGCCCCGCCTGGGGGTCCCGGCCGATCTTATAGACCCGGGCGCCGAAGATGGCGGGCCAGACGGGCTCCGGGGCAAATTTCGTCAACAGGGCAAGGAATTCGTCCACTCCCTCCAGCCGCAGGCCGGAGCCGAAGCAGACGGGAAAAAGCTTCCGGGTCTGAATGAGGCGGACGATCTCCTCGTCGGGCATATGGCCCGATCCCATATAGGCTTCCAGGGCCCCGTCGTCCAGCATGGCCAGCGCTTCCTCGTCCTCCACGGGGAAGGGCACGCAGCCCTCGCCGAAGCAGGCTTTCAGGTCCGAAAGCAGCTCCGCCCGGCTCTGCCTGGCGGCGTCCATCTTGGTGACGAAGATAAAGGTGGGCACCCGTCCCCGCCGCAGCAGGGACCAAAGGGTCTCCGTGTGGGCCTGGACCCCGTCCGTGCCGCTGACGACCAGGATCCCTACGTCCATGGCGGCCACGGCCCGCTCGGTCTCGCCGGACAGATCCGCATGGCCCGGGGTATCCAAAAGGGTCAGCTCCAGCTCGTTCGTCCTGAGCCGGGCCTGCTTGGAGAAGATGGTGATACCCCGCTCCCGCTCCAGGGCATGGGTGTCCAAAAAGGTGTCCCGATGGTCCACCCGACCCAGCTTCCGGAGCACGCCGGCGCGAAACAGCAGCGCTTCGGCCAAGGTGGTCTTCCCCGCGTCCACGTGGGCCAAAATGCCGGCGGTCAGTTTTTTGATTGTCTTCGCTTCGTCCATGATTGATCCGGTCCCTTTTGCAAAAGTGTACCTGCAAATCCGAAAAGAATCAAGCGAAAAAAAGAGCCCCGGAAGATCCGGGGCTTTGTTACATAAATCAGGCGTTGAGCAGGAAGGCGTGATAGGCTTTCACAGCCTCGTACAGATCCGCCTTGGAGATGATCTCCCAGGGGGCGTGCATGGAGAGGACCGCCACGCCGCTGTCGATGACGTTCATGCCGTAGAGGGCGCAGATGTAGGCGATGGTGCCGCCGCCGCCCTGATCCACCTTACCCAGCTCAGCGGTCTGGTAGACCACCTTGCCCGCCTCCATGATGGCGCGGAGCTTGCCCAGGTACTCGGCGTTGGCATCGTTGCTGCCGGACTTGCCCCGGGCGCCGGTGTACTTGTTGAAGCACACGCCCTTGCCAAGGAAGGCGGCGTTCTTCTTCTCGAACATGCCCGCGTAGGAGGGGTCGAAGCCCGCGCTCACGTCGCAGGAGAGCATGCGGCTGTTCTGCAGGGCCCGGCGGAGCCTGAGCTCGCTGTATGCGCCCAGCTTATCCAGGATCTCCGCCATGGCGTTCTCGAAATACCGGGCCTGCATGCCCGTGGCGCCCACGCTGCCGATCTCCTCCTTGTCGGCCAGGATGCAGCAGCAGGTGTATTTGGGGGTGTCGGTGATTTGGAACATGGCCTCGATCTCCGCGTAGGCGCAGACCCGATCGTCGTGGCCGTAGCCGATGACCATGCTGCGGTCCAAACCAAAGTCACGGCTCTTGCCCGCGGGGACCACCTCGATTTCGGCGGAGACGAAGTCCTCCTCCTCCATGCCGTACTTCTCCTTCAGGATGGCCAGAACGGCGGCCTTCACGGGCTCCTTCTCCACGTCCTTTTGGGGCTTGCCGCCCACGATCACGTCCAGGGCCTCCCCCTCGATGACCACGGTGGCCTTCTTGTCCATCTGGGTGGCGGAAAGGTGGATGAGCAGATCGGAAATGCCCACCACCGGGTCCTCCTCGTCCTCGCCGATGACCACGTCCACCACCGTGCCGTCCTTCTTGGCCACCACGCCGTGAAGGGCCAGGGGCAGGGTGACCCACTGATACTTCTTGATGCCGCCGTAGTAGTGGGTGTCGAGATACGCAAGGTCGGAATCCTCATAGAGGGGGTTCTGCTTAAGATCCATCCGGGGGCTGTCGATGTGAGCGCCAACGATGTTGATGCCCTGATCGAGGGGCTCGGTGCCGATGATATAGAGCTGGACCGCCTTGTTCATGGTGTTCACATACACCCGGTCCCCTGCTTTCAAGGTTTCGACCTTGGCAAGGTCCACATACCCGGCCTTCTCCGCCCGGCGGATGGTCTCCCGGGCGCACTCCCGCTCGGTCTTGCTGCTGTCCAAAAAGGCCCGATAGGCCTTGCCCAGGTCCATGACCTTCTTCTCTTCCCGCTTCTTGTACGTCGTCCACGCGTTGACCCGTTCCATCTTTTACCTCCTGATCTTGCATTCTTCCCCAGTATACGCCAGCCCTGGGAAAAAGTAAAGCCGCCGAACGCTTTTGGGGCTGGCGGTTTGCAAAATATATCTGTATACTATAGGGAAAAGGACGAAAGGGCGAAAGCGATGGCGATACGGGCGATCCTTTGGGATGTGGATGGAACGCTGCTGGATTTTCTGGCGGCGGAGAAGGCCGCCGTCCAGCGGCTGTTCGGCGAGTTTGGGCTGGGGCCATGCACCGACGGGATGGTGGCCCGGTACTCCGCCATCAACGACGCCTACTGGAAGCGGCTGGAGCGGGGCGAGATCCCCAAGCAGGAGGTGCTGCTGGGCCGGTTTCGGGATTTCTTTTCGGAGCTGGGGATCGACCCGGGCCTCAGCGAGCCTTTCAATGCCCGGTATCAGCTGGCCCTGGGGGACACGGTCGTCTACCGGGACGACAGCCTGACCATCGTCAAGGCCCTCCGCGGCAAGGTGAAGCAGTATGTGGTGTCCAACGGCACCGTCGTCGCCCAGACGAAGAAGCTGGAGCGGTCCCACCTGGGGGAATGGATGGACGGCGTCTTCCTCTCCGAACAGCTGGGGGCCGAAAAGCCCAGCATGGCTTTCTTCGACCAGGTCTTTGCCGCCCTGCCGGACCTTGACAAAGAGGATATGCTGATCGTGGGGGACTCTTTGACCAGCGACATGAAGGGGGGCCTCGCCGCCGGCATCCCCACCTGCTGGTACAACCCCTTCCATCATCCCCGCCCCGCGGACATGGCCATAGACTACGAGATAGAGGATCTGCACCAGGTGCTGGAGCTGCTGTAAAAAAAGACCCCGGGGACCAAAGCCCCGGGGTGTGTTTTTATGATTCAGGGAAGCCGGCGGTGGTTTGGACCGTGCCGTCGGCGAGGACGAAGAGGGCCTCCGCCTCCGGGATGGTGTCTATGAGGGCCATGCCCCGCTCCGCCCCCAAAAGGAGGCAGGCCGTGGACAGGGCGTCCCCCCACAGGGAGCTTTCGGAAAGGACGGTCACCGCCAGCAGGCCCCGGTCCGCCGGGAAGCCGGTGAAGGGATCCAGCACGTGATGATAGCGCATGCCCTGATGCTCGAAGTACCGCTCGTAGGTGCCGGAGGTGACCAGGCTCTTATCCCGGAGGGCCAGGACTCGGAGCATCTCCCCCGCCGCCGTGGGGCTTTGGACGCCGATGGAAAAGGGCTGCCGCCCCGGCTTCTCCCCCAGGAGCAGGATGTTCCGCCCCAGGTCCAGAACGGCGCTCTGCACGCCCCGTGCAAGCAGCAGTTCCTTCACCTTGTCTGCGATATACCCCTTGGCCAGGGCCCCCAGATCCACCCGCATGCCGGGGCGAACGAGATACGCGGTGCCGGCCGCCTCGTCCAAAATAAGGTCGTCCATGCCCAGCAGACCCAAAGCGGCGGAGAGCTCCTCCTCCGTGGGATAGTGGCCCCCGTTCCGGATGTCCCACAGGTCGATGAGGGGCCCCACGGTCACGTCCAGATACCCGCCCGTCTTTTCATACATCTCCTTGGCGAAGCGGAGCAGTTCCATGGTCTCGGAGGAAACGGTCACGGGCTTCACCCCCGCGGCAGCCTGGAGCCATCCTATATCGCTGAAGGGAGAATAGGCGTCCAGCAGGTCGCTGAGCCGCCGGATCTCGGAAAAGGCCGCGTCCAGGTCCGCCGCCCGGGCCCCGTAGAGGGTCAGGGTAACCACCGTGTCCAAAAGGTAGTCCGTGCGGGAAAGGGGCTGCCCGGCTTTGGTGCAGCCGCCCAACAGGGACAGGCACAGCAGCGCCGCCAGCAAAAGTGCGATCGTTTTGCGCATGGCCGTCCCTCCCCTCGTTTCTTTTAGGATAGTATACTCTTTTTCTTTCCGTTGCACAATGGGGTCCCGGGGTGTATACTGAGGGCATGAAAAAGGTCTTGTCCCTATGGCTCATACTGCTGCTGGTCCTGGCCGCCGGCTGCGCCCCCAAGCCCGCCCAAAGCGAGTTCGTCCAGCCGACGGACCCGCCAGCTACGGCTGCGCCCACGGAAGCGCCCGTGGATGAAAGTCTCATCCTGCTGACGGAAGCCCCCGGGCAGGAAACGCCTGCGCCCGTAGAGTCCCCCGCGCCCACGGATGCGCCGCAGCCCACGGATGCGCCCACCCCCTCCCCCGCCCCGAAGGGGACCGAGAGCCCGGTGCAGTATGGCGAGGACTACGACGACAAGGACCGGGTGGCCCTGTATCTGCACCTTTTCGGGGAGCTGCCGCCCCACTTCATCACCAAGAAGCAGGCCCAGGCGTTGGGCTGGTCCGGCGGCGAGGTGGAGGAGTTCCGCTCGGGGGCGGCCATCGGCGGGGACTACTTCGGCAACTATGAGGGGTTGCTCCCCAAGAAGAAGGGCCGCAAATACTACGAGTGCGACATCGGCACCGTGGGGAAGCGGTCCCGGGGAGCCAAGCGCATCATCTTTTCCAACGACGGCCTCGTCTACTACACCGACGATCATTACGAAAGCTTCACCTTGCTGTACGGGGAGGAATGAACCATGCTGATCCTGTGCGACTTCGCCCGATTCAATACGCCCGACGCGGTCTATGATTATCTTGCGGCCGAGCTGCGCTTTCCCGCCTATTTCGGCCGGAACCTGGACGCCCTCCACGACTGCCTGACGGACATTGGCGCCCCCACCCGATTGATCCTCACCGGCACGGAGGCCCCCGTGGCCCAGCGGTTTTTGCCCGTCCTTCGGGACGCGGCGAAGCAAAACCGGTATCTCAGCTTGGAGATCCACCGGGAATAGGGCCTTAAGAACCCGCTTTCTGACGGAGGATTTCGAAAAAATCCTCCGTTTTTTTATTTCCTTTTGGGAAAAGTTCTGCTATACTGTTAAAGTTATGAATCTGAGCGCCATAGGAAGGAGAGACCTATGAACTATACTGAAGCTGTGGCCGCGGCCCTGAAGGGGTGCGTGGAGCTGCCGGAGGAGGAGCTGTTCGCCCTGCTGGAGACCCCCAAGAACCCCAGCATGGGGGACATCGCCTTCCCCTGCTTCAAGCTTTCCAAGCTCCTGCGCAAGGCCCCCAACGCCATCGCCGCGGAGCTGAAGGAGAAGATCGTCCTGCCCGCCGGCATCGAGAGAGCGGAGGCCGTGGGCCCCTATCTGAACTTTTTCATCGAGAAGGGGCAGCAGGCCCAGACCGTGCTCACGAAGGTGCTGGACGCGGGCAAGGCCTACGGCGGCTCCGACGAGGGCAAGGGCCGGCACGTGGTGCTGGACTATTCCTCCATCAACATCGCCAAGCCCTTCGGCTTCCACCATCTGCCCAGCACCGCCATCGGCAACGCCCTCTACCGCATCTATCGGCATCTTGGGTACGACCCGGTGGGCGTGAACCACCTGGGGGACTGGGGCACCCAGTTCGGGAAGATGATCGTGGCCTACAGGAAGTGGGGCGAAAAGCCCGTGGACCAATACGGCATCCGGGAGCTGGTGGACCTGTACGTCCGCTACCACAAGGAGGCGGAGGAGCACCCCGAGATGGACGAGGAGGCCCGCGCCTGGTTCCATAGGATCGAGACCGGGGACGAGGAGGCCGTGGCCCTCTGGAAGCAGATGAAGGACGCCACCATCCGGGAGGTGAAGAAGACCTACGCCCGCATGGGGGTCCAGTTCGACAGCTGGGCCGGGGAATCCTTCTACGAGGACAAGATGGAGCCCGTCATCCGGGAGCTGAAGGAGAAGGGCATCAGCAAGCTCGATAAGGGGGCCACCATCGTGGACCTTTCCGAATGGAACATGCCCCCCTGCATCATCCTCAAGAGCGACGGCAGCACCATCTACGCCACCCGCGACCTGGCCGCCGCCTGCTATCGGAAGGAGACCTACGACTTCGCCAAGCTCCTCTACGTAGTGGCCTACCAGCAGGATCTGCACTTCAAGCAGATCTTCAAGGTCCTGGAGCTCATGGGAAGGGACTGGGTCAAAGACTGCGTCCACGTGAACTTCGGCATGGTAAGCATGGAGGGCGGCGCCTTCCACACGCGGGAGGGGAAGGTCCTGTATCTCGACGACGTGCTGGACGCGGCGGTGGAGAAGACCTACGAGATCATCTGTGAGAAGAGCCCGGATCTGGAGGACAAGCGCTCGGCGGCGGAGGCCGTGGGCGTGGGCGCGGTGATCTGGGGGGCCCTCTACAACTCCCGGATCAAGGACGTGGTCTTCAGTTACGACAAGGTCCTGAACTTCGACGGGGAGACGGGCCCCTACGCCCAGTACACCCACGCCCGGTGCTGCTCCGTGCTCCGCAAGGCCGGCGGCTACGATCGGGGGGCGCTGGACGCCTCCGTCCTCTCCGACCCCTATTCCCTGGCGCTTTTGAAGGCCATCGACGGCTTCCCCGCCGCCGTGAAGGCCGCGGGCGAAAAGTACGAGCCCTATCTGGTGGCCCGGGCGGTCATGGCCGTCTGCACCGCCATGAACAAGTTTTACTATGAGATCCGCATCATGGCGGACGACGAAAAGGAACGGACGGCCCGCCTCGCCCTCACCGACGCGGCGCGGCAGACCATCGAGATCGGACTGAATCTGCTGGGCATCCAGGCCCCGGAAAGGATGTAAACTATGATCGATATCAAGCTGTTACGCACCGACCCCGACATGGTGCGGGAGAACATCAAGAAGAAGTTCCAGGATGAGAAGCTCCCCCTGGTGGACGAGGTGATCGCCCTCGATAAGGAATACCGGGAGGCCGTGACCCGCTGCGACTATCTCCGCAACCAGCGGAACGTGATCAGCAAGCGGATCGGCATGCTCATGCACGAGGGCAAGCGGGACGAGGCGGAGGCGACCAAGAAGCAGGTCACCGCCATGGCCGACGAGATGGCCGCCCTCACCGCCCGGGAGGACGAGCTCCAAACCGAGATCAGAAAGCGCATGCTGGTGATCCCCCAGATCATCGACCCCTCCGTGCCCATCGGCAGGGACGATTCCGAGAACGTGGAGATCGAGCGCTTCGGGGAGCCGGTGGTGCCGGACTTCCCCATCCCCTACCACACGGACATCATGAAACAGTTCAACGGCATCGAGCTGGACGCGGCCCGGGACAAGATCAGCGGCAACGGGTTCTACTACCTCTGCGGCGACATCGCCCGGCTCCATTCCGCCGTCCTCTCCTACGCCCGGGATTTCATGATCGACCGGGGCTATACCTACTACATCCCCCCCTTCATGATCCACTCCAGCGTGGTGAACGGGGTCATGAGCTTCTCCGAGATGGAGAACATGATGTATAAGATCGAGGGCGAGGACCTGTACCTCATCGGCACCAGCGAGCACTCCATGATCGGCAAGTTCATCGACTCCTTCCTGGAGGAGGAGAGCCTGCCCCAGCGGCTCACCAGCTACAGCCCCTGCTTCCGCAAGGAGGTGGGCGCCCACGGCATCGAGGAGCGGGGCGTGTACCGCATCCACCAGTTCGAGAAGCAGGAGATGATCATCGTCTGCAAGCCCGAGGACAGCCCCAGGATGTTCGACGAGCTGTGGAGGAACACGGTGGACTTCTTCCGCTCCCTGGAGATCCCGGTCAGGACGCTGGAGTGCTGCTCCGGCGACCTTGCGGACCTGAAGGTGAAGAGCCTCGACGTGGAGGCCTGGTCCCCCCGACAGCAGAAGTACTTCGAGGTGGGCAGCTGTTCCAATCTGGGCGACGCGCAGGCGAGGCGCCTGGGCATCCGGATCAAGAACAAGCAGAAGGGCAACTACTTCGCCCACACCCTGAACAACACGGTGGTGGCCCCGCCCCGGATGCTCATCGCCTTCCTGGAGAACCACCTGCAGGAAGACGGGACCGTGACTATCCCCGAGGTTTTGAGACCCTATATGGGTGGAAAGGATCATTTGGGCTGATCTGTCGCGAACCCCGGATTTTGACAAACAGAAACGGCGCCATATGGCGCCGTTTTTTCTATGACCCAAGCTTTCCGGGAGATCCCGGGCCCTTTTTCGGCACATGGCTCACCACGAAGTCCGCGAACAGGCGGGTGGCCGGGCTTTGCTGGCCCGCCTCTGTGACGGCCAGGGCGATGGTGCGGCTGGCCTGGGGTTTAAGTTCCAGGGCCGCAATGTTGTCCCGCCGTCCCTGCAGCAGCAGCTCCGGCATGATGGCGATGCCCAGCCCCTGCTCCACCATGGCGATGATGGCGTAGTCGTCCTTGGTGACGAAGCGAACGTTGGGCCGGATGTCCTCTGCGTCCAGGGCCCGACGAAGGTCCTGGTCGGAGCTCTCCAGCAGGGAGATGAAGGACTCCTGCCGGGCGAAGCTGATGGGGAAACAGGGCAGGTTGGCCAAAGGATGATCCTTGGGCAGGATCACCAGGAGCCTGTCCTTCATGAGGGGCGTCACCTGTCCGGGCGCCCGGGTAGGCAGGGACACGAACCCCAGGTCCACGGCGCCCTCCTCCAGCCACTGTTCCACGTCATGATAATCCCCGTTCAGGAGTTTGAAGCGGATGTGGGGGTGCTCCTCCTGGAACGCCTTCAGGATGGCGGGAAGCCAGTGGACGGCCACGGAAGTGAAGGTGCCGATGCGGATGGTGCCCGTAGACAGGCCGTGGATGGAGGACACGGTCTCCCGGAGCTGCGCCTCAGCGGACAGGATCTTTCGCACCGAGGGAAGAACCTTCTTTCCCTCCTCGGTAAGCCGCACGCCAGCCCGGCTGCGCCGCAGCAGCGGGAAGCCGAACTGTTCCTCCAGGGAGGAGAGGGCGTGGCTCACGGCGGACTGGGTCAGCCCCAGATCCTCGGCAGCCCGACTCACGCTGCCGGTCTCCAGCGTGCGGAGAAATATCTCATATTTCTGAATGCTCATTTTCCATCACATGAAAAAAATTCATACTTATTCGACCCTGGGTGACGCTTCGTACAGTATACACGAAAAATCTTTAAAAATCAATAAAAATGTCAAAAAACGGTACTTGAACCCATGGGATAATTGTCCTATACTACAGAACAAAATTATGATCGCATGAACAAAACTCATGCAAAAGGGAGGTCACGATGCAACATGTCGAATGGATCATGCTGGGCACCATATTGGTCTATATGGCCCTGATCGTGGGCGTGGGGATCCTCTTCAGCCGGCGCGCCGGCAAGGGCGCCGACACCTTTTTCCTGGGCGGCCGATCCCTTGGCCCCTTCGTCACGGCCATGAGCGCCGAAGCCAGCGATATGTCCGGCTGGCTCCTTATGGGCATGCCGGGCCTGGCCCTTCTCTGCGGCACGGCAGAGGCTTTCTGGACGGCGCTGGGGTTGGCCATCGGCACCTATCTCAACTGGCTCATCGTGGCCAAGCGGCTTCGGCGATACACTGTCTTGACGAATTCCATCACCATCCCCGGCTTCTTCTCCCGCCGGTTCCGAGACGAAAAACACATTCTGTCCACCCTGGCGGCGATGGTGATCATCATCTTCTTCGTGCCCTACACGGCCTCCGGCTTCGTGACCTGCGGCAAGCTCTTCTCCACCCTCTTCGGCATGGAGTATCGTCAAGCCATGCTCCTGTCCGCCGCCATCATCGTGCTGTACACGGCCCTGGGCGGCTTCCTGGCGGCCAGCGTCACCGACTATCTGCAGGCAGTCCTCATGACCCTCGCCCTGCTGGCAGTCATCGGCTTCGGCCTTTCCTACGCCGGAGGCCTGTCCAACGTGACGGCCAACGCCAGGGCCATCCCCCAGTATCTCTGCCTCACCGCTGCGGCGGAGCAGGGCGCGGGCAGCTTCGGGTTCCTGCCCATCTTTTCCACCATGGCCTGGGGCCTCGGCTACTTCGGCATGCCCCACGTGCTTCTTCGGTTCATGGCCATCCGCAGGGAGGGCGAGCTGAAGCTGGCCCGTCGGATCGGCTCTGTGTGGGTGGTGATCTCCATGGGCGCCGCCATCTTGATCGGCATCATCGGCCGAACGCTCATGGACCAGGGATTGTTGGGCCCCTACGGCAGCACCTCCGAAAGCGAGACCATCATCGTGGCCATCGCCCATATCATCAGCCGCAACGGCCTGCTCCTGGCCATCCTGGCCGGGCTCATCCTGGCGGGCATCCTGGCCGCCACCATGTCCACCTCAGATTCCCAGCTGCTGACGGCGGCTTCCGCCGTGTCGGAGGACCTGTTCAAGGGCATCTTCCGTTGGCGCATCGGCGAAAAGCCGAGCCTGTGGATCGCCCGAGGCACGGTGGTGGCCGTGTCCATCCTGGCGGCGGCCCTGGCCTACGATCCCGACAGTTCCGTCTTCAAAATCGTCTCCTTCTCCTGGGCGGGCTTCGGTGCCTCCTTCGGGCCGCTGATGCTCTTCTGTCTGTTCTGGAAGCGGACCACCCTTCAGGGCGCCGTGGCTGGCATGGCCACCGGCGGAGCCATGATCTTCCTGTGGAAGTTCCTGATCCGGCCCAAGGTGCCCTTCCTGGACTTCTATGAACTGCTGCCCGCTTTCCTGCTCTCCGCCCTGGTCATCTACCTCGTGTCCCTTTGGACCCCCGCCCCGGACGCTCAGGTGCAGGCGGAGTTCGACCGGGTCAGCGCCGCAGAATAACGACCCTGCCCCTCGCCCACCGGGATGCCCGGTGGGCCTTTTCCGTCATGTCTATTTACCATTTCCCCCGCATAGGCTATGGCGAAAAGAAACCCTATGGGAGGTCATAGCCATGGATGTGGAAAAGGTCAGTTTCAACGTGGATACCCTATACGCCCGGCTGGAGGAGCAGGTGCCCATCGAAAGCGCCATCCCCCTGCCCCAGGGGCGGACCGTGGGGAGCGTGCTCTCCGTCACGCCCCAGCTGCAGCTCCGGGAGGCCCGGGTGAGCGACGCCGGGGTCCGGCTCTCGGGCCAGCTTCAGCTCCACCTGGTGGCGGAGACCGGGGAGCGGGTCCTCTATTGCTTCGACGCGGCGGCGGAGTTCACCCACCTTATCCCGGTGAACGGGGCCGCGGAGTCCATGCAGCCTCGGATCTTCGGCCAGCTCCTCAAGTGCGCCTGCCACCGGGAGGACGACGGGCTGCGGCTCAGCGCCGTGCTGGATCTAAAGGTGTGGCTGCTCCAATCCCGGGAGGTGGGCGCCGTCAGCGCCATCCGGGGCGCCGTGGGCCTGGAGAGCCGGGAGGCGGCCGTCCTCACCCGTCGCCGGTCCCTGCTGGGGGCCAAGGCCGTCCAGATCCGAGACGAGTTGGGCGTGGAGGCGGGCACCAACGTGCTGGAGAGCAAGGGCACGGTCCGCATCCTGTCCAGCCGGCCCACGGCGGAGGGCGTGGCCCTGGAGGGAGAGCTGTTCTCCGCGCTGGTGCTGCTGGACCCGGAGGGGCGGCTGAAGGAAATGACCGTCCGCACCCCCTTCTCCGACACCGTCCGCCTGGAGGGCGCGCCGGGAGAGGGGGCCAACCTGGCCGGAGAGCTGACCGGACTCATCGCCCGGGTGGACGGGGAGGCCCTGTTCCTCAACGGGGACGTGTCCGTCTCCGCCTACGGCAGCGCCGAGAGCCGGACCCGGATCCTGTCCGACGCCTACGACGAGGGGGGCACCTTCCTCTGCCACCGGGAGGAGGCCATGGGGCTCATGTACCTGGGGCCCGTGGTGAAGGAGGATACGGCGGAGGGGCCTTTGGCCGTGCCCAACCACATGCCCGAGGTGCAGCAGGTCCTCTATAGCCGCGCCCTGCCCGCCATCCTGCGGCTGGAGCCCCGGCCCGAAGGCACTCTTTTGGAGGGGGTGGCCCTGGTGACCACGGTGTACCGGTGCGACAGCGGGCTGCTCCACAGCTTCACGGGAGAGATCCCCTTCTCCCTCACCCTGCCCGGGCCCGGATCGTTGGTGCTGCCCCTCAGCGCGGCGGCCTTCTCCGCCGTCACGGGCCGGGGTCGGCTGCTCCAGGGGCGGGTGGACCTGATCTTCGCCGGGGAGCGGTACGAGGAGAACCGGATCCCCTACACGGACGATCTGCTTTCCGGCGCCGGCACCCAGCAGAGCCGGGGCATCCTCATCTATGCCCCCGACGCCGGGGAGACCCTCTTCGACCTGGGCAAGCGCTTCGGCATCCCCCAGCGCCGGCTTCGGGAGCTGAACGGGGAGGTGACCGAGCCCTTCTCCGGGGCGGAGCGAATATTAATCATTAAATAACACAAAAAAGGCTGCCTCTTCATGAGACAGCCCTTTTCCGTTCAGAAGTTACTCGTAGTAGGGGTCGTTCCGGTCCCGACGCTGCTTCTGCTCGGTCTCCATCTGTCGGTCCTGTTCCTTGCGCTCGTTCCGGTTCTTTTTGTCCTTGCTCTGGCCGTTCTGGCCGGTATAGGAACGTTCAAACTCATCGAAGAAAGACATCTTGTTACCTCCCGGTATTGTTCGGCTCCTGGCCGACAGGGATAGTTTGGCCCGATCCGCCGGGGATATGCTGGAAAAAAATGGTTTTATCCCCTTGCCTGCTCGTCCGCCTCGATGTCGGCCTTCCAGGAGGCGGTCACGGGGCGATTCATGCGCAGGTTGCAAAGGGTGTCGCTGACCACCCGGCTGTTGAGTTCCATGCCCACGGTATCCTGAACGTACTTCACCGCCCGATCCCGCCGGATGCCGATGCCCTCGGCGGCGGCGATGGCGTCCATGTTGGCCCCCAGGAACAAAAACTCCCAGCCGTAGAGCGCCTTCTGACGCTCCACCATGGCCTTCACCTCCGCTTTGGTGTACCGGCGGCTGGCGTTCTCCATGCCGTCGGTGGTGATGACGAAGATGGTGTGCTCCGGCACGTCCTCTTCCCGGGCGTACTTATGGACGTTCCCGATGTGGCGGATGGCCCCGCCCAGGGCGTCCAGCAGGGCCGTGCAGCCGCCGGGGACGTAGTCGCGGCGAGCCATGGGTTCCACCCGCTTCAGGTCCACCCGATCGTGGATCACCCGGCTCTCGTTGGAAAAGGCCACGGTGGACACATAGGCCTCCCCCGCCTCCCGGCGCTGCTTGTCGATCATGCTGTTGAAGCCGCCGATGGTGTCCGCCTCCATGCCGCTCATGCTGCCGCTCTCGTCCAAAAGGAACACCAGTTCCGTCAAACCTTTCTTCATAGCTCTGTACCTCCTAAACAAAATGGTCACCGGGTCTTCCGACCCTGTGACCACAGTATAGGTTATGCGATTGTGGGTTTGGTCGCCCGTCAGGCGACAAAAACAGGCTGTCAAGAAAGTGTGGCAGAAGCCGTTTTCTCCGGCCCGAAGCTGTACTACGTACTGCGAGAGGGCGGAAAAACGGCTAATTTGCGGCGATCTTTTCAAAGAAAGGGCGGTTGGCGCCCTTTCTTCCCTGATTGCTTTCCCTAAGCATTCGACGCCGCAAATGGTCTGATACCTTTATCGACAGCCTGAAATCAGCTGCCCAAGAGAGGCTGATCGTAGGAGAAGAGGAGCTCGTTCACGTCCAGGACGCTGAAGATGCCCTTCTCAATGCAGGTCTCCACGACGATGTCGGCAAGGTAGCTGTGGGACAGGGTGTACCCCGCCCGGGCAAGGAGGGACTGGGTCTCCGGGAGGGTGAGTTCCAGCGCCAAAGCGAAGGCGACGGCGGTGGTCTTGGAGGGCTTGTAGTTCGGATCGGAGCGGATCTTGGAGAAGAGCTTCCGGTCGATGTTGGCCCGCTTGTAGCACTGCACGTCGGTCATGCCCTTTTCGTCGATGAGCCGAAGGAGGGTCTTGGAGAAGCCCTCGTCCAGCTGGCGGAGCAGATCGTCCAACTCCCTGTCCGTCTCCGAGGCCAAAGGATTGGGCCGCTTCGGGGCCGGCTTGGGCGCGGCCTCGCAGGGGCGGGCCTCCTCCCGCCAGATCTTCCCCGTGTCCTCCCGGGGCTCCCTGGCCCAGCGGGCGGCGTACTGATTCTTGGGCTTCTGCAGCTCCTCTTCGGCGTAGGCGTCGTCAATGAAGCTTTGCACGTTCCCGAACCGGTCCCCCAGATAGGCGGCCACCCGGTCGAAGAGGACCAGGTACACCGTGAGCTCGTGGTCCTCCAGGAAGCGGGCCACGGTATCGGCGGCCACCCGGAAGGCCTCCGCCTTGGGATAGCCGTAGACGCCGCTGGAAATGAGGGGAAAGGCCACGGTCTCGCAGCCCTGCTCCACCGCCAGCTCCAGGGAACGGCGGTAGCAGGAGCGGAGCAAATGCTCCTCCCCGAACCTGCCCCCGTGCCAGATGGGTCCAACCGTGTGGATCACGTACCGGGCGGGCAGGCGGTAGCCCTTCGTGAGCTTCGCCTCCCCGGTCTTGCAGCCGCCCAAGGTCCGGCACTCGGCCAAAAGCTCCGGCCCCGCGGCCCGGTGGATGGCCCCGTCCACGCCCCCGCCCCCCAGGAGCGAGGGGTTGGCCGCGTTGACGATGGCGTCCACGGTCATCCTGGTGATATCGTTGCGCACCAATAAAAGAGGCATACCCGCCCTCCTCATGTGTTGATGGGATGAGTATACCTCTTTTGGGATTTCAGCGCAACAGGGCTATGCCTGGCAGTGGGCGGCGATGGCCCGTTCGGCGAATTCTCCCGTGCCGGGGCCGCCCACTTTGTCGATGCTCTCGGTCATGCTGCCGCCCCCGCCGTACATCTTCGACAAACTCAGCAGGATCTTATCTGAGCAGGTGTAGAAGTTCTCCGTGATGTAGCCTTGAAGCTTGTTCACCAGGGCCTGGGCCTCCGCCGAAGCGGGGTCCCCCTCTCGGATGGCGCCGAAAGACCGGAAGATATCCATCATGCCCTCGCTGATTGCCGCAGTCTGCTCCTTCGTGCGGCCCTTGGATTTCTGCTCATATTCCTTCCACTCCGGCGTGGTGCCCCAGGAGGCCTTGGCTTCCCGGGCGTACTCGTCGATCTTTTTGGTGTCGAACGGTCTGAAGTCCGTCGTCATATGCTTTACTCCCACAAATCTTATTCCCTTGGCTAAGTCAATCAGGTTGTCTATGTGCTCCCGCTGCAGCTCCAACAGATGTATCTGCTGATCCAAGGCCTTGTTCCTGTCGAAGGCGGGGCTGTCCAGGATCCTCCCGATGTCCTTCAGGGGGAACTGAAGCTCCCGAAACAGCAGGATGCTCTGGAGCCGGATCAAGGAGCTTTCGTCATACAGCCGATAGCCGGCCTCAGTGACGGCCACCGGTTTTAACAGGCCCAGCTTATCGTAGTGGTGCAGGGTCCGAATGCTAACGCCGGTCAATTTGCTGACCTCATGGACGGTAATCATGGTCATCGCCTCCCTTCGCCACCTATAATAAACCCTAACGTAACGTTAGGGTCAATAGGGATTTTGAAGTTTTTTTACAGCAGCGGCAGGATCAGGGAGGTGACGTACGCCGCGGCGGTGGCGAAGAGGGCCACTTCGATGAGGGAACGGCGCTTAAGACCCAGCAGCAGGGCGGCCAGGGTGCCCACCAGGGCGGAGACGGGCTCGCCGGTGGAGGTGAAGATGGCGGGGACGGTCATGGTCCCCAGCACCGCGAAGGGCATGTAGTGGAGGACCCCCAGCAAAAAGGGGCTGGTGATCCTCTTGCGGAAGAAGGCGAGGGGCAGCATGCGGATGAGGTAGGTGACCCCCGCCATGACCAGCAGGTACAGGTACAGCTTCATGCTTCCCCCTCCCCCGCCTCTATGGGCTTTCGCCAGGCGGCGATGCACGCCCCCAGAACGGCGCTGATAATGATGACGAAGCCCTCGGACAGGAAGCGGAACAGGGGCACGTACCGCAGGATCAGCCCCAGCGATACTGCCGCGCAGATGGCCAGCAGCACCCCCTTCTCCTCCAAGGCCCCCGGCACCAGGATGGCCATGAACATGCCGTAGATGGCGATGCCCAACGCGGCGGACAGGACCGCGGGGAGCAGGGCCCCCGCGAAGGCGCCGAGAGCCGTGCCCAGCGTCCAGCCGATCCAGGGGAGGCACCCAAGGCCCATCATATAGGGGAAGGTCAACAGGCCCTTCCTGGTGGACGACACAGCGAAGATCTCGTCGGTGACGAAGAAGGAGGCGGCCATCCGCTGCCAAAGGGAGAACTCAGGGGAAAGCTTTTGGGTCAACGTGACGCTCATAAGGGCGTACCTTAGGTTGATGACGAGCTCCGTCAACGCGAGCTCCACCAAAAGGCCCCCCGCCGCCATGACCGTGACCCCGGCCACCTGGCCCGCAGAGGTCAGGTTGGTGCCGGAGAGGACGATCAGCGCGAGGCCTGGGATGCCCTGCTTCACCGCCCAGATGGCGAAGCCGAAGGACACGGACAGATACCCCAATCCGATGGGGAGCCCGTCCCGCACCCCCTCCTTGTACCCGTAGGCTTCCATGGCCCTCTCCTTCCGTGAAAATATGCCCCAGTATACGACAGCGAGCCGCGGATTGCAAGGGAAAAAGCGTAAAAAGCACCGGTTTTGTCCGGGACGCATAAGGCGAAGGCCCCGGCGGCCATCCTATGGGCGAGGTGATGAAAACAATGAAACTGACACAAAAGGAATCCATGCTGCTGCAGGATCTCAAGACTTCGGAGGAGATCTGCATCGAGAAGTACGGCCAGTACGCCGAGAAGGCGGAGGACCAGGCCCTGAAGGATCTGTTTTTGACCATCCGGTCCAAGGAGGAGGAGCATTTGAACACCATCCACAGCCTGATGGAGGGCACGGTGCCCATGATGGCCGGCGGCCAGCAGAACCAGCAGGGCGGCCAGAGCCAGGGGAACAAGCCCGGGGACGGCCAGGCCGCCCAGAAGTCCGGAAGCAAGTCGGACGAGTACCTGCTCAAGGACGCCCTGGACACGGAGAAGCACGTGTCCAGCGTCTACGACACCTGCATCTTCGAGTTCACCGACGCCGGGGCCCGCTCCGCCCTGAACCACATTCAGAAGGAGGAGCAGGAGCACGGGCAGATGCTCTACGACTATATGGCCGCCCACGGAATGTGCGCCTGAATCTCTCTCCCCCTTGGTCCCCTCTCCGGAGGGGGCTGTTTTTTTCTCTGAGCGCCTTGGGCGCGCACAGAAAAATACTCTCTTCGTCTTCGTCTTTGTCGTTTCTTCGTCTTTGTCTTTGTCTTGGCTATTTTGCCATACTCAAAATGCCACAGCTATCCTTTGCCATGAGGGAATTGACAGCCGCCCCGTTTTCTTCCTATAATAGGCCAGAAACTCAAGGAGGAGGCCGCATATGGCAAAAGAGATCACGCGGAGCGAGGCCCTTGACCTGCTCAAAGCATACAACCAGGAGCCCTTCCATCTGCAGCATGGGGAGACCGTGTCCGCGGTCATGGGCTGGTACGCGGACAAGCTGGGCTACGGGGACGAGCGGACGTTCTGGGAGCTGGTGGGGCTCCTGCACGACCTCGATTACGAGAAATGGCCCGAGCAGCACTGCGAAAAAACGAAGGAGATCATGGAAAGCCTGGATCTGGACCCCCGGCTCATCCGGGCCGTGGTGAGCCACGGCTACGGCCATCACAACGACGTGAGGCCGGAGCACGAGATGGAGAAGGTCCTCTACGCCACGGACGAGCTCACGGGCCTCATCGGGGCCGTGGCCCTGATCCACCCCAACAAGCAGGTGGGCGAGGTGAGTTTGAAGTCCCTGAAGAAAAAGTATAAGACCATGAACTTCGCCGCGGGCTGCTCCCGGGACGTGATCGAGAAGGGGGCCGAGATGCTGGGCTGGCCCCTCGAACAGCTCCTTTCCGATACCCTGGACGCCATGAAATGGTATGAGGCGCAGCAGCATGCGTAAGGAATTTCAGGACATTTTGGAAGCCGTCCGGGCGGGCCGGGAGGCGACGCTCATACGGACCGTGGAGGGCCGGGTCTACACCCGCCGGTTTTTGCCCCCGGAGCGGCTCGTTTTGCTGGGGGGCGGCCACGTGTCGCTGGCCCTCTATGAGGCGGCCCGGCGGGTGGGGTTCGCCGTGACGGTGATGGACGATCGGCCCGCCTTTGCAAGCTACGCCCGGTTCCCGGAGGCGAAGGAGGTCCTTTGCGACAGCTTCGAAGCGGCTCTGCCCCGGCTCCATATCGGCGCGGGGGACTTCGTCTGCGTGCTCACCCGGGGGCATAGGGACGACGTGACCTGCCTGAAGTACCTGCTGCGGGGGAACGAGCCCCGGTACCTGGGCATGATCGGCTCCCATCGGCGGGTGAAGGGGCTCTTCGAGCTGCTCGCGGAGGAAGGGTTCGACCAGGCGCGCCTTGCGCGGGTCCACGCCCCCATTGGCCTTGCCATCGGGGCGGTGACCCCGGCGGAGATCGCCGTGTCCATCCTGGCGGAGCTCATCGCCGCCCGGCATGCCCTGCCGGCGGGGGAGGGCGTTTTGCCCCAGCAGAACACGGATTTGGAGGCCCTGAGCTTTTTGGCGGACGATTCCCGGCCCGCCGCCCTGCTGCTGGTGCTCGCTTCCAAGGGCTCCACGCCCGTGAAGGGCGGGGCCCTCATGGCCACGGACCGGCTGGGGAACTGCGCCGGGACCATCGGCGGCGGCTGCGGCGAGAACCAGGCCATCCTGGCGGCCCGGCGGCTCATGGGCACGGGCAAAAGCCAGGTGGTCACCGTGGATATGACCAACGACGCGGCGGCTATGGAGGGCATGGTCTGCGGCGGCACCATGGACGTGCTTATCGAAGATCTGCCCGTGCAAGGAGTTTGATATGGAGGATATGTTTTCCCGGACCCGGATGCTTTTGGGGGACGCGGCCATGGACCGGCTCAAAGCGGCCCGGGTGGCCGTGTTCGGCATCGGCGGCGTGGGCGGCCACGCGGTGGAGGCCCTGGCCAGGAGCGGCGTGGGGGCCCTGGACCTTATCGACAGCGATCGGGTGGCCCTCTCCAACCTGAACCGGCAGATCATCGCCACCCGGGATACCCTGGGGATGCTGAAGGTGGAGGCGGCCAAAGCAAGGGTGCTGAGCATCAACCCCGACTGCGCCGTGGAGACCTGGCCCGTCTTTTTCCTGCCGGAGACGGCGGACCGATTCGATTTCACCCAATACGATTACGTGATCGACGCCATCGACACCGTGGCGGGGAAGCTCCGGCTCATCGAGGCGGCCAAGGCGGCGGGGGTGCCTGTCATCTCCTCCATGGGGGCCGGGAACAAGCTGGATGCCACCGCCTTTCGGGTGGCGGACATCAGCGAGACCTCCGTCTGCCCCCTGGCCCGGGTCATGCGCCGGGAGCTGAAGAAGCGGGGCATCGACCATGTGAAGGTGGTCTTCTCCACGGAGCCGGCCCTGGTGCCCGCTCCCACGGAGGAACACACCGCCCGCCGGTCCACCCCGGGCAGCACCGCCTTCGTGCCGGCGGTGGCAGGGCTCATTTTGGCCGGGGAAGTGATAAAGGATTTGATTGGAAGCAATTGAACCTTTTCTTGAAAGAAAAGGTTCAACCAAAAGAACTTTACTATGAGGGCTATGTTGCGCGCATAGCCCTCTTCCCTTCTTAAGCTTTTCTTTTTGGGCGACTTTTTCTTTTCACCGAAAAGAAAAAGTCGCAAAATCCCAGCTTAACCCGCTACCTCCACGCCTTCGATCTTCACGGCGAAGGGGCCGGTGTAGGTCAGGGTGTCGTAGCCCTCCTTCGAGAACAACAGCTTCCCCTGCTTCTCGGGCAGGCTCCCGTTGATGGAGCCGCCGGTGAGGATCTCCACGCCCTCGTCGGTGTACAGGTACGCGAGGCGGATCTCGCCGCCGAAATGGCCCGTGAAGGCGTCCATCTGGAAATCGGAGAAGGACACGGGGCAAAGGCACCCCTTCTGCAGGTCCTGCAGGGCCACGGTGCCGTTCTTGAGGCCCAGCCGCTGATAGTTGCCCGTGGGCTCGATGCCCAGATACCGACAGAAGCGGTTGGGGCCGTAGATGACCTTCAGCTCGCCGTCCTGGATAAGCGGCCGAGGGGCCATGGGGATGCCCTCTTCGGAGTAAGGCGCCATGGGCAGCAGGTTCAGATTCAGCTTCTCCCCCTGCACGTTCGCCCCCTGGACCTGCTTGCCCACGGTCCAGTCGGAATACTGGGCGTAGACCATGGCCGCGTGGGCGCGCTCGCCGTAGTACTCCAGGATCGTGGGCACCTGGTCCCCGGAGAGGACCACGCTGTAGGCGCCGGTCTGGGGACTCTCCTTGGCCGCCGCCCGGTCCCGGACCGCGGCGATGGCTTTTTTCGCCTTCCCGGTGAGGGCCTCGGTATTTAGATCGGCGTAGGCGAACTGGAAGAACTGCTCCACGTCCTGGGGAACCTTGCACTGGGTCACGAACTCGCCCGTCACCCGATACTGGCTGTAAGAGACATCCGTCCCGGCGCTGGTGAGCAGGGAGACCCGCTTCTTGACGGCGAAGAACTCCGCGCTGTTGATGAAGGCGTCCTCCTCCGTGTCCGCGGCGAACAGGGCCTGGGCCATGAGCATGGCGTTGTCCTCCAAGGGCCGGTCGGCCAGGGTGGAGGGCATGTCAACAGGGGCCTCCTTCTTTCCCTCATACAGCTCATAGAAGGGGTTCTTTACGAACTGGGCGGCGAAGAAAGCGCCTTTGAGCCGCTCCTTGATCTCGTCCAGGGTCAAGCCTTCGAAGATCTGGGCCTGGGAGCTGCCCCGGAACTTCACGCCGTCGGCTTCAAAGTCCCGGTAAACGGTGACGGCGCAGCGGATCACGCTCTTGATCCGGCGCATGTCCAGGGTCTTCTTGATGAAGAACAGCTCCGCGGAGCGCTCCTCTATGATCTCGATCTGATATACGGGGATGTCCAACTCCCGCAAAGCTTTCAAAATGATATCGCGCATGGTTGCTCCTCCTTATCCCAGCCGGATGCGGGCCTTGATGCAGGGACCGCCGTCGCTGACCTTCACCCATTCCTTCCAACCCTTGCCGCACATGCCCCCGCCTTCCAGATCGAAGTCACGGGAGACCATGGTGATGGACTTCAGCAGGTCCGGCACGTAGCCCGTGAGCACGATGGGACTGAAGATACGGCCGGTGAGCTTGCCGTTTTTGATCTCCCGGGCCACGTTCACCATGCACTGGATGCCCCAGTTCTTGGGGTCCTCCATGCCGCTGGACGGATTGTCCAGCAAGAAGCCGTCCTCCACGGAGGCGATCATATCCTCCAGGGTGTCGGTGCCCGGCTCGAAGTAGGTGTTGGTCATGCGGGTGTAGGCCTTCCGCTCGAAGCTCTCCCGGCGGCCGTTGCCCGTGGGGGTCGTGCCCAGGTGCATGGCGCTCTGGGCGTCGGAAAGGCCCCGCCGCAGGATGCCCTTGTCGATGATGACCGTATCGTGAGCGAGGACGCCCTCATCGTCGAAGAAGTAGGAGCCCGTGTCCCGCTTCACGGCGGCGCCGTCGTGCATGGTGATGAGAGGAGAAGCCACGTACTCGTTGATAAACTTTTTGGCCTGGGCCCGGTCCTTCACGAACATGTCCATCTCCACGCCATGGCCGAAAGCCTCGTGGACGATCATGCCCGTGACGGCGGGGGTGCACACGCACTCGTATTCGCCGGGGACCATGGGCTGGCTGTCGATGAGCTCCAGGGCGCAGGTGACCGCGTTGTCCAGCTTGGCCCGAAGGGCATCCAGCACCTCGGCCCCGCCCAAGTCGGAAGCGCCGTCATAATAGCCCACGATGTCGCCGTCCTTGGGGCACATGGCGTAGATGCTGCCGGAGCTCCAAAGGAGGTTCTGCTCCAGATCCCGGTTGGGGGACAGAAAGAGCTTGTGGATCTCCTGGAACTCGAAGCTGGCGATTGAGTCCAATACCCGTTCGTCCCGGCTCTTGCCCGTTTCCCGGATGTCCGTGAGGGCCGCCAGGATGGCCTCGTCGCCCTTCTCGTCCGGGTGGATGGCGTACTCGGTGGACTTCAACAGCACCGCGGGCTCGTCGGGGATCTGGCCGTATTCGCTGAGGGTCAGCCCCTTCGGGAGGCCCGTGAGGGGCATGAGCCGCTCCTCCACCGCGGCGATGATGGCGGGGATGGCGTCCTCGTCGATGTGGGTGAAGGAATACTCCCCGTAGGACTGGCCGTCGTAGGCCTTCAGAACGAAGCCCCGGCCGGTGAACAGATCGTCCTCCCCGGCGGACACGCCCGAGTTCCCCACCCGGTAATACTTGCTCCTGGTGTCGGCCGCCAGCACGGACACATAGCCGTACTTCTCGTTCAGCCGCTTCACCAGCGTCTGCAGCAGGGGCTTGGCCGCCTGCAAAAACGCGCTGCGCTGTACCTGCATTCTCATACCTCCTGTGGCATTTTTATTATCATACCAGCCTTTATCCCAGTTTTCAACAGGCGCGTCCCTTTCGAAACGAATTTGCGCCGGATCGATTTCAACAAAACGGTGAAGAAGGGTCCGGGAGCCCTTGAAATGCCGCATCTTACGGGCTATAATAAGCTGATTTAGTATGGAGGCAAGAATAAAATGACCAAGATAGACATCTTCTCCGGCTTTTTGGGCGCGGGGAAAACCACCCTCATCAAGAAGCTGATCCAGGAAGCGTACCAGGGCGAAAAGCTGGTGCTGATCGAGAACGAGTTCGGCGAGATCGGCATCGACGGCGCGTTCATGCAGGACGCAGGCATCCAGGTGAACGAGATGAACTCCGGCTGCATCTGCTGCTCCTTGGTGGGCGACTTCGGCCGGGCACTGAAGAAGGTCCTCAGCGAGTACGCGCCGGACCGGATCCTCATCGAGCCCTCCGGCGTGGGCAAGCTCTCCGACGTGATCGGCGCCGTGGAGCGGATTGACTCCCATGATATCGAGCTCAACGCCTTCACCACCGTGGTGGACGCCAAGAAGGCCAAAGTGTACATGAAGAACTTCGGCGAGTTCTTCAACAACCAGGTGGAGAGCGCCAACGCCATCGTCCTGAGCCGGACCCAGGACGTGAGCGAGGAGAAGCTCGCCGAGACGCTGGCCCTCCTTCGGGAGCACAACCCCAGCGCGGTCATCATCACCACCCCCTGGAGCGAGCTCTCCGGCAAGACCATCCTTTCTGCCATGGAGCGGAAGGACACCCTGGAAGCGGCCCTGAAGGAGCTTTCCGAGATGGCCCGCAAGGAGGAGGAAGAGGAGGAGCACGAGCACCATCACCATCATCACCATCATGACGAGGACGGGGAGTGCGACGATCCCGAGTGCGAGTGCCACCACCATCACCACGACGATGACGATGAGGACGAGGAGCATGAGCACCACCACCATCATCACCATCATGACGAGGACGAGGAGTGCGACGATCCCGAATGCGAGTGCCACCACCATCACCACGACGACGAGGATGAGGACGAGGAGCACGAGCACCACCATCATCACCATCACCACCACGGCCACGACGCCGACGAGGTGTTCACCAGCTGGGGCGTGGAGACGGCCAACAAATACAGCCGGGACGAGATCGAAGGCATCTTGAAGAAGCTGGACGACGCGGCGGCTTACGGCGCCATCCTCCGGGCCAAGGGCGTGGTCCCCGGCGTCGACGGGCAGTGGATCCATTACGACTACGTGCCCGAGGAGCAGGACGTGCGCACGGGTCCCGCCGCCTTCACGGGCCGGATCTGCGTCATCGGGTCCAAGCTGAACGAGGACGCCCTCAGGGCCCTGTTCCGGGTGTAAGCTATGGAAGACATCCCCGTATTCCTGTTCACGGGCTTTTTGGACGCAGGCAAGACCAGCTTCATCGAAAGCCTGCTGGAGGACAAGGAGTTCAACAACGGCCAGCCCACGTTGGTGATCCAGTGCGAGGAGGGCGAGGAGGAGCTCGCCCCGGACCGGTTCCCCAAGAAGGGGAAGGTGTCCATCGTCACCATCGACTCCGAGGACCGGCTCACGGAGGGACATCTTTTGGCCCTGACGAAGCAGTATAAGCCCGCCCGGATCATCGTGGAATACAACGGCATGTGGCTCAACAACAGCCTCTTCCAGGCGCTGCCGGAGAGCTGGTCCATCGCCGGGGAGACCCTGTTCTTCGACAGCACCACCTTCGCCGTGTACAACGCCAACATGCGGCAGCTGGTGGTGGATAAGCTGAGGACCGCGGAGCTGGTGCTCTTTAACCGGGTCACTGAGGAGACGGACAAGATGGCCCTCCACAAGATCGTCCGGGCCATCACCCGCCAGGCGGACATCGCCTATTCCTACGACAGCGGGAAGACCGAGTACGACGAGATCGTGGACCCGCTGCCCTTCGACGTGGACGCGCCCATCGTGAAGGTGGAGGATAAGGACTATGCCCTCTTCTACCAGGATCTGGTGGAGGATTTCAAGAAATACCACGGGAAGGTGGTGGAGTTCACCGCCCTGGTGGCCCGGAACAACCGGATGCCCAAGGATACCTTCGTAGCCGGGCGGCAGCTCATGCAGTGCTGCGCCGCGGATATCCAGTTCGCCGCCTTCGCCTTCAAGTACGACAACGCCGCCAGCCTCCAGAACCAGGGCTGGTACAAGGTGACCGCCAAGATCGAGGTCCGCTACTCCGCCATCTACGGCAAGAAGGGGCCCGTGTTCAACACCCTGGCCATTGAGCCCTGGCAGGAACCCGAGGAGCCCGTGGCGACGTTTTATTGATGGGTTTTGTTTTGCCGCTTTTTCTTTTCAGGTGAAAAGAAAAAGCGGCGCAAAAAGAAAAGCCCATTGGGACAATAGGGCAGGTTTGAAAACAGTTTGTCCCGAATAAAGTTCTTTGGGTGCAGCCTTTCTTTCAAGAAAGGCTGCATGTTTTTATTCAAAACCGCTCAAAATAGGGACATGAAGAACGCAAGACGAGGTGACAGATGAAGGCGACCGGGATCGTGAGAAGGATAGACGAGCTGGGGCGGATCGTGATCCCCAAGGAGATACGGCGGACGCTCCGCATACAGGAGAGCGACCCCATGGAGATCTACATGGGGGACGACGGCTGCATCCAGCTGAAAAAGTACTCCTCCGTGGGCGGGCTCAAGGACGTGGCGGAGGAATACGTCCAGGCGCTGAACGGGGCCTTCGGGCTCACGGCGGCAGTGACGGACAAGGAGAACTGCGTGGCGGCGGCGGGCCGGCAGCGGCGGTGGCTCCTGGACAAGCCCCTGCTGGACGCTATGCGGCGGCGGCTGTTGGGCCGGCAGATCATCGAGGAGAAGAACGCCCTTTTGGCCCAGGGGCAGGAGGTCCCCTTCTCCGCCCTGCTGGGGGTGCCCATCCTGCTGGAGGGGGATTGCGTGGGCGGCGTGTTCCTTTTGAGCGCGGAGGGCGGCCCGGCCATCACGGACGCGGCGCTCCAGAGCCTCAAGACCGGGGCGCTGTATCTGGGAAAGCTGCTGAGCGTATAGGAAAAGCCCCGCGGTAAGAAGCCGCGGGGCTGTTTTTATATGCCGTTTACCACTCCAGAGAGAACTCCTCGCCGGTGACGGTGTTCACGTAGAGGGCGTCGGCGCCCCAGCCGCAGATGTCGATCCGCTCGGCGGCAAAGTGCTGGATCTCCGTGAGCCTGCCGCCCGCGAAAAAGAACTCGTACCAGCGGCCGTCCGTCATATAGGCGTCGATGGTGCAGTAGTTCCCGTCGTAGACCGCGTTCACGTCCACGCTCTTCACGTTCTCCTGGCCCCAGGTCTGCTCCGCCACATACTGTACGTAATGGATGTACTCCTCGCCGCCCATATGGTCGTAGTCGATGCCGATTAGCTTCAGGTCGTCGTCCGGGTTATAGAGCTCGTCGCACTGGGCCCGGACGATGTAGCCGGACTTGGCGGCGATGTCCATGTCCACGAGATCGTCCTTGTGGATGTGATAGTAGTTCTCCCGGTAGCCGGATTTATCGAGGAAGTAGGTGATCTCCCAATCCTTCAGATTATAGTCCAGCTCCTCCGTGCCCGTGCCCTCGGCCTCCCGACGCTCGGCGGCCCGGCCGTTGGCGGCGGAGAGGAACTGGCGATACATGAGCACCACCTGGTCCACGGTCATGTCGCCCTCGGCCGGCTCCTTGGGGTTGCCCTGCTCAAAGTCCTCCGGAGCCACCAGGTGCACCACCTCGGGGCTGTGGCGGATGTCCGCCTGGAAGCAGACCCCCTCCTGCATGCTGTACCGGTCCTGATGGACCTGGATACCGTGGAGGGTGTTCATGGTGTAGGCGAGGGTGATCCAGCGGCCGTCGCTGAGCTCGAAGCCGAAGAACCGTTCGATCCACTCCCCCTCGTGCCCATGACGGCTGCCGCCCTGGTTCTCCACCCCCTTGCCCAGGGTGGTGCCCAAATACTCCGCCACTTCCTTGGCGTCCTCCTTCTCGTGGACGGCTGCGGTGGCCGGGAACTTGGCGTTGTCCGCCAGCAGCAGGCCCAGATCCTTCTCCGCCAGCACGCAGACGAAGTCGTTGTTGGTGCCTGTGACCCTGAGCACGTTCTCCCGATAGCCCGCCTCGTCCTCATAGCGGACCACGGCGGCGTTATCAAAGTCGTGGTAGTCCCCGCCGTCGTTGAACAGCTGATAGAACACGTCCTTGGCCTTCTTCCGGGCGGCGTCCGTAAGGGCGTCATCCACCGTATCCCCCTCCTTCCAGGTCTTGGCCTGGTAGGAGTAGGTGTTGGTGATGCGGGGGAAGATGTCCTTATACTTCCACTCCAGATGCAGGATGTCCTCGGACACCAGCTCCGCGGGCATGGCCGTGGGCGCGAAGGTGGGCATGGGCGTAGGGGTGGGCTCTCCCGTCAGGCCGATGGTGCCGGTCTCCACGGCCCCCTCGGGGGTGGGAGCGGCGGTGGCCTCCGCCTCGGCGAAGGAGGTGCGGATAAAGGCATCCTGCATCTGGTTCCCTTCAAAGAGGCGCAGCCCGCCCCAGAAGAACACCCCCAGCACCAGCACGGCCAGCAGGGTGGCGATCAGCACCTTGTTTTTCATCCAGAATAATTTCATGTGTCTTTGCTCCTTTCTCAAGCTTCGCCCTCAGTATAGGGCCGGACTTGTTATGGAGTATTCATCAACTTGTAAGGGAGTTGTAAAAGGTGACGGTGGCCACGGTCCCCCCGTCCGCCCCCCGGGTATAGGTGAGCCTGGCTCCGTGGGCCTTGGCGATCTGGTGGCACAGGGGCACGCCCAGGCCCCCGGCGTCGTGGAGCTTCTTGAACTTGGAGGGGTGGTTCACGTAGTTCAGGGCCTCGTCGGAAAGGCCGCTGCCGTGGTCGATGACGGCGAGGACGTTGGGCGCCGCCCGAAGCTCCACGGGCGCCCCCGCCGGGGAGGCCTTCACGGCGTTGTCCACCAGGTTGTTGAGGAGGGAGGAGAGCATGGCCCGGTCCCCGAAGAGGGTGGGCCAGTGGACCTCGTAGGTCACGGTGGGATAGGTTTGGGCGATGTGGTCGAAGAGGTCCTCCACGTCCACGGGGCCGAAGGGGGTACTTTCCTCCCTGGCGTTGTGGAGGGTCAACAGCCGGGCGGAGATGTCCGAGAGTCGGGTGCTCTCCTCCGCGATGTAGCTGGCCGCCATGTGCCGCTGCTCCTCGGTGAGCCGGGCGTCCCGCAACGTCTCGGCGTAGCCCTTCATGGCGGTGAGGGGCGTGCGCATCTCGTGGGCGAGCCGGCTCACGGGCAGGTTGATCCGGTAGAGGAGGGCGTAGAGGGCCGCCGCCATCACAAGGGCCACCGCCGTGCCGGTGAGGGCCGCCGCCGTGACCTGCCGCTTCAAAAGGGCGTCCGTGGCCCCCGCCTCCTTGAGGTAGAGAAAATCATAGCCCGAGGGGAGCCGGTCGCTGATGAAGAGGTGCAGCTGCCCGTTGTCCCGCAAGAAGCCCAGGGTGCCGGGGGCCTTGTCCAGGAGGCAGGGCAGGGTGGAGAAGATCTCCTCGCCCTCCTTCGCCACACCGAAGGTCAGGCCCGTCCCCGCGTAGTAGTCCAAAAATGTTTTCAGGACCGGGATCGCCCGGCCCTCCGGCGCCTGGTCCATGGTCCGCTCCAGGGCGCTCACGATGGCTTTTTCCTCCCGGAGGGCGGCGTCGGTGGCCCCCTTCACCGTGGCGGTGAGGGCGGGGGCGGTGACGCCGAACATGCACCCATAGAGGATCAGGGCGCAGAGGAGGGTGGACAAAAGATAGGTTTTTTGCCAGAGCTTCATGTGTTCAAATACACGTTTGTGTTCAGAGATCCTTCGACCGGGGCGATGCGAACCATCGCCCCTTCGCTCGGGATGACAGCGAGGGGCCTATTCTTCGAAGCGGTAGCCGTTCTTATAGATGGTCTTGATATGGTCCTCCAGCTTCAGCTTCCGGCGGAGCTTCTGCACGTGGACGTCCACGGTCCGGCTCTCGCCCAAAAAGTCGATGCCCCAGGCTTCGGAAAGGAGCTTTTGCCGGCTGAGACACACGTTCCTGTTCTCGATGAGGATGTGCAGCAGGGCGAACTCCTGGGGCGTCAGGTCGATCCGCTCCCCGGCCAGCAGGACCTCGTGGGCGTCCCAGCGGATGACGAGATCGCCGATGGCGTACTCCGTTTCCGCCCTGTGGGTCCGCCGGAGCACCGCCTGGACCCGGGCCAAAAGCTCCGCCACCTCGAAGGGCTTCACGATGTAGTCGTCCGCGCCGAGGCCGAAGCCCCGGACCTTGTCCGTGGTGGCGCCCCGGGCCGTGAGGAAGATGGTGGGCACGCCCCGCACCTTCTCCATGACGGCAAACCCCTCCATGTCCGGCAGCATCACATCGAGGAGCATGAGATCGAACCCCTGCTCCCCCGCCGCGTGGATGGCGTCTCGGCCCGTGAGGGCGGACACGCATTGGTGGCCCACCATCTCCAGGTTCATCTTCAACAGGTCGTTGATGGCCCGCTCGTCCTCCACGATCAGTATCTTCGCCATTGTTCCCCTCTCCCCTTTCGTTTCACCTACAGTATATCAGGAAAGTTGTAATGGCGTTGTAAAATATATGCGGAATTTTCTTAGAGGAAGAATAAAAGCAGGTCCTTTTTCTTCGAAAAGAAAAAGGACCAAAAAGAACTTATTTGACGAGTACGCCTTCGCGCTGCGACATGTTATCCCAAATAAGTTTCTCTTTTTGCGCCGCTTTTTCTCTTTGTATAAAGAGAAAAAGCGGCAAAAGAAACCTCAATCCACAAAGAACCTGAACTCCGTCCTGGACCGCTGGGTCTCCCCCGCCCGTACCTTGGGCTGGGGCCAGGCGGGGTGATGGGGCGCATCGGGATAGAACTGGGTCTCCAGGGCCACCCCCGCGTTCTTGTTGTAGCGCATGCCCCCCTTCCCCGGGAGCCCGGAAAAGTGGTTCCCGGTGTAGAGCTGGATGCCGGGGAGCGTGGTCCACACCTCCATCCGCCGTCCGGACACCGCCCCCTTCAAATCCGCCGCTTTGAAAAGGCTCTTCCCGTCGTAGCCGTCTAAAACGAAGTTGTGGTCGTACCCGTTCCCCTTCAGGATCTGCTCGTCCTGGCTCTGGACCCCCTCCCGGAGGGCCCGGTACGCCCTAAGGTCGAAGACCCCCTTCACGGGCAGGATCCGCCCATCGGGCACGGTGAACTCGTTGATCGGCGTGAACTGGGACGCGTGGAGGCGGATGCTGTGGTCGAGGATGCTGCCACAGGTATCCCCGTCCAGATTCCAATAGCTGTGATTGGTCAGATTCGCCACGGTGTTCTTCGATCCGGCGGCGGCCTCGTACTCGATGGACAGCACGTTCTCCTCCGACATCCGATACACCACGGACACGCTTAGATCCCCGGGGAACCCCTCCTCCCCGTCGGGGCTGAAGAGGGTGAACCTCACCCCGTCCTCCCCCAGGGCCTCCCCGCTCCAAAGCCGGTGGTGGAACCCCACCGCGCCGCCGTGGAGGGTGTTGGGCCCATCGTTGCGCACGAGGGGATACACCCGCCGATCCAGGGGCAGCGACGCCCGAGAGAGCCGGTTCGCGAACCGGCCGCAGACGGCGCCGAAATTCCCCACGTCCTGCTCGTAGAAAGAAACCTGGTCGAACCCCAGCGCTACGTCTCCCAGCCGTCCCAACCCGTCGGGCACGATCACCTTCACCACCGTGGCGCCGAAGTCCGTCAGGACGACCTGGCTCCCCGCCGAGGTCGAAATGGTAAACAGATGGGCCGTGCGCCCGTCCTTCAGGGCGCCGAAATCTTGGGTCGATACTGCCATAGCTCGTCTCACTTTCCGCTTTTTTTCATGATTACCACAAAAAAAGAAACGTGTCAAGCCATGCCCGACACGTTTCCACGCGCCTCCTTTCTGATTTACTACGCTTTTCTGCCGAAGTCAGCCCTGCATCCGAAGTATCTCCCGCTTCAGGTGATCCATGATCCGCTTCTCCAGCCGGGAGATATAGCTCTGGCTGATGCCCATGGCGTCCGCCACCTGCTTCTGGGTCCGGGGCGGCTGCTCCTTCAACCCGAAGCGCATCTCCACGATCCGCTTCTCCCGGGGCGACAGCCGGGCAAGGGCCGCCCAGAGGAGCCGCCGGTCCACCTCCTCCTCCAGATCCCGGCTCACCTCCTCCCCGTCGGTGCCCAGGATGTCGGAGAGCAGCAGCTCGTTCCCGTCCTGGTCCATGTTCAGCGGCTCGTCCAGGGACACCTCCAGCTTCAGCTTGCAGCTTCGCCTGAGGTACATGAGGATCTCGTTTTCGATGCACCGGGAGGCGTAGGTGGCCAGCTTGATCCGCTTCTCCGGGTCGAAGGTGTTCACCGCCTTGATGAGGCCGATGGCGCCGATGGAGATAAGGTCCTCCGTCATGACCCCGGTGTTCTCAAACTTCCGGGCGATGAACACCACCAGCCGAAGGTTGTGCTCGATGAGCCGGTTCCGGGCCGCTTCGCTGTCCTTCGCCTGAAGGACGCAGCGTCGCTCCTCTTCCGGACTCAAAGGCGGCGGCAGGCTCTCCCCCGCCCGAACGAGATAGACCCGATACCGCCGGGTGAACAGCCGCGCGTAGACGCGATAGAGGAACGCTTTGAGCTTTTTGAACATGCACCATCCTCCCTTCATGGAGCGCCGCCCCGGGGAGCAGCGCCTGAAACTCCCCCAGATGCAGGGGCGATCGACCCACGTACACGGGCACGGGCGAGCCGCCCGGCTCCGTTTGCACCGTCCCCGGCGCCACCTCGATGACCCCCTGCCCCTCCACGGCCAGGGGTCGCCCCGCCGGCAGGTCGATCCCCTCCACCAGCACCACCGGCAAACCGGACAGGGGCTCCGTCAAAAGGTTCCCCGAGTCCACGAAGGCGGTGAGGCGAAACGACTTTTTGCCCACCGTCAGCGTGATGGAGCGCAAGCACCGCCCCTCGTACCCCCTGTGGACGAGATACCGGACCCCCCGGATCAACGGCGGCAGCAGGCACAGCCCGTACACCGCCGCCCGAAGGGGCACCGTGCTCAGGAACACCCCGCCGGGCCCCGCCTGACCCATGGTCAACAGCAGCATCCCGCCCCCCATGAGCAGCGACGCGGCGAAGAGGGACAAAAGCGAACGCAAAACCTCCCGCCGGCTCATCAGCAGCGCCGTCACCAGCAAACACCCCACCCGTCCCGGCAGGCTCAGCAGTCGCGGCCACCGGCTCAGCGCCAGCGCGTCCCACACCGCTCCCAGAAGCGACAGGAGCAGGGCCCGCCCGGGCTTCATCCCCACCCCGCCCAGGGCCCCGGCCAGCCGCAGCAACAGCAAATTCACCCCCACGTTGTCCAGCAAAAACCATTCCAGGGAGACCCTCATGCCACCTCGACGACCATGACGGTCATGTCGTCCCGCTGCCCCTTCAGCTGGGCAGCCGCCATCAGCGACTCCGCCATCTGTTCGAGGGGCGCGTCATGATCCTTTTTCAGCTCCGCCTCCAGCTCCTTCCCCAACAGGTCGTAGACCCCGTCGGTACAGAACACCAGCCGATCCCGCTGCCGAAGTCGGATCCGGCGGATGTAGGGCCTCGCCTCGTCCACGATGCCGCAGGGCAGCGCCTCCCCGGCCAGCATCCGCACGTTCCCCGCCCGAACGAGGCAGGTGGGCGGCGCGCCGAACTTCACCATCTCCGCCTCCCCGGTGACCAAATCGATGGACGCCGCGTCCAGCGTGGCGTAGATCTCCTTCTCCCCCCGGGCGATGAGGAGCCGGTTCACGTTCTCATAGATCAGCTCCCGCTCCACCCCCAGCCGGAACTGGTCGAACAGCAGCTCGATGGCCGCCCGGCTCTCCCGATTGGCCGCCTCCCCGCTGCCCATGCCGTCGGATACGGCGTAGACCACCTTCCCGCTGGGCATCCGAAGCTCCCCGGTCTCGTCCCCGGAGACGGTCTCCTCCTGCTCGGGCAGGGAGATCCGGGCCATCCGGGCCGTGAGCCCCCGCAGCGCCTCCATCTCGAAGACGGTGCAGGCCGCCTCCCGCTTTACGGCGATGAGCCGCATGGTCCGCCTGAGCCGCCGCTCCACCGCCGACAAAAGCTCCGTCCCGTCCTCGCTCCCCTGGCGCCCCACCCGGATGGACAAACACAGCCGCCCGGCGCGGTAGAAGGCGTCCACGGACAGGGGCGCGAACCCCCGCCGGATGAGATAGGGGAGCAGCGCCCCCTCCACCCGCTCGTCCCCCCATCGGTCTTCCCTCAGATGGGTGGACAGGAGGGAAAGCATGGCCGACACCCCGCAGAGCTGCCGGTTCATATAGGCGTTTTGCTCCGCCGCCCGCCTCAAACCCGCCTCGTGGGCGAAGGCCTGGTTATAGGACTGATAGGCGGCGGTCATCATCTCCCGAAAGAAGCGGCAATGGCTGTCCATGGGCGATACGGGCTGGACCGGGTCCCCCCGATCGTAGGCGGACAGCAGGTGCAGCACCGCCCGGTCGAACTGGCCCATGTCCCGCTGGCACAGGACCCGTCCCTCGCAGCCCACGCACACCCGCCTGGCGGCGCCCAGGGGCCATTCCACCACGAACCGGCCCTGCTCCTTCTCCCGATCGAAGAGGCCGGAGAGGGCCCCGCAGAGCCGGGCAGCCTCCTCCACCTCCGCGGCCATCCGCTGCCGGAGCCGATCCATGGCCTCCGCCCCGTTCTTCTCCCGGTAGCGGCGGCTGTCCAGGGCGGTCTCGGCCCGATCCATCCACTCCACCGGCAGCACCAGGAAGCAGAGGCACCCCAAGAAGGCGCTGCCCAGGGCCACGGACTCCGCCTCCGGCCCCAGGAAAAAGGTCTGGACGGCGGCGGTCATGAGGAAGCTCCCCGCCGCGGCCCCCCGACCGTAGCCGGAGGTCAAGGCCGCCATCAGGGCGCAGAGAGCGGTGATGCCCATAAGATCGGTGCCCGCCTCCAGACCGAAGGCCAGCAGCGCCGCGGCCACGATCCCCTCCACCAGCCCCCCGGGACCCTTGCAGAAGACCAGCAGCAGGGCGGCCGTATCCAGGAGCACCACCGGCAGCGACACCCCGGCGGCGGACAGGTCCCCCAGCCCCAGCAGCAAAAGGCCGAAGCTGGCGGCCAGGAGCATCTGCTCCCGCTCCCCCAGGACCCGGAGCCGCCGAGCGTGGGAGAGGAGCACCAAGGTCCGGCTCAAAAGCACCACCGCCACCGCCGACAGGGCCAGCGACAGCAGGGCGTAGGCCGCGGACTGCCAGGTCAGCACCATCTCAAAGGGCAGCACCGCGATCTCACACAGCAAAAACACCAGCATCCGGGCGCTGAGGGACACCTCCCCCAAAAACGCCTGGATGAGCCGGGTGAACAGCACGAAGGCCGCGGCCGCGATCATCACGCCCCACAGGGGCTCCCCGCTCAAAAAGGCGCCCACCACCACCCCGGCCCCGGCAAAGATGGGGTCCACCCCCACCAGCTCCGCCGCCGCCATGCAGGCAAGGCCGAAGGGAGCGCAGCTCTCCCCCACCCGGGCCCGGCACAGCACCAGGCTCCCCAGGAAGGTGCCCAGCTCCAGGATGTACTTTGTCGCATTCCGTCCTTGTCTCTTTCGGCTCATGGCCCCATTGTACTCGGGACCCGGGGTGATTTTTCGGCGAATCCGGCGGGCGCGCCATTTATTCTTCCCGACAGGATGGGGCGATCCCTCTCCCCCTTATGCCCCCTTCCTCCCATCCTCCCCTGCGCCGGTCATGAAAACCCTGTCTTGCCCCTGGGAAAGGGATATGGTATACTGTGGAAAAATTCTGTTGCGGGGAAAGTGGGACCATGAGCGAAACGAAGATCATCGCCTTCGAGGGCATCGACGGCACGGGCAAAAGCGTGCAGATGGAGCGGCTGAAGGAGCGGCTGATGAAGCGGGGCCTGTCCGTGGGCACCCTGTCCTTCCCGGACTACGGCAGCTTCTTCGGGGGCTGCGTGGGCCGCTTCCTCATGAAGAAGGACGGGGTCTCCGCCAGCGACGTGGACCAGCGGAGCATGGCCCTCTGGTTCGCCATGGACCGGTGGGCGGCCTTCCAGGACTTCGACTACAGGCGATTCGACGTGCTGCTCATCAACCGCTACGTGCTGAGCAACGCGGTCTACCAGAGCATCCGGGATAGGGATCTGAACGGCCCCGATATCCTGGACTTCGTCACGGAGCTGGAGTTCGAGCAGCTGAAGATCCCCCGCCCCCATCTGCAGCTGATCCTGGACATGGATCTGTCCGACGCCCAGCAGAACGTGAGCAAGAAGGGCTATCGAGACTACGCCGGGGACGAAAAGGACGAGTACGAGAAGCAGGACGCCATCCAGATCCGGGCCAGGGCCAAGTACCTGGCCTTCGGGGAGCGGCTCAAGAACGTGCAGGTGATCCCCTGCATGGAGAAGGGGACCCTGCTCCCCATCGACACCATCGCCCAGCGGGTGTACGACGCCGTGGAAAAGATCCTGTAGCCTATGCGTCGCCGGATCGTTTTTGCTTTTTTTGTGGCGCTGGCGCTTCTGGTTCCCGGCGCCGTCCGGGCCCTGTCGCCGGCCCCCGTCATCACGCTTGTCGGGGACGCGGCCATGACGGTGGACGCCGCCTTCGCCTTTGAGGACCCCGGCGCCACGGCCAGGGACAGCTCCGGGCAGGATCTGACGGACAGGATCACGGTGGAAGGGGAAGTGATCCCCTATCTGGTGGGGGAATACGTTCTCACCTATGCCGTTGCCGACGAACATGGAATCAAAGCTCAGGCCCAGCGCACCGTCACCGTGGTGCCCGTGGCGCTGCCCCAGGTGGTCCAGCCGCCCAAGAAGACCATCTACCTCACCTTCGACGACGGGCCGGGCCCCTCCACGGAAAAGCTGCTGGATATTTTGAAGCAATACGACGTGAAGGCCACCTTCTTCGTGGTGGGGAACCAGGGCCGAAAGGAGCTGATCCGCCGGGCCTACGAGGAGGGCCACAGCATCGGCGTCCATTCCTACACCCACCGCTTTGAGGAGATCTACGTGGACGAGGCGGCCTTCTTCGCCGACTTTTTGGCCACGGAGGCGGTCATCCTGGAGCAGACGGGCCAGTACACCCCCCTCTTCCGCTTTCCCGGCGGCAGCGGCAACACCGTCAGCTGCGGCAACCGGGGCCTCATGACCCGGCTCACCGGGATCATGGAGGACATGGGCTACCGCTACTTCGACTGGAACGTGAACTCCCTGGACGCCAACCGCATGGACCTGACGTCCTTAGACATTTTCAACGTGATCCGCAACCGGATCACCGCCAACGGGGACGGCTTTTCCATCGTGCTCCAGCACGATACCAAGAGCAACAGCGTCTTCGCCGTGGAAGACCTTATTCGCTGGGGGTTGGAGAACGGGTACACCTTCTTGCCCCTCACCATCACCAGCCCCACGGTCCACGCCGCGTTGAACAACTGAGCGGACCTCTCCCCTGCCTCCCGGCCCTCCGGGAGGTTTTTTTCGTTTTTACAAGTTTGTTACATGGCCGGGGCCGCTTTTACAAGTCCATTACAACTATTTTACAGTTTGTCCGAATCCGGGGTGTAGGATGGAGCCAGAAATCGGAAAAGGAGAAAAAACACATGAAACGATTGGCTATGCTGTTGCTGGCGGCGGCGCTCCTGTTGAGCGCGGCGGCCTGCCAGCCCACCCCCGGCGAGGAGTTCGTGGTGAACAAGAAGGACAGCGGCGTGGCGGCGAAGCTGGAGAAGGAGGCCGACGCCGAGGCCCGGGGCGCCCAGCGGGTGCCGGACCGGTGGGACGAGGTCTATGAAAGCGACCTTATGACCCTCACCTTCAGCGCTCCCATCGTCCAAAAGGAGGACGGGCTCTACCCCCTGTACCGGACCCGGTCGAACCCGCTCACGGAGGCGGAGATGGTGAACTGTCTCAGCGCCCTCTTCCCGGACCCGGTGGCCGTGCGGCAAAATCTGCCCACCAAGGCGGACATCCAGCGGGAGATGGAGTGGTACATGAACGAGGCCCAGGCCAAGCTGGACTGGCAGGACGCAGGCCGGCCCGACGACGGGGTGGACCGGGACGAGACGCCCCTTTCCCGGGAGGAGGTCAACCAGGAGCTGGCCAACTACCAGGAGCTGATCCAAAACGCCCCGGAGACCAACGAGGAGAGCCCCGCCAACGCCTACCATATCCCCACCGGCCAGGAGGGGATCCTGGTCTATCGGATGAAGTCCGGGGACACGGTGATCGTGAACCCCTCCTGGAACGGGAGCCTCTACGCGGGCCTGGGCAGCAACCACACCCACGTGTACCCCCGGTATGAGTATGAGGAAATGAAGCGGTTCGACGACGAGGACACCCTCCCCTACACCCCCGTGACCGCGGACCAGAAGAAGTGCGAGCAGGTGGCGAAGGACGCCCTCGCTAAGCTGGGCATCGAGGGCATGACTTTGGTGGCCACGGAGGAGGCGAATCTTATGGACGGCCGGATGTGCCTCTCCGGGGGCTACGAGTGCCTGTTCGTCCGGGACTTTGGGGGCTACCCCTATCTTGGGAGCAACTTCGAGCCTGCCCAGGGCCTGACCTACGGGAGCGACGACAGCTTCATGGCCAACCAATACATCCGTCCCGAGGAGCTGCGGCTCTTTGCCGACGAGGAGGGGGTGAAGCTCATCAGCTTCGACGCCCCCAAGATGATCGTGGGCATCGAAAGCAAGAACATCGAGCTGCTCCCCTTCGAGAAGGCCCAGGAGCGGATCCGGCAGGGGCTCGTCTACGGCCTCACCAAGTGGGCCCAGGATGTGAAGCAGAACGAGCCGGATCTAAAGCTGAACGTGGAGATCTACAGGATCGGCCTCACCAGCTACACCCTCCACGCGCCGAACAGCGACGACTATTACGAGATGCCCTGCTACGCCGTGTTCTTCGACCCCTGGCAGCGGCCGGACAGCAGCCGGAACGACAAGACCACGATGCAGGAGACGTTGCTCATCAACGCCGTGGACGGGTCCATCGTCCACACGGATTACGGATATTGAGGTTTTTCGACCCTTTCACAAAAAAGGACCCGATCGGCAGGATCGGGTCCTTATCTGTATGGGAAGTTATTTTCCCTCGGTGAAGGGGATGGCGAGCTTTTGGAGCAGGGCGCTCACCTCGTCGTAGGCGGCCTTGATGGCGTGGTCGTCCCGCAGCTCCACGCTGGTGGCGTCGGCCTCATAGTCCGCGAGCAGCTTCTCCTCCAGCTCCGCCATGGTCACCGCCTGCCCCTCGTAAAGGAGCTTATCCTCCTGGACGGTGATGGTCAACACCCCGTCGTCCCGGGGGGACACGACCTCGACCACCGTTTCCTGCACCTGCTGGGCGGTCTCGGTCACGGTCTCCGCGGCGCTTTCCAAACCTTGGGTCACCACCTCGGCGGCGTTCTGCACCCGCTCCCCGGTCAACAGGCCGCCGCCCTCCCGGCCGATGCCCAATCCAAAATGGCCCCCGGCCAGCAGCAGCGCCAACAGCACCGCGCTCCCGGCCACCTTGCCGCCGGTGTGCCGATTCCGCTTGGGCGCCCGCTTTTTCGTTTCCATACGTTGCTACCTCCTTGTGGGTCTATGCGTCCTGCAGGTCCAGCTCCAGGACCGACAGGGGGATGTCCCGCTCCCGGGCCACCCGCTTCACCTCCTGGATGATGTCCTCGATCATGTTGTATTCCGCGTGGTACACCCGGGCCCTATCGTACTGAAAGACCAGGAACACCGCCTCCTGGTCCGTCCCCTTCAGCTTGTCCAGCAGCAGCCCCCGGAGTCGGTTCTTGGCGTAGGTGTCCTCCGCCCAGTCGTAGGGGATGGTCTCCGCCTCCCCCTCCGTCTCCAGGCGGATCTGGCCCGATTTGTCCACGCTGACGGTGAGCAGCAGGGAGTTGTCCAGCACCAGATTCTCCGTCCACAGCTGCCGCTGCAGGGCGTCGGCCCGCTCCTCCTGGGCGTCGATCCGGGCCTGGAGGACGTCCTGCTCGTCGTAGGCCGCGGTGAGCTCCATGCGCAGGGCGGCCGCGTCGCTCTCGGCCAGGGCCGCCGTGTCCAGGGCTTCCGCCGTGCGGGTTTTGGCCTGGGTGAGCAGGATGAAGAGCATGATGAGGATCACGTCCAGCAGCGACGTGAGCTCTATGAAGATCTGCCGCCGTTTCACGGCTCCCGGCCCTCTTTGATGAGCTCCCGCCGCTCCAAAAGCAGGTTCACGGCCTTGTCATTGTCCTCCATGCGGGAGGAGAGGAAGCCGTCCAGGAGCTTGAAGAGGATGGCGAACACCAGCCCCCAGAAGGTGGAGGTGAGGGCGGCGAAGAAGTTGGTCTGCATGTCGGCCAGCTCCGACACCATGGGGAGCAGCGACACCACCGTGCCCAGTATGCCCAAAAGCGGGAAGATGCTGGTCACGTTCACGAACACGGAATACAGGCTTTCGGACCGCTTGCGCATGGCCACCACCTGCTCCTCGTCGATGTCCCGGATGGCTTTGGAGACGCTGTCCGGGTCGCTCCTGCGGGAGGGGACGAAGACGATCATATGAAGCTTGCGATAGAGCCGGTCGGCGTTCTTCCGGGCGAAATAATAGCACACCCCGTTCAGGGCCGCGGCCACGAAGATGATGAGGTCGAACCCCAACAGATTATGAGCGATCACCTGCAGCACGGACATGTCTCTTTCCTCCCGTGTATCAGTATACAAAAAAGACGGGCGGATGGCAACAGGAAACTGTCCCTTTCCCTCTTCTGTTTGCGACCAAGCATCGTCGCTCCAGTAAAGATTTATCAAGGGCGGGTCCCGTTTTTATAGTTGATGAAGCAAGAAAGCTGCCGGGAGGCAGCCTTTGGGCTTGGATTCGAATGAACGGGAAGCGAGCAGAAGCGGGGGGAAAATCAGCTTGTGATGATCAGCCGGTCGAAGGGGCGCCCTTTCTTCCATTGCCGATAGTAGGCGGCGGAGCATTTTCTGTATCGGTCGAAGGTCTTTTGGGCGGCCTGCTCGTCCCCATAGACCTTCCAGAAGCCCACGCATTTGCAGCCGGTATCCTTGTGCTCCATGAAGGCGGACACGTCCTCCGGGGGATAGCCCAGGAACAGGCCGATCTCGTGGGGGAATTCGGCCGATTGCCGGAGCCGGTCGATGAGACCGACGATGCAGCGGGAACAGGTTTGAGTGGCGTATCCCCGGGCCTGCAGCAAGGCGCAGGCCATGTCATCGTTCAGGTCCGCCTGCAAGCGGGCAGGGCGAAAGAGGTAGATCATGGCGCTGCCCTTATCATATTGCAGCGGGATCAGGCGCAGCCCCTTGGGGGAGAGGGCCGTATTCCACCGGCGAACGTCCTCGATCATCTCCCGTCGATCAGGGTAGGCGCAGCGGAACAGATTCCCGGTTTTGATGCCGGCCAGGGTGGGCGCACAGTGGCGGATGATGGTTTCTTCAGACATATATTGCCCCTTTCCTCAATGTATGTGCTGGCCTTGTCTTTGGTTAGCAGCTGCTAACTATCAGTATGATACCATAGTTTCCTCATTTGTCAATTCAAAGTTAAATAAAACTTACCGAAGAAAGGTATTTCTACTTGAAATCCGCCCATGAAGGAGTATACTATAGGCGTCGGTTAGCGACCGCTAACACTGGGACACTTGTAGAGTGAGGTGAGGAGCATGGTCGGTAAAATCGTTATAGAAGGCGTTCTGTTGGGGGCGCTGTTGGTCCTCTTCTGCGCTGTCGGTATCCGAAAGGGGGCAGTGACCATGGTGTTCCTGTACCATAGGGACGTGCAGGACCGGTGCGTGCAAAACGGTCTCATCACCCCGGAGAGGATTTGGCAGAACCGGAAGATCTTCAAGGGCCTGGGTGTCCCCCTCTACTTCACCTTCGTGCTGGTCAGCGTCTATGCCGTCAACGGCGCCCGGGGATTCTGGCCGGGGTTTTGGCAACTATTCGCCATTTTGTCCATCCTGAACCTGATCGATCGGCTGCTCATCGACGAATACTGGGTGGGCCACACCAGAGCCTGGGACATCCCCGGCACGGAGGATTTGAAGCCCTACATCGACCGGAAGGACAGGATCGGAAAATGGCTGGTGGGTACGGTGGGCTTCGCCGCCCTTTCGGCCATCCTGTCGGGCGTCATGGCGCTGGTGCTGCGGTAGCCGTTGCAAAAAGGAGTAACTGAACTACGCCGATCTTGATCGTTATGTTGATCCTGACGATCCCTGTGGCGCTCCTCGGCATAAGGCTCGCGGAGAAGGCGATGAAAAAACAGACCGCCTTACTGAAATGACAGACGCGACGATACTGTTACGATTCAAAAGGTAACGAGGGAGGATATTCGTATGAGACCGGATTACAAGAATTGGATGCCCAAGGGCATGGTCCTGGGCACGGCGGCTGGGGCGGCAGCCTGCCTTCTTCTGGCGGCCCTGTTCGGATGCACAGGCATTTTGGAAAGCGGGGCCCTGAAGACCGCATTGACGGCGGTGTTCCTGGTTCTGGGCATCCTCGTGGGGCTCGCGGCCCTGTGGATGGCGCTCCTGTACCGTGCTTTTTCGTATAACGGGAAGCGGAAGATGTCCCGCCAGGTCATCAAGGGCATCGCGGAACACGTAAAACTGCCCGAAGGGGGCGTGGGGCTGGACGTGGGCTGCGGCAGCGGGGCTTTGGCCATCGCCTGTGCCAAGCGCAACCCCCAGGCCCGCTTCGTGGGCATCGACCGCTGGGGGAAGGAGTACGCCTCCTATAACAAGCCCCTGTGTGAGGCCAACGCCCGGGCCGAGGGCGTGCGCAACACCTCCTTCCGCCAGGGCGACGCCCTACATCTGGACTTCCCGGACGAGACCCTCGACGCCGTCGTGAGCAACTACGTCTACCACAACATCCCCAGTCGGGACCGGCAGGCGATCCTTCTGGAGACCCTGCGGGTGCTGAAGAAGGGCGGCACCTTCGCCCTCCACGACATCTTCTCCCGCGCCAAATACGGGGATATGGAATCCTTCGTCCAAAAGCTCCGCGCCATGGGCTATGAGCGGGTGGAGCTGATCGACACCACCCAAAACCTCTTCATGTCCCCCTCCGAGGCCAAGTGGATGGCCCTCTCCGGTTCCGCCCTGCTGGTGGGGAAAAAGTAAAACCTTCGCAAATACACGAAATGCGGCTGCCGGAAGGATATGCCTCCTCTCCGACAGCCGCACTTTTATACCCATATATCCCGTCGCAGCTATCCTGCGGCGTCCTTCGAACCCCGCTCTTCACAGCCTAACAAGAAAACATCTGCTTCCTCCGTCACCACAGCCACAGCAGATACCGGAGCAGCCACAGCCGATACCAGGGGAGCGATCCCTCCAGCTCCCGGCGGGCGGCCTTCACGAAGCCGGCCATGGCCCGCTTCTGCTTCTCACCCATGTCGTGGTCCGAGAACGCGGCCTCGTCCGCCAGGGCCTGGGCCTTCTCGCTGGGGGCAGCGCCCCAGCGCACCAGCTTCAGAAGCTCACCGAACCCGTAGAGCACGGCCTGCTTCCCGTTCCCCTGTAGCATCCGCCGCATCCGGTTCTCGCACACCCGCTTGCGGAGCAGCACATACAGCACCGCCAGCAACGGCAGCAACAGCAGCAGCCACAGCCACCACAGTCTGAACCCGCCGCCCGGCGAATCGTCCTCACTCCCCCCCTCCTCCGGGTCCGGGGTGGGGGTGGTCAATCCAGCTTGGGGTCCCGGCGGCGTGGGCGTGGGCGACGCGCTCTGCTCCGGCGACGGAGAGGGCTCCTCCGGGCTCGTTTCGGGACTCGTCTCCGGGCTTGGCTCCGGGGTCGGCTCTTCCGGCGGCGGCGTGGGCGTCTCCTCCGGCGTGGGCTCAGGGGTCGGCTCCTCCGGCTCCCTGCCCGGATCCGCCGTGGGCGCGGGCGCGTCCAGCCCCGGATCGTCGCCGCCGGTGGCCTCGACGGGCACCCAGCCCCAGCCGTTCACGTACACCTCCGTCCAGGCGTGGGCCTGCCGATCCGTCACCTCCACCCAGGTGTCCGCCTCGCTCACGTTCAGCGCGTAGCCGATGACGAACCGGGCGGGGATCCCCTTCGCCTGCAGCAGGGCGGTGACGGCGCTGGCGTAATGGACGCAGTACCCCCGCTTGCGGACGGTAAGGAAATACAGGGCGAAATCCTCCTCCGTGGGCGTCGCCCCGGGGACGAGATCATACTCCACGTTCCCCTGGACGATGGCCGCCACCGCCCGGGCCAGGGCGTAGGGATCGTCGGTATCCGGCAGCTCGTAGGGGTTCAAAAACTCCAGCAGCGCCTGCCGCTGGGCGCTGGTCAGCCTCGTATAGGTCCGCTTCGCCCAGGCGGCGTAGGCCTGCTCCGCCTCGTTCCCCAGCCGGGGCGTCAGCGTCACGGGCACGGACCGATAGGCCCAGCCATAGGCGTCGGGCTTCTCGTCGTGGGAGATATAGTTTTCCCGCACGTCCCCGAAGGCGTCCTCCTTCACCAGGGCGTAGGGGGTATAGAGCAGGGACGAACCGGCGGCGCGGATCTCCACCCGGCCCACGTCCCCGGGCAGGGACCCGCCCAGGGTGAACATGGATTCCCCCGCCGGGTACTCGCCGGTCATGGACCAGAAATGGCCGTCGTACCGACCGTAGGAGGTGCCCCTAAGGTACAGCCGCCCCGGCTGGTCCGCCTTCACATCCAGGATATGGGCGCCGGTGGACTCCTGCTCCCCTTCCCGGGACAGATCCTCCCGCTCATGGATGTCCCGCTCGAAGAGCCGGTCCATCTTCTCCCAACTGCTGGCCAACTGCCGAAGCAGCTGCTCCACCCGCTCCTGGGTGGACTGGGGCTCATACTCCTCCGGCGGCAGCAGCTTCACCAGCGCCAGCACCGCCAGCAGCAGCACGACGAGGGTCAGCAGCGTCACCCGCCCGATGCCGCTCCCCCGGTGCAGCCGGAGCCCGCCGGTGAAGAGCACCCCGCCGTAGTACAGGGCCACCAGCACCCCGGCCCAGCCCGCCGGGGGCAGGTCCGTATAGATGAGGGACAGGGCCACCAGGGGCAGGGGCACCAGCAGGGGCAGGAACATGGACTCTCCGGAGACCAGCCCCCAGCTGATGAGCAGGGCCACGGTCACCATGATGGCACCCACGAAAAAGCCGATGAAATAGGCGTAGTTCTCCACCTCCGCCGGGAGGGTCCCGGGGGCGGGGATGAAAGCGATGGTCCGGGAGAGGACCGATTGGATGGTGCGGATGGCCACGGCCGCCCCGCTGTAGAGCTTCTTCCAGCGGAAGATGCTGATGAACAGCACCGTGAGCCCGAAGGGCACCAGCAGATAGCCCCCCAGCTCGGGCAGGGTGAACAGCAGCGTCATGAACCCGCTGATGAGCAGGGCGCACAGGATCATGGCCCACAGATGGTACGGCAGATCGTAGGCCGTGACCACGCACATGGGCGTGCCCAGGGTGGCGCAGAACACCAGCAACCAGGTGGCGAAAAATTGCAGATAGGGGAAGCGGGTCTTCATGCCTTCACCGCCCCCTCTCCCCCCTTGGGCCGGATGGAGTACACCAGCTCGTCGGGCTTGTTCCGGTCCACGGGGCCCCGGGAACCGTCGGGCGGGCAGGACAGGATCTGGAGCATGAACTCGTCCAGGCTGTTCTTATCCTTGATATAGGCCTCCATGTGGGCCCCGAAGCAGATGCGGTGAGGGATGCCCCGCTCCACCAGATCCCGGCTCAGATACAGCAGCTGATCCAGCTGGCTCTCCAGCATCTTCTGGCTGCCCCGGGGGGTGATAGACAGGGCCACCCGCTTGCGCTTCATGAGCTGGGGCTCCCGGACGATGGTCTCGTCCAGCTTGGAGGAGAGCTTCCAGTGGATCACGTTCAGAGGGTCCCCCTGGCGGTAGGGCCGAAGCTCGTGCTCCTCGGAGTAGCCGCCGCCGGGCTTGGGCTTCAGGCACAGGGCGGAATCCTGGTCCAGCTCCGGGAAGGGCTCGGGCTTCTCGGCCACGGGCAGCACGGAATAGACGGCCGGATCGCCGCCCTTGACGGGGAGGGCGAAGATGCCCATGTAGTCCCAGGCCCAGACCCGATCCAGCCGACAGGAGATGACCCCGCACCTATCGCTGGGCAGAGACAGGGACTCCTCCGTCTTCAAAACGCCCCAGTACCGGAACTTCCGCCGACCGATCCTGTCGCCGGTGAACCGATTCTCACCGGTGAAGGTCAGCGAAAGGCAGCCCACGGGCAAAAAGCAGCGGCTGTCCACGGACAGCTTGGCCGCCGCCGGTTCCCCTCGGGGGGAGGCGGCGGAGGCGGAGAGCCGGACCCGGACCCGAAGCATGGCGGGCAGGCTGATGAGCAGGGACAAGAAGGGGAGCAGGATCAAAAAGCGCAGCAAAATAAAGGACAGATACTGTCCGTACAGGCTATGGAACACCGCGCCCATGACGAGGCCGGTGAGATAGACGAGCCGGCGGCTGGCCATTATTTTGCCACGGGGGCGGGCACGGCCTTCAGGATATCCTCCACCAGCCCCTCCGCCTTCCGGCCGGCGGCCTCGGCGTCGGGGGTGAGGATGATCCGGTGGGCCACGGTGGCGGGGTAGATGAGCTTCACGTCGGCGGGGAGCACGTAGTCCCGGCCCTGGACCCAGGCCGCGGCCTTGGACATGGAGGTGACCGCCAGGGACGCCCGGGGGCTGGCCCCCTGAAGGATGGCCGGGTCGTTCCGGGTGGCGTTGTTCAGGCGGATGATGTATTCCAGGATCTTTTCGCTCACGTAGGTGTGCTCCGCCTCCTGGCGCATGGCGGCCAGGCCCCCCTTGTCCGCCATGCAGCGGACGTTGTCCAGGGGGTTCCCCAGCTGTTTCCGGGAGAGCATCTCCTTCTCGTCGGAGGGCTTGGGGTAGCCCAGGGAGAGACGGACCATGAACCGGTCCATCTGGGAGTCGGGCAGAAGCTGGGTGCCGGAGGCGCCCACGGGGTTTTGGGTGGCGATGACCACGAAGGGGTCGGGCACGGGATGGGTGACCCCGTCCACGGTGACGGTCCGCTCCTCCATGGCCTCCAAAAGGGCGGACTGGGTGCGGCTGGTGGCACGGTTGAGCTCGTCCGCCAAAAACAGGTTGCAGAGGATGGCGCCGTCCTTGTACTCCATGGCGCCGGTGGCCTTGTTGTACACGGAGAAGCCCACGATGTCCGAGGGGAGCACGTCCGGGGTGAACTGGACCCGGTTGTATTTGAGGCTCAGGGCCTTGCTGAAGGCGAGAGCCATGGTGGTCTTGCCCACGCCGGGGATGTCCTCTAAGAGGATGTGGCCCCCGGCCAGGATGGCTAAAAGGGCCATGACCAGCACGCCGTCCTTGCCCACCACCGCTTTTTTCACTTCGTCCAGGATGCCTTTGGGATCGTTCATATATGCCTCCACGATAGTTCTACGATGTATAGTATACACAAGATGTCACAGAAATGCGACATGGAGGTTAATACTGCGTAAATCTTTTTTGGAAAAACAAGCAAAAATGGCGATCGCTATTTCTGGATAGCAAAAATAGCCAAGACAAAGACAATGACAATGACAAATACAATGACAATGACAAATACAATGACAATGACAAGGACAATGACTTTTTTCTCTCTCTGCGCGAGAGAGCGCCTGTGGGCGAGAGAGAAAAAAGGGCCTCCCATATATCCTCTCATATATCCTCCTTGAAGAAACGGTTGGATTGTGGTATGGTAGGGGCATCTGAACGAAGGAGTGTATCTGGTATGCTGTCTGTTGTTTATCGCGGCAAGGGGGACTTCGCTTTGCTGGAGAAGCCCGTGCCGGAGCTTCTGGACGAGAAGGACGCCATCGTGCGGGTGACCCTTTCCTCCATCTGTTCCAGCGACCTGCACATCAAGCACGGGAGCGTGCCCCGGGCGGTCCCCGGGATCACCGTGGGCCACGAGTTCGTGGGCGTGGTGGAGGCGGTGGGCCGAGGCGTAAAGAAGCTGACGCCCGGCATGCGGGTGGCCGCCAACGTGGAGACCTTCTGCGGGGAGTGCTTCTTCTGCAAGCGGGGGTTCGTGAACAACTGCACCGACAAGAACGGGGGCTGGGCCCTGGGCTGCCGCATCGACGGCGGGCAGGCGCCCTACGTGCGGGTGCCCTTCGCGGACAACGGGCTCACGCCCATCCCGGAGGGGATCAGCGACGAAAAGGCGCTCTTCACCGGGGACATCCTGGCCACGGGGTACTGGGCCGCAGGGCTGGGGGAGATCCAGCCCGCGGACGCGGTGGCGGTCATCGGCGCGGGGCCCACGGGCATGTGCACGCTCATGAGCTGCCGGCTGTACAGCCCGGCCCTGCTCATCGCCATCGACACCGACGAGGAGCGGCTGGCCCTGGCAAAGGAGAAGGGGCTGGCGGACGTGACGCTGAACCCCCTCACGTGCAACGTGGAAAAAGAGGTGAAGGCGCTGACCGAGGGGCGAGGCGCGGACACGGTGCTGGAGGTGGCGGGCGCGAAGAGCACCTTTGAGCTGGCCTGGCGGATCGCCCGGCCCAACGCGGTGGTGTGCGTGGTGGCGCTCTATGACGAAGCACAGGTGCTGCCCCTGCCGGATATGTACGGGAAGAACCTGATCTTCAAGACCGGCGGCGTGGACGGGAACAAGTGCGAGGAGATCCTAAGGCTGATCCGAGCCGGACGGCTGGACCCCAGCTTCCTCATCACCCACCGGTACGCGCTCAAGGACGCCATGGCGGCCTACGAGCTGTTCGAGGGGAAGCGGGACGGGGTCATCAAGGTGGCTTTGGTGCCGTAAGTTTTCTTCTTTGCCGCTTTTTCTTTTCAGGTGAAAAGAAAAAGCGGCGCAAAAAGAAAAGCCCATTGGGATAATAGAAAAGGGCAACAGACAGCTTATCCCAGTCAAAGTTCTTTTGGTCTTACCTTTTCTTTCAAGAAAAGGTAAGAATGCTTTCAATAAAATCCGATAAAAAAGAGGCTCCCATGAAAACCCTGTTGTTTGTAGACTGCTGCATCCGCCGGGAAGCGTCCCGGACCCGGCTTCTGGCGGAAGCGTTCCTCCGGAACCTGCCCGAGGGCTGGCAAGTGGAGACCGTCACGCTTATGGACGAGCCCCTGCTGCCGCTCATGGAGGGCGGGTTCCGGCAGCGGGACGAGCTCCTGCAAAGGGGCGACTTCACCCACCGCCGGTTCGACTACGCCTGGCAGTTCCAGAAAGCGGACGCGATCCTGATCGCCGCGCCCTTCTACGATCTGTCCATCCCCGCGCTGCTCAAGGTATACATCGAGAACGTGTCCGTGGACGGCATCACCTTCCTCTGCGACGCGCAGGGCCTGCGGGGCAACTGCCGCGCCCGGAGCATGACCTTCCTCACCAGCCGGGGCGGATTCTACGACGACAGCCCCGACGAGATGGGCTCCCGGTACATGGAGGCCCTGTGCCGGTTCTTCGGCACCGGCGTCTACCGCTGCATCGCCGCCGACGGCGTGGACATGGACCCCGCCGAAACGCCCGGGATCCTGGCCAGCGCCTGCGAGAGAGCGGCCCAGGCGGCGAAGGAATTGTAAAACTTTTATCTGCGCCTTTTTCTTTATCCCAGATCGTTTCGACGCGCCCTTCCCATCAGGAGAGGGCGCGTGTTTTATCCGTTCCCCTTTTTCGCTTCCGCCATGATATCATCCCACTCCGAACGGGAGAGGCGGAACTCTGAACAGATCTGCTCCTGGATGATCTCGTACCGCCGAGCGATCTCTTTGCGCATGGAGGCCACGTTCTTCTCCCACTCCGCAAGGGACGCGGGGGCATGGTACAGGGCGATATGCCGCTCCATTTCCGGACGCAGCGTGTCAGCCATCTCGTCCAGAAGCGCCTGGAGCCGCTCTACGGAGAAGTCCGTGCACAGCAGTTCGGCGTACCGGCGGACGAACCGGGCGCACCAGCCCGAATTGTTTTTCAGGAAGGCATACAGGTCCATGTTGGCCACCTTCCCGCCCGCCTGGTCGTACACCACGCCCCGCTTGCTGAAATACCCGTTGAACAGGTTCCGGTTGGAGGAGTTGTCCGCGAAGCACCGATCGATGTCATAGAACACGGGCCGCCAGCGGATCGTATAATCGTCCGTGGCCCAATAGCTCTGGTTTTTGATGTCGTAATTGCAGAAGAAGGTCTGGGCGATCAGGTAATCCGTGATGTAGTCCACATCCACCCATTGAGAAAACTCCTGGAGTACGGCGTCGTCGGAAAAGTTGTTCTCCCGGGCAAACTTGCGCACCCGCAAAAAATCTTCGTTGTTCCCATACCGCACGGTGACGTTCGTGGAGACATGGCTGATCGAATCCTGGTCCACCTGAAAATGGGTCACCAGGTAATCCTGGTTCATGCCCTCGTTCAAGTCCATGATCCCGTAATAAACGCCGTTTACATAGACGACCACCGGTCGGGTCCTGGCGCTGTCCAGATGTAGGTGTTCCACCGCCCGCAGGGCGAAGGAGTCCCTGAGCCGTGCCTTGGGATAATCCTGGCTGCCGTTGCGCAAGATCAGCGTGCCGTAATCCGCCCCTGTGCCCGGGCCCCAGAAGGGATAGTTGACCGACCCCTGGCCCAGACGGGTCCGCATATGGACGGACAAAGACTTTTGAGGATACTTGATGGATTGGTTCCCCCGAGGATTGATGTCCGCGGGAAAGACAGTCCCCAGCTCGCCGTTCGCCTCATAAAAAGCGATCTGCGCATCCGTGTGGGGATAGCGGCCGATATCCTTGATTTGGGTGAACACCTTGAATTGAGCAGGATCGCAGCCGATGCACACCACCGGCAGGGCGTGGGGCTCGGTAAACAGATAATTGACCATGACCTCCTGGCTCGTCAGATACCCTTCCCGCTGAGCCATTGCCCGCAGCGTAAGAGAATTGGCGACAGGGATCGGTTCCGAATAGACCGGTGAGTCCGCGGTGGGCTTGCTCCCGTCCAGAGTATAATGGATGACGGCCCTGGGGTCCGGGCAGGAGAGCACGGCGCGAAAGGACTCCGCTCGATAGAGGGTCATGTCCGCGACCAAGGGCGCAGCGGTCCGGCCCTGGGCATACTTCGGTGCGTTCGCCTCCCCCGGCGTGGCTTGAAGGAAGAACACGCGGCTGACGGACCCGTCTTCGGGCCGCCCGCTGGTGATCCCCTCGCTCAAATCCCCGGTCTCAAATACATCCCGCAAAAAGCCAGCCCGGTCATATAAAAAAAGGGTCTCCCCCGTGGCGGCAATGCGGAACGCGTCCAGCGCGCACAAAGCATACCCACCGGCCTCCAGGGTCCCCGAAAGCATTTGCCGCTTTTCTCCGTTTTGCCGATCCGTCAAAAACCAGCCGTCCAGATCCATGGCCCGACGGGACCCGTTCTTCAGCTCGACCCAATCTCCCGGTTCCCCTACGGCCGAAACCTCGCTGATGTGCAGGTCCGAAGCGGGGAACGCGGTCAACAGTCCGACGTCCTCCACGGCCACAGCGTTGGGCGCGCCGGGGGTCGGGTACTTGTAGTAGCGGATGGTCCCCTCCTCTGAAAGGCCCATGGACGTGTTTCTGGGCACCTGATCCGACCAGGGGATCCGCTGATAGGTCCGGCTGGCCCGGTGGAACAGCTGCAGCCCGTCGTCCGAAGCGGACACGGAGAACGGGGCGTGGACCTCATAGTCCGTGGATGCCCGGCCCGTCAAAAAAATCAGGAAAAACTCCCCCGGCCCCAGCGTCACGTCTGGGCAGCGCCACTTGAGCGGATCGGAAAACTCATCGCTGAGATAGTACTCCCCCAGGGAAAGGGGATCGGCGCCTCCGTTGTACAGCTCCACGAAGTCGGCATGGTCCCCGTAGCTGTCTATAATGGAATAGGTGTTGCGGAAAAGGACCTCGTTGAGCCCCAAAGGCTCGGTGCTGTCCGCCGGGCAGAGGGGTTCGATGCCGATGTACCCATCCTCGTTCTCCCCCCCAGGGGTCGGCCGCCCACAGTAACCGAATACACCGTTTCGGTTCCTGGCCCAGGTCTGTCCCTGCATCAGGGCAGGCACCGTCACCTTATCCACAAAGGCAAGGGCGCTGTCGTACAGATACAACGTCTCCCCGGCCGAAGCGATGCCCATGTCGATCATGCCCTCCTCCTGACCGCAGGGGATGGCCACGCAGCCCTTGGCCGGCACCGATACCGCAGGAAGGGCCGCCTTGTCCGGTTTATCCTCCCGATCCGTAAGGAAGAACCCTTCCAGAGGGATCGGCTCCTCCCCCGGGTTGTAAAGTTCGATCCAGTCTGCGCCAGCGAAAGCGCCGTCCGGCATGTCGTTGGAGGCGATCTCCTGGAAGAACAGTCGGATCTCGGAATCCTTCGGCGTTGTCTCCTCCGCCGGCGGTTCCTCCGGCTGGATCTCGGGGCAGACGTCGGATATCTCTCCCTCGTTCTCCTGGCCAGGGGTGGGCAGGATGCAATAGCCGAAGGACCCATCCGCCCGCCGGGCATAGGAAACGTCCTGGGGCAAAGCCGGGATCACCAGCCGCTCTATCAGAGTGCCGGAAGAATTCAGCAGGCAAAGGGTGTCCCCACCTTTGGAAAGGCCGAAGGGCAGGCAAAAAACGTCCCCTTTGACGTCGGTCTTGGCGTACAAAACGACAAAGCCGCCCGCCGGGACCCGAAGGCTGGGCAGCATGTTCTCCAGCTCGTAGCTGTCTTGCTTGTCCGTCAGGATGTACCCCTGCAGATCGATCTCATGGTCGGACAGGTTCTTGAGCTCGATCCAATCCGGGGACCCCAATTCCTCGTCCGCATACGAAAGCTTGTTGGAAGAGACCACCTCGCTGATGACGAGGACCGGCTCCTCCGGAGCGCACCCAAAGAGAGCCCACCCGACAAAGCAGCACAATCCCAACGCCACCAAACGCAGAGCCCGTCTCCAGGGAGACGAGATCAGCCGTTTGGATCGAAGATGGGGCAGCTTGTTTTGCATGTGGACTCCTTATGGTCGCGCATTCCGATCCGCCTGCACGGACCGGAATGCGTCGCAGCGTCTGTTATTCTGGATCAATACCGTTTCAACAGCGACCTCACCGTTTCGAACAGCTTGGGCTTGTCCACGTCCAGGAGGACCAGGGCGTTTTTGAAGGGGAACTGCTTGTCGGAATAGAGGTCGGTGACCGTCTTGCCGTAGGTGATGGTGCCCTTGGTCTCCACGGCCACCCCCGCCTCCTCCCCGGAAAAGAGCTCCGGATACAGGGGATAGAGCACGGCGGTGGGGTCGTGGAGGGCCATGCCGTCGATGCCGTGGGCCTGGGAATAGGCGAGGCCGTGCTGGGCCGCGTCCCGGAGGAATTTGGCCGTCTGGTTCAGTTCGCCCATCCTGTCCAGCTCCGCCGGGGTCATGACGGTCTTGAGGGTCATGTCGAGGCCGCACATGACGATGGGGACGCCGCACTGGAACACGGTGCTGGCCGCCTCCGCATCGCAGAAGATGTTGGCCTCTGCCGCCGGGGTGGCGTTGCCGTAGGAGGCGGAACCGCCCATGATGACGATCTTTTTCAGGAGCTTATGGAGGGAACCGTGCTTCATGAGGGCCAATGCCACGTTGGTCAGGGGCCCTACGGCGATCAGGACCAACTCCCCTTCCGCCGCCTTGGCCGCCTCATAGAGGGCGTCCCAGGCGGGCAGTTTTTCCACAGGAGCGTCGGACCGGGGCAAAGTCACGTCCCCGAGGCCGTTCTCCCCGTGGACGAAGGTGGCCGTCCGGGGGGCCCGGAACAGGGGCCGGGCGGCGCCCGCAAACACGGGCACGTCCTTGCGGCCAAAGAAGGCCGCCAGGTCCCGGGCGTTTTGGAAGGTCTTTTCAAGCTCCACGTTCCCGGCCACCGCCGAGACGCCCTTCACGTCATATTCTTTCAGGGCGAACAGCAGCGCCATGGCCATGGCGTCGTCCACGCCGGGATCCGTGTCCAGCCAGATGGGGATGCGCGTATTATCAGTCATAGGTCTTCACCGCCTCTACCAGAAGATCCACAAAGCCCTGCCGGTCGATATCCAGGATGCAGGTGGCGTTGGGGGCCTTCCCCGTGACGCCGTACCAGTCGCCCACGGTGCAGCCCTTGCAGTAGTCGCCGGCGGTCTCCACCTGGACGAACAGGTCCCGGGTGGTCATGAGCTCCGGCTTGACGAGGGCGGCCACGGCCACCGCGTCGTGGACCGGCGCGCCGGGATAGCCCAGATTCCGATGGAAGCCATAGAAGAACTCCAGCCAGTCCGCCACCACCTGGGCCACCTTGTTGCCCACGGCCCGGATGCGCTCGAAGTCCTCGGGGAAGACCAGGGCCTTCTCCGTCACGTCCAGGCCCGCCATGATGATGGGGATGCCGCTTTCGAAGACGATCTTGGCCGCCTCCGGGTCGACGAGGATGTTGAACTCTGCCGCGGGGGTCCAGTTCCCGTAGGCGATGCCGCCGCCCATGAGGGAGATGCGGGCGATCTTATCCTTTAGGTCCGGCCGGGTGAGCAGCAGCGCCGCCACGTTGGTCAGCGGCCCCGTGGGCACGATGGTCACGGGATCAATGCTCTCCTCAATGACCTTCTCCATGAGGGCGGGAGCGTCCAAGCCGCAGGGCTCGAAATCCGGCTCCGGCAGCACCGGACCGTCCAGGCCGCTCTTGCCGTGGACCGTGGGCACCACAATGGGCTCCGCCACCAATGGCCGGGGCCGGCCCACGCCGAAGGGGGCGTGGTTGCCGATGAGGGTGCAGATCCTGAGGGCGTTGTAGGTGGTCTTTTCGATGGTCTGGTTCCCGCACACGGAGGTGACGGCCCTGATATCCAGCAAGGGAGAGGACTTGGCCAGGACCCAGGCGATGGCGTCGTCATGGCCCGGGTCGCCGTCCAGGATCACGGGGATCTTTTTGATCGTATCCATCTTACGCCGCCTTCTTCTGCGCCTTCTTTTCCTGTTTGGCGCGGATCTTCCGGGTCCGCTTGTAGGTGGAGATAGCGTAGATGGTGATGCCCAGAATGGTCACCGCATAGGGCAGGGCCTCCACCAGACGGGCGGGCAGGTTGGTGCCCTTCACATAGTTGGCGAGGGCCTGGGCAAAGCCGAAGAGCAGGCTCGAGAGCATGACGCCCACGGGCTCGCCCCGGCCCATGGCCTGGGCTGCCAGGGCGATGAAGCCCCGGCCCGCGATCATGCCCTTAGAGAACATGGTCATGTAGGACATGGACATGTAGGCGCCGGCCATGCCGCAGAGGATGCCGCAGAGGATCAGGGAGGTGTACTTGATCTTGTACACGCCCACGCCCACGGAATCGGCGGCGTGATCGTTCTCGCCCACCGCCCGGATGCGGATGCCCAGGGGGGTCTTGTAGAGCAGGATCCAGACGAGGATCACGCAGAGGAAGGCCACGTAGGTCAAAACGGACTGGTTGGTGAAGAAGATCTCGCCGATGACGGGGATCTTGGAGAGCACCGGGATGGTGACCCTGGGCAGGCTCCAGGCGCCCATGACGGTCTGGGTGTCGCCCTTGGACCCGGTCAAAAGGTACAGGAGCAGCACCGCGCCGCCCTCGCCCAGGGTGTTCACGGCGATGCCGCAGAGGATGATGTCCGTCTTGAACTTGAAGGCGAAGAAGCCGATCATAAGGGACAGCAGGATGCCCAGCACGATGGCGCCCAGAACGCCCACGAAGGTGCTGCCGCTCTTCCAGGCACAGGTCACGGCGATGAGGGCGCACAGGGACATGGTGCCTTCCAGGCCGATGTTGACCACGCCGGCCTTCTCCGTGATGGAGGCGGCCAGCGCCGCGAAGAGGATGGGCACCATGATGCGGATGATGGAAGCCGCAAAGGACGTGGTGAGAATGGAGGAAAGGATGTTAGACATGAGCTTCGCCTCCTTTCTTGGCTTGCTGGGCCGCTTTTTCGGCCAGCTCCTTTTGGGTCTCCCGGACCACCAGCTTCTGCCGGAAGCCGGAGAGGAACTGCTCCGCCGCGAAGAAGAGGAAGATGACCACGGAGATAAGGTCCATCATCTCCACGGGCACCGTGGTCCAGGTGTTCATGAGCTCGCAGCCGTACTGGAGGTAGGCCACGAAGAAGGCGGCGATGGGAATGAAGATGGGATTGTTGGCCGCCAGGATGGCCAGCGTGATGCCGTCCCAGCCGTAGCCGGTCAGAGCCGTCCAGCGGTACTGGGAGAAGTACCCCAGCTGGGTGACCACGCCGCCCATGCCGGCCAAAATGCCGCCCACCACCTGGCAGAGGATCACGATGGCGCCCACCTTGATGCCGGAATACTGGGAGAATTCTTTATTGATGCCCACCATGCGGATGGCGTAGCCCCAGCGGGTGCGGTACAGGAAGAACCAGCACAGCACCGACATGGCCACGGCGATCAGGATGCCGTAGCTCACCTGCTCCCCGGGAAAGATCTTGGGGATGATGGCGGTGCTCTTATAGGGGAAGGTCATGGTGGCGCCCTGGGACCTGTCCGCGAAGTTCTGGGTGAGGAACTGCATGGTCACGTCCAGGATGATGTAGTTGAGCATGAGGGAGACCACCATCTCGGAGACCCCCCACTTGGTCTTGAGGAACCCGGGGATCAGCATGATGAGGCCGCCGATGAGGGCGCCGGCCAGGATGCAGACGATCTGGTGGAGCACCGTGGGCATGGGGCAGTAGATGGCCACCAGGGCCCCCGCGAAGCCGCCCGCGGAGATACAGCCCTCGCCGGCCAGGTTGAACTGGTTGGCGGAGAACATGATGCAGGTGGCCAGGCCCGTGAAGGTGATGGGGATCATGTAGGCCAGCACCCGGCAGATCTTGCTCCAGCTGGCCGCGGGGCCGAGAAGCATGTACCGGAGGGCCACCAACGGCTCGTCGGTGCTGAGGAAGATCAGCACCAGGGCCACCAGGAAGGCCACCAGCAGGGCGGCCGCCCCCCGCACATAGCCGAACAGACGCAGACTCTTACTTTTCATGGACCACCCTCCTAACTTCCTCCGGGCTCTGCCGCTTGAGGCCCAGCATGTATTCGCCCATCTCCATCTCGTCCATCTTCCTGGTGTCCTCGAAGTAGGCCACGATCTCGCCGCCGTGGAAGACCACCAGGCTGTCGGAGAGCTCGATGACCTCGTTCAGGTCCGCGGAGACCAGCAGCACCGCCGCCCCCGCCCGCGAGAGCTCCACCAGCTTCTTGCGGATGAACTCCGTGGCGCCCACGTCGATGCCCCGGGTGGGCTGGTCGGCGATGATGAGCACGGGGTCGGAGGAGAACTCCCGGGCCACCACCACCTTTTGGATGTTGCCGCCGGAGAGCATCTTCACCTGCTGCTGGGGGGACTTGCAGAGGACCTGGTATTCCTCCACCAGCCGCTCGGACTCGGCGTGGATGGCCCTCATGTTGAAGAGGGGCCCCTTGTTGAATTTCTTCTCATCGAACCGGTCGGAGATCACGTTCTCCTCGATGCTGGCGGAATCCGCGATGCCGTAGATCATCCGATCCTCGGGGATCAGGGAGATGCCCATGTCCCTAAGCTTGTCCTGATGGAGACCCAGGGTGGGCTTGCCGCCCACGGTGACGGACCCGGCGTCGGGCTTGGCGAAGTTGTAGAGGATGTCCACGAGCTCCCGCTGGCCGTTGCCCTCCACGCCGGCGATGCCCAAGATCTCGCCTTTGCGCACCGTGAAGGAGACTTTGTTCAGCATCTTGCGGTTCCAGTCGTTGGTGAATTCCAGATCCCGCACCTGGAGCACCGGCTCCGTGGGCAGGGCCTGTTCCTTTTGGACGGTGAGGATCACGTCCCGGCCCACCATGAGGCGGGAGATCTCCTGCTCGGAGGTGTCAGCGGTGTTGTAGACGCCCATGGACCGGCCGCCGCGAAGGATGGTCATGCGGTCGGTGATCTCCTTGATCTCCTTGAGCTTATGGGAGATGAAGATGATGGTGTAGCCCTGCTCCTTCAGGTGGATGAGCTCCCGAAAGAGCTCCACGGTCTCCTGGGTGGTGAGCACGGCGGTGGGCTCGTCCAGGATGAGGATCTTGGCGCCCCGGACCAGGGCCTTCAAGATCTCCACCTTCTGTTTCATGCCCACGGGGATGTCCATGACCTTGGCGTTGGGGTCCACCTCCAAATTAAACTTTTTGCTGTATTCCTCGGTGAGGGCGATGGCCTTTGAGAAGTCCACGAAGAGCTTGCCCTTCTTGGGCTCCATGCCCAGCACCACGTTCTCCGCCACGGTCAGGCTGGGCACCAGCATGAAGTGCTGATGGACCATGCCGATGCCATGGGCGATGGCCACGGTGGGCGAGGTGAGGGCCACCTTTTCGCCGTTGATGAAGATCTCGCCGTGGGTGGGCTGCTCCATGCCGAAGAGCATCTTCATCAGGGTGGATTTGCCTGCCCCGTTCTCCCCCATGAGGGCGTGGATCTCACCCTTCTTGACCAGGAAGTCCACCCCCTGGTTGGCGGCGATGCCGTTGGAGTAGATCTTGTCGATGCCCCGCATCTCAACGACATATTCGCTGTTATGCATCCGCTTTCCCCTTCCTTTGCTTTTTGCTCGTCCAATAATCCAAACGGGGGAGCCGTTTCGTTGGCTCCCCCTTCCCTTAGCGATACCCTAAGGACGTTTTCAATTAGTTGCCGGACTTGACCTTGTTCATGAGCTCGTAGTAGTTGAAGTTGGCGTCGAAGGCGGTGTCCACCTTGACTTCGCCCTTGAGGATCTTGTCCTTCACGGCGTTGACGGCGTCCTGGATCTCCTGAGACTGCTTGGCGAAGTTGCCGGCGGTGGCGATGCCCACGCCGTCCTCAGCGAGGCCCAGATAGGAGCAGGTGCCCCAGAAGGACTTGTCGCCCTCGATGTACTTCTTGATGACGTACTCCAGGGAGGTGCCCACGTTCTTGAGGCCGGAGGTCATGGTGATGGCCGCGTACTTGGGATCCAGGGTCTGCTCCTGATCGGAGTCGACGCCGATGAAGTACATGCCCTTCTCATAGCAGGCTTCCACGGCGCCGGTGCCGGCATTGCCGCCCACGCCCCAGATGATGTCCGCGCCCGCTTCGATCTCGGCAGCGCCGATCTCCTTGCCCAGGGCGGAGTCGGTGTAGTTGCCGATCCAGCGCCAGTCGATCTTGATCTCAGGATCGATGGACTGGGCGCCCTCGATGTAGCCCACCAAGAAGTCGCAGATGACGGGGGAATCCTCGCCGCCCACGAAGCCCAGGATCTTCTGCTCGTTGAGGCCCTTCAGATCGGACTTGGTCTCCAGCAGAGCCGCGTACACGCCCACCAGGTAACCCATGTCGTTCTGGTTGTACTGAATGGAGGCGATGTTGGGCAGGTACTTGTCGTCCACCTTCACCTCGGTATCATAGATGATGAAGAGCTGATCGGGGTACTTCTGAGCCACGGGGATCAGGTTGTCGGGCATCTGCCAGGTGCCGCAGACGATGATGTCGTACTTCTTGGAGGCGGCGACCTCTTCCACGTAGTTCCCCCAGGTGCTCTCATCGGTGCCCATCTCGATGGTCTTGTATTCGACCAGGCCCGCATTCTTCAGCGCGACCATGCCGCTCTCGGCGGAATCGAAGAAGGACTTGTCACCCAAGTTGCCGTTGACCAGGTTGACCACCTGAAGCTTCTTGGCGCCCTCCTCAGCCTTGGGGGCTTCGGCGGCAGGCGCTTCGGTCTTCTTGCCGCAGGCCACGATGGAAAGCACCATCACCAGGCACAGCACGATAGCAACAAACTTTTTCATGTTCTTTCCCTTTCTTTTTTCATATTATGCAAAAAGCCGAATGGACCCTTTACATATCACAGGATAGTGTATCACAGAAGCACGGCCCCGTCAACCTTCATCCTCTGTCAAACGTGCGGCGCGGCGGGCGTTTTTCCGCAGCAGGGCCAGCAGCAGCACCCCCAGCAAAGCGAGGACCGCCGCCAGCGACAGGAGCACCACGGTGGCCCCGTTGCCCCGTTTTTCCACCGACATCTGTTTGGCCGCCTCCCGGAAACCCGCGCCGAAGGCCGCTCCGTAGGAATCGTTCCGCCCGTCGGCATAGGCCCGCTCCAGACAGTCGAGGAGGGCCGTTTCGTCCGCCTCGGTCAGGGGGCTGTCCGCGCCCCGTCGGCAGGACAGATAGTAGAGCCCGTCCCCCCATTCGTCGTAGACCACCAACAGGTGGCCGCTGTCCGCGAAGAGGGCCCCGTACAGATCCTCCGTATACACGTCCAGATCCTCGGGGGACAGGTTGCCCAGCATGGCCAGGAAGGGCCGCTCCCCGGTGCGGCGGTAAAAGGCCTTCAGGCCGGAGATGAGCTCCTTTTCGTCCTGGACGCGGCCCAGCTCGTCCGCGTACCAGCTCCCGTCCCACAGGGCCTGGGCAGCCGCCTTTTTTCGCTTGCAGGTGGACACGACCAGCAGCAGGGCCACCACCAGGAGGGACGCCACCACCAGCAGCGCCACGCTCCGGCCGAAGCTGCTCCGGCGTCTCCGCCTCTTTTTACCGTTTCGCTTTGCCATACGCTTATCTCGCTCCCATCAACAGATTCAAAATGAGGTACACCAGCGGGGTGCTCACGCAGCAGAGGACGGCGGTGAAGGCCAGACACTCCCCGGCGAGGACGCTGTTTTTATCATACTGGACGCAGAACATGAGGGGTACGCTGCCCACGGGGAACCCGGCGGCCAGCACCACCACGATGATGAGCAGCGGATTCACCGGCAGCCAGAAGAGGAGCAGCGCCACCGCTACCGGCAGCAGCAGCATCCGAAGGCCGGAGATCTTGTACATCATGGGGTCCCGCAGGCCCCGCTTGAAGTCCGCCTGGGCCACCACCGCCCCGGAGACCAGCATGGCCAGAGGGGTGGTCATGTCCCCGATCATCTTCAGGGGCGAGGCGATCACCTCCGGCAGCAGCAGGCCCAACGAGAAGCAGACCAGGCCCGCCAGGATGGACAGCAGCGCCGGGCTCATCAGCCGCTTCAGGGTGACGCGGAAGCTGTCATGACGGCCGGACATGAGCACCACCCCGTAGGTCCAGAGCAGCAGGTTGAACATGGTGATCATGGTGGTGAGGAAGAACACGCCCTCCGTGCCGTAGATGCTGCCGATGAGGGGGATGCCGAAGAAGCCCGTGTTGGGGAAGGCGCTGACCAGGAGCCCCACCTCCCGATCCCGGCTGCCCTTGGGGAAGAACAGATAGGGGAGCAGGATCATCACCAGGAAGGCCGCCGCCGCCATGACCATGCAGATCAAAAAGTCCTTCAGCAGCCCCTTGTCGAAAGCCCGCTGATAGGCCATGAACAGGTAGATGGGCTGGACCACCTCCAGCAGGATCGAGGTCATCTTCTTCTGGGCCACCTGATCGATGAGGCCGATCTTGCTGCACAAAAAGCCCACGCCCATGAGGATCAGCAAGCCCAGCACCGTTTTCAAAATGGTCAGGAACATGATTTCACGCGACCTCTCTTCCCCGTTTGGGTCCAGTGTAAAGCCTTCCGTCCCTTCCGTCAACAAAACTTTGCATGAAAAACCATCTGTTTTCACAGTGGGTTCAAAATGATGCGTCATACTGGAGCCATCAACGAGAGGGACGTATGGACAGATGAACGGGATGAAGGAACGCTTGCGCAAGTTTATGGAGGGCCGCTACGGGGCGGACGAGCTGAACCGGTTCTTGACCCTGTGCGGCTGGGTGCTGCTGCTGTTGGGCTTTCTGCTCTCCGGCATCCAAAACAAGGCCGCTTTGATCGTCGGCTCGGTGCTGGTGACGTTGTCCTGGGCCTTCCTCATTTTGAGCATCTTTCGGACCCTGTCCCGGCGCACCCAGGAGCGGGCCTCGGAGAACTACAAGTACTTCGTCTGCAAGAACAAGCTCTTCGGCTGGACCCGCACCCTCAAGAGCCGCTGGCAGGATCGCAAGGTCCACCGCTACTTCAAGTGCCCCCAGTGCCACGCCACCGTCCGGGTCCCCCGGGGCAAGGGCAAGATCCGCATCACCTGCCCCAAGTGCAAGCATCAGTTCATCAAAAAGAGCTGATCAAACCTCTTTAGAAACCGCCTCCAGCAGCTCCTGCAGGAGGCTTTTGTTTTCCATCTCCGTCACCAAAAGCATCTGCTTCCCGCCGGGATAGGGCAGCTCCCGGGGGGCGTCGGGCAGCAGGGCCCGGGCCGACTTGGTGGCCTTGATCAACAGCCGATCGTCGTAGATGCCGCCCACCACCTTGTTGCGGCAGTAGATAAGGTACTCCCCCATCATGGGTCGGCAGCGAAGGCCCTCCACGCCGGAGAGCTGTTCCAAAACGTACTCCAAATACTCCTTGCTGGACGCCATGCTATCTGCTCCTTTTCCGAAGGCCCTTCAAATATGCCTTCTGCTCGGCCGTGATCCGGTAGCTCTCCACCGCCTTTTGGATGGCCTTGTTGTGGGTCCAGGGATCCAGATCCCCCCGCTCCAGATAGGGCACCGCAGCCTCGTACCGCTTGGCCAGGGCCGTGGCGAAGAACCAGGCCCGCATCATGTTCACGTAGTATTCTTCGGAGCGGAGGTCCGCCACCGTTTGCAAATAGGCCGGGTCAAAATCCTCGTCGAGGAAGTGCTCCATCAGCATCCCCACCCCGAAGCGGACGGGGTAGGTGTCCCCGGAGCCGATCCATCGCCGGATGGCGGGCAGCAGCTCCTGCCGGTGCTTTTTGAACACCTTGGGGGAGAGCTGATCCGAGGTGGCCCAGTTGTCGACATAGGGCAGGAACCGGTCCACCTCCCGAAGGCATCTATCGAAATCCTTCATCTCCGAAAGGAGAAAAGCATGGAGCTGGGTCTCGTCGAAATAGGCATGGGGCAGGGCCTGCAAAAACTCGTCGATCTCGGGCCGCTTCCCCAACGCCTTCGCATAGGCCCGCAGGGCCGGGGTCCGAACGCCGATCATCCGTTCCGGCGCCACGTTGGGGATGAGCTTCCCTTGAAACTCCCGATAGCCCTCATCCCGGAGCCGAAAGAGCTCTTCTTCGATTTCCCGTACGATCATGTTTCCCCTCCCGTTGAAAAACGGCGCCGGGTTATCTTCCGGCGCCCTTTGTTTGTGTTTATCAGTCGTAGATCCGGTAGGCCATGAGGAAGTGCTGCTTCCAGTAGCTGCCGGAAAGGACGGAGCTGGTGATGCGCACCTGCCCCGCGCCGGAGCTGGCGTCGATCATCCGGCCGCCGCCCAGGTAGATGCCCACATGGCCTGTGGCCATGGAGTTGCCCTTGAAGACCAGGATGTCGCCCCGCTGGATGCTGCCGATGCTGGTGATCCGCTTGTAGCGGCCGGTGGTGCGCCAGGCCCGGCTGGTGAGATAGCCGCCGCTGAAGCCGGCCTTCTTCATGCAGTAATAGACGAAGCCGGAGCAGTCGAACTTGTTGGGGCCCTTGGCGCCGCCGGAGTAGGGGCAGCCGATGCAGCTTTCCGCAATGGCGATCAGCTTTTCTACGCCCTTCTTGTTGGTTGTGCTGACCGGTTTGGGCGTAGTTTTGGAAGGCGCCTTGGTGGTGGTCTTGGGCTTGGCGGTGGTCTTTTTCCCGGGCTTGGGGGTGACCTTGGAGGTCTTGGAAGTCTTCGTGGGCTTCTTGGTGGTCTTGGGCTTGGCGGTGGGCTTGGGCGTGGCCTTCACGGCCGCCTTCCTGGCGGAGGAGCTGTTCAGCTTCTCCAACGTCTTGGGGCCCACGGTGCCGTCGGCGGAAAGGCCGTTGCGGCGCTGGAACTCCTCCACGGCGTCCTCCGTGGCCTCGCCGTAATAGCCGTTGACCTGGGCGTTGGAGGTGAGATACCCCAGGGCCTTGAGGCGCTTCTGCACCGCCTTGACCTCGCTCCCCTTCATGCCCAGCTTCAGGGTGTAGGACTTGGCCTCCTTGGAATCCATGGCGGCCATGGTGGTGGGGCCCAGACACCCGTCGGGGGTCAGGTCGTTGTTGTCCTGGAACTTGCGGATGGCGGTGATGGTGGCGTCGTCCATCTTGCCCTTGACCTTGTAGCTGGAGGCAAGATAGCCCAGCTTCTTCAGCCGCTCCTGATAGGTGGCGATGGTCTCGTTCACCTCGCCCCGGGAGAAGAAGTTGCCCACCACCTCGTCGGCGTAGAGCACGTCCACGGTGTCGTGACCCACCTTGCCGTCGCTTTCGATGCCGTTGGCCTTCTGGAACTCCTCCACGGCGGCCTGGGTCTTTTCCCCGAAGCTGCCGGTGATGAAGTTTTTGCCCAGATAGCCCAGCTCGTAGAGACGGGTCTGGATCTCCGTCACGTCGTCGCCCTCGTCGCCGTTCTGCATGACGTAGGCGCCGGCGCCCTCGTTCATGAGCAGCAGCCAGGTCCCCTCCCCCAGCTGGCCGTCGGGGTTCAGGTCATTATGCCGCTGGAAGCGGACCAGGGCCGCCTCGGTGATGCTGCCGAAATGCTCCGTGGGCTCGTCGCTCTCCATGTAGCCCAGCTCCATGAGCCGGGTCTGGACCACGGCGATGGTGGGGGAATCGTCCCCCTTCTTTAAAATCTGATCCTGCAGGGGCTCCGGGATGGGACTGGGCGAGGGCGCCTCCGTGGGCGCTTCCGTCACCACCGCCACGGGCAGGGTCCCCACGTCGGGGGTGGCCTCCGCCTCCAGCATGGCGGTCCGGGACACATGGGCGCTGACCATGAGGGCGATGATGAGCAGCAGCAGTGAGCCGCTCACCGCGCCGATGCCGATCTGCATGGCCTTGTTCAAACCCTTGAAGCGGGCGACCAGATAGGAACAACCCGCCTTGATCCTGTTGCCCAGGAAGATGAGGCCCGGCTTCATCCGCTGCCACAGCTTTTTGAGCAGGGGGCCCAAAACCTTCCAGACGGCCCGGGCGGCCACGGCGATCCCATGGCCGATCTTTTGGCAGGTGGGGCCGATGACGGTCCAGATCTTCAGGAAGAAGGCGGCCACGGAGTCGAAGGCGCCCCGGACACCCCGGCAAAACCGGTTTCTGCCTTCCACGAACCTGGCCCGAGCCGGCTCCGATCTCTTATATGCCCTGCGCAACGCCCGGCGCAGCCCCCGGCGACCCTTCTTCCTCCCAGACTTGGGGGTCGCCTCGGCGGATGGCTCCTGCTCCGGCTCGATGTTCAGTTTTTCGTTCGTTTCTTGGTCCATACCGTGAATACCTCTATGGAAACCCATTATTCGATGGTACAATTCTACCTGAGCCGCCCCGTTTTTTCAACCGTCTCATCCCGGCAAGGTGCGAAAAAACCGTGTCCGAAGTGTAAATTATCTGTTCGGCGGGAAGGGGAAATGTAACCTTTTGGCAGTTTTTAGGCCATTTTCTTGAATTTTGCAGGGAAGATGGTATACTTTGGGTATGGAAACTTCGAAACAGACCGAAACGAAGAAAAAGCTGAAGTCCGCCGCCATCAAGGCCGCGGGGACGGTGACCGCCGCCGGGATGCTGCTGAACGCCACGGTGGAGCCGGAGGAGCTCTTGACCAGCAAGGAGCAGAAGGCCGAAAGCGCCAGCGCCGCCCATATCGAGACCGCCAAGGCCCCCACCTATACCGTGAAGGGCAGGAAGGCGGAGCCCGCCCCTGCCCCCGCCCCCACCAAAGGGGAGCTGATCCGGGAGAGGATCATCGCCCTGCCCGCGCCGGTGAAGGGGCTCGTGCTGCTGCCGCTCTGGACGGTGGGCGCCATCGCCAACTTCGCCCTGTCCGCCCTGCTGAGCCTGTTCATGAAGGTGTTCGGCGGGTCCGTGCTCACGTTCCTGTTCCAGTTCGCCCTTATTTTCGGCCTCTTTGCTTTGGCGCTGAAGCTCCTGTTCCCCAACCGGAAGCTGAAGGAGCTGCTGACGAAGAGGAACCTTCTCGGGATGGCCGTGGCCGCCCTGATCCTCACCACAGCGGACATGCTCCTCAAAACCTGGTACGAGCCCTATGAAAAGGTGCGGTCCCTGATCCTGCTGGTGCTGGCCCTCGTCCTCCTGTCCCTTTTAGCCTGGCGCATCCTATATAAAAGGAAAAAGCCTGAGCCGGAGGCCCAGGAAGCCGTGTACGAGATCGTTTAGAGGAAGGAATAAAAGCGGACGATCTTTCTTGCAAGAAAGGTGGTCCCAAAGAACTTTACTTGGGGAGTATGGCTTAGCTGTACTCCCCAATATTCTCCTTAGGCTTTTCTTTTTCCGCCGCTTTTTCTTTTCACCTGAAAAGAAAAAGCGGCAAAAGAAGACTTTATCGTTTGTTGGACTGCCGCCAGATGTTCTGCTTCTCGGCGGCGGCGATGAGCTCCTCCCGGTAGGCGGGGTGGGCCAGGTCCACCAGCATGGCCGCCCGCTCCCAGGTGGTCCGGCCCACCAGGTTCCGGACGCCGTACTCCGTGACCACATAGTAGGTTTCGCTGCGGGGCGTGGTGACGATGTCGCCGCCGAAGTGAGGCACGATGCGGGAGTGCATCTGTCCCTTCTTGTCCGTATAGGTGGAGGTCAGGCAGATGAAGGCCTTGCCGCCCTTGGATTTGGCGGCGCCGGTCATGAAGTCCAGCTGGCCGCCGGTGCCGGAGATGTGCCTTGTGCCGGAGCTTTCGGCGGACACCTGGCCGTACAGATCCAGGGCGATGCAGTTGTTGATGGCCACCATGTTGTCGATGGCGCCGATGAGCTCGGGGGAGTTCACGTACTCCAGGGGGCACACGGACAGGCCCGGGTTCCGATCCATCCACTCGTAGAGCTTCTTCGTGCCGAAAGCCATGCCGAACATGCCCTTGTTCCGATGCATGTTGTTCCGGGCGTTGGTCAGCTTCCCGGCGGCGTATAGATCGTAGTAGGCATCGGAGCAGAGCTCCGTGTGCATGGAGAGGTCCTTGAGATCGGAGTTGGCGATCATGTTCCCCACGGAGTTGGGCATGGACCCGATGCCGAGCTGCAGACAGGACCCGTCCTTGATGTAGGGGACGATGCTGGCCGCGATCTTCTTGTCCAGCTCGCTGGGCTCCGGGATGGGCAGCTCGAAGAGGGGCTCGTGCTCCCCCTCCACCACGTAGTCCACCTGGGAGATATGGACCACCTCGTCGAACCCGCCGCAGAGCCAGGGCAGATGCTCGTTCACCTCCACGATGACGATGTCCGCCTTGTCGATGATGCCCTTGCTGACGCCGGTGGAGCAGCTCAGATTGAAATAGCCGTGCTTGTCCATGGGCGTGACGCTGACCATGGCCACGTTCACCGTGAGGAAGTGGGTGTAGTAGGGGACCACGTTGCGGAAGACCATGGGGATGAAGTTGCACAAGCCCCGATCGCACAGGCTCCGCTCGTAGCCGGAGCAGTGCCAGGAGTTGTAGATGAAGTGCTCCCGGGTGGGGTCGTTCTCCACGGTCTCCAGCCGGTTGAAGATCAGGTTGCCCCGGATCTTCACGTCGAAGAGCTCGTCCCGGCGACGACTCAGGGCCCGATCCAGCAGGATGGGAAAGCCCAGCTGGGAGGTGTAGTCGATCCAGTCGCCGCTCTTCACACACTGAACGGCCTGCTCCGGGGTCCTAAGCTTGCTTCTGTACTCGCTGTAAAAGTCCATGGACGCGCTCCTTTATCCTAATTATGATAAATTGATTATATCATTCCACAAAGCCCTTGACAATTCCCATAGTCCGGTATATTATTGTGTACATCGAATATGCACAATATGCACAAGGAGGAAAACCATGCATCTGTTGGAAGTGCGGGAGCTGGAAAAGCGATACCCCACCTTTACCTTGGACAAGGTGAGCTTTTCCCTGGAGCCCGGATACATCATGGGCTTCATCGGCCGGAACGGGGCCGGGAAGACCACCACCATGAAGGCCATGCTGAACCTCATCCACCGGGACGGCGGAGAGGTGTTCGTAAACGGCAAGTCCTTCTTCGAGAACGAGCGGGCCTGCAAGGGGGAGATCGGCTTCGTCATGGGCGAGTTCGACTGCTACAGGAACGCCACCCTGAAGACCATCACCGACGTGACCCGCCGCTTCTACCCCGACTGGGACGAAACGGCCTACAAAAAGTACCTGGACCGCTTCGCCCTGGTGGAGGAAAAGAAGGTGAAGGAGCTCTCCGCGGGCATGCGGGTGAAGTACGCATTGGCCCTGGCCCTCAGCCACAACGCCAGGCTCCTCATCCTGGACGAGCCCACCAGCGGTCTCGATCCCGTGTCCCGGGACGATCTTTTGGACGTGTTCCGGGACCTCATCGAGGATGGCAGCCGCAGCATCCTCTTCTCCACCCACATCATCTCGGACCTGGAGAAGTGCGCGGACTACATCACCTACATCAAGGGCGGGAAGATCCTTGCCTCCACGGACGTGATCTCCTTTAGAGAGAGCTACCGGCTGGTATCCGGGGACCGGGAGCATCTGGAGGTGCGTCGGCCCAAGCTCATCGGCTGCAAGGAGCACGCCTTCGGCTTCACGGGCCTCATCCGGGCGGAGGACGAGGCGGCCTTCCAAAGCTGCAAGATCGCCCCGGCGGATCTCGAATCCATCATGATCTACACCGAACAGGAGGATAGCCATGAAACAGCTGTTTTATAAGGAACTGAAGCTCTGCCTGCCGCTACAGGTGCCCCTGTTCTTCCTCTTCGCGGCCATGCTGTTCATCCCCGCCTACCCGTATCTCGTGGCCTGCTTCTTCACCTGCAACAGCATCTACTACATGTTCAACCAGAGCGTGGGCAACAACGACCTGCTGTTCACCGCCCTGCTGCCTGTGCCCAAGGAGCAGGTGGTGAAGGCCCGGGTCCGGTTCACGGTGGCCATCCAGATGGTCATGTTCCTGCTGCTGGTCCCCATGATCTTCGTGAACCATAAGCTGGTCCCCCAGGGGAACCCGGCGGGCACCGACGGGAGCCTCACTTTCCTGGCCGCGGCCTTGGTGCTGTTCACCGTGTTCAACGCCGTGTTCATCCCCGCCTTCTACCGGGACGAGACCAAGTCCGGCAAAAACTTCCTCGTCAGCACCATCGCCGTCTTCGTCTGGATCATCCTCTGGGAGGGCTTCATGATCACCAGCGCCGCCGCTCAGGCTCAGGTGCCCTTCTTCCGCTGGGTGGCGGAGAATTTGGACGCCTTCCCGGCCACCGCCGGGGCCTGGCGGATCCAGCTCATCGCCCTGGCCGCAGGCGCCTTGATCTACGGTCTCGGCACCTTCCTCGTGAGCCGCAAGGCCGTCCGTATCTTCGAGCAGGTGGACCTTTGATGGACCTGTTCCTCTCCGGCAGCTCGCCGCTCCCCATCTATCAGCAGCTCTTCGACCAGCTCTGCGGCCAGATCCTGGACGGGCGATTGAAGAGCGGCGACGCCCTGCCCCCCATCCGCACGGTGGCCAAGGAGCTCTCCATCAGCGTCATCCCCGTGAAGCGGGCCTGGGAGGAGCTGGAAGCGGCGGGCTTCATCGAAAGCTTCGTGGGCCGGGGCTGCTTCATCGCGCCCATGAGCGCCGACAAGCTCCAGCGGCTCAAGCGCGCCATGGCGGCGGACAAGCTCTCCGACGCCGCGGCCTACTGCAAGGGCATGGGGCTGAGCCTCGCCGAGGCGGAGGGGCTGCTGGGGGAGGCGTGGAGATCGGCGAAGGAGTGATGTTGGTGCTGACGCACCAGTGATGTTGGGCTCCGCCCAGTGATGTACCGCTGCACGGCGTGATGTATGGCCCCAGAGCGGCCAAGATATCCTGCGAAGCACACATCGCTTTGCCGCCAGGCAATACATCACTTGCCGCAGGCATGCATCACTTTGCCGTCAGGCAATACATCACTTTATTATTGACGGCCCATAGAAAACGTGATACCTTATCCATAGCGCCCCTGATCCCAAGCGGTCAGGGGATTGTTTTCGAGGGGTGGGACATGGCGGCGAAGACGCGGGATCTGACGGAGGGCAGCATCAAAGGGGTGCTGCTATCCTTTGCGGCGCCCCTGTTTTTAAGCCAGCTCTTTCAGCAGCTCTACAACTCCGCCGATGCCCTCATCGTGGGGAACATCCTGGGCAAGGAGGCTTTGGCCGCCGTCAGCTCCTCCGGCCCCCTCATCTTCCTGTTCATCGGCTTCTTCAACGGGGCCGCCACCGGGGCGGGGGTGGTGATCTCCCGGTACTTCGGCGCCCAGGACAGGGACAAGGTCCGCAAGGCCATCCACACCAACGTGCTCTTCAGCCTCCTGTGCGGGCTGTTTCTGTCGGTGACGGGGGTGCTGCTGACCCCCTACATCCTCCGCTGGATGGGCACCGCCGAAAGCGTGCTGCCCCAGTCGGAGGCCTACTTTCGCTGGTATTTTGCAGGGGCGGTGGCCATCGTCATGTACAACGCCCTCAAGGGGATCATGACGGCCCTGGGCGACAGCCGCCGGCCCCTCTATTACCTGATCTTCTCCTCGGTGCTGAACGTGATATTGGACCTGCTGTTCGTGGGCGTCCTCCGGGGGGGCGTGGCCGCGGCCGCCATCGCCACGGGCCTTTCCCAGGGGATCAGCGCCCTTTTGTGCCTCGCCCATCTGCTGGAACGGGACCAGATCTACACGCTCCGGGCGAAGGAATTTCGGATCGACGGCCCGGTGCTCCGGGAGATCGTGAAGATCGGCCTGCCCACGGGCATCCAGATGTCGGTGATCTCCATCGCCAACGTCATGGTTCAGAAGAACATCAACTCCTTCGGCGCCGACGCCATGGCCGCCTGCGGCTCCTACGCCAAGGTGGAGGGGTTCGTGTTTTTGCCCATCACCTGCTTCTCGTTGGCCCTCACCACCTTCATCGGCCAGAACCTGGGGGCGGGCCGATACGACCGGGTCAAGGCCGGGAGCCGGTTCGGGCTTTGGGCCTCGGTGCTGACGGCGGAGGCCATCGGCGTCGTCGTGTTCCTTTTGGGGCCCCAGCTCGTCGCCCTCTTCAACAACGATCCGGCGGTGCTGGCCATCGGGCAGAAGCAATGCCGGATCGAGTCCCTGTTCTTCTGCATGCTGGCCCTCTCCCACACCGTGGCGGGGATCTGCCGGGGCGCGGGCCGGGCCACGGTGCCCATGCTGGTCATGCTGGGCATCTGGTGCGTGCTTCGGATCGCCTACATCACCCTGGCCATGTCCCTCTGCCACGACATCCGGCTGCTCTTTTGGGCCTACCCCCTGACCTGGACCATCAGCGCCGCCATCTTCTGGCTGTACTACAAACGCTCCCCCATGCTCGAACCCTTGAAAGAAAGCTGAACCTATGGATGCACGAAGCGAAAAACTCATCCGCATGACCACCCAGCCCGTCCGGAAGCTGGTGCTGCGCCTGGCGGGCCCCACCATCGCCTCCATGATGATCTCCTCCCTGTACAACATGGCGGACACCTTCTTCGTGGGGCGCATGGGCACCTTCGCCACGGCGGGGGTAGGCCTCATCTTCCCCCTCATGACCGTGATGCAGGCCTTCGGCTTCTTCTTCGGCCAGGGCTCCGGCAACTACGTGTCCCGCTCCCTGGGGGCCAACCAGCAGGAGGATGCGGAGAAGATGGCCGCCACGGGCTTCTTCTGCGCCCTGGTCATGGGCGGGCTCATCCTGCTCTTCGGCCGGCTCTTCGCCACCCCGCTGCTGCACCTGCTGGGGGCGGACCCGAGCCGGGTGGCCCAGGAGACTGTGGACCACGCCCGGGCCTATTACACCACCCTCCTCTTCGGCGCTCCCTTCGTCCTTTCCTCCTGCGTGCTGAACAACCAGATGCGCTTCCAGGGGAACGCCTTCTTCTCCATGATCGGCCTCGTGTCCGGGGCGGTGCTGAACATCGGGTTGGACCCCCTGTTCATCTTTGCCTTCCGCATGGGGGTGCGCGGCGCCGCCGCCGCCACCGTGGTGAGCCAGATCTTCAGCTTCTGCGTGCTGTACGTGGGCACCCTGCGAAGCGACAGCTTGAAGATCCGCCTCAGGAACCTGACCCCCAACGGCCACTATCTGAAGAACATCGTGGCCGGGGGCATCCCCTCCCTGCTCCGCCAGGGGTTCGGGAGCGTGGCCACCCTGTGCCTCAACGCTGCCGCGGCCGCCGCGGTGCCCCTTTCCCAGGCGGACGCGGCCATCGCCGCCTTCTCCGTGGTGAGCCGGGTCATGTTCTTCGTGTTCTCCGCCTTGCTGGGCTTCGGCCAGGGGTTCCAGCCCGTCTGCGGCTACAACTGGGGGGCAAGGAAGTTCGACCGGGTCCGGGAGGCGTATCTGTTCTGCATCAAGGTGGGGGTGCTGTTCCTGCTGGGGGTGTCCGCCTGCACCTTCCTCTTCGCCGGCCCCATCGTGTCCCTGTTCCGGGACGATGCGGAGGTCATCCGTATGGGCACCATCGCCATGCGCTGCCAGAGCTGCACCCTGCCGCTGATGGCGGTGGTCACCATGTCCAACATGCTCTTCCAAACCACGGGCAAGGCCCTTCGGGCCACCCTGTTGGCCGTCGCCCGCCAGGGGCTCACCTTCATCCCCTGCGTGCTGCTGCTGCCCAAGCTTTTGGACCCGGCCATCTGGGGCGTGTATCTGGCACAGCCGGCGGCGGATCTGGTCACCTGCCTCATGGCCGTGCCCATGGCGCTGCACATCCTGCCCCGGTTCAAAAGGGCCATGGAGGACCCGGAGTATACGCCGTAAATTTGTTGCCACGGCAACATAATAAACCGTGGGAAGTGGGTATAATAGCTCTGCATCAAATCATGCAGAAAGAAGGAAAGATCCCATGAAGAAATACATGTCTCTGCTGTTGGCCGCGCTGCTGCTTCTCGTCCTGTTCCCGGGCTGCGCCGCCGCCGATCCCGAACCCGTCGTCATGCGCCTGGGGAGCCTGAAGGGCCCCACCACCATGGGCATGGTGAAGCTCCTGAGCGACAGCGAAGCGGGCCTGACCAAGAACAAGTATGAGTCCACCATCGCGGCCGCCGCCGACGAGCTGACGCCCAAGCTTTTGAAGGGCGAGCTCGATATGCTGGCCCTGCCCGTGAACGCGGGCTCCGTCCTGTACAACAAGTCCGAGGGCGGCGTGACCCTGCTGGCCGTGAACACCCTGGGCGTGCTGTACGTGCTGGAGAAGGGCGGCGAGACCGTGAAGACCGTGGCGGATCTCAAGGGCAAGACCATCTACGCCACCGGCAAGGGCAACACCCCGGAGTACGCCCTGGCCTACCTGCTCTCCCAGAACGGCCTCAGCATCGACAGCGACGTGGCCATGGAGTGGAAGAGCGAGCCCACCGAGGTGGTGGCCCAGCTTTCCACCGTGGAGAACGGCGTGGCGGTCCTGCCCCAGCCCTTTGTCACCGTGGCCATGGGCAAGGTGGAGGGCCTGCGGGTGGCTCTGGATATGACGAAGGAGTGGGCCGACGTGGGCAGCACCCTGATCACCGGGGGGCTCATCGTCCGCACCGCCTTCTTGCAGGAGCATCCTGAGGCGGTGAAGATCTTCCTGGAGGAGTATGCCGCCTCCACCCAGTTCGTGAACGAGCATCCCGCCGAGGCCGCCGCTCTCGTGGAACAGTACATCGGCGTGAAGGCCGCCGTGGCCGAGAAGGCCATCCCCGCCTGCAACATCGTCTGCCTCACCGGTGAGGAGATGAAGACCGCCGCCGAGGGGTATCTCACGGTGCTCTTCGATCTCAATCCCAAGGCCGTGGGCGGCGCGCTCCCGGGCGAGGGCTTCTACTATCAGCCGTGAAGGCGCTGCTGAAGAAAAACAGCATACGAAGGACATTGGCCGTAGCTCTCGCCCTGCTGGTATGGCAGGCGGGAGCTATGGCTTTGGATATGCATCTGCTGCTGGTCACCCCCTTGGAGGTGGTCCGGCGGCTGTTCACTTTGGTGGGGGAAAGCGGGTTCTGGAAGACGCTCCTCTTCTCCTTCAGCCGGATCGTGCTGGGGTTTCTGCTGGCCTTCGCTCTTGGGTGCCTGCTGGGGGTGCTGTCGGGGAAATGGCCCCTGTTGGAGACCCTGCTCTGGCCCTACGTGATCACCATTAAGACGGTGCCCGTGGCGTCGTTCATCATCATCAGCCTGATCTTCTTCTCCGCAAGGCAGCTGTCCACCTTCATCTCCTTCCTCATGGTGTTCCCGGTGATCTACTCCAACGTGCTGGAGGGCATCCGCAGCACGGACCGGGAGCTTATGGAGATGGCCCAGGTGTTCCGCATCGGCTGGTGGCGGCGGCTGGGGTATATCTATCTGCCCCACTTGAAGCCCTTCCTCTTCTCCGCCTGCTCCGTGGCGCTGGGCATGAGCTGGAAGTCCGGCGTGGCGGCGGAGGTCATCGGCGTGGCCGCCGGGTCCATCGGGGAGAAGCTGTACGAATCGAAGATCTATTTTCTGACCGAGGATCTGCTGGCCTGGACGGTGGTGATCGTGCTGGTCAGCGTCCTGTTCGAGAAGCTGTTCCTGCGGCTGATGCAGGCCGCCTTCGACCGCTGGGAGGGGCGCTGATATGGCCATCGTGATCGAACAACTGACCAAGTCCTACGGGGAAAAGCTGGCGCTGCCGCCCTTCTCGCTGCGGGTGGAGCCGGGGGAGATCGTCTGCCTTTTGGGGCAGTCGGGCTGCGGGAAGACCACGCTGTTTCGGCTTATGCTGGGCCTGGAGACGCCCACGGGGGGCACGGTGACGGGCCTGCCGGAGGGGATCAGCGCCGTGTTCCAGGAGGATCGGCTCTGCCCCGCCTTCTCGGCGGTGGCGAACGTGGCCCTGGCCCTGGGGCGGCAGGTGCCCAAAGGGGAGATCGTCTCCCTGCTCTCGGAGCTGGGCCTGGGGGACGCCCTTCAAAAGCCCGTCCGGGAGCTGAGCGGCGGCATGCAGCGGCGGGTGGCCATCGCCCGGGGCCTGCTGTATCCGGCGGAGCTCTTTCTCATGGACGAGCCCTTCAAGGGCCTGGACGAGGATACCCGGCGGCAGGTCATGGACACGGTCCTGGCCCGCACGAAGGGCAAGACGCTGCTGATGGTGACCCATGACCCCGAGGAGGCGGCGTACCTGGGGGGCCGGGTGGTACGGATGTAGGTTTCGTTCCTTTTCACCGAAAAGAACGTTTTGGGTTTTGGGGATCGTTGATGAAAGACATCCCACAGATAAATATCTTCGGCGCCCCCTTTCTTTAGAGAAAAGGGGCTGCTTTTTTTCAAAAGCTTTTTCTTGCAATTTGCGTTGGTTTGCGGTTAAATAAAACAGGAAAAAACGGAAGGGAGGGACCGGGATGAAACGAGCATTGGTGCTGGGGCTGCTGTGCGTCGCCCTGCTGTTTGGCTGCGCCGAGCAGCGGGCCCGGGCGACGGCTACGCCGGCGCCCACCGAGACGCCTGCCGCCACGGCCACGCCAGCGCCCACCGATACGCCCACCGATACGCCCGAGCCCACCTCCGTGCCGCTGACCATGGCGCCCACGGCGTCGCCCACGCCCACGCCGAGCCCCACGCCCGTGCCGACCCCGGTGCCCACGCCCTTTGCCCTGGTGTGGGTGCCCGACACCCAGACCTTCTCCTATGGGTACCCGGAGCTGTTCGCGCCCCTGGGGCAGTGGATTAACGAGCATAGGGTGAGCGAGAACATCCTGGGCGTGGTCCACACCGGCGATTTGGTGGACAACGGGTTCAAGGCCTGGCAATGGGAGAACTTCACTCCTTTCCTGGAGGGGCTGGACAAGGAGCTGTTCTTCTTCCCCGTGGCGGGGAACCACGACATCGGCTCCGTGGTCCAGGATTTCACCCCCTATCTGAAGCAGCCGTTCCTGGAGGCGTACCCGGAAGCCCAGAAATACAAGGGCGGCAAGAGCCTCTACCGCATCCTGTCCGCCGGCGGGCGGGACCTCCTGCTGCTGGGCATGGGCTGGGACACCTGGCGGGATCGGGACGCCCTCAACTGGATGGATCAGGTGCTCGCCAGCTACCCGGAGCTGCCCTGCGTGCTGGTGATCCACGGGTTCCTGCTCAGCAGGACCGGGTACTATCAGTCGGTGGAGCAGATGATCGCCGCCCGGCCCGCCATTAGGCTGGTGCTCTGCGGGCACATGGACGACTATTACACCCGGGTCTTTGCCTATGACGACGACGGGGACGGGCAACAGGAACGGGTGGTGAACGCGCTGATGCTGAACATGCAGCGGCAGCAGGACTACGCCTTCCGGCTGCTCGTCTTCGATCCGGTCAGCCGCAGCATCGACGTCAGAACCTATCGGCTGGACGGGTCCCTTGCCCCGGATATGGACAAGCTGGGGCCCATCAGCTTTACGCTGGAGGATGCGTTTTAGGGGTTTGATTGTTTTTCTGCCGCTTTTTCTTTTCAGTCGAAAAGAAAAAGCGGCGCAAAAAGAAAAGCTCACTGAATAAAACTGGGGAGTACCGCTTAAGCAGTACTCCCCAGTAAAGTTCTTTTGGGGTGCCTTTTCTTTCAAGAAAAGGCACAAATGCTATAAATCACATCCTATTCCCCCGGAGCTTGCCGATCTCGCCCACCGCGCCGAAGAGGACGGCGGCTACGGGCCAGATGATCCAGGTCATGTCCCAGCGGTTGGTGAGGAAGCTCACCGCCAGATACGCCGCCGTGACGATGCACCAGTAGATGCCGGCATACTGCCGGTTGGTCCGCTTCCTGTCGCGGGTGTAATCCCCCTCCTCCAGGAGCATCCGATACCCCTCCCAGGGGATGCTGGCCTTCACCAGGATATGCACGCCGATGCCGGCCAGGGTCAGGATGGCGCTGACGCCCAGGACGCCGTAGAACTCGTCCTCGCCCCGCCACAGAAGCAGCACGAACAGGGGGATGGCCGCCAGCACGCAGAGGACCACGCCCACGGCGATGCTGCGGGTATGGTCGCTCTCCTCCCGCTGCATCCGCTCCCTGACCATGCCGGAAACGCCGTAGGCCGTGTCCAGGGCGTTCTTCTCCAGATACTCGAACTTGCTCCCCTTCATGCCCGTGAGCACGAACAGCAGCACCGCCCCGGCCACCATGAGCAGCAGCACGATGAGCCCGATCATGGCCGCCTGCATCTCCGTGATCGCCAGCCGCCCGCTCTCCTGGGCCCCGCCCAGAAGAATGAGCGCGATGGGGGACAGGATGCACAGCAGCACCCCCAGGGCGATCCTCGGCGCGCTTTCGGCCTTATAGGAAAGGAAGGCGTTGGCCTCCTCCATGGACACGAAGGTGGCGTCCTCGGCGTCGGTGTCCTGGGAGGGAACGGTCTCCGCGGCCTCCATGCTGTCCTTCAAAAGGTAATCCGTGCTCACCCCGAAGAGTTCGGAGAGCTGGAGGATCTTGTTCATATCGGGGATGGACTGGGCCCCCTCCCACTTGGAAACGGACTGCCGGCTCACGCCCAGCTTCTCCGCCAGCTCCTCCTGGGACCAGCCCGCCTTCTTCCTCAAATCGATGATCTTGTCTGCAAGGATCATGTGTTTCTCCTTTCGTCCGGTGTGCCCGGCCCTGTTTTCTGGCTCCATGGTACCTGAACGGACGGTTGCCTGCTACCAATTTTTGCCGTCAATCTGTCAACCGGCGGTTGCAACCGCCGAAAAAGTGGCGTTCCCGTCGAAAAAAGGAGCCGATCCGCTCCTCTTTACCGGTCCCCCTCTATCCAGCCCAACAGCGGCGCCAGCTTCAGCTCAAGCAGGTCAACGTCCTCCGCTATCTGCTGTACCCTGGCGCGCAGCGACAACGCCTCAGGGTCGGGGGTCGGCTCCGGGAACCAGAACTCGTAATACTTGGTCCCCCGCAGCCCCAGGAAGCGGAGCGCCTCCTCGGTGGGGTAGTCCACGAAATAGACGGAATCCGGGCCGATGACTTGCCAGCCCTCGGAGCGGACCGTATCCTTCGGAGGATAGGTCTTCCCCCGCTCATAGACGCCGTAGCCCACCACGTCCGCCACGGAGTAGACACTCCGCCGGACGCAGGGCGCCCCATAGTTGGAGCTGGCCATGTTCCCGTCGATGACCAGCAGCAGGGACGGGGTCGTGTCGTCCCCGGGGAGGATCGCCTCGATCACGCCCACGTGGTCGGGATACAGGTGCTTTCGTTCCGGATTGAAAAAGGCCAGATCCCCCGCCTGAGGGATATAGCAGTTCCACTCCCGCCAATACCCGGCCTCCTTCAGCGCGTACACGTGGCGCATGCAGCTGTACTCGAAGGGGTAGTCGGTGCCCCCGGCATAGTAGATGCAGAAGCACACGAACATGTCGCACCAGTCGCTGAACTTCCGCCCGTACCATTCCCCGTAGCGGGTATAGAACCGCTGCTTGCCGGAGGGCTCCTGCTCATAGTAGAGCAGATCCGCGGAATACCCCAGCTGGGCCCGGGTGATGATCAAAATGTCCTTTCGCAAGTCCCCCGTGAGCTGGATGCTCCCCCGGGTGGCCTCCCAATAGGCCAGGGACTTCTCCTCCGTGGGGCTGCGCTGGATGGAGGGCTGTTTCCCGGAGCCGCTGCTTCCGTCCCCGGAGGTATCCGAAGAGGAGGCGGGGTCCCCCTCCGCCGCCCAGGCAGGGAAAACGGACAGGGAAAAAAGGAGCAGCAGCGCCAGGGCCACGCTCACCAGTTTTCTCATCTCCTTGTTCCCCTTTCCTTGCTTTTCCCGGGAATCCCGCAAAATCCACCAAATAGCACTATGCCAATTAGTAATACCACCCATCGGCCCGTTTGTCAACCTTCCCCCCAGGATTCGGGCTTGATAGACGGGCCCTTTTCGGGTATGATAGAGCTGATCAGACGAAAGCGCCCTTCCACAGCGCGGAAAGGAACATAGATGAAAAAGACCATTGCCATCCTGCTGCTCCTGCTGCTTCTGGCAGGCTGTCAAAAGGTGAATACCGACGCCGCCCCGGCGCCGACCCCCGCCCCCACCGCCGAGCCGGAGCCCGCCCCCACGGAAGTGCCCCCGGCGGAGGCTGCCGAGACGGAAGCGCCTCAGGTGGAGGCTGCGCCCGCTCAATACGCCTTCACCTTCTCCGGCAAGACCTTGGAGGGACAGAAGGTGACCCAGGAGTTCTTCGGCCAGTACGACCTCACCATGGTGAACGTGTGGGCCAGCTGGTGCGGCCCCTGCAAGAGCGAGCTCCCGGAGCTGGGCGAGCTCTACGGGAAGCTGCCGGAGAACGTGGGCTTTTTGTCCATCACGGTGGACGATCCCCAGGACGTGAAGGAAGCCAAGGCCCTTCTGGAGGAGAACGGCTGCACCTTCCCCTGCCTGGATTCCCAGACCTCCACGGGCCTGTTTAAGAACTTTTTGGGCAAGGTGAACGCCATCCCCACCACCGTCTTCTTCGACCGGAGCGGCAATGAGGTGGGCGGCTGGATCCTGGGCGTGCCCCAGGGCGGCGACTCCGTGTCCGACGCCTATCTGCAGCAGATCCAGAACCGGCTGGACCAGCTGAACGGAAAATGAAGACGGGATGGATCAAATGGGCCCTGCTGGGGCTGGCCATAGCCATGATCGCCTGGGGCGCGGCCACGGGCCAGGCCTTGACCACCTTGCGCAAGGCCATCTATATCTGCCTCGAATGCATGGGGTTGGGCGCATGAAACGACAGAGCCGCCGCACCCTCATACAGGCCCTCGCCGCCCTGGCCCAGAACGCTTATGTCCCGGGGTTCTTCCGGGGCGTCATCTTCCAGGGGAAGACGAAGCTCCTCTGCGTGCCGGGGCTCAACTGCTATTCCTGCCCCGGGGCCCTGGGGGCCTGCCCCATCGGGTCGCTGCAGGCGGCTCTGGGAAAGCGGGGGCAGTTCCCCGCCTACGTGCTGGGGACGCTGCTGCTGTTCGGGGTGGTCCTGGGCCGGCTGGTGTGCGGCTTTCTCTGCCCCTTCGGGCTGCTGCAGGACCTTTTGGCGCGGGTGCCCCTGCCCAAGGTAAAGCTGCCCCGGTGGCTGGATCGGCCCCTGCGGTATTTGAAATATGTGATCCTGATCCTTTTGGTGGTCCTGGCCCTGCTGCTGAAGGAGCCTGCCTTCTGCAAGTACCTTTGCCCGGCGGGCCTCTTGGAGGCGGGGCTGCCCCTCACCTCCCTGAACCCCCAGTATGCGGAACTGCGGGGGACCCTGTTCTACGTCAAGCTGGCCGTCGCCGTGGCCATCGTCCTCCTGGCCCTGTTCGTCTATCGGCCCTTCTGCAAGTACCTCTGCCCCCTGGGGGCCTTCTACGGCCTCTTCAACGGCGTGGGGTTCTATCGCATGGAGGTGGCGGAATCTAAGTGCGTCCGCTGCGGCAAATGCAAGGCTGCCTGTCCCATGGACGTGGACGTGGTGCACCACCCCAACAGCCCCGAATGCATCCGCTGCGGCAAGTGCCGGGACGCCTGCCCCCATGAGGCTATTTCAGTCTGCCGAACCCTGAAGGCTTCGCCAGACTGAGGCTTCGCGTTCGCTCCGCTTCCAGCTCTTGCCTATGACCAAACGACGCTCTGCAAGCTGAGCTTACGTTTGGATCACCGGGCGGCAAGAGCTGCAAGGTGTCAAATTCACCGCACATGTCGCTGAATTTGACATATTCGGAGCCGCCCGTTCTTCCTCAATTAGTTACGTACGCGCGGCTACACCGCGCTTGTGCTACTAAAAATAAATAGGAGAATGACCATGAACAGACCCGATTGGCTCAAAGACGCCGTGTTCTACGAGATCTACCCTTCCTCCTTCTACGACAGCAACGGGGACGGGATCGGCGACCTTAACGGCATCCGGCAGAAGCTCCCCTACGTGAAGGGGCTGGGCTGCAACGCCCTGTGGCTGAACCCCTGCTTCGATTCCCCTTTCAAAGACGGGGGCTACGACGTGCGGGACTACAAGCTGGTGGCCCCCCGCTACGGCACCAACGAGGACCTCTATGCCCTCTTTCAGGAGGCCCATCGGCTGGGCATCCGGGTCCTTCTGGATCTGGTCCCGGGCCACACCTCCGAGGAGCATCCCTGGTTTCTGGAAAGCGGGAAGGCGGAACGGAACGAATTCTCCGACCGGTACGTGTGGACCGATTTCTGGATCAAGGGCACCCCGGGCCACCCCTACATCGGCGGCGAGACCCCGAGGAACGGCACCTATATGCTGAACTTCTTCAAGTGCCAGCCGGCCCTGAACTACGGCTGGGCCAAGGTCACGGAGCCCTGGCAGACCCCCGCGGACGCCCCCGCCGCCCGTGCCACCCGAAACGCCATGGCGGACGTGATGCGCTTTTGGCTCGAAAAGGGCTGCGACGGGTTCCGGGTGGACATGGCCAACTCCCTCATCAAGGGGGACGACGACGACAAGAGCCATACCTGCGCCCTGTGGAAGGAGCTGCTGGGGGAGCTTAGGGCCGAGTTTCCCGAATCGGCCTACGTGGCAGAGTGGGGCTGGCCCCGGCAGGCCCTGAATCTGGCGGACTTCGACATGGACTTCTATCTGGACCACGAGGGGAACGGCTACAACCGGCTGGTCCGGTCGGCGGACGCCTATTTGAAGGGCAACGACCCCCTCCCCTTCGTGAGGGACTACCTGGACCGGTACGGGATCAGCCGGGACAAGGGGTATATCAGCTTCATCACCGGGAACCACGATACGCCCCGGATCAGCTGGTACCTCACCGAGGGGCAGCTGAAGGTGGGCTGCGCCCTGCTGTTCACCCTGCCCGGGGTCCCCTTCCTCTACTACGGGGACGAGATCGGCATGCGGTACCTGTCCACCCTGCCCACCAAGGAGGGGGGCTACACCCGCACCGGCAGCCGGACCCCCATGCAGTGGGCCCCGGGGAAGAACCTGGGCTTCTCCGACGGGAAGCCGGAATCCCTATATCTGCCCGTGGACCCCGCCCCCGTTGCCCCCACGGCGGAGGGGCAGGCGCAGGACCCCGATTCTCTCCTCAACACGGTGAAGGCCATTTTGGCCTTGCGGCACCGCTTCCCGGAGCTGCAGGCGGACGGGAGCTTGGAAGTGGTCCACGCCCGGAAGGACGACCCGCTGCTGGTTTACCGTCGCGGGAAGCTGACCTTGGCTTTGAACCCATCGAACAAGGTGGTGAAAACGGAACTGACTGGCAAGCCCCTCTTCCAGATCGGCACGTACGAAAAGGGCGTACTGGGAGCCTGTTCGTTCGTCGTTATAGATTGATTTTTCTTCGCACTTTTTCTTTTCAGTGAAAAGAAAAAGTGCCAAAAAGAAAAGCACAAGAAAAGTAATGGGAAGTACAGCGCAAGCCATACTTCCCATTTGAGTTCTTTTGGCGTTCCCTTTTCTTTCAAGAAAAGGGAACAATTCTAATACATACCTATCAATAGATCAGGTTTTTCTCCGTCTCGGGATCGAAGAAGTGCATGACCTTGCCCTCGAAGGTGATGTACACCTGGGCGCCGTTCTTGAGGGAGGCGCGCTGCTCCTGGGTGAGGTCGATGGTGGGCACGCGGACGATCCAGCGGGTGCCGTCCTCGGTGAACACGTGGAGGTGCAGCTCGCTGCCCATCATCTCGTTGACCTCCAGCCGGGCGGACATGGTGTTCTCGCCGGGGGCGAAGGCCAGCTTCATGTGCTCGGGCCGGACGCCCAGGAGGATGCTGCCGCTGGGGACGCACTTCTCGTTCAGCAGCTCGCCCTTCTCGCCGGTGACCTCGATCCTGGAGCCGCAGGGGGTCACGAAGTACCGGTTGCCCTCCTTCACCAGGTCGGTCTTGACGATGTTCATCTTGGGCGCGCCGATGAACTCAGCCACGAACAGGTTCGTGGGCTTCTCGAACACCTCGGCGGGGGTGCCCACCTGCTGGATGTAGCCGTCCTTCATGATGACGATCCGATCGCCCAGGGTCATGGCCTCGGTCTGGTCGTGGGTCACGTAGATGAAGGTGGTGTTCAGCTTCTGCCGGAGCAGGATGATCTCGGCACGCATCTGGTTCCTGAGCTTGGCGTCCAGGTTGGAGAGGGGCTCGTCCATGAGGAACACCTTGGAATCCCGGACCATGGCGCGGCCGATGGCCACACGCTGCCGCTGGCCGCCGGACAGGGCCCGGGGCTTACGCATGAGGTAATCGGTGATGCCCAGGATCTCCGCCGCGTTGGTGACCTTGGAGTAGATCACGTCCTCGGGCATCTTCTGGAGCCTGAGGGAGAAGGCGATGTTGTCATACACCGACATATGGGGATACAGCGCATAGTTCTGGAAGACCATGGCGATGTTCCGATCCTTGGGCTGCAGGTCGTTGACCACCTCGCCGTCGATCTCCACGGTGCCGCCGCTGATGTCTTCGAGGCCCGCCACCATGCGCAGGGTAGTGGACTTGCCGCAGCCGGAGGGACCGACGAACACCACGAACTCCTTGTCCTTGATGTCCAGATTGAAGTCGTGCACGGCGACCACGTTGTTATCGTAAACTTTCTTTACGTTGGTCAGTTTTACACTTGCCATACTAATTCTCCTTTTCTTCTCGCATTAGCGTTCCAGATCAACCTTTGACTGCGCCGCCGGTGACGCCCTCAACATAGTACTTCTGCAAGCACATGAACAGGATGACCACCGGGATCGCCACGATAACGCCGCCCGCGCAGAACATGGTGTAGTTTTCACTGATGTTCGTGCTGGTCGACAGCCACTGCTGCAAACCGACGGCCACGTTCCATGCCTCCGGCGTAACGCCGGTGACGTACTTTGCGAATACGAAGTCGCCCCAGGGGCCCATGAACGCGGTCAGGACCGTGTAGATGACGATGGGCTTGGCGAGCGGCAGGATGATCTTGTAGAGCACTTGCGCGCGGGTGGCGCCGTCGATACGGGCCGCCTCGTCCAGGGACTTGGGGATCGTGTCAAAGAAGCCCTTGGACACGTAGTAGCCCATGCCGGAGGACGCCACATAGACCAGGATCAAACCGGGCATGGCGTTTGCGCCCGCAAGGCCGATGTCCTTCAACACCTGATAGAGGATGATCATGGTGAGCATCCCGGGGAACATGCCCAGGATCAGCATGAACTGCATCAGGGGCTTGCGGAGCTTGAAACGGAAGCGGGACAGGGTGTAGGACATGCACAGCACGATGATGGTCTGCACCACCGCCACCACCACCGCGATGATGAAGGTGTTGAGGTACCACCGGGGGAACTTGGTCTCCTGGAACAGCCGCCGGTAGTTGTCCAGCCCGAACCGGATGGTCAGGCCCTCTTTGAGCGCCGCGTCGGGGTTGTTGAACAGATACCGGGTCATGCCGGTGGGGTTCACACGGAAGGACTGGACCACGATGCAGAAGAAGGGGACCAGCCAGACGATGCTGATGAGCACCAGCAGCACGTAGATGACGGTGTTGCTGATCCGGGCCGAGGCCTTCATGCCCATATGCTGCTTCAGGCCCTCGCCCTCCTGGATCTCCCGACCCTCCTTGAAGAGGCTGCGGGAAAGGAGCAGGCCGACGACGCCCAGGAACAGGCCCAGGATGCCCAGCATCACGAAGATGGCGTTGTCCGTCATGTACTTATGGGAGAAGCTCCACATGGGCGAGAACCGGTTGACGAGCAGGAAGATGCCGCCGGCGGTCAACACAGCGCCCAGGACCAGCAAGATCGTTGCCGGGATTTGATTCTTGTTTTTCATTGGAAGTCCTCCTCATTCTTCACCGAGGGCAACAGGTTGTACACGATGAGCGAGATGACGGCAACCACGATGAACACCAGGATACCGATGACGGAAGCCAGGTAGTACTGGGCGCCGTCCTCGCCGAAGCCCTTCTGGGTGATGTTGAACAACCACGTGATGAGCAGGTCCGTGTCACCGGGGTTACCGGCGCCGTTGGAGAGGTTCACGTGCGGGCCGCCGCCCGTCAGCAGGTAGATGACGTTGAAGTTGTTCATGTTGCCGGTAAAGCTGGTCAGCAGGTAGGGACCCGTGATGAACAGCATGTAGGGCAGCGTGATCTTGGAGAACTGCTTCCAGCCGCTGGCGCCGTCGATCTTGGCGGATTCATACAGGTCCGCCGGGATGTTCATCAAGATACCGGTGGCGATCAGCATGAGGTACGGGATGCCGATCCAGATGTTGATGATGATGACCATGACCCTGGCCAGGGTGGGCGTACCCCAGAAGTCTATGGCCGTGTGTATGATCCCGAGATCCATCAAGAAGCCGTTGAACAAGCCGTTCAGGGTGAACATCTTGCTCACGTACAGCAGGGAGATGAACTGGGGGATGGCGATGGTCATGATGAGCACGGTCCGCCACAGCTTCTTGAGGCGGATGCCCTTCTTGTTGATGATCATGGCCACGGCGATGCCCAGGAAGTAGTTGGTGAAGGTGGCGAAGAAGGCCCAGATCAGCGTCCAGAGCAGGATCTCACCGAAGGTGGCGGAGTAGTTGACGCCGCCCACGTCCCAGGAGAACAGGGTCTGGAAGTTCTGGAGCCCGACCCAGTGGAACAGGCCCGTCTCGCCGCCGTTGTGGGCGGAGCTGTAGTTGGTGAAGGCCACCAGGATCATGAACACCAAGGGCAGCACCGTGAACAGCAGGATGCCGGTCAACGGCAGGGCGAGGAGCGTGGCGTGGAACTTGTCGTCCACCATGGAGCGAAGGTCGTCCTTGCCGCTCTTCAATTTCTTGCCGGATCTGAGGATGCCCTCGGCGATCTTGTTCTGCTTCACGTTCACCCGCCAGGTGTAGACGAACGCCACGATGAAGAAGATGGTCAGCACGCCGTAGAGCAGGATCTTAAAGGAGTTGTGGATGGTGGGGTCGTCCGCATAGGTGACGGTCTTGACCACCTCACGGAACCGACCGGGCATGAGCTCGATCTTTTCCGTCATCTGATAGGGGCCCTTGGTGCCCAACGTGGACAGCAGGCCCAGGTACTCGGCCCCCATGAGCACCATGTACCCGATGAAGACCAGCTCAAAGGCCAGGAACAGCAGACCCCGCAGGATCTGGCCCCGGGCCAGGCAGCCAAAGCCCATGATGAGAAAAGATAGCTTGGTTTTCCAATCTCCCTGCACGAAGGTCGTCCAGATGTCCTTCGCCTCGTTGGCGATGGAGAGGCCGGCCTTTTTGAACCATCCTCCGATGCCCTTGAAGAGATTTCCTATCGCTACGGGGATGGCGGCAAAGAAGCTGAGGAATTTGTATTTGAACCGCTCTCCTTTGGAAAGCTTCAAATACTCCAGATCAGAATATTTCTTCATATGTCCCCCTCAAACTAAAAACTCGGTTGGAGCCTCTTTCCGGCTCCAACCGAGATCCGATGAAATCAGGTCCGATCAAAGCGGCAACGCTTTATCGAAGATCGAATTTCATGCTTTTTTGCTTACTCAGCATTCGCAACCAGCGTGTTCTCGTTCAGGTCCAGGGTGATGACGTAGGTGCCATCGGCCTCCACCTTCACGTTGGGGCCATCCTGGACGGCCACGCCGTTATCGAGACCCATGTTGACGGCCCAATCGGCGTTGGCGCGGACTTTGAACTCCTCGCCGGCCTTCAACTCCAGAGCGTCGGACTTCCAGACGCCGGGCTCCACTTCGGTCATGGCAAAGTCGGTATCCCAGGCGGTGCCGCAGATGCCGCCGATGACGGCCCAGGTGTCGGGCTCCTTCTCGGCGAAGGACAGGGCGGGGGCTTCGGGATCGGTGAGATCCAGGGTCACGATGTAGGTGCCGTCGGCCTCCACCTTCAGGTTGTCGCCGCCGGCCACGGTGGCGCCCTCGGTGACGCCGTAGTTCAGATCCCAGGCGCCGTTGGCGCGGACTTTGAACTCGTCACCGGCCTTGAGCTCCAGAGCGTCGGAGGTCCAGACGCCTTCCTTCTCGGTCATGGCAAAGTCGGTGTCCCAGTTGGTGCCGCACAGCGCACCGATGACGGCCCAGGTGTTGGCCACAGCCTCGCCCTCGGCAGCGGGCTCCGCCTCTTCAACGGGAGCAGCCTCAGGCAGGATGCCGTCCTGATTGACGAACTTGAGTTCGGGGACGTTGGTGTCGATGGTGATGGTGTAGACGTCGTCCGCGGGGACCTTGGCATTGTCCATGCCGCCGGCCACGGTGACGCCGTCCTTCATGCCGTAGTTCTCATCCCAGCTGGCGCCCTTGCGGACTTTGAATTCCTCGCCGGCGTGGAGCTCCAGGGGCTCGGACTGCCAGACGCCCGGCTCGATCTCGGTCATGGGGAAGTCGGTGTCCCAGTTGGTGCCGCAGATGGCGCCGATGACGGACCAGGCGGACTTCTCCTCTTCGGTCATGGTGAACAGAGCGGAGATCTTGTCGTAGTAGTTCTGCAGAGCCTGCTTGAGGCCGGCTTCGTCGGTGGCGGCCTTCACGTCATCGCCGATGACCTTGGCGATATCCCACCAGGCGCCGTGGATCTGGCCCTGGGGAATGGCGTACTGGTTCTGCTTGATCAGAGCGGCGAGGCCCGGGTTGTTCTGGACCGCGTCGGACTTCTGGGCGTTCAGGTTGGAGGGACCCCAGGACAGAGCGTCGAACCGCTCCATCTGGCGGGCTTCGTCGGTCAGATACTCAGCCAGCAGCTGGAGGGCCAGCAGCCGGATGGAATCGGACTGGGGCTTGACGCCCATGAGCTTGCAGCCGTTGAAGGAGCCCAGGTGATACTCCTTGCCGTCCACCTCGAAGGAGGGCAGGTCGGTGACGCCCATATGGTCGCCCAGAAGCTTCTGGATGGCTTCGAAGTTCCAAGTGCCGGTGACCACGATGGCCGCGTCAGAGGCGAACTCGTCGCCGGAGGAGGAGGACACGTGGTACTTGGAGTCCACCAGCTTCTTCATGCCCTTGACGGCGATGAGACCCTTGTCGGAGTTGAAGTCGTCGGCCACGGAGATGAAGGCGCCGTCGTCGTCGGTGGTCCACTCGGACTTGCAGCCGGTGGCGAAGAACCAGGAGGCGATGTACCAGGCGGAGGTGTTGGTCTCAAAAGCGAAGTACTTCTGGGCCTTCTCGCAGTCCTCGATCAGCTTCTCCAGGGAGTCCACGTCCTCATCGGGGATGACGGTCTTGTCATAGTACATGAAGTAGCCGTTATCGGAGGTCAGAGGATAGGCGTACATCTTGTCGCCGGCGGTGGCAGCGCCGACCACGACGGGATCGTTGGCTTCCTTGACCGCGGCAGCCGCCTCAGCGTCCAGCTCGGCCAGAGCGCCGCCCTGGACCAAACGGGCGAACTGATCCTGGGCGAAGCAGTAGATATCCGCGCCCACGGAAACGTCCACCAGCATCTGATCGGCGGAGGTGGCTTCGGACACGCCGTTGACGGTGGCGTTGAACTTGATGCCCATGCTGTTGCTGTTGTTGAAGTCCTCGATCTGCTTCTTGGTCAGATCGACGGCGGCTTCGCCAACCCACACGTTGATGTCGTAGGTGCCGGCCAGCGGGCTGTCAGCAGCCTGCTCAGCAGCGGGGGCCGCAGCCTCGGCAGCGGGAGCCGCTTCGGCCTGAGTCTCGGTCTTGGTCTCGGTCTTGGTCTCGGTAGCGGCCGGCTTGCTGGAGCAGCCGATCACGCCGAGGATCATGACGAGCGCCAGTACGATAGCTAACGTTTTTTTCATGCTCATTCCTCCTGTGAATCGTGCATTTTTCATGCCGAAAAAAATTCATCCGAGGCCAATGGCGCAGCTTGGAAACCAACTGCGCCACCTGCCCCACGATGTATATATAATTTACACCCATTTTTTGAATAAGTCAACGGGATTTGAAAAAAATGTAAATATTTGAACTATACTTTTTTTGCTTCTCAGGGCAGGGTCAGCAGCGTCCGGGCGACGGGCACGGCGGCATCGTCCCCGGAGCCGTTCCACGCCCCCAGATGCTTGGATTTTTCGCCGAAAAAGAGGTAATAGGTCTCCCCGGGCTCGAAGGCCAGATACCTGGTCCCGATACGGATGCCCGCCGCCTCGTCAAAGAGGCAGACGCCGTAGGTCTTGCCCTCGAAGGTATAGAAGGTCCCGCCGGGGAAGGCGCTCTCGTCGATGGGGGCGAAGCTGGGAAGATAGGTCTCGGCCTGCTCTCCCGAGACGATGAACAGGTCCCCCATGGTCACGTTGCCGGGGGAGAACATCTCGTCGGTGAAGGCCCAGGCTTCCACGAAGCGGATGCCCGTCGGCAAGTCCTTTTCCAGAGCTTCCGACAGGGCCTGCCGATCGAGAGCCGGCAGATCCGCGTACAGGGTCACCTTCCGGCCCGCCGGGGCGTCGGTGATCCGGCTGATGATCCAGGCCCAGAAGACCAGGCTGATGAGGGCCCAGAGGACGTAGCGGTGCAGGTTTTTGAGGATCCCCTTCATACCTCCGCCTCCTCGAAGGACACGATGCAGTCGTAGACCGTCTCCACGGTGCCGGTGAAGGCGTCCGGGAGAAAGGCCGCCTTCTCCGCCGAAACGGTGAGCATGGTCTCGTGGAATTCCTCCTCCTGGCGGACCTTTTGGATGCTGACGCCCCGCTTCACCCGGTAGACGCCGGGCTGTTTCGTGAAGCGGCCGGAGAACCGCTCCCGGGGGCCGGTGAGCATGAGCTCCACGTGGCGGGCTTCTGCCCGGGCGCCGTCGAAGCGGCTGTGGGAGAGAAAGATCACGATCCACCCGGTCAGGATGGACGTGCCCACGGTCAAGGGCAGGGTGACGCCCTGGTTTTGGCGGGTGGTGAAGCAGCAGCAAAGGACGCACAGGACCAGGCCCAGCCCGGCCACGATGGCCATGGCCCGGCCAGTCCGCTTCTCTTTGGCCCGGGCAGACTCCAGTTCTGCCTGTGTGTACAAGGATTTCTGTTCCATGCTTTTGAATATACCACGAATCCGAACGAATGAAAAGGGATCGTCTTGACAAAACCACCCGATATAGGTATATCATTAATATAAACCCACCATGAAAGGGGAATTGACCATGGGTAAACGAGTATTGGGCCTTCTTTTGGCCGCGGTGCTGCTGTTCACCGGCTGCGTCCGGGTGAAGACCGCCGAAACGCCTGCGGCAACGGAGGCGCCCACGGAGGCGCCCACCGCGGAGCCCACCGAGGCCCCTGCGGCGGAGTACGCGATCACGGACCCGCTGCTTGCCACCGGCTACGACGTGCAGGACAACGCCCGGGTGTTCTACGAGATCTTCGTGGGCTCCTTCTCCGATTCCAATGGGGACGGCATCGGGGACCTGAGGGGCATCATCGACAAATTCGACTACCTGAACGACGGGGACCCCAACTCCGGCAAGTCGTTGGGCATCGAAGGCATCTGGCTCTCCCCCATCTTCTCCTCCCCCTCCTATCATAAGTACGACGTGACGGACTACTACACCATCGACCCCAAGTTCGGCACCCAGCAGGATCTGGACGATCTCATCGCCCTCTGCCACAGCCGGGGGGTGAAGCTCATACTGGACCTGGTCATCAACCACACCGCCCGGTCCTGTTCCTGGTTCGGGGAGTTCACCAAGGCCCATCGGCAGGGGGACACCACGAATCCCTATTACGAGTTCTATACCTATTATACCAAGGGAGAGCAGGCGCCGGCGGGCCGGGCCTTCGCGCCCCTGTCCGGCACGGACGTCTACTATGAGTGCAACTTCTACGACGGGATGCCGGAGCTGAACTTCGACAACCCCGCCGTCCGGGAGGAGATCTTGAAGCTGAGCCGGTACTACCTCGATCGGGGGCTGGACGGGTTCCGCTTCGACGCCGCCAAGTACGTCTACTTCGGGGACCACAAGCGGAGCGTGGAGTACTGGACGGAGTATCTCACCACCCTGCGCAGCGAGTACCCGGGGCTGTACACCGTGGCGGAGGTCTGGGACGGGGACGGGGTCACGGACCTCTATTACCCCGCCACCAACTGCTTCAACTTCACCGTGGCCCAGGTGAGCGGGCTCATGGCGGAGACCGCCAAGCAGGGGAACGCCGGGAAGATGGCCCAGTACGTGGAGAAGTATCTTCAGAAGATCCGGGGCACCAATCCGGACGCCATGTTCGTGCCCTTCCTCTCCAACCACGACATGGACCGGATCGTGGGGGCGCTGACCGTGGAGTCCGGGAACATGCAGATGGCCGCCAACCTGTACGTGCTGGGGCCCGGGTCGCCCTTCCTCTACTACGGGGAGGAGCTGGGCATGCGTGGGTCCCGGGGCGCGGCGAACACCGACGCCAACCGGCGGCTCGCCATGGTCTGGGGGGACGAGGACACGGTGAAGGACCCCGAGGGGACCACCTACGGCCGGGACAAGCAGATCCAGAAGGGGGCCAAGCAGCAGATGGAGGACCCCAACAGCCTGTACAACTATTATAAGAAGCTCATCATGATCCGAAAGGCGAACCCGGCCATCGCCCGGGGCGAGTACAAGGCCGTGGCCGTCAACGGGTCCAAGGTGGGCGGGTTCACCGCCACGCTGGACGGGGACACGGTGCTGGTGCTCCATAACCCCAGCCGGAACAGCCAGAGCGTCGACCTTTCCGCCATCGGCGACTTCGGCACGCTCCGGGCCGTCGTCGGCATGCACGGGGCCAGCCTTTCCGGGACCAAGCTGGAGATCGAGGGCCAGACCAGCGTGGTGCTGGGGAAATAGGAACGTATTGGAAGCCTCGCACCTTTTCTTGAAAGAAAAGGTGCTGCCAAAAGAACTTCATTTGGGGAGTATTGCTCCCGTGATGCTGCCCCGATATCATCCTTAAGTTTCTCTTTTTCCGCCACTTTTTCTCTTTGTCTAAAGAGAAAAAGCGGCAAAAACCCTCTTTGAAAGGTACCTCTATGACAACAAACTATGACGTGATCATCGTGGGCGGCGGCCCGGGCGGCATCTACTCCGCCTACGAACTGAAGAAGCTGGCCCCTGAGAAGCGGGTGGCGGTGTTCGAGGCGGGGCACCCCCTGCAGAAGCGGCGCTGCCCCATCGACGGGGAGAGGATCAAGAGCTGCATCAAGTGCAAGACCTGCTCCATCATGTCCGGCTTCGGCGGCGCGGGCGCCTTCTCCGACGGGAAATACAACATCACCAACGACTTCGGCGGCACCCTCTACGAGCACATCGGAAAGCGCCAGGCCCTGGAGCTCATGAAATACGTGGACGAGGTGAACATGGCCTACGGCGGCGCGGGGACGAAGCTCTACTCCACCGCCGGGACCCGGTTCAAGAAGCTGTGCATCGAGAACAAGCTGAACCTTTTGGACGCGTCGGTCCGGCACCTGGGCACGGACATCAACTACGTGGTCCTGGAGAACCTGTTTTCGTACCTGAAGGACACGGTGGACTTCCACTTCGACACGCCGGTGGAGGACGTGACCGTGGAGGAAGGCGGGTACGCCGTCCACACGGAGAAGGGGGATTTCAGCTGCGAAAAGCTGGTGATCTCCGTGGGCCGCAGCGGCAGCAAGTGGATGGAGGAGATCTGCAAGCGCCTTGAGATCCCCACCCGCAGCAACCGGGTGGACCTGGGCGTGCGGGTGGAGCTGCCGGCGGTGGTGTTCTCCCACCTGACCGACGAGCTCTACGAGAGCAAGATCGTGTACAGGACCGAGAAGTTCGAGGACAACGTGCGCACCTTCTGCATGAACCCCAACGGCATCGTGGTCACGGAGAACACCAACGGCATCGTCACCGTCAACGGCCACAGCTACGAGCGGGAGGACATGCACACGGAGAACACCAACTTTGCGCTGCTGGTGTCGAAGCACTTCACCGAGCCCTTCAACGACAGCAACCTCTACGGCGAGAGCATCGCCCGGCTCAGCAACATGCTGGCGGGCGGCGTCATGGTCCAGCGGTTCGGGGATTTGGTCCGGGGCCGGCGGAGCACCGTGAAGCGGATCGAGAAGGGGCTGGTGACGCCCACCTTGGCCGCCACGCCCGGGGATCTCTCGTTGGTGCTCCCCAAGCGGATATTGGACGGGATCATCGAGATGATCTACGCCCTCGACAAGATCGCGCCGGGCACCGCCAACGACGACACGCTCCTCTACGGCGTGGAGGTGAAGTTCTACAACATGGAGGTGTCGCTAGATGAGAAGCTCATGACCCGGTACCCGGGGCTGTACATCATCGGCGACGGCAGCGGCATCACCCACTCCCTTTCCCACGCCTCGGCCTCCGGCGTGTTCGTGGCCCGGCAGATCGCCGAGGGGGAGTAAAGGGACCTTTTTCGCACCTTTTTTCTCTTCGGTGAAGAGGAAAAAAGGTGCCCAAAAAAGAGAAGCACATTTGGGATAACCATAGGATCATACGAAAGGGGCTCCTATGAAAAAGGTGGCCATCCTGGCCAGGAACTATACGGACGAAGCCTCCCGCAGGCTCCTGCAGGCGGCCGGCTTTACGATCGTCGATCAGCCGGCGGTGGAGCTGGGCATCGGCGCCGGCGGGGATACGCTCCTCCCCTACCTCAAGGACGCGGACGCGGTCATCGCAGGCCTGGAGAACTACTCGGGGGCGCTGCTCAGCCAGTGCCCGGCGCTGAAGCTGATCTCCCGGCGGGGCATCGGCTACGATTCCGTGGACGTGGACGCCTGCCGCCGGCTGGGGATCGCCCTGGTGCGCACCGTGGGCCAGGTGGAGGGCGCCGTGGCGGAGCATCTGATGGCGCTGCTGCTCCATTTTGCCAGGAACGTGGAAGCCGAGAACCGGCTCATGCATCAGAGGATCTGGGACCGGCGGATGAGCCTGGGGGCCAAGAACCGCACCCTGGGCCTGGTGGGCTTCGGCGGCATCGGCAAGGAGCTGGCGCGGCGGGCCACGGCCTTCGACATGCGGGTGCTCTACACCTGCCGCCACCCTGAGGCGGCGTGGGAAGATGCCTACGGCGTCCGGTACGCGCCCCTGAAGGAGCTGCTGCAAGAGAGCGATTTCGTGGCCGTCTGCGTGCCTTTGACCCCGGAGACGGCGGGCATGTTCGATCAAGACCGGTTCGCCCAGATGAAGCCGGGCAGCTACTTTTTGAACGCGGCCCGCAGCCCCATCATGGACGTATTGGCGCTGAAGGCGGCGGTGGAAAGCGGGCATCTGGGCGGCGCCGCGGTGGACGTGTTCCCCCACGAGCCCTGCACGGACTCGCCCCTCGTCGGCGTCAAAAACGTGGTGCTCACGCCCCACACCGCGCCCTTCACCACGGAGAACTTCCTCGCCATGAACCGGGCCGCCGCGCAAAACGTGATCGACCATTTCAACGGCACCCTCGACCCCCGGTGCTACGTGAGGTAGGGGCGATTCGCGACCTTTTCCCTTTATGGCAGAAACAGGCGCGCAAAAGAGAACCTCCATGGGGATACGATAGAACATCGGCATGGCGATACTGATCGCCATGTTTTTTTGTTGGACAACGGAGAGGCCTTGTCTGCATATTTTGTGTATACCAAAAACCAAAACATCGAAATTACTGGAAATAAATTTATAAAAATGCATTGACAAAGAATAAACATGCGTGTATACTACGGGGCAACATCAAGAAACGGAGGGAACGAACATGAAAAGAACGATCGTGATCCTTTTGGCGGCGGCGATGCTGCTGAGCGTGATCGGATGCAAGAAGGCAGCGGAAAAGACGACCCTGACCGTGGCCATGTCCCCGGACTTTGCGCCCATGGAGTTCGTGGACACCAGCAAGACCGGCCAGGACCAGTTTGTGGGCTTCGACATCACCCTGGCCAAGTATCTGGCGGAGGAGCTGGGGCTGACGCTGGAGATCAAGCCCATGAGCTTTGACGCCTGCCAGACGGCGGTGCAGCTGGGGTCCGTGGATATGTCCATCTCCGGCTTCTCCTGGACGGCGGAGCGGGAGGAGAACTACCTGCTCTCCGACTACTACATCGCCGGCGACAACGAGACCCAGCAGTCCGTCATCACCGTGAAGGCCAAGGAGGGCACCGTCACGGAGGCCGCCGGGTTCTCCGGCTGGAAGGTGGGCGCCCAGGCCGCGTCCCTCCAGGAGAAGCTGGTCCAGGAGGCGCTGATCCCCGCCGGGGCGGAGATGGTGGTCTATAAGAGCATCGACGATGCCGTGCTGGCCCTGCAGACCGGAAAGATCGACGCTTTGGCCGTGGCCCACGGGAACGGGGAGGCCATCATCAGCAACAACCCGGACATCGCGTTCACGGGCTATGATTTCGAGGTGGACCCCAAGTACGAAAACAACGTGATCCTGCTGAACAAGAACAGCACTGAGCTGCTCGCCAAGGTCAACGGCCTCCTGGCCAAGGCCCTGGCCGCCAACTATTACGACGGCTGGTACGAGGAGGCCAAGGCCCTGGCCGGCATCGCCACGGCGTCCGAGGTCAGCTACAACGACGACGGCAGCGCGCCCACGGAGTGATTGGATAGTATTCATAGCACGCACCCTTTCTTGAAAGAAAGGGTGCATCCCCAAAGAACTTTACCTGATTGGCGGCGTCTTCGCTGCGGTCCATGACATCTTTGTTAAGTTTCTCTTTTTCCGCCGCTTTTTCTCCTTTGTATAAAGAGAAAAAGCGGCAAACCAACAGGTAAAAACCCATGACATTTACAAGCGTTCTCCAAAACATCATCAAACTCCTCTCGAAGTACTGGGACGTGTTCCTCCTCAAGGGCGTCAGCGTCACGCTGGCCCTGTCCGCCATCACGGTCTGCTGCGGGGCGGTGCTGGGCGCGCTGCTGGCGCTGATGAAGATGTCCCCCCTGCGGCCCCTCCGGTGGCTGGTCACCGCCTTCGTGGAGGTGATCCGGGGTACGCCCATGCTGCTGCAGCTGTACGTGGGCTACTTCATCGTGCCGCTGATGTTCCCGGCTCTGGGCCTGGGCACCTTCGCCAGCATCTCCGTGGCCCTGGTCATCAACAGCGCCGCCTACGTGTCTGAGATCATCCGCTCCGGCATCCAGGCCGTGGACGTGGGCCAGGGCGAGGCGGCCCGGAGCCTGGGGCTCTCCAAGGGCCAGACCATGCGCAAGGTCATCCTGCCCCAGGCGGTGAAGAACATCCTCCCCGCCCTGGGCAACGAGTTCATCACCATCATCAAGGAGACCTCCCTGGCCTCCACCTTCTTCGTGGGGGATCTGATGACCTCGTACCTGATCGTGAAGGGCGCCACATACCTGGCCTTCGAGAGTTTGATCATCGTGGGCATCATCTACTTTTTGCTCACCTTCACCCTGAGCAAGCTGGTGGGCGCCTACGAAAGGAGGCTGAAGCAGAGTGACTGACACCGTTTTGATCGAGACGAAGAGCCTCGTCAAGAGCTTCGGCGCCCTCCGCGTCCTCAACGGCGTGTCCATCCAGGTCCATCAGGGGGAGGCCCTGGCCATCATCGGCCCCTCCGGCGGCGGCAAGAGCACCTTCCTCCGCTGCCTCAACCTGCTGGAGACGCCCGACGGCGGGGACGTGATCTTCGAGGGGCAGAAGATCAACCAAAAGGGCACCAACGTGGACAAATACCGGCAAAAGATGGGCATGGTGTTCCAGCACTTCAACGTGTTCCCCCACATGACCGTGCAGGAGAACATCACCCTGGCGCCCACGCTGCTGAAGAAGAAGACCCCGGCCGAGGCGGACGAGAAGGCCCTGTACCTGCTGGAGCGGATCGGCCTTTTGGACAAGAAGGACGAGTACCCCCGCAAGCTCTCCGGCGGGCAGAAGCAACGGCTGGCCATCGTGCGGGCCCTGGCCATGGAGCCGGACGTGATGCTCTTTGACGAGCCCACCTCCGCCCTGGACCCGGAGATGGTGGGCGAGGTGCTGGACCTGATCCGCGCCCTGGTGGAGGGCGGCATGACCAGCGTCATCGTCACCCACGAGATGGGGTTCGCCCGGGAGGTCTCCGACCGGATCCTGTTCATGTCCGAGGGCCAGATCGTGGAGCAGGGCGCCCCCGCCCAGCTCCTGGACCACCCCCGGCAAAAGCGGACGCAGGACTTTTTGAGCAAGGTGCTGTGATGACGCGGGGGGTTCTTTTGCCGCTTTTTCTCTTTAGGTAAAGAGAAAAAGCGGCAGAAAAAGAGAAACCCATTGAGGAAAGATATATCCCCCCTGTGCTTCTCTTTTTTCGGTTCCTTTTTTCCTCTTCACCGAAGAGAAAAAAGGAACAAAAACATCCCCAAAAGTATATTTCTCCCCCTGCGTTGACGGGACGCGGGGGGATTGATACTATTAGGGTAGCACAAAAAATGGGAGGCAAAAAACGAGTATGGAATATCCCCTGAACGTACCGGCGCCCCGGTCCTTCGCCTATGTGAAGCGGAACATCCCTGAGGTCACCGTGGAGCAGCGGGAGCGGGCCCTTAAGAGCACCCACTACAACGAGTTCGCCTTCCCGGCGGGCATGCTCACCGTGGACATGCTCTCCGACTCCGGCACCACCGCCATGACCGACCTGCAGTGGAGCGCCCTCATGCTGGGCGACGAGAGCTACGGCCGGAACAAGGGCTACTACGTGCTGCTGGACGCCATGCGGGACGTGTTCGAGCGGGGCGATCAGCAAAAGCGCACGCTGGATCTGGTCCGCACGGGCTGCGAGGACATGGTCAAGCTCATGGACGAGCTGTACCTGGTGGAATACGAGGGCGGCCTCTTCAACGGCGGCGCGGCCCAGATGGAGCGGCCCAACACCTTTTTGGTCCCCCAGGGCCGGTGCGCGGAGAGCCTGCTGTTCTCCATCGTCTCCAAGATCCTGAACGACCGTCACCCGGGCAAGAGCTTCACCATCCCCAGCAACGGCCACTTCGACACCACCGAGGGCAACATCAAGCAGATGGGCTCCATCCCCCGGAACCTGTACGACAAGGACCTCCTCTGGGAGGTGCCCCAGGGCGGCAAATACGAAAAGAACCCCTTCAAGGGGAACATGGACCTTCAAAAGCTCCAGCAGATGATCGACGAGCTGGGGCCGGAGAACATCCCCATGGTCTACACCACCATCACCAACAACACGGTCTGCGGCCAGCCCGTGTCCATGGCCAACATCCGCGCGGTGGCCGAGATCGCCCACAAATACGAGATCCCCTACATGCTGGACGCGGCCCGCTGGGCGGAGAACTGCTACTTCATCAAGGTCAACGAGCCCGGCTACGAAGATACCTCCATCTTCGAGATCGCCAAGGAGCTCTTCTCCTACTGCGACGGCTTCACCGCCTCCCTGAAGAAGGACGGTCACGCCAACATGGGCGGCGTCTGCGCCTTCCGGGACAAGGGCTACTTCTGGAAGAAGTTCTCCGACTTCAACCCGGACGGCTCCGTGAAGACCGACGTGGGCATCCTTTTGAAGGTGAAGCAGATCTCCTCCTACGGCAACGACTCCTACGGCGGCATGTCCGGCCGGGACATCATGGCTCTCGCCGCGGGCCTCTACGAGTGCGGAAGGTTCCAGTATCTCGACGAGCGGGTGAAGCAGTGCGAATACCTGGCCCAGGGCTTCTACAAGGCGGGGCTCCCCGTGGTGCTGCCCGCCGGCGGCCACGGCGTGTACCTGAACATGGACAAATTCTTCGACGGCAAGCGGGGTCACGACAGCTTCGCCGGCGAGGGCTTCTCCCTGGAGCTCATCCGCCGCTACGGCATCCGGGTGTCGGAGCTGGGCGACTACTCCATGGAGTACGACCTCAAGACCCCCGAGCAGCAGGCGGAGGTGTGCAACGTGGTCCGCTTCGCCGTGAACCGGAGCCAGCTTAGTCAGGAGCACCTCGATTACGTGATCGCCGCGGTCAGCGCCCTCTACCGGGATCGGGACTCCATCCCCAACATGCGGATCACCATGGGCCACAACCTGCCCATGCGCCACTTCCACGCGTTTCTGGAGCCCTACCCCGCCAAATGACGGTACAGGCTGTCGTAAAGGCGGCAGACCATTTGCGGCAAGGCTCCCTCTGGGGGGCCTTTTTGAAATTTCAGGAAAAAAGCCGGGATACGGTTGCTTTTTTCCCCTATGCATAGTATAATAAGCGCTCATCAAACAAGACATGAGGAGGTAATCGGGCATGGAACAAAAGCCGTCCCTGGAAGATATCCTTCGCTCCGAGGAGGTCACCCCCCAGAAGGGGCCCGTGAAGCGCAAACCGGCCCCGGCGGAGGACCAGAATAAAAAGAAAGGCAAGAAGGGCCGCAAGCGGACCGTCCTTTGGATCGTGCTCGCCATCCTCGCCCTGCTGCTCGTGGGCGGGGGCATCTGGGCCTACCGGGTCCTGGTCCGGCCCGAGACCATGTTCACCAGCTCCACCGCCACGGTCACCGAGGCGCCCCAGAAGGAGCGGGTGGAATCCGCCTTCGATCTTTCCAGCTTCCTGCCCACGGCGGCGCCGGAGGAACAGGCCACGGCGGAGGCGCAGGCCGCGACCCCCGTTCCGGAGCGGAAGATGGACAACATCGTCAACGTCATGCTCATGGGCATCGACGCCTTTGAGGGCGGCGGGACCACCAGCGGCTCCCAGCCCCACACGGACGTGATGATGGTGGTCGCCGTCAACTTCGACAAGGACACGGTGGACCTGATCACCCTGCCCCGGGACACCTTCACCACCGCCCCCGGCTACCACGGCTTCTATAAGCTCAACGGCGTCTTCAACGCCGGCGGCGGCATGGACGATATGGCGGGAGGCTTCGCCCTCACCTGCCGGGCGGCGGAGATCTGGCTGGGGGGCATCTCCATCCCCTACTACTACGCGGTGGACTTCCAGGCGGTGGTGGACATCGTGGACGCCATCGGCGGCATCGACTACCAGGTGGACCAGACCTTTAAGGCGAACGTGCCCCAGAACAGCTCCATGAAGGAAGGCAAGACCTATTATAAGAGCGACGAGCTGCAGCATTTGGATGGAAACGCGGTCCTGGGGTATCTGCGCATCCGGCACGATGCGGACGGGTTGGACAGCTCCCGTACCGCCCGGCAGCGGCGGATGATGGTGGCCATCTTCACCAAGCTGAAGAAGGAAGGGAAGCTGAGCCAGATCCCCTCCCTCATCAACGCGGCCACCAGCGGCGTCTACACCAACACCACCCTGGAGCAGACCACGGCCCTGGCGAACTACGCCATCAGCAAGATCGGCCCGGAGAACATCCGCACCCGGGCCATGTACGGCGACATCTGGTACCAGCACTACTTCAAGTACTGCTTCGTGGACCAGCAGAACCGGATCGACCTCATCCAGGAGGTCTTCGGCATCGACGCGGAGCCCGTGGGCGTGAACACCCCTGCCTTCGAGAACTGGCTCTATGACATCGGCTTCATGGCCATGAAGTACGTGCGCCAGCCGGAGAAAGTCTTCAAGGTCATCGACGAGCAGAAGGCCGCCGGGAAGCAGTTCACCGACGAGCAGATCGCCGCCTACACCGCCTGCTACCAGGCCTACACCGCCCTGGACGAGGGCTTCGCCCAGTGCTCCAAGCGGGTCCAGAAGGCCTACGTGGACACGAGCCTCACCAAGGCCCAGATCGAAGCCATGGAGAAGGAGGTCAAGGCCCAGCTCAAGGCGCTGAACGAGGCCGTCCATGACACCACCATGGCCCTGGCCAAGGCCTGCGACGTCCACACCAAGCTGGAATGGAAGGTGGGCGAGCGCTGGTTCGTGGACGGGGACATCAATGAAAAGTTCGTAGCGTTCGGTTAAGAAAACGTGAAAAAGGCACCCGAAAGGGTGCCTTTTTTCGTGATGTTTGCGCTTGAAAGCGCAAGTGATGTTGCTTCGCAGTGATGTTTGCTGCGCAAGTGATGTTGCGCTTCGCGCAGATATTTCGCCGCGAAGCGGTGCACCCCTTCCCATCGGGTGCCTTTTTTCGTGATGTTTGCGCTTGAAAGCGCAAGTGATGTTGCTTCGCAGTGATGTTTGCTGCGCAAGTGATGTTGCGCTCCGCGCAGATATATCGCCGCGGAGCGGTGCATCACTGGCCCATAGGGTCAACATCACTTCCCGCAGGGATACATCACGCCGCGAAGCGGCACATCACTATATTACTTCCCGCTGAGGGACAGGCGGATGTCGCCCGTGGAGGTCTCGGCCTCGCAGGGGCCGCCGAAGGCCCCGTTGGGCTCGCTGACGGTCCCGGCGGGGACGGACACCTTGCCCGTGGAGGCGCTGGCCGAAAAGGCCTTGGGGGTGCGGATGGTGCCGGTGATATTTCCGGTGGTGGCCTCCAGATAGAGGCTCAGGGCGTCCACGTCCGTGAGGCGGATGTCCCCGGTGGTGCTCTCGCACCGCAGCTCGCCGGAGCAGATCACGTTTTTGAGCACCAGATCCCCGGTGTTCACGCTCAGCTCCGCCGTCACCGGGCTTAGGTCGCTGAGGAGCAGCCTGCCCGTGTCGCTGTGGGCGACGATGCTCTTCAGCTTCAGGTTGCTGATCTCCGCCCGGCCGGTGTTCAGGTTGACCAGCACCGTTTCGATGTCCAGATCCCGAACCGACAGATCCCCCGTGTTCAGCTCCACCTGCAGGGAGGCGTATTCGGTCTTGGGCAGGGTCAGGGTGATCCGAGGCCCCTTGAAGCGGAAGCCGAAGAGGAACCAGCGGCTCTTCCCCTCTTCCACGGGCCGGATGATCAGCCGGCCGTCCTGGACCTGCACGGTGTATTTCTCCCGGTCGGATTCAAATACCGTCACCTCCCGGGTGTCCCCCTCCCCGGCCACGATGTCCACATCGGCGGTGTAGCCCCGGATGTCCATCTCCCGGAAGGGCTCGGACAGCTCATAGGTGCTTTTGGTATACTCGGTCCGATCCAGCTTGTCGAATTTGAAGTTCACGGTGCTCAGCCCCGCAAAGCACAGCCCCCCGCCGATGGCCACCACCAGCACGGCGATCAAAATAGCGATTGCAGTCTTTTTCATAGTCTCTTGCTCCCTTTACTCCTTGCTTTTCTTACCGACGAACAGCGATTTTATGCCGACCCAAAGCCACTTGCACAGCTTCACCGTGCCCACGGTGAGAAGCTTCATCAGCAAAAACAGCAGCGCGCACAGGCCCAGGCAAACCAGCCCCCCGCCCAGCAGCACCAGGCCCTGGGCCAGATGCAGCCGGCAAAGCTCCACCACCCCCGCAACCATGGCCACGAAGCCGGTGAGGATCACCGCCGCCACCACCGCCCACAGGGCGATGACCACCGCCCACAGGGCGATGAACAGGGCGAACAGCACCGCCAGCACCGCGATGAGCACCGGCAGCCACACCGGCGCCCCCAGCACCAGCAGCAGGATCACCCAGCCGGAGCTGCCCTTCTTTTTGCGCTCCTGGATGCGCGTTTCCACGATCTGGGTGAGGGGGGTGTCCTTCACCACGCTGGCCACGATCTCGTCCAGGGAGCCCAGGCGCGATACGGCCTCCTCCTCGGTGAGCCCGTCCTCCATGGAATCGGCGATCAGCTCCCCGTAATATTCCACCGTGCGCTCCACGGTTTCCTGGGGCAGGCCCGCCATCCTGTGGCGCAGCTCCCCGATGAATGCGTCCCTGCTCATTGCTTTCCCTCCTTGGTGATGAACCGGTAGATCTTTTCCATCTCGTCCCAGTCCCGCTTGAAATCCTCGATCCGGGCCTTGCCGGCGTCGGTGATGTGGTAGTATTTCCGCAGCCGCCCGTTGTGCTCCACGGATCGGACCGTCAGCAGCCGCCCCTCCTCCAGCCGCCGGAGGATGGGATAGAGGGTGGATTCGGACACGTCCACGTAGGGTTTGATGTCCTTGATGATCTGATACCCGTAGGAATCCTCGCTCTGGATGGCGGCCAGGACGCACACGTCCAGCAGCCCGCGCTTCATTTGAACATCCATACGTCTCATGCCTCCCTTCGCGTGATACTATACTACGCATAGTATCATGTGTCAAGGGGTATTTTGAAAAAATTATTCATGCGCCTCCAGGCGCAAATCATGACGCCGCAGAAGCGGCGTCAAATCATGGCGAAGCCAAATCATGGAGATATGCATTGCCTTCGGCAAGGCATACTCGAGAAATCATGGCGAAGCCAAATCATCCAATGATTTGCGCCTGCGGCACGGCTTTGCCGTTCCGCTGGGCGCATGATTTGACCTTCGGTCATGATTTGCACCTTTGGTGCATGATTTGACGCTGACGCGTCATGAATATGAACGGATTATCGGAATCCAAAGGGGCCTTTCTCTGCTACCATGGGGGCAGGAGGTAGAGGACATGAAGTATTTGAAGGTGTTTACGGACTTTTTGGAGGTGGCGGAAGGGCTCAGCGACGGGGCGTTGGCCAGGCTCTTTCGGGCCATGCTCCGATACGCCCTGGACGGGACGGAGCCCCAGATGAAGAGCAGCGAACGGGCCCTGTGGACCGTGGCCCGGCAGAACATCGACCGGGAGACGGCGGCCTATGAGAGCAAGGTGAAGCACCTGCAGCGGGGCCGTTCCTCCGTATCGAAGACCACGCGCTCCGTATCGGAGGAAGACAAGGACAAAGAAAAAGAGAAAGACAAGGACAATGACAAGGACAAGGATATATATATAGGGGGCGAGCCCCCTGTCCCCCCGGCGCCAAAGGCGCACATATATATACAGCCCCCCTCCTTGGAGGAAGTGGAATCCTATTGTCGGGAACGAAAGAACCGGGTGAACCCTCAGTATTTCTATGATTACTATCAATCCAACGGCTGGCGCGTTGGGAAGAACCCCATGAAGGATTGGAAGGCGGCCGTGCGCTCTTGGGAGAGCAACGGCATGGATCGGGAGCGACCGGCCAGGGAAAATGAATTGAGCGACGCGGACAGGTTCAGAGCGGCCATCGAACTGCACCGCATGAAGGAGGCGAAACAGGTATGACCTTTGAAGAGACCATGGCACTGCTGTATTTGGCGAAAAAGCTGTTCCCCCGAGACAAAAGCATGGGCGGTTCCACCCGGGAGATGGCGGAGATCGGGGAGGCCTGGACGGAGCTCCTCCAGGACATCCCCTTCGAGCTGGGGAAGGCGGCGGTGGCGGCCCACGCGGCCAGCAGCCCCTACGCGCCGGCGGTCAGCGAGATCCGGGCCTATGCGCGGAAGCTGACGGAGCCGCCTCGGCTCAGCGCGGACGAGGCCTGGGCCGTGGCCCTGGGCACCATTCGCCGGTATGGGTGCAGCCCCGTCAGGGACGTGGCCACCGGCAAGTTCCCCCACGAGCGGGCCCGGGAGAACACGCCCCCGGAGGTGTGGCGCGTCATGGAGCTCATGGGGTATCGGAGCATGTGCATGAGCGAGAATATCGACGTGCTCCGGGCCCAGTTCATCCGCGCCTGGGAGCGGCAGGAGCAGGTCCGCCAGGAGCGGGAGCAGCTGCTGCCCTTCTTGCCGGAGGCGGTGAAGGAGAAGGTGTTGGGGATCGGGGAGTGACGCTGGGTGACGGGGGTTTTGTGTTCCTTTTTTCTTTTCGGTGAAAAGAAAAAAGGAACCGAAAAAAGAAAAGCACAGGGAGTATAAAAGGGATCGTCTCTTCGCGACGATCCCCCCTTGTGTTCTTTTGAGGTGCCTTTTCTTACAAGAAAAGGCACAGATGCTTCCAATATGATCCTATTATTCGCCCAGGGCGCGGTGCAGGATCCGTTCGATGATCCGTTGGTTGCGGGGCAGGAAGAACCCGGCCACCGGGCCGACCAGCGCCGCACAGATGACGGTGCCGATCCCGAACGTGCCGCCCAGCAGCCAGCCCACGGTGACGAAGCACACGTCCACGATGACGCGGACGAGACTGAATTTTTTGCGGAGCTTGTCGCTGATGACGATGGCCACCAGATCGTTTGGACCGGTCCCGGCGTCGGACTTGATCACGATGGTCATGCCATAGGCCAGGATCACGCAGCCCAGGGCCAGCACCAATATCCGCAGCGGCAGGGAACCGATCCCCTCAAAAAGCGGCGTCAGCAGCCACGTAAAGAAGTCGATGATCGGGCCGCCGCAGACCATGCAGAGGACGGTCCCGATCTTGATATAGCTCCTGTCCGTGAAAAGGAGGCTCAGGATGATCAGCAGGCTGGCCGCCATATGGACGCGCCCATGGCTGAGAAAGCGCCAGCCCGTCAGGGAGGAAAGGGTCCGGTACAGCCCCTGGATCAGAACGTTGAAGGGATCGGAGCCCAGTTCCGTCAGCAAAAACAGGGTGACCCCCAGATGGGCGATGCAAAGCCCGACCATCAGGATCAGTATGCGGATCAGCCATTCGCGAAAAGATCGTTTCATCGTCGCTCCTTCTTGTGTTCCTTTTTTCTTTTCGGTGAAAAGAAAAAAGGAACCGAAAAAAGAAAAGCACAGGGGGTATGCAAGGGATCGCCATGAAAAAACATTCCACCCCTTGTGTTCTTTTTGGTTCTTTTTCTTACCAAGAAAAAGAACAGCCGGCTTTCAATACTTCCTCTTACAAATCCGCCCCAACCAACTCCATAACCACGTCCAGCAGCACGTTGGCCCCATGGATCAGGTCCTCCGCCCGGGTGTATTCCGCGGGGTTGTGGCTGACGCCGCCGACGCTGGGGACGAAGATCATGGCCGAGGGACAGATCCTGGCCAGCATCTGGGCGTCCTGGCCGGCGCCGGAGGTCATCCGCCGGCAGGAGAGCCCCCGCGCCTTCGCGGCCCGCTCCACCAGGCGGACGATGCCTTCGTCGAACAGGACCGGCTCCGAGCGGGAGATGCGCTCCGCCTTGGCCCGGACCCCGTCGGTTTTCTCCAGGTCCTTGAGATAGGCGAGCAGGGCGGCTTCCTCGGCCCGAAGCTCCCCCTCGTCCGGGTTCCGCACGTCCACCGTGAACACGGCCCGGTCCGGGATCACGTTCACGGCGTTGGGCGAGAAGCCCATGGTGCCCACCGTGGCCACCGTTCTGCTGCCGGGCCGGAGGCACCGCTCCCGCAGGAACAGGTTCACCTTCGCCGCGGCCAGCCCCGCGTCGGCCCGCATGCCCACCGGCGTGGTGCCCGCGTGGTTCTGCCTCCCCTCGATCGTGACGCGATACCAGGCGATCCCCTGCAGGTCCTCCACGGCGCCGATGGCGATGCCCTCCGCGTCCAGGATGGGCCCCTGCTCGATGTGCAGCTCCACGTAGGCACAGGGCCTGACGAAGCCCGGCTCCGCGGTCCCCGCGTACCCGATCCGCCGGAGCTCCTCGCCCAGGACCGTCCCGTCCGTCCCCACGGCGGCAAGCGCCTCCGCCGCCGGCAGCCCCCCGGCGTAGACCAGGGAGCCCATCATGTCCGGCTGGTAGCGGACGCCTTCCTCGTTGGTGAACGCGGCCACCAGGATCGGGCGGCGGGTCCTCACCCCTGCCGCCCGCAGGGCCTCCACCAGCTCGATGCCCGCGATCACCCCGCAGCAGCCGTCGTACTGGCCGGCGTTGATGACGGTGTCGATGTGGGAGCCCACCATCACCGGGGCGGCGCCCCTATTCTGCTCCGTTTCCCAGACGCCGAACAGGTTCCCGATCCGGTCCACCACCACGGCCATGCCGGCCTCCCCCATCCAGGCGGCGACCAGGTCCCGGCCCGCCCTGTCCTCCTCCGAGGCGGCCAGGCGGGTGCGTCGGCCGCCGCCGTCGACGCCCACCGCCCCCAGGGCCCCTATCCGTTCGATCAGACGATCCTTGTGTATGGACAGCATCGCGCGTTTCCTCCCTTTCGTTTCGGGTCCCCTTCCGGGACCGCTCTATTTCTCCGGGTTCAGCAAAAAGTCGTCGAAGGTGCCCCAGCCGCCGCCCTGGCAGCGGACGCTGACGCCCACGGTGAGGGTGCCCGAGACGCAGGGCACGTGCTCGATCACGGCCTCGTGCCAGTCCACCCAGCCCGTGAGGGGGATGGGCGCGGTGTAGGTCTCCCCGTCCGCGATGACGTACAGATGGATGTCCGCGTCCTCGCCCACGTCGCCGCCCTGGCCCCGGACGCTGATCCGCCAGTTCCCCGCCGGCAGGTCCGTGACGGTCTGCTCGCAGGTCCATTCCACCGCCGTCCCGTTCCAGAAGTGGAGGGACACCTCGCCGCTGTAGGCGTCGGTGGCCTTCACCTGGAAGTCCGCCTGGGGCTCAGGCTGCAGGGGCGTGACGGTCCACATGGACCGGTCCTCGTCCTCAAAGCTGTAGTTGACGAGATAGTTGGCCTCCACCACGTTCACGTAGCAGAGGGCCTCCTGCCCGCCGCCGGCGCCGTGGATCAGGTACCGGTTCACGGCGTCCGTGCTCACGGCCCGGACCTCCGCCTCGTTCCAGACCACCACCGTCTCCGCCCGGGACCCGTCGGTGAAGATGGCGGGCACCGTTTCGGGAAGCTGAAGGCTCTCCCCCACCCGCACGGTCACGAGGGCGCTATCCAGGGCGTCCGCCGCCACCGGCGCGTCGTTCCCGGTCCGCAGCAGGGCGAAGGTCTTCAACGACTCCAACGGCGTGCCGTCGAAGGCGAAGAGGGCCTGGTTGTCGCAGGCGCTGCCCCCATAGTACCGGCCCGCGTCGTCCGGGTCGTACTCGGCGGCGTAGCTGCTGGCCCAGCCGCTGCCGTTCGCCTCCCACAGGGGGAGCCGATCCTCGTACTTCTCCCCGGGGACCGGGATCCAGCCCGCCTCCCAGTAGAAGACGCCGATGCCCTCCGGGATGGCCGCCACCGCGGCCGCCACGTCCCGGATCTCCCGGCTCTGGCCCTGGACGGTGAAGGGGTAGGGCTTGTCGTACTTGAGCTCCTCGCCGATGGAGTTGGCGCTGTCGTCCCCGTCCGCCGCGGTGTAGGCCCACTGGGTCTCCGCCACCATGACCTTCTTTTTATATTCCCCCGCCACGGCGGAGAGCTGCTCTTTCAAATTTTCCAGCGTCCCGTGCCAATAGGGGTAGTAGGAGGTGGCGAACACGTCGTAGTCCACCTGGTTGCTGGCCAGCATATAGGCTAGCTTTTTGAAGTTCCCCGCCTCCGGGTTGGTGAAGTGGACGGCGATGAGCACGTTGGGATCGAAGGCGCGGACCGCCTCAGCTCCCGCCCGGTACAGGGCGCACATCTTGGGCACCGCCTTCTCCCCGCAGAAGCCCTTGGTGGTCTCGTTGCCCAGCTGCACCATGCCGACGTCCGCCCCCGCGTCCCGGATGGCTTTCAGGCTCTCGGCTGTGTACTCGCCCAGCTTTTGAGCCTTCTCCTCCACCGAAAGGCCCGCCCAGGCCTTGGGCGATTGCTGCTTGGCCGGGTCCGCCCAGAAGTCGGAGTAGTGGAAGTCCACCAGCAGCTTCATGCCGTACTGGGCCGCCCGGGCCCCGATCTCGCCCGCGGTCTTGGCGGTACAGTTGCCGCCGCCGTAGCCCCGGCCTTCCCTGTCGAAGGGGTCCACCCAGACCCGGACCCGGACGAAGTTGATCCCGTTCTCGGAAAGGGTCTTCAGCATGTCCTGCTCCCGGCCGTCGAAATCTTTGTAGACGACGCCGCTGGTTTCCTCGCTGAGGAGGGAGGACACGTCCGCCCCCAGGATAAAGTCCTCCCCAAGGCCCTCCACCTTCTTTACGTACAGGCTATTTGAGGTCACCCGGGGCGGCTCCGCCCCTTGCTCCGTCGTCGGCTCCTCCGTCTTCCCCGGGCCGCCTGCGCAGCCCATGAGCAGCAGCGCCGCCAGGGCCATGGCTATGGCTCGTCTCATGTTCGTTCCTCCCTTCATGCGCCGCCAGGCGCAAATCATGCCGCAGGCAAATCATGCCGCAGGCAAATCATGCCGCAGGTCAAATCATGCCGCAGGCAAATCATGCCGCAGGCAAATCATGACCGCAGGTCAAATCATGCCGCAGGCAAATCATGCCGCAGGCAAATCATGCCGCAGGCAAATCATGACCGCAGGGCAAATCATGCCGCAGGTCAAATCATTGGATGATTTGCTGCTTCGCAGCATGATTTCTCGAATATGCCTTGCCTAAGGCAAGGCATTTCTCCATGATTTCTCGATGCTG
>CADCJW010000002.1:227602-640639 GCA_902801845.1 uncultured Eubacteriales bacterium
TGATTTCTCGAATATGCCTTGCCTAAGGCAAGGCATTTCTCCATGATTTCTCGATGCTGACGCATCTCCATGATTTGACGCTGTCGCGTCATTCCTCCCCCGCGGGCCACTTCTTTAGATCGTATCGGTCGTGATAGAGCTTGGAGGCGGTCTTAGCGTCGCCGGCAAGCTCCACGAGCCCCCCCGCCTGAAACAGCCGGGACAGATCATCCTTGGAGGTCTTGCAGCCCGCCACGGCCACCACCGTATAGGCCGGCTCCTCCCCCGGCAGCGCCCGCAAAATGGCCTCCGCCTCGAAGAGCAGCGTCCCCGTCTTGAGATGATAGTCCCCGGAGACGATGGCCAGATACTTCACCTCCGGATGCTCCTTGCTGAGGAGCTCCAGGGAGAACCGGGCGTTCTGGGCCGTGGTCTGGGAGGCCCGCTCCCGCAGGATCCGATCCTTGTTCACGCCGTTCTTCCGCAGCCAGGCCCGCATCTGCCCCGCCTCGGTGTAATTCTTCTTTTTGGAGGCGGTGTCGCCGCCGGTGCAGAGGATCAGGGCGTTGGGGTACTTTTGGGCGCTCTTTTTGACCACCTTCAGCCGATCCTTCAGCTGCTGCTTCATGGTGCCGTTGGGGTTGAGGGAGTAGCCGAGGGCCACGATGCACAGCTCCTCCGTGTCCGGGAGCCCGTCGGGCAGGACGCCGATATTCACCTCCACCCGCGCCTCCAGCGTCCGCCACCGGCCCAAGATCTCGGCCCAGCGCCGGGCGGCGTCCGGGTCCGCCGCCTCCATCTCGGAAAGCAGCGCCCTTAGCCGCGGCTCCGCCGCCTCCCCGTCCCGGGCGTAGCGGACCGCCATCTCCTCCACGATCTCGGAGATGGGCCGGGGCTCGGGGGTCGGCGCAGGGGTGTCCGTGGGGGCAGGGGTGTCCGTGGGCACGGGCGTAGGCTCGGCGGTCGGCTCCGGGGTAGGCTCAGGGGTGTCCGTAGGCGCAAGCGTGGGCTCGGCGGTAGGCTCTTCGGTCGGCTCGGGGGTGGGCGCAACGGTTGGGGCCGCCGTATGGGCAGGGGCCGCCGTGGGCTGCTCTGCGGTCACAGGCGCGGCCGGGCCGCAGCAGCACAGGCCCAGGGCCATGGCCCCGGCCAACAGAAAGCATATGACCCGTTTCATTCGCCCGTCCTCCTAATAGGAATTTTATTGGAAGCCGGTGTCCCTTTTCTTGTAAGAAAAGGGACCCAAAAGAACACAAGGAGGGGTATTGCTTTTTTTTCGAAAGCTTTACTCCTCCTTAAGCTTCTCTTTTTTACGCCGCTTTTTTCCTCTTCACCGAAGAGAAAAAAGCGGCAAAAGAGGAATTTATAACTGAGGCCCCGCCGGCACCAGGGCCTTGCCGGCGTCGTTGGTCTCGTACTTCTTGAAGTTCTTGATGAACCGGCCGGCGAGGTCCTTGGCCTTCTCCTCCCAGAGGTTGGGATCGGCGTAGGTGTCCCGGGGATCCAGGATCTTCGGGTCCACGCCGGGCAGGGCCGTGGGCACCTCCAGGTTGAAGTAGGGGATCTTCTTCGTGGGCGCGGAGAGGATATCCCCGTTCAGGATGGCGTCGATGATCCCGCGGGTGTCCTTGATGGAGATCCGCTTCCCGGACCCGTTCCAGCCCGTGTTCACGAGATACGCCTTGGCGCCGCACTTCTCCATGCGCTTCACCAGCTCCTCGCCGTACTTGGTGGGATGCAGCTCCAGGAACGCCTGGCCGAAGCAGGCGGAGAAGGTGGGCGTGGGCTCGGTGATCCCCCGCTCGGTGCCGGCCAGCTTCGCCGTGAACCCGGAGAGGAAGTAGTACTTGGTCTGATCGGGCGTCAGCACGGACACCGGCGGCAGCACGCCGAAGGCGTCGGCGGACAGGAAGATCACGTTCTTCGCGTCGGGGCCGGCGGAGATGGGCCGCACCTTCTTCACGATGTTCTCGATGTGCTCGATGGGGTAGCTGACCCGGGTGTTCTCCGTGACGGACTTGTCCGCAAAGTCGATCTTGCCGTTCTCGTCCAGGGTCACGTTCTCGAGAAGGGCGTTCCGGCGGATGGCGTTGTAGATGTCGGGCTCGGAGTCCTTGTCCAGGTTGATGACCTTGGCGTAGCAGCCGCCCTCGAAGTTGAACACGCCGTTGTCGTCCCAGCCGTGCTCGTCGTCGCCGATCAAGAGCCGCTTCGGGTCGGTGGAGAGGGTGGTCTTGCCCGTGCCGGAAAGGCCGAAGAAGATGGCGGTGTTCTCGCCCTTCATGTCCGTGTTGGCGGAGCAGTGCATGGACGCGATGCCCTGCAGGGGCAGATAGTAGTTCATCATGGAGAACATGCCCTTCTTCATCTCGCCGCCGTACCAGGTGTTCAGGATCACCTGCTCCCGGCTGGTGATGTTGAAGACCACGGCGGTCTCGGAGTTGAGCCCCAGCTCCTTGAAGTTCTCCACCTTGGCCTTGGACGCGGTGTAGACCACGAAGTTGGGCTCGAAGCTCTCCTCCTCCTCAGCGGTGGGCTGGATGAACATGTTCCGCACGAAGTGGGCCTGCCAGGCCACCTCCATGATGAACCGGACGGCCATGCGGGTGTCCTTGTTCGCGCCGCAGAAGGCGTCCACCACGTACAGCTTCTTATTGGAGAGCTCCTCCTGGGCGATCTTCTTCACCGCAGCCCAGGTCTCCTCGCTGGCGGGATGGTTGTCGTTCTTGTAGCCCTCGGTGGTCCACCAGACGGTGTCCTTGGAGTTCTCGTCCATGACGATGAACTTGTCCTTGGGGGACCGGCCGGTGTACACGCCGGTCATCACGTTGACGGCGTCCAGCTCGGACAGCTGCCCCTTCTCATACCCGGTGAGGGCGGGGTCCATCTCGTCGTGGAACAGCAGCTCGTAGGAGGGGTTGTAGACGATCTCCTTGGTGCCGGTGATGCCGTAACGGGTCAAATCCAGCTTCTTCATTTCAAAAACCTCTTTCTTCAAAATAATAGTTCCAGAGCAACCTGCGGGCGGCCAAAAGGCCATCCCAATTCAGTTTATATATACCATTTTCCCCTGCCGATGTCAACCGACACAGCCTCCCCTCCGCCCTTTTTTTCTCCGGTCTCCCATAGCCCGCTTCGCCCCCCCGGCCCCTTTTTTCTCCGCCTCCGCAAGAAATCTCTTGCCAATCCCCGCCGCCTGTGGTACAATCGTTACTGCGCCGGAATGATGGAATTGGCAGACGTGCGGGACTCAAAAAATCTTTCTCCGTTTGCCGTTCAGAACTCCGGAAATCCCCAGATTTAGGGATTTTTTGAAAACCGAAAATCGAAAAATTAGACTTTTGGCCTCCACCGTGGCCTCCGATTTCCAAAAAGCGGAAAAAGGCCGAAAATCTAAAGCTTTTTGCCGGTGTGATGGAATTGGCAGACGTGACGGACTCAAAATCCGTTGGACTTATCATCCGTGTGGGTTCGAGTCCCACCACCGGCACCATGTCGAGTGGTGATAACGGATTTGGTTATCACCACTCGATTTCTTTTACCTTCCGGGAAGGGAAATCGGGAATTATCCCGCTTTCGTGGTGTAATTCACACGAACGCCGCGGCGCATATCGAGAGCAAGCAGAACATCATCTGGCACGGGTATTTCCAGATAGCCCACGAACCGATAGCAGATCGTAATGCGCTGCGTCCGGTTCTTTCCTGTGCCCTCTGTCTCGTATACGTCGATGTGATCGATCAGCTCCCATAAAAGCGGCGCTGTCAGCGTTTCCATTTCCATGAACTTGCGGATCGCCGCGGTAAACAGCTTCGTACTGCTCTTTTGCAGTTCCAGTTCATTCAGCCGGATGCGGTACTCTGCTGCCTTTGCTTTCAGTTCCAAACGTTCCCGATCATATTTCTGCGATAATTGCGCAAACCACTCGTCCGTGACCTTACCGGAAAGATTGTCCTCGTAGAGCTTTTCATACAGCGTCACAAGCTGCTCGCTTCGGGAGGTTGCTTTCTGCAAATCGGCTTCAATCCGCTTGCGCTCTGCAGATTGTTCCTTTTCGGATTGTTGCTGCAAAAGTTCCACAAACGCTTCTTCGTCACATTCGAGCAATGCGGCAAGGCGTTTCAACTCGTTGGTGACAATGATCTCGATCGCATCGGCGCGGAGATAGTGCCGTGTTTTGCACGTACCGCGGTAGTCCTTCTCGTAGTTGGAACAGGCGAAGAAATGAATGTCGGGATTGATCGTGTTCGTGTGATACCACAGCTTCTTTCCGCAATCGGCGCAGACAAGCAGGTCGGAAAAGATATTCTTCTCGCCGTTCTCCGGCTTCGGCTTGCGTCGCTTCGTCTTGGATAGCTTTCGCTGCACCAGTTCAAAAGTCTCGCGGTCAATGATCGGTTCGTGAACATCGCGGAAGATCACCCAATTCTCCTCGGGATTCTCCAGCCGTTTCTTGTTCTTGAACGATTTGGAGTACGTCTTGAAATTGATCACGTCTCCGCAATATTCCTGATTCCGCAGAATCTTCTGCACCGTATTCATGCGCCAGCGATATGGATCCTGCTGCGGACGTTTTCCGCCGCGCGGCAGTCCTTTGTCGAACCAGTGTGCCATGGGAACCGGAATCTGCTGATCCTGCAGGTAATGGCAGATCGATTCCACGCCTTGCCCCTGCAGCGTCATTTTGAAGATCGTCCGCACCACCTCGGCAGGTTCCGGATCGATGATCCACTTTTTCTTGTTCTCCGGCGATTTCATGTACCCGTAGGGCGGCTGCGACAGAGGCTCACCCATATTCCCGCGCAGGCGGTGCGAACAGCGGATCTTGCGGGAAATGTCGCGTGCGTACATTTCGTTCATGACGTTGCGGAACGGCGCCAGCTCATTTTCGCCTTCGTCGGAATCCACCATATCGTTGACCGCAATGAAGCGTACATCGTGCTCCGGGAAGTAAGTATCGGTATAATTGCCGACTTCCACATAATGGCGTCCGAGGCGAGATAAGTCCTTGACCATGACGGTCGTGACATATCCCAATTCAATATCCTCCAATAGTTTCTGAAAGCCCGGACGGTTGAAGTTCGTGCCGGTGTAACCGTCGTCCACATAGTAGCGGGTATCAGTCAAGCCGTATTCCTTCGCTTTCTGCGCAAGGAACGTCTTCTGATTCGAGATCGAATTGCTCTCCGCATCCTGTCCGTCATCCTTGGACAGGCGGCAGTAGAGGGCAGTGATGCCCTCAACCTTTTTCTTTTTCGGCTGCATATGCCTCCTTTCCGACAGCCGCACATACACATTCCGCGTTCAGCGTAGAACGATCGTCTGTGAATGTCAATTCTGCCGTATTGTTCGTCAGATAATGCTGGAACCGATCCTTGAGAAAGACCGGCTGTTCTTTCTTCGGATGGAACGGGAGAAAACGGGATGCGACGATGTATCGCACCCCGTTCACAACGTATTCCTGATCCTGCCGCTCCATATTGCGGAGCATCTTCATTTCGGTTGCCTGCATTGTATTACCTCTCTTGTTCACGTGCGCGCATACGGCGTTTGTATGCCTGCTCCAATACGTTCTCCACATATTCCTGTGCCTGCTTCGGCGTGTAGCCCTTGGGGATATACTTGGAGATTCGGTCCATCGGGAGAGACAGATGCTCCTTCTGATTCGGCTTATCCTCATCCATGATTTCCCGGATGCGATCGAACGTCAGTTCACCGAGCAAGTGCACTCGGTGCATCCGAACCGCCTGCGAATAGGATGGCGTTTTATCAAGCAATTCCGCATCCGAGGCAAGATCCGTTTGCTGCTCCTCGTTTAGGTAGGAAAGCTCCACACCTACCGAGAAGGCGATCCTGCCGGAATCCACCAAGGAAAGCAGCTCCGGGATCAGGTTTGTCAGCCGGATATAGCGCTGTACCGTTTTGTAGCTCTCGCCGTTCTCCTTTCCGATCTGCGCCGTGGTACGGCTGTCGTCCGACTTCGGGACAACTTGTCCCGAGGTGGCAAGATCGGTTCGTTGTCCCTGTCGGGACATAGCGTCCGCTTTCAGCTTGTAGGCAAACGCCTTTTCACTCGGCAGCAGATGCTCCCGGTGCAGGTTGCTGTCCACAAGCAGGATCGCCGCTTCGTCGCGGGAGAGATCGCATACAATCGTCGGCACAGTTTCCCGTCCGAGCGCCCTTGCCGCGAAGCAGCGTCGGTGACCGGCGATGATCTCGTATTCGCCGTCGGCATTCTCAATCGGTCGGATCAGGATCGGACACAGGATACCGTGCTCGCAGATGCTTTCCTTCAGACGATCCATCTCCTCATTATCCAGCACCTTGTACGGATGATCGGGGAACGGATGCAGCTTGTTAAGCGGGATCATGACCGGCTTTGTTTGTCCGACCGGGTTCTTATCTTTCGTAATCATGTCGCTTTGCTCCTTTCAGTTGTTTCTTGATTTCCGGCGGCAGCGCATCTACGATCTTTTGCGCTTTGTCGCGCTCTGCCTGCAATTGCCGGATCTTCATCTCATAGACGGCAAGCGTATCGTTCAGTGCACGGACGCGGGATCGCTGTTCGCCGGCATAGCGGTTCGCATTTTCGACGGAACGATTCTGCTCCGCGATCTTCTGTTCCAGTTCGGTCACATACCCGTCGATGCTCTTGGTCTGTTCGACCAGCTTGTAGTAGTCCGGCAGATAGCGACCGATCTCTTTCAGCGCTTCGTCGCGTTTCTTTCCGGCGTTGAATACGTTCACGTTCTGCAGCGCTTTGCTCACGGCGTCATACGACTTGCTGACGTTTTCTGCCGATCGGAACAGGTGCGGCGGAATGTGCTTGCGTCCGGTGATCGCAGCGGGAATGCCGCGTTCCAGTTCCGGATAGAAGGCGTGCATCCGATCGTAGAAGTCGTCCTGCCACTTGCACATAGCGGCTTTGTTGCCGAGTACTTCCTTTGCGGACAGCCGACCGTCTTTGGTGATCGGCACAAAGCAGAAATGCATGTGCGGCGTTTTTTCGTCCATGTGAACGACGGCAGAGATCACGTTCTCTTTCCCGATCCGTTCGTACAGGAAAGCGGCAGCCCTTTCAAAGAACTGCCGCTGCTCGGAGCTGTTCAGTTTTTCCATGATCTCCGGGGAAGTAGTGATCAGCGCTTCGACCATGATCACGCTGTTGGATCGTGTTCGCGCTCCGGTCGCTTGGATGCGCTCCATGCAGCATTGCTTGTACTTGCCGGACGGCTCGATCAGGTGATAGTTCTGTTCCGACTTTGAGCGGTCGATGTTCGGATTGCTCTTGTATTCTTCTTTCTTCCGTTCGTTGTGACGGTCACGACCGGCGACACCGCCGGACTGCGCTTTCTGAAATCTCAGGATCGCGTACGGCATACGGATTCCTCCTTTCGGAAGGTGGGGTTCAACAACATATCCCGAAGGATATGCACGACGATGGTTTGGTTGAAATGTTTTGTCAGCATATGGTTTGGTTTCCTTTCTGTGTTTGTATATTTGATATTTGCAGCGGTGAATTGTATTCTGTTCCCGGACCGCTGCTTTGCGGGAATGTGTTAAGAGTGCCAGGTTCGTTGTGTGTGCGGTTGGCACTCTCACCCTGCGGGGGGAGAGAATACTGCTCGGCTCATGCCGCGCGCGGAGGTTCGCACTGTGAACCGTCCGCCCGCGGCGGCAACTGCTCCGAAGGGAGGGCATCCGACCGCCCAATCCTTCGTATGAGCCGAGCAGTATAACACACTAGACTTGCATGACAAGTCGTGTGCTCCTGCGGAGGGCTTGCGAACGGTGTCAAACCGCGCTTTTCGCACGTTTCTGCCGTTCGCGGGATGGCGGCAGCGGCAACCTTGCTTCCACAAGGTCCCGATTTCTGCCGCCACGGCAAGAGTGCCAACTTATGTAAACACTCAATTTGGCACTCTTGGTTGGCACGCTTACATATCCTTCGGACGCGTGTAGTACCACACATGATCCCGAAGCTCCGATCCAACGCCAAGGTTCGCCTTTGCGCGTTTCAGCGTTCTGGTACTGTAACCCTTGCTGTTGAAGAACGCTTCCGCGTCTGTGCTCGGAATGGACTCGCGCTTGGAAAAGTAGTTTCGAAGCATCTGCTCGACTTCCTTTACCTTCGTCGGTCGTACATCCGAAACGTCGTTCTGATCGACGAGTTCGTCCGCGGTCAAAGAGCTTGTCCCCTCGAAGAACAATCTGCCTTCCTCCGCAATGAACACCAGCGTCTGTCCCATTTCACCGACGTTGTTCTTGACCGCAGCGAGATACACTTCCGGCTCGTCGGACTTCGGCTTCGACAGCAGAAGCACGCTTCGCGGCGCACCAGTTATGTCCACCGAGCCGAGACCGCGCTGGATCGCTTTCAGACCTTTCATCTTGTTCAGATGTTCGATCAGCAGGATCGCGCAGCCTGTGCGCTCGGCGATGCCCATCAGGGCATGGAACGCCGGACGCACTTCGTTTGCCCGGTGCATATCTACGCCGGTAAGATACGCCTGCAGCGGATCGAGTACCAGCAGCTTCGCGTTCGTCTGAAGGATCGCCTGTTCGATCCGGTCATCCGTAAAGGACAGGGACGACTTCGATTCGTCGATGATCCGTACTTTGCTGCAATCGGCGCCTGCCGCTTCCAACCTCGGCTTGATCGTATCCGCGATTCCATCCTCGGCACTCTGGTAGATGCAGCAGACTGGCTCGCGCTGTTCGTCCTCCCCAAACAGCGGAGTGCCGGTCGTCAGCGCCGCGATGATCGACAGCGCCAGCATGGTTTTGCCCTCGCCCGGATTGCCGCGCAGGATCGTGATCTTGCCTGCCGGAAGGTACGGCTTCCACAGCCATTTCACTTCCTTTGATTCAACCTCCGCAAGGTTGATCAGGTTCAATTCGCTCAAATTGCTTTTCTCCTTTCCGGACGGTAAAAGAAAAGAGCCGATCAAACGATCGACTCCCAAGATTCCGCCCTATTCTATTCTTGTCCCATAGTTCACTTCCCGTTTTCGGTGCGATACGATTTCTTCGATTCACTTCCGTTCTGCCCGCTTTCGCTTCCCACGGCAAAAGTGGGCGCAGTATTCACTCACCCCGACGCATCTCACCACGCCGGAGTTCACAAAGGACAGAGCCCATCCCATTTTCCGTCCTTCTACACTAAAGCAAGGCGAGGGAGGCGAAATGTTCCTGAAAAGAATAATATATTTTGGCAAGTTAAAGACACCTCACCTTTAGATTAAAGTGAGGCGTTGCAGCATTATGCTTCTATTACTTTTTCGTCAATTCCCGCAGCACCTTTCCCGTGCTTGTTTGACACAGAATCGGAAGCATAAAATACCTTATGTGACCGTTATTAATACTATCCGGTAATCGGAACGTATTTGTATAAACCAAAGAACAATTTGCTTGAAAGAAATCCAATCGATAAAGTTGATTGTTCTCCGGGATTTCAAAAGAAAACCCTCCGTATTCTGGAGCATCGTGAAATATGATCGGCTCGCCCAATTGAACGATTTGATCTCTTTCCTCATGCTTTTCAAGGTGAAACGAGTAAACAAAGGAACCTTCTCCTTTACTATATCTGACATGTGACAATATCCCGCCAACCGAATCATCTTTGCTTTTTTCGATTGCGTTGTTAATCATTTCGGACGAAACATACTGTTCGCACGATGGCAAACCGGGATCAAGCTGTTTTATCAACTCCTGATAAACCAATGGAGAACCGATCCAGGCTCTCTGACAGTCATGGGTTATCGTTCCATCCTTGACGCATGCAATATGGCAATCGTCCTGATCGTCGATTGTGCAGAGAATGAACTCAACGGCATTATTAGGTGCGGATTGATGAATCTCCAATGCTTTTTTCCAGAGCTCCTCGTCAGTGAATCGTTTGACAGTATAAACGTACTCTAAAAGCTTATGCACATACATGATATCGTTTCCAGCAAATGCGATACAACATCTTGGTTCGATAATCATAGTTTTCAAAATGCCATACTTTTTTACCAATGCAAAGGTGCTTTCACCCCAATTGGTTTTGTTTGCAAAACGATCATCCGTCGTTATCTTCGTATCTCCATATATACTGACGACAGGGACAACTTCTTCTTCAAACTTCGCTATCTTTCTCTCTGCAAATATAAAACTCATATTTTGAATCTCCAAGATGGTTTATTCTATTATAACACTGCAAACGGAAGATCAGAAGAACATTCTATACCTATAAACAGATTTCGCGGGGTCTCCTAAACCCAATCCTCTCCCCGGTAAACTCCTCGTATCTTCTTCCGATGCTCCGTATCCGCTTTGAGACTGCGCTGTACGTGGCAAGGCCGACCGCTTTGGCGACATCTTCCTGCTTCACTTCGTTCCAGCGCAGCCAGAGGATCTTTTGATCCGTTTCGGACAGGGTATCCCAGAATGCTTTCGCCTCAACGCGATCCCAAACAGATTCCTCCAGTTCACCGTCTGGGTTAAAGCAGAAATCCGGATTGGTATAGTTCTTGAGCTTCAGCACCTCTGTGGAAATCTTCGTCGGATGCGCCGTGTCTGTATGATACCAACGCACATAGAAATTGGTCTTGTCATGACTCTGCCGTGAACCGAAATCCTCGTGGCAACGATGCAAGCGGATATAGCGGTACATTTTATCAAAGCCGTTCTTCTGCATGACCCGCGACACGATTGCTTTCATGCACATGCTGACATACGCATCCGGCGTGAATCCGAAATGCTCGTCCGGCGTCCGCAGCGTCTGTCGATAGAAGTCACCCGTTTGGGGCAGCAGATTCAGCTCCTCCAGTTCGAGGATCCATAACGGTACGGCATGGGCAATCACCCAAAACGGATCATAGCCGGAGTAATCCTCCATTTTGCCGTGAATACCCATATACGGCCAAGCGAGGAAGGCATACGCATCGATTACGACTTGCAGGAAATTGTCACTTTCCACGCGGCGTATGGTTTCGGGGTCGGTAAACAACGCTCGCGGCGTACGCTTGAGCGTAATCATCTCCTGATTGGTACGGTTCAACAGCACTTCGGGGATCATAAGGAACGCCGGAATAAACTCTGCGTTCCGATACTGCCGCAGCGTTCCGTCCGATTGCCGAATCTTGATAATCTGCATTCCAAACCCCCAATACCTACCGATGAAAAAACAGTTGCTTTTTCGGTACGGTAAACAGCCGTGTGGAAGGATAGCCCTCCTACGGCATTATCATCATACAACATTTGCTGTCCAATAAAACGGACTTACAAGGGGATCAATTGTGAACTCTTATTGACGACGCTTCAAGCAAAATGCCTCATGTTGCGGCTGTATTCCGATTAATATTTGTTTTTTGTCTTTATGTGAAAAAAGTATTGTGAGCTTTTTGATTGCTCTGCAATTTTCGCTATGCTTGACCCTTTTGAATGAAATACTTGCGAAAAGCGGTCGATGTTGATAGAATAAAACAATCGAAAGGAGGCGCGGAATGAGGATCCTGCTTGTAGAAGACGATCAGGCGATTGTTGAGACGCTCTCGGAGTTTCTGGAAAGCGAGGGCTTTTCGATCACGTCGAAATCGTCGGAAAAACCGGCGATCGCAGCGATCGATGCGGCGCCGTTCGATCTTGTGCTGCTGGACGTATCGCTTGCGCAGGGAAGCGGATTCCCCGTCTGCGAAGCGGCAAAGGCAAAAGGAATCCCCGTGATCTTCCTGACCGCGTCCGGCGATGAAAACAGCGTGGTCAAAGGGCTCGACATGGGCGCGGATGACTATATCACCAAGCCGTTCCGTCCGCGGGAGCTTGTTTCGCGCATCAGAAGCGTGCTGCGCAGAAGCGGTGCGGAATCCGTGCTGTTGCTCGGCAACGGCGTCACGGTCGATCCGGATCGCGGCGTGGTGACAAAGGATGGCGTCGAGATCAAGCTTTCCGCGCTGGAATTCCGGCTGCTGATGGCGTTTCTGAACCATCGCGGCAAGCTCATGACACGGGAAAAGCTTTTGGAGGACATCTGGGACATTGCGGGCGATTTCGTCAACGACAACACACTGACCGTGTACATTAAGCGCCTTCGGGTGAAGCTCGGCGACGATCCGCAGGATCCGCAGATCATCAAAACCGTACGCGGGCTCGGGTACCGCATGGACTGATATGTTTCGGAATCGGGAACTGAAAATCGAATGGATCATCGACGCCGCGCTGACGGTTCTGCTTTCCGCGGCGGGTTTCTTTGTGCATCCGCTTGCCGGCGTTTTGCTTCTTGTGCTCGGCGGCGGGCTTACCGCGCTGCATCTGTTTCTCGGACGCCGGCGCTATGCAAGGATTGACGCACTTTCAAAGAGCGTCGATCGCGTCCTGCACGAACAGGATCGGATCCTGATCACGGACAGCGAGGAGGGCGAGCTTGCAATTCTGACGGCCGAGATCCGCAAGATGACCGTGCGCATGAAGGAACAGACCGAGCAGCTAAAGGACGACAAGCGCATTCTGTCCGACGCGATCGCGGACCTGTTTCACCAGATTCGGACGCCGCTGACCTCCATGAACCTCATTGTATCGCTGCTTTCCGAGGACGACCTTCCGATGGAAAAACGGCTTCGGTTTTTGCACGAGCTCAAGCAGCAGCTTATGAGGATCCAGTGGATCACGGAAACGCTTTTGAAACTCTCCAAGCTGGACGCCGAAACGGTGCGGTTCCGCCCGGAGCCGATCGCTGCAAAGGAGCTCATCGAACAGGCGGCGGAGCCCCTTGCAATCCGCATGGAATTGAAGGACATTGTCTTTGCAATCGAGGACGACGGCGCCGTGCTTTCGGTCGATCGGGCATGGACCGTTGAAGCGCTTTCCAACATTCTGAAAAACTGCATGGAGCATACGCCCGAAGGCGGGAAGATCACGGCGCGCGCGGAGGAAAGCCCGGTGTTCTGCCGCATTACGATCAGCGATACCGGAACGGGCTTTGATCCGGAGGATCTTGCGCATATCTTCGAGCGCTTCTACCGCGGCAAAAACGCAGCGGACGACAGCATCGGGATCGGGCTTGCGCTTTCGCGTGAGGTGATCGCCGCACAGGGCGGCACGATCGTAGCAAAGAACGCCGACACAAGCGGCGCGCAGTTTGTGATCACGTTCTATAAGGCAGTTCTATAAAAAACAAAAAAGTATTTTTGTGACAGTCACCGAACTGTCACTTTTCTTTTGTACAATGGTTGCAGAAGAACCGAAGGAGGTCATTTTCATGGAGATTTTGAAGGTCGAAAACCTGACGAAGATATACGGCGCGGGAAACGCTGAGGTCCGCGCATTGGACGGTGTATCGTTTGCGGTGGAGAAGGGCGAATTCCTTGCGATCATCGGTCCGAGCGGCAGCGGTAAATCGACGCTTTTGCATGCGCTCGGCGGCGTCGACCGACCGACGTCCGGCAAGGTCTATATGAACGGGCAGGACGTCTACGCGCAGAACGAGGAGCAGCTTGCGATCTTCCGCCGCCGTCACGTCGGGCTCATCTACCAGTTCTATAACCTGATCCCGGTGCTGAACGTGGTCGAAAACATGACGCTGCCGGTGCGCATGGACGGGCGCAAGGTTAATGAGGAACGCCTCGAGGAGCTTTTGCACTTGCTCGCATTGGAGGATCGCAAAAATAATCTGCCCAATCAGCTTTCCGGCGGACAGCAGCAGCGCGTGTCGATCGGACGTGCTTTGATGAACGCGCCCGAGATCGTGCTTGCCGACGAACCGACCGGCAACCTCGATTCCCAAAACAGCCGCGAGATCGTGGAGCTTCTGAAACTATCCAACCGCAAGTACAGCCAGACGCTGATCGTCATCACGCACGACGAGCAGATCGCGCTGCAGGCGGACCGCGTGATCGCGATCGAAGACGGAAAAATCGTCCGTGACGAGCGTATCCGGAGGGCGCAGGCATGAACATTCTGCATACCTTCACAAGGCGCGCGCTCAAAAAGAACCGCATGCGCACGCTCGTCACGATCATCGGCATCGTGCTTTCGATGGCACTTTTGACCGCGGTCATCGAAGGCGCGTACAGCGGGCTGGTCTATATGCGCGGCGTGACGACAGAGGGCACGGGCGACTGGCACGCATATTTTTCGGGTCTCGACGAAGCGACCGCGCAAAGCGTCAAAGAACAGGAATTTGTGAAGGACGTTGTGACGACCTGGCGGCTGGTCGGCTATGAGGCACAGGAGCCGGAGACCGACCGCCAGCCGATTTTTGTGGACGCGCTCGAGGGCGATTCGCCGCTGATCGCAAGCCGCATCAAGGAAGGCAGAATGCCCGAAAACGAGCACGAGCTGATCCTTTCGAGCCGCTTCTATGAGATTGTGAAGCAGGAAAAACTCGCAGCGTTCGAGATCGGCAGCACAGTCACCATGTCGATCGGCAATCGTTTGAGCCCGGACGGCGAGCCGCTTTCCGAGTATGATTCGAAGTGGGAGGGCGAGACCGTCGTCGATGCCGTTCCCATGACCTATACGATCGTCGGCGTCTATCGGAGCTTCGATCCCTCGGTGCAGGGCACGGGCTACCGCGCGCTGACCAAAGGACAGGGAACGGGCGCGTGCTCGGTGTTCTTTACGGTCAAGCATCCGTATTTTTTCAAATCCGTCATGGATCGTCAGACGGTATCCGAGAACTGGCGCAAGAACGCCTCGCTGATGCGGTTCTACGGCGTGTTCAATGACGACGTCATTGTCAGTGTGCTCTACGGCTTTACGGCAGTGCTCGTCGTGCTCGTCATGTTCGGTTCGATCTCCTTAATCTACAACGCGTTTTCGATCTCGGTCGCCGAGCGCACGCGGCAGTTCGGCATTCTGAAATCCATCGGCGCGACGAAAAAGCAGATTCGCGCATCCGTGCGCTATGAAGCGCTGGTGCTTTCGGGCATCGGCATCCCGGTCGGGCTTCTCATCGGCTGCCTCGGCATCGGGGTCACGCTGTGGGCGTTGAAGGACACGTTTACGCGGCTCATGCCGGGCTCGGCGGTTACGATGCGCCTCGAGCTGCATCCGGTCGCGCTGCTGATTGCGGCGGTCATCGCGCTCATCACCGTGCTGATTTCCGCGACAGTTCCCGCACGGCGGGCAGCAAGACTGCAGCCGATCGAGGCGATCCGGCAGAGCACGGACGTAAAGATCAGGCCGCGGGAGGTCAGAACGTCGAAGCTGACCGGGAAGCTGTTCGGCTTCGAGGGCACGATGGGCGCGAAGAACTTCAAGCGCAACCGCAGGGGCTACCGCGCGACGGTCATTTCCCTGTTCATGAGCGTGGTGCTGTTCATCTCCGCCTCGTCGTTTTGCACCTACCTCACCGATATGGTGAAAACGCTGTCCGACAGCACGAACGTCGACGTGTTCGCGAACGTGCCGGTCGGCGCCGTCGAGGATGTGATGCGCGAGATGCGCGCATATGAGGGCGTCACGCGCTCGGCCTATTACTATGTGCAGAGCTTCGATCTTGACGGCTATGCGACCGATCCCGCGCTGCTGACCGATGCGTTCAAGAGCGTTCCGACCAGCCGCACCGAGGCGGACGGCAAAATGTTTGTGCCCGTACAGGTGCTGTATCTGGAGGACGCCGCGTTCCGCAACCTGTGCAGGGCAAGCGGCGTCGATCCGGAACCGTATTTCGATTCCGAGAACCCCAACGGCGTGCTGATGAACAGCGACATTACGCACACCGTTTACAGCTCAAACGGCTCCAAGCGGTATCGCTTCGATCTGTTCCGTTCCGACGCGCTGCCCGCGGCGGTTTCGACGCAAAAGATCCGGATCCGCGACGGGTTCGTCTGGCAGTACGATTCCGATTCCGAAACATCGGAAACGCGGATCGCGTACTATCCGGAGGGCTACTGGCATGCGGTGATGGATGCTCAGAACGAGTACAGCCGTACGCTCGACATCGCAATGGCGGACGCCGTGCTCCCGATCGAGGAAGCGACCGAGACGGTCACCTACACGGCCGACGCGTTCGTAAAGACGGACGACTTCTGCATCCCGACCGAAAACGCGTCGATCCTGTATCCGTTCTCGCGCCTCGATCCGGCGGTTCTGAACGGCGAGACGCAGGCGCAGATGTTCTTTGCGGTCACCGACCACAAGGGCTTCACGACGGCGATCCTCAATCGGATCAAGGATGCCGACTGGCGCTATAACGGCTATGTGGGCGACATCGCGGAGGAGCGCGAACAGAGCCGCATGATCGTCGGCGTCGTCAACGTATTCGCATACGGCTTCATCATCCTGATCTCGCTGATTGCGGCGGCAAACGTGTTCAATACGATCAGCACGAGTATCATGCTGCGACGCCGCGAGTTTGCGATGCTCAAATCCATCGGCATGACGGAGAAGGGAATGCGGAAGATGCTGAGCTACGAGTGCGTTATCTACGGACTGCGCGCGCTGCTTCTGGGTCTTCCGGTCTCGATCGGTGTCACGTTCCTGATCCACCGGATCGTCGCACAGGAGCTTCAACGCGGCTTCTATGTGCCGTGGCACAGCATCGCGATCGCGGTCGGTTCGGTGTTCCTCGTCGTGTTTGCAACGATGCTCTACGCGCGGAACAGGCTTAAAAAGGACAACCCAATCGACGCCTTGAAGAACGAGAATCTATAAAAGCAAAGACCTTTCGCTGCGACACCATTAAGCGCAAAACAGCCGCCGATAAAACGGCGGCTGTTCCTGTATTTCGGATTATACATATATCAGATCGTTTCTTATGATCTCTTCGATTTGGTTACGGATATTGTTGACCGCGCCGACCCACGTCATCTGATCCCTTCGTTTCAGGTCTTCGGTCACGCCTTCAGCTTTCTTCATTTGTTCGGTCAGGTTCCACATCATATCCTGCGCCTGCTCCTCGACGTCGGCAAGGTGATCGTTCAGCTTCCCGGAGAACAACAGCTCATAATACAATCCCTGCCGATGCTGTTTCAGATAGTCCCTGCGCCGTGCGCCCCATACTCCAATCGGTCTTGCCGGCGGCTCGTCCTCACCTGCAACAATGTAGTAATCGCCTACCAGTTCATACTCCAATCCGTTCTGCTCGTCCACAACAAACTTTTCCATATTCACACCTCCTTTGCTTTTTTGCTGTCAGAATAACAGATAAAGATAAAAAATACGAATGTGAGAATATAGATTTCCATATGAAATTCATTCTCAAAGGAATTTATTTCTTTTAGCTTCCTTTACGTTTCTACGCATGTCTATAGTGAGAAGCTGATCTTTGGAATGGGAACATTCAGACGGCTGACGAAATGGTAAACAGCGACAGAGGATCAAGAAAAAACAATTAAAAATGTATTTACAAATGCAGAATCCTGTAGTACAATGTTTTTACCCTATTTAATAGGGTTACTATAAAAAGGGGGGAGCGTCGGTGCTTGGCAACATATAGAGTATATTGCGACCCGGAAGGAATGCGGGAATTATGTGCATTATCTCCGTATAACCTTAAGAAAGATATAAAGAACATTTCTGAGAAAGAGCTCAATAGTATATTAGAGGAGATTGCTAACGAACTACACTATGGTCTAAACCACCCACCTGTTAATGTTCCGCAATATTGGAGTAAGACCCGTCAGGTGCTGTATTCTAAAATACGTACAGTGGACGTTGCTCGAAATGCGGGCAAATCAAATGGATACCGCTGTATAGTTTTAATCGACAATGAGAATCAATGTGCATTTGTTCTACATATATACCGACATGGTCATGGCGAAGATGAGAATATCAGCAAGGCGGATAAGAACAAATTATGTAAACTTGTTGATGAATACACTTCTTCACTGAATAGTAAATAAAAATCGCGCATAAAATGTACTTAGTAGTGAAATAGTTTCTGAAAGGAGCTAAAAATGATTAATATAGAAAAATTATTGGAATCCAAAAGAGTAGAAGTAACATTTATAGATGTAGAAGTCAATAAGGAGTTCGTTAAAGAATTCAGACAAAACCATCATCTCACGCAAGTAGCTTTGGCCAATGTTCTTGGTGTCACTAAGAAAACAATTGAAAAATGGGAGCAAGGCACGAACAAAGTAGGAGGAAGCAGCGCGGTTCTTCTTAAATTGCTGAGTGAGAATCCAGAATTACTGAGTCAGTTATACCATGTGAAAGTGGGCGTCACAGGAAAACCTACCAATAATGACTACAAGGCAGTCAGTACGAAAGTTATTAGCACGCCGGCTACCAACAAGCCGTTTAGTATTTCAAAGCTACCGCTTGTAGCAGTGATTTAATGGAGGTTAATGTATAATGGCAAACAAAGAATGTATACTTCAGTTGTTGGATTTATACTTCTCAAAATATGATTTTCGTATGTCGAGAGAAGACAACAATAGCGAGTACAACACTTCCTTCAATGTTGAGTATGCGATTAACGAACATGATTCTTCTATAATTAAGGTTACTATTGATACGTCAATTAGTAATAGCACGAATAGCATTTCGTTAACACTTCAGACAATCGCTATCTTTAAAATTGAAAAGAACGATATAGAGGAAGCTTCGTATGAGCAGATAATGAAACAAAATACTGTGGCAATTATTTTTCCGTTCATTAGAAGTCAAATTTCTCTACTTACAACACAGCCAGGTATGCCGCCAATTATTCTTCCTCCAATGAATATTGCTGCGCTGTTGAATTCTTAATGTTTTAGACCAGTATAAAATTGCAGAAAATCCCCTGAGCTCGTTGGCTTCAGGGGTTTTTTATCCAAGCATTTTTCTTTGTACCAGTAGCAACATATTTGAAAGCCCAAGTATCCTTCGTCTGAGCTACACCTTGGTAATGTGTATGTAGCTGTCAATCAAATTGTAAACAAGTCCGTTATCAACACTCGTACCATGGCCCCTTTTCGAGGGGCCTTTTTTCGTGGGCAGCGGGACCAGAAAAACGCCTGTATATGGACATTTTTTGTAACTCTATCCGAGTCCCGCCACCCAACTTGCTCCAACAATCATCCCCTTTATCACCCATATTTCATCCTTTCGATCCTGTTCGCTCCCTGCTACCATTTTCGCCTTTTCAGCATTTTTGACCCCCGATTTTGCACGGTATACTGTCATTTTCCGGACCTTTGGAGGCCTTTTCAGGGGGACAATAAATCCGTTGCGTTTGACATTGTGGAGGCCACCGAAAATGGTCTGATTTTTGCCTATTTCTCTGGGAAAAATGGCAAAATCGCGTTGGCTGACGCCACCTTCGAGGAATAGTCCAAATGGGTGTAAATATTACTGGTCGTGGCGATGTCGCTGTGCCCCAGCCACTCCTGGATGTCCTTGAGAGCGACGCCGTTGGCGTAGAGCAAACTGGCGCAGCTGTGCCTGAGATCATGGAAGCGGATGTGCCGCAGGCCGTGCTTCTCCAGAAAAGCGGGAAAGGCCTGGGAGAGATAGTTGGGCTTCATGAGCTCGCCCATCTCGTTCACATACACATAGTCCAGATACTCCTGGCAGTAACAGTTGCCGCAGATCCGGCGATTCGCCTCCTGCTTGTCTCGGAGGGCCAGGAGCAGCTCCTCAAAGGGGCCTACCAGCGGCAGCGTCCGATGGGAGGACTTGGTCTTGGTCCGATCTTTCCCTACCAGCGTGATCTTACCATCCACCTTCACCTGGGCCACCGTGTGGGAGATGGTGATGGTCTTTCTGGTAAAGTCGATGGCGCTCCACTTGAGGCCGCAGGCTTCGCTTCGCCGGAGCCCGTAGAACGCCGCCAGGATCACGCCCAGCTCCAGATTGGTCCCCTTGACCTTCTCAAACAGCACCTCCAGCTCCTCCCCGTTGTAGGGATGGGCCTGATACCGTTCTTTCCGGGGCCGCTGCACCCGATCCGCCGGATTGTTGTCCAGGAGTCCGGTGCGGAAGGCGTACTGCAGGGCCTTACGCAGGTTGGCGTGGCGGTGGATGACCGTGTTGGGACTCACCTTGCATACGTCCAGCTCGTAGGTGTAATAGTCCTGGATCTGCTTGGGCGTCAGCTCCTGCAGCAACAGCTTCGGATACCGCTTGTTGAAGTAGGGGATGATCCGATTGAGGATCGTTCGCTCGTAGCTGTCGTAGGTGGTCATCTCCACGCTGGTCCGCATCATCTTCAGCCACTCCTTCAGGTATTCCGTGAGCCGCATCTGATCCGGCATGATCTTCATGCCGCTGCGGATGGCCAGGCGACGGCATTTCAGTTCCTCCTCCTTTTGGTGCCGAGCCCGCTGCAACAGGTCCTCGGCCCGTTTCTTGTTGCCCTTGACGGGCAGTCCCGTGGACTGAGACGGGGTCCTTCTTATCCCGTACTCGTCCGTATAGCTCAGAACGATATAGTAGATACCGCCCTTTTCTCTCAGATGTCCTGCTACCATTTCTTCTCCTTTCTTTGTAGCGTGTATTCATCTGCCATTGACACGGACAGGATACCACCCGCCCGTGCCAATGACAAATGTACGGGAGCCTACGAAACGGATTTTTGGAGGCCAGTCAGATATTCAATCACCGACACCTTGGGTATCCGATACCGCTTCCCGATCCAGTAGCTCTGTATCGCGCCCTCCTTCAGCAGACGATACACGCTCTTGGAGCTGGGTCCGCCCAGCATCTCACAGAGCTGCTCCACGTTGACCACGTCGGGGTACTCCGTGAACATCACCTTGTAGTATTCCTGCAATTCCCGCTTTCGCATGGGCCTCACCTCACCTTTCCGCCTCGTGGGTCGGACGCTCCTGCTGGGCTTCTGTGCGCTCCTCCAGCATCCGCAGGATGGACTGCTCCATGTCCTGGGCCGTGTACGCCGGGGGAAAGAAGCGCCTGAGGTCCTGAGCGGACAGGCTAATCCGCTCCCTCTGATTGGCCTTGGGCTCGGCCATGATCTCCCCAATGGCCTTTTCATCCAGATCACCGCAGCGGAACAGGTTCCGCATTCGGACCGCCTGGGAATAGGAGGGGGTGCAGTCCTCCGCCGCCATAGCGTCCAACAGGGCGTATTGGGCTTCCTCACTCAGGTACGACAGCTCCACCCCCACCGACAGAGCCATCTCCCCCCGGTCCATGTAGCCCAGGAGCTCCGGGACCAGGTTCGTCAGGCGGATGTAGCGTTGGACGGTGCGGGCGCTCTCCCCGGCGTCCTGGGCCACCTGCTCGTCGCTCCGCAGCTTCGCGCCATCTTGGCACGAAGTTGGCGCTTTCCCCTGGTGCTTCAGGGCGTCCATCTTCATCTTATAGGCGAAGGCCTTCTCGCTGGGGAGCAGATGCTCCCGATGCAGATTGCTGTCCACCAGCAGGATAGCCGCCTCGTTCCGGCTCAGGTCGCAGACGATGGCCGGGACATAGCTGAGCCCCACGGCCTTGGCCGCATGGCAGCGCCTGTGGCCGGAGATGATCTCATAGCCGGTCTCCCCACGCCGCACCAACACCGGCGCCAGGACGCCATAGGCGTCGATGCTGTCCATGAGGGCGAACATGGCGTCGTCGTCCCTGACCTGGTAGGGGTGGTTGGGGAAGGGCTGCAGCATTCGGATGGGCAGGGCCACGGGCCGGATCTCATCGGTCTTGTTCATACCGCGTCCTCCTGTCCAGCTTGTCCAACAGCTCCGACGGCACCCGATCCAGGATCTCCCGGGCCCGCTGCTGCCAGTTGAGCAGGTCCTCGATCTGCTCTTGGGCCTCTTCCAGCTGGGCTTGGAGGATCGTCTGATCCAGCCCCCGCTCCACCAGGGCGTCGGCCTGCTGCTGGGTCTCCGCCTCCAGCTTCTTCCGGGCCTCCTCCAGCTCCTTGATGTAGGCCTCGGTGCTCTGCAATTGCCCGGCCAGCTTGTAGCAGGCGGGCAGCAGTTCTCCGATGATCCCCAGGGCCTGCTCCCGCTTCTTCCCGGCGTTGAACACCGTCACCGTCTGCAGCGCCTCCTCCAGCCGGCCGTAGCTTTTGCTAAGGTCCTTGGCCATGCGGAACTGGTAGGGAGGGATATGCTTGCGGTGGGTGACGTAGCTGGGGATGCCTCGGGACAGGGCCGGATAGGCCTGGGCCATCCAGGCAAAGAAATCGTCCTGCCATTTGGATAGGGCCTGTTTGTTGCCCAGGATGTCCTTGGCGGACAGTCGCCCGTCTTTGGTGATGAGGCAGAAGCACAGGTGCATGTGGGGCGTTTTTTCGTCCATGTGGACCACGGCGGAGATCACGTTCTCTTTCCCGATCCGCTCGTAGAGGAAGGCCGCCGCCCGTTCAAAAAACTGTCGCTGCTCCTTGGGGGTCATCCGGTTCAGCAGCTCCGGCGAAGCGGTGATTAGCGTCTCCACCAGGACCGTGCTGTTGGACCGGACTTTGCACCCGGCTTTGCCGATCATCCTCGTATAGGCATCCTTGTACCGGCCATGGGGTTCGATCAGATGATAGTTGTCCCTGGACCGAGTGAGGTCGATGTTGGGGTTGCTCTTATATTCCACCTTCTTTCTCTCGTTGTGTCGGTCACGGCAGGCGACGCCGCCGGCCTTGCACTTCTGAAAGCGCAGGATCGCGTACAATGGCATAGGGATCATGCCACCTCCTTCTCGTTCGTGAATTTTGTTTGGTTGTGTGATTGGTCGCTGGATTGGTTGAATGAATCATAGCTTTTTCCTTTCTATGGTTTGGTTGTGCGGGCAAGGAAGAACGCCGCTTTGTATCTATGTGTGTTTTGCGGACTTCCTTGCCAAATGGAATAAGAAAAACACGGCTTTGCCGCCCCAGGATAATCCCGGTGGGATCGCCTCCGGCGCTCCTGCCGCAGGCCCTCACGAGGACCCACGGCGGGCCAGCCAAGCCGTATAACACACTACACCTATTGCATAGGTGGTGTGCCCTTGCAGGGGGCCGGCGGATGGCCTCGAACCGCTCCATGCGCTTCTTCCACCCGCGGGGATGTCGGCAGCGGGAACCTGCGCCCGGGCACAGGACCCCGTTTCTGCCGCCACGGTGGGTCGCCGGAGGGAAGACCGCAGGAGCCACGCATTTTCCTGCGGCGTACTTCCTTCCTTGCGACCCGGGGAACGCGGCCTACCCGCGTAGACGCAGGGGCCGCAGGTCGAAATACCAGGTGGAGCCCCGCTTGACGGACTTGAGTCCCAGCTCCTGCTTGGCGTTCTCCACCGTCTTGCGCTTGAAGCCCCGTTGGGCGAACAGGGCGAAGGCCTCGTTAGAGGGCACCTCCTCCTGCCGGGCGGCCAGCTCCGCGAACACCTCCTCCGCCTGCATGACCTTGGTGGGGACCTGGTCGCCCTCGCTCTCCCCGCCCCGGAGCAGCTCCTCCGCCGTGATGTCGCTGGCCCCCAGGAACGACACCTGCCCGTCGGCCACCTCGAAGGACAGGGTCTGGCCCAAAGGAGCCAGGTTCGATTTGATGTGAGCCAGATGCAGCACGCTTGGCTCGTCCTTCTCCCGGCGCACCAGCAGGATGCTCCGGGCTGCCCCGGCGATATCGATGGACCCCAGGCCACGGTAGAGCCCGCCCTGGCCCTTGGTCTTGTTCATGTGCCCCACCAGCACGATGGCGCAGCCGGTCCGCTGGGCGATGCCCGCCAGGGTGTGAAAGGCGGGGCGCACCTCGTTGGCCCGGTGCATATCCACCTGAGCCCCGAGATACGCCTGCAGGGGGTCCAGGATCAGGAGCCGCGCGCCTGTGGCCGTGATGGCGTCCTCTATCCGGGTGTCGGTGAAGGTCAGCGCCGCCTTGTCCTCGTTCACCACGAACACCCGGCTGCAATCGGCTCCCGCGTCCTCCAGCCGGGGCTTGATGGTGTCCCCCAGGCCGTCCTCCGCCGTCTGGTAGATGCAGGCCATGGGCTCCCGGCCGAACGCCTCGCTGAACAGGGGCTCGCCCCGGGACAGCCGGGCGATGATGGCCATCATGAGCAGCGTCTTCCCCTCGCCCGGGTCGCCCTGAACGATGGAGATCTTGCCGAAGGGCAGGTAGGGGTAGTAGAGCCAGTCCACCTCCTGCCGGGCCACCTCCCCCATGTTGATGAGTTCCAGTTGGCTCATTTCTCCTCCTTTCCGCCGAGGGGGGGAAGCGTCCGCTTCCCCCCTCGGGCATGGGTCATGCGTTTTTCCTGCGGAACGATTCCAGCAGCGTCAGAATCAGCAGCTGGATGTTCTTCGTCGGCATGTAGTCCGGGAAATAGGGCTCCAGGTCCGCCCGGTCCAGGATCACGAAGCTCTCCGGATCCGCCTTGATCTCCTCCGGCGTGGGCCGGGGCATAGGCTGGAAACGCTTGTCCAGGGCGATCAGCTTCTCGTTCAGATCAGCCTCGACCTCCTCCATGGCCCTCTCCTCTTCCTCATACGCCTTGATCGCCGCCGCGACCCCCTCCGGGTCCCGGTTGAGGTCCTCGATGTTGACGAAAGCTACGGTTTTCTTGTTCTTGTTGTGCATGATGATTTCTCCTTTATGCTTTTCTTTGGGAAGGGAAAGAAGGTTCTGAAGAATGCCTCCCCGGTGGTTCTTGCTGGCCCGTTCTCATGACCGCCTGTGTTCCTGTGCTGCTTCTCACCACGTTGTCGCAGCGGGCTGTGCCCGCGACCTTGCCTCTCGGCCCGGTTCTCTGCCGTATCCTGGGCGGTAGAACGGTATGAAGTTGTCAAGGTGCCCTGCGCTTCGAATTTTGCCCCTCACCTATAACGGTTATGAAAACAGGGCTTTTTGAAAGGATTTTGGAAAATATATTTTTCTTCCAATTTATCCCTCCACTTACTAGCTCACGAAAACGCCAAAAAAGCCCCCCCTTGAAAAAATATATTTTCATCACCTCCTTTCCGGCCAACAAAAAGGATGCACGGGCAACGTGCTCACCGGCTCCTTTCCTGGCCCGCCCCCTGGGCAGATACCTGTGAATCCTGTGAACATCCGCCGCCGTATGCATCCGGCTTGGGATATTTGGTTTTACGTGAGGCCTTTCGCCTCACACCCAGGATGATAGCGCAGCTAAGGCCTTTTGACCACGCCATAGAATGGCGTGTTTTGGCGGGTTTTTGCCGTATTTTTGAGGTAAAAATGCCAAAAAAGTCAGATATATAGGCAAAAATGAGGACGCCATATTTTGGCGTGTTCACGGTAAAGATTTTTTGGGTTTTTCGCTTAGATCAGGCCCCCAAAAATCGGTCGTCATCAATACCAGTCTCGGGCCGCCGTCCTCGCGCATATCCTCTCAGATCCCCGCCTCCCGGCCGGGCCGCCCAATGCTGTGACGCGTTCAAGGCGGAAGTATCATTCTGTCGTTGCCCATTCTGGCTATTCAGTTTTCAAGGTGCCGCCAACGTGTCCCGGCATATCAAAAGCCGGACGCATGGACAGGAGGGTGTTCTCGGAGTTCCTGGACACCATCCTCTTGGACGGCTGCCCTGGCTCCTTTGAACATCCACTGCCGTATGCATCCGGCTTTGGATCGTTGGTATTGCTGTGAGGCTTCCTACCTCACGCCTTGGATTATATCGTACGTCTTCGCACTTGACCCGGCCAAATCATGGCAGGTTTTCGGCCTGTTTTTATCGTTTTTCAATAATGAAAAATGAGAAAATACAGACATTTAGCCAAATACTCCCTGCCAAATTTTGGCAGGTTCTCTATGTAAGTTTTTCACCTACCCAGCCAACAAGTCTCTACTCCCGTGCCGTTTCACATCCATGACCTCCTTTCGCCCTGGATTATATCGCATGGATCCTCCTTTGACAGTGACATGGTATGTCCCTTTTTGGGCCTGTTTTTATCGTTATTCAATAATGAAAAATGAGAAAACGTAGTAATTTAGCCAAGAAACAGGGTGACATGGCATGTCCTCCTCCTTTGCAAGTTTTTTGCCAACTTACGCAAAAGGATCCCATGATTCTGCCCGTCGTCGTTGCCGTTTTGATAACCTCCTTTCAAGCGGGATTTTATCGCGCAGATCCTCATTTGACAGTACCAAAAAATGGTACGTTTTTGGGGGTTTTTCGGCCTTTTTGGGGCTTCAAAATCCAAAAACCCTAGAGAAATAGGCAAAAATGACCGTACCATTTTTTGGTACGGTTGGAAATTATATATTATCAAAAATCAAGACGTTTTTTCGTCTCTGCGATACCCTTCTTGCTATTCGATTTCTGAACAGCAAAATGCGGAGTAAATGACTGGCGATGAGAATTCTATTGGTTATAATTAACCAAAAATAATTTCTAAAAACCTATTGACAAATCGAGGGGCCTTGTGTATCTTAAGCATGTCAAGATTATCAATAACCAAGGAGGACGGGAAATTGCTGAGTCAAGAAGAACTGAAAAGGCTGAAAGAAATGGATGTGGACAAAATCGTGTGGGCTATCGGGTCAGCTTGTCGGAACTCCGTAGATCAGGATAGAGCTGTTATCGCTACCGCATACGTTCTCATGAGGTCTTTAGAGGATTATCAGATCAGCATAGATACCATGGAGTATTATCTCCAAACGGCACGGGAATCAAATGAGCGCATGCTGTTCATCCAGCGCGCCATTGGTCCGTGCTGGGACAGTATCCGTGGGCTGAAATACAGATTTAGCTCAGATGAATTCAAAGCAGCACTCCTCTTTTATAACGGAAGCGCAAACAGGGGCTGGGATTGTACAACCCCAACATGTGTATCGCGTTTAGCCGCCAGGCTCATTGATGCAAAGCCCGGAATGACAATCCTGGATCTTGGAACGGGAACAGGTGGGTTTATTCGTGATAGCATTCTGGAAGGATCTGAGGCATCCTATGTTGGCGTTGAAATCAATGTTGAAGCGGCGGTTATCGCCGGAATGCGAGCTGACCTATTGGGCGAGAATGTTCAGATCCGGCTGGGCAATCTGTTCGACGACCCATCCTTGGAAAGACGGTTTGATGCTGTTTTTGCGAATTATCCCTTCGGGTTGCGTCCAAAGAATTTAGGGAGCTTCGGAGAGGAGTATGTTCGGCGGCTGAGCAATTACAATCCTGCTTTCTCTAAGCTTAGTTCCACAGACTGGATATTCAATCGAAAAGCGTATGACTGTGTGAACGGCCCGGGACGAGTGATCTGTATCATGGCCAACGGCAGCACATGGAACACCATCGACAAGAATGCTCGGCGAGATTTCCTGGAAGGGGGTCTGGTTGAAGCAGTCATCTCTCTGCCTCCACGAATCTATGACAGCACCAGTATTGGCACTACCATGATCGTGTTCAGCCACGGTAATACGTCTACAATGATGGTTAATGCGGAAGACCTTTACGAAAAGGGAAGGCGGATCAACACCATCACAGATGCCCATATTGAGAAGATCCTGACAGCCTGCCGCCAGGAAACGGAGATCAGCCGTCGCGTTTCTATGACGAAGATTCAGGAGATGCAGTTCATCCTTAGTCCTGCGGCCTACCTGGAAACGCAGGTCGAGGAAGTCAAAAACGGTGTGGAGCTTGGATCGCTTGGTTCCATCACGCGCGGCGCACAGCTTCAGGCATCCGTATTGGATGAGATGGCCTCTGACAAGGTGACGAACACGCAATATCTGATGCTGGCCAACATTCAAAACGGGATCATTGAGGAGGATCTTCCGTACTTACGGGAGCTGGATGACAGGTTGGCAAAATACTGCTTGAAAAACAACAACCTGATCCTGTCCAAGAATGGCGCTCCCTTTAAAATCGCTGTCGCCGAGGTCAAGGAAGGACAGCATATCCTGGCCAACGGAAACCTGTATGTGATGACGGTTGATGAAGCCAAAGCAGACCCGTATTACCTCAAGGCCTATCTGGAAAGCGAAGAAGGCGTAGCAGCTCTCAAACGTATCACCGTGGGAAGCACCATCCCCAATATCGGGGTCGAACAACTGAAGAAGCTGCTGATTCCTCTCCCTCCTCTGGAAGAACAGAGGAAGATCGCGGACGAATACCGGGCCTGCATCGCGGATTTGAAGCTTTTGCAGCGCAAAACGGCCAAGGTCTTGGATCGCATGAACCACATCTATAAAACCAGCAAGGAGGATTGACCCTTTGACATTGGATTGTGATGAGTTTGAAGATCTGATGGATGAAATCCAGCATCGGTTTTCCCGGGCGAATGTTGACGGATCATTGATGGACCTGCTGAAAAAACTTGGTTGGGAATCCCTGATGCCCGGCGAGGCAGAACCTCTGTTCACCTATGCAGAAGGAAAGATCCTGGTGATCGGTGAAGAAACGGTTGGGATCGACACCTTGCGGATGACGATAAACAAGCTGGGGTTGAAGCTTAAGCGGTTTGAGTTCGCTCTGGGGTACGAAGAAGCTCAGACCTTCAACTATGGGAAGCTGGCGTATAATCCCGGCTACAGGGTCGTTCTGATCGGTGCGGTGCCCCACAGCACCACAGGCACGGGGCAGAGCGGCAGCTTGGTTGCCGAACTGCAAAACCATCCGGACAAATATCCTCGGGTCATACCGCTTCGAACTGAGGATGGCACGTTGAAGATCACCAAGAGCAATTTCCGTAACAGTCTGAAGCAGCTGCTTTCGGAGAGCTACATCGCGGCCTGATGCGTTGTTCCTTGAACAAGCAGTACAGACATGATACAATATTTTAGATAAGAGGAAAAAGAAAGGGCAGAGAAATGATCACCGGAGAACTGAAAAATAAAGTGGACGCTCTGTGGAACATCTTCTGGACGGGTGGAATCACGAATCCTCTGGATGTGGTAGAGCAGATGACTTACCTTATGTTCGTCCGGGACCTGGACGACGCCGATAACCTCCGCAGCAAGGAGGCGATCATGCTGGACCAACCCTACGATAGCATCTTTTCGGAGGAAGTGGCGATCGGCGGACGTACGATCAAGGGAAGCGAATTAAAGTGGAGCACCTTCCATGATTATCCAGCAGAAAAGATGTACGCCGTGGTCCAGGAGTGGGTATTCCCCTTCATCAAAAGCCTCCACGGAGATAAAAACAGCGCCTACGCCAAGTATATGGACGACGCCATCTTCAAGATCCCCACGCCTTTGATGCTCTCCAAGATAGTGGACAGCATGGACGGTATCTACGACCTTATGGGGAAGAAGAAGGGAACCGATACCAAGGGAGACGTGTATGAGTACGTCCTTTCCAAAATCTCCACGTCGGGTATCAACGGCCAGTTCCGCACCCCCCGCCACATCATCCGCATGATGGTGGAGCTCATGGACCCCGGCCCGGACGAAATCGTCTGCGACCCGGCCTGCGGCACCTCGGGCTTTCTGGTGGCGGCGGGGGAATACCTGAAGGAAAACAGGAAGCAGGAGATATTCTTCGACCGCCGGAAGAAGGATCACTTCCTCAACCACATGTTCCACGGCTTCGACATGGACCGGACCATGCTCCGCATCGGCGCCATGAACATGATGACCCACGGCATCGACAACCCCTGTATCGAGTATCGGGACAGCCTGTCCGACCAGAACGGGGACAAGGACAAGTATTCCCTGATCCTGGCCAATCCCCCCTTCAAGGGCAGCCTGGACGCGGACATCGTCAGCGCGGACCTTTTGAAGGTCTGCAAGACCAAGAAGACGGAGCTGCTGTTCCTGGCCCTATTCCTCCGCATGCTCCGGGTGGGCGGCCGCTGCGCCTGCATCGTGCCCGACGGCGTCCTCTTCGGCTCCTCCACGGCCCACAAAGCCATCCGCAGGGAGCTCATCGAAAACAACCGCCTGGAGGCCGTGATCTCCATGCCCTCCGGCGTGTTCAAGCCCTACGCCGGCGTGTCCACCGCCATCATGATCTTCACCAAGACCGGCCACGGCGGCACGGACAAGGTCTGGTTCTACGATATGCAGGCTGACGGCTTCTCCCTGGACGACAAGCGCGCCCCCGTCCCCGAGAACGACATCCCCGATATCGTGGCCCGGTTCAAAAACCTGGCCGCCGAATCGGACCGCCCCCGCACGGCCCAGTCCTTCCTGGTTCCCAAGGCCGAGATCGCCCAAAACGACTACGACCTGTCCATCAACAAATACAAGCAGACCGAATACAAGCCCGTCCAGTACCCGCCCACGGCGGACATCCTGGCCGAGCTGAACGCCCTGGAGCAGCAGATCGCCGCCGGGCTGAAGGAATTGGAGGGGATGGTGTGATGGTGAAGAAGCTGGGCGAAGTTTGTTTGATCCAGTCAGGGGGAACCCCTTCTCGTAGCATTTCCTCCTATTGGGAGAACGGAACGATTCCATGGGCCAAAATAAGCGATTTTTCAGAAAGAGTGCTTTCTTCCACAGAAGAATCAATTACCGTTGAAGGGTTGAACAATTCTTCTGCAAAGGTATTTCCAAAGGGCACTTTGCTTTACACGATTTTTGCAACACTCGGTGAAGTAAACATTCTTGGAATTGATGCAGCCACCAACCAAGCGATAGCTGGCATTACAATTACTGATCTCCGTGGACATGTTGGACACGGGCATCGACGTGCCGGAGGTGCTGAACCTGGTCTTTTTCAAGAAGGTCATGAGCAAGGCCAAGTTCTGGCAGATGATCGGCCGCGGCACCCGCCTTTGCCCGGGGCTCATGGACGGGGCGGACAAGCAGAAGTTCTACATCTTCGATTTCTGCGGCAACTTCGAGTTCTTCCGCATGAACAAGGGCAAGCCCACCGCCAATATGATCGCCCTCCAGGGGACCATCTTCCTCCTGAAGGCCCAGATCGCCTACAAGCTCCAGGACATCGCCTACCAGACCCCGGAGCTGATCGAGTTCCGCAAGGCTCTGGTGGAGGACATGGTGAAGAAGGTCCGGGAGCTGAACCGGGACAACTTCGCCGTGAAGCAGCACCTGAAATACGTGGAGCTCTACTCAGACCCGGAGAACTACAAGGTCCTGACCTATGAGGATACGCTCATGATGGGGCAGGAGCTGGCCCCGCTGATCGCGCCCGAAGAGGACGACGCCAAGGCCCTGCGCTTCGACGCCCTGCTGTACGGGATCGAGCTGGCGTACCTGGCGGGGAAGCGGTACGGCAAGGCCCGAAGCGACCTTATGAAGAAGGTAGCCGCCGTGGCGGGCGTGGCCAATATTCCGGAGATCATGGCTCAGTCGGAGCTGATCGACAAAATCCTGCACACGGACTACGTGGAGACCGCCGGCATCCGCGAGTTTGAGACCATCCGGGAGAATCTGCGCGGGCTGATGAAATACATCCCCAACAGCGGCGCTACTTATGATACGAACTTTGAAGACGAGATCCTTTCCCTGGAGTGGAAGGATTCGGAGCTGGAGAACGACGATCTGAAGAATTACAAGGCCAAGGCGGAGTTCTATGTGCGCCAGCACCAGGACAACGCCGCCATCGCCAAGCTCCGTAGTAACGTGCCCCTGACGGCGGAGGACGTGAAAGCCCTGGAAGCGATCCTCTGGAGCGAGGTGGGCACCCGGGAGGAGTATGAGGCGGAGTACGGCGCCAAGCCCCTGGGCGAATTCGTTCGGGAGATCGTGGGCATGGACATGAATGCGGCCAAGGCGGCCTTTGCGGAATACCTGAACGATGCGTCCCTGGACAGCCGACAGATCTACTTCGTGAACCAGATCGTGGAATACATCGTCCACAACGGCCTCATGAAGGACCTCTCCGTCCTGCAAGAATCCCCCTTCACGGACCAGGGCAGCATTGTTGAGGTATTTACAGACATTTCTCTTTGGCAAAGTATACGACGTGCCATTGATCGAGTAAACCGAAACGCCATTGTTGCATAAAACATGATTGTCTCCAGCTACTTACGTTTTTCAATTTATGGTAGAGAATCAAATTATTGTATCAAGGAAAGGAATACAACGATCATCAACACGTTTTTGGCCTTCCTCAAAGATAACGATTTGAATAGATAATATCTGTTAACCAAATTAGGGTATATTTGTACTCATATTGGGCGATACTATTCCCTAATTGCCGGAAGAAAGAGGTTAGCCATGAAATCGCTTTTGATCAAGGACACGACCCGCGAGGAGCGGGAGGAGATCGTCCGGCGGGCGTTGTGGGGCGGCTGCGGGGCGGAGTGCGAGTTCTGCTCCGGCTGCGACAACAGGGGCGGCGGTCGGATCGACAGCCTCTATCAGCCTTACATCGACGGAGAAAAGGAGATCGCTGAGATCAACGCCGAATACCGCGCCCCCTTTGTGCGATAATTCACCCTGAACAAGCGAAAATTCACCCAGTAAAGTAAATATTCACTGAAAATTCGCTCTCCGGGGTGAATAAAGTGAGTTTTCACCCTTTAGAAGTGATAATTCAGTCGAATTGCCTGCTGCTGATTTCCATTGAGAACTTGCCTCAAAAGTGATGTAACTTATCAATGAAAGGCGCTACTTGACAATCGTCAAGTAGCGTTTTGAGACATTAGTATATTGTTTCTTCATACAAAAGATTTAAGCTCGCGGCCTTTTCTTCTGTTCCCCAAAATCAATAAAAAATCATTTTTGGGGAACAGGATCGTTCAACCAGTCCGCGGCATCGATGACCCGGATGCCTTCATGCTGATATTCCGGCTGATAGGTGCGTGCAATCACCAGCTTCGGATATGCGTCTTTGATACTTAACAGCGGGGTGACTTCCCTTTCAAAGGTCTTCGGCTCGGAGATATCGTTCGCTACCTGGATATAGAGCTTCTCGCCCTGTTTCATGGCGACAAAGTCGATCTCCTTGTTATAGAGGACTCCGACATATACCTCATACCCGCGGCGGAGCAATTCGATGGCAACGATATTCTCCAGCACGCGGCCGTAATCCATATTCTTTGTTCCCAGCCTGGCAAAACGGAAGCTCTGATCCGCCAGATAATACTTATCCTCAGAACGGAGGTACCGCTTCCCCCGGATATCATATCTCCGTATCCGATAGAACGCAAAAGCCTTACATAGGGCGTCCATATATTTCCCAACAGTCTTATGATCGACCTTCGTCTTATTGGAGGAGAGGGTATCTGTTATCGACCGAACGGATGTGACGTTTCCGATGTTGTCCATCAGGAAATCGATCAGCTCGTGCAGCAGAGGCTCATTCTTCAACCTATACTTTTTCACGATATCACGGACGATCAAAGCATTTAACACTTCGCTGTTGATGTAACGGTATTTCTGCTCCTGGTTTTTATATAGATAGGAGCCGGCCATGCCGCCCTCAGTGATGTATTTTGTCAAGCTGCCGTATAGATTCTCCGAGGGGAAATAGGTGAGGTATTCCTTGAAGGAAAACGGAAACACATGGATCTCATAGGTGCGGCCGACAAACAGCGTCGCCAGATCACTGCTTTGCAGGAAGGCATTCGAACCGGTTACATAGATGTCATATTTCTCCTTTGCGTGCAGGCTGTTGATCGCTTTCTCAAAGGCTGGGCACATCTGCACTTCATCGACCAAAAGATAATTGTTTTTCCCGTCCTGATAATGCTCCTCAACATAACCCTCCAGAGCATGGTATTCCATGAGGTGCTCGTACTCTGTAAGATTAAAATTGATGTGGATGATATTTGCGTCCTGGTCGTTGGCCCGAAGCCATGCAGCCAGTGCGTCCAGCAGCTTGGACTTTCCCGATCGGCGGACACCTGTGATCACCTTGATGTCCGGTGTCTGAAAAAGATCCTTCATTTCTTCCAGATATGCAGTACGTTCGATAAGCTTCATCATGATCCCTCCGAGCTTATGGTGGCTTTATTATACTCTTCCCATTCCCCAAAATCAAATATTTTTTGTTTTTGGGGAATGGAAGTCCGGAGAAAGAAAAACAAATTCCACCTCTATAACTGAAATGAAACAGGAAGAAAAAGGCCCTCGCAGTAATCAGTCATTAAAACGGGTGATCCGTTTTTGCTTCCTCTCGGCATATCGGAGCGTGTTGCTCGCGCCTCCGAAACTATACACGACATATGCGACAACAACGTCGGCAGTATCGACCATGTACTCATTTCGCCTGGAGATGGCATATCGTCTCGGCACATTTTCAAGAGGAGGATAGATCGATTCGTCATATGCGCTTGTGTCGTATTCCCTGTCAAGATATGGAAGCACGAGCACGGACCGAATATGCTGGTGTTCCCGCTTCAGCTCCCGAATGACATCGGCAGCCATAGTATCGAACTGTCCATATCCGCCGAGGTAAAAGCAGTCAGCCCCCTCTCGGATCAGCCCTGCAACGGTTTCATACAGCCACTTTTGAACCTTTTCGGGCTCCTGCACTTCCCTATGTCCGCAAAATGTGACAACCATATCATCGCCTCTTTCCGATTACCAACGATTGTTGGTATATGAGCCATGATACTCACCTACAATTGTTCCGTCAAGAACAAATGTAGGTGGTGTTTATGCGAAAGATTTTAGCTGAGCGCCTGAAGGCGTGTAGAAAAGAAAAGGGCCTTACTCAGATGCAGGTCGCAGTGTATTGCGACATTACCGAGAAGGCCTATCAAAACTATGAGCTTATGACGCGCGAGCCTAAACTGGAGATCCTGATCCGTATCGCTGATCTGTATGGAGTGTCATTGGATTATCTGGTTGGAAGAGAGAATGGTTCAGGGCAGTCTTGAGCATATTGCTTGAAGGCAATACGGCATAGATTTATCCCCTGATATACCCTAAGCATAACAGGGTATAAGCCGTATGCCCTGCTTCTTGATCGTCAAGCAGGCGTCTATTAGGGAACTTTTTGGCGTAAAAACCATCAAAAAATACCCTAAAACAAAACAGACGCGCCTTTTAGAGTAGAATCATAGAGAAAAAGAAAGGGCCCGCGGCAGCGGGGCCTTTCGTTCTCCGTGTTTGGTTTAGCTTAGGATCAGTTATCGTTCATCCCAAACGCAATAGTTTGCAGCTTCTTTTTCCAGAGGGATTCTGTTTGAATGACTTCATCAGCTGTAGCTGTCTTTTCCAGAAGCTGTAGTATTGAAAACTGGAAATGCTTATATTGCTCTGGCTTTGCAGAAATCAGATCAACCATGAGCTTATTTCCGCCATGATAGGTTTCAACGTAACAACGCCATCTTCCCAACAATCCGTCTTTTCCATACGCTGAACCTACGTACTGTTTGCCTGTTTTTGTATCTACTATCAGGTATACCGCGTAAACAGATGCCAACGCTGTCTGCCACAATTCATATTCGATGCTGTTCTGGACTACTTCCTCCAACTGATCGAAGCTGAGGATCACATTTTGATAACCTGGGAATTGACGCTTGACTTCTGCCTGTATCGCAACTACTGGTTTTTCCGTCGTTCCCTTCTGATGCCACATGCGGGTGGCTTTTCCCCAATCAATAATCAGCCTTCCCTCGTACGGCTCTAAAGCGTCCAGTCGTTCCAAATTGAAATACGCGCCTGTGCCCTGAAAGCTGCCGGGAATCGGCCAGTTTTCAGGCATGAGATCTGGAGTGTTTGGAACAGAACCGTTCACTTTGTAAAGCGTATAAAAACGGGAAAGGCTACTTTTATCGCTTGTGAAGACGGCCCAGTAATCATATCCTTTACTGAATCCTTGTCTCTGCTCCGCGGTGTACTCTTTAACCAATCCACGATTGAAGCATTCCCTGAAATGCCAAGACGAGAAGGAATGTCGGATCAGTTTCGTTTTTGCTGGGTCGATTCCTGCTTTGATCAGGAAATCTGAAAAAGTGAGCTGTACCACAAGACTAACCTCTCTGTCGATTTGTTGCGAGGGATATAATTTATTATACTTTTATACTGAAATAAAAACAACAGAAAAAGCAGCCTGCCGGGTGGCAAGCTGCTGTGCCGCAGAAGTGATCAACTGTGGATCAGTTCGTCGTTCACCATCTCCCGCACCCGTGCCTGGATGCTGTTCATGCGCCGGACCCATTCCATCTGATCTTGGGCCTTGAGGGCTTCGGTGAGGCCCTCGGCGCGGGAGAGCTGGGCAGTCAGGCGGTCGGCCATATCGGTGGCGTTGGCATCGATGGCGTGGAGATGGTTTTCCAGCTTACCCGAAAGCAGTAGGTCGTTATAGAGGGACCGGCGGTGAGCCTTGAGATAGGCCAGGCGGCGTCGGCCCCAGAGGCCCAGGGGCTGCGGAGCGGGGTCGTCCTCCCCGGCGATCAGGTAGTAGTCGCCCACCAATTCGTAGTCGAGACCCGTGCTCGGGTCGGTGATGTATTTTTCCATAGTCATGGCTCCTTTCAGTCGCAGTCGATTCTGTGCCGCAGCTTGTGTCGGTAGCGGCGGTAGTGCATGCCCACGATGTAGTCGATGGCCCGGATCTTGGGGATGTAGTAGGTGGTGCGGATCATGAAGTGCTCCACCAGGCCCTGCTGCAGGAGTCTGCGGGCGGTGCTCTCGGCGATGCCGCCCAGCATGGCGCAGAACTGGTCGATGGTCAACAGGTCGGGGTAGGTTTCAAATTTGCGTTCATACTCGAATCTGGTCATGGGTTGCCTCCTGTAATGGTTTGTCAATGGCAGATGGCACGCCTGTTCCAGATGGTCCCGGAAGGCCGATTTTGGGGCCGTGGCCTCCATTTGGCCTCCGATTTCCGGGGATTTTTCCGACGGTCCTGAAAAAACACATCGTCAGGCGTTACGGACATTTTCCCCTCTTTTCCTTCCAAAAGCCCTATGTTTTCGGGCTTTTTCCAACTTCTCCAGGTTCTCCTCAGCGGCGGTAAAAGAATCTACCTTCGCTTTACGAAACAGGACTCAAAATCCCGTGGTGGCGACACCGTGCGGGTTCGACCCCCGCTTCCGGCACCAAAAACAAGAACCGCCTTTAGGCGGTTTTTGTTTTTGATATTGATCATTGCGGGGGTCGAACCGGGCTCGGTGGTGAATGAAGCCCCAGTGGGGCTTCAGAGCCGAGCCCCGACCAAGCCCGCAGGCGCGAATCGACCCCCGCTTCCGGCACCCTTCCTTTTTCAATTTCGTTTTTGCTCTTGTCGTCCCCGGTTCAATCCCCCATGTCTTTTTCTGCCTTGTAAAAGGATCGGGGATTCTGTATAATATTCTTATCCAGTTTTCTATTCGAACGGTTGGAGGTTACCATGGGATATAACAAAACAATCCAGATGTGTATTTTCGGCGGCAATCCAAACGGAAGGATCATGTGTGAGCTTTCAAACTGGAATGGTCGAGTCTATAAGATATCACGTTCCGAATTGAACGAATTTGCAAAGAGAGATGACGCTGAATACACCGGGGTGTATTTCCTGTTTGGAAAGAATAGCGACAACGATGAAACGATCTATATAGGCGAGGCAGAAAAACTGGTGACTCGCCTGAAACAGCATTTAAAGGATGAATCATACTGGAATGATTGCATCGTTGTTTTGAGCAAAGATAATGTTCTGAACAAAGCCCATGTTAAATACTTGGAGAATATGTTTTATCAAATCGCAAAAGCGGCAAATCGTTCAGAGATCGTGAACAACACCGTGCCCACCCGTTCTTCCATATCTGAGTTTGATGAATCCATGTTGATCGAATTCATTGACAACACAAAGCTTTTGGTAAACACGTTGGGTTATAAGTCGTTTGAGAAATTTGAACAAGCTGACAACAAGAAAACCCTGTTTTTCTCGATTGTTGCAGCGCGTGGAGCCAACGCTTCCGGTTATCTCGTGCCGGATGGATTCACTGTATGTAAAGGATCTCGCATTGCGACAAATACTACTCCAAGCATGAGCAAGAATTTGGTCGAATTGAGAAACAGGCTGATCGAAAAGGGGATCATCGACAGCGGCTTCGCTTTTACTGTGGACTACGTGTTTTCAAGCCCCTCACTGGCTGCTGCCGTTGTCATTGGCAGAAACGCAAACGGTCGAACCGAATGGAAAACGAGTGACAAGAAAACAATTAAAATGATTGAGGGATAAGATCGTTTTGAACATGTCAAAATGCCCAATAAAGATTGATGATAGAGAAAAAGATATGGCCCGCTGCGAAATAGATGCAGTGGGTCCTTTCGTTCTTGGCGATTTGATGTTAAATTTGTGGTACTAAAAAACCTGACGAGGGTTTTTGCCTCATCAGGTCTTAGTTTAGGTATTATCTGTCTTTCGGAGGGCAGGGGTCGTTCCCGTGACTATCAGGATTTTGGATAGTACCATCCTTACGGTGAGGAATCAATTCAGTTCCTTGATTCTGGCTCATTCTCCGTCCTGCTTCCATGGCCTCTTTCTTTGTGTCATAATGACCGCTAGAGCGTTTAGCATTTTCCCGCTTTACATCCCATCCGCCATCTGGATTGGGTACCACATGATGTTCTTTCCTTGGCATGGTCATCACCCCTTATGCGCTTTCGGGCAACAAGTCGCGCAGCCGTCAGCATCCGAATAGTATCGCTTTCCCGCTTGAACTGCTTCAACCTCGTTGTTAAATATTCCTAGGAATAAGATGTTCCGGATTTTCAGCTGCTCAGCATGTCTTTTTGTATGTACTTCATGGTGGTTTCCAGGATTCTGCGTTTCATCCCGGTTAATATAGTATAAATACATATTTTTTTCCTTTCTTGACCGGTGAAAGGTCAATTTGTTATAATTCTGTCGAAGTAGTTTTGCAGTCTACTTTTTTTCCTGAACGGTTTGCTTGTTCTAACAAGTTAATCGTTCATTCTTGTTTTGGATACCATCATAGGCCTCACCTCCTTTCTGATATGAAAAAATATACCATAAATCTCCCTAATAGTCAATATGTTGAGGAAAATAATTTACTTGAAAGATATTTGTTCAAATTATTGATTTATTTCAATCGGCGTGATATAATATTACAGTTTCATCAAAGAAATAAGGAGGGTCACTCCAATGCCGCGTGCAATAGTTACAGCTGGTCTCGGAGAAACTATACGCAATTTGCGACTTCAGAATAAAATACAAGCAAAACAGTTGGCTGCCCATATAGGGAAAAGCCCTGCTTTTGTTTCCAAATTAGAAAACGGTAGTATTCAGTCCATAGATTCTGAGGAACTTATAACTATTCTTCGTTTCGTTGCAGGTGAAGAATCTCAAATAGAACTTGCTGAAAAAATATATAAATCTCTTAAACTCAAATATTCTGCTAAGGAAATAGAAGATCAGCTGTGGTTTGTGAATTATGATACAGTTACTTGCTTGTTACCGATCCCAGAAACGCTTATTGATGATTTTAATGGACGCATAGAGCGATTAGGTATAACAAGGCAATATTTGCTAGAAAGGATCAACGCTAACGAAGCGCTTTCTGACGAAGAAAGAGCGGATAACTCGATCACCTCTAATCAATGGTATCATCCTAAGCAAAAGAACGGTAATGAACAAAGCATTAAAATCCAGCTGTCCGAAAACCGACTAAACAGAATACTTGATAAAGGATATGCTGCCGCACCTTATGTTTTTATTTTCTGTATACTTTTCTATTTGTTAAAGATTGAACAATACCAAGATGTTGTTTCAATTTCAGAGGAACAAAACGAAGCGTTAATGAAAGAAACCACATCTATTCTCAATGCATGCAAGTTTCTTTCTATTTCTGAAAAGAATCGTTTGTTGTCCGAAAAACAGTCGCAAGAAGAAATCCAAGAGACATTGAACTCTTTTGACAAAGATAATATTGAGATTCTGAATGATATTATATCGGGATTTAAAATTGCATCCGAACAAAACATTATAACCACAAACAAAAAATTAAAAGCATTTGGGAAGAACATGCATTGGGATCTTGGCTTTATGTTGCGAATTATTAGCATGGATTTTTCAAGTTTGAAGGATACAAGTGTAAGCAACAGAAAGATACTCTTGTCAGAGATCGAGGATTTAATAATAAAATATAAGGAGTTGCCAGAGGACCAAAATCGGATCGAAACATATTAACCGATGCTTTTTAGCCGCCTATTAACCAAGTTCGTTATCAACACTCGCACCAAAAACAGACGTCACCCCATGCGGGTGGCGTCTGTATTATATTGAATAGAAAAGGAACTCGAAATCGCGCTATAACCCCTGCCGTCCCGGCCAATCACAGCTTCATAAGGATCAACACGTCCCCCGCCTGGACCTTGACGTTATCCTCCGGGACCACCACCAGATCGTTGCGGATCAGGGCGGTCACGCAGATTTGGTGAATGGCTTCCACCTCTTTGACGGTCCGCTTAGAATAGTCCGATTCCGGCTCCACCAGGATGGCGGCGGTGCTCTTTTTATACTCCTGCGCGTCCTGCATGCGCTGCAGGCGGGTGTAATGCTCCACAAAGCCGGCGGAGAGGATCCCGGTGGGGATCGCCACCACGCCCACACCCAGGAAGGTGATGATCACCCCCATGATCCGCCCTAAAAGCGTCACCGGGTAGATGTCCCCGTAGCCCACCGTAAACACGGTGGAAACGCTCCACCAGATGCCGGACAGCGCATTTTGGAACACCTCCGGCTGCGCCGCGTGCTCCGCGCTGTACATGCTGAGGGAAGCGGCCAGGATCAGCACCAGAATGATAAAGACCGAGTAGAGGATGGCGTTCTTCTTTTCCTTGACGACGGAGGTGATGACCTGGAAGGAATCGTATTGGGTGTTGATGCGGAACAGGTGCAGGATGCGCGCCGCGCGCAGGATCCGAAAGGCCCCGAACCCGGACAGGAAGAAGAAGGGCAGGATGGTGAGCAGATCCACGATCCCGTCGAAGGAAAACAAAAAGCGCAGCACCGCCCGGGGCCGGGTATCGTCCGGATATAGGAGATCCGCCGTCCAGATCCGAAGCGCGTACTCGGCGCAGAAGATCACGACGGTCACGTTTTCTATCCCTTCGAAGAGGGGCCTAAACGCGTTCAGCCCGTCGAACGTCTCCAGAAACAGGACGGCGATATTGCAGAGGATCACCGCCACGATGAAATAATCAAAGATCCGGCTGGGTGCATCCTCCTGATTGCCGATCTGGATGATCTCGAAGATCCGTTTTTTCTTTTCTGTCGAAATACGCCGCATATGCCGTCCCCCCTGCCTGCTATTGTACACAAAAGCATCCGAGGGGGCAAGAACTATTGCGCAAGCTTTTTTTCATACATCCCCCATCCCCGGCCCGGATGCCGTTTACGGGGGCGGCGGCTGTCCGATTGCAAAGCGGCTTTTTTCGCGGTATAATCATAAAAACGAAGTCGACCATCCTGCGGAAGACCCCTTCGCCCCTTTTGGCGCGCGCCCTGCCGCCATGGGGGTGACGAGGGACCACGCTTGTCGGAAGAGAGGACTGCCTGTGAAAAACGATAAGATCCATTCCAGCCTGCTGACTCTGGTCGGCGGATATTTGCTGTATATCGCCTATCATCTGCTGGAGAACATGCGCAAGGGATCGGCGGACATGTCCCGCGCCCTGTTCACGGTCCTGATCGCGGCGTTCGCCGGGGTGGGGATCGGGGTTTTGTTCTACGCCTGGAAGATATGGCGCAGGAGCAGGGCCGACGAAGGGGACGATCGCCCCGAAGATCGGGACCCTCGGTGAACCGATAAAAAAGAGAGAAAAATTGTTAAAAAAATATGAACAAAAGCCGCCCAAACGACTTTACAAATATGAAGGACGGTTGTATAATAATACACGGAAAAAGTTCCGGTCTGAACCGGAACAATAAAAAGGAGGTTCCCCCTATGAAAAAATTTGTATCCCTGTTGTTGGTCATGCTGCTCGTGCTGAGCCTGGTCTCCTTCGCTTCTGCCGAAGAGAAGAAGAAGGTCGGCATCGCGATGCCCACCCAGTCCCTTGAGCGCTGGAACCGTGACGGCGCGTACCTGAAGGAGCAGTTCGAGGCCGCCGGCTACGAAGCCATCCTCTGCTATTCCGACAACAAGAACGACCAGCAGGTGAACGATATCGACAACCTGCTGAGCCAGGGCGTGGATCTGCTGATCATCTGTGCCATCGACGGCGACGGTCTGAACACCGTCATGGATCGTGCCGCTGAGGAAGGCGTGCCCGTGATCTCCTACGACCGTCTGATCGGCAACGACGCCGTGTCCTACTACGTGTCCTTCGATAACTACACCGTGGGCACCCTGCAGGGCAAGTTCGTCGAGAGCGCTCTTGATCTCGCCAACGCCGGCGACAAGACCTACAACATCGAGTTCACCGCCGGCGACCCCGCCGACAACAACGCGGGCTACTTCTTCAACGGCGCCTACGACGTGCTGAAGGGCTACATCGAGGCGGGCACCCTGAAGGTCGTCTCCGGCCAGACCGAGTTCCAGCAGGTGGCCACCGCTCAGTGGAGCACCGATACCGCTCTGGCCCGCGCCCAGAACATCCTCGCTTCCTACTATGCCGACGGCACCGTGCTGGATGCCTGGCTGTGCTCCAACGACTCCACCGCCGCTGGCGTGGCCCAGGCCATCGAGTCCGACTATGCCGGTGACAACGCCGTGATCGTGACCGGCCAGGACGGCGATATCGCCAACCTGCGCAACATCGTGGACGGCAAGCAGACCATGACCGTCTACAAGAACGTGGCCAACGAAGCCACCGTGACCCTGGAAGTCGCCAAGGGCATCCTGTCCGGCGCTGCCATCGACGAGAGCCTGATCGCCAACTTCGGCGGCATCGAGTGCGCGTTCGACACCACTTCCTACTTCACCTCCGAAGGCCACTTCACGCCTTCCTTCCTGCTGGTGCCCACCGTGGTCACCAAGGACAACCTGCAGTATCTGGTTGACACCGGCCTCTATCAGTGGGACGGCGAATACCTGATCGCCAAATAAGAGAACGACATGCGCCTCCGCTCCGGGTTTCCGGAGCGGAGCATCGCTCCAACGCAAAGGGGGTGGGGCAAAGCCTCTCCCCCTTTTCGTGGATTTATATTTAAGGAAGGAGGAATTGCATTTGGCTGATATCATCCTGGAGATGAAGAACATCACCAAAGAATTCCCAGGTGTCAAAGCGCTGGACAACGTGAATCTGGTGGTCGAACGGGGAGAGATCCACGCCCTGATCGGCGAAAACGGCGCGGGAAAAACCACGCTGATGAACGTGCTTTCCGGCATCTATCCTTATGGGACCTATTCCGGGGAAATCTACTATAACGGCAAGCTGTGCCAGTTCAAAACGCTCAAGGAATCCGAAGCGCTAAACATCGTGATCATCCACCAGGAGCTCGCCCTGATCCCCCTTCTGTCCATCGGGGAGAACATGTTCCTGGGCAACGAATTCAAAAACAAGGCCGGCTATATCGACTGGAACAGGACCTACGCTGAGGCCGAAAAGCACATGAAGCAGGTAGGCCTGCAGGAGTCCCCCCACACGCTCATCAAGGACATCGGCACGGGCAAGCAGCAGCTGGTGGAGATCGCCAAGGCTTTCTCGAAAAACGTGAAGCTGCTGATCCTGGACGAGCCCACCTCCTCCCTGAACGACGAGGATGCCAGGATGCTGCTCGACCTGCTGATGGAGTTCAAGAAGCAGGGACTTACGTCCATCATCATCACCCATAAGCTGAACGAGATCATCTACTGCGCCGACAAGGCCACGATCCTGCGCGACGGCACCACCATCGAGACCCTGGTCAAGGGCGTGGACGACTTCAGCGAGGATCGCATCATCAAGGGCATGGTGGGCCGCCCCATGGACGACCGCTTCCCCGCCCGCACCCACCGCGTGGAGGACGAGGTGAGCCTGGAGGTCAGGGACTGGACGGTGCATCATCCGCTGTATCCGGAAAAGGTCGTGGTCAACAAGGCCTGCTTCAAGGTGCACAAGGGCGAGGTCGTCGGCTTCTCCGGCCTGCAGGGCGCGGGCCGAACGGAGCTGGCCATGTCCATATTCGGCCGGAGCTACGGCACCGACATCTCGGGCAAGCTGTTCATCCACGGCAAGGAGACCCACCTCAAGAATCCCGAAGCGGCCATTCACGCGGGCCTCGCGTATGTGACGGAGGATCGCAAGACCAACGGGCTGCTGCTCAACGAGAGCATCCGCTTCAACACGACCCTCTCCCGGCTGGACAAGGTGTGCGATCACGGCATCGTCGACCGGGACAAGGAGAAGATCGCCGCAGAGCGCATGAAGGAAGAGATGGGCACGAAGACGCCCTCCGTCGAGCAGAAGGTGGGCAATCTCTCCGGCGGCAACCAGCAAAAGGCGCTGCTGGGGAAGTGGATGTTTACCGAGCCCGACATCCTGATCCTGGACGAACCCACCCGGGGCATCGACGTCGGCGCGAAGTATGATATCTATTGCCTGATCAACCAGATGGTGGATCAGGGCAAATCCGTCGTGATGATTTCATCGGAAATGCCGGAGTTGCTGGGCATGTGCGACCGCATTTACGTGATGAACGAAGGCAATCTTCTGGCCGAACTGGACGCCGCGCAGGCCACCCAGGAAGTCATCATGGGCTATATCCTGCGGGACGGCCGGTAAAGTCCGTTCCAGAAAAAGAGAAGGAGTGACGCCTTATGGCAGCTACACCTACGACGCCTGCTGCCGCCCAGAAGAGCGGCATGGCGAAGATCATCAAATTCCTGACGAAAAACTCCATGACCATCGCGCTCATCGCGGTGTTCGTGCTGTTCTACTTCCTCACGGACGGCCGTTTGCTCTACGCCCAGAACATGTCCAACCTGCTGTTGCAGAACGGCTACGTGTTGGTCCTGGCCTGCGGCATGCTGCTGTGCATCCTGACCGGCGGCAACATCGACCTGTCCGTCGGCTCCGTGATCTGCCTCACCGGGGGCCTGGCCGCCGTGTTGAGCACGAACCGGGGCTGGAACGCCTACGTCACCGTCCTCCTGTGCCTGCTGGTGGGCCTGGCGGTGGGCATCTGGCAGGGCTACTGGATCGGCTACGTGCGCATCCCGCCGTTCATCACCACGCTGGCGGGCATGTTCATCTGGCGCGGACTCGGACGTCTGGTGCTGGACAGCAAAACCGTCCCCATCAAGGACAAGGCGTTCACCAGCCTGTTCACGTCCTACATCAATATCCCCGGCCTGGATGTGATTTCCACCAAGGCCAATCCCGTGGACAACCCCCACATCTGGTCGCCGCTGGTCATCGGCGCCGTGGTGGTGGTGGTGATCCTGCTGATGACCGCCCGCTCCCGGCGCAACAAGGGCAAGCACGGATACCACCAGAACAGCGCCCTCATGGATTACGGCAAGGCGGTCGTGGTCAGCGCGCTGATCATGTGGTACTGCTATCTGCTCAGCCAGTATAAGGGCATCTCCGTCATGCTGGTGTGGGTGCTGGCCATCTGCCTGATCTACTACTTCATCACCTCGAAGACCGCCTTCGGCCGCTACTTCTACGCGGTGGGCGGCAACGAGAAGGCCACCCGCCTGTCGGGCATCAACACCAACAAGGTCTACTTCCTGGCCTATTCCAACATGGGCCTCTTGGCCGGCCTGTGCGGTCTATTGTGCCTCGCCCGCGTGGGCTCCGTATCCGGCCAGACGGGCACGTCCTTTGAGATGGACGCCATCGCCTCCTGCTTCATCGGCGGCGCCTCCGCCTACGGCGGCAGCGGCACCATCGGCGGCGTGGTCATCGGCGCCATGCTGCTGGGCGTGCTGAACATGGGCATGTCCATCATGGGCATCACCGACTCCTGGCAGTATGTCGTCAAGGGCGGCGTGTTGCTGATCGCCGTCATCTTCGACGTGGTGTCCAGCCGCAAATCCGGCAAATAATCATCGGCTTTGTGACCAAAGGCGCGGCTCTTCCAAAGGACTGCGCCTTTGTTTTTATCAAACCACACGCGAAGGCAGGAAAGAAAGATGGAAGAAGAGCGAGCCCCGTCATACGCCCAAAAGCTCCGCGATCTGCTGGACGAATATGAAACGGCCGTCCGCCAGGCGCGCGCCCGCAAAACGCCGGGCAGCGGCCTGCTGGGCTTTGGGCCGAAGCGGGGCGACGACCCCTGCCACGAGGCGTTCGACCAAAAGCTGGAGGCCCTGTTCGCGGCCATGGCGGCCGGGGACCCGCCCGTCGAGGACGCGGCGGACGCGATCGGGCTGCTCCTGAGGGCGGAGGAGGACCGGCCGTGGCCCGAGGAGGCCCGGTGGATGCTCGTCGCCGCCCAGCGCCACGCCCTGCCGGTGATCCCCCTGCTGCCCGGGGCCCAGCGGCGAAAGCTGTTGCTCGAGTACAGGAAGCGGTATCCCCGTTTCCGCCGCCTGCCCGTCCAGGACCAGGTCCTCAAGGCGCTGGCCCGGGACGAGCTGTGACGGGTCCCCCTCACGCATTGGCGGCAGTTTTTGGTGCGCGAACCAAAATCTGCCGCTTTTTTCTGCCTGTAATCTTGATCCTTATGACTTTATGCGCCGGCACGTTCCCCCACGAAGGCGGCCATCTCCCGCTCCAGGAGGCGGAAGACGTTGGCCACCAGGAAGCCGTCGGCCACGGCGTGGTTCATGCGAACGGTGACCGGCATCATGAGCCGGCCGTCCTCCGGCCGGTACTTGCCCCAGTTGACGATGGGCGCAAGATAGAGGTACCCGTCCGGCAGCTCCAGGTGCAGGGCGTCGTAGGAGACCCAGGGGATATAGGAGGCGTCGAACCAGTTGGGGTGGTTCGCGTCGTCCAGCCCGAGATCCCGCGTCCCCTTCCCCGCTTCCAGATCCCGAAGGGCGGCGGCGTAGAAGGTCTCGTAGTCCGGATCGTAGGTGGAATAGACCTCAGTAAAGGTCTCCGTATCCTCGTGGAAGACGTACTGGATGGGGTGGATCACGTCGTAGCAGATGAGTTCGTCGGTCTGCCAGCGGTAGTCCATCCGATAATCCTCCCGGGAGTTCAACGCCCGGCAGAGGATATAGAGGAAGTTCAGATAGAACTTCCGCCCCCTGGCCCTGGACCAGGCGACCAGGTCGGTCACGTCCACCCGGGCCGTCATGGACAGGGAGCACTTGCAGTCCTCCGAAAAACGGCGGAAGACGCCCTTTCGGTAGTAGGTCTCCCGATCGATCACCCGATAGCCCATGGCCCTATCCTCGATACTCCCGGTAGACCGCGCCGGTCAGCAGATCCTTCCAAAGGAAGACGCCGTCCTCCAAGGTCATGTAGCTGTGGGGGGAGTCCTCCTTGGGGATGGCCAGGGAGCCGGGGTTCAGGTAGGTGACGCCGTCCCGCGTCTCGCAGGCGGGGACGTGGGTGTGGCCGTGGAGGAGGATGTCCCCCGGGTGCAGGGGCGGCAGGGCGTCCAGGTGGAAGAGGTGGCCGTGGGTCACGAACAGGAGCCGGGAGCCCACCGACAGCAGGGCGTAGTCGGCCAGGATGGGGAACTGGAGCACGGCCTGGTCGATCTCGGCGTCGCAGTTGCCGCGGACAGCCAGGATGCTCGCCTGCCGCTCGTTGAGCATGGCGGTGACGGATTTGGGGTCGTAGCCCCGGGGCAGGTCGTTCCGGGGGCCGTGGTAGAGCAGGTCCCCCAGCAGCAGGAGCCGGTCCGCCTTCTCCCGATCGAAGGCGTCCAGCAGCGCCCGGCAGTAGAAAGCGGACCCGTGCAGGTCCGACGCGATGAGCCATTTCATAGAAACGTACCTCCGTGTTGCGATGGGAAAAGTATACCAGAGGACGGATAGGTTTTCAATGCTTCTCTTGTGCCGCTTTTTCTTTTCGGTGAAAAGAAAAAGCGGCACAAAAAGAAAAGCTCAGGAAAATAATCAGGGAGTACCGCGTAAGCAATGCTCCCCAGTTAAGTTCTTTTGGGCACCTTTTCTTGTCTAAGAAAAGGTGCGCCAGCTTCCAATCAAATCCTCTAAAAAAGTCTTGACAAAGGGGGGACGACCTGCTATACTGCATGCTATGTTGTTTGTATATTATATATTTTCTTGGCGAACGCCAGGACGGGAAACCGGAACAGAGTGCATGAAGGGGCACGGGAACGATGAACGCAAGGGCGTCCGTCCGTAGGGGAAACTCCCCTCGGATGGGCGCCCTTCTCTTTGGAAGGAAATCGGAAAGGAGCTTTGCATGAAGCACATTTTTGTGACCGGCGGCGTGGTTTCGGGCCTCGGCAAGGGCATCACGGCAGCCTCCCTGGGGCGGCTGCTGAAGGCCCGGGGATATAAGGTGGCGGCCCAGAAGCTGGACCCCTACATCAACGTGGACCCGGGCACCATGTCCCCCTACCAGCACGGGGAGGTGTACGTGACCGAGGACGGGGCGGAGACGGATCTGGATCTCGGGCACTACGAGAGGTTCATCGACGAGGATCTGAACCGGTACTCCAATCTGACCACCGGCAAGGTCTATTCGAACGTGCTCCGGCGGGAGCGCCAGGGCGGGTACCTGGGCAAGACGGTCCAGACCATCCCCCACATCACCGACGAGATCAAGCGCTTCATCTACCGGGTGGGGGAGCACAGCGACGCGGACATCGTCATCACGGAGATCGGCGGCACCATCGGCGACATCGAGAGCCAGCCCTTCCTGGAGGCCATCCGCCAGGTGGGCCGGGAGGTGGGCCGGGGCAACGCCCTGTACATCCACGTGACGCTGGTGCCCTATCTCAAGGCCAGCGGCGAGCATAAATCGAAGCCCACCCAGCACTCCGTCAAGGAGCTCCAGGGCATGGGCATCTTCCCCGACATCATCGTGCTCAGGACCGACGAGCCCATCCTGGACGAGAGCATCTTCGACAAGATCGCCAACTTCTGCAACGTGGATCGGGAGGCGGTCATCGAAAATCTGACCCTGCCCGTGCTCTACGAGGCCCCCCTATATTTGGAGCAGGCGCATTTCTCCGAGATCGTTTGCAAAAAACTGGACTTGCCCTGCCGGGTTCCTGACCTCTCCTCCTGGCAGGCGATGGTGGACCGCATCCATGCCTCCCACGAGGAGGTCACCATCGCCCTGGTGGGCAAGTATACCCAGCTCCACGACGCTTACCTCTCCATCGTGGAGGCCCTGCACCACGCCGGGTACGCCCGGGGCGTCCAGGTGAAGATCCGCTGGATCGACTCGGAAGCCTTCGTCCCGACGGACCTGGCGGGTGTGGACGGGGTGTTGGTGCCCGGCGGCTTCGGCAGCCGGGGCATCGAGGGCATGATCCAGGCGGCCCGGTGCGCCCGGGAGGGGGATCTCCCCTATCTCGGCATCTGCCTGGGCATGCAGATCCTGTGCATCGAATACGCCCGGAACGTGCTGGGCTGGGCGGACGCCAACTCCGGGGAGTTCGACCCGGACAGCGCCCACAAGGTCATCGACTTCATGCCGGGCCAGAGCGACGAGGTGGACAAGGGCGGCACGCTGCGGCTGGGCAGCTATCCCTGCCAGATCCAGCCCGGCACCACGCTTCGCAAATACTACGCCCTGGACGCCGTGGCGGAGCGGCATCGGCACCGGTACGAGCTCAACAACGCCTTCCGACAGCAACTTATGGACGGCGGGCTCACCTTCTCCGGCATCTCCCCCGACGGGCGGCTGGTGGAGGCGGCGGAGCTTACGGACCGGCCCTTCTATGTGGGGGTCCAGTACCATCCCGAATTCAAGAGCCGGCCCACCAAACCCCACCCCCTGTTCATAGGCCTGGTAGAAGCGGCCCTACACCACAAACATGACACAGAATCTGAAAGGAGCATCCCATGAAATACACCAAGGAAGACATCATTCGCATCGTCAACGAAGAGGACGTCGAGTTCATCCGCCTCCAGTTCACCGACATCTTCGGCCAGCTCAAGAACGTGGCCGTGACCAGCTCCCAGATCGAGAAGGTGGTCAACGACCAGATCATGATCGACGGCAGCTCCATCGAGGGCTTCACCCGCATCCACGAGAGCGACCAGTATCTGCATCCGGACCTTTCCACCTTCGCGGTGCTGCCCTGGATGCCCGCCCAGCGGAAGACCGCCCGGCTCATTTGCAACGTGTACAACCCGGACGGCACCCCCTTCGTGGGGGATCCCCGGTACGTGCTTCGGCGGGCGTTGGAGCGAGCTGAAAAGCTGGGCTACACCTTCAACGTGGGGCCGGAGATGGAGTTCTTCCTCTTCGAGACCGACGAAAAGGGCCTCCCCACCACCCGGACCGCCGATGCCGCCAGCTATTTCGACATGGCCCCCATCGACCACGGCGGGGACGTGCGACGGGAGATCTGCCTCATGCTGGAGGAGATGGGCTTCGAGATCGAGGCGAGCCACCACGAGGTGGCCGAGGGCCAGCACGAGATCGACTTCAAGTACGCCGACGCCCTCACCGCCGCGGACAACATCAGCACCTTCCGCATGGCGGTGAAGACCATCGCCCAGAGCCACGGCCTCCACGCCACCTTCATGCCCAAACCTGTCTTCGGCATCAACGGCAGCGGCATGCACGTGAACATGTCCCTCTCTAAGGGCGGCAAGAACATCTTTTTCGATCCTAAGGGGGAACGGGGCCTGTCCCGGGAGGCCTACAGCTTCATCGCCGGCATTTTGGAGCATGTGCGCCACTTCGCCGCCATCACCAACCCCCTGGTGAACTCCTATAAGCGGCTGGTCCCCGGCTACGAGGCCCCCTGCTACCTGGCCTGGAGCGCCTCCAACCGGTCCGCCCTGATCCGCATCCCCGCCGCCCGGGGCAACAGCACCCGGGTGGAGCTCCGCTGCCCGGACCCGGCCTGCAACCCCTACCTTGCCCTAGCCGTGTGTTTGACGGCGGGTCTCGACGGCATAGAGCGGGGCCTCACGCCCCCCGCGGAGATCACGGAGAACATCTACACCATGACCGAGAAGGAGCGCAAGGCCCACGGCATCGCCAGCCTCCCCGGGAACCTGCTGGAGGCGGTGGAGCTGCTGGAGCAGGACAGGCTCATCATCGACGCCCTGGGGGAGCACGTGTTCAAAAGCTTCGTCTCCGGCAAGCGGGCCGAGTGGGACGAGTATCGGACCCGGGTCACCGACTGGGAGACCCAGCGGTACATGATCGTTTATTGACGAAAAGAAGGACGAACGGGAGGGCAGAACCATGCGATTCACCAAGATGCAGGGCCTGGGCAACGATTTCTTGCTCGTCTACGGCCAGGTCCCCGGGGACGTTGCGTCCCTGTGTCGGCGGTTGTGCGACCGCCACTTCGGCGTGGGGGCGGACGGCGTGATCTTCGTCGCGCCCTCCTCCGTGGCCGACGCCAGGATGCGCACCTTCAACGTGGACGGCAGCGAAGCGCGCATGTGCGGCAACGGCATCCGCTGCGTGGGGAAGTATCTGTTTGACAAGGGCCTGATCAAAGGGGAGCGGGTGACCGTGGAGACCCTGTCCGGCGTCAAGACCGTGACCTTGAAACGGGAGGCTGGGCAAGTCACCGCCGCGGCCGTGGACATGGGCCGCGCCATTTTGGAGGAGGCGAACGTTTCCCTGCCCGGCGGCATGGGCATGGGGGCCCTGATCTCGGTGGGGAACCCCCATGTGGCGGTCTTTTCCCCGGACGTGGAGCATCTGCCCATCGAGCTCTGCGGTCTTCCGATCGAGAAGGACCCCCGGTTCCCCGGGGGCGTCAACGTGGAGTTCATCCAGGTCCTGTCCCCCGAAAAGCTGCGGATGCGGGTCTGGGAGCGGGGCTGCGGCGTCACCCTGGCCTGCGGCACGGGGGCCTGCGCCTCCGCCTTCGCGGCGGTGAAACAGGGGCATTGTCCCCCGGGCCGGCCCATCGAAGTGCAGCTGGACGGGGGGAGCCTGTTCGTCACCGTGGGCGAGGGGGACGAGCTATTTATGGAGGGCCCCGCCGCCACCGTGTTCGAAGGGGAGATCGAGCCATGACGATGGTCAACGCCGCCTACGGGCAACTGCCGCCCGCCTTCTTCTTCACCCGGCTTAACGATACCGTGGCGGCATACGAGCTGGCTCACCCGGACAAGGGGCTGCTGCGGCTGGGGGTGGGGGACGTGACGGGACCCCTCTCCCTTACGGTCATTGAAGCCCTGCGCCGGGCCGTCAGCGAGCAGAGCCGCCGGGAGACCTTCCACGGGTATCTGCCGGAGACCGGCATGGCCTTTTTTAAGGCGGCGGTGGCGGCCTATTACGGGGGGCGGAACGTGAGCCTTTCCCCGGACGAGATCTTCGTCTCCAGCGGCGCCGCCGACGATCTGGGGGCGTTGGGGAACCTGTTTTCCCCCGCCGCCCGGGTGCTGGTGACGGAGCCCGCCTACCCCGCCTACGTGGACACCAGCCGCATGGCGGGCCGAAAGATCCTCCACCTTCAGGGGACCCGGGAGAACGGGTTTTTGCCCCTGCCGGGGGACGATTTGGACGCCGATCTGGTCTATCTCTGCTCCCCCAACAACCCCACGGGTACGGCCTACACCCGACCCCAGCTTCAACGGTGGGTGGATTGGGCCAACGACCGCCAGGCGGTGATCCTCTTTGACGCCGCTTACGAAGCCTTCGTCCAGGACGGGGATGTGCCCCGCAGCATCTATGAGCTGCCCGGGGCGAAGACCTGCGCCATAGAGATCTGCTCCCTGTCCAAGACGGCGGGGTTCACGGGCATGCGCCTTGGGTACACGGTGGTGCCGAAGGAGCTGGTGCGGGAGGGTTTCTCCCTCCATGACATGTGGACGCAGGATCGGACCACCCGGACCAACGGCGTCAGCTACGTGTTACAGCGGGCGGGGGAAGCGGCCCTGTCCCCGGCGGGCCTGCAGCAGAACCGGGCGGCCATCGCCGTCTATCAGGAGAACGGGCGCATCCTCTCCGAGGCCCTCAGGGCGGCGGGGGTCTATTTCACCGGCGGGCGGAACGCCCCCTATCTGTGGCTCCCCTGCCCCCAGGGCATAACCGGCTGGGCCTTCTTCGACCATCTGCTGCGGGAAGCCCAGATCGTCGTCACCCCCGGGGAGGGCTTCGGCGCCGGCGGCGCGGGCCACGTGCGCCTTTCCTGCTTCGGCAGCCGGGAGGACACGAAGGAAGCGGCCCATCGGCTCTTGACGATTTTGAAAAAAGGGATATAGTATTTCTGTTCTGTATACGAACAGGCCATAGAGCTGAAAACGGAATCATTCCCGGCTTTTCTTTTTTGGCACTTTTTTCTTTTCTCCCGAAAAGAAAAAAGTGCACACAAAAAAACTCTACTACAACAAGGAAGAACGAACTATGTGCGGCATCGTAGGTTTCACCGGCCACAGGGCGGCGGCCCCCCTTCTGCTCGACGGGTTGAGCATGCTGGAGTATCGTGGCTATGACTCCGCGGGCCTCGCCGTGCGGGACGGCACCGCCCCCACGGCGGTGGTCAAGGCCACGGGGAAGCTAAAAAACCTCATCGAAAAGACGGACGCCGGGAAAACCATGCCCGGCTGTTGCGGCATCGGCCACACCCGCTGGGCCACCCACGGGGAGCCCAACCAGACCAACGCCCATCCCCACATCAGCGCCAACGACATGGACGAGATGGGCTCCGAGGTGGTGGGCGTCCACAACGGCATCATCGAGAACTACGCCGAGATCAAGCAAAAGCTTTTGAAGAACGGCTACCGCTTCTACAGCGGCACGGACACCGAGGTGGCCATCAAGCTGGTGGACTACTACTATCGGAAATACAAGATCGGCCCCATCGACGCCATCAACCGCATGATGGTCCGGGTCCGGGGCAGCTACGCCCTGGCCCTCATGTTCCGGGACTACCCCGGCGAGATCTACGCCGCCCGGAAGGACAGCCCCCTGGTCATCGGCGTGACCGAGGGAGAGACCTTCCTCGCCTCCGACGTGCCCGCCCTCTTGCAGCACACCCGGGACGTGTACTACATCGACAACCACCAGTCCGCTCGGCTTTTGCCCGGGGAAGCCCACTTCTTCGACCTGAACGGGGACGAGGTGCAGCTCCCCCTGACCCACGTGACCTGGAACGCGGAGGCGGCCCAAAAGGGCGGCTACAAGCACTTCATGATCAAGGAGATCCACGAGCAGCCCCGGGCCGTCCAGGACACCCTGAACAGCCTCATCCGCGACGGGCGGGTGGACCTTTCCGCGGCCGGCCTCTCCCATGACCAGCTCGCCGCCATCCAAAGCATCCAGATCGTGGCCTGTGGCTCCGCCTGGCACGTGGGCATGGCCGCCCAGTACGTCATCGAGGACCTGTGCGAGGTCCCCGTGCGGGTGGAGCTGGCCAGCGAGTTCCGCTACCGGAAGCGGCTCCTGGGCCCCGGCACCCTGGTCATCGTCATCTCCCAATCCGGGGAGACGGCGGACAGCCTGGCCGCTCTTCGGGCGGCGAAAGCCATGGGCGTCCCCACCCTGGCGGTGGTGAACGTGGTGGGCTCCTCCATCGCCCGGGAGGCGGACCACGTGCTCTATACCCTGGCGGGGCCGGAGATCGCCGTGGCCACCACCAAGGCCTACAGCGCCCAGCTCTCCACCCTCTACGCCTTCGCCACGGAGCTGGCATCCGTGAAGGGAAAGCTGGGCGAGGAGAAATATGCCGCCCTGATCGGCGAGCTCCTCTCCCTCCCCGACAAGATGGCCAAAACCCTCCAGAACAAGGAGCGCATCCAGTGGTTCGCGGCCCGTCACGCCAACGCCCGGGACATCTTCTTCATCGGCCGGGGCCTGGACTACGCCCTCTGTTTGGAGGGGAGTTTGAAGATGAAGGAGATCTCCTATATCCACAGCGAGGCCTATGCTGCCGGGGAGCTGAAGCACGGCACCATCAGCCTGGTGGAGAACGGCACCCTGATCATCGGCGCCCTGACCCAAAAGGACGTGCTGGAAAAGACCGTCAGCAACATGGCCGAGTGCCGGGCCCGGGGCGCATATCTCATCGGTCTGGCGGGAGAGGACAGCCGGGAGGTGGCCTCCTTCGCCGACTTCTCCATCTTCGTGCCCGAGACGGACCCCCATTTCATGGGGAGCCTCGCCATCATCCCGCTGCAGTTTTTGGCCTACTACACCAGCGTTTCCAAGGGCCTGGACGTGGACAAACCCCGGAATCTCGCCAAGAGCGTCACCGTGGAATAAAGAAAGGAAAAAACTATGGAACAGGAGACCATCCTCATCCTGGATTTCGGCGGCCAGTACAAGCAGCTCATCGCCCGCCGCGTGCGGGAGTGCCAGGTGTACTCGGAGATCCTGCCCCACACCACGCCCGTGGCGGAGCTGCGGGCGCGGGCGCCCAAGGGCATCATCCTCACCGGCGGCCCCAACAGCGTCTATGACCCCGCCTCCCCCACCTGCTCCCCCGAGCTCTTTTCCCTGGGCGTGCCGGTGCTGGGCATCTGCTACGGGGCCCAGCTCATGGCCCACGTTTTGGGCGGACGGGTGGAGCCGGCCGCCACCTCCGAATATGGAGGAACGGCCCTCTGCATCGACGGCGGTGATTCGCCCCTGTTCCGGGACGTGCCGCCGAAGACCACCTGCTGGATGAGCCATACGGATAGGATCAGCTTACCGCCGCCCGGGTTCACGGTGACGGCCCACACGCCCAACTGTCCCATCGCCGCCATGGAGGATCGGGAAAGGAACCTGTTCGCCCTGCAGCTCCATCCCGAGGTGGCTCATACCCCCGAGGGCGCCGATATGCTTCGCCGGTTCGTCCGGGAGGTGTGCGGCTGTCAAGGCACCTGGCAGATGTCCTCCTTCGTGGAGGAGCAGGTGCAGGCCCTGCGGGCGCGGATCGGCACGAAGCGGGTCCTGCTGGCCCTGTCCGGGGGCGTGGATTCCTCCGTGACCGCCGCCCTCCTGTCCCGGGCCATCGGCAAGCAGCTCACTTGCGTGTTCGTGGACCATGGCCTTTTGCGCACGAACGAGAGCGAGCAGGTGAAAGCCATCTTCGGCCCCGGCAGCGACTTCGATTTGGATTTCGTGGGCGTGGACGCCCGGGAGCGGTTCTTCGGGGCGCTGAAGGGGGTGGTCGATCCCGAACAAAAGCGGAAGATCATCGGAGAGCAGTTCATCCGCACCTTTGAGGAAACGGCGAACCGGTTGGGCGAGCTGCACTTCTTCGCCCAGGGCACCATCTATCCCGACGTGGTGGAATCCGGCGCCGGCAGCGACGGGGCCGTGATCAAGTCCCATCACAACGTGGGCGGCCTCCCCAAGGGCATCCGCTTCGAAGGGATCGTGGAGCCCCTTCGGATGCTCTTCAAGGACGAGGTGAGGCTGCTGGGTCTCGAGCTGGGCCTGCCTAGGGCGCTGATCTATCGCCAGCCCTTCCCCGGCCCCGGCCTCGGCGTGCGGATCGCCGGCGAAGTGACGCCGGATAAAGTCCGCATGGTCCAGGAGGCGGACGCCATCTTCCAGGAGGAGCTCTCCCGCTTCGGCGTCGACACCGGCGCGGGCCAGTTCTTTGCCGCCCTGACGAACCTCCGTTCCGTGGGCGTCATGGGGGACCACCGCACCTACGATTACGCCGTGGCCCTGCGGGCCGTGTTGACCTCCGATTACATGACCGCCACGGCGGCCCGGCTCCCCTATGATCTTCTGGAAGCCTGCATGACCCGCATCGTCAACACCGTCCCCGGCGTCAACCGGGTCTTCTACGACCTCACCTCCAAGCCCCCCGCCACCATCGAGCTGGAGTAGGCGGCAGTTTTTTACAGCACAATTTATCTCTGCAGGAGCAAAAAAAGAGAAATGGCGTTAGTTGCCATTTCTCTTTGCGTTTTGTCGGTCGGGACCTTATCCCAGCTCCACCGGCACCGCTTCGCCGTCGGCCGTCACGTCGTAGTGGGGTTCGGAAAGGGTCGTTCCGTTCCAGGCCACCCCGTAGGTGTCATAGAAGCACAGCATGGGGCTCGGCACGTCGTGGACGCTGCAATTTTGGAAGGCCGCGTCGGAGACGGTGTACAGCACCACCCCGCTGATGGAGCAGTCGTAGATCTCGCAGCTCACCACCCGAAGGTTCCGGCAGGTCATGGCGTTGACGCCGATGGTGCCGCAGCCATAGAGGCGGCAGCGGCTCACAAGGACGCTGCTGCAGTTCTCAAAGTTCAGCACGGCGCCGGAGCATTCGCTGGGCCCCTCGGTGTGGCCCAGGGTCAGCCCATCGACGCGCAGGTTCTCGCAGCTCTGGAAGCAGATCACGTCGGCATACCGGGGCGTGGCCGTGAGGGTGGTGGCCGCCGGATCCTTCGCCTCGGAGCGGATCTCCAGATTCGACGCGCCGTAGATCACCAGCTGGGGCCCGTCATAGGTTTGCTCCCAGCGGTAGTACCAGCCGCCAGCGCCGCCGTAGTCCGCCGCGTCCGCCAAAGAGAAGTTGCTCCCCTTCAGCACGATGGTCCGATCCGGGCCGATGGCAGCCAAAAACTCGTCCACGGTGGTCACGACGATCTCCCCGCCCAGGGGCACCTCCGTGGGTTCCTGAAGGACGATCTCCTCCGTCCCCACCAGCTGGATGGGCCGGATCTCCATGGCCGAAAGGGCCTCCTCCGTCAGCTCCTGCCCCGCCTGATCCTGGGCGGGCAGGGAGGACGTTTCCTCACCATAGGCGTACCAGCTGTTCATATAGTTCCCGTGGAAGGCGCAGCCGTCCACCGTGGCGGAACGCTCCTGGAGGGAGAAGGCGCTTTGCAGGGTGTTGTACGCCACCTGGTTCGACACGAATGCGGCATGGCCGGTATAGGCGCACTGCAGCAAGAGATCGGCGATGTTGTCGTGGATGTGGCAGCCGGAGACGGTGAACCCGTCCCCGCCGTAGGTCTGGAACAGGGCGGAGGCCGCGTACTCGTTCTTCCAGCCGTTATGGTCGATCTGACAATCCAGCACCTGCACGTTCAGGCAGCTGTCCGCGCACACGGCGCTGTCGCTGCACTCATAGATGCGGCTGGCGTTGACCGTGACCCCGTTGCAGTTGGTGGCCCAGACGCCGATGGTGCCGCAGCCGAAGAGGCCGCAGCCCTCCACCGTGACCTGTTCACAATGGTCGAGGCGCAGCACGCCACCCCCGCAGAAGCCCGGTTCCGGGCTGTGCCCCGCCGTCAGCTGGGCGAGGGTCAGATCCCGGCAGCCCACGAAGCAGAGCACGCAGGCGTACCGATCCTGGGCCAGGAGGATGGTCTCGTCCATGCCGGCGCCCCGAAGGGTCAGGCCGTCGACATTGACGATCTGCAGCTCATAGCCCTTTTCCGAGGCTTCCGTCCAATGGCAGTAGGGGTTCCCCGTGTCCTTGCCGTAGTTGGCGGCGGCAGCCAGATCGTAATCGCCGGCAGCCAGCTCCAGGGTGACGCCCGGCCGGATGGCGGCCAGCAAAGAGTCCACGTCGTTGACTTCGATCACCTCTCCCGCCGCAGGCGCAGAGGTCTCCTGGGGCGGGGTGGACCCGGTATCCCCCTGGATGGGGGCCGCGCCCAGGAGCATCAACATCATCAGCCCTGCCGTCAGCAGCGCCGCAAAAGGTTTGATTCTATGGAAACATTTCATATACTATATCCTCCTGTAACCTTTGCCTTACGCTACCACGCCTTCAATCTCCTGTCAATCGCCGGAAAAAGGAGTTTACAGTTTCATCACTGCCACGACTTCTTCTCCGTCCATTTCGCCCGTTTCCTCGAAGCCGAAGGAGGCGTATAGCTTCTTTGCTGTCTCATTCTCGGGTTCGTAGGAGATCCAGCAGTATTCGGCTTTTCCGCAGGGCCATGTTCGGATGAAATCGAGGGCCAGCTTCAGTGCGGCTTTGCCGTAGCCGCGGCCCTGATATCGTTTGTCGATCATGAAGCGCCAGATCTCGTAATTGTCCTTTGCGACGCTTACCTCGTCCTGATCCGCGTTCTCGCCGTACGCGAGCTGGATGAAGCCGACAAGCCGTTTGTCGTTATAGATGGCGAAGGGAAATACATGCCCGCCGTTGATCATGGTCACATACGCTTCGGCAACACTGTAACAGTTGTCCGCCACAAAGGGATACTGGGCCTTTTTTACTCTAAGCTCGAAGACGTCGTTAAAGTTCTCATAGGTAAGCTTTTCAAGATGTATCATATGGTTGACCTCTCCATTCCGGTTTCTATTACTCTTACAGCTTTTTGTGGAGCTCACCGTCGCAGGTGAAGCCGTTTTCCACGAAGGTGATCTCGGTCTCGTCCTCCTTGAAGCCGAAGGTGTTTTCTCCCAGGGGATAGAGCTTCCAGGCATAGGCGGCTCCCATGTCGCTGACGATCGTCGCCCAAAGGTCCCCGTCCTTGAGACACACCTCGGCGATGCAGTCGTCGTCGGGGTCCGTCTCATATTTGCCGCAGAAAGCCGTCCAGCCGCTTCGGTCTGGGTCCCTGACCATGAGGTCCTCGATGGGCGCGAGGGGCTTCAGCTCCTCCTCCTTGCCCCGGGCGATGGCGGACAAGCCATGAAAGAAGCCCTCATGGACCCGGGCGTCCAGGCTGTTCCGGCAGCTCAGGATGATCAGGACCATATCGGCGTCCAGGTATCGCCCGAACCAGGTGTGGACCCCGGGCCAGCCGCCGCTGTGGGACACAACCTTGCCCAGCTCCTCCGGCTCCACCACGAACCAGCCGAAGCCGTAGCCGTATTCCTCCTCGCCCACGGTTTTGCCGTCGTTGAGCTTTCCGGGGGTGTACATCATCTCCTGCTCCTCGCGGGTAAGCACCTTCCCGGCCCGCAGGGCCTGATCCCAGGCGAATAGATCCAGAACGCTGGCGTACACGTTGCCGTCGCCGGAGGCCCCGTCCAGCGTCACTGTATACCGACTCCATTTGGAATCCTCGGGGCGCACCAGCCGGCCCTCCTCCAGCACCATAGCGTGGGCCAGGTTCGGGACGGTCTCCCTGTTTTTGCGGCGGTGGCGCACCCGGGCGGTGGTCATGCCGGCGGGCTCGAAGATCTCCTTTCTCAGGAAGTCCTCGAAGGGGACCCCCGAGACCTTCTCCACGATCTCGGCCAGCAGGCAGTAGCCGGTGTTGGAGTATTCAAACTTCTCCCCCGGCGCGAACTCAGCTTTCTTTCCGCACTCGCAAAGGAAGCGGACGATCACGTCGTTGCCGGGGATGGTGTTCTCCCGCTTGGCCAGCTCGTCCACCCACTTCATATAGTCGGGCAGGCCGCCGGTATGGTTCAGCAGGTTCCGGACCCTGACGTCCGCGTAGGGGATCTGGGGAAAGAACTTTCGAATGTCGTCGTCCAGGCTCAAAAGGCCCCGCCGTCTCAGGATCAGGATCGCCGCGGCCGCGAAGTTTTTGCTGACGGAAGCGAGGTCGAACACACACTCCGCTGCCAGGGGTACCGTATCCTCCGGGTCCTGCCAGCCCACGGCGCCCTTGCTGACGATTTTTCCCTTCTCGGCGAAGAGCCAGGTCCCGGTGAACTGAGCCTTCTCGTGGGCCTCCCGGGCCAGGGCTTGCATCATGGTGTTTTTATCCATGGGCTTTCCTTTCTTACAGCTTTTTGCAGGTGAAATCGTCGAACATGAGGCAGTTTTCGCCGAATGTCAGCTTCAACATGCCGCCCTTGCGGCCGAACTCGTTCTCCCCGAGGGGATAGAGGCGGAAGGTCATATCGTCCCCGTCGTCGTCGATGGCATTGACATGAAGTTCGCCGTCTTTCAGGAACACTTCGTCCACGATGAAATCAGCGTCCTCGGGATGCTCGTACTTGCCGCAATAGCTTTCCCACTTCGATTTGTCGGGGTCCTTGACGGCGATGTCCTCGATGGAGACGATGGGCTCCGGCTCCTTGTCCCGGACGATGGCCTCCATGCCGTTCCAGTAGCCCAAATACGCTCTCACGTCCCTATAGTCCCGGTTGCTGAGGATCACCAGCGTCCTGTCCGCGTCGATGAAGCGCTCGAACCAGGTGGCGACGCCCGGCATGCCGCCGCTGTGGCTGACCACCAGCCCCAGCTCCTCCTCCCGGCCCACGGCCCAGCCCAGGCCGTAGCCCAGGCCGTCCTCCTCGTCGTACACGGCGTCTTCGCCGTTGTTGAGCTTGCCGGGGGTGTACGTGAGCTGCTGCTCCTCCAGCGTCAGCACCTTGCCCTCCCGGAGGGCCCGGTCCCATTTGAGCATGTCGAAGATATTGGTGAACACGTAGTCGTCGCCATTGAGCCCGTCGAAGGCCACCACGTCGCCGTCCTCCTCGGAGTCCACGTCGGCCACCCATCTGCCGTTCTCGAACACCGTGGCCTGGGCGTAGTTCTCAAAGGGGACGCCGTCCCGGCGGATATGGCAGCAGCGGGTGGCGGTCATGCCGGCGGGCTCGAAGATGTTCCTTTGCAGGAATTCTTCATAGGGGACGCCGGAGAGTCGCTCCACCAGCAGGGCCAGCAGGTTGTAACCGGTGTTGGAGTATCGCAATCCCTCCCCCGGGGCGAAATAGGGCTTCGCCTTGGTTTCCTGGAGGAAGCGCAGGATCTCGTCGTTGCCCGGCACCCGCTGCTCCTTCTTCCAGAGGTCGATGAACCAGTCCGCGTCGTCAAAGTAATCGGGGATGCCGCTGGTGTGGTTCAAAAGATGCCGGACCGTCACGCTCTCATAGGCCGTGAGCTCCGGGAAATACTTCGTGATCCTGTCTTCCAGGCTCAGCTTGCCCTGCCGCACCACCAGCAAAGTTGCCGCCCCTGTGAAGGTCTTGCTGACGGAGGCCAGCTGAAAGATGGTGTCCTCCGTGATGGGCAGCGTGTCCCCCGGGTCCCGGAAGCCCATAGCGCCCTTCGATACGATCTCACCCTTCTCGGCGTAGAGCCAGGCCCCGTTGAAGCCGTCCTTTTCCTGCAGCGCCCGGGCCAGGGTTTGCATCATAGCATTCTTATCCATAGTTAATATCCTTTCTTTATGACAGCTTCTTGCAGACGACCTCGCCATCGAGGACCATGGCGTCAGCGGTGAAGGTAATGCGATCGTCCCCCCACATAAGGCCGAAGGTGTCCGGGCCGATGGGCCAGAACTTCAGGTCCATGGGCTTTCCTTCCGTGTTCACAAAGCTTAGGCGCAGGTCCCCGTCCCTGAGGCTCACCTCGTAGATGCGGTGGTCCTTGATGGGCAACTCGTACCGGCCGCAGAAGGCGGGCCAGTTGGTCTTGTCCGGGTCCTTCACCACGATGTCCAGCAGGTCGTCCAGCCAGTAGCAGGGGTACTCGTGGCTGAATTCGTAGCCCAGCTTCTCCGCAAGGTGCACCGAGTCCATGTTGGCCGCGTCCCAGCTGGGATAGAGGCCATCGTCCAGGCAGGAGAGGATCAGCGCGGCGCCGACAGCGGCAGCGAGGCCTTTGCGGCGTTCTGCTTCCAGGGTGTCGATCTCGATCTCGATGCCCTCCCGGTACACGGTGTAGGAGGAGGCCATGGACACGGGCTCGCCGTCCTTCAAAGCCACGAAGCCCCGGCCCATCTTGAGATACTGCTCCTTGGACCCAAAGTGGCACACACCGTCCTCGAAGTCGTCGATCTCCATGCACTTGTCGTAGAGCTCGCCGTCGATCCGCTGGATCTCGTAGCCTTCCGGCAGAGCCGCCACCAGTTTCTCAAGGTTCGCCCGGTCGAACTTGGCGCCCTTTTTGATGGCGTAGCGGGTCACCTTGTCGGCGTTGGGCTGACATTCCTCAATGAGCTTCGCCCAGCCCTCACTGGAGGGCACCATGCCCACCACACCTTTGGGTTTGAAGGAAGCGAGCTCCCTGTCCGGTTCTCCTGCGAAGAAGGCGAACTCGGCGAGAAAGGCCATGGCGGATCTGGGGTTTTCGAGGTCGGTCACGTAGATCTTGCTGTCCATCATCCCCTCGAGGCAGGAGGTGACCAGGGAATCCACTGCACCGGTGAACAGGTCCTTGACCTTGGATGTATCTTTCAGTTCGTAGATCATTTTTATCTCCTATTCTTTTGCGTTTTGGTAGATATCGAAGGCGGTCTCGGCGTGGGCTTCGTCCGCGGCCACGGTGGCCCGGTTGATCATACTGGCCACGCACAGGTCCTCCTTCAACGAGAAGTTCCATTCCGTGAGGAACCCTTCATTCCAGCCGCCGTGGTAGGCCATTTCCGGATGGTTGACCCCTCGATAGATGCACAGGCCGTAGTTGTCCAGCACCGGCTCCATCATGCGGCGGGCGGTCTTCTTTTTGAGGAAGCCGCCCCTGCGGTAGCTCCTCGATAGGGCCAGGCCCACCTTGACCAGCTCCGTGGGCGTGGTCCAAAGGCCCGCCGCCGCGTGCTCGGGGTAGTAGTGGTAGCCGTGAGCCAGGTCCTCCTTCTGGGCAAGACGGCCGCCGAAGGCCGCGTTCGCTAGCTTATCCTCGTCCAGGGGTTGGAAATAGCCGGTGCGGACGAGACCCAGGGGCTCCGCCACCTCCTTTTGGAAGGCGTCCCGTAGGGTGGTGCCCGTGATGCGGGTGAAGGCAAGCTCGGCGAGAGTGATGCCGCCGCCCGAGTACATGTGCTGCTTGCCGTAGGGCCGGATCCGCCGGAGCCGGGGCGTGTTGCCCTTGCCCGAGAGCACGTCCTCCAAAGACAGGGGCTCGTGGGCGGCCGGATAGCCCGGGAAGCCGTGGACGTTATACCCCGCCGTGTGAGAGAGCAGGGCGGCGAAGGTCACCGGGCCCTTCTTCACGAACTCCGGCACCACGCCGGAGATGTCCGCGTCGAGATCGATCTTCCCCTTATCCGCGTAGCGCAGGAGGGTCAGGGCGAACATGGGCTTAGAGACGGAGCCCGCCTGGAAGAGCATGTCCGGGTTCACCGGGAAATCCTGGCCGTACCGGCCGCTGCCGGCGCAGTAGGTGCTCAAATCGCCCTCGTCGTCTGAAACGGCGATGCTGACGCCGTAGTCCTTCTTCCCCTGGATATGCAGCGCCTTGTCCACGTCCAGGCCGTAGAAGTCCTTGACAAGCTTCCGGGGGCCCTGCAGCATCCGCATGAGCACCGCCTCGTCGTCGTCGATCACGCCGGTCTCCCGAAAGCCGGCCTTGTGATAGACGTGAAGGCCCCGCGCGTTCTCGGGCTCCGTGGAGAGGTAGAGCCGGTCCGCGCCGCGGTCCTTGAAATAGCGGATGATCTCGTCCATGGCAGCCTGGCCGTAGCCCTTGCCCTGGTAGCGCTGGTCGATCATGAACCGCCAGAGATAATACCGATCCTCCTCGTCCTCGTCCTCGGGGTCGAAGATGAACATGCAGAAGCCCACCAGCTCCTCGTCCGCATAGATGGCGAAGGGCCGGGCCACGCCGGGGGCCTCCGCTTCGGTTTCCGCAAATTGACGCAAAGACACGTCGTTGGGGGCCACGAAGGGCTGGTCCTCCCGCACGTTGAGAGCGATAACGGCCTCCCGGTTGGTGTCGTCGATGGGTCTAAGGGTGATATTCATAATGATTCCTCCGAATAAAATATATTGTTGTAGAAAAGGACATAAAAATACCGTGGCGAACGGACGCCACGGTTCACATCAAAAAGATATGCGCCCCAAAATGGGGGTCACGCACGAACCGAGGTCATCCCGCTGTATTTCGTTTTCGTTGTGCACGTGTTGTTGCCCATGGCAGATGACCTCCTTTCTTAAATTGTGCACCTGTACTATATCAGAAAAACGCCCGCAAGTCAACGATTTCTTTCGTATATTCTTATTTCGAAACTGGGGCTTGCTTTACCTGTTCCTTTTGATATAATACCCTCCATGGAAACGACAAGAAAAAACAAAATGGCCACCGCGCCGGAGGGACGGCTGCTCTTGTCCATGGGCTGGCCCATCATCGTCTCCATGCTGGTGCAGGCCCTCTACAACATCGTGGACAGCGTGTTCGTGTCCCGGCTCTCCACTCTGAGCCCGGAGCAGCTCACGGGCATTTTGGGCGAGCTTTACGTGCCCGGCACGGAGAGCACCATCGGCGACAAGGCCTTGAACGCCCTCTCCACGGTGAACCCGCTGCAGATGCTCATGATCTCCGTGGCGGTGGGCACCGCCGTGGGCATGAACTCCCTCATCTCCCGGCGTCTCGGCGAGATGCGGGGCGAGGATGCCAACCGGGCCGCGGGCAACGGGCTGGTGCTCATGGTGATCAGCTCCCTGTTCTTCAGCTGCATCGGGCTGTTCCTCTCCCGGGCGTTCATGACCTGGCAGGACAACGACCCCATCGTCCGCCTCTTCGGCACCGAGTATATGACCATCTGCCTGTCCCTCTCCGTGGGCATCTTCCTCTCCGTGGGCATCGAGCGGATCATGACCGCCCAGGGGCGGACCATGGTGGCCATGATGATGCAGCTCACCGGCGCCTTTTCCAACATCATTTTGGACCGGGTCTTCGTCCTGGGCTGGGGACCCATCCCCGCCATGGGCGTCACCGGCGCGGCCATCGCCACGGTGGCGGGCCAGTTCGCGTCCATGGGCCTGGCCCTGGTCATGCTCACCCGCTCCAAGAGCGAGGTGCAGCTGAAGAAAGAGCACTTCAAGCTCCGGAAGCAGACCGTGAAGGATATCTACAGCGTGGGCGTGCCCTCCATCCTCATGCAGGCCGTGGGCACGGTCATGTATCTGGGCATGAACGGGATCCTGAAGGGCCTGGGCGAGTACCACATGGCGAACCTCGATCCCAACGTGAACTATGTGGACGCCTATAAGAGCGCCTTCGGCACCTATTTCCGCCTCCAGTCCGTGATCTTCATGCCGGTGTTCGGCCTCAACAACGCGGCCATGAGCATCTTGGGCTACAACTACGGCGCCCGGAACAAGAAGCGGTTCATGCGGGCCTACGGGATGCTGACGTTGTTCTGCGCGGTGTTCATGGTGGCGGGCACGGCCCTCTTCGAGCTGGGAGCGCCCACCCTCATGGAGCTGTTCGCCGTTTCCGACTTCACCTACGGCGTCACCGTCACCACCATCCACATCATCGCCTGGGGCTTCGTCTGCGCGGCGGTGGGTATCTCCATGGGCACGGTCTACGGGGCCACGGACACGGGCATCTACGGGATGATCACGTCGCTGGCGAGGCAGCTGGTGATCCTGCTCCCCGTGGCCTACCTCATGGCCACCCTCACCCACCGGATCGAGGCGGTCTGGTGGGCCTTCCCCATCGCGGAGTTCTCCCACCTGATCCTGGCCGGCATCCTGATGCTCCGGCTGTACCGGAACAAGATCAAGCCCCTGGAACAGCGGACTTGATCCTTCGTCCGTCCCTCTCCGCCCAGTAAAAAAACGGCGCAAAAAAGAATATATACTTTCCGACCCCGGCAGACCTCTTTGCTTTTTTCCCCGGATACGGTATACTTTTACCATGTCGTGGTATGTGCCTTTGGGGCGCTGCGGCCAATTCTCGAGAAGCGGGGAGTATGATTCATGAAAACAAGACGTCTCACCAAGAAGGAAATGCGGATCTTCGCCGTGGGCCAGCTGGGCTGGTCCATCCTGGGCGGCCTCATCAACGCGTGGCTCGTCACCTTCTACCTGCCCACGGAGCAGGACATCGCCAAGGGCGCCAGCTTCTATCTGCCCACGGGCCTCATCATCTTCGGCATTCTGACCGTGCTGGGCCTCATCTCCTTCATCTGCCGCATCTTCGACGCGGTCACCGATCCCTGGATCGCCTCCCTGTCCGATCGGAGCACCAACCCCAAGGGCCGCCGGATCCCCTTCATGAAGCGGGCCGCCATCCCCTTCGCCCTCATCACCGTGCTGGTGTTCTTCGCCCCGGTGAACGGGGTGAGCGGCGTGAACATCGCCTGGGTCCTGTGCACGCTGATCCTCTTCTACCTGTTCATGACCATGTACTGCACCCCCTACAACGCCCTCATCTCCGAGTTCGGCAAGACCCAGGAGGACCGCATGTACATCTCCACGGCCATCTCCCTGACCTTCTTCTTCGGCACGCTGATCGCCTATCTGCCCTTCGTGTTCGCCGGGGTCCTTCAGGGCATGGCCGTGTCCTTCGCCTGGAGCTATCGGCTCTGCTTCATCGTGCTGTCGGCGGTGGCCCTTATCTGCATGCTGGTCCCCGTCTTCAAGCTCAACGAGAAGGAGTTCGTGGACGCGGTCCCCAGCGAGAGCAACGCCATCAAGAGCCTTGGCAAGACCTTCCAGAACAAGGACTTCGTGAAGTTCGCCGCCTCCGACATCGCCTACTGGATCGGCCTCACCCTGTTCCAGACGGGCCTGCCCTTCTTCGTGAAGGTGTCCATGGAGCTGGACGCCTCCTTCGCCATGTATTTCCTGGGCGGCATGACGGTGCTTTCCGCCTGCTTCTACCCCATCGTGTCCAAGCTGGTCAGTAAGTTCGGCAAGAAAAAGCTGGTCATCACGGGCTTTTTGGGATTGGCCCTCGCCTACGTGGTCACCGCCCTCATCGGCGTGATCCCCGGCTTCAAGGGCATCGTTCCCGGCGCGCTGATCGTCATCATCTCCGCGTTCCCCATGGCGCTGCTCGGCATCATCCCCCAGGCCATCGTGGCTGACGTAGCGGAGGAGGACGCCATCGTCACCGGCGAGAAGCGGGAGGGCATGTTCTTCGCCGCCCGGACCTTCGCCATGAAGATGGGCCAGAGCGTGGCCATGCTGGTGTTCACGTCCCTGGCGGTCCTGGGCACCACCCAGGATCTTAAGAGCAACGACCTTACCGCGTCCCCCATCGGCCTAAGGATCGTGGCCATCGTGGCCATCTGCTTCTGCGTGCTGGGCGCCGTCATTTTGGCTGCCTACGACGAGAAGAAGGTCATGAAGACCATCACCGACAACGCCAACAAATAAGGAATAAGCCATGGATAAGAGCAGCGTGATCTTCGGCAACCCCATGGACCCCAAGGTGGTCCAAAAGGCCGAGAAGGCCAAGGCCGGCTTCCTCAAGAAGTTCGGCGACGACACCGACAAGGTCTACCACCTGGGCCTTCAGAGCATCGACCAGATCCCGGAGCTGGGGATAGAGAACCTGGTCCACAGCGATACGCCTCTGCAGCTTCCGGAAAACGCCCTGATCGTGGGCAACATCCGCATGGGCTTCGGCCACTATCGGATCGCCATGGCCATCGCCTCCTGCGCCAAGGCCCTGGGCCGGCAGCCCATCTGGTTCGACCTCGCCTCCTTCGACGCCACCGGGTCCAAGATGATCCGGCACCAGAACGACCTCTATTCCATGGGGTCCAAGCTCTCCCAGAAGGTGGGCCTCTTCAACAAGCTCTATTGGGAGCCCCTGAACAGCGAGGGCTTTCGGCAGATCACCTACAACGCGGGGGATCAGAAGAACGCGGAGCTGCTGGTGCCCCTGTTCCGTGACCTCCCCAAGGACGTGCCCTATGTGGGCACCCACGTCTGGCCCAGCCAGGGGGCGGTCCATGCAGGCCTCACCCACGTGGTGAACGCCATCCCCGACAACTGGCCCATGGGCCTGCACCTTGCAGAAGGGTCCATCCACGCGGTCCAGACCCCCTTCGCCTATCTCGGGTACAAGAAGCTCAACGGCATGGCGAAAACGGCTTTGAAGCCCATGCCCGACGGGGACCTGTTCGACGTGGGCCACTATATCGACCACGAGCTGGTGACGAACGTGGAGCATGACTGCCAAAAGCGCCTGGAGCGGCTCAACAGCGGCAAGCCCGTCCGGTTCCTCATGACCGTGGGCGGCGCGGGGGCCGGCGGGGATCTGTACCTGGCCATGACGCGGCATCTGCTGCCGTATATCCAGGCGGGGCAGGCGGAGCTGTGGATCAACTTCGGCGATCATCTCACCATGTGGAACGTGTTCCAAAAGGAGATGCCGGAGCTGAAAAGCATCGTCCGCACCTACTTCGACGACTGGCAGGGCCTGCGCGCCTGGGCCGACACCTTGGACGGGGACAGCCCCGCGGGGATCACCGCCTTCTGCCACAAGGACATCTTCGAGGCGGTGTATTCCACGAACCTGCTCATGCGCAAGTGCGACGTGCTGGTGACCAAGCCCTCGGAGCTGGCCTTCTACCCGGTGCCCAAGCTCATGATGCGGCACATCGGCGGCCACGAGGTCTATGGCGCCGTCCACGCCCAGGAGCTGGGGGACTCCACCTTCGAGTGCGAGACCGCCCCCGCCCTCAGCGACATGATCGACACCCTCATCCAGGATCCGGCCATCCTCAAGCACATGTGCAACCGGATCGTGACGCTCAAAAACCAGGACGTCTACAACGGCGGCTACGAGGTGGTGAAGCTGGCCATCGCCGGCAGATAAGCGGAATCTAATATAAACGCCCCAAAAGGGCATAAAAAGGGATCGTGTTTCCACGATCCCTTCTGTTTTTCCTAAGCTTTTTCGGGGCCATCGTCCCCCGCTATCCGTCAGATCCTCTTCACAAACAAGCACCGGATCGCGTTCAGCACCGCCAGGATCATGACGCCCACGTCCGCGCCGATGGCCAGCCACATGTTGGCGAGGCCCAGCGCGCTGAGCAGGAGGCAGACCGCCTTCACGCCCAGGGCGAAATAGATGTTCTCCTTCACGATCCGGAGGCACTTGCGGGAGATGCCGATAGCCTGGGCGATCTTCAGCGGGTCGTCGTCCATGAGCACCACGTCCGCCGCCTCGATGGCCGCGTCGGAGCCCAGGGCCCCCATGGCGATACCGATGTCCGCCCGGGAGAGCACCGGCGCGTCGTTGATCCCGTCGCCCACGAAGGCGAGGCCCTTGCCGACGCTCAGCAGCTCCTCCACCGCCGCCACCTTGTCCTGGGGCAGCAGCTCCGCCTTGAAATCAGTGATCCCCACCTCCCGTGCCACCTGCTCCGCCACGGCCTTCCTGTCGCCGGTGAGCATGACGGTCCGCTTGACGCCCAGCCGGTGTAGGGCGGCCACGGCCTCCCGGGCGTGCTCCTTCAGCTGGTCCCGGATCAGGATATGCCCGGCGTACGCCCCGTCCACGGCCACGTGGAGGATCGTTCCCACGTGGTGGCAGGGCAAAAACTCGACGCCCAGCCTGTTCATGAGCCGCTCGTTCCCCACGGCGACGGCGCGGCCGTCCACCCGGGCGGTGATCCCGTGGCCGCTGATTTCCTCCACGTCCGTGACCCGATTCATGTCCAGGGGCTTGCCGTAGGCCCGCTGCAGGCTCAAACTGATGGGGTGGTTGGAATGGCACTCAGCATGGGCCGCCAGTTCCAGCAGAGCGGCCTCCTCTATGGGGCTGTGATGAACGGCGCTCACCTCAAAGTTGCCCTTGGTGATGGTGCCCGTCTTATCGAAGGCCACAGTGGTGACCTTAGAGAGGGTCTCCAGGTAGTTGGACCCCTTGATGAGGATGCCCCGGCTGCTGGCGCCGCCAAGGCCCGCGAAGAAGCTCAGGGGCACGCTGATGACCACGGCGCAGGGGCAGCTGATGACCAGGAACGTGCAGGCGCGCAGGAGCCAATCCCGCCAGACGCCGGCCATGGACCCACCGGTAAGCAGCAGGAACAGGGGCGGCAGCACCGCCAAAGCCAGGGCCGCGTAGCAGACGATGGGTGTGTAGATCCGGGCGAACTTGGAGATGAAGGTCTCGGACTTGGACTTGCGGGCGGCGGCGTTCTCCACCAGGTCCAAAATCTTGGACGCGGTGGACTCCTCGAAGGCGGCGGTGGTCCGCACCTTCAGCACGCCGCTCATGTCGATGGACCCGGAGAGGACCGTATCGTCCACGGCCACGCTCTGGGGCCGGCTCTCGCCGGTGAGGGCGGCGGTGTCCAGGGCGGCGGCGCCCTCCACCACCACGCCGTCGATGGGGATGCGCTCCCCGGGCTGGATGACGATGACGGTGCCCACCTCCACCTCGTCCGGGTCCACCTTCTCCAGGGACCCGTCGTCGGTCTCCACGTTGGCGTAGTCGGGGCGGATGTCCATGAGGGCGCTGATGCTGCGGCGGCTCTTGCCCACGGCCACGCTCTGGAAGAGCTCGCCCACCTGGTACAGGAGCATGACCGCCACGCCCTCGCCGTATTCGCCGAGAGCGATGGCGCCCACGGTGGCCACGGTCATGAGGAAGCACTCGTCGAAGACCTTTTTGTTTTTGATGCCCAGGGCCGCCTTGCGCAGGATGTCGTAGCCCACGGTCAGGTACGGGATGAGGAACAGGCAGAATAGGGCCCACCGGGGCAGGTCCGCCTTCACGATCCCCTCACTGATGAGGTACACCGGCACGAACAGCACCGCCGCGACGAGGATGCGGTATAGAAGTGTTTTTTGTTTTTTCGTCATGGCTTTTGTCGCACCTTTTTCTTTTCGGTGAAAAGAAAAAGGTGCGCGAAAAAGAAAAGCACAAAATAAATGATGCTTTAGAGGCCTACCCTAAGACCTCCCCCTAAGCTTCTCTTTTTTCGGTTCCTTTTTTCTCTTCACCGAAGAGAAAAAAGGAACAAAAAGAAGCTTACAAATATATCTCGCAATCCGGCTCGGCCTTCTTGCAATTCGCCAGCACGTCGGCCATGACGGCGGCCTCGTCGGCGCCCTCCTCGAAGGTCACCTTCATCTTCAGGGTCATAAAGCTCACCACCGCGTCGGCTACGCCGGGGGTCGCCTTGGCGGCCTCCTCCATGAGGTTGGCGCAGTTGGCGCAGTCCACGTCGATCTTATAGGTCTTCTTCATGTTTTTTTCTCCTTCCGTGGGATTCTTCGAGATGCTCCATGCCCTGCCCGATGATGGTGCGGACGTGATCGTCGTCCAAGGCGTAGAAGACGGTCTTCCCCTCCCGCCGGCTGCGGACCAGGCGCGCCTGCTTCAGCACCCGGAGCTGGTGGGAGATGGCGGACTGGGTCATATTGAGCAACTCCGCGATGTCGCAGACGCACATCTCCGACTCGAAGAGTACGTACAGGATCCGGATCCGGGTGGTGTCCCCGAACACCTTAAAGAGCTCCGCCAGATCGTAGAGCCGCTCCTCGTCGGGCATCTCCGGCTTCACCTTGTCCAATATCTCCGGGTGCGTGCAAAACTCCGCGCACACCTGCGCATGATCCCGCTTCGCCATACCGTTTCCTCCTTCAAACATATGAACATCTGTTCATGTGTTAGTATACTCCCTCCCCTTCCGCCTGTCAATGCCCAAAAACAAAAAAAGTGCGGAAAGAACGCTCTCTTTCCGCACAGGTTCGAAACTCAAACTTTCTTCACCTTCTCCTCATGGTACTCCATCCCCTCGTCGAAGCGGACGGTCTTGGGCGGCTCCTCCAGCAGCTCCGGATGGTCCAGATACCGGCGCATGTCCGCGAAGAACCGGGCGTAGTGGGCGCCGGAGCAGACCCGCTCGTCGGCGGTGATGCCGATGGGCAAGAACCGCTTGAGCCGGATGGCCCCGTTCTCCTCCACGGCCACCCGCTCCGAGGTGCCCATGCCGAAGAACATGCCCACGTTCCCGAAATTGTAGATGTGGTGGTTCACCTCGTGGAGGCCGATGGAGGCGGTGTTGGTGATGTACATGCCCACGTGGAAGGGCAGCTCCTCGATGAGGAACTTGGGGCAGATCCCGTACCGGTCCAGAAACTTGATGAGCCCCACGATCACCGTGGCCAGCCCCGGCACGGAGAACACGAACTTCAGCAGCCGGTCGATGAACCCGGGGCCCTGCTCCTGCTCCCCCCGGGCGGCGCTGACGGCGGCCTCCATCCGATCCCGCACGTCGTAGATCGTGTCGGTGAGATCGAACTTGATCTTCACCACCGCCTCCCCCGCGTCCGGCTGATGGGGCACCTTCAGCAGCGTGAACGCGGCGGAGCAGTTGTTCCGGGCGAAAAGCTGCTTATTCATGATGAAGCGGTTCACATATGGGTTGCTGCTGACGGCGCGAACGTAGGCGGCCACGATGATCTGCATGTGGCTCAGGTTCTCGCCCTTTTCAGCCTGCTCCCGGATATAGGCGGACATGCGCTCCATATCCGCCCTGTGCCGCAAAAACACCTGGGCGTCGCTGCGCTCGGGCATGATGTAAGGGGTGATCTTCATGATGGGATCGATCTTGTCGATCCGCCGCCCGTCGGGCCGTCTTCCGAACATGGGGACCTCTTTCTTGGGTAGTATTTGTTCCTTTTCTTTTCATGGGAAAAGAAAAGGAACCAAAAAGAAAAGCATACATGGGGGATTCAAATACGATCGTGCAGAGCACACATCACTTGCCGAAGGCATACATCACGCCGCGAAGCGGCACATCACCTCCCGCGTCAGCGGCCTTGCTGCGCCGCCTTCACCGCCTCATAGAGCTCCGCGTCCGTGGCGTGGATGTAGGGATTCACATAGAAGACCCCCAGGATGCCCAGCGTAAGGGCGGACAACAAGATCCAGCCCAGGAACGAAAGGTCCAGCACGAAGGCCCGCCCCTTGTGCCCGTTCATCATCTGCCGGGAGAGGGTGATGGCCTGGGTGCCGGAAAGCTCCGGATGCTCCGCCAGCAGGTAGGGCACCAGCCGGTAGGAATAGGCCTTCACGATGCCGGGGATGACGAAGAGCAGGGACCAGAGGATCAGGAACAGGTTCCTCAGGAACATGGTCAGCATCACGTTCCCCCAGTTGCCGCCGAAGCCGAACCCCAGCTCGCCGATCTCGGCGCCGCCCCGACTGTTCATGAGGAAGAACCGGCGGCAGCCCACGATGAGGGGATTGAACACCATGATGCTCAGCGCCAGCATGACCAGGGACGACCCGCCCAGGGCGATGGACAGGTTGGACTTGCGCTCCCGCTCCACCCGGGACACCATGCCCGTCAGGCTCTGGAAGAAGGCCCGCTCCAGCACCGTGTCCCCGGCGTCGGTGAACTCATGCTCCAGCTGCTGCAGCTCCTGTTCCGGCACGCTGCTTTCCCGGGCCTTTACCGCGTCCCGGCCCGCCGAGCCCGCGCCGGAGCCCAGCAGCAGCATCAAGATCAGCGCCACCAGCACACACTTCCAATAGTTCCGCAAAAGGGCGGCCTTGCCCCGGGATTTCAATTCTGCCCGCTGCCACATAGGGGTATCCTCCTGTCAAGAAAATCGATTAGAGAGAGTATACTCCCAAATTTCCCCCGGCGCAACTTTTTTTCGCGGCTACCAGATGAAATTGGATTTGAGCTGCTCCCCGTTGTCCATGAGAATATCCTCGCCGGTGATGGACCGGTTGATCGCAGTGAGGTAGTAGACCAGATCCGCCACCTCCTCCGCCGTGGCCCATTTGCGGAGCAGGGTCTCCGCCTTCACCGCCCCGTAGAGGGCGGGGCTATTCAAAATATGGTCGTTGGCCGGGGTGACGACGCCCCCCGGGGAGACGCTGTTCACGGTGACGCCCCGCTGGGAAAGGTTCAGGGCCAGGTTCTTCATGTACCCCACGAGGCCCGCCTTGCTGGCCACGTACCGGGGGAACTCGGCCCCGTTCCGGGCGGAGGCGGAGGCCACGAAGAGGACGCTTTTGAGGGACGGGCTGTCAAGATGCCGCTCCGTGAAGGCCATGGTGCCCATGAGGTTCACGCTGAGGGCGTCCTCCTCCGCCAGCGTCCCCGCGTTGTTGACGAGGACGTGCAGGTCCGGGACCGCCACAGTCACCTCCCGGATGTCCCCCTCAATATGGGTGTAGGCGGGATGCGCCAGGGCCCCGGGGAGAAGATCCACCCCCCAGACCCGGTGCCCCTCGGCCAAAAACTTTTGGGCGATGGCGAGGCCGATGCCCCGAGCCGTGCCGGTGACGAGGACGTTCATACCGCCGCCCCCTTCCCTTCCGCCAGGATGCGGCGGGAGAGCCGATACCCCAGGGGGGAGAAGAGCACCTCGCAGAGGAGCTCCGCCGCCGCCCCGGTGAGGGCGCAGGTGAAGCACTGGAGCATGGTCCAGCCGAAGAAGGTCCGGCTCACCAGCAGGGCGAAGATCAGGTTGTCCGCGAACTGCGCCAGGAAGGTGGACACGTAGGACCTAAGGGCGAAGACGCCGAAGCCGGCCTTTTTCTTCGCCAGTCTGCCGATGGCGTCGTTCAGGAAGTTGTTGAGGAACGCGGAGACGAGGAAGGCGATGGAGCTGCCCAGGAGGATGAACCAGGTGCCGGCGAAGGTGTTGTCCAACGCCCGGTTGACGATCCCCCCGCTTCCCTCCACGAAGCTCTCCCCCCAAACGCCGGGGATGCGGCTGCCCAGGAAAAAGATCAGGGCCATGAACAGGTTCAGCAGCAGCGCCGTCACCGACACCATGTTGGCCGCCTTGGAGCCGTAGCAATGGGTAAGCACGTCCATGGACAGAAAGGCCAGCCAGGAAAACAAAATCCCGCCGTCCAGCGCCAACCAGCTTAATCCGGTGTCGATGCTCTTGTTGGCCAGCAGGTTCATCCCCACCACGGAGAGGACCATAAGCGTGACGAGCAGCGGCGAGGCCGTGCGCAGCAACGTGCGGTATTCACGAAGGGTCTGTTTCACTATTCGGTTGCTCCTTGTTTTTTTAGGGTGGTTTTCAAGAGACACCCATATTTCGCCGCCCCAGGCGGCGAAGGGCATTGTATCACCTTGGGCGAAAAAAGGCAAGAGCCATCTTGCCCCCCGCCGGATTTACGGCTGGGCTGTTGGCTCCGCCTGTTCCTGAGCGTCCTGCTCGGGGTCGATGGCGCTCATCCGCTCCTCCGGCCCCAGCTCCAATGCCGGCTCCGGGGCCGGCTCCTCCGCCTTTGGGGCGGCCTGGGGCCCTTCGGCCTTGACTTCCGGCTTCGGAACGGGCTTCTGCAGCAGGGAGAAGTAGCGCTGACGGGCCCGGTCGTAGGCGGCGTTGAAGGCTTCGTCGCTGCCGGAGTGGAGGCGCTCGTAGTAGAGATGCTCGTGGTCGGCCAACTCCGGATGGACCCGGACCATGGTGGCCACGCCCACGTTGGAACACACGTCACCGATCCGGTGGAACTCCACCATAAGGTCGGAGAAGGTGGCGTCGGCGTACACGTTGCATTCGCCGGTGCTCATGCGCTTCAGATGGTTCCGCTTCAGCAGGGCGATGAGCTCGCCCACCACCTGGACCAGGGGCTCGATCCGCTCCGCCGCGTCCACGTCCCGCTTGCGGAAGGTCTGCTCCGTCTCGTCCAGGATGTGCAGGAGGGCGTTTTCCAAAACGGCCAGCTCGGAGAGGGCCGCCGGGGAGAAGGCGGTGTTGTTCCGCTTCAGGGCGGCGGCGTGCTCGGCAATGTTCACCGCGTGGTCCCCCAGCCGCTCGAACTCGGAGGTGACCTTATAGTACTGGTCCAGGATGGCTACGTGGTAGGGGAGCTTCAGCTGGGACAGGCACCCCACCATGTATTTGCTGACCTGGTCGGTCATGCGGTCGATCTCGTCCTCGTCGGCCTGGATCTCCATGTGCAGCTCGGGATCGTATTTCTCCAGCAGGCGGAAGGAGCGCTCGATGTTCTCCCGGGAGGCGGCCAGGATGGTCAGCAGCACCTTGTAACAGCTCTGCAGGGCCAAAGCCGGGGTGTTGAAGAACACGGGGTTCAACGCCTCGATCTGCTGCTTAAACTTGCTCTCCTTCACGGGGTCGTCCTTCACCAGCTTCCGGCTCAGCTTTTCATAGGTGGTGAGCATCGGGAACAGGCTCAGAGCGCAGCCCAGGTTGAAGATGGTGTTGGTGTTGGCGATGATGCTGGAGTTCACGGGCTTTTCCCACAGGCTGTTCAACAGGCCCAGCTTGTGGATCACCGTCACCACCACCAGGACCAGCACCGTTTCGCTCAGGTTGAAGAGGATGTTCACGATGCCCACCCGCTTGGGCTCCGCCTTGGCGCCGATGGAACAGACGATGGCCGTGGTCACGCAGTCGCCCAGATAGATGCCCACGATGACGGCGTAGATGGCCTTGAAGGTGAGCAGTCCCGTGGCGGAGAAGGCCTGCAAAATGCCGATGGTGGCGGAGGAGCTTTGGAGCATGAAGGCCACGCCCGCGCCGGTGACATACCCCAGGACGGGGCTCTCCCCCAGGCCGGAGAAGAGCTTTTCGATGAGACCCGACTGGGCCAGGTCGTTCACCGCGCCGGTCATATTGAGCAGGCCGGAGAAGAGGATGCCGAAGCCGATGGCGATGTTGCCCACGGATTTGGCGTTTTTGAAGAAGCTGCCCATGATGAGCACGATGCCGATGATGAGGGCGATGGGGGCCAGGGTGGAGGGCTGGAAGAAGCGGAGGATATCGGAGCTCCCGGCGTCCACGTCCAACAGACGGATGATCTGGCCCGTGACCGTGGTGCCCACGTTGGCGCCGATGATGATGCCCAAACTCTGATGCAGGGTCAATATCCCCGCGCCCACGAGACCGGCGGTGATAACGATGGTGGCCGTGGAGCTTTGGATAAGGGCGGTGACCAGCACCCCCAGGATGAAAGCCTTCACGGGGTTGTCCGTCACCTTCCCCATGGCCGTCTTGAGGGCGCCGGAGGAGTTCTCCTTCAGGCTGTCCCCCATGAGGCGCATGCCGTACAAAAACATGGCCAGGCCGCCCAGCAGGGAGATCACATGGAATATATTCATACGCTACCTCGCGATCTTTGACGAAGGATGGTTCGAATCTTCAGCAATACCATGATACACTTCCCATCGTCCACCTGTCAAGAAAAAGCGGCTCAGCCCTTCCCTCCCCCGCAAAAATGGGCTATACTGAAGAAAAACGAACCATACGGAGGCCCCATGGAGAGAACCATCTTTTATGAGCAGGTCCGGGACCGGCTCCTCCGGTACGCCCGGGTGGACACCCAGTCCACCCGAGAGAGCGACACCGTGCCCACCACGAGAAAGCAGTTCGATCTGGCGTATATGCTGCGGGACGAGCTTATCAAAATGGGGGCTTCGGAGGTATGGCTGGACGAAAGGGCCTGCGTCCTCTACGCTGCCGTCCCCGCCACGGCGTTCCAGGGCATGCCCTTTGGCATCGTGACCCACATGGACACGGCCCCCGACGCCCCCGGGGCGGGCTGCCGGCCCTGGGTGCTAAAAGCCTACGACGGCGGGGACATTCGGCTGAACGAAGGGCTGGGCATCGTCATGAGCCCCAAAGAGTTCCCGAACCTGCTGAACTATGTGGGCCAGGATCTGATCCTCACCGACGGCACCACCCTTTTGGGGGGCGACGACAAGGCGGCCATCGCCGCGGTCATGACCTTTGCGGAGCATCTGCTGCGCCACCCGGAGCTCCCCCACGGGCGGATCGCCCTGGCCTTCACCCCCGACGAGGAGGTGGGGGGCTTGGCAAAGGATCTGGACCTGGACCGCTTCGGGGCCAAGGTGGCCTACACCCTGGACGGGGACTATCTGGGTTACTACGAGGACGAGACCTTCAACGCCTCCCACGCCACCGTGGTTTTCACGGGCCGCAGCGTCCACACCGGCACGGCCAAGGGGATCATGATCAACGCGGCGGATCTGGCGGCCAAGTTCGTCGCCCAGCTGCCGCCCCGGGAGAAGCCCCAGTTCACCGAGGGCCGGGAGGGGTTCTTCCATCTGGTGTCCCTCCAGGCCGACGTGGAGCAGGCCCGGGTGGATCTCATCGTCCGGGACCACGACGCAGCCCTCTTCGCCCGGCGGGAACAGCTCCTGCGGGATCTGGCGAACGGGATGGCCAAGACCTACGGCCCGGACCGGGTGCGCCTCACCATCACCCCCACCTATCGGAACATGAAGGAGGTCATCGACCGATACCCCTTCCTCATCGACCATTTGAAGCAGGCCATCACCCTGTCCGGGCTCACGCCCCGCTCCGTGGCCTTCCGGGGCGGCACCGACGGCTCCGCCCTCTCCCACCGGGGTCTCCCCTGCCCCAACCTGTCCGCCGGCTACGAGAACGCCCACGGCCGCTTCGAATTCGTCCCCATCCCCTCCATGGAGAAAAACGTGGAGATATTGCTCCATCTGGCCAAACTGTTCGGGGAAATGACAGCATAAGAAAAAGGAGGCGGGAAAACGCCTCCTGTTTTTTTCCGTATCGGGGTCTATTCGACCTCGATTTCCTTTATGATGCACTCATTCCCGCGGAGCAGCCAGGTCTCCCCGCTGTGACAGTAGGGGCACTCCCGGCCGTACCGGACCGTGGGATAGGTGCGCTCGCAGCCGGAACAGAAGGTCACGGCGGGGATGGTTTCCAGCTCCAGCTCCGCCGTCTCCAGGATGGGGTGACGCTTGCGGAAATAGTTCCAGCAGTCGGTGAAGTAGTCCGTCATGATGCCGGACACCTCCCCCACCTGGAGCGTCACCCGCAGGATCTTGTCGATTTCCTGCTCCTTAGCCGTCTCCTCCAGGGATTTAGCGAGGTGCAGGATGATGCCCATCTCGTGCATATCAGTCCTTCATGAGCTCCTGAATGTCCACGGCGTTGCCCGTGTGGGGATGGGTCTTGTGGAATTCCCGGGTGGCCCGGTTGTACGCCTTGCGCTTGCGGCGCATCTCTTTGGCCTCCTCGGAACCGCTGTGGGCGATGATCTTGAAAGCCCGCTTGGCGGCGTAACTCAGCAGGCCGCCCACCTTGTCCTCCGCTCGTCTGAGATCGGAGTTCTGGGGATGATCCCGCAGCAGATGGATGGCGTCGAATTCGCAGCGGGTGGTGCACAGGCCGCAGCCGATGCACTTGTTTTCGTCCACGATGGTGGCGCCGCAGCCCAGGCACCGGGCGGTCTCCGCCTTCACCTGTTCCTCGGTGAACACCAGCCGGTTGTCCGCAAAACCGTTCTTGTGATCGACGGCGGGGTCCACCGGCGGCACCTGCCGCTGGGCGTGGTCGTAGGAATCGATGGCGATGTTGTCCTTGTCCAGGGACTTGAAGTAGCGCCGATCCCGGCCCAGGGTCTGGGACACGCTGTTTTTAGATACGAACCGGGCCAGGGATTCCGCGGCCTCGTGGCCCTGACCGATGGCGTCGATGACGAACTTGGGGCCGGTGAACACGTCGCCGCCCACGAAGATGGCGGGATCGTCGGTCTGATAGGTGAACTTGTCCGCCACGGGGTAGTTGCCATGCCAGAACTTCACCCCCGTGCCCTCCAGAAGCTTGCCCCACTCGATGGCCTGGCCGATGGCGAAGACGATATGCTTCGCCTCCACGGTCATGGTCTCGTTTTCGTCATACTGGGGGTTGAACTTGCCGGTGGCCGGGTCGATGGTGGCGGTGCAGCGCTTGAGGACGATGCCCTTCACCTTTCCCTCCTCGTCCACCAGGACCTCCTTCGGTCCCCAGGAGGGGCAGATCTTCACGTTTTCTTCCTCCGCCTCGGCGATCTCCTCCGGGGAAGCGGGCATGGTCTCCCGGCTCTCCAGGCAGAACATGGACACCTTTTCGGCTCCCAGCCGATGGGCGGTCCGGGCGCAGTCGATGGCCACGTTGCCGCCGCCGATGATCACAGTGTCGCCGGACAGCTTGGGGCTGTTGTCCCCCAGGGCCTTCTCCAGGAAGCTGACGGCGATCTCGGTGCCGGGGGCGGTTTCGTTCTTCACCCCGGGGAGGCGGCCGCCCTGGCAGCCGATGGCGATGTAGAAGGCCTCGTAGCCCTGGTCCTTCAGCTGCTGGATGGTGACGTCCTTGCCCACCTCCACGCCGCAGCGGATCTCGGCGCCCAGAGCGCGGATGATGTCGATCTCCGCATCCACCACCCGCTTGTCCAGCTTGAAGGAGGGGATGCCGTAGGTCATCATGCCGCCGGGCTTGCTGTTCTTTTCAAAGACCGTGGGCCGATAGCCCCGGCTGGCCAGATAGTAGGCGCAGGAAAGGCCCGCCGGGCCGCCGCCGATGATGGCGATCTTCTGATCCCACTCCCCGGACACCCGGTTGATGACCTTTTTGGGCACATAGCGGGTCTCGGCGTGCAGGTCCCGCTCGGCCAGGAACTTTTTCACGTCGTCGATGGCCACCGGCTTGTCGATGGTGCCCCGGGTGCAGGCGTCCTCACACCGCTTGTTGCACACCCGGCCGCAGATAGCGGGGAAGGGATTCTCCCGCTTGATGAGGGCCAGCGCCTCGTCGTACCGGCCTTCCCGGGCCATCTTTAGATAGCCCTGGACGGGCACATGGGCGGGGCAAGCGGCCTTGCAGGGGGCGGAACCGGTTCTGTGGGTGTTGACCCGGGCGGTGTCCCGATAGTTTTCGTCCCAGGCGTACTTACCCCAGCGAATCCTGTCGGGCAGCACGGACTTGGGGTACGCTACAGGCGCGCCGTCCTTCTGGCACAGCTTCTGGCCCAGCTTCAAAGCGCCGGCGGGGCACAGCTCCACGCAGCGGCCGCAGGCCACGCACTTCTCCTTGTCCACCCGGGCGGTGAAGGCGCTCTTGGACATGTTGGGGGTGTTGTACAGCAGGCTGGTCCTGAGGGCGTTGCAGATCTGCACGTTGCAGTTGCAGATGTCGAAGATATGGTCCATGCCGTCGATGTTGGTGATCTGGTGCACGTACCCGTTCTCCTCCGCCTTGCGCAGGATCTCCAGGGCCTCCTCCTTGGTGATATAGTGGGCCCGGCCCGTTTCCACGGTGTAGTCCGCCATATCGCCCACCTGGATGCACCAATCCTGTTCGTCGTCGGTGCAGCCCTCGCCCAGCATGGCCCGGGAGGCCCGGCAGGAGCAGATGCCCGCGGACAGATGGCCGTCGTACTTCTGGAGCCAGTAGGAGATCTTCTCCACGTCGATGCTGGTGCGCTCCGCCTGGACCTCCTTCTCCACGGGGATCACATGCATGCCGATGCCGTTGCCGCCGGGGCGGACCATGGAGGTAATGTGCTCCAGGGGCAAAAAGGTCATCCGCTCAAACATCTTGGCCACCGGCGGGTTCTTCTCGATCCGATCCACGGAGGAGTTGAACAGCTCCGCGCTGCCCGGCACAAAGTAGCTGGTGCGATAGCGGATCTCCTTGGGCGCGCCGGGGATGGGGCCGTTGTCGTCGTAGTGGTCGCCGTAGTCATACTCCACGAAGCCGTGAACGCACAGAAGGTCCAGCGTCTTTTTGAAGGTTTCGTCGTCCATGCCCCCGCTCTTTTCCCGCAGCTGCTCATAGGTATACCACTGGCGCTGCTTCATGGTCAGGGCGATGTCCACCTCGGGCTCAGTCAAAACCTCCCGAAGGCCCCAGTACTCCTCGTCCGTGGTCTTCAGACCAAAGAGCTTGTGAGGCACGTTGTCCGTGATGCGCCGGCCCAGCTCGGCATACTTTTTGTTGAGGACGGCTTCGCCGTCATACCTGGACTTGGTGCGTGGATTGGAATCATAGATCTCCGGCATGGTCTTTCTCCTTCTATTGAAATGTTTTTTTATTTTCCCTGATTGTCCAAAATGGCCCTCTCGAGCCAGGTTTCCCAGTCGGCAAAGCCGTCCCCGGTCTTGGCGGAGACCTCAAAGATCTCGATGTGGGGGTTCAGGCCCCGGGCCCGCCGCTTGCAGGCCTCGAAGTCGAAGTCGAAGCAGGCGGCCACGTCCGTCTTGGTCAGGATCAGTACGTCGCTGACCGTGAACATGAGGGGATATTTGAGGGGCTTGTCGTCCCCCTCGGGCACGCTCAGGAGCATGACCCGCTTCTGGGCGCCGGTGTCGAACTCCGCGGGGCAGATGAGGTTCCCCACGTTCTCCAACACCACCAAATCGAAACGTTCGTCCCCCAGCTCATCGAGGGCGGCCCTGGTCATGCCCGCGTCCATATGGCACATGCCTCCGGTGTGGGCCTGGACGGCCTTGGCCCCCAGCTTTTCGATGCGGACCGCGTCCACGTCGGAATCCACGTCCGCCTCCATGACCGCGATGCTGAACCGATCCTTCATGTCCCGGATGGTCCGCTCCAAAAGGGTGGTCTTCCCCGCCCCCGGCGAGGCCATCAGATTGATGAGCAGGGTGCCCCTGTCCGTCAGTTCCTGCCTGAGCACCGCCGCGTCCCGGTCGTTGGACGCGGTGACGGTCTCCTTCAGCTCGATGATCCGCATATCTCTCTCCCTCCCCGGATCCAGTCCGTATTTTTAATTGTACCGGATATTATCGAAAAGTGCAAGAGAAAGAGACGGGCAGGGAACCTGTTTACTTCCCTTCCCGCCTGTGATACAATATCATCAAATGAAGTCCCCCGGAGGGACGGGACGCAGCGGCGATGGGGGAAAAAAGCTCCTTCGCCCGGATCTGACCTGAAAACTCATTTTGACTTTACAAGGAGGATTTGATCAATGGCTGTTTTGTCCGGCCTGGAGCCGAAAGCGGTGTTCACTTTCTTTGAGACCCTCTGCGCCATCCCCCGGGCCTCCCACAACACGGAGGCCGTCAGCGAGTACCTCTTTTCCTTCGCCCAGCAGCGGGGCCTGAAGGCCCGCCGGGACGAGGCCAACAACGTGATCGTTTGGAAGGACGCCGCCCCGGGCTATGAGGAGGCCCCCACCGTCATGCTCCAGGCTCATATGGACATGCTGATGGAGCGGGATCACCATCTCAGCGCTCCGGAAGGGGCGGGTGTCGAGCTGTTCCTGGAGGGGGACGAGATCGGCGCCAAGGGCACCTCCCTGGGGGCGGACGACGGGATCGGCGTGGCCATGATGCTGGCGGTCCTCAGCGACGACAGCCTCCGCCACGGGCCCCTCGAATGCGTGTTCACCGCCGACGAGGAGGTGGGCCTCCAGGGCGTTCGGGCGCTGGACGTGTCCGATTTGAAGGCCAAGTATATGATCAACCTGGATTCCGCCGAGGAGCGGGTGTTCACCGTGAGCTGCGCCGGGTCCACCCGGGTGGTCACCACCCTGCCCGTGCAGCGGGCCCCCTTCGCGGGAACGGTCTGCGCCCTCATGGTGGACGGGCTCACCGGCGGTCACTCCGGCGAGGACATCCATCGGGGCCGGGCCAACGCCAACCGGCTCATGGGCCGGGCCCTTATGGCGATCATGGACAAAACGGACATGCGGCTGCTCACCGTTTCCGGCGGCGCCAAGGACAACACCATCCCCCGAGACGCGGCGGCGCTGATCTCGGTGGCCGACCCGGAGGCGGCCAAGGCGGCGGCCGCGGACCTGGCCGAAACGCTGCAGGACGAGTATCGGGCCGTGGAGAAGAAGGTCCGCATCCGGCTCTTCCCCACCCGGAGCCACTTTTTGCCCATGGATGAAAAGAGCACCCGTCGGGCGGCCACCTTCCTCTTCTGCGCCCCGGACGGGGTCCAGATGATGAGCGCGGAGGTGCCCGGGCTGGTCCAGACCTCGCTGAATTTCGCCCAGATCTACACCGAGGACGCCGCCGTGGTGTGCCGGTTCATGATCCGCTCCAGCCTAAACTCCCAGGCGGAGGAGGTGGCCCGGCGGGTCATGGCCATGGCCCGGGCCATGGGCGGCGACGCCACGGTGCCCTCCGCCTATTCCGCCTGGCAGTATCGGCCCCACTCCCACCTCAGGGACGTGATGACCGACGCCTTCCACACGGTCTACGGCACAGAGCCCCGGATCGAGGCCCTTCACGCCAGCTTGGAGTGCGGCATCCTCTCGGGGAAGATGCCGGAGCTGGAGTGCATCTCCTTCGGCCCGGACATCGTCAACGACCATACCCCCCGGGAGCGGCTCCGCGTAGCCTCCACCTGGCGCACCTGGGCGCTGCTGCTGGAGGGATTGCGGCGATTGAAGTAAAAACCGACTTGTTCCTTTTTCTCTTCGGTGAAGAGAACAAGGAACCGAAAAAAAGAAGCACACATATAGGGGAGAAATGGTTCGTTTTCAGGACCATTTCTCCTTTTTTGATTCGATATTGACATATAAGATATGCAGTATTATACTTTAAAAAGTCGAAGGTTTCACACTGGTGACACATTTCGACGATACGATCCACGATCACATGGCCCCCTGTCGGGGGCTTTGGGATAGAAAAAAAGGAGGGGTAATTTATGATTACCAATGGTTTCACCTATTTTGCCACATTGGTCCTGATCGCTGGCGTCCTGGTCGGCGCCCAGAAGCTGACCAAGTGGAAGTTCTTCGAGTATGTGCCCCCGGTGGTGCTGCTCTACCTCATCGGCATGCTGGGCTGCACCTTCAAGCTGTGGGACACCGCGGCCACCAAGGAAGCTTACAGCGCCCTGCGTAACCCGATCCTGTATGCCATGATCTTCGTCATGTTGCTCCGCTGCGACATCCGTCAGATCCTGAAGCTGGGACCCAAGATGCTGCTGGGCTTCTTCACCGCCACCATCACCATCGCCATCGGCTTCGTGGCCACCTACGCCATCATGCATCCCTTGCTGGGCGAAGGCGCCTGGCGCGGCCTTGGCGCCCTGTGCGGCAGCTGGATGGGCGGCTCCGGCAACCTGGTCGCCGTGGCGGACGCTCTGCAGGCCACGGAGGCGCAGCTGGCCGGCGCGTCCATCGTGGACTCTATCGACTACTCCATCTGGGTCATGTTCCTGCTGTGGGCCATCACCCTGGCGCCCAAGTTCAACAAGTGGGTCAAGGCCAACACCAAGACCCTGGACGAAGTTTCCTCCCGTCTCGACGCCGAGTTCGCTCAGGCGCAGACCAAGAAGGTGGACTTCCCGTCCCTCATCTTCCTGCTGGGCCTCGCCCTGTTCGTGTCCGCCGTGTGCACCAACCTGGGCACCGCGCTCCGCGACGCTTCCCCCTCTTGGCTGAAGGTCTTTGACGTGGCCACCTACCGGATCGTGCTGGTGTCCATCATCGGTCTGGTCCTGGCCATGACCCCCGTGGGCAAGATCGCCGGCTCCACGGAGCTGTCCAACATCATGCTGTACATGGTCATCGGCCTCATCGCCTCCCGCGCCTCCTTCCTGGAGCTCTTCGAGGCGGGCATGGCCTGGTGGATCGTGGCGGGCTTCGTGATCCTGCTCATCCACGGCGTGCTGATGATCCTCTTTGCCAAGCTCTTCAAGCTGGATATGTTCACCGGTCTCCGTGGGCGTGCTGATGGCCCTCATGGGCTATGTGGTGGGCACCTTCGGCGGCATTGGTGTAGGTTATCTTATGTCGATTTTCGGTTAATGGCATAATTAAATGAACGACGGACGCGATGCAAGTGACGTTTCACTTGCATCGTGTTATACTTAAGAAAAAAGGAGAAAAAAAGCTATGGGCGTTTTATCCGGTTTGCAGCCGCAGGTAGTCTTTCATTTCTTTGAGGAGCTGTGCGCCATCCCCCACGGGTCCCACAACACCAAGGCGATCAGCGACTATCTGGTGGCCTTCGCCGAAAAGCGGCACTTGAAGTTCCGTCAGGACGAGCTCAACAACGTCGTCATCTGGAAGGCCCCCACGGCGGGCTATGAGCATGCCCCCGCGGTCATGATCCAGGGCCACATGGACATGGTGGCCGAAAAGGACGCGGACTGCCCCAAGGACATGGAGAAGGAGGGGTTGGACCTCTTCGTAGACGGGGACACTGTGGGCGCCCGGGGCACCACCCTGGGCGGCGACGACGGCATCGCCGTAGCCATGGCCCTGGCCGTTTTGGATGGGGACGATATCCCCCACGGGCCCCTGGAATGTTTGTTCACCGTGGACGAGGAGGTGGGCATGCTGGGCGCCCGGGGCCTCGACACTTCGGATCTTGCGGCCAAGTATATGCTGAACGTGGACTCCGAGGAGGAGAAGGTCCTCACCGTCAGCTGCGCCGGGTCCACCCGGGCGGTCTGCACGCTGCCCATCGAGCGGGCCGCCTTTACGGGCACGGTCTGCGCTCTCACCGTGGACGGGCTCATGGGCGGCCACTCCGGCGAGGAGATCCACAAATGCCGGGCCAATTCGAACATCCTCATGGGCCGGGCCCTGATCGAGCTCATGAACGTCACGGGCCTTCGGATCATCGCCCTTTCCGGCGGCGCCAAGGACAACGCCATCCCCCGGGACGCCAAGGCGCTGATCGCTGTGGAGGACTTCGCGGCGGCCAAGGCGGCGGCAGAGGCCCTGGACGCGGCGGTGAAGAACGAGTATCGGACCGCCGATCCCGACGTGCGGATCGGGCTGGCCCCCGCGGAGACGGACCTGGTCCCCCTGGACGAAAACAGCACCCGCCGGGTGGCCACCTTCCTCTTCTGCGCCCCCAACGGGGTCCAGATGATGAGCGCCGAAGTGGCGGGTCTGGTGCAAACCTCCCTGAACCTGGGCCAGGTGAGCACCGAGGACAGCACCGTCACCGCCCGGTTCATGATCCGCTCCAGCGTCAATTCCCAGGCTGCCGAGACCACGGAGAAGGTCATCGCCCTGACGAAGCTGTTGGGCGGCACGGTGGACATCCCCGCCGCCTACTCCGCCTGGCAGTATCGGCCCGAATCCCACCTCAGGGACGTGATGGTGGAGGCCTTCCGGGCGGTCTACGGCGAGGAGCCCAAGATCGCCGCCCTCCACGCAGGCCTGGAGTGCGGGATCCTCTCCGGAAAGATGCCGGAACTGGACTGCATCTCCTTCGGGCCGGATCTGATGAACATCCATACGCCCCGGGAGCGGCTCCACATCGCCTCCACGGAGCGGACCTGGGCCCTCATGCTGGAGACCCTCAAGCGCCTGAAATAAGGAGGAATCCATGGGCAAAGACAAAACTTCCATCGTGTTCACCGGCGACATCGGCTTCGATCGGTACATGGACCGCCGCTGGGAGGACGACCGGCTCCTTTCCCAGCCCATTTTGGACTTCTTCCACGGGGCGGACCACGTGGCCGCCAACGTGGAGGGGGCCCTCATCGACGCCGTGGACGACGGCAGCCGGGGCGTGTTCTTCCACGCCATGAACCCCGCCGCCACCAAGGTCCTGAAGAACATGCACGCGGACATCTGGTGCATCGGCAACAACCACACCATGGACGCGGGCCGGGACGGCGTCATCAGCACCAAAAGGATCGCCCGGGACATGGGCTGCCTCACCATCGGCGCGGGCCTCAACGTAAAGGAGGCCTCGGAGCCCATCTACCTGGAGGAGGCGGGCGGCATCGGCATGTTCGGCGTAGCGTATATGGCCGAGTGCATCCCCGCCACAGAGACGGAGCCCGGCATCTTCCGCTGGGACGACATGGACGGCATCAAGCGCCGCATCGACGAAATCAAGGCGAAGTGCCGCTGGTGCGTCGTCGTCAGCCACGGCGGCGAAGAGTTCACCAGCATGCCCAGCCCCTACACCCGGGACCGGTATCTGCGGTATCTGGAGCTGGGGGCCGACGTGGTGGTGGCCCACCATCCCCACGTGCCCGAGAACTATGAGCTCTTCCCCGACGGAAAGGCCATCTTCTACTCCCTGGGGAACTTCATCTTCGACACCAACTACCAGCGGGCCCACCTGTACACCGACGTGGGCGTGCTCTTGAAGCTCATCTTCACCCCCGAGAAGCTGGACTTCGAGGCCATGGGCATCCGGATCGTCCGGGGCCCGGAGAACATCGTGGCGGCGCCCCTGCCCGACATCTTCACCAACATTCCCGCCGGGGAGTATGCCCTTCTATCGCCCCTGGCCGCCAAGGCCTTCGTGGCGGAAGACGCGCGCAAGATGATCTACCTGGAGCCGGAACGGTTCACCGACGCGCCCCAGGAGGTCTGGGACGGGTACTTCTTCAGCACCGAGCCCGACGGTTACTTTGAGGGGGCCCACATGGACTTCAACGTGATCGTCCCCTTCTCCAAGACCGCCGAAGAGGGGGCCTGGAAGTATTCCAAGCTGGACAAGGTGAAGGCATATATCCTTAAGCAACTATAAAAAATGCACAAAAAAGGCGTTCCTTTCGGAACGCTTTTTTCTTATCCATCCTGTGCTTCTCTTTTTCGGTTCCTTTTTCTCTTCACCGAAGAGAAAAAGGAACAAACTCAATCCAGCAAATACTCCATAAACACCGGTATCCGCGCCTCCCAGTACGCCTCGCTGTGCTGGGCGTCGGGGATCACCCGGGCGTCCACCTGGGCCCCAAAGCGGGTGAGCCGCTGGGCCGTGGCAAAGAGGCCGGTGAGGATAGAGGTGTGCTTCCCCGCCTCCCCGGTGCCCATGTCCATATAGATGCGGGTGGGCGCGGAAAGGGGGTTCGCCTTCAGCAGCTCCGTCTCGTGGCCCCGAGCCGCCCACAGGCTGGGGGACAGGGCCGCTGCCCGGGAGAAGGTGCTATTATAAGCCACCGCGGCGTACAGGGCCATGAGCCCGCCCATGGAGCTGCCTGCGATCAGGGTGTGCTCCCGATCCGGCAGCGTCCGATATTCCCCATCGATCCGGGGCTTCAATTCCTTTACGATCCAGTCCATGGTCAGCTGCCCCCGGGCCGGGAACATGAGCTTCCCCCGCCAGGAGATGTCCCAGGGGGTGTACTCGCTCATCCGGTTGTCCCCCTCCGGGTTGCACTCCACCGCCACCAGGATCAGGGGCCGCCGGCTCCTCTCCAGATATTGCTTCATGCCCCAGCTTCTGCCGTAGGTGGCGTGGCTGTCGTAGAACACGTTGTGCCCGTCGAACATATAGAGCACCGGGTACCGCTCGTCGCCTATCTCGTATCCCTTGGGGGTGTAGATGTACAGCCGCCGGGGCTTTTTCGTGGGCAGGGTGGGAATCTGTATCCGTTCGACGCGAATCATAAAAACTCCTTCCCCCTTAAATCAGGGGTAGTTAAGGCTTTGGGTCACTCCCCGGCGGGGACGGGCTGCAGGTCCTCCAGCAAGTGCAGCTGGCAGTAAAGGCTGGCCATCTGGCCCTCGGCGGCAAGGGTGAGGCGCAAGAAGCCGTCCTCCTGGAGCCGGAGGGCATAGGAAACGCCCCCCTCCTCCCATGTCAGGGCCCCGTCCTCATAGGTCATGTCCCGGACCACGTCCCCGAAGAACGCGCCTCCCAGGGCCGCTTTCGTGCCCTCGATATACAGGATGGCGCGAACGCCCGCGGCTTCCGACGATCCCACGGCCCCATCCGCGGCCACATACTGGGCCTTCCAGCAGCCGGCGAAGCTGTCCAAGGGCGGCGCGTCAGCCAGGGGTTCCCCGGGCACGTACTCATCCTCCGGATCCTGGAGGATGGCCAGGTGAAGCTCCCCGTTCAAAAAATCTTCCATGGAGACCAGGTCCGCCGCGGCAGGGTCAGCGCCCGCCGCTTCGCCGGCCGCCAGCGCCTGAAAGAGGCTTGGGACGGGGTCCACGCTCTCCGTCTTGGTGGCGCCGCAGACCGTGCAGGTGAAGGTCTTCTCCCCCGGAGTGAAGCCCTTGGGCAGGGTGGTGAGCTCGCCCGCGTCCCAGCTGTGATCGCTCAACTCCCCCTCGCTGCGCCACTGGGTGACTCCGCAGCGGCCGCATTTGCGATACTGCAGCTCCTTCCGGATGCAGGTGGCGGGGGTGTCGGTGATCCAATCGCCGAACCTGTGGCCGTAGGCGTCGATGGTCCGGGTCTCCTCCGCGCCGCAGGCCGAACAGGTGCGGATCTCCGCCCCGTCCTCGGTGCAGGTGGGGGCCTCTTTCACCGTCCAGTCCGACCAGGTATGTATGGTTTCCTGGGCTTTGATCACCGCGCCGCAGACCGAGCAGGTCTGGCCATCGGTGAGCCCGTCCTCCGTGTCGGTGGCCTCGCGGCCGGAGACGATGATCACGGTGTGGCCGGTGGCGGGGATGGTCTCCTGGGCCACCAGCACCTCGCCGCAAACTGAGCATTTGCTGCCCTCTGCGAGGCCGTCCTCCGTGCAGGTGGCGGCCGTGCTGGGGATGGCCACGGGGGTGTGGCCGGTGGCGGGGATGACCTCCTGGGCTACCAGCACCTCCCCGCAGATGGAGCAGACCTGGCCATCCGTAAGGCCGTCCTCCGTGCAGGTGGCGGCTGTACCGGGAACGTCGACGGGGGTGTGCCCCGTGGCCGGGATGATCTCCTGGGCCACCAGCACCTCGCCGCAAACCGAGCAAACCTGTCCATCCGTAAGGCCGTCCTCCGTGCAGGTGGCGGCCGTGCCGGGAACGACCTCGGGGGTGTGCCCTGTGGCGGGGATGGTCTCCTGGACCTTGATCACCTCGCCGCAGACCGAGCAGGTCTGCCCATCCGTGAGGCCGTCCTCCGTGCAGGTGGCCTCCCGGCCGGAGGCGATGATGACGGTGTGGCCGGTGGCGGGGATGATCTCCTGGGCCACGAGCACCTGCCCGCAGACCGAGCATTTGCTGCCCTCGGTGAGACCGTCCTCCGTGCAGGTGGCGGCTCTGCTGGGGATGGGAACGGGGAAATGGGCGGGGATCTTCTCCATGACCGTGATGCCGCATGCCGCACAGGTCCATTGGACGTAGCCAGGATCGGTGCAGGTCGGGGCCTTCCGGTCGCTCTCCTTCCAAACGTGACGACCGTCGTCGGCTTTGCCGCAGCCGTCGGCGGACGGCTCGGCAAAGGTCGCTGTCGGAGCTGCCGCCAGCACCAGCATCAGGGCCAGCAGCAGGGACAGGACGGTTTTGAGCTGTTTCATGGGTAACCTCCCATCTGCAAAGGTCAAAATAGGTCGATGCGCGTCCCCGTCGGTCAAATCTGATCCGCGGCGCGCCGAAGTTCAAAAAGAGGGAACGGCGGTGGGCTCGTCGCTTGCGCGGGAGACCCTTTCGCCAAAAGCATATACACATAAAGTATAGCAGAGAACGGTCCATTTGGCAAGGTGGCGGCAAAGCGCCCTCTGCCGCGGTTTTTTGTGCCCCGCCGCCTTGCCAGGGACGGCAGGATGGGGTATACTCAAGCCAGCAAAGGAGCGAAAGCAGATGAAACAGGAGCGAACATTCCCCCGATTCACAGTGAACAAAAAGGCGGAGCTGAGCCTCCGGGCGGGCCACCCCTGGGTCTATGGGGCGGAGGTCACGGAGCGGACGCCGGCGGAGAACGGCGCCATCGTGGACGTGTTCTCGGAGAAGGGGACCTATTTGGGCAGCGGGTTCGTCAACGACCAAAGCAAGATCCTGGTGCGGGTCCTGTCGAAAAACGCCAACGACGCCTTCGACGAAGCCTTTTTCCGGCGGCGCATCCGCTACGCCCTGGACTACCGCAAGACCGTCATGGGCGAGGATTTCAACGCCTGCCGCCTGATCTTCGGCGAGGCGGACGGCCTCCCCGGCTGGACGGTGGACCGGTTCGAAGACGTGCTGGTGACGGAGGTTTTGTCCCTGGGCATCGAAGGGCGCAAGGGGATGCTCTTTTCCCTGCTGCTGGAGGAGCTTGAACGGGACGGGGTCAGGATCCGGGTCCTGTACGAGCGGAACGAAAGCCCCCTGCGGCAGAAGGAGGGACTCCCCTCCGGCAAGGGATACGTGGATCTGCCGGGGCTTCAAACCGAGGGGACGGGCCTGGTGGAGATCACCGAGAACGGCATCCGCTACGAGGTGGACTATGTGAACGGGCAGAAGACGGGCTTCTTCCTGGACCAGAAATACAACCGGCGAGCGGCGGCCAGGCTGGCCCCAGGGAAGCGGGTGCTGGATTGCTTCACCCACACGGGGGCCTTCGCCCTGAACTGCGCCCGGGCCGGGGCCGCCAACGTGACGGCGGTGGACGTGTCGGAGCTGGCCCTCCAGGAGGTGGCGCATAACGCCGCTTTGAACGGCCTTTCCGTGACGCCCCTGAAGGCGGACGTGTTCGATCTGCTCACCGAGCTCACGGCGAAGAAGTGCCGGGACTACGACTATATCATCCTGGATCCGCCGGCCTTCACCAAATCCAACGCCACGGCCAAAGCCGCCTTCAACGGCTACAAGCAGATCAACCGCATGGCCATGAAGCTGCTGCCCCGGGGCGGGTATCTGGCGACCTGCTCCTGCTCCCACTTCATGTACGAGGACCAGTTCCGGCGGATGCTGCTGGAAGCGGCCCAGGAGGCGGACGTGAGCCTTCGGTTCATCGAGCAGCGGCAGCAGGGGCCGGATCATCCCATCCTGCCCACGGTGCCCGAGACCTACTATTTGAAATTCTATCTGGTGCAGATCGTATGATGACGAAAGCGGATGCAGTGGCCCTGATCGCGGGGCGGTTGGAGCAAACGGACCGGCTGGTGGTGGCCCTGGACGGCATGTCCTGCGCGGGGAAGACCACCTTTGCCCGGGAGCTGGCGGAACGGTTTTCCGGCTCCGTGGTCCATATGGACGATTTCTTTTTGCCCCGGGAACGGTTCACGGTCGAGATGCAATCCCTGCCCGGGGGGAACATGGACCGGGACCGGTTCCGGGAATCGGTCCTGGAGCCCTTGCGAGCGGGCGGCGACTTTGATTACGCGCCCTTCTCCTGCGCACAGCAGGCGCTGGTGCCGGACAAGGTGACGGTGACGGGCCGCCTTATCGTGGTGGAGGGGGCCTACGCCCTGCTCCCCGCCTGGGGCAAGTACTATGACCTGGCTCTGTTTTTAGAGGTGTCCCAGGAGGAGCAGCAGGGACGGCTGCTCCTGCGGAACGGCGCCCGGGGCATGGTGCCCTTCCTCACCCGCTGGATCCCCCGGGAGAAGAGCTACTTCACCGCCTGCGACGTTCGCGCCCGCTGCGACGCTCTGGTGGATGGAGAGGAATAAAAAAAGCCGTTTACGCCTGCCAGCCCTTGCACACGTCGATCCAGCCCTTGGACCCGGAATGCTTTTCCAGCTCCAAAAGGGTGAGCTCGATGGCGCTGTTGGAGCTGCCGCAAGCTGGAAAGACCGTGTCGAACCGCTTCAAGGACACGTCCAGGTAGGTGCTCACCCCCTCGTTCACGGCGAAGGGGCAGACTCCGCCCACAGCATGCCCCACCAGCGTGGATGCCTCCTCGGGGGAAAGCATCTTCGCCTTGGTGTGGAAAAACGCCTTGAACTTCCCGTTATCCACGCGGGCATCCCCGGCGGCCACCACCAGCACCGGCGCCCCGTCCACCAGGAAGGACAGCGTCTTGGCGATCCGGCAGCCTTCGCAGCCCAAGGCGGCCGCGGCCAGCTCCACCGTGGCGCTGGATACCGGGAACTCCAGCACCCTTTCCGCCATGCCGCAGCGCTGAAAGTATTCTCTTACCCGTTCGATGGACATGGTCTCCCTCTCATTTCTCCCCTGCAGGACGCATATACAAGCCGTTCTTTCGCTGCAGCATGCCCAGCTCCACCATCTCCCGGCGCAGGGCGCAATAGTCGTCGTGGTGGTCCAGGAGCTTGAAGTTCACCTCCTGCTCGGTGTAGCTGCGGCCGGGCTCGAAGTCCTCCAGGAGCAGGTCCAGCAGCACCTTCCGCTTCTTCAGTTGGCTGGGCAGGGCCACGATGAGCCCATCCCGCCAGAAGACCCGCTTCACCTTTTCGGCGAAGGCCTCGTCGTACATCAATTCTTCGTTCAGCATAGAGCCTCCTTACTGGACCGGTTGAAGGGAGTCGTAAACGACCTTCAGCCCGTCGGCGTACGCCGTTTGATCCCCCACCCAGATGAGCAGGACCAGCTTCTCCCCCCGAAGGAAGATATGGCCCACAAAATCGTAGGTCTCCCCGTTCACCGTAACGTCGGAAGCACCCCGGTAGCAGGGGGTACCGTTGAGCTTGGTCTTTTGGATGGACACGGGCGACAGGGTGAACCCGGTGACGCCGTTGCTGGTCAAAGCCCCCTCCACCATGGAGGTGATGGCCTCGTCGGAGGAAAAGAACAGGGCGAGGTCCACCATGGTCTCCGTCAGATTCATGTCGTTGGGCACCTCCTGATAGGAGAGGCAGGTGTGGTCGGTGTCGTCGAGGTCCGGGTAGAAAAAGACCCCGTCCTCCACCTTGGCCTGGAGCCATTCCCCCGGCGCCTGGAAGCGGAAGTAGGTCCCCTCGTAGGTCTGGAGCGGCGCTTGTGTCGCCTCGGGCGTGGCGGCAGGCGGCTCAGGCGAGGGCGAAAGCGTGACCCCGCAGGTGACGGAGGGCGATGCCGTGGGCTCCGGCTCAGGGGATGCGTCCGGGACCGGGGGCGTTTCTTGCGCAGCCTCCTGAACGGTGGCAGGGGCGTCGCCCCGCTCTGAGCGCGGGTTGGGCAGCGATACGCAGCCCGTCAGCAGCAACAGGCAAAGACAAAGGATCATCAGCTTTTTCATAGGGATCGTTTCACTCCTCCCCGGCATCCTTGGGCCCGCTGTCGCCGAAGACGGCCGCAAAATCCGCCTTGGCGTGGTCGTTGACCAGGGCGCAGAACCGGTCGTATTTTTCGAGAAAGGCCCGTCCCTCCGCCGTCAGGGAGGCGCCGCCGCCCTCCTTGCCGCCGGTGGTGGTGACGAGCAGGGGGAAGCCCAGCTCCCGCTCCGCCCGGCGGATGATGGCCCAGGCCTTACTGTAGGCCATGCCCATGGACAAGGTGGCCTGGCGGATGGAATGGTAGGTCTCCACCCGGTGGAGGAGGGCCGCGATGCCCGGGCCGAAAAACTTTTCCTCCCCCATGATCCGGGGAGAGACGATGAAGCGGATTTGGTTCATAGGGCCTGCCTCCTTTTTGTGTATCATACCGCAAAAGGTCGAAACAGGCAAGAGCCGCCCCGATTGACAGGGGAAAAAGCCCATGATACACTGCAAAAAAGGAGGCGTGGATATGGGCTTCTGGATCTTTATGACGTGCATGACGGCGCTGCTCCCCCTGACCATGGCGGGGTTCGGGTCCCGGTTCGGGAAGAAGCCGCCCCGACGCAACGGCGTCTTCGGGTACAAGACCACCCGATCCATGAAGAACGACGACACCTGGGATTTTGCCCATCGGTACGTTGGCCGGCTGTGGCGGTATTGGGGGCTGGTGACGCTGTTTGCCGCGCTCCTGGTCATGCTCCTGGTGCTGAATCGGGACGTGGAAACCGTAGGCTGTGCGGGAACGGTGCTGGTGTTCGCCCAGTTGGTCCCCCTCTTCGCCAGTATCTTCGCCACGGAGCGGGCGCTGAAGCGGACCTTCGATCGGTTCGGGCAGCGGATCGAGGGCTGAAGGGCCCTTTTTTCGTACGGGGGTTGACAGACGGGCGGACATGGGATAATATAGTATATAATTTCTGAGGAAAGGAGCACGGTCATGGGCAGGAACGTCGCAGGGTCCTTCTGGTTTAGCGGCTGGTGGTTTAGCCGCCGTTTTGCGCTGCCCTGGAATGGATCGTGAGCCGCTCGGCATGGAAGCACGGGCCTCGTCCAACAGGGCGAGGCCTTTTTATGTGGATGGATTGGAAGCTTTCGCACTCTCCCCCATTTTACCCCTTACGCTTCTCTTTTTTCGGTTCCTTTTTTCTCTTCACCGAAGAGAAAAAAGGAACACAAAACCCAGGAGGAAAAAAACATGGAAATCCCCTACAAGATCTACCTCAGCGAATCGGAGATGCCCCGGTACTGGTACAACGTCCGGGCCGACATGAAGAAAAAGCCGGCGCCGCTCTTGAACCCGGGCACCCACAAGCCAATGACCGCCGCCGAGCTCTCCGGCGTGTTCTGCGACGAGCTGGTCAAGCAGGAGCTGGACAACACCACCCGGGAGTACCCCATCCCCGAGGAGATCTTGAGCTTCTACCGCATGTACCGGCCCTCGCCTCTGGTACGCGCCTACTGTCTGGAGGAGAAGCTGAAGACCCCGGCCAAGATCTATTATAAGTTCGAAGGCAACAACACCTCCGGCAGCCACAAGCTGAACTCCGCCGTGGCCCAGGCCTACTACGCCAAGCAGCAGGGCCTCAAGGGCGTCACCACCGAGACCGGCGCCGGCCAGTGGGGCACGGCCCTGTCCATGGCCTGCAGCTACTTCGGCCTCGACTGCAAGGTGTACATGGTGAAGGTGAGCTACGAGCAGAAGCCCTTCCGCCGGGAGGTCATGAAGGTCTACGGCGCCTCCGTGACCCCCTCCCCCTCCGACACCACCCAGGTGGGCCGGAAGATCCTTCAGGAGCACCCGGGCACCACGGGAAGCCTGGGCTGCGCCATCTCCGAGGCCGTGGAGACCGCCGTATCGAATCCCGGCTACCGGTACGTGCTAGGGAGCGTATTGAACCAGGTGCTCCTCCACCAGAGCGTCATCGGCGTGGAGACCAAGATCGCCATGGACAAGTACGGCATCCATCCCGACGTCATCATCGGCTGCGCCGGCGGCGGCTCGAATCTGGGCGGCCTCATCGCCCCCTTCATGGGCGAAAAGCTCCGGGGCGAGCGGGACTGCCGGTTCATCGCCGTGGAGCCTGCCTCCTGCCCCAGCCTGACCCGGGGCGTCTACGCCTACGACTTCTGCGACACGGGCATGGTCTGCCCCCTGGCCAAGATGTACACCCTGGGCAGCGACTTTATCCCCGCCCCCAACCATGCGGGCGGCCTCAGGTACCACGGCATGAGCCCCATCCTCTCCGAGCTCTACCACCAGGGCATGCTGGAGGCCGTCAGCGTCCCCCAGACCGCCGTCTTCGAGGCCGCCGAAGCCTTCGCCCGGGTGGAGGGCATCCTCCCCGCCCCCGAGAGCAGCCACGCCATCAAGGCGGCCATGGACGAGGCCATCCGCTGCCGGGAGACGGGCGAGGAGAAGACCATCCTCTTCGGCCTCACGGGCACAGGCTACTTCGATCTGGTGGCCTACGAGAAGTTCCATAACGGCCAGATGGACGACTACGTGCCCACGGACGAGGAATTGACCGCCTACGCCGCAAAATTGCCCAAAATTTGAACCACTTACCCCTTGAAAAGGAGCCCCTATGGAAAGATACTACCAACCCGAGATCGAATGCGCGTCCCGGGAGCAAATCGAACGATGGCAGAGCGAGCGCCTCATCGCCCAGGTCCGCCGGGTCTGGGAGAACGTGCCCTACTATCGGAAAAAGATGGAGGAGAAGGGCGTGACGCCGGAGGATATCCAGGGCGTCCGGGACCTTCCCAAGCTCCCCTTCCTCTCCAAGGCGGACCTTCGGGACGCCTACCCCTACGGCCTCATGGGCAAGCCCCTGAAGGACTGCGTCCGCATCCACTCCACCTCCGGCACCACCGGCAAGCGGGTGGTGGCCTTCTACACCCAGCACGATATCGACCTGTGGGAGGACTGCTGCGCCCGGGCGCTGACGGCCGCCGGCGCTACCGACGAGGACGTGGTCCAGGTGTCCTACGGCTACGGGCTGTTCACCGGCGGAGCGGGTCTCGACGGGGGGAGCCACAAGGTGGGCTGCCTTACGGTGCCCATGTCCTCCGGCAACACGGACCGGCAGATCATGTTTATCCGGGATCTCGACGCCACGATCCTCTGCGCCACCCCCAGCTACGCCGCGTATCTGGGCGAGCGGATGCAAGAACTGGGGCTGGGCCCCGAGGACATCCCCCTGAAGGCGGGCATCTTCGGCGCCGAGGCCTGGTCCGAGGAGATGCGCCGGGGCATAGAGAGGACCTTGGGCATCAAGGCCTACGACATCTACGGCTTGACCGAATTGTCCGGCCCCGGCGTCAGCTTCGAGTGCTCCTGTCAAAACGGCATGCACATCAACGAGGACCACTTCATCCCCGAGATCATCGACCCGGACACCGGCGAGGTGCTCCCCGAGGGCGCTCAGGGCGAGCTGGTCATCACGGCGGTGGACAAGGAAGCCTTCCCCATGATCCGGTACCGCACCAAGGATATCTGCTCCCTGACCTACGAGAAATGCCCCTGCGGCCGGACCCACGTGCGCATGACCAAGCCCAAGGGCCGCAGCGACGACATGCTGATCATCCGGGGCGTCAACGTGTTCCCCAGCCAGATCGAGACGGTGCTTTTGAACCACGGCTACGCCGCCAACTACCAGATCCTGGTGGACCGGGTCAACAACACCGACACCTTCGAGATCTTGGTGGAGATGACGCCGGAGATGTTCACCGACTCCATCGGCGAGATACAGCAGCTGCAGAAGACCCTGTCCTTGGGCCTCAACTCCATGCTGGGCATCCGGCCCAAGGTCACCCTGGTGGCCCCCAAGACCATCGCCCGCAGCGAAGGCAAGGCCGTCCGGGTCATCGACAAGCGCAAGATCTGAAAGGAGGACCCCATGAGCATCCGACAACTATCCGTCTTTTTGGAGAACCGCCCCGGCAAGCTCTTTGAGCTCACCGCCCTTTTGGCCGAGCACGGCATCGACATGCGAGCCCTGTCCATCGCGGAGACCACGGACTTCGGCATCGCCCGGCTCATCGTGGACGACGCGGACAAGGCCGCTCAGGTTTTGAAGGAGGCCCGGTGCATCGCCCGGTTCTCCGACGTGCTGGCCTTCGCGGTGCCGGACGAGCCCGGCGGCCTCCACCGGCTCTTGTCTGAGTTCAACGCCGCCCAGGTGAACATCGAGTACATGTACGCCTTTCTGCAAGGCAAGGAGGGCCGGGCCTACATGATCTTTCGGGTCACGGACACGGTGGCCTCGGAAAAGGCCCTGCAATCCCGAGGCTTAATACCCCTGACCCTGAAGGAGATCAGTGCTGTTTGATTTTGCAGCTGTTTTGAAAACAGAGATGTGCTAATGATTTATTACAACAGTTGGTTTTCCGCCAACGCCGCGTTGCTGTAGGCGGCATCGTCGGTGACCTCGCGGATGACCTTCAGCGCCGGGGGCAGGGTCACGGGGGCGTGCTCGTGGGAGAGCTCGACCTCGCAGAGGGCCCGATCCGACCAGAAGGGGAACAGGTCGATCTCGAAGTACTGTCCCTCGTACATCAGCCGATAGCGGGTCTTGCGGATGGTCCGCTTGGTGGGGTCCGCGTCCATGAGCCGCTTCAGATACTCCTTCTGGGTGAGATGGCGCTCCACCTCTATCTGTTTGAGCCCATCCATGGGCTTTTTTACCGTCTCATAATAGGAATAGTTGCCGTCGGACCCCTGCTGGCGGATGCGGATCTCCTCGCCAGGATCGGCGGTGAGGTAGGTCTGGCTGATCTCCACCCGACGGCTGCCGATCTGGCTCTCCAGCCACTTCATGTCCGGATACTCGATGAGGAACTTGCGTTCTGTCTCCAAGGGCACCGGTTCCCCCAGAAATACCAGGATCTCATGGAGCAGCTTCTCCAGCTTCTCCTCGAAGGCGGTGGAGTTGTCCACGATCCGCAGGTGGGGATGGCCCGTCCAAGCGGCGATGATCCGATCGTCCAAGGCGGCCGCCTGCTCCACCGTTTCGTACCGGGCGGCGTTGTTGGCGAAGGTATACGCCTCCACGGCGCCCTTGGCTGCCGTGACCAGGTGGAACACGGCGTCGTACCGGTCCCGAAGCTCCTCCTCGCTGGTGTCCAGCTCCTTGCAGAGCTGATTGAACTCGGAATCGGTCATGTATGCCTTGTTGTCCATGGCCCCGCGATCGCAGACGATCAGGATCTTGTCCGCGTCCATGGTCCGAGCGCCCCGCTCGAAGAGGCGCTCCTTCTCCAGCTGCAGCTCCATCTGGCACCGCTGGTAATCGAGATTCGTGCCGCAGCCCCAGGGGGTGAGCCCGCCGCCGATAAGCTCCGTAGCGGTCTCCGGCACGAACAGCACCCGGTAGCCCTTGTCGGGCAGGTTGTTGGCGATCCAGCTCAGGGCCGTGGTCTTGCCCGCGCAGGGGCCGCCGGTGATGACGATCTTTTGGATGGTCATGGCATTCTCCTTTTTTCGTGTCCCGCTTGCACCCATAGTGTACTACACAGGGGCTCGCTTTTCAATTCGTCGGCCGGTGAATATCGGCAGAAATTTATAGCCCTTTCTCCAAAATTCGCTCCAGGATGCACGCGTCGGCGGGGCAAAAGGCATAGAGAGGGATCTCCTCGGGAGCGATGAATCGGATGTCCGCATGCTCCAGCCGCTGAGGACGGCCGGCCACGATGGCCGCCCGAAAGAGAGTCAGATGGATGGTGATGTCTGGGTACACGTGGTCCACCTCCATGAAGACTTCGCCGGGCGACACGGTGACGCCCAGCTCCTCCCGACACTCCCGGATAAGGGCCTGTTCCTTCGTCTCCCCGGGCTCCACCTTCCCGCCTACGAACTCCCACAGGAGCCCGCGGGCCTTATGGGCCGGGCGCTGACAGATCATGAACCTGCCCTTCTCCACCACCAGGGCCGCCACCACGTCCACCGCCATGGCGCCGCCTCACAGGGTCGGGAGCACGTCCCGGATCAGGGCGGCCAGGGCGCTGTCGTTGTGGGAGGGCAGGACATGGGCGCAGAGGGCTTTCACCTCGTCGATGGCGTTCTCAGGGCAGCAGGGAACGTCCGCCGCCTGCAGCAGCTCCACGTCGTTCCAGTAATCGCCCACCGCGAAGAGGGTCCGCCCCCCGTAGACGGGCAGCTGCCGAACGGCCGCCATGCCCGTGCCCTTGTTCACGTCCTTGGGCAGCAGCTCCTGATACTTGCCCACCTTTACCACGTCCGTGGTCCCCTCCACCAGAGCGAGCCGCTTGTCGTAGCCCTTCTCCTTCAGATACGCCCGCATGGGCGCCAGGGCGTCCACCTCCCGCTCCAGCAGGACGGTCTTGATCCAGACCTTGTCCAGGAGCCGATCCATGGGCTGATAGGTGGTGGGCTGATGGATGTGCAAAAAGCCCGGGTCCGCAATTTCCAGAGGCGAGGCGTAGTAGATGCCGTCGGTGGTGTACACCTGCAGATCCAGGGGCCAGCCCTCGTTCTGGCAATGCTCCAACACGTCCTTAGCCGCCGCCTTGTCCATGGGGATGCTGCTCACGTACCGGCGATGGACGAAATCGTAGATCGCCGCTCCGTTGAGGACGATGGAGGGCCCGTTCAAAGGCACGTCCGGCAGGTGCCGCCGGGCGTTGTGGGGCTCCCGCCCCGTGCCGACGGCGAAAAGCCCGCCCCCGGCGATGAACGCCCGGATGGCGGATCGGTCCTCCTTGGACACCTCCCCTTTGCTGTTGAACAGCGTCCCGTCCAGATCGGTCAAAATAGCAGCCCGGTCGTAGCGCATGGCCTATACCTCGTTTCCTTCAGTTTGCGTTTCAGTATACCATACCCGAAGCCGAATGTAAAACAAATGCTGCAGCATCCTGATTCAAAGCTCCGATCGAACAGGCTGGAGCCTCTTGCCTTTTGCATCATATCTGCTGTTGCAAAATGCATGACATTGAATTATACTCGTTTTATCAACCAATAGGGAGAACGTCATGACACCATCCGAACAGGTCCTGCTTTCTCTGATACGACAGTCGCTGTTTGGCACCGAGGAAGCCTATCCCGCCGACGTAAACTGGGATGCCGTGCTGCAGGAGGCCAAGCAGCAAACCGTTGTCGGCATCGCCGCTAAAGCCCTGCCTGAAAGCTGTGCGGGGGAAACCCGTGCAAAATGGACGGCAGCGGAGTATCAACTCGTGGCGAACCATGTCCGCTACTGGAAAGCCCAGGACGAATTGCATCAGCTTTTGACGGAGAACGGCATCCCCTATGTCATCCTCAAAGGTGCTGCCGCAGCCATGTATTATCCTGATCCCATGCGCCGCGCCATGGGGGACATTGACTTTTTGGTGCCGACGGACCGGTATGAAGAAGCCAAAGCGCTGCTGTTTGAAAACGGATACCAGCTGCATCACCAGGATAATGATCGACACATAGTGTTCAACAAAGGCCATGTGTTCTACGAACTCCATCACAGATTCAGTTATGAGGATCTGGATCTGGAGGAGCCCTTGCTCGCGGCCATGCCCCGTGCCATTGAGAAGGATTTGGAAGGGCACCGCTTTTTCACGCTGCCCACCGCTGAAAATGGGCTTGTTCTCCTGGCACATTTATGGGAACATCTACATACCGGCGTTGGATTGCGCCAAGCCATCGACTGGATGCTGTTCGTCCACGCTGAACTTAGTGACGAAGCATGGGAAACCTCTTTTTCCCAGCTCAGTCAACAGTACGGCCTGCAAAGGCTGGCAAAGGTTGCTGCCCACATGTGCCAGAAGTATTTAGGGCTGCCTGATCCCTGCACCTGGTGCGCAGATGCGGATGAAGCCCTGTGCGACGAGCTGTTCTCTCAGATCCAATGTTTCGGAAACTTCGGTCGAAAGGCTCGAAAGTTGAGTGCAACTGAATCAAAAGCACAGACCGCGCTCTCACAAATGCTTCGATATGGTTTCATTCGATACCTTCAGAAGGGGGGAGAGCTCCAGTGGAAGGCTTGCCATAAGCATCCCTGGTTAAAGCCTTTCGCTTGGGTATATCAGCTGTTTCGCTACCCTATTCTATGGCTCACCTCACCACGGCAACATAGTATTTCTTCCATTATGAAAAAAGAGAAGAGATTAAATGATCTATTACGGGGTTAAAGAAATTGACGATTGAATAAAAAGCACCGGCGGCGCCGGCGCTTTTTGATATGCTTTACGCGTCGGCCACTATTCCTACCGCCGGACGATGCGATAGTACTCCCGGGCGGTGAGGCGGTAGATGCCGTAGTAGACCAGGGCGAAAATGAGCAGGGTGAGCCCGCTGCAGAGGACGAAAAGGCCCGTATTGGATAGACCGAAGAGGAGCAGGATCCTTCTCGTCATGGGGAAGGCCCCGGCGGTGTGACAGGCGGCGGCCAGGAGGGGCAGGAAGAAGACCAGGGAGATCTGGCTCCGGATGGAGGATTTCACCTCCGGTTCCGTCATGCCCACCTGCTGCATGATGACGAAACTGCGGGCGTCCTCGTAGCCTTCGGAGATCTGCTTGTAGTAGACGATGAGCACGGCGGCCATGAGGAACAGGGCCCCCAGGAACAGGCCGATGAAGAAGAACCCGCCCAAGCTGGCCCAAAAGTCCGTTCGCCCGGTCCGGCAGTCGTCGGTGAAGCACCATTCGTTGGAAAGCTCCAGCTGGGAGGCGCCCACTTCCACGGCAGCGGAGAAGAGGCTGGCATCCGCGTCCGGGGCCAGGTTGCAGCCAACGTACACCCGCAGGGGCCCGTCATTTGGGTCCCCCACCACGTCCGCACCGTCCGCTTGCGCCAAGTAGGGGTCGATCCTGGTCCGGTTATTGGCATACGCCGTGGCCGGAGCGTAGAAGCAGAGGGCGGCAAAGTCCTTCATCTCCATGCCCAGCTCCGCGGCCTTGCGCTCGTAAAGAGCCTTGACCTTAGGAAGGTCCTCAGGGGCGCCGTGGTTCACATAGGTCTGCACATCCCGACAGTACATCTGATCCAGGATGTCGTTGACCCCCATGTAGAGGCACACCGTGGTGGACACGGTGATGAGCACCATGGTGGACAAAATGCAGATGGTGGCGAGGCCCGCCGCGTTCCGCTTCATCCGATAGAGCATGCCGGAGATGGCGGTGAAATGCCGGGTCTGGTAATAGTACTTTTTGTTCTTCCTAAGGGCCTTCAACAGGGCGATGCTCCCGGCGGTGAACAAGCAGTAGGTGCCCACGATGACCAATATCACCGCCACGAAAAAGAGCGTCATGGCGGTGATGGGGTCCGACACCGTCAGGGACAGGCCGTAGCCCGCGCCCAGGGTGATCAGGCCCACGACGGCCAGGACCCATTTCGTCTTTGGCTCCCGCTCCCCGGACTCGCTGCCCTTCAAGAGCTCGATGGGCTTCACCCGGTTGAGGCGCAGCAGGTTCAGCAAGTAGTTCAGCAGGAAGATGGCCCCGAAGGCCGCCGCCGTGTAGGCCAAGGCCTCCGCCGGCACTTCAAAGCCGAAAACCACGTCCGCTTGGATCACCAGGCAAAGCAGGAGCAAAAAGAGCTTGGACAGGAGGATCCCCACCAGGATGCCGCCCAGGATACAGATGAGGGCGGAATAGACCGTCTCCCACAGCAGGAACCGAGCCATATGCCGCTTCTCCATGCCCAGGATGTTATAGAGACCCAGCTCCTTCTGCCGCCGTTTCATAAGGAAGCCGTTGGTGTAGCAGATGAGGGCGAAGGAGAAGATGGCCACCACCAACGCGCCAAAGCCCAGCAGCCCCTGGACCGCGTTGGCGCCCTTCATGGCGTAGACGCCCCGGTTCATGTTGAGGAACAGGATGTCGTAGAGCATGGCCGCCGAAACCACGCCGGAGAGAAGGTACGGCAGGTAGAACTTGCCGTTGAGCCGCAGGGACCGGGCGGCCAGCTTGGGATAGAAGCCGAACTTACGCATGGCTCTTTTCCCCGCTTTCAGCGGTCATGACCGTCAGGGTTTTGGAGATCTCGGCGAACATCTCCTCCCGGGTCCGCTGGCCCCGGTAGAGCTGATGATAGATCATGCCGTCCCGAAGGAACAGGGTCCGCTTGGCGTGGCTGGCGGCGGTGACGCTGTGGGTGACCATGAGGATGGTCTGGCCCTGCCCGTTCAGGGCTTCGAAGTTTTGAAGGAGGCTGCCCGACGCCTTGGAATCGAGGGCGCCGGTGGGCTCGTCCGCCAGGAGGATCGCCGGCCGGGTGATGAGGGCCCGGGCTACGGCGGTGCGCTGCTTTTGGCCGCCGGAGAGCTCGTAGGGGAATTTGTTGAGCAGATCCCCGATGCCCAGCGCCTTTGCCAGGGGCTGGAGCCGGCGGTCCATCTCCTCGTACGCCTTGCCCGCCAGGACCAGGGGCAAAAAGATGTTGTCCCGGACGGTGAAGGCGTCCAGCAGATTGAAGTCCTGGAACACGAAACCCAGGTTGTCCCGGCGAAAGGCGGTGAGATCCCGCTCCCGGACGCCGGCCATGTCCTCCCCGTTCAGCAGCACCCGGCCGCCGGAGGGGCGATCGAGGGCCGCCAGTATGTTCAGCAAGGTGGTCTTGCCGGAGCCGCTTTCGCCCATGATGGCCACGAACTCCCCCGCCTCCACGGCAAAGGATACGTTCTTCAGCGCCTCCACCCCGGTCCCGCCCAGGCGGGTGGTGTAGACCTTCCTGAGATTTTTCACTTCCAACAGGGGCATATGTTTTTCCTCCGATCCCATTTGATGGGACAAGTATACCCCCTTGGATCGGGGGCTGCCATTCGTTCAGCTTACGAAAAGCTTACAGTTTTGTAAGACGGCAGATGTGCCATCATTTTCACGACTGTTCCCAGTATCCTCCCCTGTGCTTCTCTTTTTTGGCACTTTTTTCTCTTCACCGAAGAGAAAAAAGTGCACAGAAAAACACATCATTCCATTACCCCATTCGGCCTGGACAAATCCAAAATGACCCGGGTGCCCTTGCCGACTTCGGACTCAGCGGTGATCCCGTGCCCCAAGAGGTCGCAGGTACGCTTGCAGAGGTACAACCCCAGGCCCGTGGCCCGCTCCAACCTCCGGCCGTTTTCGCCGGTAAAGCTCTTTTCAAAGATCCGCGGCAGCTCGCTTTCCGGGATGCCCATGCCCGTGTCCTCGATGACGAGCCGGTCCCCCTGGGCAAAGATGGATACGCCGCCCTGGTTGGTATACTTGAGGGCGTTGCCGAGGAGCTGGCCGATGACGAACCCCAGCCACTTCTCGTCCGTGAGCACGGTGCGCCCCGTGGGCGTGAAGGTCAGCGTCAGCTTCTTCAGGATGAACAGCCGGGCGTACTCCTTCACGGCGGCGCGGATGACGGCGTCGAGATCGCATGCTTTCAGCACCAGGTCCGTGCTCTCGCCGCCCAGCCGCTGGTAGGTGAGGACCAGGTCCACATACTTCTCCATGGCGAACAGCTCCCCCTTGAGGAGGGCCGGATCAGGCTCCCCGCTCTGCAGGAGCAGCCCCATGGCCGCCAGGGGCGTCTTGATCTGATGGACCCAGGCGGTATAGAAGGTCTCCGCCCTATCCCGCTCCGCCGCAGCCTCGGCCACAGTCCGCCGCCGGTCCTCCTCCAGGGCATTTAGCAGGGCCTGATAGTCCGCCTCCAAAGCGTCCTCCGCCTCCGGCAGGACCAAGGATCCCTCGCCCATCAGCTCAAGGACCCGCTGCAGGGCCTTGTGCCGGCTCCGATACCGGCAAAAGCCCAGGACCAGGAATAGGGCCCCCACCGCCAGGCACAACAAAAAAGCGTACCACAGCCCCTCCCGGGGGACGCGGTACAGGAACAGGACAGCCGCGGCCACGCCCCCGCATACAAGGAGCATCAGCAGCAGCCGGATATGACGCTTCAGATAGGAAAGGAACAGCTTCATAGGGATTCGATCAAATACCCCTCCCCCTTGCGGGTACGGATGGCGTCCTCGAGGCCCACCTCCTCCAGCTTCTTGCGGAGCCGGTTCACGTTCACGCTGAGGGTGTTCTCGTCCACGAAGCTGTCCGTGGACCAAAGCCGCTCCATGAGGGCGTCCCGGCTCACGGTCCTGCCCTTGTTTTCAATGAGCATTTCCAATATGCGAAACTCGTTTCGCGTCAGCTCCAGGCGTACGTCCCCCTTCACGAACACGCCCTCGCCCAGCCGCAGGGCGCCGCCGCCCAGGGGCAGCTCGGTCTGCTCCCGGGAGAACTCGTAGGTCCGCCGAAGCATCGCCTGGACCTTGGCCGTGAGCACGGCAAGATCGAAGGGCTTGGGGATGAAGTCGTCCCCGCCCATGTGCATGGCCATGACGATGTTCATGTTGTCCGAGGCGGAGGACAAAAAGATCACCGGCACCCGGGAGCGCTTGCGGATCTCGCTGCACCAGTGGAAGCCGTTATAGAAGGGCAGGCCGATGTCCAACAGCACCAGCTGAGGGTCGAAGGCGATGAAGTCAGCCATGACGTCAGAAAAATCCGCCGCGGCCTTCACCTGCCAGCCCCAGCTTTCAAGGTACCGCTGCACCGTTTGCGCGATGATCGGGTCGTCCTCGACCAGCAGTATTCGATACATTCCGCCATCTCCTCCATGCGCCGATGGCGCAAATCATGGCGAAGCCAAATCATGCGCGAAGAGCAAATCATCCCAAATGATTTGGGCTGCGCCCATGATTTGAGGCCGTGACCGGCCTCATGATTTGCCGCCTCATACGGCGGCATGATTTGAGAATTGTCCACCGGACAATCTCATTGTTCCTTCAGCAGGTTCATAAACCGGGTATACTCGCCCTGCCACGCCAGCTGCACCGTGCCCGTGGGGCCGTGGCGGTGCTTGGCGATGATGACATCGGAGGTGTTGTCCAACGTGGAGTCGTAGACCTGGGGCCGATAGAGCAGCAACACCATATCCGCATCCTGCTCGATGGAGCCGCTCTCCCGCAGATCCGCGATCATGGGCGTATGATCGGTCCGGGTCTCCGGGCCCCGGTTCAGCTGCGCCAGCAGGATGATGGGCACGTTCAGCTCCCGGGCCAAAAGCTTCATGGCCCGGGTCATGTCGGAGATCTCCTGCTGCCGGGAATCGTTCTTCCGATTCCCCATGCCCGTGCCGCCCATGAGCTGCATATAGTCCACGATGACCAAATCCAGCCCCTCCCGGGCCTTCAGCCGCCGGCACTTGGAACGGATGGCGGCCACGGTGGCGTTGCCCCCGTCGTCGATATGTATCTTGCTGCGCTGCATGGGCTCCGCCGCCTCCATGAGCCGGCTGGTCTCGTCATCGGTGAGCAGCCCCTCCTTGATCCGCTGGGAGTCCACGGAGGCTTCCGTACAGAGCATGCGCATGACCAGCTGTTCCTTGCCCATCTCCAGGGAGAAAAAGACTACGGACCGGCCGTCGTGAAGGGCGGCGTACTGGGCGATATTCAGCGCGAAGGCGGACTTGCCCATGGCGGGCCGGGCGGCCACGATGATGAGGTCCGACTTCTGCAGGCCGTTGGTTATCCGATCCAGCTCCGTAAAGCCGGTGGCCACCCCGGTCAGCTTCCCCTGTCGGGCCATAAGGTCGCCGATCTCGGCGATGGCGTCGGGGACGATCTGGGCGATGGGCGTCAGGGAATCCTCGGTCTTGCGCATGGAGATATCGTAGATCCGCTTCTCCGCCTGATTCAGGCTCTCCTCCACGTCCTTGTCGTCGTTCATGCCGTCCCGGATCATCTCGTTCCCGGCATGGACCAGGCTCCGCTGGACGCTGCGCTCCTCCACGATCTTGGCGTAATAGCTCACGTTGGCCGCCGTGGGCACGAAGGCCATGAGCTCCGTCAGGTACACGGACCCGCCCACCATGTCCAAAAAACCTCGGCGCTCCAGCTCCTCGCTGAGGGTGATCAGGTCCACGGCCTGACCGGCCCCGCGGATGTTGGCCATGGCCTCGAAGATGCGCTGATGGGCGGCGCTGTAAAAGTCCTCGGCCCGCAGCTGCTCCAGCATCTGCTCCAAGGCTTCCTTTTCGAGGAGCATGCTCCCCAGCACGGACTTCTCCGCGTCCAGATTGTTGGGTAGGACCCGTTCCAAACGTTCTTCCACTTTATTTCTGTTCCTCGACGATCACCTTTAAATTGGCCTTGACCTCCTCGAACAGGGAGAGCTTGGCCACATACTCGCCGGTGGAGCGGACGGTGTCGATGCTGATCTTCTTCTTGTCCACCTCAAGGCCCAGCTGCTCCTGGATGGCGGCGGCCACTTCCTTGCCGGAGACGGTGCCGAACATCTTGCCGTTCTCACCCACCCGCACGGGGACCTTCACCATGGCGTTATCCAGCTTTTTCGCCAGCTCCCGAGCCTTCACGCCCGCCTCGAACTTACGATGCTGGGCGGCGCTCTTCTGGATGTTCATGGCATTCACCGCGGAGGCGTCCGCGGGAGAAGCCATCTTCCGGGGCAAAAGGAAGTTGCGGGCGTATCCGTCGGATACGTTCACCACTTCGCCCTTCTTGCCGGTGCCCTTCACGTCCTGTTCCAAAACCACTTTCATGTTCAATTCCCTCCTTGAGGATCGGTTTGTGTTTCTGTGCCTGCCGGCAGCTCCTGAGGCCGGACGAGGCTTCTAAGCAGCTCCGCCGCCTCCGCCAGGGTCTTCCCGTACACCTGGGCCCCGGCCATGGTCAAATGCCCGCCGCCGCCCAGCTGCTCCAAAATAAGCTGCACGTTGACGAGGCCATAGCTCCGGCCGGAGATGTTGATGAACTCACCCATGTCCGCCAAGGTGAAGGCAGCCTTCACGCCCTTCACCTTCAAAAGCTCGTCCGCCGCCCGGGCCGCGATGAGCTGTACGTCGTCGATGCCCCGCTCGCAGGAAGCGATGGCGATGCCGTCGGGACCCACGTCCGCGTTCTGCACGGTGCGGGCCACGTTGACGAAGCTTTCAAAATCGTTCTGGAACAGGGTCTTGACCAGGTTCAGGTCCGCCCCGTTCCGCCGCAAATACCCTGCCGCCTCGAAGGTGCGGCTGCCCACGTTGAAGACGAACTGCTTGGTGTCCAGCTCGATGCCCGCCAGGAGCGCGCTGCACACGAAGCTGTCCGGCCGCACGGACTCGTCGTAGTACTGGATGACCTCGGTGACCATCTCCGAAGCGGAGGAAGCCCGAGACTCCAGATAGTGCAGGGTGGGGTTGTCGATATAGTCCGCGCTGCGGCGATGATGGTCGATGATGACCAGCTTCTCCACCCGCTCCAACAAGGCCGGGCAGTCGGTGATCATGGGCCGCTGGGTGTCCACCACCACCACCACCGAGTTGGGCTTCACCATCTCGAGGGCCTGGGGCCCGGTGACGAGTATCCTCTCCGACAGCCCCATCCGATCCATCTCCGCCAGGGCGTCCGCCGTGGCGTCGTTCCGCTCGCTGAGCACGATGAAGGGCCGCATGCGGGTGTGCTCCACACAGGTGGCCACGCCCAGAGCCGCCCCCAGGCAGTCCATGTCCGGGTTCTTGTGGCCCATGATGAACACGTCCCCGCCGCCCTCGATGAGCTGCCGCAGAGCCTTGGCGAACAAGCGCATCTTGACCCGGCTCTGTCGCGCGTCCTGCTGCTTCTTGCCGCCGTAAAACCGATAATCCGCGCCCTCTCGGACCACGGCCTGATCGCCGCCGCGGCCCAGCGCCAGCTCCATGGCGGTGCGGGCGCCCTCCTCCGACTGGGCGATCCGGGGGGCCATGCCCACGGCCACGGACAGGGAGACCGTGGCGGTTGTGCCCGTGTCCAAATGCCGGGCCTGCTCCAGCAGCTGGAACTTTTCTTTCTCCAGCTTGCCCACCTCGGAGGCCTCCAGCACGCACAGGAAGCGACCGTTCTCGTACCGGCAGTAGATGCCTCCGGTCCGGCGGCACAGCTCCGCCACCAACCGTTCCACCTCGGCAAGGACCGCCGTGCCGTGGAACTGCCGATCCCCGGCCAGCTCCTCATAGTTGTCCATGTACACCAACATCACATAGGGCATCTGCTCGGTGTACAGCCGCTGATAGTGGGCGGCCTCGGTCCGGTCCAGCCAATACTGGAACAGAAGCTTCTTGCGGGTGTTGGGACGACGGACCGGCATGGTCATGACCTGAAAATTGGTGCCGGCCAGCAGGATCTGCTGGACCGTAGGCTGGCTGGGCTTGAAGTTGGGCAGCACCTCCAGCACGTTCTTCCCCTCGAAGACAGCCGCCAGAGCATCGTTGCGCCAGACGATCTTCCCGTTCAGATCCATGAGCAGCACGGGGATATCCACCTTGCGGATCAGCTCTGAGGCGGCTGTGCCGTTATCCGCGAAGACGGTGTCCATGAGCCGCTGCTGCCGCCTGGCCACCCCCATCAGCAGGAGCGCCACCACCAGTGTCACAAAGATCGCCGCCCCCAAGCACACATAGCCCAGGGTCCGGTCGTTATAGAATACGGCTCCCGCCAGGGCCAACAGGGCCACCGGCAAAAAGATGAGAACGCCGCGATACCGTTTCATCTTCTTTCCTTTCCGGCGCGGCGTCTGAAGAGGATGATCCCGAAGAATCCCAACAGCAGCAGCACCATTTGCGCAAATTCAGGGACGAGCACCAGCAGCGCCCCCACGATGATCCCAAACGCCAGTTTCAGCCGATGGCCCGAAAGCCGACGTCCCAGCAACGAATACAAAAAGTTGGCCCCCGTCATCATAAGGGGCATGGCCCACATCTCATAGAGCAGCAAGGACAGCCCGGACATCGTGGGGGAATCGGCGGACAGGGTGGCGAAGGTGGACACCAGGCTGGCCGCCCCCAGGGCCATGGCGTAGCCGTAGGGGGCCCGCCAGGTCCCAAAGGGCCCCAGGGGGCAGAGGGGCATGTCCTTTTTCTTTCCATTGAAAGCGTGCAGCAGCAGCACGTTCACCAGGGCATAGAGCCCGGAAAAGGCGAAGAAGCAGGCCACTATGAGCTCGTCGATCCGGCTCAGCAGCAGCCGGGCCGTGTCATAGAGGACCGTGCCCGCGAACAGCTCCGGCATGTCGGCAAAGTACGTCCGAATGGAGGCATAGGGGTCGCCGCTTTGCAGCAGGTCCGGCATGCAGAAGATGAGGAACAGGCCGAAGGTCAGCGCCACAGAAAGGAACAGGACGCTTTGGAAGTTCCCCATCCGCTCCTTCTGGCTCAGCCACAGCAAACACCCCGCCGGGGCCACCAGCCCCAGGATGCACAGGCAGTTCACCGTGTCGAAGCCCATGAAAAGCCCAAAGAGGAACACCAGCGCCCCGGCCGCCAGGAGCGTCGCCGGATGGACCCGGAAGGCCATGGCCGCCCAGATCGCCGGCACCGCCAGCATGGTCAGCACGAACAGAGGGTAAAAGTACGCGCTCACCCCGCCCAGCACTCCAAGGCCCAGCCACAGCAGCCACAGGGACCCATTCTGTTTTCCCCTGCTATTTTCCATGATTACATTTTACATTTAATGGCGGCAAGTGTCAATGAAAAGAGCTGTTCCCTCTTGACATGAAAAAACACCATGGTATAATGAATCCAATTTCGGGGATGACCCGGGAAGCAGTACCCTCAAAGGCTGTCCTTCCTCAGAGAGCGCGTTCACCGGCTGCAAGACGCGCGAAGGGCAGGAGGCGAAGACCGCCCGGCGACTCGAAGGGGACCGGCCCCATATCGCCGGATGCGAGTGATAAACTTGGGTGGAACCGCGCAAACCAAGCGCCCCAGTGTCCTTTCGGACATTGGGGCTTTTATTTTACCTTCGGAAGAAAGAGAGGAACCTACTATGATCATCACATTCCCCGACGGATCCCAACGGGAATACCAGAACGGCTCGACGGCGCTGGACATCGCCGCCAGCATCAGCCCTCGGCTCGCCAAGGCCACCTTGGGCTGCGCCATCGACGGCGAGCGGGCGGACGCCTTTCGCCCCATCGACAGGGACTGCTCCCTGAAGCTCCTCACCTTCGAGGACGCGGACGGCCGCTGGACGCTGCGGCACACGGGCTCCCATATCCTGGCCCAGGCCGTGAAGCGCCTGTTCCCCGAGACCAAGCTGGCCATCGGCCCCGCCATCGATAACGGGTTCTATTATGACTTCGACCGGGACGAGTCCTTCACGCCGGAGGACCTGGAGAAGATCGAGAAGGAGATGAACAAGATCATCGCCGAGAACCTGAAGGAGGAGCGGTTCGAACTGCCCCGGGCGGAGGCCATCGCCTTCATGAAGGAGCGGCAGGAGCCCTATAAGGTGGAGCTCATCGAGGACCTGCCCGAGGACGCCGTCATCAGCTTCTACCGGCAGGGGGACTTCGTGGACCTGTGCGCGGGCCCTCACGTCATCTCCACGGGCAAGGTGAAGAACGTGAAGATCATGTCCATCGCCGGCGCCTACTGGCGGGGCAGCGAAAAGAATAAGATGCTCCAGCGCATCTACGCCACGGCCTTCGAGAAGAAGGCGGACCTGGACGAGTACATCCAGCGCATCGAGGAAGCGAAGAAGCGGGACCACCGGAAGCTGGGCCGGGAGCTGGGCCTGTTCGCCTTCCGGGATGAGGCCCCCGGCATGCCCTTCTATCTGCCCAAGGGCATGGTTTTGAAGAACGTGCTGCAGAACTACTGGCGCGAAGTCCACAAGAAATGGGAGTATTTGGAGATCTCCACGCCCCAGATCATGCGCCGGACCCTGTGGGAGACCTCCGGACACTGGGATCATTACAAGCAGAACATGTACACGACGGTCATCGACGGAGAGGATTTCGCCGTGAAGCCCATGAACTGCCCCGGCAGCATCCTGGTCTATGGTCTGGAGCCCCACTCCTATCGGGAGCTGCCCCTTCGCTACGGCGAGATGGGTCTCGTGCATCGGCACGAGCTGTCCGGAGCGCTCCACGGCATGTTCCGGGTCCGCTGCTTCACCCAGGACGACGCCCACATCCTGCTGGCTCCCGAGCAGATCAAGGACGAGGTGGTCCGCATCACCAAGCTCTTTGACGAGGTCTACAGCCTCTTTGGCCTCCCCTACACCATCGAGCTGTCCACCATGCCCGAGGACCACATCGGTTCCGTAGAGGATTGGGACATCGCCACCAAGGCCCTTTCCGACGCCATCGAGAGCCTGGGCAAGACCTACGTCATCAACGAGGGCGACGGCGCCTTCTACGGACCCAAGCTGGACTTCCATATCGAGGACTGTCTGGGCCGTACCTGGCAGTGCGGCACGATCCAGCTGGATTACCAGCTGCCCGGCCGGTTCGATCTCGAATACACCGGCGCTGACGGCGAGAAGCACACGCCCGTCATGATCCACCGGGTGGTCTTCGGATCCATCGAGCGGTTCATCGGCGTCATCACGGAGCACTTCGCCGGCGCATTCCCCACCTGGCTCGCTCCGGTGCAGGTGAAGGTGCTGCCCCTGACGGATCGGACGCTGCAGGCCTCCAAGGGCATCGCCGCCCAACTGGACAAGGCGGGCATCCGGGTGGAGGTGGACGATCGGAACGAGAAGCTGGGCTACAAGATCCGGGAAGCCCAGCTCCAGAAGGTGCCCTACATGCTGGTCATCGGCGATCGGGACGTGGAGAACGGCGTGGTTTCCGTCCGCTCCCGGTCCAAGGGCGATCTGGGCGCCATGCCTCTGGCCGACTTTATGGCCATCGTCCAAAAGGAGATCGAGACCAAGGCCCTGTAACGGAAAGAACATAAAGGAAGCCGCTGCCCGAAAGCAGCGGCTTTTTTCTTCAGATCCTGTCGTCCCGTTTGTGGTTCTCTTCTTTGGTTCCTTTTAGAAAAAAGAACACAGGCATTCTCTATATCAGCGAAAGCAGCACGAACAGCCAGTGGGCCGCGATGCCGGCGCAGAAGCCGCCCACGGTGTGACAGAGGATGGATTTACCCACCAGCTCGTTGCAATGGAGCATGTCCATCATGGACACGTGGGTGGAAAGATACCCACTCCAGCACATGCACATGCCGGTGAACACGGCCACGTCGTTGGCGCCGGCGGCCCCTTCGCGAAGGAGCTCCGGCACCATGCCCAATGACGCGCCGGCGGACCCAAGGGCCGTGATGGGCACGGACACGCAGGCGGAGGAGGCGAACCCGAAGAGAGGCTTGAAGAGGAACTGGAGCTTATCCCCCAGCATGGGCAGGATGCGGATGCCCTCGTAGGCCGCGCCGGTGTAGGTGCCGTCGGCGGCGGGGCCGTAGGTCAGCATCATGACCACGGTGCAGATGACCAGCACCCCGGGGATGATCCCCAAACCCAGCTCCACGCCATTCTTGCCGCCCTCCATGAGGGCATTGAGGAGCCGCAGCATGAACCCCTTCTTAGGCTTGTTCTCCTCGTCGGTCATCTGCCCCATCTCCCGGGGGGACAGGGCCAGGGTCTCCGTGCCGTAAAATTTCTTGGAAAAGTGGAGGAGCATCCGGGTGCTGATGACGCTGCCCGCCACCGCGCCCAAATTCCCGCACAGGACCGCCTTGCCCAGGCTCATCCCCGTCACGGCGGACAGGCCCGCCATATAGCTGGTGACGATGAGGCCCATACCGAAGGCCGTGCCCAGGTTGGTCAGGGCCGGGATCTGATACGCCTTGAAGTATCGCCGGTACTGCTGCTCCTTGGCCAGGGCCAGGATGGATGGGTTGTCGGAAAAATAGGTGGACACTATGCCCAGGGCCGCCGCCCCGGGCATGCCGTACAGGGGCTTCATAAGGGGCGAGAGCAGGAAGTTGAAAAGCTCCAGCACGCCGAACTCCGTCAGCATCTCGGACAGGGCCCCCGCCAGCACGGCGATGGCCATGATGTAGAACACCGTATCCAGCAAAATACGGTAGGCGGTGTTCATCATGGTGTTGATGGCGTTGGTCATGCCCATGGGCACCATGAACAGGGCCATGAACCCCAAAAATACCGCTAAGAACAGGGTGCTTTTCAGCAAATTCTTCCCCGTCACCATCCGCTGCTGCCGCAGGGCCTCTCGTTTTTCGTCAAAAGATGGCATGGGCTCTCCCTCTCTCCATCAGAATAGCCGAATGTCCATGGCCTTGGCCAGATATTCCAGCATGGCGATGCCTGCCACGCTGTTGCCCCGCCCGTCCAGGGCCGGGCCGAACACGCCGATGCCCATCCGATCCAGCATGGCCGAGGCGATGCCGCCGCCCACCCCGCTCTTGGAAGGGAATCCCACCTTCACGGCGAACTCCCCGGACCCTTCATACATGCCGCAGGTGACCATGAGGGCTCGGATGATCCGGGCATGCTCCGCCGCCATGAGCCTTTCCCCGGTGACCGGATCCACGCCCCGGTTGGCCAGGACCAGCGCCAAATGGGCGATATCCTCCGCCGTTACATACAGGGAGCACATGCGGAAGTACACATCCAGGTTCTCCCCCACATCCCCCTCCAGCATTTTGGTGGCCTTCAGGTGATAGGCCAGGGCCCGGTTCTTATCCCCGGTCTCCCGCTCGGACAGATACGCCTCCCCGCAGAGAGAGATGCCCTTGGAGCCGCACAGCTTTTCAAAGAATCGGAACAGCCGCTCGAACTTCTCCGTGCCGGTGCGCCCCTTGATGGCCCCCACCACGGCGATAGCGCCGGCGTTGATGAAGGGGTTATAGGGCTTTTTGTCCGTTTCCAGGCGAATGATGGAGTTGAAAGGGTCCCCCGTGGGCTCCAGGCCCACCCGACCGGAGAACAGATACTTTTCCCCCCGATCCTGCAGGGCCAGGGCCAGAGCCACCACCTTGGCGATGCTCTGAACGGTGAAGCGGGTTTGGGCGTCCCCGGCTGAAAGGCGCTGCCCGTCCGCCGTCTGAACCGAGATCCCCACAAGATCCCGGTCCACATGGCGAAGGTAGGGAATATATTGGGCTGTTTTCCCCTGGCTGGTGAAGGTGCGTCCGTAGGCGAGGGCCTCCTCCAGCATGGCTTGGGTGATATTGGGCATAGATCAGGCGTTGTAATACTTGTCGAACTCGGCGGGATGGGGGATCTTCCCGATCTCCACACATTCCTTCCGCTTCTCGGCGATGAAATTCTTCAGCAGATGCTCCGGGAACACGCCGCCCCGGGTGAGGTATTCATGGTCCGCCTCCAGGGCATCCAGGGCCTGATCCAGGGAGGTGGGCAGGTGATGGAGCTTGGCCTTCTCCTCATCGGAAAGGCTGTAGAGGTTCATATCATAGGGAACCCAGCCGTTCTCATGGGGGTCGATTTTGTTCTGGATGCCGTCCAGGCCCGCCATGAGCAGCGCTGCATAGCCATAGTTGGAGGCGTCGAAGCCCACGCCGTCCGTCATCATGTCCTCGCTGAAGTTTTCCGCAGGGATGGTCACATGGCGGAACTGCCCGTGAATATCCACCATCTTGAAGTCCACCATCTGGATGTCCTCGTCCCGCAGTAGCCGCAGGATGTCCTGCACCGCGTTCGCCATGATCTGCCTCCTGTAAAGATTTTTTGTGCGCTTTCGATCCGCCGCCGTCGAGTTTTTGGGGCTTTCTGGTCCCATTGTAGCACGGCTCCCACAAAGCGCAAGAGCTTTTCTTTCCCGGGGATGAATATATAATTCGCCCCTTTCCTCCGGGAAAAGGGGCGAAACGGAACCATGTGCAGGGTAGGCAGCGCCTATGGATACAGGCGGCTGAACCGCACTGTCAGCAGGATGCCCACGATCAGGAACAGGAGGCCGACGAAGAACAGGCAGCCGTAGCCGGTGACCTTCTTCTTGGCCCGCCGCTTGACGAACTCCCGATAGGGCACGTACTCCGAGCGAAGGAAGGGCAAGAAGATCTCCTTCCCCCGCTTGAGCCCGAACAGGACCCCGTTGAAGGCCCCCTGCCCGCTGACAAACAGGACCCCCGCCACCAGCACCAGCAGCGCCCCGGGGACGGAAAACCCGTCGCAGAGGATCCGAGCTCGATCCATGGGGTCTTCCGCCTTCCAGTATCCGCTGATGGTCAGAACCGCCAGCAGCAGCCCCACCGCCACGGCCAGGGTGATACCATAGGAGGCCAGCTTTGCCTTTATCCCGCCCTGCTCCTTGTTCAACGGCAGTACTCCTTCTTATACTTCGCTTCCTCGGCGTCGTTGCAATAGACGAAGTGGCCGGGAAGGATCTCCCGCATGGTGGGCTTCTGAACGCTGTAGTCGTGCTCGGCGATGGCGTTGTAGATGATGCGGGTCCGCTTTTTCTCCGAACGGGGATCGGGCAAAGGTATGGCGGACAGGAGGGACCGGGTATAGGGGTGCATGGGATGGGCAAAGAGCTCCTCCGTCTCCGCCAGCTCCACCATGTTGCCGTAGTACATGACGCCGATCCGGCCCGAGAAGTATTTGACCACGGACAGATCGTGGGCGATGAACAGGATGGTGAGGCCCAGCCGTTCCCGCAGCTCGTTCAGAAGGTTGATGACCTGGGCCTGAATGGACACGTCCAGGGCGGAGATGGGCTCGTCGGCGATGAGCAGCTCCGGGTTCATGACGATGGACCGGGCGATGCCGATGCGCTGCCGCTGGCCGCCGGAGAACTCGTGGGGGTACCGACCCGCATGCTCCCGGACCAGGCCCACCAGCTCCAACATCTCGTAGACCTTCTCGTCGATGTAGGCCTTGTCCTTGATGCCGTTGATGACCAGGCCCTCGGAGATGATCTCCCGAACCGTCATACGGGGGTCCAAGGAGGCCACCGGATCCTGATAGATCATCTGGATCTGGGTGATGAGCTTGGTGTTCTTGGCCACCCGCAGGGCGTCCTTATACTCCTTTTCCAGCTTGGGACGGTCCTGGGCGGAGCAGTTCTTTAGCTTCTCCTCGTACTTGGCCTTGGTCTCCTCCACCAGCTTCTTGGCGTATTCCTTGTCAGAATTCTTGTGGTCGAACTTGGCCCGCTTGATCTGCTCCTTGTTGTCGGCGATGATCTTGTCGAGCTCAGCAAGACGGGCAGAATCCGTGCAGCCCTTCTTCTCCTTCCGGGCTTCCTGGATGGCGTCCTTGTAGGACTTGATGCCGGCGCAGATGCGCTGGCCCTTGAAGTAGATGTTGCCGGAGGTGATGTCATAGATCTTGATGATGGAACGGCCGGTGGTGGTCTTGCCGCAGCCGGACTCGCCCACAAGGCCGAAGACCTCGCCCTTGTAGATGTCGAAGCTCACGTTGTCCACGGCCTTGGTAGGTCCGAAGTATTGGCAGAGATTCTCTACTTTCAGCAGCACTTCTCGATCATTAGCCATTTTCGGTACCTCCCTCCAGTCTCTCGGTCATGCGGCGGATACGGTCGGTGATCGCCTTGGGGACCTCCACCTTGGGGGCGTCCGGATGGAGCAGCCAGGTGGCTGCGTAGTGGGTATCCGACACCTTGAAGAAGGGCGGATGCTCCTCGTAGTCGATCTGCATGGCGAACTTGTTCCGGGCCGCGAAGGCGTCGCCCTTGGGCGGATAGATCATGTTGGGCGGGGTGCCGGGGATGGCATCCAGCTTCTCCTTGGTGTCCAGATCCGGCATGGAGCTGAGCAGCGCCCAGGTGTAGGGATGGCGAGGATCGTAGAAGATATCGTCCGCCGTGCCGTACTCCACGATCTTGCCGGCGTACATGACGGCGATATCGTCCGCCATGTTGGCCACCACGCCCAAATCGTGGGTGATGAAGATGATGGACAGGCCACGCTCCGCCTTCAGGCGATTGATGAGCTCCAGGATCTGGGACTGGATCGTCACGTCCAGAGCCGTGGTGGGCTCGTCGCAAATCAGGATATCCGGGTTGGCAGCCAGGGCGATGGCGATGACGATACGCTGCCGCATACCGCCGGAGAACTCGAAGGGATACTGGGTATAGCGCAGACGGGGCTCGTGGATGCCCACCTCCTCCATGAGCTTGATGGCCTTTTCCTTGGCCATGCTCTTGGTGACCCGGTAGACCACTTCGGAGGCCTTGCTCTTGAAGTGGTTCACCAGCTTTTGGCTCCTGTCATGGTAGTCCATGGCGGGGGCGGCGGCGATGTATTCCTCGTAGTGCTCCTTCAGCCGGTCGATGATGGTGAGGATGTTGGCCCGCAGCTCCTCCTTCTCGTAGACCACCTTGGGAACCACCTTCCAGGTGACGTTCTTGCCCCGGGCAATGAGCTGCTCCCGCCGCTTGGTCTGGCGAGCAAAGCGCGCTTCCTCCTTGGGGTTCCGCTTGAGGTAGTAGAAGTAGTTCTTGATGGCGTTGGAAAGAGCGTTGCGGAAGGTGTAGGCCCGGCTGTCCTTGATGTATTCCAGCTGGTCGATGGAAGCTTCGATCTCGTCGGAAAGGGCCTTGCACTTTGCCTTGGCGTCGGCCTTGGTGAAGTCGGTACTGAAGAAGGCGTGGGCCTCATCCAGCATGGGCAGCACGGCGATCTTCTTATTCAGCGCGGTCTCGTAGGAATAGGTGACGGCCTTCTCCTCCACCTCGCGGAACCGGTCCAGGAACTTCTCGTTCATGAACTTGCGTGCTTCGGTCTCCAGCTCGCTCTGGGGCCGATCCAGCTTGGCCTCGGGATCGAAGAGCTTGTAGTAGGCGATGCTGACGAAGTCGGGCCGCTCCTTGCCGGTGAGCTCCTTGAGCAGGGTCTCCAGCTTCTGCATGACCTCCACAGCGCCGGTCACGTCCCCGGTCTTGGGCACGTAGGCACGGGCTGCGTCGCCCAGCTCGTTCCCCAGGCTCTCCATCTGCTCCTCCATGCCCCGGGTAAGGAAGGGGTTACGGATCTTATGGAGCCGGGACTTGTAATCCCGCAGCAGGCCCTTCACGTCCAGCTTCTGCTTTTTCTCCGCCTTGAAGAGGAAGTCCTCGGTATAGGAAAGCAGGTCCGCCGCGCCGGTGTAGGCGATGTTGTAAGCGTTCTCCAGATGGTTCGCTTCGATGCAGGTCTTGTTGAAGGTCTTGCACAGCTCGTCGGCCTCGGCGGCGTTGTTCTGACCCAGGGCGGCCACCATGCACTTCTTCAGGATAGCCAAACGGTCGTTGAACTCCTTCTTGGCCTCCCGACGGTTGGTGCTGCTCTTGAGGAGCATGGCCTCGGTGATCTGCTTGCCGATCTTCACGATGGGATCCAGGGAGGACAGGGGGTCCTGGAAGATCATGGAGATCTTGTCGCCCCGGATGTTGTGGAAGTCCTCCTCGCTGATCTTCAGCAGGTCCTTGCCGTCGTAGAGGATCTCGCCGCCCTCGATGATGGTGTTGCCGGCCAGAATGCCCAATATGGCCTTGGCCGTCACGGACTTGCCCGAACCGGACTCGCCCACGATGGCCAGGGTCTTGCCCCGCTTCAGGTCGAAGGAGATGTCCCGCACGGCCTTCAGGGTGCCGGCCTGGGTACGGAAGGATATCTTCAGGTTTTTGACTTCTAAAATGTTATCCATACATCAATCCTCCACGTTGCGCAGGGACGGGTTGAAGGCGTCTCTGAGGCCGTTGCCGAACAGGTTGAATGAGATCATCAGCAGGGAGATGAACAGGGCCGGCAGGAGCATCAGGTGAGGATAGTTGGTCCAGATGGCGCTGGCGTCGGCCAACAAGGTACCCAAAGAGGTGGTCTTGGCCGAACCCAGCTTGACGATGCCCAGATAGCTCAACATGCTCTCGCTGAAGATGACGCCCGGAATGATCAGGGCCGTCGAGGTGACGATGGTGCCCAAAGAGTTGGGGAAGATATGCTTCCAGATGAGGCGCGCGTCCCGGGCGCCCAGGGTGCGGGCCGCCAGGACGAACTCCTGCTTCTTGAAGCGGTAGAACTGGGTCCTGACCCGGTAGGCGATGCCGATCCAGCCGTTCAGTATGTAGGCGAAGAGCAGGCACGGGATGGCGCCCACCTTGGCCGCCAGATGGATCTGAAAGAGGGTGGCCACGATGATGAAGGGCACGCCGCTCAGGATATCGGAAACGCGCTCCATGAGCAGGTCCACCCAGCCGCCGTAAAAGCCCTCCACGGCGCCGTAGGCCGCGCCGATGATGAAGTTGAGGACGGACACGGACACGGCCAGCAGCAGGCTCAGCCGAAGGCCGCCGGCGAGGCGCAGCATCAGATCGTAGCCCTGGCTATCGGTGCCGAAGTAGTACCGGGGCTCGAAGCCGTTCTTGTAGATGTAGTAATGGCTGTAGAGGACCCGGATCTTATAGCCCGCCGTCTCCAAGGTGCCGCCGCCGGTGTACTCATAGTAGATGGGGTTGCCGTCGGCGTCCCGCTTGTAGTTGTCCTCCAGGACCATGCCGGGGGCATACTCCACGTTCTTGACCTTGCCCTTCTCGTTCAGGTAGATGGGCTGATACTTCTTGGTCTTGTACCAGTTGTTGGCGTCCTTGGGGTCCACGTTGTAGCTGTTCTCCTCGACCAAGGGATAGAGGAGGTGCAGGCCCGTTTCCTTCTCCCATTCCTGCATGCGCTGGAGCTCGGACTGCTCGATGCTCTTGTAGAGGAAGCCAACCTCCGCATAGGAGTTGATGCGGGCGTGGTAGTAGGTCTTCTCCTTCTTGGACGCGTCCAGGATGGTATAGGGATCACTGATTTCCATCAACGGCTGCTGGATGCTGGCCATGCCCTCCTCCAGCGTGGCGCCATGGGCGTCCCAGTCCTCGGCGCCGATGCCGATGGCGATCTTGGAGATGAGGCCCGGCTCGGAGAAGTCGCGGTCCACGCCGCCGTCCATGAAGCCGTCCTTGTTCAGGCCGTAGACGTAGGGTCCCTTCTTGGCGTAGTAGGTGTCCATGAAGCCGTTCTCGTTGTTGGTCAAAAACGGGGCAACCACGGAGAAGATGAAGATGATCAGGATGATACAGGCGGCCGCCACGGAGGCCTTGTTCTTGCGGAAGCGGATCCAGGCATCCTTAAAGTAGCCGATGGGCTTGTCGTCAAACTTCACGTCGGTAAGACGCTCGCCCATGTTGACGAAAGTAAACTGCTCGGGGCTGATTTTCTTATTCTTGTCTGCCATCTTACCGTTCCCCCATTCTGATGCGCGGATCGATGAATCCGTAGCTGAGGTCCAGCACGATACCGGCCAGCAGGCCGATGAAGGTGTAGAACACGCAGTCCATCATGAACACATCATAGTCGAACAGATTCAGCGACCGAATGTACAGCTGGCCCACGCCGGGGATGGAGAATATCCGCTCGATGATCATGGAACCGGACAAAAGGCCGATGAACTCAGACAAAATGCTTGGCAGGATAGGCACCATGGCGTTCTTCAGCGCGTGACGGGCCGTGGCCTGGGGCCGGGTGAGACCCTTGGTGCGAGCCAGCAGCATATATTCACTGGTCAGCGACTCGGTGAGCTCCGCCCGAACGAATCGGGTGTAGCCCGCGATGGAGCCGAAGGAGAGGGCGATGACCGCCGGGATCATGCTGACGAACATCTTTCCCGTAAAGTAGGAACCGCCTGCATCCGCCAGGGAATACATGGTCAGCGGCAGCCAGCCCAATTTGAAATACAGGAAATACTGAACGAGGAAGGCGTATACATAGCTGGGCACGGAAATAAACACCATGACCAGGGTGCTGATCAGGGAGTCGTCCCATTTGTTTTTGCGGATGGCTGCGTAGACGCCCAGCGCGATGCCCACGGGCACCGAAAAGATCATAGAATACAGGTTGACCAGCAGCGTGGGCAAAAAACGGCTGGTGAGCACGTCCAGGGCCGGCTTGCGAGGCGCGATATACCAGGAAGTGCCGAAATCCCACTTCGTAAAAATGTTTTTGAGGTAGATGCCATACTGGGTCAAAACGGGCTTTTTATAGCCCAGCGCTTCCCAGCGAGCCGCGATGGCCGCCGCCTGGGTCTTGTCCGTGGGCATCTCCCGCGGCAGGATATGCACCAGGATGAATGTCATTGTCACGATGATGAAGAGTGTAAACACCATCAGGACAAGTCTTTTTATCACATATTTCAGCACCGCTCTTGCTTCTCCTTTTCTCTGTTCACACGGGATGGAAGGATGACAGACGATCAGGGCAAGGATACCCCCTAAAATAACACATCCGCAGGGGGGAGAGCCCCCCCTGCGAAGGTTGTCATTTCTCGTCGGGTTCGGCGGACCGACCCCTCAGAGCCTTATTCGTAGTTCAGCGCGCCGTTCTGGCTGGCGACGAACGCATCCCACTCGGCATCGTCGTAGTTGTACTTCATGAGCTCGAGACCGCCCCAACCGTAGGCCAGGTTGTAATCGGGGGTGTAGTAGTCGAGTTTGAAGGAGAGCATGGTGCAGGTGGTGGAGGTGGCCAGAGGAATACGATAGTACTTCTTCAGGTACTCGGTCTCCATCTGAGAGGTGATCTGCAGCTTGAGCTTGTTGTCCTCAGCGGCGTACTCACCGGTACCGGTCATGGAGTTGGACCAGGCCTGCCAGGTCTTGGTGACTTCCTCACCGTTGACGGTCAGGGTCAGGGTCTCGGTGGCAGGATCCCAGCAACCGGCCTCGTGGATATCCACGTAGTCGGGGTCGCAGTAGACGCGGAAGTTACGGAACGGATACAGAGCCGCACCGCCCCAGGCGCCGTAACCGATGGCGTACTCGCCCTTGGCCACGTCGCCGTACCGGTCATTGATGTTGCCCAGAGCTTCCAGGGTGACCTTGCCGAAGCCGGAACCTTCCACAGCGGCGTTGATGTACTTGTTCATCAGCTCCATCTGCTTGTTGTCGGCGGAATCCAGGGCGCCCTTCTTGTAACCGACGCGGATCTTGATCTCCTCGCCCTCTTTGTAGAGGCCGGCCTCGACCAGCTCCTTGCAGGCCTGAGCCATGAGCTCCTTGGCCTCGGTCAGGTTGTAACCGTTGATGGACTTATAGGCATCCTTCAGCGTGGCATAGGGGGTGCCCTCGCCATACTTCACCTCGTAGAGGTCGCAAACAGCCTGCATGGCCTCGTCGGAGGAACGGTAGGAGGACTCGGGGTTGTTGTAGAAGTCGTAGTAGTACTGGTCGTTCATCAGACCGAAGGAGGGCTTGTAGCCGGCGGTGGCGGTGACCCACTCAGCACGGTCGATGGCAAGGCTGAAGGCCTTACGGAAGTTCACGTTGGACATGACGACGGAGTTCACGTTGCCCTTGGAGTTATCCATCTCCTGGAGGGCCTCCAGACCGGTGTTGAAGAAGAACGACATGGTGTAGGTCTCGTCGGCCTTGTACAGACGATCGGAAGCACCGTAGGTGGTCAGTTCCTCAGAGCTGGGCGCCCAGCTGACCAGCTCGCCCTTCAGGAAGGCCTGCTTGGCGGCATCGTCGTCCATGACGTTGATGACGATCTTGGTGGTCTGATAGCGCTGCACGTGCTCGCCGTCCACCAGGTAGGGGGTGTAGGACAGGAGCGCGCCGTTGGGCTGCTTCTCCCAGCCGTACCAGTTCTCGTTCTGGGTGAAAACGATCTGCTTGTCCTCCTGGAGGGACTCCAGCTTGTACACGCCGTAGGACATGGTGTTCTCGGGAGCGGTACCGTAGTTGGTGGTCACCAGGGAGCCGGTGGTGTCCTTGCCAGCCTCATAGAGGGGCTCGTAGACCAACCAGGTGGAGGTGAAGGAAGTGAGGCCGTAGTAGTAGTCGATGGGGTTCTCCATCACGTAGTAGATGGTGTAATCATCGGTCTTGTACAGGCCAACCTTCTCAAAGGGCAGGGCCTCATAGGTGCCGGTCACCGCGAAGCAGAATTCCTTCCAGGCTTCGGGGTTGCTGTCACCGAAGTTGACGGCGATGGTGGTCAGATCAGCGATGATCTCGTCGGTCACGGGGACGTAGCCGGCGGTCTCGGTGAGCTTGGCGAACAGGTCGTTGCCCTCGGCATCCTTGTAGTAATCGGCATAGCCGGCTTCATAGTAGTCCTTCGCGGAGTTGGGGCTGAAGAACACGCTGGGCAGGGTCAGATCGAGGAAGTACTCCTCCACACCCTCGAGACCGGCGGCGTCGCCATAGATGGGCTGGCCGGCCAGGTCGGAGTTGTAGTACCCGTTGCCGCCGGCGATGGCGGACTCACCGGAGTAGTACAGGTTGGCCCGGTAGTTCTTCATGGCGGGATCCAGCAGCTGCTTCATGGAGTAGATGTAGGAATCCGCATTGATGGGGGTGCCATCCTGCCAGCAGGCCTTGGGGTTCAGCTTGATCTCGAAGACGTAGCCGGATTCGATGTCGGCCGCAGTCTTTCCCTCGGGAAGCTTCACCGGATACTTCTCCAGGTCTTCCTTATGGGTGGCGGTCACATCGTTGATCTCGGTGGCCATCTCATAAATCCACTGATAGATGCCATCCTCGGTGTTCTCCGCCTGCATGGTCACGAAAGGCATGGAGAGATAGCCAAGGATGGTATCGTCCGCGTTAGTCTCCCAGGTGTGGGGGTTCCAGTTGTTGCCCAGGCTGCTGGAGTAATCGTTCATGGTATACTCCTTGGCGGGCTCCATGGGCTCTTCCGTGGCGGGAGCGGGCTCCTCCGTGGGCTTCTCTTCGGCCTTGGGGGCTTCCTCAGCCTTGGGAGCTTCTTCCGTCTTGGGTGCTTCGGTGGTCTTCTTGGAGCAGGCCACAGCCAGACCAAGGACCATCAGCAGAGCCAGCAGGATCGCTATTGTCTTTTTCATCTTCTTTCCTCCTATGTTTATTTTTCTCCAAATGAGAAATTGAGTTCTTACAGTCTGTTTACGAACGACGGCCTTCATACGGCCTCCCTCACCCTGCATCGTGACCTTAAGGTGGCGAAAATATGGCCTTTATATGAATTGCCAATAATTATACCATCCGTTCTTCCGGTTGTCAAACCGAGGTCCCCAAAAGCGCCTATATATTTTCGGTATTTTGCTCCGGTTCCGTATCTTTTTTTGTTATTATGCAAAAATATCGTTTTTCATGCAGAGCTTGACCGTCTCCTACCGACGGTTGACGGAAGGCTTCTTTGGTGATAGCATGGGGTTACACATATAAAGAAGAAGGGTGAACCCCATGTTCAAGCGATTCAAAAACCTAAAGGCAAAGACTCTGCTCGTCCACCTCATCGTCACCCTGGCCTACCCCGCAGCCAAGGCGATCACCAGCGAGGATCATGGGCTGCTGGTCTTTTGCGACGTGCTCACCATCGTGGCGGGCGTCCTTTTGATCGCAGGCGTGGTCTACGGTTTGGCCATCCACGGGGACTTCGACGTCGCCGGCTACACCTTCCGGCGGGGTCTGCGCAACCAGCCAAAGCAGACCTATGACACCTACCGTAAAAATCTGAAAGAAAAAAGAGAGGATGCTTTCAACTATCCTCTCTTCCTTGGTCTCGTGTATATAGCGCTTTCGGCGTTCATCGCCTGGGTGCTGCTTTAGTTTTCCTTCAGTTCCTTCTCCATCTGAGCGATCTTCTCTTCATAGCCTGCAAACTCCTTCGTCGTGGCGTACACAAAGTGGCCAGGACGGATCTCCTTCATCGTACGCTTTTCGCCGGACTGATCCAGCTTGGAAGGATCGTAGACGATGGCGTGCCTGTCCCGCTCCACCACGGGGTCGGGCATGGGCACGGCGGAGAGCAGGGAGATGGTGTAGGGATGGAGCGGATACTTGAACAACGTCTCGGATTCCGCGATCTCCACGATCTCACCCAGATGGATGACGGCGATACGGTCTGCGATGAACCGGACCACGGACAGATCGTGGGCGATGAACAGGTAGGTCAGATTCTTCTCAGCCTTTAGCTTGTTCATCAGGTTCAAAACCTGGGCCCGGATGGACACGTCCAAAGCGGAGATGGGCTCGTCGGCCACGATGAACTTGGGGTCCATGATCATGGCCCGGGCGATGCCCACGCGCTGGCGCTGGCCGCCGGAAAACTCGTGGGGATACCGGGACTTATGCTCCGGCAGCAGACCCACGTCCTGCAGGGCCTTGTCCACCTTGGCGATCCGGTCCTCTTCATCCTTGTACAGATGGAAGTTGTACAGGCCCTCGGACACGCAGTACTCGATGGTGGCTCGCTCGTTCAGGGAGGCGGCGGGATCCTGGAAGATCATCTGGATGTTCCGGACCACGTTGCGGTCCTCCTCCCGGCTGATCTTGCCGGAGATGCGCTTGCCCTCGAACTCGATCTCGCCCGCGCTGAGGGGGTTGATCCGGAGGATGGCCCGGCCCAGCGTGGTCTTGCCGGAACCGGACTCGCCCACCAGGGCGAAGGTCTCGCCCTTGTAGATGTCGAAGTTGGCGTCCTTCACGGCCACGAACTTCTTCTTGTGGCCCTGATCGAAGGAGATGTCCACGTGCTTGATGGAGAGGATGACCTCCCGGTCAATGGAATTATTCGACATGGAACGACCCTCCCTTATCCGTCATCTTCTTGATCTTCTCATGCAGGTTTTGGATGGCCTCAGGCTTCTCCAACTTGGGGGCCCTGGGATCCAGCAGCCAGGTCTTGGCGAAATGGGTGTCGCTGACCTGGAAGAAGGGCGGCTCCTCCACGAAGTCGATCTTCAAGGCATGCTCGTTCCGGGGCGCAAAGGCGTCGCCCTTGATCTTGTTGTACAGGGAGGGCGGCGTGCCGGTGATGTAGGCAAGGTCCTGACCCTTCACACCCAGCTGGGGCAGACTGGAAAGCAGCGCCCAGGTGTAGGGGTGACAGGGCTCGAAGAAGATCTCCTCCACCGTGCCGTACTCGATGATCTGGCCGCCGTACATGACGCCGACCCGGTCGGCCACGTTGGCCACCACGCCCAAGTCGTGGGTGATGTAAACGGTGGTGAAGCCCAACTCCTTCTGCAGATCCCGGATGAGCTTGATGATCTGAGCCTGGATGGTCACGTCCAGAGCCGTGGTGGGCTCGTCGCAGATCAAAATCTCCGGGTGGCAGCTGAGGGCGATGGCGATGACGATACGCTGCCGCATGCCGCCGGAGTACTGGAACGGGTACTCGTCGAAGCGGTTGGCGGCGTTGGGAATGCCCACGCGCTCCATGATCTCGATGGCCTGCTTTTTGGCCTCGCCCTTGGAGACGCCCTGATGCTTCTCGATGACCTCGGTGATCTGGGAGCCGATGGTCCGAATGGGGTTCAGGGAGGTCATGGGGTCCTGGAAGATCGTGGAGATCTTGGCGCCCCGGATGCCTTCCCAGTCCTTATCGGTCTTGAGCTTGGTAAGGTCCTTTCCATGGAACATGACGGAGCCGTTGGAGATGGTGCCGTTGGACTCCAGCATGCCGGTGAAGGTCTTGGTGAACACGGATTTTCCGGAGCCGCTCTCGCCCACGATGGCGAAGGTCTCGCCCTCATAGAGGTCCAGCGACACGCCCCGGATTGCGGTCAGGTAGTTGTCCCTGACCCGGAATTTCACTTCGATGTCCTTAGCGGACAGGATGATGTTGCGCTTTTCTTCCATGTTCGTCCCCCCTTACATATGCGTCCGCGGATCCGCGGCGTCGGCCAGTCTCTGGCCCACGATGTACAGGCTGATGGAGATGATGGCCAACACGCCCACGGGGATCCAGAACAGGTGCGGGTAGCCCCTCATGTAGGAGGTGTACAAGCTGATGGACTGGCCCAGAGAGGCGTTGGTGGTACCAAGGCCCAAACCCATGTAGGAAAGGAACACCTCGTAGGAAATGAGGTTCGGGATCATACGGGCCACGTAGGTCATGATGACGGAGATCAGATAGGGAAGGATGTTCTTCGTGATCATGGTCATGGTCCGGGTACCCAGGCACTTGGAGGCCATGTTGTACTCACGGTCCCGGATGATCATGACCTGGGTACGGATGAAGTAGGCCACGATCACCCACTCCGTACAGGTCATGGTGATGATCAGGGATTTCATGCCCGCGCCCAGCACGTAGCAGAGGATCATGGCGAGGAGTAGGAAGGGGATGTTGGCGACGATGTTGTACACCTCGATCATCCACTTATCCATCTTCTTGGAGAAGCCCCACACGGCGCCCACCAGGATGCCGATGATCATGTTGATGCCCGTACAGACGAAGGAGATAATGATGGAGTTCCTGGCGCCGGCCCACACCGCGTCGAACACCTCGTTGCCCACGTGGTCCGTTCCGAAGATGTGCTCCTTGCAGGGCTTGAGGAACTTCAGCTCGGGACTGTTGATGTTGGGCGTGACGATGGGGCTGTAGCCCGAACGCATGGGCTGGATCAGGGCGAAGCACAGGATGAACAGCAGCAGGATGGCCACGGCCACCGTGAACTTGTTCCTGAAGAAGGTGCGGAACACGGATTTCCAGTAGGAATACCGGGGTGCCGCGATGTGCTCCGACTCCATTTCGTCGAACTCTGCGAACGTAAAGAGGTCGTTCAGGTTTTTGTTTTCGTTTTCCATGACTTAGGACCTCCCTGCTTTCTCGCTGAGCGAAATTCGAGGATCGACCTTGGTGATCAGGATGTCGCCGGCCAGCACCGACAGCACCGACACCGTGGAGAACATGAACGCCAGAGCGATGATCATCACGTTGTTGTACTGGTTGATGGCGCTGGGGAGCATCTTGCCCATGCCTCCCACAGAGTAGATAGCCTCGGTGATGATGGCGCCGGTGATGCAGCCGGCCAGGGAGGCCGGGATGCCGTGAGCGATGGGGATGATGGCGTTCTTAAAGATGTGGCCCCGGAAGATCTCACCCTGGTTGAGGCCCTTGGCCTTGGCGAACTTCACATAGTCGGAGTTCATCTGGTCCACCACGTAGCGGCGGGTCCAGAGCATGAGGCCGGCGATGGAGGGCAGCGACAGGGAGATGACGGGCAGTATCCAGGAGCGGATGTCGCCCGGACCGTAGGTGGTGAACACGGTCGGCAGGTCGAACGCGCTGGTCATCAAATACCGGAACAGGTAGATGTAGGCCAGGGACGGCACGGCGATGATGAAGATGATGTACACCATGCCCAGCTTATCCGCCAGCTTATCCTTCCGCCGGGCCATGAGCAGGCCGAAGGGCAGGCCGAGACCGTAGGCCAGGACCATGGCGAAGATACCCATGAGGAAGGACGTGCCGATCATGGAGGGCTGGTTCTTCTTGGTCTCGTAGGTGGCGTAATTGTCCACGAACTTCTTTTTATCCATCCGGTCCAGCTTTTCCTTATAGGTCAGGGTGCCGAAGATGATGCCGGACTCGGACTCGTAGCCCGTTTCAAAGGTGACGGGCCGCTTGACCTCCGTGCCCTGGGATTGGAACAGGACCCGAATGACCTCCATGCCCTGATAGGTGGGATAGGAGGTGCCGAAGTTCAGCTTGATGATGTTCTGGTGGATCCAGGGAAAATTGGTGTCGGTATACAGAAGATACTTGTGGGTGGTGCCGCTGCCGATCAGAGCCAGGCCGCCGGAGGGCGTCCGACCGAAGGACAGGCCCCGCTTGAGATCCGGGTTGTTCGGGTCCTTCACGGACATGGGCGTGTCGATCTTGATCAGCTGGCTGAGCCACAGGGCCATCCGCTTGATGACGGGCACGTCCTTATAGGCATAGTAGCGACCGTTGCCCAGATAGGTCTCCACCGTATAGCCCTTGGACGTGTACAGGTCCACAAAGTCCTTGCTTTCTTTGGAATCCGGCTTGACCGCCTCGTTGATCTCGGGGCTGGCCGCCTCATAGAGGGTGAGGGCATAATCGTTGATCCGCACATAGTCCAGATACCCCAGCTTCTGCCAGGTGGAATAGACGTATTCCGTTTTATCGTCGGACTTGCTGCTGAGCTTGCGGTAGGTGCTGTCCTCAAAAAAGATGTTTTCACGGGGCACCAGCGTGTACACCATGGTGAACACGATGAGCATGATGATGAGAATGGAGAGGAGCGACCGAAGCAGTCGCTTCCAGAAATACCCTTTCGACATTGGCAGGTACCGTCCTCTTGCTTTGAATAAAGAGGGAGCCAGAGAAAGATTTCCGTCTGGCTCCCTCCAGGGTTCAGTTAGTAACGGTCAGGCCCTGGGGCCGAGAGCAATTTCTTACTCGCCAGCCAGCCAGGCTTCCTTGGCGGCATAGTACTCGGAAGCGAGCACGGGCGCATCCAGGAGCTCCATGTACTTGAAGTAGGGCACCTGGTTGTAAGCGGCCTGGCCATAGAGACCGTAGGCGGCGGAGAAGGGCTTCACCTTGCTGACGGTCAGGGAGGCGCCGTTGGTGCTGTAGGGACGGAGGATACCGCCGGTCAGCAGCATGGCCTCGGCCTGGGCAAAGAGCTCGATGCGCTCGTCGCCGGAGGCCAGGGTGGCCTTGTCGACAACGGCCTGGATCTCTTCGAGACCAAGCTCCTTGAGAACGGCCTTCTGCTCGTCGTCCTGACCCTGGCTCTCGTAGTTGATGCCGGAGTAGTTGAGCATGTCGCCGTCATGGATGTCGAAGCAGTGGAGGTAGGTCAGAGGATCGCCGTAGTCGGGACCCCAGCCAGCGCCGAACACCAGGTCGATGGAGTTGGACACACCGTCGGGCTGGTTGTAGAAGGCGGAGTAGTAGACGGAGCTGTTGCCCTCGAGGAACTGCAGGTCGATCTGGACGTAGTCGCCGATGGCATCCTCGATGGCCTTCTCCATGGCCAGCTGCATGTTCTTCTGGTTCTCAGAGGCAGCGTACACAGGCACATCCAGGTGGACAGGCCAGGAAGCGACCTTGTCGCCCAGCTCTTCCTTGGCGCGCTCGGCAAAGACCTTGGCCCGCTCGGGGTTGTACCAGGCATCCTGACCATCGTTCAGGTTGATGCCCGCGAATTCGGGAACCAGCTCGCCGGCGTACTTCTCGACGAGGGAGCCATAGGCGCGGCCGTCGGAAGTGATAGCGAAGGTGTAGGGCACCAGGGTGTTACGGATGACGTCGTCGGCAAGCTCTTCACCGCGGGTCACGGCCTCGACCACATGAGCGGAGTAGGCGGCGTAGACGGCGCGACGGAAGTCGGCGTTCAGGATGGCGGCCTTGGTGTCAGCCTTCTCCTGATCGGTGGTCTTGGAGGTGGTGGACACGGAAGGATCGTTGTACAGGTTGTACATACGACGGTCCCAGTTGAAGGCGCCCCAGAAGGAGGTGGCGGTGGTCATGGACTTGTACTGGTTGTCCTTGTACAGCTCATCGGCCTTGGCCTTGACCTCGGGCAGGGACTGGTTGATGGCGGTGGAGGTGACTTCGCCGTTCACGAACATATTGAAGTTCTGGGCGGGATCCTTGCCATCGGAGTAGGTGACGACCACGTGCTGCACATGGACGTTGTCCTTGTCATAGTAGTTGGGGTTGGCGTCGAACCGGACCTCCTGGGCAGGAACCAGGGAGGAGAGGATGTAGCAGCCGTTGTAGAGGATGGAGTCGGGCTGGACAGCGCCGAAGTCAGCACCCTTGGACTCGAGGAACTCGGCATTGATGGGCCAGAGGATGGAGTAGGTGGTCATGCCATCGAAGTAGCCGCAGGGGCCGGTGAGGGTGTAGACCAGCTTGTTGCCATCCGCCTTGCAGCCGACCTCTTCCCAAGCGCCGGTGCCCTCGGAGTAGGCGCGCAGACCAACGATCAGGTCGGCGACCAGGCCCAGGGTCTCGGACTTGGAATCAGCGGCATGCTTGAGGCCGGTGACGAAGTCTTCGGCAGTCACGGCATCATACTCTTCACCGGAGTTGGTGGACCAGACGGCGTCGTCACGGATGATGAAGGTCCACTCGGAGCTGTCATCATTGTGGCTCCACTCCTTGGCCATGCCGGCGATCAGCTTGCCATGAGGATCCTGAGTGAGCAGGCCCTCGATGAAGTTGGAAGTGTAGTCACCGTTGGAGGACTTGTTGTTGTAAACATAGTCCAGGGTGGTGATGTCGAAGTTGGCGATCATGTTGAACGTGTCAGGGCCATCATAGGCCATGGCAGGCTTGGCAATGGCGACGATCGAGAAGACCATCAACAGAGCCATCAACGAAGCGACCAGTTTCTTCATTTGGATTTCCTCCTGTGTTTTTTGTTTTGTACAGAAACGTATAGTTCCCGCTTGTACAGTTAGTAATTATACAAACATCCCCCCTGTTTGTCAAGACGATGCAGGGAGGATGGGCTAAAGATTAAATGATTTTTCCGCGAATACTGGAAATTTTCCAGATGTTGGCCGAGACGTTCGGCGATTCTTTCGTTTCAAAGAACAATCATCGTTTTTCTTGCATATATCCCGTATGGGTCGGCACGGCTATTGTCCATCCGACAGGGCCTCGATGGCGGCGATCCGCTGGCTCAGGGTGGGGTGGGAGTATTCGAGGGCCACCAGAATGGGGGACGGGGACAGATCGGCGAAGTTCTCTCGGCTCAGCTTTTTGAGGGCGCGGATGAGGGCGTCGCCATAGCCCTCCTGCACCGCCTGGGCGTCGGCCCGGTACTCCGCCCGGCGGGAGAACCAGCTGGCGAGGAGGCCGAAGAGGGGCGAGACGAGGGCGAACTCCACGCTCATGATGAGCAGCAGAGCAAAGCCGTAGTTCACCTCCGTAAAGCCGAAGCTGCGGAAGATCTCGGGATAGCGGAGGGTGGCCCAAGCCAGCACCCCCAGCACCAGCATCTGCAGGAAGACCAGGACGTGGTTCTTCAGGGTATCTTTATGCAGGCCGTGGCCCATCTCGTGGGCGAAGACGGCCAGGATCTCGTCGGTGGTCATGGTGGAGATCAGGGTGTCGTAGAGGACGATGGTCTTCATCTTCCCGAAGCCGGTGAAGTAGGCGTTGGACTTGGTGGACCGGCGGGAGGCGTCCATGACCTGGATGGCCCGGACCTTGTACCCGTTCTTCTCCAACAGCTTGGTGATGCCCTCCTTCAGCTCCCCGTCGGGGAGGGGCGTGAACTTGTTGAAGATGCGGCTGAAGAAGGGGGACAGGAAGGTGATGAACAGCAAGAACAGGGTGGCGAACACGGCGAAGGCCAGGATGAGCCAATCCCCGAAGCTCTTGTGGAGGCCCATGACCATGGACGCAAGGCCCACCATCAGCAGCAGGTTCAGGATGAACTCCTTCACCTTGTCCCCGAAAAAGGTCTTGCCGCTGGTGCGGTTGAAGCCGTACTTCTCCTCAATGTGCATGGTGTCATACCAGGAGAAGGGGATGAGGGGAAGCGTAGCCAGGGCGGAAAGGAGCATGACCGCGAACAGCTGCCACCAGACCTGGTCCGGAAAGAGCCGGGCGAAGGCAGCGTAGGCGTCGGTGAGGATCAGCACGAGATCGATGGCGAAGCTCACGGCGGCGGTGAGGATGCCGAAACGGACCTTCTCCCCGTGGTAGGCCTTCCATTTGAGATAGGTGTCGGCGTCGTACACGTCCGCCACGTTCTTGGGAACAGGGTTGTGGGCGGAGCGGTAGCGCAAAACGTCCAAAAACAGCCCGTAGAGATATACAACGATGAGGATCAGGACGGCGATGGCTTTGAAGTTCATAGAGTTTCTTCCTTATAAAAATATATGGTATATGATGTTTTGGCGGGACGGGTACAGTATACCACGATCGGCTCCCGGAATAAAGGGGGAAACGCTACGAAGCGCGGCGCCCTTCGCCGCAAGCCGCCGATCAGCGGTCCGTCCCCCTGGCCACGTGGGCCGGATACCAGTTCTGGAACCATGCGGTGAACAAGCCCATAAGCGCCGTGAGCCCGTAGATAAGGATCTGCCCGAGGCCCATGCGACCGGTCCGCTGGAGCAGAGGCATGGCGGCGCCGATGAGCAGGTACAGGATCCCCCACCCGGCAGCCAGGATGTAGTTCGTCCTCATGAAGATGGGGTTGCTCAGAGCTCTGTCCCCGCCGTAGCCGTACTTGACGTAGGCGGCGCAGAGGGGCTCCCTGGTACAGCAGGACAAAAGCCAGAGCAGCCCGAAGGCCGGATAGCTGAGACAGAGCGCCAGCCCGGTCTTGCCCGTGAACAGGGCGAGGCCGCAGAGCAGGGCCGTGACGGCGGAGGACAGGGTGTCGTACACGGTCCTTTCAAACCGGATCGTCAGGACCGGGAGCAGCAGGATGAAGGCCAGAGCCGCGGCCACGCCCGTCGGGGAGGCTATGGACAGGCCGATCCACAGCGCCATCCAGGACAGCAGCAGAAACAGGAGCCGGGGCGGTTTCTTCCCTGGCTTTTCCGCCCTCACGGGCTCCTCCTCCGCCTCCGCCGAGCCGAAGAAGCGATCCCAATGGATCATCAGGGAGAAGTCTCCCTTGACCCTGTATTTTTGCTCCATGAGGGCGGCGTCGCCCCGGATCTCGCCGGCGGCGATCTGCTGCCAAAGGGTGAAGGGGGTCTCGATCCGGGTGGTGAAGGGCTTCTCGGGCTGAGGGAGCACCCGACTCCCCTCCCTCTCCAACAGGATCTGATAGGTCTCGCCCAGGTCCGTATAGTGCATCTCCAGCACCCTATCCTGGCCGTCGTAGCTGGCTTTGTTGTACAGAGCCGCCATTTGCCGGGTGAAGGACAGGGCCCCGCTCTCCTTTTCGCCGGTCTCCCGGTCCACGCCCCAGCTGGCGTCGGCCATGGTCTCAAATACCTGCTTGGGGAACAGCAGCCGGGCCAGCTCCGCCTTCGTCTCGGCGGAGATCCTGTCCGCGGCGAACTCCTGCCCCGCCCTGCGGCAGAGGGAAAGATATTCGTCCGTCCGCTGAGAGAGCTCCTTCACGCGGAACAGCTCACCCTGGCCGCAGAAGATCGTCTCGTATTTGCCCTTGCCGCAGAAATGATCGAACATCGAACAGACGCTGTCGTAGTTCTTCTCGGCGGAATAGAAGCCGCAGGTGGAGATGAGCACATGGCGCTGGCCCTCCATATCGTAGCGCATGGGGTGGCTGCCGCTGCCTATGCCGTCGGTGTTCTCCGCCATGAAGGGGAGCGCCATGGGCAGCTGGCGGTCGATGAAGTTCTTCAGGGGGCCCGGCACGTTGAAGAAATAGAGGGGGAAGCTCCACACCACCAGATCGGCCCGGATCCGCTTCTCCAAAAGCTCCGGCATATCGTCGTCGATGATGCAGCGGCCGGGGGTCTTGCACCAGCAGCCAAAGCAGCCTCGGCAAGGCTCGACGCGCTTGCCCTTCAAATCGATCTGCTCGATCTTCGCTTCGGGAACGGCGCTTGTATAGCCCTCGAGAAAGGCCTCTGCCAGGCGCAGGGAGTTGCTGGCCCGCCCCTTGGGGCTTCCGTTAATCAGCAGGATATTCATGCTTCATCTCCTCCAGTTTCTGCATGCAGTCTTCGCTCCACCGGCGAAGCAGGTCCATATACATCACGCCGTATTCGATGGTCATGTTCCAATAGACGGCCCGCCGGGGATCCTGGATGACCCGTTCATATTCTGCGGCGATGGCCGGGGGCTGCTTCATGGTCTCCATCGCCTCCACCGCGAAACGGTGCATGGCCTCGAAATAGCGGATGTTCTCCTCCGGCGGCAGCTCGCCCCGGAAGAAGGTCCGCATGAGCAGCGGGCTATTGGCCGTCTCCTTCCGATCCTCTAAAAGCCAGTGGCGCAGCTCCTCCCGGCCTGCTTCGGTGACGGAAAAGACGTTTTTATCCGGCTTCCCCTTCTGGGGGACGGTCACGTCCGACACCCAGCCCCGGGCTTTGAGTTCCTTCAGCTCCCGATAGATCTGGCTGGTCTGCGCCTGCCAGAAAAAGGCCAGGGAGTCCTTGAAAACGCCCCGGATCTCATACCCCGTCATGTCATGATAATTCAGAAGGCCCAGGATGCCGTGTTTCAGCATGGTTCTCGCTCCTCTCATATTCCACTTGTAGTATAATATTCTATAAGTGGAATATTGTCAACCCCCCAAACGGCAAAACAAAAGGGACAGTCCGAAGACTGTCCCTCTTGAATGGTTTGGTTTACTCAACTGCCGGGATAGGCTGCTCCATGGCCCAGGTGAACAGGTCCTTGAGCTTGCCCTGGACGTTGGTGAAGGTGAAGGAGGCGCCGCCGTTGGTCTCGATGGTGAGACTGGAGAACAGCAGCTTCTTCTCGAACCGCCAGTCCTTTACGGACGCTCGCCGGATGACCTTCACGTCCCCTCCCCCCAAGGAGGTGAAGAGGATGACGATCCGCCGGTCGGTGACGGCCACCATCTTCCGGTTGCCCTCGTGGACGCCGGTGAGCAGGCAGTTGAGCCGCTCATACTCCCCCAGCATCCCGCACAGGGCCTTGAGCTCCTTGCGATAATAGAAATCGCTGTAGATGCCCAGCTCCCTAAGCCGGTTGTCGAGATCGCTCCGGATCATGCCTTATTTCAGCACGGAATCGGCCTTGAGGAAGCCCAACTGCTTGGCGATGCAGCAGGTGCAGGTCAAGTCGCCGGTGACGTTCAGGGCGGTACGGCCCATGTCGAGGATGGCGTCGATGCCCAGGATCATGGCATAGGCACCGGCCAGGACAGAACCGGCCTCGATGGGCAGGTTGATGCCCTGCATGACCATGGCCAGCATGATGGCGCCGGCGCCGGGCACACCCGCGGTGCCGATGGAGGCCAACGTGGCGAGCAGGACGATCATGCCCATCTCACCCATGGTCAGGCCACGGCCGAAGCAGGACATGACCAGGAAGAAGGCGCAGACGCCCTGGTAGATGGCCGTGCCGTCCATGTTGATGGTGGCGCCCAGAGGCAGGGAGAAGGCGTACACTTCCTTGTCCACGCCCAGATTCTCCGCCGCGGCGAAGGTGGTGGGCAGGGTGCCGTTGGAAGAACGGGTGACGAAGGCGGTGATGAAGGGCGTCCGGGCCTCCTTGAAGAAGGTGCCCAGCTTGATCTTGAAGATGGCCAGCAGGCCGCCGTAGACCAGCACGATGTGGATGGCGTAGCCCAGGAAGCAGGCCAGGGTCACCGTGGCCAGCGCGCCGGCCACCTTGGCGCCGTTCTTGGCGAAGACCTCGCAGATCAGCACGGCCACGCCGATGGGAGCATACTGCATGATGCCGGAGACGATCTTCATCATGATCTCGGCCAGGCAGTCGAAGATGTTGTACATGGTGGTGGAGATGGTGCGGATGCGCTCATTCTCGGACACCTTCATGAAGGACAGGCAGAGGCCGAAGATCAGGGAGAAGAAGATGACCTGAAGCACGGTCTCGTTCACCAGGGACTGAAGCACGCTGGTGGGGATAATCTCCGCGATGACGTTCCACACGCTCACGTCCGCGGTCTTACCGGCGGCCTCGGCGGCCAGCTCGGTGACCTGGGCCAGCTCAGCATGGGGCTGGAAGACGTTGCCCATGACGAGGCCGATGATGACGCCGAAGGCGGAGGTGATCAGGTAGATGATGACCACGCGGATACCGACCTTGCCCACGTTAGCGGGAGAGACGGAGGACGCGCCCACCACCAGGGAACCGACGATCATGGGGATGATGATCATCTTCAGCAACCGGGTGAAGATGGTGCCGAACATGCTGATCCACTTGGGCAGGGCCGTGACGCCGGAAGCCGCCAGGATGATGCCCGCGACCGCGCCGATGACGAGGCCGATAAGGATCTTGTAGAGTACGTTGAAGTTCAGGTATGCTCTGAGGATACCGCCCTTCTTGGGTTCGTTGTTTGCCATAAATACCCCTCCTGAATGTTTTTTCCCCACGCCCGGCAAAACCGGGCAAATCGGGATGGTAATAGTATATCATGGGGCGGCAGGATATGGAAGAGAAAACGAAAAAAGTTCAAACATTTTGGCATTTTGGTGAACTCGGCCCGGAATGCTGCTCATAAAAAGGGAAGGGCGTGAACCCTCCCTTTATATTCCTGAGCTTTTCTTTTCGGCTCCTTTTCTTTTCACTGAAAAGAAAAGGAACAAAGGTATCCCCTTACTGCAGGAACCCGTTGATGATCTGCTCCTCGGCCTCGGCTTCCGTGAGGCCCAGGGTCATGAGCTTGGTGAGCTGCTCCCCGGCGATCTTGCCGATGGCGGCCTCGTGGACCAGCGCCGCGTCCAGGTCGTTGGCTTCCAGCCCCGGCACCGCCAAAATGCGGCCCCGGTCCATGATGATGGAGTCGCACTCCGTATGGCCGGAACAGGGGGCGTTGCCCACGATCTTGGCGTCGAACTTCTGATAGGAATCATCCCGGGCCACGGACCGGGAGACCACGTCCGCCGTGGCGCCGGCGCCGTTGAGGGAGACCACATAGGTGCTGACGGCCCGCTGCTCGCCGTGGGTCATCAGCCGCTCCCGGACCAGGAGCTTTGCCCCGGCTTTGAGCTCTGCGGTGGTGGTGCGGACGGTGTCGTCCACGCCCTTGATCTGCACCATCTCCATCTCGACGGTGCTGCCCTCCTCCTGGTAGACCTCGGTGCCCGGGTTCAGAATGCGCTTGCCCTTGCCCTCGCCGGAGCCGTAATGCTTTTCCACGTACTTCACATGGGCGTTTTTGCCCACGTAGAACCGGTGGATGCCGTCGTGCTCCGCATCCTGGTTGCCGCAGTTGTCGATGCCGCAGCCCGCCACGATGAGCACGTCCGCCCCCTCGCCCACGAAAAAGTCGTTATAGACCACCTCTTTGAGGCCGGTCTGGGTGAGGACCACGGGGATGTGCACGCTCTCGTTCTTCGTGAAGGGGGCGATGCGGATGTCCATGCCGCTCACGTCGGTCTTGGACGTGATCTCGATGTTGGCCGTGGACCGGCGGCCCGCCATCTGGCTGTTGGAGCGGATGTTGTAGGCGCCCTCGGGCACGGCGTGCAGGTCCGCGATCTCCCGCAGGAGCCGCTTTTGGATCTCATCCAGCTTCATGCGTCCACGCCTCCCTTCGGGCTGATCATGTGGCATTCGGACACGGCGGAGGAGGTGCCCATGAGCTGGGGCAGGATCTCGCTTCGGGTGCCCTGCTTCTCCACCCGGCCGTCCTTGATCATGACGATCTCGTCGGCGATGTTCAAAATGCGCTCCTGGTGGGAGATGATGAGGATGGAGCTGTTTTGCACGGTTTTGCGCATGCGCTCGAAGACCTCGATCAGGTTCTGAAAGCTCCACAGGTCGATCCCCGCCTCGGGCTCGTCGAACACGGATAACGCCGCGCCCCGGGCCAGGACCGTGGCGATCTCGATGCGCTTGAGTTCACCGCCGGACAAACTGGCGTTCACCTCCCGGTCGATGTAGTCCCGGGCGCACAGGCCCACGGCGGACAGGTATTCGCAGGCCCCCGCCGGGCTCAGCTGCTTCCCGGCGGCGATGCGGATAAGGTCCATGACCTTGATGCCTTTGAACCGGACCGGCTGCTGAAAGGCGTAGGCGATGCCCAGGCGCGCCCGGTCGGTGATGCTCTTGTCGGTGATGTCCTCGCCCCTGAAGAGGATGCGGCCCTCGGTGGGCTTTTCGATGCCTGCGATGAGCCGGGCCAGGGTGCTCTTGCCGCCGCCGTTGGGGCCGGTGATGACCACCAGCTTGTTCTCGGGGATGTTGAGGCTCACCCCGCGGATGATCTCCTTGTCCCCCTTGTCCTCCGCCACCTGGAAGGACACGTTTTCCAATTCCAGCATATCTCTCCCTCGCTGTTGCACATAGTAAGGGTATTATACCAGAGTTTTATTGGAAAGAAAGACTTTTTTTGCGTTTGCCGCTTTTTCTCTTTAGACAAAGAGAAAAAGCGGCGGAAAAAGAGGAACTTAAAGAATCAAACAGGGAGTATCCGCTTGAACGACACTCCCCAAATAAAGTTCTTTGGCACCACCTTTCTTTCAAGAAAGGTGGTCCGTTTTTATTCCTTCCAATTATATCATCTTCACCCTCACCGAAGCGTCGCCCTCGATCCCGCTCTGGAGGCAGAAGGCGTAGTATCCGTCCCCATGGCTCTCGCCGGTGAAGCGGGCGTGGACCTCGAATATGCCGCCGCCAGCCAAATGAGCATTCGTTTCATGGTGGTCCCCCCTCGTTCCTTTGCCCATAACACCGGCCAGGGGGCGAAAAGGTTGCGCGGGCAGAGGGGGACTGGATCTCTAAGCCCCGTGTGCCCGCTTCTGATCCCGAACAGCGAAGAATAGGAACAGCGCGCCGCCAGCCATGCCGATGAGCGTGCAGAGGAGCAGGGCCCGCAGGGCGCCGCAGGCGGAGACCAGCATCCCGCCGAACAGATAGCTGAACACCCCCGACAGGGAGATGGCCCCGGTGATCAGGGCCTGGACCGTGACCTTCTCGTCCTCGGCCATGCGCTCGTTCCCATAGTAGGTGAGGGCCAGCAGGAAGGGGGCGAAGGAGAAGAAATGGGAGGCGCGCATGAGGTACACGCCCCACACGGACCCAAAGAGCAGGATGAACCAGGGCTTCAGGGCCATGAGGAGCACCGACACCTTCAGCACCCGGCCCACGCCCAGCCGCCTCTCCACCCGGGAGAAGAGGAACATCATGGGCGTCTCCACTAGCGCCCCGATGAGCAGGGCCGTGCCCAGCTCCGGGGTGCCGCCGCCCACAGCCACGATCACGTCATAGAGATAGGCCTCCAAAAAGTTGTGCTGGAAGAAGAGGAACACCGCCCCCAGCAGCATCCCGAAGAAGGCCGGATAGCTTTTCAGCAGGGATCCCTGCTGCAGCCGCGCCCGGGGGCCGGCGGTCTCCATTTCCTTGCCCGCCAGCATCAGGGAGCAGGCCAGAACGCCCGCCGTAAAGAGCAGGTACATCTCCAGCAGATAGCTCATGCGTATCTCCGCCAAAGCCGCATAGACCTTGGAAAAGACGGCGAAGGCCAGGGACGCCACGCCCCGGGTGGCGGACCAGTTCAGCTTCTCGCCCCGGTTCACATACCCGAAGCCCACCGCGTTCACGAAGGGCTGGATGGTCATGGTCATGGTGGACATGGTCGCAAAGAGGCAGACCAGGACCCCCTTGGGCTGGGGCAGGAGCAGCAGCCCGCCCGATACCAGCACCACCAAACACATGCCCAACAGCACGCGGCGCATGGTGAGCCGGGCGGAACGCTCCACAGCCCGGGCCAAAAGGGGCTGGAGCACCATGGCCGCGGCGCATTCCGCCGCCAGCAGCAGCCCCACCTGGTCCGCCGTGAAGCCCATCCGGCCCAGGTACAGCCGGGTGTATCCGTAGACGAAGCAGGCGCTCATCCAATATAGGCTCAGATACAGAGCATTGCTTGCGTTCAAATGCTTTTTCATGGGGCATAGGATAGCCCTTTTTGGCATCTTTGGCAAGCGGATTTTTTGAAAAAAAGCTGAATGGAACGCAATCGCCCGGCCCATACTATCGATGAACCGAAATCATGCAAAGAACCCCCAGGGGACAAAGAAAGGAATCGATAGGTAGTATGGAAGAAATGAACGAATTTGAATCCAAGCCCGGTCGCACCTTCTGGCGGGATTGGGGCGTATACTGCGCCCTCGCTCTGTGCCTGGCCATCATCGGCGCGGCGGTGGCCATCACCTCCCTGCCCGAAAAGGAGCAGGCGCAGCAGCCCATCCGGGAGGAAAACGTGGTCCGGGCGTCCCAGGCCACCCAGAACCCGTTGTTCGAGGACCGGCCCGTGCTTGCCCAGCCCTCCGACGCGCCGGTGATCCGGATCGTGCCCGAGGTGGAGCCCACGGCGGAGCCCGCCCCCACCCAGCAGGCGGAGGCGGCCGTGGCCCAGGCCCCCAGCAAGAGCAGCAGCGGCGATCGGAAGGCCCAGGCGCCCGTGTCGGGGAAGATCGTCTGGGGCTATGCCGCGGACAAGCTGATCTACTCCAAGACCTTGGACCAGTGGACCACCCATAAGGCCGTGGACATCGGCTGCCCCGAGGGCACGGCGGTGAAGTGCGTTCTGGGCGGCACGGTGGAGAAGGTGTACACCGACGACCAGCTGGGCCGCACGGTGATCGTGAAGCACTCCTCCGGCCGCAAGACCCTCTACGCCAATCTGAACGACACCATCCCAGTCCAGGAGGGGGACAAGGTGAACGCCGGCACCGTCTTGGGCACGGTGGGCAAGACCGCCCTTTCGGAATGCGCCCTGGAGAGCCATCTCCACTTCGCCTTCTTCGTGGACGGCAAGGCCGTGGACCCCGCCACCAAGGTGAAGCTGGGGTAAAAATCAGGATAGAACAACCGGGGGCCGAGGCTTCGGTCCCTTTTTCGTATTCACAAACCGGAAAAGCCATGCTATGATAAGGATACTATCTATGGGAAACGAGACGATCATGAAGGGACTCTACCGACTTGCCAACCGAAACATAGCCATCACCTCCCTGTATCCGGCGGTCCACGATCTGTGTAAGGATTACCGGATAGAGGGCGCGACGGACTTTTCCGTGGAGATCTCTCTGGCAGACATCGACCACGAGCGCATCCAGTCCGCTCGGGAGGCGGCCCGGGAAGGGCGTTCCCCACGGCCCGTTTCCGACGGGTATTTGGAGACCCTGGCCGTCTACAGAAAGATTGCAGAGCAGATGCCGGCCTACGACACGGTGCTCTTCCACGGCTCCTGCATCGCCGTGGACGGGGTGGCCTATCTGTTTGCGGCGCCCAGCGGCACGGGCAAGAGCACCCATGCCCGCCTGTGGCGAGCACTCTTAGGGGATCGGGCTCGAATGGTCAACGACGACAAGCCCCTGCTGCAGCTGGGGGCCGACGGCGTCACCGTCTTCGGCACGCCCTGGAACGGCAAGCACCGGCTGGGCGAGAACATTTCCGCGCCCCTCAAAGCCATCTGCCTTTTGGAGCGGAGCCCCCAGAACCGCATCCGGTCCGCCACCCGGGCGGAGGTGCTGCCGCTGCTGCTGCAACAGACCTATCGGCCTGCGGATCCGGAGGCGTTGTCGCGGACGCTGTTTTTGGTGGACGAACTGAGCCGCCGGGTGAAGCTGTTCCGGCTAGGCTGCAACATGGACCCGGAAGCGGCCCAGGTGGCCTACGACGCCATGAAGGGGGGGGTGTGCCATGCCGGACACCGTCAAGCTCCGCTATGAGGACATCCTGGACAGGGAGGGGAAGCTGACCTACACCAACGTGGGCGTCAGCATGCTGCCGCTGCTGCGCCAGGGCCGGGATCTGTTCACGGTAACGAAAAAGGGACCGGACCGCTGCAAGGTGGGGGACGTGATCCTCTATCGACGCCCGCCCAAAGCCTATGTGCTCCATCGGATCGTCCAGGTCCTGCCCGACAGCTATGTGCTGCTGGGGGACAACTGCATCTGTCGAGAATACGGCATCCGGGAGGAGGACGTTCTGGGGGTCATGACCGGCTTCGTCCGCAACGGCAAGGCCCACAGCGTCCAGGAGCTCGGCTACCGGGCCTACACCGGCCTCATCCTCTTTACGACGCCTCTGCGCATCCTCATCAAAAAACTACTTCTGCGCCTGCGCCGCCATCTGCGCAAGGCGTGATCCCTGTCCGCTCCCCTGCCTCGCTTCGGCGAGGTTTTTTTTTGCGAAAAACCGGGCGCGCATGGTCAAAAATTACAACTCCATTACAACTCTGTGACGTTTTGGACGAATATGGGGCGTATCATGGGATCAGAAACGAGGGAGTGGGGGATCATGCGACACGTTTTGACGGAAATAGGGCGGGCGGTGTGCTCCAAATCTTTCCTGCTGGCGGCGGTGGGCATGGCGGTATGCCTGTGCATCGGCGCATTCCAAAGCCTGTGGGGATTGTTCCAGATGGAGTGGCCCGAGGCCCTCTTCGGCTACCACGAGGAGCTGTTCCTCCGGTGTTTGGAGGGGGAGCTGGTGCTCTTCGCTGTGCCGATCCTGGCGGCGGTGCCCTATACGGCGGCCTTCGTGGAGGACGTGAAGAGCGGGTATCTCAAGCCCTTCCTCACCCGGACCACGGTGAACCGGTATATCTGGGGCAAGAGCCTGGGGGCGGCCGTCTCCGGGGGGCTGGCGCTGGTTACGGGCATGTGCCTCTCCCTGCTGATCTTTTGGCTGGTGTGCGCGCCGGTGGAGGTCTACGGGGAGTGGGCGGTGCCCTCCCAGCTGCCGGAGATCGGCCTTAGGCTGGTGCTCTTCTTCCTGTCTGGGGCGCTCTGGGCCACGGTGGGGCTGCTGTTCTCCGGGCTCACGCAGAACGTGTACCTGGCGTACGCGTCCCCCTTCATAGTATATTACGTGCTCATCATCCTCCAGGAGCGGTACTTCCGCAGCACCTTCATGCTGAACCCGCAAAACTACCTGACCATGCAGGGGGCCTGGCCCCTTCAGGGCAGGAGCGCGGCGTTGACCCTCCTTTCCCTGGTGATCCTGTTTCAGCTTTTATTCTTCCTCACGGCGCAGAATGAGCTTCGGGACGACAAGCGGCAGCGGCGAGCCTTTTCCTCCCTCGCCGCCCGCCCGCCCCGGATCCCGAAGCGGGCCTTCAGGCCCCGGCGAGAATGGGGGGTGGTCCGGGAGCTAAGGCAGGTGGCGGCGGTGGTCCGGTACAACTTCCGCATGTGGCGGGGGAATATGCGGATCTATCTCACCTTCGCCCTGGCGTTTATCCTCTGCTTTTTGCTCTCCGACAAGGCCGCCTCCTTCGCCTACGACATGGGGACCGCCATGCAGGCCTTCGAGCCCTTCGTGTGGACCTTCGGGGACGCCAATTCCATTTTGCTCATCTCGCTCCTTTTAGTGCTGCTGTTCGTGGACATGCCCTTCTTGGGGGCGGGGGTCCCCTACTATCTGGTGCGCATGCGGCGGCGGACCTGGGCCTGGGGGCAGCTGATCTACCTGACGCTGGCTACGCTCCTCTACATGCTGTTCATCTTCGTGGCCACGTCTCTCATCTGCGCGCAGAACAGCTTCCTCGGCAACATGTGGTCCGAGACCGCGGCCATACTGGGCTACTCCGGGGCGGGGAAGGCGGTGGCCCTGCCGGCGCTGGTCAAGACGCTGGAGATGTCCCGGCCCTACGAGTGCGCCGAGACCATTTTCCTGCTCATGCTCCTCTATACGCTGGTCCTCAGCCTCATCATGCTCCTCTGCAAGCTCCAACGGGGCCGGAGCGCAGGGATCGTGGGGGCCTTCGGCTTCTCGCTCTTTGGGCTCCTGCTCAACCCCACCTTCTTCAAGGACGTGATGCACCTGCCGGACGAGCTCGTCTACAAGGCCAACGTGATCGTGGGCTGGGCGTCGCCCCTCAACCAGGCCACCTACCATATGCACAACTTCGGCTACGACCTGCTGCCCCGGCTCCAGGACACGTACCTGATTTTCGGCGGCCTCGTGCTGCTCCTGTTCCTGCTGGTGCAGCTCTCCATCCGCCGCTACAGCTTCAACTTCACCGGGACGGAGGGGTCATTATGAGGAATAAATTGGAAGCTTTGCAGCTTTTCTTCGAAAAGAAAAGCTGCGCAAAAGAACTTAAGAAGAGTAAGGGGATAACCGCGTATGAAAAACCATTTTCTTAAGCTTTTCTTTTTCCGCCGCTTTTTCTTTTGCTATGTGCAAACCCATAGTCAAAAACTACGCTATCGCTTGTTTTTTCCTTGGGTTGCCCGTGCTGCGACTCGCTGCATCTGCCACAGGCAGCGCTCGTCTTCGCACTCACCGAAAAGAAAAAGCGGCAAAATCCCCGTCGTTCTCCTTTCCCTCGCCCTCCTCACCGCCTGCCAGCCCACGCCCCCAGAGGACGTGGTGGTGAACAAGGCGGAGGGCGCATTGCAACAGCAGATCGCCGCCACCGCCGCGCCGGAATACCGGGTTTCCATACCGATCCCGGAGAGCCAGGCGGCGCAGCAACCGGCAGAATCGCCCGCCGAAACCGGCCTGCGGGCAGCCCTGGGCGCGCCGGAGCATCTCACCGACACCGTCTCCGGAAAGGTCTACGGCGGCACCATGGACGTGAAGATCGACGCGACGGTGACCGTGCCCAACGTTTCTGCGGTGCCGGTGTACCGAGCTGCCCTGACCCCCTCCTCCCCGGAGGAGAAGGAGCAAATCGCTAGGGCCATCCTGGGCGACGGTCCCTACATCTACCGCCAGAACCATCGGCTCTGGAACGAGAGCAACATCCGCTACTATCAGGCCTGGCTGGATGCTCTCGACGATCAACCCTATGGCCCCGGGGCCGACTATGACCAGATGCGCGCCTGGCTGACCAACCAGATCGAGGCCCACCAGCTGGGCTATCAGCAGGCGGACGCCCGCGTGAAAGAGCAGCCCTGGCCAGGGAACTGGCGTGATAGCGGCGGCTCCGTGATGGTGGACGACGGGCGAACCTTCGACTGGGCGGACGGGGGCCTGTTGAAGTTCCGGCGGGAGGGCACCCCCTGGCTGGTGGCGCGGGTGCGCCACGACGAGCCCCGCACGGACGACGAGCGGGCGGCGGATGAGGCGGCGGTGGCCTTTTTGAAGCTTATAAACAGCACCGAGGTAACGCTTTGGGGCGTCGCCGCTCATGACGAGAGCTGGCGGCACCGGTTCGGCACCGAGACAGGCTTCGACAACGGCCTCTATCGGCTGTGGTATCTGCCCCTCTACGGCGGCATCCCGGTCTATCCCTGGGAAACCTACCACGGCACCGACAACGGCCTGCAGGACGCGGGGGTCAGCTTCGACCGCAACGCCGCCCAGGAGCGCATCGAGGTGGTGACGGATCATGGGGAGGTGGCGGAGGTGACATGGACCAGCCCCCTTCGCGTCCTGGAGGTGGAGAACGGGAATGTGGGGCTGCTGCCCTTTGACCGGATCATGGAGATCTTCAAACAGCAGATCTTTATGAACATCTATATAGGCAAGGACTACTTGGGCAACGACTCCCACACGGACATGCGCATCACGGAGATCACCTTTTCCTATATGCGGGTCCGCAAGCCCGACCAGGCGGAATACTGGCTCCTGCCCGTGTGGGACTTTCAGGGCTATGACACCCGGTTTGCGGCGAATAGAATGGACGACTACGACTGGTGGGACACCTTTTCGCTGCTGACCGTCAACGCCATCGACGGCTCCATCGTGGATAGGAATTTGGGGTATTAGCGGAAGGATTGGAAGCTTTTGCAGCTTTTCTTCGAAAAGAAAAGCTGCGCAAAAGAACTTCAAGAAGCAGTATTGCTTTGTTGTGAAAACAAGTATTCCTTCTTAAGCTTTTCTTTTTCCGCCGCTTTTTCTTTTCACTGAAAAGAAAAAGCGGCAAATAAAGGAGGAAAAAATGACCAACGCCATCGAACTTGTCGACCTCAGCAAGACCTTCGGCCAGGATGAGGTGCTAAAGCACGTGACGCGGACCTTCGAGGCCGGGAAGATCCACGGGGTGGTGGGCAACAACGGCAGCGGCAAGACCGTCATGTTCAAGTGCGTCTGCGGCTTTTTGCAGCCCACCAGCGGCAAGGTCTTCGTCCAGGGAAAGCAGATCGGCAAGGACGTGGACTTCCCCGAGGATCTGGGCCTCATCATCGAGACCCCGGGCTTTTTGCCCCAGCTGTCGGGGCTTCGGAATCTGGAGATTTTGGCGTCCCTGAAACGGAAGATCGGCCTCAAGGAGGTGGCGGACACCATCCGCCGGGTGGGATTGGACCCCCTGTCCACGAAACCCGTGGGCAAGTACAGCCTGGGCATGCGGCAGCGATTGGGCATCGCCCAGGCCATCATGGAGGACCCGAGCCTGCTCATACTGGACGAGCCCATGAACGGCCTCGACAAGCACGGGGTGGCGGAGATGCGCGCCCTGTTCCAGTCCCTGGCCACGGACGGCCGGACCATCCTTTTGGCCAGCCACAACATCGCCGACATCGACGCCCTCTGCGACACCGTCTGCGAGATGGACGCGGGGGTCATGACCATGATACGGGAGGAGAGAGTATGAACAGGAAACGGTTTCTTTGCCTGGCGCTGACGGCGCTGCTGCTGGCCATGCCCCTGATCGCCATGGCGGACACGGAATGGCGGGTGAAGAACACCAGCTCGGACCAGACCGTGGGCATCTATGCCAACATCGGGGACCCGGAGCCCGCCCGGTCCCTGGGCCCCGGCCAGGAGGTGAAGTATCTGGGCGACTGGGGCGGTGGCTGGCACCAAGTGCAGGCCCTGGACGGCAGCTTCACCGGCTTTTTGCAGTGGACCGAGTTTTTGACCTCGTACGCGGTGACCGTGACCCCCGCGCCTACGGATACCCCCGCGCCTACGGACACACCAGCGCCCACGGACACCCCCGCGCCCACGGACACCCCCGCGCCTACGGATACCCCCGCGCCCACGGACACCCCGGCGCCCACGGACACCCCCGCACCCACGGATACCCCCGCGCCCACGGACACCCCCGCGGCCACGGACACCCCCGCACCCACGGACACCCCGGCGCCTACGGACACCCCCGCACCCACGGATACCCCCGCGCCCACGGACACTCCTGCGCCTACGGACACTCCCGCGCCTACGGACACCCCCGCGCCCACGGACACCCCCGCGCCCACGGACACCCCTGCGCCCACGGACACCCCTGCGCCTACGGAGCCGCCAGCCACGCCCACTGCGGAGCCGACTGTGGCGCCTACGACGGAGCCTACCGCGGAACCTACGACGGAGCCGACTGCTGACCCCACGGTTGAGCCAACGGTGGAGCCTACTGCTGAGCCGACGGTGGAGCCTACGGCAGAACCTACCGCCGAGCCAACTATAGAACCTACTGCTGAACCCACGGTTGAGCCAACGGCAGAACCCACCGCCGAGCCGACTGCTGAACCAACAACGGAGCCGACTGTAGAACCTACGGCAGAGCCCACGGCGGAGCCTACTGCTGAGCCCACGGCAGAACCGACAGTAGAACCTACCGCTGAGCCCACCGTCGAGCCTACGGTGGAGCCTACCCCTGCGCCCACCGACACCCCGGCGCCCACCGCCAAGCCCGGCGGGGCGGGCGCCAGCGAGCTGGTGATCGACACGGGGTACATCTACCCGGGCATGAGCAAGAGCTACGCGGACGGGTATCTGCCCACGGTCTCCGGAGGGAAGGCCGTGTTCGTGCTGCCTCTTTTAGGGGAGGCGCTGGAGGACGTGCTGCGGGTGACGCCGGACATCCCCGTCGATGGACCCTTCCTCTACAAGAACTATCAGTTCGATCTAAAAAAGTCCACCCAGCGGGCCAAGGATAGCGGCGGGAACCAGGTCGACCGGGAGGTGTTCCTCATCAGCCTGGCTCTGGACCTGGCGAAGAACCGGTACAACGGCACCTATTCCCTGCCCTTCCACGTAAGCTATACAAACAGGAACGGCGACCCCGCCGAGCAGGTCTTCACCCTGCAGGTCACCATCGCCGACGGCCGCAACCGGTCCCTTGGCGGGGGCGGCGGCGGGCCCTCTGCGGTGAAGAAGCCGGTGCTGATCCTGGAGAATACCCAATTGAGCAGCAACACCATCGCCGGCGGCGAAGGATTCAGCCTGTCCCTGCAGGTGAAGAACGTGGGAGAGCTGGAGGCGAAGAACATCCGCCTGGTGGCCGCCGCCGACGGGCAGGGCATCTACCGGAGCGACAGCATGGCCCCCGTGTTCCTGGGGCGGCTGGACGTGGAGGAAGAGGCGGGCATCAGCTTCCCCTTCGCCTCGGAGAAGACCGTCTTCGCCGGGCGGCACGGGCTCACCGTGACCTTCAGCTATGAGGACAAGTACGGGAACCTCTATTCCGATAACGTGCCGCTGCAGGTGAACGTGACGCAGGAGAGCTCCATCGGCTTCGACGAGATGAAGCTGCCGGAGACGGTGACCAGCGGCGACACCTTCACCCAGCCCGTGTGCGTCTACAACACCGGCTACGCCCCGGTCTACAACGTGCGCTGCACGCTGAAGATGGACGGGCTCATCGCCGCCTCCGCCTTCCTGGGCACCCTGGAGCCCCAGCAGAGCGCGGACAAGGCCATATCCATCTTCGTCACCACCCTGCCCGGGCAGGAGAAGTACGGCATGGCCTACGGGAACCTGATCATCTCCTACGAGGACATGGCCGGGGAGGCCCACGAGGAGTACCAGCAGCTCCAGACCACCGTCCAGGCCCCCGTGGTGATCACCGACGAGGAGAAGGCCAAACAGGAGAAGGAGCAGAAGGAGCAGCAGACCCTGTCCCAGTGGTGGGTGAGCCTGCTGGTCTCCATCGCTTTCATCCTCATCATCCTGTCCGTCATCGTCATCGCCCGCTTCACCCGGATGCTGAAGATGAAGTGAAACAGCTTTCTATGTTCCTTTTTTCTCTTCATGAGAAGAGAAAAGAGGAACCGAAAAAAGAGAAGCAATCCCGATGCTCTATACGGGTCGCTGGCGTCCATGGGGCAGCGGCCCGTGTTTTTACAGGTCCATAACAACTTGGGCCCTGCTTTTACAAGTCCATGACAACGCCGTTACAGTTTGTCCGAATTTGAGGTGTAGGATGGGGACAAACGAAGGGAGGTACAACGAATGAAAAAGCTGTTTTGTCTGGTTCTGGCGGCGCTGCTCCTCGCCGCCTGCCAGCCCACGCCGGAGACGGAGGTGGTGATGAACAAGACCGAGGGGCGGCTGGAGCAGCTGATCGTGGCGACGCCGGCGGTGAGCGCGGCGCCGGAAATGACCGTGCGAGCGCGGGTGGGCGCGCCGGAGCGGGTCAAAGAGGACCTGTCGGGCCACGTGTACGGCGGGGAGCTCACCGTCCATATCGACGCGCCGGTGACGGTGCCGGAGGTCACACGGGTGCCCGTGTACACGGTCCGGTTCAAAACCTTTTCCCCGGAGGAGAAGGAGGCCCTGACGCGGCAGCTCCTGGGGGACGGGCCATACTTCGACGGGAACCGGGACCGGTCCATCTACGCCCGGTGTGACAACATGGTGAAGCTGTACACCGCCTGGCTCAAGGCCCTGGACGAGGGGTGCTACGGCCCCGGCCAGCAGGAGAACTATGATTCCATGCGCAACGCCAACCTGCTGGACTACATCAGCTTCGAGATGAAGGACATGCAGCGGCATTCCGATTTTCCCGCGCCCCAGCCCTGGACGGGGAGCTTTTCCGACGAGCGCTTCGGCGTGGAAAACGGCATGGCCCAAAGCCTGTCCGTCGTCCCCTGGGAGCGGGGGTTGGACTTCGGCTACGCCACGGACAACGACATCTCCATCAACTCCTACCGCTATCGGCTGCCCCAAAATGACCGGGAACGGGAACTGTGGGCCATGGTGGAAGCCTTCGCCAACGATCTGGGGATGACCGAGGCCCGGACATGGGACATGACCGGGGTGGACGACCACATCCGGGAAGGCCTGTTCCGCAGCGAGACGGGCTTTGAATACGACAGCTTTCAGTTCCGGCTGCTGCCCTATTACGACGGCATCCCCTCCTATCCCGACAGCCATACCTACACCGGCCCGGACGGGGTGAAGGAGCGGGTGACCCACGTGCCCTACGAGCAGGGCCCCCAGCAGGAGCGGATCGAGGCCACAGTGGTGAAGGGGGAGATCACCAGCCTCAACTGGTACAACGCCCTGGAGATCGTCTCCACCGACAGCGAGAACGTGAATCTGCTGCCCTTTAGCAAGATCATGGACATTTTCCGGGCCCAGATCTTCCGCAGCATCTATCTGGGCACCTCGGACGAGGACCCGGAGCTGTGGAAGAATGAACCGGATCACAGCGAGGTGCTGACCATCCAAACCGTCCGCTTCTCCTATATGCGGGTGAAGAAGCCCGATTCTGAGGAATTCTGGCTCCTGCCCGTGTGGGACTTTGGGGACTGCATGACCGTCAACGCTGTGGACGGTTCGATCATCAACCGCAGCGCGGGATATTGAGAGAAAGGAATGAAAGCCCGAACCTATTCTTTCAAGAAAAGAATCAACCAAATGAACACAAATGGGGATTGCTTTTCACGGCAGTCCCCATTATCCTTCCTGAGCTTTTCTTTTTCCGCCGCTTTTGCTTTTCACTGAAAAGAAAAAGCGGCACAGTCTTGCTTTTTGTCGGGTTTTTCGTATAATGGAGATACTACCCCACAGTCCGGGCGGAGCCCGGCAGAAAGAGACACATCTTGATATTCGGCAAGCATATCAACCGGTACTATTTGAAGTACGCGCCTCGGCTGCTGCTGGGAGCGGTGGCCCTCATTTTGGTGGACTATGTGCAGCTCATCATCCCGGAGCTGTATCGGATGCTCATCAACGGCCTGAACACCGGCCACGTCCTCTATAAAGGGGCCACGGTGCCCTTCACCATGGACTTTCTGCTGGACAAGCTGTGCCTGCCCATCGTATACATCATCGTGGTCATGGTCATCGGCCGGTTTTTGTGGCGGGTGTGCTTCTTCGGCTCCGCCATCCGGGTGGAGACGGACATCCGTATCCGCATGTTCGACCACTGCAAGGACCTTTCGAGGGAGTACTACCAGGTGAACAAGGTGGGCAACCTCATGAGCCTGTTCACCAACGACCTCGACACCATCCAGGAGTGCTTCGGCGACGGCCTCTTGATGTTCTTCGACGCTCTGTTCTTAGGGGTTTTGGCCTTTTCCAAGATGCTGCGGATGGACATCACGTTGACCCTCCTCACCCTGATCCCCCTCTCCATGCTCCTCTTTCTCGGGGTGTTCATGGGCAAGGCCATGATGAAGAAGTGGGAGGTCCGGCAGCAGGCCTTTTCGAACCTTTCCGACTTCGCCCAGGAGAGCTTCTCCGGCTACGCCGTGGTGAAGGCCTTCGTGAAGGAGCTCGTCCAGCTCAAGGACTTCCAAAAGCTGAACATCGAGAACGAGGACACCAACGTGAGCTACGTGAAGACCTCCACCAAGCTCCACGTGTTCATCACGCTGCTGGTGGAGACGGTCATCTGCGTCATTTTGGGCTACGGCGGGTATCTGGTCTATCAGGATCGGTTCAATGCGGGCCAGCTGGTGGAGTACATTGCCTACTTCTCCTCGGTGGTCTGGCCGGTCATGGCCGTGGCCATGCTCATCGAGAAGTCCGCCCGTGGCAAGGCGTCCATGAACCGGGTGTCGGAGCTTTTGGAGGCGAAGATCGACGTGCAGGACAGGCCCGGCGCCACGGACCTTGAAAACCTGCGGGGCAAGATCGAGTTCCGCGATTTGACCTTCCGCTACCCGGACGGGGAGTTCGACGCCTTGGAGCACGTGTCCTTCACCATCGAGCCCGGGGAAAGCGTGGGCATCGTGGGCAAGACCGGCTCCGGCAAGACCACCATCGTGGATCTGATCCTCAGGACCTACAACGTGCCCGACGGGACCCTGTTCGTGGACGATCGGGACGTGAATGGGATCACCATCCAGTCCCTGCGGGCGGGCTGCGCCTACGTGCCCCAGGACAACTTCCTCTTCTCCGACACCATCACCAACAACATCAATTTCGCCTTCGACGACGTGGACGCGGCGGCAGTGGAGCAGGCCGCCGTGCTGGCGGACGTCCACGAGAACATCGCCGCCTTCAAGGAGGGGTACGGCACCATCCTGGGCGAGCGGGGCGTCACCGTCTCCGGGGGCCAGAAGCAGCGCATCTCCATCGCCCGGGCCCTCATGAAAAACGCGCCCATCCTCATATTGGACGACTCCGTCTCCGCCGTGGACACGGACACGGAGAAGGTCATTTTGCAGAACCTGCGGGAGAACCGGCAGGGCAAGACCACCATCCTGATCGCCCACCGGATCAGCACCATCGAGGGCCTGGACAAGATCGTGTTCGTGGAGGACGGGAAGATCGTGGCCGTGGGCAGCCACGAGGAGCTCCTCTCCACCTGCCCCGCCTACGAGCGGATGGTGGAGCTTCAGCGGCTTGAGGACGAATCAAAGGAATGAGGAGGTGAAGACCATGCACGCATACTATCCCCTGCTGCTGACGGGCGGCATCATCGGCTTCATTTCCCTGATCCTCATCGTGGCCTACGCCTCCATCAAGGACAAGAAGCAGTCCATGGGCTTCGACCGGCACATGAAGGACGGGGAGATCGTCCGCCGACTTTTGGCCTATGCCCGGCCCTACCGGGGCCAGTTCCTCTTCGTGGGCTGCATCATGCTCTTCGGCATCGCCTACGACATCCTCTCCCCCACCATCATCGGCAGGATCACGGACCTTATCAAGGACGACTTTGAGCTCAAAGAGCTCTATCGCCTGGTGGCCACCTACGCGGGGATCCTCATCGTGTCCATGGTGTGCACCTACGTCCAGGCCATCGTGCTGCAGAAGGTGGGACAAAAGATCATCTCCGGCATGCGGGAGGATCTGTTCACCCACATCGAAAGCCTGTCCCACGAGCAGATGAACGCCACCCCCGTGGGGAAGCTGGTCACCCGGGTCACCAACGACACCAACGCCATCTCCCTCATGTTCACCTCGCTCCTTGTGAACCTGGTGAAGAACCTGTTCGTCATCGTGGGCGTGCTGGCGGCCATGATCGCCCTCAACTATGAGCTGACCCTCATGGTCCTCTGCTTCGTGCCCTTCATCGTCCTGTTCACCCTCATCTTCCGCAAGTTCGCCCGCCGGGCCTACCGCCGGGTGAAGGATCGGACCACGGACATCAACACCTACCTCTCCGAGAATCTGTCCGGCATCAAGATCACCCAGATCTTCAACCGGGAGGAGGAGAAGCTCCGGGACTTTCGGGAGAAGAGCCTGGCCCTGGGCAAGGCGAAGCGGGACCAGATCCTGGTCTTCGGCATCTTCCGGCCCCTGGTGTACGTGCTCTACATCAGCTCCGTCCTCTGCCTCTTCTACCTGGGGGGCAAGGGGTATCTGGACGGCGGCTCCTTCCTGGGCCAGACCCTGAAGGCCAGCACCATCGTCAGCTTCTACATGTACATCAACAAGTTCTTCAACCCCATCCAGAACCTGGCCGAGCAGTTCAACTGGCTCCAGTCCGCCTTCGCCTCGGCAGAGAAGGTGTTCACCATCATGGACATCGAGCCCAAGCTTCAGGACGCGCCGGACGCCATCGAGCTCGATCACGTCCGCGGCGAGATCGAGTTTCGGGACGTGTGGTTCAGCTATATCCCCGGGGAGTGGGTATTGAAGGGGGTCTCCTTCCACGTGAATCCCCAGGACACCGTGGCCTTCGTGGGCGCCACCGGCTCCGGCAAGACCACCATTTTGTCCCTCATCTGCCGGAACTACGAGTTCCAGAAGGGGGAGATCCTGATCGACGGCATGGACATCCGCAAAATCAAGACCGCCTCCCTCCGCCGCCACTTCGGCCAGATGCTCCAGGACGTGTTCCTCTTCTCCGGCACCATCCGCAGCAACATCCTCCTGGGCATGGAGAGGGTGGACGACGAGCAGATCATGGCCGCCTGCCGGTACGTGAACGCGGACCACTTCATCGACCGGCTGGAGAAGGGCCTGGACGAGCCCGTGCGGGAGCGGGGCAACAACTTCTCCGCCGGCCAGCGGCAGCTGCTCAGCTTCGCCCGGACCATCCTCCACAAGCCGGAGGTGATGATCCTGGACGAGGCCACGGCCAACATCGACACGGAGACCGAGGTGCTCATCCAGGACTCCCTGGAGAAGATGATGAACATCGGCACCATGCTCATCGTGGCCCACCGGCTTTCCACCATCCAGCATGCGGACAACATCCTGGTGCTCTCCAAGGGGGAGATCGTGGAGCAGGGGAACCACCGCCAGCTGTTGGAGCAGCGGGGCAAGTACTATCAGCTCTACACCTTGCAGTTTGAGAAGGAACGGCTGAAAAACGCTCAGTAAAACCATATCTTCTGGGAGAGGCAGACCTCTCCCTTTCTTTTTTTTAGGCATGTATATTAAAATTTAGTGAATTGTGAAAAAAATGTGGAAATTTGGAAAATCCTATGATATATTATCCTTGCGGGAAACCGAATTCATTGTTTTTAGGAGGAACGTATGGAAATCTAAGTCCTGCCACTCATTATCGTGGTGGCCTACCTCGTCGGCATGCTGGTCGTCGGCTTTGTCGTGGGCAAGCTGAAGATCAAGAACTCCAAGGACTACATGGTCGCCGGTCGGCGGATGGGCCTCTTTATGGTGGCCTTCTCCCTGTCGGCCAACAACATCGGCGGCGGCTGCACCACGGGCGTGGCTCAGAAGGCCTTCGGTGACTGGGGTCTTTCGGCCTGCTGGTACGTGCTGGCCTGCTCCATCGCCATGATCCCCCTGGCCTACTTCGCGCCCAAAATCAGGAAGACCCTGGCCATCACCATCCCCGAGGTGGTGGGCCGTCGGTTCGGCAAGCTCTCCAGCAACTTCACGGCCATCCTGTCCGTGTTCTCGCTGTTCTGCCTGACCTCTTCCCAGATCCTGGCCTCCGGCTCCGTCATCAACTCCCTGATCCCCTCCATCCCCCTGAACGTGTGTCTGGTCTTCGCCGGCATCGTCATCATCCTCTACACCACCTTCGGCGGCATGATCGCTGACCAGATCTCCGACTTGGTCCAGTTCATCATCATCCTGGTGGGCCTGGCCATCGCGACCCCCATCGTCCTCAAGAGCGCCGGCGGCTGGGCGGCCATCTCCGCCAAGCTCCCCGGCGAGAAGCTGAACTTCACCCAGATCGGCTGGGCTTCCATCATCGGTTACATCTTCCAGTACATCTGCACCTTCCTGGTAGGGCCTGAAATGGTCACCCGGTTCGAGACCGCCAAGGACGAGAAGACCGCCCGCAACGCATCCTTCCTGTCCGCCGTGCTCATGGCGGCCATGTCCATCTTCCCCACCCTGCTGGGCCTCGCTGCCTTCGCGTTGCAGGATCAGCTCCCCGGCGTCACCGCGGCCAACTCCATGATGAAGGTCACCGGCGCCTACGCCCCCGGCTTCGTCACCGGCCTGGTCTCCGCGGCCATCATCTGCGCCACCATGTCCTCTGCGGACTCCAATTTGCTGTGCATGTCCACCATGATCATGAACGACCTGTACAAGGGCTTTGGCGGCAAGAAGGAGCTGTCTGAGAAGCAGATCATCTTCTGGACCCGGTTCTGCAACGTCATCGGCGCCCTGATCGCCATGGCCATCCAGCTCCTGGGCATCGCCTCCAGCATAATCGCGCTGAACACCTTCGCCTTCGGCATCCGCTGCGCAGGTCCCTTCTCCGCGTACGCCCTGGGCCTGGTTGTGCCCCGGGCCACCAAGAACTCCGGTCTCTTCTCCATCATCACCGGTACCGTGGGCTTCCTGCTCTGGAACTCCTTCGGCAACAGCGTCATCCTGATGCCCGTGGTGTTCGGCTGCCTGGTGTCCGTCATCACCTTCTTCGTGGTGAACTGGATCGAGTGGGCCCGCGGCGTGGAGCCCGCCCCCAGCGCCTACCTGACCCCCGAAGAGGAGGCCGCTGTCCTCGCCAAGGAAGCCCAGGAGATGTAAGCTGGCTTTACAACAAAACACACCGAAAGGAGGGCCGCAAGGCTCTCCTTTTTTGGATTGAATATTTGGGCAAACAAGAGTATACTGCGGGTATCAACCAGTAAAAGAGGCAAGCATGTTCGACATCATCATTCGAAACGGCAGCGTCCTGGACGGCAGCGAAAGCCCGGCCCGGCGGCTGGATCTGGGCATCCGGGCGGGGAAGATCGCCGCCCTGGGGGACCTGCAAGCGGCAGAGGCGAAGGAGGTCATCGACGCCGGGGGGAGGACCGTCTGCCCCGGGTTTTTGGACCTGCACCGGCACGCGGACGGGGCCCTGTTCCGGCCCGACTACGGGGCGTGCGACCTATATCAGGGCATCACCACCATCGGCAACGGGAACTGCGGCCTGTCGCTGGCCCCCCAGGCGGGGCCCTATGAGGAGGCCATCGCCGCCTATCTCAGGCCGGTGACCGGCGATTTTTCCGGCGTGCCCGTGGACACCATGGCGGACTATCTCATGGCCCTGAAGGCACGGCCTTTGCCGGTGAACGCCCTGATGCTGGCGGGCGGCGGCACCATCCGCGCGAGCGTGGCCGGATTCCAGAAGCTTAGGCTGGAGGAGGCGGACTATGCCGAGATCCACGCCCGGCTGGAGCGGTCCCTCACGGACGGGGCGGGGGGCGTGTCATTGGGCCTGGGGTACGCGCCGGAATGCTATTACACCACGGAGGAGCTGATCCGGGCGCTGGAGCCCATCCGGGGCACGGACACGGTCCTGTCCGTCCACATGCGGGAGGAGGCCATGAGGCTGCTCCCGTCCTTGGAGGAGATGATCGCCGTGGCCGGGGCGCTGCGGGTGCCGCTCGAGATCAGCCATCTGAAGGCCAGCGGCCGGGAGAACTGGGGGAAGCTGGCGCCCCGGGCCCTGGACAGGATCGCCCGGGCACGGGAGGCGGGGATCGACGTCACCTGCGACGTGTACGCCTACACCGCGGGCAGCACCCAGCTCATCCACATCCTGCCGCCGGAGTTTTTGCAGGGCGGGCCCGCCGCCATCACGGCGCGGCTTCGGGACGGCGCCGCCCGCAGGCAGCTTTTGGACCGGCTGGAAACGGGCCGGGATTTCGACAACTATGTGTATCTGGTGGGCTGGGAGAACATCTTCGTCTCCGCCGTGAAGCGGGCGGAGGACAGCCGGTACGTGGGCCAGAGCATCGCCCAGGCCGCGGGGGACAAGGACCCGGCGGAATTCGCCTTGGACCTCTTGCGGGACAACGACTGCGAGGTCACCATGATCGACTTCATCACCGCGGAGGAGGACATCGCCCGGATCCTGCAGAGCCCCTTTGCCTACGCCATCTCGGACGCCACCTTCCCCACGGGCGGGAAGCTCCACCCCCGGGTCTACGGGGCCTTCAGCCAGGTGATCGAGACCTATGTGAACGGGCGGCACGATCTGAGCCTCCCTGAGGCCGTGAACCGGATGACCCGGCGGCCGGCGGACCGGTACCGCCTCAAAAACAAGGGGCGCATCGAGCTGGGGGCGGACGGGGACGTGCTCGTCTTCGACCCGGGCCGGGTGCACGTGACCGCCACCTACGACCGACCGGCGCAGCGGGCGGCGGGCATGGACTATGTGATCGTGAACGGGAAGATCGCCCTCAGGGAGGGGCGGCTCACCGGCGTTCACGCGGGAACTGTATTGGAGGGAAACAGATGATCAGCGAAGCGTTGCAGCGGGAGACCTTGGAGCTCCTGAAAAAACTCGTGGCCTGCCCCAGCCTCTCCGGCCAGGAGCAGGGGGTGGCGGACATCCTGAAGGGGTATCTGAAGGAGAACGGGTTCACCGCCCCGGAAAACGACCGGTACGGGGATCTGGTGGCCGGGGTGGCCGGGTCGCGGCCCGGCATCCGGCTGTTGTTCGACGGGCACATGGACACCGTGCCGGCGAAGAACGCGGAGGACTGGACCACGCCGCCCTTCGAGCCCGTGATCCGGGAGGGGAAGCTCTTCGGCCGGGGCACCAGCGACATGAAGGGGGCGGTCGCCGCCTTCGCCGTGGCCGCCGCCCAGTACCTTCGGGAGAAGGGCAGGAACTTTGCCGGGGAGCTCTGGTTCGCCGGGGTGGTCCAGGAGGAGTGCTTCGAGGGCGTCTGCGCCAGGGAGGTGGCAAAGCGGGTGCGGCCCGATCTGGTCATCATCGGCGAGGCCTCCGAGGGGAATCTGAAGCTCAGCCAGCGGGGCCGGGCGGAGATCGTTTTGGAGACCTTCGGCGTGCCCTGCCACAGCGCCAACCCCCAGAAGGGGGTCAACGCCGCCACGGCCATGTGCGCCCTGATCCACGAGATCATGAAGCTCCCCGTCACCCGGGACCCCCGGATGGTGGGGGACGGCATCTTGGTGCTGACGGACATCAAGTCGGACCCGTACCCCGGCGCGTCCGTGGTGCCCCACTATTGCCGAGCCACCTTCGATAGGCGGCTGCTGGTGGGCGAGACCCGGGAGAGCGTCCTAAAGCCCATCGAGGCCATCATCGAGGCGCAGAAGCGGCTGGACCCCACGCTGAACGCCCGGGTGTCCTATCCCATGGGCAGCGCCGTCTGCGCCACCGGGGAAACGGTGGAGGCGGAGCGGTTCTTCGCCCCCTGGTGGTTCGCCGCCGACGAGCGGGTGCTGCGGGTGAAGGCGGCCATGGAGGAGCGGGGCCTCGCGCCCGCGATCACCGGGTACAGCTTCTGCACCAACGGCAGCTACTACGCGGGCGAGGCGGGGATCCCCACCTTCGGCTTCGGCCCGTCCCGGGAGGACCTGGCCCACACGGTGGACGAGCACATCGCCCTCAAGGACCTGTACGACGCCGTGGACGGCTACCTGGCCATCCTCCACGCGCTGTTGGATTAAGGAAGGATTGAAAGCATCGCACCTTTTCTTGGTAAGAAAAGGTGCTGCCAAAAGAACACAAAAAGGGGGCTATGCTATGGGCATAGTCCTCTTTTTCTTCTTGAGCTTTTCTTTTTGGGCGACTTTTTCTCTGCTATGGGCAAAACATAGTCGAAACCTCGCTCCGCTTGGTTTCTCCTTGTTTTGCCCGTGCTTCGCCTCGCTTCATCTGCCACATGCAGCGCTCGGCTCCGCACTCACCGAAAAGAAAAAGTCGCAGGAAATCACGCCTTATACCTCCGATAGATCCGCCCGTAGGCGATCACCAGCCCCGGTATCCCCGCGAGGCAGCCCACCACCAGGAGGATCCCTGCGGCGGGGGTATCGAAGAGGCTCAGCAACGCGGCGGCCCAGAAGATCAGGGAAAAGACGATCCACATCCAGCCGTTGGCTTTGTTATAGGCGGAGACGTCTTGGATCTGCCAGGGTTTCACCTCGGACCCGGACCAAAACCACATGGGCTTCTTCCGCTTTCTGGCGTAGACGCCGATCCCCGTGAAAAAGGCGGCCAGGGGCGCCACGATCATGCAGAACAGATACTTTTCCATAGGTCCCTCAATACTCGAACCCGCTGCTCTCCCCCAGGGGCTTTTCCAGCATCTCCGGGTGGGCGAAGATATGCTTGATGAGCTTCAGGCTCTTGGCGAAATAGAACCCGTCGGCGATCCGCTCGTCCAAGGTGGCGCCCACGTCCACCAGATCCCGGACCTGCTTGGTCCCGTCGGGCATGAGCACCTCCTCCTTGTGGAGGGCGCCGATGGTGATCATGATGCTGTTGGTGCCGTAGTTGCTCAGATGGTGGTGCACCGCGGGGCATTGGATGGACCCCAGGTTGCTGGTGAGGATGGTGGTATAGTTGGGATCCCCCTCGGTGAGCCCCTTGGGGTTGATGCCCCAGAAGTCCAGCCACCGGATGATCCGCACCACCGGGATCAGCAGGGCCCGGGGCAGGGCCGCGAACTTATCGAGGAGCTCGTCCACGCCGCCGGTGGCGTGCTCGCTCTTGCGGGTCTGCTGCACGTTCCCCACGATGCGCCGGCTGATGGTATCCAACGTGTCCTCGTCGGTGGGCTTGAGGACCATGAGGCTCTCCTCCGCCCCGTCGGCGAAGCGGCGCTTCACCACGAAGCTGATGGTGATCTCGTCCCGCTCGTAGAGGCGATACCCCTGGATGAACCGGTTCATCAGCGGCCGCTCCTTCACCATCCGCGCCATGCCGGTGACGGCGGCGTGGAAGAGGGTGGTCTTGTAGTCCGGATGCTCCGCGTTCCGCTTTTCCAGATAGGCCAGCAGGTCCGTGGCGTCGATGTTGTCGTAGAGGAACACCTCGCAGTCCGTCCGATAGGGCCAGAGGTAGCACATGACGGTCTGCAGCCCCGGGGCCTTCACCCGGCGGCCGTCCCGCCGATCTCCCCACCTGCGTTGTCTCTTGGGTTCGTTGCTCATGGTCCGCTCCTTCTATAGGTCGATGGTCTCTTGGGGGATCAACGCCCGGCAGGGTATGCCCCGGGCGCTCAAACAGTCGCAAAAGGGTCCGGTGTCTATGGCCGCCGTCAGCGGCGGGAAGCTGTCGTCGTAGTGATCGAGATACACCCGCCTGGGCGCCAGCCGCTGCACCAGGGGCCAGCCGTAGGCAACAAGGTCGCTCCGCCCCTGATAGGGCAGAATCAGGGCGTCGGCCCCCGTGGGATAGTCCACGGACGGGTCCAGGCCCAGGCTCCCCATGACCTGGACGCGCTTTTGACCGGCCTGCACCTCGTAGAAAAAGGTCTCCCCCTTCTCCGGGTATGTGGCCGCGTACAGCAGCAGCCGGGCGGCCCGCAGCGGATGGCGGCAAAGCCGGGGCACCGTCTGGCGGATCAGCGGCCCGTCGAATCTGCAGTGCCGCCCCCGGTAAGCCAGCACCCGAAAGGGGCCCGCCTCCACGGTCGCGCCGGGACCGATCCTGTGGAGCCGCTCCGCCGGGACGCCGTGCCGTTGCAGCGTCCGGCAGGGGATGCCCGTGGCGTAGATGGGCGCCTTCGAGCCCGCCAGCAGGGCCGGGAGCTCCAGGATATGGTCCACGTGCCCGTGGGTCACGAACACGGCGGAAGCGTCCTGAAAAACCTGCCCCCTAAGATCCGGCCACCGCCGTCCCAGGGGCAGCCCCAAAAAGGGGTCGAAGGCGATGGCGGCATCCCCCTCCCGCAAAAGGAAAGCGGCGGTGGAGAACCAGGTCAGCTTCATGCGCTCTTCTTCTCCTCTTCCTCCTCCAACAGCCGGTAGGCCACCTTCCCCACCAGGGTCTTCGGGAGCTCCGCCCGAAATTCGATCTCCCGGGGCAGGGCGTACCTGGCGATGTGGAGCCGAAGCTGCTCCATGATCCTTTCTCGCAGGGCCTCGCCAGGGGTCTCCCCCTCCCGGGGCACGATGAAGGCCTTCACCTTCTGCATCCGCCGGGGGTCCTTCACGCCGATGACGCAGCTGTAGGCCACCTCGGGGCAGCTGTCGATGATGTTCTCCAGCTGGCCCGGGTAGATGTTGTAACCGTTGGTGATGATAAGCCGCTTGAGCCGCTGACGGAAGTACACGTACCCGTCCTCGTCCATGTACCCCAGATCCCCGGTGTAGAGCCAAGTGTCCCCGTCGGGGAGCACCCGCAGCGTCTTTGCCGTCTCCTCCGGGTGCTTGAGATACCCGGTCATGAGGGTGGGCCCCTTCAAAATGATCTCCCCCTCCTCCCCGGGGGGCAAAAGCTCAGCCGTGTCGGGCTTCACGATGGCATAGACCGTGTCGGGGAAGGGCAAACCGATGCTCCCCTCCCGATAGTCGTTCTTGGGGGTGAGGCAGCTGGCCGTGACGCACTCCGTAAGGCCGTAGCCCTCCCGGACCTGGATGGCGGCGTGGTGCTCTTTCAAAAAGGCGTCGATCTTCTTTTTCAGCTCCACGGATAATGAGTCGCCGCCGCAGAACATGCCCAGCAGGAAGCTCATGTCCAGGGTGTCGAGCTGGGGCATGTGGAGCAGCGCCTCGAAGATGGTGGGCACGCCCGCGATGAAGTTGGGCTTCTTGCGCTTGAGCATCCGGGCGTAGGTCTTGGGGGTGAAGGTGGGCATGAGGATGCAGCAGGCCCCGTGGATCAGGACCGTGTGGATGTTGATGCCCAGGCCGAACCCGTGGAAGAGGGGCATGCAGCTCAGCATCCTAAGGCCCGTGCGTAACTCTTCCTGAATGGCTTCCCGAGCCTCCATGGCGCAGGCGTTGAAATTGAGGTCTGTGAGGCAGATGCCCTTGGGGGTGCCGGTGGTGCCGCCGCTGTAGAGGATGACGGCGGTCCGGTCCTTCTCGAAAGCGGGCGGCGGCAGGGCGATGCTCCCGTCGCCCTTTTTGAGGAATTCGGACCACAGCAGGTGGGGGGGCTGGGGGAACTTCAGATAGTCCTTGCCCTTCTTCAGGGTGTAGAGGATGCGAAGGTGCACCGGCAGCACGTCCTGCATCCGGCAGGTGAGGATGGTCACGGGGTGGTCCACGTCCTTGAGGGCCGCGGCCACCTTCTCATAGAACAGGTCCAAGGTAACGATAAGGCGGCTCTCCGCCACGGTCAGGTAGTAGGTGATCTCGCTTTGGGCGGACAGGGGGTGGACCATGTTACATACGGCGCCGATCCGGTTCACGGCGTAGAAGCAATCCAGGGCCTGGGGGATGTTGGGGAGACAGATGGTCACCGCGTCCCCGGGGCGGACGCCGAAGGCCCACAGCGCCCGGGCTGCTCGCCCGATGCGGCGGATGAACTGGGCGTAGGATGTCTGTTTGTTGTAAAACTCGTAGGCGGGCTCGTCGGAGTACTGCTTCGCCACCTGCTCCACCAGCTCGTACATGGTGGCCTCAGGGTAGGTGAGGTGTCGGCGGGGGCGGTCGGTCAGGGTGGGTTCCATGGCTGGTTCCTTCAAATATTTGTTATATTCAGTATAGCACAGCCAGGCGCATATCACAACAGCTTTTCATGAAAAAAGGCCTCGGAAGGCGCGCAGTTTGTCTTTCTCTTGCCGAATAGACCCTGTCCGAGGCTCATGTGCGGTGAAAAACAGCGGCTGAATCAAGGATAGCGGGCACCGTTTGACAGCAGGGCGGGGAAAACGGACCTGTGATCATATGTATGCATGCAAGGAGCAGAGCGCCTGCTATATCTTTTGCTCGGAGAGCCAGAGCAAAAGACTCTTAGCAAGCTTGAGTTGATCGGCGTCCATACCGCGCAAGAGCTCGGCCACATCCCGCCATGCATCGCTTTCATACCGGATCGACCCGGTCAAGAATTCATCTGGAGTGGTGTCCAGCGCAAGCGCTAACTTCATGATGACTTCCAATGAGGGAATGGATGCAGCCCGCTCGATGCAGGACAGGTACTTGTCATTGATGCCTGCCCGTTCACAGACCTGAACCTGTCTAAGTCCCAACTCTTTTCTGCGCCGCGCAATACGCTTTCCGATTGCTGAATAATCCAGTTCCATAATCTCGCCTCCCATTTCAGTATGTGCGAAATACAAGAAGACAAAAACAACCTACAGACCGGAATACAACTTGACATGAGAATTATTCGTAAATATAATTGAAATATCCACTTGTAAGCAGAAAAATAGGGGGGAGTAAATGGGAAGCAAACCGATGACCGGATACCCGTCCATTGACAAACCGTGGCTGAAATACTATACGAAAGAAGATCTTGCGATCCAGATTCCCCGATGCACGGTGTATCAGAACATCTACGATCGAAACAAGGATTTCCCGGAGGACGTGGCGATCCTGTACTATGGCAACAAGATCCGATACCGGACGCTGTTCTCGAAGGTCGAGGTCTGCGCCAGGGCGCTCCGCCAGATCGGCATCCGGCCCGGCGACTGCGTGACGCTCTGCACGGCGGGCATGCCGGAGGCCATCTATCTGGTGCTGGCCTGCAGCCGGATCGGCGCCATCGCCAACTTCATCAACCCCCTGTTCACCAAAGATCAGATGATCGACCGCATCAATGAAACGGAGGCGACCTGGCTCTTCGTGCTCGACGCCATGTATTCGTATATCGAGACGGCGCTCCCGGAGACCTGCATCCGGAACGTGGTGATCGTTCCGGCGACCAATTCCATTCCTTCCGTGCTCTCCAAGCTCATGTATATAAAGGGTGAGGCAAAAAAGATCGTCAAACAGGGGAACGGAACGCAGCGCTTCCTGCGATGGAAAGAGTTTTGCGCCTTCAGCCGCGACTTTGCCGGGTCGCCGGACGTGCCCTATCAGCCCGACATGCCGACGGTCATGGTCTATTCTTCTGGTTCAACAGGAGCGTCTAAAGGGATTCTGCTGACCAATGACGGGATCAACGCCACGATCATGTATTACAAGACACATAGTTTTTCCTGTGAACGCAGCGACACTTTTCTGCAAATGATCCCGGTTTGGTTTTCAACAGGGATTGTTCTATCCATTCTCATGCCACTTTCTTTGGGAATGACGATTATACCGGAACCGAGGTTTAGTAAAGAAACATTTGAAAATGATTTATTAAAGTTTAGGCCGACCTTGACCTTGACAGCAACAAGCCTTTGGCAATATGTGATCAGCTCAGAACGGATGAAAACAGCTGACTTTTCCAGAATGAAATATCCCATTACGGGAGGCGAAAAAGTCTTGCCGCAAGATGAGCAGCGCATCAACCAGTATCTCCGTGATCATAAATGCAATACTAAACTCTACAAAGGGTATGGAATGTGTGAGCTTGGAGGTACTATTTCATCTTCATCAAATGCTTTACAATACAAGGAAAAACCATTCGGTACAGGAGCACCGATTTTAGGTGTTACAGTCAGTGCCTTTGATCTTACCACAAACAAGGAGCTCCCCTATGGTCAGCACGGCGAGATACGTGTGCTTTCTCCCGCCCGGATGAAGGGCTACTATAAGAATCCGGAGGCCACCGCCGATTTTTTTAAGGAGGATGAGCAGGGCAACGTCTGGGGCTGTACGGGTGACATCGGCTATGTGGACGAGGACGGGGAGGTTTTCGTGCTGGGGCGGGCCACCGATTCCTGCCGTCTTGAGAATGGAGCGCTGGTCTATCTGTTCGATATCGAGGCGGAGATATTGAAATACGAGGCGGTCAGCCAGTGCAAGGTGGTTGATATTGAGGATAACGGCAGTATAAAGCTGGTGGCACATCTCGTTTTCCAGGAAGGCGTAGAGAACAAAGGGGAGGTCATCTCTTCGATCTGGCACGACCTCAGAAAGACCTTGCCATCGCACATGGTGCCGGAATATTACAAGATCAGATCCTCCATGCCCGTTCACGCTAACGGCAAAAGAGACGTCGGGGCCTTGAAACGGGACAAGCTCGATCCGGTAAAGATCTGACGACGACTGCCAAAGGCTGTTTGAGGCCAAATGCTACGCATCGTAGCAAAAATATGGCCAAAAGACAGCATAAGGTGCTTGTTTTGCAAGCTGCCGTTGCGTATACTGAGGGCATCGAAAGCGAGGAGGACAAGAAAATGACGTTTGCACAGAAGCTGAAGGAACTCAGGACCCGGGCGGGCATGTCCCAGGAGAAGCTCAGCGAAAAGCTGGGGGTGAGCCGCCAGGCCATCACCAAGTGGGAGACGGACAAGGGGGCCCCGGAGATGGACAACCTCATGGCCCTTTCGGACCTGTTCGGGGTCAGCGTGGACGAGCTGCTGGGCCGGGAGATCCGGCAAAGCGCCGAGGGCTTCCTATATGAAAGCGTGACGGAATACGACGTCATGGACCCCAAGCGGTACGACGTGAAGCTGGGCGGCGCCCGGCGGCTGAGCGTCCGGGGCTACGAGGGGGAAAAGCTGCGGGTGCGGCTTTTGTCCGACACCCTCTCCACCCTGACGGCGGACTGCAAGGTGCGGATCGACGACAGCCGGGGGCGCCTGGACGTGGATCTGGTCCGCATGAACGGCCTCACCGAGGCGGCGGCCCGGGAGGGGCTCACCATCGTCATGGACCTGCCCAGCAAGTATATCCACCATGTGGAGCTGGCGGCCAACGTGAACGAGCTCACCGTGGTTGAGCTTGCCTGCGAGGAGCTGGAGTTCGACGGCAAGGTCCAGAGCCTGGTGGTGGAGGGCTTTACGGGAGAGCTGGAGGTGAACAGCAACCAGGACATGAAGGTGGACGTCCGGGCCCTCACCGGGAGCCTGGCCCTCAACCAGGTGGCCGCCGTGTCCCGGCTGACGGTGCCGGCCGCCTTCCCCTTCGCCGCCCGGAAGCGGGGCATCGGCAACGCCCTCTATTTTGAAAAGGACGGCCAGCGGACGGAGGACTTCTCCGACCCCGAAGCCGAGACCGTCATCGAGCTCAACGGCATGAGGAGCGAGCTGTTCCTCTGCCGAAAATGATCCCCTGCCCTCAGATGAAAAGGCGGTCCTTCGGGGCCGCTTTTTCCCCTTGACAAGGGCTGAGGGGAGTGGTAAGTATAATATATAGGAAGGTATCGATCTTCCTGATGGAAATCAAAGAAAAGGAGAAAGAAACAATCATGAAGAAGTTCCTCGCATTGGCTCTCGTTCTATGCATGGTGCTCGCGCTGGCCCCCGTGGCCAAGGCCGAGACCGGTTCCGTCTATTGGCTGAACTTCAAGCCCGAATCCGATGAAGTTCTGCAGCAGATCGCCAAGATGTACACCGAAAAGACCGGCGTCCCCGTGAACGTGGTCACCGCCGCCTCCGGCACCTACAGCCAGACGCTGACCGCCGAGATGGACAAGTCCACCCCGCCCACCCTGTTCATCGTGGGCAACCAGGAGGGTGTGAAGACCTGGTCCGAGTACTGCCTGGACCTCACCGGCACCAAGATCGCCAACGAGCTGAACACCGACGCCTACAACCTCTATGACGAGAACGGCAAGCTCTGCTCCATCGGCTACTGCTACGAGTGCTACGGCATCATCGTGAACGTTGACCTCCTTGAGAAGGCCGGCCACAAGCTGGACGAGATCACCAACTTCGAGACCCTGAAGGCCGTGGTGGAGGACATCCACGCCCGCGCCGCCGAGCTGGGCTTCGACGCTTTCACCTCCTCCGATATGGACGGTTCCTCCAGCTGGCGGTTCACCGGCCACATGATCAACCTGGACTACGTCTATGAAGAGCGCGCGGCCGGCAAGGTCTGGACCGAGTGCCCCGCCACCATCACCGGCGAGTTCGTCCCCAACTTCAAGAACCTGTATGATTTGGCCATCAACAACAGCGAGTTTGATCCCGCCACCTTCGCCGCCGGCGGCCATGACGCCGAGGGCGAGTTCAAGGCCGACAAGGCTGTGTTCTTCGTGAACGGCTCCTGGGAATACGGCGCTGTGTCCGAGGGCGGCAAGAACGTGGCCATGATCCCCTACTACTGCGGTGTAGAGGGCGAGGAGAAGGCCGGTCTCAACTGCGGCACCGAGAACTGCTGGGCCATCAATGCCAACGCCAAGCAGGCCGACATCGACGCCACCATGGACTTCCTCTACTGGTGCGTGACCGATCCTGAAGCCTCCCGCATCCTGGTGGATTCCTTCGGCGTCATGCCCTATAAGCAGGCTGCCGCATCCACCAACGGCTTCCTGGCCATGGCCAACGACTACGCCAACAACGGCTGCTACGTCATGGATTGGGCCACCAACTATCAGCCCAACGTGGACGCCTACCGCGCTGCCTTCGTGTCCGCTCTGAACGCCTACAACGCCGATCAGTCCGACGCCAACTGGGAGCAGGTCCGTTCCGCCATCGTGGACGGCTGGGCCTATCAGTACAGCCAGGTGAACGGCTAATCTACCATTCCATGTGACTTAAGAGGGGCGGGCGGTTTCGCCCGTCCCTCGTTCTTTTCTTTTCTGTAAAGCAAGGGGTGTTTCATTTGAAAAGAAAACCGTACGATCTAAGGAAGGGGCCCATCCGCAAGCAATGGTGGATCTTCCTGCTGCCGCTGATGGCAGCCTTCACCATCGGCTTCGTGTGGCCCTTCATTCAGGGCATCTACCTGTCCTTCTGCACCTTCACCACCACGTCCAACGCCAAGCTCAACGGGGTGATGAACAACAAGGCTTTCTTCAACAACTACATCAAGGCCTTCCAGGATCCCACCTTCGTCCGCTCCTTCTGGTATTCGGCCCTGTTCGCCGTGGTGAGCCTCATCATCATCAACGTGCTGGCCTTCACGGTGGCCTACTTCCTCACCAAGGAGCTCAAGGGCAGCAACCTTTTTCGGACCGTGTTTTTCATGCCGAACCTGATCGGCGGCATCGTGCTGGGCTACATCTGGTCCATGATCTTTGACGGCATCCTGCACATCTACGGCAAGACGTTGGTGACCGAACCCGTCTGGGGCTTCTGGGGGCTGGTGATCGTGGTGGCCTGGCAGCAGATCGGGTACATGATGATCATCTATATCGCGGGGCTCCAGGCCGTGCCCAACGACATGCTGGAGGCGGCCAAGATCGACGGCGCCTCCGGCTGGCAGACCCTGTGGCGGGTCACCATCCCCAACGTGATGCCCTCCATCACCATCTGCACCTTCTTGAGCCTGACCAACGGGTTCAAGCTCTTCGATCAAAACCTGGCGTTGACCAACGGTCTGCCCAAGCCCTTCATCAACGGGGTGCCCGTGGGGCAGACGGAGATGATCGCCCTGAACATCTATAACACCTTCTATGTGGGCAACACCTCCGCCCGGGGCACCGCCCAGGCCAAGGCCGTCCTGTTCTTCATCCTGGTGGCGGGCCTCGGTCTCATCCAGCTCTCCGCCACTCGCAGAAAGGAGGTGCAGCAGTAATGAGTCAAAAGAGTCTCGCCAAGGAAAAGACCTTCAAGACGGTGCTTTCCATCGTTTTGGCGGTGATCTGCATCCTCTACATGCTGCCCATCGGCACGCTGATCATCAACACCTTCAAGGGCAGCACCTATGTGAAGTCCGAGACCTTCGCCCTGCCCAACGCCCAGTCCTTCGTGGGATGGGACAACTATGTGAAGGGCATGACTTTCGGCAACTACGACTTCTGGAAGACGGTGCTCTACAGCTTCACCATCACCATCCTGAGCTCCGCCATGATCCTGCTGTTCACGTCCATGGCCGCCTGGTTCATCGCCCGGGTGGATTCCAAGGTCTGCCGGATCATCTACTACCTGTGCGTGTTCTCCATGGTGGTCCCCTTCCAGATGGTCATGTTCACCCTCTCCAAGACCGCGGACACCCTGAAGCTGAACACCCCCTGGACCATCCCCATCGTGTATCTGGGCTTCGGGGCGGGCCTCGCCATCTTCATGTTCGTAGGCTTCGTCAAGGGCATCCCCTTGGAGATCGAGGAGGCGGCGGTCATCGACGGCTGCGGGCCCCTGAAGACCTACTTTTTGGTGGTCTTCCCCATGCTCAAGCCCACCATGATCTCCGTGGGCATTTTGGAGATCATGTGGGTCTGGAACGACTATCTGCTTCCCTATCTGGTCCTGGATCGGAACCTCTACAGGACCATCCCCATCCACATCCAGTACCTCCAGGGCAGCTACGGCCAGGTGGACTGGGGCGCCACCATGGCCCTCATCTTCCTGGGCATCGTCCCCGTGGTGATCTTCTATCTGCTCTGCCAGAAGCACATCATCAAGGGCGTGGCCGCCGGCGCCGTAAAGGGCTGATCGCCTCTCCACACATGCGTCTTCAGCGCGGGTCCTGCCCGCGCTGTTGCTCTTTTGGGGCCGGGGTGGTATACTGAAAAAGCACAAAACACAGGGGGGAATACCATGGAACAGCGGGACTTCATCGCCCGGACCAGCGGGCTCAAGACCAGGGACTACATCGGCTACGGCCTGGTGGACATGGCGGGGTGCTTGATCTTCAGTTTGGTCACCACCCTGCTGCAGAAGTATTATACCGATATCCTGCACCTGGGGCCCCTGTTCATCATGCTCATGTTCATCGGCGCCCGGGTGTGGGACGCCATCAACGACCCCATCATGGGCCGCATCGCGGACACGGTGCGCCCGGGCCGGTTCGGCCGCTATCGCCCCTGGCTCCTGTACGTGGCCGCGCCCCTGGCCCTCTCCGGGGTGCTCATGTTCGTGAAGCTTCCGGGCATGGGCGAGGAGGGCCACCGGGTGGGCACCGCCGTCTACGCCACCTGCACCTACGTCCTCTTCGGCATGGTCTATACGGTGCTCCATATCCCCTATGGATCGCTGGCCTCCGTGGTCACCACCGACGACGGGGAGCGGAACAAGCTTTCCGTCTTTCGCTCCATCGGGGCGGCCCTGGGGTCCATCCCGGTGCTTTTGATCGCCAGCTTCGCCTATTCAAAGCGCTTGGATGCCAACGGCCAGGCGGTCATGGGCGAGAACGGCAAGGCCATCACCGACATGCAGTATGCTCCCGTGCTCCGGGGCGTGATCCTCATGGCCTTAGCCTCGCTGGTCCTGCTGCTCGTCGCCTTTTTGCTCAACAAGGAGCGGGTCCAGACCAAGCCCCGGCCCCGGGAAAAGGGCGGGACGAAGAAAGCGTTGAGGCTCCTGTTTGCCAACCGGTCCTTCGTGGCCATCAGCCTGGCGTCCATGCTGCTCCTCTCCGGGCAGATGTTTACCCAAAGCTTCTACACCTATCTCTTCGACGACTACTTCCACGCCAACTGGATGAACCTGGCCACCCAGGCCTGCACCTACTCCCCCATGCTGGTCATGATGTTCCTTCTGCCCGGCATGGCCCGGAGGATCGGCAAGAAGGAGGTCACCGCCTGGGGCTGCGCGGCCGCCGCCGGGGCGAACCTGATCCTCTTCTTCCTGAGGGGCATGGCGCCGGAGAAGCTCATGTGGGTGTTCCTCGTCCTCTGCTTCGTCTCGGGCTGCGGCCTCACCACGCTGGTGATGCAGCTCTGGGCCATGGTGACGGACGCTTTGGACGATCTGGAGGTAAAGACCGGCAGCCGGGACACGGGCACGGCCTACTCCGTGTTCAACTTCTTTAGAAAGCTGGGCCAGGTCCTGTCCGCCGTGTGCGTGAACGGGGCGCTGCTGGGGATGCATTACCGGTACGAGAAGGGAGCCGTCCAGACCCTGGAAAATTTGAAGATCATGTACGATCTGGCCACCATCATCCCCGCCGTGCTCTTCGGCCTCATGGCCCTGATCCTCTTCTTCTGGTACCCCCTGTCCCGCCAGCGGGTGGCGGCCCTCCAGCAGGAGAAGGAGCGGACGCTGAAGGAATCCTATGAAAACAAGCTCATCGACATCTGAGACGGCAGAAAGGGGCCGCACATGAAGCGCATACGAACGGCGGCGTGGCTGCTGCTGTTGCTGCTGCTCCTGCCCCAGCCTGTGGGAGCCGTCACCAGGACCCGGGGCGCCTTCACTAAGGCGGTGTACGTCTTCTCCTACGGCACGGAAGGGGTTTTTTACCTGTCCCTCTTCTCCGAAGCGGAATCGACCTGGACGGTGGAGACCGACGAGGGGACGGTCCTGTTTCGCGACACCTTCCGGGCCACGGACCGGGACTATCCCGTCCGCTTCCCCGTGACCGAGGCGCTGCCCCGGCGGACCACCCTCCATCTTCTGGCGGACGGGGAGCCCTTGGGGGAGGCCCAGCTCTTTTGCGACCAGTTCCCCAACGACGGGGTGCGGCGGGTGGCCCGGGGGGATCGGAAGGTGGCCCTCACCTTCGATTCCGCCATCAGCGCCGGGTACACCCCGGAAATATTGGACGTGTTGGACAAGTACGGGGTGAAGGCCACCTTCTTCGTGATCGGTCAGTTCGTGGAGAGCAATCCGGCGCTGGCCGCCCACATCGTGGCCCGGGGCCACCTGCTGGCCAGCCATTCCTATACGCATATGGAGATGAGGACCGCCTCCGGCGAACAGGCCTTCGACAACATCCGGCGGGCGGAGGAGGTCATCCGGGCCGTCAGCGGGGCGGAGCGGATCCTCTATCGGCCCCCCTCCGGCACCTCCTACTTCCGGGATCGGGCCATCGCCCGGGGCATGGGAGCGGAGGTCATCCTGTGGACCGTGGATTCCGGGGACGGGTTCCAAACCCGCTCCAAGGAGCAGATCTTAGAGCAGATCCAAAAGGGCATGCGACCGGGGAGCATCCTGCTGCTGCACGTGTACGGCGGGTTCACGGTGGGTCTGCTGGACATCGTCCTGCCCGAATATATGGACCAGGGCTACGAATTCGTCACGGTGCCGGAGCTGCTGCTGCCCGCCGACGATGCCTACATCGACCTATACGGCGTCCAGCGGCCCCTGATGCACCGGGATCTGGATGGGGAGACCCTGTCCCTGCTGAAGATAGACGGCCCCCGGGCCGAGGAACCGACCCTGGAGCCCCTTGCGGGGGAAAAGGACTCCACCCTGCCCGACACCACTCTGCCGAAGGGCCTTTGGCGGGCTCGGGTGACCAACAAAAACGGCTGGGCCTTCCTGGTCTGGGGCCGGGACGGCCGGGGCGAAAGGGAGCTACTGGTCAGCGGCAGCGGCGTCTATGCGGGGACCGTGCCCCTGCTGGGCCAGGGCCCCTACGGGTTCGAGGTGGAATCGGGGGGCAGCTGGACCATCCAGCCGGAGCCCCTGATTCGAACGGAGGATACCGCCTTCCAGGGCCACGGGGATTCGGTCACGGACCTGTTCGTGCCCGCCGCCTCCACCTATCGGCTGCGCCACCAGGGGGAAGGCGACTTTTTGGTGTGGCTGTACACCACGGCCGGCGAGACCCTGCTCCTCCACGGGCTGGGGCCCTGCGAGGCGGAGGCTCAGCTGACGGTGCCGGCGGACAGCCTGGCCTTCTTCGTGGTCCGGGCCGACGGGGACTGGTCCCTGGAGCCCGCGGCATAGCCGCAGTGTGTTTGCACAAGTTACGCGTGTCCTGAAAAGGGCACTCTTTTTTTGTATCAAAAAAAAATCATAAAAAAACGCAAAAAACACTTTACAACTTTAAAGTGATAAAGTATACTACGGTCATTACCACAAAGGAGATACCCAAAAATGAAAAAAACCATGTCCATCCTCATCGCCGCTCTGCTCCTCCTCACGGTCGTGACGGGCTGCTCAACGCCCAAGACGGCGGCAAAAACGGCAGATTCCGAAACCATCAAAGCGAACGGCAAGCTCGTCGTCGGCATCACGGACTTTGCGCCCATGGACTATATGGGCGACAACGGGGAATGGATCGGCTTCGACGCCGACCTGGCCCGGGCCTTTGCCGAAAGTCTGGGGGTCAAGGCGGAGTTCACGGTCATCGACTGGGACAACAAAACCCTTGAGCTGGACGCGGGCAACATCGATTGCATCTGGAACGGCATGACCCTGACCGACGGCGTGAAGGCCGCCATGGAGACCAGCAAGCCCTACTGCGGCAACGCTCAGGTGGTGGTCGCCCCCAAGGACAAGGCCGGCAGCCTCGACTACGGAACGCTGACCTTCGCCGTGGAGGCGGGTTCGGCGGCGGAAGAACTGGCCAAGGAGAAGGGCTGGAAGATCGCCTCCATGCAATCCCAGGGCGACGCGCTGCTGGAGGTGGCCTCCGGCGCCAGCGACGCCTGCATCATCGATCAACTGATGGCCGGCGCCATGATCGGGGAAGGCACCAGCTACCCCGATCTGGTCCTGGTGGAAGGTCTCAACGCCGAGGAATACGGCGTGGGCTTCCGCAAGGGCAGCGATCTGGCCGCCCAGCTGGACGCCTTCCTGGACGGCAAGTTCAAGGATGGATCCCTGGCGGAGATCGCCGCCAAGTACGGCATCGACTCGAAGCTCATCGCCCGGTAACGCCCTATGCTGCGGGAAGTCCTCCTCTCCCTTCTCGGCGGCTTCGGCCAGTCGCTGCAGCTATTCTGCTACACACTCATGGGGGCTCTGCCATTGGGCCTCCTGATTGCGTTTGGGTCCATGAATCGTTGGAGACCGCTGCGGGAGGCCGTTCGAGGCCTCGTCTGGGTCGTTCGGGGCACGCCCCTCATGCTCCAGCTCATCGTCATCTACTACGGGCCGGGCCTTCTTGCCAGCGGCGCCCATCTCTGGGGCGGCGGCGGCACCGGACGCATGGCGGCAGCGGCTACGGCCTTCATCATCAACTACGCCTGCTACTTCTCCGAGATCTATCGGGGCGGCATCGAAAGCATCCCCCGGGGTCAGCGGGAGGCGGGCCAGGTCCTGGGCATGACCCGAAGTCAGATCTTCTTCCGGGTCCAGCTCCTGCAGGTCTATAAGCGCATCCTGCCCCCCATGGGCAATGAGATCATCACCCTGGTGAAGGACACGTGCCTGGCCCGGATCATCGCCATCTACGAGCTCACCTACGCGGGCCAGGCCTACATCAAGTCCCACGGCCTCATCTGGCCGCTGCTGCTCACGGGCGTGTTTTACCTGCTGTTCTCCGGCATCCTTTCCTGGCTCCTCCGACGGGAGGAGCAGCGGCTCAGCTATTTCGAGTGAGGTGGACGCTATGCCCTATTTGGAGATAACCGGCTTAGGCAAGCGCTTCGGCAGCGCGGACGTGCTCCACGACGTGTCCCTGACCCTAAACCAGGGGCAGATCCTGTCCCTGATCGGCCCATCCGGCGGAGGAAAAACCACTTTTTTGCGCTGTTTGACCTTCCTTGAAACGGCGGACCGTGGTATAATACGATTGAATGGAGAAACGCTCTTTGACGCCGCCCAAAAAAAGGCCAAGGGGAAGAGGCCCCGTCAGCAGGCCTTCGGGTTGGTTTTTCAAGCGTTCCATCTGTTCCCCCAATATACCGTGCTGGAAAACGTCGCCCTGGCCCCCGCCCTGGCGAAGAAGGGGACGAAAGAAGCCCTGCGGGCCAAGGCGCTTGCTCTCATCGAGAAGGTGGGGCTGGCGGATAAGGCGGACAGTTATCCCAACACCCTTTCCGGTGGGCAGCAGCAACGGGCCGCCATCGCCCGGGCCTTGGCCATGGAGCCGGACGTGCTCTGCTTCGACGAGCCCACCAGCGCCCTGGATCCCCTGCTCACCAAGGAGGTGCTGAACGTGATCCGCCTGCTCCGGCAGGAGGGCCGGACCATGATCGTGGTCACGCACGAAATGACCTTCGCTCGAGAAGCTTCCGATCAGGTGGCTTTTCTGTTCGGGGGGACCGTGGCGGAGCTGGGCACGCCGAAGGAGATATTCGAAACGCCAAGGACGGAGGCGCTCCGGCGGTTTTTGCAGCAATGATCTTATAAAAACTGAGGGAGGACCTATGGACAAGCGGTCGAGCGAAGAACTGATCCCGGAGCTGTTTGAGACCATACTGAAGCTTCGAACCAAGGAGGACTGCGCCGCTTTTTTCGCGGATCTGTGCACGGAGAAGGAGGTACAGAACATGGCGGAGCGTCTGGCTGCCGCCCGGCTCCTCATAGAGGGAAAGACCTATTTGCAGGTCATCGAATCCGTGGACATCTCTTCGGCCACCCTTTCCCGCGTCTCTCGCTGCGTCCGCCACGGCACCGGGTACACCCGGATGCTGGGCCCCGCCGACAGCGAACGATGAACGGCTGAAAAAAAGCCCCTTCCCGTCAAGGAAAGGGGTCTTTTTTTATGATTCCCGGATCCGCCAGCGGCCGGAGAGGTAGAAGGCGCTGCCGATCAGCAGGGGCATGAACCCGGCCAGGGCGTCCCCCATCCAGAAGCCGAAGCAGTCCCAACCGAGGGCGAAGCCGAACAGGGCCGCCAGGCCCACCCGGCTGATCATGCCGTCGATAATGGCCACGGCCAGATTCAGCTTGGCCCTGCCGGAGCCGTTGATGAGGGAGAAGGCCACGCTCCGGGTGGCGGCGCCGAAGAAGTTGAGGATGATGGGCAAGGTCAGCACCGACGCCACCGAGAGCACATCCACGTCCGGGGTGAACATGCCGTAGACCCCGTCGGGCCAGAGGAGCATCCCGGCGGTGAATAGTAGGGCAAACCCCAGGCCGATGAGCAGGATGACCAGAAGGATAACGTTGACCCGCCTGTACTTTCGGGCCCCCAGATTCTGGCCCACCATGGTGCTGCCCGCGGTGGTGAAGGACTGGGAGATGACGCCGCACATGGTGTTCAGCTTGTTGAAGATGCCGGCCAGGGCCGAATAGGTCACGTCGAAGCGGTTGATCCAGGACATGAGCAGGATCTTGGACAGGTTGATGGCCGCCGCCTGGATGGCCATGGGGATGCCCAGGGCCAACAGCCGCCGGAAGGTGGGCCCGTCCACGCGGAAGCTGGCGGGCTTGAAATCGAATCCGAAGCTGATGCGCCGCCGGTAGAGATAGACCAGGGAGGCGAGGAAGCTGACCCCCTGGCCGATGACCGTGGCGAGGGCCGCCCCGAAGACCTCCATATGCAGATACTTCACGAACAGCACGTCCAGCACCATGTTCAGGATGGCGGCGATGGCGATGAACAGGAAGGGCCGCTTGCTGTCCCCCATGCCCCGGAGGATGGCGCTGACGATGTTGTAGCCGTAGATGAAGACGAGGCCGCAGACGCAGGTCACCAGATAGTCCATGGCGTAGGCCCGGGCGGCGGCGGGGGTGTTGAGCCAGGTGAGCAGGGAATCCCGCAGCAGGAAGCAAACCAGAGCGATCATAGCCGACACGGACAGCAGGAAGCTGAACATGGTGCCGATGGTCTTTTGGATGTCCTCGGGCCGCTTCTCCCCCACGGCCCGGGCGATGATCACCTGGCCGGCGGAGCAAAAGCCCATGGCCACGAAGGTGATGAGGTGCAGGAGGTCCCCGCCGATGGACACGGCGGACATGCCGGCCTTGCCGATGTAGTTGCCCACAACCACCATGTCCACCAGGTTGTAGACCGCCTGCAGGGCGTTGGACACGAACAGGGGGAAGGCGAACCGCAGCAGCAGCGGCACCACCGGCCCCTCGGTCATGTCCCGGACCATGGTCGAACGTCGTTCCATCCTTCCGTCCTTTCCTCAGCCCCGCTTCATCCGAAGCTTGTAGAGCTCCTCCGCGGCGAGGCGGGTCTTGGCCACCACGTCGCCTCCCGTCAGGGGGAAGCAGTAGTAGAGGGTCTTGCTATCGCCGATGCAGATCATGTCCCCCAGCTCGTACCAGAAGTAGTCAGCGTAGAGGCTGTAGGAAGCCAGGGGGGATTGGGTATAGGCGAGCTTCCCGTCGCAGCCCGTCAGGGTGAAGCCGGTCCCGTCGTGGACGAGGCGGCCGTCCCCCACGGTGTAGAGGCATTTCGTGTCCACCAGCATCCGGATCTGAACGGGCAGATCCAGCCGGTAAGAACCGTTCTCGATCTCCTTTTTCACCTCATCTCGCTCCCAGGCGTACCAGTCGGGCACATGGTCGAAGAGGGGGTGCCCGTCCTCGGCTTCAAGAACGCCCAGCTCATTCAGCATCCAGACCTTCCCGCAGGCGCGGCAGGTCAACTGGGTGCCCTTCCCCTCCATATGGCCTTCGGCGCCGCAGGCGGGACACTTGTAGAGGACCCGATTGAGGCCCTCCGCCCGGAAGGGCTCCGTGACGCGGATGCCCGCCTCCCGCTGGTAGCGGAAGCCGTCGAAGGTGAACTGCTCCTTCAAAATCTCGTTCAGCTCCGCCACAGTCCTTTGCTCGATGTCCGCCGGGGAAAGCAGATACCGCATGGTGGCCCGCACCGGCACCTTGCGGAGCTTCAGCCCGTTATAGAGGGGGTCGTGGAGGAAGGCGCCTTGGGTCGATATCATGACCACGGGCACCTTCAGCAGCTTCAAACACTTGCCCAGGGTGTCCGGCAGGGGCGTGGCCGTGCCGTCGAAGGTGTAGCTGGCCTCCGGGTACAGCAGCACCGAGGAATGGAGCTGCTTCAGGGCGTAGACCATGTCCCGGACCAGGGCCGGGTCCGACACGAACTTTTGGGTGGGGATGCAGCCCAGCCTCTCCATGAGCCACCGCTTGCCCACGAAGCCGTCGGAGGTGCACACGATGTTGAAGGGCCGAGGGTACAGGACGGTGGACACGATCTTGAGATCCAGAAAACAGGAGTGGTTCATAAGGAACAGGGCGGGCTCGGCGGGGCCAAGCTTGTCCATACCCTCCCGTGTCAGCTGAAAATCCACGTCCTTCAGCTCTCCGGCGCTCAGAATCTTGAGCAGGGTGCGGAAGAACCAGCCAGGCCTTGCAGGCTTGCGGCGGGGCTCCCGGGGGAGCTTCAGTACCTCTTCATAGGGAAGGTTCCTGGTCTTGATCTTCATGGGCGGCCTCTTTTTTCGTTGGATAGGATAAGTATACGCCATCTTTTTCGATTCGTCAAAAAAGACTTGGGCCGCCTGCCTCCAGGCGCTTGCAATCGGGTGGTTTTTCTGATACTATACACAATAGTGGAGAAGGCTGTTTTCCCTGGGTAATCCCATCGTTGAAAAACGAAAGGCCCTTCGGCCATTATCTTATCAAGGAGGATCATACATGAACTACACCGCGGAAGTCACCCATATGTGCCCCGTCGCCAAGGGCGCATACCACGGCCCGGCCCCCATCCCCGAGGAGGGCAAGTGGGTCCAGGCCAAGCAGATCTCGGACATCTCCGGCTTCACCCACGGCATCGGCTGGTGCGCCCCTCAGCAGGGCGCCTGCAAGCTGACGCTGAACGTGAAGGACGGCATCATTGAGGAAGCCCTGGTGGAGACCATCGGCTGCTCCGGCATGACCCACTCCGCCGCCATGGCTTCGGAGATCCTCATCGGCAAGACCCTTTTGGAGGCTCTGAACACCGATCTGGTCTGCGACGCCATCAACACCGCCATGCGGGAGCTGTTTTTGCAGATCGTCTACGGCCGGACCCAGAGCGCCTTCTCCGACAACGGGTTGCTGGTGGGTGCGTCTTTGGAGGATCTGGGCAAGGGATTGCGCTCCCAGATCGGCACCATGTTCGCCACCCGTGAGAAGGGTCCCCGGTATCTGGAGATGACCGAGGGCTACTGCTCTCGGATGGCCCTCAACGCCGAGAACGAGATCATCGGCTACGAGTTCATCAGTCTGGGCAAGATGATGGATTTCATCAAGGCCGGCATCGAACCCGCCGAGGCCCTGAAGAAGGCCACCGGCCACTATGGTCAGTGGGACGCGGCCGTCAAGTACATCGATCCCCGCAAGGAATAAGGGAGGTTCACTATGGCATTGTTTGAGAATTACGACCGCCGCATCGCCAAGATCAATGGCGTTATCAAAGAGTACGGCATCGGCTCCGTGGAGGAGTGCCGGGAGATCTGCAAAGCCGCCGGCTTCGACCCCTACGAGATCGCCAAGGGCATCCAGCCCATCTGCTTCGAGAACGTGTGCTGGGCCTACTGCGTGGGCGCGGCCATCGCGCTGAAGGCCGACGCGAAGAACGCCGAGGAAGCCGCCCGCTACATCGGCATTGGGCTCCAGAGCTTCTGCATCGACGGGTCCGTGGCGGAGAACCGGAAGGTGGGCTTGGGCCACGGCAACCTGGCCGCCATGCTGCTCAGCGACGAATCCAAGTGCTTCGCCTTCCTGGCCGGCCATGAGTCCTTCGCCGCCGCCGAGGGCGCCATCGGCATCGTCCGCAACGCCAACAAGGTCCGCAAGCAGCCCCTGCGGGTCATCCTGAACGGCCTTGGCAAGGATGCGGCCCAGATCATCTCCCGCATCAACGGCTTCACCTACGTCCAGACCCAGTTCGACTACTACACCGACGAGCTGAAGATCGTCCGGGAGATCCGCTACTCCGAGGGCGAGCGGGCCAACGTCCGCTGCTATGGCGCCGACGACGTCCGCGAGGGCGTGGCCATCATGCACTTCGAAGGCGTGGACGTGTCCATCACCGGCAACTCCACCAACCCCACCCGGTTCCAGCACCCCGTGGCCGGCACCTACAAGAAGGAGTGCGTGGAGCAGGGCAAGAAGTACTTCTCCGTGGCCTCCGGCGGCGGCACGGGCCGTACCCTCCATCCCGATAACATGGCCGCCGGTCCCGCCTCCTACGGCATGACCGATACCATGGGCCGGATGCATTCCGACGCCCAGTTTGCCGGGTCCTCCTCCGTCCCCGCTCACGTGGAGATGATGGGCTTCCTCGGCATGGGCAACAACCCCATGGTGGGCGCCACCGTGGCTGTGGCCGTGGCGGTCCAGAACAGCCTGGGCAAATAACGCAAAGCAAACCAAGCGATGCTCCGGCCATCGGGTCGGAGCATCTTTGTAAATCGGAGGAAAGGTTCATGACGCTGGAAGAGATCCGAAAGCTGAACGGGTATCAGTTCGTCCGTCTCACGTTTGCGGACGGCAACGTGTTCGAGGGGGAGGCCGCCCACGACCCCGCGGACTATTGCTTCCACGAGTTCGGCCGGGACGAGGAGGCGGTGGAGATCGACCACTGGCTCTTCTACCTGAGCGACGTCGTCAGCATAGAGCCAGCCGAACCGCGGGAGGTGGGCGTGTGGATGAGCCGGCCCATGCACCGGATGCACCTGGATCCGAAGGCCTACGACCGCATGGAGGATGAGAAGAAGACCATCGAGCTTCGGCTCTACGACGAGAAGCGCCGCCGCATCCAGGCCGGGGACGTGATCCGCTTCGAAAGCATCGATGACGAAACGGACGTGCTCTTTGCCAGGGTGACGGGGATGCGGTTCTTCACCTCCTTCGACGAGCTGTACGCGGCCCTGCCCCTCGTCGCCTGCGGCTATGCCCCCGAGGAAGTCAAGGCAGCCTCTCCCCGGGACATGGACAAATACTACCCCCCCGAGGAGCAGAAGAAGTGGGGCGTGGTGGGGATAGAATTATCTTTCGATTTTTGATTTTCCCCTGCAACCTTTCGGAGGGATGCGCCGTGTTATGGGCAGAGAAACGAAACAAGGAGAAAAAACCATGAAAAAGATGTTGATCGTACTGCTGGCCGGGTTGCTGATGCTGACGGCCGTTGCCTGCAAAGCCAACAAGGCGCCGAAAGAAACAGCCAAGAACGAAGAGCCCCAGGAGGCGGCACAGGAGGAGATCATGGCAAATGAACCCTTGGCGGGCGGCTGGACCCCCGCGGAGGACTTCGGCGATATCACGGCGGAGCGCCGGGCCATCTTCGACAAGGGCATGGAGACTCTGCTGGGCGTGGACTACGCGCCGCTGGCCTATCTCGGCAGCCAGGTTGTGGCCGGGACCAACCACGCGTTCCTGGTGAAGGGCACGATGGTGGTGCCTGCTCAGCCCGTCAGCTACGCCCTCGCCTATTTCTACGAGGACCTGCAGGGCAATGTGAAGCTCATGAACGTGGCGGATCTGCCCATCGTGCCCCAGGCGGACGGCACCCTGGCCCTGCCCGAGGAGGGCCTCATGGGCGGCTGGGCCTACGTGGAGGACCCCGCCCTCGCCGACGAAGACGAGGCCAAGCTGGAGGCGGCCCTGCAGAACCAGGTGGGCGCCTCCTACGTCATCGCAGCTTGCCTCGGCGAGCAGGTGGTGGCGGGCCTGAACCGCTGCCTTCTCGTTCAGGTGACCCCCGTGGTCCCCAACGCCCGGCCCCATTACGCCCTGGCGTACATCTATACGGACCTGGAGGGCAACAGCTCCCTTACCCAGGTCATCGACCTGGACGTGGGCGCCTATTGCACCTACGGGGCATAAAACCAGACATTCCTAAATCGGGAGGGCAAGCCCCTCCCGTCTCGCTTTTTGGGCCCGGGTGTGCTATACTGTACCGGCAGAGATTCGATAAGGAAGTGAAACCATGAAGGTCTGTCTTTTGAACGACTCCTTTCCCCCGGCCATGGACGGGGTGGTGAACGTGGTGCTGAACTACGCCGACCATCTGGGGAAGGATCACGGGGCCCAGGTGGTGGTGGGCACGCCGGAGTATCCGGACGCCGACTACGGCCAATACCCCTACCGGGTCATCCCCTACCAGAGTTTCGACACCACCGCCCTCACCAGCGGCTACCGGGCGGGGAATCCCTTCTCCGGCAAGGCGGTGGAGGAGCTGGCCGCCTTTCGGCCTGAGATCATCCACAGCCACTGTCCCGTGGCCTCCACCATCCTGGGGCGGCTGCTGCGGGAGCAGACGGACGCGCCGGTGGTGTTCACCTACCACACCAAGTTCGACATCGACATCCATCGGGCGGTGAAGCTGCCGGTGGCGGCGGAGGAGGCCATTCGGGTCATGATCGCCAACATCGAGGCCGTGGACGAAACCTGGGTGGTGAGCCGGGGCGCGGGGGAAAACCTCCGGTCCCTGGGCTACACCGGCGACTATCGGGTCATGAACAACGGGGTGGACTTCGCCCGGGGCCGGTTGCCCCAGGAGGCGGTGGACCGGGTCACCGGCGGGTACGATCTGCCCGCAGGGGTGCCGGTGCTGCTGTTCGTGGGCCGGATGATGACCTACAAGGGCCTGCCCCTCATCCTGGACGCGTTGAAGCTCCTCCTGGACGGGGGCCAGGATTTCCGCATGGTGTTCATCGGCAAGGGCGCGGACAAGGAGCTGATGGAGCAGAAGGCCCGGGAGCTGGGCCTGGGGACCAAGTGCATCTTCGTGGGCCCGATCTACGATCGGGACGCCCTCAGGGCCTGGAACACCCGGGCGGACCTGTTCCTCTTCCCCTCCACCTTCGACACCAACGGTCTGGTGGTCCGGGAGGCGGCGGCCTGCGGGCTTGGGTGCGTGCTCATCAAGGGCTCCTGCGCCGCGGAGGGCATCACCGACGGGCGCAACGGCTTTCTCATTGAGGAGACCCCGGAGGCCATGGCCACCCTTCTTAAGGAGATTTGCCCCGACCTATCCCATCTGCATGAGGTGGGGCAGCACGCCATGGAGGAGATATACCTGTCCTGGCAGAGCGCGGTGGACGAAGCCTATGACCGATACGGGGCCCTGCTGGATTTGAAGCAAGGGGGCCGGCTGCCCCCCAAGCGGAAGCTGCCGGCGGACTATTTGGTGGCCCTTGCCTCCCGGAGCATGGAGGAGCGGGTGCGCCGCCGCCGGATCCGGCAGGAGCTGCTCACCGACTTCAAAGAGACGGCCCAGGGCATGATGGAGAACATCCAGGAGGCCCAAAAGAACGCCGAGCAGCGCTGGGCCCGGGTGGCCGAGGACATCCAGCGGGAGCTGGAAACGTTGAAAAAGCGGTAAAGCATCATGGAACAGTTCGATTTTCGGCGGATGAGCCTCTATCAGATCTGGGTCCGCAGCTTCGCCGACGGGAACGGGGACGGCATCGGCGACCTCTACGGGGTCTACGACAAACTGGACTACATCAAGAGCCTGGGGGTGGACGGCATCTGGTTCAGCCCCATCTACCCCTCCCCCAACGCGGATTACGGCTACGATATCTCCGACTATCGGAACATCCACCCCGACTTCGGCACCCTGGAACAGTTCGACAAAGTGCTGCACCGGGCCCACGAGCTGGGCCTCAAGGTCATCTTGGACCTGGTCATCAACCACACCTCCGACGAGCACCCCTGGTTCCTGGAGAGCCGCAAGGGGAAGGACAACCCCTACAGCGACTACTACATCTGGCGGGACCCCAAGCGGGGCAAAAAGGGCCATCGGCCCCCCAACAACTGGTTCAGCCAGTTCGAGGGCCTGGCCTGGGAGTACGAGCCTCAGCGGGACCAATACTACCTCCACGTGTTCGCCAAGAAGCAGCCGGACCTGAACATGGACAACCCCAAGGTCCGGGAGGAGGTCAAGGGCATCATGCGCTTTTGGCTCAGCCGGGGCGTGGACGGCTTTCGGGAGGACGTGATCACCTTCATCTCCAAGGACGAGCGGCTCCCGGACGGGCTCCCCTTTTTGCCGGTGATCAACGGCATGCCCTTCTATAAGGACGGGCCGAACCTGATGCGCTATCTGCGGGAGTTCCGCCAGGTGGCAAAGGAGTACGGGGCCCTCCAGATCGGCGAGGCCCCCATGACGCCGGTGAAGACGGCGGTGACGTACCTCACCGGGGAGGATCGGGTTCTGGATATGATGATCCAGTTCGACACCATGATGGCGGACTGCTTCATGACGGAGTTCGTGCACCTGCCCTTCCGGCTCAGGAAGCTGAAGCGGGCCTTCTCCCGCTGGCAGTACGCCCTCAGCGGCCGGGGCTGGAACGCTTTGTATCTGGAGAACCACGACCATCCCCGGATCATCTCCCGCTACGGCAGCGAAAAGCTCTGGCGGGAATCGGGGACCATGCTGGCGGCCTCCTACCTGTTCCAACAGGGGACGCCCTTTCTTTACCAGGGCCAGGAGATCGGCATGACCAACATCCGCCTGGACACCATCGACAAGTACATCGACATCGCCTCCATCCGGGCCTACCACGCCTATTTCACCCGCCAGTCCCAGGAAAAGCGCATGCGCCGCATCCATGCATCCAGCCGGGATTCCGCCCGGACGCCGGTCCAATGGAGCGCTGAGGAAAACGCCGGCTTCACCACGGGGACGCCCTGGTTCCATGTGAACCCCAACTACCCCACGGTGAACGTGGCCGCGGAGGAGAAGGACCCGGACAGCATCCTGAACTTCTACCGCCGGTGCCTGGCCCTGCGAAAAAGCAGTGAGACCCTGCTTACGGGGACCTACCGGGAGTACCAACATTGGCGGGGAAAGGTGTATCTCTACGAGCGGCGCCTGGGCGGGGAGCGCATCTTGGTGATCTGCTCCTTCTCCCACCTCCTCCAGCTCTACCGGCTGCCCCGGGGATACGGCCGGGAGAAGGCGGAGCTGCTCCTCTGCAACTACCCCGAGGCCCCAACCCTGGGAAAACTTCGGCCCTACGAGGCCCAGGTATACCGCTGGCGGGGTTGACAGATCGAAGCAACGGCCGTATAATAACAGTTGTTACGCAACGTATGGTGCGTGACGACTGCTTTTTTTGTATGGGAGGAAGGCTATGCCCCCGAAGGTGAAGTTTCAAAAGGAAGAGATCGTCCAGGCCGCCCTGGAGGTGGCCCGAGAGAAGGGGCTTGCCGGGATCACGGCCCGGGAGGTGGCGAAGGCGCTGGGGGTGTCCACCCGGCCCATCTTCACCTGGTACGAGACCATGGACCGGCTCAAGGGGGACGTGTTCGACCTGGCCATGGCCCGGTATCGGGCTTATATCGAGGCGGGCCTGCAGGAGTCCATCCCCTTTTTGGGCGTGTGGCGGCAGTATCTGCTCTTTGCCCGGCAGGAGCCGGAGCTCTACAAGCTTATGTTTTTGACCCCGCCGGAGGGGGCCGCCGGGGGCGCCATGGAGGCCCTGCGCTTCTCCCGGGAGCTGGTCCGGCCCTCCCTCATGCGGATCTACCGCCTGGACGAGAGGACGGCGGACGAATACTTTTTGTACATCTGGCTTGCGGCCTTCAGCTTCGCCACATTGATCGTCACCGACAACTGCCCCTACACCCTGGACGAGATGCTCGCCGTGGGCACGAAGCTGAGCCTGGCCGTGTGCAAGGCCTACAAGGAGGTGCCGGGGCTGGCGGCGGGCACCTTCGACCGGGACGCCATCTTCCGGCAGCTGGTGCAGGCATAGGAGGGAAACATGGACTATCAGGATATCAACGCCAAGACCATCGACCGCTGGGTCCGGGAAGGCTGGGAATGGGGCCGGCCCATCGACCATGAAACCTATCTCGCCGCCCGGGCGGGCCGCTGGGACGTGCTCCTCACCCCCACGAAGCCGGTGCCCCATGCTTGGTTCGGGGACCTGGAGGGAAAGAAGGTGCTGGGCCTGGCCAGCGGGGGCGGGCAGCAGATGCCCATCTTCGCGGCCCTGGGCGCCCGGTGCACGGTGCTGGACTATTCCGAGGAGCAGCTCAACAGCGAACGGCTGGTGGCCCGGCGGGAGGGATACGACATGGAGATCGTCCGGGGGGACATGACCAAGCCCCTGCCCTTCCCCGACGAGACCTTCGACCTTATCTTCCACCCGGTGTCCAACTGCTACGTGCGGGAGGTGAAGCCCATCTGGCGGGAGTGCTGGCGGGTGCTGAAGACAGGCGGGCGGCTCCTGTCCGGGACGGACCACTTCGTGAACCACCTGGTGGACGAATCGGAGACCGCCATCGTGAACCGGCTCCCCTTCGACCCCGTGGCCAACGAGGACCAGCGGCGTCAGCTGGAGCAGACCGACAGCGGGATGCAGTTCTCCCACACCCTGGAGGAGCAGATCAACGGCCAGCTGGAGGCGGGCTTCACCCTTCTGGCCCTCTACGAGGACACCAACGGCGAGGGGCGGCTCCATGAGTTGAACGTACCCACCTTTCTCGCCATGCTGTCCCGCAAGGACGGCCCCCGGCAGGCGCTGGAATGATTGGGGACGAGCGGTGCGGCCGGCTGACCGTGTTCTATGAGGAGCCCTTTTGGGTGGGCGTCTTCGAGCGGATCGAAGGGGACCGATTAAGCGTAAGCAAGGTGACCTTCGGAGCCGAGCCCAGGGACTACGAGGTGCTGGACTATGTGCGCCGCCACTATGGCGAGCTCCGCTTCAGCGACCCGGTGCCCCACCAGGTCCGGGAGAAAGCCGACAACCCCAAAAGGCGGCAGCGGGCCGCAGCCCGTGAGATGCAGCCCGCCGGCGTGGGCACCAAGTCCCAGCAGGCCCTCCAGGCCCAGCGGGAACAGATGAAAACGGAGCGCAAGCGGATCACCAAGGCGGAGCGGGAGGCGGAGGAGCAGCGCCGCTTCGAGCTCAAGCAGCAGCAGAAGAAGGAGAAAAAGCGAGGTCACTGATGGTACGAGAGATGGACCCCAACATGACCAGCCGGGCTGCAGCCTACAAGCTGTGGATGGACGCGCCCAACCCCATGGTCACGTTTTTCAAGACCCTGGACGTGACGAATCTGGTCAAAGTCAGCCGCCGGCAGGGGCTGAAGTTCAATATGCTGATGGACTGGTGCATCGGCAAGGCCGCCGCCGGGATAGAGGAATTCTATACTCTGCCCGTGGGGCAAAAGCTCCTGCGGTACGACCAGCTGGCGGTCTGCACCATCGTCAGCAACCGGCAGGGCGGCGTCAGCTCCTGCGATATCCGGTTTCGGGACGATCTCAAGGATTTCAACCGGGAATACCTGACCTGTACCGCCCAGGCGGCCCAGGCCTGTGAGGATCGGGATCTGTCCCAAGAGTGCATGGTCATCGGCACCTCCGCCATGGTGGACACGGAGCTGGACGGGGCCGTGGGCATGCACAGCGGCATCTTCAACAACCCCTTTTTGATCTGGGGCCGGTATCGAAAGAAGCTGTTTCGCTATCGCTTGCCGCTGTCCTTCCAGTTCCACCACACCCAGATGGACGGGGCCCAGGCGGGCCGGTTCCTGGAAGCGCTGCAAAGAGAGATACGCCAACTTGCTCTATAGGAGGAAATCAGATGAAGAAATGGTTCGACGAGGAATATGAGTTCACCGTGGAGGTGACGGGCTTTTTGCGGGGGGACCACACGGAGCGCTACTGCCGCAACGGGGAGGAGGTGGGCGACGTGTACACCTGCACCTACGGCTGCCCCGTGAACCGGGAGGGGTACGGCATCTGCTCCAAGACCATGATGATGCTCTATCCCCTCATGGAGGCCGTGCGCAGCGGCGGCGACCTTCAAAACGTGGGCGGCGACGGGAAGTATACGAAGACCGTCGTCTGCCCCGACGGCTGCGTGATCTTCCGCCTGACGGCCAAGCCCCTGGGCAACCCCAACTTTCACAGGGGCGGATTCTGGAAGGAGCCATAGCATGGAATATCGGGAAACCATACCTTTGAAGGACGGGCGGACCTGCGTCCTTCGCAACGGCACGGAGGCGGACGGCAAGGCCCTGCTGGACATCTACCTGCTGACCCACGAGCAGACGGATTTTCTGCTGAGCTACCCGGACGAGGCGGGCATGACCGTCCAGCAGGAGGCCCAGTTTTTGAAGCAGAAAACCGAGAGCCCCGACGAAATCGAGCTGCTGGCGGAGGTGGACGGATCGGTGGTAGGCGCCGCCGGCGTGGGCCGGGTGGGCGGCAAGGTAAAGGTCCGGCACCGGGCGGACTTCGGCATCAGCGTCGACGAGCGGTACTGGCATCTGGGCATCGGCCGGGCGTTGACTCGGGCCTGCATCGCCCTCGCCAAACAGGCGGGCTACGAGCAGCTGGAGCTGGAGGCCGTGGCGGACAACGAACGGGCCCTGGCCCTCTATCGCAGCGAGGGGTTTCGGGAATACGGCCGAAACCCCAAGGGCTTCAGGTCCCGGCTCACGGGCTGGCAGGAGCTGGTGCTCATGCGGCGGGAGCTGAGGGAACCGGCGGCCAGGGAACCGGAGGCGGAGGAAGGAAGCAGCGCCCTCGTCCAGGCGGCCATGGCCTATGTGCAGGACCTGTTTCAAAACGACTTCGGCGGCCACGATGCGGCCCACACTCTGCGGGTGTATCATAACGCCCTGGCCATCGCCGAGGCGGAGCCTCCCTGCGACCGGGAGATCGTGGCCCTGGGGGCCCTGCTCCACGACGTGGACGATCACAAGCTCTTTGCCACCGAGAACAACGAGAACGCCCGCCGGTTCCTGACGGCTCAGGGCGTGGATGGAGGCCGGATCGAAGCGGTCTGCCGGGTGATCAACGCCGTTTCCTTCAGCCAAAACCGGGGCCGGCGGCCCGAGACCCCCGAGGGCCGGATCGTCCAGGACGCGGATCGGCTGGACGCCCTGGGCGCCGTGGGCATCGCCCGGACCTTCGCCTACGGCGGGGCCCATGGCCGGTCGCTGGAGGCGTCCATCCAGCACTTTCACGAAAAGCTCCTGCTCCTCCGAGACGAGCTGAACACGGACACGGCCCGAAGGCTGGCCGAGAAGCGGCACCGGTTCCTGAACGCGTTTCTGGCGGAATATGGGGAGGAGACCCGGGCGTGAAAAGCGGAGACCGGCTGATCATCGACCGGGAGGTCTACGTCGTCTTCCAACTTTTGGGCCACGGGAAGGGCGGATACTCCTATCTCGCCGAGGACGGGAACGGGCGGCGGGTGGTGGTGAAACAGATCCACCACGAACCCTGCAGCTACTATACCTTCGGAGACAAACTGGCAGCGGAGCTTTACGACTATGAGCGCCTGAAAGCGGCGGGGATCCCCGTGCCAAAGCTGCTTGCCGTGGACCGGGCGGCGGAGCGGCTGGTGAAGGAATACGTCGACGGCCCTACCGTCTTCGAGCTGGTCCGGGACGGGGCGGCCGTGGAGCCCTATCTGGAGCAGGTGCGCGCTATGGCGGCCCGGGCCCGGGCGGCGGGGCTGAACATCGACTACTTCCCCACCAACTTCGTAGCGCAAAACGGCCGGATCTGGTATATCGACTATGAGTGCAACGAATACATGGACCAATGGAGCTTTGAGAACTGGGGCGTCCGCTACTGGTCGAGGACGCCGGAATTTGAAAACTATCTGAAGGAGAACGCCACATGAAGATCTTAGTGTTCAACGGCAGTCCCAAAGGGGAAAAGAGCGACACCATGCACGTCACCCGGGCCTTTTTGGAGGGGATGGCGGCGGCGGGGGAACAGCAGGTGAAGATCATCACCGCCGTGGAGCAGCACGTGGAATACTGCACGGGCTGCTTCAGCTGCATGCACAACGGGGGCACCTGCATCCACGACGACGACATGCGGGGCATTTTGGAGGAGATACTGAAAAGCGACCTGCTGATCTTCAGCTTCCCCCTCTACTGCTACGGCATGCCCGCGCCGCTGAAGGCCATCATCGACCGCATCCTGCCCCTCAGTAAGATGACCATGGAGAAGGTGGGCGACCGGTACGAGCACGTGGGCCAGGCGGACTATTCCCATCTCAGATACGTCATGATCTCAGGCTGCGGCTTCCCCAACAGCCGGCAGAACTTCGAGCCCGCGGTGGCGCAGTTTAAGCTCCTCTTCCCCTGCGATCACACCATCCTCACCGTGCCCGAGAGCCCCATGTTCAACGCCCCCGAGGCAGCGGTGGTCACCGTGCCCCGGCTGCAGCAGGTGAAGGAAGCAGGGCGGCAGTACGCAAAGACGGGCAGGATCGACCCCGACCTCCTCTCCGCCATCTACTCCCCCATGATCCCTGAGGCGCAGTACGCGGCCATCGTGAACGGGGAGGCGTGATCCATGACCATACGGACGAAACAGTTTCAGCTCCTGACCGATGCGGAATTGGCCTGGGAGCTCATGACGGACGTGTTCACTCCCGACGAGTGCAACGGCCCGGCGGCTCCCTTTTTCGAATACGCCCTCACTTCCTCCTGGCAGGACAAGACCTACCTGCGCCTCGATCGGTTCTGGCTGGACGGGGACAAGCCCGTGGGGTTCCTGTTCTATGAGGACGATCCCAATCGGCTCCACTTCGTCCTCCGTCCGGGGTACGAAGCCCTGGCTGGAGAGATGATCGACTATGGTGAGACCGCCTTTCCCGCCTTCGGTGAGCCCCGGGAGCTGATCTTGAACAGCGGTCAACGTTCCCTTATCCAGGCAGCGGAGGCGCGGGGGTACAGGGCCGTGGATCGGGAGGAATACAAGGTCTTCGATTTTCGGACGGGGAAACTGGATCATCCCCTGCCGACAGGCTACCGTTTCGTGGACCCGGGCCGGGTGGACCCCCTCAAAGCCGCTCGGTGCATGTGGGAGGGATTCAACGAAGGCCGGGGTCCTTTCACCGGTTGGGAGATCCCCGGCACCGGCCCTCACGAGCTATATCAGAGCGTTCTGGGCGCCTCATCGGCCCCCTCCCCCCACGCCACCTACGAGCGCACCGTGGTTATTGCCGATGAGAATGGAGACTACGTCTGCTTCGCGGGTATGTGGTGGGTGGAAAAGAACAAGCTTGCCTATCTGGAGCCCCTGTGTACCGTCCCCGAGCATCGGCACAAGGGGTTGGCCGCTGCGGCCCTATCCCAACATGACCGGCTGCTGCGGCCCCTGGGCGCCCGGATCATGACCGGCGGTGTCAGCGACTTCTACCGCCGAATCGGCTACCGGGACGCCATTATGACCCTGCATTTTGCGAAGGAGCCGGAAAATGCGCTGTGTGACTTCGGCTTCCCCGGGACAGATTTGAGCAGAGATTGACAGGGCAGGTATCCCGGGGCCTGGTATACTGAGAACAGTCAAAGGAAAGGAGACGGCCCATGGAATGGCTCACCGCGATCCGCGGGGCGGTATCGTATGCGGAGGATCACCTGACGGACGACGTCAGCCTGGACGACGTGGCCCGGGCGGTACACCTCTCCCCCTTCTTCCTGCAGCGGGGCTTTTCGCTGATGACCGGCTACGGCATCGGCGAATATCTCCGAAACCGGCGGCTCTACCAGGCGGCATTGGACCTCAGGAAGACGGAGGAAAAGGTCATCGACGTGGCCCTTCGCTACGGCTACGAGACCCCGGAGAGCTTCACGAAGGCCTTTGCCCGCTTCCACGGCGCCACGCCCACCGAGGTGCGCAGCGGAGCGGCCATCCGGGCTTTCCTTCCCCTGACCATCCAAATCCACATCCAAGGAGGCAGCAAAATGGAACCTAAGATCACCCCCATGTTCCCCTTCAAGCTCATCGGCTTTCAAAAGGAATTCACCTATGAGGAAGCCTATAGCGAGATACCCAGGTTCTGGAATGAGACCTGCGAGAAGTACGCCAACAACGTCTACGCCGGGAACCCGCCCGCCAACCCCTACGAGCAGGCCCTCATGGACAACTGCATCGGCGAGTACGGCGTCTGCATCGACGATCTGGGCGGCGGCCGGTTCCGCTATCTGATCGCGGGCAAGTACACCGGCGGTCCCGTGCCCGAGGGCATGGTGCTCTACGAGTTCCCTCGGCATGCGTGGGCCGTGTTCGACTGCGTGGGCCCCAACCCCCAGACCCTCCAAAGCGTCAACACCCGCATCTTTCAGGAGTGGCTGCCCGGAAACCCGGACTATGAGCTCTCGGGCAACGCCACGGTGGAGTGGTACGACTGTCTGCACGGGGAAATGACGGACGCCGACTACCACAGCGCCATCTGGGTCCCTGTAAAGCGGAAGGATTAGCCTCCGGCTTCCCCCCGCTCCGCCGGCCGCTATCGGGCCGGACCCGGCGCAGACGGGGACCCTCGGTCGAAAAGCGCTTGACAAGTAAACGATCGTTTACTATACTATGGGTAAACGATCGTTTATTATTTTTGGAGGCGACCATGGGAGACACGAAGGAACGGATATTGCTGACCAGCCTGCAGCTGTTCGCCCAAAGGGGGTACGCGGCGGTGTCCGTCAGCGACATCGCCGGGGCCCTGGGGATCACCAAGGGGGCCCTGTATCGGCATTTCGAGAGCAAGCAGGCCATCTTCGACGCCATCCTCGCCCGCATGGAGCAGCGGGATGGGGAACAGGCCCAGGCCCACGACCTGCCGGAGGGGACCGCGGAAACCGATAAAGCGGCCTACGAAGCCGCCACCGTGAGCCATATCGTTTCCTTCAGCCGGGACATGTTCCGCTACTGGACGGAGGACCCCTTCGCCGGCCCCTTTCGCCGGATGCTGACATTGGAGCAGTATACGACCCCTGAGATGGGTCGGCTCTACCAGCAGTACCTGGGGGCGGGGCCCATGGGCTACGTGGCGGACCTGTTCGCGGCCCAGGGGCTCACCGACCCGGCGCGCCGGGCGGCGGCCTTCTACGGGCCCATGTTCCTCCTCTACAGCGTCTATGACGGGGCCACGGACAAGGAAGCGGTGACCGCCCTGCTGGATGAAACCTTGGAAAACACAGCAAAAAACCTGTTAGGAGAAGAGAAATGAAAGAGAACATCATCATTCGCCGGGAGCGTCCGGAAGACCATTTCGCCGTGGAGAACCTGGTGCGGGAGTCCTTTTGGAATGTGTACCGCCCCGGCTGCCAGGAGCATTTCGTGCTCCACCGGCTGCGGGAGGACCCGGCCTTCGTGCCGGAGCTGGACCTGATCATGGAAAGGGACGGCCGGCTCATAGGCCAAAACATGTTCATGCGCGCCCATATCGAAGCCGACGACGGGCGGCAGATCCCCATCTTCACCATGGGCCCCATCTGCATCGCCAACGATCTAAAGCGCCAGGGGTACGGAAAGCTCCTGCTGGACTATTCCCTGGAGCAGGCGGCCCGGCTGGGCTGCGGGGCCCTGTGCTTTGAGGGGAACATCCTCTTTTATGGGAAGTCCGGCTTCACCTACGCCCGGGATTTCCACATCCGCTACCACGACTTGCCCGCGGGGGCGGACGATTCCTTCTTCCTGTGCCAGGAGCTGGTCCCCGGGTATCTTGCGGGTGTCGCCGGCGTCTACGGCCCGCCGGAAGGGTACTTCGCGGCGGACAAGGACCCCGAGGGCTTCGAAGCCTTCGACGCCCTCTTCCCGCCCAAGGTGAAGCTGAAGCTTCCCGGCCAGCTGGTGTAAGGAAAAGCGGCGGGCCTCTCCCCCATCTTGCCAGGGGCGGGAAAAACCGGTATACTGATAGAAATATCGGCATACGAGGAGGAAACAGCCATGTTGACGGCAGGCATGCAGGCCCCGGATTTCGCTTTATGGGACAAGGACGGGAAGCTGGTCCGCCTTTCGGACTTTTTAGGCCGGAAGGTGGTCCTCTATTTCTATCCCAAGGACAACACCCCCGGCTGCACCCGGCAGGCCTGCGCCTTCGCCGGGGCCTACGACGCCTTTCGGGAAAAGCAGGTGACGGTGATCGGCATCAGCCGGGATTCCGTGGCCTCCCACGTGAAGTTCGCGGAGAAGTACGCTCTCCCCTTCCTGCTCCTCTCCGACCCGGAGCGGCAGGCCATCGAAGCCTACGGCGTCTGGCAGGAGAAGAAGAACTACGGCAAGGTGTCCATGGGCGTGGTCCGGTCCACCTTTATCATCGACGAAAAGGGCGTCATCGAGAAGGTCATGCCCAAGGTGAAGCCGGACACCAACGCCGCCGAGATCCTGGCCTATCTGGACGGTGGAAGGTGAGGCGCCCATGATCGGATTCGGGATCGTCACGGGGCTGCTGTTCCTGCTGATGGCGGCGGTGCTGGAGCTGAACAAGAACACCCTGTTGGGCTTCGGCCTTTTGCTGGCCGCCACGGTGGGCTTCGTACTCCTGTTTTGCCGGGTGCTCCAGGGGGCCCGCTGGTACGGGAAGCTCCTGGGGTATCTGGGCTATGTGGCCGTCTTCGCCCTGATCCTCTTTTTGACCTGGCCCCCCATCCGGGCCGTCCCCGCCTACGAGGGGAAAGCGCCGGTGTACACGGAGCCGGTCCGCACCCGGCAGGGGGACGTGCGGGGCGTGGTCATCGCGGACGGGGCGGTGGAGCTCTACGCGGGCATCCCCTACGCCCAGCCGCCGGTGGGAGAACTCCGCTGGAAGGAGCCACAGGACCCCCTGCCCTGGGACGGGGTCCTCGACGGGGACCACTTCGCCCCCATGTGCATGCAGCCCACCCATCTGCCCATCTATGACAGCCTGGCCCGGATCATCGGCTATCACGACTATAGGATCTCCCTAAACGACAACTACCGGCCCCCGGTCAGCGAGGACGGGCTCTATGTGAACGTGTGGAAGCCCGCCGGGGCCGTGCGGGATCTGCCGGTGCTGGTCTATATCCACGGGGGGACCCTCCAGACGGGCCAGCCCTGGTACGCCGACTACGCGGGGACGGGCCTTGCAAAGCGGGGCCTGGTGGTGGTGAACCTGGGCTATCGGCTGGGGGTGTTCGGCTATTTGGCCGACGAGGGCCTGGCCGCGGAGTCGCCTCACGGCACCACGGGGAACTACGGCCTTTTGGACCAGGTCAAGGCCCTCCAATGGGTGCAGCAGAACGTGGCCGCCTTCGGGGGCGACCCCGGCAACGTGACCTTGGCCGGGGAGAGCGCCGGGGCCGCCAGCGTCAGCGCTTTGTGCACGTCGCCCCTCTCACGGGGCCTGTTCCGCCGGGCCATATTGGAGAGCTCCACCCTGGCCTCCCGGGAGCCGCCCCACTCCTTCCGCAGCCTGGAGGAGGCGCTCGCCTCCGGTAAGGAGCTGAAGGCCCGCTACGGCGTCAGCACCCCCCAGGAGCTGCGGGCCCTGCCGGCGGAACGGATCGTGAACGAGGCCTACACCCAGCATCACATGACCCTGGACGGGTACGCCCTCACGGAGACCCCCTACGCATCCTATCAAAAGGACGTCCACAACGAGGAGGCCCTCCTCCACGGCTACAACGCGGAGGAGAGCGGCCCTTTCATCCTGTTCGCCCATGCCAACATGAAAAACTACGAGGGGAAGATCCGCGCCTGCTTCAAGGAGTACGCCGAGGAGGTGCTGGCCCTGTACGCCCCGAAAACCGATGGGGAGGCGGACAGCTTCTGGGCCCAGATCTACGGGGCGCTGTTCTTCAACTACCCCCACTACTGCCTGAACCGGCTGGCCGCGAAAAACGGGGTCCCGGCCTGGGAGTATTATTTCAGCAAGACCAACGGCCGCCTGGGCTGCTGGCACAGCGGGGAACTGATCTACTTCTACGGGAACATCCCCGCCGATTCCCGGCTCTTCGACGAAAAGGACCGGGCCCTGTCCGAGACCGTGTTGGGCTACGTCGCCAACTTCGCCGCCGCCGGGGACCCCAACGGGCCGGGGCTGCCCCCCTGGGCCGCGGACGACAGCAGCGCCACGATCCTGGAGCTGGGCGAGGACGTGGCCGCCGTGCCGGAGAAGTATCTGGCCCTCTACGCTATTATGGATAGGATGTACGGCTGGGAATAACCGGCGCAGGCTGTCGAAAAAGGCGGCAGGAGAAATCTGAATGCCACCGGCAATCGAGCCGGTGGCTTTTTGTTGCAATTTGGGGAGAAAAATGATATGCTATCTCCCATGAAACGGATCATATCTATTTTGCTTTGCAGCTTCATGCTGCTGCTCCCCTGCCTGGTCCAGGCCGAGGAAACGCCCGTCACGCCCATCTCCTCCCTGGGGGATATGCGCAAGATCGCCCAAAACCCTTCGGGCCGGTACGAGCTCACCTGCGACATCGACATGTCTGCGGCGGAGACGCCCTGGACGCCCCTCCCCTTTTCCGGGGAGCTGGACGGGAAGGGGCACGGGCTCTACAACCTGCGGGTGAGGACCACCGGCGCGGACACCGCCGAGACCTATGACGGGAACTACAAGACCTATGAGACCGTCTTCGGCGGGCTCTTCTCCATCCTGGACGGGGCGCGGCTGTCGAATCTCAGGCTTGTGAACACCACCGTCTTCGTGGACACGGACCAGCACTGCTTCCTGGGAGCCCTGGCGGGGTTCGCCCAAAACGCCACCATCGAGAACTGCACCGTCCAGACCCGGAACCACCTGACCCTCACCTCCATCAACGCGGGCGTGGGGGGGCTGGTGGGCTTCTCCGTGGAGAGCACCTTCACGGGCTGCACCGTGGACGCGGAGCTCATCTTCACCGACATGAACACCGACGCCCTCTGCGAGGAGTTTTTGGGCGGGATCTATGCCAGCGGCTGCGGGGTCATCGACCATTGTGACGCCCGGGTACGGGGGTTCGCCGAGGTGTACGGGTACGCCCACAGTGGCGGGCTCATCGGCATGCACAAGCTCCCCAAAAAGAGCCAGTACAAGTCCTCCGTCTCCTATACCACCGCGGATACGGAGATCTCCTTCTTCGAGATCACCAAGTCCCGCCGGGCCTATTGCTCCCCCACCATCGGGGAGGACGCGGGCCGGCAGTGCAAGCGGCTGGAGATGATCACCACCCACTATGAAAAGTATGAGTCCCGCAAGGCCGAGTGGATGACGCCGGAGAAGTGTGAGTCCCCCCGGTACACCAGCGGGATCGTGGAACCCACCTGCACGGAATGGGGGTACACCGTCTATACCTGCACCGGCTGCGGCTACAGCTATAAGGACGAGTACACCGCCCCCGAGCACCAGTACCAGGTGGTGGAGACCGTGCCGAGCACCTGCACCGAGGAGGGGAAAGAGACCCTCCGCTGCTCCGGCTGCGGCGACAGCTTCAGCCGGGCTTTGCCCGCCGCCGGGCACAAGTATCAGGAGACCGTGCTGGAGCCCACCTGCACGGAGGCCGGGGCGCGGGTGTTCACCTGCGAGGTCTGCGGCGACAGCTATTCGGAGGAGATCCCCGCCATGGGCCACGCGCCCGGGGAATGGGTCACCAGCCGGGAGCCTGAGATCGACGTGGAGGGCGAGGAGCAGCAGCTGTGCAGCATCTGCGGGGCCGTGGTGGAGACCCGGCCGCTGCCGCCGATCCCCTACACCCACGCGGAGCGGATCCAACTGGACAGCGAGGCCCTGGCCCTGACCAGCGGGAGCACCGGGCACCTGGCCGCGGAGGTGTTCCCCGCGGACGCCACGGACCACACCGTCAGCTTCACCAGCTCCGACGAGACCGTGGCCACGGCCCGGCCCGACGGGACGGTCCTGGCCGGGAAGCCGGGCACCGCCACGCTCACCTGCCTCAGCGCCGACGGGCGGGCGTCCGCCACCTGTGAGGTAACGGTGCGGTACACCACCTGGCAGTGGGTGCGGCATTACGTGCTGTTCGGATGGCTATGGGAGGAGTGACGAGAGAGTTTTTTGCCGCTTTTTCTTTTCGGTGAAAAGAAAAAGCGGCGGAAAAAGAAAAGCACAGAGAATATAAAGGGGAGATGCCGCAAAAGCATTTCCCCTTTTCTGTGTTCTTTTGGTGCCCTTTTTCTTACCAAGAAAAAGGGCCGAGGCTTCCGATCCTTCCTCTCAAAAACAAGCGATATTGCTGTCCGTGCGGGACTCCGTGCCGCCCACCAGGACCCCGTTCGGGAGGCGGACGATCATCTGCCCCCGGCCGAAGCTGGGGGTGTTGAGATCCAGCCGCACGTCGTGGCCCCGGTCCCGAAGGGCCTGGGCGATTTGGGGCGAGAACCGCCGCTCCACGGTGACGGTCCCGTCCCGAAGCCACTGCCACCGGGGCGCGTCCAGCGCTTGCTGGGGGTCCAGGTGGAAGTCGATATAGTTCATCATCACCTGCACGTGCCCCTGGGGCTGCATATAGGCGCCCATGACCCCGAAGGGCCCCACGGGCCGCCCGCCCGCCATGAGGAAGCCGGGGATGATGGTGTGATAGGTCCGCTTCCCCGGCTCCAGCCGGTTCGCCGCCGCCGGGTCCAACGAGAAGTCCGCCCCTCTGTTTTGCAGGGACACGCCGGTGCCCTCCACCACGATCCCGGAGCCGAAGCCCTTGTAATTGGACTGGATATAGGAGACCATGTTCCCCGCCCCGTCGGCGCAGCAAAGGTACACCGTCCCGCTCTTGGGCGGCAGCCGGTGGGTCCAGACCTGGGCCCGCTCCCCCATCTCCCTGGCCCGCATGGCCCCGTAGGCGGGGGAAAGCAGATCGTGATAGTCGATCTCCATCCTGTCCGGGTCCGTCACGTACCGGAAGGCGTCCGCAAAGGCCATCTTCATGGCCTCCAGCTGCCGGTGGACCGTCTTGACGTCGTCCCTGTCGTCGAAGGCGAACTCCTTCAAAATGTTCAGCGCCATGAGGGCCGCGATCCCCTGGCCGTTGGGCGGGATCTCGCACACGTCGAACCCCCGGTAGTTCACCGAAATGGGCTCCACCCACCGGGGCTGGAAGGCGGCCAGGTCCGCGAAGCGGATGTACCCCCCGTCCCGGCGGCTCTGCTCGTCGATCCGCTCGGCGATCCGCCCCCGGTAGAAAACCTCCGCGCCGGTCTCGCCGATGGCCTGAAGGGTGGCGGCGTGGTCCTTTAGGTAGATCATCTCCCCCGCCACCGGCGCCCGGCCCTTGGGCGCGAAGGTTTGGAACCAGGGCCCGTGCTCCGGCCCGGTGAGGGTCTTGGAAAACAGGTCGAAGCTGACCTTCCACATGGCGGCCAGGTTCGGCGAGCAGGGGTACCCCTCCGCCCCGTACCGGATGGCGGGGGTCAGATCCTCCAAAAGGGAGAGCCGCCCGAACCGGCCGTTCAGCGCCGCCCAGGCGGCGGGGGCCCCGGGCACGGTGACGGGGGTCCAGCCCCGGACGGGCATATGCCCCTCCTCGGCCCGGCCGTCATTTTTGACCCGGTCTATGGACAACAGCCCCGGCGCGGGGCCGCTGGAATTGAGGCCGAAAAGCTTTTGCTCCTGCTCGGACCAAACGAGAGCGAAGGCGTCGGAGCCGATGCCGTTGGCCGTGGGCTCCACCACGGTCAGGGCCGCCGCTGCCGCCACCGCCGCGTCCACGGAGTTCCCGCCCCGGCGCAGGGCCTCCAGCCCCGCCGCGGCTGCCTGGGGGCTGGAGCAGTTCACCATGCCGCCCCGGGCGTAGAGGGGGAAACGCTGGGAGGGGTACCGCTGCTGCAGCGGATCGAAGGGAAAGGGATCAATCTTCATGGGGCGCCTCCTCCAACTCGCGAACATACCCGTCCAGGATGGCCGCGGCCCGCTCCACCACGAAGAGGCAGCGCACGTCGGGCCGGCGATACATTTGCTTCAGCTCCCCGCACCGGATGCTGCCCAGCTCCGCCCGAAACCGGTCCACCAGCCCGGCGCAGTCCTCCCGAAATCCGGGGGTAACGTGGGCCCGGTCCCGGACCCGCCGCTTCGACAGGGCGGCCACGGCCCCCAGCAGCGCCCCGCAGGTCTCCTCGCAGCCCAGCCCGCCGCCGAAGCCGCTGACCAGCTTCACGTCCTCCGGGGCGATGTTCAGCCCATACCGCTCGTCGGCCCAGAGCAGCACCGCCTCGGCGCAGTTGTGATCGGTATCCAAAAAGAGCTCTCGGATGGTCATGGTCCCTCCCGATTTCATATATTCTACCAGTATTTTCGCATACTTCCCCGCCTTTTGCAACGGCAAGACCCCTTTTTCCCCATGTTTTTCTTGCAGAAAGGCGGGATCTATATTACCATAGAGGCACAACGAGGAGGACGCCATGAACATCTACCTTGCCTTTTCTCTCTTTGCCCTGGTCATCTTGGGCTATTGGGTCATCTCGGAGCTGTTCGCCATGCTCTTTCGCTTCACGGGCCTGCCGGACGAGAAGGCCCGGTTCCAGGTGATCTCCCTGCTCACGGGCTGCGGCTTCACCACCCACGAAAGCGAGCTGCTGCTCACCACCAAGTCCAGGCGGCGGCTGGCCCGGATCACCATGCTCTTCGGGTACGTGTTCAACATAACCATCGTGTCCGCGTTCATCAACGTGTTCTTCTCCCTGAAGATCTCGGAGCTGGCGGCGGACCTGATCAGCAGCCTCATCCCCCTGCTGGTGATCCTGTTCATCCTGACCTTCATGCGGGTGCCGGCGGTCCGGGCCTGGGGGGATCGGCTCATCGAGCAGCTGGCCGGGCGCATCATCCACCGGGACACCGCCAACAGCATCTGGCTCATGGACTACATCGGCCAGGATTCCATCGCCCAGGTGACGCTGAACGAGGTGCCCGAGGATCTGCATAATAAGCCCCTGTCGGAATCGGGTCTCAAGACGGAGCACAACATCCTGGTCATGCTGGTGGAACCCTTGGGGGGCAAGGCGGAGCCCGCCTCCGCCCGGACGGTCTTTCAGCCCGGGGACAAGCTCACGGTCTTCGGGGATTATGCCACCATCAGCCGGATCTTCCATGCCCGGGAACGCTTTAGTGAGCAATAATATTTTCGCGATTTGCCCCCGCTCCCGCAGGAGAGGGGGTTATTTTTTGCCGAAAAACGTGGTATCCTATCCCTATGAAACGAGTTCTGTGCATCCTGTTGGCCCTGGGGCTGCTGCTGGGCTGCCGGGGGGAGATCGCGGCCATGGAGCCGGCAGCCACGCCGGCCCCCACGGCCCCTGCCGCCACCGTGGGGCCCACCCGAAATCTGGCGGTGTCCGCCCCAACGCCGGGGCCCACCGTATCCCCCACGCCGACCCCGGAACCCACGCCCACGCCGGAGCCCACGCCGACCCCGGCGCCCACCTTGGACCCCGACCGGCCCATGATCGCCCTGACCTTTGACGACGGGCCCACGGAATACACCGACCAGGTCCTGGACCTTTTGGAGCGATACGGGGCCAAGGGCACCTTCTTCGTCATCGGCAGCAGCCTCAGCGACAAGACCCGGCCCGTTTTGCAGCGGATGGCGGATATGGGCTGCGACATCGGCAGCCACGATCTCACCCATGCCAACCTGACCCGGTTCTCCGCCGCCGCCAACGTGAAGCGGATCGAGAAGATGCGGGCGCGGATCTCCGCCCAGATCGAGGGCGGGTACGAGATCCGGCTGCTGCGGCCGCCCTACGGGTCCGTGAACAAGGCCCTGCGCCGGGCCTGCCAGGAGGGGCAGGTGGCCTGCGTCCGCTGGTCCGTGGACACCCGGGACTGGAGCAACAAGAGCCCCAAGACCATCCTGAAGATCGTGAAGCGGGAGGCCAAGGATGGTGCCATCATCCTCTTCCACGACCGGCTCCCCACCACCGTCACGGCCCTAAAAGACGTGATCCCCTACCTGGTGGAGGAGGGGTACGACCTGGTCACCGTGACGGAGCTCATCGAAAGCAGCGGCCAAAGCCTCGTCTGGGGCGCGGACTACCACAGAAAGCCTGGCCGGTGAGAGACCCTTGACAGGCGGGCCGATTTTCCGTACTATCATCCTATATATCGTGGGGAGGTAACAGCATGAACATGGTCGATTTTCGGGACATGCCCTACGCGCGGCCGGATGTGGAGGCGCTGAAGGCCGCTTACAGGGACACCACCAAGAAGCTGAAGGACGCCCAGAGCTATGAGCAGGCGCGCTCCGCCTTCTTCGCCCTCCAGGATGCGGAGGAGCGGCAGGCCACCATGGCCGTGCTCTGCTCCGTGCGCAACACCATCGACACCACGGACCCCTTCTACGACGGGGAGATGAAGTGGCTCCGGACCGAGAGCGCGTCCCTGATCCCCCTGGACAAGGCCTATCAGGAGGCGTTGGCGACCAGCCCCTTTCGGCCCCAGTTCGAGGCGGAGTTCGGCCAGCAGATGTTCCGGCTCATCGACGCGGAGCTCAAGACCTCGGATGAGCGGATCATCCCGGATTTGATCCGGGAGGGGGACCTGTGCCAGCAGTACCAGAAGGACAGCGCCCTGGCGGTGACCGACTTTAGGGGCGAACAGTGCAACTTCTACGGCCTTCTAAAGCACATGGAGAGCCCGGATCGGCAGGAGCGGAAGGAGGCCTTCCACGCCTGGGCCGCCCTGTATGAAAAGATCAGCCCCCAGCTGGATGGGGCGTACGACGAGCTGGTGCACCTTCGGGACAAGATGGCCCGCACGTTGGGGTTCGAAAGCTATACGGACCTCGCCTATTTGCAACGGCGGCGGTTCGATTACACCAAGGAGGACGCGGCCAACTTCCGCAAGCAGATCCGGGAGATCGTGACCCCCGCTGTGGCCGCCATCCGGGAGCGGCAGCGGCAGCTTTTGGGCGTAGACAAGCTCCGATACTACGACGAGGCGCTGCTCTTCCCCGAGGGGAACGCGGACCCGGAGGGGACCATGTCGGAGCTGGTGCAGAAAGCCCTCACCATGTACCGAGAGATGAGCCCCGAGACCGGGGAGTTCTTCGAGTTCATGGTGAAGTACCATCTGTTCGATTTGGAGACCCGGCCCGGAAAGCGGATGGGCGGGTACATGACCACCTTCCCCGGCTATCAGGCGCCCTTCATCTTCAGCAATTTCAACGGCACCAGCGCCGACGTGGACGTGCTCACCCACGAGGCGGGCCACGCCTTCCAGGGGTATCTTGCCATGCGGTCCATCCCTATCCGGATGCTGGGCGGGTCCACCTCCGAGATCAACGAGATCCACTCCATGACCATGGAGCACTTCGCCTACCCCTGGATGGGGAGCTTCTTCGGGGAGAAGGCGGAAAAGTACCTGACGGCCCACCTGATCGGCGCCATCGCCGTGATCCCGTACATGGCCTGCGTGGACGAGTTCCAGCATAGGGTGTACGAGCAGCCGGACATGGACGCCCACCAGCGGCGGCAGGTGTGGCGCGAGATCGAAAAAACCTACATGCCCTGGCGAGACTACGACGGGGAGCCCTTCCTGGAGGAGGGCGGTTTCTGGATGCAGAAGCAGCACATCTTCCTGTACCCCTTCTACTATATCGACTACGCCCTGGCCCAGATGTGCGCCTTCCAGTACTACGGCCGCATGAAGACCGACCGCAAGAAGGCCTGGCAGGACTATCTGCGCCTCTGCCGCGCCGGCGGGACGAAAGGTTACTTCGAGCTGTTGGAGCTGGGAGACCTCCTCAACCCCTTCCGGGACGGGACCGTGGCCGCCTCCGTAGGGCACGTGGTGGAGGAGATACGGGAGAGGTACTGAGGGGGTTTTGTTCCCTTTTTCTCAGCTTGAAAAAAAACCCAGGGATGATAAGAAGGGATCGCAGCGTGCGATCCCTTTCCTAAGCTTTTCTTTCGGGGCGGCCTTTTCACCGAAAAGAAAAGGTCGCAGAAAGTCCCTTACCTGTCCACCGTCTCGGCGATGGCCTCCACCTCCACGAGGACGTTCTTGGGCAGGGTCTTCACCGCCACGCAGGAGCGGGCGGGGCAGTCACCGGTGAAGAAGCGGGCGTAGACACCGTTGAAGGCGGCGAAGTTCCCCATGTCGGAGAGGAAGCAGGTGGTCTTGACCACGGAGGCGAGGCTGGCGCCGCCGGCCTCCAGCACCGCCTGCAGGTTCTTCAGCGCCTGCTCGCTCTGTGCTTCGATGGTGTCGCCGACGATAGCGCCGGTCTGGGGGTCCAGGGGGATCTGGCCGGAGGTGAACACCAGTTTGCCGCTGACCATCCCCTGGCTGTAGGGGCCGATGGCCCCGGGAGCGTTGGTGGTTTCGATCTTTTTCATGGATTGGATTCCTTTCAATTGGTATTTTATTGAAGCTTCGCGACTTTTCTTGAAAGAAAAGTCGCCCAAAAGAACTTTATTGAGGGGGTATAGTATGGCAGGAATACTCTTTTACCCCAGATAAGTTTCTCTTTTTCCGCCGCTTTTTCTTCTTTGTCTAAAGAGAAAAAGCGGCAAAAGGAAAACCCTCACACCACATTCCAATCTATCCCCGTCTCCCCGGCCGCCTCCAGGATGGCGTTGGCCTTGGAGAAGTGGCGGCAGCCGAAGAAGCCGTTGTAGGCGGAGAGGGGGCTCGGGTGCACGGTTTCCAGCTTCACGTGGAGCGGGTTCGTGATGAGCGCCTTCTTGCTCCGGGCGTTGGCGCCCCAGAGCAGGAACACCACGGGCGTGGTCTTGTTGTTGAGCTCCGAGATGACCCGGTCCGTCAGGATCTCCCAGCCCTTCCCCTTGTGGCTGTTGGGCTCGTGCTCCCGGACGGTGAGCACCGTGTTGAGGAGCAGCACCCCCTGCTTCGCCCAGCAGGTGAGCTCCCCATGGGCCGGGCGGGCGATGCCCACGTCGCTCATGAGCTCCTTAAAGATGTTCACGAGGGACGGGGGCGGCTCCACGCCCTTGCGGACGGAGAAGCAGAGCCCGTGGGCCTGGCCGGGGCCGTGGTACGGGTCCTGGCCCAGGATCACCACCTTCGTGTCCGAAAAGGAGGTGTACTTCAGGGCGTTGAAGATGTCGTGCATGTCCGGGTACACGACGTGATGCCGGTACTCCTCGATGAGGAACTGCCGAAGCTCCAGATAATAGGGCTTTTCAAACTCCCCCGTGAGACGCTCGTCCCAGTCGTTGCCGATGTGCACCATGGCTGTGGCCTCCTTGGTTCGTGTCTGGAACCAGTATACCGGGTACGGGGGGAAAAGGCAACCTTTTGCCGCTTTTTTTCCATGGGCAAACCATTGTCGAAATCTGCGCTTCGCTTGATTACTCCGTGTTTTGCCCGTGCTGCGCCTCGCTGCCTCTGCCACAGGCAGCGCTCGGCTTCGCACCCTTATACAAAGAGAAAAAGCGGCGGAAAAAGAGAAACTCATTCGGGATACTGGGTATAGGCACCTAAGCCATACTCCCCCTTTGTGTTCTTTTTGGTTCTTTTTCTTACCAAGAAAAAGAACGCCGGCTTTCATTAAAATACCACTCTAATACGGCTTCAGCACCCCGGCCTGGACCGCGGCCATGAGCAGGTCCGCCAAGATCCCCTCCCGCCACTTATAGAGGGTGGACGGGCTCACGTTCAGCTCCATGGACAGCTTGATCACTTCGCTGTCCCGGCCGGGCGTGCCGGGGACGGTCCCGTCCAGGTGGTACAGCCGGGCGAAGAAGCGCTCCTTCTCCGGCGCCTTCGCCTTCAAATCCGCCCGGACCCGCTCCACGGCCCAGACCCAGCCCGTCTTCTCCAGATACTTGGGAGGCAGGGGCCGCCCCGCGTCCGCCGCTGCGTCGTAGCCCCTGAGAAAACTCAGGTTCTCCCTGTACCGTTTCGCGTTCCGTTCCGCCATATACCTAAGGTCGCGCTGCATCGCGTTCACCTCCTTTTTTCCTTCGTTCTGGGGCCAGTATACCAAGTTTGCCCTGCCCTGTCTTTCCGTTTATGGGACATATACCGGATTCGCCATAAATGCATCCTATGGGTCCCTGCCCCCGGGCGCTATCTTCCCTCCGATTCATACCTCCTTCGCCTCCTTCATGCGGTGCAGTTCGATGGCCGCTCTGAACCTGTCCGCATCGCTCAATTCGCTCTCCCTGACCGGTCGCTCCCGATCCATGCCGTTGCTCTCCCAGGAGCGCACGGCCGCCTTCCAATCCTTCATGGGCCGCTTCCCAATATACCAGCCGTTGGCCTCGTAATAGTTATAGAAGTACTGAACGTCCACGTTCAATCCCGCTTCCTGAGAGAAGGACATCACCTCCTCCAGGGAGGGCTTTTTCTCTCTCTCCTCCGCCGTCAGGCGCGGCTCTGTGGAAGAGAGAGAGTCATTGTCCTTGTCATTGTCATTGTTTTTTTCTTTTTCATTGTCATTGTCTTGGCTATCCTGGCTATGATCAGGATAGGGGTCCCCATCCTTGGCTACCTTGCTCCATCGAATGGCTGCGCCTTTGCGGCCGTTCCTCCGGTCGGCTTCCACTTTGGTCTTGTATGCCGCCACTTCCCGGTCGATGTTCTGTCGGGCCACGGTCCAGAGAACTCTCTCCTTGCCCTTCAGCTCCGGCTCCGTCCCGTCCAGGGCGTATCGGAGCATGGCCCGAAACAGGCGCCCCACGGCCCCGTCGCTCAGGGGCGCCGCCACCTCCAAAAAGTCCGTAAACACCTTCAAATACTTCATGTCCTCTACCTCCTGCCCCCATGGTAGCAGAGGAAAGGCCCTTTGGATTCCGATAATCCGTTCATACTTTCCATGGGATCGGGTTTCGCCCCTTGCCCATACTTGCATCCCCGGCCAAAGGATGCTATGATGCCGGTATGAGAGCGACGAAAGCCTTTGTGGAGCAGGCCCTTGCCCGGGAGGGGCTGCAGCCCAACAAAAACCTGGGCCAGAACTTTTGCGTGGACGGGGCGGCCCTCCAACGGCTGGCGGGGGCCCTGCCCCTGACGGGCCGGACGGTGCTGGAGATCGGCCCGGGGCTGGGGGGGCTCACGGAGCTGCTCCTCGCCGCCGGGGCGCGGGTCTACGCCGTGGAGAAGGACCCCCGGCTCTGCGATTTTTTGCGCCGGGATCTGAGGGACGAGGGGCTCACCCTCATCGAGGGGGACTGCCTCAGGACGGATCTCGGCTTCCTGCCGCCGGGGTTCGTGGCGGCGGGGAACCTGCCCTACTGCATCACGGCGGACGCGGTGACCATGCTGTTGAAGCTCCGGCCCGCGGGGATGCTCCTCATGGTGCAGAAGGAGGCGGCGGACCGGTTCTTCGCCCAGCCGGGGCAGAAGAACTACGGCCCCGTGGCCATGGTCTCCCAGCTCTACTACACCCCCGAGCTTCTGGGCCTGGTGCCCCCCGGGGCCTATGTGCCGCCCCCTACGGTGACCAGCGCCCTCGTGAAGCTGGAGGCCCGGCCGGACGCTCCCCAGGAATCCCCAGGATCCCTGTTAAAATTTGCGGCTGCCTGCTTGCGCATGCGGCGCAAGACGCTGTATAATAACCTTACCGGAACGCCGGCGCTGAAGGGCGTCCTGGCCGACATGGGCCTCGCCCCCGACCTGCGGGGGGAAGCCCTGACGCCGGAACAGCTGTTGACCCTCTACCGGCGGCTATGACATCAACACGAAAAGGAGATATGCGTATGGAAAAGAAACTGAAGAAGGTCCAGCGGGGCGCCGCGTTCGGCTTCGTGGTGCTGAAGATCCTGCGGATCCTGCTCATCATCCTGGCGCTGGTGGCGGTGATCGCCCTGGTGATCAGCGCCCTGTACGACGTGAACAAGCTGCCTTTGGACAACGTGGAGAACGGTTTCTTGACGTTGGACTTCTCCCAGTTCGGCATCACGGGCCTGCCCAAGGTGGGCGAGCTCATCCAGGACGGGGTGCTGAAGGTGGAGCTGAAGGATCTGAAGCTGGTGATCGTCATGCTCCTTTCGGCAGCGCTGCTGGTGCTGGCGGCGGTCTACGTGCTGCTGCTGGTGGCCGGGAACCTGTTCAAGCACATCAAGGCTGAGGACACCCCCTTCACCCGGGGCAACGCCCGCCGGCTGCGGCTGCTGGGGGCCCTGTTCATCGTGTTCTGGCTCTGCGGCATGGTCCTTTCCTACTTCCTGGGCAGCCAGATCGTGCAGCAGCTGGCCCTGCCCACCGATCGGGTGAGCATCGCCGTCAACCTGCTGCCCCTGGGCATCGGTCTCGTGTTCTTCTTCCTGGCCGCGGTATTCACCTTCGGCCGGACCCAGGGCGAAGCCCTGTCCGCCCTAACCCCCGCGCCCGAGCCTGAGCCCAAGCCGGAGCCGGCCTATGAGCCCCCCACGGCGCCCGTGGTCCTGCCGGAGCCGGAGCCCGTGCCGGACGCTGAGGTGGAGCCGGTGGAGGAGCCCGTGGAGATGCCCGCCGAGGCCACCCACGTCTTCGAGCCCATGGCGGAGGAGGCCCCCCTGGAGACCTACGAGCCCCCCGTGGAGCCGGAGGAATAAGCAAATCTTCCAACAAAAAACAGCTGGGAAGCCATTTCCCAGCTGTTTCTGTTTGGTTGCAGGCTATCGGTCCAGGCGCGCCATATCCTGTAGGGTCTCCCGCTCCACGGCCACATAGGCGTCCCCGCCCCGGAGCATGACCACGGGAGGCCGCAGCAGGCGGTTATAGGCGGAGGCCATGGAAAAATTGTAGGCGCCCGTGGTGCAGACGGCGATCACGTCCCCCCGCTTCGTGGCGGCGGGGAAGGGCACCTCCGGCTGGATCACGTCCCCGCTTTCGCAGCACCGGCCCACCAGATCGAAGGCCACGTCCGCGGGCTCCTCCATGCGGCCGGCGTTGAAGCAGGTGTATTGGGACCCATAGAGGGCGTAGCGGGGGTTGTCCGTCATGCCGCCGTCCACGGATACATAGCGCTTATAGCCCGTGATCTCCTTCACGGAGCCCACGGTGTACAGCGTCATGCCCGCGTCCGCCACGATGCTGCGCCCCGGCTCCATGAGGATCTTGGGCACGGGCAGGTCCAGCCGCTTCGAGATGGCGTACAGGGTTTCCGCCAGGTTGGCGATCTTCCGGGGGATATGGATCTCGGGGTCGCTTTCCACATAGCGCACGCCGTAGCCGCCGCCCAGATCCAGCTCCTCCGGCAGATAGCCCCAGCGGTCATGGATGGTACGGATGAAGGCCATCATCACGATGACTGACCGCTCGAACACGTCCTCCCAGAAGACCTGGGACCCCACGTGGCAGTGGAACCCGGCCACGTCCAGGTGGGGTTGCGCCAGCGCCAGCCCCACGAAGGGCTCCGCCTGGCCGGTCTCGATGGACACGCCAAACTTGGAATCCACCTGGCCGGTGCTGACGGCGGCGTAGGTATGGGGATCGATGCCGGGGGTGATCCGAAGCAGTACCTTCTGGCGCAGATCCCGGCGGGCGGCCTCCGCCTCCAGGGCCAGCAGCTCCTCCACCCCGTCCACCACGAAACAGCCCACCCCCGCGTCCATAGCGAAGGCGATATCCTCATCCGTCTTGTTGTTCCCATGATAATAGACCTTCTCCATGGGGAAGCCTGCGGTCTGGGCGGTGTATATCTCCCCGGGGGAGACCACGTCCAGCCCCAGGCCCTCCTCCCCCACGATGCGGCACATCTGGCGGAAGGCGGCGGCCTTGCTGGCGTACAGGACCATGGAGCCCTGGGGAAGGCATTCCGCAAAGGCGTCCCGGTAGAGGCGGCAGTTGTGCCGGATCCGGTCCTCATCCATGAGATACAGGGGGGTCCCGTAGGTTTGTGCCAGCTTCAGGGTGTCCTGGCCGGCGAAGCGCAGGTGCCCGTCCTTCCGATCCAGGTTGGAACAAAGGGCCGTTTCGGGGTGCAGGGGGAGCGTCATGCCATTTATCTCCTTCGTATCCAGCAAAAAAGGCCGATGCGTTCGCGCATCGACCGTTCATGATCCAGTTCTCCCCCGAAAACAAAGTCTCCCGGGCCAACCAGGCAATCATCGATAGCTCTCCGCAAACGCGACAGTCAGCTGGATATTCTCCAGTTGCCCAGGCCCGGCACGCAACCGCCCGACCTTCGGCAGGGATCCCTTTCGTCCCGGGCAACGGCCCTGCATGGCCTTTTCCACCCGCACTACTGATGATACCTGCGCCTCTATCCCTTCCTTGCTGTGAAATTTTCCATACGATATCACATTTCCCGACATTCGTCAAGGATAATATATGATCCCGTTTTACTGGAGGTTTCGGATGGCGCGCTCGATCTCCTCCCGCTCCTCGCCGCTGACGATGCCCCACTCCTCCCGCATGAGCCGCAGGACCTCCCGATAGGCTTCGACGGCCCCGGCCTTGTCGCCCTGGATCTCCCGGATGTGGGCGATGCACATGGCGCCGTCGGTGAACTTGGGTGATTCCTGAAGGGCCAGGCCCTTTTTATACAGGGCCACGGCCTTGTCATATTCCTGCCGCTGGGTGTAGATGTCCCCCAGGACCAGAGCGAGACACCAGTCGTCCTCCAGAGCTTCCAGCTCGGCAAGCCGCGCATCCGCCTCGCCCTTTCCCTCGGCTAGGGCGATCTGATACCGGTACATGGGGGTGCGGAAGGTGTTGTCGACGGATGCCAGTTTTTCAAGCCACCCTTTGGCTTCGGTGAGTCGGCGATCGTCGATCAGGTTGTCCAGCAGCCACATGATAACGGCCCGGTTCCCCGGGTTCCGGCCGCAGTAGTCGCTAAGCCAGGCGATGAGCGCGTGGTGGTTGCGCACGTTCCAGTCGGGGATGTAGCTGTTCCAGGCGTTGGTGAGCTCGCTGACGGCGTCGGAATTGCCCTTCGTCTCCTCCACGGCCACCTTGCCATGCTCCACCGCCAGGAGCTTATACTGCTCGGCCTGGTTGTTGTAGAGCTTTGCGAGCAGCAGCTCCGCCTGACCCTTCAGCTTCGGGTCCTCCCCGAAGGCGCGGAGCTGCTGTTCCAGCTGCCGCTGTTCCGCCTCGTCGAAGAGGCCCCGGGCATAGATGCGGTTTTCCATCCGCTCCATCTGCTGGGTGGGGCTCATGGCGAAGAGCTGGTCGATGCTGACGCCGAAGTACACGGCGATCTGGGGCAGCAGCTGCACGTCGGGGATGGTGTTGCCGCACTCCCACTTGCTCACGGTCTGGGCGCTTACGTTCAGGGCCGCCGCCAGGGCCTCCTGGGTCAACCCCCGATCCTGCCGCAGCCGGCGAATTTCCTTTCCCATTTCCATTGGTTCGTCCTCCTTGTTTTCGTTGGCCTTAGCATACCAAACCCGGAGTCCAAAAACCAGCGCCTGTCGCGGGAGGCAACTCGCCTGACGGTTGGATGAAGCCTGCCGCAGCCGGAAGGGATCCCTTGCTTCGGGTCAGTCCGCCATATCCACGTCCGGCACGATCAGGATCTCGTAGTCCGGATACAGGCCGCTGATCTCCCCGTGCAGGGCTTCCAGCGCCTCCTTCCGATCCACGTCGAAGCTCATGACCACGTCAAAGCGGAGGGTCTTCTGTTCCGTATCGGCATAGAAGCCGTGCATCTGCAGCGCCCAGTCGTGGGATAGGACCGTCTCCTGGATCCGGTTGCGCATCCGGGCCGCTTCGTCGTCGGACGTGTTGAAGGAATAGACGCCGATGCCGGTCAGGAGGACGCCGGTCCTGCGGAAAACGTTGTTTTGGATGCGCCGCGTGATGCGGTCCACCTGGTCCACCGTCAGGGTGTCCGGCAATTCCACGTGCACGGAGCCGTAGTTCTTGTTCGGCCCGTAATTGAACAGCGTCACGTCATACGCGCCGAGTACCGCTTCCTCCTCGCAGATGATGTCTTTAAGGTCCTTGGTGGTCTCCGCGTCCTCCCGCTTGCCGATGATGTCGTTCAGCGTTTCGATCATCATCTCGACGCCCGCCTTGATGATGAAGCCCGCGATCACCACGCCCACGTAAGCTTCCAGGGAGACGCCCCAAATCAAATAGACAACGGCCGAGGCCAGCACCGAAGCGGACAGGATCGCGTCGAACATGGCGTCGGAGCCGGAGGCGACGAGGGCGCTGGAGTTGACCCTTTTGCCCTGCTTTTTCACATACAGGCCCAGGATCAGCTTGGCGGCGATAGCCACGAAGAGGATGACGAGGGTGACCGCGCCGTAGTCCGCGGCTTCCGGATGGATGATCTTTTTGATCGATTCCACCAAGGACGTGATGCCCGCGTACAGCACGAGGGCGGCCACGATCATGGAGCTTAGATATTCGATCCTGCCATAGCCCAGAGGATGCTTTTTGTCCGGCTGCTTGGCGCCCAGTTTCGCGCCGATGATCGTGACCACCGACGAAAGGGCGTCGCTGAGGTTGTTGACCGCATCCAGGATGATCGCGATGGAGTTGGACATCAAGCCGACGAAGGCTTTGAAACCCACCAGCAGCACGTTCGTGACGATCCCGATGACGCTGGTACGGACGATGGCTTTTTCTCTGTCGGCGGCTTCAATCGTAATATCCGTCATGATATCTCCTCAAAGGGCTGCTTCCACGGCTTTTCTGACTTCCCCCATGTCCACGGTCGGCTCGAAGCGGGCGACGACCTTGCCCTCGCGATCGATCAGAAACTTCGTGAAGTTCCACTTGATATACGCCTTATCGCCGAACGCTTTGTTGTTCATGTTGGCGAACTTCTCGAGCATCCCGTTTTTGATGCCCTTGCCGAAGCCCGCAAAGGGCTTTTCCGTCGCAAGGAACGCAAACAGCGGGTCGGCAGACTCGCCGTTGACGTCGATCTTCTTGAACTGGGGGAAGTCCGCGCCGAACTTCAGCGTGCAGAACTCGTGGATCTCGTCCTCGCTGCCGGGCGCCTGATTGGCAAACTGATTGCAGGGAAAATCGAGGATCTCAAAACCCTTGTCACGAAGCTCCTTATACATGGCTTCGAGGGGATCGTAGTGCGGGGTGAAGCCGCAGCCGGTGGCCGTGTTGACGATCAGCAGCACCTTGCCCTTGTATTCGGACAGACTGACGTCGGTCCCTTTTCTGTCCTTCACCGTGAAATCATAGATCGTTTTCATTTTTTGCTTCCTTTCATTTTTTGATTGTCCAAGAGTTCATACAGCAGCCCATAAAGCGTCTGGGCCTTCTCCGGCGGCAGGGCAAGACAGCTCGCCACCTTCGCCGGCACATCCTTCGTTTGTTCCTGCAGGGCTTTGCCCGCCTCCGTCAGCGTGATCACGACCACCCGGTCGTCCCGTTCGCTTCTGGTCCGTTCAATATACCCCGCCTGCTGCATCTTCTTGAGCAGCGGAGAGATCGTCCCATTATCCAGCATCAGCGTTTCGCATAGCTCCCCGACGGTGATCCCGTCCCTTTCCCACAACGCCAGAAACGCGATATACTGGGTATAGGTCAGCCCCAGGGGCCGTAAATACGGCGTATACAGGTTCGTTACGTTTCGCGCGGCAGCATACAGCGGAAAGCAAAGCTGGTTTTTGAGCTTCATGGTTTCATGATACCGATGATCCATACAGCGGCCTCTTCTTGTTTGATTCTATTATATTTTATCAAATATATTTGAAGCTGTCAAGAAAAAAACGCGGTTGGCTGAAGACGACCGCGCCATGCCTGCCGAAAGCAAAGAGGGCTATGCCCACGGCACAGCCCCTCCTTCGTTCTTTTTTCTCCAAAATCACAGATTCCTCCGCCCCTCCAGGGCCTTGGCCAATGTCACCTCGTCGGTGTACTCCAAGTTCCCGCCGATGGGGATGCCGTGGGCGATGCGGGAGGCTGTGACGCCCAGGGGCTTTAGGAGCCGGGCGATATAGGAGGCGGTGGCCTCCCCCTCCACGTCCGGGTTGGTGGCCAATATGACCTCCTTCACCTCACCGGTCTTGCAGCGCTCCAGCAGCTCGTTGATCTTGATGTCCTTGGGGCCGATGCCCTCCATGGGGGACAGGGCGCCGAAGAGCACGTGGTACCGGCCGTTGAACTCCCTCGTCTTCTCCATGGCGATCACGTCCTTGGGGTCGGAGACCACGCAGATCACGTCCGCCCGCCGCCGGGGGTCGGCGCAGATCTCGCAGAGCTCCCCGTCGGTGTAGGTGCCGCAGATGGGGCAGTTGTGGACCTTCTGCCGGGCGTCGGTGATGGCCTGAGCCAGCTCCTGGGCCTGCTCCGGGGGCACGCCCAAAATATGATAGGCCAGCCGGGCCGCCGTCTTGCGCCCGATGCCCGGGAGCCGGCCCAGCTGCACCGTCAGCCGTTCGATGGATTCGATGGCCATATCAGAAGCCCAGGTTCATGCCGCCGGTGAGCTTGCCCATCTCCTGCTCCACGGTGGAAGCGGCCTCCTTGAGGGCCCCGTTCACCGCGGAAAGGACCAGATCCTGGAGCATCTCCACGTCGTCCGGGTCCACGCACTGGGGGTCGATCTCCACGGACAGGACCTCCCGGGCCCCGTTCACCGTGACCTTCACCATGCCGCCGCCGGAGGAGGCCGAAAACTCCTGGGCGTTCAGCTCCGCCTGCTTTTTCTGCATGTTCTCCTGCATCCGCTGGGCCTGCTTCATGAGCTGCTGCATGTTGCCCATGCCGCCCATGGGGAATCCGCCGTGCTTTGCCATATCTATGTACCTCCGTTACAATATCGTTTATCCTTAGGTGATGGTCAGCTTGTCCTTGAACAGGCCCACCAGATCCGCCACGTCCCCGTCGCTCTCCCCCTCCCGAAGGAGCAGCCGGACCCCGGGTTTGAGCTTGTCCAGCTCCCCCTGGAGCACCGCCACGCTTCGGGCGTTCAGCATCTTCATCTTCCCGGCGTAGACCGGGGCGAAGGAGACGGTCAGCTGGTCCTCCGTCAGGGCCGTGGCCTGGCCGAAGGCGGCGCTCTTATGGATGAGGGCGTTCACCTTCTGGACCTGGGCAAGGACCTGCTTCCACAGGGCGTCCGCCTCGTTGGCGGAGGCAGGCCCTTGAGGCGCTGCCGGAGCCGCCGCCGGCGCGGGGGCCGGGGGCCTCTCCTCTATCGGCTTCGGGGCCGGTTCGGGGGCCGGCACGGGAGCCGGGGCCGCCGGGGGCTCGAAGGCCTCCTCCGGCAGATACCCCTCCTCCGGGGGCGGCTCGGGGAGGTAGTCCTCCTCGTAGACCGGCTGGGCCGGGGCAGCCGCCGCGGGCGCCGCTGCCGGGGCCGCCGGGATGCCCTGTTCCGTCAAAACCTTCAGTTTTTCTTCCAATAAGGCGATGCGGGCCGCCAAAGCCTCCGTTCCCTGATCCTCCACGGGCTGAGCGATCCGCACCAGCACCGTCTCCAGGAGCATCCGGGGCGAGGGGTAGTACCGCATGTCGTTCTGGACGCCCATGAGCTGCTCCATGGCGTAGAGGATGCGGGCGTTGGAATGCTTGGCCGCCTGCTGCTGGTACCGGGCCATCCGATCCTGGGTGCAGGAGAGCATGTCGGCGCAGTCCCCGCAGGCCTTGGCTAAGAGGAGCGAGCGCATGTGCCCCGCCAGCTCCCCGGCGAAGACGGTCATGTCCCGGCCCTGCCGCACCACCTCGTCCAGGCCCATGAGGGCCCCCCGCCCGTCCCCGGTGAGGAGCTTCTCCGCCATGTCGAAGAGGAAGCTTTCGTCCATGATGCCCAGGATGCTCTCCACGTCCCCGGCGGTCACCCGCCCGTGACAGAAGGAGAGGCACTGGTCCAGAAGGGACAGGGCGTCCCGCATGCCCCCGTCCGCCGCCCGGGCGATGATCCGAAGGCCGTCGGGCTCCGCCTGGGCTCCGTCCGCCTTCAAAATGTATTGCATGTAGCCCATGATCTCCGGCACGGTGAGCCGATGGAAGTCGAACCGCTGGCACCGGGAGATGATGGTAGCCGGGAGCTTTTGGGGCTCCGTGGTGGCCAGGATGAACACCACGTGCTCCGGCGGCTCCTCCAGGGTCTTGAGCAGGGCGTTGAAGGCGGAGCCGGAGAGCATGTGGACCTCGTCGATGATGAACACCCGATACCTGAGCTGCAGGGGGGCGAACTGGGCCTGGGAGATCAACTCCCGCACGTTCTCCACGCTGTTGTTGCTGGCCGCATCGATCTCGATGATGTCCGCGTTCTGGCCCGCCGCCGTCCGGCAGTTCTCGCAGGCAAGGCAGGGCTCCCCCTCCTCCGGATGGAGGCAGTTGATGGCCTTGGCCAGGATCCGGGCCGTGGTGGTCTTGCCCGTGCCCCGGGAGCCGCAGAAGAGATAGGCGTGGGAGAGCTGCCCCTCCCGCACCTGGTTTTTGAGGATGGTGGTGATATGCTTCTGGCCCGCCATCTGCCCGAACTGCTCGGGCCGGTAGGTCCTGTACAATGCCTGATACGCCATACGCGCCTCCTATTATTCCAGTATACCACAGCCGCGGCCCGTAGGAAAGGACTTTTTCCAAAGGTCGAAGGGGACAAGGGGACTTGCCCTTGACTCTCCCCCCGCCAGCCCCTATACTGAAAGCAGGATGGGGGGACGGCTCCCCCCAAGCACAGGGAGGTCCCCCATGAAAAAGCGCTTCGCAGGTATATTGGCCGTCGGCCTGATCCTTTTGTGGGCCGCCTGCGCCCCGGCTGCCCAGGCCCCCGCCGCGGAAGCTCCCGCCGGCGAGCCGGCCCCTCAGGCTGCGGAGGAAAAGGCCATGCCCGAGTCCTTCCTCTGGGACGATTTTCAGGACAGGGACCCGGAGCATATGCCCGAAGTCGGCCCCAACGGCGCCTCCATCCGGGAGAGCAGCTGGAAGAACGTGCGGGCCAAAAACGACGGCGGCGCCCTGAAGCTGGATATGCGGCCCCCCGCCTTCGACGGGAAGGCCTATGAAAGCGAGGATGCCTATTACGCCCACGCCGACGAATGGATGGCCGATTGGGGCGAGACGGTGGATATGTGGTCCCTGGAGGGCATCGGCTGGTGCAGATACTTGACCATCCGGGTGAAGGGCGACATCGGCGGCGAGGAGCGCATGCTGATCTTGGATCTTCATCCCCAAAACGCCCGATTCTACGCCGTCCGGTTCAGCGATCTCGTGCTGAAGGACGGGGGCCATCCCACCATCACCCGGGAGTGGCAGGAGCTGACCATCGACCTTACCGCATCCGGCCTCCCCGGCATGACCGACGCTCTCCATCTCAGGGCCTTTCTGCCCTGCATCCTCTGGTTGGAACGGATCGACTTTTCCAAGCCCCTCGCTCCCATGGACCCCGGCGCCGTTTTGGCGGGCCTGGAGGCGGCAGAAACGGGCAAGCCCGGGGATCTGCCCATAGAGACCTATGTGAACTCCTTCTCCGCCTGCATGCTGAACACCTTAGGCTGAAGCAGGCCGTCCCCGATAAAAGCGAGGCCGCTGCCCCATGGCAGCGGCCTTTGTTGGTATGTGTGTTTTAGCGTGCGCCTCGTGCACCCGTCAATCGAAGTACCTGACCGCGGCCTCGAACATGCGGCTGTCGTAGGTGCCGGGAACGTTTCGGTAGAGGCCGGCGCCGATGCGCTCGCTGTGGCCCATCTTGCCGAAGACGCGGCCGTCCGGGGAGGTGATGCCCTCGATGGCGTAGAGGGAGCCGTTGGGATTGAAGCGCACGTTTAGGGTGGCCCGGCCCTCAAGATCCACGTATTGTGTGGCGATCTGGCCGTTTTCCGCCAGCTTGCGGATGAGGGCCTCGTCGGCGATGAAGCGGCCCTCCCCGTGGGAGATGGGCACGTTCACCACGTCGCCCACGTCCATGAGGCTGAGCCAGGGGGACAGATTGGAGGCGATCCGGGTCCGCACGATCCGGGACTGGTGCCGGTGGATCAGGTTGTAGGTCAGGGTGGGGCAGCTTTCGTCCGTGTCCATGATCCGGCCGAAGGGCACCAGGCCCAGCTTGATGAGGGCCTGGAAGCCGTTGCAGATGCCGCACATGAGGCCGTCCCGGTTGTCTAAAAGGTCCGTGACCCCGTCCTTGATGCGCTCGTTGCGGAAGAAGGCGGTGATGAACTTGCCGCTGCCGTCGGGCTCGTCGCCGCCGGAGAAGCCGCCGGGAAGGAAGACCATCTGGGCGTTTTTCAGAGCCCGACTGAACCGGTCCGTGGAGGCCACGATGCCCGCGGCGGACAGGTTGTTGAGGACCAGCACCACGGGCTCGCCCCCCGCGTCCCGAACGGCCTTGGCGCTGTCGTACTCGCAGTTGGTGCCGGGGAACACGGGGATCAGCACCCGGGGCTTGGCCACATGGACTTTGGCCTTGGGATGGGCGGCGGCCACGTAGCTGAAGTTCTCCACCGGGCCCTCCGGCGCGGGGATGTTGCAGGGGTAGACCCCCTCCAGCCGGTCCTCATAGATCCGCTGCAGGGCCGCCCCGCCCAAAGTTTCCGCCCCGTAGGTGAAGGCGAAGTCCGCCCTGGTCTCGCCCAGGAGGAGGCCCTCCTCCAAAGGCTCCGTGAGCTCCAGCAGGAACCTGCCGGGCCGATCCTCCAGAAGCGTCTCAAGGGGTACCTTGGGATCGAACCGGAAGCCCAAACCGTTGCCGAAGGCCATCTTCATCACGGCAGCCGCCGCGCCGCCCCGCTCCGGGGTGTAGGCAGCCACCGCCTTGCCGCTGTGAAGCAGCTCCGCCACCCGATCGAAGAGGGCCAGAAGGGACTCCTTCCCGGGCAGGCCGTTCTCGTCGTATGCGGGGGAAAGCAGCGCCACCGGATGGCCCGCGCCCTTGAAATCGTTGGATACGATGTGCTCCTCCGCCTCCGTGGTGACGGCGAAGGACACCAGCGTGGGGGGCACGTCCAGATTTTCGAAGGTGCCGCTCATGGAGTCCTTGCCGCCGATGGCCCCGATGCCCAGATCCATCTGGGCCCGGAAGGCTCCCAGCAGGGCCGCGAAGGGCATGCCCCACCGCTTGGGGTCCCGGCCGGGCTTGGCAAAATACTCCTGGAAGGTCAGATACACGTCCTCGAAGCTGGCGCCGGTGGCGACGAGCTTGGAGACGGACTCCACCACCGCGCCGTAGGCCCCGTGGAAGGGGCTCTCGCCGGTGAGGATGGGGTCGTAGCCCCAGGCCATGAGGGAGCAGGTCTTCGTGTGCTTCTTCTCCATGGACACCTTCTGGACCATGGCCTGGACCGGGGTCATCTGGTGCTTGCCGCCGAAGGGCATGAGCACCGCCCCCGCGCCGATGGTGGAATCGAACCGCTCGGAGAGGCCCCTGCGGGAGCAGACGTTGAGGTCGCCGGCCAGCCGCGTCATATTCTCCCCGAAGGAGCCCGTGACGGGCTTGGGCTCCAGGGCGGGCCGGGGCGCCTGGATCCGGATATGCTTGGGGGCGCCGTTGGAATTCAAAAAGTCTCGACCGATGTCCACGATTCGCTTTCCGTTCCAGGTCATGACCAGCCTTGGCTCCTCCGTGACCCGGGCCACGGGACAGGCCTGCAGGTTCTCCTCCTGCGCCAGGCTCAAAAACCGGTCCACGTCCTCCCGGGCCACCACCACGGCCATCCGCTCCTGGGATTCGCTGATGGCCAGCTCCGTGCCGTCCAATCCCTCATACTTTTTGGGCACCGCGTTTAGATCGATGAGCAGCCCGTCGGCCAGCTCGCCGATGGCCACGGACACGCCGCCCGCGCCGAAGTCGTTGCACCGCTTGATCATCCGGCAGGCGGTGGGGTTCCGAAACAGCCGCTGGAGCTTCCGCTCCTCGGGAGCGTTCCCCTTCTGCACCTCCGCCCCGCAGGTCTCCACGGAGTGGGCGGTGTGGGCCTTGCTGGAGCCCGTGGCCCCGCCGATGCCGTCCCGGCCCGTGGAGCCGCCCAACAGGATGACCGCGTCCCCGGGGATGGGCCGCTCCCGGCGCACGTTCTCAGCCGGCGCGGCGGCGATGACCGCCCCGATCTCCATGCGCTTGGCGGCGTAGCCCGGATGATAGATCTCGTCCACGATCCCCGTAGCGAGGCCGATCTGGTTCCCGTAGGAGGCGTAGCCCGCCGCCGCCGTGGTGACCAGCTTCCGCTGAGGGAGCTTGCCGGGGATGGTCTCGCTGACGGGCCGGGTGGGATCCGCCGCCCCGGTGACCCGCATGGCCCCGTATACGTAGGCCCGGCCGGAGAGGGGGTCCCGGATGGCGCCGCCGATGCAGGTGGCCGCGCCGCCGAAGGGCTCGATCTCCGTGGGGTGGTTGTGGGTCTCGTTCTTGAAGAGCAGGAGCCAGGGCTCCTTCTTCCCGTCGGCGTCCACCTCCATCTTCACGGTGCAGGCGTTGATCTCCTCGGATTCGTCCAGCTTGTCGAGCTTCCCCTGGGCCTTCAGATGCTTGGCCGCCAGGGTGGCGATGTCCATGAGGCAGACGGGCTTGGTCCGGCCGAGGGCCCTGCGGGTATCAAGATAGCTCTCATAGGCCCGCTGCAAAAGCTCGTCCTCGAAGGCGACGTCATCGATCTCGGTCAAAAAGGTGGTGTGGCGGCAGTGATCGGACCAGTAGGTGTCGATCATGCGGATCTCGGTGATGGTGGGGTCCCGGCCCTCGTCGGCGAAGTACCGCTGGCAGAAGGCGATGTCGTCCACGTCCATGGCGAGGCCGTAGTCCCGGATGAAGGCGGAAAGGCCCGCCCCGTCCAGGGCCCGGAAGCCCGTCAGGGTCTTCACCTCGGTGGGGATGGCGTAAGCCGTCCGCAGGGTCTCGGGCTTCTCCAAGGACGATTCCCGGGCCTCCACCGGGTTGATGACGTATTTCTTGATCTCGGCGATCTCCCCCTCGGTCAGGGCCCCGTAGAGGACGTAGACCTTGGCGGAGCGGATCAAGGGCCGCTCCCCCTGGGAGATGAGCTGGATGCACTGGGCCGCGGAATCCGCCCGCTGGTCGAACTGGCCCGGCAGATACTCCACGGCGAACACCGTCCCGCCGCCGAAATCGGGGGTCTCGGTGGCCGTGTCCACCTGGGGCTCCGAAAACACGGTGCGCACCGCCTGGTCGAAGAGGGCCTTGGAGATGTCCTCCCCGTCGTACCGGTTCAACAGCCTGAGCCCGGTGAGGGAACCGATGCCCAAAAAGTCCGTCAGCTCCCGCTGCAGGGCCTCCGCCTCCTGGGCAAAGCCCGGCTTCTTTTCCACGAAGATCCGATATACCATATCACGCCTCCAACGCCCGCTTGCCGATGTCCCGGCGATAAAACTCGTTTGTAAAGGAGACCTGCTCCACCTGCCCGTAGGCGAGGGCCAACGCCTCCCGCAGATCCTTGCCCCTGGCCACCACGCCCAGGACCCGGCCGCCACTGGTGTAGAGCTTCCCGTCCTTCTCCTTGGCGCCGGCAAAGAGCAGATGGGGCCGGACCGCCTCGGTCATGGAGATCTCAAACCCCTTCTCGTAGGCAAGGGGATATCCCTGGGAAGCCAGGATCACGCAAGCCGCCGCCCCGTCAGCGAAGCGGACCTCCGCCTCGCTCAAACGCTCCTCGGTCACCGCCTGCATGACGGTGAACAGATCGCTTTCCAAAAGGGCCAGCACCACCTGGGTCTCCGGGTCCCCGAAGCGGCAGTTGTACTCGATCACCTTGGGGCCCTTCTCCGTCAGCATGAGGCCGAAGTAGAGGCACCCCTTGAAGGGCCGCCCCTCCGCCGCCATGCCCCGGATGGTGGGCAAAAAGATCTCCGCCATGCACCGGTCGGCCACTGCCGCCGTGTAGTAGGGGTTGGGGGCCACGGTGCCCATGCCGCCGGTGTTCAGCCCCTTATCCCCGTCGAGAGCCCGCTTGTGGTCCATGGAGCTGACCATGGGCACCAGGGTCTTCCCGTCGGTAAAGGCCAGGACCGACACCTCGGGCCCGGTCAAAAACTCCTCGATGACCACGGTCTCCCCGCTGTGGCCGAATTTGCCCTCGCACATGGCCGCCCGGACCGCCGCTTCCGCCGCCTGCCGGGTCTCGGCGATGACCACGCCCTTGCCCAGGGCCAGGCCGTCCGCCTTGATGACGGTGGGCAGGGGGCAGTCCTTCACGTACTCAAGGGCCGCCGCCGGGTCGGAAAAGGTGTGATAGGCCGCGGTGGGGATGCGGTGCCGGGCCATGAAATCCTTGGCGAAGGCCTTGCTCCCCTCCAGGATGGCGGCCGCCTTGTTGGGGCCGAAGCAGGGCACCCCCTGCCCCTCCAGCAGGTCCACCGCCCCCAGGACCAGGGGATCGTCGGGGGTGACCACCGCGTAGTCGATGGCTTTCTCCCGGGCGAAGGCCGCGATGGCGGGCAAATCCGTGGCGCCGATGGGCACGCAAACGGCCTCCCGGGCCATGCCTCCGTTGCCGGGCAGCACGTACAGCTCGTCGATCTGCCGGTTCTCCCGCAGTTTCTTCACGATGGCGTGCTCCCGCCCGCCGCCGCCGATGACCATGACGTTCATAGGTACCTCCTTAGTGGTGGAACAGGCGCAGGCCCGTAAAGGCCATGACCATGCCGTGTTTGTCGCAGCAGTCGATGACCGCGTCGTCCCGGATGGAGCCGCCGGGCTCCGCCACGTATTGTACGCCGGAGCGGAAGGCCCGCTCGATATTGTCGGAGAAGGGGAAGAAGGCGTCGGACCCCAGGGCCACGTTCCGGACGGTATCGAGATACGCCCGCTGCTCCGCCCTGGTGAAGGGCTCCGGCCGCCGGGTGAAGTACCGCTGCCAAACCCCGTCCGCGGTCACATCCTCCTCATTTTGGTTGATATAGCCGTCCACGGCGTTGTCCCGGTCCGGCCGGCCCAGCCCCGGCTTGAAGGGAAGGTCCAGGACCTTGTCCGCCTGGCGCAAGAACCAGGTGTCCGCCTTGGTGCCGGCGAGGCGGGTGCAGTGGATGCGGGACTGCTGCCCCGCGCCCACGCCGATAGCCTGGCCGTCCACGGCGTAACAGACGGAGTTGGACTGGGTGTATTTCAGGGTGACGAGGGACACGATCAGGTCCCGCGCCCCGCTCTCGGGCAGGTCCTTGTTGGCGGTGACCAGGTTGGAAAGCAGGCTCCTGTCGATCCTGCAGTCGTTCCGCCCCTGCTCGAAGGTGACGCCGAAGACTTGCTTTTTCTCCCGGGCCGCGGGCACGTAGTCCGGGTCGATTTCAACCACGTTGTATTTCCCGCCCCGCTTGGTCCGCAAGATCTCCAAGGCCTCCGGTTCGTAGCCCGGGGCGATGACCCCGTCGCTGACCTCCCGCTTGATAAGGCGGGCGGTGGTCACGTCGCACACGTCGCTCAGGGCCACCCAGTCGCCGAAGGAGCAGAGCCTATCCGTGCCCCGGGCCCGGGCGTAGGCGCAGGCCAGGGGGGAATCGTCCAGCCCCGGCACGTCCTCCACGAAGCAGGCCCGTTTCAGCCTGTCGTCAAGGGGCAGGCCCAAAGCGCTGCCGCTGGGGGACACGTGCTTGAAGGAGGCCGCCGCGGGCAGGCCCAGGGCCCCCTTCAGCTCCCGCACCAGCTGCCAGGCGTTGAGAGCGTCCAAAAAGTTGATATAGCCGGGGCGGCCCCACAGGACCTGCACCGGCAGAGCCCCGCCGTCCGCCATATAGATGCGGGCGGGCTTCTGGTTGGGGTTGCAGCCGTATTTGAGTTCGAACTCGTTCATGGGGCCTCCTTAGTTCTTGTTGATGAGGGTCTCGCTGACGGCCCCGGTCAACACATCGGTGTACCGCACGTAGAGGGAGATGCGGTTGTTCTCGTCCAGGGCGGCCCAGAGGGCCTCGGAAAATTCGTCGATGTCGTCCAGCATCCTCACCCGCTTGGGCTCCCCCTGGAAGGTGGGCAGCGGGTCGCCGTCGGTGACGTAGGTGTGGAGGAAGTGGCCAAGGCCCGCCTTCGCCGGGTAGCTGAAGGTGTATCGGCTGCAGCCGCTTCCGGCTTCGTCGATGCTCTTCAAAATGCTCATCTCATAGGAAAAATCCCCGTTTTCAAAGGTCAGCAGGCCGCTGATCCGGGGGGTGAAGTTGGGACCGTCGGGCTCGAAGCAGCGGGAAGAGAGGGCTTCGGAAAAGCTCTTGCCCGCCTGCAGCCCCTCATAGACGGTGTCCGTCTGGTCCCCGTTGGTGAGGATGAGCCTGTTCCCATACTGCCGCAGGGCGGCGTAGATGATGAGGCTGGGGTCCTTCACCCGGCTGGGGTCGAAGGGCTCCGTAAAGAGGGCCCCGTCCCGGATCACGAAGATCCTATTCCGGGAGTTGTCGCTGCGGCCCATGATGAAATAGGCGCAGACGGCTTGGCTGCCGTCGGGGGTCTTGCCCATGACGATGCCCCGGCCCGGATAGGGGTTGCCGGTAAGCAGGGTGGAAATATCCTGTGCGCCGTAGATGTCCATGGTGTCCTCCTATTCTTGGGTATCCCGCCGGGAGACGATCTCTCGGCTCACCAGCTCCACCGCCCGGGGGAGCAGCTTCCATTCCGCCTGCTCCATGACCCGGCGCTGCAGCGTCTCCGGGGTGTCCCCCGGTCGGACCCGGACCGCCTTTTGAAAGAGGATCTCTCCCCCGTCCGGGACCTCGTTGACGAAATGGACCGTGGCGCCGGTCACCTTCACGCCCTTTTGGAGGGCGGCCTCGTGGACCCTCAGCCCGTAGAACCCCTCGCCGCAGAAGGCGGGGATCAAGGACGGGTGCACGTTCAAGATCCGCCGGGGCCAGCGGTCGGTGAAGGCTCCGCTGAGGATGGCCAAAAAGCCCGCCAGCACGATGAGCTCGATGCCCCGGTCCGTCAAAGCCTTTTGGAGGGCCGCTTCAAAGCCCGCCTGGCCGCCGCAGGCCTTTTTCGTCAGGGTGAGGGCCTCCACCCCCGCCGCTTTGGCCCGCTCCAGGGCGTAGGCGCCGGTCCGGTTGGAGACCACCAACGATACCTCCCCGTGGGGGAGCTTCCCCGCCGCCTGGGCGTCCAAAATGGCCTGCAGATTGGTGCCGCCGCCGGAGACCAGCACGGCGATCTTCGCCTTGGGCCGGCTTTTGCTCAGCATATGACGATCTTCTCCTCGCTCTCTTCGATGACGCCGATCCGATAGGCGTCCTCCCCGTTCTCCCGAAGGATCTCAAGGGCTTTCTCGGCGTCCTTTTCGGCCACCACCAGGCTCATGCCCACGCCCATGTTGAAGGTGTTGAACATGTCCCGTTCGGGGATGTTGCCCCGCTTTTGGATCAGGTGGAAGATGGGCAGCACCCGCACGCGGGCCCGGTCGATCCTGGCGCACAGGCCCTGGGGGATGCTGCGGGGGATGTTCTCATAGAAGCCGCCGCCGGTGATGTGGGAGATGCCCTTCACCTGGACCTGCTTCAAAAGGGCCAGCACCGGCTTTACGTAGATCTTCGTAGGCGTGAGGAGGGTCTCGCCCAGGGACCTTCCGCCCAGCTCCGCCAGGGGGGCATGAAGGTCCGCGTGCTCCACGTCGAAGACCTTCCGCACCAGGGAGAAGCCGTTGGAATGGACGCCGCTGGAGGGCAGGGCGATGATCGCGTCCCCGGGGGCCATGGTCCCGTTGTCGATGATCCGGGGCCGGTCCACGATGCCCGTGGAATAGCCTGCGAGATCGTATTCGTCCTCCGGGTAGAAGCCGGGCATCTCGGCGGTCTCCCCGCCGATGAGGGCCGCCCCCGCCTGGACGCAGCCGTCTGCGACGCCCTTGACGATGTCGGCGATCCGCTCGGGCACGTTCCTGCCGCAGGCGATGTAATCGAGGAAGAAGAGGGGCTTGGCCCCGCAGCAGATGATGTCGTTGACGCACATGGCCACGCAGTCGATGCCCACGGTGTCGTGCCTGTCCATCAAAAAGGCCAGCTTCAGCTTGGTGCCCACGCCGTCGGTGCCGGAGACCAGCACGGGCTCGGTCATGCCGGCGATGTCCGGCACGAACAGGCCGCCGAAGCCGCCGATGTCGGAGCAGACCCCCGCCGTGGCGGTGCGGGCGATGTGGCTTTTCATGAGTTCAACGGCCTTGTAGCCGGCGGTGATGTCCACGCCCGCCGCGGCGTAGGCCTCGGACCGGGATTTAGAATCGGTCATAGTTTACTCCTTTCCGTTCCAGCAATAGGTGCACAGCTCGCAGGGGGGCAGGCCGATGGCTTTGATGACGCCCTCCAGGGACTGGAAGTCCAAGGAGGCGAAGTGGAACCGGTCCGCAATGGCCCGGCGTAGGTTCTTTCCCCGCTCCGTGGTGCCGTCGGTATATTCGTCCAGATGGGCAAAGCCCTCCTCCCCCTCCAGCTCCAAAATCACCCGCCGAGCGATGAGATCCATGTCGGAGGTGTTCCGGGAGAAGTTCAAAAACTTGCAGCCGAAGAGGATGGGCGGGCAGGCGGAGCGCATGTGGACCGCCTTGGCGCCGTTCTCATAGAGGAATTCCACGGTCTCCTTCAGCTGGGTGCCCCGGACGATGGAATCGTCCACGAAGAGGAGGTTTTTCCCCTGGATCAGCTCGTGGACGGGGATCTGCTTCATCTTGGCGATCCGATCCCGATCCGTCTGGGTCTGGGGCATGAAGCTCCGGGACCAGGTGGGGGTGTACTTGATGAAGGCCCGGGCGAACTTTTTGCCGCTTTGGTTGGCATAGCCGATGGCGTGGGGCGTGCCGGAATCGGGGACCCCGCCCACGTAGTCGATGGGCTCATCGAAGCCATTCTGCTCGTCCTGCTCGGCCATGATCTCTCCGTTCCGGTAGCGCATGGCCTCCACGTTCACCCCCTCGTAGTTGGAGGTGGGGTACCCATAGTAGCTCCACAGGAAGGAGCAGATCCGCTTCGTCTTTCCCGCGGACCGCAGCACCTCCTCGCCCTCCGGCGTGAGGTGGACGATCTCCCCGGGGCCCAGCTCCCGCTCCAGCTCGAAGCCCAGCTTCAGGCAGGCGAAGGACTCGAAGGACACGGCGTAGCCGGCCTCGCTTTTGCCGATGCAGACGGGGAGCCGGCCCACCTTGTCCCGGGCGGCGATGAGGCTGCCGTCGTCCTTCAGGATGAGGACGGAGGCCGTGCCCTCGATAAGCTCCTGGGCGTAGCGGATGCCTTCGGCAAAGTCGGTCTTCTGGCTCATGAGGGCGGAGAATAACTGGGTGCTGTTCACCCGGCCGCCGGTCATGGCGTCGAAGTACCCCCCCTCCTTGGAGAGGCAGGTCTCGATGAGCTCGTCCGCGTTGCGGATGACGCCGATGATGCAGATGGCGTAGTTGCCCAGCCGGGACCGGACCAGCAGGGGCTGGGGATCCGTGTCGCTGATGCAGCCGATGGCGGCTATGCCCCGCATCTCATGGAACACGTTTTCGAACTTGGTCCGGAAGGGGGCGTTCTCGATGCTGTGGATCTTCCGCTGGAGGCCGATCTCAGGGTCGTAGGCCGCTAGGCCCCCTCGACGGGTGCCCAGATGGGAATGATAGTCCGTCCCGAAGAACACGTCCACGAGACAGTCCTTCCGGGAGGTGATGCCGAAGAAGCCGCCCATGGGCCTTACGCCTCGGCGAAGAAGAGCTTGGAAAGGGTCATGGGGTCGATGTATTCCCCGTTCTTATAGACCCGCATGTTGCCGGAGGCGATCTCGTCGATGAGCATGACGGAGCCGTCGGTGTCGTAGCCGAACTCGAACTTGATGTCGTAGAGGACCAGGCCCTTCTCCTTCATGTCGTCCGCCACGATCTGGGTGATCCGCTGGGTCATCTCCTTGATGGCGTCGTACTGCTCCGCCGTCATGACGCCCAGGACGATGAGGCCATCCTTCGTCACCAGGGGGTCGCCCTTCTCGTCGTTCTTGAAGGTGGTCTCCACGTAGGCGGGCAGATCCGCGCCCAGCTCCACATAGTCGCTGTAGCGGCGGTAGAAGCTGCCCACAGCCTTGTGGCGGCAGATGACCTCCAACCCCTTGCCGAAGACCTTGGCGGGCCGGACCTCCATGGTGGTGTTCCCAAGGTCCGCGGATACGTAGTGGGTCTTGATGCCGGCGGCGTTGATCTTCTCGAAGAAGTACACGGACATGCGAAGGTTCACGTCGCCCACGCCCTCGATGGTGAGGCCCACGCTGTTTTCGCCCGGATCGAAGACGCCGTCCTTGCCGGTGCAGTCGTCCTTGAATTTCAAGAGGTAGTTGCCGTTGTCCAGAGCGTACACGTTCTTGGTCTTGCCGGTATACACGAGTTTCGGTTCCATGGTTTTTCTCCTTTTCAAAATAAAATGGTCCTTATTGCAGCGCGGTCATGACCGCGGCGTCCTTCCTGAGTACGGTCTCGGCGTCGGCCCGGCGCTTTGCGGCCAGCTTCTCGGCCAGGGTCCCGTCCTCCACCGCCAGGATCTCGATAGCCAGCAGGGCGGCGTTGGCGCCCCCGTTCAGGGCCACTGTGGCCACGGGGATGCCGCTGGGCATCTGGACCGTGGAGAGGAGGGCGTCCAGCCCGTCCAGGGCCCCGCCCTTGCAGGGGATGCCGATGACGGGAAGGGTGGTGTTGGCGGCGATGGCACCGCCCAGATGGGCGGCCATGCCCGCCACGGCGATGATGACGCCGAAACCCTGCTCCCGGGCGTTCCGGGCGAAATCCCGGGCCTCATCCGGGGTCCGATGGGCGGAAAAGATGTGGGCCTCGAAGGGGACTTCAAAGGCGGCGAGGACGTCCGTGGCCTTGCGGACCACGGGCAGATCGCTGTCGCTGCCCATGACGATGGCAACTTTTTTCATGTGGTGCACCTCCCAAAAAAGAAATAATGGGCACATTGATCCCATGCAGGTTCAACAATGCCCAGACGGTCGGCTACATATACGCTCCCTGTTCCTCTGCGGTGCTCCGCATTCTTCCGTCAGTCGCAAGGGGCGGCGTTGAAAAAACACACATATTTATACCATATCCCCGTTTCACCTGTCAAGGAATCCAACGCAAAAACCATGCGAAAACGGGTATCTTTTTGCGCTTTACCCCCTTGTGCGGATGGCGTCGCGGCAGACGGGGAAGGTGAAGTAGGTATCCGGGAAGGGCTCCTCCGCCAACGCGAAGTGCCACCACTCGCAGTCGATGGGGAGAAAGCCGTTGCGGACCATGGCATGCTGCAGGAGCATCCGGTTCTCGTGCTGCTCATCCGTCACGTCCGGGCAGTCCGGATGGGAAAGGGGGCTGAACAGATCGAAGGGGCTGCCCATGTCCAGCTCCTTGCCCGTGCGCATGTCGAGGAGGGTGAGGTCCACGGCGCTGCCCCGGCTGTGGCTGGACTGCTTGGCGATGTACCCCCTGGCAAAGAGCTCCTGCTTCTCCAGATCGGGGTAGAAATAGGGCTTCATGCGCACGTCCGTGTCCTCGATGCCCCAGAGGATGAACTGCTTCACCGCAGCCACGGGCCGATAGGCGTCGAACACCTTCAGCCGGTACCCCTGGACGAACAGTTCGTTGCTGACGGCCTTCAGGGCCCGGGCCGCCTCCCGCGTCAGCAGGGCGATGGGCTCCTCGTAGCCGTCGATGCGTTCGCCGATGAAGTTGTAGGTGGCGTAGTACCGTATCTCCTGGACGATATGGGGCACATGATCGGCCAGGAGCACAAAATCGCTGGCGTCCGTCGACAACACATTTCTTCCCATGAAGCACCTCCTGTTTTCCGTCATAAGTCGTATCGTAAAGCAGCGGCTGACGCCGCTTCATTCTTTCTCTCCGGTCGGTGCAAGCGGCGTACTCCAACGGATGCGCCGTCTCAGCAGGACCAGGTACAGGGCGAACAGCCCAAGGACCACCACCCCGCCATCGCCAGGATCCCGCAGAACACGGCGGCAGTCATGCCCATGAGCAGCACGCCGAATGAGATCACCAGCGGGATCATAGCGATTGGCTCCCCGCCTTTCCGTCACAAAATTGCTGCAAAGCAAGTATCGAAGAGCAGCTTGCCCGTCAGGACGATGCCGATCGGCGGAGGCCTCCGTTGCTTCGCCCATCCTCAGCTGTCCTTCCTGCTTTTGCTGATCCGCTTGCGGCTGGAGGAGATGGCCCTTTGGGGGCAGACCAGCACGCACAGATGGCAGCCCACGCACTTTTTTCCATCCAATATGGGCCTGCGATCTTCGTTCAGACGGATGGCCTGGTGGCCGCCGTCGGCGCAGGAGATGACGCAGCGGCCGCAGCCGATGCACTTTTCCCGGTGGAATTTGGGGAAGACGACGGTGTCCCGCTCCAGCACGTCCGTGGTGTCGCTGATGGAATCGAGGGCCAGGCCTCGAACCTCCTGCACGCTGACGAAGCCCTTCTCCGCCAGATAGTAGGCAAGGCCCGCCTTGAGATCCTCGATGATCCGATAGCCGTACTGCATGACGGCGGTGGTGACCTGGATGCTCCCTGCACCCAGGTGGATGAATTCGAGAGCATCCCGCCAGGTCTCGATGCCGCCCATGGCGCTGATGTGCAGGCCCTGCAGCTTCGGATTTTGCCCCAGCTCTGCGATGAACCGCAGGGCGATGGGCTTCACGGCGTTGCCGCTGTAGCCGCCCACGGCGGACATGCCGTGGACCGCGGGCGCGGACACGTAGGTATGGGGATTCACACCGATGATGCTCTTGATGGTGTTGATGGCGGCGATGCCGTCGGCCCCGCCCCGCCGGGCTGCCTCCGCAGCCGGGGACATGACGGCCACGTTTGGGGTGAGCTTAGCGAGGATCGGTATCTTCGCGCCCCGTCGGGCGGCGGCGGTGAACCGCTCCACCAGCTCCGGCACCTGACCGATGTCGGAGCCGAGACCGTCGTCCATCATATTGGGACAGGAGAAATTGAGCTCGATGGCGTCGGCCCCGTTCTCCTCGCACAGGCGGCTCAACTCCTCCCACTCCGCCTCGTTTTGGCCCATGATGGAGGCCAGGATGAACTTGGTGGGAAAGTCCTGCTTGAGCCTTCGGAAGATCTCCATGTTCTCGGCTACGCTGTGGTCCGAGAGCTGCTCCACGTTCTTGAAGCCCACGATGGTCCCGTTGTCTCCGGTGATGGCGGAAAAACGAGGAGAGGCTTCGTGGATGTCGAAGGAGCAGATAGTCTTGAAGGCAGCTCCGGCCCAGCCCGCTTCGAAGGCCCGGGCGCACATGTCGTAGGTGCTGGCCACCACGGAGGAGGAAAGAAGGAATGGACTTTCCAGGGGAATGCCGCAAAGATCCGTTTTTAACAGATCGTCCCCTTGGGGCAGATCCACCTCCAGTTCCGGTTTGACCCGGCCATGGAGCCGCATCATCAGCTTCCAGATGGGGACTTCACGGGGGCGGACGCATGCGCTTTCACAGTGCGCGGAGCAGGAAACGCAGGGCAGCCGCTCGGGCAGTCGGGCGGCGGCGACCTTTTCATCATCGAACCAGACGCTCCTCAAGATCTTCGCCACAGGGAGCTGCCCACAGGCGGCGGTACAGGGAGCGTCCTCACACAGGGCGCAGCGGATCAAGTCTTCCCGCAGGATGGTTCTTTCAAAGAGCATATTCGTTCCTCCCGTGACTCGTTTGTTTTTTATGCTACGTCCGTCAATTTCAGCTGCTTCACCTGGCGCAGGACGACGGCGTTGATGACCACGGTGAAAAACACCGTCATGACCGCCCCCAGCAGCCAGGCGATCACGCTGACGCTGCGGTCGAACTGGATAAGGGGCGGCTCCAGGGCGCGGACGATGGCATAGCCGAGCAGGGCGCCCAGGCCGATGCCCAGCACGATGCCCAAAGCGGTGGTGGCGATGGTCTCCCGCGTCACGTAGGCGATGGTCTCCTTCGTGGTGAAGCCGTTGATCCGCATGACGGTGAGTTCCCGCTTCTTTTGCAGGATGTAGATGTTGGTCAGGTTCATGAGCACCACCCCCGCCATGACCGCCGCCATGAAGATGAACAGAAGGACCACCGCGTTCATGACGGACGTGGCCGACTGGAATAGCTGGCGGAAGGCGTCGGCGGCGGAATAGCCGCTATAGCCGACAACGTCGTTGAAGGCTTCGTTCAGGGCGTCGGCGCTTGCCCCGTTCAGGCGCACCAAAGCGGCGTTGTGGACCGGCTCCCGTTGGAACAGAGCTTGGAAGCAATCTTCGCTCATGAAAAAGACCCGGTTCATGAAGTTGTCGAAGACCCCGGCCACGGGCGCCTGGACGGTCTCCGTGGCGTTGATGGTGAGCTCCAGCACGTCGCCCGGCTGCACCCCGTAGTATTCGGAGAAGCGCTTGGGGATGTAGACGCCCTCGTTTGAGGGGGGCATGGGCTGCCCGGTTTTGGCGTCATACAGCCGGAACATGCGGCCCATGGCGTCCAGATCCCCGCAATACAGCTCCTCCACGTCCAGATTGCGGACCTGGACGGTGCAATAGGTGTTTAGAATGAAGCAGGATCCGACCTTCGCTTCCTTCAGCTTTTCATCCAGAACGGCGGCAGCCTCTGCGTTGACGGCGGGATCGAACCGGAACAGGCCGTCGTATTGGACGATCCGGGTGAACTGACGCTCCAACGCCCCGCTGACTGAATGCCGGAGAGTGAACCCCACCACCACCAACGCGCAGCAACCCGCCACGCTGACCACGGTGACGATCACCCGCTTCAGATCGGACCGGATATTGCGCAGGATCAACCGGGAATAGAGAGGCAGCGAAGAGGAGCCTTTGGCGGCGGTCTTCCGGCCCTTGGGCATGGCCGTTTGCAGCAGGGTCACCGCCGGGGTCTTCAGCAGCCGCCGGCAGGCGAACCACACCGCCGAAACCGACAGCAGCAGCCCGGCGACGAAGACGATCAGGGTGGGGCCCACCGTCAGGGTCCCCCGAGTGATGTCGATGCTGTAATAGATCTGGTACCCGTTCAGGATGAAGGGTTCCACGCCGAAGCGGGCGATCAAAACCCCCATGAGGGTGCCCAGAAGGGTGCCGGAAACGCCGAAGGTCAGATACTTGGCGAAGATCTCCCGCCGATAGAATCCCAGAGCCTTGGTGGCCCCCACCAAATTGCGCTGCTCGTCGATCATCTTGCTGACCGTCGCGTAGATGACCAGGGCACTTACGGCGATGAACAGGAGCGAGAAGGTCATCTGGAGCCTGGTAAGGCTTTCCCTGGAGGAGCTGAGCTGCACATAGCTCATGTTCCCGCTGACGTCGGTGACGATCCAGCGGCAGATGCCGGGCAGGCCGATCTCCTCCCATAGGGTACCGTCCAAAAACTTTGCATGGGTATCGTTCCAGGCGGAGCAGCCCTGGGTCAGCTCCGCATATTTGTCCTCATATTTATCCAGGCCGGGCATGACCTTGTCCGCCAGCAGGGCGGTAGCCGCCTCCCGGGAATACTCTCCCTCCCCGTCCAGGAGCATGAAAGCGCTCTTGAGTATCTCGTCCTGCAGCGCCAGGGAAGAAACCAGCTTCTCCACGTTCTCCCGCAGGGACAGATTCAGATCAATCTTCACGCCTTCTGTGATATGAAAGCTCATGGCGTCGGCATACTCATCCCAGGGATTCACCGTCCATTTCGTGATCCACTCGATGGAGTTCACGGCTTCTTCGCCCAGGACCTCGGCGAGCTTGTTCCGGATGGCGCGGCGGATCTCCTCCTTGGCTTCCTCCAGCACGTCCCAGCCGGAGATCAGTCGCTCCTCCGCAACCTGGGTAAGCTGGGCATCCACCTCCGCCTGGCGGATGGGGGCCCGCTCTTGGCCAACGGCGTCGATCTGCGTCCGGATCTGTTTCACCGCGGCGGTGTAGGGATCATCGAACCGGCCCTTATCTTTCGGCACGTCCAGGATCAGCTCCGCCTTCATGAAACAGCCGGCGAAGATGTCCAGATCGAAGGCCTCCGGGCTCACCAGGATATACGGCGTGTCAGGCACGGAGCCGCACACATGGTCCGGATGGATCACGATGCCCTCGATGACATATTCCTTCCCCGTCAAAAACCGGGCCTGCTGGCCTTTCGCGTCGGTGATCTCGATCCTGTCCCCCAGCTGCCAGCCCATCTCCTCGGCCAAATCCCGCTCCACCGCGCAGGCTTCCGCACTCGTGGGCAGCTTGCCCTCCAGGAGCACGGGGCGATTGATGCGGTCCGAGCAGGTGGTCACGTTCACGTCCTTGCGGATCAGACCGGAGGCCACCTTGCCCTGGGTCATGATCACGCCTTCCACATCCTGCACGCCCTCGATGGCGCCGAGGACGTCCATATCCTCCGGGGACAGCAAACGGGTGGAGACGATCTCGATATCCCGGAAATTGGCATCGTTATAGAAGGCAGAGCCGTTGGCGCTGATAGCGGCGGCGCCATAATTCATGGCGAGGAACATGGTCACCCCCAGCATCGCGATGACCGCAATGGACAGGTAAGAGACCTTCTGCTTCCAGATATTCCGCAACGCGTCTTTTCGCTGTGTGGGTTTCATGGTCCGTCACCAAACCAGCTCTTGGGCATGGACCGGGCGCAGGTTCTTCTTGATGCTGGCGATCCGGCCGCCCCGCACTTTCACCACCCGATCCGCCATCTTGGCGATCTCTACGTTGTGGGTGACCATCATGACCGTGGCGCCCTGGTTCTTCACGATGTCCTCGATGACGGAAAGGACCTCGATGCTGGTGGTGTAGTCCAGAGCCGCCGTAGGCTCGTCGGCCAGGATGAGCTTGGGTTTCTTCACGATGGCTCGGGCGATGGACACCCGCTGCTGCTGACCGCCGGACATCTGGCCGGGATAGTTGTTGGCCCGCTGTCCCAGGCCCACCTTCTCGATGGCATCCATGGGATCCATGGGATCCTTCACCAGCTCCGCGATGAACTGCACGTTCTCGAGGGCGGTCAGATTGGGCATCAGGTTATAGGCCTGGAAGATGAAGCCGATGTACTCCCGGCGGTAGCGGGTGAGCTCCGCGTCCGTGGGGTGGGAGAAGTCCTTGCCCTCGATGGTCAAGGTGCCGTCGGTGAGGAAGTCCATGCCCCCCACGATGTTCATCATGGTGGACTTGCCGCAGCCGGATTCGCCCAGGACCACCACGAACTCGTTCTTGTAGATCTCCAGATTGATCCCCTTGAGCACCTGCAGCACGCCGTCCCCCGAGGGGAACTCCTTGGTCACGTCCTTGAGGACCGCCAGGACCTCCTTCTGTTCGCCCAGGTCCACGGCGAGGCCCTTCTCGTCGATGGTGATGGCGGCCAGGGCGGCCATGCGCTCGCAGAGCTGCAGCTCCTCGGCGTCGTACAGGTTCCCGTCCTTTTTGTTGACGACCTGGACGCAGCCGATCACATCGTGAAGGTTGTTGAGGGGCACGCAGATCATGGTCCTGGTGACGAGGCCGTTATCGTCGAAGACGGTGCCGTCGAACCGGGCATCCGTGGCGGCGTCAGTGACCATGACGGACTTGCCCGTCTTGGTGACCAATCCCTCGATGCCCAGGCCGTTCTCCACGGTGATGTTGGATACGTCCGCCGGCCCGATATGGAACAGAGGGCTCAGCCGATCCGTCTTGGGATCCAGCAGCCAGATGGCCCCGGCTTCGCTGTTCAGCGTATTGACGATGATCTCCAAACTTCCGGAGAGGGCGTCGTCAAGGCTGTCCACCTCCAAAAGTTGCTCCATGATCTGCCAGGTGGCTTTCGTGAATCTTTTTTCTTCTGCCATGCCTCGAGTCCCCTTATCGGTTTTCAATTGATCAAAATATGACACCCATATTCTCGACCGTATCGATCACGACGACGCAATCGGCCTGCACCTGCTGCATCACCAGCTTCATCATGTTCTCCGGGATCGCCACGCAGCCGCCGGTCCATGGCTTCTGCGGGCCGAAACAATGCAGAAAGATGGCGGAGCCGCGGCCGGGCGTACCTTCCTCATTGAAGGAAATGTTCAGACAATACTGATACTGGTATTCGTAGTCCACGATATGTTCGCTGTCGTCCATGACCAGATCGGGCACGTCCCGTATGTCCACCATCTGATTGTATTGCCGATCGGGATCACCGGACCAGTAGGTGTTGTCGTCCACCTGGAAATAGGGGATTCCGCACCCGGGATCGGCGGCGATGCCGAAAGCTTTATTGAAGCGATATACCCCCATGGGTGTTTGCGCACAGCCTTCCCTGTGGTCCCCGTCCGGACACAATCCGTTTTTCCCCACGAAGCCGGGGGTGGACAGGATCTGCTTCCATCTGCCCACCTCGTCCCGCTGGTGCAGGGAAATATACGCCGTGGTCTTGTCCATGCCGATGCCGGCCACGATGAAGAGCTGCTTTACCTGTTCGTCCTGGGCCTGCGGCAGCTTTGTGACCCACTCGGGGGAATCGACCGCATGTTGGATATCCACGTGCAGACCGCTTGGAGGCAGCTCCTCCTCAGCGGCCGCTTTTCCAGGCAGACAAAGGGCCAAGCCCATGGGGAACAGCAAGGTGAAAACAGCCAGGATAGAAGCGATTTTTTTCATGGAAGGGTCTCCGTTTCTCATGAACTCTTTTTCTCATTTCCAAAGATATGTTTGTGCCGCAGCAGGACGGTGCACAGCAGCTCCCCCAGCACGTAGCAGCTGAGGATCTCCCCCGCGGCCACGTAGACCATCATGAGGGGGATGGGTAGGGGCACCCCGTAGCCGCACCTAAGCACGAAGGGCACAATGAGGGCATTGGACAGGACCGTAGGCAGGGGCACCAGCCACCGGTTTTTTCGCAGCAGATATCCGCCCACCGCGCCGATGAGGGTGGCCAAGCTCCCGCAAATCACGTCCAGGGGGATGGCCCCGCCCAACAGGTTCCCCAAAACGCAGCCCAGAAACAGGCCCGGGATGGCCGCCGGGGTGAACAGGGGCAGGATGGTCAGCGCCTCCGAGATCCGCACCTGCATCTCCCCGAAGGAGATGGGGGCGAAGATCAGCGTCAGCGCCACGTACAGGGCGGCGATGATGGACCCCTGGGTCACTTTCAAAGCTGTCGTCCGGCTGCTGTTCATAGTCGATCTCCCCTCAGCGGTCCGCAGCGGCGAAATAGGCTGCCGTGCGATCCGCCACGTTCTGTTTCAGAGTGGTGAAGAAAAACATGTAATCATACAGATGATAGGTCCCCTTCGGGAAGATGTCCAGGCCCGGGGGATAGTCCTCCGGCGACACGTCCGTCGCCACCAGCTCGCCCCGGAAGCCGATGTAGGCGCCGCACAGGCCGGGGATGGGCTCCGCACCGATGCTCATGACCGCGCCAAGATTCAAAGAACGGTCCGCCGGGGCTGAGGGGTATGGAAGGAACGGCTGCGGTAGCCGTCCCCTCCTTTTCTTTTCCATATATGCCATATGCCGATGCCGATAACCGTCGCCAGGATGATGGCCAGGACGATCACCAGAACGAGCCATGTTATCCGTTTTTTATCGCTCACGATCCTGTTCTGCTTATCAGTCGTACAGCATCATGTCCGTCCGGCCGATGGCGAAGGCGGTCATGAAGATGGCGTCCAGATTCTTTTCCCGGGTCCAGATGCGGAAGAAGCCGGGGACGGGCACCTTCGCCAGCACGCCGCCCGCGTCCTCCTCGTGGACCTTCTTGTTGGTGTTCACGATCCGGGCGATCGGTTCGTCGTCCCGAAAGACGGTATAAGCCCACTTGAGACCGTCCAGCCCCGTTTCGATGCGGATGCCGTTCCTGTGAAGGGCCTTCCAGACGTCCTTGCCGTCCAGGGTGAAGGTGGAATGGTTGTCCAGGGCGAACATGCCATTGGAGGTATAGGTCATGGTCTTGCCCACGGAATACTGGGCGCTCCCGTTGTGCTCCCGATCCACGAAGGTATAGAGGGAGTCGCCCGTCAGAGAGAACTTGTCGCACACCGCCTCGTAGAGCAGGTTCCGGCCGGCATCCTCTATATGGCAGGTGCCCTTGGCCGTGCCAAGATCGGTGAGGAAATAGACCTCCCGCTCCTCCGGGAGCTGCCGGGAGGGCTGAAACAGGGGCTGCGGCTCCCCGCCGAAACCCGTCTTGGTCTCCTTCGCCTCCTGTCGCTGCCGACTGTTCTTCACGATGGTGAAGAGAGCAACGGCGATCAGGGCCACGCCGATGAGAATGAGATACAGGGAGAAACCCAATGAGGCGTCCCGCACGGTGGCAGGATCGGCAGGATCATACTTGACCTTAACCTCCTTACCCACCGCAAAGCTGGGGGAGTAGCTGTCCAGGGCCTCGGTGTATTTCTTGCCGTCCACGGTATAGGTCACGTAGGCGATGTAGTTCTTGTCCTTGGGATCGGCGCTGACAAAGGTCTCGTCCTCTTCGATGCGGGCGATGGTGGCGGTGGTGCTTTCAAAGCCCTTGGTGGCGAAGAAGCCCGTGTACACGCCGGCGGCGACGGCCACCAGAGCCAATAGCATCAGCAGGGCCGCCAGCACCTTGGGGGGCAAGATCAGCCAGGGTTTGAAGAATCGACTGGATTTCATCTGCTCGTCACCTTACGGCTCCTGCGCCCAGATGAAGGGGTCGGAGGCGATATCCGCGAGGCCGTCGCACTCGACCTTCTGCACGGTCATGGACCGGAACAGCTCGTCCAGCACGTCGTCGTAGTCGTCCATCTCCGGCACCTTCTCGTTGAAATAGACGGTGTAGGCGAAGAGGCCGTTGTTCACAAAGACCTGGGTAGCATCCCAGAAGCTGTAGCCCATGCCGTACTCGAAGCCCAGATCCAGCAGTTCCTCGCCGGTCAGGCCCACCAGGGCGTCCAGCCCCTCCTGGGGGATCATGCAGGCGGAGAGGTCCCCCACCCGGGTGACGGGCAGCGGGCTCAACAGCGCCTCCTGCTTCTCGTCCCGGGCTTCGTCAAAGAAGTCGATGGCGTCCAGCTGTTCCGTCACGTCCTGAGGGATGTTCGCCTCCACCCGATAGTAGGCGCCCTCCTTGTCGAAGGCGATGACGTACAGGTTTTCAGCGATGGTGGAGGAGTAGCTCGGGGTCTCTTCCTCTTCCGTTACGCGCTTCAAAACGGCGAAGACGTCAGCCAGGGTCTTGAAGGGGCTGTCCTCCAGAGGGATCTCGGGAATGGCATAGAGGACCGGCTCGGGCTGGGTGAACATGGCCTCATATTCCTCCAGGGACGGGCCGCCGTTGATGTCGAAGTCCCTGGACAGGGCGTACTCGGAGAGGTTCCCTTCCCAGACGGCGCTCTTCACCGTCAGGGGCCGGATGACCTCCGCCACGTTGGGATCGTCCTCGTTCACGGTCACGTACTCCACGAACTCGAACCGATACCCGAAGGGCCCCTTATCCAGGGCGGCCCAGGAGAGCTTCTCCTCCTCGTTGAACCCATAGCTGCCCTGGGGCACGAAGCCCAGATCCAGCAGCTCCTGGCCCGTCATGCCTGCCAGGGAATCCAGCGCCTCCTGGGGCAGCAACACCTCGGACAAATTGTAGAGCTGCTCGATGGGGAGATCCGCCAACAGGGCCCTTTCCTTTTGCTCCGCCTCCGGATCAAAGATGTCGACGTTCATCACCTGCTCGAAGAGCTCCTCCGTAAGGGTGGCTTCAGCCCGGTAGAAGACGTCGTCCACCACGAAGACGCGAACGTACTGATCGCCCTCGCAGCCATACCCGGGGGATTCATAGTCCCAAATATCGCCGAAGGTCTTGAAATCGGGCGCCTCCGCCGCAGCGGTCCGAGCGCCGGTGAAGCCGCCCAGGATCAGCAGGGCGGCGAGCAGGATGGTCAGCAGCTTTTTCATAGTGGGTCTCCTTTATATCTTCTTTTGTAAGGTCAGGATGTTTTGGTTGAACTTGTACGCGTAGGCTACCTGATCCATGGTCTTCTTCACCAAAAAGATGCCCAGCCCGCCCGTGGGCCGATCCTCGGCCGCCAGGCTCACGTCCGGGTCCGTCTTCTCCAAGGGGTTGTAGGGCATGCCCTTGTCCAGGAAGGTCAGCGTGACGGTCCTCGTATCCTCCTCGAAGGCGAATCGGACCGTGAGGGGGCCCGTTTTGTCCTCGTAGGCATATTGGGCGATGTTGGACGCGATCTCGTCGATGGCCACGTCGATCTGCATCCGGGCCTTCCCGGGGCAGTCCAGCCGATCCAGCTCCGCCTCCACGAAGGCCGTTACGGCGGGGATGTTCTCCACCGTGGCGTCCACAGTCATTTCCTTCACGGGTTTTTCCTCCTTCACGCCCCGGTAAGCGAGGCAGAGCATGGTCAGGTCGTCGAACTGCTCCGCATCCTCCACGAAATCATCCACCGCCCGGCGAACGTTCTTCAAAACCTCCTCCGGTCCGGCGTTTGGATCCTCGTTCAGCGCGGCGATCATCCGTTCGCTGCCGAAGAGCTCGTTCTTGGCGTTGGTGGCCTCGGGCACACCGTCCGTGTACAGGAACAGCTTGTCCCCGGGGGATAGCTGCAGCTCATACTCCCGATACCGCACGCCGCCCATGCCGCCAATGACGAAGCCGTGCTTGTCCTTCAGCAGGGCAAAGCCGCCGTCCCCCAGCTTGACCACCGGGTATTCGTGGCCGGCGTTGGCCGCCCGGAGCTTGCCGGTGGAGATCTCCAATATCCCCATCCATACGGTGACGAACATGCCCTCCTGATTGTTGGAGCAGATGGCCTCGTTGGTCTTGGTCAAGATCTCCGCCGGGCCCCGGCCCAGCATGGCGCAGCTCTGCAGGATGATCTTGGACACCATCATGAACAGGGCCGCGGGCACGCCCTTGCCGGACACGTCCGCCATGACCAGGCCCAGATGGTCCTCGTCGATGAAGAAGAAGTCGTAGAAGTCGCCCCCCACCTCTTTGGCCGGGTCCATGACGGCGTAGATGTCGAACTCGGACCGATCCGGGAAGGGCGGGAAAATATGGGGGATGAAGGCCGCCTGGATGCGGGTGGCCAGGGATAGCTCCGTGCTGACGCGCTCCCGCTCGGCGGTGATCTGGGTTATGTCGGCGATGTAGGTCTCGATCTGCTCCTCCATCCGGTCGATGGACTGGGCCAGCAGCCCGATCTCGTCCTTGTTGCGAATGGTCTCTTGAAGCTTATGCTCCGCGGCGGTGTTTTCCGCGGAGAAGCGAGCGGCCTCCTCCGTGATCAGGTTGAGGGGCCGAAGCAGCACCCGATGCAGATATATCGCCTGACCCACGATCACCAGGAGCACCAGACCCAGGAGCACCAGGACGATCTTGTGCAGGAAGATGTTGCGGACGCTGGTCAGGGCGTCCATCTGCCGCTGGACGCAGAGGATGGCCTTCACCTGGCCGTCGGACCCCTTGATCCCGATCATGGCGGTGATGTGGGCGTCGGTCTCGATATACCCCTTGTCCCGGATCACCAGCTCTTGGTCCGCTTCCTGTTCGTAGAGGGCCCGGTACTTCTCCCGATACTCGTCGTTGGTGGTTTCCCGCACGAAGCCGAAGTCATACTTGGTATAGTGGCTGTCGTGGTCGATGGTGGAAAAGAGAAAGGTGATGTGTCCATAGTCCGAGCGATCGGGCTGGATCACGTAGATGAAGGTGGAACCGGAGGTGTTGCACAGGTGGTCCATCCGATCCCAGACCTCCATGTACCCATAGGTGGTCCCGCCGCTTTGGGCGTATTCGTCCATCCGGTCCCCGTCCACCAGATCGGCGGCGGTCTGGGCCGTCAAAAAGGCGCCGGAGGCATACTGCTGGAGCAGGGCGTCCGTGAAGCTCCGATAGCCAATGACGCCGACGATGCCGGAAAACAGCGCCAGCAGCAGCACGATACCGGCTATGCTCTTGAAGGTTATGTGTCGGCGCGGCCGTTTTACGGAAGCAGCTTCCCCCTTGTGCGGCGCGTTCATGTCACTCGATGGTCAGGATATCGGAGAAACCGGTGACCTCAAAGATCTCCAGGATCATTTCGTTGGCATGGATGACCTTCATGGATCCCTGCCGATGCATGGTCTTCTGGGCGGAGAGCAGGACTCTCAGGCCGGCGGAGGAGATATACTCCAACTTCTCCAGATCGAAGGTCAGCTGCTCCACACCGGGCAGGGCTTCCTTCAAAGCCGCCTCCAACTGGGGCGCGGTCACGGTGTCCAAACGGCCCTCCAGGGCCAGCGTCAGGGCGTTGCCTTCCTTGGTCTGATGAATCGTCATTTTGTTTGCTCCTTTCAAAAACTAAATATGGTCCTTGTTTCGATCAAAATGCTTTCAATACTTCCATGTCCACCGCGCCGCCGCGAACGCTGATCTTGATCTCGTCAGCCAGCCGCCGCAGGATGGAGCGCTCATAGCGATCCCACTCCTCCGTTTCCGGCGCCTCGTCCAGGGGTATCCCGTTCATGTCATACCAGACGCCGCTGGCGCCGCTGTCGGAAAGGATGGCGGTTTCGAACTTGTCGCGCAAAAAGCCCAAAAAGCCCTTGGCGGCTTCGTTTTTGTTCTCCGTGGAAACCGAGATCAGCTGATAGCGCTTGATGGCGTCCATGGCCGTTTTGGTCGTCAGATGAAGGGTGAACGCCTTGCCCTCGCTGTCGACCCAGAACGTGCAGGACATTTCGCCCGTGATGCTGTGCACCATGCCCAGCAGTTCCTCGGTGAGGATGCGAAGCTGCAGCGTTTGCTTGCTGTCCAGACCACGATACTTTGCCGCGGCTTCCGCCTCAGAAAGCGCCGCTTCAAAGCCGTTGCCCCTGTTGTCGATGGTGATAACGTCAGATTTCATGCGTATTCTCCTTTCAAAACGCTTTTTCAATGACCATCTCCACGGTGTTGCCGCGGATGAATATCTTGACCTCGTCGGCCAGGCGGGCGGTGATGGACTTCTCCAGCTCGTCCCACTTGTCCGCCTCCTCCGATAGATGCTCCTCAACGGCGTGCTTGTATTCCTTCATGGACCAGCCGTAGAGCATGCCGTGGGTGGTGACGCCCAACGAGGCGTCGAAGCTCGCCACGTCCACATAGGAGAAGCCGTAGTCCGCCGGGGAGATCGTGGCGCTGTCCGGCTCCACAAGTTGGGTGAAGATGTCCCGCAGCCGGCTCATAAAGCCCTTCACCGCGGCGTTCTTCCCCGAGGTGGCGGTCTTCAAAAGCTCCTCCCGCATATCGGCGTTTATCCTCGTTCCGGCGGCCAGATGCAGGGAAAAGACCTTTCCCTCCGCCTCCACCCAAAAGTTGGACCGCCCCTCGCCCACGATGGTCCGGAGCATGCCCATCATCTCCTCACCGAGGAGCCTGAGCCGCAGGCTTTCCTTCGGCGTCAGCCCCTGATAGGCCGCCGCCTTCTCCGTCTGCCGCAGCGCCTCCGCCATACCTTCGCCCGTGGGGCTGATCGCGATCACGTCCGTTTTCATGGGTATCCCTTCCTTTCTTTCGCCTTGCCTTCGGACCATCCCATAGGGCCGGCCCTGATCCATAATAATTTAGTATATCAAAAACCATCCCGTTTCACAAGAGGTTTGTCTGTCCGTTTCCTGCTTGGCCCCGGGCGTACTCCGGGTGCTCCATATGCCGGATCCGTTCGGCATAGGCGACGATCTTCTCCTTCCAGTCGTCGTCCTGGGCGTTCAGCAGATAGGTGTGAAAGCCGTACTCCCGGCCCCAGGAGGCGATGACCGCTTCGTCGTCCACGTGCAGGGAGATCCGATACCGGCTGGGCAGCTTTTGGGGCAGCCGTTCCCGCCGGTTTTGCTGGACCTCCCGCAGATGCCGCTCGGCGTTGACGATCCCATCCAGCTTCACCCCATAGCGGCGGAACAGCCGCCGGATATACTTTTCCGGTCGCTCGGAGGAGGTATAGATCCACACCTGGTAGCCTGCCGCCTGCAGGGAGCGGATCAAGTCCGGCGTGCCGAGGCGCAGCCGCTCCGGAAAGAGCCTGTTCCAGGGGAACGACAAGGGCGGCTCCGTTTTATGGGTCCGGGGCGACACGAAGAGCACCTCGTCCAAATCGAAGGAAACGCGCATCATGGGCGCGGCATCGTTCCTATCCATGGTGTTCGAAGGTCTCCATCACGTCGATGACCCGCTTGGACCAGGCCTCCGTCCCCTCCCCCAGATTGTACTCCTCCACCTGCTTCGTCTGGCTGAAGATGCGGAGCACCGCCGCGTCGTCGATATGGACGGTCTCGGGATACTTGGCTGTGATCAGCGCCTCCAGCTCCCGCTTTAGTTCCGCATTTTGGGCCTTCTTGCGCCCGGTGCCCGTGACGGCGCCGGTGACGTGGACGCCGTACTTGCGGAACAACCGCTGGATATAGTCAGCGGAGTAGTATCCGGCGGAATAGACCCAGATGTCGTATCCCTTTTTGTTCAGATAGTGGAACAGGGCCGGGATGCCCAGCCGCAGCCGCTGCTTGTAGATGTTGCGCAGGGGAAAGGGCAAGGGCTTTTCCGCCAGATCGTCCCCCTCCGAGCAGAACACCACCTCGTCCAGATCCAGCGTCACCCGCTTGTCTTGCTTGGAATATTGGAGGATGTTTCGAATATCCATCTCCTGGGTCAGATCCACGATCTCGATGGGGATCCTGCGGAACCCCAGCTGCAGGGCCGCAGCCCACCGGTGGTGCCCGTTCAGGATCATGTATCCGTCGGGCCGGATCTTTTCCACGATCAGCGGTTCTTCGCAGTACTGTTTGGAGCTTTGACGCTCCAGGCGGAAGCTGTACATGTACTCCGAGATGATCTGATAGTTCGGGCCTACCTTAGGAGAACAGAACTCGTCGTCCGGGTTGGGATGGAGGCTGGCGCAGGGGGCCCAGCGGATGAGCGCCCGCCGCAGTATCCCGGCCTTCACCGGCACGTACACGCCCTTATACTTTTTGACTTCGCTGGCGATGAATTCGTCGAACGCTGTGTTGCTGCCTGCCATAGGGTCCGTCTCCTTGGAAAAGTCGTTTTATGATGCGATATGCGCCCTGCCGCTCCCTCCCGCATATTTTCAGGCGGGGCCTACAGGACCAGCGTCAGGTTGTTGAGGCCCAGAGAGTTCACGTAGTTGGCGTTTTTGACCATCTTCATGACCATGCGGATGCCGATATGAGCGGCAGGGTCGTCCGCCTTATGCAGCTCCAGATACTCCAGGGGGTCGAAGTTCACGCAATTGTCCCGAATGCGGATGATCCGGTTCCCGTCCTTGAAGAAGATGCGCACGTCCACGCTCTGGTCCTTTCGCTCCTTTTTGAAGCCGTGGGTCACGATGTTGTTGACCATCTCGTCCACGCACAGGGAGATGAGCATGCTGTTTCGGGGGCTTTCGCCGTGCTCCCGGCAGAAGGCTTCCGCCTTCATGGAGGCATCCGCCGCCTCCGCCTGGGAACGGATCGTCATCTCCAGCATGTCCTTGGGCTTCACGCCGAAGAGCCGGGGCAGCATGGCGAAGGTCTCCGCCGAAAGGGAGGCCTTCCCGTTTTTCACCCAGACCACGGCGCAGATGAAGCCCATGGTCAGCAGCTCCCCGCCCAGGAAGGAAAGCCACACGCCGGTGGTCCCCCAAAAGCGGCTCAGCAGAAAGGCCACCGCCACCGGGAAGGTCACGTTTTGCAGGAGGGAAATGAGCTCCGTGAACCGGGTCCGATTCACCCCCTGATAGAAGTTTTTGAAGGTGGTGTTCAGCGAGCAGGGCAAGAGCGACAGGCTGAACAGCCTAAGCCCCTGGATGGCCATGGTCCGGGCGGCCGGGTCGGTCAAAAACAGGCCCACCAGCACCGGGGCAAGGGCCAGCACCAGCACCACCAAAGCCGTGTCCAACAGAACGGCGTAATGGACCTGGGTCTTCACCAGGGTGTGGATGGCGGTCCTGTCCTCGTCGCTATAGAACATGGCCGCCAGCAGCAGCGCCACCGACGCCACCCCCGATCCGAAGCAGTAGCAGATGTTCCCCACGGTGGAGATCACGGAATAGGAGGCCACAGCCCCGTTGCCGCCGGTGGAGAGCAGGAGCTTGTTCAGCGTGAAGACCAGCACCACCATGGCCAGGGAGTTGATGACGGTGGGGATGCCGTAGGCAAGGAGTTTGGCGCAGACCTTGCCCGTCACCGATTTCAGCTTCAGCTTGAAGAGGCAGTCCTTTTTGAAGAAATAGGCCAGGCCCACGATCAGCGCCAGATAATAGCTGAAGCTGGAGGCAAGGCCCATGCCCAGCGTCCCGCCGTGGAAGACGAACACGTTGAGAAGATCGAAGGCGATGTCCCCCACGGTCATCATCACCACGGCCAACGCCAGGCGCAGCCGGTTGCCGGAGATCTGCAAAAAGGGCACCATGACCTGAGCCACGATGAAAGCCGGGGCGCCCACGATGAAGCCCCGAAGATAGTCCCTCGTAAGGCCGAAGATCGGGTTGCCCGGCCCGGGCCTGCCCGCGCCCAAAAGGGTGCAGACCGGGCCCACCAGCAGCAGGATCAGTATCAGCCCGGCGATGGACACGCTGAGGGCCAGCACCACCGCCGCCGAGAAGCAGGCGTTGGTCCCCTCCCGATCGCCCACGCCCACGGTCTTGCCGCACATGACCTGGACGCCCGCCGAGAGCATGGCTCCGTAGGCGGCGAAGATCAACAGCACCGGGTTCGCCAGGCCGTAGGCGGTCATGGAATCCACGCCCAAAAAGCGGCCGATCATCATGCTGTCCACCAGCATGCAGAGCATGACCGTCATGGCGGAAAGGATCTGTGTCACCAGCATCTGCCGAAATAGCTTTCGAATCATGGGCCTTACCTGTTCGTCAAGAGTTTTTTGTATTTTACCACAGCTGTCCCCGGGACACAACCGGCAAAGTGCCAGAAAATGGGGCAAGAACCATAAGACCCCACCGGCAGGGTGCCGGTGGGGTCCTGGAAAAAGATGGACTCAGCCGCCCAGATAGGCTCGCTGGACCGTGTCGTCCTTGCGCAGGTTCTCGGCGGTGTCGGAGAGGACGATGTTGCCCGTCTCCAGCACGTAGCCCCGATGGGCCACCTTCAGGGCCTTGTTGGCGTTCTGCTCCACCACCAGGATGGTGATGCCCTGGCCGTTCAGCTTTTGGATGACGTCGAAGCAGGTGTTGACCATGATGGGCATGAGGCCCATGGACACCTCGTCGATGAGGAGCATCTGGGGAGACAGCATCAGCGCCCGGCTGATGGCCAGCATCTGCTGCTCGCCGCCGGACATGGTGGAGGCCAGCTGATTCTTCCGCTCGCCCAGGCGGGGGAAGATCTCGTAGACCCGGTCCATGTTCTCGGCGATCTTCTTTTTGTCCTTCAGCTCGTAAGCCCCCATGCGCAAATTCTCCTCCACGGTGAGCTTGGCGAACACCCGTCGGCCCTCGGGCACGTACCCGATGCCCAGCCCTGCCCGCTTGTGGGCGGGCAGGTTGGTGATGTCCTGGCCGTTGTAGAGGATCTGGCCGGAGGTGGGCTTCACGAGGCCCATGACCGTCTTGATCAGGGTGGATTTACCGGCGCCGTTGGGGCCGATGACGGACACCAGCTCCTTGTCCTCCACCTTCAGAGAGATGCCGTGGAGGACCTCCATCATGCCGTAGGATACGAATAAGTCTTTGATTTCCAGCATTGCTTTAGTCCTCCTCTCCCAGGTAGGCCTCGATGACCTGCTTGTCGTTCTTGACCTCCTCGGGGGTGCCTTCGGCGATCTTCTTGCCGTAGCTCAGCACGGTGATCCGGTCGCAGACCTTCATGGTGATGGGCAGATTGTGCTCGATGAGCACGATGGACTGGCCCTCGGTCTTGAGCTGCATCACCAGGGCGGTGATCTCGTTGATGGCGAAGTTGGAGAGGCCCGCGCAGGGCTCGTCCAGCATGATGAGTTTGGGCTCCGTCACCAGGGCCCGGGCGATCTCCAACCGCCTCAGATACCCCAACGACACGTCGGAAGCCTTCTTGTTGGCCACGGATTCCAGGCCCACCCGGCGGATGACCTTCTCCACCTTGTCCTCCACGGCCTTGGTCTTGGCCTTGTGGAAGTAGGAGGCGATGCCCGTATAGTCGTGGACGCCGGCGGCCGCCACCACATTGTCGAAGATGGTGAGGCCGGCCAGGGGCTTGGAGATCTGGAAGGTGCGGGCGATGCCCTTCTTGGCCATCTCATGGGCAGGGGTCCCCTGGACCTCCTTGCCCTCGAAGATGACCTTGCCCGCGGTGGGGGTGTACACGCCGCAGATGGCGTTGAAGAGGGTGGTTTTGCCGGCGCCGTTGGGGCCGATGATGCCCAAGGTCTCCCCTTCATAGATGGAAAGGTCGAAGCCGTCGATGGCCTTGAGGCCGCCGAAGTACATCTTCAATCCTTCGATGCGCATCAGTTCCTTCATGCCTGCTCCCCTCCTTTCACGGACTCGACGATGAGATCGGCCCGGGTCTTCTTCTTCGGGAACAGCTTCCGCCAGAGCTTGGTGAGGGCGTTCCACAGGGGCGAATCCTCGCCGATGAGGCCCTGGGGCATGAACCGGACCATGAGCACCAGCAGCAGCCCATAGACCAGCTCCCGATAATCCTTGGCAAAGCGCAGGATCTCCGGCAGGGAGGTGATGAGCAGCGCGCCAAAGATGGGGCCCCGGATGGTGCCGAGGCCGCCGATGACCACCATGGACACCACCTGGATGGAGACCACGAAGGCGAAGTCGGAGGCGGAGATGAAGCCCATGCGGTGGGCGTAGATGCCGCCGGCCAGGCCAGCAAAAGCGGTGCCGATGGTGAAGGCCAGGATCTGGTACTTGTTCACGTTGATGCCGAAGGACCGGGCCGCGGCGGAATCGTTGTTGATGGAGGCCAGGGCCATGCCGAACCAGCTTTTACGCATCTTCACCAGCAGCAGACACAGGATGACGATGAAGACCACGGCCAGGATGAAGAACTGCTTGTTGCCCATCTTGACGCCGAAGACGACAGGCTTGGCGATGGTGAGGCCCAGGGTGCCGCCGGTGATCTTCATGCGGTTGAACACCGCCTCCATGACGAAGTTTATGCCGATGGTGGTAATGGCGAGGAAGTCCGCCTGGAGCCGCAGGGAGATGACGCCCAGGATGGCGCCGAAGGCGGCGGAGACGATCATGGCCGCCAGCAGGGCCAGGAAGAAGTTGCCGCCGTGGGTGGTGATGATGGCCGCCGTATAGGCGCCGATGCCGAAGAAGGCGGCGATGCCCATCATGGCCTGGCCGGCGTAGCCGGTGATGATGTTCAGCGACAGGGCCAGCAGGGTGAAGATGGCGGCGGTAGCCAGGATGGAGAAGAGATAAAACGTATTCATACCGACACCTCCTTACACCTTGTTCCTGCGCCCCAGGAGGCCCTCAGGCTTCACCAGCAGCATGATGATGAGGACCACGAAGGCGATGGCATCCTTGGGGATGGGGATCTTGGTATAGACGGAGAGGAACACCTCCGCGATGCCGATGATGAGGCCCGCGATGACGGTGCCCAGGGGGTTGCCCAAACCGCCCAACACGATGATGGCCAGCATCTTATAGGAAGGCACCTCCCCAAGGGCCGGCGTGATGTTGTTGTAGAGGATGCCGGTCATGATGCCCGCGGCGGCCGCGAAGCCGTAGCCCAGGATGTAGGACAGGGCCATGGCGTTGTTGGTGTTGACGCCGCAGACCAGGGCGATCTCCCGATCCCCGGCGGTAGCCCGCCAGGCAAGGCCCAGCTTGGTCTTGTTGAGGATGAACCACAGGATGGCCAGCAAGATGGCCGTGAGCACGAAGATCAGCAGCCAGGCGGGCTGGATGGTGACCTTGCCCACCCGGATGACCTCCATGGGAAATTTCAGATTGTAGGCCTTGGAGTTGGGGCCGCAGATGAGCCGGACCGCGTCCGAGGAGATGGTGAACAGGCCCACCGCCGCCACCAGGGGAATGATGGACAACGTACGGGGCTTTGCCAGAATGGGGGAATAGATGACCCGCTGCAGGAAGATGCCCAGCAGGCCCACCACCAGCATGGAGACGAGGAACCCTAGCACGATGCTGCCAGTGGCGTAGTAAACGTACCAGCCCACATAGGCGCCCACCAGATAGGCGCCCGCATTGGCGATATCCAGGATCCCCAGGATACCGTAGATCAATGTGGCGCCCATGGCGGTCAGCGCATAGAGGCTGCCGATGGTCAGTGCGTTGATCAGCTGTTGAAGGAACATGGTTTTCTTTCTCCCCTACGTTCAATCAAAAACAGCGGAGATGCCTTTTGGCACCTCCGCTGTCCGGGATACGGTTTTACACGGATGGAACTGCCGGAAAGGACGAAGCTGCGTTCTTACGCGGCGCCATCAATAGTTGGCGGGATCGATGATCTGAGCATCGTCCACCACACCGAAGAAGTGATACTCACCCTTGGTCACCAGCTGGACCTGGATGGGCTTCACGGCGGAACCCTCGGCGTTGTAGTAGAGCAGCGTGCCGGTGACGGTGTCGAAGTTCTTCATGTTGGCGATGAAGTCCTTCATGGCCTGGGTGTCGGTGCCCACGTTCTTCATGGCCTCGAAGAGGACCTGGAAGGCATCGTACACGGAAGCGCCCACCATGTCGGGCTCGATCTTGTACTCTTCGCGATAGTTCTTGATGTAGGCCTGGGTCTGCTCGTTCTGGTCATCACGGTTCATGTTGGTGGTGATGTAGAGGCCGTCCGCATACTCCTTGGCGATGTCCAGGAGCATCCAGGAGTCGGCGCCCTCGGTGCCCAGCACGGGGATGTTCAGACCCTGCATGCCCACCTGACGGAGGACCTCAGCGGCCTGCTCATAGTAGTTGACGGAGTAGATGAGGTCCGCACCGGAAGCACCGGCGGCGGTGACCAGAGAGGTCATGTCGCTGTCCTTGATGGACACGCCCTGCTCATAGACCACCTGCACGTTGGGGTAGTCCTTCTCGAGCTTGGCCTTGAAGGCATTGACCTGGGTGGTGCCGAAGTCGAGGTCCACGTAGATGATGGCGACCTTGGTGGCCTTGAGCTGCTCCGCGGCGACCACGGCGGCACCGGTGGCCTGGACCGCGCCGGGGAAGGACTGGGAGAAGATGAGATCACCGGCGCCGGTCACATCGGGATGGACGGCGTAGGCGGAGACCATCAGCTTGCCCGCTTCCTGGAAGATGGGGGCGGCGACTTTGGTGGGGCCGGAGTAGGAACCGGAAACCACGGCGGCGATGGAGTTGTCGCCGGCGAGCTTCTCGGCGATGTTGGCGGCCTGGGTGGTGTCGAGGCCGTCGTCGAAGTCGACCAGCTCAACGGGGGTGCCGTTGATGCCGCCGTTCTCGTTGACCAGCTTCACAGCTAGCTTGGCGGAGTTGAGGGCGGACAAGCCGTCGGCAGCCGCGGAAGCGGCGGAAACGGGGGCGAAGAAACCGATCTTGATGGTGTCGTTCGCAGCTTCAGCCACATGGCCGGTGAAGACAACGAGGGAGAGGATCATCAGCAGCGACAGAGTAATGGACAACGCTTTTTTCATCACTAAAACCTCCTGTTGTATTTCAATCTCATTATAATCCCCAGACTTAAAAAATCAAGTAATTAATGGGAATATGTTTCTTTTTTCGGAAAAATCCACGCCCGCCCTAATTTTATTAGAGACGGGATGGGATCCTTGGAGAAATCCGGCCCGGTCCCCTTTCGGGGCCGGGCCGACAGCGTTCCGTATTAGCGATAGATGGGGTATTTCTCGGTGAGTTTGACGACCTCGCCGCGGATATACTCCTTCTGGTTGTCGAAGTCGCGGATAGCAAGATCGATGAGCTCCGCCAGCTTCTCCATGTCCGCTTCCTTCAGGCCGCGGGTGGTGACGGCGGGAGTGCCGATGCGGATGCCGGAGGTGACGAAGGGGCTCCGGGGCTCGCCGGGCACGGTGTTCTTGTTCACGGTGATGTAGACCTCGTCCAGGCGGTTCTGCAGCTCCTTGCCGGTGACGTCCAGACCGATGAGGTCCAGCAGCATCAGATGGTTGTCGGTGCCGCCGGAGACGATCTTCTGGCCGCGGGCCATGAGGGCGTTGGCCAGGGCCTTGGCGTTTTTGACCACCTGCTCCTGGTAGGCCTTGAACTCAGGCTTCAGCGCTTCGCCCAGGGCCACGGCCTTGCCGGCGATGACGTGCATGAGGGGGCCGCCCTGGATGCCCGGGAAGATGGCCTTGTTGAAGTTGAACTTGTCGGCAGCTTCCTTGTTGGCCAGGATCAGGCCGCCGCGGGGCCCGCGCAGGGTCTTGTGGGTGGTGGTGGTGACCACGTCGGCATAGGGGAAGGGGCTGGGATGGACGCCCGCGGCCACGAGACCGGCGATGTGGGCCATGTCCACCATCAGCACCGCGCCCACCTCGTCGCAGATCTCCCGGAACTTGGGGAAGTCGATGATGCGGCAATAGGCGCTGGCGCCGGCCACGATCAGCTTGGGACGATACTCCAGAGCCTTGGCCCGGACGTCGTCATAGTCGATGATGCCGTTGGCGTCCACGCCGTAGGAGACGCACTTGAAATACTTGCCGGACATGTTCACGGGGCTGCCGTGGGTCAGATGTCCGCCACTGGAAAGGTCCATGCCCATGAAGGTGTCGCCGGGATTCAGCACGGCGAAGAACACGGCCATGTTGGCCTGGGCGCCGGAATGGGGTTGGACGTTGGCATAGTCGCAGCCGAACAGCTTCTTGGCCCGCTCGATGGCGATGTTCTCCACCACGTCCACGCACTCGCAGCCGCCGTAATACCGCTTGCCGGGATAGCCCTCCGCGTACTTGTTGGTCAGCACGCTCCCCATGGCCATCATGACCTCCTCGGAGACGATGTTCTCCGAAGCGATCAGTTCCAGGTTCCTGCACTGCCGATCGAATTCGGCCTGCATCGCCTCGCCCACTTCCTTGTCATAGCAGGTGATTCTTTCCAGAGATTCCTTCAGCATGGTTCATCCTCCATTTTGTATATTTTTTGGTTGTATTTGGACAAAATTTGCGTTCCTGTGGGGGACCGCATGTGCACTGTAACACGCAGGAAAGAGAAAGTCAAGCCTGCATCCCGGGTCCTCCGCCAGGTCGATCAGAGCCTTCCGGACGGACGTAGACCCGCTCCTCCGTGAACACCTGTTCCACGGGCTGATCCCAGGCGTCCGCCGGGATCTCGTCCACCTTTTGGGCCTCGAACGCCACCATGACGATCCGGGCGCGGGTGCACTTGGGCAGGAACCGATCGTAGTAGCCGCCGCCCATGCCCATGCGCCGGCAAGCGGGATCGAAGGCGGTGCCGGGGCAGACCACCAGATCGATCTGGTCCGGGGGGATCTCCCTGGACAGGGCCCGCACGGGCTCCCGGATGCCATAGGCGCCGGTCTGCCAGGCCCCGGGGACCATGGCGATCATCTCCGTCCGGCTGACGCACAGGGGATAGCAGAAGCACTTTCCGGCGGCCAACGGATGCTCAAGGAGGCTGTCCAAAGACAGCTCCCCGGCCACATGGTCGTAGATCATCACGGTCCGGGCCGACCGAAAGAGGGGGCTCTCCGCCAAGAGGGCCACGGCCCGGGCGGAGCGCTGGGCCCGTTCCTCCGGCGTCAGGGCGTTCCGGGCCTGGATCATCCGCTTGCGCAGGGCCTTGCGGCGGGCCTGCCGCTCCGCGGCCTGTTCGGGGGTCTCAGGCAGGGGTGTCTCCATCGCCGTCATGTCACGACTCCCGGGCGGCAGCGCGGCGCGCCGCCTCCACCACATGGCTGCACAGCACCGCCGTGGTGACGCTGCCCACGCCGCCGGGGACGGGGGTCAGGGCGGCCACCACCGGCTCCGCCTCCTCAAAGCGCACGTCGCCGCAAAGCTTTTGCTTCGCCTCGTTCCAGCCGATGCCCACGTCCACCAGGATCTGGCCCGGCCGGACGAAGGCTTCGCCCACGCTCTCCATCTGCCCGGAGGCGGCCACCAGGATGTCGGCCTCCCTGGTGATGGAGGGCACGTCCACCGTGCGGGTGTGACAGACGGTGACGGTGGCGTTGGCGTGCATGAGCATCATGGCCACCGGGCGTCCGATGACCAAACTGCGGCCGATGACCACCGCCCGCTTGCCCTTGGGGTCCACGCCGTAATACTTTAAGATCTCCATAGCGGCCTGGGCGGTACAGGGGGGGAACCCCAGAGCGGTGTTGGTGAACACCCCCGCCAGGGAGCCGTCGGTGCAGCCGTCCACGTCCTTGGCCGGGGAAAGCATCCGCCGGGCCTTCTCCCCGTCCAGCTGCTTGGGCAGGGGACGGAACATGAGGATGCCATGGACGGCGGCGTCGCCGTTCAGCGCCTCCAGGGTGCGAAAGAACGTATCGCTGTCCACGTCCTCGGGCAGGACCACGTTCTTCACGGCCACGCCCACCTTCTCGCAGCGCTTCATGGCGCCACGCTCATAGGACAGATCGTCGTCCCGGGCTCCCACCCGCAGGATGGCCAGCGTGGGGACGATGCCCCGCTCCTTCAGGGCGGCCACGTCGGCAGCCGTCCGCTCGCTGAGCGCCGCCGCCACGGGGGCGCCCTTCCAAATCTCTGCCATCAGCAAAACCTCCTGTAAATCGTTTGAATGATCTCCCCGGCCAGGGCGCCGTACCGTTCCAGCTTCCCATCCACATGGGCGTTGACGGCCTCGGCATAGGGCCGGTCCTTCATGAGCTTCGTGTTGACCTTCACGTTGATCGCCGCCCCGTACAGCGCTCCGGCGCACAGGGCCGCGCCGGTGGCGGCGTCGGAGACGACCAGGGGGCTCCCCTTCTCGGCGAAGGCCTGCTGGAGCTCGATGGCTTCACAGCACAGGTCGAAGACCTCCAGGGGCGCCGCGGCGGCGTCTTTCAAACACCGCTCCATCACTTCGATGCGGGTGGGGTCGTCCTTGGGCAGCCGGTAGGCCCGGCTGAGGGGCTCGAAGGCCTCCATATCCTTCTCCACGCACCGAAGCAGCTCGAGGCGCAGGGCCTGGGCTCTGTCCATGAGGCCCCGGAGCTCCTCCTCCGCCTCCGCAAAGGCCGGCTTGCCCACGGTGAGCTCCCCCACCATGTCGGCCAGGGCCGCGCCCACGGCCCCCGCCAGGGCGCTGGCGCTGCCGCCCCCCGGCACAGGCGTGGGGGAAGCCAGTCCCTCGGTGAACTCTATAAGGCTGCTGTTCAACCAATCCATGCGCTGCTCCTTTCCTGCCGCCATCCTCACAAAAGCTCCGGCGGCACCGGCAGATCCTTCATGCGGAACAAGGTCTTGAGTTCCATGGTGGTGCGGGAGTCCCCGAAGGTCTTGATGCGGCTCAACAGCTCATCCAGCTCGTTGGCGTCCTTGACGGCAAAGCGCAGCAGGGCGTTGTAGGTGCCGATGAGATGATGATGCTCCGTGACGGCGGGGTGCTCCTCGCAAAAGGCGCAGAAGGCGCCGTACTTCTCCGGTTCCGGGGCGGCCATGATGTAGCCCGTGACGGCACAGTTGAGCCTTGTCCGGTCGATCTCGATGCCGTAGCTGCGGATCACCCCTTCGTCCTCCATCTTGCGGATCCGTTCGGACACCGAAGGGGGCGTGAGGCCCACCTGCTCGCCGATGGCCCGGAGGGTGATGCGGCAGTCCGCCTGTAAGAGGTTCAGGATCTTGTAGTCGGTGGCGTCCATGGCGCTGTCCTTTCTGTTTTTTTAGAGGGCCTTCCCGTTTTTGATCACGGTCCGGACCAGGTTGCTGCCCATGCGGTAGCAGATGTAGTTGAGGTCCGGGGCGTCCCAGATGACCAGATCCCCCTGCTTGCCGACCTCCAGGGAGCCCAGCTTGTCCGCCCGACCGATGGCAGCGGCGCCGTTCAAGGTGACGGCGGTGAGCACCTCCTCGGGGGTCATCCTGTATTTGAGACAGCCCAGATTGATGACGAACTGGAGGTTCAAACTGGGGCAGGACCCGGGGTTGAAGTCCGAGGCCATGGCCACGGGCACGCCCGCCTGGATCATGGCCCGGGCAGGAGCGAAGGTGGACCCGAGGTAGAAGCTGGTGGCCGGCAGCAAACAGGCCACGGTCCCGGCCTTCGCCATGGCGGCGATGCCCTCGGGGGGACAGACGATCAGATGCTCGGCGGAGATGGCCCCCACCTCTTCGGTCAGCTGAGAGCCGCCGATGGGGTCAATCTCGTCGGCGTGGATCTTGGGGATAAGGCCCCATTTCTTTCCCGCCTCCAGGATGACTTGGGACTCCGCGGCGGAGAAGACCCCCGTCTCACAGAACACGTCGCAGAACTCGGCCAAACCGGCCTTCGCTACGGCGGGGATAGCCTCCTCGCACAGCAGGCGGATGTAGGCCTCCCGGTCTTCCTTATACTCCGTGGGCACGGCGTGGGCCCCCAGGAAGGTGGGGACGATGTCCATGGGATGGTCTTCGCCCAGACGGCGGATGACCCTGAGCTGCTTGAGCTCGTTGTCCATATCGAGGCCGTAGCCGCTCTTGGCTTCCACGGTGGTGACGCCCAGGGAGAGCATCTCATCCAGAGCTTCTTTGGCCTTGTCGTAGAGCTCGTCCTCGGTGGCCTGACGGGTGGCGTTCACCGTGGAGAGGATGCCGCCGCCCATGGCCAGGATGTCCAGATAGGTGGCGCCGTGGAGCTTCAGCCCCAGCTCGTTCTGCCGCCAGCCTCCGAAGATGAGGTGGGTGTGGGCGTCCACCAGGCCGGGCGTGACCAACCGTCCCCCGGCGTCGACGACCTCCTCCCCCTCCTTCACCGCAGGCCTGCCGGTGCCGATCTCGACGATGACCCCGTCCTCCATGCGTACAAAGGCGTCCTGCAGCACCCGGATCTGGCCCTGGTCAGCCCCCCTGCGGGCGGATTTCCCCTCAGGGGTGGCCAGCATGCCGATGTTTTGGATCAATAGTCTCTGCATATGGCGATCCTTTCCAAGAAGAGAGGGCATGCGCCCTCTCCCCTTCGTTCCGGTTCAGTTTTTCAGGCTCTTCATGGCCTCGGCCACAACAGCGTCGTCCGCCACGTAGGGCAGGGTGATATGGTCCTTGCCCGCGTTGAGCTTGTTGTACTCGGCCGCGGTGGTCATGGCGTTCTCGTTCCGGGCCCAGCTGCGGCGGGCCACGCCCACCATGGTGTCCCAGGGCATGGCCATGCGCAGGATGGTATCCACCCGCTCGGAGCCGTCCAGCACCATGCCGAAGCCGCCGTTGATGGCCCGGCCGATGCCGGTGCCGCCGCCGTTGTGGAGGGCGATATAGCTCATGCCCCGGGCCGCGTTGCCCGCGTAGCACTGGGTCGCCATATCGGCCATGATGTTGGAACCGTCCTTGATGTTGGAGGTCTCCCTAAAGGGGGCGTCGGTGCCGCCGGTGTCGTGGTGATCGCGGCCCAGGATCACGGGGCCGATCTCCCCGTTGCGGACCATCTCGTTGAACTTCAGGGCGATGTTCATGCGGCCCATGGCGTCCTGATAGAGGATGCGGCACTGGGTGCCCACCACCAGCTTGTTCTTCTTGGCATCCCGGACCCAGACGTAGTTGTCGTAGTCCTGGTAGCGGCGGTTGTGGGTCTTGATGTACTCCGCGGCGGCCGCGTCGGTCTTGTCGAGGTCCTCCGGCTTCCGGCTCAGGCAGCACCAGCGGAAGGGACCGTAGCCGAAGTCAAAGAGCTGGGGTCCCAAGATGTCCTCCACGTAGGAGGGGAACACGAAGCCGTCCAGATCGTTCTCCCCGTTCTTGCAGACGCTCTTCACGCCGGAATCGTAGACGGCCTTCAGGAAGCTGTTGCCGTAGTCGAAGAAGTAGGTCCCCCGCTCGTGGAACTTGCAGATCATCTCGTAGTGATGATGGAGGGACTTGTCCACCCACTTGCGGAAGGTGTCGGGGTCCTTGTCCAGCATCTCGGTGCGCTGGGCGAAGGTCAGGCCCTGGGGGCAGTAGCCGCCGTCGTAGGGCACGTGGCAGGAGGTCTGGTCGCTCATGAGGTCCACATGGACGTTCTTCTCATAGAGATACTCAAGAAGGTCCACGATGTTGCCGTTGTAGGCCACGGCGCAGGGTTCCCCCGCCTTCTGGTGGTCGAGGGCGATCTTCACCGCTTCCTCGAGACTGGCGGTCCGATGGCTCACCCAGCCCTGGGTGTAGCGGGTGTCGATGCGGGAGTCGTCCACCTCGGCGATGATGGCGGCGGCGCCGGCGATCATGGCCGCCTTGCCCTGGGCGCCGCTCATGCCGCCCAAGCCCGCGGAGATGAAGAGCTTGCCCGCCAGGTTCTTGTCGTTGGGGATGCCCAGCTTCAGCCGGCCCGCGTTCAAGAGGGTGTTGAAGGTGCCGTGGACGATGCCCTGGGGCCCGATGTACATCCAGCCGCCGGCGGTCATCTGGCCGTAGTTGGCCACGCCCAGGGCCGCCGCCCGGTTGAAGTTCTCCTGATCGTCGAAGGTGCCCACCATGAGGCCGTTGGTGATGATGACCCGGGGGGCCAGCTTATGGGAGTGGAAGAGGCCCAGGGGATGGCCGGACATGACCACCAAGGTCTGCTCGTCGGTGAGGGCCTCCAGATATTTCTTGATGAGGCGATACTGCATCCAGTTCTGGCAGACCTGGCCGGTCTCGCCGTAGGTGGTGAGCTCGTAGGGGTACAAAGCCACGTCGAAGTCCAGGTTGTTGTCGATCATGACCTGGATGGCCCGGCCCTCGATGCAGTTGCCCTTGTATTCGTCGATGGGCTTTCCGTAGAGCTTGCCGGCGGGGCGGAAGCGGTAGCCGTAGATGCGGCCGTGCTCCTCCAGCTCCTGGGCGAACTCCTTGGCCATCTGGGCGTGATGGTCGGGATGGATGTACCTAAGGGCGTTCTTGATGGCCAGGGCCTTGTCGGCCTCGGTCATATGGGATTCCCGGCGGGGCGCCCGGCGATAGCCCGGCTCCAGGGGGGGATACTCAGGAAGCTCATAGTCCAGATGAATGGTCATTGCCTGATCCGCAGGATCGAACATGGATACGTCCTCACTTTCTTATGTTTTTCGGGAAAGAGGCCGCTTGGCTCCTCCCCCTTCCTATCTTGTATTATACCGCGCATGTGATATAATAAAAAATATTTCATCGGTATTTTTGCAATACTTTTTGAGTATGGAGGCTAAAAATGACCATTCGCCAGCTGGAATACTTCTGCGCGGTGGTGGAGGAGGGCAGCGTGTGCGGCGCCGCCCGCAAGCTCCACGTGGCCCAGCCCCCCGTTTCCCGGCAGATCGGTCTCATGGAGCAGGAGCTGGGGGTGGTGCTCTTCCACCGAGGCAACAAGGGCATGCAGCTCACGGAAGCGGGGGAACGCCTCTATCAGCAGGGGCGGCAGTACATCGCCGACATGGGCCAGCTGACGGAACAGGTCCGCTCCCTGGGGACCGGGGTCCGGGGCATGGTCCGGGTGGGCCTTCTCTATTCCACCGTGCCCTACGCCCTGCCCTTTTTGCGGGCCTATCGGGAGGCCTACCCCCAGGTGGAGCTGTATATCCGCCTGGGCACGCCCCAGGATCTGATCGCCGATCTCAACCGGGGGGATCTCAACGCCCTGTTCCTCCGGGCGGGGGTCCAGGAGACCCTGGGCCTGGGCGGCCGCATATTGGGGCAGGACGCCCTCAAGCTCATCGTCACCGCCCGCACGGACCCGGCGCCGGAGCTAGATACCATCCCCCTGGAGCGGCTCCGGGGGGTACCCATGTGCCTGCTTCGAAGCGACGACCTCTGGGGCTATACCGACGCCCTGGTGAAGGAATGTCAGCGGTGCGACTTCTCCCCCAACATCGTCTGCCAATGCTACGATACCCCCATGGCCATGCAGCTGGTCCAATCCGGGTTCGGGGTCAGCTTCCTGCCGGAGAGCATCGTGAAGACCATGCCCCGCTCCGGCATCTACGCCAAGGCCATCCAGGGCCTGTCCGAATGGTTTTACGTGGTCCTGGCCTATGACACGAACGCCTACCATTCGGGCAGCGTGGAGCGGTTTCTTCACTTCAAAGAAGAGGGTGTTTCGGCCTAAATACCTAAAAAATTTAGGCCCGAAAAGAAAAGAAGCGAACGGCGCCCGTTTACAGGCCCGATCGGATATGCTATCCTACTTTCGACAATGGAAATCCCCGCATCCGCGGAAAAATGTATCATATTCAGGAGGTAACCAATATGGCAAAGCTCGTAGAGACCATCCCCAATTTCAGCTGCAGCAAGGAAAAGGACGAAGCCGCCTACAATGCCCTCGTCAACACCGCCAACAGCGTCCCCGGCTGCACCCTGTTCGACGCCCAGACCGACGGCAACCACAACCGCTGCGTCTTCACCCTCATCGGCAACCCCGAGGCCATCGAGGAGGTGGCCTTCCAGCTGACCAAGACCGCCTCCAAGGTCATCGACATGAACAAGCATCACGGCGAGCACAAGCGCATGGGCGCCACCGACGTGATCCCCTTCGTGCCCCAGAAGGACGTGACCGTCCAGGAGTGCATCGACATGAGCAAGCGGGTGGCCCAGCGGATCTGGGACGAGCTCAAGATCCCCTCCTTCCTCTATGAGGACAGCGCCACCCGGCCCGAGCGCCGGAATCTGGCCACCTGCCGCAAGGGCGAGTTCGAGGGCATGCCCGAGAAGCTCCTGCAGCCCGAATGGGCCCCCGACTACGGCGAGCGGAAGATCCACCCCACCGCCGGCATCACCGCCATCGGCGCCCGGATGCCTCTGGTGGCCTTCAACTGCAATCTGGAGACCTCCGACGTGGAGATCGCCAAGAAGATCGCCAAGGTCATCCGCGGTTCCTCCGGCGGCTTCCGCAGCTGCAAAGCCATGGGCTTCATGCTGGAGGATCGGGGCATCGCCCAGGTGTCCATGAACATGGTCAACTATGAGGACACGCCCCTCTACGTCGTATACGAGCTCATCCAGTCCCTGGCCGAGCGGTACGGCACCCGGGTCATCGAGAGCGAGATCGTGGGCCTGACCCCCGCCAAAGCCCTCATCGACTGCGCCGAGTTCTATCTCAAGGCCAAGGATTTCGACTGCAAGAAGCAGGTGATGGAATACCACCTGATCGACATGAACAACTGAGAAAGGGCAGCACCATGAAGCTTGCAGACATGACCGTCACCCAGTTCGTGGATACCGTGGCCTCCGACGCCCCCGCCCCCGGCGGCGGCTCCGTGGCCGCTCTGGCCGGTTCCATCGGCGCGGCCCTCACCGCCATGGTGGGGAATCTGACCCAGGGCCGGAAGAAGTACGCCCAGTACGCCGACTTCGCCGCCCAGGTGGAGCAGAAGGGGAACGAGCTCAAAACTCAGCTCCTGGACGTGATGGACCGGGATACGGAGGCCTTTATGCTGGTGAGCAACGCCTTCGCCATGCCCAAGGCCACCGACGAGGAGAAGGCTGCCCGCTCCGCCGCCATCCAAGCGGGGCTCAAGGCCTGCACCAAGACCCCCATGGAGATGATGGAGCTTTGCGCCAAAGCCGCCCGTCTGGCCACCGATTTTTCGGAGAACGGCTTCAATGACTCCTCCGCCAGCGATTTGGGCGTAGCTTTCCTGAGCCTGTCCGCCGCCATCCGGGGGGCCTGGCTCAACGTGCTCATCAACGTCTCCTCCATCAAGGACCAGGCCTTCGCCGACGAGTATCGGACGAAGGGTCAGGCTCTGCTGGACGAGACCCTGCCCCTTTGCGACGCGGGATATGAGAAGATCCTGGGCATGGTGAAATGACCGTCTCCCGCCTGACCTCCAAGGACTATCGGACCAGCCGCTGGTCCGGCGGCGAGACCACGGAGCTGCTGATCTGGCCCCGGGACGCCGTCTATGGGCAGCGGGACTTCCTGTTTCGGGTGAGCTCCGCCACCGTGGAGCTCGACGAGTCCACCTTCACGGCCCTGCCGGATTACCACAGGCTTATCGCCACCTTGGAAGGGACCATCACCCTTCGCCACGACGGGGGCGCGCCCCTGACGCTGGCGCCCTATCAGGTCCACGCCTTCGACGGCGGCAGCGAAACGGTCTCCCTGGGCCGGTGTCGGGACTTCAATCTGATGCTCCGCAAGGGCAAGGCCACCGGCTCCCTCACCGCGCTGACGGCCGATGCAACGCCCCTCTCGGTGCCCCCGGACCGGGCGACAGCCTTCGCCCTCCTCTTTTGCGCCGAGGGCCGCTGCACCGTGACTGTAGACGGCGTCGCCTACGGCCTGTCCTCCGGAGAAAGCCTTCTTCTGGAGACCCCGGCCGTCTGCCCCCTGTCCCTCCAGGGCGCCGCCCGCCTCATGCTGGCCCAAGCAACGACCCTGTAAGACCCCAACATAAATAATGATCCCCCGGCTGAACCGGGGGAATTTCATTTTCGGGCATAGTCCTCATGCTACTGGCCTGCCCGCATCCTATTGTTGCACTTTTTACTCGATGGTCAGGATGTCCAGGAAGCCTGTGACCTCGAAGATCTCCTTGACGATCTCGTTTACATGGACCAGCTTCATGCTCCCCTGCCTGTTCATTTGCTTCTGCGCCGACAGCAGCACCCGCAGGCCGGCGGAGGAGATGTACTCCAGCCCTTCAAGATCCAGCGTCAGTTCCTTCACACCGCCGAGGCAGCTCTTGAGCTCCTGCTCAAGCTGGGGCGCGGTCATGGTGTCGAGTCTGCCCTGCAGAGCGATCTCCAGCGCGTCACCGTTCTCTTTTTTTATGATGTTCATTCCAGAATTCTCCTTACTCAAAGCTCTTGAAAACACTCATGTCGACCGTGCCGCCGCGGATGCCGATCTTCACCTCGTCGGCGACCCTGTGCAGGATCGACTGCTCGTACTCGTCCCACTCGGGGATCTCGATGTTGCGGTTGACCATATCGTCCATTGCGATGTCGGGGATGCTGTAGTCGACGTCGGAGACCATGGCCTCCTCAAAGGCGTCCCGCAGCTTTCCCAGGAAGGTTCCGGCCGCCTCGTTCTTTCTGGAGGATGCGGAGGCGAGCAGATGGTTCCGCTTCTCCCGATCCATGACGGTCTTGGTGGAAAGGTGCAGCTCGTAGTGCCGGCCCTCGCTCTCCAGCCAGAAGGTCGCCTCCAGCTCGCCGGTCACGCTGCGTGCCAGGCTTAGCATTTCCTCGGTGCATAGCTGAAGCTGCAGCGCTTCCTTGTGGTTGAGCTCGCGGTATTGCGCAGCCTTCGCGGTTTCCGCCAGGGCATCCTGGAATCCGCTGCCCTGATTGTCGATGCGGATGATGTCTGACTTCATGCTGATTCTCCTTTTTTGCCGTTTTCGCTTTGTTAAAAAATAGTATACCATGCTCGGAGAAAAAAAGCATCACTTTTTCGGATTTTTCAGAAAAACAAATGATCCGATTTCAAATCTATCCGATCAAAGGCGTGCGATACCTTTTCCCACATGGATGACGACGATTGGATTCGAAGCCTGCCGTTTGCAAGGAAAGCGGCGATTGGATTCGAAGCCTCGCCTGCGGGCTCGCGCAAGGTGTGGCTCTCGGGCTCCACTGGAGCCCGATTCACTTCCACACCCGTTCGAATCCAATTCTGTATAAAAAATGACCTCCCAAGGGTTTGGGAGGTCATTTTTTGGTAGCGGCGATTGGATTCGAACCAATGACAGGTCGGGTATGAAGGGCAGGGAAACGATTGCCGAAAAGCTTAGAGATTATGCGAAAAACGCCTAAATATCTTGGTTTTTTGCGTTTTTCATCTGATTCAATCTGTCCAAAAAAATCGAAGAAAAACACCTGTTTATGATCAGAGTGTTGTCAAAAATGTTGTCAAATACTGGTTTCAGCCAGGCCAGATAATTCGCGCCAACTTGGCACGAATTTCAATTTCGGACCACCTCAGCCACTATTCTGCATCCACAATAACTTGCAACCTAGTCGCAAGTTAGTCATAAGTTGGTTGCAAGTTAGTTATAAGTTTGAGAGCTCCCTTTGCCGCTTATGCGATCTCCTTATACCGCGTAAACACGTATTCGTAGATCCGCTGACGATACTCGGATATGCTGATCTCATCATAGCTCTCCGGCAGCTCAGCCCAAAGCGTGTTGCGGATCAGATTGTCCACCGCGGCTCTGGTTTCCTGCTTGTCTGTCCAGTGATCCAATTCGGAAATCTTGGCTTTGATTTTCTGGAGGAGCGTAGCCGCCACTTCCTTGATCTTTTTGATCTCCGCCTTAGAGAGATCCGCCCGAAACAGCATATCATATAGCGATAGTTCCTCATCGCTGGAGAAGCCTTCACGGACATAGCGCTGCTCTTCCCGACTCATGCTGTTGGCCAGAGCCATCAGTTCCGCGAATGTCTTTTCTATAGTCGCTCGGTCCTGTTCGCTGTTGTAGTCGGCGATGATGGCCTGATATCGCTCGTAGTAATTGATTCGGTTGGGATTCTCCGACAACATGCTGTGGAGCTTTTCCTCAATCAAATCTTCCAGATCCCGCATCACCAAATTCTTGTTCTTCGCCCGAGCAAATTCCCGACGCAGCAAATCAAAGTCGATCGAGCTGATGTCGAACTGCCGCGAAGGCGTGATGCCTGGCGTCGGTTCCTCGATGTGCATATACTGGCTGATGATCCCGCTGATCTCCACCATCAAATCCGTGGTGTCCGCATGCTTGCGTTTCCGTTGCAGGACGCTATAGATAGCGGCGATGGCCTCATATTCCCGACGCGAGTCTCGCTCCATGTCGCCCCGATCGATGTATTTCATCAGCCGGGTCAATTCAGAAGCGTACGTTGTAAAGGCTTTCCGATCCTCCATGCTGCCGCATACGGCATTCGCGCCGGATTGAAGCAATGCTACCTTCTCAAAGCCCTTCGCGCCGATGAGGGACTGCAGCTCAAACCCGCGCTCCCGCAGAAACGTCTTGGCCTTTTCAATGGTGGCCAGGATACGCTCGATCAGTTTCTGCTTATCCACCGTCGGGTCGTCCCCACCATGGCCGTTGGCGTTGGCAGTATAATCAGCCAGGGCCTTGCGCAGCGCTTTCACGATGCCGATATAGTCGATAATCAGTCCGTTGCTCTTGCCCTCGTTGACTCGGTTGGCTCGAGCAATGGTCTGCATCAGGGTATGAGCTTTCAACGGCTTGTCCAAATACAGGCAGGAGAGGCACTTCACATCAAAGCCGGTCAGCCACATGGCGCAGACGAACACCACCCGCAGCGGATTGGAATCGTCCTTGAACTCTTCGTCCAGCTCCCGCTTCTCCATCTTGGCCCGGTGGTATCGGATGTCTAAGCCCCATTTCTCGAAGGTCTTGATCTCGTTCTGCTCCTGGCTGATGACCACGGCCATCTCCGTTTCCTGCATCCAGGTGAGCTTTCGGTTCAGCTCCTGAGCCTCCTGCTGGGTGGCCGTCCGCAGCTGGGCCTTCAGGTCTTCGATCTGCTGCTGCCAATATTCCTGCACATAGTTGTACATCCGCACGCAGGTCACCTTGTTCAGACACACGAACATGGCCTTGCCGCTGGTCCACAGATCGCTGTAATGGCTGGCAAAGTCCTTGGCGATGGCCCGGAGCCGGGGCTCGGCGGTGAGCAGGTGGATCTCCTTGGCGAACTCCGCCTCCAGCTTTTCCTGCTGATCGTCGCTTATGTCCGCCCGTTCGATGGCGTCCAAGATCCGGTCCGTGATCTCCGGGTTGTTGAGATCCAAAATCTTCTCGCCCCGGTTCTCGTAATAGAGGGGCACCGTGGCGCCGTCCTCCACTGCCCGCTTGAAGTCGTACACCGACACATACCCGCCGAAGGTCCGGGCCGTGATGTTGTCGCTGGACAGCAGCGGCGTCCCGGTAAAACCGATGCGGGCGGCCGTGGGCAGCATCTTCATCATGTTGTCGGCGAAGATGCCGTTCTGGGTCCGGTGGGCCTCGTCGGACATGAGAATGATATCGTGGTCCGGGTATATGGGGGTGGGATTCGGATCGTTGAATTTCTGGATCAGGGTGAAGATGAAGCTGGGATTCCCCTTCAGCTTCTGGACCAGGTCCTCACCGCTGGTGGCGATGAACTTGGCCGCCTTGGATTGCCCCAGCAACCCGCAGTTTTCAAAGGTGTCGCTGATCTGCTTGTTCAGCTCGTTTCGGTCGGTCAACACCACGATGGTGGGCGAGCCGACGAACTTCCGCCGGATCTTCTGGGCGAGAAACGCCATGGAATAGCTCTTGCCGGAGCCCTGGGTATGCCAGAACACGCCCAGCTTCCCGTCGTTCAGCTTCCGGGCGGCGTAGGCACGGGCGGCCTCATTCACGCCCAGGTATTGGTGATTCCGGGCCAGTATCTTCACCGTCCGCCCGTCGCTGTGGTCGAAGAGGATGAAGTTTTCCAGCAGGTCCAAAAAATTCTCCTTTTTGCAGATGCCCCGCAGCATGGTCTCCAGGGCCACGCTCCCCGCTTCCTTCTCCTCCAGCCGCTTCCATTCGTGGAAGAACTCGTATTTGCTGCCCAGGGTGCCCACCTTCGCCTCCACGCCGTTGGAAAGCATGAGGAAAGCGTTGTAGTAGAACAGGTGGGGAATGGTGTCCAGATAATCCCGGTAGTTGTCCGTGTAGGCGTTCTGCACGTCCACCGAGGCTCGTTTCAGCTCCACGAACAGCAGCGGTATCCCGTTCACGAAGCCCACGATGTCCGTCCGCCGCCGGTACAGGTCCCCGTGGATCTTCAGCTCCTTCACCGCCAGGAAATAATTGTTCTCCGGGCGCTGAAAGTCGATCACCAGGGCCGTCTTCGGATCGTCCGTACCGTCCGGCTTCTTACCAGTCACCGGGATGCCGTCCCGGATGAAACGATACTTCTCCTCGTTCACCTGCATCAGCGACGCCGTGGACAGCCGACTCTCCATCTTCTGCAGGGCCTCCCCGATCTGCGCCTCGGTGATCCAGGGGTTCAGCCGCCGCAGGGCCTCCCGAAAATACCGAACCAGCAGGATCTCCTTGTAGGATCGCCGACCGAAGGTGCCGTCCTCGCCCAACACCTCCGTGTTATAGGCGAACTTCACCTCCCAGCCCAGCTCCTCCAGCAGCCGTCCGGCGCTCTCCTGCACCAGTATGTTTTCGGAATAGTCGTAGCTCATAACAGCAACACCTACATATTCTCAGAAATAATTCTCACCAGAGTATTTCCAAACTCTGTTCGAGTGTAATTACGCTCATTCTTCTCGCGTAATTCTGGAGGATCAATGTGTACGGTTCCATCTTCTACTTGAGTAACCATTGTCCGAAAACCCTCAATTACTAATCCGAGCGCGATTAACCGCTGAATTGAATCAGTGTATAAATCTTTTTCGGTTTTATAGGTGCTTGCAGATTTAAGAGTATTATAATCACCGGGCAGAAAACGGTCAATCACTTCAGAATAAATAGTAAATCGCTCCCAATCAATAACATCTTGCAAAAACGCCAAATATAGCTTTGCGAGCATTCTTGGCTTATCATAGCCGATATAACGGTCAATGATGACGAGAACATATTCTAATTCTTTATCCCGCTTTTTGGGATACTCCCGCAGCTTCCTCAAGTATTCTTCGCGCGTTGCTTCATCTGTCGTGTGTTGCCGAATCTCATCTAAAAAAGATGCCAGTTTTCTAATGTGCTCCCGTTCATGAATGCTCTTTCCAATACGATAAAGTGAAATTGCCGTTGAAACAAAAGGAACCTCTTTTAGTAGTCCATCTTCCAAAATGGAATCGAGTGCGATTTCCGCACAATCAGAAAGGATACTTGTCCCTTCCTGAGATATTGTTGTCGCTAAAGAATCTGATAAGGACACTTGACTCATATGAAAAAAGCCTTTCGTGTTTTGTTTTTAGAACAGATGTTGCTCATGATAATACCTTCTTCTCGGGATATTTAAGACAAAACTCTTCATTAATTTTGATTATAATCAAAACCATTATCTTTAGCAACTCCACATAATCTCTTTTGTGCGTTTCAGCGCTGGTTGAAAATGTGCCGTGAACATACTTGTTTCTTAATTCTGGGCCATTGATGAATTCCTGCGTGTTGAGCATATAGTCTAGGTATTCTTGCTCTCGTCTCGTAAACAAAGAGCTTTCCATTTCAACGTCTCCTTTTTCAAGCATAGTTCCAATGACTTCCTTCTGTATGTCGTTGCAATAGAAGTATGCAATTGAACCCTCATTGTAAAGCTCATATAGCAAATTGGTTATCGGTTTTTTTGCGCGCAAATAGTTGGCCTCATCTAAATTGATATAGCCTTTGTCCAGCAACCATTGAATCTTATAATGTTCGAATTCGGGGTAGTCAGATAAACCAACATTATGATGTACAAGAATATCTTTAAAAGAAGACGCTTTGCTTCCAGTCTTTTCAGTATAAGTCAATCCGCTTTGATCTGAGAACAATAGAAACTGAGCTTTTGCGAGCTCCTCGCTTTTTCCGTAGACGTATTTGTCCTTTAGCATGCTTGGAGTGGCAACTATTCTATATGGTAATGAAGATAATTCGAACAGTTCTCTATCCACCATCTCATCTTCGATAAATAATCTGAATTGTTTTAGCACGGAATCAAATTGTGTAATCATGACCAGGATTCTTTCCAAATCACTAGCAGTCGATGTAGGCGTGCAATATGTATATCCCTTTGCTCCAAATTCAGTATCGAGATATTCTTCAAAGAACCATTTAAAAAGGGATTCAACCGCAATGTTATGTTTGATCAATTCACTGCGATAGGCCATCATTTGCAATTGCGACTGCATATAGGTGATAGAGTAATCTATACCTGTAGGGTAGTCCCTTTTTGCTTTTAGTCCAATTTCGGATTCAATAATCCCCATTTTTACAGGATTGGAAAGAAACCGACAACGCATCCTATTGTCTGTAAAACCGAATAGATATATGAAATTGTTCATCAGGGTCGCATAATCAAGATTCTCGTCAATCCACTCAATGCTGTAGGAAAGTTTTAAAATATTGTTATCTATCTCAAAACTACTAATCGCAGATTGATTCTGAAATTGAACGTTCACACCATATTCAGTTGGGCTTGTATCATTTCCTTTGAATAGGAGCGCAATTCTTTCCCTGTATCGTCTTATTGCTTTAAGCCTTATTCTGTCTTTTACAAAAAAGCTGTCTGACTTCTTTAATCCAGCAATAACTTTCAGATAATTTGTGTTTGCATCAGGCCAATCAATATAATTTAATAGGATACGCTCAAAATCATTTTGCGTAAGTTCGGTTGGTATATATGTTTCTTTTTTGTTTGAATGGTGCTTAACAAAATAATGATCAATCAGGATTTCAGCAGCCGAAGGGGCAGTGAGCAAGTAGTCAATTATCTGTCGACCAAAAGTGTTGACTATTTTGCGATGCAGTATTACATGTCTAATTGAAGATGGATTAGTCGAAAAAAGTAAAGCAATGTCCTCACTTTGCAGTTTTCTATAGATGCCGTAATACTCAATTGCATCAATATAGTCTTCTCTTAATTGGCGCTCTACCGAATTGTAGGTATCAGTGAAAACGGCGCGATCAATGCTTCCAAACCGTTTGCCAACAATTCTGCGAAGAACATTGACCCGTTCCTTGTATAATTGGATAGTATGATTATCCCATGTTTTGAGATATATTCCCTTATCAAAATATCGAATCACATTGTAGTACTCAACAGCTTCATTGATGTCGGATACGCTGGTTTGCGGAGTAATGGAATTCAGAAGCTCTTCAGCCTTCGATAAATAAAACCCAATCATCATATTAGGCTCACCATAAAACTGTATTCTGATTTGTTTTTCTTCCATGTTATAATACAATTTCTCCAGTCATAAGTTTTGACAACAGTGAATCTCTTATATCTCCTGCTGTCTCTATCTGTTTTTTCAACGCTTCTTTTCTTGCAAACAAAGGCGAAAGATTGCCCTCAAAGAGCGTCAAGACATTTTCGGAAGGCTTTAGCAAACTAATCCCCTCTAGTATCTTAACAGTCATGCTTGGCACAGCAGCACCTATATTGAATGAGTACATATCTAAATCACGCAAGTACAGATAAGTATATTTGACAATATTGGGCATCCGTGGAACAGAATAAAACATAGTATCGATCGTCCAAAAATCACCAGATACATACATGATATTATTCAGAGATCCCTTTCGAGGAATTAAAACAGATTCGCCTGAACGCAAGATGGATGCAACTTTGCGCATGATACCGCCCGAACCATATGCCGGCACATTCCCGTCTGGTAAGGACTTGTGATCTTTTCCGTATTTGATTTCGAGCAAATCTGTGACTGCAACTTTTTGCCAGCCAACGGGAATACCGTCAACAACGGGGGTGGATTCGTGGCCGGGGAAGCGCAGGTCGATGAACCATTCCCTATACAGCCGCTGGGCCGCTTCTTCCAACAGCTTGATCTGCTTTTGATTATTGTCAATTAGCGAATCATATTTTTCAAGCACACCAACAATTGTTGACATGAGGCCTCGCGGAGGATTTGGAACGGGAAAATCTCGCAGATATGTCAGTGAGATAAATGGTTGCCCGGACCCCTGCAAATAATTATAGATTCGTCCTTGACCTTCACTTCCTGAAAGGTAATAATGTAGCCATTTTGCTTTAATCTCATCCCTAACTTTGAAAAGAGCAATGTTTTTTATCGCATAATTAGGGTTATCATAAACAATCGCTGACCTACCAAGCCCATTGCCTATCATGGACATTAAAACATCCCACTGGTCAACGCGGCTCCGCTCGTTTATCTTGTTATAGTCTTTTTCTGAAATGTAATAAGCCTCAGTAGGGTCAACACGACCATCGCGGATGTGCTTTCCGGTTACAAGCTTATATCCGTTTTCTGTCGGTTTGGGTGTATCATGTGTTCCATCCCGAACAGAATCACAAAACTGTTCTGCACGTATGTACTCATACCTCATAGTCCCATCTCCTCCATATTTCGGGAAATGGTGTCCATCAAGGCGTTGGACTGGGCCTGGAGGGAGAGGAGCTCGGCATGGATCTCCCGCATGCGGGCGGCGAAGTCCACCCCATCGTCCGCCGTGGGAGCCACGCCCACATAGGCGCCGGGGGTCAAGGACCAGCCCTTTTCCTCGACGGAGACGCCCTCCGTCTCGCCTTGGGCCTCCCTGGTGGTATAGGCCACCTTGCACAGCCCCGGAACGTCCCGATACTCGCCCTCGCCGAACTTGTCCGTGAGCCAAATGGCCTCATTCAGCACCGTGAGATAGCGCTGGAGCATTTCAATATACTGATCAGATAACGCCTGGATGTGCTTCCGATCCTTCTTTTCTGCCTTTTCCAGCTTCTCCTTGCAGCCCCGCTTCTCCTCCTCGATCTCTGAGAGCAGGGCCTCTTTCATATCCTCGAAGTCCTCCACGCCGCCGATAGCGGAAAAGACCCGTTTGGCATCCTTCCCGATCAACGCCTCAGAGAGGCCCCGGAAGTAGCGCAGATATTCGCGGAGCAACGCCTGATACTTCGCCTTCTCCCCCCGATAGAGCCAGACAATGGCGTTCAGGTTCTTCAGCTGCCACTCGCTCCACTCGTTCAGGGTGCGGTCCACCACGGTATAGTAATTGCGGGCGTCGATGAACAGGACCTTGTTTCGGGTGGCCTCGGTCTTGGCCCGGTCGAAGAACCAGAGGGTGCAGGGCAGGGACTTGGTGTAGAAGAAGTTGTTGGCCACGGAGAGCATCACGTCCACATCCCCCGTGCGAACCAGTTTTTCCCGGATGTCCTTATCCCGGTTCTGGCTGTCCGTGGCGGAGGAGGCCATGACGAAGCCGGCCCGACCCCGCTCGTTCAGGTAAGCATAGAAATAGGAGATCCAGAGATAGTTGGCGTTGCCTACCTCCTTGTTCTTGTTGACGGAGGGCAAACCGAAGGGGAGGCGCCCGGCGCTGGCACAGGATTCTGATTTGACCTTGTCCACGTTGAAGGGAGGATTGGCCATGACATAGTCGCAGCAGCCCTGGAGGTTGTGGGCGTCATGATAGAAGGTGTTGGCCTCGTCCCCGGACTTGATGATGCCGGTGAGACCGTGGACCGCCATGTTCATGAGGCAAAGCTGGGCGTTGTATTCCACCTTCTCCTGGCCGTAGAAGGTCATGGCGCTGTTGGCGTTCATGCCGCTGCTGTTGACGAAGTCGCCGCTTTGGATGAACATGCCGCCGCTGCCGCAGGCCGGGTCCAAAAGCACGCCGCCCTTGGGCTCCAGCACGTTGACGATCATCTTGACCAGGGATTTGGGTGTGAAGAACACGCCGTCGTCCTGGGCGATGTTCTTAGCAAACTTGTTGAGGAAGTACTCATAGATGCGGCCGATCACGTCGCCGCCCACCTGGTCGATGGCGCTGTTGTTGAAGATGCGCAACAGCTCGGAAAGGAGCTCGTCGGAAAAATCGGTGTAGCTCTTGGGCAGGACGCCTTTGAGCTGTTCGCTCTGGGCTTCGATGAGGGTCATGGCGTTGTTGACCACCTCGCCCAGGCTGTTCATGGGATGGCCCTCCGTGTTCCGAAGGCCCGCCGAGGGAATGTCCGCCGGAAGGGTCAGCAAGTAGGCATACTGGGCCTCGCGGGGGAGGAACAGGGCGTTCTTCGCCACAAAGTCGCTGGCCTCCACCGGCAGTACCCGGCCGCCCCGGGAGGGTCGATCCTTCAGGATGGATTCCTCCACCTTTTTGAAGCGGCTGTAGGCGTAGCGCAGGAATATGAGCCCCAACACGGGCATGCAATACTGATTGGACGTCAGCTTGGAACCCTGTCGAAGCAGATCGGCGGATTCCCACAGTTCAGCTTCCAGTTTTCGGATATTGACCATCTGTACCTCTCTTTGCTCGGCTAACGCAACGTTAATTCGTTTAATTGAGTTAAAACGTGAGTTAAATTATTGCTTCACGACCCTGTACTTGGAATACTTGCCGCCGTATAGAAGCTCGATTTTCCCATCCTTCTGCAGCTGACGGATGATGGCATAGGCCTTGGACGGGGTGATCTTGAGCAGCTCCACCACATCGTGCTTCGTAAAACGCCGCCTTAGGCCCTCCGCATCCATCATGGTTCTGCCCTTTCCTTTTTCGATGCATTTTAACGTGCAAACCGTCTCATGCATATACCAAATCAATAGTATTATAGCGGAAAAGAGGCGTTTTTTCAAGGACGGTTCTGACGGCGAACAAAGCTGTTCCGGGAATGATGTGGCAGGGGCAGCGTCCCGTACTAAAGGGACCCCACGAGAGGTCCCTTTAGTATCCAATCAGCACTCTATCTTCTACACAGTATCAGTGGACGAGGTGGAAAGTCTGCGGTTAGCGAAGCATAGCACGCATATTCACTGCGCAGAACGGAACTTATCGCCAGGTCTTCTCCCACTCACGCAACAGGCGATGCACCTTATTATAGACCCGCTGGGCTTCCTTTATATCGCTGTCCGACACGGTGCCAAGGCGGTTCGCTCGTCGCACCAGCTGGTTGAAGTTGTTGCCGATCTGGTAGATCTCATTCTCCAACTCAAGAAAGTCCACGTTGGGACGCTCTTTGATGGGTTTGCTCAGAATGAACTTTCGGAGCACATTCGCTTTGGACAGGCCGGATCTGGCGCTCAGCTCATCCAATGCGTCGCTTTCCTCTTTACTCATCCACAACAGGTATTGTTTATACATGCGTCTACTCAAAACATTCTCCTTTCCCGCCTTGCGGCATGGGGTATTAGGGCCTGACCCTAACAAGCGGCCTTTTATATAAAAAGGCGATGCTTGCGAGGACATTTGACGGCTCGCTGTCCGGCCCCTCGGATCAGCGAGCAATGAGAATAAAAAAAGAGACCCGCGTGTTGCAGATCTCCATGCCGGCCCTGAATAGTGGGCGCAGTATTCATTAAATGGATTCCATTACGTTGACTCTTTCCGCTATGTCGTCGTGGATCATGTAGCGCGCTACGCCGTAGCATTCTTGGGTCTTCTGGCCGAAGAAGTCAAAGAAATCCTTTTGCCACTTGTGGGTGAAGTTCGTGTTCCCGAAGAAGGCCTCGAAGCTGGTGCTGGGGAACAGGGCCCAGTCCGTGCCCTGCAGCCGGTTGAGCTTGTAGTACGCGATCAGCTCTATGGCTTCGGACAGGGGCATCTTGCCCGGCAGGTGGCTCTGGAGAAAGGCGGCGTCCTCCTCCGACACCTCCGCCCGGCAGGAGCGCAGGGGACCCGCTTCCAGAGCGTTCGCCAGCACATCGTCGAACAGCAGCAGCCATTCGCTCCTGGTGCTCTCTGAAAACAGGGGGATCTGGAACTGGATCACCTTCTTCCGCCACATGGGCTCGAAGGTCTGTGCCGCCTTCGCGGCGTTTTTCCTGACCGATGCGCTCACCTGATCGGGGGAGCTGGAAGCAAGTGCAACGATGTTCCGCACATGGCGCACCAGCCAGCCGTTCCCCGCTTCGTCCACCAGCTCCGGGAATTCGTCGTGGAGCTCCGGGAAGCAGGTGTCGAACTGCCAGGCCGCTTCCTTCTCGGCCGGTATGCTGCACCAGGCGCACAGCGCCCGGCGGGCACAGTCCACGTCAGGGGTATCCTCCTTATACATGTACCCCCTCGCTACGATCGTCAGCACCCGGCTGAACCCCTTGCCGGTCAGGAGCATAGGAAAGGAGATGCGGTTCAGAAACGCCGTGTCCTTGACGCTGGCCGTTCGGTAGTCGGGGAACGCCGTGTAGCATTGAAACTCTGTTCGCTCGTCGATCATAGGCTCGTCCTCTCCCATGCGTTCTTATAGACTTCATCGGTCAGGACCTCCAAAGCAAACTTTCGCTTCCCCAGAGCGATAGCGCACCGCAGAGCGAGGCTTGCATCCATGCGCTCCTGGATGCGGTCCCGGCAGCGGCGGCCGATCTGGGCCTTGTAGCTGGTCCGATACAGCAGATCCTCCCCGTCCAGCAGTGCCCGCAGGTCCGCGCTGTCATCCTCCCGGCGCAGCCGCGCCTGCCGCACACCCCGCTTGCGGTAGAAGTCGTCGTAGTCACAGACGATATCCCCCAGTATCCGATACCCGCCGTAGCGAAAGTCCGTCAACACCTCGGACAGGCCTATGAACGACATCCGGCGGAACTGCTCATAGAGGAACACCGCCCGCTGGAACTTGCCTTGGATCAGGTGCCACTGCTTCTCTCGCAGGGCGGTCCGGGCCTTCTGGAACTCCTCCGCCGTGCCGTCCTCGAACGCGCCGTAGAGGGATTCCACGGAAATGTCCGTCTGGGCCCGGGAGAACAGGATCCGCTCCACGTCCTTCTTGCGGGTCATGTAGTTGAGGTTCAATCGCTCCGTACGGATGCGCCGCAGCGCCGTTTCGTAGTCGGCGATCATGCCGGTCATGTAGGCCAGGGCGTCGGCAGGCAGCCGTTCCTTCCATCCGTAGTCCCTGGCAAAGAGGAACAGCTCCTCATCCTGCGCCGGAGCCGCCTTGCGGTTCAGCGTGTTCCGTTTGATCTGCTCAGCCAGGTACGGCAGCCGCTCGATGTTGGAGGTCACCGCCTCCCACCGTATATCGGTATAGTATTTCTTCAGCTTCCGGCCCTTCTTCTTCGCGCCCCGCTTCCCCTCCACCAGGTCCTTGTAATCGAGGAAGGTGCTGCGCTCGATGGATTCATCCTTCAGGAACGGCGAGATGTCGGGCTTGACGCCGTTCTTCGCCGCGTCGATCTCCAGCCCCGTCAGGATGGCCAGCAGTTCCGTATCCTCCCGTGCTTTTATTCGATCTGCTTTCGGCAGAGTTTCGTTGTATGCGACCACCGCCCGGTTGAAGGCGGCGTTGCAGATCTGCCCGACCCGGGAGGAAAAGGTGTCCCGCACCGTTTCAAAGCGGGCTCGCCAGTCGTTGGCGTCCGATTCCCGAGCGGAAACGGAGGGGATCTTCAGCAGGGGCAGGTTCCGCCGGTAGTCCAACAGCGCGGGATCCAAATCTGTATAGTTCCGCCGGACGCACTCGTTCAGCAGGGGATCCGCGATCAGCTTCACGATGTCGCCGTCGTAATCCGCACCGCCCAGCCGTTCCGGGATCAGGGTTCGGGCGTCCACCATGACCACATAGCTGAGGTGGGAGAGATACTTCTGCCGCAGGCTGCCCTCCTCCTCCAATAAGCTGACCACCGCCTCCTCGTTACGGGCGATATGGGGATTTCTCAGGAGCGCGATCTGCCCTGAATAGGGGAACGCGGTCTTGGGCGCATACGCCACCGTTCCCTGCAAACATTCCGCCTCCAACCGGCGCAGGGCCCGTTTGCAGGCCTTCCGGCTCCGGGCCGTCAGCTCCGTCAGCCGAAATAGAAAGCGCATCAGGTCCCCGGACAGGTACCGATTCTCCCCCAGGATCAGCATCTGTCCCCGGGCGAAGCTGCGATAGATGCTGTCGGCTCGCTTTTCCAGCTCCTCGGCAAAGAGGGGTTCCCGGAGAAACAGGGGATTCCGCTTCAACAGTTTCGCCAGGGTCGCCTCCCGGGTGAAGGGGTCCGTCTCCGGGTCCTCCAGCACGGCAGTGAAATACGCCAGCCGGGAATCAGGGTCCGCCACCAGGCGATAGTATTCCGTCTCGCTTTCCTTGGTGAGCCATGACCGTGTATCCTGGGCCGGGTCGTGATCCCATCCTTCCGGCAGGTCCCGGGGACGAAACTCATCTGGTGTCACGGAGACCGTGGCCAGGAACTGATAGTTCATATCCACATAGGGCTGGACCTTCACCGGGTTCACCTGGGAGATGTAGAGGGCGTGACCATACCGTTCGCACCGGCCCAGATACTCCGCCCACGTCAGCCTGTTGTCCGTCATCCAGCCGAAAGCTTTGAACATGCTTTTGGTGAGGATCAGGTTCACTTCGTCCGTCTTGTGACGATCTCCCCACACGTCCACCAGGTAGGACACGTCCAGTTCCCGGAACAGCCCATGGAAGTCCACCTCGTGTACCACGCCCTTGATGTACGGCATGCGGATCTGGAAGGAGGAATGGATGTGCTGCCGGCAATAGCGGCGGTCGATCTCTTCGGCCAGCTCTGCGCTGATCAGGCCCTCGCCGTCGAACTCCTTGACATTTACTTCCCCCACGGCCTCCACCCGCCGGTAGGAGCGGGTCGCGCCGTCGCCGCCTACGTTCTCCACCGTGATCATGGGCACGTCTTCCACGGTGGACTGGAAGTCCTCCACCACGATCACCCGGCGGGGGTCGAAGAAGGGACCGACGCGGATCCCGTCCGTGAACATGAGCCCGTTATAGGCGTATACCTTGCTCAACACGCAGCGGTCGAACCGCATCCCCAGGGTGATGCGCTCCTTCAGGCGCTCATATATGTGTTCGGATACGAAGGTCAGGCGTGACGCCCGGCTCATGCTGGCGGAGCGCTCGAAGGCGTAATACCGCCAGATGGAGTTGGGGAAGGTGAGCTCTATCCCCTCCGGACGGAACATGGACTCCGCTTTCCTCTGCAGCTCGGCGGCTTTCCCCGCCGGCGCACGGTCAAAGACGCCGGAGAAGTCCACATAGAGGATATGAAACTGTATCTGCGTGGCCCAGCCCAGCCGGTCCCGCATATCGGGCTCCCGGAAGATCTGCTCGATCTGGTCGAACAGGGCGCACTGGGGCTGTTCCGTCTTGCGAACGCTGTCGCTGTGGATCGCCTTTTCGAAATCGAAGCGGATCTCGTATCGCCCGTCCTCCTGCAGCTCCGCGTTGGCAAGGAGCGCCCGGGCGGACACCTGCCATATCTCATACGTCTTTCTGTACATCGTTTCCTCTCCTCTGTACTGCCAGTGTACCATACTCAGCCTCCTGATTCAATATGTTTCACTTTATTGAATACTGCGCCCACTTTTTCAAATCTCAAAGAAAGGAGGATAACCAACGCCGGGGAAGGTGCCGCAGGATAAAAATTCAAGGAGGAACCGAATGAACAACTTTACCTGCATCGGCGACCTGCCGATGACCCTCTCTGTAGAGGACGTTGCCTCCTACCTGGGGATCTCCCGGGTAGGAGCCTATAACCTGTGCCACGCCCATGGCTTCCCCTCCATGCGGATCGGAAAGCGGATCCTGATCCCCCGTGACCGCTTCCTGGAGTGGCTCGACCGGCGGCAGAAGGAGGCGATCGGATGAAAAGAAAAATGACCGAACCGACGGAGACCTCTAAATTTGAGATCAGCCCTTCCATGGGCGATGCCATCAGTCGGGCCGCCGCCCTGGCATTCAACAGGGACATCGACCTGAAGACGACCGTCAAGAACGTATCCCTGTGGGCGCTGAAGCCGTTCAAGAACCATCCCTATCGCCTGTATGACGATGCCAAGATGGCGGAACTGGCGGAGAGCATCCGGGAAAACGGAGTCATCTCCCCCATCCTGATCCGGCCGACCGAAGGCCCCAACTATGAGATCGTCTCCGGACATAACCGGGTCGAAGCCTGCCGGCGGGCGGGCATAAAGACCATCCCGGCCATCATCCGGGAGATGGACGACGACACGGCGACCATGCTGATGGTGGAAGCCAACCAGCAGCGGGAGATCGTCCTGCCCAGCGAAAAGGCCTTCGCCTATAAGATGCGCCTGGACGCCATGAAGCGGCAGGGCAAGCGCCCCGATCCCACCTGTACCCAAGTTGGGAACAAGTCGGGGGAGAAGTCCGCCGACCGGCTGGCCCAGGAGGTCGGTGAGAGCCGCAACCAGATCCAGCGCTACATCCGGCTGACCTACCTGATCCCGGAGCTGCGCGATATGGTCGACAGCGGGAAACTGGCCATGAATCCCGCCGTCGAGCTGTCCTACCTGCCGATGATGGAGCAAACGTATGTGCTGGCCGCTATCCAGTCTGAACAATGCTCGCCCACGCTGGCACAGGCAAAGGAGATGAAGGAGGCATACGCTCACGGCCCATTCACCTTTGACACTCCGCTTGACATTATGCTGGCTGCCAAAGGAAAACGCAAGGAAGTCCTGTCCCTGCCCATGGACCGCTTCGCCCAATTCTTCCCGCCCGACAGTACGCCCCGGGAGATCCAGGACGAGCTGTTTCGCATCCTGACGGAATACCAGCGGCGGCAGGAGCGGTGGCGCGCCATGGATATGGAGCGTTGACGGTCTCAGATGGAACTTGCTCGCCGCGCTGTTTTCGCAGCGCGGCGAGACATCCTTGTCAACGGATGCGAAACGTACTATTCGTTAAATCGACAAACCAGCGAAAGGAGAAACACTATGGAACTGACCTACACCCAAGTGGGAGACTACCTGCTCCCGAACCTCGTCATGGACCCCCAGCCGGAAGGAAATGTCGGCGTATGGGGCCGGCGGCGCAAACGGTATCTGAAGGAGCGCCGCGACGGCACCTATACCGCCATGGTGCTGAAAGGCACCCTGACCCAGCACCTGATCGACACCGACGAGGCGGCCCGGGACATGATGGAAACTCTTACACGCCAAATGGCTCAGGCCGAGGGCGTGACCGAGGAGCTGAAACGGCGCGATCAGATGGCCTGGGTGCAGCGGATGAACAGCATTCGCAACCGCGCCGAGGAGATCGTGCGACATGAACTGATCGAGGTGTAATATGGTTACAAAACGAAACGATAAGCGCTATACCGCCACGCTGGCGATAGGGCGAAACCCGGACGGGTCTTTGAAACGGAAATACTTTTATGGGAAGACGAAGAAGGAAGTCGATCTGAAGATCGCAAAGGCCAAGCTCGACCTGGAAAACGGAATGTTTACCCCGGACGACGGCGTGACCTTCATCGACATCGCACACAAATGGGTGGATGTGGCCCATCCCGACATCATGCCGCACACCAGAAAGACCTATCACACGATGATCGACAAGCACCTGAAATCGCTTCATCACATCGAACTGAAAAAGCTGAAGCCGCTGCATCTGCAGGCGGTATTGAAAGAAATGTACGACAACGGGCTTTCCGACAACATGATGCGGGACGCCAAAATCATCGCTTCGGCGGTTTTGAATTTCGCCATGGACAACGATCTGCTCTTTCGGAACGTGTTCGCGCGTGTCTCCGTTCCGAAGCGGGGCAAGGCGGAGCGGCTTCCGATCACCGAGGAGCAGAAAAACCTGATCCTCCGCACATGGAGAGGACACCGGATGGGCGTGGCCGTTCTGGTCATGCTGTATTGCGGGCTGCGTCGTGGAGAGATCGTCGCTCTGACCTGGAACGATGTGGACTTTGAGGCCATGACGATCTCCGTTACGAAAGCGGCGACCTTCGGGCAGAACCAGGCCAAGATCAAACAGCCGAAGACCGAGGCAGGCAAGCGGATCGTACCCTTTCCAGTCCAGCTGCTCCCGATCTTCAAGGAAGCGAAACGGAACAGCTCCATCTATGTTTGCCCGGCGGCTGACGGCAGCATGATGACCAATACGGCCTGGACCACCTCCTGGAACTCCTACATGCACTATCTGAACATCCAGGCAGGTGGTCGGGACGCCAGCCGCAGCCATCCGAAGGTCGTTGCCATGGACCGGTTCACTGCCCACCAGCTCCGGCACACCTATGCCACCATGCTCTATGACGCCGGGGTAGACGTAAAAACGGCACAGGACTTCCTCGGTCATGCCGATCCTACCGTGACCATGAACATCTACACCCATCTCTCCTCGCAGAAAAAGGAGAAGGCGATCCTTGCTTTGCAGCAGCATTTTACGGATACGATCCCGGAAGCGCTGTAAATTTTTATTAATCCCAGCTCAAACAGCCGGCAAAAAAACTTTTTTGTCGGCTGTTTTTTTGCTGAAAGAAGCTGCCGGCGAGATCGGCTCTGTTGTCAATTTGTTGTCAAAACCCCAAATGAGTGCAAAAAACGGCTCTCCTGATCGAACTCAAGGTATGAAAAAAGCTCGATTTCTCGGGCTTTTTAGGTGGTACGAGTAGTGATAACTGACTCAGCGTCGAACGACCATATTCCATAGGCCCATGGAGAGGAATCCCCTTCGCTATTGTCAAGGGCGCGCGAAGGTAGTATAATAATATATCTTTTTGCGCCGGAGTTTAGGATAAGGAACGATGGGTATGGAGTACAGATCCTTATACGAGCTGCTCGTTTCGGGCAGGTTCAGCCGTGTGAAGCTGTCGAAGACAGCCGTCAAACGTCTTCTGAAGGAAACAGGGTTCCTCCAGAGGCTCCCCGGGGAGCTGGGGAGCCGCCGCATCCGCTGCGCCGAGGTGCTGGATTGGTGTCGGCCCGTCATGGACCGCCTGTGCGAAGAGCCGGAGGGCGGCTGGCTGAAGGAATGCTATCTGGAGCTCGCTCACGGGCTGTATCCGGACCCGGAGAGAGGGAAGCTGACCGATGGCGCTCGGCAAGCCATGGAATTCTATCTCACGGTGCTCCGGTGGTTCCTGGACACGGAGAAGGGCCGCTGCACGCTGGACCCGCTGACGGATATCCCCTTCCTCTCGCCGGAGGAGATCGAAGACAGCCTGATCCCGGACGAGTATCCCGCCTGTCAGAAAGCGGTCGCTGAGGCGCGTTTCGAGGAGCTGATGCGCCTCGGTCGGGAGATCATGCCCTTCGACCCGGCCTCCCATACCATCGGCGTCCACTATATGGCCCTGCACATGGGCCGTCAGGCCAAGAAGGCGGGGCTGCCGGTGGACCTCGCCATGGTCAGCGCGGCTTCCCTGTGCCACGATATCGGCAAGTTCGGCTGCCGCGGCACCGACGCCGCCCGGATCCCGTATCTCCATTACTATTACACATATGAATGGCTCAACCGCATGGGCCTCCCGAAGATCGCCCATATCTCCGCCAACCATTCCACCTGGGACCTGGAGTTTGAAAACCTGACGCTGGAATCCCTGCTCCTCATCTACGCGGATTTTCGCGTGCGGGGCATCCGGGAGAACGGCCGGGAGGCGGTGCGCATCTATACCCTGGCGGAGAGCTATGACATCATCTTCTCCAAGCTCTACAACATGACCCCTGAGAAACAGCGGCGGTATAAGCGGGTGTACCTGAAGCTCAAGGATTTCGAGACCCTGCTCATGAGCTGCGGCGTCCGCCCGGGTCCTTTGGCGGAGCGCATGGGGCCGGCGAATCGTCCCGATCCCACTTTGCTGGGACAGCGGGAGTGCCTCGACGCCCTCTCAGGACAGACCATCGAAAACAATATCCGGCTGATGTTCAACCTGGGGAAGGACGTGAGCTTCGGTCAGCTGCTGGAGCGGGCCCGGGGCGAGAAGAATCTGCACAGGATACGGACGTACCTGCGCATCTTCGAGGAGTTCAGCACCTATATGACGGGCGCCAACAAGCGGCGGATGCTTGGCCTTCTCTACGAGCTCCTCATGCACCATCAGGGGGACGTGCGGCGGCAGGCTGCCCGGATCATGGGCGCCATTTTAGCCAACAGCGGTCCCAATTACCGCAAGGAGCTGCCCCTGTCTGCGCCCCAGAAAGCGGCGGTGCCCGCCACAGCGGCCCTGCTGACGGAGTCCGTGGAGCTGTGGGAGCGGTACATGGACATGTGCCTCCATCCCGACCGCAGGATCGCCGCGAAGCACGCCATCCGCATCTCCAACTCCCTGAAGATCATCGCGTCCAGCCTGTTCGCGAACTGTGAGAAGGACATGCGCGTCCACTACCTTGAGCCCTTCCTGAAGCGGCTCGAAGAGGCGAAGGGCTCCGCTCAGTTCGCCCTGGTGGACAGCCTGGCCCACGTGCCGTTGGACATTCTCGAGAAGGACCGGCTGGCGGCGCTGGTGGATCGGCTGCTGGGCCTCTTGGCCGACCCGGACGAGGCCATGGAGGTGCTGGTGCTCCGGCGCCTTGAGGACATGCTGCCGCTGCTGGACGAGGCAGGCAGGCAAAACGTATACCTTGGCACAGAAGCCCTTTCGGACAGCCCGTCCAGCGCCGTACGATACATGGCCCTGCGGATCCGAAGCCGTTTTGCGCCTACCGATCCGCCGGAGCTCCAAGTGTCCAACCTGTATCTCAGCAATCTCAAGACCGCCGTCCACTGGATCGTCAAGCTCACCCAGGTGGACGCCCTGGTGGACGACGCGCTCCTCCATCCGGAGAACGCCCTCCACACCACCATGCACCTTTCCAACCTCCTCTCCGTCAGCGAGCATCTTCCCGTCCGTGAGCGGGCGGGGGAGGGCATGCTGCAGCTCATCGACCTCCTCCCGCTCCACCAGCAGAACGAGGTGATCGTGGACCTGATCCGCGAGCTGGAGACCGGCGAGGACGAGATATCGGTGTTCATTCCCAAATATCTGGGACCCCTGATGGTCCGCCTGCCCCGAAAGGAGCTTTCGGAATGTCTGAATTATCTCAAGGGGCTCATCCGCCCCTCCACGGAGCGGACGGCCACGGCCAGCCTCTACACCCTGAGCCAGCTTCTGGCGGTGCTGCCGGAATCGGAGGAGGATACCGCCCATGAGATATTGGGGATCCTCCTCTCCGGGGTATCCCATTACAGCGATACCATCCACGAGACCGCGCTGACGGTCCTGTGCGAGCAGGTCCTGGCCAATGCCTCCCTGTCCATGGCCAGGCGGCAGAGCTTCTGCGTCTTCGTGGCGAAAAAGCTGCTGTGCCTGCTCAGCGAGCCCCGGCAGGGGGAGTTCATCTTCTTCACCCGGGCCGCAGTGCTCAACCATCTCTACCGCTTCCTGGTGGAATGCCGGGTGCAGGAGATGCCCTTTAGGTACGACCCCGTGCGGCCCGTGGCCTTCTTCCCGGGGACCTTCGATCCCTTCACCACGGGGCACAAGCGGATCGTCCGGGAGCTGGAGGACATGGGCTTCGAGGTGTTCCTGGCCATCGACGAGTTCTCCTGGAGCAAGCATCCCGTCGCCAAGCTCCGCCGCCGGGAGATCGCCTCCATGAGCGTGGCGGACCAGATGAACGTGAGCCTGTTCCCGGACGAGATCCCCGTGAACATCGCCAATCCCCGGGACCTCAAGCGGCTCAAAGACCTGTTCTCCGGCCGGGAGCTCTATCTCGTAACCGGCAGCGATGTGATATTGAATGCCTCCGCCTATCGCTCGGACGCCCCGGGCAGCGCCGGCGATCTCAACCACATCGTGTTCCTGCGCCATGAGAGCGACCGGGAGATCATCGCGGCAAAGCTCCGCGGCAAGACTCTGCTCATCTCCCTGCCCGAGTTCTACGAGACCGTCAGCTCCACCCGGATCCGGGAATACGTAGACCGGAACATGGATATCTCCATGCTGGTGGAGCCCCTGGTACAGAGCTATATCTTTGACCATAACCTATACCTCCACGCGCCCCAGTACAAGCATCCCCTGCGGCCGAAGGATCTCAGGATCGACTTTGCCGACGACGGCAGGACCCTGACCGCCTCCGTTTTCGGGCGCGGCGACGGAAAGAGCCTGGGGCGGGTCTCGGGCAGGACGGTCACCGGAGCGGATCTGTTCGGCATCCTGGGCGACCTTGGCACAGCCGAGTACCTTCGCCGGAACACCTCCGGGCGCATCCTGTACGTCGAAGCCGTGGAGGATCGTTTCCCCCAGGGCGTGAACGGGCTGCTCATCGTGTTCAACGAGTTGTTGGCGAGGAGCCTCTCCTCCGAGCATACCTATGCCCTCTGCCGGATCGACCTCAGCCCCAAGCTCTCGTCCCTTCTGCCGCAGATGGGCTTCGTGCCGCTGCCCGGGCGGCCGGACCACTGGTTCGTGGACATGCGCACGCCCATCGTGCTCATACAGGACGTGATGCGCCGGCTCAAGGAGCCCCATAGAAGCGACCCGTCCGTGCTGAGCGTAGTGGAGCGGACCCGGGAGAAGCTCCGGCTGTCCCTGGTGGACCTGTTCCCGGGGAAGCTCCTGTTGACCTTCGACGCGCTGCTCCTCGATATCGCGCTGACGCAGATGGTCCGGGAGACGAACGGCGTGGACACCTGCGGCCCGGACGATCGGCGGCTGGGCCCCAGCATGTGCGTCCCCTACGGCAAGATTCTGGCGGGCGAACTGGTGCCCAACACCGTGACCAAGCATCTGTACGCCGACAAGGCGTTCCTGGGGGGCATCGACCAGTTCGAGATCCGCTCTTCCAGCGGCTATTCCGACCTGCACGTCCAGGTGCGGACGTTAGGCTCCTTCGCGCGTCCGGTCATCCTGGTGGACGACCTTCTGCACAACGGCCATCGGATCGAAAAGCTGAACGCGGTGTTCCGGGATGAAGACCTGGAGATCAGCTCCATCATGGTGGGCATCCTCTCGGGCCGGGGCCGGGACCTCATGGACAAGGCCCATCGGGAGGTCCATGCGGCCTATTACATCCCCAACCTGCTGTACTGGTTCAACGAGGCCCTGCTCTACCCCTTCATCGGCGGGGACAGCTCCAAGGAGCACACCGGGCCCGACGGGATCATGCCCACCGCCAATCTGATTCTGCCCTACGTGTACCCGGATTATCTCGTGGGCGTGGAGGAGAAGAAGGTGTTCGACCTGTCCCGCTGCGCCCTGGAGAACGCCAGGGACATCCTCAAGCAGCTGGAGCTCTGCCACCTGGAGAAGTACAGCATCCCGTTGACCATACATAGGCTCGCGGAGGTCTTCGTGCAGCCCTGCGCGCCCTACCGGGGGAAGAACATCAGCTATGAGCCCAACGCCCTGCCGTCAGCCTATGTGTCCGACGATATCGAGACCTTCGACCGCATACGGAGGAAGCGCCAATGAGCCTCAGAACGTATACGGTTGAGCGGGATCCCTTCACCAGCCGCGCTTTCTTCCCCGTGTTTTCAACGGACGATCTTACCGGGCCTGAGGGCGTGGAACGGCTGTTTGCGATCCGCAATACGGAAGAGTCCAACGGCGTGGCTCTGAACACCGCTTTTCCGGACGTGGAGGAAAGGTACAGAGCCTTCGTCGGCCACCTGATCAGGCCCGAAAAACGCTTGAATGTGGTGGGTCTCGGTGACGTGGGCGGGACGCTGGTCACGGCGCTGAAGCTCCTGGGGGACGGCATACGCGAGATCGGCGTCTACGACCCCAACGAGGCCCTCTGCCGCCGGTATGAGATGGAGCTCAACCAGGTGCTGGACCGGGAGAAGCCCCTGGTCCGCATCCTCCATGAGGATGAGCTCTTCGACTGCGACGCCTTTCTGTTCACCGCCTCCCGGGGCGTACCGCCCCTCGGCGCGGCGGGGGACGTGCGGATGCTCCAGTTCGAGAAGAACCGGGACATGCTGAAAGCCTACACGAAGAAGGCTCGGGAAGCCCATTTCAGCGGTCTGTTCTGCCAGATCTCCGATCCCGTGGATCAGCTCAGTCGCTGCGCCTTCCTGCAGTCCAACCGGGACGAAGCCGGCGACTACGATTTCAAGGGCCTGCTGCCCGAACAGGTGGCGGGCTTCGGGTTGGGCGTCATGAAAGCCCGGGCCGCCTATATGGCCCGGCGTTTCGGGGTCGATGAGGGGCCGCTTCGGGCCTACGGCCCCCATGGGGCGGGGCTCGTCATCGCGAATTCACCCGCCGAATATAATAGCGAACTTTCCAACGAGCTCACCCGGCTGACGGTAAGCGCCAACAGGGAGGTCCGGGCCCTGGGCTTCAAGCCCTACATTGCGCCGGCCATCTCCTCCGCGACCCTGTCCATCCTGTTCCTGCTGCGGGGTGAAGAATTCCACGGCGCCATCCCCATGGGCGGCGTCTATTTCGGCTGCGTCAGCCGCATGACCCCGGCGGGCAGCGTGATCCGGGGGGAAGAGCTGCATCCCGATCTGAAGGCTCGTCTCCGGGCCGCTTGGGCTGGCCTGAGAGAAGCGGAGGACCAATGCAGACTTTGACCCTCATCCCCATTGGCCACGACCCCCGGATGAACCTCGTTAAAAGCTGCATCCGCGGCAAAGCCGTAATACAGGAGCTTTCCCCCGACGTCTTTTTCGAGGACATTCCGGCCGCGCCTGAGACCGGCTTTGCGCCCCTCTTGTTCCTGGCCGCCGTGGATGATCTGGGCATGGGGGAGGACTTTGTTCGCATCCTGCGCCGCGTCCGCGCCCTGGGCGATGGGCTCAGGGGATACGCCGCAGGCGTGATCCTGCTGGGCAGCACGGAGCTCGACACCAAGAACGCCGCCCGGGAGCTGATCTTCGCTCTCGATATGGCCGGCTGCGCCTTCCCGGAACGGCCTCTGGCGGAGGCCACGGGCTCCATGCGGAACCTTCGGGTCACCCAAAGGACCCATGCCCTGAACGATCCGGAGGAAGCCCTGGCCTTTTCCGTGGAGAGCCTCGCGGACAGGCTTCTGTCCTTTGCGCCGCCGCGATTTGCTGCGCCCCGCCTGCTGGTGCTCCACGCTTCCGACCGGCCCACCTCCAACACCCTGGCCCTGGGGGATCTGGTGCTGGAACGATTGGACAAGCGGTTCTCGATCAGGACCCTGTCCCTCCGAAACGGCACCATCGAGGATTGCCGGGGCTGCGCCTACACGGTCTGCTCCCACTTCGCCAGCAAGGGCTCCTGCTTCTACGGCGGCAGCATCTCACAGCAGGTCATCCCCGCCGTCCAGGACTGCGACGGGCTGCTGCTCCTCCTCCCCAATTACAACGACGCGGTGGGCGCCAACATCATGGCCTTCATCAACCGCCTCACTAGCCTCCACGTCAGCGGCGGACTGTCGGGCCAGCGGCTCTACGCCGTGGTGGTCTCGGGCTACAGCGGCGGCGATATCGTGGCGAAGCAGGCCATGGGCGCTCTGTGCCTCAACCGGTCCTTCCTGCTGCCGCCCCGTTTCTGCCTCATGGAAACGGCCAACGATCCCGGCGAGGCGGTGCAGCTTCCCGGCATCCGCCAGCGGGCGGCCTCCTTCGCTGCTCAAATCAACCGGAATCTCCTGGCGGATCAACTGTAAATTACTGCCATATCCCGCCTTCGATCAGCCCATGATCTTTCCAAAAAAGAATTGACAAAGAACGCGCCGTTTGCTATACTTTTGCTCGTGTTTTTTGTATATTATATATTGTTTCAGCCAACGCTGAAACGAACAACTGCAGAAAGGGCCCGCTCAGGGCGGATGAAGATGAACGACGGCGTTCATTCGTAGGGGATACTCCCCTCGGATGGGCGCCTTCCCCTTTGATACGGGGGATACCGGACTGAGGACGAGCGCTTCGACGACTTTGGAACCATAAGGAGGACAGCATGCAGTACAGCGCGATCGTAGGGATCAACTGGGGAGATGAGGGAAAAGGCAGGATGGTGGATCTGCTGACGGCGGAGTACGACTGTGTCGTGCGGTATCAGGGCGGCGGGAACGCCGGCCATACGGTGGTCAACGATCACGGAAAGTTTGCCCTGCATCTGATCCCGTCAGGTATCTTTCGGGACGGTGTCGTCAACATTCTGGGCAACGGCGTAGCCCTGGACCCGGAGAACCTTTGGCAGGAGATCGAGACGCTCCGCCTGGCCGGCGTGAAGATCACACCCGACAACCTGATGATTAGCGACAGGGCAAGCCTGCTGATGCCGTGGCACCGTCTGCAGGATGAACTGGAAGAGCTTCGCCTCCGAGATAAAAAGTATGGATCTACCAAGCAGGGGATCGCGCCGTTTTACGCGGACAAGTATCAGAAGAAGACGCTGCTGGCGGGCGAGCTGAACTATCCGGACAGTCTGAGGGAACATCTGAAAGAGATCCTGGGATGGAAAAACCTGACGCTGACCGGCGTCTACGGCGCGGAGCCGGTCAGGGAGGAGCAGATCAAGGCGTGGATCGAGGAATACGGCGAAAAGATCCGGCCCTTCATCCGGGATACAGCGAAGATCCTGCGCCGGCTCAGGGATGAGGGAAAAAGCATCCTGTTCGAAGCCCAGCTGGGCGCGCTTCGGGATCTTGATTTCGGCATCGTGCCCTACACCACGTCCTCCAACGCCCTGGCTGCCTATGCCCCCGTGGGCTCGGGGCTGACCGACCTGCGGCTCGACCAGGTGATCGGCGTCGTCAAGGCCTATTCGACCTGCGTGGGGGAAGGCCCCTTCGTTTGCGAAATGTTCGGCCCCGAGGCGGCGGCCCTTCGCGAGGCAGGCGCGGAATACGGTGCCAAGACCGGCCGTCCCCGGCGGGTCGGACCGGTGGACCTGGTGGCGACCCGATATGGCGTTAAGATCCAAGGCGCCACCGCCATCGCGCTGACGAAGCTGGACGTGCTGAGCTATATGGAGAAGATCCCGGTCTGCACGGCCTATGAGATCGACGGGGAGCGGACGGAGGAATTCCCCTTCCCAGTGCTGCTGGACAGGGCCAACCCCGTCGTGGAATACGTGGACGGCTGGCATTGCGATATCTCCGGGGCACGCATCTGGGCGGATCTGCCGGAGGCGGCCAGGAACTACGTGGAGCGGATCGAAAGGGCAGTGGGCTGCCCAATCCGGTACGTCTCGGTGGGGCCTGAACGGGACGCCATCATTCGCCGTTGAAAAAAGCTGCAGGGAGGTGTATCATGCAAAAGAAAGAACTGATATATGAAGGTAAAGCCAAGAAGGTGTACGCGACAGACGACCCTGAGCTGCTGATCGTGGACTATAAGGATGATGCAACGGCATTCAACGGCCTGAAGAAGGGGACGATCCGCGGCAAAGGCATCATCAACAACCGGATGAGCAACCGCCTGATGCAGCGGCTGGAACGCGAAGGCGTCCCGACCCACTTCGTGAAAGAGCTTTCGGAGCGGGAAACGCTCGTCCGGCGTGTCGAGATCGTTCCGCTGGAAGTGATCGTCCGCAACATCGCCGCCGGTTCCTTCTCCAAGCGGTACGGCGTGCCGGAAGGAACGGCCTTCGACGCGCCGACTATCGAGTTTTCCTATAAAAACGACGCCCTTGGGGATCCTCTGACCAATACTTCCCACGCCGTGGCCATGCATCTTGCCCGGGAGGACGAGATAGAGACGATCAAACGGTCCGCATTGCGCGTCAACGAAGTCCTGCGCACCTTCTGGGCGGACTGTGGCGTGACGCTGGTGGACTTCAAACTGGAGTTCGGACGGCTCCCCGACGGAACGATCATACTGGCGGACGAGATCAGCCCGGACACCTGCCGTCTATGGGACAGCCAGACGGGCAAGAAACTGGACAAGGACCGCTTCCGCAGAGACCTGGGGGATGTGGAGGACGCCTATGCAGAGGTCATGGGCCGCCTGTGTGAGCACGATGTCTGAGGGGAAAATGAGGGAGCACGTCCATGAGGAGTGCGGCGTTTTCGGTGTCTATTCTCCGCGGAACGGAGATCTGGCCACGTTGGCTTACTGCGGCCTTCATGCGCTCCAGCATCGAGGACAGGAAAGCGCCGGGATCGTGCTGAACTGCGATGGCGTGTTCCGCGCCTGCCGTGACGTGGGCCTGGTCAGCGAAGTGTTCAGCCGGGAGCGGCTGCAGTCCCTTGGATCCGGCAGCATCGTGGTCGGACATGTGCGCTATGCAACGACCGGGGCAGACAACGTCCGGAACGTCCAGCCACTGCTGATCAACCATTATAAGGGCAGCATGGCGCTGGCGCACAACGGGAACCTGACCAATTCCTACGAACTGAGAAGCGCCTTGGAGCAGCAGGGGTCCATCTTTCACACTTCAACAGACTCCGAAGTGATCGCTTATGAGATCGTGCGGGAACGGCTCAGACACGGCAGCATCGAATCCGCCGTATCCGCGGCCATGGATACGCTGCTGGGCGCATACTCCTTGATCATCTCCTCACCGACCAAGCTCATTGCAGCTCGGGACCCCTACGGCTTCCGTCCCCTATGCATAGGCCAACGGCCGGATGGCTCGACCGTGTTCGCATCCGAGAGCTGTGCGCTGGACGCAGTCGATGCCACGTTTTTGCGGGATGTGGCGCCTGGCGAAGTGGTGACGGTCGATGGCCAGGGGCTCCATTTTGAGCGGCGGCACTGTGGGTTGGTCCCGAAAAGGATGTGCGTCTTCGAGTATATCTATTTTGCCCGGCCGGATTCCGTGGTGGATGGAAAAAGCGTATGCATGGCAAGACAACAGGCGGGCGTGTTCCTGGCCCAGGAGCATCCGGTGGACGCCGACGTGGTCATCGGCGTTCCGGATTCGGGATTGGACGCAGCCGTCGGCTTTGCAAGGGAGTCTGGCATCCCCTATGCGATCGGGCTTACGAAGAATAAGTACATCGGCCGCACCTTTATCGCGCCCACACAAAGCGAGCGAGAGTCGGGGGTGAACTTGAAGCTGAACCCGATCAAAAGCGTTGTGAGCGGAAAGCGGATCGTCTTGATCGACGATTCCATCGTGCGCGGCACGACGTGCCGTCGTACGATCGAACTGCTGCGCCATGCCGGCGCAAGGCAGATCCATATGCGCGTCAGCGCGCCGCCCTTCGTCGCGCCCTGCTACTATGGGACCGACATCGACAGCGCGGATACGCTGATCGCTAACCATCATTCCGTTGCTAAGATCGCCAGGATTATCGGCGTAGACTCTCTGGGATATCTCAGTTTGGAGCATGCCCGGATGCTGACCGGAACAGACGATGGATTCTGCACTGCCTGCTTCGGCGGCGATTATCCCACGGATGTCCCGAAAAATGCCGCAAAGTCCCGTTTTGAGCGTCCTGTCCAGGCATCCACGGACGTGTAAACGAGCAGATGAAACATAAGGAGGTGACGACCTTGTACGATACATATGAATCTCCCTTGTCCTCCCGATATGCTTCGGAGGAGATGAAGCGCCTGTTCTCCCAAAGGACCCGTATTGAGACCTGGCGCCGACTGTGGACGGAGCTGGCCCGAGCCGAGCATGCGCTGGGGCTGCCTGTCACAGCCCAGCAGGTGGCGACCTTGGAAGCCCATGTGGAGGACATTGATTTCGACTTGGCGGCACAACGGGAAAAGGAAGTGCGCCACGACGTGATGGCCCATGTCTATGCCTATGGCGTCGTTGCACCGGAGGCTGCAGGTATCATCCACCTGGGGGCTACGAGCTGTTATGTGACAGACAACGCCGATCTAATCCTGTACCGGGATGCGCTGCGGTATCTTCGGAAGGAGCTTTTGAAGCTGGCCGCCAACCTGGCCGCCTTTTCCGAACGCTATCGCGGCTTGCCGACCCTGGGCTATACCCATTATCAGCCCGCCCAGCCTGTAACGGTGGGCAAGCGAGCGTCCCTCTGGCTCCAGGATGTCCTTGCCGACGTGGAAGAGGTGGATTTCGTGCTTTCCAGCATCCGCTTCCTGGGCTGTCGCGGCGCTACCGGAACGGAGGCCAGCTTGCTGGATCTGTTCGACGGCGATGGGACGAAAGTGGAGGAGCTGAACCAACGTCTGGCTGCAGCTTTCGGCTTTGAACGGTGCTTCGATGTCTGCGGCCAGACCTATCCACGAAAGCTGGACAGCCGTATCCTGAACGCCCTATCTGCCATCGCCCAGACCTGTTGCCGCATGGCCACGGATATCCGCCTGCTGCAGCATGATCGACAGCTGGAGGAGCCTTTTGAAGAGGACCAGATCGGTTCGTCCGCCATGCCCTACAAGCGCAATCCCATGCGTTCAGAACGCATCTGTTCTCTCAGTCGGTATCTTATGGCGGATGCAGCCAATGCTGCAGCCGTCGCCTCAACACAATGGCTGGAACGGACGCTGGACGACTCAGCCAATCGCCGTATCTCCCTGCCGGAGGGATTCCTCTGTGCCGACGCGATCCTGCGCCTCAGTCAGAACGTAAGCGCGCGGCTGCAGGTCAACGAGGCCATGGTAGAGAAAAGCTTAATGGAATACCTGCCCTTCCTCGCAACGGAAAACCTGTTGATGGAAGCCGTCAAGCGGGGCGGGGATCGGCAGACCCTTCATGAAGTCATCCGCCGCTGCTCCATGGAAAGTGTGAAAAAGATGCGTGCGGGAAAGCCCTGCGATCTGATTTCACGCCTTGCCGCCACCGGAGCATTCGGCATGACGGAACAGGAGCTTTCCGCGCTGTTGGTGCCTCAGGAGTATATCGGCCGCTGTGCGCAGCAAGTCGAACAGCTTCTGGAGATCTACCGCGCTCGGTACGGAGCGCCATCGGTCCATGATGCGGAGATATCAGTATGAACAGCTATCGTATAGAACATGACAGCATGGGCGAAGTCCGTGTCCCGAACGACAAGCTTTGGGGGGCGCAGACCGAGCGGTCGCGGCAAAACTTTCCCATAGGCGTCGGCATCGAAATCATGCCCCAAGAGATCATCCATGCTTTAGCCCTTATCAAAAAAGCTTGCGCACTGGCGAATAGAGAACTGGTGCCGGAAAAGATGACGGAGGAGAAGTGCGCTGCCATTTGTACAGCCGCCGAGGAGATCATGGACGGCACGCTGGCAGCGCACTTTCCGCTGGTGGTCTTTCAGACCGGCTCTGGGACCCAGACGAACATGAACGTGAACGAGGTCATTGCCAATCGCGGCAACCAGCTGGCCGGCAGAACACTTCTGCATCCAAACGACGACGTGAACATGTCCCAATCCTCCAATGACACCTTTCCCTCCGCCATGCGGATCGCGGCCGTGATCGCCCTGGAGGACCGCCTGCTGCCGGCGGTGGACCGGATGATCCTTGCGCTTAAAACGTTGGAAGCGGAAAACGAAGACGTCATCAAGTCCGGCCGCACCCATCTGCAGGACGCCGTGCCCATCCGCTTTTCACAGGAGATCTCCGGCTGGCGGGAGGGTTTAGAACGGGACGAAGAGATGCTCCGCGCCTTGATGGGCTCTCTTGGCGAATTGGCGCTGGGCGGAACGGCGGTGGGCACGGGCCTGAACGCGCCTAAAGGCTTTGACACGAGCGCAGCGCGGGAGGTCTCCGGCCTCACCGGAAAGGCTTTTATTCCGGCCACCAACAAATTCCATGCGCTCACCAGCTTGGATGAGTTGACGGCTGTTCACGGCGTCGTCAAGGCACTTGCCTGCGACGGCATGAAGATGGCCAACGACATCCGGCTTCTGGCCTCCGGTCCCCGCTGCGGGTTCAGCGAGATCAGCATACCGGCTCTGGAGCCAGGCTCATCCATCATGCCCGGGAAGGTGAATCCGACTCAGTGTGAGCAGTTGAGCATGGTGGCCGTGCAGGTCATGGGCAACGACGCTGCCGTTTCTCTGGCAGCTTCCCAGGGGCATCTGGAGTTGAACGTCTATCTTCCGGTGTGCATCTACAATTTTTTGCAGTCGGTCAGGCTCCTGTCCGAATCCCTGGATTCCTTTCGGGAACGCTGCATCTGTGGTCTGAAGGCGGACAGGACGCGGATGAAGGAATATCTCGATCGGTCGCTCATGCTGGTCACAGCTCTCAACCCTGTGATCGGCTATGAGAAGGCCGCCTCCGTAGCGGAACTGGCCTACAGGGAAGGGCTGGATCTGCGGACGGCCTGCTTGCGGCTCGGGTATCTTGGCGAGCAGGAACTGGATGCGCGGCTCAATGCGGAAAAGATGGTTTGAGATAATCGACATCCCGCATCCTGTCAATTTCCGGAATGAGCAGGCAATGCTCTTTACATATCATGATCCGTCTCCTGAAACCACGAAGCAGGCGCTTAAAAGGCGCCTGCTTCGTGGTTTTACTGATTATCAGATCTGATTCAGCCTTTCTCCTGCTCCGACTGGACGTCCGGAAAAGCGGAGTAGAACGGGGGGATGTCCGCACCGCGCAGCTGGCGGTCCAGGTAGTTTTTCGTGATCCGGACCACCACCCCCGATAGGGTGATCACGCCGATCAGGTTGGGGATCATCATGAGGCCGTTGAAGGTGTCGGCCAGGTCCCAGGCGAGATTATCCCCCATGACAGCGCCGCCGAACACCAGCAGCACGAACAGGATCCGGTAGAGGAAGGTCCGCTTCTCGCCCAACAGATACTCGGCCGCCTTGGTGCCGTAATGGGACCAGCCCAGCACCGTGGAAAAGGCGAAAAGCATGATGGATATGGCGATGAATACGGAGCCGATCCGGCCGAACTGCATGGCAAAGGCGGTGGAGATGAGGTTGGTCTTGGTCAGCTCCACGCCGTTGTAGGCCGCGTTCACGAGATGCCCCGTCTCAAGATCGACCAGGCCCGAAGACAGTGCCGTGAAGGCGGTCAGCGTGCATACGATGATGGTATCCGCAAACACCTCAAATATGCCCCACATGCCCTGCATGACGGGTTCCTTCACGTTGGAATTGGAGTGGACCATGACCGAGGAGCCAAGGCCCGCTTCATTGGAGAACACGCCTCGCTTGCAGCCCTGTTCGATGGCCAGCTTCATGCCGTAGCCCACGACGCCGCCGCCGGCCGCTTTGGCCGCGAAGGCGCCTTTGAAGATGGCGGAGAAGACGGCGCCGATCTTGTCGATGTTGGTGATAAAGATCACCAGGGATCCGATCATGTATGCAATGACCATGAAGGGCACGATCTTCTCCGTGACGGCGGCGATGCGCTTGAGACCACCGACCACCACCAGACCTACCATGACCATGATGAAGATCCCCGTGACCCAGGTGGGGATACCGAAGGATGCCTGCATGTTGCCGGAGATGGCGTTGACCTGGGTCATGTTGCCGATGCCGAAGGAGGCGAAGAGACAGAACAGCGAGAACAGCGCGGCCAGGATCTTGCCGATCCATTTGCAGCCCCTGCGGCTGCCCAGGCCGTCCCGCAGATAGTACATGGCGCCGCCGGACCACTCTCCGTCGCTGTTCTTGCGGCGATAGTAGATGCCCAGTACGTTTTCGGAGTAGTTGGTCATCATGCCGAAGAAGGCGATGACCCACATCCAGAACACCGCCCCGGGGCCCCCCATCAGGATGGCGCCGGCTACGCCCACGATGTTGCCCGTGCCCACCGTGGCCGCCAGGGCCGTGCACAGGGACTGGAACTGGGAGATGCTTCTGTCGGCGGTGTGGCCCATGACGCCCCGGTCCTTCATGGCGCCGATGGTGCGCTTCATCCAATGACCGAAGTGGGTGATCTGGAACACCCGGGTCAGCACCGTCATCAGGATGCCCACGAAGGCCAGCAGCAATATGGCGGGCCAGCCCCACACCACGCCGTTGACGGCGTCGTTGATCCTGGTGAGGGTGTCAATGAAAGCATTGGAGGCTGCCGCCTCCTCTGTGGCAGCCAACGCCATGTGCAGGGGGATCACGCACAGCAGCAGAGCGATCAATACCAGCATCAATCGTTTCATGGGATATCCCTTTCTGTCGCAAATATGCGACGCTTCGTTTCCTGAACAAAAATGAATGACTGATTATAACACAGGCGGCTCCATAAAACAATATATAATATATTATTTCTTGACAAACGATACAATTGGTGCTATGATGCATCCATATTTTTTATAGAGCAAAGCGATGCGGAAGCAAAGTACCCTGATGTGGCGGCATCTAAAGAGAGCGGGCGACGGTGAGAATCCCGTATGGGCCCTCAGGCGAAGAACCCTTCCAAGCCCTAACCGAAAGCGAGGAGCCAGTAGGAGCGGCGTGAACGCAAATCAGGTGGCACCACGGAGCGGCGGCATTCGTCCTGAAATAGCAGAACGATTGCCGACCAACCAACGGAGGTGCTTTTTATGTGTTCCATTTGCGGCTTCATGACCAAATCTATTCCCGTAGAGAAATTGAAGGCGTGCTTTGACCGCACCGTCTCGAGAGGTCCGGACATGAGCCGGTTCGAGGAGATCCCCTGCGGATACCTGGGCTTTCATCGTCTCGCGATCATGGGCCTCGACGAGCGGGGCATGCAGCCCTTCCATCTCGATCAGGATGCGGTGGTGTGCAACGGCGAGCTGTACGGCTTCCGTCCCCTGCGGGAACGGCTGCTGGCGAAATATGATCTCAAGAGCCAGTCGGATTGCGAGATCCTGCTGCCCCTGTATCACGAATACGGCGTGGAGATGTTTAAGACCTTAGACGCGGAGTTCGCCCTGATCCTGTGGGACGGGCAGAAGCAACAGCTCATCGCCGCCCGGGACCCCATCGGCATCCGGCCATTATACTATGGAAGACTGCCCGACGGCGCATGGGCCTTTGCCAGCGAACCCAAGAACCTGCTGGGCCTGTGCGAGACCATTTTGCCCTTCCCGCCCGGACACTATTGGGTGGACGGGCAGTTCATCCAATACGCTGACCCTGCCTACGTGGGCTATTTCACCATGAAGGAACAGGAGGAGGTCTGCCCGAAACTTCGCCGGCTGCTGATGGACGGTGTCGAGAAGCGGCTGGACGCGGACGCGCCCATAGGCTTTCTGCTCTCGGGAGGCCTCGATTCCTCCCTGGTCTGCGCCATCGCTCAAAAGATGCTCGACAAGCCCATCCGCACCTTCGCCATCGGCATGGATGTGGACGCCATCGATCTCAAATACGCCCGCAAGGTGGCGGACTATATCGGGTCGGACCACACGGAGGTCATCATCAGTGAGAAGGACGTGCTGGAAGCTTTGCCCACGGTGGTGGAGCTCTTGGGCACCTGGGACATCACCACCATCCGGGCCAGCATCGGCATGTATCTGGTATGCAAGTGGATACATGAGCACACGGACGTCCGGGTGCTGCTGACGGGCGAGATATCCGACGAGCTGTTCGGCTACAAGTATACGGATTTCGCGCCGGACGCAGCGGCCTTCCAGGAAGAGGCAGAGAAGCGCATCCGTGAGCTCCACGTCTACGACGTGCTCCGGGCCGACCGCTGCATCTCGGTCAACAGCCTGGAGGCCCGGGTGCCCTTCGGCGATCTCAAATTCGTGCGCTACGCCATGAGCATCGACCCGGAGCTGAAGATGAACCGCCACAACATGGGCAAATACCTGATCCGCAAGGCCTTCGCCGACGATCATATCCTGCCCGATGAGATCCTCTGGCGGCAGAAGGCGGCCTTCTCCGACGCCGTGGGCCATTCCATGGTCAACGACCTGAAGGCCCTCGCAGAGCGGACCTACAGCGACAGCGAGTTCAGGGAGCGCGCCGCGGGATATGCGTATCGACCGCCCTTCACCAAGGAGAGCCTGCTGTATCGGGAGCTGTTCGAGCGCTTCTATCCCGGCCAGGCGCGTATGATCCCGGACTACTGGATGCCCAATAGGACCTGGCCCGGCTGCGACGTGGACGACCCCTCCGCCCGGGTCCTGTCCAACTATGGCGCCAGTGGTCAGTAATCATCTTATGTTTTCATCTCCATACATCGTCTCCTGAAACCACGAAGCAGGCACTTAATAAGTGCCTGCTTCGTGGCTATCTCTATATACGAATACTCACTGTCAGAGTAGAGCCTCCCTCTCCACGATCTTAGGTTCGCTGAAACCGAAGTCTTCGCCCATGTACCGCTCATAGGCCTTCCCGATCTTCCGGACGCGCTTGAGAACAGCGCTGTGGGTCTTGAAGCCCAGCCGTTGAGCAATCTCCGCGAAGGGCCGCTTCTGCATCCTGAGGTACAGGATCTGCCGGTCCGTTTCAGAAAGCCTCTCCATGAACTGCCTGACTTCACCGGTTATAACCCTCAGAGCACCGGTGCTGCTGCACCCTTTCAAATAATTCAGCATCCATGCTCTGCAGCAGCATTTTTCGAATATGATCCCGGATGCGCTATAAAAAAGTTTTTCCAAAAACTCGCTTAAACCGCAGGCAAAAACTTCTTTGTCGGCTGTTTTTTTGCTGAAAGAAGCTGCCGGCGAGATCGGCTCTGTTGTCAATTTGTTGTCAAAACCCCAAATGAGTGCAAATTTGAGCCGTTTTCTCCGATCGCCAAGCACGAAAAAAGCCCGATTTCTCGGGCTTTTTCGATGGTAGCGGCGATTGGATTCGAACCAATGACAGGTCGGGTATGAACCGACTACTCTGGCCAACTGAGTTACACCGCCATAGCAGGGTTATTATATCCGGCAAGGTGGCGGCTGTCAAGGGTTTTTCACAAAATTTGCGGGTCAGGGCCGAGCCGGGGCGAGGATGGCCACGCCCGCGGGGAAAGGCTCCGAAAGGGCGTCCAGGCGATGGACCGGCGTCTCGGGATCAAGGGCGGAAAGGAAGGGCTCCTCCGTGGAGATGACCTGGAAGCTGTGACCGGGGCAGCGATAGTGCATGGGCACGGCCAGCTTGGGGGCAAGGGCCTTGACGGCCCGGGCCGCTTCCTCGCCGGTCAGGGTGTAGGTGCCGCCCACGGGGACGAGGAGCACGTCCGCGCCGCCGCAGGCCGCGATCAGCGCCGGGGTGGGCGCCTCGCCCAGATCCCCCAGGTGGACGATCTTGAGCCCGTCCGCCTCGAAGATATAGGCCCGGTTGCGGCCCCGCTTTTTGCCCTGGACCTCGTCGTGGAAGCAGGGGGCACAGGTGATCTTCACGTCCAGGAAGGTGGTGGTCCTGGTGTTGTTCACGGCCAGGTAGTCCCCCTTCACCTGACTCAGGTCGCAATGGTCGTGGTGCTCGTGGGACATGGTGACCACCTGCGCCTTCTCCACGGGATGGGGCAGGATGTCCTGGGCGTAGGGGTCGGTGACGATCCGGGTGCCCGCGCTGGTCTCCAGCAGGAAGCTGGCGTGGCCCAAATAGGTGATCTTCATAGCAATCCTCATTCCTTTTCTATAGTTTTGCCTGTTTTTCTTGTTAAATTGCCTCTCAATTTCAATATGGCAGCCGCCGCTCCGCCGCAGCGGTTTTCCAGCTCGATCCGGTCCATGCCCCTGGCCCCGTGGGTCATGGTCAGGGCCGCCCGCTCGTCCTCGGCCCGCCAGAAGCCCCGGCGATAGGCGAGGTACGCACGCCACAGGGCCCGGCGCACCCCCTCCGCCGCCGGACAGGGGGCGTCCCCCTTCCGGGCGAGGATGGCCATCCGGTTCTCCACATAGCTGCCCCCGGGCCGGGTGTCCAGCCCCTTGGCCCAGTGGATCAGCCTCTCGAACCATTCGTCCGACAGCCAGAACAGCAGCCAGCCGTTTCGCTCCCGGACCTCCCGGACCTGGGGGCACGGGGTCCCGTTCAGCTTTTCGGCCGCCTCCTCCGCCCCGCCCTGGACGAAGGCGCCCAGGGACAGCTGCCCCTCCTGCCGCGGCACGCGAAAGGCTTCCGGGGCCACGGTCGTCCCCGTGACGGCCCGAACCCAGCCGGCCAGCTCTTCGGTCAATGCAGCGTACAGATCTTCCATATACCCAGCGTATCCAAAAACCGTTCCCCTGTCAAGAAAAGGTTTGGAACCGCCGCCCGCGGGCTACACTGGAGGGGAAAGGAAGGATCGCCATGAAACCTATGAAAACACGGATCGTTTTGTTCCTGCTCGTCGCCCTGCTGACGGCGGCGGCCCTGGTGCCCGCCGCAGAGGCGGCGCCTCCGGTGCTGCGGCTCCACATCCTGGCCAACAGCGACGACGCGGCGGACCAGGCCGTGAAGCTCCGGGTCCGGGACGCCCTGCTGCCCCTCTTCGAGGCCGCGGACACCTACGAGGACGCCCGTTCCTTCGTCCTCAGCCACGGGGCGGCCCTGCTGGAAACCTGCCGGGCCGTCCTGACCGCCGCCGGCGTCCCCTACGGAGCCCAGCTCCTGCTGGGCGTCAGCGACTTCCCCGACCGGACCTATAACGGCGCCCGCTTCCCCGCCGGCCCTTACGACGCCCTCGAGATCGTCCTGGGCGACGGCGCGGGCCACAACTGGTGGTGCGTCCTGTTCCCACCCCTCTGCGTCGTCACCCGGGACGGCTCCTCCCCCGACGCCGCCCCGGACCCCCAGGCGGGCTTCACCTTCGAAAGCGATATTTTAGCATTGTTCCGAAAGTGGTTCGGGAAAAAAACGCCCGCCGTTCCAATGGAATCCGGCGGGCGTATGCGTGCGGGATAAAACTTGCATCTACGAAAGAGGAGCGCTTGAAATAGTATATTGAAAGTGCGTACGATTATGCCAATCCCAGAAACAAAAGTTACCCTTTCTTTAGCTATTTACCCTGCTCGTTCTCCTATTGCCAAAAGGTATTGCTTGTATTTTCGCGCGAACATGAGCTTCCCACATAATTCCATAAAAGCATAGTCTGGCATACCATTTTCTGAAACCGGAAGCATAATACTGGTATGGGCCATGCGCTCAGCATTGAATTTATAGAGATAACCGAATTTCTTCTTCTGCAAAAGAATGCAAGCTTTCAAAAAGAGCAAAACAAATTGATTATCCTCGTAATGTTTCAGATGGAACCGCTTAACATCATCTGAGAAGATGCACTCGTAAGGATGGTAAAAACCTATAACCATACCGTTTCCATTGTAGTTCACTCCAAGCACATTTTTATCCAGAGACCCGTTCTTGTCACTAACGAAACGTGCCACTCCATTGCTGTTATCAAGAGCACCGATGAACGGTCTGTCGCCCGGGTTGGAATCAGCAGCGACCAAGCGCTTACCCGGTAGGATATTGAAAATGGTATCAATCTGGAATGGCGCCCACTCATGAGAGTCTATCATGGATTTCAAATCCACCTGCTGGCTATCAGAGCCAGCGCATAACTCCGCAATCCGCTGTTTCACATATTCCCGGTACTGCTTTTTCTTCTCAGCCATCAGTTCACGGATATAATCTTCCATGAACTGATAATCAGGTTGACCATCATTTGTTACAGGAAGCATTATCTTGAACCGTTTTAACACCTTCTCTCTTACTTGCTTTCCATAATTGTAAACAGAAGACTGATTAGCAATACAAACTGAAATAAAAGCTCCGGTATATTGATTTATATCAGTCGACTGAATGAAATAAATATTATCATCCCCGATAACTGAAAATGGCTTATAGAAACTGTTACAAAACATATCAATAGTCACAGCATTATCATAACAGGCCTGATCATTTGAGATAAAATCAGCAACTCCCTGATTCGCAAATCCTGCCGTTATAAGTGGTGTTTTACCAGATAATCTATATTCTTTCGTTAATCGTTTTCCGTGACTGACTTTAAAAATTGAATATAATTCAAATGGCTTCCACTCCCTATCATCAAGCTTCATCATCTTTGTCACCCTCCGTGAACAGGTACTCTCGGTTCTGCATCACCATAGAGAACTCGAACGAAAGATAATCACCGATAGCCTTCTCAAAGTCAGCCTCTGTTGGTATCTCATCATTAAAGTAGTAGAAACTATGCAGCCACTCATCATCTGCCTGCGCCGTTGACTCCACACAAAACTTGCTCGGTGCCTCGGTGCGACCAAACCAGACATCAAGAAGATGCTGCTTCTTATCCTTTGCGGAGTCACCCTCAACAAGTCCAACGTGTGCTCTGACCTCGTACCCATCATCCCTGAAGTCGATAAACTTGCAGACCTTATCTGCAGGATGCGGTTCATGAGCAGTGAACACGGCGATAACTGGGTTCGTGCCAACGCCATAGAAAGTATCGGTGTTACAGGTGATAACACCTTCCAGAGTATGGTGTTTCATGATGTTCTCTTTGTACTTCTGCTCATCCTTCGTCTTCCCGGTCATGGAAGACTGCGGAACAATAACGGCAGCTTTGGCCCCTTCGACCAAAGAATCAAGAAGATGCTCAACAAAGGAGAGCTCGTACTGGCTTGGATCGGCCTTTGTTCCCTGCGAATAAGGCGGATTCATCATGCCTATTGTCGCGCCTTTTTGCTGAACCAATGCCGGGTTCTGTTTTAAGAAATCCTGGCATTGGATATTGCTGTTTCCGTCCTCCCGAAGAATCATATTTGTGCAGGCAATAGCAAACATATTGCTTTGCAGCTCAAAGCCGTGAAGCTGCTTTTTTCGAATGCTTTTTCTAATAGCTTGGTCGTCGCCAGCTGCATAGTACATTCTATGCATGGCAGCGACTAAGAAACCGGCTGTACCACAACAGGGATCGAGAACAATATCCGTTGGCTGGACATCAAGCAGATCGCAGAAAAGTTCGCAGATATGTGCCGGCGTTAGAATAATACCCAAAGATTGTCCATCGCTGCCGCTATAGCTCATGAATTCGCCATAGAAACGACCAATGAAATCCTCGGCGGAGGATTTGTATTTAATGCTATCGAATACTCGTTTCTTCAGAAACTCCGTGTAAAACTTCAGTGGCGTCTTTCCGAGCTTTTCATCCCTTTCATTCAAGCGTGCGCTTGTGCGGATAATGGCGAATTCGCTCATAAGTTTATCACGTTTTGCGTCCGGCCCTACATTAGAGGATTTCAGACGGCGCTGTATCGCCTCACATATCAACTGGCCGTCAGTCGTTATTCCATCGCCTTTTAGGTTATCCACAGAAAAGAATTGGTCATCTAAAGCAAGAAGTATGCCAGAGACCACAAGAGGCTTGTCCTGATCTTTCAGCGAACCGTATGTGCGCAGATACTCATGCAGCTCCGCAGCATCCTTGAGTATTTCTTCTGTCGTCTTTTCAACGTCCGTTTTCTCCTCTAGGACATTCCGAACGTAGTATTCTTGAATATTCTGCTCGGTAAACATCGTGAAAGACTCAACATCTGGGAGCCATTTGTAGCTCTCCCTGTCATCCACATATAAAGGAGTTATTTTATGGTGCTTGGAATCGCCGGAGACCCCTATCGCAAACACTTTTCTAAATGAACTGTTCTGTGCAATGTGTTTTGCATAGAAATATGCTCCATTAACCGCGAAGTCGGTTACTGCTTTTGTAGTAACATCAATGATTCCGCCATCTGTCAGCTTGATTTGTTTCCCTAAATCTGACTTATCCTCAATTACGATGACAAAATCATTTACAACAGCAACATATTCTGGGAATCCGGCTTTTCCAGTTCCTCTTTTAGAAGCAGAAGAAAGAGCTTCGTTGATTTCCTTAACATCACTTCCTTGCGGGGAATAATTGATGCCACACTTATCAAGTTGTTTAGCTACCCACAAATCAGTTCTTACTTCTTTTTTTGCCATGTTGGTTACACATCCTTTTTTACACCCATTTAATTGAGTTCGTCTCCATCCAGGAGGCCATACCTCTCAATTATAGATATATTATTTTAGCATATTTCGATATTCTTGAAAAGGCTAATTGCACTCACCTTCCCATAATTTAAGTGCAGCGGTTACTTTGTCGAAAAAGGGGGCATACTGAGGGAACAGAATGAAACAAAAGGATGGGAATACATATGATTCGATATAGAGAAGAAGGAGGCCGGGGATGAGGGCCCGGGCGCAGCTCAGGCGGCTGGGGACGGTGCTGGTGCTGCTGACGGCGCTGCTGCTGCCCCTCGCGGCGGACGCGGCGTCCCTGCGGCGGGGCTCCCGGGGCGACGAGGTGGTGACGCTGCAGAAGAAGCTGAAGCAGTGGGGCTACTACGAGGGGGCCGTGGACGGCATCTTTGGCCCGGGCACGGAGAAGGCGGTCCTGTACTTCCAGCGGAAGAACGGCCTCGCCGCCGACGGCGTGGTGGGCACCAAGACCGCCGCGGCCCTGGGCATGACCCTGTCCGGCGGCGGACAGACCGCCCAGGCGGACAATTCCTCGGACAGGAGCGTGCGCCTTTTGGCCGCCTGCATCTACGGCGAGAGCCGGGGCGAGCCCTACAAGGGCCAGGTGGCCGTGGGCGCGGTGATCCTGAACCGGGTCAAGTCCAGCAAGTTCCCCAACTCCATCGCCGGCGTCATCTACCAGTAGATATACTGTGAACGGTGGTTTTCCTAACTGCCAAATACGAAATGGCTGCGGCGGAACGGTTGCGGGACCAGCGCACAGCAGGCAAAAAGAATTGTAACACAGGCACTATACCACAGTGACGGAAAAAAGAAAAGGGTCTCGATGAAAGAAAGGAGAAATCTTATGAACATGACGCGGATCATTCGGAACACGGTCTATCAGGTGAAGGTCTACAACGACCGACAGAATGACATCTCCATGGAGGACGCCATCCTCCGCCTGATCTTCAACCAAACCACCTTCCGCCGGGAGCCCCCGGCCCCGGCAACCGCCCTTGAAAAGGCGATCGTCTGAGGGCGCGCCTATGGCATCCTATTTTGAACAGCGCGGCGGCACCTACACCCCGGTCAACGGCGTCCTCCTCCCGGACCTAGTTCTGCATGACCAGCCGCCCGGCCCCATCGGCAAATATGGCCGCATGCGCAAACGCTACCTGGAGCAGCGCCGCGACGGCACCTTCTCCGCCCTGGTCCTCTCCGGCAAACTGACCAAGCACTTGATGGAAGTGGACCAGGCCGCTCAAGACCAGATGGAAGCCCTGACCCGCCAACTGGCCGCCAACCAGGGCGTGACCGAGGATCTAAAGAACCGTGACCAAATGGAATGGGTCCGCCGCATGAACTCCATCCGCCACCGTGCGGAGGAGATTGTCAAGAACGAACTTATCTACAACTGAACAAGCAGGGGCCGCTGCATTTTGCAGCGGCACCTCAAACATTCTGCATTAAGGATCTCATGAAAAGTTGCGATATATTCGCTTTTTCAAAAGATCCAAAATGGCCAGGTAACCGTACCCGATCCCCAGCAGAAAAACCAAGATGGCAAGAATCCACCAAACGGTGCCCATGAACGGAAGACCACGGGTAAATCCGAATGCGCCGGCGGGGCTTCCCCAGTTCAGGAAGAAATAGGGATAGCGAACGCCTTTCAAAAACTCCCATCCAGCCAGATACCCGATGCCTGCATAGATGGCATAGGCAAGGGGCGGCAGCGTGACGAGGGGGATATGACGCTTCTGCAGCGTTCCGTAAACGCCGGTCACAAAGAAATCGGCAACGGTCGCGACCGGGACGACGACGTGGGTCAACACGTTCTGCACATTCCACGCATGGGAACCGAGGGTCGGCGCAAGCACAAAGGCGAACACGACGCCCGTCAGCGTGATGGATACGGCTCCGACGAATTGAACGACGTACCAAACCGTCTTCGGCGGTGTATGCCTTAAAAGCAGCCACAGGCCGACCGCGCAGATCAGCGCGACGGCGATATTCGATTGAATGGTGAAGAACATAAAGACCCGGCTGCCGCCCATAAACGAGCCGCGCCCGGCGGTTGCGGTTCGATAGATGCCGACGGCTGCGGAGAGGATGACGATCAGCTTCAGCAGGATGGACAGGTATTTTGCTTTATCGGATGGTTTCATATGCTCCTCAAAACAGCGCGGTCACAACAGAACGGCAGGTTTACCCGACGGATTCTCCCGCCAAAATGCGCTCCACCAGATCCCGCTTTTCATACAGGACGCAGCCGCCCGCGTGATCCTCCAGCAGGTGCCCGTTTTCGCGCAGGGTCACAAACAGCCTGGAATTCAAAGCATCCTTCAGAGACGTATTTCTCACGTTCACGTCCGAATACGGGGAGAAGGGACACGGCTCCGCGCCGCCGTGGGAATTGATGTGGAAAAAGCCGCGGCCTGCCGCGACACAGCCGCCGGAGCTCTTTTCGTCGCCGGGGAAGGACAGATAGACCATCTCCGGGTGCTGTTCCCGCAGCCGCGTCAGCTCCGCCTGCAGATAGTCCCGCTCGGCGTCGCCGGGGGCGAGTTCCCGGCTGTCCTCGGTAACCGGTACAAACTCCACAAAGATGACCACCTTGCAGCCGCGGTCGGACAGCGTCTTAAGGAACGATTCGGAGGTGACCTCCCGGATGTTCTCGGTCGTCACGGTGACGGACGCGCCGTAGATCAGCCCGCGGCGGTGCAGCTCGTCCATGTTCCGCACCAGGCGGTCGTAGATCCCCTTGCCGCGGCGCGCGTCGGTCACGGCCTGCTCGCCCTCGATGCTCATGATCGGGACGAGGTTACGGCAGCGGTCGAACAGGTCAAAATACCGCGCATCCATGAAGGTGCCGTTGGTGAAGATCGGGAACAGGATGTTGGAGCGCTTGCCCGCCGCCTCGATGATGTCCCGCCGCAGCATCGGTTCGCCGCCTGCGAGCAGGATGAAGCTGATGCCGAGCTCGTCGGCCTCGCTGAAGATCTTGAGCCATTCCTCGCTGGTCAGCTGCTGCACGGGCGCGGCGTCCACGGTCGCGTGGTTGCAGCGGGAATAGCAGCCCGCGCAATGCAGGTTGCACTGGCTCGTGATGCTTGCGATCAGAAACGAGGGAATATGCAGCCCGTTATCCTCAGCCTTCCGGCGTTTTTTCGACGCGGCGGCGGTGGCGGCGGCAAAGCGCAGCATGAACGCGCTCTCCCGCGGATTCTGCAGCGTCGTCTTCAAAAGATCCTTCATGAAATCCTCAATGCCCTTGGACAGATACGCCTGTAGATCAAACGATTCGCTCATAGTTTCTCCTGTTGTAGATATTCGGTCGCCGGTTTCTCCGCGGCGGAAACCGCAAAGACGCCTGCGCCGCCCGCGATGGCGTCGCCGAGCTTGGAATGGTATCGTACGGCCGTTCTCACGGCGTGGTAAACCGTGATCTTCCCTTCCACAGCGGCTTACACCCGGAAAGACGCGATATGCTCCGTATCCGGCTCGGCGGCAATGCCCGGGTCGGCGATCGTCAGCGCAGGGGAGAGCCCGCTCTCCTTGGCGGCCAGTTCAAAGTGCGCCAGCGCGATGCCGAGGTCGATCCTTTGGATATCCCATCCGCCCTCGCCGTAGCCCTTGTTGTGCTTTTCATAAAAATGTACCGTGTCACCGCATACGACGACGCGCCACGGCTGCTTGTTGACCGCGGACGGCCCAAGGCGAACGGCTTCCAGCGCATCGAAAAGCGTCCCCGCCGCTTCTGAAACAAGAGGCGTATCGAAGCTGCCGGAAAAGAACAGGGTTTCAAACGGGAGCCGCGCATCCGCCTTGACGCCCTTGCGCATAATGGCCTCCCGCACGGACATCTTCCTGGCCGGGTAGCCGAGGGGGCTGACGCAGGGCATGACCTCGCCGTCCCGCAGGTCCATGGCCCTTTCAAACGCGGGGCGGTCCATGGTTCCGGCGATCCACGTCGTGCCGATACCCCGCGATTCGGCGAACAGCACGACCTTTTCAAAGGCGTAGCCGAAGGCCTCCTCTGCATGGGGAACGCGCGGCATCTTCCCGGCGATAAACGTGTCCGTCCCGACGATGACGGGGCTCTTCAGCCCTTGCCGCTTCGCGTCCAGCAGCTTCCATGTGATGGGAATATCGTACGGATTCTCAAGCTTTTGGGCAAAATCCAGGATGGCCGCGGCGTCCTCCGGTTGTAGGGACGTTTCATCAAAGGTGCGCACGCTGCGCCGCGCACGGATACATTCCAAAACGTTCATCTGCTTGTCAGTCCTTTCTTTGAGGGCACCTGTGTGTAGGTTTTCAGTTTCCGGACGAAGAGGAGGACGACGACGAAGAAGCCCTTGCCTCCCGATCCTTGATCATGTGCTGCAGGGTGACCAGAATGGCTACCACGACAGGCTCCGCTTCCGGCCGATAGATGTCTACACAGTACTTGTCATGGAGGGAAAGGAGCTTTTGCCCGATCACGGCGATAATGCCGCCGTCCGCATCGTAAAGCTGGAAGTTCAAGCCCAGGATGTTGCCTCTGAGCTGCCAGCCCAGGCCCTCGATGTTGGTGATGTCCTTGATGATGTGGAAAAACTCGTTGGACAGTTGAAAGGACGTTCCGTCCGCCATGGTGATGAAATGCCGCTCATGGAGGGAGAAGAACTTGCGCTCGATATGGGCCACCTGTGCGCCGGAAGCGTCGGTAATGTCCGTTTTATCGTGGAGAGAGGGAAACTTGGTATTCGCCTGATACACGACCTGCTCGTTTTCGTCCACGATGCTGATGCGGTGATGCAGGGTGAAAACCTTCGACGTCGTAAACAGGGAACGGACCGGCTCCCCAAACTGAGCCACGTTGTTCACGTTGGCCTGCTCCCCCGCCTCGCGAAACCGATGATGCTTGGAAAAGATTCCCATGTCGTTGCCTCCTGAATATCTCTAAGATGTAATCGAGTTATAAGCTGTTCGCGTGAAAGCATCAAGACGCATCTGCCATCATGACGCTTCCCCCACAATACCACCGACCTGCCTAATACACGATTTTTATGCTTCCGGGCTTATCCTCATCGTACGCAAGCTGCACGGTTTCGCCTTCGACAGGCACCGGGCATCCTGCGCCGATCCATTTGTTTTTCACGTATTCCGTGCCGTCGATCGTGTATTTGATTTTAGCGATGTACGGAAAAGTCGCTCCGTCTAAAGGCCCTTTCCGAATTGCTTTCGTGTTTACCTTTAACCACCATTGCTTCTTTGCGGAGACGATCATCCCAACGGTTCTTTTCTGCATCTTTCTTTCCTCCTTCACACACCACGATTTGGATCGAAAAGGAATACCGGGACCGCCGCTTTTACAGGCAGGCGCGGTAGATTTCCACGATGTCGTCCCGGGTCAGGGGCACGAAGGCGTGAGCGAGCCGGTCGTTCCGGTTGGCGTGATCGGCCATGACCTCGAAATGCTCCTCGTCGATGTTCAGCTCTTTGAGGGTCATGGGGATGCCGGTGGATTTGAAGTAGGCTTCCAGCCGGTCGATGGCCTCCTGCGCCAGGGCCTGATCGTCCTTTCCCTCAAGGCCGAACACGTTCTTCGCGAACCGGACGAATCGGGGCAGGGCCGTGGGGTCCTTCTTGAGGATAAAGCGCATCCAGCGGGGCGTCAGGATGGCGAGGCCCACACCGTGGGTGATGTCGTAGAAGGCGGATAGCTCATGTTCCATGGCGTGGCAGGGCCAGCCGGTGTCCTCCTTGCCGTATTCCGGGATGCCGGAGCAGGCCACGGAGGAGCAGGACATGAGGTTGGCCCGGGCGCTGTAGTTCTCGGGGTCCCGCAGGGCGATAGGCGTGTATTGCATCACCGTCTTGAGGATCGTTTCCGCGATGCCGTCGGACAGCTCGCAGTCGTCCTCCCGGGAGAAGTAGCCCTCGAAGATGTGGCTCATGATGTCCGCGGACCCGGCTGCCGTCTGGTAGGGGGACACGGTGAAGGTATAGGTGGGGTCGCAGATGGAGACCGCCGGGAAGGTGAGACCGGCGCCCAGCTTTTCGTTCAGCTTCATGTTGCTGATGACGCCGCCGCCGTCGAACTCCGAGCCCGTGGCGCTGAGGGTCAGCACATCCACCAGGGGCAGGGCCTTGGAGAAGCCGCCGGAGGTGACGATCATCTGCCAGAGGTCGTCCCCCTCATAGAACACGCCGCAGGCGATGGCCTTGGAGCAGTCGATGGTGCTGCCGCCGCCCACCGCCAGGATCACGTCGATATTGTTTTCTTTACACAAGCGAACGCCCTCCGCCACTGATTCGATCCGGGGATTGGGTTCGATGCCGGAAAGCTCCGTCACGGTAAAGCCGCCGTCATGCAGCAGCGCCATGATCGTGTCGTAGAGGCCGATGCGCTTGATGGACCCGCCGCCGTAGGCAAGCAGGACCCGCTTCCCAAAGGCTGCGAGGGCTTCCGGGAGGCGCCGTATCTGGCCTTCGCCGAAATAAACTTTTGTGGGGATGGCGTGAACGTAATTGAGCATGGATGATACCTCCCTGGGGCTATTCTCCCATCGCTCAGCCGCCGCCGAGCAGGATGGACATAAAAAAGTATATCAGCCCACCGGGCCGTTTTCAACCAGTTTCGCGGCATGTAGAGTATGATTTCTGCGCCAGTGAAGCGCAGCCGTTGCGTTTTCCCTCCCCGGCTGATATACTGAAAACAGCCGGAAACGGGGGGAATTTGTGAGCATAGCAGGGGGAAAACCATGAACGGCATCGACAGCTACATCGACCAGCAGGACCCGGCCATCCAGCCGCGGCTGCATGCGATCCGCGATACCATCCGTGAGGCCGTCCCGGAGGCGGAGGAGCGCATCTCCTGGGGCATGCCCACCTATTGGAAGGGGCGCAACATCATCCACTTTGCCGCGGGGAAGCGCCACATCGGCATCTACCCCGGCCCGGACGCGGTCATAGAGTTTGCGGCGCGGTTGCAGGGGTACAAGACCAGCAAGGGCGCCATCCAGCTGCCCAACGATCGGGAGCTGCCGCTGGGGCTGGTGGCCGACATCGCCCGGTGGAGCTTTGAACAAAACGCCAGGTAGCGTTTCGGGCCCCGTTTGTCGCCTGACGCGCGACCTCTTTTGCCCAACCTTCGCCTATACTATGACCATCAATCAAACAAGGAGGTCACCATGAGAACCATTCGAGTCACAGGCAAGGGGCAGCTGCGGGTCAAGCCCGATCAGACCAGGATCACCCTGTTGTTGGAGGGGCTTTACCCCGAGTATGGCGAAGCCCTCCGCCGGTCCGCCGAGGACACGGAAAAGATCAAGGATCTGCTGACGGAGCTGGGCTTTGCGCGGACGGACCTGAAGACCCTGAACTTCAACGTGGACACGGAATATGAGAGCTACCAGGTGAAAAACACCTATAAACAGCGGTTCGTGGGCTATAAGTATCACCATCAGATGAAGGTGGAGTTCGATTCCGACAACGCCCGGCTGGGGAAGGTGCTGTACGCCCTCGCCAAGTGCCCGCTGCAGCCGGAGTTCCGCCTCAGCTACACGGTGAAGGACCCGGAGGCCGCCAAGAACCAGCTGCTGGGCAAGGCGGTCGCCGACGCCCAGGCGAAGGCCCAGGTCCTGACCCAGGCGGCGGGCGTGACGCTGAAGGACATCCAGAGCATCGACTATTCCTGGGACCGGATCGACTTCGAGATCCAGCCCATGAACCGCATGCTTATGGCCAAGGAATGCGCCGACGAGGCAGCCGGCTTTGATATCGATATCGACCCGGACGACATCGACGTCTCCGATACCGTGACGATCCTGTGGGAGATAGGGTGATAATCTGATTACCTTTAGCGCCCGAATGCCATGCTGGCGCAGACTGTCGTTTGAAATGTCATTATTTTTTCATCGTGATTTTATTGAAATGTCATTGAATCTGTGCTATTATTTGTTTGAAAAGTCATCCGGAGGACCATGATGCTATTCAGAAAGATTGAAGCGCAGATAGAAGATCATCTGAAATCGGATTCTCGTGCGATTATGCTGATCGACGGTGCACGCCAGGTAGGCAAGACATACATCATTCGCCACGTTGGACAAAAGCTGTTTGAGAACTATATTGAGCTCAATCTGGTGGAGGACTATGTCGGGGCCCGCTTATTCGCCAACGCAAAAACGGTTGAGGATTTCTACCTGGCCGTCAGCATGTTGGCTGGAGATCGGATGAAGGAGAAGGAAACCACGCTGATTTTCATTGACGAGATCCAAGCTTATCCTCACCTGCTGACTCTTTTGAAATTCCTGGCCCAGGACGATCGCTTCACCTATATCGCCAGCGGTTCCCTGCTGGGTGTCACTCTTGCACAAACTACGTCTATTCCCATGGGCAGCATCCGCATGGTTCGTATGTTCCCGCTGGACTTTGAAGAGTTTCTATATGCCAATGGCATGAATGCGCTGGTGGTCAGCTCCCTTCGGAAGAAGTATGAACGGCAGGAGTCCCTGGACGAAGCCACCCACGCAAAGGTCCTGGATATGTTTCGAAAGTATCTTCTGGTGGGCGGCATGCCGGATGCCGTCAATGCTTTTGTCGCTGAAAAGAACATCCAACGGGTACGGCAGATCCAGTCAGAGATCTATGCGTATTACGCGGCGGACGCGTCTAAGTATGACGATGGACGCAAATTGAAGATTCGCCGCATCTATGATCTGATCCCCTCGAATCTGGAGAACAAGAAAAAGCGTGTCGTTGCCCAAAGCATCGAAAACAAGCGCGGCAAAACTTTTGCGGATTATCAGGATGAATTTGATTATCTGATCAGCGCCGGTATCGCTTTGAGCGTGCAGGCGATTTCCACCCCCGTTTTCCCGCTGATCCAGTCATCCGGAAAGAATCTTTTGAAGCTGTATTTGAACGATGTGGGGATTCTTTCCGGCATTCTTTACGGCAACAACATTCAAGCGATTTTGAGTGATGAGGAAAGCATCAACCTCGGTTCGGTATATGAATGTGTCGTCGCCAGCGAGTTGATTGCCCACGGACACAAGCTCTTCTACTATGATAATCGCACAAAAGGAGAGGTCGATTTCCTGATCGATGATTATGACAGCCTTTCCGCCGTTCCCATCGAGGTGAAGTCCGGCAAAGATTATACCGTTCACAGCGCGCTGAACGCATTCGTCTCCAATGAAGATTACCACGTAAAAAAAGCGATCGTGCTCTCCAACGAGCGTGAGATTACGACGAAAAACAGGATCACCTATCTGCCGATCTATGACATCATGTTTCTATAAACATGATGGAAGAGGAATGTGCAGAAATTCTGTACACGCTTATGATGAGAAGATAGAAAATAGTGAGGATCGAGTATGCCAAACGAAAAGATCAACATAGTTGGGACGAACATCGCCGAGAAGGCGACGATGATCTGGAACGTGGCGGACATGCTGCGCGGGCCGTTCAAACCCCACGAGTACGGACTGGTGATCCTGCCCATGACGGTGGTGAAGCGGTTCCATGACTGCCTGCTGCCCACCTATCAGGCGGTGCAGGATACCTATGAGAAGGTCAAAAACCTGGCCGTCATCGACGGCTTCCTTTGCCGCGCCTCCAAGTACCAGTTCTACAACATCAGCAAGTTCACCTTCGACCGACTCCTGGCCGATCCGGACAACATCGAAAGCAACTTCCGCGACTATCTGGCCGGCTTCTCCCCCAACGTGCAGGACGTGCTGGCCAAGTTCGAGTTCGACAGCGTGATCAAGCGCATGGTGGACAGCAACACGCTCTACCTGGTCATCAAGGAGTTCAACAGCCCCAAGGGCTATTTGGGCCCTGACAAGATCAGCGCCGTGGACTGCGGCTACATCTTCGAGGACCTGGTGCGGCGCTTCTCTGAAAGCTTCGGCGAGGAGGCGGGAGCCCACTTCACCAGCCGCGACATCATCTATCTCATGACGGACCTGCTGCTCTCCGACGCCGATCTGACGAAGGAGGGCAACATCACCGTCTACGACATGACCATGGGCACCAGCCAGATGCTTTCCTGCATGGAGGAGCGTATCCACGATCTGAACGCCGATATCCAGGTCACCTGCTTCGGCCAGGAGTTCAACCCCTCCACCTTCGCCATTGCCAAGGCCGACATGATGATCCGCGGCGGAGACCCCAACAACATGCGGTTCGGCGACACCCTGTCCGACGACCAGTTCAAGGGCTTCACCTTCCAATATTGCATCTCCAATCCGCCCTTCGGCATCGACTGGAAGCGGGAGCAGAAGGCGGTGGAGGCCGAAGCCGCCCGGGGCGAGTTGGGCCGGTTCAGCCCGGGCCTGCCGAAGATCTCCGACGGTCAGCAGCTCTTTGTGCTGAATGGTCTCTCCAAACTGGCTCCCAACGGCAAAATGGCCATCATCCAAAACGGCTCGCCCCTGTTCTCCGGCGACGCCGGCAGCGGCCCCAGCGAGATCCGCCGCTATATTCTGGAGAACGACTGGCTGGACGCCATCGTCCAGCTCTCCACGGACCAGTTCATGAACACGGGCATCTCCACCTATATCTGGGTCTTGAGCAAGGACAAGCCCCTCCATCGGGCGGGCAAGGTGCAGCTGATCGACGCCAGCCATTGCTTCGAGCCCCGGCGCAAGTCCATCGGCACCAAGCGGAACGACATCACCGAGCGCTGCCGCGATCTCATCGTCCGGGCCTACGGCGAGTTCCGAAACGACGCCGTCTACGGCGACAAGGCAGGCGTCTATTGCGAAAGCAAGGTCTTTGATACCGCCGCCTTTGGCTACAGCAAAATCGTTGTCGAGCGCCCCTTGCGCGACGAAGCCGGAAACCCCGTGCTGAAAAAGGGCAAGCCGGTGGCCGATCCCGCCCTGCGCGACACCGAAAACGTCCCTCTCACCGAGGACATCGACGCCTATTTCGCCCGGGAGGTCCTGCCCTACGCCCCCGACGCCTGGATCGACAGGACCAAGACCAAGGTGGGCTATGAGATCCCCATGACCCGCTATTTCTATGAGTACCAGGCCCCCGAACCCTCGGAAGCCATCTTGGAGCGGATTACCAAGCTGGAAGCGGAAATCAGCGACAGCCTGAAGGCGCTGTTCCATAAGGAGGGCTGAAGATGTTCGAGTTTCCGCTTATTCGATTTGATAATCGAAAATGGCTTGAAAAGCTTCAAGAGGGTGATTTCTATATGAGAAATTGCCTGTATTATCAAAGCCTTGAAAACGATGATGAGGCAAGAAACGACCCTTATGACGGCAGTTTGCCATTCGCTGATATAAATGGAGTAATGAAGCAATTAAGCGGGAAGGAAACGAAGAACCAGAGGCTAATGTTGCTGGATTTGTTCGTGAAATGCTTTTATTGCTGCGACGAGGCGGATTTTGTTAGAATCAGCGAATCAATGCGGAAATTGATGTTTTCAGAAAAAACAAAACGTGCTATTCGAGAATTCAATGTCGACAGTGCTATGCTGATATTCTCTCCTACTCAATTCATAAAACAAGTTGAGAGTGTATGCGTTTCAAGAAAAGAACCAATTGCATATGACAAAGTAGAATACTTGGATGAAAAAGGATATCAATGCAAACGAGAGCGACTAGTCGACCATCCAGGCGAGTGTGTAAGATTTCCATTTTATAAGGATAGTCGGTTTTCCGACCAAAAAGAGTTTAGAATCTGCGTCAAGCATCCTTTGATTCAAGCAGAAGAGCAAAAGTCATACCTAATGCTCCCAAAAACAATAGGAAATACTCCTTATTCTTTTGATATAGGGCACATTGATGATACTTGTATTGTTAGTATCGAAAACCTTTTGAGAAATGGGATTATTTTGGATTATAACAGTCAGCATTATTATGTGTGTGAGGAATAGTATATGAGAGCAATGAAAGACAGCGGGATTCCGTGGATTGAAGAAATACCAGAGAACTGGAACGTTTTCAATATACGGCATCTTTTCTCCTTTGGAAAGGGACTGCCTATTACAAAGGAGAATTTAAAAGAAAAAGGCGTTTCTGTAATTAGCTATGGTCAGATTCATTCAAAATTGAATAAAGGAACATCTATTATTCCAGAATTAATTCGATATGTTGATGATTCATATTTGACAAGCAATCCAGAATCGCTGACGAAGAAGGGAGATTTCATTTTTGCCGATACTTCAGAAGATGTTTTGGGATGTGGTAATTGTGTATACGTTGATAAAGATATTACCTTGTTTGCAGGATATCACACGATTATTTTGCGTAATAAGGCTAAAGAAAGCAGTAAGTACCTGGCATACCTTTTTTCCACTGATGCATGGAGAAAACAGATACGGGAACGAGTAGCCGGTGTAAAACTATTTAGCGTTTCACAAAAAATACTGCGTGAAACATCAATCATTTTGCCCCCGTTCGTTGAGCAAGAGCGTATAGTAGATTGTCTCGACACCGAATGTGCGCGGATTGATGCAGTGATGGAGCAGACGCGGGCGTCCATTGAAGAATACAAGAAGCTGAAACAGTCCATCATCACCGAAGCCGTTACCAAAGGCATCCGTAAAGATCGTCCGATGAAAGATAGTGGGATTGATTGGATTGGAAAAATACCTTCTGATTGGACAGTATCAAGTATTGGACAGAAGATAGTATTTGAGGGTGGAGGACAACCGCCGCTTACTGAATTTATTCATGAGCCGAGGGAAGGATATGTTAGATTAATTCAAAATCGAGATTATAAAACAGATGCTTACCTCACATATGTCCCAGCAAATAGCGTGTCCAAGTTTTGTAATTGCGACGATGTTATGATAGGACGTTATGGTCCCCCAACGTTTGTACTTCACAGAGGGCTAGAGGGGGCATATAATGTTGCACTTATGAAGGCTATTCCGCAAGAAATTGACAGGGAATGGATGTCATTTGTTTTACAGGAATATACTATGCTGAAATACATTGAATCCTTCTCAAAAAGGGCGGCAGGGCAAGATGGAGTGAACCCGGTTATTCTAAAGAAATATCCATTACCTCTTCCCAGTATTGAAGAACAAAAAGAAATTGCTGATTATTTGAATACAACGTGTGCGTCGATAGACGGCATAATTGCGCAGAAAGAAAGATTTGTTTCGGAAATGGAATCCTACAAGAAATCCTTGATCTTTGAATATGTCACGGGGAAGAAGGAGATTGTGTGATATGAGAGCGCATACCGTCATTCTTGGCGCAGGAGCAACCATCGCTGCAATTCCAAACGGAGATAGACACGGGCGTAAATCTTCTGTAATGAATGGATTGATAGAGAAGCTTAATATACAGGATGTGCTGCGAGGTGTTCATCTTAGTACAACAAGCGACAATTTGGAAGATATTTATTCCGAGTTATGTTCTAGGCCTGAGTACAAGGAAGCATGCCAGGAACTTGAAAGAAGATTATATGATTATTTCAGTTCGTTGGAACTGCCTGATGAACCAACAGTCTACGATTTCTTAGTCTTAAGTTTAACAGATAAAGATGCTATAGCTACATTTAATTGGGACCCGCTATTGGTCCAGGCATACACTAGGTGTCATTATTATACAAGTAATCTACCGCGCATTTTATGCTTACATGGAAATGTGGATGTTGGCTTTTGTCCGAAGCACTATGAATATGGAAAAATAGGCACAAGGTGCTTTCAGTGTAATGATGTTTTAACTCCGACTAGTCTATTATATCCAGTTGCAAACAAGGATTATGACAACGATGAATTCATTAGACGGACCTGGAATACTGTTGAGTATTGCATTAAAAACTCATATATGTTGACAATTTTTGGTTACAGTGCGCCAACAAGTGATGCTAAAGCTGTTTCCCTTTTGAAAAAGGCATGGGGCGACAAGGATAGTCGGCAATTTGAGGAGGTGTCGGTAATCGATGTAATTGATGAAGATTCCATGCTGGATAAATGGAAGGATTTCATTTATTCGCATCATTACAGATACACGAACGACTTCTTTAGTTCCTATCTAGGTATGCTTCCCCGTAGATCATGTGAAGCGACTTTTGCACGGCTTATGGGAGGAATATGGTTAGATGGTGATAGTGGCTTTAAGAAAGGCATGACTTGGTATGATATTCAGACCTTGCTGGCCGAACTGTTGGAGGAAGAAGCGGAGACACCGAAAGGGCAGAATTATCCAGTACACTATGTGCCTCATCGAAAGTAAGGAGAGCTTGTCTTGATAGATAGAATCATATCTGAAATCAAAACTTGCCTGGAAAACGGCTGCTACATCGCCGCCCTTACTATGGCGTTGACCTTGCCGGATATTTGTGGTCGAGCCGAATATGGCGATATCGGTAATAGGAAACGCTTTATAGATTGGTATACTGAGCATATAGGACAGTATGAGAAAACTCGGGCCACCACCGATGGTGACAAAAGGTGGTATGCCGATGTACCATATCTCAGCGGGGAAATGCTTTATGCACTAAGATGCAGCTTGCTTCATTCCGGAGATACGGAAATAAACGGACAAAAAATGAAAGAGGAGCAAAACAAGATTGATAGCTTTACTCTTACCATTCCCATGGATAACGAGCTGCATTCCTATGGCAGCAGCACCTTTATCCAATATGCCCCAGATGGAAGTGTCGCTTATCGCGCATTTGAGATTGATATTCCCGATATCTGCAACACGCTTTCTTATGTTGCAGGGAAGTACTATACTGAAAACAAAGACAAATTCGACTTTTTCCGGTATAATATCATCGACAAGCGCGATGAGGCACCAAGACCATCGAGAGAACCTCAATACGAACTGAATTTTGAGGAGATAGAGGAATGAGCATCACCGACACCACAGAAAAGCGCTTTGAGGACGATATCACCGCCTTTTGGCTGTCCGCGGCGGGCGGGTACACCCGGAACGAGGACGTGTACGACGCCGGGCTGGGACTGTTCCCCGACACGCTGATCCGGTTCGTGCAGAAAACCCAGCCCAAGGCCTGGGCGCGGTTTGCCAACGCCAACGGTGTGAACACGGAGCGGAAGTTCTGTCTGGCCTTCGACAGCGCCTGCGAGACCAATGGGCTTGTCCATGTGCTGCGGCACGGGTTCAAGCATCGGGGCATTGGGTTTCGGGTGTGCTATTTCAAGCCGGAGTCGGAGCTGAACCCCCTGGCCGTGGAGCAATATAGGGAGAACGAGATCACCTGCAACCGGCAGTGGTTTTATTCCGCTGAGACCAACAAGAGCGTGGACGTGATGCTGGCCGTCAACGGCATCCCCGTGTTCGCCTTTGAGCTGAAGAACCCCTACACGGGGCAGAACGTGGACAACGCCGTGCGGCAATGGATGTACGATCGTGACCCCCGGGAGGTCTGCTTCCAGTTCAACAAGCGCATTTTGGGCTTCTTCGCCGTGGACCACGCGGAGGTGCGGATGGCCACGGCCCTGCGGGGCAAGGACACCTTTTTTCTCCCCTTCAACCAGGGCAGCCACGGCGCGGGCCAGGACGGCGGCAAGGGCAACCCACCGAACCCGGACGGGTACCCTACGGCCTACCTCTGGGAGGAAGTGTTCCAAAAGGACAGCATGATGGACATTCTGCAGAAGTTCATCCATCTGCAGATCGACGAGGAGAAGAAGCTGCTGCCCGACGGCACGGAGAAGGTGGTGCGGAAGAAGACGCTGATCTTCCCCCGGTATCACCAGTTGGACGTGGTGCGCAAGCTCATCGCCCACGTGTCCGAGAACGGCGCCGGGCACAACTACCTCATTCAGCACAGCGCCGGGTCCGGCAAGTCCAACTCCATCGCCTGGACGGCCTATCGGCTGGCGTCGCTGCATGACAAGGACAACAACGCGGTCTTTTCGAGCGTAATCGTTGTGACCGACCGCACGGTGCTGGACGCGCAGCTGCAAGCCACCATCTCCGGCTTCGACCACACCCTGGGCGCGGTGGAGACCATCGGTGAGGAAAAGAGCAGCAAGGACCTGCGGGACGCCATCAACGGCGGCGCGCGGATCATCGTGACCACGCTGCAGAAGTTCCCCGTCATCTATCAGGAGGTGGACGCCGCCAAGGGCCGCAACTACGCCGTCATCGTGGACGAAGCCCACTCCTCCCAGACGGGTACTTCGGCCCTGAAGCTGAAGGCCGCCCTGGCCGACACGGAGGACGCGCTCAAGGAGTACGCCGAGATCGAGGGCATGGCGGAGGAGGAAGTGGACCCGGAGGACAAGCTGGTCCGGGAGATGCTGATTCACGGTCGGCACAAGAACCTGTCTTTCTTCGCCTTCACCGCCACGCCCAAGGGGACGACCCTGGAGATGTTCGGCACCGAGCAGGCGGATGGACGGTTCCGGCCGTTCCACGTGTATTCCATGCGGCAGGCCATCGAGGAAGGCTTCATCCTGGACGTGCTACAGAACTACATGACCTATAACACCTGCTTCCGGATCGCCAAGACGATCCCCGACAACCCGGAGGTCCCCGGCAGCCGCGCGGCGAAGGTCATCAAGAAATTCGAGGAGCTGCACCCCTACAACATCAGCCAGAAGGCGCAGATCATCGTGGAGACCTACCTCGGCACCACCCGGCACAAGATCGGCGGCCGGGGCAAGATGATGGTGATCACCTCTTCGCGGCTGGCGGCGGTGCGCTACTACCACGAGTGCAAGCGATATATCGCCGAGAATGGCTACAACGACATCGGCGTGCTGGTGGCGTTCTCTGGCGCGGTCAGGGACGGCGGCGAGGAATATACCGAGCCCAGGCTGAACGTGCGGCCCGACGGCAGCCATATCGGCGAAGCGCAGACCAAGGCGGAGTTCCACGAAAACTTTCATGTGCTCATTGTGGCAGAGAAGTATCAGACCGGCTTCGACGAGCCGCTGCTGCACACCATGATCGTGGACAAGAAGCTGCGGGGCGTCAAGGCTGTGCAGACACTGTCCCGGCTGAACCGCACCTGCCCGGGAAAGATGGACACCTTCGTCCTGGACTTTGTGAACACCGCCGAGGACATCAAGGAGGCGTTTCAGCCCTTTTACCAGGAGACCATTCTGGAGCAGGAAGTCAACGCCGATTTGCTGTACGAGGTGCAGAAGAAGCTCCGCGGGTACATGGTGTACACCGATGGGGATATTGAAGCGTTCTGCGCGGAGTATTTCAAGAAGGGCAAGCAGGACAAAAACGCCATGGGCCGCATGACCAGCGTGCTGCTGCCCGTGCGGGACCGCTACAACAAGCTCACGCCGGACAGCCGGTATCAGTTCCGCCGCCTGTGTCGTAATCTGCGCAAGTGGTACGGGTACATCTCACAGGTGGCGCGGATGTTCGATGCGGATCTGCACAAGGAGTATGTGTTCGTCAGCTATCTGTTCGACTTGCTGCCCGAGAATCCGGTGGACATGCTGGATCTGGAGGGCAAGCTGAAGCTGGAGTATTATAAGCTGGACAAGACCTTTGAGGGCGTGATCGCCTTGGCAGAGGAGGACGGTGTTTATAAACCTGCCAGCGCGAAGGGTGCTGTGAAGCCGGAGGAGAAGCAGCCGCTGGACGAGATCATCGAGAGGATCAACGAACTGTACAAGGGCCAGTTCACCGAAGCCGACCGGGTGCTGCTGACGGCTCTCCAGGCGAAACTGATGAAAGATCCGAAGCTGGCCACTATGGCGCGGACCTCCGATCCGCAGATCTTTGCCGAGTCCATCTTCCCGAAAGCCTTTGGCACTGCGGCGCAGGACAGCTACATGGAATCGCAGGAGACCTACTCCTCTCTGTTCGAGGACCAAAGCAAATACAACGCCATCATGAGCGCCCTTTGCACCGTCGTCTACCGCGAGATGCGGAAGAAGTAAAGAGATAAAAGGCCTTTGTAGAACTAATCAAATAGTTTGGCAGAAGTATTTTAATCCTGGTTGAAAGTATTGGGGATCTGTCCTGACCTCAATGCGCAATCAGGATTTTTGTCACGGCATCCTTATAGTCCTGCATATGGGACAATTAGTATGATATGATCAGAGGGTGGAAGAACTTGATTGCTGTAATATACCTGCGGAGAGGAGGAAAATCGAATGGAAGCAGATGGGAGTCGCCTCGATTTGGTCAGCATCAGAAGTAAGGATGGGAGCACGCATCTGGTGAAGAACAGTTGGACGCTGCCTGCGTTCTATTGCCTGCCCATGGAAATCCTTATGAACATGCAGACGCCCGTCCGAAACCTGCCGCGCCGTCCCTGCGAGCTGCTGCTCCATCCGGAATACATCGAGGTAATTGAAAGTGATATCTTTCTGGAACATATGAGCGACGCCATTGCCTATCTCGCCTGGCCGGCTTTGGGCATGAAGGGGTGGATGGAATACTATTCCGGCTACTCGCCCCAATGGAGGATCGCCCATGCCACCGACCAGTGGGTCTTGGGTATGCAGCAGGCCGGAGCCATTCCCGTCAACCGCCAGCTGTTCTTCCGCCCCCTCTGTTTTTGCGAGATGCCCATCCCCACCCTGGAGGAAGCTTTTGTCATGGTGGCCACCGCCGCACCATACGTGCTGGACCGCGACAACCAAGGGCTGGCGGTTGAGACGGCCAAGGCGTTCCCCTGCGAGGAGGACTTCGACCTGGAGAAGAGCCATAACCGGCGGCTGCAAAACTTTAGGCGGGAATGGTATCATAGGCGGACGAAACATCCTGATGTCTACTATGGGGTCATCGTTGAGAACACGAACTTTTCTCATCATGACAAGTTGATGAGCCTGGCGGCGGAAGACGACACGGAGGAGGAAGTCGTTGCCAGTCAGCATGGCAAAGCATTTTATAACACCCTGTCGCCTCTGGATCAAAAGATCATTTATCTGCGGGGCAAGGGCTGGACGCTGGAACATATCGCAGAGCAGGTGGGCTTTGCCACTCACAGCGCCGTCCTGAAGCGGATCCGTCGGATCTGCAAGGCCTACGAGCTGTGGTCCGGGGAGGACCTGGGCTTTCGCCGGAAGCCGGAGAAAAAGCCGTACTTCGACTATGACGCCATCCGGCGGCAGAAGCATGTGGTATGATCCCCTTAAAACGGGCATACTTTTAAGGAAATATTCCCTCAACGGCTTGACGATTCCCTTAAAAACAGCTAAGATATAAGGGAATAAAGGATGAGGTAAGGACATGAGAGCGTTCAATTACAGCAAATACCGGGAGCAAAAATGGGATTCGGAGGTCCTGGGTCTGGTGGCGGCCATCTACAAGGAGGCCGGAAAGCAGGAACTGTACCTGAAGCAGCGGCCGGAGGAGCTGGAAAAGCTGGTGGAGATCGCCAAGATCCAGAGCACGGAATCATCCAACGCCATTGAGGGCATCGTGACCACCAGGAACCGCAGCGAGCAGGAGATCGCCGGGTATCGGGACGTGCTTTCCGTCATCCATGAGAGCTTCGATGCGATCCCAATCACCCGAAACTACATCCTTCAGCTCCACAAGATCCTGTACAGCCACACGAACAACCCCATGGCCGGGCAGACCAAGAACGTGCAGAACTACATCAGCGCCACCTGGCCGGACGGACACACGGAGATCCTGTTCACGCCCCTCTCGCCCTTCGAAACCCCGCCTGCGCTGGATCAGATCTGCGTGGAATACGATCGCGTGATCGGGAATCTGGAGCTGGAACCGCTGATCGCCATTCCGGTGTTCATCCATGATTTCCTGTGCATCCACCCTTTCAACGACGGGAACGGCCGCATGAGTCGCCTGCTGACCACGCTGCTCCTTTACCGCAGCGGATTCTATGTAGGCAGATACATTTCGCTGGAGGCCAAGATCGCCAAAAACAAGGACCTGTACTATGAGGCCCTTGGCGCTTCCCAGCACGGCTGGCACGAGGGCTGCGACGATCCGGTGCCCTTTATCAAATATCTGCTGGGCATGATCCTGGCCGCATACAGAGACTTCGCGGATCGCTTCGCCCTGGTCGAGCAAAAGCTCCCCGCTCTGGAGACGGTTCGGCTGGCGGTACAACAGAAGATCGGCCGCTTCACCAAGCAGGATATCCGGGAGTTGTGCCCGGCGCTGAGCCTGAGCTCCGTGGAAGGGGCCCTGCGCAAAATGGTGGCGGATGGCGAAATCAAGCGGGAGGGCGCCGGAAAGAATACTCAATATATACGAGTGTAAGATCTTAATCGAGCAATGAGCAGGGTTGCCGGCCCTGCTCATGTTTTTTGTTTTTTCCATCACGAAAGCTATGTGCTGGAGACGTGCCGCAAAAATATATAATATTATTTGGAACAAATTGGCGTTCCAAATGGCTTTTTATTATGTAAAGGTTTTTTTATAGGGAAAATTCTGGCCATGATGGCCAGAATTATTGCTCTGAAAAACCATCCCAAGTTGGGATGGATTTTGAAAGACCGATCGACTTTGTCACAAGTTGCGACAAAGTGAGTCAGAAAAGTCTGGCCAAGTTGGCCAGACTTTTCTACAACAACTTCTGCTAAAGTTGGGTGGAAGTGAGCGAGATAATTATTCCCAATTTGGGAATAATTTTAAGACAGCCACTTCCCGACAACTTGTCGGGAAGTTGGCGATGACTGTTTTGAAAATGCGTCCCAAGTTGGGACACATTTCGCGAATGTCGTTGTCCCGGAGCAGGGATAGAATTTCCCGACAAGTTGTCGGGATTTATTACGAGGAAGGACGCGGGCAAAAGTTGGGCCAAGTTGGCCCAACTTTTCTATAACAACTTCCGCCCAAGTTGGGCGGAAGTGAGCGAGATAATTCGTTCCATAATAGGACTAATTTCTTGGGCGGCAACTTCGTCCCAACTTGGGACGAAGTTGAAAAGTCTCGCCAAGTTGGCGAGTCTTTTGATGTAGGCGGAGCTGTTGACTTGTGGCCAAGTTGGCCACAATTTGAAAAATGGTGCTCAAATTGATCACCATTTTAGGTGGCCGAAAGATAATTCAGTTCAATTTGAACTGAATTAACTTGTGCTTTAGTTGATCACAAGTTAAGCCGGCGTAACTTCAGGACAACTTGTCCGGAAGTTAATTGTGGCCAAGTTGGCCATAATTTCCGATGGTTCATTTATAGTCAACTTCTGGCCATCATGGCCGGAAGTAAAATTGTGTCCAAGCTGGACACCATTTTCAAGTAAACACGAGTTATCAAAAAGGTTCCCAAGTTGGGGACTTTTTCTGTAATTAACTTCTGGTCAACTTGACCAGAAGTTAATTGTGTCCATGATGGTCACCGTTTTTGCGTCAGGAACTTCGGCCCAAGTTGGGCAGAAGTGAAAAACTGGACCATGATGGTCCACGTTGTCACTCCCGGAACTTCGGACCAAGTTGGTCCGAAGTAGGAAATTCGTGCCAAGTCGGCACGAATTCTTTGGCCGGAGCGAAGGCAAAAACATGAGCCAAATTGGCTCACGTTTAATCGAGGACCGCTGCTAAAAAAGAGCGCCAAGTTGGTGCTCTTTTTATAGAAGCCCGTTGCTGAAAATGTGGGACAAGTTGTCCCACATTTCTAAGGAGAAGGCTAACAACAGAAAATAAGGACAAGTTGTCCTTAATTATTGGACGAATGCAGATCAACTTCCCGCCAAGTTGGCGGGAAGTTCAAATCAGTAGCCGTGAGCTAACTTCGTGCCAACTTGGCGCGAAGTTACGGAAAGGAGGTGAGGCCAAGGGCTGATCGTATCGCACCGCTGCGGCGGGAAGGGGACAAATAGGCAGGAAAGGAGGTTCAGCAGATGATCATTCGTCATTCTTCCAGTACACCCGTTGGCTGGACACAAAAGTTGAGAACAGGTCCGTAGGGACCGAACGGGGACGGGTGTAGGTTTCCCGGAAGAGCTTTGCCCGCAGGAAACGGACATCCCGCACGGGATGTGCAAGCATAGCATTTGGCGTTCCAAATGCGCTTGCCGGGGCACCCGGACCCGTATGCCGCGCAAGGCGCGGGGAAAGGAGTTATGGAATACAGATCAAGGAACATTCACGTTGGGACCCGGCTGAATGAAGCCGAGCATAAGAAACTGATGGAGTTGTGTCAGCGCACAGGCCTGGGGACCACCCGGCTGCTGCGAAAGCTGATCACAGACACGGAGCTGAAGGCAAAGCCCACCCCGGAGCTGCGGGAACTGCTGCGGGCCGTGGACCGGATCGGCAACAACCTGAACCAGCTGGCCCACCGGGCCAACGCCATCGGCCTCATCGACCAGGCAGAGTGGGACCGGGTGAAGACTCTCCACCGGGAGCTGCGGGAGGAGGTATCGAGATGGCGGTGACCAAGATTCTGGCCAAGACCACCCGTCTCGACCACCTGGTCCGGTATGTGGTCAATCCAAAGAAGACGGGCGAACAAGTGTTCGTCTCCTCCGTGGGTTGCCTGCCGGAGACGGCGGCCCGGACCTGGATGGACACCAAGCGCCGGTTCGGCAGGATGGACGGCGTCCAGGCCTATCACCTGATCCAGAGCTTCAAGCCCGGGGAGATCACCCCGGAGCTGGCCCACGAGATCGGGAGCCGGTTCGCGGAACGGTATCTGGACGGGTTCGAGGTGATCGTGGGCACCCATGTGGACAAGGCCCACGTCCACAACCACATCATTTTCAATTCCGTCTCGGACCGGGACGGGCACAAGTATCACTCCTCGCCCAACTCCTACTTTAAGGAGGTCCGGGCCCTGTCCGACGCCCTCTGCCGGGAGTACGGCCTGTCGGTCATCGAGGAGCCGGGCAGGCGAGCCCTCACCTATGTGGAGTGGCGGATGCAGAAGCTGGGCATCCGGACCCAGCGGCAGCTGGTGGACCGGGACGTGGCGGAATGCCTGTCCCTGGCCATGGACGTGGGGCAGTTCTACGCTCTCATGGAGGATCGGGGCTACACCATCCTGCACAGGAGCCGCTACCCTACTTTCGTCCCCTACGGAGACGAGCATGGCCATCGGGCCCGGGTGAAGGGCAAGGCCATGACGGAGGACGACCTCATCGCCTACATCGACAAGGCCATGACGGACCCCACCTTCGAGGTCATCCTGCCCAAGCAAAAGCGGGTCCGCTTTCCCCGCGGAAAGGTCACGGGTTTCCGGGCCTGTGTTCTGGCCTGGACATACATCCTGGGGCTGGTGAACGACGGGGTGCAGATGCAGCATGTGGTGCCGCCCAGGGAGCTGAAGCGATTCGAGCAGCTGAAGAAGGCGGCGGCCTACCTGACCAATAACAAGATCGACACCCTGGAGCAGCTGGAGGCCCGCATGGCCGATCTCACCCGACAGATCGACTGGCAGACCAAGCACAGGATCATCCTGAACGGGAAGAAGAAGCGGCAGCGGCCCCTCTACGACGCTCTGCAGATAGTGGCCATGTACGAGGGCCGGGACGAGGCTGCCTTTCCTCTCTCCCCGGAGGAGCAAAATAAACTGCAAAAAGCACAACAAATTCTTTCAAAAACCCCCATCGACATCCTCAAACTTGAGCGGGAAAGGCTGTATGCTGATCTCGTGGAGGTAAATCGGGCGCTCCGCCATCTGAAAACCGAAGTGTGTCTATGTGAGCAGATCAAGGCAGACAGCACCCGCATTCAATCGAACCTCCGCCCCTTCCTGACCGAGGATAGGGAGCTCATCGAAGGGTTCTCGCATTATGACCGGGAACGGTAAACGACAAAACTTGCATCGCACCACATGCGTGGGAAGGGGACCAGGCAGGACAGAATAGAAAGGAGGAAAAAGCTATGCTGACCAAAGTTCATGGCGTCATCATCCATCAAATCAGCAAAGGAGGAACGCTTGCCCTGCATGAACATGACCCGAAGGATCAAAAACACCATCTATCAAGTTAAAGTTACCGTCGTGGACAGCGACGGATCGAATATGGAGGATCGGATCATCCACATGATCCAAAATCAACCAGTTGCATTGGCCGGGGAAGGTGGTATACTGGATGTACCGCAACCGTCCTGTCGGCAGCCTGAAAGGATGAACACATGAGCATCAGGCAGACAGAACAAGAACAGATTACAGCCCTATACGAGCGCCTGTCCCGGGACGACGAGCAGCTGGGGGACAGCAATTCCATCGTGATGCAAAAGCGCATGTTGGAGGACTATGCCGCGCAGCATGGTTTCTCGAACTGCGCCCACTACACCGACGACGGCTACACCGGCGGCAACTTCGAGCGCCCGGACTGGAAACGGCTGGTGGCGGACATCGAAAGTGGGAAGGTGGCGGCGGTCCTGGTGAAGGACATGAGCCGGGTGGGCCGAGACTATCTGCAGACCGGCTTCTACACGGAGGTGTTCTTCCCCCAGCACGGGGTCCGGTTCATCGCCATCACCAACGGCGTGGACAGCGCGGACCGGCAGAGCGGCGAGTTCGCCCCCTTCCTCAACATCATGAACGAGTGGTATTTGAGGGACGCCAGCCGCAAGCAGAAGCAGTCCTACCTGGCCCGGAGCCGGGCCAACATCCCCTTTTCCAACAAGGTGCTCTACGGGTACAAAAAGGACCCGGAGCAGAAGCACCACCTGCTGATCGACGAGGAATCCGCCGCCGTGGTGCGGGAGGTCTTCGCCCTGGCCCTGAAGGGCTACGGCCCCGCCGTCATCGCCAACAAGCTTAGGGAGCGGAAGATAGAGCGCCCCTCCTACTACATGCACACCCACGGCCTGGAGCTCTACGCCACGGACCTGGATCGCCCCTACGACTGGGCCCCCCGAACGGTGGCGAAGATGCTCTCCCGGCCGGAGTACCTGGGCCACACCGTGAACCACCGGACCGACAAGGAGACCTACAAGAGTCCCAAGGTCTACTGCACCCCGGACCAGTGGCAGATCATCGAGAACACCCACGAGCCCATCATAGATCAAAGCACCTTCGACGCCGTGCAGCAGATCCGCAAGACCGTCCGCCGCACGGACACCACCGGCGAGCCCAACGTGTTCACGGGCCTGGTTTACTGTGCGGACTGCGGCGGCAAGATGTACAACCACCGGGGCATGGCCAAGAACCAATGGCACACCTTCACCCCCGACCCCGTGACGGGGCTGCTGCCCGCCGACTCCTACCAGTGCCGGACCTACACCATGTCCTCCCGGCGGGAGACGCAGACCTGCTTCTCCCACTACATCACCACCCAGGCCCTTCGCTCCCTGACGTTGGACGCCATTCGCACCGCCGCCACCTTCGCCATCCGGAACCGGACGGAGTTTTTGCACCGGGTCCGGGAGGCCTCCGCCCTGCGCCAGACCGCCGACGCCAAGGCCGTTCGCCAGCGCATCCGCAAGGCCCAGAAGCGGATCGACGAGCTGGACCGGCTTTCCGTGAAGCTCTACGAGGACTACGCCCTGAACCGTCTGCCCCTCGCCCGCTATGAGCAGATCGCCGCCCGGTACGAAGCGGAGCAAGCGGACCTACAGAAGGCCCTGGCGGACGACCAAGGGCAGCTTGCCGCCTTCGACAAGGACACGGACCGGGCGGAGCAGTTCCTGTTCCTGGCCAAAAGGTACACGGATTTCTCGGTGCTGACCAACGAAATGATTCTGGAATTCGTGGACAGGATCCTGGTCCACGGCCCCCGGCGCGTGGGCGGCATGAAGATCCAGCCCGTGGAGATCATGCTCAAGCACATCGGCAAGGTGGATCTGCCCGAGGAGGAGCCGCCCGTCCCCCTCACCGAGGAGGAGCTGGTCGCCGAGAAACGCCGCCGCCGGCAGGAATACGACCGCCGCTACTACTACGAAAAACGCAAGCCCAAAATGGCCGCCGCCAAGGCCGCCCAACCCCCCGAGCCGGACGACGACCCGCCCGCCCCGGAGCTATAAACACAAGCGCCCCGCAGGGAGACCTGCGGGGCGTGTTTTCTATTTCAATATCATTTATTGATTTTCAAGTTTTTGCTTTAAGTCTTTTTCAAAGGATTTCACTTCATTTAGCCATTGGTCAAGTTGCTTGAATACATCTTCTTTCTCCATTTCCGTAGCATTAAGCGGTTTTGTCATGAAAGGTACGCGATACTCCCATTCATCCGTATTAGCTTTGGAGGGATTATGCTTTGATGGATAGACCTTCTGGATCGCATCACAGATGGCACGATAGTCGCTTGTAATATTCTTAGAATTTATCGCCATCTGCATCAGTATTTTTCCGGAAGACATAGTGTTTATTTCATAGAAATAATGCGAATCCGTGTTCCAAGCGCTCGGAACATTCTTTAGATTAGGCAAAATCTCAGTCATAGCAGCAGTGGTAAAACGAGTATAATGGAGACTGCAATTTCCAACGTCAAACGCTATGCCTTCTTTCTGATTAGCCCATTCTCTGGTCCATGCTCCGATTTCCAAAGGCTTTTTCATTTCCAGCGAAAGAAGATAAGGCAACATCACGTCACAAATCTTCCGGCTCCATTTAGCGTGGAATTCAGCTATCTTCGGCCAATCATGCTCATTTCCGACACTGACTCCATGTAGATGGTAAACGATCCAAGAGGCGACATTATCTTCTGCACGAGTCCATGATAATTGTACGCCAAGTTTTCCTTCTATTTCATCTTTATGCGTGTATAGCTGATCGTAGGCGTTTTTGTTAACTGTACTATCGCCATTAGCAAGATAGAAATCAATTCGTGCCACATCATAGTTTGCCACACAATCGACCCTGAAACCGCTTAGACCGAAGTAGCCGCTAACAAAATTGTATCCTCTGGGATTGACATTAGAGAAAGCGCCCCAGAAATAGTTTTCTTTCTTTATAAAGGGAAGTGCATAAGTCCAGTACCGTTTTCTCAATTCTTCCGTGTTTGCAGACTGTGTCGAGCCTTTTATAACGGTGCCATCGCTTATTGCCGGTGTTACGCTGCTCCAAAGCTGTTTTGCGTTTTCCCATAACCAGTCTGCTCTGGAACCGATGTTGCTCTCGCTCCAATTGTTTTCAGAGAGCACATTTTCCATAGTAATCAATCCAGCGGCACACTGATTCAAACCCGGATTATCCTTCTTTCCTGTCTTCTTGGTTTGCCAGTCTGCATCGCTGATAGACGTGTTCAGTGACTGCGTGATGATGGCAAAATTGCCGAGTGTTTGAAGTTTTTGATCTCTAACTCGAGCCAAATCATCAGAGGAGCAGGGCGCCCAATGATTCCTCCATTTTCTTGGCATAAGGTGCTCCAAACTGTATTGCCTAAAGCCTAAAAGGGCGACGGCGCTCTTGGGAGACCGTATGCCAGATTCGATATAGTAGATAACACCCTTTGCCTGAAGGTTGCTCAGCTTACTCGTCCTGAACCCATCCAACAGCTCTTCATCGGACGGCACATAGGTGGTCCCATCGCCCATCTTCTTTAATGCTGAAAGCAGAGCTTCCGACGTGTTTATCTTGTTAAGTATCAGCGAAACGAACAGATTGTTGTAGTTTTTAGTCGTTGCCCGTATGACCATCCGCCGCATGATGTAAGCTTCGAGGATTTCCAGCATCTTGTTGTGTTCTGCCGAATCCTCCACGTTACAGGCCAGATAGAGGATGTACGGAATCAGCGTGGCGTTCTTCAACCCGAAAATGATGACATTGATTCGCTCAATGCCGGGATGCTTAGGCATCTGACGATCGACACAAGCAGGATCGAATAACTCCCGGAATTTGTTCGCGTATTGTTGCATCGGTCCGAGCATTACCTGCTTGTCACCGTTGCAGTAAACCTTGATAAAGTCTTGGTAGGACTTAGCCAGATGCTCCAAACGGGAGTATGCTATCTTGTCCTCGGTGGACACTTTGTACTTGGAATCTTGTACAAACAACTGAAAATAAGAATCAAAGAACACATCGATCAGTGTTCTTGTCATGCGGCCCATTTCAAATTCTTGGTTCCAATAAGCGCGCGCATCGTTGTCCTTTTCGAACACTTCCACCCAAGACTTTTCATATAGCGCCACATCCTGCCAGGAATAGAAGTAATTTTTCAACAGCTCGGCGGTGGTGAGCCTTACACCTAGAGAATTGATTGTATCAAAAATTTGTTGTTCATCTTCATCATAGGTCAAGTCAATCCTTACGAACTGTGCATTCATCATTATTTCCATAATGTTTAACTTGGAAGCATCTATATGGTCGATAAAATAGTTGAATGCATCGATGATTCTGGATGCTGGAGCCGGGTTATCAATCTTTTCTGCTGTCTTAGCTGAAACTGCTTTTTCAAAGGCACTCCTGTCATGCTTTCCGTGTCTTAATGCTATCTCTTGCCCCATTATCCTAAACTGAAGATCAAAAGCCGCCATTTGCTTTTGTTTGAGACAAAGTGCCTTCATGAAAAGAAGGAAAGTGGTTAGCCGTTGTTGTCCATCAACGATTGTACGGTACTGGGCATATTGGGCTCCCAATTTAGGCTGTCCAGCATCTTTTAGAATAATGGCACCCAAAAAGTGCGGCTTATGAGTCATGGCGATAAACTCCATGTCCTCGATAAACTTTGCCCATAAATCTTCACCCCAAACATAGGGACGTTGAAAGAAAGGGACTTCAATTAACGTAGCATTATTGAAAATATTCGTGATAAGTGCTTTTTGTGCGTCCATTTTCTTCTCCTATATTCTGAAAAACTACATGTCTCTCTTTGCTAAATTATAGCAGTTTGAAAGCGTTATGTATAGGATAATTGGTAATTTTCTATTTCAGGGAAAAGAATATGGGGAAACCTTGATATATCGCCTGTTGGTAAGAACACAAGCCTAAAATGCCCGCCCCAAAGACTGCCCAACCCGCCGAGGCGGACGACAACCCGCCCGATACGGAACCCTAAACGCTAACGCCCCGCAGGGTATTTCCTTGCGGGGCTTATCATGTTTTTGGGTGGAATCTTTACTCTTTTGGCAAAAACTGATGAAAAATCTTTACTTTTCTCGGAGATAAGCACCCAGAAAGTAAAGATGGCAAATCAGGCCTTCGATGCTTACTCTCTACTCCGCCGAATTCTCCACGATCCAGGCGAGCAGCTCCTCGCAACTCATGGTTCCGGACGCCACGGCGAGGCCCACCCGGGCCACCTCCTCGTTGGTGGGGTGGATATGGATGCCGTTGACCTGAAGGAAGCTCAGCATCACATACATGCCGATGCGCTTGTTTCCATCCACAAAGGCATGGTTGGAGATCAGGGTGTACCCCAGGCGCGCCCCCTTCTCCTGCTTGGTAGGATAGAGTTCCCGCCCGTCAAAGGTCTGGTAAATATTCTCCAGGGCGGAATCCAGCAGGCCGAAGTCCCGCACTCCGGCGTCGCCGCCCGTTTCCTCCGTGATCAGCTGGTGCAGCAACAGTACCTTTTCTCTGGAAAACTTAATCATTTGGCAAGCTCCAAAAAGGCCGGTTTGTATTCCTTCAGGATCTGCCGGGCCACGATGTCGATCTTTTCGTCGTCCGTCAGCTCCCGATCCAGGGCCTCTGCCTCCTGTTCCAGATCGACCAGGCGATACTTGGGCCGGTTGTTTTTGAATATGATGGCCTCCCCGTACTGATCCGCCTTCTTCGCCACGCGGGAAAAGTTTTGATTCGCCTCCGTCATGGTGGCAATGGTGTTGGTATCTATGTTCATATCGTACCTCCAAAAACAGTATACGCAAATTATAGGATAAAATCAACCTATAATTATTGAGTTTTTTGAGTGTAGAGGTCAAAAGAATCGCTCTTGCTCCCCATTGACAAGGGGCGAAACAGGGGGTATCCTCATGGATAACGACAGATTAAGGGAGAAAACGATATGAAAAGCGGAAAAACGAAACGGAGGATCGCGGCACTGGTCCTGATTCTGCTGCTGGCGGTGGGACAAGCCGGCTGCTCCATGCTCAAAAGCGGCATCCACGACCTGCACGGCAGCATCTTCGGAAACGAATACAACATCGACATCTTCGACAACATGGGCATCCGCACTCTCAGGACCCACGGGGAGAAGATCGACATCGACAACAATGTGGTGGAGGAGACCTCCTATTCCTCGGATTCCAACGGCTGGTTCACCACCAAGACGCTGAGCTCCGTCATCACCATCACTATCGACGGGAAGCAGCTCATTTCCTGCGGCGACACCTGCATCTTCTACGACACGCGGCTTTCCCCGGAGTATGAATTCTATCTGGACGACATCGACAGCTCCTCGTCGGGGATCATGGATTCGGTGCTGATCGCCGGCAAGGTGAACAGCATCAAAAACGCCTTCGGCAAGCCCATGGTGGTGGTCATCAAGTCCCAGATGGGCGCGCCCATCTACGCCTTCTCCGGGAACAAGGTCTACTGGGAGGTCCAGGAGGACCTGCCCAAGTTCACCAAGCTCATGATCGACGGCAAGGCCCTCTATATCCACCGGGCCAACTTCCAGATCATCGACAAGGGATTGCTGGACTAAAGCCCCGCAAATACGATTGCAGAAAAGGATACGCCTCTCACAGGGCGTATCCTTTTTTCTTTCGGGTTTTTCAGACTGAAGGGCTTATAAGGCATATCCCTTTTTGCGTACATGCCCCAGGTACACCAAATCCACGACGGTGCTCATGCCCCAGGTGATGGGGTAGATCCAGCAGGCCAAGAGAATGTTGTGGTAGACCTGACCGATGGTCATCAGCACCAGCACCCGGACGGCGCACCAGCAGATCAGCATGACCAGCATGGGCACCATGGGCTTGCCCAGGCCCCGGAACACGGCGGCGGACACGTGGGAAAAGCCCAGCAGGCAGAAGAACAACGAGCAGACCCGGCCCCGGAGCACCCCGTAGGCGATGACGTTTGGGTCCTGGTTGAAGGCGGCCACCAGCTGGGGCGCGAAGAGGAAGATGATGAGCCCGACGACCTCCACGGCCGCCACGGAGCAGAGCAGGCCGAAGCGGATGCCCTCCTTCACCCGATCCAGCTTCCGGGCGCCGATATTCTGGGAGATGAAGGTGGCCATGGCCATGGAGAAAGCCGTGACCGGCAAAAAAGCGAATCCCTCCACCTTGGCATAGGCGCCGATGCCCGCCATGGCAGCGGCGGAGAAGGAGTTGATGTAGGACTGAATGAGCACGTTGGACAGGTCGATCACCGTGTTCTGCACCGCCGTGGGCAGGCCGAACAGCACGATCTCCCGGAGCCGCCGCCAGTGGAACCCGATCTTGCTAAAGGAGATGCGGATGTCCCCGGACTGGCGCAGCAGGCGGATCATGACCAGCAGCGCGGCGATCCCCTGGGACACGATGGTGGCGATGGCCGCCCCGTCCACGCCCATGTGAAAGACGCCGATCAGGGTGATGTCCAGGACCACGTTGATGACGGAGCTGGTGATGAGGTAATAGAGGGGATGGGTGGAGTCGCCGCTGGCCTGCAGGATGCCCACGAAGATGTTGTACATGACCAGGCCCGTGCAGCCGGCGAAATAGATCTTCAGATACAGTGCCGCGTCGGTGAACACGTCCTCCGGCGTGCCCATGGCCCGCAGGATCACCGGCGAGAACAGGACCCCCAGTGCCGTGAAGAACACGCTGAAGAACAGCCCCATGGCCACGGCCGTGTGGACGGTCTGGGAGGTCTTCTCCGAATCCTCCGCGCCGATATACCGGGCGATCACGATGCCCGCGCCTATGGAGAAGCCGGTGAAGGTGCCCACGGCCAAATAGACGATGGAGCCCGTGCTGGTCACGGCGGCCAGGGCGTTGCGCCCCACCAGGTTGCCCACGATCAACGCGTCGGCGGTGTTGTACAGCTGCTGGAACAGATACCCGATGAACACCGGGATCGCGTAGCGCAGGACCCGCTGGTGGATGGGCCCCTCCGTCATCAGATACTGTTTGGTCTTGTGGTCGGTACTCTGCATGTCGCCGCTCTCTCGGGATGGATTTGCTGACAAGAGTATATCACCTCCCCGAGAAAAATCAATGGCGTCTCCGCTCGCGCAGAAATCATCTCCCATAAAAGGGGACCAACTTTCGCGTAGAATTCATCCCCTATATTGCTAAAATGCAATGAGCTGTTATACAAAGCATTAGCGCACTGGCATCCCTGTGCGCTCATTTTTTTTGTAAAACTATACTTGACAAACCTTCTCTCAGCCCGGGGCGTTCGACGCGGTGAGCGACGGGCAGATCGACTTGGGGCCCAACGAAACGGCGCTTAGGGCGGCCCGGGACGCCATGAACGGGTACGACCCCACCTACGGGTGCCTGTACTACTACAACCCGGCGAACACCACCAACAAGTGGATGCTCTCTAAGCCCGTGGCGCTTAGGATCGGCAACCACGTGTTCTGCTATTGAAAAAGGTAAATGATATGAGAAAAGGATTGAGAAGACTGATTTGGGCTGCTCTGGCGGTGGGGCTTGTTGCAGCTTTGGTGAAGCTGGGCGAGGACCGGGAGGCCCTGGCGGCCCGGCAGGCGGCGGAGCGGACCCGGATCGAGAATCTGTACCACCGGATCGACGACGACTTGAACGACGTGGACGTGTCGCTGTCGAAGCTCTCCGCCGCGTCCAGCCCCCGGCAGAGCGTGCTGCTCCTCGGCGATGTGTGGCGGGCTACGGGCAGCGCGGGGGCGGCCATGGGGCTTTTGCCCCTCTCCCACGCGGACAGCTGCGACATGAGCCAGTTCGTCACCCGGTGCGGGGACTACGCCCACGCTCTCATGGGCCGGGTGCTCCAGGGGCGGGCGCTGACGGAGGAGGATAGAAAGCAGCTCGGCGACATGCGGGCCGCCTGCGCCCAGATCCGGCAGGTGGCCGGCGAGGCCATCCAAAGCGGGGACTACGTGGCGGCGGACAACGTGGACGCCGGCTGCTATGAGCAGAGCCAAAGCGAGGCGGCCATCAGCGAGTACCCCACGCTGATCTACGACGGGCCCTTCTCCGAGAGCGCGGAGAACCGGCCGCCCCAGGGGGAGATCGGGGAGCGGATCACGGCCCAGCAGGCGGCGGAACGGGCCAGGCGGCTGTTCTCCGACGGGACCGTGGCGGACACGGTCTATGTGCCCGGGGCGCTGCCGGTCTACGAACTGAGCGTGCAGAGCGCCAGCCGGGGGCAGGTGTCCCTGTCGCTGACGGAGCAGGGCGGGGAGCTGCTCTCCTTCATGGGCGCGCCCACGGGGGACAAGAACGACCCGCCCAGCGACGAGGAGAGCGAGAAGCTGAAGGCGGCGGCCCTGTCCTTTTTGCAGGAGCTGGGGGTGGAGGACCCGGCGGCGGCCTACGCCCAGTATTACCAGGGGGCGGCGGTGCTGAACTTCGCGCCCCGGCAGGCGGGGGTGATCCTGTACAGCGATCTCGTGAAGGTGTATATGGACCGGGAGACCGGGGAGGTCATGGGCCTGGACGCCAGGAACTACCGGCTGAACCACCGACAGCGGGCGCTGCCGCGGCCGAAGCTCACCGAGGAGGAAGCCGGGACCTACGTGTCCGGGGAGCTGCAGGTGGAGCACACGGATCTGGCCCTCATCCCCCTGACCCAGCAGACGGAGGTCCTCTGCTACGAGTTCAAGGCCACAAAGGACGACACCTTCTACATCGTCTACGTCAACGCCCTCACCGGCGAAGAGGAGCAGATCTTTCAGGTGATCAACTCGGCGGAGGGGGATTTGGTGGTATAGGGGTTGTTTTGCGACTTTTTCTCTTTATACAAAGGAGAAAAAGCGGCAAAGGATACGTTATTCTCGATTGAACCGCTTGTCCACGGCCTCGGCGATAAGGCTCAGAGCCTTGGTGGGGGCGAGGGTCCCGTCCATGACCTGGGCCTCCACGGCGCTGCGGGCGGCGGAGACGGCGGGGTCCCGGAGGAACAGGTTCATAAGGTAGTCGGAGGTCATCTCCTTGAGCCAGGTCAAATTCTGGGCCGCCCGACGCTTGTCCAGCTGGCCGGTCTTCTTCATCTGGTCGATGTAGGAGAGGACCACGTCCCAGATCTCCTGGATGCCCTCGCCGGTGTAGGCGGAGCAGGTATACGCCTTGGTGGTCCAGCCCTCGGTGGCGGGCATGAGATAATGCAGGATCTGCTCGTAGTCCGCCCGGGTGAGCAGCGCCTTCTGCAGGTTGTCCCCGTCGGCCTTGTTCACCAGGATCGCGTCCGCAAGCTCGATGACCCCCTTCTTCACGCCCTGCAGATCGTCGCCGGCACCGGTCAAAACCACCACCAGGAAGAAGTCCACCATGGACCGGACCGTGGTCTCGCTTTGACCCACGCCCACGGTCTCCACCAGGATCACGTCGTACCCCGCCGCCTCGGCCAGGAGCATGGTCTCCCGGCTCTTGCGGGTGACGCCGCCCAGGGTGCCGCCGGCCGGTGACGGGCGGATGAAGGCGTTGGGCTCCTTGGAAAGCTGCTCCATGCGGGTTTTGTCGCCCAGGATCGCGCCGCCGGTAACGGAGGAGCTGGGGTCCACGGCCAGGACCGCCACCTTGTGCCCGGCTTGGCAGAGCTTGGTGCCCAGAGCCTCGATGATGGTGGACTTGCCCGCGCCGGGGACGCCGGTGATGCCCACGCGGATGGCCTTGCCCGTGTATGGAAGGAGCCGCTGGACGATGTCCTGGGCCATGGTATAGTGCTTGGGCGCGTTGCTCTCCACCATGGTGATGGCCCGGGAGAGCTTCATCCTATCCCCGGCCAAGACGCCCTCCACATAGTCGTCGATGGTCATCTTCGGCGGGCGGGCGGAGCGGGTGGCGTCGGTGGCGCGACGAAGCTCCTCGTTGCTCTTGGTGATGCCGGTCATGACGAAGCTGGCGAACTTGGCGTCTTGCTGCTTCTCCTTGTCGATCCATTCGGGCTTGTAGGTGGTGTATTCCTCTGGCACGGGTTTCCCTCCTTTTTTATAGGAATAATTGAAAGCATCGCAGCTTTTCTTGGAAAGAAAAGCTGCCCAAAAGAACTTCATTTGGGCAGCATTACTATCGCTGCAATCCCTATTATCCCATATAAGTTTCTCTTTTTCCGCCGCTTTTTCTCTTTGTCTAAAGAGAAAAAGCGGCAGAAGAAAGACTTATATCCCTAACTTACTCTTCCTCTTCGTCCAAGCGCTTGTTCAGGATCTCCAGCATGTCCTTGGCGGCGAAGGGGATGGGCGTGCCGGGGCCGTAGATGGCCGCGGCGCCGTGCTCCTTCAGGAACTGGTAATCCTGGGCCGGGATGACGCCGCCCGCGATGACCATGATGTCCCCGCGGCCCCGCTTCTGCAGCTCTTCCACCAGCTGGGGCAGCAGCGTCTTGTGACCGGCGGCCAGGGAGCTCATGCCCACGATGTGCACGTCGTTGTCCACGGCATCCTGCGCCGTCTCGGCGGGCGTTTGGAACAGGGGACCCACGTCGACCACGTAGCCCATGTCGGCGTAGCCGGTGGCCACCACCTTCGCGCCGCGATCGTGGCCGTCTTGGCCCATCTTGGCCACCATGATCCGGGGCCGACGGCCGTGCTTCTTCTCGAACTCGGCGGTCATCTTCCGGACCTCTTCGATGGTGGCGGCGTCGGAGTACTCGGAGGAGTACACGCCGGAGATGCTGCGGATCACGGCCTTATGCCGCCCGCAGACCTTCTCCACCGCATAAGAGATCTCGCCCAGGGACGCCCGGGCACGAGCGGCCTCCACGGCCAGCTCCAACAGGTTGCCTTCGCCAGTTTCCATAGCTTTCGTGATGGCGTCCAGCTTCTGCTGCACGACTTCGTTGTCCCGGTTGGCGCGGAGCTTCTTCAAGCGCTCGATCTGCGCCTGACGCACGGCCATGTTGTCCACGTCGAGAATGTCGATGGCCTCCTCCTGATCGAGGGGCAGGTAGTTCAGACCCACGATCTTCTCGTTGTTGGAGTCGATGCGCGCCTGACGGCGAGCGGCGGCCTCCTCGATACGCATCTTGGGCAGGCCGGAATCGATGGCCTTGGACATGCCGCCCAGCTTCTCCACCTCCATGATATGGCTCCAGGCCCGCTTGACCAGCTCGTTGGTGAGGGATTCCACATAGTAGGAGCCGCCCCAGGGATCCACGACCTTGCAGACGGTGGTCTCGTCCTGGATGTACAGCTGGGTGTTCCGGGCGATCCGGGCGGAAAAGTCCGTGGGCAGGGCGATGGCCTCGTCCAGGGCGTTGGTGTGCAGACTCTGGGTGTGGCCCAGGGCCGCGCCCATGGCTTCCATGCAGGTACGGGCCAGGTTGTTGAAGGGATCCTGAGCCGTAAGGGACCAGCCGGAGGTCTGGGAGTGGGTACGCAGGGCCAGGGACTTGGGGTTCTTGGGATCGAAGGTCTTGACGATCTTCGCCCACAGGATGCGGGCGGCCCGCATCTTGGCCACCTCCATGAAGTAGTTCTTGCCGATGGCCCAGAAGAAGCTGAGCCGGGGGGCGAACTGGTCCACGGTGAGGCCCGCATTCACGCCGGTGCGGAGGTATTCCCAGCCGTCCGCCAGCGTGTAGGCCATCTCGATGTCAGCGGTGGCGCCGGCTTCCTGCATATGGTAGCCCGAGATGGAGATACAGTTGAACTTGGGCATGTTCTTGGAGGTATAGGCGAAGATGTCGCCGATGATCCGCATGGACGCGGCGGGGGGATAGATGTAGGTGTTGCGGACCATGAACTCCTTCAGGATGTCGTTCTGGATGGTACCGGTCAACAGCTTCTTGTCCACGCCCTGCTCCTCGCCGGCCACGATATAGAAGGCCAGGATGGGCAGCACCGCGCCGTTCATGGTCATGGACACGGACATCTGATCCAGGGGGATCCCGGAGAACAGGATCTCCATGTCAAGGATGGAGTCCACGGCCACGCCGGCCTTGCCCACGTCGCCCACCACCCGGGGATGGTCGGAGTCGTAGCCACGGTGGGTAGCGAGGTCGAAGGCGATGGACAGGCCCTTCTGGCCCGCCGCCAGGTTCCGGCGATAGAAGGCGTTGGATTCCTCGGCGGTGGAGAAGCCGGCGTACTGCCGGACGGTCCAGGGCCGGGTCACATACATGGTGGGGTACGGTCCCCTCAGATACGGGGGCACGCCCGCCATGAAGTGCAGGTGGTTCATGTCCTTATAATCGTCCTCGGTGTACAGGGGCCGGATGTCGATCTGCTCCATGGTGTGGTTGTACAGATCCTCGGGGGTCTTGCCGGTCTCCTTCTTCAGCTTCTCCAGCCACTCTTCATAGGTCATCCCCTTGACCGCCTCCTGGCGGAACGGGATGTTGCTGAAATCTACTTTGCCCATTAGATGATCCCCTTTCCTTTCTGGATGTTGGTCAGGATGGCGAGGCAGTTGGCCCGGACGTGGATGTATTCATCCACACCGGCCTCGTCGTAGGACGCCTTGCACTCAGGCGCCGGGGCGCCGGCCAGGTACACCTTCATATTGGGCGCCTTGGCCTTGATGCCCTTGGCGATGGGCGGCACCAGCTCAGGATAGGTATCATCGGTCGAGCAGATGATGGCCACGTCCGCGCCGGAAGCCACCGCCGCGTCCACCGCCTCGTCCACGGTGGCAAAGCCGTTGTTGCGGAGCACGTCGAAGTGGGCCACCTCCATGAAGGAAGCGGAGAAGTCCGCCCGGGCCTTGTGCTGGGGGATGGGCCCCATGTTGCACAGGAACACCTTCACGTTGTCGCCGGTCTTGGCGATGTAATCCTCGGTGGCCTTGCGGAGCGCCTCATACTGCTCGGTCCAGCGGTGGGGCAGGATGGCGGCGAAGGTTTCGCCCTTGCCGTCCGCGAAGGAAGCGGCGACATCCGCCAGCGTGGCGCCATCCGCCAGAGCCTCGCCGGCGCACTTGGCGCACAGGTCAAGCCCTTCGATGGCCTTGCCCGGGGCCTTGGGGGCCTTGGGGGTCTTGCCGCCCTCCAGGGGCTTCTCGGACATGTTGGGATACATGTTGCTGCCCACGGCCCGATCCTGCCGGGTGGAGAGCTTCTTGAACCGGTCGGCCAAGGTGGCCGCGATCTCGCTCTGGATGGTGCCGGCCCTGAGAGCCGCCAGCATGCCGCCCGCGGCCTGGATCTTCTGAATCTGGGCCCAGATGGCCTCGCCCAGCTGTCCGGTCAGGGTCTCCACGTACCAGGAGCCGCCCGCCGGGTCAACGGGAGAGAGCAGGTTGAACTCCTCCTGCATCATCACCTGGATGTTCCGGGCGATGCGGCGGGAGAAGGCGTCGCTGTCGCGAACGGCCGCGTCGAAGGGCAGCACCTTCATGCCGCCCACGCCGCCCACCACGCCGGAGAAGGCCTGGGTGGTGGCTCTGAGCACGTTCACGTAGGGATCGTACAGGGTGGTGGTGAAGGCGGAGGTCTCGGCGAACACGTCGATGCACTGGGCCTTCTCGCCCGCGCCGTAGGCCTGCATGAGCTGGGCCCAGACCACGCGGACCGCACGGAGCTTGGCGATCTCCATGAAGAAGTTGGGGCCAAGGCAGAAGTTGAAGCGGATGTGCTCCGCCGCCTCGTCCACGGTGTAGCCCCGGGCCATCATCTCGTCGATGTACTGAAGACCGGTGGCCAGGGCCGCGGCGGCCTCCTGGATGGCGTTGGCGCCGCCGTTGTGATAGACGGAGCTCTGCACGTAGATGACCTTCAGCTCGGGGGCGTGCTTGAGGACGCACTTCAAGGTGGTGGCCATCTGGTCCATGTAGCTTTCAAAGCTGCTGTCGAAGCCGCCCTTCTTCACGGCCTCTCCCAGGGGGTCGGCGCCCACGCAGCCGGTGAGGGGCGCGTCGTCGCCCGCCCTCTTCTGGCGGCGCAGGATGGCGGCCAGCAGCGGCAGGGCGGTGTCCCCGGCGTAGACGGCCAGAGGCGCGTAGCGGAGCTGCACCTCGTTGAGAAGGGTCTCCACGTCCGTAAGGGTGTTCAGGTTCAGGGCCTCGGCGTCGAAGTTCACGGCATTGGTGCCCTTGTTCAGCTCCTCCAGCAGGACCTTGTTGGCCTCTGCGGGATCGGAAGCCTCCACCTCCTGGGCGATCTTCCAGGGCTCCTCCGCGTAGCCCGCGGTCTTGGTGCCACGCAAAAAGTCAGCGGCGCCGGGGAAGCCCAGCCGCTCCTTGTAGGGGGCCGCTTCCGCTTCGGTGTAGATCGGGGAGAGGACGATGCCCTCCGGCGTCTTGGTGAACAGCTTCTTCTCGAAGATGCCGCCCTTCAGGCTTTCGATGGCCGCAGCCTTCCACACCTCGTAGGAGGTAGGCTCAAACTCGTCGAAAGTCACCGGAGCCAACGGTTCGGTGTTAGATTTGGTATCCATCTCAACATCCTTTCTTCAATATATATCACTATCGCCGGGGGGTGCCGCCTGGAAAGATCCCGCCGATACTGCCGAAAAATAAGGGGACGGGCCGCATAACGCCCAAAAGGACTCAACGGGGCGCCTGTTTCCCTTTGGCTCCCGGGTCCTACCATCCCTGATCGGGGCCGCCCTCCTCGGGGCGGACGATCTGCGCTTTTCGGCAAGTATTCTGGCTCATGGCTTTCCCCTCGGGCGCGCCTTCCCACGGCGATCCGCAGTGGCGATTGCGCCCTCGCAGCCATTGACAGCAGCGGGACTGCTCCGGATTCTCACCGGATTCCTTGCGACAAAAAAACGGTATCCACTTGTGTTTATTATGCTACTGTATCTGGGCCGAAAAGTCAACCATTTTTATGGGGATTTGCATGCCGTTCCCGTCCCTTCGCCCATAAAAAAACGGGGGAGAGGAACGCCTCTCCCCTGTCTTTCATACAGGTTGGATCAGGCCAGATACGGCTTCAAAAGCTCGTCCATGGCGGCGGAAAGGGCGGCCAGCTTCCCCTCCGCGTCGGCTTCCCCTTCGCCCCGGACGCCGGAGTAGATCTTCAGCTTCGGCTCCGTGCCGGAGGGCCGGGCGATGGCCCAGCTGCCGTCGGAGAGGGTCCAGCGGAGCACGTTGCTCTTGGGCAGGCCCGTGGCGGCGGAGTCGTTGTAGTCCACGAACTTCACCACGTCCTTGCCGCCGATGGTTTTGGGCGGATCCGCCTGGAGCCGCTTCATGGCGGACTGGATCTTCTCGATGCCCGCCTTCCCCTCCAGGGTGTAGGAGACGGTCTTTTCCTTATAATAGCCGTAGGTGGCGTAGATCTTCTGGAGCACGTCGAAGAGGGTCAATCCCTGCTCCTTGAAGAGGGTGCAGCCCTCCGCCACCAGCATGGCGGCACAGATGGCGTCCTTGTCCCGGCTAAAGCCGCCGGCCAGGAAGCCGAAGCTCTCCTCGAAGCCGAAGAGGAAGGTGTGCTCGTGCTTCTCTTCGCACAGGGCGATCTGCTCGGAGATGAAGCGGAAGCCCGTGAGGACCTCCCGGATCTCCACCCCGAAGGAGGCGCAGATGGCGTCGGCCAGCGGCGTAGACACCAGGGAACGGACCACCAGGCCGTTTTGAGGCAGCAGGCCCGCCTCCTTCTTGGCGGTGAGCAGGCAGAAGAGCAGGATGGAGCCGATCTGGTTCCCCGTGAGGACCGCCCAGGTCCCGTCGTGCTTGCGGACGGCCACGCCGAGCCGATCGGAGTCGGGGTCGGTGCCGATGATCACGTCCGCCTGCTTCTCCTCAGCGAGCTTAAAGGCCAGGGTGAAGGCGTTGGGGTCCTCGGGGTTGGGGGCCTTCACCGTGGGGAAGTTGCCGTCGGGTTTGGTCTGCTCGGGCACGGGGAACACGTTCTTCATGCCGATCCGGTCCAAAACCGTGGTCACGGGCACGTACCCGGAGCCGTGGAGCGGCGTATAGACCATGGTCACGTTCTTCCCCTTCTCCTGAAGGAGCTTGGGCTGCTGCAGCAAGGACATGGTGGCCTTGTAGTAGGCTTCGTCCACCTCCTGGCCGATGAGCTCGATCCGGCCGGTGGCGAGGCCCTGCTCATAGGGTATGTAGCAGGTGGCGAACCCCTCCACCTCCCGGATGCGGGCGGTGATGGCGTCGGCCTCCACCGGGTCCACCTGGCCGCCGGTGGTCCAATAGACCTTGTAGCCGTTGTACTTGGGGGGGTTGTGGCTGGCGGTGATGACCACGCCGGCGCTGCACTTTAGATGCAGCACCGTGAAGGACAGCTGGGGCACGGAGTGGAGCGTGCTGTAGAGGTATACGTGGATGCCGTGGCCCGCCAGCACGCAGGCGGTCTCCTTGGCGAACACGTCGGAGAAGTTCCGGGAGTCGTAGGCGATGGCCACGCTGGCCCCCTCAGGGAACCGGTCCTTCAGATGCCGGGCCAGGCCCTCCGTGGCCTTGCGCACGTTGTACACGTTCATCCGGTTGTCGCCGGCGCCCAGCACGCCCCGAAGGCCCGCCGTGCCGAAGGACAGCTCCTGATAGAACCGATCCTCGATCTCCACCGGGTCCCCCGCGATGGCCTTCAATTCCGCCTTGGTGCCCTCGTCCACGTCGGGACTGTTCAGCCAGTATTCATACCGTTCCTGTGCGTTCATAGGTCCTCCTTGCAATAATCGTTTATGTTGAGTTCTCGGATGCTCGTAAAGGTCTTGCCAGCCACGGTGAGGCGCTTGGACAAAAGCAGCTGTCGCTTGGCCCGATGGCGGCGGTTCGCTTCCCTGTCCCCGTACTTGTCGTCCCCCAGCACGGGGCAGCCCAGGGCCGCCATCTGGACCCGGATCTGATGGGTCCGGCCGGTGACGAGCCGGATCTGTGCCTTGGAAAGATTGCCCCGGGTCTCCACGATCCGGTAGCTGAGCTCCATGCGCAGGGCCCCCGGCGTGTCCTTAGCCACCAGGCGCATAAAGGATTTTTCCTCGTCCTTGAGCCCATAGTGGACGAGTGTCCCCTCCCGCTTCTCGGGGACGCCCGCCAGGATGGCCTCGTAGGTCTTCCCCGTCTCGTGGCGGGCGAAGGCCTCAGAAAGTACCGCTTCCGCGGCCTCGGTCTTGGCGAGGACCACCAGCCCCACGGTGTTGGCGTCCAGCCGATGGACCGGATAGAGGGGGGCACAAAGGGGCGCAAGCTCGCTGACCAGGTCCGTCTCCACCTCGGTGCCGGGGCCCTTGTCCACCACCAGCATATCAGCGTCCTCGTACACGGCGGAGCAGGCCCGAAAGGCGGGCAGATACTTCACCGCCGTGGGGAACTCGTCGAAGGGAGGCAGAGCGTAGAAGGTCATCTCCTCCTTCAGCGTGGGGTGGGCGATGGTCAACGCGTAGGCCCAGAGCCGGATCTGCTCCCCCACCTTGGCCCTTGGGTTGTACCGCTGGTCGCCCCGGATGGGGAGGCCGGCGTGGCTGAGCTGGACCCGGATCTGGTGGGGGCGGCCCGTCTCGAGATCTACGTCCAGCAGGGACGATCCCCCGTCCCGGGCCAACGTCCGAAAGCTCAGTCGGGCGGCCTTGGCCCCGGGGGTGCCCTCTTTCACCACGGAGGTGGTGTTGGTCCCCTCGTTCTTCAGCAGCCAGTCGAAGAGCCGCCCCTCCCCGGGGGCGCTGCCCTCCACCACGGCGGCGTACCGCTTTTGGGCCCGATGGGCGGAGAACTGCTCCGTGAGCCGGGCGGCGGCCTTGCTGGTGCGGGCGAAGACCAAAACGCCGCCCACGGGCCGATCCAAACGATGGACCAGGCCGAGATAGACCTCGCCGGGCTTCTGGTACTTTTCCTTTATATAGCCCTTGCAGGCGGTGAGCAGATCCTCGTCCCCGGAGGCGTCGGCCTGGACGGGCACGTTGGGGGGCTTTTTCACCACCAGCAGGTGGTTGTCCTCATACAAAACCTGGATATCCATAGGTCAGGGGGTCCAGCGGCCCGTGGCGCCGCAGGGCAGCACCAGGTTCCCCCGCCGGATGGGCAAGCCCACCTCGTCCGCTTCGGCGCGGCCGGAGGGCAGGGCCACCTGGAGCACGTTCTTCAGCACGCTGGGGGCAAGGCCGGTGGTGTAGCTGTTGATGAGGAAGAAGCAGGGGTCGTCGGAGAGGAGCTTGACGCACTCGCCGACCAGCTCGAAGAGGCCGGTCTCGATCTTCCACATCTCGCCCCCCGGACCGCGGCCGTAGCTGGGCGGGTCCATGAGGATGCCCTCGTACCGGTTGCCCCGGCGCTGCTCCCGACGGACGAATTTCAAACAGTCGTCCACGATGTAGCGGATGGGGGCGTCCGCAAGGCCCGAGGCAGCGGCGTTGTCCTTGGCCCAGGCCACCATGCCCTTGGCCGCGTCCACGTGGACCACCTGGGCGCCGGCCTTGGCGCAGGCGCAGGTGGCGCCGCCGGTGTAGGCGAACAGGTTCAGCACCCGAGGCGCGGCCCCGTGGCCCTTTTTCCAGGCTTTCAGCCGGTCGCTCATAAAGTCCCAGTTCACCGCCTGCTCCGGGAAGAGGCCCGTGTGCTTGAAGCCTGTGGGACGGACGAGGAAGGTGAGGCCCTTATAGCGGACCTGCCAGCTCTCCGGCAGCTCCCGCTGGAACTCCCAGTGGCCGCCGCCGCTCTGGGAGCGGAAGTAGACCGCATCCGCCGTATGGGCCTCCATGGGCCACACGGCCTGAGGGTCGGGCCTGAGCAGCACGAAGCTGCCCCAGCGCTCCAGCTTGTCGCCGTTGCCCGCGTCCAGTATCTCAAAATCCTGCCATCCGTCGGCTAAATACATGCTTCCCCGCCCTTTTCCCAGTCTTTGGTTTGAGTATAGCATAGATTTCGGTTTGTGGGAACGGTGTTTGATCTTTTTTCTCAGCAGAGGGCGTGGCTTTTTCTTGAAAAAAGGGATCGCCCGTGCTATCCTGAAGCTGACGATATGAAAAAAACGCAAAAGAACAACAGCATATCCCCCCTTAGCTGGGTCTGGCGGGTGGCCGCCGGGACCCGGTGGGAGGTGTTGTGGCTCCTCGTGCTGGAGGTGGTCCGGGGGACCAGCGGCGTGGCGCTGGCCTGGACGCTGCGGAACATGATCGACCGAGCCGTGGACCGGGACTTGGGCGGGTTTTTGCGTCAGGGCGGGCTGTTCCTGGGGGTCATCCTGCTGCAGCTGCTGCTGCGGGCGCTGATCCGCCGGGCCCACGAACACGCCTCGGCCACGCTGGAGAACCGGCTCAAGGGGCGGCTGTTCGAGACGCTGCTCTACAAGGACTACGGGGCCGTGACCTCGGAGCATTCGGAGGAGTGGATGAACCGGCTGGTGTCCGACACCGCCGTCGCCGCCAACGCCGCCGTGTCCATCGTGCCGGAGGCGAGCGGCATGCTGGTCATGCTTTTGAGCGCTGTGGGCGCGGTGCTGGTGATGCTGCGGGCGGCCCTGTGGGCGATCCTGCCCGCGGGGGTGGTCCTGTCGCTGTTGGGGTATCTGTTCCGCAAGAAGCTGAAGGCGCTCCACAAGGACATCCGGGAGGCGGACGGACGGGTCCGGGTGCTGCTGTCGGAGCGATTGAGCGAGCTCATGATCGTGCGCTCCTTCCGCCGGGAGCGGACCGTGCTGCAGCAGGGAGAGGCGGCCATGACGGAGCATCTAAAAGCGCGGATGCGGCGGAACCGGTTCTCGAACCTGGCGAACTTCGCCTACGGGCTCATGATGCGGAGCCTGTACGCGGGAGCGGCCGTCTATTGCGGGTATGGGATCCTGAAGGGGACCGTGAGCTACGGCACCTTCACCGCCGTGCTGCAGCTGGTGGGGCAGATCCAGGCGCCGTTCGCCAACCTGTCCACCTATATCCCCCAGTATTACGCCATGATCGCCAGCGTGGAGCGGCTCATGGAGGCGGAGGCCTTCGCCGACGACTGCCCGGACGGGCAGCTGGCGCAGAGCGAGATCGACGCCCTGTACCGGACCGGGTTCACGGGGCTGCGGCTGAAGGACGTGTCCTTCGCCTATCCGGACCGGGCCGAGCCGGTGCCGGTGCTCCATACCGTGAGCGTCGGGCTGAAAAAGGGGGAGAGCGTGGCCGTGGTGGGGCCCTCGGGCCAGGGGAAGAGCACGGTGTTGAAGCTTTTGCTGTGCCTGTACCCGGTGAGCGAGGGGGCCCGCGTCTTGGAGACCACGTCCGGGGAGGTGCCCCTGACGGCATCGCACCGGGGGTTGTTCGCCTACGTGCCCCAGGGGAATCGGATCTTCAGCGGCACCGTGCGGGAGACGCTGACCTTCGGGGACGGGGCCTTTTCCGACGAGGAGATCTGGCGGGCGCTGGACGTGGCCGCGGCCGCCTTCGTGCGGGAGCTGCCTGCGGGGCTGGACACGGTCCTGGGGGAGCGGGGCGCGGGGCTGTCCGAGGGGCAGCTGCAGCGGCTGGCCATCGCCCGGGCGATCCTGTCGGGGCATCCGATCCTGCTGCTGGACGAGGCCACCAGCGCCCTGGACGAGGGGACCGAGGCGCAGCTGCTGGACAATCTCAAGCACATGACCGACCGCACCGTTTTGATCGTGACCCACCGGCCCCGGGTCCGGGACGCCTGCGACCGGGTGTGGGAGATCGAGTAGATTTTTTCTTTTGTTCCTTTTTCTCTTTCGACAAAGAGAAAAAAGAGAAACTTAAGGGAGGGGTACAGCTTCCGTGCGGGAAGCCATACCCCTCCTTGATGTTCTTTTGGGCGGCTTTTCTTTCAGGAAAAGCTGCAAACAAACCTATTCTTCCTCTATCCTGGTGATGCTGGCGCCCAGGGCGTTGAACTTGTGCTCCAAATGCTCGTAGCCCCGGTCGATGTACTCCACGCCCCGGACCTTCGTTTCTCCGGAAGCGGAGAGCCCGGCCACGATGAGGGCGGCCCCGGCCCTAAGGTCGGTGGCGTGGATGTCCGCGCCGTGGAGCCCCTCCACGCCCCGGATGCGGGCGGTGCGCTTGCTGACGCTGATGGAAGCGCCCATCTTCCGAAGCTCCTTCACGTGGTTGAACCGGTTCTCGAAGATGTTCTCCACCACCACGGAGTTGCTGGCGGCGGTGGTGAGGTACGCCATCATGGGCTGCTGCAGGTCCGTGGGGAAGCCGGGGTACACGGCGGTCTTGATGTTCACGCCCCGGGGCCTGTGGTCCATCTTCACCCGGAGGAAGAACTCCCGCCCGTCGTCGCCCTCGATGATCTGGGCGCCGCTCTCCAAAAGCTTGGCCGTGATGGCCTCCATATGGGTGGGGATCACGTTCTTGATGATCACGTCCCCCCGGGTGGCGGCGGCGGCGATCATATAGGTGCCGGTCTCGATCTGGTCGGGGATCACGGCGTAGCTGCAGCCGTGGAGCTTCTTCTTCCCCCGGATGCGGATCACGTCCGTGCCCGCGCCCTTGATGGACGCGCCCATCATGTTGAGGAAGTTGGCCACGTCCACCACGTGGGGCTCCTTGGCCACGTTTTGGAGCACCGTCTGCCCCTCCGCCTTGCAGGCCGCCAGCATCAGGTTGATGGTGGCGCCCACGGACACGAGATCGAAGAAGATCTCCGCCCCCCGCAGCTTTTTCGCCTGGGCCCGGACCACGTTCCGGCTCTCGTCGATATACACGTTGGCGCCCAGGGCCCGAAGGCCCTTGATGTGCTGGTCGATGGGCCTTGGCCCGATGACGCAGCCGCCGGGCAGCGCCAGCTCCACCTCGCCGTAGGCGCCCAGCATGGCCCCCAGCAGATAATAGGAGGCCCGCATGGCGCCCACCTCGGGGAAGGTGGCGTCCACGGTGGTGATGGGGGTGGGGTCGATCCGCATGCAGTCGCCCCGGGTGAAGTCCACCTGGGCGCCTATGCGGGACAGGATATGCTTCAGCGTCTGCACGTCCTGGATGGCGGGCAGATTCTCCAGGATACAGCACTCCTGGGCCAGGATCGCCGCCGGGATGATGGCCACCGCCGCGTTCTTCGCCCCGCTGATGGTCACGGTCCCCTCGAGCCGCCGTCCGCCCTGGATGCTATAGTATTGGTTCATATGCTGCCCTCCGAAAAGTAGGCGTTGAATGCCTTACCTTTTACTATACAGATTTTTCGCTTTCCCGTCAACCGTCAACCGATTTCCCGCTCAGGAGAGATCGTAGAGCAGGTCGTAGGCCTCGTACCAGGCCCGCAGCGTCCCGTCCTGGGCCCAGCGGACGAGGAGGCTGTCGATGAGGGCGATAAGGTCCTTCTCCTCGCTGGTGCCGATCACGTGATAGTCCACCGTGCCCAGGGCGTAGGCGGAGAGGGCCATGGCCTTCTCCCGGTGGGACAGGGCAACGGACCTTGGCATGCACACCGCGTCCAACGACCCGGCCCGAAGGGCCACCAACATGTCGTAGTAGGCGGCGAAGGTGACGATGATGAGGCCGTTCTCCTCGTCCTGCTGATACTGGCTGAGCACCTTGTTGGCGTCGGTGTCGTGGAGGACGCCGATCCGCTTCTCCGCCAGGGCCCCCTTTTCGGGCAGGCTATAGCCCATGAGCACGCAGGGGTCCCGGTAGAAGGGGGCCTCGGTGACCAGATACTTCTTGCCGGTGAGCTTGTCGAGGCTCATGACGGCCACGTCGATGTTCCCCTCCCCCATCTGCCAGGCCACGGTGTGCCGGCTCACGGGGGCCATCTCGCACCCGTCCTGGCTGTTGAAGATGACCTGGGACAGGGCCATGCACAGGGCCGGCTCCAGGCCCACCCCGTTCTGGTTCAGGCCGTAGACGTTCTCGTCCACCCCCACCCGGAGGGTGCCCTTTTTGCGGAGCACGTCGATCTCCGCGTTGTTGAGGTAGCTGTCGGCGGGCTGGTTCACCAGAATGGCCAGGAACACCACCACCAGCAGCCCCAGCAAAAACAGCACCGGGCGCAGGGGCAGCCTCTCCTGCCAGTTGTCGGGCAGGAGCCGCCGCCGGTGTTTTTGGACCTTTTTGTTGAACCTGGTCTCCATCCGGTCCAGTATATCAGAGAACGGCGCAAAAGAAAAGAGGGGGAAAGTCCTGTACAAGGCCGGGAAAATCCGGTACAATGGAACCATCAAAACCGGGGGAAAAGGGAAATGAGACTGTTTATCGCCGTGCCGCTGCCGAAGGACGTGCAAAAGAAGGTGTTCGCCTTCGAGCAATCGCTGAAGGAATGCTCCACCGGGGGCCGGTTCGTGCCCCAGGGGAACCATCACGTGACCTTGCGGTTCATCGGGGAGAGCAACGACCTCGCCGACATCGCCTTCGCCATGGACCAGGCGGTGGCGGACGCCCGGCCCTTCACCCTGCGGCTGGGGGGCTACGGCTGCTTCGACCACGGCGGCGCCCGGACCAGCTTCCTCCGGGCGGAGGGGGATTTGGACGAGCTCTTCCGCATCCATGAGATGCTGGAGGCCAGCCTGTGGGAGCGGGGCTTCTGCAAGGGCAAGGGGCGGCTCGTCCCCCACGTCACCTTGGGCCGGGCCGTGGAGCACGGGGACATCTCCCACCTGCAGCTGCCGGAAAACGCCAGCTTTCGGGTCAACTCCATCGTCCTATACGAAAGCACCAACGAGAAGGGCAGGATGGTGTACACGCCGGTGCACACCGCCAGGTTCTGATGGCCGCGCCCCTCACCGTTTGGATGGGCCGCTCGGGCAGCGGGAAGAGCACCCGCCTGTACGACCGGCTCATTGCCCACGCCCAAAAGGGGGAGCGGGCCACGCTGGTGGTGGCGGAGCAATACACCTTCGAGGCGGAAAAAGCCCTCTGTAGCCGCCTGGGAGGGCTGTTGGGGGTCCAGGTCCTCTCCTTCTCCCGGCTCTGCGAGCGGGTGCTCCAGGAGCGGGGGGCAGAGCTCCCCGTCATCGGCGGCCCCGGGCGGCGGATGATCCTGCGCCGGGCGGCCCTGAACCGGAAGAAGGAGCTGACCCTCTTCGGCCGGGTGGCGGAGAGCCGGGGCTTTGCCCAGCGGATGGACGAGATCATCACCCGCTGCAAGCAGAGCGGCGCCGGGCCCGAGGATCTGCGGCAGGCGGCCGAGGCCCTGCCCGAGGGGAGCCAGCTTAGGGGGAAGCTGGCGGACATCGCCCTGCTCTTCAGGGAGAGCGAGGATTTTTTGCGGGATCGGTATCTCACCCAAAGCGACCTGTGGGACCGGGCCGGGGAATCCCTGGAGGGCTCCTTCCTCACGGGGACGGACCTGTACGTGGACGGCATCGACATCCCCAGCCGCCAGCTGTTCCGGCTCATGGGGCGGCTGCTGGGGGTGTGCCGGTCCGTGACCGTCACCTTGCGCATGGACCCGGACGGCCGGGACGGGGAGCTTTTCGCCCCGGACGTCCGCACCTTTTATAAGCTTCGACAGGTGGCCCAGGAGGCGGGCAGCCCCTTCTTTGTGGAGGGCTGCCGCCGGGACAAGCCCCGGCCCCCGGAGCTGAAGCATTTGGAAAAACACCTCTTCGCCCAGGACGAAGCCGTCTTCCCCGGCCCCGTGCCGGCCCTGACGCTGTGGGCCTCCCCGGATCGGGAGACGGAGGCGGAGCGCTGCGCCCAGGAGGTCCAGCGGCTGGTCCGCCAGGGCCACCGGTATCGGGACGTGGCCGTCATGGTCACCGACGGGGGCGGGTACGTGTCCCGCATCCGCCGGATCTTCGCCCGCATGGGCATCCCCCTCTTTTACGACGCCACCCGGCCCGTCACGGGCCACAGCGCCATGGATATGGTCCTCTCCGCCGTCCGCTTCGTCCAAAGCGGTAGCATGGAGGACGCTTTGCGCATCCTCAAAAGCGGCTACGGCCCCTGCACCGTGGGCGAGGGGGAGATCTTCGAAAATTACGTGCTGCGCTACGGCCTCTACGGCGGGAGCCTGGCCGCCCCCTTCACCTTCGGGGAGGTGCCCCCGGAGGCGGAGAAGGTCCGCGCCGCCCTGTATCCTCCCCTTGACCGGCTGAAAACCGGCTGCGGCCGGGGCACCACCGGGGCCCAGAAGGCCCAGGCGGTCTACGCCTATATGGAGGAAACGGACCTGCGGGAGCAGCTTCGGGCCCAGGGGGAAGCGTTGATCGCCGCCGGCCGGCCCAACGCCGGGGAGCTGTTCAGCCAGGTCTACACCGTTTTAAGCGGGCTCCTCAGCGACATCGCCGCCATCTGGGGCCGGGACGAGCTGAGCCAGAAGGAGTTTTTGTCCCTGCTGGAGGAGGGGGCCCAGTCCTCCACCATGGGGGTTTTGCCCGGCATGGCGGACCAGGTCATACTGGGTGACTTTGCCCGGACCCGGACCCCGGCGGTGCCCATCCTCTTCGTGCTGGGCTGCAACGAGGGGCTGCTGCCCCCGGCCCGCACCGACGACGAGCTCATCTCCGACGGGGAGCTGGAGCTGCTGAAGGAGCAGGGGCTGGAGCTGTGGACCGGCACCGAGGCCCTCACCGAGATGGAGCGGCTGGAGCTATACACCGCCTTCAACAAGGCCCAGCAGAAATTATACTTCAGCTACAGCTTTTCCGCCGACGGGGAGGAGCTCTCTCCCGCGCCCCTCTTGGGCCGGATGCAGCGGCTGTTCCCGGGCCTTATCCCCCGGGACGGGCTGGAGGCGGAGAGCTACCCGCTGGACCGGGAGGGGGGCTTCCGTCGCCTGGTCCGGGAGCTGGCCCTCTACGAGCGGGACGGGTTCGTCAGCGAACAGCTCCCCGCCCAGCGGGCCTACTTCGCCGCGGACGAAACCTACGGCCCCCGGCTCCGACGGGCGGAGGCCGCCCTGAACGGGGGCATTTCCCCCGCCCCCTTCGGCCGCGCTCTGGCGGAACGGATGTACGGCGCCGCCCCCAGCATGAGCGCCAGCCGGCTGGAGCAATTCAACCGCTGCCCCTTCGCCCATTATCTGAAATACGGCCTGAGGGCCAAGGAGCGGCCCGAGAGCCGGGAGGAGGCCGCCGACGCGGGCACCTTCCTCCACGACGCCTTGGACGCCTTTTTGAAGCTGGTGAAGGAGCGGGGCCTCAGCTGGGCCGCCCTCACCGACGAGGACGCGGATGAGCTGGTGGACCAGATCCTGCCCCCCCTCGTGGTCAGCCACAACGACGGCATCTTCCTTCGGGACGTGCGGCTCCGGGAGGCTCTGTTCCTCAGGATCGAGTCCGTGAAGAAGTGCGCCCGGTCCATCGTGAAGCAGATGCAGGCCGGCAGCTACCGCCCCTACGAGACGGAGCTGGCCTTCGGCCCCGAGAGCCCCTTCCCGCCCCTGCTCCTTCACAGCGACGACGGGCAGACGGTGAAGCTCTACGGCCGGATCGACCGGGTGGACACAAGCCCGTCGGGGTACTATCGGATCATCGACTACAAGATGGGGGATCGAAAGTTCGAGCCCGCCAAGATCGCCGCGGGGTTGAGCCTGCAGCTCCCCCTGTACCTGGCCGCCGTGGCGGGGCTGGAGGGGGAGATGGGCGGCATGTACTATATGCCCCTGTCCCTGCCCGCCGCCAAGGAGGGCGAGGAGCAGCGCCACGTGCTGCGGGGCGTCACCGACATGAGCGAAGGGTCCCTGGCCGCCCTGGAGCGGGACTTGGACGGGACGTCGAAGATCGTCCAGGGCCTGCGGCGCAAGAAGGACGGGACCCTCAGCGGGAACGTGTGCCGGGCGGAGGATATGCACGTCTTGACCCAAAAGGCGGTCTCGGTGGCGGAGCGAACGCTGAACGACATGCGCCGGGGGGAGGCGGACGTGATCCCCTACAAGGGGGCCTGCGACTGGTGTCCCTACCAGGCCGTGTGTCGCTACGACAAGCAGCAGAAGGGCTGCCGGGAGCGGGACACCAAGAGGATGACCATAGATGAACTTTTGGCTTTAGCTGAGGGATCGAAATGAACTGGACCAAAGAACAGCAGCGCGCCATAGAGGAAAAGGGGAATTTGATCGTGTCCGCCGCCGCCGGCGCGGGCAAGACCGCCGTGCTCACGGAGCGGGTGGTCCGCCTGGTGCGATCGGGCATGGACATCGACCGGCTCCTGATCCTCACCTTCACCAAGGCAGCCGCCGGGGAGATGAAGGCCCGCATCCAGAACACCCTGCAGCAGCAGGCCGCCGACGAGCAGGACCAGATCCTGAAGGCCCGGCTCTACCGGCAGAGCGCCCGGTGCCCCAACGCCAGCATCTCCACCATCCACGCCTTCTGCGCCCGGGTGGTGAACCGGTACTTCCATCTGGTGGGCCTGTCCCCCTCGGCCAGGACCCTGGACGAGACGGAGGCCGCCGTCCTCCGGGACCAGGCCCTGGACGAAGCTTTGACCGCCCTCGCCACGGAGGAAGCGGAGGCCTTCCGGCTCCTTATCCGCTCCTTCGAGCGGGAGGACAACCTGAAGCGGGCCATCCTGGCCCTGACGGGCTTTCTCATGGCCCAGCCGGACCCGGAGGGCTGGCTTGGCGAGGCGGAGGACCGGCTTTTCGACCGGGCCGCCTACGACCGGGCGGTGGAGGTCTGCTTCCGGGAGGACAAGGCCGTCTTCGAGGCCGCCCTCAACGATCTTATCCGCCTTCGGGACGGCTATCCCCCCGCCTGGGGGAAGCTGGTGGCGTACCTGGACGAGGCCATCCCCCACGGCCGGGGGGCCCTGCTGCAGCGGACGCCGGAGGACTACGCTCAGGCCCTGTCCGCCGTGGCGTTCGGCCGGCTGCCCACCCAAAAGGATATGGAGGAGCAGGATAAGGAGGCTTTGAAAAAGGCCCGGGACAAGGTGAAGGAAACGGCCGCGGAACAGGCCCAGACCTATGGTCAGGACAGGGAAAAGCTGTGGCAGATCCACCTGGCGGGGGGGCGGGTCCTCACCGCCCTCATCCGCCTGTGGCGGCGGCAGCAGGCCGTTTACACCCAGAAGAAGCGGGATCGGGACCGGATCGACTTCAACGATCTGGAGCACTGCTGCGCCGAGATCTTGAAGAACGAGGAGGCCGCGGCGGAGTATCGGGATCGGTTCACGGCCATCATCGTGGACGAGTATCAGGACAGCAACGCGGTCCAGGAGGAGATCCTGAACCGGATCAAACGGAGCGACGATCTCTTTTTCGTAGGGGACGTGAAGCAAAGCATCTACGGGTTCCGCATGGCGGAGCCGGGGCTGTTCCTGGAGAAGCTCACTACCTTCACCGGCGACGTCGGACAGCGGATCGACCTCAACCACAACTTCCGCAGCAGCCCCCAGATCCTCGCCGCGGTGAACCGGGTCTTTGAGCAGCTCATGGCCCCCGGCCTGGGCCCCATCGTCTACGACGAGATGGCGGCCCTGCGCCCCGGCATGGACCAGCCGGAGGGCCGGGTGGAGCTCCATCTCATCGAGCGGGAGGCGGACAAGACCGCCGAGGACGCCGAGGACGTGGCCGCCGCCGAGGCGGAGGCCCGCTTCTGCGCCCGGCGCATCCGGGAGATGATGGAGACGGAGACCTATCAGGAGAGCGCCGACGCCGCGCCCCGGCCCTACCGGTTCGGGGATTTCGCCATCCTTTTGCGGGGCATGGGCAACGCCCGCGTCTTCGCCCGGACCTTGGCCGTCTCCGGCATCCCCTGCTATGCCCAGCTCACCGGCGGATATTTCGAGTCCGTGGAGGTCATGGTCATGCTGAACCTGCTGCGCGTCATCGACAACCGGCGGCAGGACATCCCCCTCCTCTCCGTGCTCCGCTCGGGGGTGGGGGGCTTCTCCCATGAGGAGCTCATCGAGCTTAGGACCGGCTATCCCCAGGGGGAGCTTTTGGACGCCCTGCTCTCTGCAGCAGAGGCGGACCCCACTTCCAAGGCGGCCCGGTTCCTGGGCCGGGTGGAAGCCTGGCGGCGGGAGAGTTTGATCTCCAACGTGGAGGAGCTGTTGACCCGGCTCCTGGACGAAACGGAGCTGTATGTGGAGATGGGGGCCATGCCCGGCGGCGCCCAGCGGCAGGCCAATCTGGACGCGCTGGTGACCCGGGCCCGGAGCTATGACGAGACGGGCAGCTTCGGCCTCCATGGGTTTTTGAAGTATATGGACGACGCCCGGGACTCCGCCAAGATGGGGGCGGCCCAGACCATCGAAAGCGACGTGGTCCGGATCCTGTCCGTCCACCGATCGAAGGGGCTGGAGTTCCCGGCGGTGTTCCTCTGCGAGCTGAACCGGCAGTTCAGCCGGGAGGGGGAGAACGCGCCTTTGCTCCTCCATCGGAAGCTGGGCATGGGCCTTGCCTTCGTGGACGAAAGCGGCGTGAAGCGGGAGCCCCTGTCCCGCCGGGGCGTAAAGCTGCTGAACCGGCGGCTCCAGGCGGAGGAGGAGATGCGCATCCTGTACGTGGCCATGACCCGGCCCAAGCGCCGGCTGGTGCTGGTGGGCACCCTGCGGAACGCCCGGGAGACGCTGGACCGGCCCGAGGAGCTGACGCCCTATTCCGTTTGGGGGGCCCGGTCCTTCCTTGCCTGGCTGCTCATGACGGTGAAGGGGGACGTGCCCGCCTTCGTCCATCCCCGGGAGGAGTTCATCCTGCCCCCGGGAGGGGCGCGGCCGCCCCTGCCGCCGGGGGAGGCGGTGCTGGTGGAGGCGCTGTCCGCCCGGTACGGGTTCGAGTACCCCTTCGCCGAGGTGGCGGGGGTGCCCAACAAGACCTCGGTCACGGCCCTGTCCGACCGGCATACCCTGACCTTCTCTGAGCCCGCCTTCGCGGATTCGGCGGGGGCGCTCCGTCGGGGCACGGACGTCCACGAGCTGCTTCGGCGGCTGCCCCTTCGGCCCCTGTCGGAGGAGGAGTTGGACGAGTATCTGGCGGAGCGGAACGGGGCGGCGTACCGGGCGAACCTCGCCTATTTCCTGGGCACGGAGCTCTTTGCCCGGATCTGCCAGAGCCCCCGGGTCTATCGGGAGCTGCCCTTCACCCTGGCCATGGACACGGAATCGCTCCTGGGGGTCAAGTCCCAGGAGCGGGTGCTCCTGCAGGGCGTCGTGGACCTGTGCTTTATGGAGGGGGACGGGTACGTGCTCCTCGATTATAAGACGGACCGGGTGGAAGGGGATCCCGGCCTGTGGGCAGAGCGGCACCGGCGGCAGGTGGAGCTGTACGCCCAGGCGCTGGAGAAGCTGACCGGGCGGCCGGTGAAGGAGAAGTATATCGTGTTTTTGAACGGGAGGGCCTGCGTGAGGCTATGAAGCTGCCGGAAGGGTATCTGAACCGAATGAGGCGCCAGCTGGGCGAGGACTTCGACGCCTATATGGCCGCCATGGCGGAGCCTGAGAAGCGGGCCGCCCGCTGCAACGGGTTGAAGCTGACACGGGAGGGGCTCGCCGACCTGCGGCCCGATTTCGTCCCTGCGGGGGGCGACGGGTTTTTGCTGCCCGCCGGGTTCGCGCCGGGGAAGGACCCGCTCCACGCCGCGGGGGCGTATTACGTGCAGGAGCTCTCCGCCCAGGTGCCCGCCGGCCTCTTCGACCTGAAGCCCCACATGGCTCTTTTGGACCTGTGCGCCGCACCGGGGGGCAAGGCCGCCCAGCTGGCGGCGAAGGTGCCGGCGGGGGTGCTCTTCGCCAACGAGATCGTGCCCGGCCGGGCCTCGGTGCTCCTCGGCAACCTGGAGCGGATGGGGGTCAAGAACGGGGTGATCACCAATATGGAGCCGGAGAAGCTGATCCGCTTCACGGGGCCCGTCTTCGACGGGGTGCTGGTGGACGCCCCCTGCGCCGGGGAGGGCATGTTCCGCAAGGATCCGGAGGCGGTGGCCGCCTGGTCGGAGGAGCACGTCCAGGCATGCGCCCACCGGCAACGGGCGATCCTCGCCTCCGCCCAGGGGGCGGTGAAGCCCGGCGGGCAGCTGGTCTATTCCACCTGCTCCTTCTCGCCGGCGGAGAACGGGGAGAACGTGCGGTGGTTTTTGTCGGAGTACCCGGATTTCGAGCTGGAATCGGAGCAGACCCTCTATCCCCACGCCTGCCTGGGCGAGGGGCAGTACGCGGCGAAGCTTAGGCGAAGGGGCGCGGCCCCGGACACGGGGTATCTGCCCCAAAGGAGCGATGGAGCGCCCCTGGCGGAGGGGTTCCTCCGGGAGGAGACGGCGGGGCTTGGGGGGCCGCTGCGGCTGCTTGCTGACGGGCGGGCGCTGCTGCTGCCGCCGCTGCCCTGTGATCTGGCGGGGCTCAGGGTGCTGCGGGCGGGGCTGCTTGTGGGGGAGATCGTCAAGGGACGGTTCGTGCCCGCCCACGCGCTGGCCATGGCGGCGGGGATGCCGCTGGTGCGGCGAACGGAGCTTTCCGAGGCGGACGCCCTTCGGTATCTGCACGGGGAGACGCTGCCCACGGACCTCTCCGGCTGGTGCGCCGTGACCCACAGGGGGCTGGCCCTGGGCCTGGGCAAGGGCGCCGGCGGCGTCCTCAAGAACCATTTGCCCAAGGGGTTACGGATGTTTTAGGTTTATTTTTGCCGCTTTTTCTCTTTAGGCTAAAGAGAAAAAGCGGCGGAAAAAGAGAAATGCGAGAAGGGGTAAAGCTTTCGTACGAAAAGCAATACCCCTTCTTAAAGTTCTTTTTGGTCCTTTTTCTTTCAAGAAAAAGGATCAAGCTTTTATTCCTTCCTTTAAAAACTCAAAAAGCGTCTGATACTTGCGCACGCAGCGGAGCTTATCCGCCGTGACGGCGTAGTCTCCGTCGGCGGTGGAAAAGACCATCCCCTGCCGCTGGATGAGGCCGATGCCCCTGATCTCCCGGAGAGGGAAGCCGTATTCGCCCAGGGTGAGCCGATCCCGATAGAGGGCCATGGTCCCGGTGGCGAGGGGCGTGAGGCTGTGGTCCGCCTCCCGCCGGTTCAGGGTCTGCCCCTCGTCCGAGAAGGCGGGCCCGTCGTTCAGGCTCGCGGCCAGCTTCTCCATCTCCCCCGTCTGCCACTTGTCCCAATCGAGGGGCGTTTTGAAGGGCAGCTCGTCCCCCCGGAAAAACCCGAACTCGTCCAGCGTCATGGACAGCCCGCAGTCGCAGAAGAACCGATCCCCCCGGCTGTGGAGGGTGTCGATCCCGTGGCACCGGGGGCACAGGTACAACGCCGTCTCCAGCGTCTCCGCCAGCGCCTTCCCCCGGAAGGCCACGGGCGCCTGTTGCTGGGTCTCGTAGGCGTTCTCATACAGGTCCCGGGCGAGCAGGGCCGAGATCTCCCCCTCGCTCATCCCCTTGATCTCCTCCGGCGGGTACACCCCCACCGCTTTGCCGGTGACGCGCCCCTTGCGCCGGTGGGTGCTCCACCGGGGCGTGGACAGATACCCGCCCGTGAGCCGGTAGGTGACCAGGGTGCTCCGGGCCATCTTCACCAGCTTGGCCGTGGCCGGGGCGATGGGCAGCGTCTCGCCGGTGAAGGTCCGGTTCCCCTCGGCGAACATGCACACGTTCCGGCCCTTCTTCAGCGTCCGCAGGATCTGCAGCGCCGCCTCCGCGTCGGTGGTGCCCTTGATCCGCTGGATGACGGAGGCGTACCGGGTGACCACCTTGGAGAGCAGCCCCATGCGCATCACGTTCTCCCCGGCCACGTAGTACATGTGCTCGGGGAAGCTGAGTCCCACCAAAATGGGGTCGAAGTCCGTCACGTGGTTGCTCAAAATGAGGCAGGGCCCCGCCCCCTGGGGCGCCAGCTCGAACTCATAGTTCAGCAGCCCCTTCATGAGCCATTTCGCCGGGGCGTACAGCGTCCTGTACGCCCGCCGCTGCCGTTGATACGCCCGCTCGTCCTCCGCCATGTCCGCGCCTCCTGTTTCCGTTCCTACATACTATATACTTTTTCCCGCATCCAGCGCAAGGGGAAATTTGCCGTTGCGTCGGAGCGCCCTTTAGTGTACACTGTATATTGGGTGAAAATCAGGACGTCAGGAGGCTCTATGGGCATCAGTAACGTACTTTCCCTGCTGTGCGGGGTGGCGCTGTTCCTGTTCGGCATGTCCGTCATGGGCGACGGGCTCAAGCGGGTGGCCGGGAACAAGCTGGAAGTCATTCTCTGGCGGCTGAGCAGCACGCCCATCAAGGGGGCGCTGCTGGGCCTGGGCGTGACGGCGGCCATCCAAAGCTCCGCGGCCACCACCATCATGGTGGTGGGCTTCGTGAACTCCGGCATGATGAAGGGCATCCAGGCCATCCCCATCATCCTGGGCGCCAACGTGGGCACCAGCGTCACGGGCTGGCTGCTGTGCCTGTCCCTCATGGGTGGGGGCGGCGGCTGGGTGTCCCTCCTCTCCACGGCCACCATCACGGCGGCGGTGGCCATCGTGGGCACCCTCTTCCGGATGACGGCCAAATCCACGGCCAAGAAGCACGTGGGCGACATTTTGCTGGGCTTCGCCGTGCTCATGTTCGGCATGAGCGCCATGTCCGACGCGGTGCTGCCGCTGAAGGAGAGCGCCAAGTTCCGGGAGCTGCTGCTCCTCTTCGACAACCCCCTGCTGGGCATCCTGGTGGGCGCCCTCTTCACGGCGGTGCTCCAAAGCGCCTCGGCGGCGGTGGGCATTTTGCAGGCCCTGTCCATGACCGGGGCCATCACGGCGGAAGCCGCCATCCCCATCATCATGGGCATCGCCATCGGCGCCTCGGTGCCGGTGCTGCTGGGGGCCGTCGGCGCCGGGCCCAGCGGACGGCGAACCGCCCTCACCTATCTGTTCATCAACGTTTTGGGCACGCTCATCTGCCTGATCCCCTTCTTCCTGGGCAATCTGCTGCTCCCCAAGAGCTTCCGCAGCCAGGTGGTGGGGCCGGTGGAGCTGGCCCTCATCAACTCCGTCTTCCGCATCCTAGCCACGGTGGTGCTGCTGCCCTTCGTGGACGGGCTCAGGCGCCTCGCTCACCGGCTGGTGAAGGATCGGCCAGAGGACCTTATCCAGCAGGCCATGATCGACCGGCTGGAGGATCGGTTCATCGCCCACCCCGCATTGGCCATCGAGCAGAGCAAGATCGTCCTTTCCAAGATGGCGGACACGGCCCGGGAGAACCTCGCCCGGGCGCTGAAGCTGCTGTCCAACTGGTCTGACGGGGAGTTCGCCGCCGTGGAGCGGCTGGAGGAGCAGGTGGACACCTACGAGGACAAGCTGGGCACCTATCTCGTGCGGGTGAACCGGCAGGAGCTGACCCGGGAGCAAAACAAGGAGATCAGCAAGTTCCTCCACTGCATCAGCGACATCGAGCGCATCAGCGACCACGCCATGAACGTGGGCGAGACCGCCAAGGAGATCGCGGAAAAGAAGGTCCATTTCTCCCCGGAGGCGAAGCGGGAGCTGAACGCCCTCATCGCCGCCGTGGAGGAGATCGTGGACCTGTCCATGGGCGCGTTCGAAAAGGAAAACGTGAAGGAAGCCTACCGGGTGGAGCCCCTGGAGGAGACCATCGACATGCTCAGCGACGAGCTGAAGCTCCACCACGTGAACCGGGTCCAGGCGGGCCAGTGCACCCTGGACCAGGGGTTCGTGTTCAACGATCTGATCACCAATTTAGAGCGGGTGGCGGACCACTGCTCCAACATCGCCGTGGCCATGATCGAGCTGGAAGCCGGGGCCTTCGACACCCACGAGTATCTGAACAGCCTCCGGGACGTGCACTCCGACAGCTTCAACCGGTATTTCGAGCTCTATAAGAACAAATATGATCTGCTGCAGGGGGATTTCTCCGCCGGCATCTACGATTTGAGCAAGCCGGAAAGCTCCCCTAAGTCCGCCGCCAGCGCCGCGGCCCCCGCCGCCGTCAGCTCCTCCCGGGAGCCGTAGCCGTAGAGGACGCCGATGCAGGGGAGGCCGTTCTCCCGGGCGCCGATCACGTCGTGCTCCCTGTCCCCCACCATGACCGTTTTTGACGGGTCCAAATGATATGTACTGAGGGCGTAGGCGATGACCTCGCCCTTTTTCGTGCGCGTTTCGTCCAAGGTGGACCCGGCCACGGCCTCGAAGTATTGCAGTAGGTCGAAATGCTCCAAAATCCGCAGCGACAACGGCTCCGGTTTGGACGTGGCCACAAACAGCCGAAGGCCCGCCGCCTTCAGGTCCGCCAGCGTCTCCCCGATGCCCGCGTAGGGCACGTTCTCGAACAGGCCCTTGACGGTGAAGTGCTCCCGGTAGAAGATAAGCGCCTGCTCCGCCTCCGCCCGGGTGAGCCCCCACTCGCTCATAAACATCTCGATGAGCGGCGGGCCGATGAACACGTACAGCTCCTCCCGCCGGCTCACCGGCCGCCCCAGCCGCCGCTGGGCGTGCATCAGGGCGTTGGTGATCCCCTCCGCCGGGTCCGTCAGCGTCCCGTCCAGGTCGAAAAGAACGTTCTTTATGCGCTCCATGGGTCCTCCCCTCTGTGCGGCTCCGCCGCACAACATCACTTAGCCGCCTCGCGGCTATACATCACTGCGGCCCTGCCGCTTCATCACTGCGCAGCATCGCTGCGCTACATCACTTGCGAAGCAAACATCACTGCGGCTCCGCCGCACAACATCACTTGGCCGCCTCACGGCCATACATCACTGCGGCTCCGCCGCAACATCACTTGGCCGCCTCGCGGCCATACATCACTTGCGAAGCGAACATCACTTCGGCCCTGCCGCTACATCACTGCGCAGCATCGCTGCCGCAACATCACTTTTCTCCCCTTCCCTTCGCCGTCCGGCACGACGCCATCAGCATCACCCGGAGGGAAGTGCATTGGTCGATCAAATCCTTATACTTCGCGTCGTCGATATAGTTCGTCTGATGCAGCAATTCAAGCCAGTAGTCGGTTTCGCTGGCCTCCTTCAAAGCGATCTCCAGCTTTGAAATAAAGTCCTTTCGCCCCTGGGCGTGCCGGGCTTCAAAAATATTGGCGCCGATAGAGGTGCCGGAACGGCCGATCTGGTTGGAGATGATGGTCTCATGCTTTTCCTTCAGCTCCTTCACCAGATCTAAAATCTGAACGGCAAAACCCATGGACAGGGTCCGCAGCTTGGATTCGGACATGGAGTTTCTCCTTGTTTCGTGATGTACCGCTTCGCGGCGTGATGTATGCGCCTGACGGCGCAAGTGATGTGTTGCGGCTCCGCCGCAACGTGATGTGACGCGTCCTGCCTCAGCAAAACGCGTCGTTGTCGGTCAACACCCCCCGCACCAGCTCCCCGATCTCGGTGGTGTCCAGATCGCGGATCTGCTCATAGGGGAAGACGGCGGCCACGGTCAGGGTGACGGGGGTCCGGCGGAGGAAGAAGTTTTTGCCGATGTTCTCCGTGCCCCGGGTCCTGAGGACCACCAGGGGGCACTTGGCCCACTGGGCGGCCTTGAAGCAGCCCACCCGGAAGGGGAGCAGCTCGCCGGTCTTGGACCGGGTCCCCTCGGGATAGATGCCGATGGCCTCCCCGGCCTGGATGCGCCGGACCACCTGGCGGATGACCACCAGGCCCTGTCGATCGTCCGCCCGGTCCAGGGAGATGCACCCCGCCCCGGCGATGAGCCGTCCGCCCACGGGGATGTCCAGATTCTCCTTCTTGGTGACGAAGGTGACGCCCCGGCCGCGCAGGGCGTACATGGCGGTGATGGGGTCGAAGTCGGACCGGTGGTTCCCCACCAGCAAAAACCCGCCCTCGGGGAGCTTTTCTTCCCCCACCAGCTTCACCTGGACGGCCCCCAGCTGCAGCAGGGGCCCGATGCCGGTCACCAAAAGCTTTCGATAGAAGGCGAACCGCTTGGGGTTTGGGTCCTTCTTGTTCACGAACAGGGACGCCGCCGCCAGCACCAGCGCGTGCAGCAGCAACAACCCCAAAAAGGTCCCCAGGAAGTACAGGGGGCACTGGAGGGGCGTGCGGGCGAAGGCCAGCACCGCCCCGAAGCTCAACACAAGATACAGAATCAGCATAGCTGCCTCCTCAAAGATTCACACCGCCAGTATACCATGGGCGCGGCCCCCCCGCAAGGTGTCGCCCGGCTACAGCTCGTCCAGATCGAAGGAGATGTCCTCCAGCTGGACGTGGGAGGGCTCCTCCCGGTAGTTGAGCAGGGTGTTCCGCTGCCGGGCCCGGTGCTTGGCCTGGGCCACGTCCAAAACGTTCTGCACCGCGTCCGCCAAAGGCCCCGGTCGGCCTGGGCCGGTGGGCGGCCGGGGGGACGTACCCTGCGGGGGGAGCTGTCCCTGCTGTTTGTCCCGCTGCTCCCAGGCCCGGACGAGGGCCCGCCAGTCCCGGATGGGGTTCTGCCCCACCCGCCAGCCCGTGGCGGCGTAGTAGTCGAAGAAGTAGTCCCCGTCGATGCCGTTCTTCCGTTCCTCACAGAAGGCCTTGATCTCCTCTCGGGTGGGTATGTGTGTGCCCGCCTCCGCCGGGGCGTTCTCTTTGGTCATACACACATACTCCTGCTCATGCTCTTTATCATGCTCTTCTTCTTTCTCTTCTTCATGGTCATACTCTTTGTCTGAAACCAGAGGCAGGGGGTCTGGTTCCAGCCGCTCCGGCTTGGATTCAACCATGGTTTCAACCATGGTTTCAACCTTGGTATCAGCGGCCGGCTTCCGCTTGCAGCCCCGGGCCCGTTCGGCGCTGCTCACCTTCTCCTCGTATATCTCCGCCTCCCGGTCGATGATCCGACGGGCCATGGCCCAGACGAAGCGCTCGTTGCCCGAAAGCTCGGCCAGCCGCCCGTCCTCGGCGTAGGCGATCATGGCCGTGAACAGCCGGCCCCTCTCCTCATAATCCAGGGGCTCCATAAGCTCCTGAAAATCCGTGAACACCTTCAAATACTTCATTTTCTCTTCCTCCGCCTCCATTGTACCCCCGGGAGGGGCCCTTGGTTTCCGATAATTCGTTCATATTGGAGGCGGAGGGCGCTCCTCCCTTGACAGGAGGGAAAGGGCGGGTATATCATCGGTATATATGGAATAGGGAGGAGAAGACCCATGAAGAAGATCGGAGCCTTGCTGCTGGTGCTGGCGCTGTGCGGGAGTTTGTTCGCCTGCGCGGCGGTCCAAAACGCCCAAACCGCCTTTCTCCAGTCCCCGGAGGGCGCCATGATCGGCCGGACCTTCGCCGACGTGGAAGCGGCCTTCGGCCCCTTCTCCACGGTGTATCTCGAGGAGGATCGGCCGGCGGCCTACGTGTTCAGCCGGAGCAACGTGGCCTTCCATTTCAGCGCGCCCCTGGTGCAAAAGAGCTGGGCCAACAAGCTGTCCTCTGCGGCGGGCTTCATCCCCGGGGCCATCGCCCTCAGGGACATCCAGCCCACGGATTTGTGCGTCGGCGTCTCCGGGCGGATCAAGGATTTCGGCATCGCCGACAGCGACGTTCAGGAGATGTCCAACTCCCTCTTGGCCTTCCGGCCGGAGACCCGGGAGACCAGGACCAACACCATCTACTCCCTGACCACCCAGGATGGGGCCTATGAGGTGAACGTCTACTGCGCCCGAGGGGAGACCGTCGTCACCCCGGACCACCAGATCGAGGTCACGGCCCTGAAGCAGCGGCCCGCGGCGGACCCCTCCGTGACGGAGTTCAGCTTCGGCGGCGCCACCATCAAGGTGGGCGAGACCAAGGTGGAGATCCGGGCCAGCAGCCGGGCCCGCCGGACGATCCCCGCCCAGGAGGTGAGCGACCTGGTCCGCTACTGCCCGGACCTTCAGTCCCTGATCCTGGACTACTGCGACATCGAGGGCGTGGAGCAGATCGGCCTGCTGACGGATCTCACCCATCTGGAGATCATGAGCTGCAACCTGCCGGACATCTCCTTTATCGCGGGCCTCACCAAGGTCACCGAGCTGGGCCTCTGCCACAACCGGATCTCCGATTTGACCCCCATCGAGGATCTGCCCCTCACCTATCTCAACCTGGCCGACAACCCGGCCCTAGGGAACCGGGACCTTCGCTCCGTGGGCTATATCACCACGCTGCAGACCCTGTACATCTACTCCTTGAACCTCTCCGATCTGTCCGCCCTCCAGTCCCTGAATAAGCTGGTCACCCTGAACGTGAACAACGATTCCAAGATCAACGAGGACGCCCTGGAGGTGGTGAGCTATTTCCCCAAGCTGCGCAAGCTCCAGATCAACAACACCGGCGTCACCAGCTTTGACTTCCTCTTCACGGATTGCCCGAACCTGCGGGAGCTGGACGCCCGGAAGCTCAACAAGCTCAAGAACCCCACCGAGAGCATCCTGAAGCTCCCCCAGCTGGAGCGGCTCAGCAAGCTGAGCGTGGGCAAGGACCTTCAGGAGAGCCTGGACGCCCAGACCCAGGCCGACTACGGCATGAGCGCCGTGGATTGGTTCAAGTCCCAGGACGTGACCCTGTCGTTCAACTAATCCGCCTTGATTTCCCAAGGGGGACGGAGCTAATCCGTCCCCCGTTCTGTTTTCACAACATTTTTACAAACAGCTCCCCTTTTCCGGAAAAAGCGGTGGATTCCATCGCATTTTATTGGTACAATAGGCCTGATGAAAGCAGGCGTCCCCCATGGGACGCGAAAGGGAAAACACATGGACGAAAAACAACAGCGGCCCCGCCGCCCCTGGTGGCTGTGGCTGATCGTGGGATTGGGCGTGGCGGTCATGCTCTTTGGGCTGGGCGCCCCCAGCGCCCTGTTCTCCGGCAGCGAGGAGGAGGTCACCTATGACGTGTTCCTGGACGCGCTGGAGGCGGGGAAGGTGAAGGAGGTGCAGCTCAAGAGCGGCACCCTCTATTATACGCTGCAGGCTGAGGCGGAGGCGAAGCCCACCCAGGCGCCCCAGCTGAACTTCGGGTTCCGGCCCCTGACCAGCAGCAAAAAGATGAAGGTCTACGCCGTCACCGCCATGAACGACCCGAACCTGGTGGACCGGCTCCACGCCGCGGGGGTCACCTTCTCGGAGAACGCGGGCACGGGGAACATGCTCCTTTTGGTGCTGATCCAGTATCTGGTGCCCATCCTCTTCTATGTGGCCATCTTCAGCTTCTTCTTTCGGCGCATGGGCAAGCTGGGCGCCGGCGGCGGCCTTATGGGCGGTCTCGGCAAATCCAACGCACGTACCGTGGAGGGGGGCGAGGTGAAGACCACCTTCGCCGACGTGGCCGGCCAGGACGAGGCGAAGGAGAGCCTGCAGGAGATCGTGAGCTACCTGCACAACCCCCAGGAATACACGGAGATCGGCGCCCGGATGCCCCGGGGCGCGCTGCTCATCGGCCCGCCGGGCACGGGCAAGACCCTCATGGCCCGGGCCGTGGCCGGGGAGGCGGGGGTGCCCTTCCTCTCCATTTCGGGGCCTGAGTTCGTGGAGCTGTTCGTGGGCATGGGCGCGTCCAAGGTCCGGGATCTGTTCAAGGAGGCCCGGGAGAAGGCGCCCTGCATCGTGTTCATCGACGAGATCGACGCCATCGGCAAGAAGCGGGACGGCTTCGGCGGCAACGACGAGCGGGAGCAGACGCTGAACCAGCTGCTCTCGGAGATGGACGGGTTCGAGGGGAACTCCGGCGTGGTGGTCCTGGCGGCCACCAACCGGCCCGAGTCCCTGGATAAGGCGCTGCTGCGGCCCGGCCGGTTCGATCGGCGGGTGCCCGTGGAGCTCCCCGACCAGGGGGGCCGGGAGGCGATCTTGCGCATCCACTGCGACAGGATCAAGACCGCGGGGCCCATCGACCTCGCCGCCATCGCCCGGATCACGCCGGGGGCCAGCGGCGCGGACCTGGCCAACGTGATCAACGAGGCGGCCCTTTGCGCCGTCCGCGCCGGGCGGCACGCCGTGACGCAGAAGGATCTGGAGGACAGCGTGGACGTGGCGCTGGCCGGCAAGCAGCGCAAGAGCATGGTCATCTCCCAGCACGAGAAGGAGATCATCGCCTACCACGAGGTAGGCCACGCCCTGGTGGCCGCCAAGCAGAAGGGGGCGTCCCCGGTGCACAAGATCACCATCATCCCCCGGACCTCCGGGGCCCTGGGGTTCACCATGCAGGCGGACGAGGACGAGCGGTTCCTCATGGATAAGCAGGAGGCCTTCGCCAAGATCGTGACGCTGACCGGCGGCCGGGCCGCGGAGGAGCTTTGCTTCGACTCCGTCACCACCGGCGCCAGCAACGACATCGAGCAGGCCACCTCCATCGCCCGGGCCATGATCACCCGGTACGGCATGAGCGAGAGCTTCGGCATGACCGCCTTCGAGCAGATGGTGAACCCGTACCTCGGGAACGACACCACCATGAACTGCTCCCAGGAGACCGCCGCCCGGATCGACCGGGAGGTCATCGCCCTCATCGAAAAGGCCTACGAGCAGGCCAAGACCATCCTCAAGGACAACCGGTCCAAGCTGGACGAGATCGCCCGGGTGCTCATCGCCCGGGAGACCATCACCGGCCAGGAGTTCATGGACATCCTGAACGCCCCCGTGGCCCTGCCGGCGAAGCAGGAGCCGGGCGAGGAGACGGAGAACGAGGGTTGATATCTGCACTTTTTTCTCTTTAGACAAAGAGAAAAAAGTGCCAAAAAAGAGAAACTTAAATGGGACTGCGGAGTATTTCCGCAGTCCCTGTTATATTCAGTGAGCTTTTCTTTTTAGGCGGCTTTTTACCCATGGGCAAAACATAGTCGAAACCTTTGCAAAGCTCGGTTTCTCGTTGTTTTGCCCGTGCTTCGCCTCGCTGCATCTGCCACAGGCAGCGCTCGGCTTCGCACCCTTTCACCGAAAAGAAAAAACCGCACGCCCCCTCAGGTCGTTCCCCTGAGCCGGGGCGCCCAGTAGTCCCTGCCGTAGACCAAAGCCTCCGCCAGCAGCCCCACGGGCAGGGCGAAGAGCACGTCCAGGGCCGAATGCTGCTTCACGAAGCAGACCGCCAGGCACACGCCGACGACGAAGAGGGTGAGGCACCCTTTCCCCCAGGCGGGCAGGGCCTCGTCCTTCAGCCCCGCGGACAGGATCCCTAACGAATAGGCCACGTGAAGGCTGGGGCAGACGCCGGTGCTGGTGTCGAAGGCGTAGATGAAGGCCATGACGGACGTGAGGAAATTCTCCCGGGGGAACACCTCCGGCCGAAGGTCCTGCCGGGTGGGCCAGAGGATGTAGCAGATCATGGCCACGGCCTGGGTGATCATGATGAAGATCTGGATCTTCCGGAACCGGGGCACATCGAAGAGGAGGGTGTACAGCAAGCTCCCGAACACCAGCACGTACCAGCCCACATAGAAAAGGGCGAACCATTCGTTGAAGGGGATGAGATCGTCCAGCCCGCAGTGGACGGGCGTGCACCTTTCCCAGGGGATCAGGTTCTCCGTGATGAAATAGAGGGCGAAATAAACGATCCACCCCCCCAACAGCTTCAAATGGGCGAACCGGGGCTCGTTCAGCTTTTTCAGGGAGAATCCCCGGTAATCGTAAACGGTCCGCTTCATCTCTCGTACACCTCCAACGGCCGGCTCCTCGGATACTCCCGCTTCGGGACGTTGGGATAGGGCACCACGGTGTGCTCGGGAAGCGCCAAGGCTATCTCGGTGATCCCGTCCAAGAGGGCCGCCGCCACCCGCCTGCGCTCCGTTTCCAGGGGGGCCGCCGGATCGAAGACGATGGGCTGCCCGTAGGTCATGACCTTCAGCCGGGGCGCCAGATACAGGGGCACGAAGGCGAGGGCCTGCCCCGTCTGCTTATGGTACATGCGCCCCAGGTCCACGAACCGATCCTGAAAGGCGTGGACGATGTTGTTGTGCTCGTCGTAGCACTCGGGGAAGATCACCAGCCTGTCCCCGTCCCGGAGCTTTTGCACCGACTCCCGAAAGGTGGACAGGGTCCTGGCGTCGTGGTAGACGCCGATGGTGTGGGCGTTGTTGAACAGGCACAGGGACAGGGGCACGATCAAATGGCTCAACAGCTTATAGAACCAGCGGACGGCCCTGGGCTTCCGGGACCAAAAGTCCCGAAAGGTGTAGGCCGCCACCTCCTCCCGGTGCATCATCTCCCCGGTGCACCAGACCCAGTGCCGGCCGGGGGTATACAGCTCCCCGGCCACGGGCCCGTACATCTGGCTGTGGTTCCCCACGATGACGCAGGGGCCCTCCGGCAGATTCTCCGCCCCTTTTATCCGCCACTTGGGGGAAAAGAGCCATACCCCGTAGCGGATGAGTCGATAGGTGAAAGAGGTGGGCTTGTCGCCCACCTCCGCTCGTTTCAAAGACGGTGCGCTCATTGCACGCCTACGCCCGCGTAGTTGTCCTCATAGAAGGTGGCGGCGTTCCGGGCCTCGTTGAGCCAGTCCTCCTGGACGGCGTCCCATTCCTCGGTCTGCCGGGCGGCCAGGGCGGCGGCGGTGAAGGTTTCCGGATCGTCGTCGAAGGACGATGCCCCGGCGGGCAGATCGGCCAGCCGCTGTATAAGATAGAAGCTGTCCCCCACCTGAATGAGCTCGGAGATCTCCCCTTCCTGCAGGGCCACGGCGGCCTCCCAGACCTGCTGGGGCCACTCCTCGTCCTGGGCCTTGGTGTAGAAGATCACGGTGCCGTCCCGCCTGGGCTCCCCCTCGGCGTAGCCGTAGAAGCCCATGGTCCCCTCCTCGTTGGAGTAGGTGTTGAAGAGGGTGACGAAGTCCGTGCCCTTCAGGGCGTCCGCCCGGGCCAGCTGGGCCTTGTCGCCGGACTTCTGCAGCAGATCGGCGTTGGCCGCCTGAAGCTCCTGATACCGGGCCACGATCTGGGCCTGCCTGTCCTCGTCCTGACCTCTGAGGATCAGCTTCCCGTATTCCGATTCCAGATTGGTCATCTCCAGCTCGTTGGCGGAATAGGCGGCGCTGTCGTCCGGGTCCACGTCGAAGGTCAGCACCTGCATCCGGCCGAAGCCCTCCGGCGTGTACAGGACCGGGATCTCGCTGTCCCCCAGACGGTAGCTCTGATCCTGCTCCTTGTAGGCGGCGTAGTCCTCCTCGAAGCTCTCCTTCTGGTTGGCCGCCTCCGTCTCGAACCAGTCTCTGGCGTCCGCCTCGGTGATGGACACGCCCTTGTTGAACTCGTCCTGCAAAAGCTCGGTCAATGCGCTCTCCTCATAGGAGGCGGTCACCTCCCCCAGCCAGCGGTCGAAGGGATAGCCGAAGTACTCCTCCACGTCCTTTTCCAGGAACGCCCGGGCCTTCTCGGCCAGGGCCACCGGGTCCGCATCCTCGCCCAGCTCCTCCTTGGCCTGATCCAGATAATCCGCCGCATACTCCACCAAAAGCTCCTCCACCTGCTGGGCCACCTCTGCCCGCTTCTCCTCGGTGAGGGTCACGCCCATCTCCTTGGCCTTCCAGGGCAGGACCTTGGCCGAAAGCAGGTCCTCGATGACCATGTTCCGATACTGCCCGATCTCCTCGGCGGTGGTGGGCGCGGGCACGCCGTAGTAGCCCATGTACTCGATGACGGTGTTGTAGCTGCTGCGCACCTCCCCCACGGTGACGGTGAAGTCCCCCAGGGTGAAGGCGGGCAGCTCGTCCGCAGCGGTGTCGGTCGCGGCGCTCTGGGTCGCGGTGGGCTGGGCGTCCGCCTTATTCGCCTCCGCGGCCGGCTTCTCCTCCAAACAGCCCACCAGGCCCAGCAGCATGGCTGCGCTCAGGACCAGGGCCAAAAGCTTCTTACTCACGATTCTTGATTCCTTTCTGTTTCTCTATGCTTTGCCCCATTATACCCTTTCGTCCAGCCGGTTGCAATCCGCCAGGATGGAAAGAAATTGTGGCAGTTTTTTTACGAACTCGTCCGCCGAGCGCCCCTTGACGGCGATCTCCACCGCCGCCGGGTCCCCGGCGAGGAGCCGCGCCCCCTGTTCGTTGGAGAGGGCCAGCAACAGCTTCCCCCCGTCGGGCCGGGCGCTCCTATCGTATTTTAGGGTGGCCCTGCCCGGCTTCACCGTCACGGACAGGAACCCGGCCCGGGCGGCCAGGTGCTTGATGAGGGAGAGCCGCATGAGCCTCTCCACGCTCTCGGGCAAATCCCCGTACCGGTCGGTGAACTCGTCGTACATGTCGTCGAACATGGACGTATCCTCGATCTCGGCGATCCGCTTGTACATGGCCATCCGCTGCAGCTCCCCGTTCACGAAGCCCTTGGGCACGTAGGCGTCCCCGGGGGCGTCCACCGCCGTGTCGATGAGGGGCATGGTCTCCCGGCCCGTCTCCTCGTCCACCGCCTGGCGGATGAGCTTGCAGTAGAAGTCATAGCCCACGTCCGCCAGATGCCCGTGCTGCTCCGCCCCCAAGAGGCTCCCGGCGCCCCGGATCTCCAGATCCCGCATGGCCAGGCGGTACCCGGCCCCGAACTGGGTGAACTCCCGCACCGCCAGCAGCCGCTTTTGGGCCGCCTCGGGCAGGGACCGGCTCTGGGGCACGGTGAAGTAGGCGTAGGCGATCCGGTTCGATCGCCCCACCCGGCCCCTGAGCTGGTAGAGCTGGGCCAAACCCAGCTTGTCCGCGTCCAGGACCACCAGGGTGTTGCAATTCGGTATGTCCACGCCGCTCTCCACGATGGTGGAGCAAAGGAGCACGTCCGCCTCGTGTCGGATGAAGGCCATCATGGCCTGCTCCAGGGCGTGCTCGTTCATCTGCCCGTGGGCCATGATGAACCTGGCCTCCGGCACCAGCTCCTGAAAATGGCTGAGAGTGCTCTCCATGCCCAGGACCCGGTTGCTGACCAAAAAGCACTGGCCGCCCCGGGAAAGCTCCCGCCGGATGGCGACGGCGATCTGGGCGTCGGTGTACTCCACCACGTAGGTTTGCACCGGGAACCGGTTCTCCGGCGGCGTCTCGATGACGGACACGTCCCTGACCCCGGTCATGGCCATGTTCAAGGTCCTGGGAATGGGGGTGGCAGTCATGGTCAGCACGTCCACCTGGCTGCGCATGGCCTTGATCTGCTCCTTGTGGTTCACGCCGAAGCGGTGCTCCTCGTCGATGATCAAGAGCCCCAGATCCTTGAATTTCACGTCTTTCGCAAGCAGCGCGTGGGTGCCGATGACCATGTCCAGCTCCCCGCTGGCCAAAGCTTTCTTCACGCTGTCCCGCTCCTTGGGGGTCTGGAACCGGGAGAGGCACCCCACCGTCACGGGGAAGGCGGAGAACCGCTCGGAGACGGTGGCAAAATGCTGCTGGGCCAGGATGGTGGTGGGGGCCAGCAGCGCCACCTGCTTCCCGTCCTGGATGGCCTTGAAGGCGGCCCGGATGGCCACCTCGGTCTTGCCGTAGCCCACATCCCCGCAGAGGAGCCGATCCATGGGCCGGCGGCTCTCCATGTCCGCCTTCACCTCCCGGATGGACCTGAGCTGATCCCGGGTCTCCTCATAGGGGAAGGCGTTTTCCAGCTTCCGCTGCCAGGGCGTGTCCGGGGAGAAGGCGAAGCCCTGCAGCGACGCCCGCCTGGCGTACAGGGCCGCCAGATCCACCGCCAGCTTCTTGGCGGCGGCCCGGGCCTTTTGGACCTTCTGCTGCCACTCGCCGCCCCCCAGCTTGCTCAGGGGGGGCGCCACGTCCTCCCCCGAGGAGCCCATGTATTTCTGTATCCGGTCCAGCTGGTCCGTGGGGATGTAGAGCCGATCGCCTCCCTTGTAGACCAAAAGCAGGTAATCCCGGGTGCTGTTCTCCACCGTGAGCTGCTCCACGCCCACGAACCGACCCACGCCGTGGGCCTCGTGGACCACGTAGTCCCCCACGGTCAGGTCGGAAAATTTGAGGCCGCTCTTTTTCTTCCGCGGCCGGGACATGCGCTTGCCGAAGAGCTCCGCCCCGGTGAGCACCATGAGCTTTTGAGCCGGGCACAAAAAGCCCCGGGGCAGGCTCTCCCGCAGGATCAGCACCTCGCCGGGCTCCACCGCCCGGTCGAGCCCGTCCGATATGGCGCATCTTAGCTCGTCCTGGAGGCTGCTGAGCAGAGCGTCGGCGCTTTCGCCCCCGTATAAAAGGGCGCTGCCGCCGGTCTGCCTGAATCGCTTCAGCTCCCGACAAAGCTCCCCCATGTCGCCCAAATACATGGGCGCCCCCTCCAGGGTGAACTTGACCCGCATCCGGTGCTCCAGCTCCCGGCTGGTGCGGAAGAGGGCGTAGACGGCCCCCGTCCGCCGGGTGTTCAAAACGGTGTTCAGATACCCGTCCTCCCGCAGGAGCTTCGCCTGCTGGGGATGGCCCTCCTCCCGCTCCAGCATGGCGGTGACGGACTCCAAAAAGAGGGTACGGGCCGTCCGCCCCTCCTCCAGCACCCGGTCAGGCTCGATGACAAGCATCCTGCAGTCCCCGGGCAGATACTCGCCCAAAGACGCTTCCTCCTCATACAGCAGGGGCAGCAGCACGTCCGCCCCCAGGGTGGGCCTATTTTCCGCCCAATCCTCCCGCTCCCGGTCGAAGCCCGCCCTGTCCCCCAAGGCTTTCAGGGCCTTGCGGACCCGGGCCCCGGGCTGGGGCGTCTCGAAGGCCGGCGGGATCAATGCCCGATCCGTCTGGCGGATGGACCTCTGGGTGCTCACGTCGAACCAGCGGAGCTGGTCCACCTCGTCGTCGAAGAATTCGATCCGGCAGGGCTCCTCCCCCTGGGGCGGGAACACGTCCAAAATATCGCCCCGGAGGGCCACCTGGCCCGGGCCTTCCAGCATGTCCACCCGCTCGTAGCCCGCCGCCACCAGATCGGCCAGGAGCTCCCGGGGGGGCAGCACGTCCCCCCGCTTCACCACCTTCAGCTGGGAGATGAAGGCTTCCGGCGGGGCCAGCCGCTCCAAAAGGGCCGCCGCGCAGGTGACGAACAGGGTGGGCACGCCCAAGGCCAGCCGGGACAGGACCCCCAGCCGCTGGCTCCGCCGCTCCGGCGCCGCCGCCTGCACGTGGACCAAAGGCAGCTCCCGGGGCAAAAAGGCCTGGACGTCCGGCCGATAGCTTTTGAGCTCGTTGAACAGGTCTACGGCCGCCGCCTCGGTGTCCAGGACCACCATCGTGGTCCCCTCCTCCGAAAGGGCGGCGAACACCGGCGCCCGGGCAGCGTCAGGCAGGGAAAAGACCGCCGCGGGGCCCCTTCCCTCCCTGAGCCCGGACAGCAGCTCGCTTACCGCCGGGTCCTGTTTCAATCGCTGGAGCAGATATTCCTTCATTCTTCCGTCTGGGCTTGGCGGGGGTTCTTCTCGTGGCGCTTGTTGAATCGGCTCTGGGCCCCCTCCACGTCCCCCTTCACGATGAGCTCCGCCGCGTCCGCCGCCTTCTCGTAGGCCTCCGCCAGGGTGACCTGCTCGTCCTTGCTGGGGCGCTTCAACACATAGTCCCTTAGCTGCAGACTCATGTCCTGGCCCGCGCCGATGCGGATGCGAGGGAAGTTCTCGGAGTTCAAACAGGCGATGATGCTCTTGAGGCCGTTGTGGGTGCCCGCGGAGCCCTTGGCCCGGATGCGCAGACTCCCGCAGGGCAGATCCACGTCGTCGCAGAGGACGATGAGCTTTTCCGGGGGCAGCTTATAGAAATGCATGACCTGCTGCAGGCAGTCGCCGCTCAGGTTCATATAGGTCTGGGGCTTCACCAGGATCACCCGCTCGCCGGCGAGCTCCCCCTCGCCCAACAGGCCGGAGAACTTCTTGTCCTTGATCTTCACGCCCATGCGCTGGGCGATCACGTCCAGGGCCATGAAGCCGATATTGTGCCGGGTCTTCCGATAACTCAGGCCCGGATTGCCCAGTCCCGCGATCACGTACATGGTTTTTTCTCCTTTACAGAGGCTTTTTATTGGGGGTCCCGGCCTTCCGGGGATACTGCTTCGGCGTGGGAGCCATCTTGTCCGCGAAGATCAGACACCGCTTGCCGAGGTCGGATGCAAGTTCCACGGTCCTGAGCTTCACGTGGAGCAAAAAGGCCGCGCTCTTGGCGTTTTGAAGCTCCTCCGCCGCGTCGCCCTTGTAGGCGATGGCGCTGCCGCCCACCTTCACGAAGGGGGTGGTGAGCTCCAGCAGCACCGGCAGATTCGCCACCGCCCGGGAGGTGGCCGCGTCGAATCGCTCCCGATAGAGCCGATCTTGGCCCAGATCCTCCGCCCGGCCGTGGACCAGCGTGGCTGTGAGGCCCAGCTCCTTCAGCAGGGCGTCCAAAAAGGTGAGCCGCTTATGCAGGCTGTCCGCCAGCGTCAGCTCCAGCTTGGGCTCCATGATGAGCAGCGGCACCCCGGGGAACCCGGCCCCGGTGCCCACGTCGATGACCTGCATGCCCGGTTTCAGATAGGGCAGGGCCGCCAGAGAGTCCGCAAAATGCTTCTCAGCCACCTCCACCGGGTCCGTGATGGCGGTCAGGTTCATCCGTTCGTTCCATTCGGCCAAAAGGCGCTGGTAGATCTCGAACCGGTCCAGGGCGGCCTCGTCCGCCTGGGGCAGGGCCCGTTTCAGTATATCCCGCATGTCGCTCACAGCATCCCCCGTTTCTGGGCCACCAGCAGCACGGACACGTCCGCCGGCGATACCCCGGATATCCGGGACGCCTGGCCGATGTTGGCCGGCCGCACCCCGTTCAGCTTCTGCCGGGCCTCCAACCGAAGCCCCGACAGGGTATTGTAGTCAAAGTCGGCGGGCAGGGCCAAGGCTTCCAGGCTGCGCATCCGCTCCACCTCCCGCCGCTCCTTCTCGATGTAGCCGTCGTACCGGGCCATGACCTCGATCTGCTCCAGGGTTTCCCGGTCCAGGGGGTCCAAGTCCGCCCCGTAGAGGCCCAGCAGCCCCGTATAGCTGACGTTGGGCCGCTTCAAAAGCTCGAAGAGCTTCGCCCCGTCGTGGGGCACGGTCTCTCCCACGCTCTCGAGGTACGCCCGTAATTTCTCATCCGCCGGGACCCGCTTGTCCAGCCTGGCGCGGGCCTGGGCCACCTTCTCCCGCTTTCTGAGGAGCTTTTCATACCGTTCGCCCGAGATGAGCCCCGTCCGCCGGGCCTTTTCGGTCAGGCGCTCGTCCGCGTTGTCCTGGCGAAGGAGGAGCCTATACTCGCATCGGGAGGTCATCATCCGATAGGGCTCCGGGGTCCCCTTGGTGACCAGATCGTCCACCAGCACCCCCAGATAGCCCTCGTCCCTTCCTATAATAAATGGCGGTTCGCCCTTCACGTACAGGGCGGCGTTGACCCCGGCATAGAAGCCCTGGGCCGCCGCCTCCTCGTAGCCGGAGCTGCCGTTGATCTGCCCGCCCGAGAAGAGGCCCGGGATATGCTTCACCATGAGGCTCAGGTCCAGGGCCTGGGGGTCCAGGCAATCGTACTCGATGGCGTAGCCGTAGCGCATGATCTTCGCCCGTTCCAGGCCCGGGATGGTGTGGAGCATCCCCTCCTGCACGTCGGCGGGGAGGCTGGTGCTGAGCCCCTGGACGTACATCTCCTGGGTGGTTCGGCCCTCGGGCTCGATGAAGAGCTGGTGCCGGTCCTTGTCGGCGAACTTCACCACCTTGTCTTCGATGGAGGGACAGTAGCGGGTGCCCGTGGCGTGGATGCGGCCAGCGTAGAGGGGGGACCGGTCCAGGTTATCGAGGATGATCCGATGGGTCTCCCGATTCGTATAGGTGAGGTAGCACCGATCCTGCACAAGATGGAGCTCCCCGTGGAGGAAGGAGAAGGCGGGCGTGGGCTCGTCCCCCTCCTGGACGGCCATTTTAGAAAAGTCCAAGGTGTCCCGCTTCACCCGGGGCGGGGTGCCGGTCTTGAACCGCCTGAGGGGGATGCCCAGCCGCGCCAGATTCCCCGACAGGCCGTCGCTGCGCAGCATGCCCGCGGGGCCGCTCTCCCGGACGAATTCGCCGATGAGGATCCGGCTCTTCAGATACACCCCCGTGCAGATGACCGCCGCCCGGCAGGGGTAGCAAAAGCCCTCCGCCGTGACCACGCCCGAAACGCGGCCGCCCTCAAGCGCAAGATCCACGGCCTCGCTCTGGATCAGGGTCAGATTTTCCTCCCGTTCCAGGGCGGATTTCATCCGCTCGTGATAGCGGCGCTTGTCCATCTGGGCCCGAAGGGAGTGGACCGCGGGGCCCTTGCCCGTGTTCAGCATGCGCATCTGGATCAGAGTATCGTCGGCAGCGAGCCCCATCTCGCCCCCCATGGCGTCCAGCTCCCGGACCAGATGCCCTTTTCCGGTGCCGCCGATGGAGGGGTTGCAGGGCATCATGCCGATGCTGTCCAGATTCAGCGTGAGCAGGGCGGTTGTAAGGCCCATCCGTGACGCGGCCAGGGCCGCTTCGCAGCCCCCGTGCCCCGCGCCGATCACCACGCAGTCGAAGCGCTCCCCCAAAAGGGGCTTGGTTGTCCTTTCGTTGCTCATATGCGCATACTCCTATGTATAGCAGTATAGCATAGACCCGTCGTTTTCACAATCATGGAACCGCGGATCGGCCCGTTTTTTCCTTCGCATCCTTCACGATCCGGTTTTGAAGGAAGTCCTGCAAAAAAAGAAATATAAAGGCGCTCGTCCTGCAAAAAGGTCGATGATGATATATTATTTTAAGAAAAACCAGGAAAGAATGCAGGAAAAATATTGCAAATATTTCACGTATGCCTTACAATAAACCCATATTGTTGCTAAAAGGATTAGTAACAAAAAACAAAAAAGGAGAATCGCTATGAAGAAACTGCTCGCCATTCTGCTGGTCCTGTGCATGGTCCTGGCCGCCGCTGCCTGCGGCAGCAAGGAAGCCGCTCCCGCCACGGACGCAAAGACCGACGCGGCGCCCGCTGCTGCCGAAGAGACTTTGAAGGACAAGGCCGCCAAGTTCGACCGGAAGAGCCAGTTCCTCACCGTCGGCACCGGCCCCACCTCCGGTATCTACTTCCCCATCGGCGGCGCCTTTGCCACCGCCCTGAAGGACTACGGCTACCAGACCTCCGCTGAGGCCACCAACGCCACCGGTCAGAACATCCAGAACATCCTCAAGGGCGACTGCGAGATCGCCATCGCCATGCAGGACGCCGTCATGCAGGCCTACACCGCCACCGGCGCCTATGAGGGCAAGGAAGCCGCTTCCGACCTGCGGGCTCTCATGCGTCTCTGGCCCAACTACGTGCAGCTGGTCACCACCGCCAACACCGGCATCAAGAGCGTGGATGACCTGCGCGGCAAGCGCGTGGGCGTGGGCGCCGCCAACTCCGGCGTGGAGATCAACGCCCGCATGATCCTGGCCGCCTACGGCATCACCTATGACGACATCACCCCCGACTACCTCGCATACGGCGAAGCCATCGACAACATGAAGAACGGCCAGTGCGACGCGGTGTTCGTGACCTCTGGTCTTCCCAACGCCACGGTCATGGAGCTGGGCGTGAGCTACGACATGGTGGTCGTGCCCATCGACGGCGAGGGCCGTGAGAAGCTGGTCAGCGAGTACCCCTACTACGCCAAGAGCGTCATCCCCGCCAACACCTACAACAACACCGAGGATGTTGAGGGCGTCTTCGTGTACAACATCATGCTGGTCCGCAAGGATCTGCCCGACGAGATGGTCTACGATCTGCTCACCGGTATTTTCCAGAACATCGCCACCATCAAGGCGTCCCACAACGCCGCCAACAAGAACATCGACATCACCTTCGGCGTCGATGACATCCAGCTCCCGCTCCATCCCGGCGCGGAGCAGTTCTGGAAGGACAACGGCTACATCAAATAAGACAAAGTTCCAAAGCCCCGCGGAAGGTCTTCGTGCCTTCCGCGGCTTTGGTATAGTATGGAACGCAATTTGAACCACAAGCACCGCGGCATCGTGGTCATCGCCCTGGCCCTCCTTCTGCTGGGCGCCTTCCTATGGTGGGGGTTCTTCGCCCCCGCGGGCAAGGTGTTCGAGCTTTATGACCGCCAGCGCAAAACCGTCGTTTTTTCCACGCCCATCCAGGCCGGTGACAAGCTCCGGCTGGAGATCGAGCATTCCTTCGAACACATCCCCTGGTACGAGTTCTATACGGTTCGGGAGGACGATTCGTTCAATCTGGACGCCATCGCCGTGGCGGGCTATGGCGCCGGGATCCCGGCGGAGATGGACGTGCCGACCCATGTCGAAGGGGGCCTGGTGTGGATGGAGGAGATCAACAGCGTCTTTCCTGAGTTCTCCTGGATCACGTCCGCGACCTACATGAAGGGTCTCCAACTCAACGGAGAAGAGGTCTTCGACTTCCGCAGCCTGCCCGACGCCAGCAGGATACGGGGGAAAATCATCACAGTAAGGGGGTATCTATCAGGTGTCCGACATTGAAACCAAAACCGCAGCGGCACCCGTCGACGAAGCAGCGCCGCTGGACGCCGCCAAAGGCGCGGAGGTCATGGAAAAGTTCGAGAAGGAATCCCGGACCCGCAACTTTGACAAACCGTGGCTGAAAAAGGTCATCTATTTCCTTTGTTTGGCCTTCACGCTGTATCATCTGGCCTACGCCTCCGGCATCCGGCTGCTGCAGATGGTGAACATCAAGCACCACGCCATCCACGTGGGCCTGATCCTGATCCTGGGCTTCGCCCTCTATCCGGCCTTCAAGAAGTCCAGCCGCAAGAAGATCGCCTGGTACGACTGGATCTTCATCGCCCTGTCCGTCATCATGCCCATCTATGTTTTCATCCGGTACCCCACCTTTATCTCCACAGGCTTCCAGGGCGAAAACATCGACATCATCCTGGGCACCATCCTCATCGTACTGGTGCTGGTGGCCTCCCGGCGCTTGAGCGGCTGGGCGCTGCCGATCCTGTCCATCATCTTCCTGCTGTACGCCCTGTTCGGCCGCTCCTTCCCGGGCATCTTCAAGCACCGGGGCTACACCTGGCATAGGATCGTCACCTATCTGACCACCGATATCTACGGCATCTACGGCACATCCATCAAGGTGTCGGCCACCTATATCGTGCTGTTCATCATCTTCGGCGAGGTGATGAACAAGTGCGGCATGGGCCAGTTCTTCAACGACATCGCCAACGCCATCGCCGGCCACACCAAGGGCGGCCCCGCCAAGGTGGCGGTCCTGGCCTCCGGCTTCCTGGGCTCCATCAACGGCTCAGCCGTGGCCAACGTGGTGACCACCGGCACCTTCACCATCCCGCTGATGAAAAAGACCGGCTACTCCAAGGAGTTCGCGGGATCCGTGGAGGCAACGGCGTCCGTAGGCGGGCAGCTGCTGCCGCCCATCATGGGTGCGGCGGCCTTCGTCATGGCGGAGACCCTGGGCGTGAAGTACGGCGCCATCATCAAGGCCGCCGTGATCCCGGCCCTTATCTACTACCTGGGCATCATCATCCAGGTCCAGATGCGGGCCACCAAGGACAATTTGAACGGCCTGCCCAAGGACCAGATGCCCAAGGTGAAGGACGTGATGAAGGAGCGGGGCCACCTGCTCATCCCTATCCTGTTCCTGCTGTACATGCTGATCTTCAGCGGCGTCACCGTCATCCGCGGCGCGTTCTGGACCATCATCGTCACCATCGCGGTGGCCCAGCTTCGGCCCATCAGCCGCATGAGCCTGAAGGACATCTGCGACGCCTTCGTCCAGGGCGCCAAGTCCACGGTCTCCGTGGCCATGGCCTGCGCCTGCGTGGGTATCATCGTGGGCGTCTGCGGCATGACCGGCTTTGCCTTGAACGTGGCCCACGCCATCATCAGCATCGGCGAGCACAGCCTCATGCTCACGCTCCTGTTCACCATGATCACCTGCATGATCCTGGGCATGGGCCTGCCGTCCATCCCCTCCTACCTGATCACCGCCACCATCGCGGCCCCCGCCCTGGTGGAGCTGGGCCAGCCGGAGATTGCGGCCCACATGTTCTGCTTCTACTTCGCCATGTTCGCCAACCTGACCCCGCCGGTGGCCCTGGCCTCCTTCGCGGCGGCCGGGCTTTCGGGCGGCAGTCCCATGAAGACGGGCTGGCAGTCGGTACGATTGGCCTTAGCCGGCTTTATCGTGCCGTTCATGTTCGTCTATAACCCGCCGCTGCTCTTGGAGAACGTGACGCTCCTCACGGGTCTGCAGGTGGTCATCACCGCCTGCACCGGCGTGGTGCTTATCGCGGCGGCGGCGGAGGGCTACCTCATGGGCCGTCTGAACATCCCCCTCAGGGTGCTGGCAGGCGTCGGCGCGTACCTGCTGATCGACAGCGGCCTTTGGACCGACCTTGCAGGTATTGCGTGTTTGGCCGTCATTCTTCTTGCTCAGAAGTTCATCTTCAACAAGAATAGCAAACCGGAACCGAAGCCCGAGCCCGCCACGTAACAGAACCCCTAAAACGAGACCGTCGCGATTCGCGGCGGTCTTTTTCTGCATTCTTTTCCATGGTTCCCGTTTGCCATCCCAGGGAAAATCTGCTATACTATAGCTATCGATCGGTGAGGAGAGCATGAAAAACCGAGTTTTTCATACCCGCAGGTTGTGACTTTGCTGCAAAGAAGCGCAGCCATTTCGCAAGCGAAACCGTCAAAACTGCTAAAAAGGAATGGAGATCTTACATGAGCAGAATGAGCATTTTGAACGCCCCCGGCCAGCAGACGGAGGGCTTTTGCATGGTGAAGAGCGCCGCCATCCGCACGGACAGCAAGGGCGGCGCCTATATGGACATGGTGCTGGCGGACGCCGGCGGCGAGTGCGTGGCCAAGATCTGGAACTACGGCCCCTCCATGGGCATGTTCGAGCCGGAGGACATCGTGAAGGTCCGGGGCACGGTCACCATCTGGAAGGACAGCGAACAGCTGAAGATCGAGCGCATCCGTCAGGCCAACGAAACCGACGAGGTGGACATGTCCAAGATCGTCCCCTGCTCGCCCCAGGACCCCAACGTGGCCTATGAACTGCTGTGGCGGGAGACGGAGGCCTTCCAAGATCAGGATCTAAAACGCCTGGTCCAGTACATCATGAAGGCCCATAAGCAGCAGATGCTGTACTTCCCCGCCGCTGTCAAGCTCCACCACGCCACCCGGGGCGGCTTTTTGGAGCACACGCTGAACGTGGTCTCCATGGGCAAGGCCGTGGCCGCCCGGTACCCGTCTTTGGACGGGGAGCTGATCGTGGCCGGGGCTATCCTCCACGACGTGGGGAAGCTCGCGGAGCTGGACACGGGGAAGCTGGGCATCGCCACCGCCTACACCGCCGAGGGGCAGCTGTTGGGCCACATCAACATCGGCATGGCCGAGATCCGTTCCACGGCGGAGCTGCTGCAGGTTCCCGAGGAGACCGCTATCCTCCTGGAGCACATGCTCCTCTCCCACCACGGACAGCCGGAGTTCGGGTCGCCCAAGCTCCCCATGTTCCCCGAGGCGGAGGTCCTCTCCACCCTGGATCGGCTGGACGCCCAGCTCTTCGAGATGTTCACGGCCCTGGACGGGGTGGTGAAGGGCGGCTTCTCCGAGCGCCAGTGGGCTCTAGACAACCGGCAGCTCTACCAGCACGGGAGAAAGTGAAACGATTAAATTTTTGCACCTTTTCTTCGAAAAGAAAAGGTGCCCAAAAGAACTTAAGAAGGGGTATTGCTTTTCGTGCGAAAGCTTTACCCCTTCTTGCATTTCTCTTTTTGCGCCGCTTTTTCTCTTTAGCCTAAAGAGAAAAAGCGGCAAAAAGAATCCTAACTATCTCCGTTTCTTGCTCTTCGTCAACTCGAAGCTCTGGTGCAGCAAGAACTTCAGCCGATCGTCATCCGCGGACCCGTCCAGCAGGACCGTGACCCAGTGGACCTTGCTCATATGCCAGGCGGGCAGCACCCCCGGCTCGCTCCGCAGCATGGCGGACAGCACCGGGTCACACTTCAGGTTCACCGCGTCCACTTCCCCTTCTTCCCCGGGATAGGCATACCTTCTTGGAATGGGCATGGAGAGGGCGAACCACTTCCGGTTGTCCCCATGGCGGAACACGGCCCCCTCCGGGCTGTCCAGCCAGGGATAGTCCGGCGTCACGCCGTATTCCCGCTCGATATAGTTGAACAGCTCGCCCTTCGTCATGGTTTCACGTGAAACATCACTCTTCTACGCCCAGGATCGTGTCGCAGATGTTCATGAGATCGTCCTTGGAGAAATAGGAGATGATGATCTTCCCCTTCTCCTGGTCCCCGTCGATGGCCACCTTGGCCCGCAGCTTGCTGCGGATGGCGCTGGCCGTCCGGCGAACCTCCGGGTCCATACGATGGCGGACCTTCTTCCTGGGCAGCGCTTCCAGCCGCACCGCCTCCTCCATCTGCCGTACGCTCCAGCCCTCCCGGGCCGCTTTTTGCGCCAGTTTCTCCGCCTTTTCAGGGTCGTCCAGGCCAGCCAGCATCTTCCCGTGACCAGCGGACAGAGAGCCGTCCTTCAGCATCTCCTGGACGGTCCCCGGCAGGTTGAGAAGCCGCAGAGCGTTGGTCACCGCGGGTCGGCTGCGGCCGATGCGGCTGCTGACCTCCTCCTGGGTCAGGTTGTGCTGGACCATGAGGAACCGGATGGCCGCCGCTTCCTCCACCGGGTTCAGATCCTCCCGCTGCAGGTTCTCGATGAGGGACACCTCCTGAAGCTCGTGCTCCTCCTTGTCCGTGATGACGGCGGGCACGGTCTTGAGCCCCGCCAGCCGGGCCGCCCGGAACCGGCGCTCCCCGGCCACGATGGTGTACCGGTCCCCCTGCCGATAGAGGATCAGGGGCTGGACGATGCCGTGGGTCTTGATGGATGCGGCCAGCTCCCGAAGTTTTTCCTCGTCGAAGGTTTTTCGGGGCTGATCCGGGTTGGTGTCGATGTCGTAGACGGACACCTCCTGGAGGCTGGCCGGCATCTTCCCCGGCTCATAGTTTTCCAGCAGGGCGCTCAAGCCGCGTCCCAGGCCTTTCTTGTTCTGCATACCGTTCCCTCCTTACGCTTTCTCCACCAGTTCCTCCGCCAGGGCGCTGTAGGCCGCCGCGCCCGTGCTCTTGGGAGCGTACAGGGTGATGGGCAGGCCGAAGCTGGGGGCCTCCCCCAGCCGCACGGACCGGGGGATGATGGTGTCGTAGACCTTGTTCTTGAAGAACCGCTTCACCTCGCCCACCACCTGCTGGGAGAGGTTGGTTCGGCCGTCGTACATGGTGAGGACCACGCCCTCCACCTCCAGCCGGGGGTTCAGGTTCCTGCGAATGAGCTTCACCGTGTTCATGAGCTGGGACAGGCCCTCCAGGGCGTAGTATTCGCACTGGATGGGCACCAGCAGCGTGTCCGCCATGTTGAGGGCGTTCAGCGTCAGCAGGCCCAGGGACGGCGGGCAGTCCACGAAGATGTAGTCGAACCGGTCCCGGACGGGGGCGATGGCGTTCTTCAGCCGCTGCTCCCGGGCCAGCAGGTTCACCAGCTCCACCTCCGCCCCGGCCAGCTCCACCCGGGCGGGCAGGAGCTTCAGAGTGTCGATCATAGTGTCCCGGATGGCGTCCGTCACGTCCACGTCGTTGATGAGCACGTCGTAGACGGAGGATTCCAGCTTGTTCTTGTTCACGCCCAGACCGCTGGTGGTGTTCCCCTGGGGGTCCATGTCCACCAACAGCACCCGCTTGCCCAGCTGGGCCACGCAGGCGGACAGGTTTACGGCGGTGGTGGTCTTGCCGACCCCGCCCTTTTGATTGGCGATGCAGATGATCTTAGCCAAGGAAGTGTCTCCTTTGTCGTTCGTTGCGGCTACAGGATACCATACCCCGGGAGAAAAAGCAATGTTTCACGTGAAACGTGTGGGGGAGTTGTTTTGTTTTTTGCCGCTTTTTCTCTTTGGGCTAAAGGGAAAAAGCGGCGGAAAAAGAGAAATGCAAGAAGGGGTGAAACTTTTCGTACAAAGCAACACCCCTTCATAAAGTTCTTTTGCACCACTTTTCTTTCAAGAAAAGTGACCCGCTTTATTTATTCCACATAAAAGTCGTTCACGGCCTTACGGCTGCGAACAAGCAGGAACAGCCCCAACGCGAATATGAACAGGGAGATGAACTGGCTGGTGGACAGGGGCCCCACGGCGCCCCGCTCGTCCGCCCGGAAAAACTCGATGCCGAACCGCCACAGGGCGTACAGGACCATATACCACCCGGTCACCGTCCCCTGCCGCGGCTTCTTCAGAAAGATCGCCGTCAGAACGCCCGCCAGGATCACCAGGAAGATGGCCTCCATGGGCTGGGTGGGCAGCCGAGACACCCCGTCCAGCACCACGGCGCAGGGGCCCGTGTATTCCATCCCGTAGCAGCAGCCCGCCATCAGGCACCCGATCCGCCCGCCGGCGTGGGCCAGACAGAAACAGGGCGCCATCAGGTCCGTATAGGTCAGGATATGTTTTTTCGTCTTTTTGCTCACGATCAGCAGCCCCAGCAGCCCGCCGATGAGCCCGCCGTAGAACACCAGCCCGGTGGAGATGATGTCCCACAGCTCCCGCCAGCTATGGGGCATTTGGGGCGGGTCCACCAAGAAATACAGCAGCTTCGAGCAGACGAACCCCAGTACGATGGCCCAGATGAGGGCGTCCAGCAAATTGTCCTCGCTGAGGGGCGACCCCTTCTTCCGCAGCCGGAATACAAGGAGCAGCGCGAAGACGGTCCCCACCATGGTGCATAGCCCGTACATGGGCAGGGACAGGTTCCCTATATGTAAAAACGGATACATTCGATCTTCCGCCTCCCGGGATTTTTTTGCAGTTTACCACAACCTATCCCCCTTGTAAAGTTTGTTGACAAAACCTCACAAAAGTTATACATTAATGATTCAGTACTGTACCGCATTTTTTTGTAGGAGGTTCCTATGGCGACTGTCTACGATCCCAAAGTCATCGAGCCCAAATGGCAAGCCCGCTGGGCGGAGGAAAAGGCCTTCGAGGCCACGAACGACTACTCCAAGCCCAAGTTCTACGGCCTGGTGGAGTTCCCCTACCCCTCCGGCGCCGGCATGCACGTGGGTCATATCAAGGCCTACACCAGCTTGGAGGTCATCTCTCGCAAGCGGCGCATGGAGGGCTACAACGTGCTCTTCCCCATGGGCTTTGACTCCTTTGGCCTGCCCGCGGAGAATTACGCCATCAAGACCAACACCCATCCCCACATCATCACCACCCGGAACGTGGACCACTTCAAGGATCAGATGAAGCGGGTGGGCTACTCCTTCGACTGGACCCACGAGATCTCCACCTCCCTGCCGGACTACTACAAGTGGACCCAGTGGATCTTCCTCAAGATGTTCGAGCACGGCCTGGTCTTCCGGGCCAAGACCCAGGTGAACTACTGCCCCCACTGCAAGGTGGTCCTTTCCAACGAGGATTCCCAGGGCGGCAAGTGCGACGTGTGCCACAGCGACGTCATCCAGCTCCCCAAGGACGTGTGGTATTTGAAGATCACCCAGTACGCGGACCGGCTCCTTTCCGGCCTCGATACCGTGGACTACCCCGACTCCATCAAGCAGCAGGAGGTGGAATGGATCGGCAAATCCACCGGCGCCTTCGTGAACTTCGCCATTGAGGGCGTGCCCGAAAAGCTGGAGATCTACACCACCCGCTGCGACACCCTCTTCGGCGTCACCTTCATGGTCATGGCCCCGGAGCATCCGCTCCTCGATAAATATAAGGAAAAGATCGAGAATTGGGCGGACGTGGAAGCCTATCGGGCCGAGTGCGCCAAGAAGACCGAGTTCGAGCGGACCCAGCTGGTCAAGGACAAGACCGGCGTCCGTCTTCAGGGCTTCACCGCCGTCAACCCCGTGAACGGGAAGCAGATCCCCATCTTCATCGCGGACTACGTGATGATGGGCTACGGCACCGGCGCCATCATGGCTGTCCCCGCCCACGACGAGCGGGACTGGGCCTTCGCCAGGAAGTTTGGCGTGGACATCATCCCCGTCATCCAGGGCGGCGACATCGAGAAAGGCGCCTACACCGGCAACGGCCCCATGATCAACTCCGACTTCTTGAACGCCTACGACAACAAAAAGGACTCCATCGCCGCCATGCTCCAGTATCTGGAGGAGAAGGGCCTGGGCCACAAGGGCGTCCAATATAAGATGAAGGACTGGGCCTTCAACCGCCAGCGGTACTGGGGCGAACCCATCCCCCTCATCCACTGCCCGAAGTGCGGCACCGTGGGCGTGCCCTATGACCAGCTGCCCCTGACCCTCCCCGACGTGGAGAACTTCGAGCCCGGCACCGACGGTCAGAGCCCCCTGGCCCGCATCCCCTCCTTCGTCAACTGCACCTGCCCGAAGTGCGGCGGCCCCGCCAAGCGGGAGACCGACACCATGCCCCAGTGGGCCGGGTCCAGCTGGTACTACCTCAGGTTCATCGACCCTCACAACGACGATGTCTTCTGTGACAGGGAGAAGATGCAATACTGGATGCCCGTGGACTGGTACAACGGCGGCATGGAGCACGTGACCCGTCACTTGCTCTACTCCCGGTTCTGGCATCAGTTCCTCTACGATATCCAGGAGGTCAACACCCCCGAACCTTACGCCAAGCGCACCTACCAGGGCCTCATTTTGGGCCCCGACGGGGAAAAGATGAGCAAATCCAAGGGCAACGTGGTGGACCCCATCGACGTCATCGACCGGTTGGGGGCGGATACCCTGCGCACCTACGTCATGTTCATGGGCGACTACACCGCCGCCACTCCTTGGAGCGAGCAGAGTGCCAACGGCTGCAAGCGGTTTTTGGACCGGGTCTGGCGGCTCCAGGACATGGTGGACGGCGAGGGCGAGACCAAGGACATGCGCTCCAAGGTCCATGCCTGTGTCAAGAAGGTGACCGACGACATCGAACACATGAAGTTCAACACCGCCATCGCCGCCATGATGAGCCTGGTGAACGACTTCTACGCCAAGGGCAGCCTGACCCGGGACGAGCTCCACACGCTTCTCCTCCTTCTCGACCCCTTCGCGCCCCATATCGCCGAGGAGATCAACGAAGCCCTGGGCTATCCGGAGCTCCATCACACCCCCTGGCCCACCTACGAGGAGAGCGCTCTCGTGGCGGATTCCGTGGAGTACGGCATCCAGATCAACGGCAAGGTCCGTACCCGGATCTCCCTCCCCGCGGATCTGGACAAGGCCGCGGTGGAGCAGGCGGTCCTCTCCGCCGACCTGGTCCAGCCCTTCCTCGCCGGCAAGACCGTTCGCAAGGTCATCGTGGTGAAGAACATCGTCAATATAGTTGTAGGCTAAGGTCAAATATCACTATATAAGGAGGAAACAACTATGCTGCAAGACAAACTGGACCTGGGTGCCCTGATCGGCACCGGCGTCGCGGAGCTGGCCATGCGCATCGTGGCGGCCCTGCTGATCCTCGTCATCGGCCTGTGGCTGGCGAAACTGATCGTCAAGCTGGTGAAGAAAAACCGGGCTATTCAAAAGCTGGCTCCGGAGGTGCAAACTTTCTTCGCCAGCGCCGTGAAGGTACTGCTCTATGCCCTGGTCATCATGATGGCCGTCACCACCGTGGGCGTGCCCACCGCCTCCATTCTGGCCGTGCTGGGCTCCTGCGGCCTGGCCGTTGGTCTGGCCCTTCAAGGATCCTTGTCCAACCTCGCCGGCGGCATCATGCTGATGATCTTCCGCCCCTTCAAGGTGGGCGACTTCATCAGCGACGGCGCCCATGACGGCACGGTGAAGAAAATCACCATGTTCTATACCGTTATCGCCACCGCCGACAACCTGCAGATCACCCTGCCCAACGGCGCCCTGGCCAATGCTGCCATCAAGAACCTGAACGCCAACGACATCCGGCGTCTTGACATCGACGTGACTTTGAGCCCCGCCGCCGACAAGGAAAAGGTCTGCGCTCTCCTTCTCGACTGTGCCAAGGCCAACACCCTGGTCCTCCAGGATCCCGCTCCCGAGGCCCTGGTCACCGTCACCGAAGGCGGCCTGCCCACCTTCAAACTTCGGACCTGGTTCAATTCCGGCGATTACTGGACCGTTTATTTCGGTCTCAACGAGGCCGTTCAAAAAACCCTCACCGCCAACGAACTGCCCCTGGCCCATCAGCAGGTGGATCTGCACACGGATAAATAAGCTTCAAGCGATCAAAAGCCCGATCCAAATCAGCCGGATCGGGCTTTTGCGCTGCTGAACAGCGGTAAGATTTTGCCCCAAAGGCGCACCGAAATGATAGCAGTTTTCCCTTATGTTCACAAAATATTCAAGCAGGTTTTATGGGCGGCGTCCTTGCGGAGGAAAGGGGTTTGCGGTATAGTGTAGGGTAAAGGAGTGTTTGTATGGCGTACCTGTACCGACCCATCGTGAATTCCGATTTGATCGGGGAAAAATTGACCATCCAGCTGCCCGGCTTTCCCGGGGGCAAGGCGGAGAAGTGTTCCATCCACTATGTGACCCTGGGCGAGGGCGAGCCGCTGCTGCTGGTCCATTCCCTGGGTCAGAGCCTCTATACCTGGCGGGACATGATCCCTCTGCTGGCGGAAAAGTACAACGTGATCGCCCTCGATCTCATCGGCTTCGGCTTCTCCGGCCGTCCCGTGTCCATGAACTACTCCATGGACGAGATGGCGGATGCCCTGGTGGAGTTCATCAAGGCCCTGAAGCTGGATCACGTCCACGCCGTCGGCGCGTCACTGGGCGGCATGTACCTGCTCCGGGCCATGACCAGATTCCCGGAGATGTTCGACAAGGTCACCGTCCTCTGCCCCGGCGGGATCACCAAGCAGATGCCCAAGAAGATCCGGCGGATGGCCGCCCCCTTCCTGGGGCCCTTCGTCCGGGAAGGGTACACGAAAAAGGACGTGCGGGAGGCCCTGCAGCAGTGCTATTACGACAGCACGGTGCTGACGAAGGAGGTCCTGAACGAATACTTCGAGACCCTGGACAGCTATTCCTCCCGACAGGCCCTCATGTATTGCCTTCGAAACTTCGACGAGGAGCTGGTCTGGGAGGGGCTCAAAACCTCGGATCACCCGGCTTTCGTGCTCTGGGGCGAGGAGGATCGTGTCCAGCCCTTTGAAAATCTGGAAAAGGTGCAGGCCGTCCTGAAGCGGGGCGAATTCTACTCCCTGCGGAACGCGGGCCACTTCTTCCAGGAGGAGAAGGCGGCGCTGCTGTCGGACATGGTGGATAAATACATCCTCTATGGGGAGGACGGCGTATGATCGACGCCTTTGAACTCCACGACCGGGTCATATTGAAAAAGCCCCACGCCTGCGGGGAAAATCTGTGGGAGATCACCCGGGTGGGGGCGGATATAAAATTGAAGTGCGAAGGATGCGGCCGGATCGTGATGCTGGACAGGCTGGAGTTCCTGCGCCGGGCCAAAAAGATCATTCCAGCGGAGAACAAGGAAGAATGCTGACAAAAGAGGACAAAAGAAATATGATGCGGCTGGTCGCTCGCCGGAACGAGCATCTCAAGGGCGGCCGCGTATGGGAGATCATGGAATACTGCATCACATTGGTACTGATGTTCATCCTGGCCTTTTCCATCCGGGCGGCCGTGTTCGAACCCATGCGGGTGAAGGGCTCCTCCATGGAAAACACCCTTATGCCGGGAGACTATATGGCGGTGGAAAAGCTGACCTATATCTTCTCCTCCATGGAACGGGGGGACGTGGTCATCTGCTACTACCCCAATAACGACGAATATACCTGCGTCAAGCGGATCATCGGCCTCCCCGGGGATATCGTCACTATTCTGGATGGGGTCGTCCAGGTGAACGGTGTGACCTTGAAGGAGGACTATGTGACCACCGGCATGACCGCCAAGCACGACGGGACCTACCAGGTGGAGGAGGGCTGCGTCTTCGTCATGGGGGACAATCGGCTGGTCTCCCGGGACAGCACCGACGGCATGGTGGGCAATATCCCCAAGGAGCGGGTCATCGGCCGTGTGAATCGGGTGCTGCTGCCCTTTTCCCATGCCAAGCGGCTGCCGAAGATCGAATACGACGTATGAGCCAGGACACCGTTCCCCTGCGGCGGGACACATTCAAAAACCTGCATCGACAGCACAACCTGTGGCGCTGGGCATTCAGCTCTCTGCTGGCGGTGCTGTTCATGGTTTTCGTTTGCTTCTTCTGGTTTAAGTGGGTGAAGCTGGGCAACGATTCCATGGCTCCCACCTTCCATAAGGGAGATCTGGTGCTGGTGGACAGGCTTTATAAATACTATGCCCATATCGAGCGAACGGATATGGTGGCTTTCTATCGCCCCGGCACCAATCAGCTGCTGATCAAGCGGGTAGTGGCCACTGCCGGCGAGACCGTCAGCGGACAGAGCGGCGCCATCTGGATCGACGAAAAATATCGCCTGGAAGAGGAGGAGTATGGCGCCGTCCATTTGACCGACTTCGATACCCTGACGGTGCCCGACGGGTGCGTGTTCGTATTGAGCGACGACCGTCAATATCTGGAGGACAGTCGGGAGGAAGGGATCGGCTGCGTTTTTTTGGACGATATCGTGGGCGTTGTCCACATCCGTCTGCTTCCTTCCTTCACGCTGTATCGGTGAAAAAATACTATATATTGATATAAATTTTTAACCTTCCCACAAGGGGTTGGGGTATATGTTTATCTATCAAATACCTCCAAAAAACCTTTGCTTTTGGGGATTTTTTTTGTTATTATAGATGAGCTATCCATATACTTTGGGGGAATATCGATGGAACAAATGCAAGGGATTTGGGCTCTGACCCGTGAGAATATACGCAAGAACATGTCGTCCATGAGTTTTCATAGATGGATCGACGTATTGGAACCCGTCACCATCCAAAACGGCATCCTGATCATCCAATGCCCGGACGGGACCACCAAGTCTACCCTTACAGAGTATTACAAGGATACTCTGCGCATGGCGGCCAAGCAGGCCAACACTCAGATCGTGGACATCATGCTCATCCTGCCCGATCAGCGGCGGGATTTCGACCACGACGAGCAGACCGCCACGCCCAGCATCTATGCCCTGAATCCGCGCTATACCTTCGACACCTTCGTGGTGGGCAACTCCAACCGGTCCGCCCACGCCGCCGCCCAGGCGGTGGCCAAGGCTCCCGGCCGGGTTTATAATCCCCTCTCCCTCTACGGCGGTGTGGGATTGGGCAAGACCCACCTGATGCACGCCATCGGCCACGCCGTAAAACAAAACTTTCCCACGGCCCGGGTTCTCTATGTGACCAGCGAGACCTTCACCAACGAGCTCATCGAAGCCATCCGCATGGGCAAGAACGCGGAGTTCCGCCATCGGTTTAGGAACGTGGATCTACTCATGGTCGATGACGTCCAGTTTATCGCCAACCGGCAGTCCGTCCAGGAGGAGTTTTTTAACACCTTCAACACCCTGCACAACGCGGGCAAGGGCATCGTCATCAGCTCCGACCGGCCGCCTCAGGAGATCGCCAATTTGGAGGAGCGGATCCGCTCTAGGCTGGTTGGGGGTCTCAGCGTGGATATTCAGGAGCCGGACGTGGAGACCCGTATCGCCATTCTGCGGAACAAGGCTCAACAGGAGGGCCGGGCGGTGGACGATTCCATCATCCAGTTCATTGCCGAGCACGTGCCCAACAATATTCGCCAGCTGGAGGGCAGCCTCACCAAGGTTTTCTTCTATTCTAATTTAAAGGAAGAGCCCATTACCATGGCCCTGGCCCGGGAAGCGCTGAAGGACCTGCTGCCCGAGGATAAAAAGGTGGACGTGACCCCCACCCGGATCAAGGAGATCGTGGCGGATTACTACCACATCAACCTTCAAAGCCTCATGTCCCAGCGTCGGGACAAGGAGGTGGTGGTGCCACGGCAGATCTCCATGTACCTTTGCCACGACATGCTCTCCCTCCCCTACAAGCGGATCGCCTTGTTGTTCGACCGTACGGACCACACCACCGCCATCTCCGCCTGCGGCCGGATCGAGACCATGATGCAGGAGGACGCGGAGTTCAAGCGGAGCCTGGAGGATATCCGAAAGAAGATCACCGAGGGGTAAAGAGCCGCAAAAGAGAGACGGCGGCTACCATCCACCGTGGTGGATATCCGGTGGATGAAATGGGTGGAAACCATGGAAAGCGGGGACAAGACGGGCATCCCATCCTCTTTTCCACAGGCTGCCCACAGCCCTTTCCACAGATTTTTTTCCCGGACAGCGGCCGTTTTCTCCCCTTATCCCCGGGCGCCACAGCCCCTACTAAAACTACTGCTATAAAAATAAAAATCATCCCCCTCGGCAAATTTTACCATCTTGTAAAAATGGAGCGTCAGGGGTTGAGAAACCCCACGGACCGTGCTATCCTGACATAAAGAGAGGTCAAATATATGAGATTTTGTGTAGATTCAAAAGTTTTGAACGACGGCATCCTGTCCGTAAGCAAGGCGCTGCCTGTGCGCTCCACCATGCCCGTGTTGGACGGCATCCAGATCATGGCGGACGCAGCGGGCGTTTTGCTGCGCTGCTCCGATCTGACGCTCCAAAAGGAGTATCGTCTCCCCGCCACCGTGGAGGAGGAGGGCGAATGCGTCATCCGCGGCCGCATCTTTTCCGACATCGTACGCAAGCTCCCCGAGGAGAGTGCTTTCTTCTCCATGGATGGGCGCACGTTGACCATCCGCTGCGGACGGACGGTGAACCAGCTTCAGTGCATGGAGTATGACGAGTATCCTCAGATGAGCTTCGACGGGGACGATCAGTTCACAATCACCTTCGATCGGGATAAGGCGAAGAAGACCATCGAGCATACCTCCTTCGCCGTGGCCCAGGACGACAGCCGTCCCATGCTGGCCGGCGTGCTGCTGGAATGCGAGGGAAAAAATCTATCCATGGTGGCCACGGACTCCTATCAGTTCGCCAAAAACACCATGGTCATCGAGGAGGAAGCTCCCTCCAAGCGGGTGGTACTCCCTGGCAAGACCATCAACGAGATCGCCCGCATGATGGAGGAAGGGGAAGGCAAGGCCTCCCTCACCTTCTCCCGGACCCACATGAAGGCGGATATGGGCAGCACCATCCTCATCTCCCGCCTCATCGACAGTGACTATATCGACTATAAGCGCATCCTGCCCAAGGACTGCAGGACCCGGGTTTTGGTGGACAAGGACGCTCTGATGGAGAGCGTGGATAGGGCGCAGCTGGTTTCTCGAGAGGGGAACAACAGCGTCCTCTTCAAAATCGGTTCCGAAGCCGTGGTCATCAAGGCGGAAAGCATCATCGGCAAGGTGGAGGACGAGCTTCCCGCCCAGGTCATGGGCGACGGGCTGGACATTGCTTTCAATCCCCGGTTCGTGCTGAACGTGCTTAAAAACATGGAGGACGACAAGGTATACTTGGAGTGCAACAGCCCCATCAATCCCTGCGTGATCCGGCCGGTGAACGGGGAGGACTACTTCTATCTCATCGTTCCCATGCGGATATTCTGAACATGAAGCGACTGAAAAGGATCTGTATACTTCTGCTCACGGTATTGCTGCTTGCGGCCAATACCGTGTTTTCTGTGGCTGAGGGCGAGGAAGAAGCGGTGGATATGCGGGAGGTGCTGATCCTCTCCGATGAAAAACACGGTGCCTATACCGCTCGGCTGACGGACGGCGTCTTCAACAGCCGGGTGAGCTATATGTCCGGCGAGACGGTGAGCGTGTATTCCACCATAGATATGGGCTATGCGTACGTCGCCTGGAACACTCTGCCCACCGGGGTAAAGATCACCTGGCTGGACGCTGACAAAAAGAATATTTCCAGCCAGGATTACGTGCCCGTTCAATATTCCGAGATCATTCCCGTGCCCCAATCCGGGGTCCGCGGCTTCGTGATTTATTTCCAAGGCGAGGGCGCTATCAGCGAACTTTCCGCCTATACCCCCGGAGAACTGCCCGGGGAGCTGCCTCAATTCAAGGCGCCGGAGAAAAACCCCGCCGTCATGCTGGTCTGCGGGTATCCCGGAGAGGAGCTGTCCTGCTTCGGTGGACTGTTGCCGACACTGATAGAAAAGGGCGTACCCGTGCAGCTGGTGTACCTGAATCCCTACAACAGGGCCCGGCAGGAGGAATGCTTCCTGACCCTGTGGAAGATGGGACTCACCTACGCGCCCATCTTTTTGGAGACCACCGGCCGGCGGTCTTTGGACGCGGACGTACTCAAGTCCACCTGGGAGCATAACGGGGACGTGTCCCGGGAGCTGTTGAACGCCATCGAAACCTATCGCCCCTCGATCATCGTAAGCCACGGCAAAAATCGGCTTTATCCCCTTATGGCGGAGAGCGAGGTGGCCTACTCCATCCTAACCGGCATCTACAACCGCATCAAGGGCAACGCCTGGCTGAAAAAGATCTATTTTGTCGTAAACAGCGGCGACAAGAACGGGGAAAAGTACGACTTTTCCGCCGGCTACGCCCAGGCGGCGGAGCTGTACGAAGGAGGATACGCCTCCTGGCGCACCTTCCACTACGTTCCCTATGCGGACGATACCTACGTCCTCTACCACACCATCGTGGGCAAGGATACGGAGGGAGATATGCTGGAGGGCGTCTCCTTCGAAGCTTTGAGCACCCCCGTGCCCACGGCCACCCCCACCCCGGAGCCTACGGAGGAACCCACGCCCACGGAGGCGCCTACGGCCACCCCCACGGCGGAGCCTACGGCCACGCCGACCCTGGTGCCCGCTACGGAAGCGCCTGTCATCGGGGCGATTGTGGATATGTCCACCCCCGTGCCCACGCCTATGCCGCGTTTGGCGGAGACGAAGACGGTGCTGCTGCCCATCCTGCTTTCTGTGGCGCTGGCGGCGGTGCTGTTTGCGATCATGATCCTGTTGAAGAAGATTCTGTCCCCCCGGATGCCGGTGCTGGTGGGCATTCTGGTGCCGCTGCTGGCCGGGGCGGTCCTTTGCTTCGGTCTGTATCGGGCGGCGTCCATCAACCAGCGGCAGGCCGCGGCGGCGGAGCGTTTCGACGCCGTATTGGCGGAGGCGGCGGCCCGGACGCCGGTACCCACCTTCACACCCACGCCTACGGATACGCCGGCGCCCACGAACACGCCTACCCCGGTTCCTACGGACACGCCGGAACCCACGCCGGCGACCACGGAGGAGCCAACGCCGGAGCCTACGGCCACCCCGGATCCGGACGATGTCTGGTACAGCGACACGGAGATCGTTGAGGTGAGCCCAGAGTTCGGCAAGTGGTCCTATAAGAACAAGACCTTGTCCGTCACGATCGACGAGTTTACCGGCACCTGCGCCTATGGCAAGAACACTCTGGATTTCCCCTACTACGTGGTGGATATCCACATGCGGGCGGACGAGTACCGATCCGGCTTCGGCGATGAGAAGCGGGCCGGCAAGGGAAAGGACAGCGCCATGAACATCGCCAAGAAGTATAAGGCGGTGCTGCTGGTCACGGGCGACAACCTTATCCACATGGATGCGGACAAGAAGGGCGTGCTGATCCGGGATAACTGGGTCTATCAGAGCAGCAATAAGGGGGATCTGATGATCTGGCATCCTGAGACCCTGTCGTTGGAGCTCGTCCCCAAGGAGAAGATCACCTCCGCCCAGCTGATCCAGGAGAACGGTGCGGAGAACTGCGTGTCCTTCGGACCGATCCTGATCCAGGATGGGGTCCAGGCCGACGCGAAGGTTTTGGAAAAGAACTGGCTCTTTAAGACCAACCCCCGGGTGGGCATCGGTATGGTGGAGCCGGGCCACTTCATCGTGGTGGTGGGCGGCTATCGGAGCGACAACCCCAAGGCGAACCTTGGCTGGGACCTCAACGAGTTCGCGGACATCATGGCGTCCTTGGGCTGCCGACAGGCCTATAATGTGGACGGCGGCGTGTCCACCTGCCTGGTGTTCATGGGTGAGCGGCTGAATCGGGGCGGCAACAAGAAGGACTGGAGCCAGCTGCGCACCCTGCCCGACGGCATCATCTTTGGATATTCCGAGAAAGTGCCGGAATAAGAGGATTTTATTGAAAGAAAAGGGACCAAAAAAACTTTATTTGGGGATAGGCTTTTACGTGCCTGTCCCTATCTTATTTTTTGTGCTTTTCTTTTCCGCCTCTTTTTCTTTTCACCAAAAAGAAAAAAATAGAAATATCACCCTCTTATCACATTTCCTTACTGACAAACGGGTCGACTTGCGATATAATACACTCTGTATATATATGTGGACGTATGTCCATACGGCCAAAAACGGCCCCAACGCCCGAAGAAAGGAGGTCCGCCATGAAATCGAACCAGCTGAATCCGGCTTTTTACCACGCGCCTATCATGGTCGAGGAAGTGCTCTCCCTCCTGCAACCGGCGCGGGGCGGCGTGTTAGTGGACGGCACCTTGGGCGGCGGCGGCCACAGCGAGGCCATCCTGAACCTCCTTCCGGCCGACGGCCGTCTCTTCGGCATCGACCGGGACAGGGACGCCCTCGCCGCGGCCGAGGGGCGGCTCGCCCCCTTCAAGGACAGGTTCACCGCCCTCTATGGCAACTTCTTCCACATGAAGACCCTGCTCCTGCAGCGGGGCGTAGACAAGGTGGACGGGATCCTTCTGGATCTGGGCGTCTCCTCCCATCAGCTGGACGAGCCCAGCCGCGGCTTCTCCTATAAGTTCGAGGCGCCCCTGGACATGCGCATGGACCAAAGCGCCCCCCTCACCGCGGCGGACGTGGTGAACGGCTATTCGGAGAAGGAGCTCGTCCGCATCTTCCGGGACTACGGCGAGGAGCGGTTCTCTCCCCTCATCGCCCGGCGAATTTTGGAGAAGCGGGCGGAGAAGCCCATCGCCACCACCACGGAGTTGGCGGACGTCGTCACCGGCGCCATTCCGGCGAAGTTCCGCCACAAGGAGCAGCAGCACCCGGCTCGCCGCGTCTTCCAGGCCGTTCGCATTGAGGTAAACGGCGAGCTTCAGGGCCTTCGGGAGGCGGTGGACAGCTGCATCGACCTGCTGCATCCCGGCGGCCGGCTGGTGATCCTCACCTTCCATTCCCTGGAGGATCGGATCGTGAAGACCGCCTTCAAAACGGCGGAGAACCCCTGTGTCTGCCCGCCCAGAAGCCCCCAGTGCGTCTGCGGAAGGACACCCTACGGGAAAGTTTTGACGAAGCACCCCCTGACCGCCTGCGCGGCGGAACAACAGGAGAACAGCCGCTCCACCTGCTGCAAGCTCAGGGCCCTGGAGAAGCTGCCCTTAGGCATAGGAGCGGAACGGAACACGTATAGAGAAGGGAGGAACCATGGAAGTATCCTTTGATACGGAAAAAAACACCGGCAGCGGCGCGCCGGTGACCCGCATCTACTCCCCCTCCCGTCGCAACGGCCCCGAGGTCCGCATGGTGGAGGAGGTGGCGGAAAATCTGCCCGTCTATCCCCAGCCCCGGGAGAAGGAGATCGAAGAGGAGGAAGCGGTGGAGATCCGGCAGCCCCGGGTGCCCATCTACTCCCGCATCCTGCTGATCCTCTCCGTGTTCCTCATCGCGGCCACCGCTATTTTGGCCATCAGCGGCAGCGCGCAGATCGCCAAGATCTACACGGAGATCCATTCCCTGGAGGACGACATCGCCACCTACAAGGAGAACATCTCCCTCCTGCGCAAACAGCAGAGCACCCTGAACGATTACGCCACCATCAACGAGGCCAACCAAAGCGTGGGCCGGGTCATGAGCTGGAACGATAACTAACCCCACGAGAAAGGACCAAGAAAAGGTCAGTGAAGCAAAGGGAGCAGCGGAAAAAAAGAATAAAGGCCCGTCGGCCCCGCATATCCAGGCTCCGCCGGAAGCTGTTGGTGGCTTCCATATTTGCCGTACTCCTGCTGGCGGCGTTGCTTGTCAACCTCTACTACGTGTCCATCGTGAAGGGTCCGGAATACGCCAAGATGGCCCAGCGCCAGTGGCAAAGCTCCCTCTCGCTGAAGGCGGAGAGGGGCAAGATCCTGGACAGGAACGGAAACGTGCTGGCGGAGAGCTACACCACCTATCAGGTCTGCGTGAACCCACAGGCCATCACCGAAGACGCGGATCGGGAGCGTATCGCCAACATCCTTTCCACCCTGCTCAACGTGAACTATGAGACCATCATCAGCAAGATGACCAAGGTGAACCCCCGGGACGGCAAGTTTTATCAGCAGGTGAAGATTAAGGACCAGGTGGAATCCAACATCATCGCCCAGCTGGTCACCTTCCAGGAGAACCGGGCCATCAGCTACTACTCTGACGTGAAGCGGAACTACCCCGAGGGGAACCTGTTCGGCCAGCTCCTGGGCTTCACCAACGTGGACGGGGATGGCCAGACCGGCGTGGAGCTCTCCTATAACTCCATCCTCTCCGGCGTGGACGGGAAGCAGATCGCCGAGACCGACCGGGACGGCAACGCCATTCCCGGCGGCGAATCCTCCTACACCGCCCCCATCGCCGGCGCCACGGTCCAGCTCACCGTGGACACGGGCATCGAAGGTTTTTTGCAGAGCGCCTTGGAGGAAGCGGCCCGGACCAATCTGGCTAAATACGCCTACGGCGTGGTCATGAGCCCCAAGACCGGCGAGATCTACGCCATCAGCTCCTATCCCACCATCGACCCCAACAGCCCGCCCCGTACGGACGCGGAGACGCTGTTGGATCTGTCCCGGCAGCGGATGGTCACCGAGACCTACGAGCCCGGGTCCGTGTTCAAGGTGGTCACCTTGGCGGCGGCCCTGGACTCCGGCACGGTGAGCGATTCCACCACCTTCAACTGCAAGGGATCGCTGAACGTGCTGGGCCAGAAGATCAAGTGCTGGCGCACCAAGGGCCACGGGCAGGAGACCTTGGCCCAGGCGGTGCAGAACAGCTGCAACCCCGCCTTCATGTCCATGGCCCTGAAGATGGGCACGGACAAATTTTACGAGTACATCTACGCCTTCGGTATGAACGACAAGACCGGCGTGGGCATTGGTGGCGAGACCACGGGCAAGGTCACCCACCGCAAGTACATTCGGGATACGGATCTGGCCCGCATCGGCTTCGGCCAAAGCATCTCCTGCACGGGGCTGCAGATGGCCATGGCCGTGTGCGCCGCCATCAACGGCGGCGACCTGCTCAAGCCCTACTACGTGGCGGACATCACCGCCGCGGACGGCACCGTTTTGGAGCACAACGAGCGGACGCTGGTCCGCACCGTCATCAGCCCCGACACCTCCGCTAAGATCCGCAAATATCTCACGGGCGTGGTGGACTCCGGCAGCGGCAAGAACGCGGCCATCCCCGGCTACACCGTGGGCGGCAAGACCGGCACCTCCCAGAAGTACGACGAGAACGGGAAGGTGTCCAGCACCCTCCTGGTGGCCTCCTTCGTGGGCTTCGCCCCGGCGGACGACCCGGAATACCTGTGCATGATCATCGTGGACGAACCCCAGGTCCCCGTGGTCTACGGCAGCACCGTGGCCGCCCCCTTTGTGCAGCAGGTCCTTCGGAACGTGCTCACCTACTTTTCCGTGCCCACGGATCGGAAGGAGACCGCCGTTTCCGTGCCGGACGTGCGGGGCATGACTGTGGAACAGGCCAACGTCGTCCTGAAGACGGCGGGTCTGGAAGCCACATTCATGGAGTCCGAAAAGGCCGCCGCCGTCCAGCGGCAGAGCCCCGCCCCGGGAAACATGGTGGTTCGGGGCAGTCCCATCATCCTGTACACCGCCTGGACCACCTTCCAGGGGGAGGAGCAGGAGGTGGAGATGACCAAGATGCCTAAAGTGCTGGGCAAGAACCGGCTCAACGCCATGGACGCCCTGAAGAAGGCAGGCCTCGTCATGGACTATGATCGAAGCAACAGCGCCGGCACGGTCATCACGGCCCAGTTCCCGGAGGGGACGGACATCCCCGTGGGCACTGCGGTCCGCGTGGAGTTTTCCGGCGGTACGCCCGCCGAATGATATGCCGTTTTCGGCGGAGGAACGAAAGGAACCAGAGGAAGAAGAAATGCTGTTAACCAAGATAGCCGAAGAGCTGCACGTAGAGCTGCCCCCCCGGGAGGACCTCCCAAAATGGGAAATTGAGATCACCGACGTGGCCTACGACTCGAGGAAGGTGATCCCCGGGTCCCTGTTCTGCTGCCTTCGGGGGGAGAAGACCGACGGCCACAGATTCGCCCGGCAGGCGGTGGACAAGGGGGCGGCGGCCCTCATCGTGGAGGAGCGGCTTCCCCTGGACGTGCCCCAGCTGCTGGTCACGGACGGCCGGGAGGCCATGGCAAGGGCGGCGGCCTGCTTCTTCGACCATCCGGAGCGGAAGATGACCATGCTGGGCGTCACCGGCACCAACGGCAAGACCTCCACCACCTACATGGTGAAGGCCGTGGCGGAGGAGGCGGGCCTTAAGGTGGGCCTCATCGGCACCATCCACAACCTGGTGGGGGACGAGGTGGTGGAGACGGAGCGGACCACCCCCGAATCCGTGGACCTGTTCCGGCTTCTCGATCACATGGTGGAGCGGGGGGTGGATCTGGTCATCATGGAGGTATCGAGCCATGCCCTGGCCCAAAACCGGGCGGCGGGCATCCGCTTCAAGGCGGCCCTGTTCACCAACCTGACCCAGGATCATCTGGACTATCATAAGACCTTCGAAGCCTATCGGGCGGCGAAGAAGAAGCTGTTCTATCAGACTGACCTGGCCATCGTCAACGACGACGACCCCGCCGCCGACTACATGAGCGAGGGGCTCCCCTGCCCCCTGTGGACCATGGGCATCTACAAGGGCGGCGACTTCTACGCCAAGAGCATCGAGATCACCACCGCCGGCGCCTCCTTCCATCTCTTCACCCCCATGGGGGACGGCCGGGTAAATCTGCATATCTCGGGCCTCTTTTCCGTGTACAACGCCATGGGCACCGCGGCCTTGGCCGTGGCGGCGGGCATCCCCTTCCAGACCGTTCGCAAGGGCCTTGAAAAGCTTCCCTGCGTGGTGGGCCGGCTTCAGGCGGCGGATACCTTCGGCCGTCCCTTCGCGGTGTACGTGGACTACGCCCATACCCCCGACGCGTTGAAGAACGTGTTGACCACGGCCCGGGGCTTTGCCAAGGGCCGCCTCATCTCCGTCTTCGGCTGCGGCGGGGACAGGGACCACGGCAAGCGGCCCATCATGGGCGAGATCTCCGGCCGAAACGCGGACTTCTCCGTCATCACCAGCGACAACCCCCGGTCCGAGGACCCCATGGTCATCATCGACAGCATCGTGGAGGGGATCCGCCGGACCGCGGCCGCCTACACCGTCATCGAGGACAGGCGTCGGGCCATCCACTACGCCCTGGATATGGCCCGGGAGGGGGACGTGATCGTGGTGGCAGGCAAGGGCCACGAGACCTATCAGGAGATCAACGGCGTCAAGCACCATTTCGACGATCGGGAGATCGTGGAGGACTATTTGCGGGAGGGCACGGATGACCTCGGTACATAAGCTGCTGCTGGCGGTGCTGCTGGGGTTCCTGTTCACGGCCGTCCCCGGCCCGGCGGTGATCCGCTTTCTCAAGCACATGGACTTTCGGCAGGCGGAGCGGCAGGAAGGGCCGCCCTCCCACCTGAAGAAGACGGGGACCCCCACCATGGGCGGGGTGTTCCTGCTGCTGGGCTGGCTGCTGGCGGCGCTCCTCTGCGTCCGGGAGGGCTTCTCCCTGGTGCTGCCGGTGTTGCTGGTCATGGTGCTCTGCGGCCTCATGGGCTTTTTGGACGATTTCATCAAGATCAGCACCGGCACCAGCATGGGGCTGCTGCCCTATCAAAAGGTGCTGCTCCAGTTCGTGATCTCCCTGCTGGCCGCCTTTTGGCTCTATCGGAGCGAATCGGTGGGCTCTATCATCCGGCTACCCTTCTCCGGCAAGAGCTGGGACATGGGGGTGTTCTATATCCCCTTCGCCCTGTTCGTGCTCATGGGTACCATGAACGCCGTGAACTTGACGGACGGCCTGGACGGCCTGGCGGCGGGGACCTCCCTGCTGGTGGAGCTGGCCCTCACGGTCCTCTTCGCCCTCCTGGTGGAGGAGCAGGGCTTTGCCGGTTGGAGCGAACAAAGCGCCAACTACGGGGGCATGGCCGCCTTCTCTGCGGCGGGGACAGGAGCGCTGCTGGGGTTCCTCCTCTTCAACGCCTATCCGGCCCGCATCTTCATGGGGGACACGGGTTCCCTGGCCTTGGGCGGGACCATCGCCATGGGAGCGCTGGTCTCCCGGTCGGTGCTGCTGCTCCCCCTGATGGGGATCTGCTTCGTGCTCTCCGTTTTGAGCGTGATCGTTCAGGTATCCTCCTATAAGCTCCGCAAGGGGAAGCGGGTGTTCAAGATGGCGCCCCTGCACCACCATTTCGAGCTTATGGGGATGAGCGAGCCCAAGATCACCGCCCTGTACATGATCCTCACCGGCGTCTGCTGCGCCCTGAGCATCTATATTTTTACAAAGTAAGCGAGGTAAGAGAACTATGGCACAACAAAAGACGGCGCTCATCGTAGGCATGGCCAAGAGCGGCATCGCCGCTGCCCGGCTCCTGTACGAGAACGGGTATCGGGTCATCATCAACGACATGAAGCCGGAGATCAAGGGCCTCTTCGACGCCCTTTCCGGCATCGCCTACGAGGTCAGGCTGGGGGACGATCCCATGGACCTGCTGGACGGGGTGGATCTGCTGATTCCCAGCCCCATCATTCCCTTCTTCCGCCCCTTCATCGTGGAGGCCAAGCGCCGGGGCATCGAGGTGATCTCCGAGATCGAGCTGGGCTACCGGTACTCCAAGGCGGACTTCGTCTGCATCACCGGCACCAACGGCAAGACCACCTGCACCACCCTCACCGGCGAGATCTTCAAGGCCGCCGGTCGAAAGACCTTCGTGCTGGGGAACATCGGCGTGGCCATCTCCGCCCATGCCATGGAGACCAAGCCCGGGGACGTGATCGTGGCGGAGACCGCGGCGCTGCAGCTGGAGGGGAACGTCCTCTTCCACGCCAAGGCCGCCGGCGTGTGCAACATCACCCCGGATCACATCGATCGCTTCGGCTCCATGGAGAAGTACATCGCCGCCAAGGCCAAGATCTTCGACAACCAGACCGGGGACGATTTTGCGGTGCTCAACTATGACGATCCCATCGTCCGCGACTTTGAAAAGCTGACCCCGGCCCACGTCCTCTTCTTCTCCCGCAAGACTGAGGTCCCCGAGGGCATGTACATGGACGGGGACACGATCATGCTCCGCTGGGCGGGGAAGGACACGCCCTTCATGGATCGGAAGGAGATCTATATCCCCGGCGGTCACAACCTGGAGAACGCCATGCTCTGCGCGCTGCTGGCCCTGTCCCAGGGGATCGACGCGGAGGTCATCCGGGAGACGCTGCGCACCTTTAAGGGCGTGGAGCATCGGATCGAGTTCGTCTGCGAGCGCTCCGGCGTCCGCTACATCAACGACAGCAAGGGCACCAACCCCGACTCCACCGTGAAGGCCATCGAGGCCATGGACCGGCCCACGGTCCTGATCCTGGGCGGCTACGACAAGCATACGGGCTTTGAGGAGGTCTTCGACGCCCTCCCCGGCAGCCACGTGAAGGCCTGCGTGGTCCTGGGCCAGACGGCGGACGAGATCATGGAGACGGCGAAACGCCACGGCTTCGACAACATCTGCTATCGGTGCGAGACATTCCGGGAGACCCTGGAAAAGTGCCGGGATTTGGCCGAGCCCGGGGACAACGTGCTCCTTTCTCCCGCCTGCGCCAGCTGGGGCATGTTCGACAACTACGAGCAGCGGGGCCGGGTGTTCAAGGACATCGTGCGGAAATTCGACTGACGTACTGACGTATGGAAAAGGCAAAGCGAAGCTTCATCACCTATAAAAAGCAGCAGGGTCCCATGGATTTCTCCATCCTCATGGTGGTCACGATCCTCTGCGCCTTCGGCTTGGTGATGGTGTTCTCCGCCAGCTACTATTACGCCATCCACACCCAGGGAGACGGCTTCTTCTATCTGAAGAAGCAGCTCGTGTACATGGCGGTGGGCTATCCGCTCATGCTCATCGTGTCCCGGGTGAACTATCGGTATCTGGATCGGCTGCGCTTCCTGTTCCTGCTGGTGTCCGTGGCCCTGCTCATCATGGTCTTGTTCATCGGCAGCAGCGGCAGCGGCGACACCGGCGGCGCCACGCTGAACGGCGCCCGGCGCTGGCTTCGATTTGCGGGTATCTCCATCCAGCCCTCCGAGGTGGCCAAATTCGGCATGATCTTCTTCATGTGCTCCTACATGGCCCGGCACAAGGACGACATGCGCACCTTCACCCTGGGCCTTGCGCCCATGCTGCTGGTCATCGGCATCATCGCCGGTCTCATCATGCTCCAGCCCAACATGTCCATGGCCGTGATCGTGGCCGGCATAGGCGCGATCCTGCTGTACGTGGGGGGCATGGACGAGCGATACATCATCGCCGTGGGCGTGGTGGCCGTGGTGCTGTTCATTGTGCTGGCCACCTCCGCCTCCTACCGGCTGGCCCGGCTGACCTCCTTCCGGGATCCTTTCAAGGATCCCCAGGGGGACGGATACCAGCTGGTCCAGTCCTTCTATGCCATCGGCTCCGGCGGCTGGTTCGGCAAGGGGCTGGGGAACAGCTATCAAAAGCTTTTGTACATGACCTACGGTGAGTCGGATTTTATCTTCGCCATCGTCTGTGAGGAATTCGGCATGGTGGGCGGGGCCATCGTCATCCTGCTCTATGCCTGGATCGTCTATCGGGGCATGCGCATCGCCATGAAGTGCCGGAACCGGTACGGGAGCCTCATGGCCGCCGGTATCTCCATCGTGTTCGGCCTCCAGGTGTTCATCAACATCGCCGTGGTCACGGGCCTGGCGCCCACCACGGGTCAGCCGCTCCCCTTCATCTCGGCGGGCGGCTCCTCCCTGCTGGTGTTCATGGTGTCCATGGGCATATTGCTGAACATCAGCCGGGACGTGGTCATTTAGCGTAGCACGGTCCGTTCCTTCGCCGCATATCATAGGATATGCGAGCAGGAGGAGGGGACCTATGGCGAAGCTCATCATCGAAGGCGGTCATGCCCTGAAGGGGCAGATCACCGTGCAGGGGGCCAAGAACGCTGCCCTGCCCATCCTGGCGGCTGCCATGCTGGTGCCGGAGCCCGTGCGGATCGCCAACTGTCCCCGGCTCACGGACGTGGAGCACATGGCGGGGCTGCTGAAGGCCCTGGGCTGCCGGGTGGCATGGGAGGAGGACGGCCTGCTCATCGACGCCGGCTGCGCCCGGTCCGCCCAGCTCCCGGAGGAGCTGGCGGGGGCCATCCGGTCCTCCGTGTTTCTGCTGGGGCCTCTCCTCGGCCGCTTTGGGGCGGCGGAAGCGCCCTACCCCGGGGGCTGCGACATCGGGAACCGGCCCGTGGACCTGCATCTCAAGGGGCTGCGGGCCATGGGGGTCCGGGTGGACGAAGCGTCGGGGCGCATCCGCTGCCAGGGACGACCCAAGGGCGGCGCGGAGATCGCCCTCGACTATCCCAGCGTGGGGGCCACGGAGAACCTCATCATGGCGGCCTGCGGGGCCCAGGAGGATACCATCCTGGTGAATCCGGCCCGGGAGCCGGAGATCGACGACCTCATGGCCTTCCTCAACGGGGCGGGCTTCGAGCTGCGGCGGGAGGGCAGCTCCCGCATCCGCATCCGGGGCGGACGTCAGGGCCGAAGCACGGTCCACGCCCTCATGCCGGATCGGATCGAGGCGGGGACCTATCTCGTCGCGGCGGCCATCACCGGCGGTCGGCTGCTGGTCCGAGACGCCCGGAAGGAACATCTTTCCGCCCTCCTCACGGCCCTCAGGGAAGCGGGCTGCCGGATACGGCACGAGGGGACGGACATCGACATCGAGGGCCCGGAGCGGCCCAGGGAGCTTCGGCGGCTGGTGACGCTGCCCTATCCCGGCTTCCCCACGGATATGCAGAGCCAGCTGTTCGCCCTGTGCACCGTGGCCAAGGGGACCTCCGTGCTGGAGGAGAACGTGTTTGAAAATCGGTTCCGCCACGGGGCGGAACTTCGGCGCATGGGCGCGGACTGTGACGTCCGCGGCCGCGTCGCCTTGATCCGGGGGGTGAAGAGCCTTCACGGGGCCACGGTCCTGGCCCACGACCTCAGGGGCGGGGCGGCCCTTGTTTTGGCGGGCCTTCGGGCGGAGGGAATCACCGTGGTGGAGCAGGCCGAACGGATCGATCGAGGATATGCTGACTTGGCGGCCGCCCTGCGAAGCGTGGGCGGGGCCATACGAAGAGAGGATAGTTGATCAGGTGAAGGACGAAGGGCGCGAAAAGAAGAAAAAGAAGAAACCGGAAGGGTATATCGACCTGTTTGCCGACGACGATGACGAGGAGGAAGCGGCCTCGGTAGGTTCCCTGTTCTCTGACGACGACGAGGAGGAAGAGGAAGTCGAAGAGGACGAGGAGATCGCCGCCGAGGACGAGGTGTCAGCCGACGAGGAGGGATCCGCCGCAGACGAGGCGGAGCCCCTGCCTGAGGAAGCGGCGGACGAGGAGGCTTATCCTGCCCGGGACGAGGGGACGGAGCCGGGCCGGCCCTCCTCGAAGGAGAGCTTCACCTTCGATCGCTACGGTCGCCGGACGGGGAAGGTGCCCCAAAAGAAGCGCCCCCGGGAGCGGTACGGCAAGCGCAAGCACGCCAAGAAGGCCTCCACCACCCTGCTGCTCAACGAGACCGAGGCCCGCCGGGAGCGGGAGGAGGCCCAGAAGCGGGCCAGCGAGCGGGACAAGCTTCGCCAGAAGCAGCGCAAGCTGGAGGCGGAGCAGCGCAAAGCCCGCCGCAAGAGCGAACTCAAGAAGCGGCTTTCCGCCCTGCTGGTGCTGGCGGGGCTGGGGGTGCTGGCCCTGCTGGCCGGATACTTTGCCTTCTTGATCCAGCATATCGACGTGGTGGGGCCCTATTCCCGCTATTCCCAGGAGGAGATCATCGCCGCCTCCGGCCTGAAGCGCCATCGGCACATCCTCCTGCAGGATCTGAAGGAGGCCCAGGAGAAGCTGCGGCAGGACCCCTATCTGGACGCCACGGTGAAGTACGTGTTTCCCAATCGGATCCGCATCGACCTGTCTGAGCGGGGCCGGGCGGGGGCCGTGGCCTGGGGTCCCAACAAGGAGTATATCGCGGTCATCGACAAGACCGGCATCGTCCTGGAGAACGACGCCAGCAACTATGCGGGCCTGCCCCTGGTCCAGGGGCTGATCATCACCGGCGCCAACAAGGGCGCCCGCATCGGCGACCCGGCGGACGAGCAGGTCCAGAGCATGCTGGACGTGCTCTCCACCCTGGACGAGCTGGGCCTGGCGGACAAGATCAAAACCGTGGATCTGACGGAAACCATGGGCATCAGCCTCTATACCCCGGAAGGGTACCGGATCGAGGTGGGGGACACCTCGGATCTGTTCACCAAGCTGAACCGCTTCAAAAAGAACTACACCGTCATCATGAGCAAGGCCCAGGAGTACATGGGCCGGGGCGCGGACAACGTGACGGTCTACCTCTACAGCAAGAACGGCGTGGTCATCTCTCCCCATGAGGTGGGCTATGTGGCCGCCTCCGCCGTGCCCAACGCCACCCCCTTCGTGCCTCTGGTCAACAACCCGGACGAGCCCGTGGCCACGCCCGCCCCCGTTCAGCCCGACGAGCCCGACGGCACCCCCGGCCCGGACACCCCGCCCCCCTTCAACCAGGGCGGATTCACGGGCTAAGGCCTTCGCTTTTTGACCCTTTGTTCTTCTTTTTTCGCCTGAACCCGCGCGGCTAGACCGCGCTTTTGTTATGCGTTAAAATATAGCCGTTCAAAGCGCAAGAATCCATTGACATTTGGGAAAGAAACGGTTAAAATAGTGCGTACCGTGGAAATGTGCGGGTGTAGCTCAATGGCAGAGCTCCAGCTTCCCAAGCTGGTCACGAGGGTTCGATTCCCTTCACCCGCTCCATCCTTTCGGAACATGCCCGCAGCCGTTACAATATCCGTTTGCGGGTGAAAACAAAAAATCATTTGGAGGAGTATTGTAATGGCAAAGCAAAAATTTGAACGGACGAAGCCCCATGTCAACATCGGCACCATCGGCCACGTTGACCACGGCAAGACGACCCTGACCGCGGCGATCAC
>CADCJW010000003.1:0-201520 GCA_902801845.1 uncultured Eubacteriales bacterium
CCATTCCGAACACAGAAGTTAAGCTCACATACACCGACAATACTTGGCTGGCAACGGCCCGGGAAGATAGGCAGCCGCCGGGACCCCAAAGAGTCACTCTCTCGAGTGACTCTTTTCTTTTGCCTTGTAAAACGTTGGATCCCCGTAGGGGAGGGGCTTGCCCCTTCCGCCGCATCTTTCACCCTCGCCACACCAGGCACCGTTCAGAGATCCTTCCGCTCGCTTCGCTCGGTCAGGATGACAACGGGGACCGTAGGGCAAGGTGCTCCATCCCCAAATGTTATCCCGAGCCTGTCGATGTATCTGTGAACGCAGAGCCTTGTCCTCAATCAAAAAGGAAGCTGAACGAATCCAGCTTCCTTGTTTTATTTGCTCAACATCCTGTGCTTCTCTTTTTCGGTTCCTTTTTCTCTTCACTGAAGAGAAAAAGGAACAAAAACCATCTTACCGTCTCCTGTCCGCTTCCCCGGTCCAGAAGAACAGGGCCACGGTCCCCGGGCCGGTGTGGCAGCCGATGACGCCGCCGATGGGGTAGATCTGGACCTTCCCGTTGAGGTGGGGGAACCGCTTCTCGATCTCGTCCGCCACCTTTCTGGCTTCGTCCATGATGTCGGACTGGCAGATATAGCACTTGCCGCTGTAATCGAGACCGTTCTCCGCCTGGGTCTCCATCTTCTTGAGCATCTCCCGGCGCACCAGCTTCTTGGAGGGGATCTTGGCCACGGGCTCCAGCTTGCCCTCGTTGTTCACGTGCAAGAGGGGGCAGATGCCCAAAAGACCGCCTACGAAGCCCGCCGTCTTGCTCACCCGGCCGCCCCGGATGTACTGGGTCAGGTCCGTGGAGAAGAACCAGTGGTTCAGCCGGAGACGGTTCGCCTCGGCCCAGTCCTTCAGCTCGTCGATGCCCATGCCCTCATCCCTGAGGTCCGCCAGCTTGTCCATGAACAACCCGTAGCCGGAGGAAGCGCAGAGGGAGTCCACAATATAGATCTTTCGCTCCGGGAACTCCTCTCGGAGGACCGCCGCGGCGGCCTGGGCAGAGTTGATGGTGCCGGAGATGCCGGAGGAGAGGGTCACGTGGAGCACGTCCTTACCCTCCTGCAGATAGGTGCGGAAGAAGGCCTCGTACTCGTCCGCGTTCACCTGGGCCGTCCGGGCGGAGGCCCCGGCCTTGATGCTGTCGAAAAGCACCTTGGGCGGTACGCTGATGCCCAGATCGTCGATCTTTTCCTCATCGTTCAGGAAAAAGTGGAAGCATACGTAGGGGATGTTCCGGGACAGAAGATGCTCCCGGCTAAGATCGGCGGTGGAGCAGCAGCTCAGGATGTATTCGGCCATGGAAAGCTCCTTTCAAGGGTCCGTTTCAATGTAATAAGTAATATCATGTTATCCGGTTATTGTCAATAGGTAGGAAGTGAAATATATATGAAAGAGAGCGCCGAAGCGCTCCCTTAAGCATATCTCCTTATTTTCCGCTCTGCACCGCTTCGGCCAGACCGTTGTCCACCAGCTCCCCGAAGGGCGGTCGCGCGGTCAGCTCCCCGGCCCCGTCGATCACGTCCAGCAGGCGGGCATAGTCCTCGGCCTCCATGGTCAGCTCCCGCTTCCAGGAATCCGTCTCCCGGTAGCTGTGGGCCACGATCATCAGGCTCTCCAGGCTGGTGTCCGGAAAGCTGGGCTCCATGGCCCGGGCGATCTCTTCGTCGGAGGCGGTGGCACAGTACTGCTGGGCCCGGTAGACGGCCCGCAGGAAGGCCGCGACGGTCTCCGGGTCCTTCTCCAGCTTCTCCGGCGTCACCATATAGGCCGTGTAGGGGATGCTGCCGGACTCCAGGCCCACGTTGGCCACGATATAGCCCTTGCCCGCGTTCTGCATCTGGGTGGCCGTGGGCTCGAAGAGGGTCACATAGTCCCCGGTGCCCCCCTCAAAGGCCGGGCCCATCATGTTGAACTGGATGCTGTCGATGACCTCCACGTCCTCCCCGGGAACGAGGCCGTGCTGCCGGAGCACATAGCACAATGTCATGAGGGGCATGCCCCCCTTGCGGCCGCCGATGATGGTCTTGCCCTTGAGACTTTCCCAGGTAAAGCCCGGTTCGTCCGTGCGCGAGAGCAAAAAGGACCCGTCCCGCTTGGTGAGCTGGCCCACCACCACCGGGTGCTTCTCCTGCCCGGCGTTGTAGACGTACACCGCCGTCTCCGGCCCCGCAAGACAGATATCCGCGTCCCCGGACAACAGGGCGGTCATGGCCTTGTCGCTGCCACCGGAGGTGGTGATGTTCACCGCAAGCCCCTCCTCCTCAAAATAGCCCAGGTTCAGCGCCACGTACTGGGGCGCGTAGAACACGGACCGGGTCACCTCGTGGAGCTCCACCCGTTTCAGCGCCCCCTCCTTTTGTTTGCAGCCCATGGGCAGCGTCAGCAGCAGCGCCAGCAGCAGCAGGGCGCATCCTATCCTCTTCATGCAATTTCCTCCTTCCGCGTTGTGGTCCTATTCTATGCGCTCTTTCAGCCTGAGGTGCGCCGGGGCGGCGGCCTGTGAAAAGGATGGGGGATTTTCGTGAGAAAGTATAGATAAGGTTTGAATTATGGAAGTATGTGTGGTATAGTATGTTCGACAGAGACTATATTCAGCCATCCGCTGAAGGAAAGGAACCGAACACCATGGAATTTAACGGCGGAAAGACCACGAAATTCACCTCCTCTCGAAGCGAGCTCACGCCGCGGGAGGTGCTCATGACCGTCTACGCGGCCATGAAGGAGAAGGGCTACGATCCGGTGAACCAGATCGTAGGCTACCTGCTGTCCGGCGACCCCACCTACATCACCAGCTATAAGAACGCCCGCTATTTGATCTTGCGGGTGGAGCGGGACGAGCTGTTGGAGGAGCTGGTGCGTTTCTACGCCCGCCGTCAGAAGCGGGAAGAGGAATGATGCAGCGGATATTGGCCTTCGACGTGGGGGACAAGCGCATCGGCGTGGCCGTGTCCGACGCCCTGGGCATCACGGCCCAGCCCGTGGAGACCTACCACCGCAAGGGCGGCGCAGAGAAGGACGCGGAGTACCTTCTGGCCCTGGCGAAGAAGTATGCTCCCTGCACGCTTTTGTTCGGCCTGCCCCGAAACATGGACGGCACCTACGGCGAGCAGGCGGAGAAGGTGAAAAAGTTCGCCCAGCGTCTCATCGACCGGTGGGAGGGGGACTACGCCTTCTATGACGAGCGCTTGACCACCATGGCCGCCCGGCGGGTGCTGCTGGACGCGGACATCTCCCGGGAGAAGCGCAAGCAGGTCATCGACAAGATGGCCGCCGTGGTCATCCTCCAGGGCTATATGGAAAGCCATCGAAACTGAACGAATCTGTTTTTGAGGAAAGAAAAATGGAAGAAAAGGATACCATCGTCACCCTGATCGACGAAGAAAACGGCCAACCGGTGGACTTCGATCTGCTGCTCACCTTCTCCTATGAGGGCAGGCGGTACGCGGCGCTCCAGCCCCTCGATGAGGTGGCGGGCGTGGGCGAGGACGAGATCGTCCTGTTGGAGATCGTGAAGGAGAACGGGGAGGAGACCTACCGTTCCATCGACAACGAGATCCTCCTGGACGAGGTCTTCCAGGAGTTCCAGGATCTCTTCGACGAAGAGGACGAGGAAGAGGAAGAATAAGCTTCATTTCCCGAAAAAACAAGCATATTTTTTTAAAAAAGCCCTTGCAACGGGGCTTTTGTTTTGCTATACTATGCAAGGTTATCACGCACCTCCGTGGATCGGCGGCTCTCGTCCCTGAAATATGGGTTGCCGGCCGGATGAAGCGGGGGAAGGACAAAAATAAAACGAGGAGGTTTGATTACTCATGTCCGTGATCTCTATGAAGCAGCTGTTGGAGGCCGGTGTACATTTCGGCCACCAGACCCGCCGTTGGAACCCCAAGATGAAGCCCTATATCTTCACCGAGCGCAACGGCATCCACATCATCGACCTGCAGATGACCGTCAAGAAAATCGAAGAGGCCTACTACTTCATCCGTGACCTGGCCGGCCAGGACAAGGATATCCTTTTCGTCGGCACCAAGAAGCAGGCCGCCGAAGCCATTGAGCAGGAAGCCAAGCGCTGCGAGCAGTTCTACGTGAACCAGCGGTGGCTGGGCGGTATGCTCACCAACTTCAAGACCATCCAGACCCGCATCAACCGGCTCAAGACCATCGAGAAGATGGAGGAGAACGGCGACTTCGAGCTCCTTCCCAAGAAGGAAGTCATCGCCATCAAGGCCGAGCAGGAGAAGCTCATCAAGAACCTGGGCGGCATCAAGGAGATGAAGAAGCTCCCCGGCGCGCTGTTCGTCATCGATACCCGCAAGGAGCACATCGCCGTCACCGAAGCCCGGAAGCTGGGCATCCCCATCGTGGCCACCGTGGACACCAACTGCGATCCTGACGAGGTGGATTATCCCATCCCCGCCAACGACGACGCCATCCGTGCGGTCCGCCTCATCACCTCCAAGATGGCCGACGCCGTCCTCGAGGGCAAGCAGGGCGAGCAGATGACCGACGCCGCCGCTGAGGACGTCGAGGACAAGGACGAGACCGAGGAATAATTCGAGGAGGAATTCAGATAATGGCAACGATCACTGCGAAAGACGTAGCGGCCCTCCGTGAGCGCACGGGCGCCGGCATGATGGATTGCAAGAAGGCCCTTATGGCCTGTGAAGGCGACGTGGAAAAGGCCATCGACTTCCTGCGGGAAAAGGGCCTGGCGGCTGCCGCCAAGAAGGCCGGCCGTATCGCCGCTGAGGGCGTGGTGGCCGACTACCGGGACGGCGACGTGGCCGTGCTGGTCGAGGTCAACTGCGAGACCGACTTCGTGGCCAAGACCGACAAGTTCGTGGACTTCGTGAAGCGGATCGCCAAGCAGATCGCTGAGACGAACCCCGCCGACGTAGACGCCCTCATGGCCACCGCCATGGACGGCGACACCGTGGAGCATGCCGTGTCCACCGCCGTGGCCGGCATCGGTGAGAAGATCTCCATCCGCCGCTTCGTCCGCATCGAGGGCGCCGTGGATACCTACATCCACATGGGCGGCCGTATCGGCGTACTGGTCCAGTTCGCCGCTCCCTGCGACAAGGAAGCCATGCATGACGTGGCGCTGCAGATCGCCGCGGCCAACCCCGTGTGCGTGGGCGTGAAGGACCTTCCCCAGGATTACATCGATCATGAGCGGAAGATCCAGCTGGCCAAGGCTCTCGATGAGAACGCCCAGGCTGCCAAGCCCAAGCCCCAGGCCATCGTGGAGAAGATGGTGGACGGCCGTATGAGCAAGTACTACAAGGAGGTCTGCCTCCTGGAGCAGGTCTACGTGAAGGACCAGGGCATCGCCGTCAAGGATATGCTCAAGGCCAAGAACGCTTCCGAAGTGGTCAAGTTCGTCCGCTACGAGATGGGCGAGGGCCTGCAGAAGCGGGAGGACAACTTCGCTGAGGAAGTCATGTCCCAGATGAAGGCGTAACCAAAGCGAACCACGAGCCGGCGGAACACCGTCGGCTCGTCTTTTATACCTATGAGAAGAAAAGACAGAGAGATCATCGATATCGAAACGATCCGCTCCATCCTGGATAAGGCGAAGGTCCTGCACCTCGCCATGATCGACGGGGACCGACCTTACGTGGTGCCCCTGCACTATGGCTACACCATGGAAAACGGGGTTTTGACCCTGTATCTGCATAGCGCCAAGGAGGGTCGGAAGCTGGACGTCCTCGGCAAGAATGACCGGGTGGCTTTCGTGCTGGAAACGGACGTTTCTCCAATCTCCGGCGGCGAGATCCCCTGCAAGTACGGGGCTGCTTATGCCTCCGTCATGGGGGAGGGGAAAGCGGTGTTCCTCACGGACCCGGCGGAGAAGGCGGCGGGGCTGCGAATTCTTATGTGCGCTCAGACCGGTCGGGATTTCATCATCACCGAGGCTATGACTGAATCTGTGGCCGTTTTGCGGGTGGATGTGGAGACTTATTCCGCCAAATCCCGGCCTTTGACCCATTGAACGGTAGAGGTGAGAGCCAATGAAACGGTTGTTTTTTGTCCTGTCGGCTATTCTGTTGCTTTTGGCCTTCAGCGCCTGTGAACAGAAAGAGAGCACAGCCGAACCGCAGACAACGAGAGCCGAACCCACTTCCAGTGCCGAACCCGCCCCCGTCGCCGAACCCGAGGCGGAAACGCCGGCCCTCAGGACGGTGGGGGGCTATGCTGTGACGGTCAACGAAGGCCAGCGCAAAAATGAATACCCCTATGTACTGCAGACGAAGAACTCCGTGTGGTATCTTGCTTCGGCTGACCTGGACTTGATGGGGGAGGAGGCCTTCTATGCAGGCTTGGAGGACATCCTCCAATACATGGAGGCTGACATGGCTGACGCCCGCAAAGCCCTGACCGGCCGCATCTGGAAGGAGGTTCCGCCCGTGGAGATCCGCACGGACTTCTGCGGTAAGGCCGGCGCCTCTCAGGACGCAGGGGCATATTATAACGGCCGCGTCAACTTTATCAAGCTCTTTCGCAGCTGGGACATGGCCAAGTTCGCCCTGCTCCACGAGTACGTGCACTATCTCACCATCCACTGCGCTGAGAAGAAGACCATGTCCGGCTTCTACAACGAAACCGTGGCAGAGTACGTGTCCAAGCTCCTCTGCGAAAACCGCATGTTCCGCAGCATCGACTTTAACAGGAACGATCAGCCCGAGCTGAATTCCGTAGCGGAGATCTGGGGCGACTTTGACGAGACGAAATATCGCAATTCCTGCCTGTCCGAGAGCGACAACTATGCCCGGGGCACGTACGACGGCCAGCCCTACACCTGCGTGGGCCAGTACACCGCCTACCGCTGGCCGAATAAACGGCTGCCCGACCATCTTTACGAGCTGTCCTACGCCGAAGCCATGTCCTTGGCCCTGTATCTAATGGAGACCTACGGGGCAGAAAAATATCTGGACAATTGGGATGTGGTCGAGGAAGAGGATCTGGCGGCTCTCTACGGGTATACCGTGGAGGAGCTGCTGACCGCTTGGAGCCAGTGGAACGCAGAACATTGCGCCAAGCTGGGGATCCGAATGGAGCAGCCGTAAGCGAAAAGGAAAAAAAGAACATCGTCCCGGGACGCATCGTTTCGCGTCCCGGGGCTTTCTTTTTGTATAAAACGCCGCGAAAACGTTGCATTATTCACGAAAAAGGGCTATACTTGTCAAAAAATCAGCCCGACAAACAGGGCAGTAACGAGGCAGCGATATGACATTGGATAAGGTAGCCGTCGGCAAATCCGCCGTGATCCGCACCGTGGGCGGGGAAGGGGCCCTGCGGCAGCATTTTTTGGACATGGGCATGATCCCCGGGGCGGAGGTCACGGTGGTGAAGCTGGCCCCCATGGGGGACCCCATGGAGCTGCAGGTCCACGGCTACGAGCTGACCATCCGCATGGCCGACGCCGGTGAGATCGAGATCGAGCCCATCGAGCGCAGGTCCAACCCCCACACGGGCATCTCCCGCATCCAAAAGAGCGAGCACCCGGGCCTGGGCGAGGGCGGCAAATACCATGCAAAGGGCGACGGGGATCCGCTGCCTCCGGGGACCACCCTGACCTTTGCCCTGGTGGGCAACCAGAACGCGGGGAAGACCACCCTCTTCAACCAGCTCACCGGCGCCAACCAGCACGTGGGCAATTTCCCCGGCGTCACCGTGGATCGGAAGGACGGGGTCATCAAGGGCCATCCCGAGACCCTCATCACGGACCTCCCCGGCATCTACTCCATGTCCCCCTACAGCAGCGAGGAGATCGTCTCCCGCAGCTTCGTCCTGGACGAGAAGCCCACGGCCATCATCAACATCGTGGACGCCACCAACATCGAACGGAACCTGTATCTGACGGTCCAGCTGCTGGAGATGCATATGCCCATGGTGGTGGCTCTGAACATGATGGACGAGGTCACCTCCAACGGCGGCTCCGTGGACGTGAACGGCATGGAAAAGCTTTTGGGCGTGCCCGTGGTGCCCATCGCCGCCGCCAAGAATCAAGGCGTGGATGAGCTTGTCAAGCATGCCCTCCACATCGCTCAGTATCAGGAGCGGCCCACCCGCCAGGATTTCTGCGACAAGCGGGACCACAACGGCGCCGTCCATCGCTGCCTTCACGGCGTCATCCACCTTATCGAGGACCATGCCGAGCGGGCGGGGCTCCCCGTGCGCTTCGCCGCCAGCAAGGCGGTGGAGGGGGACCATCTGGTCCTGGACAAGCTGGCTTTGGAGGAGAACGAGCGGGACATGCTGGAGCATATCATCGTCCAGATGGAGAACGAGTGCGGCATGGACCGGGCCGCCGCCATGGCGGACATGCGCTTCGACTTCATCGAAAAGGTCTGCGAAGCCACGGTCATCAAGCCTCGGGAGAGCAAGGAGCGGACCCGCTCCGAGCGCATCGACCGGGTGCTCACGGGCAAGTTCACGGCCATCCCCTGCTTCATCGGCATCATGGCCGCCGTGTTCTATCTCACCTTCAACGTGATCGGCGCCTTTTTGCAGGACCTTCTGGCCTCCGGCATCGACGGTCTCAAGGCCCTGGTGGACGGGATGCTGACCTCCGCCGGCGTCAGCCCCACCATCCACAGCCTCATCGTTCAGGGTATCTTCGAGGGCGTGGGCAGCGTGCTGAGTTTTTTGCCCATCATCGTCACCCTCTTCTTCTTCCTCTCCCTCATGGAGGACAGCGGCTATATCGCCCGGGTGGCCTTCTTCATGGACAAGCTCCTTCGGCGCATCGGCCTTTCGGGCCGGAGCATCGTGCCCCTGTTGGTGGGCTTCGGCTGCACGGTCCCGGCGGTCATGGCCACCCGCACCCTGCCCAGCGAGCGGGATCGGAAGATGACGATCCTCCTGACCCCCTTCATGAGCTGCACCGCCAAGCTTCCCATCTACGCCTTTTTCGTCAGCGCATTCTTCCCCGGCAAGGGAGGCCTCATCATGACGGGCCTGTACCTTTTGGGCGTGCTCATGGCCGTCCTCATCGCCTATCTCTACAAGGGCACCCTCTTTAAGGGGGAGGCGGCCCCTTTCGTCATGGAGCTGCCCAACTATCGCCTGCCCAGCCCCAAGAACGTGATCCGCCTTCTGTGGGAGAAGGCCAAGGACTTTCTGCAGCGGGCCTTTACGGTGATCCTCATCGCCACGGTGGTGGTCTGGTTCCTGCAAAGCTTCGATATCCGGCTGAACCCCGTGGCCGATTCCCACAGCAGCATCCTCGCTATGCTGGCAGGGCTGCTGGCGCCCCTGTTCCGGCCCCTTGGCCTGGGGGACTGGCGCATCTGCACCTCCTTCATCACCGGCTTTTTGGCCAAGGAGAGCGTGGTCTCCACCCTGGGCATCCTCTTTGCGGGGAACGTGGCCGCGGCCCTGACGCCCCTCTCCGCCGGGTGTTTGCTGGTGTTCTGCCTTCTCTACACCCCCTGCGTGGCCTCCGTGGCCGCCATCCGCCGGGAGCTGGGGGGCAGGTGGGCGTTCGCCGTAGTCGTGTGGCACTGCGTCCTCGCCTGGCTGGTGGCCCTGCTCCTGCGCCTGGTGGGCCTTGCGCTGGGGGTGATGTAGCATGTGGCTCGATATCCTTTTAGGCGTCCTCATCGCCGCCGCCGTGGCGCTGGCGATGGGAAAGATGGTCCGTGACCGCCGCCGAGGCGGTGGATGCTCCTGCGGCTGCAGCGGCTGCACTCGGGCCGACTGCCCGAGCCACAAGGATCCCTGATCCAAGAACCATCCTTTCGGACCCCTCCGGGGGTCTTTTTTTGAATGCTCAGATAAAGACGTTCACTGAATAATAATATATCATTCATATATTGGACATAATTTGACCATTGTGTTACAATACAAAATGGTTCAATAGGGGCAGTATATTTATGTATACCCCATATACATGATTCCCCAAAACTATGGTACAGGAAAACCGGCAAATCTTATTGAATTTGAGGAGGCTCTCCATGCGTTCCAAGCGACTCGTATCCCTGATGATGGCCCTGATCATGGTGCTCACCCTGTTTGCGCCCACCCTTGCCTGGGCGGCGGAGGGCGACGGCGGGGAGGAGACCCCCACGGAATCCATGTCCGCTGCAAGCGAGAGCGGGGAGGCGGCGCCGTCTGAGGAGTCTCAGCCCGTCGAGACCGATCCGGAACCTGCCCCTGCGGCTGACCCGGAGCCTGCCGCCGATCCCGAGCCCGTGGCTGAGCCGGAACCGGAGTCTGCGGCTGAGCCGGAGCCTGCCGCCGAGAGCCGGAGCCTGCCGCCGATCCCGAGCCCGCGGCTGAGCCGGAACCCGTGGCTGAACCTGCCGCCGATCCGGAGCCGGAGCCTGCGGCTGAACCTGCCGCCGATCCCGAGCCCGTGGCTGAGCCGGAACCTGCCGCCGATCCGGAGCCCGTGGCTGAGCCGGAGCCTGCCCCTGCGGTTGACCCGGAGCCTGCCGCTGACCCGGAGCCTGAACCGGAGCAGAAATATTATCGGCTGAAGATCCAGGTCGATCCCAGCACCGCATCGGTCAAGGTGTACGTGCGGATCGATCCTACGGAAAAGGAACCGGTGCCGGATTATACCAAGGCCAACCCCCTGTCCAATCTGGAAAAAATGGAGCCGGGTCGCTATCACTATATCGCTACAGCGACAAACTATGTGATGTTGGAGGGGGACTTCTCCATCACGGATCAAGATGTGGAGCTGTCCCTGGTCCTGCAGCCCGTGGAGCCTGAGCCCGAGCCGGAGACTGAGCCTATTGCTGAACCTGAACCCGAGCCTGCTCCCGCAACTGAACCCGAGGTTGAGCCTGTTGCCGAGCCGGTGCCCGAAGCTGAGCCTATTTCCGAGCCTGAGCTCGAGCCCGAGCCCGTTGCTGAGCTGGAGCCCGTTGCCGAGCCTGAACCCGAGCCTGCTCCTGTAACTGAGCCCGAGCCTGAGCCTGTTGCCGAGCCCGAACCCGAGACTGTTCCCACAACTGAACCCGAGGCTGAGCCCGTTGTCGAGTCCGAGCCTGAGACTGCTCCCGCAACTGAGCCTGAACCCGAAGCTGAGCCTGTTGCAGAGCCTGAACTCGAAGCAGAGCCCGTTGCCGAACCTGCCCCTGCGGCTGAGCCCGTTGCTGAGCCCGTTGTCGAGTCCGAGCCCGAGACTGCTCCCGCAACTGAACCCGAGGCTGAGCCTGTTGCCGAACCCGAGGCTGAGCCCGTTGTCGAGCCCGAGTCCAAGTCTGCCCTTGCAACTGAACCCGAGGCTGAGCCTATTGCCAAACCCGAGACTGCCCCTGCAACTGAGCCGGAGTCCAAGTTTGCCCGTGTGGCTGAGCTTGAGGCGGCTGTCGAGCCTGCATCCGTAGTAGAGGAGCCCGCTTCAGCGACAGAAAGCGAGCCCACATCCGAGGCAGAGCCGGAAGAGAACACAGTGGAACTTGAGACGGGGGAACCTGCTCCAGAGGAGGAGCTGGAGGAAAAGTGGGTTACCTTCTCTGAATATAGAAGTGTAAGCATCCCCCAGGATGATACGGATCAACTGTTCAAAAACTTCGTCAACCAGCAGATGGGCAAAGGCGGATCCCGAAGGGGACAAAAATCCGCTGGGGCTGGGGAAGGGTTGACCGGGCCTGCTAAGATCATCTATCAAACCGTTGCGCCGGCTATTCATGAGATAGCCATAGGTGAACGGGCCGACACGACCTTTGTGTTTACGACCAGCGAATTAGGATTAACTGAATCCGTTCTGTGGACAGCAGCGGATCTTGGGGTTGAGCAGGTATTCACGGAAAATGGACTTGTCGATGCGTTCTGGATTAAATTCTTTAAAACCCTGGATGTAGAACCGCTGTATGCTGCATTGCGTGCCGATAACCCCTATGATCTGTATTGGATCGATGTTACGCAAGGACTCAAGTGTGGCCTAGATGGTTCAGATGGTTCGGTTAGATATGATGATAGTAAGACATGGATCGAGTTTTCAAGCGTTCGGATTCTGTTTAGTGTGGCATCTCCCTATCAGCAGGATGAAAACGAATTCATAATCAACACATCCATCGGTTCCACTGTGAACGCTGCTGGAGAGAAAGCAAAGACGATCGTGGCCCAATATGCATCGGCTTCGGATTATCAGAAGCTGCGCGGATATCGTAAAGAGATCTGCGATTTAGTAAACTATAACACTGAAGCGATCAATGAGAGCAACAGCGGGACCATTTCATCCAGTGATCCCTGGATGGTCATTTGGGTGTTTGATGGGGATCCCAACACCAACGTGGTCTGCGAAGGATATTCGAAGGCTTTTCAGCATCTGTGCGATTTGTCAACCTTCAAAACTGGCATTCGATGCATCACCGTCACCGGCAATGCAGGCGAGGCTCATATGTGGAATGTGGTCCGCATGGAGGACGGAAAAAACTATCTCGTGGATGTGACCTGGTGCGATGAAAATGATTCCAGCAACGAGTCTTTCTTCCTAAAGGGATACGATGAGGACAGCGAGAGCTTGTACCCCACGTATTGGATCAATGGCATTGAACGCACATATGATTCCAGCTCCATGGCCATCTATGGGGAAGAAAAGCTGTCATTGCGCGCGCATGACTATAGTCCTACGATCACGAAAATCACCATGGACCAGCTGCCTGACAAGACCCAGTACGTTTTGGGAGACGAACTGGATCTGACCGGAGGGACCGTAGCGCTTCAGTTTAGCGATGGCGCCATACAGGAAGTCGCTCTTACAGCAGAGGACTTGCTCGTCACTGGGTTCGATCCCTCGACCGTCGGAACACAGACCCTGACGGTGACTTATGGGGATTTCACCACATCCTTTGAAATCAACATGGCCAACGGCACCTGCGGTGAAACCCTCTATTGGACCTTCGATGAGTTCACCGGCACCCTGACCATCACCGGCAGCGGAGCCATGTATAACTACATGGATAATAGAGATCAGCCCTGGGAATCTTTGCGTAGCCAGATCGAGGCCATCGTTCTGCCGGAAGGCCTGACCCATATCGGTGAGAGCGCTTTCGATCACTGCACCGCTTTGAAAAGCATCACGATCCCGGCAGGCGTCATGTCCATCGGGCAGAGCGCGTTCACCTATACAGGCCTTGAAACGGTGACGTTTGAGGAGGGGTTCACGAGGCTCGATGATTGGGTCTTTGGATTTGGCTATGGACCGATGAAGGTCAACGTCCCGAAGACGATCAAATACATTGGCAGTGGGAATTTTGATCGGTCGGATATCACGATCCAGTATGCTGGCACGTTGACGGATAAGGCAAAGATTGAGATCGGCGAAGGAAACGAGGATGCCGTCTGGCACTATACCTATGCCCAGCAGAGCGGGCTTTCCGTGATGGAAAGCGGCGAAGCCATGACCGTCGACATGGAATCGGGCACAGAAACGGAATTGAACGGGATCCTTCCGTCGGATCTGTTCGATGGAAGCGAGGAAAAGCCCTTGACCCTGAATGCTCCGGCCGCCCATGTCACGTTCGATGCTCAGGCGGTCCAATCCATCGCCAGCCAGGCGAACGGTAAGGACGTTCAGATCGTCATCTCTGAAACGGAAGAAGAAAGCATTAAGACGGTTCAAATCACCCTCCAGGCGGGCGAGCAGAACGTTTTTGACGAATCTTCGGCTTCGGGCACGGCAACGATCACCGTTCCCTATCAGGTGACCGAAGGAAACTGCCCTGTGGTCAATCTGGTTTCTGTGGATGCGGGAGAGACACAAAAGATGCCGGTCAAGGTGACGGGCTATGATGAATCCAGTGTCACCTTCGTAGTTCCCCACTTTTCCACCTATGAGATCAGCGAGGCCCCGGGCGTTACGGTCACCTTCATGGACGGAACTGAGGTTGTAAAAGAGATCACCATTCCGCAGGGTTCGTTTATCGCTGAGGACGATGTCCCTGTGCTCGAGCCTCGAGAGGGCTATTCCTGTATCTGGTGCATGGATGAAGAGCTGGGAGCTCCGATGAACTTCAGTGATATTCCGATCCATGGGGACGACAATAGGACATGCGTTTTTTACGCCAAGTGGGTGGAGAACCTGAACTATTATCGGATCACGTTTGTGGACGATGACGGTACGGTGCTGCAGAGCAGCGAGGTGGCCTATGGCGAAACGCCTGCCTACACGGGCGAAACGCCCACCAAGGCCGCAACGGCTCAGTATACTTACACCTTCGCAGGTTGGACGCCGGAAATTGCCAATGTAACTGGCGACGCCACCTACACGGCGACCTATACGGCGGCCGTGAACAAGTATACGATCACCTTCCTGAACGAGGACGGCACGGTGCTGCAGAGCAGCGAGGTGGCCTATGGCGAGACGCCTGCCTATGCTGGCGAGACGCCCACCAAGGCTGCAACGGTTCAGTATACTTACACCTTCGCAGGTTGGACGCCGGAAATTGCCAATGTAATTGGCGACGCCACCTACACGGCGACCTATACGGCGACTGTGAACAAGTATACGATCACCTTCCTGAACGAGGACGGCACGGAGCTGCAGAGCAGTGAGGTGGCCTATGGCGAGACGCCTGTCTACACGGGCGCGACGCCCACCAAGGACGCAGACACCCAGTATACCTACACCTTCGCAGGCTGGGATCCGGAGATTGCCAATGTAACTGGTGACGCCACCTACAAGGCGACCTATACGGCGACCGTGAACAAGTATACGATTAGGTTCGTGAACGATGACGGCACGGTGCTGCAGAGCGGGCTGGTGGCCTATGGCGAGACGCCTGCCTACACGGGCGAAACGCCCACCAAGGCCGCAACGGCTCAGTATACCTACACCTTCGCAGGCTGGAGCCCGGAGATTGCCAATGTAACTGGCGACGCCACCTACACAGCGACCTATACGGCGACCGTGAACAAGTATACGATCACCTTCGTGGACGAGGACGGCACGACCGTTTTGAAGGAAGCGACGGCCTATGACTACGGCACGGCAGCGGCGGATATCGTGAAGCCCGCCGATCCGACGAAGGCGTCTACTGATCAGTATACCTACACCTTCGCAGGCTGGAGCCCGGAGATTGCCAATGTAACTGGCGATGCCACCTACACGGCGACCTATACAGCGACTGTGAACAAGTATACGATCACCTTCCTGAACGAGGACGGCACGGAGCTGCAGAGCGGGCTGGTGGCCTCTTCGCAGGTTGGACGCCGGAAATTGCCAATGTAACTGGCAATGCCACCTACACGGCGACCTATACGGCGACTGTGAACAAGTATACGATCACCTTCCGGAACGAGGACGGCACGGAGCTGCAGAGTGGGCCGGTGGCCTATGGCGAGCAGTATGCTCTTCCGGCTTGTACGTTTAATCCGCCGGGAGGGAAGGTGTTTGACTCTTGGCTGGATGAAGAAGGCACGCATCATGAAGTGGGCGAGGAGCTTACAATCACTAAAGATATGACTTTCATGGCAACATGGAAGGGATATGCGGTATTCATTGGTGCTTCCGCATCCTTTAAGGGAAATATCAATTTGAACTTCTATATCAGAATGCCTGAATCGATAACGTCTGATGAAAATGCTTTTGTACGCATAACATTCAATGGGAGCGAGGTGAATATTCCTGTTAAGAATATTGAATACAATAATACTCAAAAAGCGCATAAAGTTATTTTTACCATACTTGCAAGACAGATTCGGGATACTGTTAACGTGAAGGTCTTTTCTGGGAATGGTGAATTAATGACCTTTATGAATTCAGGACGCACGAAGGAGTACACATATATCGGCTATGAGTATTCGTTATTTAAGTATACGAATGATTTGCTTAATAAGCCAGGTTATACTGAATTAGAGGAAAAATTGGCGCAGGCAGCTCAGGATTATTGCACGGCTGCTCAGATTGCCTTCAAGTATGAAGAAAGCGGATTGACTGTAAGCGACAGCGTTAAAAGTGTTGACTCACGCGATTTAGAAAAGTTTAAGGTTGAAAAAGGTGGAGCGTTCCCGGAGGGAGTATCTTCTAAAGGACTTACTGCTATGTTTAAAGAGGATAATTCCCTCAGATGGTATTTAAGCTTTAGCAATGGAGTAGATCCAAATAGCTTCCAATATACATTAGACGGGAACACAATACAACTTAAGCGCAACGACCAAGGATATTATCTTGAATTAGCTAATATTTCTGCAAAGAACTTAGGTGATGTTCATTGCTTCTCCGTATCGGATGGAACAGCGGCACATACGTATACATACAGGGCATCAGTGCTAACGTACGCAAGGAATTATGTTAAAAGTGGCACAGATGAAAACTTTATAAATCTTTGTAAAGCCTTGTATTTGTATTATGTTGCAGCAAAGAATTACTTTGCAAGTTTATCATAAAAGAAAGGAGGATGACCTATGAAGGAAGCTTATGAAAAACTGGAAATGGTCACTATGATTTTTTCTGGCGAAGATGTGATCACTAGCAGTGATGAAGGCCCCATAATTAGCGACGACGACTAAAGGATCGTTAAAAACCACAAGGAAAGTGGCAGGCAGGATGTTCTGCCTGCCACTTTCAGCATTTCGCTAATCATTTGTTTGAATATGGTAGAGAACAAAAGGACTCAAAATGCTTAGCATTATTGTTATATGATAGAATTAATTCAAAACAATTAACAGATGTTATAAAGAAAGGGGCAAATATGAAACTGAAAGAATCATTCATCACCCACATCACCCAGGAGGAAAGCCTGCTGGTGCCGGTGGGCGGGTCGGCGTTTTCCGGGGTGGTCCGGGGGAACAAGACCTTGGGGGCGATTTTAGAGCTGTTGAAAAACGATATCGACGAGGCGGGGATCGTCGCCGCGTTGAGAGAAAGGTTCGACGCTCCGGCAGGAGCCGTGGAGGCGGATGTGGCCCGGGCCATCCAGGAGCTTCGTCGCATCGGCGCTCTGGAGGAATAGGGCGAATCTGAAAATGGCCATGCCAAGCGGCGCCATTCGTCGCTTGGCTCTTTCCTTTTTGGATGGATGGTGGTATACTGAACAAAATGAATTTTGGGGAGGATGAAGGAATGTACAAGCGGATCCTGTTGAAGATCAGCGGCGAGGCGTTGATGGGGGAGAACGGCCCCATCGGCTTTGAGAAGGTGGAGAAGACCGCCCGTAGCATCGCGGCCCTCGCAGAAAAGGGCATTGAGGTGGGCGTGGTCGTGGGCGGCGGCAACATCATCCGCGGTCGGGACGCCGGTCAGCACGATCGGAACCGGCGGGACCACATGGGCATGCTGGCCACCGCCATCAACGCCCTGGCCTTGCAGGACGCTTTCGAGGGGCTGGGTCGGAAGGCGGCGGTGCTCTCCGCCGTGGATATGGATCGGTTCTGCGACAGCTTCTCCAGCCGCCGGGCCAAGGAGCTTTTGTCCCAAAAGGTCATCGTCATCTTCGCCTGCGGTTCCGGCTGCCCCTTCTTCTCTACGGATACGGCGGCGGCCCTTCGGGCGGCGGAGATCGGCGCGGACGCCCTGCTCCTTGCTAAGAACGTGGACGCCGTCTATTCCGCCGATCCCAAGAAAGACCCAAATGCCGTCCGCTACAGCCATCTTTCCTATGAAAAGGTCATCCGCGACAACCTAAAGGCCACGGACCTCACCGCCATCACCCTCTGCCGGGAGCAGGAGCTGCCCATCCTCTGCTTCGCTCTGGACAAGCTGGAGGAAGCGGTGGAATGTGAAAATGTTGGCACTTTGATCGACAGCCGAGCATAAACCTCTTGAATTCGCCGTCGGCCTATTGTAAAATATATGCGCTAAATCTGGAAAGGGGATAAAAGCCATGCCGGAATTTTTAGATATCGCCACCGAAAAAATGAACAAGACCATCAGCGTCATGAAGCAGGAGTACAACTCCCTGCGGGCCGGCCGGGCCAATCCCCAGGCCCTGGACCGCATCACGGCGGATTACTACGGCACGCCCACGCCCATCAACCAGATGGGCAACATCTCCGTGCCTGAGCCCCGGATGCTCATCATCTCCCTGTGGGATACCAAGCTGATCCCCGTGGTGGAGAAGGCCATCCAGAAGTCCGATCTGGGCATCAACCCCGCCAACGACGGCAAGGTCATCCGCCTCATCTTCCCCGAGCTCACCGAGGAGCGCCGTAAGGAGCTGGCCAAGGTCATCCGCAAAAAGGCGGAAGAGAGCAAGGTGGCCGTTCGTTCCATTCGCCGGGACGCCATGGAGGACATCAAGAAGCAGAAGAAGGACAATCTCCTCACCGAGGACGACCAGAAGAAGCTGGAGGAGAAGGTCCAGAAGCTCACCGACGAGAAGGTGAAGGAGATCGACACCATCGCCCAGGCCAAGGAAAAGGAGATCATGTCCGTTTGACGAACGTGCTCTGCTGGCCTCTGGATGAGGCCGTGGCCCGGCTGGAAGCGGTGGGGATGCAGGTGGAGCTCTATGAGGCGAAGCCTCGAAAGGAGACCCCCGCCGGTCAGCGCCGGGTGATCCGCCAGGTGGAGGAGGGTGGCGTCTGCCGCCTCACCTGGTCCAACTTCAAAGCATAGAACGAAAGCGATGCAAGGCGGTTTTCGCTTTGCATCCTCTTTATGAAAGGGAGCGTCATGGCAAAGCTCACCGCGGAAGAACTGAACAGCCTGGGATTACAGAGGGAGACCCTCCCTCGACACGTGGCTATCGTCATGGACGGCAACGGCCGCTGGGCCCAGAAGCGGGGCCTGCCCCGGAGCTTCGGCCATAGGGCGGGGACGGAGCGGCTCAGGGAGATCATTCGCTTCTCCTCCGACGCCGGGATCAAAGCCTTGACCCTGTACGCCTTCTCCACGGAGAACTGGCGGCGGCCTGAGGAGGAGAAGAGCGTCCTTTTCTCCCTACTCATCGAGTATTTCAACAGCGAGATCGACGAGCTCCACGAGAACAACGTGCGCATCACCATCTTCGGCGAGAAGGCCCCCTTTCCGGAAAAGGTTCGCGCCGCTCTGCTGCGGGCGGAGGACAAGACCCGGAACAACACGGGGCTGCGGCTCAATATCGCCCTCAACTATGGGAGCCGGGCGGAGATTTTGCGGGCGGTCCGCCGCTGCGCCGAGAAGGCCGTCGAAGAAGGGCGATATCCCGGGGACGAGGCTTTCGAAAACGAGCTCTATTCCGCCGGACAGCCGGAGCTGGATCTCATGATCCGCACCAGCGGCGAGGAACGCTTGAGCAACTTTCTCCTGTGGCAGGCAGCCTACGCGGAGCTGTACTTTACACCCATCTTTTGGCCCGACTTTACCAGGGAAGAATACATCAAGGCCCTTCGGGAGTTCGCTCGCCGGGGTCGCCGGTTCGGAGGTCTGTGATGAAAAAAACGCTGATCCGCATCCTCACCGGGGTGTTCCTCATCGGCCTGCTGGTGCTGTGCCTGCACCTGGGGGACATCGTGTTTTTGCTCATCTTCGGCGGGGCGTATCTCATCACCATCAAGGAGATGGATGTCCTCATCAAGGCCATGGGCAAGGAGATCGTCATCACCCCGGCCTATATCTTCGCCGGTTTTTTCGGCATCGTTTACTATCTGACGTCCTATAATCTATCGGTGGTGTGCGCCTTTGCCCTGCTCATGGTGGCGGCCACCATGATCGGACAGGTCCTGCTCATGGGGGAGGACTATTCCGCAGCGGCCTACTGTCTGCTGCCCTTCGTATACCCCATTTTGAGCGAGTGCGCCCTGGTGGCCATCTACTTCGCTTTGCCACCCTGGATGGCCAAAACAGCCTGCTGCGCGGCCATCCTGTGCCCCTCCGCGGGGGATATGTGCGCCTATTTCGGCGGCATAGCCCTGGGCAAGACGCCCCTTGCCCCCAGGATCAGCCCCAAGAAGACCGTGGAGGGGGCGGTATTCAGCCTCGTCGGCTCCACGCTGATGGGGGTGGCCCTGTACTATGTCCAGGCCCTTTGGGCCAAGGGCGGCAACCTGGGCATGGGCTTCTTCCCTCTGCTGTCCCTGGGCTTCATCTGCGGCATCGCGGGCCAGTTTGGGGACCTGTTCGCCAGCTGTCTCAAGCGCAGCGCGGATTTGAAGGATTTTTCGGAGACCCTGCCCGGCCATGGCGGCATCCTCGACCGGCTCGACAGCGTCCTGCTCTGCGCGCCGGTGGTGCTGGCCTTCTGCATCCTGGCCCTGTCCTGAAGGGAGGTTGCCCATGAAACACGTCGCGATCCTGGGCAGCACCGGCTCCATCGGCCGACAGGCCCTCGATGTGGTCCGCACCCATCCCGACCTCTTTTCCCTCTACGGAATCAGCGCTCATAGCAGCGAAGCGCCCTTCCTCGCTCAGATCGAGGCGGAGCGGCCCAAGGTGGCCGTGTTCTCCCGCCCTCTTTCGACCGATGTCTCCGGCACAGATGTTCGCTGGGGGGACCAGGCCCTATACGATCTGGCCGCCGATCCCCAGGTGGATGTGGTGGTGCTGGCCATCTCCGGCATCGCGGCCCTGACGCCCCTGCTCTCGGCCCTGAAGGCGGGGAAGCGGGTGGCCATCGCCAACAAGGAATCCCTGGTCTGCGGCGGCGATCTGGTGAAGAAAGCCCTGGAGGTGGGGGAGGGAGAGCTCCTTCCCGTGGACAGCGAGCAGTCCGCCCTCTTCCAGTGCCTTGAGAACGGCCGGCGGGACGAGGTGGAGAAGCTGATCCTCACGGCTTCCGGCGGCCCCTTCTTCCGGCGGCCCCGGGAGGAGTTGAAGAACATCACCCCGGAGCAGGCCTTGAAGCACCCCACCTGGTCCATGGGGCGGAAGATCTCCCTGGACTCCGCCACCCTCATGAACAAGGGGCTGGAGGTCATGGAGGCGTCTCGGCTCTTCGATTTTCCCGGGGAGCAGATCGAGGTGCTGATCCATCCCCAGTCCGTGGTCCACAGCATGGTGGCATATCGGGACGGCACCGTCATGGCGAATCTCAGCACCGCCGACATGCGCCTGCCCATCCAGTACGCCATGACCTGGCCCCGTCGGATGCCCTCCCCGGCAGCGCCGCTGAAGCTGTGGGAGCGGCCCGAGCTCACCTTTTTCAAGCCCGACATGGCCCGGTTCCCAGCTTTACAGATGGCCTACGACTGTCTGAAAGCCGGCGGCGGCTGCCCCGTGGTCTACAACGGGGCCAATGAGCGGGCGGCGGAGCTGTTTTTTGCCGGTGCGCTGGGCTTTTTGGAGATAGAAGAAAGCGTGTCCTTCGCTTTGGACCGGTTTAGGAACCGGCCCATGCGGGACCTGGAGGATATATTGGCGGCCGACGGGGAGGCCCGGCGGCTGGTGGATGAGTTTCAGAAGACAAGGAGATCAAAATGACGTTCCTGCATATCCTGGAAGCCCTGCTGGTGCTGTCCTTCCTCGTGATGTTTCATGAGCTGGGCCACTATACGGCGGGGAGGCTCTTGGGCTTCACCATCGTGGAATACGCCGTGGGCATGGGCCCCAAGCTGGTGGGCTTCAAGAAAAACGGCATCGAATACAATCTCCGGGCCCTGCCCCTGGGCGGCATGTGCCGCTTCTACGGGGAGGACGACGGGGTGGCCGACGAGCGCTGCTTCAACGCCCAAAAGGCTTGGAAGCGGTTCATCGTCATTCTGGCCGGGCCGTTGATGAACTTCGTACTGGCCTTTCTCATCGCCATCGCCCTGCTCCTTGGCTGGGGCGTGGCGGACGAAAGCAAGGTGGTGATCCAAAGCGTCAACGACAGCAGCCCCGCCCAGACCGCGGGCCTGCTGCCCGGAGACACCTTCGTTTCTGTGGATGGAAAAACCGTGGTGGGCTTTGACGGCCTTACGGCGGCGGTCACCGCCGCGGATGGGGACCACATGGAGGTGACCGTCCTTCGGGAGGGCCGGGAGGAGACCTTCGTTCTCTCCGACCTCTTCAACGCCGAGGCGAACGCCAATTTGATGGGCGTCACCATCGCCTACGGCACCAAGCGCGTGGGCGTCGGGTACGCCATGAAGGAGGGGGCCGCCTACTGCTGGGACATGGCCGGGCTGGTGTTCAAGTCCCTGGGCATGCTCTTCTCCGGGGAGGCGGGCCTCAAGGACATGGCCGGTCCCGTGGGCGTCATCCAGATCCTGGGCCAGGCGGCGGATTCCGGCTGGTACTATGTGCTGAGCCTGTGCGTCATGCTCAGCGTGAATTTGGGCATCGTGAACCTGTTCCCCATTCCGGCCCTGGACGGCGGGCGGCTCTTGTTCATCCTGATCGAGTGGGTCAGGGGCAAGCCCGTGCCCCCGGAGAAGGAGGGCCTGGTCCATCTCATCGGCATGGGCCTGCTGTTGGTTTTGATAGGGGTCATCACCTTCAACGACGTGCTGCGGCTCATACGCGGGTGATCCTATGACGCGACAGGTTTTCATCGACTCCGTGCCCATGGGCGGCGGCGCTCCCGTCACCATCCAGTCCATGACCAACACCGATACCCGGGATGCGGCGGCCACCGTGGCCCAGATCCATCGCCTGGAGGCGGCGGGCTGCGAGATCGTCCGCTCCGCTATCTTCGATCAGAACGCGGCGAAGGCTCTCCGGGATATCGTGGATAAAATCCATATCCCCCTGGTGGCGGACGTTCACTTCGACTATCGGCTGGCCATCGCCGCCGTGGAGAACGGCTGCAAAAAGCTTCGCATCAACCCGGGGAACATCGGCTCTGCCGACCGGGTGAAGGCGGTGGTGGACTGCTGCAAGATGCACCATATCCCCATCCGCATCGGGGTGAACGGGGGCTCTCTCAACAAGGAGAACCGGGCGAACCACCCGGACGATCCGGTGGAAGCCATGGTGGAGAGCGCCCTCGACCACGTGAAGCTCCTGGAGAACCAGGGCTTCTATGACACGGTCCTTTCCGTGAAGCATTCCTGCGTTCGCTACACCGTGGCGGCCATGCGCCGTCTTCACGAGCTGACGGACTATCCCCTTCACGTGGGCGTCACTGAAACGGGCAGCGGCGAGGCGGGCCTCATCAAATCCGCCGCTGGCATCGGGAGCCTTCTCATGGATGGCATCGGCGACACCGTTCGGGTGAGCCTCACCGGCGACCCCGTACAGGAGGTGCTGGCGGCCAAAAAGATTTTGGCGGCCGTGGGCGTCCGTAAAAACGACGTGGAGATCATCTCCTGTCCAACCTGCGGCCGCACCCGGGTGGATCTGCTGTCCATCGCCGACTACGTGAACGAGCACGTGCGTCACGACGCCGGGTATCTGAAGATCGCGGTCATGGGCTGCGCCGTCAACGGTCCCGGGGAGGCCTCCGACGCGGACATTGGCATCGCCTTCGGCCAAGGGAACGGGGTCCTGTTCCGCCGGGGCGAGAAGGAGGCCGCGGGCCCCACGCAGGAGATCCTGGACCGGCTGGTGCGGGAAGCCAACGAAATGCTTACCCATTGACCGGAGCAATAGGAAGCGTGGTGCAGCCGTGCGTACACAACAAGCGGAGGAAGAAAGAGCAGCTTTCAATACGTGAGATTCAGCGACATGTGCGGTGAATCTCACACCTTGCAGGACCCGCCGCCCGGTAAACCGAAGGTTTATAGGTGGGGCCTGGAAGCGAAGCAAAAGCGGAGCCCAGCCCGTTGAAAAACGCAGTTTTTCGACGGGATGAATCGAGGTAATCATGGAACAGCCCCTTCGACAGGCATATGAACAGGCGGGCGTCACCGAACGGGAGATCGCCATCGAGAACGTGCACCTTACCCGGAGCACCAACTCGCTGGAGCTGTCCTGTTCCCTGGCCGCGCCCCTGCCCGAGGGGCAGCTCAGGGCCTTCGAATCGGCCATGAAGGGGCTTTTAGACCGGTACACCCTCGCCTTTTCCTATACCGTGCGCCCTGCGGAGGAAGCGGCGCCCGCTTCGGAGAACACGCCTCAGCCCGCGGCACCCGCGGCATCGGCTCCGGCGCCGGTTTCCGTCCCCGTGCCCCCCACGGCGGCGGTGGCGGTTAAGAAGACCAACGTGATCGAGGCGGATCTGCCGGAAAACGGCGTGCTGCTGGGCAATCGGATCCCCGGCGGCAAGCGGGCCCCCATCCACGACCTTGCCGAGGGGGATCGGCTTTTCACCATCGAGGGCCGGCTGGTCTCCTCCACACTTCGGGAGGGCTGGGGCAACAAATCGGAGAAGGGCCGAAACAGCTGGCGGGTCCAGATGAACGTGACGGATTTTACCGACTCCATCTACTGCGAGGCCACCTTCTTCGAGGAATGGAAGGCTCAGCGGTTCATGTTCTGGATCGAGACCGCCCGCAAGAAGGGGAAAAATTTTGTCCTGAGGGGCTCCTGCAAGAGCCGCAAGTTCAACCCGGAGCTGAACTTCTATATCAATGACTGCAATCTGGTCGACCGCGTTTTGCGGCAGGACACGGGGGAGCAGAAGCGGACCGAGCTCCACCTCCACACCCGCATGTCCACCATGGACGGCCTTACGGACCTGACCGAGGCCTTCAAGACCGCCGCCCGCTGGGGCCACAAGGCCCTGGCCATCACCGACCATGGCAACGTCCAGTCCTTCCCCGAGGCGGCCAAGGCGGCCAAAGCCACCGGCGTCAAGGCCCTCTACGGGGTGGAGGGGTATCTGCAGCCCGACACCGTGGACTTCCCCATGGAGGGGGAGTACGTGGCCTTCGATATCGAGACCACCGGCCTCAAGGCGGAGCAGAACGATATCATCGAGATCGGCGCCGTCCGCCTCATCGACGGGCAGGTGGTGGAGCGGTTCGACACCTTCATCGACGACGGCGTGGTCATCCCCAAGAAGATCACCGAGCTCACCGGCATCACCAAGGATATGCTGATCGGCGCGCCTCCCAGCCGGGAGGCCTTGAAGCGGTTCCGGGATTTCTGCGGCAGCGCCTGTCTGGTGGCCCACAACGCCAAGTTCGATATCGGCTTCATCACCCATCACGGAGCCAAGTTCGGCATCCGTTTCGATCTGCCCTACGCGGACACCCTTATGCTCTCCCGGTACATCCTCCACGACGACGTGGAGAACCACAAGCTGGACACCCTCTGCGCCCATTACCATATCGACATGGGCAGCCATCATCGCGCGGACGACGACGCCAACTCCTGCGCCATGCTCCTCATGAAGATGATGGAGGAGCTGCGGACCATGGGCGTCCACACCCTGCCCGTGGTGCCCGACGCCGCGGCGGAGCGGGACAGGCACCTCAAAAAGGAGAAGCAGCGGACCTACCACATCGTCATCCTGGCCAAGGACCAGCCGGGGATGAAGAACCTCTACAAGCTCATCAGCTTTTCCAATCTGGACCATCTGCGGGGCGGCAAGCCCCTGATCCCCCGGAGCATGCTCTCCGTCTTCCGCGGCGGTCTCATTCTGGGCTCGGCCTGCGAGGCGGGGGAGCTCTATCGGGCGGTCCTCGCCGGGGAGCCGGAGGAGGAGCTGCTGAAGATCGCCGATTATTACGACTATCTGGAGATCCAGCCCGACGGGAACAACGCCTTCCTCATCCGGGAGGGCCAGGTGAAGGACGAGGAAGCCCTCCACGATATCAACCGGCATATCATCGCCCTGGGGGACAAGCTGGGGAAGCGGACCGTGGCCACCGGCGACGTCCATTTCCTGGAGCCGGAGGATGCCATCTATCGCCAGATCCTGCTTTACAAGCTGGGTTTCGACGACGCGGCCTTCCAGGCACCCCTGTACTTCAAGCCCACCCAGGAGATGCTGGAGGAGTTCAAGTACCTGGGCGATCGGGCCAGGGAGCTGGTCATCGACAACCCCGCCGCCATCGCCGACGAGATCGAGGTGTTGAAGCCCTTCCCCGACGGCACCCATGCCCCCATGATCCCCGACGCGGAGAACGAGCTCACCCGCATGACCATGGACAAGGCCCACAGCATCTACGGCGACCCCCTGCCCGACGTGGTCCAAAAGCGCCTCGACAAGGAGCTCAAGTCCATCATCGGCAACCACTTCGCCTCCCTGTACCTCATGGCCCAGCGGCTGGTCCACAAGTCCAATTCCGACGGGTATCTGGTGGGCTCGAGAGGCTCCGTGGGCAGCTCCTTCGTGGCCACCATGGCGGGCATCACCGAGGTGAACCCGCTACCGCCCCACTACGTGTGCCCGAAGTGCCGATACAGCGATTTTGACGTCGATCCGCTCCAATACAACACCGGCGTGGACTTGCCGGACAAGGCCTGCCCCGTCTGCGGCGCGCCCCTCAAAAAGGACGGGTTCGAGATCCCCTTCGAGGTCTTTTTGGGCTTCAAGGGGGACAAGACCCCCGATATCGATTTGAACTTCTCCGGCGAGTACCAGCACCGGGCCCATAAATACGTGGAGGAGATGTTCGGCCAGCACCACGCCTACCGGGCCGGCACCATCGCCGGCATCGCGGAGAAGAAGGGTTTCGAGTGCGTCTACCACTATGCCGAGGCCACGGGCCAAACCCTGCGCCGGGCGGAGATGGAGCGCCTGAGCCAGGGCTGCCTCAACGTGAAGGTGACCACGGGCCAGCATCCGGCGGGCATCGTCATCGTGCCCAAGGACGAGGATATCTACATGTTCACCCCCATCCAGTACCCGGCGGACAAGGTGGAGCAGGGGACCATCACCACCCACTTTGACTTCCATGCCATGGACGACCGCCTGGTGAAGCTGGACATCCTGGGCCACGACGATCCAACGGCCTTGCGCATGCTCCAGGATCTGACCGGCATCGATCCCACCACCATCCCCCTGGACGATCCGGAGACCCGGAGGATCTATTCCTCGCCGGAGCCCCTCCACGTGGACCTTTCCGCCCTCCAGTGCACCGTGGGCACCCTGGGCGTGCCCGAATTCGGCACCAGCTTCGTCCAGAAGGTGCTGGAGCAGACCCGGCCCACCACCATGGAGGAGTTGGTCCGCATCTCCGGCCTTACCCACGGCACCGACGTGTGGCTCAACAACGCGGAGCCCCTGGTGGTCAACGGCATCGCCAAGCTGAAGGAGGTCCTCTGCACCCGGGACGACATCATGAACTATCTCATCGTCCACGGCATGGAGGCGTCCCTCTCCTTCAAGATCATGGAGCGGGTTCGAAAGGGGAAGGGCCTCACCGACGAGATGGAGGACGCCATGAGGGCGGGGAAGATCCCGGCCTGGTTCATCGACTCCTGCAAGAAGATCAAGTACATGTTCCCCCGGGGCCACGCCGTGGCCTATACCATGATGGGCTTCCGCATCGCCTATTTCAAGGTCCATCACCCCCTGGAGTTCTACACGGTCTACTACACCGTCCGCGCTGACGCCTTCGATATCTCCCGGTCCCTGGGTGGGGCGGAGGCGGTGCTCCAGCAGATACACGCCCTGGAAAAGAGCCTGAATGCCGCCGACGCCGACGCCTCCAAGAAGGACAAGGACCTGATCACCATTTTGGAGGTGGTCTACGAGATGAACATGCGGGGCATCGAGCTCTTGCCCGTGGATATCTACAGGTCCCAGGGCACCAAATTCGTCATCGAAAACGGCGCCATCCGGCCCCCCTTCAACGCCATCCCCGGCGTGGGCGACACGGCGGCCCTGGCCATCGCCGAGAAGCGGGGCACCGAGCCCTTCCGCTCCGTGGAGGAGTTTTCCGCCCGCACCGGCGCCAACAGCGGCGTCGTCGCCGCCCTGGAAAGCTGCAGCTGCTTCACCGGCCTCCCCAAGAGCGACCAGATCTCCCTCTTCGATTTTTGAGCATAAAACGGATGCAAAGTGCTTGACAGGGGGAGGGGGAGACCGTATAATAACTTCAAGTGATCCTGCACGCTCGGTGCGTTCATAGATAGATATATATATAGATGCTGAAAATAGAAGCGATTTATCCGTTTTTTGATATAGACATCGAATATATACGACCCTTAGTATGGACCTATTATGACCGGGCGTTTGCTCGGTTATATTCTTATAGATGGGAGACAAACGATGCACTGGTGGTTTTTGATCCCCGCCGTCGTGCTGGGCGCCCTGATCGGTGTGGCGATTGGCTATGCCTATCGCAAGAACGTTGCGGAAGCGAAGATCGCGAAGGCTGAAGATGCCGTGCGCACCCTGTTGGACGATGCGCAGAAGAAAGCGGAAGAGATACGTAAAGAAAAAGAGCTGGAGGCCAAGGAGGAGATCTACAAGCTCCGCACCGAGGCCGAAAAGGAAAACCGGGACCGCCGCAACGAGTTGCAGCGCACGGAGCGCCGCCTCTTCCAGCGGGAGGAGACCCTGGACAAGAAGATCGAGGCCGTGGAGGCCCGGGAACAGGCGTTGAACCAGCGGTCCGCCAAGGTGGACCAGCGGGAGGCCGACGCCGAGGCGCTGGTACAGCAGCAGGAACAGGAGCTGGAGCGGATCTCCGGGTTGACCGTGGAATCCGCCAAGGAGATGCTCCTGCAGCGCGTGGAGGAGGAGGCGAAGCACGACGCCGCCATCCTGCTCCGTGACATCGAACAGAAGACCAAGGAGGAGGCCGACCGCAAGGCCCGCAACATCGTCACGTTGGCCATCCAGCGCTGCGCCGCCGACCATGTGGCCGAGGCCACCGTGTCTGTGGTGCCCCTGCCCAACGACGAGATGAAGGGCCGGATCATCGGCCGCGAGGGCAGGAACATCCGGGCTCTCGAGACCGCCACCGGCGTGGACCTCATCATCGACGATACCCCCGAGGCCGTGATCCTCTCCGCCTTCGACCCGGTCCGCCGGGAGATCGCCAGGATCGCCCTCGAAAAGCTGATCATGGACGGCCGCATCCATCCCGCCCGCATCGAGGAGATGGTGGAGAAGGCCAAGAAGGAGGTCAGCAACCAGATCCGCGAGGCCGGCGAAGCCGCCGTGCTGGAGGTGGGCGTCCATGGGCTGCACCATGAGCTCATCCGGTATCTGGGTCGCATGAAGTATCGCACCAGCTACGGTCAGAACGTGCTGAACCACTCCATCGAGGTGGCGCACCTGGCCGGCATCATGGCCGCCGAAGTGGGCGCCAACGTGGCCCTCGCTACCCGGGCGGGCCTGCTCCACGATATCGGCAAGTCCATCGACCACGAGGTGGAGGGCTCCCACGTGGAGATCGGCGCGGACCTCGCCAAGAAGTACCGGGAGAACAACCAGGTCATCCACTGCATCATGGCCCACCACAACGACGTGGAGCCCCAGACTTTGGAGGCCGTGCTGGTCCAGGCCGCGGACGCCATTTCCGCCGCCCGGCCCGGCGCCCGCCGCGAGACGCTGGAGACCTACATCAAGCGCCTTGAGAAGCTGGAGGAGATCGCCAACTCCTTCGACGGCGTGGACAACTCCTACGCCATCCAGGCCGGCCGCGAGGTGCGCATCATCGTGAAGCCCGAGAAGGTCAGCGACGCGGATACGGTGCTCCTTGCCAAGGACATCGCCAAGCGCATCGAGAACGAGATGGAGTACCCGGGCCAGATCAAGGTGAACGTGATCCGGGAGACCCGGACCATGGAGCTGGCGAAATAAGCAAGGAATCATTTATTGCCGGCGTCCCTTTTCTTGAAAGAAAAGGGACCCAAAAGAACTTTATTTAGGGGGCGGGATCCCCTTGCGATATCCGATATCCCCCTGAGCTTCTCTTTTTCGGCACCTTTTTCTCTTCACTGAAGAGAAAAAGGTGCAAAAAAATATCCAAAAGGAAAAGAACATGAAATTCCCCATCGCCGACGCCCATTGCGACTTTCTGTACGGGGCCATGGAGTATGGCTACGACATCAACACCCTGCGTCGGGACCAGGTGATCCACCTGCCCTACATGCAGCAGGGGAACGTGAAGATGCAGTTCTTCGCCTGCTGGTACGACGCGAAGCTGAAGACCCCGCCGCTGCAGCAGGGCCTCACCATGGTGGACTGCTACAACCGGATGCTGAAGAAGAACCCCGTCTTCGTGCCCTTCACCCGTGACTTCGATCCAAACGGCGACAAGATCGCCGCGGTCCTCACCATCGAGGGCGGCGAGATCTGCGAGGGGAGCCTCGCCATGCTCCGCATCTTCAAACAGCTGGGCGTGAAGACCATGACCATGACCTGGAACGACAACAACGAGCTCGCCGGCGCCGCCCAGGCGAAGCGGCAGAAGGGTCTCACCATCCTGGGCCGGGAGATGCTCCGGGAGATGAACGAGATCGGTGTCGCCCTGGACGTGAGCCACCTGTCCGACCAGGGCATCCGGGACGCTCTCGAGTTCTCCACCCGTCCCATCTACGCCTCCCATTCCAACGCCCGGGCCCTCATGAACGCGCCCCGGTGCCTGCCCGACGATCTGATCCGCGACATCGCCCTCCAGGGCGGCGTCATCGGCGTCAACTTCTACGGCCCCCACCTGGCCCCCAAAAAGACGGTGGCCATCGCGGACATCGTGGAGCACATCCTCCACATCGTCAGCATCGGCGGCGTGGACTGCTGCTGCTTCGGCTCCGACTTCGACGGCATGAGCGTCTACCCCAAGGACCTGAAGAACAGCTCCGACTATCCCGCCCTCTGCGAAGCCCTGCTCAGGGCCGGCTTCAACGAGGAGCAGGTCTCCCGCATCGCCTACTGGAATCTGCACCGCTATCTTTCACAATTCGTTTGACAAATACGGCACCGGTGTGCTATACTGCTTCCGTTGCCGAAATCGGCGCTTATTAGGGGCATGATGTAATGGTAACATAGCGGTCTCCAAAACCGTTCTTGAGGGTTCGAGTCCTTCTGCCCCTGCCAAAAAGAATCCCACCCATCCGGGTGGGTTCTTTTTATACGGCAGGGGCAGAAGGACTCGAACCGGGTTCGGGAGTGAATCAGGCCCCGGTGGGGCGCCGCAACGCCCGGCTTTGCCGGTCTTATGCGCAGAGCCACGACCTGAGCGAGCCCGCAGGCGAGTGTGAGAGTCCGTGTTGATGTACCACCCATCCGGGTGGGTTCTTTTTATACGGCAAGGGCAGAAGGGCTCGAACCCTGGTCGCGGGAGTGAATGAGGCTCCGGTGGAGCCTCAGAGCCGCGACCTGAGCGAGCCCGCAGGCGCGAATTCGAGTCCTTCTGCCCTTGCGCTCAGACATTTTTCCTGATATTATCATACAATCAAAACCCAGGAGGCCCCCATGCAAACCGTCTTCGAATCCTCCCATATCTCCTTCGTCCGGGTATCAGAATCCCTCGTGCCGGACTACCTGGCCATGGTCAACGACTATGACCGAGTGGGCCGATTCCTCGGCAGGGGCCGGGACCCCATCTCCGAGGAGCAGGACCGCCGGTGGGTCCAAAAGAAGCTGGCGGAGGGCGCTCCCGTTTTCTCCATGCTGGAAAAAGCCACCGGCGCGTTCATCGGCAATATTGAGTTTATGGGCATAACCGACGGGGCGGGGGAGCTGGGCATCGCCATCACCGCCCAAATGCAGGAGAAGGGGTATGGCACCGAAGCCATCCCCGCCATGGTCCGCTATGGGATGGACGAGCTTGGCCTATCCCGGGTCTATCTCAAGGCCTTTCCCTTCAACGCCCGGGCCATCCATGTGTACGAGAAGTGCGGCTTTCGTGAGTACGACCGAACGGCGGAGGACGTATTTATGGAGGTTGTCCGTCCCGCCCAGCAGAAAGAGGATGCCCTTTCCGTCCTGCCTTATACACGGGATAGGCTGGAGGATGTGCTTTCCTTCGAGCGCCGCCTGCGGGAGGAGGAAGCCGACTGGGGCTGGGTGATCGACGACGCCTATATCGCCCAGGTCAAAAAGAGCTTTGAGGGCGACACCTTCCGGGATGCCCTGTCATACCTGGCGTACCTTGATGGGCAGGTGGCGGGTCGGATCGACGCCTGTCTGATCCGCAGCCATTTCGACGGCTCCACCAAGGCCTATCTCGATTGGATCTGCGTCATCAAGAGCTATCGCCACCGGGGCGTAGGGCAAGCGTTGCTCGAAAGGCTCCGGCAGGAGCTGAAGGCTCGGGGCGTGGACACCCTCATCGCCCTGACCGCCGCCAACGACGAAGCCCAGCGGTTCTACAAAAGCGTGCCCGACTCCTGTATGCGGGACGTGGGCATCTGGATCGACGTGTAAGGAGGCAATCATGATCTATTGGCTCAACGGCGCCTATGGCGTGGGGAAGACCACCGTGGCGATGCGGCTTTTGCCTTTGCTGCGCAACGCGCACCTGTATGACCCCGAACTGGTGGGCAACGGCATCCGGGACAATTACCCGGAGGCCCTCTTTTGCGAGACCTTCGAGGAGTATCCTGCCTGGCTGGAGACCAACTATCGGGTGTTGAAGGACCTATATGAACGGTACGACGGGGATATCGTGGTGCCCATGACCCTGCTCCGCGAGGCGTCCTATGCCGCCATGGTGCAAAGGCTTAGGGACGAGGGCGTTCCCGTGCAGTATATCTATTTGGACTGTGACGCGGAGACGCTGCGGTATCGGATGGTGGACCTGGGCCGGGAGAAGCCGGACAGCTGGTGCGTGGGGCATATCCCCATCTGCCTGGCGGTCCAGGCCGCCGAGACCCACGCCGTCCACGTCCCCACGGTGGGGCGGACGCCCGAGCAGATCGCCGCCCAGATCGCGGCGCTGCCTGGTAAATAGGCTCGCGGGCCCTTGCATTTTCCGACGTGGGATACTATACTACCTTCCATGGACAAGAAAAAGCAGATCAAAGCCATCCTGGCGGCCGCTGCCTGCCACGTAGCCTGGGGCTTCAGCTTCCTGGCCTCCCGCAAGGGGCTGGACGCGGCCCCGGTGTTCGTGTTGCTGAGCCATCGGTTCGGGCTGTCCTTCTTGACCATGAACCTGCTTGTGCTGCTGGGCGTGGGCAAGCTCGATTTCAAAGGCAAGGTCCTGTGGAAGCCCATCCTGCTGGGGATGATGCAGCCGGTCATCTACTTCTTCGGGGAGCAGTACGGCATCCTCCATTCCAACACCGTCTTTTCCGGGGTCATGATCGCCATGATCCCCATCGTGGCCACCCTGGCGGCCTGGCCCGTGCTGCGGGAGAAACCCTCCCTGGGTCAGCTATTCTTCAGCTTCCTGTCGGTCTGCGGCGTGGTGGGCATCGGGCTCATGAACCGGAGCTCCGGGGCCCTGGACTGGATCGGCGCGGTGGCCCTGTCCGTGGCCGTCCTCTCCGCCGGGGCCTACACCCTCATCGGCCGCAGCATCTCCCAGGACTATACCCCCTTCGAGCGGACCTATACCATGATGGGCGTGGGCACCGCAGCCTTCACACCCCTGGCTCTGATCCAGACGGGGGGCAGCGTGTCCGGCTTCTTCCGGCCCCTCGGTCAGCCCACCTATCTGTTCGCCGTCCTGTTCCTGGCCCTGGCGTGCTCCGTGGCCGGATTCTTCCTTTCCGGCTATTCCATCACCCACCTGACCGTGGCCCGGGAGACGGTCTTTTCGAATTTGACCACCGCCGTGTCCGTCTTCGCCGGTGTGATCTTCCTCCACGAACCCTTCACCTGGTTCGGCGCCTTTTGCTGTTTGGTGATCTTCGTGGGCATCTACGGGGTCCAGAAGACGGCGCCGTAGGAGCGTGATATCTTTTCTTTCTTTTTGCCGCTTTTTTCTCTTCGGTGAAGAGGAAAAAAGCGGCGCAAAAAAGAGAAGCATAAAATGATAAAGGGGAGATGCCATGAAAGCATTTCCCCCTTTTTAAAGTTCTTTTTGGTCCTTTTTCTTTCAAGAAAAAGGATCAGGCTTCAAATAAAAACCTTTCTTATAAAAGCAGGATGCCCGCTTCCTCGCAAGCCTTTCGGGTCTGCTCGTCCCAGAGGCTGCTCTGGACCTCGCCGATGTGGCAGGTGCCGATCATCAGCATGCAGAGTCGGCTTTGGCCGATGCCGCCGCCCATGGTCAAAGGGAGCTCGCCGTTTAGCAGCATCCGGTGGAAGGGGAGCTGGGCCCGCTCCGGGCATCCCGCGGCCTGGAGCTGCCGAGTGAGGGCAGGGGGGTCCACCCGGATGCCCATGGACGAAACCTCCATCGCCCGGCCCAGCACCTCATCCCACATGAGGATGTCCCCGTTCAGCGTCCAGTCATCGTAGTCCGGCGCGCGGCCGTCGTGGGGCTTTCCGCTCTTCAGCGGGGCGCCGATCTGCTCCAGGAACACGGTCCCGTGCTGGCGGACGATCTCGTTCTCCCGCTCGTGGGGGGTGAGGTCGGGGTACATATCCTCCAGCTCCTGGGTGCGGATGAAGAACACCTCCCTTGTCAGGTTCATGGGCAGGCTCGGGAACGCCACGCTCAAGGCGTCCGCCGTCTCGCAGATGGCGTCCACGATGGACTGGACCGTGCGCCTAAGGGTGTATTCCGTCCGCTCCTCGGGGCGGATGATCTTTTCCCAGTCCCATTGGTCCACATAGATGGAGTGGAGGTTGTCCAGCTGCTCGTCCCGGCGGATGGCGTTCATGTCCGTGAACAGCCCCTTGCCGGGCCGGAACCCGTATCGCTTCAGGGCCAGTCGCTTCCACTTGGCCAGGGAGTGGACCACCTGCCCCTCAGCGTTCGCCGCCGGGATGGTGAAGCTGACAGGCCGCTCATAGCCGTTCAGATCGTCGTTGAGGCCGGAGCCGGCCGCCACGAACAGGGGCGCGGACACCCGTCTCAGGTTCAGGGCGCTGCCCAGGTTCACCTGAAAGCTGTTCTTGATGAATTCGATGGCCCGCTGCATCTCGTACACGGACAGAGGGGACCGATATCCCTGGGGAATATACACCTCGTTCATAGGGCTGCCTCCCGGATAAAACTTGAAAAACAATATAATATATGATCCGTGCTCTTGTCAAGGGCCAAGGCGGGCAGGGTTGCTTCTTTTTCGGGGCTATGGTACAATGCCCCTATCGTTTTTGGAAGGGAGGACAGGCTCATGGGCGGTGCGCGCAGCAAGGTTTGGATGCCCCTCGACAACGCTGCCCTCATCTTTCCCGCCATCCGCCGCAAAAACTGGAACAACGTGTTTCGGGAATCCGTGACCCTCACCGAAGCGATCGACCCCGTCTTGTTGCAGCAGGCGGTGAACGAGCTCATGCCCCGGTTCCCCTCCTTCTATCTCAGGCTCCGTCGGGGCGTCTTCTGGTATTATCTGGAGGAGGTGGAGGCCCCGCCCCTGGTCCAGGAGGACTACGCTTACCCCCTGACCTTCATGACCCGGGGGGAGATGGGCCGCTGCTGCCTGCGGGTGCTCTACTATCGGAACCGGATCGCCGTGGAGTTCTTCCACGTACTCTCCGACGGCGGCGGCGCCATGGTGTATCTAAAGACCCTGACCGCCCGATACCTTGCCCTGCGCTATGGGGCGCAGATCCCGCCCACGGACGGGGTGATGGACGTCCATGGGCATCCCGATCCCGAGGAGCTGGAGGACAGCTTCCAGCGGTACGCCGCCGACCATCCGGCTTTCTGCCCGGAGGCGGAGGCCTATCGCCTCCCCGGCAAGCGGGAGCTGGGCCGGTTCACGGGCCTCATCACCGGCGTGGTCCCCGCCCAGGCCCTGCGCGCCTTGGCCCATCGGTACGGCTGCACCGTCACCGTGCTCCTTTCCGCGGTCATGGCCGAGTGCGTCCTTGCCATGCAGGAGGAACAGGTGCCCAAAAAGCGGCAGAAGCCGGTGAAGATCACCGTCCCCGTGGACCTGAGGCGGCTGTTCCCCAGCCGGACCCTCCGAAACTTCGTCCTTACCGTGAACCCGGGCGTGGACCCGCGCCTGGGCGCCTACACCCTTCGGGAGCTTTGCGACACCTTCACCCACCAGCTGGCGGCGGAGACCACGCCCCAGCGCATGGCGGGCCGCATCGCGGAGAACGTGAACCCGCAGCGCAACGGCTTCATGAAGGCGGTGCCCGTGATCCTCAAGACCCCGGTCATGCGGGCGGTCTACGATCGGCGGGGGGAGAAGCTGGGCTGTCTCAACGTCTCCAACCTGGGAGTCCAGGAGCTGCCGGCGGCCATGGCCCCCTATGTGGAGCGGATGGAGTTCATCATCGGCGTCCAGTACTCCTATCCCAACAACTGCTCCCTGGTCACCTGCCAGGGGGTCACCTGCATCAACATGATCCGCAGCACCCGCAGCACGGAGCTGGAGCGGCGGTTCTTCTCCCGGCTGGTGGAGCTGGGGGTGCCCGTGTCCATCGAGACCAACGAGTGAAGAAAACAGCTGAAAAAGGAACGTGATAGATATGTACTGCGTGAAATGCGGCGTCCGGCTCCGGGAAGGGGCCAAAGCATGCCCCCTCTGCGGCACCCCCGTGTGGTGTCCGGAGGCGGGGGAGAGGGCTCCTGAGGCCGCCCCCTATTCCGAGCGGTATCCCGTCATCCGTCGCCAGGAGCGGCTCACGATCATGGCCGCTTTGACGGTGGCGCTGCTGGCGGCCATGGTGGCCTGCTGCTCCATCTGCCTCCATACCACGGGCAGGATCGGCTGGTCCTTCTATGTGCTCGTGGGGACAGTGACCTTCTATCTCGTCTTTTTGTTGCCCTGGTGGTTCAAAAACCCGCACCCCATGGTCTTCGTGCCCGTGGCCTTTTTGTCCCTGTGTCTGATGCTGCTGCTCATCTGCGGCTACACCGGGGACCACTGGTTCTGGAGCTTCGCCTTCCCCCTGACGGGGATCGTGGCCGTTTTGACCATCGGCGCCATCGCCCTCTTCCGCTATGTGAGGCGGGGAGCGATCTTCATCACCGGCGGGCTTCTGACGGTCTGCGGCGGGGCCTGTCTGCTGATTGAGCTTTTCCAGCATCTCACCTTCCACACGCCCATGTTCACCTGGTCCATCTACGCGGCGGTGGTGTTCGCTCTCTTCGGTGGATTTCTCCTGCTGGCGGGGATGATCCGGCCCCTCAGGGAGCATCTGGAGCGCAAGTTTTTCCTGTGAACCGGGGCCGAAATAATTTGGTCATAGACCGTTAACAGAATTGACAAATATGTTCTTTTGTGCTATAAGAAAAGTATGTTTGTGCTGGGGAGAAACCCCCTCGGCATGGATAAATCCAGTATCAAAATGGGAAAGGAAACCAAAGATGAAAAAGATTCTGTCCATCATGCTGGCGCTCGTCATGGTCTTCGCCCTGGTCGGCGTCGCCCAGGCTGCGGAAGAAGTGAAGGTCGCTATGATCACCGACTACGGCGATATCACCGACCAGTCCTTCAACCAGACCACCTATGAGGCCTGCAAGGCGTTCTGCGAAGCCAAGAACATCGACTTCCAGTACTATAAGCCCTCCTCTGACTCCGATGAGGATCGTATCTCCTCCATCGAGAAGGCCATCGACGACGGCTTCAACGTGATCGTGATGCCTGGTTACGCCTTTGCTCCCGCCATCGCCAAGACCGCGCCCGAGTATGAGGACGTGACCTTCATCGCCCTGGATGTGTCTGAGTACGATCTGACCTCCGCCGGCCTCGAGACCCTTCCCGCCAACATGTACAGCGCCGTGTACCAGGAGGAGCTCTGCGGTTACATGGCCGGTTATGCGGCTGTGAAGCTGGGCTTCAAGAAGCTGGGCTTCCTGGGCGGCATGGCCGTTCCCGCCGTGGTCCGCTATGGCTACGGCTTCGTGCAGGGCGTGGACGCCGCTGCGGCTGAGCTTGGTCTTGCCGACGTGGCCGTCAAGTATGCTTACGGCAACCAGTTCTACGGCGACGCGGATATCACCGCCGCCATGGATGTCTGGTACGGCGCTGACACCGAAGTGGTCTTCGCCTGCGGCGGCGGCATCTTCACCTCTGCCGGTGAGTCCGCCAAGAAGTACGGCAAGAAGGTCATCGGCGTGGACGTGGACCAGGCCGGCACCATCGACGGTCTCTATGGTGAGGGCATCACCGTGACCTCCGCCATGAAGGGCCTGGCCGCCACGGTCAACACCATGCTGGGCAAGGTCGTGGAAGGCACCTTCGAGGGCGGCAAGGTGGAGAACCTGGGCCTCGTCTCTGCGGTCCCCGAAGAGAACTACGTCCAGATCGCTGGTTCCACCCAGTTCTCCGACAGCTTCACCGCTGAGGATTACGCCGCGCTGGTGGCCAAGATGTTCGCCGGTGAGATCTCTGTGTCCGCTGACATCGAGAAGACCGCTTCCGACTTCGCCACCGTCATCACCGTGGACGATCAGGGCAACATCAAGTAAGCTGCCTTAAGAGCGATCCAACCAAAAGAGCAGACCTTCGGGCCTGCTCTTTTTTTGTCACATTTTTGTCATAAACCGCAAAAATTGCTTTGCTTTATGTCCGGTCATATAGTATACTAATTTTCAGAGTGGCAGGGTATGCCATGAATCTTGAAAAGAAGGAGGGCGTTCACCTTGGAAGAAGTCAAGTCCGCCGCGGCGCAGGCTCCCTATGCCATAGAGATGCTGCACATCACCAAGCGGTTTCCGGGTATCATCGCCAACGACGACATCACCCTTCAGCTGAAAAAAGGCGAGATCCACGCGCTCCTCGGCGAGAACGGCGCCGGCAAGAGCACGCTCATGAGCGTGCTGTTCGGCCTCTATCAGCCGGAGGAGGGGATCATCAAGAAGGATGGCAAGGAGGTCCACATCAAGGACCCCAACGATGCCAACGACCTGGGCATCGGCATGGTCCACCAGCACTTCAAGCTGGTGGAGTGCTTCACGGTCCTCGATAACATCATCATGGGCGTGGAGCCCACGAAGGCCGGCTTCCTGCAGAAGGATGAGGCCCGCAAAAAGATCCTGGCCCTGTCCGAGAAGTACGGCCTCCAGGTGGACCCGGACGCCCGCATCGAGGACATCACCGTGGGCATGCAGCAGCGCACCGAGATCTTGAAGATGCTCTATCGGGACAACGAGATCCTGATCTTCGACGAGCCCACCGCCGTGCTCACCCCTCAGGAGATCGAGGAGCTCATGGCCATCATGAAGAACCTCTCCAAGGAGGGGAAGAGCATCCTCTTCATCTCCCACAAGCTCAACGAGATCATGGCCGTGGCCGACCGTTGCTCCGTGCTCCGCAAGGGCAAGTACATCGGCACCGTGGAAACGAAGAACACCACCGCCGAGGAGCTCTCCGCCATGATGGTGGGCCGGAACGTGAACTTCCACGTGGCCAAGGAGCCCAAGGAGCCCGGGGAGGTGGTCCTCTCCGTGGAGAACATGACCGTGGCCTCCAAAGCCCACAGCAACAACGCCGTGAAGAACGTGTCATTGAAGGTCCGCCGGGGCGAGATCGTGTGCCTCGCCGGCATCGACGGCAACGGCCAGACCGAGTTCGTCTACGGCCTCACGGGTCTCGAGCCCCTGGTGTCCGGCAAGATCGTCCTGAACGGCAAGGACATCAGCCATGCCCCCATCCGGGAGCGGAACATCCTGGGCATGAGCCACATCCCCGAGGATCGGCATAAGCACGGTTTGGTCCTGGACTATCCCCTCGAATACAACTTCATCCTGGAGCGGTACTTCGAGCCCGAGTTCACCAGCAAGGCGGGCTTCCTCCGCCGGGGCAACATCCGCAAGTACGCCGAAAAGCTCATCGACCAGTACGACGTCCGTTCCGGCCAGGGCCCCATCACCATCGCCCGGAGCATGTCCGGCGGCAACCAGCAGAAGGCCATCGTGGGCCGGGAGATCGACAAGGATCCGGAGCTGCTGGTGGCGGTGCAGCCCACCCGCGGCCTGGACGTGGGCGCCATCGAGTACATCCACAAGCAGCTGGTGGCCCAGCGTGACGCGGGCAAGGCCGTGCTGCTGGTGTCCCTGGAGCTGGACGAGGTCATGGACGTGCCCGATCGGATCCTGGTCATGTACGAGGGCGAGATCGTGGGCGAGCTGGATCCCAAGAAGACCACACAGGAGGAGCTGGGCCTGTACATGGCCGGCGCCAAGAGAGATGAGGTGAAAGCATGAAGAAGGGCAGCATCTTAGAAAGAGAAGGGGTCCAGGCGCTCATCGCCTCCCTCATCTGCATCCTGCTGGGCGTGTTGATCGGATATATCGTGCTCCTGTGCATCAACGCCGAGGGCGCCGGCGAGTCCATCGTCAACGTGCTCAAGAACTTTATGACCTATTCTAAGCCCGCCACCCAGTGGAAAAAGTTCGCCAACACCCTGGCCAAGACCATGCCCTTGGTGCTCTGCTCCTTGAGCATCCTGTTTGCGTACAAGGTGGGCCTCTTCAACATCGGCACCGCCGGCCAGTACGTGGCGGGCGCCTGCGCCTGTCTATACGGCGCCCTGGGCCTGAAGCTCCCCTGGTACGCCTGCATGCTCATGGCCATCTGTGCCGGGGCGCTCCTGGGCTGCATCGTGGGCTTCCTCAAGTCCTACTGCAACGTGAACGAGGTCATCTCGGGCATCATGCTCAACTGGATCTCCCTCTACACCACCAACACCATCCTGTCCAAGGTGAAGGAAACCACCAGCCCCTACACCCTGTACATCAACAAGGTGAACCCCTCGGCCTTTTTGCCCAAGATGGGCCTCGATAAACTCTTCGGCAAGAACGAGTACGTGACCATCGCCATCCCCCTCACCATTCTCATCGCCATCGCGGTGGGCGTGGTGCTGGATCGGACCAAGTTCGGCTATGAGCTCAAGGCCACCGGTTACAACAAGAACGCTGCCAAGTACTGCGGCATGGCCGAGAAGCGGAACATCATCCTGACCCTCATCATCTCCGGCGGCCTTGCAGGCCTGGGCGCTTCGTTCCTCTATCAGACGGGCTACATGCGCTGGGAGTGCACCCAGTCCTCCGTGCCGGGCATGGGCTTCAACGGCATCGCCGCCGCCTTCCTGGGAGGCCTGAGCCCCATCGGCACCCTCTTCTCCTCCTACTTCATCCAGCACATCACCGACGGCGGCGCCTTCGTGAACACCAACATGTACTGCGCCCAGATCTCCGATCTCATCTCCGCGGTGATCATCTATCTGTGCGGTTTCGTGCTCTTCATCAAGCTGACCATCCGTAAGCTCCTCGCCAAGAGGGGAGAGAAGGCGCCCAAAACACCGGCCCCCGCTGCCGCGAAAGGAGGCGATCGGTAATGCTGTTGCTCATCCAATACACCCTGATCTTCTCCTCCGTGCTGACGCTGGTGGCCCTGGGCGGCTGTATCTCCGAGCATTCCGGCGTCATCAACCTGGGCCTTGAGGGCATCATGGTCATCGGCGCTCTGGGCGGCGCCCTGGTCATGAGCAACCTGGTGACGGTGCTTCCCTCCGCGCTGCTGGTCATCGTGGCGATCCTGGCGGCCATCCTCTTCGGCATGGCCTATTCCTGCCTGCTGGGCGTGGCCTGCATCAACTTCAAGGCGGACCAGACCCTGGTGGGCACCGCCATGAACCTCTTGGGCACGGCGGGCGCCACGGTCTTCGTGAAGGCCATGAACACCGCCGCCAACCCCGACAACCACTCCTCCGAGATCAGCTACGTGGCGGCTCGCGAGAAGTTCCTGGTGAACATCGGCGGGTTCGAGTTCAACTGGTTCATGCTGCTGGTGATCGTGGCCGTAATCCTGGTCTTCATCATGCTCTATAAGACCAAGTTCGGCCTGCGCCTCATGGCCTGCGGCGAGCATCCTCAGGCGGCGGACTCCGTGGGCATCAACGTCTACAAGATGCGCTGGTCCGGCGTGCTCCTTTCCGGCATGCTGGGCGGCGTGGGCGGCCTCTGCTACATCCTGGCGGGCGTCTCCCTGTGGAAGTTCGAAAACGGTGTGGCCGGTTTCGGCTTCCTCGCCCTGGCGGTCATGATCTTCGGCCAGTGGAAGCCCATCCGCATCGCCGTTTCGGCCCTGCTCTTCGGCCTCTTCCGCGCCCTGTCCAACGTGTACGGCGGCTTCGACTTTTTGACCGCCCTGAACATCCCCGGCAACGTCTACAACATGCTGCCCTACATCATCTCCCTGGTGGTCCTGGCCTTCACCTCCAAGAAGTCCCGGGCCCCCAAGGCCGAGGGCATCCCCTACGACAAGGGCATGCGATGATCCCTGCTCTCTGCGACGGAGAAGGTGAAAACCTTCTCCGTTTCTTTATGTATTTATTTTGCATATGTATGCTAAAGGACCTTGCGCATGCCGGGAAGATTCGCTATACTGTACATAGGTATATTTTACCAAGGAAAGGCCGAACCGACCATGCTGCCAGCATACCAGTACCGACAGGAAAGGAGACGAACGGACCGGCGGACCCATGCCGTTCCGCCCTGTACTGCGGCCTTTTTTCAAGCGACCTGATGGCTTCAGGCCGCTTTTTGATTACATCAAGCACAAGAAGGAGGAAGTTGTATGAGAAACGGAAAACGGTTGCTGTCCTTGCTGCTGATCGCTCTGCTCATGCTGGGCGTCCTGCCGGCGGCGGCTCATGCGGATCCGCCCAAGGGGGACACCCACGTGCACGATTGGTCTCTCATCTCTGATACCGCCACCTGTACGGCGGACGGCGTTAAGACCTGGAAGTGCTCCCTGTGTAACCAAACCTATTCCGAACCCTCGCCCGCTAAAGGCCACAACTGGGACAACGGGTCCTATACCGTGGAGCCCTCCTGCGTGGCAGATGGGGTCATGACCTACACCTGCACCCGCTGTGGCGCGACCCGGACCGAAACCATTCCCAGGAAGGGCCACCAGAGCGCGCCTCTGAAGGCCAAGGATCCCACCTGCACGGAGCCCGGCCTGGCGGAGGGCCGCATCTGCAGCGTCTGCGGTGCCATCCTCCGGTCCCAGGACGAGATCCCGCCTCTGGGCCATACCTGGTCGGAGTGGGCCAACTTGAAGGAGGCCACCTGCACCGAGGCTGGGGCTGAGACCCATACCTGCATCGTCTGCGGGGTGGAGGAGACCCGTACCGTGGATCCTAAGGGCCATCAGCCGGAGACCCTGCCCGGCAAGGCGGCCACCTGCACGGAAGCGGGTCTCACCGAGGGGCAGAGGTGCCTCGTCTGCGGCGCCGTGCTAAAGGCCCAGCAGGCCCTACCCGCCACGGGCCACAGCTGGGACGAGGGCCAGGTCACCAGAGAGCCCAGCGGCTTCACCCCCGGCGTCAGGACCTTCACCTGTAAAAATGACCCCGGCCACACCCGCACGGAGGAGATCGACCCGGCCCCCTGGCTCTTTGCCACGTTCACCGGCTCGATCCCCGACTTCACCACCTTCGAAGCGTCCACCCATGATCTGACGCCCCTTACCATCACGGAGCATCCCCAGGATGGCGCCGTCACCCGCCACGGCGGCGACAGCCTCACCCTCCATGTGGCAGCCACCGGCGGCACGGGGGACTATACCTATGAGTGGAAATACAGACCCACCTACAACTCGACCATAGGAAACATTATCAGCTGGACGTTTCTTCATACCTCCGGAAAGCAGACCGAGCCGGTCTTTGAAGCCTACGACGGCAACATGCGGTACTGGTGCGTGGTCACCGACTCTGCCGGCAACACCGCCCAGTCGGAGACGGCCATCGTTAGCTATAAGCTGGGCATTGCCAAGCAACCCGACAACGCCAATCTGCAGCCCACCGGGAAGGCCACCCTCTCCTGCCTCGCGGAGGACGGCTCCGGAAGCTATTCCTACCGCTGGATCGACAATCAGGACAACGAGATCGGCGTGGGTTCCTCCATCGACGTGACCGAGATCGGCGACTATATGTGCATAGCCACCGACGATCAGACCGGCGAAACCGCCTCCTCCTATGTGGCCACCGTCTATGACACCGAGCCCTTCACCCTGGTGTATTTCACCGGGGACGCGGAGTATGTTCCGGAAGGGGAAGGATCGGGCATCCTGATGGCCGAATTCAAAGGCGGCGTCCAGCCCTATGAGATCTGGTGGGACAAGGACGGCGAAGCCCACGAGTCCCAGGAGGGCGACATGAACGAAAACTATGGCTCCGTGGTCCATATCACCACCGTGGGCGACTACACCGTTCACGCCGTGGATGCCATGGGCGAGGTCATCACCGCTACCAGCCACCTCACCGCCCCCAAGCTCACCATTGTGGAGCAGCCCGTGGGCGGCACGATCCCGAAGGGTAAATGTCTTCCCATCAGCGTAACCGTGTCGGATGGCGAAGCGCCGTATCACTACAAACTCTATTGGAACGGGAATAATCTGGTAAGCAGCGAGCAAGATAATCATGCTTCGTTTAGCGCTTGGGAATCTGGCGAATACTATATCCATATTGAGGATAGCCAGGGCCGCCAGGCGGATTCTGACGTGGTCACCTGCGAGAACGCCGTCTTCCGCATCAAGGACCAGACCGAATCGGCGTCCCTCGCAAAGCCCGGAGACACCGCGTCGCTGTTTGTGGAAGCCGAGGGCGGTATAGAGCCCTATACCTACCTTTGGTCATTGAAGATAGGCAACACCCGATACAAGGTGGCAGAAAGCAGAACCGTTACCGCCGACAAGCCCGGCGAATATCTGTGCCGTGTGGTGGACACCGATGGGGAGATGATTCACAGCAAGACGATCCTGGTCGGCTACACCGGCGATACGCCGATCATCACCAAGCAGCCCGTTGGAGGTAATCTTGTGTATGGCGGTTCGGTCTATCTTTCCTGTGCTGCCGTTTCTGGCTCCGGAGGCGAACTGCGCTATGAGTGGGAGAGGAGCACGACCGCAGCAGGCATGAGACCCAGTTGGGGCAAAGCTTCTCGCAGCGGAGGATCGACCTGGTATATGGAAGCGTCTGCGGCCGGCGCGTACCACTGCAGGGTCACTGATACCAAGACGGGCAAGTATACATTTACCCAGACAGTGTTCGTGACGAGAGATTTCTCAGCCACGGCAGAGGGACACACATACAGTTTGCAGCCTAGCGAATATTTTTACACGCTCCACATTCAGGGCGGCACAGCCCCCTATACCGTAAAAGTCTACCTGATAACGGAACGCTCCGAATTCAATCCGAAGACAATTCTATGGCGTACGCATACGGTTGCCACAGATGAGGAAGCGCTAAATTTCGCAGAACAGATACCTAGATATTGGAATTATTCATATTACTATGCGCCGGATAACGAATGGATAAGGGCTTTTGAGAGCACAAAAGCATTTGCCATCATTACGGACGCCGAGGGCAAGACCACAAGGGTAGATATACGGTAACGGATTCTTCCCGTTATGATCCATAAACCCAGCATGAACCATCATCCGAAAGGAGTATTGATATGAAAAAGCTGTGTATGATCCTGCTGGCGGCCCTGCTGCTGCTCTCGGCGGCCTGCACCGCCAAGGCGCCCCAGGAGAGCGCCGCTCCCGCCGCCACCGACGCCCCTGCGGCCACCGATGCCATCCTGAGCGCCAGCGAAGAACCTATGAACGAAGCTACGCCTGAACCTACCACTGAACCCACCCCCGAGCCCACCCCCGAGCCCACGCCCGAGCCCACAGCTGAGCCCACCGCCGAACCCACGGCCGAGCCCACCGCGGAACCTACCCCTGAGCCCACCCCCGAGCCCACCCCCGAGCCCACCCGGCCGCCCAGGCCGGAGGAGCCCGAGTATGAGCCCCTGCCAGAGGAGTATCTGCCCCTCAGTCAGCGGGTCCTGGGTGACTGGTTCGCGGAGCAGGCGGGTCTCGTGATCGCCCTTTCCCTCACGGAGGACGGCTACACCCTGTCCGTCCCGGGCACGGACCCCCAGACCGGCCAGTGGGAGGAGAAGGACGGCATGGTCGTGTTGGACGGCGACGGGGAAAGCGCCCTGCTCGTTCTGGACGACGTGCTTCGCCTGGACGCCCTGGGTCTGCTCTTTACCAGGGAGCAGCCCCTGACCTATGTGCCTGCCGACCTTTTCGCCGACGCCCAGACGGGCAGCTTTGACGGCTTCTGGAAGGCCCACTTCGTGGCCGTGGGGAACGGCGTCATGCTGGCTCAGGCTCTGGCGGAGGACGCCTTCGTCTACATCGAGGGCACCAACGTGGCCCTGGGCGGCCAGCGCTTCGGCGACATGATCCGGGTGTTCACCCCCGCGGACGGCGCCCTGACCCTCACCGAGGGGGAATCCACGATCTCCCTCCAGCTCCAGCAGGACGGCTTCCTGCGCCTCACCGTCGCCGGACCTGAGCCCGTCACCATCTACCTTATGCCAGCCCTGATCCCCGGCCAGGAACTCCCGGCGGCAGAATGATCTTTCAAAACGTATCTACAACATGGAAGAAAGCAGACGACCGTCTGCTTTCTTCTTGTTTTGCCTGTGTTTCGTCTTCCGCTTCTCTCGGAAGAGAAAAAGGAACATATTTACTGAGCCAGCCCTTGTGTAAGCTCCGGGTGGTTCATGACGTACGCCACCAGCGCCATGACGCCCACGCTGATGAGCAGGAACAGGATCATGCCCCCGTTGGCGAACATGGTACCCACGGCTCCGGGCGACATGGTTTTCTCCACATGGAAAAGCTTCCGCATGGTGAAGAACAGCACGCAGCCCGCGATGGCCACGATCACCACCAGGAAGGAGGCGGCGGGGACCAGCAGCGGCAGCACCCCGCCCAGGAAGTTGATGCAGGCGTGGATGCCCATGGTGTACAGGATGTTCCCCGTGCGGATATACACGTAGGCAAGGAGCATCCCCAGCAGCGCCGCGTAGAAAAACTGGGTCAGATTCCCATGGAACAGCCCGAAGGTGACCCCGGAAAAGAGGATGGCGGGCCACTCCCCGAAGGGCAGCACCCGATCCACGAGCACCTTCCGGAACACCAGCTCCTCGAACACCGGCGCCAGCACCACGAAAGCCATGACCGTCTCCACCGAAGCCCCGGCGGCGGTGGCCAGCTGGCCGATCAGGTCCACGGAGCCTGGGGAGACCAGCATGTTGATGCCCATGCCCACCAGATTCCCCAGGAGCATACTGGCATAGCTGATGCACACCAGGGCCAGGAACCGGCCCATGGTCAGCCTGGCTTTCTCCGGCCGTTCGGTGGGCAGCCGGCGGCCCGCCAGCAGTATCACCGGCAGGGTGAAGCAGGCCGTACTTAGCCCGCCCACCAAAAAGGCGTGGGTCTGGGCGTCAAAGCCGGGGAACACCGCCGCCAGCAGGGTGGGCAGCAGCTGGCTGAACAACAGCCCCAAGCAGAGCCCCAGGGCCATGCGGCTATAGGTTCGGCGCATGACCCGCCTGGAGAACGCGGGAACGGGCGCCTCAACCGGCTCGTCCGCGGTATATTCGATGGTTTCGTTTTCGTTCATGGATCTTCCTCCTAATTCGATACCAACTACCATAGCAGAAAAACTTCCCGTTGTACAGGACCAGTATTTGCATATGCTGAACCATGAGGAAAGATTTGTTGAAAAAAGCCATCCGTTTTTTGGATCTGCCCGAGGACGTGGACCCCAACGTGCCCCGGATCACCGTGGTGGGCCGGGAGCTGATGCTGGTGGAGAACGTGGCGGGCATCCGCCGCTGCACCCCGGAGGAGGTGGTCCTGCTGACGGGCCGGGATACCCTGCAGATATCGGGGGAGGGCCTTCGGGTGAAGGAGCTGGGGGAGAGCCGGGCCCTGCTCACGGGGCGGCTCTCGGGATGGGGGTTCGAGGCGTGAAATTCATGTGGCGATTTTCAAAGGAGTATGTTATAATCCAAATTGAAGGAGTATATCCCGAGCGCCTGACGTCCCTGCTCCAGGGGGAGGGCGTCCCCCTGCGAAACGTCTACCGGCCCCAGCCGGGGACCCTGGTCTGCACCCTGCCCGCCCGGGACTTTCACCGGCTCCACCGGCTGAATCGCCGCTGCCGCTGCCAAATCCGCATCCGAAAGAAAGGCGGCGGGCGATACTCTCTGCGGCCCCTGTGGCGTCGGCGGGTGCTGGTTTTGGGGATGCTCTTTACGCTCCTCATTATCTGGTGGGCCTCCCGGCGGGTCTGGTTTCTGGACGTTCGGGACTGCCAGCCCATGGATGCGGAGGTCCTGCGCATGGCCCTCTACGAACAGGGTCTGCGGCCGGGGCGAAAGCTGTCGAACATGCCCCTCTCCGCCATCGGGGATTATGTGGCCGCCCAGTACGAGGAGATCGCCTTTTTGGAGCTCCACGTGGACGGGATCTTCCTCCGGGTCCGGACCAAGAGGGCCCTTGCCCAGGGGGAGAAGCTGGATCTGTCCGTCCCCTGCGATCTGGTGTCCGCCAAGGCGGGGGTCGTCACCGGCCTTACCGCCTATGGGGGACGGGCTCAGGTGAAGGTGGGGGACCGGGTCCAAAAGGGACAGCTGCTCATCGCGGGCCGTGTGACAGCCCGGGACGGGAGCATGAGCTATCAGACCCACGCCTATGGAGAAGTGCTGGCGGCGGTCCTGTATACCAGTGCCGTCCCAGCTCCCAAAACCACGGTGGAGTGGGCCGAAACGGGAAAGGTCGCTCCCTACGCCGCCCTGGTTTGGAAGGGGAAGCCCCTTTGGGTGCGGCGCTGCCCCTTCGCCGACGGGGAATGGACCGTGGAGACCACCGTATCCCTGTCTCCCTGGCCCCTCAGCGTATGCAGGGGGACCTGGCGGGAGAAGGTAAAGCAAGAGCGGCCCCTGAGCGAGGCGGAGCGGAAGGAGGCGGCCCTCTTCGAGGCGGAGCGCATGGCTCTATTGCAGGTGCCCCGCCAGGCAAAGATCATCATGATCGACCGGCACACGGAACGAAAGCAGGGGGAGCTCTACGGCGTCTGCACCGTGACGGCGGAGGAGAACATAGGACGAACAAAGGAGATCGAATAAACACAGGCATGGAGATCAAAACGGAACGGATCGAATTGGACAGCATGGAGGACGCCGCGGGCATCTTCGGCGTATTGGACGAAAATATCTCCGTCTTCGAGCAGGAGACGGGTACCCTCATCACCGTGAACGGCGACGGCATCGCCATCGAAGGGGAGGCGGAGAACGCCGCCCTCTGCCGGACCGTCCTCGAAAAGCTGCTGTCCATGCAGCGCAAGGGGGAGCCCATCAACCGGAGCCGCATCCGGTACGCGGTGGACCTGGCCCGGGAGGGGAACGCGGACCTCATCTCCGAGATCATGGGGGACGTGGTGGCCCTCACCGCCCGGGGCAAGCAGATCAAGTGCAAGACCCTGGGTCAGAAGAAATACGTCCAGGCCCTGAAGGAATACGAGCTGGTCTTCGGCGTGGGCCCTGCGGGCACGGGCAAGACCTATCTTGCCGTGGCCATGGCAGTGTTGGCCTTCAAAAACAAAGAGGTGGACAAGATCATCCTCACCCGGCCCGCCGTGGAGGCGGGGGAAAAGCTGGGCTTTCTCCCCGGGGATCTGCAGAACAAGGTGGACCCTTATCTCAGGCCCCTGTACGACGCCCTGCAGGAGTTCTTCGGCCTGGAGACCTACCGCAACTTGATGGAGCGGGGGGCCATCGAGGTGGCGCCCCTGGCGTACATGCGGGGCAGGACGCTGAACAACGCCTACATCATCCTGGACGAAGCGCAGAACTGCTCCATCGAGCAGATGAAGATGTTTTTGACCCGTCTCGGCGAGGGCAGCCGGGCGGTGATCACCGGGGACATCACCCAGATCGACCTGCCCAAGGAGCGCAAGAGCGGCCTCATTCACGCCATCGGCGTGCTGCGGGACGTGGAGGGCATCCGGGTCATCCAGCTCACCCATAAGGACGTGGTGCGCCACGAGCTGGTCCAGCGGATCATCCAGGCCTACGAGCGGAGCGAAAAACAAAACTGATTCAGTCCATTGAAAACGGCGTTTTCAATGGACTGGGCTCCGCCTTCGCTTCGCTTCCAGGGCCCGCCTGTAAACCGGGCGGCGGTCCCTGCAAGGTGTCAAATCCACCGCGCATGTCGCTGGATTTGACGTATTTCAAGCTTTCGTTCTTCCCTTGTCGGTTGAGCGCGCGCGGCTACACCGCGCTTGCGGGGCTCGTTAGATGGGGGGCATTCCCCACAATGTTTCTTGTTGTATTGTTTCTTTTCCTGAGGAGGGAGCTATGGGCACGGATCGGAGCGTAAAAACGGGACTCAAGCGGGCGGCAGGCTTGCCCCTGCTCCTTTTGGTGTGCCTGGTGAATTTGCTGGTGCTGTACCTCTGCTTCCCGGATACCCGGATCGAGGCCCAGGCGGGCAGCATCCTGGCGGAGGATCTGCGCTATCCCTTCTCCGGCACCGACGCCTTTCGGACGGACGAGCTCCGGCAGATCGCTCGGGATAGGACCGAGCCGGTGTATCTGCTGGATTCCGAGGCCGTGACCGCGGCTGAACGCAATCTGGACGACTGGTTCGCCCAGTACGATCTCTTTTTGCGGGAGATGACCCTGCGCTGGGAGGAGGGGGCCCAGGAGTACAACGGCTTCCTCTACAACCAAACGGCCTGGAACGTCCTGGTGCGGGAGACGGAGCTGCAGTCGAAGCTGAACGAGTTCGGCCTCTCCGATGCCCTGGACACGGCCATGGCCTATACCATCCTCAACACCTATCTGCCCCGCAGCAGCCTCCACGCCGCCGGAGCCATGCCGGATAGCCTCCCGCTAAAGACGGCCCTGTCCGATGCCATCCTGAAGGGCATGGAGGGGGGCGTGAAGGAAAGCGAGCTGGAGACCGCCCGATACAGGGCCAAGGAGCAGCTCAAGCAGACGTCCCTGCCTGCCGTCAGCAAGACGGAGCTGGCCGGGCATCTCATCGACAAGTTTTTCACCGTCTCCGCCGTGGTGGACCAGGTGGAGACGGAGCTGGCCCGGGCCGCCGCCGCCAACCAGGTGATCCCCGTGACCGTGAAGAAGGGGGACGTCATCCTTCGGGCGGGGACGACCCTGACGGAGCGGGACGTGGTCCATCTCGTGTCCCTGGGCATGATCAGGGCCGACGATTCCGGCTGGGCCTACGGCGGGTATCTGTTGTATCTGCTGCCCATCTATCTGGTTTTCGGCCTGTATCTGCTGCTCTTTGAGGGGAAGACGGCCCTTTCGCCCGGCACCATGGGCCGGCTGTGCCTGCTGCTGGGGCTGGAGCTGATCGTGGTATGGGGCTTCACCCTCTTTGAGCGCCGGGTGGCGCCGCTGCTGTTTGGGACCCTCATGATCGCCGCCACCCACGAGAAGCGGACCGCCCTGGGGGCCAACGCCCTCATCGCCCTCACCGACACCCTGCTCCTTTCCGACGCGGGTCCTCTGACGGGGGACACCCTGTGGTACATGGTGGGCGCCCTGGTCATGGGCACCGTGGCCGTGGGCCTTATGAAGGGGGATGCCCGCCGCTCGGGCAGCACCCTGGTGGCCGCTGTGGCGGGGGGCGTTTTGGGCGGGCTCGTCATGGCCGTGCCCCGTGTTTTGAACGGGGACGGGCTGCTGCTCAGCTTCATGGCCTTCGGCCTGTCCTTCATCGGGGCCCTCATCGCCCTGCTTTTGTCCCTGGCCCTCACGCCCCTGTGGGAGAATTTGTTCGGTCTGCCCTCCCAAACCAAGCTGAACGAGCTGTTGAGCGCGGACCATCCCCTTCAGCGGCGGCTCATGAACAGCGCCCCCGGCACCTACCATCACTGTCAGATGACCGCGCTGCTGGCGGAGAGCGGCGCCAAGAGCATCGGCGCCAACGCCCTGCTCGCCAAGGCGGCGGCCGCCGTCCACGACGTGGGCAAGCTCCGCTCCCCCCGAAACTTTTCGGAGAACCAGGCCAACGGCATCAACCCCCACGACCAGATGGTGCCCTCGGAGAGCGCCCGGATCATCATCGCCCACGTGGCCGACGGGGACACCATCCTGCGCCGGTACCGGGTCCCGGAGGCCCTGCGTGAGATCGTGCGGGAGCACCACGGCACCACCATGACGGCCTATTTCTACATGAAAGCCAAGAAGATGGGGGAGGACGTGGTGGAGGCGGACTTCCGCTATCCCGGCCCCCGGCCCAGCAGCCGGGAGAGCGCCATCGTCCTGCTGGCGGACAGCTGCGAGGCGGCGGTCCGCTCCCTGGGCGGCCCCAGCCCTGAGCAGGTCCGTGATATGGTCCGCCGGGTCTTCCGGGGCAAGATGGAGGACGGGCAGCTCATGAACAGCGATCTTACGCTGAACGAACTCAGCCGGGTGGAGGAGGCCTTTTTGCGGACGCTGGCAGGCATCCTCCACGACCGCATCACCTATCCGGAGGAGAAACCATGATCGAAGTCTATTCCGAAGACGAAGCCCTGACCCCTGAGGAGGAGGCGGGCATCCGCACCGCCTGCGAGGCGGCCTTGGCCGTTGAGGGGGCGGCGGGGGACATCACCGTCCTGGTGGCCGGCCCGGACCACATCCGCCAGCTCAACCGGGACTTTCGCCAGGTGGACCGGGTCACGGACGTGCTCACCTTCCCCAGCCGGGAGGGGGCGGCACTCATAGGGTCCCCCGACGGGTATCTGGGGGACATCATGATCTGCCGGAGCCGGGCGGTGGAGCAGGCGGCGGAGTACGGCCACAGCCTGAGCCGTGAGCTGGCCTTTTTGGCGGTCCACGGCACCTTGCACATCCTGGGCTACGACCATATGAACGAGGCGGAGGAGCAGATCATGCGCGCCCGCCAGCGGACCATTTTGGAAAGGATCGGTGAAACGAGATGAAAAAGCTTACAAAAGCGGAGATCGACCTGCTGTTGGACAAGGCCCAGGAAGCCCGGGACCATTCCTATGCCCCCTATTCCCGATACAACGTGGGGGCCGCCCTGCTGACGGCGGACGGCCAGATCTATCAGGGCTGCAACATCGAGAACGCCGGGTTCACGCCCACGGTCTGCGCCGAGCGCACGGCCTTCTTCAAGGCGGTCTACGACGGCCATCGGGCCTTTCGGGCCATCGCCGTCATCGCCACCGGGGAGGAGCAGGGGTTCCCTTGCGGCGTCTGCCGGCAGGTGATGGCGGAGTTCTGCGACAAGGATTTTATCATCGTCACTGCCAATCGGGATAGGAGCAAGGTGGACGTATCCACCTTTGAACAGCTGTTGCCCCATTCCTTCGGGCCCAAGGACCTGGGGGTGTGACATGGCCTACAAAAGCGGTTTTTTCAGCCTTATCGGCTGCCCCAACGTGGGCAAATCCACCCTCATCAACGCCCTGGTGGGCCAGAAGATCTCCATCGTCACGGACCGGGCCCAAACCACCCGGAACCGGATCACCGGCGTCCTCACCCGGGACGAGTACCAGATGATCTTCCTGGACACCCCCGGCATGACCAACCCCAAGAACAAGCTGGGGGAGTATATGCAGAAGACCGCCGGGGACTGTCTTTCCGACGTGGAGGCCATCCTCTTCCTGGTGGACGCCCGCAAGGGGGTCGGGGAGCGGGACGAGCAGATCATGGCACGGCTGAAGCAATCGAAATGCCCCGTGATCGTGCTGCTCAACAAGTGCGACATCGCCACCCGGCTCCAGCTGGACGAGGCGGAGGAGGCGGTCCGCGCCGCCGGATTCACGAGGATCCAGCATATCTCCGCCTTCAAGGGCACGGGCCTTGCTGAACTGGAGGCGCTGCTGGTGAGCTATCTCACCGAGGGGCCCCAGTACTTCCCGCCGGACATGGTCACGGACCAGCCCGAGCGCCTCATTTGCGCGGAGATGATCCGGGAGAAGGCTCTGGAGCTCCTCAAGGACGAGGTGCCCCACGGCATCGGCGTCAGCATGGACAAGATGGAGCTTCGGCCCGACGGGCAGCTCATGGACTGCTACGCCACCATCCTTTGCGAGCGGGACAGCCACAAGGGCATCATCATCGGCCGGGGCGGGTCCATGCTGAAGAAGATCGGCTCCGCCGCCCGGGAGGACATGGAGTGGCTCCTGGGGGTGAAGGTGAATCTGCAGCTCTGGGTGAAGATCAAGGACGACTGGCGCAACCGGCAGACCGTGCTCAACGAGCTTGGCTACGAGGGATGAATAGGGAGCCGCCCCGGGGTCGATACTGATCCCGGAAAGGAGGCGTCCTGTGACGATGTCTGCGACAGAAGAAGAACAAAAAGCCTTTCAGGCGTTTTACGAGACCGGTCGGGTGGCGGAATACCTCGCCTACGCCCGGCTGCGGGAGAAGCGACATGGCGGATCTGACCCTCAGGGGCATGGTGATCCGGACGGTGGATTACCGGGACAACGATAGGATACTGACCCTGTTCACGGCGGAGCAAGGCCGGGTGGACGCGAAGGCACGGAACTGCCGCAAGCCCACCTCGCCTCTGCTCGCCTGCACCCAGCCCTTCGCCTACGGGGAGTATCAGCTCTTTTACCACAAAAACAAGTATATCGTGGACCAGGGGGAGGTGCTGGAAAGCTTCTATCCCCTCCGGGAGGACGTGGGCCGCTTCGCCGCGGCCTCCCTGTGCGCGGCCATGTGTTTGGAGGGGGTCCAGGCGGAGGAGGCGAGCCGGGAGATCTTCTCCCTGCTCTACCACACCCTTTCCTTCCTCACCTATGGGGAGAACGATCCCAGAGACCTGGCGGCCTGCTTCTTGATCCGCTTCCTTTCCCTGGCGGGCTATCGCCCCGCCATCACCCGCTGCGCCGTCTGCGGCCGGGACCTGAGGGAGGACCCGGTCATCCGCTTTTTGCCGGATCGGGGCGGGGCGGTGTGCGCAGCCTGCTCCCCCGTGGGACGGCGGATCGGCAAGACGGCTTTGGAGGCCATGCGGCGCATGCTCCTTTTGGACGACGACCAGTTGGGCCGAGTGAAGCTGAAGGAGGAGCTGCGTTCCGAGATCCTTTCCCATCTGCTCCCCTACGCGAAGCTGTATCTGCCTGGCATTGAGACCACCGCGGCCCTCTTCACTTCATTGCATATGCCGCCAGAGGCGACGGAACAGGAGTAACCCGTGGAACTGTTGAAAAACACCTTTTTAGCCCTCTTTCCCCTGTATTTTTACATGGGCACCGGGGCTGTGCTGCGGCGGATGAAGGTGCTGAAAACGGAGGATCTGCCGAAGCTGAACGCCTTTCTGTTCCGATCCTTCCTGTTCTTTTCCCTCTTCAACAACGTGCGCAACGCCAATTTCTCCGGCATGGACAGCGGCAAACTCATGCTGTTCGGAGGCTTGGCCGTTCTCTTCCTGTTCGGCCTCTATATGCTGACCGTGCCCCGGATCATCAAGGACTATCGCCAAAGCTCCGTGGCCATCCAGGCCATGTACCGGAGCAACTTCGTGCTGCTGGGCATGGCCTATGCGGAGCAGCTTTGCGGGGCGGAGAACCTGGGCCCGGTGAGCCTGCTCGTGTCCGTGGTGGTGCCCATGTTCAATCTGCTGGCGGTGCTCACCTTCGAGCTGCTGCGGGGCGGCCGGCTGCATTTGGGGCAGATCCTGCTGAAGATCGTCAAAAATCCCCTGATCATCGCCTCCGCCCTGGGCGCCCTATGCGCCCTTTGCAAGATCACCTTTCCCGAGTATCTGGACAAGCCCATGAAGTCCCTGGGCAGCGTGGCCACGCCCTTTGCCATGGTGCTGGTGGGGGCGTCGCTGACGTTGAAATCCCTGGCCAGGAACCGGCGGCTGGTCCTGGGGGTGTCGGCGGTGAAGCTTTTGCTGACCCCGCTGCTGGTGGTCCCGGCGGCGGTGCTTATGGGTTTTCGGGACGCGGCCCTGGTGGGCATCCTGACCGCCACCGCGGCCCCCACCGCCGTGGTGTCCGTGGCCATGAGCTACGAGCTGGGAGGCGACGGGGAGCTGGCGGCCCAGATCGTGGCCACCACGTCCCTTTTGTCCCTGGTCACCATGTTCCTTTGGATCTTGCTCCTGCGGGGCATGGGCTATTGCTGAACGGCAAGGGGAGGGAAGCCTCCCTTTTTGCATATATTTTACACGCTGATCGTTGAAACACATGAAAAAAACTTGCATAATTGTCGGCAGACTGCTATAATAAATCGTTCCGAAACGAAATTCAAAACGGGAGGAAAAGAACTTGGCACACAAATACGTATACCTGTTTTCCGAAGGCTCCAAGGACATGCGCAACCTGCTGGGCGGCAAGGGCGCGAACCTGGCCGAGATGACCAACCTGGGCATGCCCGTGCCCCAGGGCTTCACCATCACCACCGAAGCCTGCATCAAGTTCTATGATGACGGCGAGAGGATCAACGACGAGATCCTGGCCGAGATCGACGAGTATGTTGAAAAGCTCCAGAAGATGAGCGGCAAGAAGTTCGGCGATTTGAACAACCCGCTGCTGGTCTCCGTCCGCTCCGGCGCCCGGGCCTCCATGCCCGGTATGATGGACACCATCCTGAACCTGGGTCTCAACGACACCGTGGTGGAAGCCTTTGCCCGGAAGACCGGCAACCCCCGCTTCGCCTATGACTCCTATCGTCGGTTCATCCAGATGTATTCCGACGTGGTCATGGAGGTGGGCAAGAAATATTTCGAAGAGCTCATCGACAAAATGAAGGCCGAGAAGGGCGTGAAGCTGGACACCGAGCTGGACGCCAACGACCTCAAGAACCTGGCTGAGCAGTTCAAGGCCGAGTACAAGGCCAAGATCGGCGTGGACTTCCCCTCCGATCCCAAGGAGCAGCTGCTGGGCGCCATCAAGGCCGTGTTCCGCTCCTGGAACAACCCCCGCGCCATCTACTATCGCCGCATGAACGACATCCCCGGCGACTGGGGCACTGCCGTCAACGTGCAGATGATGGTCTTCGGCAACACTGGCGACAACTCCGGCACCGGCGTGGCCTTCACCCGTGACCCTGCCACCGGCGAAAAGCACCTCTTCGGTGAGTTCCTCATGAACGCCCAGGGCGAGGACGTGGTGGCCGGCGTGCGCACGCCTCAGACCATCGACCAGCTCAAGGAGGTCATTCCCGAAGCCTATGAGCAGTTCGTGGACATCTGCGGCAAGCTGGAAGCCCACTATCACGACATGCAGGACATGGAGTTCACCATCGAGGATAAGAAGCTCTACATGCTCCAGACCCGCAACGGCAAGCGGACCGCCAAGGCCGCTCTGAAGATCGCCTGCGATCTCGTGGATGAGGGCCTCATCACCGTGGACGACGCCCTGCTCATGGTGGATCCCAAGCAGCTGGACGCCCTGCTCCATCCCCAGTTCGACGCCGCGGCCCTGAAGGCCGCCACCCCCGTGGCCCGCGCGCTGCCCGCCTCTCCCGGCGCCGCCTGCGGCCAGATCGTCTTCAACGCCGAGGACGCCACCAGCTGGGCCAAGGCCGGCCATAAGGTGGTTCTGGTCCGTTTGGAGACCAGCCCCGAGGATATCGAGGGCATGAACCATTCCCAGGGCATCCTGACCGTTCGTGGCGGCATGACCAGCCACGCCGCCGTGGTGGCCCGCGGCATGGGCACCTGCTGCGTCTCCGGCTGCGGCGAGATCGTCATGGACGAGGAGAACAAGAAGTTCACCCTGGTCGGCCGTGAGTACCACGAGGGCGACTGGATCAGCCTGGACGGCTCCACCGGCAACATCTACGGCGAAGCCATTCAGACCACCGACGCCTCCATCTCCGGCGAGTTCGCCCGCTTCATGCGCTGGGCCGACGCCGCCCGCCGCCTGAAGGTCCGCACCAACGCCGACAATCCTCACGATGCCGCTGTGGCCGTGAAGTTCGGCGCCGAGGGCATCGGCCTGTGCCGCACGGAGCATATGTTCTTTGCCGCCGACCGTATCCCCGCCGTGCGGGAGATGATCGTCTCCACCACCGAGGAAGCCCGCCGCAAGGCCCTCGACAAGCTCCTGCCCATGCAGCGGGGCGACTTTGAGGGCATCTACAAGGCCATGGAAGGCCGCCCGGTCACCATCCGCTTCCTGGATCCCCCCCTTCATGAGTTCCTGCCCACCGCGGACGAGGACATCCGGGATCTGGCCAAGGAGATGGGCCTCACCTTCGAGTCCCTCAAGGCCACCGTGGAAAGCCTCCACGAGTTCAACCCCATGATGGGCCATCGCGGATGCCGCCTCGCTGTGTCCTATCCCGAGATCGCCGAGATGCAGACCCGCGCGGTCATCGAGGCCGCCCTCAACGTGCGGCGTGAGACCGGCATGGACATCATCCCCGAGATCATGATCCCCCTGGTGGGTGAGGTCAAGGAGCTGGCCTTCGTGAAGAAGACCGTTGTCGAGACCGCCGCCAAGGTCATGGAGGAGCGGGGCGAGAACATCAAGTACCACGTGGGCACCATGATCGAGATCCCCCGCGCGGCCCTGACCGCCGACGAGATCGCCCAGGAGGCCGAGTTCTTCTCCTTCGGCACCAACGACCTTACCCAGATGACCTTCGGCTTCAGCCGCGACGACGCCGGCAAGTTCCTGAAGGACTACTACGATCGCAAGATCTACGAGTCCGATCCCTTTGCCCGTCTCGACCAGAAGGGCGTGGGCAAGCTGGTGAAGATGGCTGCCGATCTGGGCCGTCAGACCCGCCCCGACATCAAGCTGGGCATCTGCGGCGAGCACGGCGGCGACCCCTCCAGCGTGGAATTCTGCCACAAGGTGGGCCTCTCCTACGTGTCCTGCAGCCCCTTTAGGGTACCCATCGCCCGCCTCGCAGCCGCCCAGGCCGCCATCCGGGACAAGCGGTAAACCTACATCCGAACCAACGCGAAAGCCGCTCCGATGGGGCGGCTTTTTCCTTGCCTCCCGTTGCAAAATGTGATATGCTTCCTCCCATGGAACACACGAATAGTACGGTGCAGGACCGATCCTGCCAAACGAAATATCCGATCGTCCTCATCCACGGGGCGGGTTTTCGGGATCTGAAATGGCCCGTATACTGGGGCCGTATCCCCAAAGCCCTGGAGCGCCGCGGCGCGAAGATCTATTATGGCTTGCAGGACTGCTGGGCCAGCACGGAGACCAACGCTCGGGAGATCGTGCGCCGCATCGACGAGATACTGCGGGAGACCGGGGCAGAGAAGGTAAACCTGATCGCCCATTCCAAAGGGGGGGTGGAAGCCCGGATGGCCGCCTCTTCTCTGGGGGCCGGGGACAGGATCGCCAGCATCACCACCATGGCCACGCCTCATCACGGCTCCAAGACCATCGACAGGCTCGTCGGCGCGCCGAAGCTCCTGTTCAATATGGCGGCATTCGCCGTAAACAACTGGATACGGGTGGTGGGAGACAAAAAGCCTGACTTTCTGGCCGTCTGTCGGGGCTTCACCACCGAGCATATGGCTGCCTTCAATCGGGCGAATCCCGACGTGCCGGGGGTGCTCTATCAGAGCTTTGGCTGCGTCATGGCTCATCCCTTCTCGGATATCAACCTGTCCACAGCCAACTTCGTGCTGAACCGGATCGAGGGGGAGAACGACGGCTTGGTAAGCCTCGCTTCCGCCAAATGGGGGGAGAACTTCACCGTGCTCAGGGGCTGCGGGCGGCGGGGCATCTCCCATCTGGACGCCATCGACCTGCGACGGCGGCCCTTTCCTGATCGGCCGGGGGATGGGGTCAGGGATATCTGTGACGTGTATGTGGCCATAGCAGCGGATTTAAAGAACCGCGGCCTCTAACGACTGAATAACGAGTTGCATAAGGAGAATAACTATGCAGATCATACAGGATTTTCTGGTCCGACTGGAGGACACGGGTAGGGGCTTTTTGCTGTCCAACAAGGGCTTTGTGACCATGCTCACCAACCTGGCATGCCTCCACGGGAACCGGATAGGCCAGGGGCTCATGGACCGGGAGAAATGCCGCCTCTCCTGGATGGTGGTGGGCTGGCGGCTGGTGGTGGACCGGCGGCCCCGGCTCTGTGAGACGGTCCACGGCCTCACCTGGGCCAGCGGCTACGGGCAGCTCCAGACCACCCGTGATTTTGTCCTGTCCGACGGCGAGGGCCAGCCCTTCGCCAGAGCCACCTCCGCCTGGCTGGTGCTGGACGAGCACAACACCCACGTGCTGCGCATGACCCCCGAGATCGTGGAGCCCTACGGTCCGGAGCCGGACAAGCAAACCTTTCCCGGCTACGCCTTTCCCCGGGAAGCCCCTGCCTTCCGGGTGGAGAATACGGCGACGGTCCAGGTGACTCGGTCCATGATCGACTGCAACGACCACGTGCACAACGTGGCTTACATGGACATCGCCGAGGAGGGCCTGCCGGAGAGGACGGACATGATGGACTTCTCCGACGTCACCATCGTCTACCGCCGGGAGATCCGGCCAAGGGAGACGGTGCGGGTGGAGTATGGCCCCACGGAGCGGGAGGGGGAGCGGGTGATCCTCATCCGGGAGGCACAGACGGACACGGTCCACGCCTTTTTGCTCCTGAAATAGGGAATAGGGGGAGGGCGTCCTGGCTACACTTTCCCCATGAAGCGATCGAGAAACATAGGGCGCTCATTGCGCTTTGACGAACCGGACGGACGATTCGAGCTCCTGGAAACGGAGGGAGGCGCCCCGTCCTTTTTTCATGGGCGGAAAGGGGCCCCGGCCCCGGAGATGCCGGACGAGCGGGGGATCGACCCCCATCTGAAGGAGAGCCGGCGGCGGCTTGCGGCCGCTTTCTTCACGGAGGTGAACACGGACCTGGTCCAGCGTTCCTTCCGCTTCTGTGGGCAGGTCCCGGCTTTGGCCGTGTTTCTGAACGGCATGGCCGACGGGACCGAGATCAGCGACTTCATCCTCAAGCGGGCCATGGAAAGCCCCCTGCCGGAAAAGGGCAAGGGGCTGATCGACTGCGCCCTGGAGCGGGTCTTCTCCCTGCAGGAGGCGGAGCAGACGGACCGCTGGGCCCAGGTGGAATCGGCCGTCCTGGAGGGGCGCACGGCGGTGCTCTTGGAGGGGGAGAAGCGGGCGGTGCTCCTGGACACCCGGGGCTACGCCTGCCGGGGGGTGGACACGGCCCAAAACGAGAGCACGGTCATCGGCCCCGCGGAGGCTTTCCACGAGAATCTGCGCATCAGCGTGACGCTGCTCCGCCGGATCCTTCGGCGGGCGGATTTCGTGTGCGAGTTTCGGGCTGCCGGGAGCAAAAACAACGTGAAGCTGGCCCTCTGCTATCTGGGCGGCGTGTGCAGCGAAGCCCTGCTGCAGGAGGTAAGGCGGCGGCTGTCCAAGGTGCAGACGGACGTGCTCTTGTCCGCCGGGACATTGGGCCAGCGGATCGAGGACAGCCCCCTGTCCCCGGTGCCCCAGACCCTGCTCACGGAGCGGCCGGATCGGGCCGCCGCCGCCGTCATGGCGGGGAAGGTGGTCCTGCTGGTGGAGGGAAGCCCCCAGGCTTTAGTATTGCCGGTGACCCTGTCGGGGCTGCTGCTCACCGCGGAGGACAGCTACCTTAGGCGGCCGGTGGGGTCCGTTCTGCGGTTCGTCCGGCTCTTTGGGGCGTCGGTGTCCGTGTTCATGCCGGCCTACTTTTTGGCCCTCGCTTTCCATCACCAGGGGCTTTTGTCCAGCGACATCCTCTCCACGGTCATCGCCTCCCGGAAGCTGGTGTTTTTGCCCATGGGGGCGGAGATGATCTTTCTGCTGCTGGTGTTCCAGCTGGTTAGAGAGGCGGGCATCCGGGTCCCCGGAGCCGTGGGCCAGACCGTGGGCATCATCGGCGGCCTCATCCTGGGCCAGGCGGCGGTGTCGGCCAACTTCGTCTCTACCGTTGCCCTCATCATCGTGGCCCTTACGGGGCTGGGGAACTTCGTCATCCCCAACTACGATCTGCAGCTGGCGGTGGCCTACTATCGGGTGGGCCTGTGCCTTTTGGCCATATCGGGCGGGCTCCTGGGCCTGAGCTGCGGGTGCATGGCCGCCCTCATCCTCCTCTGCGACCAAAAGTCCTTCGGGGTTCCCTTTTTGTCCCCCTTCGCCCCCAAGACCGTGGCCCGGGAGCCCCTCTTCTACCGGGGCACGGTGCGGGGCCACGGCACGGCGGAGGACGACATGAACGGGGAGGCGCCCCTGTGAATCGGCGGCTGGGCCGCTTCGGCCTCCAGGAGGGGACGGCCGCCGTGGGGCTGGGGGCCCTCCTCTCCGGCACCTTCGCCGTGAACCTGGGGGACACCTATGGGGCGGGAAACGTGTGCTACGCCGCCACCGCCGCCGGGGCGCTCCTGTCCCTGCTGCTCATGGGGCTGCTTTTGAAGGCCATGGAGCGGCGGGGGACGGGGGATCTGGGCAGCCTGCTTTTCGACCGGTTCGGGGGCCTTTTGGGGGCGCTGCTGGGGATGCCCCTGATCCTGGGGCTGCAGCTCTGCGCGGTGCTCCCTCTGTTTCGGTTCACCCTGGCCATGGAGCGGTATATCTTCGTGGAAGCGGACTACGTGCCCGTCGCCCTGTATCTGCTGCCGGTGCTGCTGCTTCTGGTGCTGCGGGGCATGGAGTGCGTGGCCCGGATGGCGAAGCTGTTGGCCATCCCGGGGGCCGTAGCCCTGGTCATGACTTTGTACCTTGCCTCCCCGGCCTTCCATATCCATCATCTATACCCCCTGTTCAACCCCGGCTTTTCCGCCTTTTTGACCCAGACCGGGGAGGCCCTCTTTCGCTTTTTGCCCGCCGGGACGGCCCTGTGCGTGGCGGGAAAGGGGTGCCAGGGGCAGGGGCATCTTTCCGGCAGCGTCCGCCGGGGGCTTTTGTTGGGCGGGGCGGGGAGCACGGCCATGCAGCTGGGGCTGGGCCTCACCTTCTTCGGTCCGGACATCGCCGGCATGGCCGCCCCCATCTTTTGCATGACCATGGCCGCCCGGCAGGAGCGGATGAGCCTGCGTCTCGACATGCTGGTGCTGTTTCTGTGGCTCATGGCGGGGCTGGTGGCCGCCGGGTTCTACGTGTACGCCGCGGCCCTGCTGCTGTGTCAGACGGCGGGCATTCAGGACATCCGGCCCGTGGGTGGTCTGATGGTGCTGGGGATCGTAGGGATGCTGCTCCTGTGCAACTTCGATTCGGAGCGCATCCTGAACGTGGTGCGGCTGGTCTATCATGGGGGATGGCTGCTGTTCCTTGTGCCGATCGCGGGGCTGCTCCTGCTGTCGTTGGGAAAGGGGGAAAAGGGATGAAGCGACTGTTTTTCAGCGTATTCCTGTTGCTGCTGCTCCCCCTGGGCGGCTGCCTGCAGGGTCTGCCCCTGGACAAATACTGCTATGTGCTGGATCTGGGCGTGGAGCGTGGGGAGACGCTGCCCTATCGGTTCGTGTTCCTGCTGAACGAGGACACCGCCGGTGAGGAGGGGGAGGAGAGCGGCCGGGGCCAGGTATCCATGATCTGGGCCGAGGAACGGACCCTCTTTTCCGCCGTGGAAGCCCTGTCCGGGGCCCTGCCCGCCCAGCTGTCCTTCGAGCGGACCACCCTTCTGGCCTTCTCTAGGGAGCTGGCGGAGAGCGGGGAGATGGACACCCTGACGGCGGGGGTCCTGGGGCGGCTGAAGATACGGCAGAACGTGCGGATGCTGGTGATCGAGGAGGACATGCGCGCCGCCTTCCAGGGCTTCGTCAGCCCCGCGGATCCCAGCATGAGCCGGCTCAAGACCAACGTGAAGCTGTACGCCGAGGGCCACGGCTACGTGGAGGACTGGGGCCTGAGCGAAATGCGGGAGGCCTTCCGGTTCCGGGTGGGGGACGCCCTGCTCCCCTATGCAGCCCTGGTGGGCGGAGGGCCTACGGCGGACATGGCCGGGGGCCAGGTCTATCCTTACGTGGGCGGCGGCCTGTTGGGGGAGGGGCAGCTCAAGACCTCCCTGTGCGGCAGCGCCGTCTTCGCGGGGGATCGGATGGTGGGGGTCTTGTCCGGCCAGCATACCATGCTGGTGCTCATGGCCAAGGGGACCTTTCAGGAGGGGCATCTCACCCTGCCTCAGGAGGACGGCGGGCCCCTGGAGATGGCCCTTTACGCCGTGAAACCGCCTAAAAGGATTTGGGAACCGGGCCGCTTCACCTGCCGGCTGACGCTGGAGGCGGATATGGAGGACCCCCTGCGGGTAGAGATGGACGAGAAGGAACTCATCCGGCGGATCGAGACGTATCTATCCAAGGAATTGACTCGGGTGTTCCGGGCCACGGCGGATGCCGGGGCGGACGTCTTTTGCCTGGGGCGGGAGGCCATTCGGGACTATGCCACCTGGACGGCCTGGCAAGCCGCCTCTTTTCCGCAGAGGCTGGGGGAGGTGGAAGCGTTGTTCCAGGTCCGGGTGAAGCTGTCCCACAGCCCCCGGGACCCGGCGTTGGAATAAAGGAGGAAGGAAATGATCCTGTTTCTTTTGGCGGCCGCCGCATTGCTCGCCTACGGGCTCGTCTACGTCCGCTTCACGATAAAAAAGGGCGGCATCGCTGCCGCCCTGGTGGTACTGATGTTGGTACTGGTGGACATGGGCCTGCTGGCCCTGGTGCTGTACTTCCGCACCCACACCTGAAGGATCACTCCAAATCGTCGGGGATGTACTTGCGGGCATCCAGGATGTGATCGTGGAGCAGGGTGCTGGCCTTGTCCACCTCGCCGGCCCGGCAGGCGTCCAGGATGGCCTGATGCTCCTGGATGGACTGGCTCCGGCGGGAGGGATCGGAATAGAGGGCGTTTCGGAGATACCGATCCGCGTTGCAGTGGATGAGCTCGATGAACATGTCCGCCACCTTATTGTTGGCCCGGCGGGTAAGAAGCTCATGGAACTTGTAGTTGAGCCGCTCATCCTCGAAGAGTTCGCTGGTGATCTTCTGCTCGTCGATGACCGCCTGGAGCTCGTCAAAGTCCTCCTCGCTCATGAGGGGGATGGCCCGGCGGGCGATGTAGTAGGAGATGCTGGCCCGGATCTCCATCATGTCCTCCAGAGAGGAACGGGAGAGCTGGGTCACGGTAGAGCCCCGGTTGGGATGGATGGTCACCAATCCCTGGGCCTCCAGCTGGCGCAGGGCCTCCCGCACGGGGATATGGCTCACGGTCAAAGCGGAGGACACCTCGTCCTGCTTGAGCTGCGTGCCGCCCTTCAGCTTGCCGCTGATGATGCCTTCCTTGAGCACGCGAAAAACCCATTCCTGGGTCGCACCGGTCCGAGGACCAACGGCCTCGGCCAATTCTCGATAATCCATACGCACCTCACATTCATTGCTTTTGGAAACCAAATATATTATATAAGCTCATGAACGAATAGTCAATCCGTTTATGCAGCATGGTCCCCAAATATTCCACGTTTTTCCGCTTCATTTGCAAAATATTCCGGTGCATAGAGGAACAGGGGCACCTTTTCGGAGGCCGGGCCCGTGAGCGGCGTCCCCTCCACGGTGATAAGGGGATGGACGGGGATCACGTAGTAGCTGACCTTGCCGACAAGATCGGTCACGTCGTCCGTGTAGAGGGCCTGGTCCACCCCCTCGAAGACGGAGAGGAGCGTAGCGTAGCCGTCCTCGCTCTCCCGGTAGAGGAGATACCGGATGAAGCTCTGCCTGGGGGTGAAGCGGATGGTCACCATGGTCCCGGCCCGGGAGAGAGTCAGATCCGTGGGCGGCTCCGGCTCCGACCAGAAGGGGCTGGGGTCCGTGGGCTCCGTGCTCTTCAAAAAGTATTCCCACACCCCGTACCGTTCCGGCGTATAGGCCGTGGCTAGGACTGCCTCATGCTGGTTCTCTATGGTGTACCCGTCCAGGCGTACCCGGACAACGGAGTCGGGCTGATGAAAGGCGGGGGCGTCCTCCCCTTCGTACAGGCCCTGGAGTACCTGCTTCATGAGCTGGGCCGGATAGTCGCCGCCCCCCGTGTCCGGGGGCAGGAGCTTGCCGCCGCTATTTTCGTCGAAGCCCATCCAGACCACCGCCGCGTGGCGGCTGGTGTAGGCGGCCAGCCACACGTCCCGGTTCCCCGTTTCGTCCCCCACGGTGCCCGTCTTGGCGGCCACCTCCATGGGCAGGTCTTTGAGGGCCTTGGCGGTGCCGCTTTTCGCCACGCTTTGGAGCATGCTGGTGAGAATGAAGGCGTTGCCCTCGCTCATGACCCGGCGGGCGAGGGGCACGGCGCGGTAGACCGTGTCCCTCTGCCGATCCTCGATCCGGCGGATGAGGACGGGGGCGTGGTATACGCCCCCCGCGGCGAAGGCGGCGTAGGCGGCGCACAGCTCCTGGGGGGAGACCCCATAGGTGAAGCCGCCCAGGGCCAGGGCGAGGCGGGTATCGTTTTTATCGAAGGGGATGCCCAGCTGTCGGGCGAATCGCTTGCAGCGGCCGATGCCCAGCCGGGAAAAGAGTTCCACCGCCGGGATGTTCAAAGAGCGGGTCACCGCCTCCCGCATGGTCACCCAGCCCTTGTAGCGGCGGTTGGCGTCGGAGGGGGCGTAGTCCCCAAAGGTGGCGTTCTCGTCCAAAAGCATCTCCGCCGCCGTGTACCCGCTTTCCAGGGCCGGGGCGTAGACCAATATGGGCTTGATAACGGAGCCGGGCTGGCGGCGGATGCGGGTGGCCCGGTTGTAGCTCAGGGCCACCTCCTGGTCCCGGCCCCCCACCAGGGCGGAGATATAGCCGGTCTGGGCGTCCATGAGGCAAATGGCTCCCTGGGCGCTCTCCCCGTTCACCTGGGGGAAGAGCTCGTCTTGGCGGAACAGCTCCTCGCACAACAGGTTGGCCTCCCGATCCATGCCCGTGTAGACGCGATATCCCCCGGACAGCAGCTGGGCCATGGAGATGTTCAGCAGCCGACAGCTCTCCAGCAGGGCGTAGTCCACGTAGTACCCTCGCCGCTCCAGCGTCGGGTCCCGAAAAAGCCGCAAGGGCCGGGCGGCGGCCTCCTCGGCGTCCTGCTCCGAGATCATGCCGTATCCCGCCATCAGGTGGAGGATCACGCCCCGGCGGCCCACGCTGGCCTCGGGTCGGAGCCGGGGGGAGAACCGGCCGGGGGACTTGAGCACCCCGGCTAAAAGGGCCGCCTCGTCCAGGGTGAGCTCCCTGGCGGACACGCCGAAGTAGCCCCGGGCCGCCGTCTCCAGGCCGTAGAAGCCGCCGCCAAAGTAGACGGTGTTGAGATAGAGCTCCAGGATCTGGTCCTTGCCGTAGATCCGCTCCAGCTGCACCGCCAGGATGGCCTCGTCCACCTTCCTCGACAGCTCCTTGCGGCTGTTCAGGTGGGTGAGCTTGATGAGCTGTTGGGTGATGGTGCTGGCCCCCTCCACGAAGGCTCCGGCCTTAAGATCGCTCCAAGCGGCACCCAAAATGCGGATGAAGTCCACCCCCGGATGTTCGTAGAACCGGGCGTCCTCGGCGGCGATGAAGGCGTTCTTCACGTGGGCGGGGAGGTCTTCGATGGACAGCAGCAGCCGGTTCTCTCCCTTGCCCAGGGCGGAGAAGAGACGATCCTCCCCGTCGAAGATTTGGACCGACAGCTGCTCGTAGCTCAGCTTCTCCTCGTCCAGCATGTGCCAGGCGTCCCGGCTGAACACGTAGGCGGCCAGAAGGGCCACCGGCGTCAACAACAAAACCGCAAGGAAAAAAAGCCACCGCCTCAGAGGGCGGCGGCCGGCTTTTCGGTTGCGTTCGCTTTTCGTTCGTCCCATGATGGGATAGTATGGGACGAAAGACGGGCCCCTATGCTATTTGAGCAGAAAGCGGCGGACCCGTTTGGTATAGAGGACGGTGGCGGCTTCAAAGAGGATGTCCAGCAGGAAGAACACCGCCTCCACCAACAGGATCAGTACCGCGAAGGGCACCTTTTGGGGCGCCAGGGTCCACAGGTCCACCCCGGCGACGGTGTGCAGCGCCCACAGGGCCAGGGCCGTGCCCAGATTGCAGTAGAGGACCGTGAAGACGGAGCGGACGGAGGGGACCGTGATAAACTTTTGGAAGAACCGGCGTACGATGCCATAGTGGCCCAGGAGCGCCACATAGAAAAACCAGCTGATCCGATCCGGGCAGAGGATGAACCCCAGGATGCTCACCGTCAAAAAGCACAGCCAGGCCGTGCCGAACAGATCCTCCTCCACCAGGATGACCACGAAGAAGCTGGCGAAGCAGGCGCATAGGAAGCGAAACCCGGTGAGCACCTCCGAACCGTAGAGGAACAGCAGTGTCAACGCCGCCACCATGGCTCCCAGGGACAGGCGGCGGCCCGGGGACAGCTTTGTCCGCTCCATCAGTGACAGCCTCCGCAGTTACAGAGGCAGTTGAGGCAGAGCATGGTGGTGCACCAGTCGCACATGTCGCAGTCCTGTCCGCCCATGTTGATAGGCCCGGAGCCGTAGCCCCGGCCCGTGTTCATAACGGTGGCGTAGGCGTTTTGATACTCCGTGTTCCCCGGCTCCATGCTGCAGGCCATGGAAAGGTGCTGCCGGGCCTGGTCGTACCAGCCCCAGCGGAAGTAGAGGATGCCGTAGAGGTAGTGCCACTCCGCGTTGTGCAGGGGGATGCCGTCCAGGATGGACTTGGCGGCGTTCAGGTTGTTTTGGGCGAAATAGCTGCGGACCCGGGAGAACTGCTGGGCGTACTCCCCGGCGTAGCTCCCCTGGTTCTGCCAGTAGCCGCCCTGACCGTAGGAGCTTTGCCCATAGCTCTGGTAGCCCCCGTGGGGGGCGGAGGAGCCGTAGCCGGAATACTCCTTCTTCTTGGTGAGCAGCTCGTAGGCCTGGTTGATCTCCTTCAGTTTCTCGTTGGCCAGGTCCTTCATGGGGCCGTCGGCATACCGGTCCGGGTGATACTTCTTCACCAGATCCAGATAGGCCTTTCGGATCTCCTCCTGGGAGGCGTTTTCGCTGACCCCCAAAACCTTATACGGATTCATCACGGACCTCCTTGCCGTCGCTTTCCAACACCCGGCGGGTGCGCTCGGGGCACCCCAGGGTGAGCACGTTTTCCATCACGCCCCTGTCCCGGCTGGGGGACAAGAGGTCGAAGGCCTTGTGGGCCTCCTCCAGGGAGGCGTAGAGCCCGAAGGCCGCCTCCTCCTTAGTGCTGTTCGCCTTCAGATAGGGGTTGAAGGCCCCCTTCTGTTCGTCCTTCCTTCGATCGTCCCAGGCGTCCATGAGATAGATCCACCGGCCCAGGTTGTAGAGGAGCCATCTAAGGGGCGGTTTCTCCTGCTCCGGGAAGGGGAGCATGTCCGCCAGGGATTCCAAATACCGGCCCGTGGGGTCCGCGGCGGCGTCCACCCGTCCGTCCTCCGCTTCCATGGCGGCCTGGTCCCGATAGAACTGCTCCGTTCGGGCCCGGAGCGCCGGATAGTCCCGGCCGGCCCGGCGCACCGCCCCCTTCAAAAGCAGGGCGGCGGCTCCCTTGATAAGATCCCGTTCGTCCCGCCAGTCGTCCAGGCACTTGTAGTAGGCCAGCAGCACGTTCACCGCCGCTGCGAACCGAAGGGCCGGGGTCTCCAGCCGATACTTTCGCCTGGGATCGTGGCACCGGTGGAGACAGTGACAGCGCTTGGCGTCCACCGTTTCCCCCAGCTCCCCGGAGAAGAGCAGGGCCAGGAAGGCGCAGTCATATTGAAGGAACAGGGAGGAGAGGGGGCCGTAGCGGCGCTTCATGCACTGGCACAGGCCGCAGTACCAGCTCTTATAGCTGGCGGCTTCCCGGACCTTCAGTTCCGATTCGATTGTCCCGACGTATCCGAACATAGAGCCTCAATAGGGACATTATAGCAGAAATCTGCGGCTGTGGGTGGCCGAATTGTGAAAAAGATGGGAAACCGTGCGTGAAAGAGGCCGGATGGGGCAGGATAGGCTTATGATCTGGCTTTGTTTCGGCGCGTTGACGGCGGCGTATCTGCTCCTTTGGCCCTTTAGCCTCCGGGTGGAGGGGCGGCTGTCCCCCACCTCGGGCCGGGGGGAGGTGATCGTGGCCTCCCTGGTTCACCTGCGGCTCGAAGGGGACTTTCTGCAGCCGCCCTTTTTGGCCCTCTATCGGTTGGACGGCCGGGGCCGCCGCAAGCGCCTGAAAAGGGGCCGGGGCAGGGGGTCGAGCTTCCGCCCCGTCCTCCGGGGGGAGCGGGTCTGCGCGTCCCTGTATCTGGGCGTGGCGGGGGACGGGGCGGCCACGGTGGAGCTGCTGGGGCTCCTATACGCCCTGCTGACGGCCCTGGGGGAGGCGGCCTTCCGGCGGGTGGACCTTCGAAGCATGGCCTGCTTCGACAAAGACATCTGCGCCCTGCAGCTTTCGGGAATAGGCCGCTTCGTCCTGGCACAGAATATCCTTGAATATCTGAAAGGAAGGAAACAAAATGCCATCCGTTGAATCCATCATCGAGACCACCATGGCCCGGCTCAAGGCCATCGTGGACGTGAACACCATCGTGGGCGAACCCATCCCCGCCGGAAACGGGGTGGTGGTGCCCGTGTCCCGGGTCAGCTTCGGCTTCTTCTCCGGCGGCGGGGAGTACGCCCCCACCGGCAAGGTGGCCGGGGCCGCCCTGGCGGAGCAGAAGAGCTATCCCTTCTTGGGCACCGCCGTAGCCGGGGTGTCCCTGACCCCCAAGGCCTTTTTGGTCACCACGGAGGAGGGGGTCACCGTGGTCCCGGCCAACTACGACTCCACCCTGGATCGGCTGGTGGGCCAGCTCCCCAAGTTCGTGAAGGAGGTCCGGCTGAGCCTACAGCAGAAGGAGCAGGAGCAGGAAGGGGACGCGTGGTGAGGCGGTTTCGGCTGCTGTTGCTGGCCCTGCTGCTGTTGATCCCCAAGGAGGCCCAGGCGGCCCCAAAGGGGGATGTGGTCACCGCAAAAGCCTATGCCCTCATGGAGGCGGGCAGCGGGCGGCTGCTTTTGGGGAAGAACGAGCACGATCGGCTCCCCATGGCCAGCACCACCAAGATCATGACCGCCCTGCTCCTCATCGAGGCGGGGGAGGATCTGGACACCCTGGTGTCGGTGCCCCCGGAGGCGGCGGCCACCGGCGGCACCTCCATGCACCTGGCCGCCGGGGAGCGGGTGAGCCTCAGGGACCTTTTGTACGGCCTCATGATGGTCAGCGGCAACGACGCCGCCGTGACGCTGGCGGTCCATCTCTCCGGGTCGGTGGAGACCTTCGCGGCCCGGATGAACGCCAAGGCGGCCGCACTGGGCTGCGCCGACACCCATTTTATGAACCCTCACGGCCTCCACGATCCGGAACACTACACCAGCGCCTATGACCTTGCCCGCATGGCCCGGGCAGCCATGGAGCATCCCTTCTTTCGGGAGCTGGTGAGCACCCGGCGGTATACCACGACCACCGGCGATCGGCCCCGGACCTTCCGCACCAAAAACAGGGTGCTGACGGAGGTGGAGGGGGGCTGCGGCGTGAAGACGGGATACACCAAAAAGGCGGGCCGCTGCCTCTGCTTCGCCGCCCGGCGGGCGGGGATGCTGCTCATCGGGGCGGTGCTCCACGCGTCGGACATGTGGGGCGACGCCGGGAAGCTGCTGGAGGAAGGCTTCACCGCGTACGAACTCAGGGTCTTCCTGCCCGCCAACGGGGCGGTGGGGCAGGTCCCCGTCACCGGCGGCGTGAAAAAATCGTTGCCTGCCGTGGCGAAAGAGGGTATACTGTATCCCATCAGAAGGGATGGGCGAGAGGAAGCCGCCCTGGACGTCCGGTTGCCCGCCGCGGTGGCGGCCCCCATAGCAAGGGGCGCTCCCCTGGGAAAGGCGGTGCTGACGGTGGACGGGGAACAGGTCGCGATCGTGACCCTGCTGGCCGGCGAAGGGGTGGATATACCGCCGCTTGGGTGGTTCCTCCGGCGGATCGCCTGGGAGTATCTCACTGCATAGAAAGGAAGGAGCATGGGGGAGCGGCTGCAAAAATTCATGGCTTCGGCGGGGGTGGCCTCCCGTCGGGCCTCGGAAAAGCTCATCGAGGAGGGGCGGGTCACGGTGAACGGCATCGTGGCCACCCTGGGCATGTCCGTGGAAGAGGGGGACAAGGTGCTCCTGGACGGGCGGCCCCTGCAGGCGGAGCAGAAGCGGATCGTCATCCTCTTTTACAAGCCCCGGGGCGTCATCTGCTCCAGCATAGATCCGGAGGGCCGCAGGACCGTGCAGGACTTCTTCGCCGAGATCCCGGAGCGGCTTTATAACATCGGCCGCCTGGATCTAAATTCCGAGGGCCTGCTCCTCATGACCAACGATGGGGACCTGTGCAACAAGATGACCCATCCTAAGTTCAAGGTGGAGAAGACCTACTACGCCGTCTGCGACGGGAAGCTCACCGCCCAGCAGCGCGCCCAGCTTATCAACGGCGTCATGCTGGAGGACGGCATGACCGCCCCCGCCCGCATCAACTACACCACCACAAACCAAAAGGGGGATACGGGCATTTCCATCACCATCCACGAGGGCCGCAACCGGCAGATCCGGCGCATGCTGGAGGCCGTGGGCCACAGGACCCTCCGCCTCAAGCGGGAAGGGTACGGCCCCCTGACCCTGGGGGAGCTCAAGAGCGGCGAATGGCGGTATCTCACGGACAAAGAGGTGGACGCCCTGCTGCGATCCGCCAAACAATAACCACAGGTTCATACAAAAAGCAACCACCGGTTCCCCGCGGCAGGGGGCCGGTGGTTTTCGATTTTCAAAATCCAATGAAAAAGGAAAAGAAAATGAAAAGGAGAAGGAAAAAACTCTTTCTTCTTCCTCATACTCATAAAAGAAAGAACTGTGATCCTATATCCCCATGACCCACAGCTTCCAGACGGCCAACGCCTCCCTAAGGTACATCCCCGTCATATAGAGGGGGTAGCCGTCGGCGCTGGGGAGCCCGTCCGCATCCATGCCCAGAGCGGCGGCCATGCGGCGCGCCCGATAGAGATGGTAGGCGCTGGACACCACGGCCACCCGGCTCGGATCCCCGCCGGTCCCCTCGATGAGGGCCTTGGAGAAGGACAGGTTCTCCCAGGTGGAGGTGGATTTGTCCTCCAGGAGGATCCGGTCCGCCGCCACGCCCTTCTCCACGAGATACCGACCCATGGCTTCCGCCTCAGAGATGTCCTCGCCCTCTCCCTGTCCGCCGGAGACCAGGGCCCGGGCCCCGGGATTCCGCTGCAGGTGCTGTATGGCCCTGTCGCACCGGTGCCGGACGGAGATGGAGGGGGTCTGGCCGTACACCGCCGCCCCCAGGACGATCACGTAGGGGGCGTCGCTCTCCCCGGTGGCAAAGGCCGCCTGCAGGATGGGCACCTCCGGGATCAGCAGCAGCACCAGGAGGAGCCCCGTCGCCACGGCCGCTAGGCGCTTTAGGCCCCGCTTGCCGAAGCGGAACACCAGCAGGAGTACCCCCGCGCCGAGAGGCACCAGGGCGGCATAATGATAGCCCGAGGCCCGGAAGGTGAACAGGAAGGCCACCAGGCCCACCAGGGCGCCCAGGACGATCCAGATGGCCCAGGCGGGCTTAAAGAGGACGGGGAGGATCAGGGCAGCCAAAAGCGCCGCCACGTACCGATAGTGGGGCGGCAAACCAAACCAGACGGAAAGGGCCAGCAGCGCCAGGGCGAGGACGGTCCAAATCTTAGCTTTTGGGGAAGCTTGCTTCATGCCCGCAGTATACCCCGTCCGGGCGCTCCATGGCAAGGGCGGGAGGCGGCGATTTACAGGACCGTTGCGAAAAAGTTACAAAAACAGCCGTAGATCTCCGGTCTCGATGGCCAGCATGCAGTTGAGGGCCAGCCGAAACCGGACCGCCGCCGCCTCCAAAGCCAGGGTGTCTCCGGTCTTCAGGTACACGTCCATCTCATGGAGGGGCACCGTGGCGTCGTCCATGACCCCGTGGTTGAGGAACAGCTCCGCCTTGCGCCGCATCTGCTCGTATCGGGTCCGCAGGACAACGTAGGTCCGCTGGGCCTCCACCGCGTCTCCGGACCGGGCTGCGTAGAGCACCTGCCCGCACAGCTCGTCGAGCTCGGCGCACCGGTCCTTCAGGTACAGGGAGGGGAGGATGAACAGGAACAGCAAAAACAGGACGGACAGCAGGGTGAACACCCGCCGGACCTTCACAAACACAGTTCCTTCACCTCCTTTTGGGGGATGTCCAACACCTTCGCCCCTCGGCGCTCCCTAAGCTGCAGCCGCAGCGACCCGTCCCCCAGGTATTGGAGATAGAACACGTCCTCGATCTCCCGTACCCCGTATCGCCGGAGCAGGGCCCGCAGGGCCTTGGGCTGGATCGACAGATGTCTCAGGGCCGTCCGACACCAGGCCCCGTCCAGGATGAGCATGTGGCTGAGCTTGGGCTGGGGCTGATCCCCCTTCTTCTTTTGCAGGACGGACAGGGTGCCGTTGGTCTCCAAAATGGCGTACTGGACGGACTTAAGGTCGAACACGTCCTCCGAGCGCAGATGGTCGCACAGATCCGACACCGTGTAGTTGGCCAGCCGCAGGACCCCTTCCTGCAGGACCCCCTCCCGGACCAGCAGCAGGGGAGACCCGCACACGAAGGTGCGGAACCGGCGGAAGCGGAGGCTGAGCCGGGCCACGGTCTGCTGGACCAGATACAGCGCCAGGATGGGCACGATACTGTAGAGCAGGGGGATGTTGGTGTCCGCGATGGCTGTGGAGGCAAGGTCCGCGATGGCCAGGGTGATGATGAGGTCGAAGGGTTGTAAGTCGGCGATCTGCCGCTTGCCCGTCATCCGCAGGATGAAGAGGATGAACGCGTAGAGCAGCACCGCCCGCAGAAACAATATCAGCATACCCTCAGGGTGCCCCAAAAATATATTTGCGATTCCGCGAGAAATAAAAGGGAAAAGAGGATTTGCGTCGAATTTATTAAAAGATGGGTCATAATGAAGACTCATAATGCATGAAAACTTGCAGGAGGGAAAAATGTTGACCAACATGAGTCTATGGGGTATGGCTGCGGCTGCCGCCGATCTGCCGTTTCTCACCGTATTCGTGCTGGGCTTCGGCACCGTCTTCGTGGGTTTGCTGGCGTTGATCCTGATCATCACCCTGCTGGGGAAGATCATGGGCAGATCGACGGCTAAGGAAGCTCAGAAGGCGGCTGTTGCCGCGCCCGCCGAACAACCCGCCGCGCCCGTTCAGGCTGCGGCCGAACCGGAACCGGCTTCCGAGCCCGTGGTGGAAGATTTCGAAGACCGCCAGAGCATGGTGGCCGCCATCTCCGCCGCCATCGCCACCGTCATGGGCGAGGACGTGAGCGGCATCCGTATCCTATCCATTACTAAAGTTGATTGATTGAGGGAGGAAACAAAAATCATGCGTACTTTTAACGTGACTGTAAACGGTGTCCTGTATCAGGTGGAAGTGGAAGAGATCGCCGCCGGCGCTCCCGCTGCGGCTCCCGCTGCCCGGCCCGCCGCCGGTCCTCGTCGGCCCATCGGCGCCGCGGCTCCCGCCGCCCGTCCCGCCGCCCCCAAGGCTGCTGCGCCCAAGCCCGCCCCCAAGGCCGCGCCTGCGCCCGCTGCCGCCCCCACCGGCAAGGGTGAGAACATCAACGCCCCCATGCCCGGCAACATCCTGGATGTGCGGGTAGCGAACGGCCAGGCCGTCAAGTCCGGCGACATCCTCATGATCCTTGAGGCCATGAAGATGGAGAACGAGATCATCGCCCCCTGCGCCGGCACCGTGTCCAACCTGTCCGTCCAGAAGGGCTCCACCGTTTCCTCCGGCCAGCTTTTGTGCTCCATCGGTTGATTGTGAGGTCACCGGACTATGGGCACCGCCATACTTGAATTCTTAAAAACGACCGGCTTCTATCAGATCTTCGATAATCCGCTGCAGCTGGTGATGATCCTCATCGCCTGCGTGCTGCTGTATCTGGCGATCGTGAAGAAGTTCGAGCCGTTGCTGTTGCTCCCCATCGCCTTCGGCATGCTGCTCACCAACCTGCCGGGCGCGGATCTGTATCATTCCGACATCTACGCCGGAGGCCACGTCAACTGGACCGTGCTGGCGGACCCCAAAAACTGCGGGCTTCTGGACTACCTGTATTTGGGCGTCAAGCTGGGCATCTACCCCTGCCTCATCTTCATGGGCATCGGTGCCATGACGGACTTCGGTCCCCTCATCGCCAACCCCAAGTCCCTGATCCTGGGCGCGGCCGCTCAGCTGGGCATCTATCTGGCTTACGGCGTGGCCCTGCTCCTTGGCTTTAACGTCAACGAAGCGGCTTCCATCGGCATCATCGGCGGCGCGGACGGCCCCACGGCCATCCTGGTCACCTCCCAGCTGGCGCCGCATCTGTTGGGCGCCATCGCCGTGGCCGCCTACTCCTACATGGCTCTGGTGCCGGTCATCCAGCCCCCCATCATGCGGTTGTTGACCTCCAAGGCGGAGCGGCAGATCACCATGAAGCAGCTCCGGTCCGTGTCCCAGACGGAGAAGATCATCTTCCCCATCGCGGTCACCATCTTCGTCAGCTTCCTGGTGCCCGGCGCGGCGCCCCTGGTGGGCTGCCTGATGTTGGGCAACCTCTTTAAGGAGAGCGGCGTCACCGATCGTCTCAGCAAGACCGCTCAGAACGAGCTCATCAACATCGTCACCATCTTCCTGGGCATCTCCGTGGGCGCCACCGCTACGGCGGAAAGCTTCCTGTCCCCGTCTACCCTGAAGATCATCGCCCTGGGCGTGTTCGCCTTTGCGGGCGGCACGGCGGGCGGTCTGCTTCTCGCCAAGCTCATGAACCTCTTCCTCAAGGAGAAGATCAACCCCCTCATCGGCTCCGCCGGCGTGTCCGCGGTGCCCATGGCGGCCCGTGTCTCCCAGGTGGAGGGTCAGAAGGCCAAGCCCGGCAACTTCCTGCTCATGCACGCCATGGGCCCCAACGTGGCCGGCGTCATCGGCTCGGCCATTGCGGCGGGCGTGTTCCTGTCCCTGTTTAAGTGAGGTAATCTAAGATAATGGCAAACAAACTCTGTATCACCGATACCATCCTGCGGGACGGCCACCAGAGCAAGGCGGCCACCCGGATGCCTCTTTCCGACATGCTCCCCGCCTGCGAAGCCCTGGACAACATCGGCTACTGGTCCCTTGAGGTTTGGGGCGGCGCCACCTTCGACGCCTGCCTCCGGTACCTGAACGAGGATCCCTGGGAGCGGCTCCGTCAGCTCCGCAAGGCCCTGCCCAAGACGAAGCTGCAGATGCTCTTCCGCGGCCAGAACATCCTGGGCTACAAGCACTACGCCGACGACGTGGTGGAAGCCTTCTGCCGCAAGGCCATCGAGAACGGCATCGATATCATCCGCATCTTCGACGCGCTGAACGACACCCGGAACCTGGAAGCCGCCATCAAGTACACCAAGAAGTACGGTGGCTGGTGCGAGCCGGCATTGAGCTACACCATCTCCCCGGTCCACAGCGAGGATTATTTCGTGAAGCTCGCTAAGGAGCTGGTCCAGATGGGCGCCGACTCCATCTGCATCAAGGACATGGCGAACCTGCTGTTGCCCTACGACGCCTACAGCCTGGTGAAGAAGATGAAGGCGGAGCTGGGGGACATCCCCATCCACCTGCACACCCACAACACCACCGGCACCGGCGACATGACCAACCTCATGGCCGCCCAGGCCGGGGTGGACATCGTGGACACGTGCCTGAGCCCCTTCGGCAACGGCACCGCCCAGCCCGCCACCGAATCCCTGGTGGCCACCCTCAAGGGCACCGAGCGGGACACCGGTCTCGATCTTACGGCCCTGGCCGAAGTGGCCAAGCACTTCCGCAAGGTCCAGGATCGGATGATGCAGGAGGGCATCTACACCACCAAGTCCATGATGGTGGACACCAACACCCTCATCTATCAGGTTCCCGGCGGCATGCTCAGCAACCTGGTGAAGCAGCTCAAGGACGCCGGCGCCGAGGATAAGTACTACGACGTGCTGGCGGAGATCCCCGTGGTCCGCAAGGACTTCGGCTATCCGCCCCTGGTGACCCCCACCAGCCAGATCGTGGGCACCCAGGCCGTGTTCAACGTGCTCATGGGCCGCTACAAGACCTTCCCCAACAACAGCAAGGATCTGCTGCGCGGCGCTTACGGCAAGCTCCCCGGCGAAGTGAACGAGGAGGTCCGCAAGAAGGCCATCGGCGACGAGAAGGTCATCACCTGCCGGCCCGCCGACCTGATCGAGCCGGAGCTCGAAAAGTACAAGAAGGAGCTGGGTGACCAGGCCCATCAGGAGGAGGACGTGCTGAGCTACGCGCTCCTGCCCCAGGTGGCCAAGAAGTTCTTCGACGTTCGCGACGGCCTTGTGAAGCCCGAGCCGGAAGTGAAGCCCGAACCCAAGAAGGAAGCCCCCGCCGTCCGGGAGCTGATCGTGGAGGATCTGTCCCTCTGACCCTCATGGCAAGCCATACGGGAGCCGCGCGCAAGTGCGGCTCCTTTGCTAAGGATAAGGCACACAGCATGATAGATACCAAGGATGTCATAGAATTTTTTGACCGGCTGGCCCCCACCTGGGACGCGGGCATGGTCCGCAACGAGCCGGTCATCGCCCGCATCCTGAACCTGGCGGGCGTCGGCCCCGGTCGGGACGCGCTGGACGTGGCCTGTGGCACCGGGGTACTGATCGGCGACTACCTCGGGCGGGGCGTCGCCTCCCTCACGGCCATCGACGTTTCCCCCGGGATGGTGAAGATCGCCCGGGAGAAGTTCGCCGGGGAGGCTCGGGTCCGCATCCACTGCGCCGATGCACAGATATGGGAGACGGACCGATCCTTTGACTGCATCCTGATCTACAACGCCTTTCCCCACTTTTCCGACCCCAAGAAGCTCCTAAAGACCCTGTCCCGCTTTCTTCGGCCCGGCGGCCGCCTCACCGTGGCCCACGGCATGAGCCGGGATCGGATCAACGCCCACCATCGGGGCGGCGCCAGCCACGTATCCAACGGTCTCATGCCCGCGGAGGATCTTGCCGCCCTCTTTGAGCCCTTCCTGAGAGTGGATCATGTCCTGGACGAGGCGGACATGTACCTGGTGTCCGGGAGCAAAAACGATGACGCAGAGGCAATTTAGCTTGCCGCATGAGATTTTCCTCTTGCGCTTTTGGGCATACTATGGTATACTGCCTGCGTTGGAATGAGAAACGAGTGTGGAGAGTGGGGCGACCCACTCTTTCCTTATGAGAGGGGGGAAGACGGTGAAGACCACGGAGCTCTGCGAGCAGCTGTGCCGGGAAACGGTGGAGAAGCTGGGGTTCGTCCTCTGGGACGTGGAGTTTCAAAAGGAGTTCGGCGACTGGGTGCTCACCTTCTACATCGACAAGGAGGGCGGCGTCACCATCGAGGATTGCGAAACGGTGAGCCGGGCCCTGGAGCCGGTGCTGGACGAAGCGGACCCCATCGAGCAGGCCTACACCCTGTCCGTCAGCAGCCTGGGTCTGGATCGGCCGCTGAAGCTGGAGAAGGACTTCGCCCGGAATCTCGATAAGCCCATCGAGGTCAAGCTTTACTCGCCCCTCAAGACCGCCTCCGGCAAGAGCCTGAAGCAGCTTCACGGCACCCTGGTGGGCTATGAGGAAGACAGCTTCGTCCTCCGCACCCAGGGGGGCAAGGAACACACCATTTTGAAGAAGGACGCGGCGCTCATCCGCCCGTATATCGAATTTTAAGAAGGACCAAGGGAAAGGACACGACAATGAACGCAGATTTTATCGAGGCTCTCAACGCGTTGGAGAAGGAGAAGGGGATCAGCAAGGACGTGCTGCTCTCCGCAGTGGAATCCGCTCTGATCTTCGCCTACAAGCGCAACTATAACTCCCAGGGCAACGTGCGGGCCGAGATCGACGGCACCACCGGCGAGATCCACATTTACGCCAGCAAGACCGTGGTGGAGGAGGTCATGGACCCCACCGTGGAGATCTCCCTGGCCGCGGCCAAGAAGGTCAACGCCCTCTATGAGGTGGGCGACGTGGTGGAGGAGGAGGCGGATACCCGCAAGTTCGGGCGCATCGCCGCCCAGACCGCCAAGCAGGTGGTGGTCCAGCGCATCCGGGAGGCCGAGCGGGGCAACATCTACGAGGAGTACGCCGAGAAGGAGAACGAGATCCTCACCGCCATCGTGCAGCGGGTGGAGAAGGGCAACGCCTACGTGGAGCTGGGCAAGACCGACGGCATCCTGACGCCCAACGAGATGATCCCCGGGGAGACCTACGAGAACAACCAGCGCATCAAGGTCTACGTGCTGGAGGTCCGCAAGGACAACCGTGGGCCCCAGGTGGTGGTGTCCCGGACCCATCCGGGCCTGATCAAGAGGCTCTTTGAGATGGAGGTCCCCGAGATCATGTCCGGCGTGGTCCAGATCAAGTCCATCGCCCGGGAGGCGGGCTTCCGCACCAAGATCGCCGTCTATTCCACCGATCCTCAGGTGGACGCCGTGGGCGCCTGCGTGGGCCAGCGGGGCGCGCGGGTGGAGCGGGTCTGCAACGAGATCGCCAACGAGAAGATCGACATCATCGAGTGGGACGCGGACAACGCCATCTACATCGCCAAGGCCCTGAGCCCGGCGAAGGTCCTCATGGTCTACATCAACGAGGAGGAGAAGGCTGCCCGGGTCATCGTGCCCGACAACCAGCTTTCTTTGGCCATCGGCAAGGAGGGGCAGAACGCCCGCCTGGCCGCCAAGCTCACCGGCTGGAAGATCGACATCAAGAGCCAGAGCCAGGCGGAGACCGCCATGGGCGGGGAGGCGTAAGGATTTTATGAAGAAGGTACCCATGCGCATGTGCGTGGCCTGCCGGGAGATGAAGCCCAAGAAGGAGCTCGTTCGGGTGGTGCGCACGCCGGAGGGCGAGATCGTCGCCGACGCCACCGGGCGTAAAAACGGCCGGGGCGCCTATCTCTGCCCTGCGGAGGGGTGCCTCAACAAGGCCATCAAGACCCGGGCCTTGGAGCGGGCTTTGGAACAGCCCCTTTCCGAGGCGGCGGCGGACTATCTCAGGCAGGTGATCCTCGGTGGCGGAAACGAAGCTGTTTAACTGCCTGGGCCTCTGCCGGCGGGCGGGGAAGTGCCAGAGCGGCGCCTTCGCCGCGGAACGGGCCCTTAAGACGGGCAAGGCGAAGCTGGTGCTGCTGGAAGAGAACGCCTCCGAGAACACGAAGGATCGGTTCTCGGCCCTGTGTGAGGGGCGAAAGGTGCCCCTTCGACTGGTCCCAGAGGTGGGACGGGCCATCGGCCGGGAGGCCCACGGGGTGATGGCGGTGACGGATATAGGATTTGTGAACATGATACTGGATGCGCTGGCATCCGAAACGGAAGTAGGGGGTTGATCGAATGGCAAATTTCTTTGATACGGCAAACGTCGTCAAGACCGATGCGAAGACGCTGCTGGAAAGGATCAAGGCCGACAGGGACGCGCTCAACGAGCTGCTGTCCGCCGCCAAAGCGACGGAGACTCGGCTGATGGAGAAGGAGCAGCGGGAGCAGCGGGAACAGGCGGAGAAGGAGAAGGCCGAGCGGCTGAAGAAGTTCCTGGAGTCCGGCGAGAGCAACGCCTATGTGGGCGACGCCGCCGACCAGGAGCGGGTCGCCATGGCTCAGGATATGCCGAAGCCCCCCGTGGAGGAGAAGCCTCAGCCGGAGCCTGCCGCCCCGGCAGAGACGCCCGCGCCCCAGCCCACGCCGGTGGCGGCGCCCGTTCAGCCGGCAACCACCCCCGTGCAGAAGCCGGCCTACGTGGCCCGACCCGATGATCGGGGCCGGACGGAGGATCGTCCCCGTCGGGACAACGGCCCCCGATCCGCCGGTACGGACCGTCGGCCCGGAGACACCCGGCCCGCGGCTTCCGACAGGCCCCGCCGGGACAACGGTCCCCGGCTCGATCGGCCCCAGGGCGGCCCCAGCGGCAGCCGGGCCGTGATCATCAACCCCAGCGCCGGTTCCCGGGACCAGAACAAGAATCGGAACAACAACAACTACGACAAGGACAAGAAGGCGAAGAACAAGAAGGCCATGCAGAAAGAAAACGGACCTTCGGTGGTGTGGGACGAGTACGGGACCATGGGCAACCGCCGCAAGGGCAAGAACAGCAAGCAGGAAGTGGTGAAGCCCGCCCCGGTAGTCATCGACCACGCGGTCATCACCTCCGAGACCATCACGGTGAAGGAGCTGTCCGAGAAGATCGGCAAGCCCGCCGCGGAAATCATCAAAAAGCTCTTCCTGCTGGGCATCATGGCCACCATCAACCAGGATATCGACTTCGATACCTGCGAGCTCATCGCTAGCGATTACAACATCACCCTGGAGCAGCAGATCGCCAAGTCCTATGAGGACGTGCTGGCGGACAACGCCCAGGAGGAGGATCGGGAGGATCAGCTTCAGCCCCGGCCCCCGGTGGTCACCATCATGGGCCACGTGGACCACGGCAAGACCTCCCTGCTGGACGCCTTCCGCCACAGCAACGTGACGGCGGGGGAGGCTGGCGGCATCACCCAGCACATCGGCGCCTATACCGTCATGTGTAAGGGCCGGCAGATCACCTTTATCGACACGCCGGGCCACGAGGCCTTCACCTCCATGCGGGCTCGCGGCGCCCAGGTGACGGATATCGTCATCCTGGTGGTGGCCGCCGACGACGGCATCATGCCCCAGACCATCGAGGCCATCAACCACGCCAAGGCCGCCAACGTGCCCATCGTGGTGGCGGTGAACAAGATCGACAAGCCCGGGGCTGATCCGGACCGGGTCACCCAGCAGCTGACGGAGTACGGCCTGGTCTCCGAGGACTGGGGCGGCGACACCATCGTGGTCCCCGTGTCCGCCAAGAAGAACATCAATCTGGACACCCTCCTTGAGATGGTCCTGCTCCAGGCGGACGTGCTGGAGCTCAGGGCGAACCCCAATCGGCTCGCTAAGGGCACGGTCATCGAGGCGAAGCTGGACAAGGCCCGGGGCCCCCTGGCCACCGTGCTGGTCCAGAACGGCACCCTGAAGAAGGGCGATACCATCATCGCCGGCACGGCCTACGGCCGTATCCGCGCCATGATCGACGACAAGGGCCGCATGGTGAACAGCGCCGGGCCCTCCACGCCCGTGGAGATTTTGGGCTTCAACGAGGTCCCCGAGGCCGGCGACATCATGAACGTGGCCGACGCCGACAAGCTGACCAGGCAGGTGGCCGAGGAGCGCAAGGACAAGATCAAGGCCGCCCAGATCAAGGCCATGCAGAAGGTCTCCCTGGACGAGCTCTTCAACCAGATGGCCGAGGGCGATCTTAAGGAGCTGAACATCATCGTCAAGGCCGACGTGCAGGGCTCCGCCGAGGCGGTGAAGCAGTCCCTGGAGAAGCTCAGCAACGACGAGGTCCGGGTCCGCTGCATCCACAACGCCGTGGGCGCCATCTCCGAGAGCGACATCATGTTCGCCTCCGCCTCCAACGCCATCGTCATCGGCTTCAACGTCCGACCCGACGCCACGGCCCGGGCCCTGGCGGAGAAGGAGAAGGTGGACGTGCGCACTTATCGCGTCATCTACAACGCCATCGAGGACGTGGAGGCCGCCATGAAGGGCATGTTCAAGCCGGTCTTCAAGGAGGTGGAGATGGGCCGTGTGTCCGTCCGCAACACCTTCAAGATCAGCGGCGTGGGCACCATCGCCGGCGCCTACGTCCAGGACGGCAAGGTGACCCGCAACGCTCAGGTCCGGGTGGTCCGGGATGGCGTTGTGGTCTACGACGGCAAGATCTCCTCTCTCAAGCGGTTCAAGGACGACGTGAAGGAGGTGGCCTCCGGCTACGAGTGCGGCATATCCTTTGAGAACTTCAACGACGTCCACGAGGGCGACGTGATCGAAGCCTACACCATGGAGCAGGTGGAGCGGTAAGCGACAGTGACCGGGGGCGTCTTTCGGCGTCCCCTTTTCTACGATAAAGGAGAAAACTATGGCAAACAATCGAACCGAGCGGCTCAACGAGGAGATCAAAAAGACCCTGTCGGGCATCATCTTCGACATGAAGGATCCCCGCATCTCCGCCATGACCACCATTTCCGAATGCAGCGTGACGCGGGACCTCAAGTACTGCAAGGTCAGCGTTTCCGTATACGACACCGACGAGCAGGCACGGAAGGACACCATCGCTACGCTGAACAACGCCGCCGGCCACATCGGCTGGGAGCTGGGCAAGCGGATGCAGATCCGGGCCATCCCCAAGTTCAAGTTCGTCCTGGACGAGGGCATCGCCTACAGCGTCCACATCGCCGACATCCTGAACAAGCTGAACCTGGACGGGGAGAAGCAGCCCGATGATCAGTGACGCCCTTTCCTTTTTGAAGGAGCATGAAAGCTTCCTGCTCGTCGCCCATGTGGCCCCCGACGGGGACACCCTGGGCTCCTGCCTTGCTTTGCAGGGGCTCCTAAGGCAGCTGGGCAAGCAGGCCCAGATTATCTGCGACGACCCCGTGCCCCATCTGTACGCCTTCTTGCCGGGGGCGGCGGAGGTGCTCCCGGGGGACGCGGCCGTGGCAGCGGAGGCTTTGATCGCCGTGGACTGCGCCGATATCGGCCGCACCGGGAAGCAGTGGAACAGGGCGGGGGAGCGGCCCACCCTGTGCATCGACCACCACGTCACCAACCCTGGCTTTGCCCAGGTGAACTATATCGAGGATTGCGCCGCCACGGGGGAGCTCGTCACGCTGCTCTATGAGGCGTTGGACGAGCCCATCTCCCGGGAGGCGGGGGTGTGCCTCTACACCGCCATCGCCACGGACACGGGCAACTTCGCCTATTCCAGCGTCACCCCCAGGACCTTCGCCCTCATGGGCCGGATCATGGAGAGCGGCTTCGATCTGCCCGAATGCAACCGGCTCCTGTACCGAAACGAGCGGCTCCAAAAGCTCAGAATGACCGCCCGCACCGTGGAGAACGCCAAGCTCTACCGGGACGAGCGGGTCATCGTGGGCACCCTCTCCAAGACGGAGACAGATGCCGTGGGCGGCCTCAAGGCCGACGCCGAGGGCATCATCGATCACCTGCGGGACGTGGAGACCGTGATCGTCGCCTGCTTCCTCCGGGAGGAGGGGGAGAACGAGGTGAAGATGAGCCTTCGCTCCAAGGGGAGGGTGGACTGCGCCGCCCTCGCCAAGGCGTACCGGGGCGGCGGCCACGTGCGGGCTGCCGGCGCCACCCTGTATATGCCCCTGGCGGAAGCGGAGAAGCGGATCACCGCGGCCCTGCTGGCCGCCTTCGACGAAGCATGAGCCGGGAAGGCGTGGTGCCCCTGCTGAAGCCGCCGGGCCTGTCCAGCTCCGACTGCGTGGTGGACGTGCGCCGCCTCTTCGGCGAAAAGCGGGTGGGGCATCTGGGCACCCTGGACCCGGGAGCGGCGGGCATTTTGCCCGTATGCGTGGGCCGGGCCGTGCGCCTCTTCGACTATCTGGTGGACAAGGAGAAGACCTACCGCTTCGAGCTCATCCTGGGCGCCGCCACGGACACCCAGGACAGCTTCGGTCAGGTGATCGAGACGGGGGCAAGGGATATGGCCGCCGCCCAGATCGAAGCCGTTCTGCCCCGTTTTCGGGGCGATATCGAGCAGCTGGCCCCCGCCTATTCCGCCCTGAAAAGCAACGGACAAAAGCTATACGACCTGGCCCTCCAGGGCAAGGCGGTGCCGGAGAAGCGCCGCCTGGTGACCATCCGGGAGCTGACGCTCTTGCGGCAGGAGGGGGAGGGGCGGTTCCTCCTGGAGATGACCTGTTCGAGAGGCACCTACGTGCGGACCGTCTGCCACGATCTTGGTCACGCCCTGGGCACCTGCGGCCACATGGGCTCCCTCCTTCGGACCCGGTCCGGCCCCTTCACCGTGGAGCGGTCCTTCACCGTGGAGGAGCTCAGGGCCCTTCGGGAGGAGGATCGGCTGGAGGAAGCCCTCGTCTCCTGCGAGGCGGCGTTGATCCGGTTTCCCGAGCTGACCCTGCCCAAGGATCGGCTGATCCCCACCAAAAACGGCCTCCCCACGGACCTGCACGGCCCCGACCGTCGCCCCGACGGCCCCCTGCGGCTCTACTGCGACGGCGTATTTTTGGGCATCGGCAAGGTGGAGCAGGGCCGGGTGAAGCTGGCCGTACATCTGTATGAATAAAGGTTTATGAACGAACGAAGCAAACAACCGAGATCCGTCCTGGCTCTGGGCATGTTCGACGGGGTCCACCTGGGCCATAGGGCCCTGATCCATCAGGCCGCTCAGGCGGCCAGATCCCTGGACGCCCAGACCGTGGCCTTCACCTTCACCGACGCCCCGGGCAAGCTCCTGCATCTGCCGGTGACCAGCCTTTCCACCCCGGAGCAGCGAAGGGCCTGGCTCACGGAAGCCGGCGCGGACCGGGTGGACATGGTGGACTTTACCCAGGCCTTCGCGGATCTGTCCCCCGAGGCCTTCGTGGACTATCTGCAGGAAAGATACCGTATCGCCGCCCTGGCCGCCGGGTTCAACTATACCTTCGGCAAGTACGGCGCCGGCACTGCAAAGACGCTGCGGGAGCTGGGGGAGGCCCATGGCTTTCAGGTCCTCATCGCCAAGCCCGTGCTGGTGGACGCCGAGCCCGTTTCCAGCACCCGCATCCGCACCCTGGTGAGCGAGGGGCGCATGGGGGAGGCCCGGGACCTGCTGGGCCGTCCCTACACCCTGACGGGTACCGTCATGGCCAACCGCCGCATCGGCCGCCGGCTGGGCTATCCCACGGCCAACCTGGAGGCGGGGGAGCAGCTCTTGCCCCCGGACGGGGTCTACGCCACCTTCGCCGAGGTAGAAGGCGTGAGCCGCCCCGCCGTGACCAACGTGGGCCGAAACCCCACGGTGGAAGGGAAGCGGCGGACCGTGGAGACCTATTTGCTGAACGAAGATATGTCCCTCTACGGGACGGAGCTGTCCGTGGCCTTCCTCATGCGGCTTCGGGAGGAGGAGACTTTTCCCTCCCTGGAGGCCCTTTCCCGGCAGATCGGCCGGGACGTGGAAGCGGCCAAAAAAGTTTTTGATTCCGAGAAAAAAACTGTTTACAACCCGCAGGGTTTGTGATACAGTATCACAGGTCAAAACCGCATACTGGGTCCAAGCGCATCTCCGGGCCGTTTCGGCCTTCACTTTCGCTCAGTTTGCGGGGCTAAAATAAAAGGAGGATATATACCCATGACCAAACAGGAAATCATCGCCAAGCATGCCCTCCACGAGGGCGACACCGGTTCCCCCGAGGTGCAGATCGCGCTGCTTACCGAGCGGATCAACCACCTCAACGAGCACCTTGCCAACAACAAGAACGACCATCACAGCCGTCGCGGCCTTCTCAAGATGGTCGGTCAGCGCCGGGGCCTTCTCAACTACCTGAAGGAGAAGGACATCGAGCGGTATCGTGCCATCCTGGCAGCTCTGAATCTCAGAAAGTAACGACAAGGCAGGGAGGCGGGCGAAAAACCCGCCTCCGTTTTTGGGCGCTCCTTCCTCCTTGGCGCTTGAAAACGGGCTCACATGAAATAGGCATTAATTAAGAAAGAGGATATAAAGAGGAATGTTCAAACAATTCGAAACCATGATCGGCGATCGCAAGCTCATCGTCGAGACCGGCAAGTATGCCGAACAGGCGGGCGGTTCCTGCCTGGTGCGCTGCGGCGGCACCGCGGTGCTGGTCTGCGCCACCGTGGCCAAGGCCCCCCGGGACGGCGTGGATTTTCTGCCCCTGTCCATTGAATTCGAAGAGAAGCTTTACTCCGTGGGCAAGATCCCCGGCGGCTTCATCAAGCGGGAGGGCCGTCCCTCCGAGAAGGCCATTTTGACCGATCGGCTCATCGACCGGCCCCTGCGGCCCCTGTTCCCCAAGGGCTTCTACAACGACGTGCAGGTCATCGCCACCTGCCTGTCCGTGGACCAGGACGTGCAGCCCGACATCATCGCCATGCTGGGCTCCTCCATCGCCCTGTCCATCTCCGAAGCCCCCTTCATGGGCCCCACCGGCTCCGTGGCCGTGGGCTATGTGGACGGGCAGTACGTTTTGAACCCCGGCGTGGAGGATCGGGAGAAGAGCCGCCTCAACCTGACCGTGGCCGGCACCAAGGACGCCGTCATGATGGTGGAGGCCGGCGCTCAGGAACTGACCGAGGAGGAGATGCTGGGCGCTATCCTCTTCGCCCATGAGGAGATCAAGAAGATCTGCGCCTTCATCCAGGGCATCCAGGATGAGATCGGCAAGCCCAAGATGGAGGTCAACATCCATAAGCCCGCCGAGGAGCTGGACAAGGCCGTCCGTGCCTTCGCCATGGACAAGGTCGTCTGGCAGATGGACACCTTCGACCGCCATGAGCGGGAGGTCCGCACCGAGCAGGTGAAGGCCGAGGTCCACGCCGCTTTCGACGAGGAACATCCCGACGAGGGCAAGGATATCGACGCCATCCTGTACAACATGACCAAAGAGGTCATGCGGGACAAGATCATCAACAAGAAGATCCGTCCCGACGGCCGCGGCCAGGAGGAGATCCGGCCCATCTGGTGTGAGGCGGGCATCCTGGAGAGGACCCACGGCAGCGCCGTGTTCACCCGTGGCCAGACCCAGGTCATGACCATCGCCACCCTGGGAACCATCGCCGAATCCCAGATCCTGGACGGCATCGGCCTCGAGGATTCCAAGCGGTACATGCACCAGTACAACATGCCCCCCTACAGCACCGGTGAGACCCGCCCCGTGCGCAGCCCCGGCCGCCGCGAGATCGGTCACGGCGCCCTGGCTGAGCGGGCGCTGCTCCCCGTGCTCCCCTCTGAGGAGGAGTTCCCCTACTGCATGCGCCTCGTGTCCGAGGTCATCTCCAGCAACGGCTCCACCTCCCAGGCCAGCATCTGCGCCAGCACCCTGGCCCTCATGGACGCCGGCGTTCCCATCAAGAAGATGGTAGCTGGCGTGGCCATGGGCCTCATCAAGGACGTGGACACCGGCAACATCGCCGTGCTCACCGACATCCAGGGCCTCGAGGACTTCCTGGGCGACATGGACTTCAAGGTGGCCGGTACCCGGGAGGGCATCACCGCCATCCAGATGGACATCAAGATCAAGGGCATCGACGAGGAGATCTTGACCCGCGCTTTGGCCCAGGCCCGCCGCGGTCGGCTCTTCATCCTGGACAAGATGTGCGAGTGCCTGAGCGAGCCCCGGGCGGAGCTCTCTCCCTACGCGCCCCGGATCATCAGCTTCAAGATCGATCCCGACAAGATCCGCGAAGTCATCGGCTCCGGCGGCAAGACCATCAACGGCATCATCGCCCAGACCGGCGTCAAGATCGACATCGAGGACGACGGCACCGTGTCCATCGCTTCTCCCGACGAGGCGGCGGCCCAGGAGGCCAAGCGCATCATCGACAGCATCGTGAAGGAGATCGAGGTCGGCGAAGTGTATCTGGGCACCGTGGTGAACATCCAGTCCTTTGGCGCCTTCATCAACCTGACCCCCGGCAAGGACGGGCTTCTGCACATCTCCCGCATGGACAAGAAGCGGGTCAACAAGGTGGAGGACGTGATGAACCTGGGCGACAAGGTGCTGGTCCGGGTCATCGAGATCGACCCCAAGACGGGCAAGATCAGCCTGGATCGCAAGGGCCTGCTGCCTGAAGATGAAAAGAAGGACAAATAAGTCTCTGTGATCATCGGGGGCGTAATGAAATCATTACGCCCTCTTTTGTTAACCGACGCTCATTTTGGGCACCCTACGCAAAAAAGGAGAATCGAGCTTTGATACGACAGGCAAAACTGACCAACGGCATCCGGGTCATCATGGAGCCCATGGACACCCTTCGGTCCGTGAGCATCGGCGTCTGGGTCAACGCCGGCTCCGTCTACGAGACGGGGGCCGACGCGGGCATCAGCCACTTCATCGAGCACATGGTCTTCAAGGGTACGGCCCGTCGCTCTGCGGCGGACATCGCCGCCGAGATGGACGCGGTGGGCGGGAATCTGAACGCCTTCACCGCCAAGGAGTGCACCTGCTTCTACGCCAAGGTCCTGGACGAGGATCTGCCCCTTGCGGTGGACATGCTCTCCGACATCACCCTCCATCCCGCCCTCGATGAGCAGGAGATGGAGAAGGAGAAGCGGGTGGTCATCGAGGAGATCCTCATGAGCGAGGACTCCCCGGAGGACAAGGCCTTCGAGACCGCCGGCGCCGCCTACTATTCCGGCACGGTCCTCTCCTCGGCCATCCTGGGCACCGAGAAGACCGTCTCCGCCTTCACCCGGGACCAGGTCCTTTCCTACATGGCCCGGCGCTACGTGTCCGGCAACATGGTCATCGCCTGCGCGGGGAGCTTCGTCCCCGAACGGCTCCTGTCCCTGCTGGAAGAGTCCTTCGCCGACTGCCCCCGGGGAACGGGGGACATGCTGGGGGAGAAGGAGCCCCGGGCGGGGAAGCGGTGGCTCTTCGTCCAGAAGGACACGGAGCAGGTGAACGCCTGCCTCATGCTCCCTGGCTTTCGGCTGGACAGCTCGGAAAACTTCGCCCTGGCGGTCCTGAGCAACGCCCTGGGCGGCAGCATGTCCAGTCGCCTCTTCCAGAAGATCCGGGAGGAGCTGGGCCTCGCCTATTCCGTCTACACCTACCCCATGGCTTACCGGGACACGGGGGCCATCTGCCTCTACTTCGGCAGCGGCGAAAAGCAGGCGACCAGGACCCTGGAGCTGGCTCTGCGGGAGCTGGACCGGCTCAAAGGGGAGGGCCTGTCCGAAGCGGAGCTCATCCGCAGCCGGGCTCAGCTCAAGGGGAGCTTCCTGCTGGGCATGGAGGGGAGCGGCGCCCATATGAACGCCATCGGAAAAAGGTTACTTTTACAAAACAAAGAATTCACAATAGAGGATACCCTTTCCGCCATCGAATGTGTTACAATGGAAAAGGTGAATGGGATATTATCCCGGGTCCTGTCGCCAAGGCGGGCGGTGTGCGCCGCCGTGGGGCGGACCCGTGGCGTCAAAGCGGACATGACCGCTTTGCTGGACGATTGGATGGGGAGGAGATAAACCCATGGATATGGATCGGCTCGACGTGATCTTCAGCCTGCAAAAGAGCCTGGACGAGGACATCATGCAGCGGCGGAACCTGAACTATTCCTATGAGGAATGGATGCAGAAGGACGCCCTGGCCTGCATCGAGGAGATCATGGAGGTCCTCAACGAGGTCCAGTACAAGTGGTGGAAGAACAAGAAGCCCCAGGACCAGGCAGCCATCCGGGAGGAGCTGGTGGACGTGCTCCACTTCTTCGTGAGCATGTGCATTCGCAGCGGCATGGACGGCAAGGCCCTGTACGAGGGGTACGTGGCCAAGAACAAGGAGAATTTCGACCGGCAGTATGGCCGGTCCCAAAAACAGGGCTATGAGGTGAAGGACGTTGTCGGCGAAGAAGCAACAGCCCCGGAGGTTTAGGTTCCGGTTCTATCTCATCCTGCTGGTGCCCATCCTGCTGGTGGGCGCCTATATCGGCTACCGCATTTTACGGCCCACCACGGGCCGATTGGGCACCGATTCGGTGGAGGGGGACATGGAGTTCACCGGCGTCATCATCCGCCGGGAAAACGTGGTCGCCTCCGAGGATTACCACACCATCCGCTACCTGGTCAGCGAGGGGGACCTGATCCAGGGTCAGCAGCAGGTGGCCGTGCTCTATAAAAAGGGCTTCGAGAACCAGATGTCCGACATCGTCAACAAGGAGCAGCAGATCTACCAGCAGCAGATGACCCTCCTGCGGCTCAACTCCGAGGACGGCATGACCGTCCCCGAGGAGGTCAGCGCCTATAACGCCCAGATCGACATGGTGGTCACCAAGATGACCCAGGCTTCCCTGGGCAAGGCGAATCTGGACTATATCCAGCTCTCCGAGGAGCTGGACGATCTGCTCACCGCCCGGCAGTCCATCATGCGGCAGCTGGTGCCCGCCGACGCCACGTTGACCGCCAACTACCAGCAGCTCGATATCCTGAGAAACGGCTTTTCCACGGAGAGCACCCTCACCAACTCCGCCGGCACGGGCTATATCAGCTTCCACCTGGACGGCTACGAGAACGCCATGAGCATCGAATCCCTCACCGCGTCCCAGGTCAGCCGGATCGCGGCCTCGCCCATGTCCGCCTCCTACAACGCCGCCGGCGTCTATCGGGTGGTGGACCCCAACGGCTTTTACGTGGCCTTCACCGTCAAGGCCGAGGACCCGCACCGCCTCATCGTGGGCAACACCTACGAGCTGAAGGTGAAGTATCAGGACTCCGCCTACACGGGCCGGGTCATCGCCGAGCGCCCCGCGGCCAAGAACGTGCTGTATATCCTGGAGATCAACCGGGACGTGCTGCCGGTGCTGGAGAATCGGACCATGACCTTCAGCATCCACATCGCCGCCGCCGGCACCTCCATCCCCGTGAAGGGCCTCTACTTCAACGGCGGCATCCCCTACGTGTTCATCAACACCGGCCGGGCCTACCAGCCCATCCAGGTGGTCATCCCCGCCACGGACGGGGAGACGGCCGTCATCGACGCGGCGGACAAGAACATCCACCTGACCCGGGGATTGCGCTTCCAGTATCACGACGATGACGACGACGAGCCCGCCGCCACGGAAGCGCCGGCCTACACGCCTGCGCCCACACCGGTGCCCACGGCCACGCCGCGGCCCACGCCCGTCCCCTGAGAAGGATCCATCCATCTGAAAAGAGGTGCTTTTTCCATGAGCATAGCTGAAAACATCGCCCAGGTCCGGGCGAACATGGCGGACGCCTGCCGCCGGGCAGGCCGCAAGGAGGACGAGGTGAAGCTCATCGCCGTCACCAAGTATGTGGAGGAGGATCGGATCGCCGAAGCCTTCGCCTGCGGCCTTATGACGGTGGGGGAGAACCATGCCCAGGAAGTCCGGGATAAGTTAACTTTTTATAAACAGTACGGGGCAGAGCTCCATTTTATTGGACAATTACAGAGCAATAAGGTAAAATACATCATCGGCAATGCCCGTCTCATCCAATCGGTGGATCGGGAAAAGCTGCTGCTGGACGTGGACGCCCACGCGAAAAAGCTGGACCTTATCCAGGGGATCCTTCTGCAGGTGAACATCGGCGACGAGGAACAAAAGGGCGGCGCGGCCATGGAGGACGTGCCCCGGCTGCTGGAGCTGGCCTGCGGCCTCAAGAACGTCCGGGTGGAGGGCCTCATGTGCGTGCCTCCCGCCGTGGAGGCGGAGGCGGCCCGGCCCTACTTCGCTAGGCTCTTTGAGCTGCGCGAGGCGCTGCGCGCCCGGTTCCCGGAGCAGCCCCTGCGTGAGCTCTCCATGGGCATGAGCCACGACTACCCCCAGGCCATCCTGGAGGGCGCCACCATGGTCCGGGTGGGCACGGCTATTTTCGGAAAGCGGGACAAACTTTGACAAAGACCTTTTAGGAGGGGGAAATCGTGGGTATCTACAATAAATTCCTTGATTTTATCGGCATCGAGGAAGCGGAGGACAAGCCGGAGGGCGATCTGTTCGAGGAAGACGTGACCGCGCAAAAGGACGATGCGGCGGCCCCTGCGGCTGCGCCGCGCCGCCGTCCCCTGCTGGATCCGGAGCCCAAAAAGTCGGCCAGGGAGCCTCGGCTCCAGGGCGGCGGGGAAACGGTCCCCATGCCCAACGTGGCGGCCATGAAGATGATCGTGTACCATCCCGTGAGCTATGAGGATGCCCAGAACATCATCGACAACCTCAAGGCCCGCAAGCCCGTCATCGTCAACATGGAGGAGCTGGACGTGGCCGCGGCCCAGCGCATTTTGGACTTTATCTCCGGCGCCATCTACGCCCTCAACGGCACCATCGCCAAGATCAGCCGGGGCATCTTCGTGGTGGCTCCCACCAACTACGACGTCATCGGCAACGAGAACGGCGAATACGAGGATCTGTGATTTTTGCCCGCAAGGGTAGGGGCGGCCTGGGCCGCCCTGCTTTTTTACAAGGTATAACTCTTTTACGAGGTATAACCCTTTTACGAGGTATAACCCTTTTACGAGGTATGACCCTATGATGACCGTGGAAGCTATCGCCAACAAATCCTTTCGCCGGACCTTCCTGGGCTACGACCTGGAGGAGGTGGATGATTTTCTGGACGAAATCATCCAGCAGATGCAGCAGATGGAGCAGGAGCGCCAGGAGCTCACCGACACCATCGACTTTCTGGTGGGGGAGCTGAAGAACGCGGGCGTCGTCCCCGTGGATCGGGAGCTGGGCTCCGTGGCGGAGCCGATCTCCCCCCACGCAGCCTTCGCCGAGGAGGAAACGAACAACGGATAGGCAGCCCATCAACCGCATACCCATCGCCGCCAGGGAGGAGATGGACCGAGCGTCCATCGAGACCCTGGACTTTGTTTACGTGCTGGGGGACGCCTATATCGACCACCCCAGCTTCGGCGCGGCCATCATCGCCCGGGTGCTCCAATCCCGCGGCTTCTCCGTGGGCCTCATATGTCAGCCCGACTGGCACAGCGTGGCGGACTTCCGCCGCCTGGGCCGGCCCAAGCTGGCCTTTTTGGTCTCCTCCGGCAACATCGATTCCATGGTGAACCACTACACCGCCGCCAAGCGCCCCCGGTCCGAGGACGCCTACTCCGAGGGGGGCAAGGCGGGAAAGCGCCCCGACAGGGCCACCATCGTCTACGCCAACCGATGCCGGGAGGCCTATCCCGGGGTGCCGGTGGTCATCGGCGGCATCGAGGCGAGCTTGCGCCGCTTCGCCCATTACGACTACTGGGACGATCGGGTGCGTCACTCCATCCTCTACGACGCGGGGGCGGACCTGCTCCTTTACGGCATGGGGGAGAGGACCATCCTTTCCCTGGCGGAGGAGCTGGACCGGGGCACGCCCGTCCGGGACATCCGCGCCCTCCCCGGCAGCTGCTATCAGGCGGCGGATCTCAGGGGGCTTTCCGACTACGTGACCCTGCCTTCCTATCAGGAGGTTGCCGCCGATAAAAGGAAGTACGCCGAAGCCTTCATGGCTGAGGCCCGGGAGCAGGACGCCATCCGGGGGAGGAAGCTAATCCAGGCCCACGAGAAGGGATATCTCGTCTGCAACCCGCCTTCCGCGCCCCTCACCCGGGAGGAGCTGGACAAGGTCTACGCCCTGCCCTATACCCGCAAGCCCCACCCCATGTATAAACAGCCCATCCCCGCCCTCAGCGAGGTGGCCTTCTCCCTGACCTCCTGCCGGGGATGCTTCGGGGGCTGCAGCTTCTGCGCCCTCACCTTCCACCAGGGGCGGGTGGTCACCTCACGAAGCGAGGAATCCCTGGTGAAGGAGGCGGAGGAGCTTGCTCGAGACCCGGCCTTCAAGGGCTATATCCACGACGTGGGCGGTCCCACGGCCAACTTCAGGCACCCGGCCTGCCCCAAGCAGACCAAGTCCGGCGTCTGCCCGGACAAGCAGTGCATCGGCTACGACCCCTGTCCCGTGATGCAGGCCCATGCGGAGGAGCGGGAGTACGTGCGCCTGCTGCGGCGCCTCAGACAGGTGCCCGGGGTGAAGAAGGTCTTCGTCCGCTCCGGCGTCCGCTTCGATTACGCCCTCTACGACAAGGACGACAGCTTCTTGAAGGAACTGGTGCAGCACCACGTGTCCGGCCAGCTGAAGGTGGCCCCGGAGCATGTGTCCGAGCGGGTGCTCGCCGCCATGAACAAGCCCTCTCACCGGGTATACGAAGCCTTTTTGGAGAAGTACGACCGTCTCAACAGGCAGTTCGGCCTCAAGCAGTTCGTGGTGCCCTACTTCATTTCCTCCCACCCGGGCTGCACCTTGGAGGACGCCATCGAGCTTAGCGAGTACCTCAAGCGCATCCACCATCGGCCCGAGCAGGTCCAGGATTTCTATCCCACCCCCGGGACCGTGTCCACCTGCATGTACTATACGGGTCTGGACCCCCGGACCATGGCCCCCATCCACGTCCCCAAGGGGGAGGAGAAGCGGATGCAGCGGGCCCTCATGCAGTATTGGCTCCCCCAGAACCGGTCCCTGGTGGAAAAGGCGCTGCGCCTTTGCCGCCGGGAGGACCTGATCGGCCGCGGCGGCCGCTGCCTCATCCCCCCGAGCCGCCCGCCTATGCCGGAAAAAGCCACGAAAAAAAAGGGAAAACCGGGCAAGAATGTGGTTGACAAACGGCCGCGAAGCAAGTAGAATACACTTTGGTTGATTTTGAAGGGGTGCGCTATGGAACTGTCCATTCATCAGGCGGCAAAGCAGCTGGGCGAGGTTTTCCCCTACGCCTGGCAGGGCAAGCTGGCGGATGAGACCTACGGCGGGCGGACCGTCCGCTTCCTGGGCGACGCCACGCTGACCGGCACCGTCACCGGCGACAAGGAGGGTTTCACCGTCACCGGCGAAGGGAAGGTCACCTTGGCCTCCGTCTGCGCCCGCTGCAACGAGCCCTTCGAGGAGCCCTTCTCCTTTTCCTTCGAGGACAGGTTCGTCCGTGCGAGCCTGCGGCAGGAGGAGGACGAGAGCTATCCCTACGAGGGCGAAGTGATCGATCTTACCCAGGCCTTTATGGACGAGCTGTTTTTGCGGCTGCCCATGGTGAGCCTGTGCAAGCCCGATTGCAAGGGCCTGTGCCCCGTGTGCGGCATCGATCTCAACCGCTTTCGGTGCAACTGTGCCGAAAAAAACCGAAACAGCGCCTTTGATGCGCTAAAAGTATTGAGTTTTGAGGATAAGGAGGTGTAATCATGGCAGTACCTAAAAGAAAAACATCCAAGGCTCGGAGAGATTCCCGTCGTTCGGCGAACAACAATCTGACCGCCCCCACCCTGGTGGAGTGCCCTCAGTGCCACGAGCTGAAGCTCCCCCACGCGGTATGCAAGAAGTGCGGGTATTATGATGGCGAAAAGGTCATCGACATGGACAAGAAGGAAAACAAAAACGCCTGACGGCCATGACTTCCACCCTTTGATCGTACCAAAGTCACTAACGAGAAAGCTCTTGCAAAAGGGCTTTTTTTGTTGCCCGCCCGTTGGTTTATTCACAGAAGATTTTCAAGGGCGGAGCGTGGTGGCTATTGAAAGGTCGGCATCGGATGATGTATGATTATGTCACAAAAGTATGTGGTGAAGGAGAGAAAGGTCATGAGCCGCAAGACCAGACGCACGTTTCAACCTCGGTTCTTTTTGTTCCTGGCGCTGTCCGTGGCGCTGGTGGTGGGCCTGGTGCTCCTTTCCTCCGCCGGGGTGGACTATCTGCAGGAGCGCAAGCTCCAGAGCGAGCTTTCTCTGCCCGTGACCGCCAGCGCTTCGCCGGAAGGGGAGGCGACGGGGGAGGGGACGGAGCCGGAGACCGCCGCCGTGGTGAAGAAGCGGCGGCTCAGCATGGAGACGTCCTACACGGTCACCGGCGCGGATAAGGACGGCATGGAGTCCTCCGTCCGCATCAACAACGAGGACAAGGTCCGGGACGCTTCCCCCCGGGAGCTGGGCCTGTCCCTCATCAACAAGGACGCCTATACGGACATGACCGGCGTCATCACCTTCGGCAGCGGCCCCTATCGGGACAGCTTCGCCTTCGGCACCGCCACCGTCACTTTGAAGACCATGCAGGAGACGTGGCAGTCCATCGTGGGGAAGCTGGGGGACTATGCCGGCACCTCCTGGACGGGCCAGCCCCTGCTGGTGAAGTGGAAGGCGGACGTGCTGCCCACCCTGGGGGTCAACGACGTCTACAAGGCCACGGAGGACTTCATCGAGGTCATCTACCCCTGCGCCGACGGCAACATCTACTTCTTCGACCTGCTCACCGGCGGCCAGACCCGGAACCCCATCAACGTGGGGATCTCCCTCTTCGGCACCCCCTCCCTGGACCCGGACGGGCGGCCCATGCTCTATGTAGGCTCCGGCCTCATGAAAAAGAACGCCCGGGGCACCGAGGTGAGCTACTACTACGCCATCAACCTCATCACCAACCAGGTGGAATACGAGTTCGGCGGCCGGGACTACTTCGCCTATCGCAGCAAGTGGAACGCCTTCGATTCCAGCCCCCTCATCATCAACGATACCCTGATCCAGCCCAGCGAGGGCGGCATCATCTATTTCGTCGCCCTGCGCACCAAGTATGACCCGGAGCAGGGGACCATCTCCATCAACCCCGGGGACCGGGTGAAATACCGGTACACCGGCCCCAACTACAACACCAACGACAACACGGGCAAGCGGTGGTACGGCTTCGAATCCTCCTGCGCCGTGTTCCGCAACTACCTCTTCATCACCGACAACGGCGGGCACCTGCAGTGCATCGACACCGACACCCTGAAGCTCCTCTATGCCGTGGATTTGGGCGGGGACACGGACGCCTCCCCGGTGCTGGAGGAGGACGGGGCGGCGGGGACCCTGTTCGTCTACACCGCCAGCCAGACCAACGTCCAGGCCGAGAACCTGCCCACGGGCTGGGGATACGCCACCCTGAAGAAGATCAACGCCCTCACCGGCGAGACCGTCTGGTCCAAGGACCGCATCAGCTACGTGGGCAACGGCTCCTATAAGAGCGGCTGCCGGGCCACGCCCCATGTGGGCCGGGGCAACATCAGCAACCTCGTCATCTGTGCCTTCTCCGGGGCGGGGATCCCCGTGGTGGACGAGGGGGGCACCGTCAGCGGCTATTCCTACGGCGGGCGGTTGGTGGCCTTCGATAAGCGGGACGGCACCGTCATCTGGTCCATCGAGACCGAGGGCAGCGCCGACTACGTTTCTTCGCCCTTGGTGATGTATACCGATCGGGGAGACGCCTATCTGGTGGCCTGCGACCGGTCCGGAAAGGTGAATCTGTACGACGCCTCCACCGGCGGCATGGCCCTGTGCTCCTCCCTGGATCTGGGGGCGAGGATCGACTCAACCCCCGCCGCCTTCGGGAACTATTTCGTGGTGGGCACCACAGGCAAGGCCCCCGACGGCACGGAGACCAGCCCAAAGATCTTTTGCATCAAGGTGGAGTGACATTCTTTTAAAAAGGGGAGAAAACCATAAAAAAGGCATCCTGTTGCTGTAGAAAAGTAAATCTAACGATTTGTCTGTTGGCGGTCACAGTGCTTGTGGGCGTCCTTTTTTGCTGCAGCCCGATCGCGGACACCTCTGTGCCGGAGTCAAGCTTGACTAAGGAAGAGGAGCCTTCTCCCACGCCGATGGGCGTCAGGCCCTACAAGGGGGATGGCTCCGCGTATACCCATATAACGACCGATCCTCGGGATAGGGAATGGGAGGAGGATATCGTATACTTTGCCAATACGTTTCTCGATACCTACACGGGCCATCCCAAGCTGGTGGACAGAGGCTGCACCCTCCGTTATACGAACGAGCTGCGCAACGGGTATTGGGAAGGAATGGTGCTGTATGAATCCCTGTATGATCCTGCGCTGCGGGAGGCGTTCATTGGCCGAATCAACGAGCTGCTGCTGTCCATCGAAAAAGCCAGCGACGATGCGCTTTTATTTGGGGCCGCGGAGGCGGCCGCCCTCCTACACGACGCCCATACCAACTTACTTCAAGCCATATCAATGGGCACAGAAATGTTCCCTTTGTGGCTGATTCCGATCTATACGCCTGACGGCACGCCGCAAGCCTATATCATTGGGGCGCCAAAGGGCAGCGAGGACCTGCTCCTGTGCCGGCTGGACGCCATCAACGGCTTTCCCGTCGCTGAGATCCTTGAAAAAGCGGGGCAATTTATATCCCACGAAAGCATGACCAGGGTTCAAGCTATTATGTTTGACACATCCAACGACTTCCCGCGCCTGTTACATGTTCGCATCCTGCGCTATCTCGGCGTCATGGGGGAGGAGGACACGGCCCTGTTCACCCTGACGGATGAAGCCGGCACAACGCGGGAGGCGGCACTTTCCTGGGTGAAGTTTGATGACTTGCCGAATATGGACATATGGCGATCATCCGCCGAAGCGCATGAAAGCACGAGCATCGACTTGATGTACTCCGATGTGGAACATCCTGTCTGGCACAGATTCCTGGACGAGGGCAAGACCTTGTATATTCGCCTCCTCCAGTGTTCCGATGATATGGACCGAAAAGTCAAGGAAGCCGTTGTGGCGGCGGAAAAAGCCGGGGGCGTGGAAAAGATGATCCTGGACTTTCGGGGCAACGGCGGCGGCACCATTCCTTCCAATGTGGATATTGTGAGGTCCATCAACTCCCTGGATGCGCCCGGGGGGAAATATGTTTTGATCGATGGCGGATGCTTTTCCGCGGCGGTGCTGCATCCTGCCTGTCTGCGGCGCTTTTGCGAAGGTGTCACATTGGTCGGTGCTCCGGCGGGGGAACCGCCCAACGGAGTGTTCTGCAGAGGTGGCTACTACACCTCGCCACATAAGCGCATAACCTGGACCATATCTCCCCGCGAATGCAACTATGACTGGCCGGAGAACGATGATCCGGCGCTGACGCCGGATATCCTCGTGTATCAAACGCTGGAGGATTACAAGAACGGGATAGATACTGTTTTGAACTATGTTTTGCAGGATTCTGCCGAGTAATTTGCTATGAAGTCAACGTGCCATGCCCACGCCGAGTATCCATAGAAAACATTGCAGGAAAGGAGGTGAAAAGAATGGAAATCATCAATGCAAAGATAGTTCCGCCTGAGAACACGCCAATGTCGTGTGCAACTGATTTGTTAAAGCCGCCCCATACCTGGGAAGGGGGCGGGTGCACGGGCTATGGTTGTTTCGGCGGCACCACTTGTCCTGACAAATGCGAACCGAACTTGGCTTGACTTACTCACAGACGGCCCCTGTAGGGGGTGCCCACGTAAAGCACGGGATAGCAGACTTGCATGTTTTTTGGAGGAAATACAATTGATGAACACATTCCATAAAGCAATCCGAAAAAAGATTCTGGCGTGCCTGTTGCCAACGGTAATCTTTTTAAGTACGTTCTCAGCCTGCTATCCCATTACCTTGGTTTCCTTTGCGGAGAAAACCAGTTTGACACAGGGGGCTGAGAGCATCCCGACGCCGGAAGCAATGCCTTACACGGGCGATAGCAAGACCTATACCTACCGCTCCGCCGACCCAAGGGACCGGGAGTGGGAGGAGGATATCGTCTTTTTTGCCAATACTTTTTTGGACCGATATACGGGCCATCCCAAACTGGTGGACAGAGGCTGCTCCCTCTATTACGTGACCGAGCTGCGCGATGGCTATGCGGATTACGACGTACGGTATGAGTCCCTGTTTGATCCTGCTCTGCGGGCGGCGTTTATCGACCGGGTCAACGAACTGCTGCTGTCCATCGGCGAGAAGAACGACGACGAGCTTTTCTTCGGCGTCGCGGAGGCAGCCGCCCTTCTCCAGGATGCCCATACCACTACGTCGGACACTCTGATGATCTGGGAGCTGTTTCCCCTGTGGCTGGTTCCGATCTATACACCTGACGGCACGCCCCAGGCCTATATCTGCGGGGCGCCGAAGGGACAGGAGGATCTGCTTCTGTGCCGACTGGACGCCATCAACGACGTTTCCATCTCTATGATCCTTGAAAAAGCAGGGGAATTCATACCTCACGAAAGCATGACCTGGGTCCAATCATTGCTGCTTGACGACGCCTATTTTCCCTATTCACCCCTCTTGAATGTACGCATCCTGCGCTATATGGGCGTTATCGGAGAGGAAGAGGACAGGGCCCGGTTCTCCCTGACGGATGAATCCGGCGAAGAGCGGGAGGTGGAGCTGCCCTGGACAAAGGCGAGGAATATGCCGGAAATGGTGAAATACCTGTCTGATGCCCAGGCACCGGAAAGCATGAGCTTCGATCTGCTGTATGCCGATGCGGACAATGCTGTCTGGCATCGATTCCTGGACGGCGGCAAGATTCTGTATATTCGCCTGAAACAGTGTTCCAACGATATGGATCAAAAGGTTAAGGAAGCCGTCGTGGCGGCGGAAAAAGCCGGAGGTGTGGAAAAGCTGATTTTGGATTTTCGCAACAACGGCGGCGGCAACAACAGTTCAAACGTAGATATCGTCAGGTCCGTCAATTCCCTGGACGCACCCGGCGGGAAATACGTTTTGATCGATGGCGGATGCTTTTCCGCGGCGGTGCTGCATCCTGCTTTTCTTAGGCGCTTCTGCGAAGGTGTCACATTGGTTGGCGCACCTGCGGGGCAACCGCCCAACCGCGTGTTCTGTAGAGGTGGCTACTATTCCTCGCCACACAAGCATATAGCATTTCACGTAGCTTCCCGCGACTGTTACTATGGGTGGCCGGGGAATGACGATCCAGCCCTGATGCCGGATGTCCTGGTCTATCAAACCTTGGACGATTACAAAAACGGGGTCGATTCCGTGCTGAAATACGTGCTGAGCGATGCACCCGACCCATGACGGCCTCGGTGAAACGGAAGGACGACGCCGCGATGAAGCGAAGCATAGGGTCCTATCAAGCAACATAGCCTTTCCCAAAAAGGGGAGGGCTTTTTTGTATGCGGATTCTTTTGGCGGGGCAGCCCAACTGCGGCAAGACCACCCTGTTCAACCGGCTTACGGGCCGTCGGGAGCACACGGGGAACCGGGCGGGGGTGACGGTGAGCTGCGCCCGGGCCAGGCTCCGGGGGCGGGAGGAGGAGCTGGTGGACCTGCCGGGGCTCTACAGCCTCACCGGCGGCGGCCCCGATGAGCAGGCGGCCCGTCTGGCTCTGGAGACGGAAGATCCAGATCTCATTTTGAACGTGGTGGACAGCACCGCCCTGCAACGGGGTTTGGTACTGACGCTGCAGCTCTTGACCCTGGGGCGGCCTACGGCGGTACTCCTCAACATGGCGGACGAGGCGCGGCAGCGGGGCATCGCCATCGACAGGGATAGGCTTTCCAAAATGCTGGGGGTCCCCGTTTTTTTCGTCAGCGCCCGAACGGGGGAGGGGCTGGGGGACGTGGACCGCTTGTTGCAGGCGGGGAAGGTGTCCACACAGAGGTCTTTTTCGTCGCCGCAAGATCTGCACCGAGAGGCGGGGCGGATCGCGGCCGCGGTCCTCTCCGGGAACACCGGGGGCCGGCCCCGAGGCGCGGATCGGCTGCTGCTCCATCCCTTCTGGGGGCTGCCCGTCTTCGGCCTGGTCCTGGGGCTGGTGTTCCTGCTCACCTTCCAGTGGGTGGGGCCCTGGCTCGGCCGGGGGGTGGAGGCGGTGGTGGACGGGGTGAAATCATCCCTGGCGGGAACGGTTTTGGACGTGCCCCTGCTGCGGGAGGGACTGTTGGGGAGTTTAGGATATGTGCTGTCCTTTTTGCCGGTGATCATGGTGCTGTCCCTGCTCTTGAACCTGCTGGAGGACGTGGGGTATCTGCCCCGGGCAGCCTTTCTGCTGGACGGCTTCTTACGGGGGCTGGGCCTGGACGGCCGGTGCGCCGTGCCGCTGCTGCTGGGCTTCGGGTGCACGGTCCCCGCGGTGATGGCCACCCGGACCCTTCCCGAAGGGGAAAAGCGGCGGCGCACCGTGGCCCTGCTGCCCTTCGTGCCCTGCTCGGCCAGGCTGCCCTTCTTGCTGTTGCTGGGGAGCGTTCTGCTGCCGGAGCATCCGGCTCAGGGCGCCCTGCTATTCTATGGGATCAGCCTGTGCCTCGGCATCCTCTGCGCCGCCCTTTCTAAGCCCGCGGAACGAGGGAGCGGCTTCTATCTGGAGCTGCCGCCCCTGCGCCTGCCCCGGTGGCAGAGCGTGGTGAAGGAGACGGGGGCCCATGTGGACCACTTTTTGCGCCGGGCGGGAAAGCTGCTGCTGCCGGCGGCCCTGGTCCTTTGGCTGAGCCTGCAGGTGGGACCAAACCTGCGCCCGGTGGGGCCGGGGGAGGAGAGCCTCCTTGCCGCTCTGGGAAGGCTGCTTTTACCCCTGCTGCGCCCTTTGGGCCTAACCGACGGACGGATGGGCGTGATATTGCTCTCCGGCCTGGGGGCCAAGGAGACCATGGCCTCCGCCGCGGCGCTCCTTCTTTCCGACGGCATGATCCTGACGGGGGAGCAGGCCGTCGTTTTAGGCACCGTGGCCCTGCTTTTGCCGCCCTGTTTGGGCACGTTGGCCGCCGTACGGGAGGAGGGGGGACGAAAGCAGCTGCTGTTCCTCCTGCTCCGGCACCTGCTTCTTGCCTGGGGGACCGGCGCCATGTTGCATCTTGTCCTGCATCCGTTGCTTAAAATTCCGGGATGAATCGGGGCAGACAGGGGGATTCTTGAATTCCGGATGCAAGATTTTGCATTCTCTCTTGCATTTTTGCCCTGCTTGCGGTAACATGTTCCTATATATTGGAGATTTATATGAATCTTTTACTGACAAATGACGACGGTATCCGTTCCCCGGGCATGGCGGCCCTGGTGGCGGAGCTGGTAGGGGATCACGAGCTGTTCGTATCCGCCCCGGATCGGCAGCGCAGCGCCGCCGGCTGCTCCATGACCATCCGGGCCCCCTTGACGGCGGAGCCCTATGCCTTCCCGGACCACCCTGAGATCCGGGCCTATGCCGTTTCCGGCACCCCCGTGGACTGCGTCCGATTGGGGTTCGGCGCCCTGTTCCCGCAGCCGGATGCGGTGATCTCCGGCATCAACCTGGGGCCCAATCGGGGCACGGACGTGCTCTACTCCGGCACCTGCGGGGCGGCCCAGGAGGCGGCCATCCACGGGCATCCCGCCCTGGCCCTGTCCCTGGACGGGCGGCACGACAGGCCCTTCGTCCATTTTGAGACCGCAGCCCGGCTGGCTCGCCTGGGCCTGAAGCTTTTGCAGGGGCAGCCCCTGCCCTTCGGCGGGTATTACAGCATCAACGTGCCGGATTTGCCCTTCGACCGGCTCAAGGGCGTCCGCTACGCGCCCCTGGGCCTGGTGCTCTATGAGGCGGCCTACGAGCTTCAGGGGGACGAGGACGGCAAACGGGTCTATTATGAATGCGGGGAGCGCATCCCCAACGACGACGTCCCCCGGGACACGGACGAATACTGGCTTGCCCACGGCTACGCCACGGTGACGGCCCTGGGCTTCGACTGCGCCCTGTCCCTGTCCGCCCCGGCGAGAAAGACCATCGACGACTATTTGAAAGGTATACCATCATGAACAACCTCCTGCAAGAGATCCACCGGCGCATGCCCAGCCTCTCCAAGGGCCAGCAGCGCATCGCCAACTTCATCATCAACAGCTATGAGCAGGCCGCTTTCATGACCGCGGCACGGCTTGGGGAGACCGTGGGCGTGTCCGAATCCACGGTGGTCCGCTTCGCCTACGCCTTGGGCCTGGAGGGCTATCCCGCCCTGCAGGATCGGATGCAGGAGATGGTCCTGGGCCGTCTCACCTCCGTTCAGCGGGCCCAGCTGGCTTCCGGCATCAAGAAAAACGAAGTTTTTAAAACCGTGCTCACCACCGACATGAACTCCATCCGCACCACCATGGAGATGGCGGACGAGGGACAGTTCGACCAGGCGGTGGAGACCATCTTGAAGGCCCGAAAGGTCTATGTGCTGGGCCTAAGGTCCGCCATGCCTCTGGCCATGTTCCTGGCCTACTATCTCGACTATATCTGTGGGAACGTGATCACCTTCTCCGCCAACATCCAGGACCTTCGGGAAACCATGGTCCGCATGAACGATCAGGATGCCTTCATCTGCATCAGCTTCCCCCGCTACAGCTCCCGCACCGCCGAGGCCATGGCCTACGCCAAGTCCAGGGGGGCCAGGACCATCGCCCTCACGGACAAGCTGGATTCGCCCATCGGCACCATGGCGGACGTGGTCCTGCTCGCCAAATCCGACATGGCCTCCTTCGCCGATTCCCTCACCGCGCCCCTTTCGGTCATCAACGCCATCATCGTGGCGGCGGGCCTGCAGAGCGAGGAGGAGGTCCAGGATCACCTTCGGGAGCTGGAGAACGTGTGGAACCGGGATCAGGTCTATCTGACCGACGGAGGGGACAACCGATGAACCGGCTTTCCGTAGCGGTCATCGGCGGCGGTGCGGCGGGGCAGATGGCCGCCATCCGGGCGGCCCAAAACGGCCACAGGGTCACCATTCTTGAAAAGAACGAAAAGCTGGGCAAGAAGCTGTTTATCACCGGCAAGGGTCGCTGCAACGTGACCAACGACTGCGGTCGGGACGGGTTTTTCGCCAACGTGATCCGCAATCCCCGTTTCCTCTACAGCGCCTACGCCGCCTTCAACGAGCGGGACATGATGGCCTTTCTGGAACAGAACGGCTGCCCCGTAAAGGTGGAACGGGGGCAGCGGGTGTTTCCCGCCTCCGATAAGTCCAGCGACGTGCAGCGGGCTCTGGATCGGGCGTTGAAAGGGGCGGGGGTGAGCCTTCGCTTGAACACCGACGTGCAGGAGATATTGACCGCCGACGGGGCCGTAACGGGCGTGGATACCGACCGGGGGGCGGAGACCTTCGATCGGGTCATCCTGACCACCGGGGGATTGAGCTATCCATCCACCGGCTCCACGGGAGCGGGCTTTGAAATGGCCCGGGCGCTGGGGCATACGGTGACGGACCTGTATCCCTCCCTGGTGCCATTGGAGACCGTGGAAAGCTGGCCCTTCGCCCTGTCGGGGATCACCCTGAAGAACGTGCGCCTCACGGCCAAGCGGGAGGAAAAGACCCTCTACGCCGAGCAGGGGGAGATGCTGCTCACCCACTTCGGCGTGTCGGGGCCTCTGGTGCTCACCGCCTCCGCCTACATGGCCGAGGATCCGGCGGGGGTATCCCTTTTCATCGATTTGAAACCCGCCATCCCGGAGGAGGAGCTCCACGCCCGGCTCCAGCGGCTCATCCAGGAGAACCCCAAAAAGGCCGTGGGCGGGGCCTTCTCCGGCGTGCTGCCCACCAGGCTCCTGGACGCGGTCTTCGATCAGGCCCGCATCCAGCCCTGGGCCCCCGCGTCCTCCTTCACCAAGGAGCAGCGGCAATCCCTGGTCTCGGCCCTCAAGGGCATGCCCCTCACCGTAAAGGGGGCCAGACCCTTCTCCGAGGCCATCATCACCCGGGGCGGGGTCAGCGTGAAGGAGGTCAAGCCCTCCACTCTGGAATCGAAGCTCATTTCCGGCCTGTATCTGGCCGGGGAGATATTGGACGTAGACGCCTTCACTGGCGGCTTCAACTTACAGATCGCCTGGTCCACAGGCGCATTGGCAGGAGGCAGCATATGAACTTTACCAACGGCATCGCATTGGACGGGCCCGCCGGGGCGGGCAAGAGCACCATCGCCAAGATCATCGCCCAGCGCCTGGGCCTGCCCTATCTGGACACCGGCGCCATGTACCGGGCCATGGCCCTGTGCGCCCTTTCGGAGGGCGTGTCCTTGACGGATGCAGAGGGCGTGGACGAGCTCCTCCATCGGACGGATATCCGGGTCGTCTATGAGCCGGACGGCCAGCACGTGCTGGTCAACGGCCAGGATGTGACGGCTCGCCTTCGGGAGGAGGAGATCGGCAAGGGCGCCTCCCTCATCAGCAAGCTCCGCTGCGTCCGGGACAAGCTGGCGTCCATGCAGCGGGACATCGCCCACGAGACCCACGCGGTCCTGGACGGCCGGGAGATCGGCACCTTTGTCATCCCCGAGACCCCCTACAAGTTCTTCGTCACCGCCACCGCCCAGGAGCGGGCCATGCGCCGGGTCCGGCAGCTGGAGGAGAAGGGGGAGAAGCCGGACTACGAGCTGATTTTGAAGGATATCGAGGCCCGGGACTATCAGGACAGCCACCGGGACTACGCGCCGCTGAAGCAGGCGGAGGACGCCGTGCTCATCGACACCACCCACATGACCATCGACGAGGCCGTGGAAGCGGTCCTGAAGGTCCTGGAGGCGAAGTAGATGCTATACTGGTTCGGGAAGATCGTCGTGGCGCCTTTCTTTTGGCTCCTGTTTCGGCCGGTCATCCATAATCGGAAGGGCCTCCGCTCCCAGGGGCCGGTCATGTACCTGTGCAACCACTTCTCCCTGGCGGACGCGGTGGCCCTGGCGGCCATCTGCCCCCGGGGCATCCGCTTCATGGCATTGGAGTCCCTGTTCAAAAAGCCCCTGGCCAACGCCTTCTTCCGGAGCCTCAACATGCTGCCGGCGGGGGAAGGAGGCGGTTCCCGGCTGGGCCCGGTGAAGCGGGCCATCGCCCTGCTGGGCGAGGGATACGCCTTCGGCATCTTTCCTGAGGGCCATCGTTCCCCCCTGTACACGGAGATGGACGCCTTTGAAAAGGGGGCTGCCTTCATCGCCCTCCGGGCCAACGTGCCCATCATCCCGGTCTATATGGACCCCCTGAGCTGGAAGCGGATGCGGTTGCGGGTGACGGTGGGGGAGCGGATCGACCCGAATGAGGTGAAGGAGAGCTGCCCCGGCCAGAAGCCGGTGGACGCCCTCACCGACCGGATCGTGGACACCCTCGCCACCTTGCGGCAGGAGGTGGAGGCCATGGTCCCCCTGGGGCAGAGGCGCAAGATATGAAGCTGATCGTGGCGAAGAACGCCGGGTTCTGCTTTGGCGTGCGGCGGGCGGTGGACATGGCCCGCACGGAAGCAAAGACTAGGGGCCGGGTCTATACCTGGGGCAAGCTCATCCACAACGACGCCGTGGTGGAGGAGCTGGCGGGGGAGGGCATCCTGCCCGTGGATTCCCTGGAGAGCCTGAGCCCGGGGGACACGTTGATCATCCGGGCTCACGGAGCGCCCCCGTCCTTGTTCGCAGTCTGCGAGGAGAAGGGCATCCGCACCGTGGATGCCACCTGCCCCTTCGTGGCCCGCATCCACCCCATCGTGCAGCAGGCGGCTCGGGCGGGCGTCCCCGTGTTCATCGCCGGGAAGCGGACCCATCCCGAGGTCATCGGCACCGCCGGCTGGGCGGGGGAGGGGTCCGTCATTTTGGAGACCCGACAGGACGCGGAGCAGGTAAAGGCCGGCGACGCCGGCTGCCTGGTGGCTCAGACCACCCTTTCGGAATCCCTCTTCGAAGAGATCGCCGCCATCCTCCGGCAGCGCATCCCCGCTCTCGTGGTACACAACACCATCTGCCGCACCACCCGCACCCGACAGGAGGAGGCGGAGGCCCTTTCTAGGCGCTGCACGAAGATGCTGGTGTTGGGGTCCGGACAGAGCGCCAATACCGTCGCGCTGGCGAATTTGTGCAAAATACACTGTCCCGACACCAAAATGTTAGAAAATATCGGCAAAATTCCTCTTGAATTATTCAAATTGGATGATATAATAGGATTGGTCACAGGCGCATCGACGCCAGACCCCATGATTAGGGAGGTTATACAAGGAATGAGCGAACTCGAACAGACGACGATCGAAACCAATGAAGCGGAAGCTCCCGCCGAGGTTGTCGCCGAAACCACTGAAAAGGCCGTTGAAGAAGCTGTAGTCGCGGCCGAAGAACCCGTTGTCGCTGCCGAGGAGAAGGCTGAAGAAGTCGTCGAAAAGGCAGAGGAAGCCGTCGAGAAGGCAGAGGAAGTCGTCGAGAAGGCTGAGGAAGCCGTCGAGCAGGTCGCCGAGGAGGCGGTCGCTCAGGCAGAAGAGACCGTGGAGACCGTGGCTGAGGAAGTGAAGGAAGCCGTCGCGCCCGTGAAGGACGCCGCGGAGGACTTCCAGCAGGCCATCGACAGCTCCATCCGCCGGATCCGTCCCGGCCAGATCGTCACCGGTACCGTCATCGGCATCACCGACAGTGAAGTCTTGGTCAACGTGGGCTACAAGTCCGACGGCTACATCCCCCGGGCCGAGTTCTCCACCGATCCCGAAGCCGAGATCGACGTGAAGGAAGGCGAGGAGATCGATGTGGAGGTCGTCAAGGTGAACGACGGCGAGGGCAACGTGCTTCTTTCCCGGAAGAACGTCCAGAGCAAGAAGTTCTGGGACGATCTCATGGCTGAGGAAGCCGAAGGCAAGACCTTCGAGGCAGTGGTGAAGGAAGTCGTCAAGGGCGGCCTCATCGCCGAGATGGAGGGCGGCGTCCGCACCTTCATCCCCGCTTCGCACGTTTCCACCAAATATGTTGAGAACCTTGGCGAGTACGTGGGCAAGACCGTCAACGTCAAGGTCCTGGAGATCGACAAGCAGCGCAAGCGCATCGTGGCCTCCATCAAGCAGGTGCTTCTGGAGGAGGCCGCTGCCCGCGAGCAGGAGAAGTGGGATTCCCTGGTGGTCGGCAGCAAGATCCACGGCATCGTCCGCCGGATCACCGACTTCGGCGCCTTTGTGGACATCGGCGGTCTCGATGGCCTCGTCCATGTGACCGACGCTGCCTGGGGCCGGGTCAAGCATCCCTCCGACGTGCTCAGCGTCAATCAGGAGATCGACGTCCTCATCCTGGGCGTCGACAAGGAGAAGAAGCGCATCTCCCTGGGTTACAAGCAGCTCCAGCCCAAGCCCTGGACCATGGCCGGTGAAAAGTACCCCGTGGGTTCCATCGTGGAGGGCAAGGTGGTCCGCATCGTTCCCTTCGGCGCCTTCGTGGCTCTCGAGCCCACCATCGACGGTCTCATCCACATCTCTCAGGTGGCCACCCGCCGCATCGAGAAGGTGGAGGACGAGCTGAAGGTCGGCGACATCGTCCGCTGCAAGGTCCTGGAGGTCAACCCCGAGGCCAAGCGTATCTCCCTCTCCCGCAAGGAAGCGACTCTGGAGGAGCATCCCGAGATCGCCGAGCAGCTGGCTGCCGAGAAGGCCGAGAAGGAACGCATCTATCAGGAGCGCAAGGCCGCCCGTGAGAACGCCGCCCAGAACAACGGCGAGCGCAAGCCCCGGGCCGAGCGTCCCGCCAACAGCGAGCGTCCCGCCGCTGATGATCGCCGCGAGTCCCGCCCGGATCGCCGCCGCCGCAACAGCGAGGATGGCGAGTACGATCTGCCCCCGGTGACCAGCACCACCACCAGCCTCGCGGACCTGTTCGCCGGCTTCAAGACCGAGGAGTAAGCTGGGATCAATCAAACCACGAACCGGCAGGCATCTTCCGATGCCTGCCGGTTTCTTTTTCCCGCGCGTTGGTCCGGAAAAATGGTATACTGTGTTAAAATAGTTGCGTAGGCGATGCTATGTCGCATGAAGGACAAATCGGGATTTGAGGAGGAATGGCACTTGATCGAGATATCTTTGTTTACCGGGGAAGCGTTTTTTACCATGCTGTGGCTCCTCATCCGAGGCATCATTTGGATACAGCAGAGGAAGATCGCCTGGAAAAGAGAGGCCTTCCTTCTTTTGATGTATATCAATCTTGCTGTTCTGATTCGTTTTGTCTTCTATCCCTTTTTCACTGTCAACGGTAGGGTTCAGCCGCTTCTCATCAACATGAGCAGCATTCGGCCGCTTTGGGTCAATTTGATTCCTCTTGTAAACATTTTGGAGTATGATGTAAAACGCGAAGCTGCAATTAATATCATCGGAAATATAAGCTTGTTTATACCAACTGGCGTCATTATGCCAATTCTGTACAAACGGCTGGATCGTTTTTGGAAAGTGCTTCTTGCCTGTGCGGGGTTGTCGTTTGTTATCGAGATGATTCAGTTGCTCTTTCCCGGAAGTGTAACCGATATCGATGATCTCATTCTCAATACTGCCGGCGCGGCTATCGGATATGGCATGTATATGCTTGTATGTCGGGTTAGAGGAAAAGCATAAATTCCGGTTTGCCACTCAGCAGGAGTTGCTCTTTTTCCCTCATCCGCTTGGCGCGCCCCTTTGTGCGCCGTTTTTTTGTGCATCATTTCCTGCAAAAACCAACAGGAAAGGCTGGGTTTTCCTTGACACGGGGGAGGAGAATGCCTATAATATAAACGGATTATAAGGGCGATTATGTGCCCAATAAAAACAGGAGGATTATGGTATGGCAAAGACCATGACAATCGACGGGAACACTGCGGCAAGCCATGTGGCTTACGCGTTCTCCGACGTTGCCGCAATTTACCCCATCACCCCTTCGTCTCCCATGGCGGAGGTCGCCGACGATTGGGCTGCCAACGGCAGGATCAACTTGTTCGGCCAGAAGGTCCGCATCGCCGAGATGCAGTCCGAGGGCGGCGCTTCCGGCGCGGTCCACGGCTCCCTCAAGGGCGGCGCGCTGACCACCACCTTCACGGCGTCTCAGGGCTTGCTCCTGATGATCCCCAACATGTACAAGATCAGCGGTGAGCTGCTGCCCGGCGTGTTCCACGTTTCCGCCCGCGCCCTGGCCACCCACGCCCTGTCCATCTTCGGCGACCAGAGCGACGTCATGGCCTGCCGTCAGACGGGCTTTGCCATGATCGCCTCCGCCTCCGTGCAGGAGGTCATGGACCTGGCTCTCGTGACCCACCTCTCCGCCATCAAGGCCTCCGTGCCCTTCGTCCACTTCTTCGACGGTTTCCGCACCTCCCACGAGGTCCAGAAGATCGAAGCCATCGACTATGAGGACATGGGCAAGCTGTTGGACTACGACGCGGTGAAGAAGTTCCGCGAGCGGGCCATGAACCCCGAGCATCCCCATCTCGGCGGCACCGCCCAGAACCCGGACATCTACTTCCAGAACCGTGAGGCGGCCAACAAGTACTATGAGGCCGTGCCCGCCATCGTCCAGGATTACATGGACAAGGTCAGCGCCCTCACCGGCCGTCCCTATCATCTGTTCGACTACGTGGGCGCCCCCGATGCGGACCGCGTGGTGGTCATCATGGGCAGCGGCGCCGACGTGACCGAGGAGACCATCAACTACCTGAACGCCAAGGGCGAGAAGCTGGGCCTCATCAAGGTCCGTCTCTATCGGCCCTTCGCCGCGGACAAGTTCCTCGAAGCCATCCCCGCCTCCTGCAAGAAGCTGGCCGTCATGGACCGCACCAAGGAGCCCGGCTCCCTGGGCGAGCCCCTGTACACCGACATCTGCACCGCGCTTCGGGAAGCCGGCCGTGAGGACCTGGTGGTCGTGGGCGGCCGCTACGGCTTGGGCAGCAAGGAATTCAACCCCACCATGGTCAAGGCCATCTATGACAACCTCAAGGAGGCCGAGCCCAAGAACCACTTCACCGTGGGCATCATCGACGATGTGACCAACCTGAGTCTGCCTCTGGGCCCCACCGTGAACGCGGCTCCCGAGGGCACCATCTCCTGCAAGTTCTTCGGCCTCGGCTCCGACGGTACCGTGGGCGCCAACAAGAACTCCATCAAGATCATCGGTGACCACACCGACATGTACGCCCAGGGCTACTTCGCCTACGACTCCAAGAAGTCCGGCGGTCTCACCGTGAGCCATCTGCGCTTCGGCAAGACCCCCATCCAGAGCCCCTACCTCATCGACAGCGCGGACTTCGTGGCCTGCCATAACCCCTCCTACGTGACCAAGTACAACGTGGCGAGCGGCATCAAGGACGGCGGCACGTTCCTGCTGAACAGCCCCTGGACCCTGGCCGAGATGGAGGAGGAGCTCCCCGCGTCCCTGAAGAACGCCATCGCCAAGAACCATCTGAAGTTCTACAACATCGACGCCATCAAGCTGGCCCAGCAGGTGGGCATGGGCGGTCGTATCAACACCATCATGCAGGCCGCCTTCTTCAAGCTGGCCAACGTGATCCCCGTGGAGGACGCCGTGGGCTTCATGAAGGCCGCCGCCAAGAAGTCCTACGCCAAGAAGGGCGACGCCGTGGTCCAGAAGAACTATGACGCCATCGACATCGGCATCAACGCCGTGGAGGAGATTAAGTATCCTGAGTCCTGGGCCACCACCACCGAGGGTGCCAAGGTCGTGCCCGTGACCGACGATCCTTACTTCAAGAGCTACATCGAGCCCATCCTGGCTCAGGAAGGCGACGCGCTGCCCGTGTCCGCCATGAGCCCCGACGGCACCGTGCCCACCGGCACCACCCGCTATGAGAAGCGCGGCATCGCCGTCACCGTGCCCGAGTGGATCCCCGAGAAGTGCCTTATGTGCAACCAGTGCGCCCTGGTCTGCCCCCATGCCGCCATCCGTCCCTTCCTTCTCAACGCCGAGGAGGAGGCCAACAAGCCCGAGGGCTTCGTGACCAAGCCGGCCGGCAAGGGCTTCGAAGGCCTCACCTACCGTATGCAGGTCAGCCCCTTGGATTGCTCCGGCTGCGGCAACTGCATCGACGTCTGCTTGGCTAAGGAAAAGGCCCTCAAGATGGTGCCTCTCCACGAGGCCAAGGCCGACGAGAAGAATTGGGACTACGCCGACGCCCTCTCCGAGAAGGACGTGAAGGTGAACCGGAAGACCGTCAAGGGCTCCCAGTATTTGAAGCCCCTCTTCGAGTTCTCCGGCGCCTGCGCGGGCTGCGGCGAGACCCCCTACATCAAGCTCCTCACCCAGCTCTTCGGCGATCGTATGGTCATCGCCAACGCCACGGGCTGTACCTCCATCTATGGCGGTTCCGCCCCCACCGTGCCCTACGCCAAGAACGCCAAGGGTCAGGGCCCCGCTTGGGCCAACTCCCTGTTCGAGGACAACGCTGAGTTCGGCTACGGCATCAACCTGGCCAACAAGCAGCGCCGTCTGGGCCTGAAGGACACCGTGGAGAAGCTCATCGCGGTGGATTGGGCCACGGCTGAGATCAAGGCCGCCGGCGCAGAGTGGCTGGCCGGCATGGACGAGGCCGAGGCCTCCCGTGCCGCTGGCAACAAGCTCCTGGCCGCCTGCAAGGACGGCATCACCGAGGGTTGCGATTGCGACGCCTGCACGCTGGCCCGCAAGGTTGTGGAGAACGCCGATCTGCTCACCAAGCAGTCCATCTGGGTGTTCGGCGGCGACGGCTGGGCCTACGACATCGGCTACGGCGGTCTCGATCACGTGCTCGCTATGGACGAGGACGTGAACGTGCTGGTGGTGGACACCGAGGTGTATTCCAACACCGGCGGTCAGTCCTCCAAGGCCACGCCCACCGGCCCCATCGCCAAGTTCGCGGCGGCCGGCAAACGGACCAAGAAGAAGGATCTGGGCCTCATGGCCATGTCCTACGGTTACGTCTACGTGGCCAAGGTCTGCATGGGCGCCGATCCTGCCCAGCTCCTCAAGGCGGTCAACGAGGCCGAGGCCTACCATGGCCCGTCCCTGATCATTGCCTACGCCCCCTGCATCAACCACACCATCAACATGAGCCATTCTCAGTTGGAGGCGAAGAAGGCGGTGGAGGCTGGCTACTGGCCCCTGTATCGGTACAATCCCGATCTGGCCGCCGAGGGCAAGAACCCCTTCACCCTGGATTCCAAGGATCCCAAGTCCTCCTTCCAGGACTTCATCCTGGGCGAAGGCCGTTATGCCGCCCTCAAGAAGCAGTTCCCCGAGATTGCCACGGAGCTCTTTGCCCGGGCCGAGCGGGAAGCTTACGACAAGATCGACTACTACAAGAAGCTGGACAACTTGGAGTAAATCGAACATACGTACCTCAGAGGAGGCGCTCCCAAAAGGAGCGCTTCCTTTTTTACAACTCTATTACCTTTCGTTTACAGCTATTTTGCGTTTTGTCCGAATCTGTCTGATAGGATGGCTCCGTGAGAAGGAGGTGCGGCATGAAACGCGTTTTTTTGATCCTGCTCTGTCTTTTGGTCCTGTCCGCCTGTCAACCCACGCCGGAGGTGGAGTTCGTGGTGAACAAGGGGGACGACCTGGTGGAAACCAAGCTGGCGGCGACCTCGGATGAGGCGACGGGGGAGGCGCGGCAGACCTTCCCGGACCGGTGGGACGAGGGCCCCGTGGCCGTGAACGAGCGGCTGACGCTGACGGTCCGGGCGGAGGTGATCCAAAAGCCGGATGGGCGTTATCCCGTGTATCGGACCCGGCAGCACGGCTTGACAGAGGGGGAGGTGGTATCGCTCCTGAAGCAGCTGCTTCCGCCGCCGGTATCGGAGACCGTCCCCGTGGATACCAAGGCGGACTGGACAAAGGCCTATCAGGAGTGGCTGGACGATCTGGCGGAGCCCCGGGACGGGGCGGATCGGGACGAGACCATCATGAGCCCCGAGGAGATCGATCGCATCTCCAAGGAGTATCAGCGGCTCATCGCCGAAGCCCCCGACGAGCTGGAAACCACCCCTGTTTCCGACTATTCCGGCCTGAAGCTGAATGAGGGCGCCCGGGTCTACGCCTTCGCGGACGGGAGCCGGGCCACCGTGGTGGCCATGGCGGACAGCAGCTACACCAGCCTCAGCGTGTTCAAGGGCTGCAGCGGCGACGGGTATATCTATTATCAGTACACCCACCAGCGGGAAAGGGAGCTGGGGGAGGTGAAGCCCTTTCTGACGGTGAAGATGGACCGAGCGCGGGCGGAGGAAGCGCTGCAGCGGGAGCTGGACCGGCTGGGTTTTTCCGATTTCACCGTGTCCCGGGCGGCCCCGGCCAACCTGTGCGCCATGGGTCGGGGCGAAGAGACGCGGCCCCTGTCCGCCGGGTGGGGCTTTCAGCTCAGGCGGAACTTCGGCGGATATCCCCTGAGCGAAGTGAGCTTCATGGACTCCCGGGCCCTGCTCTACGGGGATGAGGCCACCTTGGCCTACAACCGGCCCATCCCGGACGAGATGCTGGAGATATTCATCGACGAAGGCGGCCTACAATCCTTCCGTTACCTGAACCCCAAGGAGGTGGTATCGTTGGAGAGCGAGAACGTGGAGCTGCTCCCCTTCGAGCAGGTGAAGCTGCGGATCAAGAACGCTCTGGTGGCTGGCATGGGCGCCTCTAAGCTGGACCAGGCCGTCCCCTGCACGGTCTACCGGCTGCTGCTCACCAGCTGCACCGTCCGGGTGAAGGACAGCGACGATTGGTACGAGATGCCTTGCTGGGTGGTCTTCTTCACCTGGAACGACGGCCAGGCGGCCCTCATCGACAATCCCCAGATCATGCAGGAGGCCCTGATCCTCAACGCCGTGGACGGGTCCATCGTCCATACGGAGTACGGGTATTGACTTTTTCAAAAGCTGAGGGGACTGGGCCGTCCCCCTTCACCGCCGCAGCACCAGCAGGGCCCCGCAGCCGCAGCCTAAGGCGATCACCAAAAAGCACAGGACCCAGCGGGGCAGAAGGCAGAGGAGGACCACCGCCAGCACCGACAACAGACAATAGAGGATCACGTTGCGCCAGTTGACGCAGCAGAAGCATTTGGCTCTTTTCATAGGAAGCACCCCCCTGTTTCATGGTACGCAGCCGCCCGGGGAAAGGTTCCCGATTTCGGTCGCCGGGCATAGGATAGTGTATCTTGTCATTTTGTGAAGGAGGCTGCCCATGGAAGGAGCCTTATTGTCCGTGGAAAATGTGTCCGTGTACTATCACACGCCCCAGGGGGAGACCGAGGCCGTGCGAGATCTTTCGTTTTCGGTGGGGAAAGGGGAGTTTGTGGCCGTGGTGGGCCCCTCCGGCTGCGGCAAAACCACGGTCCTGTCCCTCATCATGGGGCTGAACCCGCCCTCCCTGGGGGAGGTCCGCTTCCCCCAGGGACCCTGTCCCATGGGGTATATGCTCCAGCGAGACAATCTTTTGGAGTGGCGGACCTTGGAGAAGAACGCGGTGCTGGGGTTGGAGGTCCGCCATAAGCTGAACGAAAAGACCCGGGAGCGCACCGTGGCCTTGCTCAAAAAGTACGGGCTCGGCGATTTTTTGTCCCATTATCCCAGCCAGCTTTCCGGCGGCATGCGGCAAAAGGCGGCCCTGATCCGAACACTGGCCCTGGACCCGGAGCTGCTGCTTTTGGACGAACCCTTCTCCGCCCTCGATTATCAGACCCGGCTCACCCTGGCCGACGAGGTCTTTTCCATTATCCACGGGGAGAAAAAGACAGCCCTTTTGGTGACCCATGATATCGGCGAGGCAGTCAGCATGGCGGATCGGGTGCTGGTGTTCACCGACCGGCCCGCCACCTTGCGGCGGGAGATCGTGCTGAGCTTTCCCAAGGGCATGACACCCCTCCAGCGCCGAGAGGAGCCCGCCTTCCAGGAGTATTTTGCCGCCATCTGGAAGGAGCTGGAACGATGAACTATTCTCAGGAACATCTGCTGTATCTTAGATCCATCCGCACCCATCGCCGGGCGGTGCGCCTTTCCCGCGGCCTGGTGTTGATCCTGCTGCTGTCCCTGTGGGAGGCAGGGGGACGGCTGGGCTGGTTCGACGTGTTCATCCTCTCCAGCCCCAGCCGGGTCCTTGCCGCCATCGGGCGGCTGTGGGCGGAGGGGAGCTTGTTCCTCCACGTGGGGGTGACCCTGTATGAGACGGTCATGGGCTTTTTGCTGGGCACGGCCCTGGGCATCCTCCTGGCCGTAATCCTCTGGTGGCTGCCCTTTTGGAACGAGGTCCTGGACCCCTATCTGGTGGTGCTCAACGCCCTGCCGAAGATCGCCCTGGGGCCCGTGCTCATCGTGTGGATCGGGGCGGGCATGGGCTCCATCATCGTCATGGCGGTCCTCATCTCCCTGGTGGTGACCACGGTGACGGTCCTCTCCGGCTTCACCGCCGCGGCGGAGGAGAAGCAGCTCCTTATGCGCACGTTGGGGGCGGGGAAGGGGCAGACCTTCTTGAAGGTGGTGCTGCCCGCCGGCGTACCCCACATGATGTCCGCCCTGAAGATCTCCGTGGGCATGAGCTGGGTGGGGGTCATCGTGGGGGAATACCTGGTGAGCCGGTCCGGCCTCGGTTATCTCATCGTCTACGGAGGCCAGGTCTTCCAGCTGGACCTGGTCATGGCCTCCGTGGTCATCCTGTGCCTGTTGGCGGCCCTCATGTACGGAGCCGTGGCCCTGCTGGAGAAGAAATTTCAAAAGTGATATAGGGAGCCTTCCTGTCAAAATATGACACAATGGCAAGTCTATCCTATTGCATTGGGCGGGGCTGTGTGGTATAATTCGCACATATTGGGCGTGTATGTCCAAACAGGAAAGGTTTTGCATGGATAAGATTTTTGAGAAGATTGAGCAGCGCTTGAAGCAGGATCATCAGGTTGCCCCCAATGAGGCCACCGTTTATCAGATTCATGACGCCCTGAGCAAGCTGGTCATGGACGGCATCGCGGATACGTGGTACGAGAGCCGCCATCTCCATGAACGCAGCCGGGGCGCTTACTATTTCTCCGCAGAGTATCTCACGGGCCGCATGGTCTACAACAACCTCTACAACCTGGGCATCTTGGATAAAGTGAAGAAAGCCTTCGCTGCTCACGGCCTGGACATCAACATGTTCGAGGAGATCGAGGACTGTGCCCTGGGCAACGGGGGCTTGGGCCGGCTGGCGGCCTGTTTCCTGGACTCCGCGGCCACTCACGATCTGCCCCTGGACGGCTACGGCATCCGCTATAAGTACGGCCTGTTCAAGCAGAGCTGGCGGGACGGCTATCAGCACGAAGCCGCCGACGATTGGCAGCGCTTCGGCGATCCCTGGAGCCGCCGCCGCCCCACCCACGAGGTGTTGGTGAAGTTCGCGGATCAGACGGTCCGCGCCGTGCCCTACGACATGCCCATCATCGGATATCATACGGACAATATCGGCACCCTGCGCCTCTGGCAGAGCGAAGCCGTGGAGGACTTCGACTTCCAGATGTTCAACGAGCAGGAGTATGCCGAGGCCGTGAAGGAGAAGAACGCGGTGGAGGATATCACACGCGTCCTCTATCCCAACGACACCACTCGGGCCGGGAAGAAGCTGCGCCTGAAGCAGCAGTATTTCCTTTCCTCCGCTTCGCTGCAGGATCTGATGCTCCGGTTCAAGCGGGAAAACCTGCCCATGGACCAGTTCGCGGCGCACAACGCCATCCAGCTCAACGACACCCATCCCACCGTCAGCATCCCGGAGCTTATCCGGCTGCTCATGGCGGAGGGGCTTTCCTTCGAGCAGAGCTTCGAGATCGCGAAGAAGACCTTCGGCTACACCAACCACACGGTCATGCAGGAGGCCCTGGAAAAGTGGGATGCGGACCTGTTCCGGGAGCTGCTGCCGGAGATATTCGACATCATCTACCGCATCAACGCCAAGCTCTGCGGCGAGCTCATGAGCCAGGGCATTGACTGCGCCTCCTACGCCATCATCCAGGGCAACCGGATCCATATGGCGAACCTGGCCGTATATGTGAGCCATGCGGTGAACGGCGTGGCCAAGATCCACACGGAGATTTTGAAGAACGACGTGCTCAAGAGCTGGTACGAGCTCTATCCCGAGCGCTTCCAGAATAAGACCAACGGCATCACCCAGCGCCGCTGGCTGGGCCTGTGCAACCCGGCCTTGGCCGACTACATCACCAAGCGCATCGGCGACGGGTGGCTGCTGGACCTCACGGAGCTGGAAAAGCTCAAGGAGCACATGACCTCCAAGGATATTCGGGAGTTCGTGGAGGTCAAGCGGCAGAACAAGCGCTCCCTCTCCGACTACGTCTATGCCCGGGAGGGCGTGCGCCTGCCCGAGAACTTCGTCTTCGACGTGCAGATCAAGCGGATGCATGAGTATAAGCGTCAGCTCATGAACGCCTTCGCCATTCTGGACATTTACTATGGCATCAAGGACGGCCGGATCCACAACTTCCCGCCCACGGCTTTCCTCTTCGGCGCCAAGGCCGCCCCCGGCTATATCATCGCCAAGACGGTCATCAAGTTTATAAACGAGATCGCCAACCTCATCAACAACGACGAGTCCGTCAACGACAGGATGCGGGTGGTCTTCGTCCAGAACTACAACTGCTCCTACGCCGAGCACATCATCCCCGCGGCGGATATCTCCGAGCAGATCTCCCCGGCGGGCACCGAGGCCTCCGGCACCGGCAACATGAAGCTGATGCTCAACGGCGCGGTGAGCCTGTGCACCTATGACGGCGCCAACATCGAGATCCTGGATGCGGCGGGGGAGGAGAACAACTACCTCTTCGGCGCTCGCGTGGACACCCTCAACGAGCTTCGGCCCCACTACGACCCCAAGGCCATCTACGACCACGAGCCTCGGGTGAAGCGGGTGGTGGATACCCTGATCAACGGCACCTTCGACGACGGCGGCACCGGCGTGTTCCGGAGCCTCTACAACTCCCTGGTCTCCGGCAACAGCTGGCAGCGGCCCGACTATTACTTCGTTCTCTACGAGCTCTTGCCCTACATCGACCGGAAGCTGGACGCCATCTACGACACCCAGGACCCCTTGACCTTCGGTCGCAAGGCCCTTATGAACACCGCCAGCGCCGGGTATTTCTCCTCGGACCGCACGATCCTCGACTATGCCCGGGATATCTGGGATTTGAAGCCCTTCCCCCATCAATACACCCTGAAACTGTTCTGACACGGGAGGCGCCCCATGCTTGCTCTTTCCCCCTTGAGCGCTCTACTGGGCCTGCTGCTCGGGTTCGTCCTGAGCGGGGTGCTCCTTGCCCTTTTGAAGGACAAGCTCCCCCAGGATCACGGCCGGGCCTACGCGGTGAACGGCCAGGTCTCCAAGGGCAAGGCCCGGGGCGGCGGCGTGGTGTTCATCCCCGTGTTCGCGGCGGTGACGCTGCTGGCGGCACCCTTCTCCTGGGAGCGGTGCGCCTACCTCTTTTTGACCCTGGCCGCCATGCTGACCGGGTATCTGGACGATCGGGCGGATCTGCCCTGGGGCGAGCTTAAAAAGGGTCTGCTGGATCTGGCCATCTGCCTGTTGACCCTGGTCACCTTCATGAACACCCATACGGAATACGCCTTCTCCCTGTTCGGCTGGAAGGTGGTCCTGCCCTGGTGGCTCTTCGGTATCATCGCCCTGTTCCTGTTGTGGGCCTTCATCAACTGCTGCAACTGCGCCGACGGGGTGGACGGCCACTTTGGCACCCTGTCCCTCATCGCTCTGGGCGCCCTGGGCTACGCCCTGTACGCCTTCTGCGAGGGGAGCGACTGGGCTCTTTGCGCCCTGGTGCTCATGGGCTGCATTTTGGCGTATTTGCTTTTCAACGCCTCGCCCAGCCTCATCATGATGGGCGACGCCGGCAGCCGGGCCATCGGCCTCTTTATGGGCATCCTGGTCCTTCAGACGGGGAATTTCCTCTTGTGCCTGCCCTTTGCCGTCGTCATTTTGCTGGACGGGGGGCTGGGCCTTCTCAAGCTGGCCGTCATGCGCACCTTCCATAGCAAGACCTTCATGATGTGGCTGCTCACGCCGCTTCACGACGAGGCCCGGAAGAAGCGCCACTGGTCCGACACCCAGACGGTGTTCCGCTTCGCCATCGTGCAACTCATCTGTGCCTTGACCGGGCTCCTGATCATGGCGGCCCTCCGCTGATCCGGTATGAAACCGCGCCAAAGGGTCCACTACGGATGGTTGGTGTGTTTGGGATGCGCTCTGCTGCTCTTCTGCACCAGCGGCCTCAGCGTCAACACCTTCACCGTCTATCAGCCCTATATCCTGGAACAGAATCACTTCACCAACGCCCAATCCTCCATGATCCTCATGGTGCGGAACGTGTTTTCATTCCTCTCCATGCTCTTGGCCGGGATCTACTACCGGCATCTGAGCCTTAGGCAAGGCATGGGTCTGGCAGGCCTGCTGACGACGGCAGGCTTCGTTTTCTTCGCCCTGTCAAGGTCCTATTTTGCCTACTGTCTGTCCGGGGCGGTGATCGGTCTTGCCTACGGGGTGGGGACCATGATCCCCATCTCCATCGTTCTGGAGCACTGGTTCGTCCAAAAAAGGACCATGGCCATCAGTCTATGCTCCGCCGTGACCGGGCTCTCCACCCTGGGCATCCCTACGCTCCTCACCGAGCTCATCGAACGCCAGGGACTTCGGTTCGCCTTCCTCGTGAACGCCGCCGCTGTCTTTGTTTTATGTCTGCTCAGCCATCTGCTCATCCGCAGCGCTCCAGAGGAGAAGGGGATGGCGCCCTATGGGGCGGGGGAGGCCACGGTAGAAAAAACGGTCGCCCGTAGAAGCGGGTCTCTGATCGGCCGGGATTGGCTGATGCTGGTGCCCATGCTCCTGCTTTTGGGAGCGGTGACCAGCGTGGGGTTCACCCATCTCACCGTGCTTATCAAGGGACAGGGTTTCTCCGCCCACACCGCAGCCCTGGGGGTCACCGTGATCGGCGTCGCCCTGACCGTGGGCAAGCTCTTTTACGGGGCCCTGTCGGAGAAGTTGTCCACCTTCCGCAGCAACTGGCTCTTCGGCGGCCTCATCGCCCTGGGGCTGCTGCTCACCTGCTTCGCCCGGGGGAGCCATCTTAGGCTGTATGTGGGCTTGCTCGTCTACGGCGTCAGCCTGTCCATGAACACCGTGGGGCTCACGGCCTGGGCGGGGGATCTGAGCGGCCAGGGCCGGTTCGACGAGACCATCCGCCGCTTCAACATAGGCTACGCCGCCGGCAGCATGCTCTTTTCTCCCTTGCCGGGGATACTGGCGGACCTGTCGAAGGGCTCCTACGTGCCCGCCTATCTGCTGTTCGCCCTCTTTTCCCTGGTGCAGCTCCTGCTCATACAGGGAGTGTACATTCGTTGCAGCCATAGAAAGGCTGGATAAGACGCTTCCCACTCGGGGAGCGTTTTTTAACGTATTGTTCACGGGCGGGCGGTTGATTGCGCTTTTTCCCGGATGTAAACTGTATTTGTAGCATTATAAACTTTGGAGAAGTCTGCATGAAGAAGCTGTGGAGAAACCGACCCGTCCTCATCGCGCTGCTGGCGGCAGCCCTCTTTTTGGTGCTGGCGGCGCTGACCGTGGGCCGTCGGACCGCCTCCCGGACCGAGGACATGTTCTCCACCGCCGTGCGCCCCGTCCAGGAGGCAGTGAGCGCCGTGACGGATAAGGTCACGGACTTCTTCACCCGGGTCTTCTATCCCAGCGCCATCCAGCAGGAGAACGAGCGGCTCACCAAGCTGGTGGCCGCCTATGAGCGCCGCCTCATCCTCTATGAGGCCATGGAGCAGGAGAACGCCCGGCTGTCGGAGCTGCTGGACTACACCTCCACGAACAGCAACTTCTATTTTATGACCGCCTCCGTCACGGCCAGGAACCTGGACCCCTATGTGGACACCATCACCGTCCGAGGCGGCTCCCGCAGCGGCATCACCGAGCAGATGGCCGCCGTCACCGCCCAGGGCATCGTGGGCCGTGTCATCGAGGTGGGCGCCACCTATTCCAAGATCCGCACCATGCAGAACGAGGACATGCGCATCTCCGTCATGGTGGAGCGCACCCGGGACGAGGGGATGTTGGGGGGCCTCATCATCGAGAACGGCCAGCTGATCGGCCTGAAGCTCTATTATCTGCCCAAGGACGCGGATCTGCAGGTGGGGGACACCATCGTGACCTCGGGTCTTGGGGGCATCTTCCCCAAGGGCCTCTACGTGGGCAAGGTCAGCTTTCTGGCGGACGAGGACAACGGGGAATACGACGCCTGCGTCATCAGCGACGTGGATTTCGAGCATCTGGAGGAGGTGCTCGTCATCCTGGGGAAGGAGAGCTGATATGGCGCTGAAAAAGTACGCGGCTCTGTTGCTTTCCTTTCTGGCCGCCCTGCTCCTGGATACGGCGGTGCTGCCCAAATGGAATCTGTTCCACCTGGTCCCCTTCGTGATGTTGGCCGTCATGCTGGCGGCGGAGCACGTGTTCTCCCTGCAGGACGCCATCCTGATCGGCGCTTTGGGGGGCCTTTTGGAGGACATCCTCTGCGAAAACATGATCGGGCTCACCTCGGCCCTGTGCCTCCTTGCGGCGGCCATCCTGCACGGACTGGTGAAGGATAAGGACACCAAGCTCATCTTGGTGGCGTTGTGCATCATGACCCTGGCCTTCGGCGTGGAGCTTTTGCGGGCGCTGGCGGCATGGGTCATCGGCATGCGCTTTCCCTTCGTGAATGCCATCCTGTACGGCATGCTGCCCCGGGCCCTGCTCACGGGCCTGTGGGGATTGCTCTTCATGGCCCTCTTCAGACCCCTTCTGAAAGGACAGGTGGACGCAGCATGACCCGACAGCCCGCTTGGAAACTGAACGCTCGTCTGCTCCTTATGGCGTTGCTCCTTTTGGGCATGGGCGGGTATCTGTGTTGGGGCCTGAACAAGCTGGCCGTGGAGGAGACGGAAAGCTACCAGGCGGCGGTCCGGGCCACCAGCGTCGTCACCACCTACCAATCCGGCACCCGGGGCACCATCACCGACCGATACGGCAACGTCCTCGCCTATGACGAGACCACCTACAACGTGAAGTTCTACCGGGACCCGGACAAGACCAGCCCCGTGGACTCCGCTCGCTATACCCATTCCCTCATGGAGGCCATCCGCATCATCGAGGCGGCGGGGGGCACCATCGAGGAACACTTCTATATCCGGCTCAACAACGACGGCACCTACCGCTACGACTTCGGCGTCACCAGCGAGTCGGCCATCGCCTCCCGCAAGAAAAACTTCGTGGAGGCCTGCCGCTTCTCGGACCCGGACATCACCCCGGAGCGGGCCTATCTCATCCTCCGGGAAAGCTGGCAGATCCCCGACGATATGCCCTACGACGAGGCCAAAAAGATCATGTCCATCCGGCAGGACGCGGTCCTCAACAGCTGGCACGCCTATGAGGGCGTGGTCATCGCCTATGACGTGAACCTGTCGGTGGTGACGGAGCTCGACATGCTCCAAAGCGAGTTGGTCGGGGTCCAGACGGAGATGTCCGGCCGCCGCATCTATCCCTACAAGGACACGGCCTGTCATCTGATCGGCTACATGTCCAAGCAGGTGACCACCGATATGACCAATCTGGGCTATTCCTTCGACAGCTTCGCCCCCTTCGTGGACGGGGAGAAGACCGACAACCTGCTGCAGCTGGGCTATTCCTACTCCGATCTCATCGGAGTGGCGGGTCTGGAAAAGAGCTGCGAAGCCTATCTCACCAGCCACCTCATCTCCCGGCAGGGGACCACCACCATCGAAAAGACCCGGACCGGCTCCATCGTGGACGTGCTGGGCAAGACCGTGCCCCAGGGCGGGCTCACGGTCCAAACCACCCTGGACATCGAGCTCCAGCAGGTGGTGGAACAGGCCCTGGTCCACAACATCGAGGAGACCAGGCTCACCCAGGAAGAGAAGCTGGAGAAGGACTGGAAGAAGTACGCGAAGCTTCGGGAAGATCCCAGCACCATCGCCACCGCTGCCACCGGGGCCATCGTGGTTCTGGGGGCGAAGACGGGGGAGGTGCTGGCTATGGCCTCCTACCCCACCTACGATCCCAACGTGTTCACCGACGGGGTGGACACCCGGGAGCTGGAGATGCTCTTTGGGGACAACTCCAACCAGCCCACCCTGAATCGAGCCATCGCCATCCGCACGGCCCCCGGCTCCGCGTTCAAGATGGCCACGGGCTTTGCCGGCCTCATGGAGGGGGCCATCACCACCTCCACCACCATCTCCGACCGCTCGCCCTACTACTACTTCGTGGACGATCCCACCACCAAGGTCACGGCCAACGCCCCTTCCTGCTGGACCACCACCCCAGGGAAGCACGCCAATTTGAATCTGAGCCGGGCCCTGGCCGTGAGCTGCAACTACTTTTTCTTCACCGTGGCGGATCGGGTGGGCATCAAGAAGCTGGCCTACTGGGCCGGTCAGCTGGGCCTGGAGGGGACCACGGGGGTGGAGCTTCCCGGCGAGCTCTCCGTGCAGGTAGGCGGTCAGGGCGCCCGCTATGACAACACAAAGCCCCTGTCCCAACAGACTTCCTCCATCCCACGGCTCATCTACAACGAGATCTTCGGCCTGTTGAAGCGGGTCACCAAGGAGGTGGACCGCCAGGTGAGCGACGAGACCCTGTCCGCCTGCGCCATCCGATTGCTGAAGCTTCAGGACGGGGAGCAGCGGGAGCGAGGCGACGACATCCGCCGCATCCTCTACGAGGAGCTGAACATCCCCATGGGGATCAGCCTTTTGCACACCGACTGGGTCGTCACCATCTCCACATGGCTGGAGGAGCTTCGCTGGAAGCCTACCTACACCATCCAAAGCGGCATCGGCCAGGGCGTCTCCCTGCTGACGCCCATCTCCCTGGCCCGGTACGCCGCCACCGTGGTCACCCGGGGCGACGTCCACAAGGCCACCCTCCTGGACGCCATCTATTATCCCGACGGGACCCTGTACGAGAAATGCCAGCCCCAGATCGTCCGCCACGTCCAGGCGCCCGAAGAATACTGGGACGCCCTGCTGGCGGGCATGGCCGGCGTGGTGTCCCCGGAGGACGGGGGCACGGCGTCCAGCGTGTTCTCCAAGGAGTTTTCCAATACCTACCTTTCCCTGATCACCGGCAAGACCGGAACAGCCCAGACCTCCGCCACCAACAACGTGGACATCGAGAACACGAGCTGGTTTGTGGCCGTCACGCCCCGGGAGGACCCCGAGATCGTGGTGACGGTCATGATCCCCAACGGCCTTTCCGGCAGCGCCAGCCATGTGGCGATCGAGGACATCATCTCCTGGTGGTACGAGAATCGTGGGCAAACGGTGCAGCCTGCTCCCACCGAGACGGAGATGGACCCGGAGCTTGCCGCCCTGCTCCAGCCGGACGAAACGCCGCTGGAGGAGGAGCTGCCCGAGGCGGAGATCCTCCCCGAGCCCTAACCACTTGTAACAGAAAAAAGAACATTATTTAACATTTTTTCCTATGTTCTTGCGCGACGCCTCATAAACGGATAAAGTGAGAGCATGGATACCCTGAAAGCGATTTTGAACCAAATATTGCTTTTCTTCGATGCGATAGGGGAAAGATTCCGCCGGCTGCCCGCCCGGGGCCGTCGCCGGGTCTTTTTCCTGGCGCTCATCTTTTTGCTCCTGGTGGTCCTGCTGTCCATCCTGTGCATCTCCAGCTGCCATAGGGAGGACGCCGAGACGGTGGCAGAGGCGGTGACGCTGAACGCCCGGACAAGGGTCCGGGGCACGGTGGAGGCTCAGGACGCGGAGGAGGAGAGCGGTGTCCGCGTATCTTCGGACGCCCATCCCATCTACAGCGGATCGGACCCCGTGGTGGAGACCTCCCATGCCACCTGGGCGCCGGGACAGAGCGAGCCTGAGGGGGAGCCGGGGAACGACGAACCCGAGGACGAGCCGGAGGACGAGCCCGAGGCGGAGCCGGAGCCCACGCCGGAACCCTCCTTCGAACCGGAGGAGGAGCCCACGCCGGAGCCCTCGGAGGAGCCGGAGGACGAGCCTGTGGAGGAGACTCCGGAGATAGTGGAGCCGGAGGAAACGCCCCAATATGCCCAGCTCAAGAAGCATGACAAGAGCGACGCCGTTACCACCCTTCAGTACCGGCTCATGGAGCTGGGGTATCTGGATATCGACGAGCCCACCAACTACTTTGGCTCCAGTACGGAATCGGCCCTCATCCTGTTCCAGCGGCAGCACGACTTGAAGCAGGACGGGGTGGCCGGGAACGAGACCCAGATCATCCTGTACAGCGACGCAGCCCAGCATTACATGCTCAAGGAGGGCGCCGAGGGCCAGGACGTGAAGGCCCTGCAGGAGCAGCTGGTGGATCTGGGCTACCTCTCCGCCAGCGACGTGGATCGGATCTACGGCCCCGTGACCATCGCCGCCGTGGAGGCGTTCCAAAAGAGGAACGGTCTCCATGTGGACGGATTGGCGGGGGAGAAGACCTTGGAGCTTTTGTATTCCGACCAGGCCAAGATGTCCCGGGAGATGCAGAAGAAGATGGAGGCCGAGGCCGCCGCCGAGAAGAAGGCAGCGGAGGAAGCCGCTAAGAAGCAGGCCGCGGAGGAGGCGGCCCGGAAGAAGGCCGAGGAAGAGGCCGCCAAGAAGAAGGCGGCGGAGGAAGCAGCCAAGAAGAAGGCTGAGGAAGAGGCCAAGAAGAAAGCGGAGGCGGAGGCCAAGAAAAAGAAGAAGGCGACGGCCACCCCCAAGAAGGGCTCCAAGACCACGGCCAAGAAGACGGCCACGCCCAAGCCCACCCCGAAGCCGACCCCCAAGCCCAGTCCCACGCCGAAGAAGGACACCCGGATCGAGAAATTTATCAACGCGGCCAACAGCAAGCTGGGCTGTGAATACGTCCTGGGCGCCAAGGGCCCCAACAAGTTTGACTGCTCCGGCTTCGTCTATTACTGCCTCCGGCAGGCAGGGGTCAGCGGCCAGCGGCTCAACGCGGCGGGCTATTCCCTCAAGAGCAGCTGGAAGAAGATCGAGAGCATCAACAGCCTGAAGAAGGGCGATATCCTGTTCTTCCGGTCCGATACCAACAAGTCCGTCAACCACTGCGGCATCTATGTGGGCGGCGGCAGCATGATCGACGCCTCCTCCGGCAACGGCAAGGTGGTCAAGCGTGCCCTGTCCGCCTATTGGAAGCGCAACTTCGTCTGCGCCCGCCGGCCCTGGAACGAATAAACGGATCCATATGAAAAGCACCCACCGCATGTCTGGTGGGTGCTTTTGTATTGTATGCTGAGATCAAAGCTTTGCGGCGATCCTGGCGGCGGTCTTCACGTTGTTGAAGACCAGCTGGATGTTGGAGGCAAGGCTGCTGCCGCCGGTGATCTCCTTGATTTTGGCCAGGAGGAAGGGGGTCACCGCCTTGCCTACGATGCCCTGCTCGTCCGCCTCCTTGAGGGCCTTGTCGATGGCGCCGTTGATGTAGTCCGCGTCCATGGACCACTCCGCCGGTATGGGCACGGTCACCAGCATGCCTCCGTCGTAGCCCAGGTTTTCCGCCGCGTGGATGGCGTCCGCCACCTCCTTGGGGTCGTCCACCCGCCAGGTGAGGGGGATGTCGCTCTTGGCGGTGTAGAAGGCGGGCAGCTCATCCGTGCCGAAGCCGATGACGGGCACGCCCTTGGTCTCCAGATATTCCATGGTTCGGGGCAGATCCAAGATGGCCTTGGCGCCGGCGCAGACCACGCAGACGGGGGTCTTGCCCAGCTCGTCCAGATCCGCGCTCACGTCCATGGTGTCCTGACCGTTCCGATGGACGCCGCCGATGCCGCCGGTGGCGAAGACACGTATCCCCGCCATGTGCGCGATGATCATGGTGGCGGCCACGGTGGTGGCCCCGTCCATGCCCTTGGCGATGAGCAGGGGCAGATCCCGACGGCTGGCCTTGGTCACCTTGACGCCCTCCCGGCCCAGATAGTCGATCTCCTCCGGGGTGAGCCCCGCGCAGAGCTTGCCGCCGATAATGGCGCAGGTGGCGGGCACGGCCCCGTTCTCCCGGCACACCCGCTCGCAGGCGTAGGCAGTCTCCACGTTCTGGGGATAGGGCATGCCGTGGGAGATGATGGTGCTCTCCAGGGCCACCACGGGTTTCCCCGTTTTCAGCGCGTCAGCCACCTCCGGGCTCAGTTTCAGATATTGATTCAGTTCCATGCTCCGCTCCTTTCGGCTTTTTTTGGCCGCTTTTAACATTTTTGCCTTTCTATTATAGCATCTGCATGCTATAATACAAGAAAAATAACAAGGAATCGAAGGGAAAGAGCATGAAACGTGCAAGCGGCATCCTCCTACACATCACCAGCCTTCCGTCCCCCTACGGGGTGGGCACCCTGGGCAAGGCGGCCTTTGACTTTGTGGATTACCTCCATCGGGCCCGGCAGCGGTACTGGCAGATCCTGCCCCTGACGCCTACGGGCTTCGGGGATTCCCCTTACCAAAGCGCGTCCACCTTCGCCGGGAACCCCTATCTGGTGGACCTGGATCTTTTGAGGGAGCAGGGGCTCCTCACCGATGAGGACATCGGCGAAGACTGGGGCGAGGATCCCCGGAAGGTGGATTTCGGCCTCCTGTACGTGCGCCGTCGCCAGGTGCTGGAAAAGGCCTTCGCCCGGTTCGATCGGGCCGAGATGGCCGAGTACGTGGCGAGAAACGCCTGGTATCTGGAGGACTGGACGCTGTTCTGCGCCCTGAAGGATCATTTTGAGGGCAAATGCTGGGTCGACTGGCCGGAGGATATCCGGAACCGGGAGCCGGAGGCCGTGGCCAGGTATCGGGAGCTGCTCCGGGAGCAGATCGACTATCACGCCTTCGTCCAGTACTGCTTCGACAGCCAGTGGCAAGCCCTGCGGGCCTACGCCCACGAGCAGGGCGTCAGCTTCATCGGAGATATCCCCATCTACGTGCCCTACGACAGCGTGGACGTGTGGGCCCACCGGGAGCTGTTCCAGCTCACCGAGGCGGGCATCCCTAAGCTCATTGCGGGCGTGCCCCCGGATTATTTCTCCGAGACGGGCCAGCTGTGGGGGAACCCGGTCTACGATTGGGACGCCAACGAGAAGGAAAACTTCGCCTGGTGGCGCAGCCGCCTAAAGGGGGCCGCCAGTCGCTGCGACATCATCCGCATCGACCATTTCAGGGGCCTGGAAAGCTTCTGGGGCGTGCAATATGGGGCGGCGGACGCCCGGGTGGGCCAGTGGTATCCCGGCCCCGGCATGAAGCTCATCCACGCCTTCCGGGAGGAGGGACTGGGGGAGAACATCATCGCCGAGGACCTGGGCTTTTTGACCCCCGAGGTGAAGAAGCTCCTGAACGACTCCGGCTGCCCCGGCATGCGGGTCATGCAGTTCGGCTTCGAGCCCATGGGGGATTCCAGGGAGCTGCCCCACAACTACGTGAAAAACTGCGTGGCGTATCTGGGCACCCATGACAACGACACCATCATGGGCTGGTTCAACGCCACAGCGCCTTCATGCGCCGCCTTCGCCGTGGACTATCTGGGCCTCAACCAGCAGGAGGGGTTCCCCTTCGGCTTCATCCGGGGGCTCATGACCTCCGTGGCGGATCTGGTGGTGATCCAGATGCAGGACGTGCTGGGCCTGGGCTCCGAGCACCGCATGAACCTGCCTGCCACCACGGGCTGGTGGGGCTGGCGCGCCCTGCCCGAGGAATTCGACCCTGCCACGGCGGACCGCCTGGCCTACTATACCCGCATGAGCGGTCGCGCGCCGGCGCCGAAGAAGCGATAAGACGGGGATCGTTTTGTTCCTTTTCTTTTCGGTGAAAAGAAAAGGGATCGAAAAGAAAAGCACAGGGATAATAAAATGGGGGAAGGGTATAAAACCTTTCCCCCATTGAGTTCTTTTGGGCAGCTTTTCTTACAAGAAAAGCTGCAAAATACAAATCCTTCCTCTATTTGCTATTTGCACCACTCGTAGGTGAGCTTGCCCAAGATCTCCGTGCCCTGGTCGATCTGCTCCAGGGAGGGCATGGAGAAGTTCATGCGGAAGGCGTTGCTGGGTACGCTCTGGTCCATGACGAAGGCCACGCCGGGCACGCAGGCCACCTTCCGGGCGATGCCCTCCTGGACGAAGGGCCAGGCGTCCATGCCCTCGGGCAGGAAGGCCGTGACGAAGAGGCCGCCCTGGGGCCGGTTGAAGGTGATGGCAGGGGAGAAGCGCTGCTCCATGTCGTCCAGCATGCGCTTGCATTTGACAGCGTAGAGCTTGCGGATGTCCTTGAGGTGCCCCTCGAAGTCGTGCTCCGTCATGTACCGGAAGCAGATTTCCTGGGTCAGGGTGGCGGTGTGCACGTCCTCGGTCTGCTTGGCCACCACCATCCGCTTCATGAGGCTGCTTTCCGCCACCAGAAAGCCCACCCGCAGAGCGGGGGCCATGGTCTTGGAAAAGCTGCCGGCGAAGATCACCCGGCCGTCGGTGTCCATGCTCTTGAAGGGCGGCAAAAATTCACCCTCGTACCGGAGCTCGCCGTAGGGGTCGTCCTCCAGGATCATCAGATCATACCGCTGGGCCAGGGCATAGATCTGCTTCCGCTTCTCCAACGAGGTGGTGAAGCCAGTGGGGTTTTGGAAGTTGGGGATGATATAGATGAGCTTTGCCTTGGGGTTCGCCTGGATCTTTTGCTCCAGATCCGCCACGTTCATCCCGTCCGGCTCCATCTTCACCCCCACCAGTTTGGCCCCATAGGAGCGGAAGGTATTGAGCACGCCCACGAAGGAAAGCTCCTCACAGAGGACCGCGTCCCCCTCGTTGAGCAGCACCTTGCTGGTCAGGTCCGCCGCCTGCTGGCCGCCGGAGACGGTGATGAGCTCGTCTTGCGCCTTGGGAAAACCGTGCTTCCCCTTGAGATAGCTCTTGAGAGCGTCCCGCAGGGGCGGGAAGCCTTCGGTGAACCCGTACTGGAGCATGGACGCGCCCCGATGGAGCAGCGCGTCGTTGGCGATGGCCGCCATCTCGGCGGTGGGGAAGGTATCGGGGGAAGGGTTGCCGCCGGCAAAGCTGATCATGTCCGGGGCCGCCGTCATCTTGAACAGCTCACGGATGATCGAACCGGATACACCGCTCATGCGGTTTGACTGGATAAACGCCATTTCAACACCTCCAAAGATTGATGAATATCATCGCCTACACCGTAGGCACCATGCGCAGAAGAAGATTGCCCCTGTACAGGAACTCGCCCAGCAGGGAGTTTTCCAAAAACTCCGACAGGCGAGGCACCACCACCAGCAGGATGGGCGCCACCATGAACAGCACGAACACCAAAAAGATGCCGTGCAGCAGCCCGATGCCGCAGGAGATGAGCACGTCGAACCGCTTGAGATGGGGGAGCCCGTCGGCGCCGAAGTCCACGAGCCGCAGGACGAACCCCAGCAGCAGCCTAAAGATCAAAAAGAGCAGCAACAGGGACAGGATATTCAGCACCGTGTCCACGATGGTCTGGTTGAAGTAATCCCCCAGGGAGTAGATGCCCCGGGCCTCATAGACCCGGTTCTTCACGTTTTTGGTCACCGCCTGGCCGAAGGGGATGGGCATGTTGGCGTTCTTCACCACCACGGCCAGCTCCTTTTCCTCCACCTGGGACGCGGACACGTGGACCAACTCCACGCTGGTCTCGTTGATGTATTCGTACCCTTCGAAGTAGTAGAGCATCATCTCGTACAGGTTTTGCCGCTTCTGGAAGGCGCCGGACAGGCTGGTGCACAGCAGCAGGGCCAACCCGAAGGAAAGGATGGACAGGCCCAGGCTGATGGCGGAGTAGACCACGCCCCGATAATAACCGGCCAACAGCGCGATGGCCAGGATCAACAGGATCACAAGATCGACCATAGCAGCTCCTTATGACTGACGTTTCGCAATATAGCAGTCGTCGCCGCTGACCAGCAGGAAGGAGGATTCGTCCAGCTTCAGGGCGTCGTCCGCCGGGTAGGAAAGGATGATATCGGCGGAGGGGGAGTTCTTGCCCGAGAAGGTGTAGCTGATCATCCGCGTCCGGGTCACGATCCGGATGCCGCTGGCCTGCAAAAAGGCGTTCACGATGTTTTCGCCCACGTACACGGTGAGCATGGTGGTGTTGGGGGCGTCCGCTTCCGCCAGGGCCAGGGTGTAGAGGGTGTGCTGGTTGCTGGAGCCCCGGGGCTTGAGCAGGAAGCGGACCGTGCCGCCGCTGGCGGATACGTCCATGACCTCCTTGCCGTAGATGCCCACCCGATACCGCTCCCGGCTGCTGTCCATGCTGTAGCGGATGATGTCCTCCGTGCCCACCAAAAAGACGGAATCCTCCGTGAAGTACACCCGCTCGATGCTCTGCTCGTAGAAGGAGGGATAGTAGCTCATGGTGCCGCCGTTGTTGTAGTCGTACAGCCGCACCGTGGTCACGGGCAGGGACGCCTGGGTGTTCACGCAGATGACCCACAGCATCTCCCGGCCGTACTTGGTCTCGAACCCGAAGTTGACCACCTTGCTTTCGGAGAAGTCGATGGGGTTGCCCACGGCCTGGGCGGAGGCGTTGAACACCACGATGGAATCCAGCCCGTTTATGTCGTTGGTCCTGAGCGCCGCACAGTGCCCTTCGCCGCAGGCCACGCCCCGGATGGTGCCGTTGAGGGTCAGGGCGTTGAAGTTCCTGAGCTGGAGATTGGAGCCCGCGTACACCGCCGTCATGGTGGAGGAGACCCCAAACCCGTCGATGGCGATAGGCAGGTTGATCACGGTGCTCTTCTTGGTATCGGCGATGTTCACCTGGATCAGGTCCGTGGCGGAGGCGTAGCTCAGATAGTTCCCCGACACGATGTAGTCCATGTTGGCCTGGATGCCCAGCTTTTCATAGGTGAGGGACACGTCCCGCTGCCGGAACATGAGATAGAACACGGCAAACAGGCCGCCCGAAAGGACCAGGGCGACCAGGCCGAACAGTATCAAACGCAGGAAATTGATCTTCGGTCTCATACACGTTTACCTATTTTCTATACTCTACCACCTTATGGCCCGCCAGGTCAAGGAAACAAACGCGATGTTGCAATTTATTTACGCCTGCCCGGTAAATGGGGCAACCCTGTGAATTTCTGGAAATAGCGCGGGATATGGTCGGATTTAGCCTTGCATTTGGCGGATGGCTGTGGTAGAATGACACGCTATGTTAAAATGCGTAGAGTATGCAAGTAAGCAATACAAGGAGAAGGATCATGTCAGTTCTTGAAATGAAGGAAGGCAACATTGCCAGGCTCACCATCACCGTCGATAAGGACGCCTTCGTGAAGGCGTTGAACGATGCCTACCATAAAACCGGCAGCCGCTATCCTGTGCCCGGCTTCCGCAAGGGCAAAGCCCCCCGCAAGGTCATTGAGGCCAACTACGGCGCCATGGTCTTCTATGACGAGGCCTTCGATCTTTGCTGGGCGGAGCCCTACGACGCCGCCGTGGCCGAGCATAAGCTGGTCCCCGTGGACCGTCCCTCCGTGGTGGATATCCCCGTCATGAGCGAGACCGAGGGCGTCACCTACGTGGCCGAGGTCCAGCTCAAGCCCGAGGTCACCCTGGGCCAGTACAAGGGTATAGCCGTGAAGAAGCTGGCGTATACTGTGACGGACGAAGAAGTGGACAACGCTCTGAAGATGGAGCAGCAAAAGCAGGTCCGCTATGAGGACGTGGATCGGCCCGTGGAGAACGGGGATCGGATCATCCTCGATTACTGCGGCAAGGTGGACGGCGTGGCCTTCGAGGGCGGCACCGCCCAGGATCAGACCCTGGACATCGGCTCCCACACCTTCATCCCCGGCTTCGAGGAGCAGCTCGTCGGCGTCAATCCCGGCGAGGAGAAGGACATCCACGTCACCTTCCCCGAGGAGTATCATGCCGAGAATCTCAAGGGCAAGGCCGCCGTCTTTACCTGCAAGGTGAAGACCGTCCAGAAGAAGGAGCTGCCTGAGATCGACGACGAGTTCATCAAGGACATCTCCGAGCAGGACACCGTGGCAGAGTGGAAAGAGAACAAGAAGCAGGAGCTTTTGAAGGCCCGGGAGACCGCGGCGAAGAACGCCCGGGAAAATGAGCTTTTGGAAAAGGCTGCCGACAACGCCCAGGTGGACATCCCCGACTGCATGGTGAACCGGGAGGTCCAGTACATGATGCAGAACATGGCCTACCAGCTGGCGGCTTCCGGGCTGAAGCTGGAGGACTACTTCAAGTACATGGGCACCGACAAGGAAAAGATGGAGGCCATGTACCGCCCCGACGCCAAGCAGCGGGTGAAGGTGGAGCTGGTCATCGAGGCCATCAAGAAGGCCGAGAACGTCACCGCTTCTGACGAGGAGATCGAGAAGGCCGTGGCCCTCTACGCCGAGCAGAACGGTCTCACCAAGGAGAAGCTCATGGAGACCCTGACCGAGGACGACAAGGCCTACTTTGCGGATAAGGCCTGCGCCGACAAGATCATCGACCTGCTGGTGGCCACCGCCGTGGAGACGGAGGAGGAGCCCGCCAAGGACGAGGCGCCCAAGGCCGAATAAGACCGGGAGGAACGGTCCATATTTCCTCCAGGAAGGAGAAGCGAATGAATCTTATCCCCTATGTTGTGGAGCAAACCAACCGCGGCGAGCGTTCCTACGACATCTATTCCCGCCTGCTGAAGGATCGGATCATCTTCCTCGGCGGCGAGATCGACGACGACGTGGCCAACAGCGTCATCGCCCAGATGCTCTTTTTGGAAGCCGACGATCCCGACAAGGACATCTACCTCTATATCAACAGCCCCGGCGGTTCCGTGAGCGCGGGATTGGCCATCTATGACACCATGCAGTATATCCGCTGCGAGGTGTGCACCATCTGCGTGGGCCTGGCGGCCAGCATGGGCGCCTTCCTGCTGGCGGCGGGGGCCAAGGGCAAGCGCAAGGCCCTGGAGAACGCCGAAATCATGATCCACCAGCCCTCCGGCGGCGCCCAGGGCAAGGCCACCGACATCTCCATCGTGGCCGAGCAGATCATCAAGATCAAGCGTCGCTTGAACGAGATCCTCTCCAAACGCACCGGCCAGCCTGTGGAGAAGGTGGAGCGCGATACGGAGCTGGACAACTACATGGACGCCCAGGAGGCCAAGGCCTACGGCATCATCGACGAGGTCATCGTCCCCCGTCGGTAACGAGAAAGGAAACATAGGAATCACATGAGCAAATACGGTTACAACGGCACAAAGGACAAGGACAGCTTCGACAAGGTGCGCTGCAGCTTCTGCGGCAAGCCCCGCAGCGAGGTGAAGAAGCTGATCGCCGGTCCCAATGTGTATATCTGCAACGAGTGCGTGGAGCTGTGCCGGGAGATCGTGCAGGAGGATATGGAGTCGGAGCGGGCCGCGTCAGCCCCCGCGCCGGCCACCGAGATCCCCAAACCCCGGGAGATCGTGGCAGCTCTCGATCAGTATGTCATCGGGCAGGAGGCCGCCAAGCGGGCCCTGGCTGTGGCGGTCTACAACCACTACAAGCGCATCCGCTCCGGCCAGGCCATGGAGGAGGACGGGGTGGAGCTGCAAAAGAGCAACATCGTCATGCTGGGGCCCACGGGCAGCGGCAAGACGCTGCTCGCCCAGACCCTGGCTAAGATCTTGGACGTTCCCTTCGCCGTGGCCGACGCCACCTCACTCACTGAGGCGGGCTACGTGGGCGACGACGTGGAGAACATCCTCCTGAAGCTGATCCAGGCCGCCGACTACGACATCCCCCGGGCCCAGTGCGGCATCATCTACATCGACGAGATCGACAAGATCGCCCGCAAAGGGGAGAACGTGTCCATCACCCGGGACGTATCCGGCGAGGGGGTCCAGCAGGCTCTTTTGAAGATCCTGGAGGGCACCGTGGCCAACGTGCCGCCTCAGGGCGGCCGCAAGCATCCCCAGCAGGAGTGCTTGCAGATCGACACCACCAATATCCTCTTCATCTGCGGCGGCGCCTTCACGGGCATCGACAAGATCATCGAGCGGCGCACGGGTCAGAAGATGCTGGGCTTCGGCGCGGCCATCAAGTCCAAGGAGGAGAAGGACATCGGCCAGGTCTTGAAGGACATCCTGCCTGAGGACCTGCTGAAGTTCGGCCTGATCCCCGAGTTCGTTGGCCGGGTGCCGGTCATCGTCACGTTGGACAGCCTGGACGAGAACGCCCTCATGCACATCCTCACGGAGCCCAAGAATGCCCTGGCCAAGCAGTACGCCCGCCTCTTCGAGATGGACGGGGTGGAGCTGATCCTCACCGAGGACGCCCTGCGCGCCGTGGCCAAGGAGGCCATCGAGCGCAAGACCGGCGCCCGGGGCCTCAGGGCCATCATGGAGGACGTGATGCTGGATGTGATGTACGACATCCCCTCCGAGGAGAACATCCGGGCCTGCAAGATCGACGGGGACGTGATCCGCAAGCTGAAGAAGCCCGTCATTCTCCGCCAGGACGCCATCCGTCTGGACGCCCCCAAGACCCGCCACCGCAAGGCCATCGAGCCCAAAACGGCGGCCCCCAAGGCGGAATAAACAGAACGAAAACACCCCGTTGGGATCGTACCAACGGGGTGTTTTTTTCTTGCTCGAAAAGCTTTAATTGCCTTAAGCGGCTGCGGGTACGGCAGCTTTGGCGGCCGCGGGGATCTCGATGGGGGGGACGCTGTTGAATTGGGACAGATTGCAGTCGATCAGGGCCGTGGGGATATCCACGCTTACTTCCATGCCCTCCATTTCGCTCATGTCCATGGAGGCTTTCAGAGCGGCGTCCATCAGGTCCTTCATCATGCTGGTCAAATCGATCGAAAACCGTACAGGTAGCTTTGTCTCTTTGTCCACATAGATGGTGACCTCGAAATCGCCCAGGCCATTGGAGCCGTCCTCGGACCCGGTTTCGCCCACTATCCCGGACAGGGGATTGTCGGAACCGGCGGCGTTCATGGCCTTCTGCAGGTATTGTCCGTCGACGATGGCGGTATAGACGTCCATATCGTGCCCATCGACCGACTCCGTGCCGATCTTCTGTATCTCCTTGGCAGAACCGATGACGGCGGACATGTCGTCCATACTGAAGGAAGCTTTTTCACTCTGTTTTTTGGTCCAGGTGGCCCCGTCGTCGTCAGAAGAGTAGGAGATGACGGCGTCCCCGTCCTTCTCACTGTACATCAGCGATTGGTTGTCCTCCGTTTTGCCCATGTAGGACATATGCATCTGCATCTGCCCGCGCATGGCATAGGGTTCCTTTTGATACTCCATGCCCAGATTGAGCGCAACGTTCAAAGGCATGTTGATAATGGTTTGCCCCCCCATGGACATGACGATGGACAGGTCCAGCACGATATCCAGATCCATGCGCATGCTGTCCACGGCGTTCAGGTTTTGGAAGACTTCGGTGAGCTCCTGCTCGGGGGTACTTTCAGCCCGGGCGGGCGCAGAGGGCAGCGCAAGCACCAGGCCGAAAAGCAGGGCGAGCGTCAGCAGAACAGATACGGTTTTTTTCATTTTTTCCTCCGGATAAATCGCGCTTTGAGGTGACATGAGATACATATTCAGTATGCCATAAGAAAAAAATCCTGTCAACAATCAACATAATGCTGCAAAATGCTGGAAGAAAAACAGCTTTCGAGTTGCCTTTTTTGGGGCATGTGATACAATGTTTGACAAATGGAACCATGCGGGGAGGATGACCATCATGCGCAAGGACGGCAGAGAGGACAACGAACTAAGGCCCATCACCCTGGTCCGGGATTTTACGGACACCAAGGGCGGCTCCGTACTCATTAACTGGGGCAACACCAGGGTGCTGTGCACCGCCCTTTTGGAGGAGGGGACCATGCCTTTTTTGAAGGGGACGGGGAAGGGGTGGCTCACGGCGGAGTACGCCATGCTCCCCTCCAGCACCGGCAATCGAAAGAAGAGGGACTATTTGAAGCAGGACGGCCGCTCCACGGAGATCCAGCGGCTCATCGGCCGGAGCCTTCGGACGGGGGTGGACCTTTACAAGCTGGGGGAGCGGGTCATCTATGTGGATTGCGACGTGCTCCAGGCCGACGGCGGCACCCGCACCGCCTCCATCACCGGGGCCTACGTGGCCGTGGCCCTGGGCGTCCAAAAGTGGCTTAGGGAGGGCCGGCTGGAGGAGGACCCCATGATCCACCGCATCGCTGCCGTGTCCGTGGGCATCGTCAACGACAGGCCCATGCTGGACCTCTGCTACGGGGAGGACTCCGCCGCCCAGGTGGACATGAACCTGGTCATGGACGAGACGGGGGCCTTCATCGAGGTCCAGGGCACGGGGGAGGGCCGCGCCTTCTCCCGGGCGGAGCTCGACGCGCTGTTGTCCCTGGGGGAAAGCGGCATCCGCGCCCTCATGGAAAAGCAGCGGGCGGCGGAGGGCAGCGATTGATTGGCCCTTGCCACCGCCTGAAAATTCAGGTACAATAAAAAATACGGAAACAGAAATACTGCGAGAATAAGGAGATGCACATGGATCAAAAAGAAGTAAAGGCGCTCAAAGCGTTTGCCCTGCGCATCCGCCTGGCAGCCTTGGACGCCATCCACTCCATCGGCTCCGGCCACGTGGGTGGGGCGCTGAGCATCGCGGACGCGTTGGCGGTCCTCTACGGGCGGGAGATGAACGTGCGGCCGGAGGACCCCAAGTGGCCCGATCGGGACAAGCTGGTCTGCTCCAAGGGCCATGCCGGCCCCGGTGTCTACGGGACCTTGGCCCTCAAGGGCTTCTTCCCCTATGAGGAGCTCAAGACCCTCAACAAGAACGGCACCCGGCTCCCCAGCCATTGCGATCGGAACAAGACCCCCGGCATCGACGTGACCACCGGCTCCCTGGGCCAGGGCACCTCCCAGGCGGCGGGCCTGGCTCTCGGCGATCGGCTCAAGGGCCGGAAGAACCGGGTTTTCCTCATCGTGGGCGACGGCGAGATGGACGAGGGCCAGTGCTGGGAATCCTTCGCCTTCGCGGCGGCCCATAAGCTTTCCAATCTGGTGGTCCTCATCGACTGGAACAAGAAGCAGCTGGACGGCTACTGCGACGACGTACTGCCCATGGGCAGCTTCGCGGAGAAGATGCGGGCCTTCGGCTTCGACACCGAAGAGGTGAACGGCAACGACGTGGAAGCCGTGGCCGCGGCCCTGGAGCGCACCCGGCAGGGGGGCGACAAGCCCTACGCCATCGTGCTGGACACGGTGAAGGGCGCGGGTGTGGAGGACGTGGAAAACACCCTCATGAACCACAGCATCCCCGTGAACGACGAGAAGTACGAGAAATGGACCACCGAGCTCAAGGCGGAGCTCGCCGCGCTGGAGGGCTAACCATATGAAGATCGTATACAACGGCGAAATGGACAAGCGCCTGTGCAAGGAAGTCCTGGGGGAGACCATCCCCGCCATTTTGGAGAGCGATCCGGACACCATCTATCTGGACGCGGATCTCATGAGCTGCATCGGCACGCTGAAATACGGCCAGCAGCATCGGGATAGGGCCATCGACTGCGGCATCGCAGAGGCCAACATGGCCGGCGTGGCGGCGGGCCTCGCCATGGCGGGCTTCAAGCCCCTCATCCACTCCTTCGGCATCTTTGCCTCCCGGCGCATCTTCGACCAGATCTTCCTCTCCGGCGGCTACGCCAAGAACGACATCACCGTCCTGGGCTCCGACCCCGGCGTCACCGCGGCCATGAACGGCGGCACCCACATGCCCTTTGAGGACGTGGCCCTCTACCGGGTCGTTCCCGGCTCCACGGTGCTGGAGCCCTCGGACCCCACCTGCCTCGTAAGCCTTCTCAAGCAGTGCGTGGATCGCCCCGGCATCAAGTACCTTCGGGTGGGCCGCAAGAGCCTGGCCCGGGTCTATGAGGAGGGCAGCGAGCTGCCCATCGGCAAGGCCCCCGTCCTTAGGGACGGCACCGACGTGACCATCTTCGCCGCCGGCATCATGGTCCACGAGGCCATGCAGGCCGCCGCGTCCCTGGAGCAGCAGGGCATCTCGGCCGCGGTGGTGGACTGCTATTCCATCAAGCCCATCGACCGGGAGACCGTGACCGCCATGGCCAAAAAGACCGGCGCCGTGGTGGTGGCCGAGAACGCCAACCGTCACGGCGGCCTCTACTCCGCCGTGCTGGAGGTCCTGGCCGAGAACTGCCCCGTGCCCGCCGCCAACGTGTCCGTGGAGGACGAGTTCGGCGAGGTGGGCACCCAGGGGTACCTGCAGCAGCGCTTCGGCCTCACCGCCGCCCACATCGAGGAGCAGGTCAAGGCCGTCCTCGCCCGCAAATAAGGAACAGACAGCAAACCAAAAAGGCCGTCCTCTGGACGGCCTTTTTCGTTGCAGCTTTATCCCCGCAAAAAGGCTTTGCAGCCGAAGCTGTTCACGGGCTTGAACCCCAGGGCCTGGTAGAAGGCCACCGTTTCCGGCCTGTCGTCGGTGAGCAGCTGCACCTGCCGCACGCTCCTGAACCGGTCCAGGGCGGCTTCGAGGAGGGCCCGGCCCACGCCCCGGCCCTGATACTCCGGCCGCACCAGGACATCCTGGATCAGCACCACGGTCTGCCCGTCGCCTACGGCCCGCAGCAGGCCGATCAGCCCTTCGTCCTCGTAGGCAGCGAGGCACAGCAGCGATTCGGCGAACCCCGCTTTGAGCACCTCGGGATGGTCCGTATAGGCGATCCAGCCCACGCTTTTGTAGAGGGAGAGGATCTCCTCCTCGTCGTACGCCCCGTATTCCCGGATGTCCATGGCCCGCGCCTCCTTTCATCGATGTATCCATCATACCACATCCATACGCAGGGAGGCAAGGGGGCGTTGGTCTCAATCCGGTTGCGTTGATACCAACGGGGCATGGGTTGATACCAACGAAAGCCAAACTGGTATCATCCTAAAGAATAAGAATATGACAAAGAGAATGAGTAAGAGTAAGAGAATGAATAGGAGTATGATAAAAGAGTATGTGTGTGTCATGGAGCACACACACGAGGGGGGCGGGGAAGCGGCGAGACCTTGACGAAAAAGGGGGACGGGGCTATAATGACACCAGTTGAATAGCGTGTTCTTATCTGCGATGAGCAGCGGCCTTCGGGCCGAGGGAACCGGGTGAGAATCCCGGGCTATCCCAGTAACCGTCAGGCGGACGAAAGAGCGCATGCCCACTGTTCCTAAGGAACGGGAAGGGGCTCGAGTAGGAGGAAGCCAAGCCGGGAGACCTGTTTGAACATGTAAACTTCTGGGATTGAGTGAACCGTCGGGCACAAAAGGCCCGAAGCATCTGCCGCTCCTCAATTCTGGGGAGCGTTTTTCGACTCCTGCTCTATTCGACAAGCACAGAAAGGAGAAAAAGTCATGAAACTCAAGAAACTGTTGGCGATCCTTTTCGCGGCTCTGCTGCTGGTGTCCTTTGTGAAGACGCCCGCTGCGGACGATTCCTTCACCGTCACCGATATGGCTGGCCGGGAAGTCACCTTCGAGAAGCCCGTGGAGAAGGCCGTGGCCCTCACCGCCTCCGACTGCGAGATCATCTTCGCCCTGGGCGCGGAGGAAGCGCTGGTGGGCCGCGGTGAATACTGCGACTATCCCGCCGAGGTGTTCGACATCCCGTCCCTGACCTCCGGCGCCAATACCAACATCGAGCAGATCCTGGCCCTGGAGCCCGAGGTGGTGTTCCTCAGCATGATGGCCCAGACCCAGGAGCAGGTGGACCAGCTGGAGAAGGCCGGCGTTCGGGTGGTGGTCAGCGATGCCCAGGACATCGAGGGCACCTACACCGCCATCAACCTGATCGGCCAGGTCATGGGCAAGCAGACCGAAGCCGACCAGATCATCGACAGCATGAAGGCCGTCTTTGACGAGATCAAGGAAAATCCCATCCCCGGGGAGAAGACCATCTATTTCGAGGTGAGCCCGCTGCAGTGGGGGCTCTGGACCGCGGGCACCGGCACCTTCATGAACGAGGTGGCGGAGATGATGGGCCTTAAGAACTGCTTCGGCGACGTGGCAGGCTGGGCGGCCATCTCCGAGGAGCAGGTCCTGGAGCGGAACCCTGACTACATCATGACCATCACCATGTACTTCGGCGAGGGCCCCACCCCCGAGGAGGAGATCATGGCCCGGCCCGGCTGGGAGAACGTGACCGCCGTGAAGGACCAGAACATCCTGAACCTGCCCAACAACGAGCTGTCTCGGCCCGCTCCCCGTCTGGCGGAGGGCGCCCAGCTGCTCTATGACTTCGTGGTGGAGAGCGAAGCGGCCGTGGCCCTCGCGCCTGCCGCATAAGATCACGGCATCATGACCGAGCGGAACGGCGAGCGCTTTCGCGGATGGGAATATCTGCTCTTTGCTGCGGCAGCGGTATTGACGCTGCTCCTCTCGGTCTGCGTCGGAAGCGTCGGCATCCCCTTTCGGACCACGATCTCCGTGATCTGGCGGGGGATCTGGGGCCTTGAGCAGCCGGCGGGCACCGCGCCGGCCATCCTGCTCACCTCCCGGCTCCCTCGGGTGCTGGCCGTTATGCTGGTGGGGGCCAGCCTCTCCCTCTGCGGCGGCGCCATGCAGGGGCTGCTGAAGAACCCTCTGGCGGATGGGTCCACCCTGGGCGTGTCCTCCGGGGCCTCCCTGGGGGCGGTCATCGCCATCGCCTTCGGCATCACTATACCCGGTTTGCCCTTTGCGGGCACCATGGTCATGGCCATGGTGTTCGCTTTTTGTTCTTTGCTCATCATTTTGGGCCTGGCCTACAAGCTGGATTTCTCCCTGTCCACCAACACCATCATCCTCATCGGCGTCATCTTCTCCATGTTCGCCTCCAGCGTCATGAGCATCGTCATCACCTTTTCCGGGGAGCATCTCAGGAGCATCACCTTCTGGACCATGGGGAGCCTTCAGGGCAGCAGCTATTTGAACGTGCTGGTGCTGCTCTTTGCCCTGCTCCTCTTCGGCGGGGTGATCCTTTTGCACGCCCGGGAGCTGAACGCTTTCGCCATCGGGGAGGAGAACGCCCGCCACGTGGGGGTGAACGTGCGGAGAGTGAAGCTCATCATCCTCATCGCCGTTTCGGGGCTCATCGGCGTATGCGTGTCCATCGGCGGCACCATCGCCTTCGTGGGCCTGGTGACGCCCCATATGGTCCGGATGCTGGTGGGGCCGAACCATAAGCGGCTGCTGCCCGCGTCCATCTTCGGGGGCAGCATCTTCCTCATGCTGTCGGACCTGATCGCCCGGACGCTGCTGAACCCCAAGGAGCTGCCCATCGGCGTGGTCACCTCCATCATCGGGGCGGTGGCCTTCGTGTTCATCTACGGGTCCGCCCGGAAGGGACGGTGACGGCCATGCTGACAGTCAGAAACCTGTCCGTCTCCTATGGGGACCTGACCATCTTGAAGGACGTTTCCTTTGATCTTACGCCCGGGGAATGGCTCATGATCGTGGGCCCCAACGGGGCGGGGAAGTCCACCCTGATCAACGCCATCGTGGGCGGCGCTCCCGCCCGGGGCAGCGTTCGCTTCGAGGGCAGGGAGATACGGTCCATGAAGCCCCAGCAGGTCGCCCGGAGCATCGGCGTGTTGGCCCAGAGCCATGCGGTGGGCTATTCCTTCTCCGTGGAGGAGGTGGTCCGCCTGGGCCGCTACGCCTACGCCCCCACCATCTTTTCCGGGCACAGGGGGGAGGAGGAGGCCATCCGAAAGGCCCTGGAGGAGACGGGCCTCTACGAGCAGCGGCACCAGAACGTGCTCACCCTTTCCGGCGGGGAGCTGCAGCGGACCTTCCTCGCCCAGACCTTCTGCCAGGATCCCCGGCTGCTGATGCTGGACGAGCCCACCAACCATCTGGACCTGGTGTACCAAAAGCAGGTGTTCGAGCTCATCCAGGCGTGGCGCAGGCGGGAGGATCGGGCCGTGATCTCCGTGGTCCACGATCTGTCCATGGCCCGGGCCTACGGTACCAGGGCCCTGCTCCTCGATCACGGGCAGGTGGTGGTGGACGGGACCATGGAGGAGGTCTTTTCCGACGAAATATTGAACCGGGTCTACGGCATGGACGTGCGGGCCTGGATGGGTCGCATGCTAGCTCAATGGAAGGAGGCATAGCCGTGGAGGAGCGGTTGCAGCGGTGGAAAGAAAGCATTCGAACGCCTGACGAAAGGGCCCGGGCCGCCGCCCGGCGCCAGTGGGACAGCATCGCCAAGCCCCTGGGGAGCCTGGGGGCCCTGGAGAAGCTCATCTTAGACATCGCCGCCCTGACGGGGACGCCTCAGGTGGATATCTCCCGGCGGGCGGTGGTGGTCTGCTGCGCGGACAACGGCGTGGTGGCCGAGGGCGTGACCCAGACCGGCCAGGAGGTCACCGCCCGCATGGCGGGGGAGATGGTGAAGATGAACTCCTCCGTTTGCAAGATGGCCCAGGCGGCCCATGCGGACGTGCTCCCCGTGGATCTTGGGATGGTCCGGCGGGTGGAGGGGGTTTTGGATCGCCACGTGATGGACGGCACCGGGGACATCGCTCGGCGGCCCGCCATGACGCGGGATCAGGCTTTGGACACCGTCTCGGTGGGCGTGGAGCTGGTGAAGGAGCTGAAGGATAAGGGCTACAGGCTCCTAGTGTCCGGCGAAATGGGCATCGGCAACACCACCACCTCCAGCGCCCTGGTGGCCGCCCTGCTGAACCTGCCGGCGGAGACCGTCACGGGCCGGGGCGCGGGCCTCAGCGACGCGGGCTTGCAGCGGAAGATCTGGGCCATCGAACGGGCCATCACCGTGAACCGGCCCGACCCTCAGGATACTCTGGACGTGCTGAGCAAGCTGGGGGGATTGGACATCTGCGGCATGGCGGGGCTGTTCATCGGCGGCGCCATGGAGGGCGTCCCCGTAGTCATCGACGGCTTTATCAGCGCCGTGGCGGCCCTGATCGCCCAGCGGCTCTGCCCCGGGGCGGACGCGGCCATGCTGCCCAGCCACTGCTCCGAGGAGCCGGCCGCCAAAAGGGTGCTGACCATATTGAATAAAAATCCAATAATTTTTGCAAATATGCGGCTGGGCGAGGGGACCGGCGGCGTGTGTCTGCTGCCGCTTCTGGACATGGCCCTGGCCGTCTACGGGGGGAACGCCACCTTCGACGCGGTGGGCATCGACGCCTACAGGCCTCAGGGAGGGAAGGGATGCTGATCCTGCTCACCGGCGGGTCCGCCTGCGGGAAAAGTTCATACGGAGAAACACTGGCGGTCCAGGGGCCAAAACCCCTCTATTACGTGGCCGCCATGGAGCCCTACGACGAGGAATGCCTGCAAAAGATCGCCCGCCATCGGGCCTTGCGGGCAAACAAGGGCTTTGAGACCATCGAACGGTACACCGGGGTGGACGCCCTGAAACTCCCTCAAGCCGGGGGAACGGTCCTGCTGGAGTGTTTATGCAATCTAACCGCCAACGAGATGTATATACAGCCGGACGCGCCCGTGGACCCGGTCCAAAAGGTGGTGGCGGGGGTGGAGAACCTGATGGGGCAGACCGACACCCTCATCGTCATCACCAACGACGTGGGGAGCGACGATGAAGCCTATTCGGAGCAGACCCGCGCCTACATCCGCGCCTTAGGCGAGATCAACGCCCGGGTGGCGGCCATGGCGGACCGGGTCTATGAGCTGGTGGCGGGGATCCCTATCTGTTTGAAAGGAGAGACGGTATGAACCTCATCTATTCCATCCTGGCCGCCTTCTCCATGTTCTCGGCCCTGCCCATGCCCCAGGTGCCCTGGGAGAAGGAGAAGATCCGCTATATGCTGGTGGCCCTGCCTCTGGTGGGGGCGGTCGTCGGGCTCGTGGAATATCTGTGGCTCCGGCTGTGCAGCCGACTGGCCTTCGGCATGGTCCTTTCCGCCGTGGGCTTCACCCTGATCCCGGTGCTGATCACCGGCGGCATCCATCTGGACGGCTTCATGGACACGGTGGACGCCCTCAAGAGCCACGCCGCCCCGGAGAAAAAGCGGGCCATTTTGAAGGACCCTCACGCGGGCGCCTTCGCCGTCATCGGCCTCGGGGCCTATCTGCTGGCCTACTTCGGCCTCTGCGCGGAGCTGCCCCTGTTCCGCAAAACGGTCTTGCTGCTGGGCCTGATCCACGTGATGAGCCGGAGCCTGTCCGCCCTATCCGGGACGGTGCTCCCCGTGGGGCCGGGGAAGGGGACGCTGAACCTCTTTCACCAGGCCGCCGACAAGAAGGTGGCCGTCATGGCCGTATGCTGGGTGATCCTGTCCGCTGCCGCCATGGTGGCCGTTTGGCCTCTCGTTGGCCTGGTCATGGCCCTGGGCGCGGCGGCGACGTGGCTGCTGGTGCGCCGCATGGCCATGAAGCAGTTCGAGGGCATGTCCGGGGACATCGCCGGGTTCCAGCTCCAGGTGTCGGAGCTGGTCATGCTGATTTTGCTGGTAGTGACGGAAAGGATGCTTGCGCTATGATACTGATCCTTGGGGGCGCCGCCTCTGGCAAACGGACCTATCTTGCATCCCTGGGCTATGGGATAGAGGACGTGGCCGACGGGGTGCTGGACGACAAAAAGGCCCTGTACGGCCTGGAAAAGCTGGTGGCCGCCGACCCGGAGGGGGCGGAAAGGCTTTTGCCGGCGCTCCTTGAAAAGGAGGCCGTGGCCTGCTGCGAGGTGGGCAGCGGCGTCATCCCCATCCGGTACGAACAGCGCCGGGCCAGGGAGGCCACGGGCCGCCTCTGCATCCTGCTGGCCGCCCGAGCCGAGAAGGTGGTCCGCCTGGTGGCGGGCATCCCCACCGTCATCAAAGGAGCATAGCATGCAAATATATCTCTTTCGCCACGGTCAGACGCCGGGGAACGCGGCCAGCCGATATTTAGGCGTCACGAACGAGCCCTTGAGCGAGCTGGGCATCCAAACGGCCCAGGCTGCCGGCAGCGACCCCACCGTTACGGAGGTCCTGGTGACGCCCCTTCTGCGCACCCAGATGACCGCGGCCATCCTGTTCCCCAAGGCCAGGCAGCGGATTTGCCCGGGTCTTCGGGAGATGGACTTTGGCGTCTTCGAAGGCCGCTCCGCCCGGGAGATGAGCGATGATCCGGACTTTCGCTGGTGGGTGGAGCAGACCCGGTGCATGGGGCCCTGCCCCCACGGGGAGGCCCGGATGGTCTTTCAGCATCGGGTGTGCGCCGCTTTTCGGCGAGAGGTGGAGAAGGCCATGGAGGCGAACGCGGAGCGCCTCTATCTGGTGGTCCACGGAGGGACCATCATGTCCATCATGAGCCGCTTCGTGCGGCCGGAGACCGACTATTTCGATTGGCGGCTGGGCAACTGCCAGGGGTATCGCTGCGAAGCCAGCATGGGCCCGGAGGGACTTTCGCTCACGGAAGTCCGGCTGCTCCACAGGGTCGCGCCATGAAGCGCACCTTCAATCTCACCACCTATGGGGACGACCTGGACCGGTATGGGGACAGGGAGGATCTGTTGCGCGCCCTCGACGGCTTCGACGGTTTGGAGCTCATGCACTGCGGCGAGGACGTGCGCCGCATAGTGCCCAAGGAGAGGATCATCGGCGTCCACCTCTGCTTCTTTCCCTATTGGTACGACTTTTATACGGGGGATCTGGCTGCCTGCGAACGGAATCTGGGCAGCCGGGAGGCGATTCGTGCCCTCTACGGCGGCGACGGGCCGGAAGCGCTCGTGGACGCTTACCGCCGGGATATCGAGAAGGCCAGGGCCGAGGGGGCCGAATATGTGGTCTTCCATGTGGCCGACTGCTCCGATGAGGAGCTCTTCACCCTCCGCTACCGGCACACCAGCGGGGAGGTGGCGGAAGCCGCCGTCGACCTGTTGAACACCCTGTTCCCGGAGCCGGAGGGGGATCTTCTCCTGCTCATGGAAAACCTGTGGCATCCGGGCCTCACCCTGACGGAGCCAGAGGTGACGGAGGAGCTGCTTTCGGGCGTCCGTTATCGAAACAAGGGGATCATGCTGGACACGGGCCATCTCATGCACACGGACCTTTCTTTGCGCACCCAGGCGGAGGCCCTTGCCTATATCCGCCGCCGGATCGAGGCGCAGGGGGAGGCCGTCCGCCGGGCCATCCGGGGCATCCATCTTCATCAATCCCTCACGGGGGCGTATATGGCCGAAACGGCGGCCCATCCGCCCGTCCTGTACGCCGATCCCAAAAAGCGGATGGAGCAGGTGTATACCCACGCCTTTCGCTGCGATCAACACCGGCCCTTCACCTGCCCCGGGGTCCGAGACTTCATCGAGTGGATCGATCCGGAGTATCTCACCTTCGAATTCATCTCCCGCTCCCGATCCGAGCAGGAGGCCATGCTCCAAGAGCAGCTCGAAGCCCTGGACATGGATTGAATCCTTCACATTTCGTCAAGAAAGCAAACGAACGGTAAAGAATGGGGAAGTCCGATTGACTCTCCCTTTTTCTATGGGTATGATACCCTCATGGAAACGAAGCAGATCGTCGTCATCGGCGCGGGGCCCGCGGGCCTGACCGCCGCCATAGAGCTGTTGAAACGGGGACACGCCGTCACCGTTTTGGAGGCCACCGACCGCATCGGCGGCATCTCTCAAACCGTTCGCTACGGGGGCAACCGCATGGACATCGGCGGCCACCGCTTCTTCAGCAAGGACGAGCGGGTGAACCGCTGGTGGGCGGAGCTCATGCCCCTGCAGGGGGCGCCCGCCTGGGACGACAAACTTTTGAACGCCGAAAAGGCCTTCGCCCCGGCGGGCCCGGACCCGGAGGAAACGGATCGGGTCATGCTGGTCCGGGACCGGGTGAGCCGCATCTATTTCCAGCGCCATTTCTTCGACTATCCCATCTCGCTAAAGTGGTCCACCCTGCGCAACATGGGCCTGATCACCACGCTCAAGGCGGGGTTCAGCTACCTCTTCTCCTGCGTCCGCAAGCTTCCCGAAACCTCCCTGGAGAACTTCTACATCAACCGCTTCGGCCGGGTGCTGTATTCCATGTTTTTCGAGAGCTATACGGAGAAGGTCTGGGGCCGTCACCCCTCCAAGATCTCCGCGGACTGGGGCGCTCAGCGGGTGAAGGGCCTCTCCATCCGCGCCATCCTGAAGGACATCTTCCGCAGGCTCCTGGGCACCGGAGGGGAGGTGGAGACCTCCCTCATCGAGCGGTTCTTCTATCCCAAGCTGGGCCCCGGCCAGCTGTGGGAGCTGGCGGCGGCGGAGGTGAAGACTCTGGGCGGGGAGATCAAGATGAACTGCCCCGTCACGGCCCTGGAGGCGCGGGACGGCCGGATCGTATCTCTTTTCTACCGGGAGGCGGGGGAGGAGCGTCGTCTCACCCCGGACGCGGTGTTCTCCTCCATGCCCGTGCGGGAGCTCATGGACGATCTTTCCGGCGTGGAGGTGCCCAAGGAGATCAAGGAGGCCGCGGACACCCTGCCCTATCGGGACTTCATCACCGTGGGCCTTTTGGTGAAGGATCTGCTCATCCGAAACGACACCAAGCGCCGGACCGTGAAAAACCGGGTCCCGGACTGCTGGATCTACGTTCAGGACAAGGACGTGAAGCTGGGCCGGGTCCAGATCTTCAACAACTGGTCCCCCTACATGGTGAAGGACCCGGAAAACACCGTGTGGATGGGTCTCGAATACTTCTGCGACGAGGGGGACGAGCTGTGGTCCAAGACCGATGAGGAGCTCGTCAACCTGGCCAAGGGGGAGATCGAGAGGATCGGCATCGCCCGGGCGGCGGACGTGCTGGACGCCCACGCCGAACGGATCAAGAAGGCCTATCCCGCCTATTTCGACGGTTACGCCCACATGGACACCATCGTCCGCTTCCTGGACGGCTTTGAAAACCTCTACTGCATCGGCCGCAACGGCCAGCACCGCTACAACAACATGGACCACTCCATGGCCACCGCCTTTGCGGCCGTGGAGATCCTGGAGCGTGGCGGCGGGGACAAAACGGCCCTCTGGCAGGTGAACACGGAGCAAAGCTATCACGAGGAAAAGGAAGCCGGGCGGTAAAAACTGTTTTTGCCGGCGCCGTTTTCTGTGCTTGCAAAAAATGACCGTTCAGCGTACAATACAAGTATCAACCGAAGGAGGCATGCGAATTGATCGAGATCATCTGTGGAGAAAAGGGTACCGGCAAGACCAAGCGGATCATCTCCCTGGCCAACGGCGTTTCCGATAAGGCGAAGGGCAGCATGGTGTTCATCGACGACGACAACAGCTACATGTACGATCTGGGGTACAGCATCCGCTTCATCAACGTGACGGACTATGCTTTGAGCGATCCAGACATGTTCCTGGGCTTTTTGTGCGGCCTGTGCGCGTCGGATTTCGACTTGGAGTATGTGTTCGTGGATAAGCTCGAAAACGTGGTCCACGCCGACCTCAGCGAGCTTATGTCCTTCTTTCAGCAGCTGGAGACCCTGTCGAAGCAGCATTCTCTCCACATCATCCTTTCCGTCAGCAAGGGCGAGGAGGATCTGCCATCGTTCCTGCGCCCCTACGTGATGGCGTGATATCCTTCGTCCATGGAAGACCCTCGTTTGACCTTTGAACCCGTTCCCTCCGGATCTGTTCCCCTGGAAAGAAAGAAACGGGGCCGCCGGATCAGCGTATGGCTTTGCCTGCTGTGCGTTGCGCTGACGGCTGTTTTTGCCGTGCTGCTGACCTCGCTATTCTTCGTCCAGCGGTTCTCCGAGCTGCAGCCCGTCTCGGAGGCCATCGAGCTGGTGAAGAAGAACTACTACTTCTTCGACGAGAAGACCCAAGAGAGCATGGTCACAGGCGCCCTCAAGGGACTTTCTTCCTACATGGGAGATGACTACGCCGAGTACTACACCAAGGCGGAGTATGAGGAGCTCCTTTCCAGCAACTCCGGCAATTTCATCGGCATGGGCGTGCTGGTGTCCGATCAGGGCAACAGTACCTTCATCATCACCGAGGTGTACGACAACACCCCGGCCCAGGAGGCGGGCATCCTGGTGGGGGACCAGCTCATCGAAGCCAACGGGGAGCCCTGCGAAGGGAAGACCCTCAACGACTTTTTGGGCTTCATCACCCATGAGGAGGGGGACGTGAACACCGTGGTGGTGCTCCGGAACGGGGAGAAGCTCACCTTCACCGTCACCATGCGCCAGGTCTATTCCCCCTACGTGACCTACAGGATGCTGGATTCCTCCATCGGCTACATCTACATTTCCGGCTTCCACGGCCAGGTGGTCCGGGAGGTGAAGGACGCCCTGGCCGATCTTAGGGCCCAGGGCATGACGTCCCTGGTGCTGGACGTGCGGGACGATCTGGGCGGGTCCCTCTCCGACGTGTGCGACATCGCGGACATCTTCCTGCCCAAGAACTGCGTCATCACCACCGTGAAGAGCCGCGTCAACCAGGAGACCGTGTACCGGACCCATTCCGACGGTTTGGACATGCCCATCGCCATGCTGGTGAACGGCTATTCCGCCTCCGCCAGCGAGCTCCTCTCCGGGGCGCTGAAGGACAACGGCGTGGCGGAGCTCTTCGGCACGGTGACCTTCGGCAAGGGGATCGTGCAGACCTTCTTCAACATCAACTTCGGTCGGGACGGCACCATCAAGTTCACCACCGACGCTTACTATACCCCCTCCGACGTGTGCATCCAGGGCACCGGCATCACTCCTGACCATGTGGTGGAGCTTCCCGAGGGGCTGACCTATTATTCCATCCCCTCCATCCCCTACGAGAGCGACACCCAGCTGCAGGCGGCGGTGGCGTATCTCAGGGGCCTGGACGGTTGACCTCGGGTGATCCGGCCGCCTCAGGGCGGCTTTTTTGAAGGAGAAGGCCATGGACGCTTTCGTGAACGGCATACGGCTCTTCTATGAGCAGACGGGGGAGGGACGGCCTCTGGTGCTCCTCCACGGCAACGGGGAGGACCACACCATCTTCGACGAGGCTGTATCGGTCCTGAGCGAGCGTTTCACCTGCTTTGCTTTGGACAGTCGGGGCCACGGGGACAGCGACATGGTGGACGAGCTCCACTACGAGGACATGGCCTCGGACCTGCTGGCCTTTTTGGAGGAGCTGGATCTGTGGGACGTGGTCCTCTGCGGTTACTCCGACGGGGGGATCGTGGCCCTTATGGCGGCCCGGTGGACGGATCGGATCAGCGAGCTCATCGTCTGCGGCGCCAACACCCGGCCCCGAGCCCTGAAGCGTCGGGCCTATATGGACATCCGCTGGGAGCACCGGCAGGACCCCAACATCTACAACACCATCCTGCTGACGGAGCCCCACATCCCGGCGGAGGACCTTAGGGCCATCGAAGTCAGGACCCTGGTGGTGGCGGGGAGCCGGGATATCATCCGGGAGCGGAACACTCGCTTCATCGCCGAGACCATCCCCAATGCGGAGCTTTTGATCCTGCCGGGGGAGGACCACGGCAGCTACATCGACCACAGCGACAGGATCGCCTACATCATTTTGGACTTTTGCGGATAAGGAGGAACCTATGGACAGCGTCGTCAGGGATATCACCCTTTGCCCCACGGGGGAAAAGAAGATCGAGTGGGTCCGGCGGAACATGCCGCTGCTCAACGCCATCCGGGCGGACTTCGAAAGGGAGAAGCCCTTTTTGGGGCTCACCGTGGGCCTGTCGGTCCATCTGGAGGCCAAGACGGCCTATCTTTGCCGGGTGCTGCAGGCGGGGGGCGCCAACATGATCGTCACCGGCAGCAACCCTCTGTCCACCCAGGACGACGTGGCCGCGGCTCTGGCGAAGGGCAACGGGGAGAGCGCCCCCATGCACGTGTACGCCCTTCACGGCTGCACGGCAGAGGAATATGAGCGGAACATCGACCGGGTCCTCGCTCACCGGCCGGACATCCTCATCGACGACGGGGGAGACCTGGTCTCCGGGGTCATGGACAGGCATCCGAAGCTGAAGGACACCATCCTGGGCGGCTGCGAGGAGACCACCACCGGCGTCATCCGTCTCAAGGCCATGGAGAAAGCCGGTGTGCTGCCCTTTCCCATGATGGACGTGAACGACGCCGACTGCAAGCATCTCTTCGACAACCGGTACGGCACGGGCCAGTCCGTCTTCGACGGGATCGACAGGACCACCAACCTGATCGTGGCGGGGAAGACCTGCGTGGTGGCGGGCTACGGCTGGTGCGGCAAGGGCGTGGCCATGCGGGCCAAGGGCTTGGGCGCCCACGTGGTGGTCACGGAGGTGGATCCGGTGAAGGCCATCGAGGCCATCATGGACGGGTTCACCGTGCTGCCCATGGCTGAGGCAGCCAAGGTGGGGGACCTGTTCGTCACCGTCACCGGCGATCGGGACGTGATCACGGCGGAGCATTTTGCCTGCATGAAGAACGGAGCCATCCTCTGCAACGCGGGCCACTTCGACGTGGAGGTGGACGTGAAGTGGCTCCGGGAGCACGCTTTGGAGCGTCGGGACATGAAGCCCAACATCGAGGGCTTCCGGCTGGATGAGGATCGGTGGGTCTACGTGCTGGCGGAGGGCCGGCTCGTGAATCTGGCCTCCGGCGACGGCCACCCGGCGGAGATCATGGATATGAGCTTCGCCATCCAGGCCCTGTCCGCCCGATACATCGCCCAAGAGCATGAGAGGTTGGAAAAGAAGCTCTACGCCGTGCCCAAGGAGATCGACGAACGGGTGGCCCGGCAGAAGCTGGCCTCCATGGGCGTGAGGATCGACGAACTCACCTCCATCCAGGCCGAATATTTGCAAAGCTGGCGGGTTTAGTGTTTGACAAAAAGGGCCCACCTGTGTTACTATATGCTTTAGCTAAAATGGGTATTTGCGTGGAGAAGTCCTTCTCCACAGAGGATATACATTAGTGAAACAAACCGATAGGGGGAAACAGGATGAAGAACTATACCGCTGAATCCATTCGCAACGTAGGCGTGTTTGGCCATGCCGGCGAAGGAAAGACCACTCTCGTTGAAGCCATTTTGTTCGACACCGGGCTTGTCGATCGTATCGGCAAGGTGGAGAACGGCACAACCGTTTCCGACTTCGATCCCGAAGAAGCCAAGCGTGGCTGCTCCATCAACATGTCCGTGGAGCCTGTGGAGTGGAAGAACACCAAGATCAACTTTATCGACGCCCCGGGCGGCTACGACTTCTATGGCGACGTGGCCTCCGCCGCGTTCCTGGCGGACAGCGCTCTGATCGTGGTGGGTGCCGTGTCCGGACCCGTGGTGGGCGCCGAGAAGGCCATGGCCATGTGCCAGGCCCAGGCTAAGCCCCGCATGATGGTCATCAACCAGATGGATCGGGAGAACGCCTCCTTCGAGAAGGTCATGGCGGCGGTCAACGAGAAGTTCGGCCCCAACGTGGTCCCCATCCAGCTGCCCATCCTGGAAGGCAACAACTTCAAGGGCTTCGTGGACATCATCAACATGACCGCGTACCTCTTCGACGGCAAGAACCTGAAGGAAGTGGCCATCCCCGGCAACCTCAGCGACGAGGCCCAGACCCTCTATGAGAAGCTCACCGAGGCCGCTGCCGAGGCGGACGAGGCGCTCATGGAGAAGTACTTCGAGGAGATGGAGCTCCCCAAGGAGGACATCCTCTTCGGTCTCAGCAAGGGCGTGAAGGACGGCACGGTCACCCCCGTGGTCTGCACCTCCGCTTTGAACAACGCGGGCGTGTTCACCCTGCTGGACAACATCGTGAACTACCTGCCCTCCGCCGCCGATGCCAAGCTCCCCGCCGCCACCGACGTGGACGGCAACGCCGTGGAGCTCACCCGTGACGGCAAGATGGTCGCCACCGTGGCCAAGACCATCAACGACCAGTTCGGCAAGTACTCCATCGTCAAGGTCCATCGGGGCACCCTGGACATCAACGTGACCCCCTACAACGTGACCGCCGAGAAGGCCGAGAAGCCCTCCGCACCGTTCCTGATCCGGGGCAAGAAGACCATCGCCCTCGATAAGCTCAACGCGGGCGACATCGGCGCCCTCGCTAAGCTCCAGTACACCGCCACCAACGATACCCTCTGCGAGCAGAGCGATATCGTGAAGGTCGCGCCCATCGACTTCCCCAAGGCCTGCATCGCTCTGGCTATCGCGGCCAAGAACAAGGGCGAGGACGACAAGGTCATCGCCGGCCTCAACCGCATCCGTGAGGAGGATCCCACCATCACCATCGAGAAGAACATCGAGACCGGTGACGTGCTCCTCTGCGGTCTTGGCGAGAAGCACATCGACGTGGTGTGCAGCAAGCTGAAGAACAAGTTCAACGTGGAAGCCACTCTGAACGAGCAGCGCATCCCCTATCGTGAGACCATCCGCTCCACCGCGGAGGCCGAAGGTAAGCATAAGAAGCAGACCGGCGGCAGCGGCCAGTTCGGCGTGGTCAACATCAAGTTCGAGCCCGCCGACGAGGGCGTGGACTACGAGTTCGTGGATGCCATCGTGGGCGGCGTGGTCCCCCGCGAGTTCATCCCCGCCGTCGACAAGGGCCTTCGCGAGGCCATGAAGCACGGCGTCCTGGCCGGCTATCCCATGATCGGCGTCAAGGCCACCCTGTTCTTCGGCAAGTACCATCCCGTGGACTCCAAGGAAGTCGCCTTCAAGTCCGCCGCCCGCCTCGCGTACAAGGCGGCCTGCGTCCAGGCATCTCCCGCCCTGATCGAGCCCATCTACCGGTACGACATCCTGGTGCCCAACGACAACGTGGGCGACATCATCGGCGATCTGAACCGTCGTCGGGGCCGCATGCTGGGCATGAACCCCGTGGACGGCGGCCTCACCGAAGTGGTGGCCGAAGCGCCTCTTGCCGAGATGACCAAGTACGCCACCGACCTGTTGGCCATGACCCAGGCCCGCGGCTCCTTCAAGAGCGAGTTCGTCCGCTATGAGGACGTGCCCGGCGACAAGGCCAAGAAGATCATCGAGGCGGCCAAGATCGAGGACGAAGAGGACGAATAAGAAAAGGACCCGTCAGGAGGGAGGATGCTCCCTCCTGTTTTTCTATCTGCTATGCGATTTGAACGAGACGATCAGGCAGGGATCACCATCCGCGTGAACACCATCGCCCATGCCGTTTTCATCCTGGTATCGGTGGGCCTGTGCATAAAGGTCATGCTGGATACGCCCCCTAAGCTACCCATGGCTGCGGCTTTGGTGGTCTGCGCGGTGTATCTGTTCGTGCGGATGCTGCGGTTCATCCGCCTCTACGGCCTGTGGAAGGACGCCTATTTCGAGATGGGGAACGATCGGGCCCGCGGCTTTGCCGCCGACGGGAAGCTGCGCCACGGCGCACCCTTCGACATCCCGGCGGGCAGCGTGAAGCGGGCGGAACTCACCACCGTGCCCATGACCCAAAAGACGCCGCTGAACGCCCTGAAGCTGACCACGGAGGACAGGGTCTATATCGTGGTGGGCCTCTATGTGGACGAGCACATCCGGCGGGTGTTCCATCCGGATCGAACGTGAACCAAAACAAAAAATCGGGGAGGCGTTGCCTCCCCGTTTTTGTATCGTGTGCTCAAAGCTTGGCTGCCTTCAACTGCTTTTCCCACTCCTTCACAATGCGGCGGTCGGCGAAGTAGTCGATCCGCATGGCCGCCCGGACCCGCTCCAGGGTGGCGTTGGTGGTCTCCCGGGCCTTGGCCGTGCCCGCCTCCAGGATGTCGTAGACCGTATCGAGGTCCGCTTCCCATTTGGCCCGCTCCGCCCGGATGGGGGAGAGGGTCTCCTCCAAAACCTGGATCAGGAACTTCTTGCAGGTCCCGTCCCCAAGGCCGCCTTTCTGATAGTGGGCTTTCATCTCCTCCAAATTGGCGTACTGGGGCAAAAACTCCCGGAAATGATCGTCCGTGGAGAAGGCGTCCAGGTACGTGAACACCACGTTCCCCTCGATATGGCCCGGGTCCTCGATCCGAAGGTGCTGGGGGTCCGTGAACATCTTCCCGTTCACCTGCTTCTTCACCGTTTTAGAATCGTCGGACAGGTAGATGCAGTTCCCCAGGGACTTGCTCATCTTCGCCTTGCCGTCGATGCCGGGCAGCCGTCGCTGGGTCGCGTTCTCCGGGATCATAGCCCGTGGCATGACCAAGGTCTCACCATAGGTCCGGTTGAACTTTTCCACGATCTCCCGGGTCTGTTCGATCATGGGCAGCTGGTCCTCGCCCACGGGCACCACCGTGGCGTCGAAGGCGGTGATGTCCGCCGCCTGGGACACGGGATAGCAGAAGAACCCGGCGGGCAAGCCCTCGTCCGCAAAGCCCCGCATCTGCATCTCCGCCTTCACCGTGGGGTTCCGGGAGAGCCGGGCCGTGGTCACCAGGTTCATATAATAGAAGGTCAGGGCGTGGAGAGCCGGCAGCCCGGACTGGATGCAGATGGTGCTTTTCTCCGGGTCCAGGCCGGAGGACAGGTAGTCCAACGCCACGTTCACGATGTTCTCCCGGATCTTCCCGGGGTTGTCCGCGTTGTCCGTCAGGGCCTGATCGTCGGCGATGAGGATGTTGATGGCGTCGAACTTCCCGGAGTTCTGCAGCTCCACCCGCCGCCGCAGGGAGCCCACATAGTGGCCGAGATGGAGCCGCCCCGTGGGCCGATCGCCGGTGAGGATGATCTGTTTTTGTTCCTTGTTTTCCATAGGTTTACCCTTCCTTTTTCGTTTCAGTCTCGTTTGTATCGTCTGCCGGGTGGAAGAAGCGGTACACCGCCTCCGCCGCCGGTCTGCTCATGCCCTTGACCTTTGTTAGCTCCTCCACACTGGCCCCCGCGATAGCGTCCCGGGTGATGAAGGCGTCGAACAGGGCCCGCTTTCGCGTGTCCCCGATGCCCTCGATCCCGTCCAGCACCGACAACAGGGCGTTCCGCTGGTGCAAGGAACGGTGGTAGGAGATGGCGAACCGGTGGGCCTCGTCCCGGATCCGCTGTAAGAGGTGCAGCACCGGGCTGCTCCGGGGGAGGAAGATGGGCTCGTCGTTGTCCGGGGTGTAGATCAGCTCCTGGCTTTCCGCCAAGGCGATCACGTTGAGGTAGGGGAGCCCCGCCTCGTTCAGCACCTTCTCCGCCACGGCAAGCTGGGTCTTGCCGCCGTCGATGATGACCAGGTCCGGCCAGGGCGGTCCCTTCCTGAACCGGCGGGTCAAAACCTCCTCCATGGCGATGAGGTCGTCGCCCCCCGCCTCAGAGCGGATACGGAAGCGCCGGTAGGCGTCCCTGTCCGGCTTCCCGTCGGTGAACACCACCATGGAGGACACCGTGTCCGTGCCCATGATGTGGGAGTTGTCGAAGCACTCCATCCGGGTGGGGAATTCGTCCAGGCCCAAAAGCCCGGCCAGCTGCACCGCAGCCCCCTCGTCCCGGTCCCAGGCCTTTTCCCGAAGGGCCTTCTCCTTCTCCAAAAGCTCCCGGCCGTTCTTTTCGGCCAGCTCCGTCAGCTTCCGCTTGTCCCCCCGCTGGGGCACGGACAACTTCACCTTTCGGCCCGCCCGGGCGCTGAGCATCTCGCCGATGGCGTCCTCGTTTGGGACGGGGCAGGAGAGGAGCACCTCCTTGGGGGGCAGGATGCCCTCCCGGTCGTAGAACTGGGTCAGGAAGGCGGAAAGGATCTCCTTTGGATCGTCCTCGCTGACGGCGCTCATGGAGAAATGCTCCGTGCCCACGATCTTCCCCTGCCTGAGGAACAGGGCGAAGACCATGGCCTGGTCCTCCAGCTTGGCGGGGGCGAACACGTCCGCCTCCGCTTCCTTGGGGAAGATGGCCACCTGCTTCTCGTTCAGCCCCTCGATGGACCGGATCTGGTCCCGGAGCCGGGCGGCCCGCTCGAATTCCAGATTTTCCGCCGCCGCCGCCATCTGTTCCCGGAGCTCGGCAAGGACTTTATCCGTGTGCCCCTCCAGGAAGGAGACGACCTCCTTCACGTACCCGTGATAGGTTTCCCGGCTCACCTGTCCCGAGCAGGGGGCGCAACACTTGCCGATGTGGTACATGAGGCAGGGCCGCTCCCGCCGGGCGATGGCCCGGGCCATGTCCTTCCGGCAGGGCCGGATGGGGAAGTGGGCCCGGATGATGGCCACCTGCTCCCGAAGGGCGATGGCGGAGAGATATGGCCCCAGGTACGTGGCCCCGTCCCGCTTGATGCGGCGGACCACCTCCACCCGGGGAAAGTCTGCCTTCAGGTCGATCCGCACGTAGGGGAAGTGCTTGTCGTCCTTCAGGAGGATGTTGTACTTGGGCATGAACTCCTTGATGAGGTTGCTCTCCAGGGAGAGGGCCTCCATCTCGTTGGTCACGCCGATGGTCTCAAAGTCCGCGATGTGGCTGACCATGGCCCGGACCTTGGGCGTATGGTCCTTGCCCGCCTGGAAATACTGGCTGACCCGGTTCTTGAGGCTGATGGCCTTGCCCACGTAGATGACCGTGCCCCCCTCGTCCAGCATCTTGTAGACGCCGGGGGTGTCGGGCAACAGCTTCAGCTTGTCGGCGATGACCTGGTTCATAGGACACGGTGCCGCCGGTCGATGACCTGGGCGTCCAGGAGCATCTCGTAGAGGGTGGGGGCGGGCATGCCGATGATGTTGAAGTAGTTCCCCTCCAGATGGTCCACGAACAAACTGGCCGGCCCCTGGACCCCGTAGGAGCCCGCCTTATCGAGGGGATCCCCGGTGCCCACGTACCAGTCGATCTCCTCGTCGGTCATGGGCCGGAAGGTCACGTCCGTCCGAACTGAGCGCACGTCCCTATGGCCGGGGGTCAGCACGCAGATGCCGGTGTACACGATGTGGCTCCGCCCCTGTAAGAGGTGCAGATACTCCCTGGCCCGCTCCGGGGTGTGGGGCTTGCCCAGCACCCGGCCGTCCAGGTCCACCACCGTGTCCGCGCCGATGACGCAGTCCTGGGGATGGAGGGCGAAGACCGCCCGGGCCTTTTGTTCCGCCAGGGCTCGCACCAGCTCCTCGGGGGTGGCGCCCTCGGGAGGGATCTCCTTCACGTGGCTTTCGATCACCTCAAAGGGCAGGGCCATGAGCTCCAGGATCTCCCGGCGGCGGGGGGACTGAGAGGCGAGGATGATCTTCATATGTCCTCCGTCAGCAGCGCCACGGGGCAGTGGTCGCTGCCGTAAACGTCGCTTAGGATCAGGCTGTCTTGGACCCGACCCATGAGCCGCTCGCTGACCAAAAAATAGTCGATGCGCCAGCCGGCGTTGTTCTCCCGTGCGTGGAAGCGATAGCTCCACCAGGAGTACCGGTCCCGGGCGTCGGGATACAGGCGGCGGAAGGTGTCCGCAAAGCCGTTGCTCAGAAGGACCGTCATCTTAGCCCGCTCCTGGTCGGTGAACCCGGCGTTCATCCGGTTGGACTTGGGATTTTTGATGTCGATCTCCTCGTGGGCCACGTTCAGATCCCCGCAGACGATGACCGGCTTTTTTTCATCCAGCCCCTTCAGATACGCTAAAAACGCGTCCTCCCAGATCATGCGGTAGTCCAGCCGCTTAAGCCCGTCCTGGGAGTTGGGGGTGTACACGGTCACGAAATAGAAGCCCGGGTACTCCGCCGTGATCACCCGGCCCTCGTGATCGTGCGCCTCGACGCCCATGCCGAAGGTGACGCCGAGGGGCGCTTCCTTCGCCAGGATGGCCGTGCCGGAGTAGCCCTTCTTCTCGGCGCTGTTGAACCACATCGAATAACCGGGCAAATCGAAGGTCACCTGCTCGGGCTGCATCTTGGTCTCCTGCAGGGCCAGGATATCGGGCTGCTCCGCCTGAACGAAGTCGAGAAAACCCTTCCCGAGGCAGGCCCTGAGACCGTTTACGTTCCATGAAATCAGTTTCATGGGCCCATTATACCATCTGCCCCCTTTGTTGACAAGAACGGACAAAAGCAATAAGATACAAAAAACGGAGGATGCTATGGAAGAAAAGCTGCTGGCGGCGCTGCGGGCCCGGGCCTGTGACGGGGCGTGCCGCCTGGACGATCGAAAGGCTTTGGCAAAGGAGCTGGGCATCAGCGTGGGGAAGCTGAGCGGGCTTTTATATTCCCTGTGCGGAGAGGGTAAAATATTGCAGGAGGGCAACATCATCTTGGTGTTGTCCGAATGATGGATACAATCCCTTGAAATTTCCGGGACTATGTGCTAAAATATTTTATCTTATGTATCATGGAGGAGCTTGGGGATGAGCATCGCCCAAAAAGAGCGCCGGTTCCCATCGGCGACGGGTTTGTGTGACATCGTATACCGTCAGTGGATCCCCGAGGAGATCCGCGGCGCGGTGGTGCTGGTCCACGGTATGTCCGAGTATATCGCCAGGTATGACGCTTTCGCCCGGTATTTGGCGGAAAACGGCTTTCTGGTGTCCGGTCTCGATCTGCCTTCCCATGGCAAAAGCTGGAAGGAGGGCATGCCCCGGGGCTACTTCGGCACGGAGGATGGCTGGGGCAAGACCCTTCTGGACATCCGGAACCTTTGCGCTACGGCGCGCAAGGAGAATCCTCAGCTTTCCGTGACATTGTTTGGCCACTCCATGGGCTCTCTGCTGTCTCAGGACTACGTATCCCGCTACACCAACGACTTCGACGCGGTGGTCCTGTGCGGCACCTCCGGCCCCAACCCCATGGCTGCCGTGGGCCGGTTCCTCTGCAACCGGGAGATCAAGGCGGGCCGGGGCATGGCGCCCAGCCCCAAGTTGGACAAGCTCTGCTTTGGGGGCTTCGCCAAGAAGATCCCCAACGCCAAGACCCCCTTCGACTGGCTCAGCCGGGACGAGGAGAACGTGAAGGCCTATATGGCCGATCCTTTGTGCGGCTTCCCCTTTACGCCCTATGGGTATGCGGATCTTATGGGGGCCATGGGCCATATCGCCAACGCCAAGTGGGCCGCCAAGGTGCCCAACATGCCCATCCTGCTCATCTCCGGGGATATGGACCCGGTGGGGGGCATGGGCAAGGGCGTCAAAAAGGTCGATCGGTATTTGGAGAATTCCGGCCACACCCGGGTGACCTTCAAGCTCTATCCCGGGGCGCGCCATGAGATTTTGAACGAGATCAACCGGCAAGAGGTCTATGCGGACGTCCTCCTCTTTTTGGAGGCCGTGGCCGCCGGAGGAGAGATAGAATGAGCGTTTTGGTGTTTTCCGACGCGCAGACGGCCGCCGCCGCTGCCGCCACGCTGCTGGGCGGTCAGCTCATCGAGAAGCCGTCCCTGACCTTGGGGGTGGACGTGGACCGGGCCCTGATCCCGGCCTTCCAGTCCCTGCGGGCCATGACGGCCAACGGGCTGTTGAGCTGGGGCAAGGCCACCCTTTTCCAGCTGTCCGAGCGTGTTTTGGAGGAGGGGCGGGAACCCTTGCGCGCCTATATGCAGGAGTCCCTGTATGGGGAGCTGTCCCTGAGCGAGGAGAAGGTCGTGGCGCCGGCCGGCGTCTCCGAGAACTGGGCGGACAGCTGCCGGGCCTTTGAGGACAGCATCCTGGAGGCGGGAGGCCTCGACGTGGTGCTTTTGACGGTGGAGCCGGACGGCGCCGTGCTCTATAACTCGGCGGACGGGGAGATCGCGCCCACCACCCATGTGGAGCTGTATAAGGACGATAAGATCGTCACCGCCGGCCTCGCCACGCTGATGGCGGCGAAGAAGCTCATCGTGCTCATGACCGGCAAGGACATGGCCGAGACGGCCCGTCAGGCCATCCAGGGGGCGGTGAACACGTCCGTTCCCGCCAGTTTGCTGCAATTGCATGCGGCTGCCACCTTCCTTTTGGATGAGGATGCCGCGTCTTTATTGGGATAATACTTTCAGGAGGTTACTATGTCCGGACATTCTAAATGGGCAAACATCAAGAACAAGAAGGAAAAGACCGACGCCGCCCGCGGCAAGATATTCACCAAGATCGGTCGTGAGATCGTCATCGCCGTCAAAGAGGGCGGCGGTCCCGATCCGGCCAACAACAGCAAGCTGCGCGACGTGATCGCCAAAGCCAAGGCGGCCAACATGCCCAACGACAACATCAACCGCTCCATCAAGAAGGCGGCCGGTGAGGCGGGCTCCGTCAACTACGAGGAGATCACCTACGAGGGCTACGGCCCCGGCAACCTGGCGGTCTACGTGGAGATCGTCACCGACAACCGGAACCGTATCGCGGCGGAGATGCGGCACATCTTCTCCAAGGCGGGCGGCAATCTGGGCGCCACCGGCTCCGTGGCCTGGATGTTCGACAAGAAGGGCCAGATCATCATCGAGCGCACCGCCCTCATGGACGAGGACGAGGTCATGATGGAGGCTCTGGACGCGGGCGCCGAAGATTTCGTGCCCCAGGAGGACGCTTTCGAGGTCTACACCGCGCCTTCCGATTTCTCGGCGGTTCGGGAGGCCCTGGAGGAGAAGGGCTATACCTTCCTGAGTGCGGAGGTGGCCATGATCCCCCAGAACACCGTGGATATCAGCGATCCTGAGACAGTGGAGAAGGTGAACCGCTTCCTGGAAAACCTGGAGGACAACGACGACGTGCAGGAGGTCTATCACAACGGCAACCTGCCCGAGGAAGAGGAATAAGGCATACCACCATCCTGATGGAGCGTATGCTCGAATAGATACGAGAAAGGAGACGCAGCATGACGATCGAGGTCAAGAATAAATACGGCAAGATCTCTATGGCGGAGGATCTGGTCTCTATTGTGGCCGGCTATGCCGCCGTGGAAAATTACGGGATCGTTGGCATGTGCTCGAAGCGTACCGGGGACACCCTGGCTGAGCTTTTGGGCAGGGACAATCTGAAGAAGGGGATCAAGGTCACCCCCCTGGGCGAGAGTCTGGTGGATATTGATCTGTATGTCATTCTGCAGTATGGCGTCTCCCTTCCCGCCGTGGCTTCCAACTGCAAGAGCAACGTGAAGTATCGGGTGGAGGAAGTGACCGGCGTCAGCGTGAACAGTGTGAACATCCACGTAGAAGGGATCCGAGTGGTCTGATCGACGCGGGAGGATAGGATTTTGATCAAAGATACGATTGACGGCGCCCTGCTTCGGGACATGTTCCTGACCGGCGCGGCGCTGCTTGAAAAGAACCGGGCGTTGGTGGACTCGCTGAACGTGTTCCCGGTCCCCGACGGGGATACGGGCACCAACATGTCCATGACCATGCAGGGCGCCGTAAAGGACCTGCGGACCATGCCCGAGACGGCCACGGTGGAAGAGGTCATGGCCAAGGTCTCCTCCGGCGCGCTGCGCAGCGCCCGAGGCAACTCCGGCGTCATCCTTTCCCAGCTCTTCCGCGGGTTCTATAAGGCGGCCAAAGGCAACGAGGAGCTGGACAGCCATGGCTTCGTGGAGGCCCTGGTCCAGGGCACCCAGGCGGCCTACAAGGCCGTGATGAAGCCCAAGGAGGGCACCATCCTCACCGTTTCCCGCATGATCTCCGAATCGCTGCAGGGCGCGTTGGAGATGGAACCGGACGTGGGCTGCATGGGCCTCATGACGCTGGCCATCCAGCGGGGCGAGGAAGCCCTTCGCATGACCCCCGATTTGCTGCCCGTGCTCAAGGAGGCGGGAGTGGTGGACTCCGGCGGCAAGGGCCTGCTCTTCATCTACCACGGCTTCATGATGGCCATGAACGGCGAGGTGGACCTGGAGGCGGTGCCGGCGGAGGAAAAGCCCGTCGTTGAAGCGCCCCAGGAGGAGACGGCCAGCTTCGACCAGTTCAGCGCGGAGGACATCCAGTTCGGCTACTGCACCGAGTTCTTCATCGTCCATCTCTATGAAGGCTTCGAGGAGAAGGATCTGGATCAGTTCCGCAAGCATCTGGAGCGGGTGGGCGATTCCGTGGTGGTGGCCTGCGACAACGATACCGTGAAGATCCACGTCCACTCCAACTGCCCCGGCAAGGTGCTGCAGATGGCCATGCGCTACGGCGAGCTGGACCGCATCAAGATCGAAAACATGCGGGAGCAGAACCGGCAGCTGGTTGCCCAGCGCAAGAAGAACGAGAAGGAGTTCGCCCTCATCTCCGTCAGCTCCGGCGCCGGTGTAGATGAAGTGTTCAAGGCCCTGTCCACGGACAAGATCATCTCCGGCGGGCAGACCATGAACCCCAGCATCGACAGCATCGTCAACGCGGTCCATCAGGTGAACGCCCGGAACGTGTTCATCCTGCCCAACAACAGCAACATCATCCTGGCGGCCACCCAGGCTTCCGCCCTGTGCGACTGCCATGTGGAGGTGCTCCCCACCAAGACCATCCCCCAGGGCATCGCGGCGGCCATGGCCTTCAATCCCGACGAATCCTTGGAGGCCAACGTGGCCAACATGACCGAGGCATACCAGACGGTCATCTCCGGCTCCGTGACCTTCGCGGTCCGAGAGACCCAACTCAATGGCAAGGTCATTCACCAGGGCGACTTCATCGGCATGCTGGACGGGGATCTGAACACGGTCAATTCCGATGCGGATGAGGCGGGCTTCGAGCTGGTGGAACACATGATCGAGAAGCTGGGCGACGACGAATGCTCCGTGACCGTGTACTTCGGCGCCGACGTGCCGGAGGAGCGGGCGGACGCTCTCATCGAAAAGCTGGAGGAGAAATATCCTGAGTCCGAATTCATGACCCGCAACGGCGGACAACCCCTCTACAGCTATTACTTCTCGGTGGTATAAACAAACTGCATTGAGCCGCCTTCAGGGCGGCTTTTTTACAAGGCATGGAGTTAAAGGATATCAAGGGCATCGGCCCCAAAAGGATAGAGCTGCTGCATCAGCTGGGCATAGACAGCCTCAGCGATCTGTTGACGTACTATCCCAGCGGCTATCTCGATTACTCCGCCTGCACCCCGGTGTCGGAGCTGGAGGACGGGGCCTTCGCCACCGTTCAGGTCACCCTGACCTCCGGCCCCTCCTGGTTTTCCCGCAAGGGCTTGACCACCATAACCCTTTACGGCCGGGACGAGGCGGGCAAGCGGATCGCTCTGCGCTATTTCAACCAGCCCTATCGGGCCAAGGGCCTGGAGCCGGGGCAGACCTTCATCGCCTCCGGACGGGTCCACATAGGGGAGAAGGGGGCTCCGGCTCTGATCAACCCTCTGCTGGCGAAGGAGCTGCGGGGCATCGTGCCCGTGTATTCCACCCTCAAGGGGCTGACCCAGACCAACCTCAGGGACGGCATCCGCTCGGCCCTGGAGGGATCGAGCCTGGAGGAGACGCTGCCGCTGGAGTTGCTTCAAAAGCACGACCTTCCCCAGCGGGCCGCGGCCCTTTGTGAGCTGCATTTCCCCACCGACACAAAGCGTCTGGAGGCGGCCCGCCGTCGCCGGGCCTACGAGGACGCGCTCTACTATTTCCTGGCCTCTCAGGAGCTGAAGGAGGAGCGCAAGCGCCGGAATGGCATCGCCTTTTCCGCGGTGGAATCGTTGCCGGAATACGTGAAGACCCTGCCCTTCACGCCCACCCACGCCCAGCGGCGGGTCCTTTTTGAGGTGGCGAGGGATATGGCCTCCCACAGCCCCATGAACCGCATGATCGAAGGGGACGTGGGCTCGGGCAAGACGGGCATCGCCCTCTTCGCCCTGTACGCGGCCGCCCGGGACGGGTATCAGGGGGCGCTGATGGCCCCCACGGAGATATTGGCCCGGCAGCATTATGAGTCTCTGAAGCCCCTTTTTGGGGACGAATGCGGGCTCCTGTTGGGCAGCGAAAGCCCCAGGGAGAAGCGAGAGGCTCTGGAAAAGCTCGAAAGCGGCGCATGGAAGGCCGTCACCGGCACCCACGCCCTCTTTTCTCAAAACGTGCGCTTCCATAGGCTGGGGGTGGTGGTCACCGACGAGCAGCACCGCTTCGGTGTGTCCCAGCGGGCCGCCATGGAGCAGAAGGGGTCCCGCCCCGACGTGCTGGTCATGAGCGCCACGCCCATTCCCCGGACTTTGGCCCTGATCCTCTACGGAGATTTGGATCTGTCCGTCATCGACGAGCTGCCTGCCGGGCGCAAGCCCGTGAAGACCCATCTGGTGGGGCCCGCCAAAAGGAAGGATATGTACCGATACCTGGCCGCCCGGGCCAGGGAAGGAGAGCAGTGCTATGTGGTCTGCCCCCTCATCGAAAGGACCGAGGGGCTGGAAGGCCTTTCGGTGGACGAGGTATACGACGAGGTGCGGGAGATAGCCGGAGACGTGCCCCTGCTGAAGCTTCACGGCCGCATGTCCGAGGCAGAGAAGCAATCCGTCATGGCTCAGTTTTATTCCGGCCAGGTCCCCATCCTCATCTCCACCACGGTCATCGAGGTGGGTGTCCACGTGCCTAAGGCAACCGGCATGGTCATCGAGGGGGCGGAGCGGTTCGGCCTATCCGCCATGCACCAGCTCCGGGGCCGGGTGGGCCGGGGCGAGGGCCAGGCCCACTGCTATCTGGTGGTCTACGAGCAAAAGAAAAGCGCCATGGAGCGGCTTCAGGCCATGCTGGACACCAGCGACGGGTTCAAGATCGCCGAGCGGGATCTGGAGCTCAGGGGCGCCGGGGATCTCATGGGCATCCGCCAGGCGGGAGAGGAGCGGGAGGAGGGATTCTTGAAGGACTGCCCCGTGTCGCTCCTGGAGGCTGCTTCCGTGGACGCCGCCGAGGTTTACAGCGTCCCCTCCCTGAAAAACGAGCAGCTCATGGAGACCGCCCGCCTGCGGTATCGAGCCATGGGCAACATCACGATGAACTAATAAGAAAGGCCATCCGAAGAGGATGGCCTTTCTGCCGTTTGTATCTCATCATGACGCCGGTCGTGCGGTCATGTCATTTTTGCGTATGCTTTCATACGCTCCCGGTTGCTTTTCGACTATGCTTAGTGCATGTTCTTCTCCGCATACTCGATCATGCGCTTCACCATCTCACCGCCGATGCTGCCGGCCTCACGAGAGGTCAGATCGCCGTTGTATCCCTGCTTGAGGTTGATGTTCAGGGAAGAAGCCACCTCAGACTTGAAGTTGCCGAGCTTGTCCTGGTTTTCAGGAACCATAGAGCTGTTGCGTGCCATTTACGTTTCACCTCCTTTGCTTTGCTTTTCGCGATTACTTTTCCCCGTCGGCGAGGTTTTATGACAGGAAAAAACTGTATCCGGCGCTGCGGGGGCAAAAAATGTAATATTTCACGGCTTTTCGTTCACATACTGGACAAATATCTTCCTTTGTGGTAAAATGCAATGACTATAAATAGGTGGTAGTATGCCATGATGATCGTCAGCGCCTGCTTGGCCGGCTTTCCCTGTCGGTACGACGGGAAGGCAAGGCCCTGCGCGCAGGTGGTCGAGCTGGTCAGGGCGGGTAAAGCCATTCCCGTCTGTCCCGAGCAGTTGGGCGGCCTGCCTACGCCGCGGACGTCCTGCGAGATACGGGACGGTCGGGTGGTCGATGCGGAGGGCTATGACCGCACGGAGGCTTTCCGGCGCGGCGCCAGGGCCGTCCTAAGGATCGCGCAGACCTATGGCGCGACGGAAGCCCTGCTCCAGAGCAGGAGCCCGTCCTGCGGATCGGGATGGATCTACGATGGCTCATTCACCAAAACGCTAACAGCCGGAGACGGGGTCACAGCCCGGCTGCTGAAGGAAAACGGAATACAAGTGACCGCTTTATAGCAATAGGAGGGCCTATGGATAACAACACCATTCTCGTGATCGATGATGACAGAAACATTCTTTCCATCATTGAGCTATATCTGAAGAAAGCGGGGTTCAACGTGGTCACCTGCGCCACCGGTTACGACGCGCTGTCCACGTTCCGCAGCGTGAAGCCCACGCTGGTGGTGCTGGACGTGATGCTGCCCGGTCGGGACGGCTGGTCCATCCTGAACGACATCCGTCAGGAGGCCTCCACGCCGGTCATCATGCTGACCGCCAAGGGCGACACCGGCGAACGGGTCCGGGGCTTGGAGCTGGGGGCAGACGACTACATCGCCAAACCCTTCGACAGCAACGAGCTCATCGCCCGGATCAAGGCCGTGCTGCGTCGGAGCGCTCCCGCGGCGGATCAGGAAAAGGCCATCGTGCTGCCCGACCTTTCCATCTCTCTGGAAAACTATTCCGTGATCCTGGACGGGATCCAGCTGGAGATGCCGCCCAAGGAGATCGAGCTTTTGTACTTCCTGGCGTCCCACGCGGGGAAGGTGTTCACCCGGGAGCAGCTGCTGGAGCAGGTTTGGGGCTTCGATTTCTTCGGCGATTCCCGCACGGTGGACGTGCACGTGAAGCGCATTCGTGAAAAGCTGGGCGAGCGGCAGAGCTGGCAGCTGAAGACCGTCTGGGGCGTGGGATATAAATTCGAGATCCATTCCTGACGTCCTTCTCTCTCCATGGCGAAAATCCGTTTCAAATCCATATTCGACCGCATGCTGTTCCTGCAATGCGTGACGGTCCTTTCTCTGCTGCTCATTTTGGGCCTGGGGATCGGATACGTGGCCCGCATGCAGGGGTTGAGTATGGAGAAGGAGGCCCTGATTGAAACGGCGCGTCAGGCCGCGTCGGCTCTGGAGGCGGGGGAGACGCCCCAGTCGCTGCAGCCCTTGACGGAGGGAAAGAAGCTCCTCATCCAGGTCCTCTATCCCGATGGGATCGTCTCCGTATACAGCGATGAAAAATGGCAGCCTCTGGTGTCCATGCCTGCTGACAGGACCCGGGCGTCGGAGACCCTGCGGCGGAGCGGGGAGACGCCGGAGACCATGGAGCGGTATTTTTCCAAGGCGGCGTTTCGGGTGTATACCCTTTTCGTACGCCTGGGCGCAGAGGATAAGGACGGTGTGCTGCTGGTGCACGGCGACATCTCCCGCCTGAACGAGGCCTTTCGGCAGATCGCCCTCTGGACGCTGGCCATCTGCGTCGTCGCCGCCTTCGTGGTCCTGTTCTCCTCCTATTTCATCGCCAAACGGATCATCAACCCCTTCGTGGACATGAACCATATCGTCCAGTGCTACTCCAAGGGCGACTTTTCCCAGCGCATCCCCGTTCGGGGGAAGGACGAGGCGTCCCAGCTGGGGCGGAGCTTCAACGAGATGGCCGATCAGCTGAAGAATCTGGAGGTCACCCGCCAAAGCTTCGTGGCCAACGTGTCCCATGAGCTTCGCTCGCCCCTCACCAGCATGAAGGGCTTTTTGGAGGCCATGATGGACGGTACTATCCCGCCCGAGGAGCACGAGCACTACATCGGCATCGTGCTTTCGGAGACCCGGCGCATGACCGCCATGGTCAACGATCTGCTGGATCTGGCGCGGATCGAGAGCGGCATCATCACCGTCAACTACGAGGTCTTCGATATCAACGAGCTCATTCGCCGGACCCTCATCACCTTCGAAGCCCGGATCTCCGAAAAGAATATGGAGCTGGACGTGCGCTTTGCCAACGAGCAGAGCTTCGTCTATGCGGACAGCAATCAGATCTCCCAGGTCCTGCGGAATCTGATCGACAACGCCATCAAGTATTCCCCCGAGGGACGGACGCTCTTGGTGTCCACCTACGCCCTGCGCAAGGAGGTGTACGTCACCATCCGTGATACCGGCGTGGGCATCCCGGCGGAGGACGTGCCCCATATCTTCGATAGGTTCTACAAGGTGGAGAAGGCTCATACGCCCTCGCCCCAGGTGGGATCCGGCTTGGGCCTCGCTATCGTGAAGAAGATCATAGAGGCCCATGGCCAATCCATCACGGTGAAGAGCGCCCGGGGCAAGGGGACCCAGTTCACTTTTACTTTAGAGAAAGCCAACACGCTCAAGCGTGTGACGGACGGAGGCAGAAAAAATGGAAGCATATAGACCGAACGAACCCAAGCGGGACAGGGGCGCACAGGCACTCATCTGGATATTGTCGATCCTGCTGTGCGTGGTGATCGTCCTCTTTTTGCTGATCGGCGCAGGGTTCAGCCGCGCCGTGCGTGTCCGGGCCGCCATGGTCCGGGAGAAGGAGCAGGCTGTCTCCACGCAGAAGGCGACGCTGCCGGTCCTGCCCACGCCGGAGGCCACCCCGATGGCCACGCCGGGGATCGAACCGGTGCCCACGAAGGCGCCGGAGTTTTCGCCGCTGCCTACGGTGGACCCCAGCATTTTGGAGGCCTTGCCCAAGCTGGAGCTGAACGTGCAGCAGCCGGCTGAGCAGAAGACCTTCGCGTCCATCCCCGACGTGGTGGAGTCGGCCTCTAAATCCGTGGTGGGCATCATCCACTATCAGCCCAACCCCCGCACGGGCAAGCTGGAGGAATACGCCAGCGGTTCCGGCTTTATCGTCTCTGAAAACGGATATGTGCTCACCAACGCCCATGTGGTCACCGGCGCGGCGGCGGTGGACGTGCTCTTCAGCGACGGCGAAAAGACCCCGGCCTTGGTGGTGGGGACCGATGTGACCACCGACATCGCCGTGTTGAAGATGGAAGGGGAGGATTATCCCGCCCTGCCCATCGGCGATTCCAGCGCTTTGCGGGTGGGCGAGTACGTGATCGCCATCGGCAACCCCCTGAGCGCCTATGAGCTCTATGGGACGGTCACCTTCGGCATCATCAGCGCCACGGCCCGGGAGATCAACATCGACGGCTTCGTTAACACCTATCTGCAGACCGATGCCGCCATCAACTTCGGCAACAGCGGCGGCCCCCTTATCAACATGGCGGGGCAGGTCATCGGCATGAACAGCGCCAAGAGCATCACCGCGGGCTACGACACCCAGGGGAACGCGATCTCGGCGGAGGGCATCGGCTTTGCCCTGCCCATTCAAAATGTGATCGAGATCGCCAACGTCATCCTGCGGGAGGGCGGCATGGTCCGTCCCGGCATCGGTGTACAGATCCGGACGGTGGACGAGCAGACGGCGGCGGAGAACGGCGTGCCCGTGGGCTGCCGGGTGGAGGAAGTGACCGAAGGCGCCCCGGCCCATATGGCGGGGCTGCAGGTGGGCGACATCATCATCCAGGCGGACGACATCGAGGTAAGGGTCAACGACGACGTGGTGGACTACGTGCGCTCCAAGAGGGTGGGCGATACCATCGCCTTTACGGTCTATCGGGACGGGGAGTATTTGACCATCTCCGTCACGATAGGGGACATGAATCGATTTAATGACTGATGATTTCTGATAGAACGGTACACACTCTCGAATTGAACAAGATCCTGGCGCTGCTGCGGACCCATGCGGTTTCCGACATGGGGAAGGAAGCGGTGGATGCCCTTGCGCCCACCGTGTCCCTGACGGAAGCGGAGCGGCTGCTGCAGGAGACCACGGAGGCGGAGTCCATCTATTGGCGGCTGGGGCATACGCCCATCGACGTCTTTCCGGATATCCGCCCGTCCCTGCGCCGCATGAGCGCGGTGCTGGCCCTGTCCATGGGGGAGCTGCTGGCGGCGGAGCGGTGTTTGAAGGTCTCCCGCCGGGCCCGGGAGGGGATCCTGGGCGGCAAGGAGCAGGGGGGCGACGGGCTTCTGTGCCTCATCGCCAACCGGCTCACGGCGCAGCCCGCCATCGAGAACGAGATCGCCCGCTGCATCCTCTCGGAGGAGGAGATGGCGGACAACGCCTCGCCGGAGCTGGCCCGGATACGGCGACAGATGAAGCTGACCACCGAGAAGGTGCGGGACAAGCTCAACAGCATCATCCGCAGCGCCGGGGACCAAAAGTATCTGCAGGACCCCATCATCACCATGCGCAACGGCCGCTACACCATCCCCGTGAAGGCGGAGCATCGGCGGCAGATCCCAGGCCTGATCCACGATCAGAGCGGCACGGGACAGACCCTGTTCATTGAGCCTGCGGCGGTGGTGGAGCTGGGAAACGAGTATAAAAAGCTGCTGTTGGACGAGCAGAAGGAGATGGAGCGGATCCTGGCGGGCCTCACCGCCCTGCTGCAGCCCTTCGCCGACGAGCTCTATACCAGCCTTCAGTTGCTGGCGCGGCTCGATTGCATCTTCGCCAAGGCCATCCTGGCCCGGGAATACGGCGGCATCCGGCCCAAGCTGAACGACGAGGGGCGCATCCGCCTGGTGAACGCCCGTCATCCCCTGATCGACAAGGAGAAGGTGGTGCCCGTCACCCTGTGGCTGGGGGAGGATTTCGACACCCTCATCATCACCGGCCCCAACACCGGCGGCAAGACCGTCACCTTGAAGACTGTGGGCCTGTTCACCCTCATGGCCATGTGCGGCCTCTTCCTCCCGGCGGAGGAGGGGAGCCAGGTCTCCACCTTCGACCAGGTCTTTGCCGACATCGGCGACGAGCAGTCCATCGAGCAGAGCCTGTCCACCTTCAGCGCCCACATGACCAACCTGGTCTCCATCATCGAGCAGGCGGACGACCACACGTTGGTCCTGTTGGACGAGCTGGGGGCGGGCACCGACCCCTTGGAGGGGGCGGCTCTGGCGCAGGCCATTTTGGAGCGGCTGCAGGCCATGGGCTGTCGGACCATGGCCACCACCCATTACAGCGAGATCAAGGCCTTCGCCCTGTCCCGGGAGGGGATGCAGAACGCCTCCATGGAGTTCGACGTGGATCGGCTCTGTCCCACCTACAAGCTCTATATCGGCATCCCCGGCAAATCCAACGCCTTCGAGATCAGCCTTCGGCTTGGTTTGGATCCGGGGGTCATCGACCGGGCACGGCAGTTTTTGAAGAAGGAGGATCTGGCCTTCGAGGACGTGCTCAGCGGCGCTGAGGAGCAGCGAAAGATCGCCGAGCAGTCCCGTCACGACGCCCAGCTGGCCCTGTGGGAGGCGGAAAAGCTGCGGAACGACTACGAGAAGGAGAAGCGCAAGCTGGACGAGGAACGTTCACTTCTCCGGAACAAGGCCCGGGAGGACGCCCGGGACATCGTTCGTCAGACCCGGCGGGAGATGGAGCGCCTCATCACGGAGCTGCGCAACATCAAGAACATCGATCCCTCCATTTTGGAGCGGGCCATTCAGCAAGCCCGGGATTCCATGCGGGCTTCGGAGAACGATCTCATGGACGAGGCGGCCCCCGAGGACGATCTGGGCGAAGCGCCTGCGACGGTGAAGGCGGGGGAGAGCTACCATGTGATCAGCATCCATAACACCGCCACCGTGCTCAAAGGCCCCGACGCCCGGGGCATGGTGCAGATCCAGGCGGGGGTCATCAAGATGAACGTGCCGCTGTCGGAGCTTCGGCCTCTGCCCAAGGTCAAAAAGAAGCGGGCGCCCATCACCGGGAAGCCCATTCTCCAGAACATCCAGGAAGTGAAGATGGACCTGGATCTCAGGGGCATGACCGTGGATGACGGGATGCTGGAGGTGGATCGATACATCGACCTGTGCGCCCGAAACGGTCGAAAGGAGTTCAACGTGATCCACGGCAAGGGCACCGGCGCCCTGCGCGCGGGCATCCAGGCGTACCTTAAGACCCATCCCCGGGTCAAGTCCTATCGGATCGGAGGCTACGGGGAAGGGGACGCGGGCGTGACCGTGGTCACCTTGAAGTAAAAAAGGGTTCAGGAAGCCGTTCCCATCGGGGACGGCTTTCTTTTTATGGCGCAGAGGCCCGCGCCCGCCAACAGGATGTATTGGCAATAGAACAGCCACAGCATGGTCAGCACGATGGCCGCCATACCGCCGTATAGGGTGAGATCGAAGAACCGATCCACGAACAGGGAGAACAGCCCCGAGAACAAAAGCCAGGCCCCGGCAGCCAGGGCGGCGATGCCCCGCACCTCTCGAAAGGCGTACCCGGCCCCAGGGATGGCGCGATACAGCAGGGCACACAGGAGCCAAAGGAGCAGAGCCATGAGGATATATCCCAAAAGGAAGCACAGCCGCACCAGTCCGCTAAGCTTCGGAAGAAGAGAGGAAAGGACGAGAGCGACCCGGATGCCGAAGATCAAGACCGACAGGGACAGCCCTACAGTGAGCAGCAGCCCCGCGGTCAGCAGGATGCCCCGGAGGCGCCGATTCAGAAAGCCTGCCTGGACGGCCGCGCCCGTCATGGCGGTCATCCCCTTCAGCAGCTCGGAAAATGCCTGGGCCGCGGACCAGAACAGGACCAGGATGGAGACGGGCAGCACGGGGAAGACCTTTTCGTACACATGGGACAGGATGACCCGAAACAGGCTGGCCACGCCCAAGGGCAGAATGCCGTCCAAAAGGGACAGCAAAGCCGCCTCAGAGATGCCCATGCAGGGCAACAGAGAGGCGGCCAGAGCAGCCATGGGGAACAGGGAAAGGAACATATAGAAGGCGCAGGAGGCGGCATAGGTCGCAAGCCCCCTGTCGGTCAGGGACGCGGCAACGGTCCTTGCCCGGTTGAAAAGGGACCTAAGCTCAGCCACGAAGCTGCCGGATCATTTCCTTGGGGTCGCTGGCGGTGAACACGGCGTTGCCCGCCACCAAAACGGTGGCCCCCGCGGCCTTGCAGCGAGGCGCCGTCTGGGCGTTCACGCCGCCGTCCACCTCGATCTCGAAGGCGAGCCTCCGCTCCGCCTTGAGGGCGCTCAAAGCTTCGATCTTTTTCAGGACCTGGGGGATGAACTTCTGCCCTCCGAAGCCGGGGTTCACGCTCATGAGCAGCACCAGATCGCAATCCTCCAACACCTCCTCACAGAGAGCGAGGGGCGAGGCCGGATTCAGCACCACGCCCGCCTGCATCCCGGCGGCATGGATGGATTGGAGCACCCGATGGATATGCTTTTCCGCCTCCACATGGAAGGTGAGGATGTCCGCGCCGGCATCCCGGAAGGGATTCACCCAGTCTCCCGGCCGCTCCACCATGAGGTGTACGTCCAAGGGCAGCTTCGTATAGGGCCGAAGGGCCTTGCACATGGCGGGGCCGAAGGTGATGTTGGGCACGAAATGGCCGTCCATCACGTCGAAGTGGACCCAGTCCGCGCCGCTTTCTTCCAACATCTTCACGGCCTCGCCCATGCGGGCGAAGTCGGCGGAAAGGATGGAGGGGGCGATCTTAATCATACTGGTGTTTCCTCCTAAAGGTAAAATCGTTGGCGATCTGGACATACCGCTCGTATCGGGCGGGGGAGAGGCGTCCGTCCGTCAGCAGCGCCTTCACGCCGCAGCCGGGTTCGCTTCGATGCATGCAGCCCGGGAAGCGGCAGGGGTCGGCCAGAGCAAACTCGGGATAGCAGCCCAAGAGCAGCTGCTCGTCAAAGCTGTCCGGCTCATACAGGGAGAATCCCGGCGTATCCAGCAGCGCCCCGCCGAAGCAGGGCCAAAGCTGGGCGTGGCGGGTGGTGTGACGGCCTCGGTCCGTCTTGCGGGTCAGCTCCCCCACGGGGAGATCCAGCTCCGGGAGCAGGGCGTTCATCAGGGAGGACTTCCCCACGGCGGACTGGCCAGCGAAGCAGCAGATCTTGCCCCGGATAGCGTCCTGCAGGGCGTGGAGCCCTTCGCCCGTCCTGGCGGACACCACGACCCGGGGAAAGAGACCATAGTCCCGTTCAAAGGCCTCCCGTATGGAAGGGTCGGCTTCGTCCGCCTTGTTGAGCACCAGGACCGGCTCGATGTGATTCAGCTTCGCCTGGACGATCAGCTTGTCACACAGCAGCCAATCCGGCTCCGGCAGATGGGCGGAGATGACGATGAGCAGCCGATCCACGTTGGCCACCGCCGGCCGGATCAACAGGTTGCGGCGGGGCAGTATGGCGTCGATCTGGGCGTATCCGGAGGCGTGGAGGGTAAGGGTGACCCGGTCGCCCACCACCGGCGTGATGCCCTCCTTGCGAAAGGCGCCTCGCGCCTTGGAGGTGATCACGCCCTGATCCGTGGACACGTAGTAGAAGCCGCCCACTCCCTTTATGATAGACCCTTCCATGGCTTTTTACTCCGAAAACTTCACGTCCTGGGTCCGCACTTCCTCCCCGTTCACCAACAGATACAGGGTACGGGTGGCCGGGTCGTTGCTGTATACCGTGGCGCTAATGGAGACCATGGTCTCCTTGGTGCGGACGGTCTCATAGACGATCACGGAGTAGTCGATGTTCTCCGTATTGCTGGTGCGGTACACGATCTGGACCAGGGAATCGTTTTCGGCGATATCCAGCATGAAGGACACGTCGGCCTTATACTTGCCGTGCTTTTCCAAAAGCAGGGTCAGACGCACCTGGTCCGTAGCATCGGCAGGGGCGGTGGCGGGGATGCTCTGCGCGATGATGGTGCCGGCACGGCTGTCCCCGGAGGCGTATTCCGGGGCGACAAAGATGTTGGAGATCCCGGCCACATGGAGGGTCCGCAGGGCGTCGTCCAGCCGGAACCCGACCACGGAGGGCATTCGGCTCCCGTCCGGCGTGGGAAGCTGGCTGGCTACGGTGACGCTGGCCACGGTGGGCGGCGCAGCCGTGGCAGGGTCAATCTCCTCCACGGGCTCTCCGCTGCCCGAGCACCAGTGATTCACAAAGCCCAGGTAGGCCAGGAAGATCACCAGGATAGGCGTGAATACGGAGATGGAGATCCAGGCGTATACGGACAATGACATGCGGCGGCCGGGCGTCTTTTGCTCCTTGGATTCCCTGTCCCGGGCAAAGGTGCCGTTGGGGTGGGAGAGGGAGCGTATCAGGTCCGAGCGCATAAGCTTGGCGCTGGCGTACCGCTGTTGAGGGTCCTTCTCGATGGCTCGCAGTACGATGTCGTTGAGCGCCGGCGGGATGGCGGGATTCAGCTCCTTGGGCGGGGTGGGGGTGGCCGACAGGTGCATCAGCGCCGTGGAGACGGTGGTGTCCCCGATGAAGGGAACGGTGCCGGTGAGCATCTCATACAGGGAGATGCCGGCGGAATAGATATCGCTCTCCGCGGTCACGGGCAGGCCCTTGGCCTGCTCCGGGGAGATGTAATGGACGGAGCCGATCACGTTCTTGCCGGAGAAGGTCATGGTGCTGGCAGTGACCTCCCGGGCGATGCCGAAGTCGGCCAGCTTCGCCTTGCCCCGGTTGGTGACGATCACGTTTTGCGGCTTTACGTCCCGATGGATGATCCCATGGGCATGAGCATAGGAGAGGGCGTCCAGGATCTGGCTGCAGATGCCGATGGACTTCTGAACGGACAGGTGGCCGCTGGGGCTCTCCTGGATCAGCTGCTTCAGGGTCTTTCCTTCCACATATTCCAAAACGATATAGGGGACCCCGTTGTCGTCGCCCACGCCGTAGGCCCGCACGATGTTCTCATGGGACAGCTCCAGACTGGCCCGGGCTTCCCGTTCGAACCGGCGCAGGAACTCCTGATCGTTCAGGAACTCCTCCCGCAGCATCTTGACGGCGACCACCTTCCGGGTGGACATGTTGATGGCGCGATAGACCCGGGCCATGCCGCCGCTGCCTACCTCGCGAATGACGCGATACTTGTTGTCGATGATATCCGGCGTCAAAGCTCAACACCTCCTTCGTTCCGCACGATGACCAGGGAGATGTTGTCTTGGCTGCCCCTATCGTAGGCCTGCTCCACCAGGGTATGGCAGAGCTCGTCCAAGTCCTGCTTTTTTTGCACCTCAGACAGGATGTCCGCCTCGGAAAGCACGTCGCACAGGCCGTCCGAGCAGAGCAGGACCGTGTCCTTGGGATTCCAGCGGGTGTAGAAGACGTCAGGCTCGAAGGAGGACTCAGAGCCGATGCAGCGGGTGATCACGTTCTTCCGGGGATGGGTCTTCGCCTCCTCGGCGGAGAGGAAGCCCCGGCGCACCAGCTCCTGCACATAGGAGTGGTCGAAGGTGACCTGCCGGATCTCGTCGCCGGAGACGTGATACAGCCGGGAATCGCCGATATTGGCGGTGATGAAATGGTCGTGATAGAAGATGGCGGCCACCAGCGTGGCGCCCATGCCCCTAAGATAGCTGTCGCCTTCCGAGGCGGTGAGGACCTGGGCGTTGGCGTTGAAGAAGGCGTCCACCAGCACGTTTTGCGGCGCGTCACAAAGCTCCCGGGTCCAGGTGTCCAGCGCTTCGATGGAGATACGGCTGGCTACCTCTCCGGCGGCGTGACCGCCCATGCCGTCGGAGACGGCGGCGATCAACGGATAGTGGGGATCGAATCGGGTGAACACCACGTCCTCATTGTTGGCGCGGCGCCCCTGTATGGAAAGGCTACTGTATCTCATGGATCACCCTCCTTCTCAACTGTCCGCAGGCGCCGTCGATATCAGCGCCCATCTCCCGCCGCACGGTGGCGGAGGTATGCTCCTCGGCGAGCCACCCGGCGAATTGTTCCGCATGGGCTCGGCTCACGCCCAGCAAGGATCGCTCCTTCACGCTGTTCAGCGGGATCAGGTTCACATGACAGACCATGCCGCGGAGGAGCTTTGCAAGGGCCGACGCATCCTGCCGAGAATCGTTCACACCCTCCACCAAAGCATATTCGAACACCACGCGACGCCCCGTTTTTTCGGCATAGACCCTGGCCGCCTGGATAAGATCGGCGATGGGGTACACGTTGGCGATGGGCATCATGGTCTTGCGCACCTGGTCGGAATGGGCGTGGAGGGATACGGACAAGGTCACGTGGGGCGCGTCCTCGATCAGACGGTAGATCTTCGGCACCAGACCGCAGGTGGACAGGGAGATGTTCCGGGGGCTGATGTTCAGCTCCTCCGGGCTGGTCACCCGTTTCAAAAAGGTGACCACGTTCTCATAGTTGTCCAAGGGCTCGCCGCTGCCCATGAGCACGATGTTGGTCACGGACCGGCTCCAACCCTCCCGGGGCGGCTCATCCTGCTCCATGAGCTTGAGAAAGCTCAGCATCTCCCCGGGACGCAGGTCCCGTACGCAGCCCTCCAGGGTGGAGGCGCAGAACTTGCAGCCCATGCGGCAGCCCACCTGGGTGGAGATACAGGCCGTGTTCCCGTAGCTATAGTGCATGAGGACCCCTTCCACCAGGTTGCCGTCCTCCAGCAGGAACAGATATTTGATGGTCCCATCCTTGGGGGAGACGAGCTTTCGCTCGATGACGCTGCCGCCGTAGGGCAGGGCGGAGAGCTTTTCTCGCAGAGCTTTGGGCAGATTGGTCATCTCCTCCGGCCGGGCGCCCTTGTTGAGCCACGCCATCACCTGATCGGTGCGAAAGCGCGGCTGGCCCCATTCCGTCATGAGGGCAGAAATGCCGGTTTTGTCCAGGTCCGTCAAATACATTTCGTCATCCTTGCCATGTAGAATCCGCCGGTACCGTCCCGCTGGGGCAACAGCTGCCGTTGGTCCTCCAAAGTAAACTCAGGGTGCGCCTTCAAAAAACGTTCCAACTGCCCCTCGTTTTCCTTGAGGGAGATGGTGCAGGTGCTGTAGCACAGGATCCCGCCTGGTTTGACCAGCCGGGAACAGCTTTCGAGCAAGGCGGCTTGGACGCTGCACAGGGCGGCTACGTCCTGCTCCTCTCGGTGCAGCATCACGTCCGGCTTCTCCCGAAGCAGGCCCAAACCGGAGCAGGGCACGTCCAACAGCACCCCGTCGAAGCTGGGGGCGGCGTTCTCGGGGATCCGGGAGGCGTCCTTCTCCTCACACTTCGCCTGGACGTGGAGACGAGCGAAGGTCCGCTCCATCAGCTCCACCCGATGGGGATGGAGCTCATAGCAGGTGAGGTCGATATCTCCCGCCGTCAGGGACCACAGATAGGCGGCCTTTCCGCCGGGGGCGGCGCAGGCGTCCAGCACCTTCTTGCCCCGCATATCCCCCATAAACCGGCAGATGGCCATGGCCCCTTCGCCTTGGACGGCGATCTTCCCCTCTCGAAAGAGGGACAGGGAGGATAAGGGGATGCTTCTCTCCAGACAAAAACAGTTGTCGTCCACCCGTCCCCGGGTGAAGGGGACCTGCAGCGACCCTGCCAGCTCCTCGTTGGTAAAGGGCCACTGGGCCCGGATCTCCATGGCCGGGAGCTCCTGGGACAAAAGCTGCACGGTCTCCGCCTCTCCGAACCGATCCAGCCATTCTCGCAGGATCCAGTCGGGGCAGCCAAACTGTATGGACAGCCGTTCCACCGGGTCCGAGGGCAGGGGAGGGAGACTGTCCTTCTCCCGCAGCACCCGGCGCAGGACTCCGTTCACCAGCCCCGCCAAAGCGCCCTTGCCGCATTCCCGGGTCAGCTCCACGGCCCCGTTTACGGCGGCATGATCCGGCGTGTCCATGAAGAACAGCTCCGTCATGCCGAGGCGCAGGATGTTGCGGACCACCTTCTTCTGGGGCTTCACGTAAAAGGAGAGCATGTAGTCCGTCCACCGCAAATGCTCAAGAGCGGTGTACACCAGGGAGCTTATATAGGCAAGCTCCGATGGTTCCCGCCGCACCTCCTTCAACCGCAGGTTGGCGTAGGCGCCGTCCTCCACCACGTCCATGAAGACCTGCAGGGCGTCTCGACGGGGGCTGCTCATGAAAGCACGCTCCCCGCAACATTTTTGCCCCGCAAAAAGGCTTTCCCGTCCAGCTTCTTGCCGCCGGGTGCCTGCAATTCCAGAATCTCTAAAGCGCCGTCCTTGCAGCGGAGGAACAGGCCCTTCTTCCCGTCCCCGAACAGACCGCCCACGGGCAGCCCCTCCGGCGGCTCCGCGGCGGAGAGGACCGTGCGCCACAGCTTCAACTTTTCCTCGCCCAGCAGGGCGTAGGCCCCAGGCCAGGGATTCGTGCCCCGGATAAGGTCATGGATCACCTGTCGCGGGGCAAAAAGGTCGATCCTGCCGCTGTCCCGGGTGAGCATCCGACAATAGGTGGCCTTCTCTTCGTCCTGAGGCACGGGGAAGAGTTCCCCTCGTTCCAGGGCGTCCAAGGTCCGCATAAACAGCTCTGCTCCCAACTCGGCCAGCCGAACGGACAGCTCCCCGTAGGTCTCGTTCGCCCCCAAGGGCGTTTCGGCCTTCATCAGCACGTCTCCGGCATCCATTCGCTTCACCAATTTCATGGTGGACACACCGGCCACCGGCTGCCCGTCGATGACCGTTTGCTGCATGGGCGAGGCGCCCCGGTAGAGGGGCAGGAGGGACCCGTGGACGTTGATGGCCCCCAGAGGCGGGATGGACAGGTTCTCCTCACTGAACAGCTGCCCAAAGGCCACCACAGCGTAGAGATCCGGATGAAAGGCACGGATGGCGGCGCAGCCCTCCGGGCTTCGGATCCTTTCAAACTGATGGACCGGCAGCCCCAGCTCCAGCGCCGCGGCCTTGACCGGCGGCGGCGTCAGGATGGCTTTTCGGCCGACGGGCCGATCCGGCTGGGTGAACACAGCCAAGGTGTGATCGGACTTGGCCAGGGCTCGCAGGGTGGGCACGGCAAAATCCGGAGTGCCGAAGAAAGCGATGCGCATGAAACTATTCTTCCTCCCCCTTGAAGTCGGCGGGCGGTTCCTTCACCAGGGGCAGATATACCTTTCCATCCAGATGGTCGCACTCATGGAAGACCGCCCGGGCAAAAAGCCCCTCGCCTTCGTATTCGAACAGGTCCCCGTTCCGGTCGTAGGCTTCCACCTTCACATAGTTGGGCCGCTCCACATACCCGCTTTGACCGGGGAAGGAGAGGCAGCCCTCCATGCCGCCCTGGACTCCGGAGGATTCCAAAATATGAGGGTTCACCATCTCCACAGGGGCGTTCTCGCCCTCAGGACCGCCCACGTCGATGACCACCACCCGGCGGAGCACCCCCACTTGAGGGGCGGCCAGCCCAACGCCGTCCGCCTCGTACATGGTATCGAACATATCGTCGATGAGCTGGGAGAGCCTACCGTCGAAATTGGTCACCTCCCGGCACTTCTTATACAGACAAGGGTCCTTGTCCTTGCGGATGGTTCTGATCGCCATGGCATACTCCTCCTATATACATCATGCTATTATACCCTGTCGCCATCCTTTTGTAAAGAAAGCCAGTCGTTTTTGTCCGGTTGAGTAACGCTCAACCGTCGGTTGATACAAATTTTTACAAAATATCCGTTCGGATGATGGCCCAACCGGCCTGTATATGGTATGATGGGCCCATCAAAAACACGGGAGGTCACTATGGAATATAAGGAGACCATGGGCAAGCGGATCAGCGATCTGCGCAAAGGCAAGGGAATGACCCAGGAGCAGCTGGCCCAGCTGCTGGGCGTCACGCCGCAGGCGGTGAGCAAGTGGGAGAACGATCTCTCCTGCCCCGATATATCCATCCTTCCCCAGCTGGCTGAAGCTCTGGGCGTCACCACGGACGAGCTGCTGGGCCGTACGCCCCTCAGGATTTCGGAGGGATCAGACAAATGCAACGGAAAGGGCCGCGCCCACGTGTCCGTCCGGCTGCGTCTCAATCAGGCGGAAAAGATCATCTTCGCCCTGCTGCTGATGGGCATCGGCCTCATCTTCCTCTTAAATGCGTTCCACGTGATCGAGCTGGGGGAGGGGGTCACCTTCGGGAGCGTGCTTTGGCCCTTCCTGGTGGCCTGCATGGGCGTCATGGCCTGCCGCTCGGAGCTGAACCCGATCAGCATCGGCCTGTTCCTTTTCGGCGTGTATATGCTCCTCTTCAACCTGGGCATCATCCCCGCCCGGTACAAGCTCACCTGGGCCATGGCCTGGCCGGTAGCGCTCATCCTGATCGGCGTCACGATCCTACTGCACTTTTTGCTTCCCAAACGGAAGAAGGAGGGGGGCATCTTCGAAGTGGAGAAGAGCGACCCGGTCTTCGATTGCACGGACGAGAGCGGTTTCATCCGCATCGACTCGGCCTTCACCAGCCAGACCAAGTGCGTGGAGACCGGCGCACCCTTCACCGGCGCCAAGATAGATTCCTCCTTCGGCAGCCTGGTCCTGGATCTTTCCCAGGCGGAGATCCAGAACGGTGCCCTGATCGACGCGGACGTTTCCTTCGGCTCCCTTACCGTTCGGCTGCCCGCTTTCGTAGGCGCCAACGCCGCATGCAAGACCGCCTTCGGCGGGTATGACTGCCCGCCGGGGAACCCTGACGCCGAGATCAAGGTCAGCCTGAACGGGGACGTTTCCTTTGGCAAGATCGAAGTCGAGTACGTGTAAGCTGTCTTAAAGGCGCATATACGACAAAAAAGCTTCCCATTGGGGAAGCTTTTATTTACGTGCTTTTTACGCCTTCTCGGTCGAATAGGTGTATATCTGGACGGTGCCGCCGTCGGTGTTGAAGGGGATCATCGCCATATAGGGCACGGTGATCTCGTAGGTCTGTGCCCGCTGCCCCAGCTCGATCCGCTCGCTGCCGACGATTAAAGCCCCGCCGCCTGACGCCGTGATCGACAGGTGGACATAGCCGTCGATGTTGCGGCTGTCGTCGTAGATCTGGATGTAGCCGGTCACGTCCGGATACAGGGCATTCGCATCCAGCCCATACATCATGGTGTCTACCCACCGCTGTGAGCGGTCGATCTCGATGAGCGTGAAGTACCCGTGGGAGGTCTTTCTCACTCTGCGCACGTATTCGCTCAACTCCATATGCTCCGCAATAGTCATGCCCAGTAGGAACTTGTCCGTGTCCGGTGTCTCGTGGTTATTGACATTGGGCTTCTGGTCCATGGGCACAAAGGGTACGTAGACGCCGTCCGTTTCCATGGTAGATACGAATATCTGATCCATGGTCACCTGCTGCATGGGTCGGTTAAGCCGACCTTCTAGCCAATAGGAGTGATTGTCCGCGTAATGACGTTGGGTGATCCCCAGGTATTCGTCCGTGCCGATCATATCGTTGACTTCCCGGGCTTCGGCGGAGATCGTGTCATCATATGTGAATGAAACGCATGCATGGGCACAAACGGAGTTGAACAGCATGAAGGCGATCAACAATATGTTCGCCAGCCGGAAGGCCGTACGTTCCCTCTTTCCCATCAAGGGCTTTTGCCGCATAGTGCAGAACAGGATCATCGACGTCAGAAGGACTGCCAGCGCCGTAGCCAGCCAGCCCGTCAGAACGCTGTGCTCGTTTCGGGTCTGTACGAACGCGCTGAGGGTCAGCGAATCGATCAGGGTCGTATTGCCCGCCACGAATCCCGCCCGCGCTCCGGGGTATATGGCGAGGACGATGAAGGCGATCAGCGCGATCATGCAGCTTTGGCTTCTCTTCAAATGCTCCTGGCCGTCCAATGTGAAGACATACAGCATGGGGATGCACATGGAGCAATATCGAAGATGCAGGGGCAGGGGGAGATACCCGGAATGCCACTGGTACGGCACCACGAACACCGCGGTCCCGGCGATCAGCGCCAAAATGCCGACGGCCACAGCTACCATGAACCGGCGCTTCCGAGGGCCATACTGGCCGAGATGCGTATAGGGGAAGATGGCGAAAAAGCCGCCGCAGGCGAATACGAACAGGAATACCGTCAGGAAGAACGCTTCGATGGCGACCAGGATATCCTCCCGACTCCAGTTCTCCGTTTGCTTTTCATACAATCCCAGCAGCGATCCGCCCCCCTGGTAGAGGAGCCGATAGACCCCGTACACCGCGCCCGCCATGGCAGCCAGGATAGCCAGGGACAGGACGGCGGGCAGGATCCTTTCTTTATCCCGTATCGACAGCAGGAGCCGGATCAGCAGGAGGGCCGCGCCCAGGGCGATCATGCCCGGCTTGCAGGCGAACAGCATGCCCACGAACAGACCGGTGAGCAGGCCGTCCTTGAGCCGTCCCTCAGTATAGAAGCGATAGCAGAACAGGAGCATCCACAGGGCCAGGGGCCAGATCAGGCTTTCGCTCATCTCGCAGGAAGCTATCACCATGTCGGGCATCACCGCCACCAGAACGGCTGCCGCGAAGGCCTTGGCGCGATCTTTGGTGAACGCGTGGGCGAAGGCAAAGGCGGGAAACACCGACGAGGTCATCAGAGCCGTGTTGAACACCTGGACGTACACGTATATGTCGCCGCCCAACAGCCGATGGAGCCAGTACACCGGTACCAGCGCCATGGGGTACAACAGATAGGGATAGTTGACGGGCTGGCTGCGAAACGCCAGCTTGCCCTCCCAGGCCAACGAGCGGGCGATGTTGGTGTACAGGTTCTCGTCGATGAAGAAGATCGGCGCCTTCTTCAGTAGAATGTGGAGCAGCGTGTGCAGAGCGAAGGAGACGCCGAACAGCAGCAGCATCTGCCACGCGGTGCCGATCCTTCGTGCCGGGGCTGGGGTGTTCTTCGCTGTTTCCGCCTTCGACTGCGTCTGCACTTTTTTCTCTTTTTTCTTAGCCATATGCTGTCCTCTCGCTGGATTGCTTTTCCGAATTCATATTATAGCGCGCCTGCAAGTCCGGGATGGCGCGCCTTTACGCGAGCCCCGCATTCTTCATGGCGGTATTCAAGCGCTCTTCCCTAAACTGGTGCTCGTATAGGTCGTGGTAGTAGCCGCCCAGAGCCAGCAGCTCCTCGTGGGTGCCGCTCTCCTGGATCTTGCCGCCGCGGATGACCAGTATTTTATCCGCGTTGCGGATGGTGGACAGCCGGTGGGCCACCACCAAACTGGTGCGCCCCTTGAGGACCGTGGTGATGGCTTCCTGGATGAGCTGCTCCGTCTCCGTGTCGATGGAGCTGGTGGCCTCGTCCAGCACGAAGATGCGGGGGTCGGCAAGAATGACCCGGGCGAAGCAGATAAGCTGCTTCTGCCCCGTGGACAGACGGATGCCGCCTTCGCCCACCTCCGTGTTGTAGCCCTTTGCTTGTTCCGTGATGAACCTATCCGCGTGGACCAGACGGGCGGCTTGCTTCACCTCCTCCATGGAGGCGTCGGGCCGGCCGTAGCGGATGTTGTCTGCGATGGTGCCGGAGAACAGGTGGGGGGATTGGAGTACGTACCCAAGGCTGCTTTGGAGCCACAGCTGGGACCGGGTCCTGTAGTCCTTGCCGTCGATATAGATGGTGCCCGCCGTGGGCTCGTAGAACCGGCAGACCAGGTTGACGATGGTGCTTTTGCCCGCGCCGGTCTCGCCCACCAGGGCGATGGTCTGACCTGCCTCAATGTCCAGGTTGAAGTCCTGGAGCACCGGCTCCTCCGGGTTGTAGGCAAAGTCCACATGCTCAAAGCGGATGTTCCCGGTGATGGGTTCCCAGTTTTCCCGCTTGGGGTCGATGATGTCGCCGTATTTCTCCATGACCTCCGGCGTGTCCTGGACCTCGATAGGGGCGTCGATGAGGCTGATGACCCGCTCCGCCGAGGCCTGGGCGCTCTGGAAGTCCGCGAAGATGGACGCGATCTGCTGGATGGGGTCAAAGAGGCTGGAGGCGTAGGTGACGAAGGCCACCAGCGTGCCGGCGGAGATGGGGCCGATGAAGGCGTGACCCGGGTCCAGCACTCCCTTGCCGCCCAGGAACAAAGCAAGGCCGGTGCCGATGGCGCCCAGGGAGATGACCAGGGGGAAGAAGATGGCGTTGATCAGGGCCGCCTTGATGGAAGCCTTGCGCATGCTCTGGGTGATCTCCCGAAACTCCCGGGCGTTCTCCTCCTCGTAGACCAGGGTCTTGGTGGTCATGGCCCCCATGATCCCCTCGTTGAAGGCGCCGGTGATGCGGCTGTTGTGCTTACGGGCCTCCCGCTGATACTTCAGGATGGCCCGCTCCAGGAACAGGGCGGCCACCGCGAGGGGCGGGACCACCAGCAGCACCAGCAAGGCCAGCTTCCAGTTTTTGATCAGCATGATGATGAGGCACAGCACGGCGTAGCAGGAGGACCAGAGCAGGTCCACCATGCTCCAGGCGATCATCTCGGAGAGGCGGCTCACGTCGCTGATCATCCGGGCCATGAGATAGCCCACGGCCGTCTTGTCGTAGTAGGCAAAGGACTGGTTCTGCAGCTTCCAAAACCCATCCTGCCGGATGTCGTAGGAGATGGTCATCTCCATCTTGCCGCAGCGGGTGATGAACCCCAGGGTGCCGAACCCCTGGCTGAAGGCAAGGGCGATGTATACTATCGCAAACAGCCACACGCCGTCGCTCTTGCCGGGGACGATGAACCTATCCACGGCAAAGTTGGCCAGCAGGGGATAGAGGGAGTCCGCCGTCGCCACGAAGAGGAGACAGGCGATGGTCGTGAGGAAGATCTTTTTGTTGCGCCAGGCGTAGGCGTAGAGCCGCTTCCACAGCTTGGGATCCACCCGTTCGTTGGTGAAATCCTCTTCGTTCTGATAACTCACGCCTGTTCACCTCCTTTCGGCAGGGCGTCCTGGATCTCGGCGATGCGCCGGTAAAGACCGGGCTTTCGTATCAGTTCTTCGTGGGTGCCCACGTCCACCAGCCGGCCCCCTTCCAGGACCAGGATCTTGTCCGCTTCGCAGAGGGTGGTGATCCTATGGGAGATGATGAACAGGATCCCGTCGCGCTTCATGCCGTAGAGGGCGTCCCGGATCTTGGCGTCGGTCTCCGTATCCACGGCGCTCATGGAGTCGTCGAAAATCAGAATGGGCGCCTTCTGCATCAACGTCCGGGCGATGGCCACCCGTTGTAGCTGGCCGCCGGACAACGTGACGCCTCGTTCGCCCACCAGGGTGTCATAGCCCTTGTCAAAGCCCATGATCACGTCGTGGATGGCGGCGATGCGGGCCGCCTGCTCCACCTCCTCGTCGGAGGCGGTGGGGTTCACGATGCGGATGTTCTCCTTGATGGTCCGGGAATAGAGGAAGGGCTCCTGCAGGACGATGCCGATGTTCCGGCGAAGGCAGGCGTGGTCGATGTCGTTGATGTTTACGCCGCCGATGGTGATCTTTCCCCTGGTGCAGGGGTAGAGCCGCTGGAGGAGCTGCACGAGGCTGCTCTTGCCGGAGCCGGTGGCGCCCAGGATGGCAACGGTCTCCCCGGGATGCACGATGAAGCTGATGTCCTTCAGCACGTCGTCCGGCGTGTCGTAGCCGAAGCACACGTGGTCGAAGCAGATGTCCCCGGTCATGTCGCAGGTGAGGGCCTTGCCCGGCTCCTTCTCCGGCTCCGCGTCCATGATCTCGGTGAGCCGCTGCAGGGAGATGGACGCCTTGCCCATGTCGGCCAAAATGCGGCCCAGCTGCCGCACGGGCCAGGTGAGCATGGCGGTATAGGTGGAGAAGAGGGTGACCAGGCCCAGCGTCATGGTGCCCTTGGCGCAGAAGTACACGCCGGCGGCCAGGGAGATGCCGATCTGGGAGAAGCCCACCGCGTCGGACAGGCCCCAGTAGTAGCCCAGCAGCCGGTTCAGCCGGATGTTGGTGTCCCGGGTCTTGGCGTTGAGCCGGGTCAGCTTCTCATACTCCGCCCGCTCCTGGCCGAAGGCCCGAACGATGCGTACGCCGGTCAGATTCTCCTGGAGGGCGGCGGAGAGCTGACCCTCCGCCTCGTCCGCGTCCTTGAAATACCGCTGCACGTAGCGGAAGTAGACGAAGGAGGATACGGCCAGCAGCGGCAGCGTCACCATGGAGATGAGGGCCATGGGCACGTGGATGCGCAGCAGGATCACCAGGGCCGTGAAGAACATGACCGCGGTCCGCAGGATGTCCATCATCTGGACGCTGAGGAACCGGCGCACCGTCTCCACGTCGGAGGTGCACCGTTGGACCAGATCGCCGGTGGACACGTGCTTGTGGTAGTCGTAGGGCACGGCGTTGATATGGGCGTAAAGTGCATCCCGAAGGCCCTTGGCCATGCCCTCGGCGGCGTAGGCCGTGGACCGACGGCGCAGGTAGGTAAAGATGCCGTTCAATACCGTGAAAAACAGGAACGCGCCGCCGCAGAGGATCAGATGCTCGGCAAAGTACTCCCGCCCGCCAAGCCGTTTCACCAGCTGGAAGATGGGCTCAGGGATATGGGGATCCACGCCCCGGATCACGTAATCCAACGTGAAGCTGGTCACAAAGGGCGCGAGATATACGCAGATAGCCGCCAGCAGCACGAAGAGGGCGGCCAGGATCAGATGCCCCCAGTACGGTTTCAGCACCTGAAAGAACAGGCGCCAGGGGGATCGCTTTCTTTTTGTGTTTGTTGTATTTGTCATAAAGACACCTCAAAACATGTCCTGTGGGTTGATTTCGATCTTCAAAAATCCGTCCTCCCGGTGGGAGGTCTCAAAGTCATATACGGCGTGGAGCGCCTGAGGGAGCCGCTTGGTCCTGAGGAGCTTCACCAGGATCTGATACCGGCTCTGTCCCGCGATCCGGGCGATAGGGGCGGGGGCGGCCAGCAGCAACAGCAGATCACCCTGTCCTTCCGCGCCCAATGCGGCCCGTAGGTCTGTTTCCAGGGCTTTGGCGTAGTCCTTTCCCCGCTGGATCAGCTGATCCTCGTTCTCCCCCGAAAGCAGCAGCCGGATAAACAGGGAGAAGGGAGGGTAGAGGCATTTCTTTCGCTGGGCGATCTCGTACTGATAGAAGCCGGCGTAGTCTTGGGACGCGGCGAAGCGGAGCACCGGATGATCGGGCGAATAGGTCTGCATCACCACCTGCCCCGGGTCCTTGTCCCGACCGGCCCGGCCGGATACCTGGGTGAGGAGTTGGAAGGTCCGTTCGGCGCTGCGGAAGTCCGGGAAGTTCAGCGTGGTATCCGCGGCGATCACACCCACCAGCGTCACGTTGGGGAAGTCGTGCCCCTTGGCGATCATCTGGGTCCCGATCAGGATCTGGGCGTCGCCCCGTCCGAAGGCGGAGAGGATCTGGTCATAGGCGTCCCGGCGGGCCACGGTGTCCGCGTCCATGCGCAAAGAGGTGGTGCCGGGGAAGGCCGACTGGATCTGTTCCTCCACCTGCTCCGTACCCACGCCGAAGTACTTGATGAAGGGCTTGCCGCAGTTGGGACAGACGGTGGGCAGGGGCTTTTTCGCGCCGCAGTAGTGGCAGCGTACGGCATTCTGGGCCTTATGGTAGGTCATGGAGATGTCGCAGTTGTCACAGGTGAGCACATAGCCGCAGGCCCGGCAGGAGACGAAGGTGGAGTACCCTCGCCGGTTCAAAAACAGCATGGCCTGATGCCCGCCCTTGAGACAGGCGCCCAGCTTCGAGAGCAGCAGGGAGGAGAAGATGCCGTTGTTGCCGTTCAAAAACTCCGCCCGCATGTCCGCGATGGACACCGTGGGCAGGGGTCGTCCGCCCACCCGGTGCTTGAGCTCAATGAGCCGATAACTGCCGCTCAGCGCCCGATAGTAACTCAGTAGCGAAGGCGTGGCGCTGCCCAACAGCAGCTTTCCGCCGCTGTTTCGGATCCGGCGGCGGGCGATATCCAGCGCGTGGTATCGGGGCGCGGTCTCGCTTTGGTAGCTTGATTCGTGCTCCTCGTCGATGATGATAAGGCCCAGTTCCTCCACCGGAGCGAAGATGGCGCTGCGGGCGCCGATGACGATGGGCGCCTTGCCAAGGCGGATGCGACGCCATTCGTCGAACCGCTCCCCGGGGGAGAGACGGCTGTGAAGCACCGCGATCCTGTCCCCGAATCGGGCGGAGAAGCGGCCCACGGTCTGGGGCGTCAGCGCGATCTCCGGCACCAGGACGATGGCCCCTTTCCCGGCCTGAAGGCATTGTTCGATGCAGCGCAGGTAGACCTCCGTCTTGCCGCTGCCCGTGACCCCGTACAGCAAGGCCGTTTGACCGGGCTCCAGTTCGTTCACCGCGTTCAAAGCCGCCGCCTGCTCCGCCGTGAGCACCGGCAGGGCGTCCGCCTGGGTCGTATACCCGGGGCGGCGGAACACGGTGAAGCTGCTCTCTGAGAGCACGCCCTTCTTGAGCAACGCTGTGATGGCGGGGCCGGCGTTGGGCAAAAAGGCCCGGATATCCCCTACAGACATGGGCTGTCCCGTCTTTTTAAGCAGATCCACCACGTCCTTTTGGATATGGGACTTGGAGACGAAGGCTGTCTCCGGGTCGGAAAGGAACACGATCCGCTCCCGCTTCTCGTGGATGCGGCCGCCTCTTAGCTGGGCGGGGATCATGGCCCGCAGGGCGTCTACCAGGAGGCAGTGATACGCCTCCTGCATCCACTCAGCCAGAGCCAACTGCTCCGGCAGCAGCACCGTATAGGGCTCTGCACAGGCAAGGACGTCCTTGAGGATGCTTTCATCCTCGAGGCCGCTTTCGTCCATGATGGATAGGACGAAGCCCTCCTTGATGTGGTCGCCCTGTCCGAAGGGCAGCAGCACATGATGGCCGGGCCGAACGTCCAGCCCTTCGGGAATGCGATAGGTAAAGGCCCGGTCCACCGCCGCATGGGCGATGTCAACGATCACCTTGGCAAACATTCGACCCCTCCTTTCCTAGTTGTTGGAGTAAAGAATGCCCGCTTCGTCGTGACGTGCGAAGCGGGCCGTTACGTTGGGCTGAAATCCTTATGCTTCCTTGGGGGGGATCACGATGAGCTTGTCCTCATACAGCTCTTCCACTGCCATGGACAGAGGCTTGTTGTTCCCCAGAGCATCCGGATCATCCTGCAACTGACGGGCCCGATTGGCGACAGCGGTCACCAACTGATAGCGAGAACCGGCTTTTTCAGCGAGTTCGCTGACCGGCGGACGATTCATCATAGCGTTTTACCTCCCAATTTCCATAAAAGATTCGATCAGATCGGTGCTGCGAGAGACGCGGCAGCGCTCCGCTTCCAATATTGCTTCCATGTGGTGCACGGCCTTATCCACCACGTCGTTGACGATTACGTAATCGTAGCGAGGGATCATCTTGACCTCCTCGAAGGCGGTGGCAAACCGCTTCTCCACCTGCTCCATGGATTCCGTGCCCCGGCCGATGAGACGGGACTTAATCTCGCTCATGCTGGGCGCGGTGATGAAGATCAAAACCGCGTCGGGGAAGGCCTGCTTTACCTTCATGGCGCCCTGAACGTCGATCTCCAGGATCACGTCGTAGCCGTTTGCCAGATGCTGCTCCACGAAGGAGCGGGGGGTGCCGTAGTAGTTGCTGCCGAACACGTGCATGTATTCCAGGAATTCGCCCCGGTCCACCATGGCCTTGAACTCCTCCTCCGTTTTGAAGAAGTAGTGGACGCCTTCGACTTCCCCCGGACGGGGCGCCCGGGTGGTGGCGGACACGGACATCTTGATGCGGTTGTTGCGCTCCATCAGAGCCTTGTCCAGCGTTCCCTTGCCGACGCCGGCCGGACCGGAAACCACCAAAAGCAAACCGTTTCTCTGTTCTTTCATGGGATCCCCCTTGCTTATTCGATATTTTGGATCTGTTCCCGGAGCTTCTCGATCTCCGCCTTGCAAAGCAGCACGATCGAAGTCAGCTCACCGTCGTTGGCCTTGGAACCGATGGTGTTGCACTCCCGGTTCATCTCCTGGACCAAAAAGTCCATCTTCCGGCCCACGGGTTCCGAAGCTTCCAAAAGCTCCCGGAAATGGACCAGATGGGTGTTCAGCCGAACGATCTCCTCGTCGATGGCGGCCCGATCCGCGAAGATGGCCACCTCCGTGGCGAGCCGCACCCGATCCACCTCTGTTTCGCCCAAAAGTTCCTCGATCCGGGCGGTAAGCTTTGTGCGGTATTCCTCCACCACGGCGGGGGCCCGCTGCTCGATGGATGCGGCGTAGTCGGTCATGGTGTCCATCCGGGCGGCAAGATCCAGCTTCAGCCGCTCTCCCTCCTTATAGCGCATGACCTTGAGGGCCTCGATGGCCTGTTGCATGCACTGTTTTCCCAATTCGACGAGGGCATCCTGATCCTCGTCGGCGGGGAGGATGGTGGTCACGTCGGGCAGGGAAAGGGCCTTGGAGAGGGTGAGGTCGTCGTCAAGGCCCAGGGCCTTGGCGCTTTCCCGGGCGGAGGTAAGATACGCCTGCAGCAGCGATTCGTCTACACGCACGGCCTTGGCGTCGCTCCTGAGGTTGCGATAGTTCACGAACACGTCCACGTGTCCGCGGCTCAGGGCGCCGGAAAGGAGCTTGCGGAAGGTATCCTCCAGGAAGGAGAGCTGCCGGGGCAGCTTCATGCCGATGTCCAAAAACCGGTTGTTGACGCTCTTGAGCTCGATGGTGAGCTCCCGTCCGTCCATGGATACCGTGCCACGCCCGTATCCGGTCATACTGTACATAGGCTACCTCCCAAAATCATCGTATTATAGCACGACGTATCCGCATTATGCAAGCCCTATCTTACGGGCGAAAGGCGTCATAGAGCGCGTCCTCCTGGGGCGGATCGACGATCGTCCCGTCGGAAAAAGCAACGCCCTTTTCCACCACGTGCCCGATGACGGCGGCGGGGATGCCCGCTGCTTGCAGGGCTTTGACCATGGCCGTACCATCCGCGCACCCGATGAGGAGGCTCCCGCTGCCCAGCAGGCGCAGGGGGTCGATGCCGGCCTCTTGGGCGATCTGCCGGGTGGCTTCCGTCAGGGGGATGGCGTTCCTGTCGAGCACAAGCCCCAGTCCGCCGGCGTAGGCGATCTCCCAGGACGCTCCCAGCACGCCTCCCTCCGTCACGTCGTGCATGGCGTGGGCCCCGTGCTCCATGGCCACCGTCCCCTCCGGCACAATGGACAGCAGGGAGAAATATCCCTCGGCTTCCCGAAGCAGGGCGGGGGAAAGGGAGGACAGGTGCTGCGCGTGCTCCGTGGCCAAAATGGCGGTGCCCTCCAGCCCGGCGGATTTAGTCATGACCAGATCATCCCCTATCCGCAGGCCCGAAAGCTTTCGATCCTTGGGCATCCGGGCCACCACGCTGGTGCAGGTGATGGGCCGGGTCACGGCGTCGGTAAACTCCGTATGCCCCCCTAAAATATCCACCTTGGCCACCTGTGCCGCGGCGGAAAGATCATCCGCGATCCGGCCGATCCCCTCCGTAGGATAGTCCGGGGGAAGCAGGAGGGTGACCAGCAGCCCCACGGGTTCCGCTCCCATACAGATGGCGTCGTTGCAGTTCACATGAACGCTCAGAAGCCCCAAACTTTTGTCCCCGGCGGAGGTGATGGGATCCATGCTCATGACGATGAGATCCCCGTCGAAGTCCAACGCCGCGCAGTCCTCACCCACCCGAGGCATGGTCAGGGACTCGGGGCGTATGGATTTGAATTTTGAAAGGATCAGCGATTCCAGCTCGCTGTTTTCCAGTTTTCCGATTCTCATTTAAGCCAATCCAATAAAGTCTGTTCGTCGATGATGGGGATGTTCAGCGCCTGGGCCTTGGTGAGCTTGCTGCCCGCCGCCTCCCCGGCTAAAACATAGTCGGTCTTCTTGCTGACGCTGCCCGCCGCCTTGCCCCCGTGGCTTTGGATCAGATCCTCCGCTTCCTTGCGGCTCAGGGTGGGCAATGTGCCGGTGACCACGATGGTCTTCCCGCTGATGGGGGAGTCCACCGCCGCACGATCCGCCTCAGGGGAGACGCCGTAGGCGATGAGATCGTCGATCTGCTGGCTGATCCGGGGGTCATGGAAGAAGGAGAGGACGCTCTCCGCCACGATCTCGCCCACGTCCTCGATGGCGATCAGCTCATCGAAGGTGGCGTGCCTGAGCTTATCCAGGGAGCCGAAGGTGAGCGACAGGTCCCGGGCGGTCTTCACCCCCACGTTGGGGATGCCCAGAGCGTTCAAAAAGGCGCTCAGGGGTCGGTGCTTACTGTTCTCCAGGGCGGTCAGCAGGTTTTGGGCTTTCTTTTCCCCAAACCCTTCCAGCCCCAGCAGCCGGTCCCGGCGCAAGGTATACAGCTCCGGGATGGTGGCCACGTTCAGCTCGTTGAAGAGCTGTTCGGCGGTCTTGTCCGCAAAGGTGTCGATGTCCATGGCGTCCCGGCTCGCAAAGTGGGCGAGGCGGGAGATGATCTGGGGTCGGCAGGAGAGGGGGTTGGTGCAGTAGAGGTGCACCCCCCGGCGCTCCACATGGGCGCCACAGAAGGGGCAGACCTCGGGTTTCTCCACCGGGGCCTGGGGCGTGTCCCCGGGCACCGCACCCAAAATCTCGGGAATGACGTCGTTGCTGCGGCGGATGAATACCCGGGAGCCGATGCCCACCTTCTTGCGGCAAATATCGTCCCAATTGTTCAGGGTGGCGTTGCTGACGGTCACGCCGCACAGGTCCACCGGGGTCACGTGGGCCACCGGCGTCAGCTTTCCGGAGCGGCCCACCTCCCAGGTGACGCTCTCGATGGTGGTGGTGGCTTCCTCCGCGGCAAACTTGTAGGCCATGGCCCACCGGGGGAATTTCTCCGTATATCCCAGCTGCTCCCGCTGAGCAAAGTCGCACAGCTTGATGACCATGCCGTCGATGAGAAAGTCCAGTCCGTCCCGCTCCTCGGCCACCCGGTCGATGGTTTCGATGAACTCGTCCGCCGTGCGCCCGTACTGGACGAAGGGGGAGACGGGGAAGCCGTTCTCCCGCAAAAAGGCCATCATCTCCCGATGATCGGTCAGGACCTTTCCCTCGATGTATCCCACGTTATAGCAGAAGCAGCTCAGATTCCGTTCCGCCGTCACCTGGGGATCCAGGTTTCTAAGGGCCCCGGCGGCCGCGTTCCGAGCGTTTTTCAAGGGTTCCTTGGCGGTTTTGTTGTATTTGTTCAGCACAGACAGGAGCATGATGCACTCGCCCTGGACCTCCATCCGGCCCTTGAAGGGGATGGAGAGGGGGAGGGAGCGGATGGTCCGAAGCTGAGGCAGGATGGCCTCGCCCACCACGCCGTTTCCGCGGGTGGCGCCCTGGACGAGGACTCCATTCTCGTAGGTCAGGTTGATGGTCAGTCCGTCGAACTTATATTCAAGGGCGTAGAGCGGGTCTTCCGCCAGATCCAGCAGCCGCTTCACCCGGTCCATCCACTCCCGGATGCCGTTCACGGTGCGGACCTTGTCCAAGCTCCAAAGCCGGCTAAGATGGCGGTGCTCCTCGAATTTTGCCAAGGGTTCGCCGCCCACGCGATGGGTAGGGCTGTCCGGTAGGACGATGCCCGTCTCCTTCTCCAGGGCGATGAGCTGCGCCTCCAGGGCGTCATACTCCCCGTCGGAGATCAGCGGCGCGTCCTCCACATAGTAGGCGCGGGCGTATGTGTTGAGCCGATCCACCAGCTCCTGCATGCGTTTTGATTCGTTGTTTTCCATGATAGCTTAGTTTTCCAGGCGGGTGAGGGGCGCATACAGGGCCGTCAGCCGCTTTTCCACGCCGTTTTTGAAACGGACGCGCACGATCTGGGAGGGGCCTTTGCCTTCTACGCCTTCCACAACGCCCTCGCCGAAGATGGCGTGACGCACCCGGTCCCCGTCCTGCCAATCCAGGACCTTGTCGGTGGCTTTGGGGGCGGCGGCCGGCTTGGTCCCCAGGAAGACTTGAGGCAGCGTGCGGGCGGGCGCGGGCTGGGCGTGGAAGCTTTCCACGGGAGGTTTGGACGCCGGCTCCTTGCGATCGGCCCGGCTCCGGTATTCTCCGGGCATTTGGATGGCGTCGCCCATCTCCCGCAGGAAGGAGGAGGGCTGGGAAGCGGTGAACTGTCCGTAGAGCATGCGGCTGCCGGCAAAGGTCAGATACAGCTTTTCCCTGGCCCGGGTCACGCCTACATAGCAGAGCCGCCGCTCCTCCTCCAGCTTTTCGGGGTCGAACTTGGATTGGGAGGAGGGGAAAAGCCCTTCCTCCATGCCGCAGAGGAACACTGTGTCGAATTCCAAGCCCTTGGCGGCGTGGAGGGTCATCAGATTCACGCAGCCGTTCTGCTCGTCCACGTTGTCCGCGTTCATAAACAGGGCCACCGTGTTCAGGAAGGATTGGAGCAAGTCTCCGTCCGGATCGTCGAAGGATTCTTCAAACTCGCTCATGTACCCCAAAAGTTCCTTGACGTTGTCCGAGCGGACTTCGTAATTCTCCTTCTTGTCCTCCTTGAGATAGGCGTCGTACCCGATGCGCTTCAGCAGGTCCGCCGCGAACACGGAGAAGGGCTTTTGTCCGTATTCCTCAAAAGCAGTCTCCATGATCTGGGCAAAGGAGGCGAACTTGGCCCTGGTCCGAAGGGACAGGGTCTGGGGGTCCAGCACCACGGCGAAGAGGGACAGGTCCCGCTGCTGGGCCTCGGTCCTGAGCTCCTCCAAAGCGGCGTTGCCGATGCCCCGCCGGGGGACGTTGATGATCCGGGTGAAAGCCACGTCGTCGTTGGGGTTGCTGAGCAGCCGCAGGTAGGAGAGCACATCCTTCACCTCGGACCGGTTGAAGAAGGAGGTGCCGCCGTAGACCCTGTAGGGGATGCTGTAGCTTTGGAGGATCATCTCCAAAATGCGGCTTTGGGCGTGGGTCCGATAAAGGACGGCAAAGCTGTCGTACCGGCTGCCCATGCGTCGGCCGTTCAGGATGCGGTCACAGATATACACCGCTTCCTCCCGCTCCGTCCGGCCCTCGTAGACCGTGATGGGGAAGCCGTCCTTCTTGTCCGTCCAGAGGCGCTTCGATTTGCGGCCGTGGTTGTTTTCGATGACACGGTTGGCGGCCTCCAGTATCCTGTCGGTGGAACGGTAATTCTGCTCCAATCGGACCACGTGGGCGCCGGGGAAATCCTTCTCAAACTCCAAAATGTTGCGGATGTCCGCACCCCGCCAGCCGTAGATGCTCTGGTCATCGTCGCCCACCACGCACAGGTTCCGATGCTCCTTGGCAAGCAGGCTCACGATATGGTACTGGGCCATGTTGGTGTCCTGATATTCGTCCACCAGGATATAGCGGAACCGGTCCCGATACTTCTGCAAAATATCCGGCCGCTTCTCGAAGAGCTCGATGGTCTTCAAAAGCAGATCGTCAAAGTCCAGGGCGTTGGCTTCCTTCAGCCGCTTTTGATAGAGGGCGAAGGCCTCCGTCACCTGCCGGGGCTGATAGCTTTGGATGAGGTACTCCTGAGGGCGGAGGGAGTGGTTTTTGGCATCGGAGAAGATGCCCGCCAGCATGCGCTTGGAGAACACCTTGTCGTTCAGATTCAGATCCTTGATGATGTGGCCGATGAGGGACTGCTGGTCGTCTTCGTCATAGATGCTGAACCGCTTGTCAAAGCCCAGGGCTTCGATCTCCATGGACAGGAGCCGGGCGCAGAAACCGTGGAAGGTGAACAGCCATATGCCGGCTTCCTCGCCGGTCAGCTTCTGCACCCGTTCCTTCATCTCCTTGGCCGCCTTGTTGGTGAAGGTCAGGGCCAGGATATGGTAGGGGGCCACGCCCTTTTCCGCGATAAGGTAGGCGATGCGGGTGGTGAGGACCCGGGTCTTGCCGCTGCCGGCGCCGGCCAGCACCAGCAAGGGCCCCTCGGTGCAGGTGACCGCTTCCCGTTGGGGGGGATTCAGTTTCGTCAGATCTATTTCCATAGCACCTCTGTTATTCTTTCCCGGTCAATGCGTCGTAGATGGCGTCATACAGTTTCGCGCTGCACTGCTGCCAGTTTTTGCGGATCTGCAAGGACTCCTCCAGGGACGCGACGGACAAATCGATCTCCAGCAGCGTCCTGTCGCCCTCCAAGGCCTTGAGATGGACGAGCCTGCCGCCGCCGGGCAAAGCTTCCTCCGAGGAAACCAGCTCCTTTTCCTGGCGGAATTGGGGGGCGTTCTGCTGTAAATACCGATCGATGTCCTCCCGCAGGGAGTAGGTGAGCCCCTTTTCAAACAGGGAGAGAGTGACCTTGCCTTGCTCCGTGAGGAAGGCGCAGGTCCCGAAGGGACGACGCTGGCGGACGATGTCCCCGTTCTTTTCCAGCTCGCCCACCACGTCATGGAAGGAGAACCAGTTCATGCCCGTGCATTCAAAGGCGCACTGATAAAACTGCTGTTCCGTGAGCGCCGCTTTGGCGGCGTCCAGGATATACAGCAGCTGCACCTTTTCCTTGGGAAGGCCCTCGAGAAAATTCGGCATTTGCGTTCATCCCCCTATGCCCTCATAGTGTATCAAAAAAAAGACGGTTTGACAATAGAAAACAAACAGAGAAATCAAAAAAATGACGAAATAGCGATAGATTTGTATGATCCGGCATGGACGGGGCACGAAGGGGATACGGATTTGCGTTTTTGGGGGGTTGGGAGAGTATGGAGCATAGGGGATTCGAATTCGCGCTGCGGCTTGGTCGGGGCATGGCTCTTGGGTGCCACTGGCACCCAATTCACTACCATGCCCGTTCGAATCCCC
>CADCJW010000003.1:201617-242641 GCA_902801845.1 uncultured Eubacteriales bacterium
TCACTACCATGCCCGTTCGAATCCCCCTTCATACATGTACAAACAAAAACACCGCCAACGGCGGTGTCCTTGTTTGTGGTGGAGCATAGGGGATTCGAACCCCTGACCTCAACATTGCGAACGTTGCGCGCTACCAACTGTGCTAATGCCCCACGCGTGAACGCAATAAGTATTATACACATCCGGGAGAAAAAAGCAAGGATTTTTTGTGTTAAAATTTTCGTGCGTTTTTTGCCGGGAAAGCGTATACTAAAATGCAAGGAGGGAGGGTGTGCGAATGGCAAAGGTCCTTTTGTTCAACATCACCGATACAAAGCGGATGAAGATACTGTTCCTGCTGATGCAGCATGGCATCACCGCCGTCGAAGTGGCGGAAAAGGACTTTTCTCGGCCCCTGGGCTCGCTCCTGGGGCTCAGCGGGCACGCTGCTGCGCCGGAAGCGGCCGCCTCCTTTGTGGATGAGATGCTGGTACTGCACGAGCTCAGTGCGGAGCAGTTCCACGGCTTGCTCAACGGTCTGCAGGCCCTCCAGGCGTCCGTGACCTATAAGGCGGTGACTACGGAACACAACCTCTCCTGGACGCCCATCCGCCTCTGCCGGGAGCTGGCAGCGGAGCATGCTGCCATGCAAAACAGATGACCCTGTTCAAAAAAAGCCCTGCGGTGCAGGGCTTTGCTTTTTATTCCTTTGCCTTTGGCAGGGCGAAGTTCACGCCGCCCGGCACGATCTCAACAGTGAATGATTTTCTCTCGATGACCTCGCCGTCCAGGGAGACGGGGAGCAGCCCCTTGGCGCTGGTTACGGTCAGCTTCCTGGCCCGGGTATAGCGCACGATGTCCTTCATCCGCGGGTCCTCCAGATGGGTCCCCTCCGTGTAGGTGCCGATGAGCTGCAGGAAGGAGAGGCGGGAAATGGGTTTCACCAGGCAGACCTCGATGAGCCCGTCGTCCATCCTGGCACGGGGGGCGCATTTGAAGGAGCCGCCCACATATTGGGCGTTGGCAAAAGTGCACAGCAGGATGTCCCCTGTAAAGAAGGGCTCGTCGTCCACGGTGATGGCGCAACCGGTCCGCATGGATTTCATGAGGGCGTCGGCGATGCCCACATAATAGGCACGCTTGCCGCCCATGAGGGGCTTGCGCTTCACGGCGTTCATGGTCTTCAAAACGCTGGTGTCGAAGCCGAAGCTGAATACGTTGATGCACCAGCGGTCGTCCACCCGCAAAATGTCGATGGGGGCAGGCTCCGCCGCGATCAACGCGTCCAGATCCATGAACCGATCCCGGCCGCCGAAGGCTTTGACAAAGTCGTTGCCGCTGCCGCAGGGATAGACGGTGAAGCAGGCGTTCTCATGGCCGGCCACGCCGGAAGCCACCTCGTTGATGGTCCCGTCGCCGCCGCAGGCCACGAAGCAGAGCCGATCGTTCGGCTCCGCGGCGATCCGTTTTTCGATGTACGCCGTGGCGTCCCGGGGGCATCGGGTCTCGTACAGCTCGCAGTCCTCGTGACGAGAGAGCGCGTCTTGAATGGTGGTCAACGCGTGCCCCTGTCCGGCTGCCGGATTGAATATAAAGATATGTTTCATAGATGGCCTTCTTTCATCGTTCTCAGCTCAGCACGCTGAAACTCAGCGCCACCAGCATCATGCCGAGAAAATAGCTGGCGGTGTTGGCGCGGAGCATGCATTTTTGCTTTCGTTTGAATTTATAAATCACCAAGAAGTGGTCGCTGATCATGAACAGCAGCAGCCCCAGCCCCAACAGCAGGGTGTGGGTGCCGGGCAGAAGGAGGGCTGCCGCCACGCTCAACGCGGCATGGAGACAAACGGTGATCAGATAGAACAGGGCCACGGCGGTCTTGCCTTCCAAATCGATCCGCCTGGTCCTCACCATAAAGAAAAAGCCGATCAGATACAGCACGAGAAAGCCGATGCACCAGGGGAGGGCGGTGAAGAAAGCGCCGCCGAACCAGAGGCTGCAGCCGGTGTAGCCGATGAAACATAGGTTGGCCACCGCGAAGGCGGCCCCACCCGCGCCGAAGCTGAACAAAAGCAGGGCGTCGCCCATGCAGGTGTAGAACAGGCCCACCAGCGCCATGAACTGCCAGCCGTGGGCGTAGCCGTTGGTCCAAAACCAGAATTGGCCGAAGAAGAGGAACAGGGAGGAGAGGACGATCTTGTTCACCGCCCGGCGGCGAAAGCTGTCCCCGGTCTCCACAAAAAGATAGAGTCCCAGCAAGGATAGATATGCGATCACGAATATCGTCCTCACGCCGGGCTTACCTCCAAAATTTTTATTCAGTATAGCACGTCAAAAAGGGAAAGGAAAGTGGTATACTTGAAAAAAGGAGGGACGCATCATGCAGCGGGTACTGGATATCGATCTGGATTTCTTTTTGGCGGAGTGCTGCCCCTTGGCAGAGGTGGGACACCGCCCGTCGGTTCAGGGACACGAGCCCTGGGCGGCTGATGAGGTGCGCCGATTCCTGGAAGAGGACTGTTTGCTGTCGAGGGGCCATCCCTTGCCGGGGCGGGTGTTCGAGACCCATGACGGGGCATTGGTCTATTGGAAAGAGCTGATGGAGGCGGGACGGCTGCAGGTCCCCTTCCACGTGACCCATGTGGATGCCCACAGCGACCTTGGCATCGGCTGCCCCGGCCCTGGGTATGTGCTGTACAACGTGCTCTCCCTGCCGCCCCATCGCCGGATGGAGCTGGATCGGTTCTATCGGGAGAAGAAACTGGACGAAGCCAATTATCTGCTCTTTGCCCTGGCGGCTCGGATCGTCTCCTCCCTGGACAACGTGCGCCGGCCCTTTTCCCGAAACGACGTGCCGCAGCAGATCCTGCTGAACGATGGGGCCCACATTCGCCTGCCTCAGGCCTTCCCGGATCTGTTCGAACGGGCGAACGGCCCCGAGCCCCTCATCCCATATCGTGAATACAAAGAGGACGGCAGCTTCCGCGCCGCCGCCCCCTATGATTTTGTTTCCTTGGCCATCTCGCCCCGGTACGCTCCCCAGGCGGCGGACGAGCTCGTTCCTATCTTCAAAGAGTATATGCTGTTCTAATCCCGCAGCGTGGCCTGATAGAAGCCGGCGTACAGCCCCTTTTGGGCGAGCAGGGATTCGTGGGTGCCCCGCTCCCGGATGCCGTGCTCGTCGATGACCACGATCTCGTCCGCATTCTTCACGGTGGAGAGCCGGTGGGCGATGACCAGCGTGGTCCGGCCGCGGCTCAGCTCGTCGAAGGCGTGCTGGATGTCCGCCTCCGTCAGGGTGTCCAACGCGGAGGTGGCCTCGTCCAGGATGAGCACCGGCGGATTCTTCAAAAACAGACGGGCGATGGAGACCCGCTGCTTCTGCCCGCCGGACAGGAGCATGCCCCGCTCGCCTACGTTGGTCTCGTACCCATCCGGGAAGGTGATGATCTCCTCGTGGATGTGGGCCCGCTTCGCCGCCTGGATGACTTCCTCGTCGGTGGCGTCCAGCCGCCCGTAGCGGATGTTCTCCAAAATACTGTCGGCGAACAGGAACACGTCCTGCTGCACGATGCCCACGTTCTCCCGCAGGGAGCGCATGGTCACGTCTCGGATGTCGTGGCCGTCGATGGTGATGCTGCCCATCTGGATATCGTAGAACCTAAGGAGCAGGTGGCACAACGTGGTCTTGCCGCCGCCGGAGGGGCCCACCAGGGCCAACGTCTTGCCTGCGGGGATGGTCAGATTCACGTCCTGCAACACGTTTTGCCCCTCGTTATAGGCGAAGGACACGTGGGAGAAGGCGATGTCCCCCTTCACGTTTTCCAGAGACAGGGCGTTGGGCTTATCCTCGATGGCCGGCTTGGTGTCCATGATCTCCAAAAACCGAGTGAATCCGGCCATGCCGATCATGTATTGCTCCGCGAAGGCGGCCAGCCGCTTGATGGGGGAGGTGAAGGTGGAGATATACAGGGTGAAAGTGATGAGGGTCACCGTGTCCAGCTGCCTTTTATAGATCAGATATCCGCCACAGGCGAGGACCGCCACGTTGAACATGGCCAGGAAGAACTCCGTGCCGCTGTTGAAGAGGGCCATGACCTTGTAGAAATCCTTCTTGGCGGACAGGAAGTTTTTGTTTCCCTTCTCAAATTTTCGAATCTCATATTTTTCATTGGCGAATGCTTTGGCGGTCCGGGCGCCGGAGATGGAGCTTTCGATGTCCGCGTTGATCTCCGCCATCCGCTCCTTCACCTGACGGCTGGTGCGCCGCATCTTCAGGCGGGTGTGCATCACGAAATAGATGATGACCGGCAGCAGGATGAGCAGGCACAGGGCGATCCGCCATTCGATGGTGAACATGGCGATAAAGGCGCCCAAGATGGTCATGGTGGAGATGAGCACGTCCTCCGGGCCGTGGTGGGCCAGCTCCGTCACCTCGAATAGGTCGTTGGTGATCCTGGAGAGGAGCTTGCCCGTGCGGATGCGGTCATAGAAGGAGAAGGGCAGGGTCTGGATATGGGTGAAGATGTCCCGCCGCATGTCCGCCTCGATGAAGGTGCCCAGCCGGTGGCCCCAGTAGCCGATGATGAACTGCAAAACGGCGCGCATGATATAGGCGCAGACCAGGCAGCCCAAGAGCAGCATGAAGGTCTTCACCAGGGCGTTGTTCACAGCCATGGCGGGGATGAGGGTGCGCAGGATGTATTGGGTCACCAGCGGGAACGATACGTCCACGGCGGCGACGATCAGCGCACAGGTGAGATCCAGGGCGAACAAGCCCTTATGGGGCCCATAATAGGCTAAAAAACGACGAAGCTTTTCCATGTGGAACAGTATACCGGATGGAGCCGGGTTTGTCCACGCTAATTAATATACGGACATATCCAAGGCCAGCATGAGCAGATACCCGGTCTGGATCGCGAACAGCGCCGTTTCCGTGATCAGGTCTCCTGCTTTCGTTTTCGTGAGCCGCTGGATGGAGAGGGCCAGGGGGAAGAGCATGGCGAGATAGCGCGGCCCGCTCAGCAGCCAGGTGGCGCCCACGGACAGGGCGTAGTAGATCAACGTCCAGGCAAGATAGCTCAGCCGCATCCGTTTGCGATCATAGCACAGGAGTCCCAGGGCGCCGAAGCAGCATAGTAGATTGGGGAGGCTCAAGGAAATCAGCTCCTCCAGGTCTTTGGCCTTCCAAAAGGAGAGTGCGTATTCCGTCTGATAGGCGGTGGTGTTGAAGAACAGGCCCAGACCTTGGTTCCAGTTCTCCCGCTGGTAGGTGAGGAAGGTGAAGGGGCTGCCCGTGCAATAGTCGTTGATGAGAAGATAGACAAGGGTGCCCGTGCACCCCACCGCAAGACAGCCCAGGAATCCGGGGACCATGCGCCATGCCTGCCGCTTGTCCTGTCTGAATTTGGAGAAAAAGTCCAGCAGCATCTCGATCCCGATCAACGCCAGCAGAAGGATGCCCAACGAACGGGTGAGGGCGGAGAGGGCCGCCAAGAGCGATGCGGCCAGATACCGTTTTTTTCGCGCCTGATAGACGGCGTTCAGCGTCAAAAACAAAAACAGCGCTTCGCTCATGGGCACCCGCAAAAAGGCTGTTCCAGGCAGCAGGTACAGGATGCGGGCACAGGCCGCGGCGGACTTGCGGTCCCTATCGAGGCGAAACAGTTCGTAGGCGGAGGGGAGGCAGGCCAGGGAAAAGACCTGGGTCGTCAGGAACGCCCCCGAAAAGAGATCCCCCTCTCCGGCGAACAGTCGGATCGTCATTGGATACAGGGGCAGGAACACCAGCCGCAGCCGATCGGGCCCTTCGGCCACGTATCGATTCCGGGCGATCCACATATAATGACCTACGTCGGAACGGTAGTACAGCTCCTGGAAGGAGGATAAAAAATCGGATCCAGGCTTGGCGAGCAGATATACGAGGACAAACTCCGCCAGGCTGGCCGCGACGCCAAATCCAATAAGGACGCCCCACATCGTCAGCTTTTCCCGTAAACTATCTTTTTTCGGAACGATCGAAAGGGACGCCTGCTCCGGATGCGTCAGACGACAGAGGGCGGCGATCAAAGGGATCGTAAATAGACACAGGCTGCACAGCGCCGTCAGCAGTTCCCAGGACAGCTCCATGGACCGCCGAACGGCCCACAGGCAGAAGACGGCGGCAGCGACAGCGGTGGTGCCAATGGAGATGATACGAAAGGTTTTGGTCATGGACGTAGTATACCACGGCGGGCAAAGATTGAAAAGTGAGCCGCATACCCCGGCACAAATCGCATACAGTGAGATATAGCAAACAGGCGGAGGAACGGTATGAAAGATATCTATAAAGACATCGCGGAGCGGACCGGGGGCGATATCTATATCGCCGTTGCCGGCCCGGTGCGCACGGGGAAATCGACCTTCATCAAGCGGTTTTCGGAGTTGCTGCTGCTGCCCCACATGGAAAACGAGTATGAAAAGGATCGGCTCACCGACGAGCTGCCCCAGAGCGGCGCAGGCCGCAGCATCATGACCACCCAGCCTCGATTCGTGCCCGCGGAGGCGGTGAACGTGACATTTGAGGAGGGCGTTTCCTGTCGATGCAAGCTCATCGATTGCGTGGGCTACATGGTCCCCGGGGCCGTAGGGGACCGGGAGGGGGAGGGCCCGCGAATGGTCACCACCCCCTGGTTTGACCATGATATCCCCTTTTCCCAGGCAGCGGAGGTGGGCACCACCCGGGTCATCGAGGAACATGCCACCATATCCATCGTCATGACCACCGACGGTACCGTCACGGACATCCCTCGGGAAAGTTATCTGGAGCCGGAGCGACAGGCCATCGAAGCAGCGAAGGCGGCGCAAAAGCCCTTCGTTGTGGTGGTGAACAGCGTGGAACCGGAATCGGAGACAGCCAGATCCCTGGCAGAGGAGCTGTCGGAGAGCTACGGCGTCTCCGCCGTGGCCATGGATGTGAAGGCCATGTCCGGCCAGGAGCTGCGGGACCTCATCACAAGGATATTATATGCCTTCCCGGTGAAGCTGGTGGAGATCAGCGTGCCCGGCTTTTTGCGGGCCCTGTCGGGAGAAAGCCCCTTGATGGAAGGGGTGTTGGCCCTGCTCAGGGAGCTGTCGCCTGAGGTGCAGACCGTGGGTGACTGCGAGAAGCTGGTGACGGGCATGCAGACGTTGGATCACTTTAAAAAGGCGGAATGGGAGGGAGCGGACCTGGGTACCGGGACGGTGACCCTCGTTCTGACGCCGGAGGAAAGCATGTTCTATACCCTGCTCAGCGAGGAGACAGGGGTGGACATCGCGGACGATTTTGCCCTGTTTTCCGCCATACGGGAGTTCGCTGCCGCCAAAAGGGCCTACGATCGGCTGTCCAACGCTCTGGAGGAGGCGGAACAGACGGGGTACGGGGTGGTGACGCCCTCCATGGAGGAGATGGAGCTCATGGAACCGGAAATGTTTCGGCAGGGCGGTCGCTGCGGGGTACGTCTTCGAGCGCGAGCCAAGGGGTTACATATCGTGAAGGTGGATATCGATACGGAGGTGAGCCCCCTCATCGGGTCGGAGGAGCAGGCAAAGAACCTGATGGAGCACCTGAATGCCGCCCGTCAGGAGGACGTGAACGCTCTTTGGCAGACCTCCTTCTTTGGAAAAACGTTGCAGGATATGGTGACGGAGAACATGCAGGGAAAGCTGGGCGGAATGCCCGTGAACGTGCAGCAGAAGATGCAGGGCACCATCGAGCGTATGGTCAACGAGGATTGCAACGGGCTCATCTGTATCCTGCTTTGAAATCTGGACACCCTAACTACCGGCGGAAACGGCCGGTAGTATTTTATTTGGAGGAGGTTACATGAACACACGCACCGATATGGCCCACGAGGCGCTGCGCCGATGTCCGGAGCTGGCGGGGGTAGAGGAGGAGAACGAGTCTCGGGGCAGGATCCGCATCTCCCGCATCCGCGTGCGGACGGCGGCGGCGGAGCGAAAACTGGATAAGCCGCGGGGCAGCTATATCACCCTGACGCTGCCTCCTGGCGGCCTATCCAGCAAGGAGGTGCGCTGTGAAACGGGCCGTTGCCTCGCTTCAGAGCTCTCCTTGCTGATTGGGGAAGGGCAAAGCGTGTTGGTCGTTGGGCTGGGGAATCGGCACGTGACCCCGGATGCTCTCGGCCCTCAGACCATCGAAAGCCTTTTCGTCACCCGCCACGTGCAGAACACCTTTCCGGAGCTGCTGCCGCAAAACACCCGCACGGTGGCAGCTTTCGCTGCCGGGGTCATGGGCATGACCGGCGTGGAGACGGCGGAGGCTGTGGCCGGCATCGCTTCCATTTTGAAACCGGATATGATCGTGGCGGTGGACGCTTTGGCCTCCTTTGACAGCGAGCACGTAGGGACCATGGTCCAGCTCAACGATACGGGCATCTCTCCCGGCGCCGGGGTTGGGAACTTTCGCATGGGCCTGAGCCGGGCCACGCTGGGCATCCCGGTGATCGCCATAGGCATCCCCCTGGTGCTGACGGCGGAGGCGATCCTGTATTCCGGTCTGGTCCGGATGGGAGCGGAGGAGCTCTTCGCCAAGGCGAAGAAGGCCTTGGGCGGACGGTTCCTCTCCATGTGCGTCACTCCGAAGGATATCGACGCCATGGTGAAGGACGGGGCGTCCATCCTGTCCTATGGGCTGAACTTAGCACTGTTCGGGGAGAATTATGATGCACTGGAGGGGCTGATGCGATAATTATCCTTCCCTATGCATAGGGTAATGACGAGGAGGTGATACCCCATGCATCGTCGCAAAACTGTTTCTTCCAAGGGAAGCCTTTTTTGGCTGGTATTTTTGTTGTTGGCATATCTGTCCGTCATCCGCATTATCGAGCTCCTTCCCTCGCCGGAGCCGGAGGCTCAACCTGCCCTGGCACAGCGCGGGGAGGAAGAAGCTTTGTCTGTTGAAAAAGAGATGCTTCCAACCTGTGAAGCGGAGACGTCGGTGGTCTCCAAGGGGCTGGATCTGCGGGGCAAGGAGCCACGGATCCTGATCTATCACACCCATACCACGGAGGCCTATACGGCCACGCCCGCTTCTCCTTATGTGAAGACCTCCTCCTTTCGCACGGCGGACGCCAGCAAAAGCGTGATCGCCGTGGGGGAGGCTCTGGCGGAGAGGCTCAGGACGGAATATGGGTTTTGCGTCCTCCACGACATCACGGATCATGAGCCGCCCAGCCTGAAAACGGCCTACTCCCGCAGCGAACAGACCATGCGAGCCTACCTTGAACAGTATCCGTCCCTGGTCCTGTTCATCGACGTACATCGGGACGCCAGCTCCGATGCCTCCGATTACGTGATGGTGGACGGAAAACCTATGGCCCGTCTCATGTGCGTGGTGGGGCAGGGAACGAAATATGAGGACAAGCCGGATTTTGAGGGAAACTTAGCGCTGGCCTCCACGCTGACGCAGGATCTAAGGCGGATCGATAAACGCCTTGCGCGGGACGTGCGGATCAAGACGGGGCGATACAACCAGCATGTGGGCCGACTTAGCCTCCTGGTGGAAGTGGGGCACAACGCCAACACCCTGGAACAGGCCCTTAACGCCGTGCCGGCCCTGGCAGAATGCCTTGCCCTGTCCCTGGCCGATATGAGTGATGGAGAGCCGGATGAAGCTTCTGATCCTGTGACACTTCCCCTGACACCCCTTGGCCCGGGAATTGACAAAGAATAGGGAAAACGATACAATCATATACAGAGAAAAAGGCAAGGGAGGGCAGCTTTGCATGAGTACCGTTTTCAAAGGTTCCGGCGTGGCCCTGGTCACACCGTTCACCAACGGAGAGGTGGATTACACCGCCCTGACACGGCTGATCGAACTGCAGATCATCAGCGGCACAGACGCCATCATCGTCTGCGGGACCACGGGTGAAGCGGCCACCATGACGGCGGAGGAGCGGCTGGAGGTGATCCGGTTCGTGGTGGAGCGGGTCAACCGGCGGCTGCCGGTCATCGCCGGCACCGGCGGGAACAACACGGTTGCCGTGATCGAAGCTTCTCGCACGGCGGAAGCCCTGGGCGTGGACGGTCTGTTGATCGTCACCCCATTCTATAACAAGACCACTCAACGGGGTCTGGTGGCCCATTTCGGCGCCATCTGCGAGCAGGTCCATATCCCCATCATCGTCTACAACGTGCCTTCCCGCACGGGCCTAAACGTTTTGCCCGCCACCATGAAGGAGATCGTTGATACCTGCGAGAACGTGGTGGGCATCAAAGAGGCCAGCGGCAACATCGAGCAGATCGTCAATCTGGCGGCTATGTGTCCGGGCCTCGATATCTATTCCGGCAACGACGATCACATTTTGCCGGTCCTGTCCGTGGGCGGGAAGGGCGTCATCTCCACCATCGCTAACGTGGTCCCCTCAGAGGTCCACAACCTGTGCATGGCCTTCTTCGCCGGGAAGCTGGACATCGCCCGCAAGCTCCAATTCAGCCTTTTGCCCATCTGGCGGGCAGCCTTCTGCGAAACGAACCCCATCCCCATCAAAACCATGATGAGCATGATGGATCTTTGCTCGCCGGAGCTTAGGCTGCCGTTGATCCCGCCCTCCAGGGAGAACGAGGAAAAGATGCGCAAGGCGCTGCGGGACTTCGGATTGATCTCATAAGGATACGGTCATGAAAAAGCGAGTTTTGATCAGCGGCGCCCTGGGTCACATGGGGCGGACTATAGCGGCCACCATGACAGAGGGGGAATGGGATCTGGTCCCCGCGGTGGGCGTCGATCTAATGACAGGGGATTTCCCTGGCCAGCTATTTTCGTCTGCAGAGGCGGTAGATGCGCCCTTCGACGTGGCGATCGACTTTTCCCGACCGGAGGCGGCCATGGCCGTTTTGGAGCTGTGCCTGCGGGAGAAAAAGCCCTTGGTCGTCGGCACGACGGGCCTCGACGGGGCGCAGAAGGAACGCTTGCAGGCGGCTTCCAAGCTCATCCCTGTGTTCTACGCCCGCAATATGTCCCTGGGGGTGAATCTCCAGCTGTCCCTGGTGAAGGCGGCGACCAAGGTCCTCGGCGACGCTTTCGATCCGGAGATCGTGGAGATCCATCACAATAAAAAGGTGGACGCGCCCAGCGGCACGGCCCTGATGCTTGCGGAGCAGATCGAATCCGCTCGGAGCGGAGAGAGCGAGCTTATCTTCGGCCGCCATGAGACCAACAAACGGCGAACCAAGGACGAGATCGGCATCCATTCCCTGCGGGGCGGAAATATGGTGGGAGAGCATGCCGTGCACTTTTTGGGCACCGATGAAGAGATCATCATCACCCATCGAGCCACCAGCAAACGGGTCTTTGCCATAGGCGCTCTTCGGGCCGCGACCTGGATCCTGGACCAAAAACCGGGCTTATATTCCATGGAGGATCTCATTCAAGCATAGGATAAGTATACATTCAGATTATGCAGCCTTTTTCCTCGAAAAATCACGGAAAAAGGCTGTTTTTGCTTGCATGTTCATAAAAAGTTCACATTTATAATGCTTTATTTTTTTGCAAATCATGGTATAGTGTTCATAGAATGTTCATAAAATTCAGACCAATATGTCCAATCACAACATGTTGTGTCTGGAAAGGGGAGAACACACAATGAAGAAAACTATCTCGATACTGTTGACGGCGATCATGGTCTTTTCTTTGGTCCCCGCCCTGTTCGTGAGAGACGGCGAGGCTGTCTCCGACAAGTTCGTGAAGAACACTTCGGGCGGCGTGATCAATGTGTATAAGGAATCCAACGATGCCTCCAAGGTGGTAGGCACCTTGGCTCCTGGCGCGGTCGCAAAGTTTGAAGGCAGCGTCGGCGCATTCATCCGCATCGCTAATCCCGCGGGATATGTGAAGACCAGTCAGGTCCTCACTCTGAATATCGAGCTGAACGCCAGCGGCGGTCTGTTCCTGAAGGACGGCAAGGAGCATAAGGTCAAGGTCTCCCTGACCAATGGGACGGGCTTTACGGTGGAGTACTCCACGGACGGCGGCAAAAACTGGTCCACTACCGTGCCGGGCCTTACGGATGCCGGCAAGCTGACGGTAAAGGTCCGCGCCGTCAAGGACAACGTGGTTTTGAACCACAAGGACGTGACGCTGGAGATCACCGATAATCCGCCCGAGGGGACGGAGGTCACCATCGTGGCCCATGCCGGTCTTAAAAAGGCCCCTGTCCGCGCTACGGCAACCACGAAGGGCACCAAGATCGGTACGGTCAATGCCGGTGAAAAGTATAAGATGATCTCTCGGGAGGGCTCCTGGTATAAGATCAACTATGGATCGAAGGTAGGCTATGTTTACTACTGGTACGTCAAGGTCGGCGCCTACTCTGCGCCTACGGACGTGGAGCCCGATCCTACCAAGGCGAAGCTGACCGCGAAGGGCGGCACTTTCGTGTACGACGGCAAGGAGCATAAGGTCACGGCCAAGCTGGAGAACGGCGATGGGTACACCATCGAGTATTCCACCGACGGAGGCAAGACCTGGACCAAGAACGTGCCCGGCCAGACTGCGGTGGGCACACTGACCGTAAAGGTTCGCGCCACGGGCGGCTCCTCTCAGCTCACCCACAAGGACGTGGTGATAGAGGTCTTGGAAAAGATGCCTTCCGGCACGAAGGTCACTATCGTCGCTCACGGCAGCACCACCAAGGCTCCTGTGCGCAGCGCTTCGGGCAGTAGTTCCACCAAGATCGGCACCGCCCTTCCCGGCGAAAAGTATGATCTGCTGGGCAAGTCCGGCGTATGGTATAAGATCGATTTTGACGGCGAAGACGGCTATGTATACTATTGGTTCGTCAAGGAAGGAGAATTGCCCGATCCCGAGGCGCCGGAGACCGTGCCTGGGCCTGAACCTGATCTTTCCGTCGCCAAGCTCACCGTCAAGGGCGGCAGCTTCCTGTATGACGGTAAGGAGCATAAGGTCGAAGCCAAGCTGGAGAACGGCACCGGTTTGACCGTGGAGTATTCAGTGGACGGCGGCAAGACCTGGACGACCAAGGCGCCTGGCCTTACCGATCCGGGCAGCCTTACGGTGAAGACGCGGGCTACCGGCGGCAAATCGATCCTTAAGCATAAGGACGTCACCCTGACCGTGACCAAGTCCGCTCCCGTCGGGTCCACCATTACCATCGTTGCCCATGGCAGCACCACCAAAGCTCCCTTGCGCGCCACCGCCTCCAATTCCGGGAAAAAGCTGGGCACCCTGCCTGCGGGCACCAAGGGGACTCTCCTTGGGGAATCCGGCACCTGGACCAAGGTCAAGTGCGGTGACCTGGAGGGCTATGTCTACCACTGGTTCGTCAAAATCGGGTCCATTCCCGTGGATGATGACGATTCCTCCGGTACCCCTGATCCTTCCAAGGCCAAGCTGACGGTCAAGGGCGGCACCTTCATTTACGATGGCAAGGAGCATAAGGTGGTTGCCAAGCTGGAGAACGGCAGCGGCTTCACCATCGAATACTCCACCGACGGCGGCAAAAAGTGGTCCACCACCGTGCCCAGCCTCACCTCCGCCGGCAAGCTGAAGGTGAAGGTCCGCGCCACCGGCGGCGGTCATGTCCTGACCCATGAGGACGTGACGCTCCAGGTCATCGAGGGCATCCCCGCCGGGACCAAGCTCACCATCGTCGCCCACGGTTCCCAGAACAAGGCCCCCATCCGCGATAAGGCTTCCAACTCCGGTGAAAAGCTGGCGACCATCGATGCCGGCGAGACCTGCACGCTGATCAAGCAGCAGGGTTCCTGGTACAAGGTGGAGTACGGCGATGTGGTCGGATACGTGTATAACTGGTTCGTGAAGGTCGGAACCATCACCGTAGAAGACTGATACTTTCAAAATCAACAGCAGCGCCGCCTGAAAGGGCGGCGCTGTTTTCTGCGGCGGGAAATCAAAAAGGTTTCTCTTTTTTTATGGCCCAGAGTATGGTATACTAAATTAAATAACCTGGGGAGGTTTGCTATGTCTGTTCCCTTCGTGCATCTGCATGTGCATACCCAATATTCTTTGCTGGATGGGGCGGCCCGTATCCCGGCCCTGGTCGCCCGGGCAAAGGCTCTGGGACAAACGGCCCTCGCCATTACTGACCACGGGGTCATGTACGGCGTCATCGATTTCTATCGGGAGTGCAAGAAGCAGGGGATAAAGCCTATCCTGGGCATGGAGGCCTACGTTTCACCAAGGGCCTATACCGTCAAAGAGGGAAAAGCGGATCGGGACTACGCCCACCTTATCCTGCTGGCCAAGGATCAGACCGGCTATCAAAATCTGATGCAGCTCTCCTCGGAGGCCTTCATCCACGGGTTCTACTATAAGCCCCGCATCGACTATGATCTGCTGGAACGACATCATGAGGGGCTCGTCTGCCTGTCCGCATGTCTCGCGGGGGACATCCCACAGCATCTGCTGCATGATCGGGATGAGGAAGCCTATAAGCTGGCCCGGCGTCTGAAGGGCATGTTTGGAGAGGATTTCTATATCGAGCTTCAAAACCACGGGATTCGGGAGCAGATGTACATCCTGCCCAAGCTGAAACGGCTGGCCTACGAATTGGGCATCAAGACCGTGGTCACCAACGATATCCACTATACGGACAGAGAGGATGCCGAAGCCCAGGACGTGCTGCTGTGCATCCAGACTCAGCGGTATGTAGACGAGCAGGATCGGATGCACATGGGCGCGGAGGAGTTCTACTGCAAGTCCGCCGAGGAGATGCTGCTCTTCCTGCCGGGGGAGGAGCGCTCCCTGGAGAACACCGTGGAGGTGGCCGACAAGTGCAACGTGGAGATCGAGTTCGGCAAGCGTCGGCTCCCCAAGTATACGGCGCCCGGCGGTATGGACAACCGGACCTATCTTCGACAGCTTTGCGAGGAGGGCATGGCTAAAAAGATGCCCAATGCGGGCAAGGAGGCCTGGGATCGGCTGAACTACGAGCTGTCCGTGGTGGAGAACATGGGCTTTGTGGATTACTATCTCATCGTCTGGGATTTTATCCACTTCGCCAAATCCCACAACATCATGGTTGGCCCGGGCCGGGGCAGCGGCGCCGCCAGCCTGGCCGCCTACTGTATGGGCATCACGGACGTGGATCCCTTGAAATACGCTCTGCTGTTCGAGCGGTTTTTGAACCCGGAGCGGGTGTCCATGCCGGATTTCGACGTGGACTTCTGCTACGAGCGGCGGCAGGAGGTCATCGACTACGTAGGGGAGAAGTACGGCGAGGGGCACGTGTCCCAGATCATCACCTTCGGCACCATGGCGGCCAAGGCCGTCATCCGGGATGTATGCCGGGTGCTCAGGGTGCCCTACGCCGAGGCGGACAAGCTGGCTAAGCTGGTGCCCAACATGCTGAAGATCACTCTGAAGGACGCCATGCAGATGCAGCCGGAGCTCAAATCGCTCTATGACGCCGATCCCACCACGAAGAAGGTGCTGGACCTTTCCATGAAGCTGGAGGGGTTGCCGCGCCACAGCTCCACCCATGCGGCGGGCGTTGTGATCTCCGGCGTGCCCCTTGAAACGGTGGTGCCCCTGCAGAGCAACGACGGGGTCCTCACCACCCAGTTCCCCATGACCACCTTGGAGGAGCTGGGCCTGTTGAAGATGGACTTTTTGGGACTCAGGACCCTCACCGTTATCCGGGACGCCCTCAACTTCATTCGGGAGCAGGGGAAGGAGCCCCCGGATTTCTCCACCAACGATTTCACCGATAAAGAAGTGTATGCCATGATCGCCCGGGGGGACACGGACGGGGTGTTCCAGTTGGAATCTGCGGGCATGCGGCAGTTTTTGATGCAGCTCAAGCCCGACTGCTTCGAGGATATCATCGCCGGCATCGCCCTCTATCGTCCGGGTCCCATGGAGAGCATCCCCCGCTATATCCAGGGCAAGCACGATCCCAGCTCCGTCCACTATGAGGACCCGCGGCTGGAGCCCATCCTGTCCACCACCTACGGCTGCATGGTCTATCAGGAGCAGGTCATGGAGATCGTCCGCACTCTGGGCGGATACTCCCTGGGCCGGGCGGATATCGTCCGCCGGGCCATGAGCAAGAAGAAGCATGACGTGATGGCCCGAGAGCGGGAGTATTTCGTCCACGGCACCGAGGGCGTGGAGGGCGCCGTGAAGCGAGGTGTCAGCGAGCGGGTGGCGGACCATATCTTCGACGAGATGATGGACTTCGCCTCCTACGCCTTCAACAAAGCCCATGCCGCCTGCTACGCCGTTACCACCTATCGAACGGCCTATCTCAAACACTATTTCCCCGTGGAGTTTTTGGCCGCCATCATCAACGGCTACATGGGCAACTCCGACTCCGTGGCGGAATACGTATATGCCGCCCGCAAGAGCGGCATCCGGGTCCTGGGCCCGGACGTGAACAAGTCCCGTCCCAAGTTCTCCGTGGAGGAGGGCGCCATCCGTTTCGGCCTGGCCGCGGTGAAGAACGTGGGGGAGGCCGTCATGGAGGAGCTGGTCCAGGAGCGGCAGCAGCGCGGCGCTTTCCGTGATTTCTGGGATTTCTGCGACCGGGTGGGCGGTCTCAACAAGCGGATGGTGGAGAACATGATCTACGCCGGCTGCTTCGATTCCATGGGCTACACCCGGACCCAGTTGCTGAAGGTCTACGATAGGGCCATGGAGCTGGCCGCCAAGACCCGGCGGAACCGGGATGCGGGGCAGATGTCCCTGTTCGATATGGACGTGGGGACCGCGGAGGTCACCGCCCATCCGCCCATCCTTCCGGCGGCGGAGATGCCCCACAAGCTCCTGCTGCAAAAGGAGCGGGAGGCCACGGGCCTCTATCTTTCCGGCCACCCGCTGGACGACTATATGGACGTGCTTGCCTCCTACCCGGTGACCGTCATGGACCTGGTGGAAGCGGACGGCAACACGGGCGTACAGGATAACGCCCTGGTGACCGTGGCCGGGCTCCTCACGGGCTGCAAGACCCGGCCAACTAAGGGAAATAACGGCATGATGGGTTACGCCGATCTGGAGGGCGTGACCGGCACGGTGGAAACGGTGATCTTCCCCCGGACGCTGCAGCTATACGGCCGCTATTTCCACGACGACGCTCCGGTGCTGGTGAAGGGCCGGCTGAACATTCGAGAGGAGCGGGTGAACTCCCTGCTCATCGAGGAGCTGACAGATCTGGAGGCGGCTTCCCAAAAGCTGTATATCCGGCTGCCGGTCCTGTCCGATTCCTATAAGGTGCAGAAGATCATCCAAAACTATCCCGGCCAGACCCCCATCGTGCTGGTGGACGCCAAGCGTCAGGCCAAGGGCGCGCCTCGGGATTGGAATGTGAAGGTGGATGAGGAGCTTATGGACACCCTGAAGGCGGTATTCGGCAAGGAGAACGTGATCCTGAAATGAGCATGGTACCGGTGGAAAAGAATGAAGAGCTGGAATTGACCGTGGGCAGCGTCACCCTGGAAGGGACGGGCGTGGGCCGGGTGGACGGCTTTGCTGTCTTTGTGCCGGGGGCCCTTCCCGGGGAACGGGTGCGGATACATATCATTAAAGTGACGAGCTCCTACGCCGTAGGAAAACTCCTGTCCGTCGTGGAGCCCTCGCCCCATCGGATGGAGCCCCTTTGCCCCGTATACGCCCGCTGCGGCGGCTGCGCCTTTGGGCATGTGACCTATGAGGAGGAGCTGCGCATCAAGGAAGGGCAGGTGGCGGAGGCCCTGACGCGGCTGGGCGGCCTTATCGAGGTGCCCTTGCGTCCCATCCTTGGCATGGATAGGCCTGAACGGTATCGAAACAAGGGGGCCTTCCCCTTCGGCATGACGGAACAGGGCCCCGCATTCGGATTCTACGCACCCCGGAGCCATCGGCTGGTGCCGGTGGAGGATTGCAGCATCGAAAAGGGACCGGTCTGTCGCGCCGTGCAGGCGGTGAAGGGGTGGGCAGATCGATGCCATATCCAGCCCTATGACGAACGGACGGGGAAGGGCACCCTGCGCCATGCCGTGGCCCGGGTCACCACCTCCGGCGAGCTGATGGCCGTCGTCGTCACCCGGGGGGATCTGCCTCATAAGAAGGAGCTGACGGACGCTCTGTCCTTTGCGGACAGCGTCTATTGGAATCGAAACGACAGGAACACCAACGTGATCTTCGGCGACAGCTTCGCTCTGCTGTCCGGCAAGCCCACTCTGCGGGAGACCCTCTGCAATCTCACCTTTGAGGTGAGTCCCCGGTCCTTTTTGCAGGTGAACTCCATCCAGACCCAAAAGCTCTACGGGGCCGCCCTGGAGCTGCTGGCGCCTCAAGCCGATGAAACGGTGGCGGACGTCTACTGCGGCATCGGCACCATCAGCCTGCTTTTAGCCAAGAAGGCCGGGAAGGTGATCGGCATCGAGGTGGTCCCTGAGGCAGTGGAGAACGCCAAAGAGAACGCCGCCCGCAACGGCATCCGGAACGCTACCTTCCTTTGTGCCCCGGCGGAGGAGGCTTTACCTCGACTGGTTGCGCAGGGACAGACCATCGACTGTCTCACCGTGGATCCGCCCCGCAAGGGCTGCGATCCGGAGGTCATCGATGCCATCCTCGCTTCCGGCGCCCAGCGCATGATCTACGTCTCCTGCAATCCCGCCACCCTGGCCCGGGACGTAAAGCGCCTGGTGGCTGGCGGCTTCACCGTTCAGGCCGTTCAGCCTGTGGACATGTTCCCAAGATGCGGCCATGTGGAGACGGTATGTCTTTTGTCCAAACTTTCTGAGGCGAAGCATCATATCAGTGTTCAGGTCGATATGGACGAGTTGGATCTGACCGCAGCAGAGAGCAAGGCTACATATGAAGAGATCCAAGCGTGGGTGCAGGAAAAGTACGGATTCCATGTGACACACCTGAATATCGCGAAGACCAAGAGAAAGTGTGGGATTATAGAACGGCAGAACTATAATCTGCCGAAGAGTGAAGACAGTCGGTCTCCTGAGACCCCGAAGAAAAAGGAAGAGGCGATCATCGAGGCGTTTAAGGCTTTTCAGATGATTTGAAGTGGATAAAACTATATAAACAGGGAGCAGATCACATTAGCGTGGTCTGCTCCCTTTCTTTATGCTTCGATTTGAGCACTCCTCCGGAATCTGTCCGGCGTGATCCCGTACATCTCTTTAAAGCTGCGGATAAACTGGCGGGTATCTTTATAGCCAATCTCTTCGCAGATGTGATCGAGTTTCCACTTTCTTGTTTTCAGCAGCTCTGCTGCTTTTCGGAGTTTGAAATCTTTGACAGTTTCCGAGAAGGACCGTCCGGCCTGCTCCTGAAACATACGGCTCAAATAGGATTCATTGTAATGGAATTCTGCAGCCAGGTCATGGAGCGTAACGGTGCGATAATGATTGTACATGTAGTTGACCATGTCGAGGATCCGCTGGTCCCGTAATGCAATGCTGTAGAGAGGCTGCATCGTGTCCATATATCGCTGTAGGATATAGGTAATAAGATTTGCCGCAGTCGATTCCATCAACTCTTTCTGATAAGGCAGTGCAAGACTTTGCTGCTCGTACAGAAAGAGCAGCATACTTTCGGCGGCAGGGTCCTTACCGCATTGAAAGCTGATCGGATAGACCATGGAGGGAAGATGCGGAATGCTCATCTTTATGAAGTGACTGAGCCTGATTTTCATGGTGAGGCACAGTGAGTCGCCGACGGAAATGAGCTGGTGTCTTGTCGGGACCGGGATAATAATAAAACTGCCTTCCTGTTGGATGACCTCGTTTTCCCCGACGCGATGCATGCAGCTGCCCCGAAGCACATAAGCGCATTCGATAAACTCGTGTGAGTGTGCAGGTATTTCAATATAACGGAGCAGTTTTTCTACGGCAACATTCCTGTCAGACGGCATGAAGTCCTCCTCTGTCAGGCCGGTGTTTCCGTATCTCTCATGAAAAGAAGCTACGATCTGCCCTTGCTCCCGAAGGGCAGGCGGATCATTGATGCTCTCCAGCGTATGACGGCTCGTTCCGTGCATTGTCAGGTATAAATACTGACCGTGCCGAAGAAGGGCTCCCGTCTGCCGGAAGGAATCCATTCCGGCCTTCTCATAGGGGTCCAGCCGGGATAATTCCCGGATCAGGTGATTATAGTTTGCCAAGGCGGTTCTCCGTTCATAAGTATAACAGCTTCGGATTCTTCCGAGATATGTCTATTATATCTTCCATAAAAGTAAAATTCAACCTATCATATGCGTAAAATAGGGGCATTTTTTTATTTCGTGCGAAACGTATAATAGAATACAGAAAAGCAGAGAGAGGATCCTGAATATGGGAAAACGCCTGAACGATCTGAAATGTACCCTCATCCAGAAAGCGGTTTATGCAAAACTTTACAAGGGGCACAAACCCAATGAATGGGAACCCTGGCATGAACCGGGAGTGAAGAAGCTGGAAAGCGGCCTGATCTGCCGAAACGACGTCAAATACGGGGAGACCTGGCCGAACAGCTTTGCGGACATCTGGTATCCCGATGACAGCGGGGAGAAGCGGCCTGTAGTGGTGTACTTCCATGGCGGCGGCTTCATTTTCGGAAATAAATCCTCCGGCGACCCGATGCAGATCGGTGGTGGAGGCGTTGGAAAGCTGGAAGCCATTGTGAAGGAGGGATACATTCTTGTGAATGCGGATTATGCCCTGGCGCCGCAGTACCGGTTTCCGGTGCCGATCCGGCAGACGGACGAGTTGTTCCGCTATCTGATCGCACGTGAAGAGGAACTGCATTTGGATATGTCCCGCATTTGTCTTTCGGGAGGCAGCGCCGGGGCGAATATGACGGCAATCTACGCCGCCTGCGTCTGTAATCCCGAGTATGCCGCCATGCTCGGCGTCGATCCCGTGATGACAAAGGAAAACCTGAAGGTGCTGGCCATCGACGAGGCCGCGCTGGACGCCAGCGTATTTGACGGCAATATGTACGCCATGCTGGGCTGCGCTATCGGCGCAAAGCGAAATACGCTGGAGGCCGTGGCGCTCATCAACGCGAAAACCTATATTCGCGAAAGCTTCATTCCCAGCTGGATCAACGCCTCCAACGAGCCCAACGACGAAAACGGCTATTTCATCACGGAGGGACGCGGCCTCAAAAAGAAGCTGGACGAGATCGGCGTCCCAAACGACCTGGTCTTCTTTCCCGGAGCAAAGCTGCCACACGGCTATATGGACCGTATGGATCAGGAACCACATGCCAAAGAGGCCTTCGAGAGGATGATGGCGTTTATCAATAAGTATATTTAAAGGAGAATGCAGCGATGGCAAAAAAAGAACGAGTGAACAAACATCCCGACTGGCGGCTGAGTCGGTCGGAAAAGAACTGGTACTATGTGGGCGACACGGCGCGGCTTTTCTGCACGTCGCTCGTTGGCTCCTACATGACTATGTTCCTGATGTTTCAGGGTATCAATACGGCGTCCCTGGCCACGGCGATCCTGCTCGTCAAGATCATTGACTCGGTGGATGATGTGCTGTTTGGCTATATCATCGATAGAATCAACATCAAAGAATGGAAACTGTTTCGGAAATATGCCGGCGATGGCAAGTATATGCCCTGGTACCGGCTGTTCTTCTGGACTTTCCCGGTTGCGACGATCCTGTTTTTCCTGATGCCTAAGGATGCACCGGATGCACTTAAAATCGCCTGGTTTTTCGTGACTTATCTGTTCTATGACTTCACCTGCACGCTGACTGAAGTCCCGATGCAGTCGATGGTCACCACATTGACGGACAGCCCCTCCGAACGGAACAGTATTCTGACCGTGAAAGGCGTGATCACCGTCATAGCGGCTATCGGCATGGCGACTGTCGTCTCCGCGCTGATGAGCGAAAAGGTGGGCGTTCCGCTGAGAAACATCGGCGTCTGCGGCGCTGTGATATTCCTTGTCTTCATGGTTCCCATGGTGTTTAAGGTCCATGAGCACAACACCGAGCTCAAAAATGTAGAGAACGAAGGCTCTCAGGAGAAGTACAGCTTCAGGGACATGATTAACTGCGTGTTCACAAACAAATACATCTTGATCTATTTCCTGGCTGTCATCATTTCCACAGTCTTCTGCACCCGCACAGCGGTGGAGGGCTTCCTCGGCTTTTATATTTTCCATGATTCGATGGTTTTCACCTATGTTATGCTGATCGGCTTTGTCCCCGGCATCATTCTCAGCGCTTTCTGCGGAAAGCTGGCGGACAAATTTGGCAAACGTAACCTTCTCGCTTTCATTTTTGCACTGCTTACAGCCGCCACTCTGATCATTTATTTCTTCTGCCGCGACAACAAGACCATGTTCATCGTGATCGGCGGTCTGTGTGCCATTCCAAATGCTCTTGTAAGTGTAGTCAGGACCTACATCGCGCCTGACACCATCGACTATACCCGGTATAAGACCGGTAAGGACTGCTCCGGCATTTTCTATTCCCTGCAATCCTTCCTGAACAAAGTGCTGAGCGGTGTGCTCGGTTCCGTTGCGCTGTATATCCTGGCGGCCTATGGATGGAAGGAGGTCGTGGGCGACAGCTTTGCAGATCTGGCCGCCCAGGGCGTGACCCAGTCCGAGACCGCGCTGAACGCACTCTGGGATCTGGGCTATCTGATCCCGGCCATCGGCTTCGGGATCTCTGCGATCCTGCTATACGCGTTCTACAATCTGAAGGATAAGGACGCGGAGCTGATGGCCAAGTGCAACGCCGGACAGATCACCCGCGAGGAATGTGAAGCACAGCTTTCGAGGAAGTACTGATGAATCGGGAGAGCTTCAACAGCGGCTGGCTGTTCTGCCGCGGCAGCGGAACGGCGCTGGAGCGCACGATCAATGGTACACAGTCGCCGGTCCCAGTAACGCTTCCCCACGACGCCATGATCGCTCGGGCGCGGGATCCCCAAACGCCCACCGGCAATGCAACCGGGTATTATCCCGCCGAGACCGTTCACTACACCAAAGAATTCGAATGGGACGGCCCCTCCGACGCCGCGTATCTGGAATTTGAAGGCATCTATCACAATGCAGCAGTCTATATCAACGGCTGCCTGGCGGCGCAGCATCCAAACGGCTATACCGCTTTTACCGTTGACATCTCGCCCTTTCTGAAACCGGGAAAGAATACCGTCAAGGTGCTGGTGCGAAACGGCGTTCCTTCCAGCCGCTGGTATACAGGCACCGGCATTTACCGGGACGTGTGGCTTTATCGGGCGGGCGGCGTCCATATCGCGCCAAACGGCGTGAGAATCACGGTGACGGAAGCAGATGAAGAAGCCGCGGCACTGCTGATCCAAACTACGCTGGTCAACCGGGAAGCGAAGCAGCAGACGCTCTGTCTGCGCCACCGGATCGGCGATGCGGAGATCAGCGCCCCGGTAACACTCCTGGCGTGCGAGACCAAGACGGCAGCGCTGCGCTTTACGCTGGAGCATCCGAAGCTCTGGAGCGTTGACCGCCCTTACCTGTACAATTGCGAGACCGAACTAGAGGGACTGGACACCGAGCACACGCGCTTCGGCGTCCGAACGCTTTCTCTGGACATAAGACGCGGGCTGCGCGTAAACGGCGAGCCCATCAAGCTCCGGGGCGGATGCATCCACCAGGATCACGGCGTGATCGGGGCGGTGGAGCACCGGGCGCTGACTTTCCGGCGTATCCGAAAGCTCAAGGAAGCGGGCTATAACGCGATCCGCTGCGCCCATTTTCCCACCAGCCGGACGGTGCTGGAGGCCTGTGACGAGCTGGGGATGCTCGTGATGCTGGAGCTCTGCGACGCCTGGACAGCGCCGAAGGTGGACTCTGATTATTCCGCCCACTTCCTTTCTCACTGGAAGGAAGACGCCGCTACTATGGTGGAACTGGCTTTCCATCATCCCTCGGTGATCTTTTATTCCATCGGCAATGAGATCTGCGAGGTCAGCGATCCCCACGAAGTGCAATACGGCAGACAGATCTGCGGCCATATCCGAAAACTGGATCCCACGCGCTATCTCACCAACTGTATAAACCCGGTGCTGTCGCTGATGGATCGCATTCCGGAGCTGGCTGTCAGGGCCGGGGCGGACATCAATTCCATTTTGAACGGGAATGCGGAGGAGCTGGCCAGACTGATGGCCTCCCAGGAAATCGGAGAGCCGCTGGAGGAGGCATTCAGTTATCTGGACGTGGCAGGCTACAATTACGCCACCTTCCGTTACGAAGCAGACGCTGCGCAGTATCCCCACCGCGTCATGCTTGGCGCGGAATGCTATCCCGGGGCTCTCTATGAGAACTGGAAGCTCTGCGAGAAACTTCCGCAGCTAATCGGGGACTTCGGCTGGGCAGCCTGGGACTACCTGGGCGAGGCCGGCGTCGGGCAACACCGCTACGGCGAGGCGCTGGAGTACGATCTGTACGGCGCCTATCCCTGGCGGACTGCAGGCTGCGGTGACTTCGATCTGATCGGCGACCGCCGGCCGGTATCCTACTGGCGACAGATCGTCTGGGGGCTTCGGAAAGAGCCCTATCTCGCGGTTCAGGACCCGGCCCATTACGGAGAAAAGCAGTCTCCCACCCGTTGGGGCTGGTCAGACGCCCTGCGGAGCTGGAACTATCGGGACTATGAAGGTAGGCCTATTATGGTGGAGGTCTATTCCGACGCTGACGAAGTTGAACTGCTTGTCAACGGCCGCTCGGTCGGGAGACAAAGGACAGAGCGCTGCAAGGCGCTGTTTGATACCGTTTACGAGCCGGGCGAGCTGACAGCGATCAATATCCGGGAAGGAAAGAGAGCAGAACAGGACCGGCTGATGACGGCATCAGATGACGTGCATATCGAACAGGCAAACCTTGCCGGCGGAATCATTGAGCTCTCCGTAAAGGACAAAAAAGGCATCCTTAACCCGGAAGCGGTGCTGACGCTCACAGCAGAAACGATTGGAGAGCGTACGATCCTGGGCTTTGGTACGGCAGACCCGAAGAGCGAGGAAAACTATTTCGACAGGACCATCCGAACCTGGCACGGCCGGGCGCTTATCGTGACACGCGGTGACGGAGAATTAAAGATTGAGGTGCAATGACATGGCATTTACGGCAATCAAACGGGCGGTGATGAACGCCCGCTTCCATAAGATCAACAAGCATTACAAGACCGATCCCGTTGTCGGGGATCGCAGCTACATCCAGCGCGAAGGGAAAGACCCGGTGGAAGTGCTATTTTACTATCCCGAACAGCGGGAGAACATGCCGGTGTTCGTTCAGATCCACGGCGGCGCCTGGGTCGGACTGGACGCGGTGGATGATGACCGCTATTGCCAGCGGTTGAGCGAAGAGTTGGGATCCTTTGTGGTCAATGTGAACTACAAGCGGCTGTATGACAGGAGCTTCCCTTATCCGCAGGAGGAGGTCTTGGATACCGTCAAGTGGCTGAAATCTCACGCAAAGCAGCTGGGCATCGACCCCGACAGGATCATCCTCTCCGGCGGCAGTGCGGGCGGGCACCTTACGGCAGGCGCCGCCATCCTGCTGGCACAGCAGGGGGTGCAAATCGCGGGGCAGATCATGGAGGTACCTTTCCTGGACTTCACCCATACGATCCCAATCGACTTCCCGGAGGGGGACAAGCTCTACAAGCTGATGTTTGAGCTCTATCCGCCCCAGCTGTCCCTGGACAGCGAGCTGCTGTCCCCGGCAGCGAAGATCAGGTCGGAGACGCTGGAAAAGCTCTCTCCGGCGGTGGTCATCGTCTGCGGCCGGGATCCCCTGCATCCACAGGGAGAGCATTACGCGGAGCTATTAAAGCAGCACGGCAAGTTGCTGGACCTGAAGATGTACAAAGACGGCTATCACGGCTTTGGCACCGACAAGGCCGAGGAAAAGCCGAAGCAGGATAAACTGCGGGAAGACTGCTTCCGCTATAAGGTGGAAAAGGCAAAAGAGCTCTATGCGATGAGCGGGGAGGAAAACCATGGCAAAGCGGAAAACGCATAAAGAGGATCGGCGTGGCTGGCCGCTGTTCAACCGGCTCCTGGCGGATTATATCGAGCTGACCCGATTTCCCGAGCTGCCGGAGCGCCCGAAAGCCGGCAAAAACTACGAATACTGGCCGGATGGCGCTCTCTGCGCCAACGGCAACCCCTACCACGGCTGCATCCGCCTGGGCAGCGCCAATAAACTCATGATCGGTTTTTCCGGAGGCGGTGTTTCCGTAGACGAGCACACTGCCGCAAGGCCCCAGCGCGTTGGCGGACAGGGCGAGATGTTCTACTCCGATGATGTGCGGTTTGGAGACATCATTCTCCGAATGGGAACCTTCGGGCAGTCAAAAAAGAATCCCTTCCGGGACTGGAACGTGCTGTTTGTGACTTACGCCACCGGGGACTTTCACTGCGGAACCGGAGATTTTCCCTATACGGACCTGGATGGGAAGCCCGCTGTGCTGCATCACCACGGCTATACAAATTTCCAGATGCTGTTGAAAAAGATCAAGGAATTTGTCCCTAACCCGGATCAGATCCTGGTGACCGGCTTTTCGGCGGGAGCGTTTGCCACGTCTCTATTGACGGATGCGGTTGCGGCTGCGTTCCCGAAGTGCCGGGACATTACCGCCTGCGTGGACAGCGCCATAATGCATTATGACTGGCAGCGGGTGGCCCGGGAGGTCTGGAAAGCGCCGGAGGAGATCGCAGCGCGCCTTACCGGAGATGAGATTGTCACCGACAGCCTGCTGGCACTTCATAAGAATCATCCCGAGATAAAAATCATGTATTGTTGTTCTGTGCGGGATGCGGCGCTGACACAGATGGAGATGTATCTGGAAGACGGCCGCTGGATCCCGGACAAGGCCGCGGGGCTGAGCTTCCAGCGGAAGTTGAAGGAAATGATGGAGCTTTTGCAGAGAGAGATTCCGAACCTGAGTACCTTCCTCTTTGACACCCCAGACAAGAACAGTAAAGACGCCGATCTGACCGTCCACTGCCTTTGCGGTTCTAACGCCGCCTTCACTACTGTCGTGGACGGAGTGAGTTGCGCAGACTGGATGAAGCGCGGTGTCAGCGGCGAGGTGTTGAAGTTGGGCCTTGGTTTACTTTGAAAGGAGATCGCAACATGAAGGCACAAGAGATCATTTTGAATGAAAGCAGAAACGTTACGCTGACAGCTTATCTCCAGGAGGTGGAGGGCGAGTTTGGCTTTTCCAAGCGCCCCGCTATGCTGGTGATCCCCGGCGGCGGTTATGCTATGTGCTCCGACCGGGAGGCGGATCCCGTGGCTATGGCGTATCTGAAAGCGGGTTATCAGGCCTTTGTTCTCCGCTATACCTGCACGCCGAAGGGGAAATGGCCGCTGCCGCTCATGGACTATGAGCAGGCCATGGCACTGATCGAGGAAAATGCGGAAGCGTGGCACATAGATACGACGAAGATTGCCGTTGTCGGCTTCTCGGCGGGCGGGCATCTGGCCGCCTGCGCCGCGACCGTGGCAGAGCATAAGCCCACCGCCGCGGTGCTTGTCTATCCCGCGATCCTCAAAGACATTTGCGATCTATGCCAGCCGGGGATGCCCTATCCCCATGAGCATGTCACGGCAGATACCTGTCCCTGCTTCTTTACCGCGGCCCGCGATGACCGCACGGTAGATATTTCCAATACCCTTCGCATGGAACTTGCACTGGCGGAGAAGGGTATTTCTTTTGAAAGCCACATCTATTCCTACGGCGGACATGGTTTCTCCACCGGTGAGGATTGGATCAACACCAATTCCGTCTGCCCGCGCCTGCCTCATTGGGTGCCGGACAGCATCGAGTGGCTGGGTGAGGTCATGGGGAAGTTGACGCGAAGCGGCTTTACCGAGCCGACAGCAGCCATTTCCATGAACGGAAACTTTGCACCTGTTTTGAGTGTGTCGTGTACGCTCTCCCATCTGCGCAGGCAGAACGAGGAGGCGAAGACCGTCCTGGCTCCCATGTTTGCGGCCATCGAGGCTGTTGCCAAAGCCCGGCAGTTTTCTGTAGAAGGGTTGATGGTAGCGGTTGGAAACAATACCGCCCGGGAAATCATGGAGATGGTGCAGATTCCATCGGATGCGATTATGGAGATTGACAAGGCGCTGCATCAGATGGTCAATCAATTGGAGGATTAACCAATATGGTCAGAATCGATTCCCCTGAAGTCCAGGATTTTGAAAAAGAGCATCTCTCGACGCTTCGTTCCCTTGCACCGGAGTGTATGGTGCTGTTAAAGAAAAACGGCGATTTCCCGCTTTCCGAGCCATGCAAGATCGCCCTTTACGGCGCGGGCGCGCGGGAGACCATCAAGGGCGGCACCGGCAGCGGCGACGTGAATGTGCGGCATTATGTCAGCGTGGAAGAAGGCCTGGAGAACGCAGGCTTTACCGTGACCACTAAATCCTGGATGGAAGACTATAAAGCCGCACGGGAAGCTGTGATCCAGGGCTTTTACGAAGGTATTGCCAAAGAAGCAAAGGAGCTCGGCAAATCCGTCTTCCTGGTCGGCATGGGGCGGACGCCCGATGAACCCCGGTATGAGTTTCCGCTAGAGGGAGAGGGAGAAGTCTGCATTTACGTCCTTTCCCGCAATTCCGGAGAGGGCGCAGACCGTCCCGGCGGCGAGGGAGATTACCTTCTCACAGCGGATGAAAAAAGGGACATACTTGCGTGTGCCGAAAAGTATTCGAAATTCATGCTGGTTCTGAACGTGGGCGGCCCGGTGGACATTTCACCTGTATTGGATCAGGTAGAAAACGTACTGCTCCTGAGCCAGCTTGGCAGCGTGACCGGCGATGCCTTCGCGGATGTGCTGCTTGGAAAAGCCTGTCCCTCTGGCAAACTCACCACGACCTGGGCTAAGGCCGGTGATATTATGGCGGTTGGAGACTTTGCCGAGCGGGACGATACGCGCTATCGGGAAGGCGTTTTCGTCGGCTATCGTTATTATGACGCGGCAGACGTTGAACCGCTTTTTCCTTTCGGCTACGGGCTGAGCTATACGGAGTTTGAGACGGATTGCATCGGTTTCAAGGTGGAAAACGGAATTGTCATCGTAGAGACCGTGATTCGCAACACCGGCCGCTTCCCCGGAAAAGAGACCGTGCAGCTGTATTACTCCGCCCCGGACGGAGAGCTAATCAAGCCGGTAAAGGAACTCGGCGCTTATCAAAAGACAAGGGAGCTGCTTCCGGGCGAGAGCGAGAAGCTTGTGCTGGAGCTTCCGCTAGAAAATATGGCAAGCTGGGATGCGGGAAACGACTGCTGGTTGCTGGAGCAGGGCGATTACCTGTTTACCGTAGGCAATACACTGGTCGGTACCGTAATTCTGGATGGGACTGTGACTTCCGATAAGCTCAGCCATTCCGGTGGCGAGGCAGATTTTGAGGACTGGCAGCCGCAGATCACGCGCGAGATTCCCAGGGACCTGCCGTGTATTTCGGTTTCCGCAGCCTCACTTGGCCTTATCGGCCACTATGACCGAGAAAGCGTTGGCCGGGAGCATATCGGTTTGGAGAACCTTTCCGACTTTTCCGACCGGGAGCTGGCCACGATCTGCGCAGGAAAGCACTCGGACGCGGAGGGTATGGCGGCCATTATCGGAAATTCCGCATCACGTCTTGCGGGCGGTGCGGGGGAAACCGCATCCATCGTGACGGAAAAGGGCTATGGCAGCATCATCATGGCTGACGGCCCTGCCGGACTGCGCCTTGCTACTAAATATATGGAGACGGAGGACGGCCAGGAGGGTTTGGATTCTGACGCATTTAACAGCATCCTCAATATTCTGCCTCCCGAGATTCAGCAGCTGATTCGCCTAAAACTGCGGCAGAATGAGGAAAAAGCCAAAACCTATAGGGTTCTTCATCACTACGCCTCTGCCATCCCCATCGGCACGGCGCTCGCTCAAGCGTGGAATCCGGCTGTGGCGGAAGCCTGCGGCGATCTGGTGGGCGAAGAGATGGAACTTTTCGGCGCAAACGTCTGGCTGGCACCTGCGCTGAACATCCACCGTAGCCCGCTCTGCGGCAGGAACTTCGAATACTATTCGGAAGACCCCCTGATTTCCGGCAAGACAGCGGCAGCGGTGATCCGCGGCGTACAAAAGCATGAGAAATGTGCTGTCACCATCAAGCACTTTACCTGCAACAATCAGGAGGCCAACCGCTTCGGTTCCAACAGTGTGGTTTCTCAGCGGGCTTTGCGGGAGATCTACTTGAAGGGCTTTGAGATCTGCGTAAAGGAAGCCGCACCGAAAGCATTGATGACTTCTTATAATCTGCTGAACGGCACCCATACCGCGAACCGCGGCGATCTGATCAACACGGTGCTGCGCAGAGAGTGGGGCTTTGAGGGCATCGTCATGACGGACTGGGGCACGACCAATGACAAGTTCAATCTGGGTGTCTACGGTGCGTCCAGCCCTTCGCTCTGTATCAAAGCCGGCAATGATCTGATGATGTCCGGAACAAAAGAAGATGTGGACGGTATTCTGACAGGCTTAAAGGACGGAACGATCACACGCGCCGAACTGGAGGCCTGTGCAGGGAGGATCCTTGCACTTTCAAAGGAGCTAAGCTGATGGCGAATTGGATCTGTCATCCTGAAGATCGAAAAGACAATGATCTGGTGCCGGTTTTCAGACGAAGATTTGAACTGCATCAGAAGGTGAAAAAGGCCGTTTTAAGGCTTTCCGCCCACGGACTTTATGAAACACAGGTAAACGGCGCCGGCGTGACGGAGAATCGCTTTTTGCCGGGTCTCACGAGCTATTATTACCGCATCCAGATGCAGGAATATGACATTACTGCTCTCTTAAAAGAGGGCGGTAATGAGCTGCTTGTGACCGTAGGTGACGGGTGGTGGCGCTGGAACAACAACTTCGGCTATACGCTTGCACTCTGGGGCGAGCTGAGGCTTCTTTACAACAATGGCAGTGAAGAGACTGTGCTTACGGATGAAAATTGGGAAGTCGGCATTGGTCCCATCGTGCGGACGGACCTGCAGAAGGGCGAGGTCTATGATGCCCGTCTTAAGCCGCATGGTTGGCAGAAAGCCGTCCTCTGCACAGAGCACACCCAAGGCGAGCTGATCAAGAACCAGGGCGTCCCTGTTCGGGAAAAAGAGCACTTTTCAGGTAAGCCCATGCGCGACACCGCAGGGAACCTGGTCATTGACTTCGGGCAGAACATCGCGGGGTATGTCCGGATGGCACTTCGGGATACCTCACCCGGGCAGGCCGTGCACCTGAAACACGGCGAAGGATTGGACAAAGACGGCTGCTTTTCCACTGCCAACTGTGACGGCGGAAGGGCAGAATTTCAAGAGATCACCTATATCTGCAAAGGCTCCGAGGTCGAGGAATATACGCCGCACTTTACCGTGTTCGGCTTCCGGTATGCCCTTGTAGAGGGTATTTTGCCGGAGAATGCGGACTTCGAGGCGATCGCCGTCTACTCCGACATGGAGGAGGTTGGAGATTTCAAATGTTCCAATTCGCTCATCAACAAGCTGGTGGAAAACGCCCGCTGGAGCCAGAAGGGTAACTTCCTCGACGTGCCGGTGGACTGCCCCACCCGTGAGCGCAATGCCTGGACAGGTGACGCCATGATCTACTGCCGCACGGCGGCGTATTTCATGGACGTGCGGCAGTTTTTCAAAAAATGGCTGGTGGATCAGACCATCGAGCAATACGCCTCCGGTAAAGTCGGCATCACCTTCCCGTCCACCTCTAGCGTCCACAATCCGGAAGAATATGAGCGGGTTAAGGCCGTAAATACGGCCATGGCTCTGGCCGGGCCCACCGGTGAGGGCAACATCGGCGAGGACAGCGTGGGCTGGGGCGATTCCGCTGTGTGGATCCCGTACCAGATGTATCTGATGTACGGCGACAAGGAGTTTCTGGAAGAGCATTACGACACGGCGAAGAAGTGGGTTGAATTCTCCCTGCGCTGCATGAAGGAGCAAAACCCCATGTACGCGGAAAAGCCCTGGTACACAAACGGGGACGGGGATCTCATCTATGACACCCGCTTCCACTACGGCGAATGGAACGAGCCTCTGCCTCCCGCGCCGGAAGTCATCGAGCTTTTTGCCAAGGGCGGCACGGCGGCGGACTATGTGACCCACATGGCCAAATACGGCAAACCTGAGGTGGCAACCGCCTACACCAAGCGCAGCTGCGACAATCTCGCCCACATGGCGCACATCCTCGGCAAAGACGAAGACGCGGCGCACTATGTGGCGCTTTCCGGGAAGATAAAGGCGGCTTATGACAAATACCTGATCGGCTCCGACGGCACGATCCAGCCGGGGCATCAGGCGGTCTATATCCGCGCCCTGGCGCTGGACATGGTCAGCGCAGAGAAAAAGCCGCTTGTAATCGCGCAGCTCAAACGCGAACTGGAGGCGGCAAATTACCATTTGAACACCGGCTTCCTCTCCACGGTCTATCTGCTGCCAACCCTCTGCGACAACGGCCTGGTGGATGAGGCGTTTCGTATCCTGGAGCAGACCACCGCTCCCGGCTGGCTGCACCCGATCACGCTAGGCGCGACGACGATGTTGGAAAACTGGAACGGCGTGGACGTGTTCCGAGACAGCTTCAATCATTACAGCTTCGGTGCGGTTTGTCAGTTCCTGTTTGAATACGTTGCAGGCATCCGCCCGAGCTTTGACGTGCCCGGCTTCCGGGAGTTTGAACTGCGTCCCATCCTCGGCGGCAGCCTCACTTGGGCAGAGGGAAGCTATCAAACCCAATACGGCATGATCCGATCCCGCTGGGAGCATGAAGGAAAGCGCTTTGCCTATTCCTGCACCGTGCCGGAAGGGACGACGGCCCATCTGACATTGCCGGATGGCAGCGCAAAGACGCTGAGCGCCGGAAACTATCGCTTTGAAGGAGAATTCCATGGATAAGCTGCCTTATCAGTTTCACGATGATCGGCGGGAGATCCGCTTTGATCGCTTTGATCTGCCCGCGCCGTGGATCAACTATCTCTCCAACGGCAGGATGCACGCTTTCGTTTCTCAGGCGGGTGGAGGCATGAGTTGGTGGCTGTCCCCGATGATGTTTCGCCTGACCCGCTATAGGTTTTACAACATGCCCATCGACTCGCCGGGCTTTTATGTTTATCTGCGCATGGCCGACGGCATCGTTTGGTCGCCCGCGTTTCGCCCCAGTGAGACGCCGGTGGACTCCCGGGAGGCCAGCCACGCGCCGGGATACTCCACTTTCACCGCGAAAAAGAACGGTCTGTCCGCGGCCCTGAAGCTCTTTATGGCCCAGGACTATGACACGCTGGTGTGGGATCTCAAGCTCACGAACGAGAGCGGCGAGGAGATATCCTGCGACGTCTTTGCCTATGTGGAACTCAGCCAGTTTCTGGCGCGGGAGGAGAACATCCTCGGCTATTATCTCAAGTGGAATACCCGCGCGGTGTTCGACGAGGATCTGCAGGCCATCACCTACGCCTATACCGCCTGGATGCACCCGCGTAAGGACGAATCCCCGCTGGTGACTTTCGGCTCGGACGCGAAGATCGACTCCTTCTGCTGCAACCGGGACGTGTTTTGCGGCAATTACCGGGATGAAAGAAATCCCGTGGAAGTTCAGAACGGGCGCCTTTCCAACACAAATCTGCAGGGCGGCGAGCCCTGCGGCGCACTGCATACCCATGTCAGCCTGCAGGCCGGCGCGGGAAAGCAAGTCCGTTTCTTCCTCGACGTGACCGAGGGAGCATTGTCCGATTATGACAAAGCCGTGGCAGGAGCAAAGAAAGCGCTGACCGCACTCCGCAAAGAAGGCGAAGCCGATCGGCAGTTTGCAAAGCTGCAGTGCTGGTGGGACGAGCACCTCGCCGTTTATCAGTGCGATTTACCTGATGCGGACGCCCGGCGCATGATCAACACCTGGAATCCGCTGCAAAGCGTCCAGACCGCCCGCTATTCCCGTTCCATCAGTTCGGACGCCTCCGGCGTGCGCGGCATCGGCTTTCGTGATACAGCTCAGGACATGCTGGCCCAGGCCTACCGCAAGCCGGAATGGGCGACAGAGATGCTGTGGTACCTGGCCTTCCAGCAGTTGGAGGACGGCCACGCCGTCCACACCGCCTGGCCCGAAGAAAAACGCCCGCCGCAGGATATTACCCGGTCGGACGATCATATCTGGATGGTGTATCTGGCCTATGCCATTGCCGCCGAGACCGGAAACTTAAGTTTCTTGGACAAGGAGATCCCGTTCCTTGGGACGGATCTTGTCACGCCGGTCGGCTCCGCTACAATGTGGGAACATCTGCTTCTCGGTGTTGATTTCACAGAAAAGCATCTCGGCGCACATAGTCTGCCGCTGATCCTGTTCTCCGACTGGAACGATCACCTCGGTCCGTTCGGACGCAAGGGCAAGGGCGAAAGCGTCATGGTATCGCAGCAGCATATCTACGCCCTGCGGCAGCTTTCCGAATTGGCGGAACGGCGCGGAGATACGGAAGCGGTCAGCCGCTTTGCAGTATTGATCGAAAAGCAGGAGAAGGCGTTGGAGCAGTACGCCTGGGACGGCGCATGGTTCCTGCGCGGTCTGGACGACGAGGCAAAGCCCATCGGCACCCACACCCAGGAGCACGCCCGGATCTGGCTGAACGCCCAAAGCTGGATGGTGATCGCGGACGCCTGCAGGGAGCATCATGTCGAGGCCATGGACAGCGCCGCCAGAGAACTGGACACCGGCATGGGCCTGCTGCTCAATACGCCCGGTTATCCCGGCTGGCCCAGCAAGGAGGCGGCCATGGTCAACGGTCTGCCTGCCGGGTATTCTGAAAACGGCGGTGTGTTCTGCCAGGCCAACTGCTGGGCGATCATGGCCGAAGCACTCCTCGGCAGAGGCGATCGGGCGTGGAAGTACTACAAGCAGATCATGCCGCATGAAGTGATCAAGAAAGTCGGCGTGGATCGTTATCACGCCGAGGCCTACGCCTATTGCTCCACGATGCTCGGCAAGGACAACGAAAAGTTCGGCTGGGGCTGCGTTTCCCAGGTCACCGGCACAGCGGCCTGGATGGACGTGGTGGCGACCCAGTATCTTCTGGGAATCCGCCCCACGCTGAAGGGCCTGCTGATCGATCCGTCCATCCCTGCCCAGTGGGACGGCTTCACGGTGGAGCGTACCTACCGCGGCTGCCATCTGACGATCGAGGTAACGAACCCCGAGCACGTCCAGCACGGGATCAAAGAAATACGGATTGACGGTGAAAAAGTCGATCTGAAGAACGGGCCGCTTCTGACAGAATCATTTTTGAACGGCCGGTCAAAAGCATGTGTTCAGGTAACCATGGGATTATAAAGGAGAAGGACAAATGGAAAAGAAAAGACACGGAAAAGTGAAAAAGGTCCTGCTCATTTTCGCCTGCGTCATCGTCGTTCTCGCTGTCGGCGCGTTTGTGCTGCTGAAGATGACCTTTCTCAAAAGCTTCTCGAAGCTGAAGGGCGAGCCGGAAATCGGGAAATGGTATGAAGTGGCGGTAGAGAGTACCCAATCCTCGGACGGCAGCGAGTGGCACGGGATCTTCAAAAAAGGCACCGAGAACAAGGTCGTCGTCTATTTCTTCGGCGACGGTGTGAGCATTACGCCGGAAACCTCAGAAGGTGGAAACAAGTTCTATGCAACGAATATGACGGGGCAGGACTTCGTAGCGGAAGGTGGTATCGGCAGCAACGCGGAGAACAATCCCTTCAAGGGTTGGAGCTTCCTTGTGATTCCATACGCTACCGGTGACTTCCATTCAGGTACCGGCGTCTATGATGGGAAAAAGACAGTCTACCATACCGGCTACAGCAATTACGCCGCATTCGTGGAGCAAATCAAGCCCTATGTGGGCGAGCCGGATACTCTGCTGGTAACGGGCTTCTCGGCGGGCGGCTTTGCCACATCCCTCCTGGCTGACGACGTGATCGACCGTTTCCCCAGCGCGAAGAATATCACGGTCTGCGTGGACAGCTCGCTGCTGCTCTATGACGGATGGCACGAGACGGCGGTAAATCTCTGGCAGTCACCCAAGGAAATCTCCGACCGTCTGGTGACGGACAATCTGGTATTGGACAGCCTGACCGCGCTGTATGAAAAGCGCGGTGACAGCGTCAAGATCCTGTTCGACTGCTCCTATCGGGACGATACGCTGCAGCAGTATCAGGCGTATATCCGTACCGGCACGATGACAAAAGACAAAGAAAACGGAGATCTGTTCCAGAAGGATCTTGCAGAAATGGTCAAAGGCCTGCAGGATAATATCCCCGGAATCGGCATCTATATCTGGAATCATGCCGAAGACGCAGAGACCCACAACACGCAGCACACCATTATCTCCAGCAATGTTTTTGACAAACTGGAGGACGGTGTCAGCGTTGCGGATTGGATCTATGCCGCCGTAAACGGCGATGTGCAAAGTCACGGTATTGCGCTGCTCGAAAGATGAGAGAGTGGAATCAAAATGAAGAAAGTGCTGAAAATCGTATTGATCCTGGCGGTGATACTCCTCGTGCTGGGCGTCACTGCGTTCTATTACATCAAGTCCATGATGCCAAGCGGCGATGGAAACAACGATATCGTAGAGGGCTATTACAAAAACTTCCAATCCGACGCTCCGCTGGAGATGAAATATTCCCAGCTTGGTAGTTTTGAAACTGCCTATACAGAGTTTCATTCTGATAACGCGACTATCGGAAAAGTGCGCGTTTGGTACCCGAAGGAATTGGAAAACGGCGAAAAAATCTGGCCGATGATCATGGTGGTCAATGCCAGCGGCACGCCTGCTGCCTCTTATGAACCCTTCTTCCCGCGTTTGGCCTCCTGGGGCTTTATCGTGGTCGGCAACGAGGACGGCCAGGCCGGAAACGGTGAAACGGCATCCATCACGCTTGACTTTATGCTGAACATACCTGCTGACAGCGTTCTTTCCGGGAAAATCGACTATGACAGCATGGGTATTATCGGCTATTCCCAGGGCGGAGCCGGCGCGATCTGCGCCGTGACAAACTTTGAAAACGGTGCCCGATATAAGGCTATGTTTACAGGAAGCGCCGCTTATCAGACATTGGCAAAAAACATGGGCTGGGAGTATGATCCTGCAAAAATCAAGATCCCGTATTTCATGGCGGCCGGTACTGGCAAGTCTGATGACTCAGGCAATGATCCGGAAAAAGGATACGGCGGAGTATCGCCGCTTTCCGCACAGATCGCAAATTACAACTGCATCTCCGATGAAGTGCAGAAGGTCCGGGCACGGGCAGTTGGAGCGGAACATGAACAAATGCTGATGCGTTCGGACGGATACATGACCGCTTGGATGCTGTACCAGCTGACGGGAAATGAGGAAGCAGAAACCGTCTTCCTCGGAGAAAACGCTGAGATACTGCAGAACAAGAATTGGCAGGATGTCGAAAAGAACAGATGAAATGATATGGCATTTTTGTTTCTCAGAATAAATCCTTAGCGTGAAAACGCGCAGCTCACACGAAGTGTGATTTCTGGGTTTGGGATGTGTTCCCAACAAGCCGGTGCAGAAATTGGCGCGGATCCGGATCTGTACACTGCTTGCAAAGTAGTAAACAGCTATCCGGACCCTTCTTGCCAATTTGCAAAACCTGTAAGTGCAGGCCCTGCTTGCCAAGTACCAAATCATACAGGTATGCATTGCTTGCTAAGTAGTAGATATGGACGGCAATGCACTGCTTGCCAGGTAGTGAAAGTTTGGCGAGCAGTTACGTTGACGTCAAAAACCGTCAACGTGTTTTTGGCGTATTGACAGCAGAATGTTGTGTTGGTATATTTGTATCGGTCCGGAAAAAGGGACCTTGGGTGAATCGGGTCCGGCCCGATTCGTTATCGGTTCTCTCCAAAAAAGGTGAGTTCTCGATCTATATAGAGTATCCAAGGCATATGACCGGATAGATGAACTGGAAGAGCTCCTGCTGGATGCCAGGGCAAAGAAGAGAACGATTGAAGCTGAAAAAATAACAGGAGATAACATCTACAAAATCCTGTTTTTTTTTGATAAAATGTACTCGGTCATGGACGAGGCCGAGCGCCGGCATCTGATGGAGTCCCTGATCGATGAGATTCAGATCTATGAGGAACGGCAGCCCAACGGACAGTGGCTGAAATCTATCCGTTTCAAACTCCCGATTATCGATTAGGACATGTCATTGAGTTTGGACAATGACTCACATGTTGAAACAGTTGTGAAACTCACCCGAGCCGGGTCGTGACCATAGAAATACAGTAATCAAACTGACAATCGGAATTCGCAGGAAGGGAAAAATGATCATTCGAGACTTTGAACCGAAACATACAGAGGAAGCGGCGGAAATTGCCCTTGGCGTATATAATTGCGAGAGAGCCTTTGCACAGGAGCTTCCGGATATATCCAGCATTCCATTTCTGAAGCAATTATCCGGAAATGGCTTCGGCGTCGCAGCATTTGAAGGCGGAAAAATGGTCGGATTTCTTTGCAGTGTGGAACCGTTTGAGAGTGTTTTTCGTTCCACGGATGTGAGAGGCGTGTTTTCGCCCATGGGTGCAAACGGCGCGGTGATGGAAAATCACGGCAGGATCTATGCGGCACTCTATCAGGCGGCTGCAAAAAAGTGGGTAAAAGCCGGAGCGGTGTCACATGCAATTTGTTTATATGAACATGATGAGGAAGCAAAACGGCAGCTTTTCCGGTATGGATTCGGCTTGAGGTGCGCAGATGCCATTCGTCCGATGGAAACCGTCGACTGCGATGCATGCAGCGGATATGCGTTTATGGAATTGCCCGGGGAAGAATATGCCTCTGTTTATCCGCTGTATTTGGCACTGAATGAGCACTACTGTTCCAGTCCCGTTTTTATGAACCGGAAGCCGGAAACGCGGGATGCGTTTTTGGACTCTTTGGAAAGGAACCAGGAACGTATCTTTGCGGCGAAGACAGGCGGAGAATACTGCGCGTATATGCAAGTTTCCGATGAGGGTGAGACCTTCGCGGCATCCGGGAAATCTTATCGCCATATCACGGGGGCATATTGTATGCCGGAACACAGGGGCAGGGGTGTATACAAAAACCTGTTGAATTATGTTATCAATACCTTGAAAACTGAGGGATATACCAGACTTGGCGTGGATTTTGAAAGCATCAATCCGTCGGGCAGCGGGTTTTGGCTCAAGTTTTTTCATGCCTATACCAACGGCGTTGTGCGCAGGATAGATGAGCGGATTATGCAGAGAGCTTCTCTGATATAATCTCATAAGAGTGTTATTTCCGGACAAATTCCAGTTTGTCGACATGTTCCTGATAAACAGTGGTTTCATTTCCTCGTGCCATACAGAATGTGTCGCAAAGCTTGTCCGCCAAGAGCCGGGGAGCAGATCGTGAATAAGACTTTCGTGAAGATGATGGACGAGCTCGGCTACGATGTGGAGCTCACGTATAAGAAAAAGACCGCAGATTGATACTGCGGAAAATCGGGATTTGTTGAACCAGACAATGATGTCTAATCGATGGGATACGGTATTTTCTCGCTTTGTGTCGTGTCCAAATGATTAGACTGGCGTTAAACTGACTGCGAAAGGAGGAAAACCCGGTGGATCAGATTAAGATCGGCGCGTTCCTGAAAACACTCAGGAAGGAAAAGAATTTGACACAGGAGCAAGCAGCGGAACAGTTGGGCGTTTCCAACCGAACGGTGTCCCGTTGGGAGACAGGAACGAATATGCCTGACATCAGTCTGCTGGTGGAGATTGCCGAACTTTATGGCGTCAGCATTCCGGAATTGATTGATGGAGAAAGGAAAAGCGAGAATATGAATGAAGAAGTTAAAGAAGTCGTTAGTAAGATGTCCGATTATGCAGAAACGGAAAAGACGACTATCCTGAAGAATGTCAGGACAGAGAGCCTGCTGGGTGTTTGTGCATTGACTGTGGTAATGCTGCTTGAGCTCTTTGGTATCCGTTCCTACAGCCAGCTGACTGAAATGGTTTTTCTATACTGCCAGGTGTTTGTATATGTATCGGTGGTGATGGTTTTCTTCCATGCTTCAGGTTTGCTGTATAAATTCAAGCGTGGAGACAGAGAAAGCAGCTTGCCGAAGCCATTCCTGTTACTGATTGCATTGGCCGCTGCTGCGGCAGTTGCCTTTGGAATCTGGTTTCTGGTTTCATTGATAGGCGGACAAACCCCCGGGAGGTAAATGTTTATGTATAAGATCTGCAAAGACTGCGGGGAAAAATGTGATCTGTCGGAAAAGAAATGTCCTGTGTGCGGGGGAAAACTGAAAAAGCAATTCACGGAAGAGGAATTAAAGGAAATCCAAAAGCAGAATGACGATATGACTGTAATCAATACCTTGCTGATGTAGATTCGGTTTAGCGGGGTATGAAGAAATGAGGGCAAAGAAAAAGAGAGACTTTCTGTTTATCACCATGTTGCTTATACTCGCAGCGGTTGTTGTGGCTGTGTTTCAGTTTACCCAGTTCGGCTATCTGACGACCGTTCCGTACCGATCTGCATTTATGGAAATCGCTTCTCACGTTTATATCAACAGAGATTATACAGGGGACCAGCAAGAGCTTCTTGAAATGATCGAACAGGCTAAGGATCGTGTCAGGACTTTTTTCGGGGACGTGCGCTTTCAGGATGAGACGATCTTCATCATCTGTGATAACGGGAAGCTGACCCGGAAACTCGGAGAAGATCACGGCACTGTTATCGTTTCTTTCCCCGTCGAGGCATATTACGTTTGTATATCTGACGAGTATCTCGAACTCGACATTCTGGCACACGAGATCACCCATGTGGAACTGCGTTCGCGTCTTTCAGCCAAAGCGCAAAAAGCAATCCCGACGTGGTTCGATGAAGGGCTTGCTTTACAGAATGACTACCGGGAAAGATATAGTGAAGCGCAATGGATCGCGCAGACCGACAACGGAAAAAACACGGTTGCTCTTAAGGATATGGACACCCCGGCAGAGTTCTATGCGGGGGAAGCGGAGGACAGGCGTTTCCGTTATCTGAATGCGAAGCATGAACTCGATGTATGGATGACAG
>CADCJW010000004.1 GCA_902801845.1 uncultured Eubacteriales bacterium
ATTCGAAGGTACATACCTATGTGGTATATCCTGCCAGCCATCATCTACCGAGCTCAAGGAATAACGAGCTGAGAGAAACGGGCATGAGAAGTGAAGCAGAATATATAATCTATACCGCCTCTGATACAGAGGAGAAAGAAGGTACACATGCCAGCCGCATTAACCTATCTGGCGATCATGCTCGTGGTGATCATCATCTGGTTCTTGCTCCTGAAAAGACCGGTCTATGAGGCCGTTCTGATTAGCTTCATCATCCTGTTGACGATCACTGGCACGTGGGGCAGTGTTGGAGGTTACATTAACACCGGCCTCAAAACGTCTCTACTGTACTCGATGACGGCGTTCTGCGCAATGTCCATATTGCTCACGAAAACAAAGGTCATTGATTCAGCGATTGCTGTTATACTTGCTCTACTGGGCCGAGTTACCGGTGGTGCTGGTTATGTTTCAGTCGTTGCCAGCTCCTTCATGGGCGCTCTGTCCGGCTCCGGCCCCGGCAACGTCATGGCCACCGGATCCATCACCATTCCTGCCATGAAGAAGTCAGGTTTCCCTGCGGAACTGGCTGCGAACATTGAGAGTAACGCAAGCTATCTGGGAAACATGATCCCGCCCAGCGGCAACATCACTGCCGCCCTCGGTGCTTTGACCGGGATGGCGGTCTATGGGGAAGGATACATAAGTCAGGCGGAGTTCTGGATTGTTCTGTGGGGTTGCTCTCTGTGGTTCATCGTACAAAGGCTCATCATGGTCTTCGCTTTCTGCAAGGTCTACAAGGTTAAGCCGATTGCAAAGGAAGATCTGCCGAGCCTCAAGGAAACGTTCAAAAAAGGATGGCAGGGGTTGTTGCTTCCCATCATCATCCTTTTACCCTTCGTATTGGACTACTTTTTCAAGTCCACGTTCTTTACCGAGAGGCTGGGGAAGAGCGGTGCTTCTGCGATGAGTTCCAGCCTGCTCATCTTCATCGGTGGTCTCGCGTCTATTTATGCTGTTATCATTGCGAAGGACAAGAAGCAAGTGACACCGAATGCCATCGCCAGGATATTTGCCGACGGTATTAAAACCATAGCTCCGGCTATTGGCGTCTGCGTGTTCGGGTATATGATCGGCGCAATGTTCACTGATCTCGGAGTCACAGATGAAATGCTGACCTTCATGGAAGGCTTGAACATGGGCAAGTTCGGTATTGTGGTATTCATCTGCTTCATCACTTGCCTGCTGGGTATGGTCATTCCTGGCTCCTCACTTGTCGTAATCTTTGGGCCGGTGTTCATCACGATCCTTGCTGCGAAGGGCGTCAATCCTGTTCTGGCCGCCGCTATGCTGCCCTGCATCTGCGGTGTCATGTGCGGCATCACGCCTCCGCTGGGACTTGGTATGTATGCAGGTATGTCCTTAGCAAATAGTGACTTTAGTAAGACGTTCAAAAACAACCTGTGGTGGGTTGCTGCTCAGTTCGTCATGGAAGTTGTTGTCCTGATGGGTGTGCTGCCAATCCTTGGAATACATTAAGGAGGGAGAGACGATGAAAGAAACTTCGAAGAAGATTTCAGATGTTTGCAAGCTGATCTTCGGCTACGGTATTATGATCGTCCTCTTTGCTGGCGGTCTGACGTTCTTCGGATATGTGATTGCACTGATCATTGGCGGTGAGACAGCCACGGCCATTTGCACCTGGATCTACAAATCCTTCATCCCGGTGATCATCTATGCCAGTACAATCTTGATTTTGTTCGGTCTGCTAACGATGTATCTGGCCGGGGAGAAGGCCCTGACGCCCGGAAAGAAAAACATAGAGCACGAGGGTGAGAAGTAAAGAAAAATGATGGGCCAGCATGGAAGTGTGCTGTGGAAATGCTGGCTTATTATGTTACCGAATCTATAGGCAAAAGATTATCGAAAACATAGGCTGATTATCGCTGAAAGTGCTACGAGGAGGACACGGTTTGAATAGGTCAGTTGAATTTCTTGAAATGATAGATAGGGTGTGGAAAGCACCTCTCCCGGAAGAAGTGATGGCAAGAGCAAGGAGAAGTCTGCTGGATTATCTTGCTGTGACTTGTGCGGGGGCGGAGTTCCAAGAAGAGAAGTTAGAGAAATACTGGGACTTCGCTCAGCCTGAGGAAGGTAAGTTCAGAGTTATAGGAACAGGGAAAGATGTTGTTTTGAAAGAAGCAGTGTTCCTGAACGGCCTGAACGGACATGCTTTGGACTTCGACGATGGGACGAACTCAGGCATCATTCATCTAGGATCTCCTATCTTTTCTCTCCTTCTCCCTCTCGCGCAACGGTATGGGAAGAGCATAGATGAGGTGTTGAAAGCGGCGATTACCGGATATGAAGCCTCATACACGATGGCTGTATCCATTCAGCCGGGACACAAGGCAATGGGTTATCACGCGACTGGAACCTGCGGAACGCTGGGAGCGACCATCGCTGCAAGCTATATGCTGGGCTTTACGGATGAAGAGAGGTTCCAGGCATTTGCGAGTGCGTGCGTAGCGGCAAGTGGAATGCTGAAAGTGCTGGACGATGGATCAGAACTGAAACCCTACAACGTGGCGAAAACGGCTTTATTGGCGCTGACAAGTTTACAGCTTGGAAAGACCGGGTTTAAGGGTCATGCAGATCCTCTGGGTGGCCGTGGGTTCTTCAAGATGATGACAGGGAAAGAGGATGTGGAGCTGAAGCCAGTGTTGTTGAATGGTACCTATGCCATTATGAAGAGTTATACGAAACCTTACGCAAGCTGCAGATATACACACCCTGCTGTGGAGGCTGCGATTCATCTCCGAGCGTCTGTCAAGGCATCGGATGTGGAAGAGATCAATATTAAAACATATGACCTCGCTGTATCCGGTCATGACCACACGGAGATTCCTGGAAGCTACAGCGCTAAGATGAGCATTCCTTATGCAACAGCTGCTGGGCTGATTTATGGCAAAGCAGGACTTAAGGAATTCAGCGAAGAGACGGTCAAGGGAGAAGAGATTGTAGCTTTGACCAAGAAGGTTAAGGTTGAATCCGATGAAACTTTGAGTGCTGTGTTCCCAGGTGTCCAGGCGGCAATTGTAACGATTAAGACGAAGGACAGCGAATATACAGACCGCGTGGATTTCCCCAAGGGTGAGCCGGAGAATCCGCTGACGGATGAGGAATTCAGGAGCCGTTATGACGGCCTGATGGAGTATGCAGGTGTAGGTCCCTCTATCAGCGGGGAAGTATATGACACAGTATATAAAGAGAATGCAAAGGTAGAAGAATTGGTGAAGATCTTATAAGAGGGAGCGATGTTAATGAATATAAAACCCGTAAACCTGATCCTTGGCACGATGACATTTGGCGAGTCTGTGTTTATGCCAGACGTGGGAGAGTTTATCACTGCTTTCCTAGATGCCGGTTACGATGAGCTGGATACTGCGTATGTCTACAACGAAGGGAATTGTGAGAAGTTCCTTGGCGAGGTGCTGCCAGGAGTTAACCGTCCCTTCAAAATCGCCACCAAGGTGAATCCCCGCATCTCCGGAAAACTGGACGCGGACGCGGCTTACAAGCAGGTCAACGAATCCCTGGAGCGGATGAAGCTTCCATGCGTGGATACCGTGTTCCTGCATTTCCCCGATCCCGCGACGCCGGTGGAGTCCGTTCTCTCCGCCATGACCGACCTCCATGACCAGGGGAAATACAAAGAGCTGGGGCTCTCCAACTTCCCGGCGTGGATGGTGACTGATGTCTGGCATATCTGCGAAAAGCACGGCTGGGTGAAGCCGACGGTGTTCGAGGGCGTGTATAACCCATTGACAAGGAGAGCAGAAGCAGAGCTGAACGATTGCCTGAACAACTTCGGTATGCGCTTTTACGCCTACAATCCCACGTGCGGCGGTCTGCTGACCGGCCGGTATGGAAAGTTTGAGGACGCTCCTACAGATGGCCGTTTTACCCATCGTCCCAACTACCAGGGGCGCTACTGGAAGAAGAGTTTCTTTGATGGTGTCGAGGTCATTAAGGCAGCAGCGGAAAAGCATGGAATCAGTTCTATCGAGGCAACTTACCGCTGGCTGGCGTACCACTCTATGCTAAATGCAGAGCGCGGTGATGCGATCCTGATCGGAGCATCGAAGCTGAATCATCTGCTTAGTAACATGGAGACAGTAAAAGCTGGTCCTCTGCCGGAGGATATGGTGGCATCGTTTGATGAAGCGTGGAAGATCACGAAGGGTGACAGCCCGGAATACTTCACACTGTACAAAGGAAAAGGCTCTGTGGGAGGTGAGAAGAAGTAAGATGTTGGACCAAAAGAAGGTATTTGATTGCTTGGCGCAGCATGGTGTGTCCTATTTCACCGGTGTGCCGGACAGCTATTTGAATGGCTTCTGCAATTACGCATTGGCGCATTGTGGAGATCGGAACGTTATCACAGCGAATGAGGGCAATGCGGTGGCGCTGGCGGCGGGCCACTATCTTGCCAGCAAGGATATCCCGCTGGTGTACATGCAGAACAGCGGCGAGGGCAATGCTGTCAATCCTCTGGCAAGTCTGGTCGATAAGGATGTCTACGCCGTTCCGATGATTCTTCTCATCGGCTGGCGCGGACAGGATAACACGGAACCGAACCATCCGCAGCACTGGCGGCAGGGTGAGATCACAGCATCCATCCTCGATATCATGCATATCCCTTATACTGTTTTATCCGACTCTGACGAGGAGTTCGCTAAGACCGTTGAAAAGGCTGTAAAGTATTGCACGGAAACCAGAGGCGTATATGCCTTTATCGCGCCGAAGGGTGTGATGGCTGATCCGGACAAGCCCAACAATGTGGATGATACCTATCCCATGAGCCGGGAAGAGGCCATCGAGGTTATCCTTGACCACATGCCGGAAAACACGATCTACAGCGCGACAACAGGACGCGCCACTCGTGAGCTGTTCTTCCTGCGGGAAAAGAGAGGCGAGTCGAAAGCCCATGATTTCCTGAACGTGGGGAGCATGGGGCATGCATCTTCTGTCGCCCTCGGTATTGCTCTGGAAAAGACGGATCGCCCCGTGGTTGCGCTGGATGGAGATTCCGCAGCCATGATGCACATGGGCGCTATGACGATGGTAAGCAAGGTGAAAGCACCTAACTTCCTGCATGTGATACTCAATAACGGCGCACATGAGTCTGTAGGCGGACAGCCCTCGGCCGGGCATCTGGTGGACTTTACGAAGATCGCGGAAGCATGTGGGTATGCAACGGTTGGGAAAGCAGTAGAGACCGAGGCTGACCTGATCGAAGCGATAGAGCAGTTGAAGAACTGCGGAAAAGCCGCGTTCATAGACTGCCGCATACACAAAGGCCTCTCTCGAAAGCTGCCTCCGATCATCTTCGACCACAGAGAAGCGATTGGTGCCTTGATTGATGATTTGAACGGGTAAGTCCCGATCAAATAAAACTCCCACAAATATGGTGGAGAGTATGTACTAAGTAAAATGTGCCACACTGTGGCGGAAAGGAATAAGTAGAAATGAACAGCATGGAAAAAACAAGAGAGTTCCTGAAGTCCTTCGGTCTCCCTGGCGGTGATGCCTATGACCTGCCGACCTCCGAAAAAAGGTTCAAAGATGGTGGCCAGTTCCGCTTTGAAGTGCCCGGCATTCAGGGGACGAAGGTCATGCAGGCACTTTTAGAGGCAATCGACTCGTATGGCCTTTACCTGCATCGTGTGACCCAGACACAGGGTATCATGCGCCTGACGGATGAGGAAATCGGCAAGATGGTGGATCTCGCTCATAAGTACGAGACTGACCTGATCCTTGCGATTGGCCCCAGAGCTACTACGGATACCTCTGCTTCTGTACATACCGAAGAGGGTGTCCGCATGGGCTATCGTCTCCGTGGTCAGGAGCAGATTGTTCGTGCCATTGAAGATGTAAAGAGAGCCGCCCGTCTTGGCTGCCGCGGTTTCCTGGTTTATGACGAGGGTTGCCTGTGGATTCTGAACGAGATGCGCAAGGCCGGTGAGATTCCAGAGGATTGCCATTTCAAGGTTTCTGCCCATGCAGGACATGGAAATCCTTGCTCTGCGAAACTTTTGGAGAGCATAGGTGCCGACTCCATCAACCCCGTGCGTGATATCCAGCTTCAGATGCTGGCCGCTATGCGCCAGGCGGTGGATTGCCCCATTGATATCCATACAGAAAATCCAAAGTCTACGGGAGGCTTCATCCGTCATTATGAGGTGCCGGAAATGATCCGTATTGCCGCTCCGATCTATCTGAAGACCGGTGGCTCCGTGGCAGCTACCCATAGCTGGGACAGCACCGAAGACGATGCTCGCAAGCGTGCCAAGCAGTGTGCCCTTGTTAAGCGTATGATCGACGAGTATTACCCGGAGGCTGTGTGGAGCCCCAAGGGTAGCTTGGTGTAATCTTCCTGTGTTTTTAGCGCAGAAGAAGTGGTCGTTCTGATTGGATGATTCCACATCAGAAGAACAGGAAATAGTGAATGTCAAGTGAATGTCAAATATCGAAACCCAGGTAGGCGGAGTATTGGAAGCCCCTACCTGGTCGACCAAAGCTGTGTACGGACAAGCCGGTCCGGCAGCAAGAAGAAAGGAAGAAAAAGCGTATGAGACACCATATGTATAACCCGGATTTCAAATTTGTAGTTGAGCCAGAACACTTCGACAAGTATACTGACCGTGAACTTTTGCAGTATTGCCTGGGTGCAACGATGTACATGCCAGGTTTTAAAGATTTCACCCCGAAGATCCTGGAGCATGCAATGCCAGGTTTGACCACGATGGTCCTGTGTTTTGAGGATGCTTGCCCGGAAGAGAAAGTTCCCGAGGCAATGGAAAACGTCCATCATCTGCTGGCAACTGTTACAGAGGCAGTCGACAGCGGTAAGTTAAATCCTGACTTTGTTCCGCTGATTTTTGTGCGTATCCGCAATCTGGAGCAGTTTAAGGCCTTCGGTGATAAGCTGACAAAGCAGGAGGTTCGTTCCCTTTGCGGCGTCAACTTCCCAAAATTCAATGCAGAGAACGGCTATGAGTATTATGCTTATCTGCGGGATTTGAATAATCGTTTCGGTGAGGTCATCTATGGTATGCCGATTATTGAAGACCCGGAGGTTGCTTATAAGGAGAGCCGTATTCCCCAACTGATGGGTATTAAGAAGATTCTCGACAAGTATAAAGATCTTGTATTGCAGGTTCGTGTTGGAGGTACTGACTTCAGCTCTGTCTTTGGTGTGCGTCGTGGTGTTGATTACAGCTTGTACGACATCATGACTGTCCGCGAGTGCCTGTCCGACATCATTAATGTCTGCGGCCGCAATAATGATTATGTGATCTCCGGTCCTGTGTGGGAGTACTTCCGCGCTCCGAAAGAGCTTATGTTTGATGAGCTCCAACACTATGGCATTGAGGATTATCTGATGCGTCGCCAGCCGTTGGTAAACGGTGAGATCGATGGCCTTCTCCGAGAGGTGCTTCTGGACAAGGCGAACGGTTTCGTGGGCCGTACCGTCATCCATCCCACCCACGTCAAGTTTGTTAATGCTTTGATGGCTGTTACGAAGGAAGAGTACGATGATGCCTGCCAGATCCTCGGAACGGGCGGCGGCGTGGTCAAGGGCTCCGGCGGCAACAAGATGAATGAGATCAAACCGCATACAAACTGGGCAAAGAAGGTCTACAACCGGGCGAGAGCATTTGGTGTTATCAAGAATGAGAGTGGCTTTGTAAAGCTGTTTGCTGTGAACGAGTGATTAATCAGCCTTACCTCTCTTCGCATTCACGACTCAACTTTTTTGAGAGCTAAATAAGGTGCGCAGGGAGGCAGAGGTGGATGAAGCGAAAGGAATAGCGTATGGTACAATTAACCACACCGATATCGGAAGAGGATGCGGCGAGCTTGCAGGTGGGAGATACCGTTGAAATTAGCGGTTATATCCTCTGTGGGAGAGACGCAGTTCTTCCAAAGGTGCTGAAGATGATTGAGAATGGAACAATCGGAGATCTTGGCGTGGATTTGCACGGACAGGTTATTTTCCACACAGCGGTAAGTCCTGCAGGCGTAGGGCCGACATCCTCCAATAAACTGGAAATAGAGAGCAGTTTTGAATCGCTGTCTGCCGCTGGAATCAAGCTGCATCTGGGGAAGGGACAACTGCATCCAGAGACGATAGCTGCTTTAGAGCGATATAACGCTGTCTATGCGGTGATTCCTCCAGTGACGGCTTTGCTCGGAGCAAAGACAACAGAGCAGAAAGTTGTCGCATTCCCGGAACTCGGCATGGAGGCGTTGCATCTGATTAAGGTGGATAAGTACCCGGCCATCATTGGCGCGGCACACGGGAGGAGCATCTATGACTAAGACTTATAAAGAAATCGTTGCTCTCGTGCGGGATACGCTGGTTGATGCCGGAAGTACATTCCGTGAGGATAAAAAAGAGGCTTATAAGAGAGCAATCAGTACAGAGCACAGTGATCAGGCCAAGTGGGTGCTGGAGCAGGTTCTCGCCAATGCGGAAGCGGCAGAGAAGAACAAGTCTCCCCTGTGTGATGATTCCGGTATCCCTCACCTTGTTCTTGAAGTCGGCGAAGACTGTGCTGTGACCGGCAAGATGCTGGATGCCATCAAGGGAGGCGTGGCGGAAGGGCTCCGTAAGCTCCCCGGACGGCCTATGGGTATCATGGGAGATGACAGCCATCGGATTGATCAGAGTGGTGGGTTGAACCCGGACAGTGCCGGCGTGGAACTCGCGCCGATCCTGCTGAGAAGGTGCAAGGACAACGTGATCCGTTTGCACATCCTGATGTTCGGCGGAGGCCCGGCGATCAGGGCTAAGACCTATCGTGTGTTCCACAAGCACAATACCCAGATCGTTCTGGACGAGATCGTAAGCTGGGCAAAGGAAGGCGTGGCGCAGCTTGGCTGTTCTCCCTGTACGCTGGCTGTTGGTGTAGGAAGGTCACACTTTGAGGCGACCAGCATGATGCTCCAAGCGCAGGTGGACGGAAGATACGATGTCCAGAGCGAGATGGAAGCTGAGATTACCAGACGAGTGAATGAAGCAAACATCGGACCGTTGGGGCTGAGAGGTGATACGTCTGTTATTGCTACCTTCATGAAGGTCGGGCCGCAGAGAGCCAGCGGCGTGCGCATCGTCTGTGTCCGACCCACATGTTGCTTTGAACCGAGAATTGCTACAGTAGAACTTCAATGAACTACATAACCGGGGAAGCATGTCTTCCTCGATTGGTTTTATCGCATGTCTTAATTGACATGTTTTAATTGACATAATGGATGCTATATGATAAAGTATAATGAAGTTAAAGAATGATGGGGAGGCAAGAAAAATGAAAGAAACTGTATACTTTCTTCCGGCACATGAGAGGGCTTCAATTGCTTTCCTTGCTGATACCCATAACATCGATCCTTATTCAATTGTGGCATCGTTGAAAGCCCACCACCTCGACATCATAACCATTTCGGGTGATATTCTTATCGGGCGCAGACCGGTTAATGATGAACTGATCGTAAAAACTCAAGATAATGTGTTGCCTCTGATCTCTAACTGCGTGTCTATCGCACCGACTTTCATTTCCCTGGGTAATCATGAGTGGATGATTTGTCCGGAAGACATAGTTACGTTAGAATCAACGGGTGCTGTAGTCTTGGACAACAGATTCATTTCCCACACAGTGAACGGTATGAGGATATGGGTTGGCGGACTGACCTCCGCAATCGTGACGAACTTTCAGCAGTTCAGAGAAAAAGAAGGCGGAAGGTATCCATATCGTCCACGTCGCTCACACCCATCACATCTTGATACAAATTCCAGATGGATTCCCGACTTTGAAAAACAGGATGGATACAAAGTGCTGCTATGCCATCACCCGGAGTACTGGAGTCTGAGGGAACCGTGGTTGTCTGAGAAACAGATTGACCTTGTTCTTTCGGGGCATGCTCACGGTGGACAGATTAGACTGTTTGGAAGGGGACTATTTGCTCCAGATCAAGGCTGGATGCCAGAGTATACAAGCGGTGTGTATAAAGGAGATCACGGTTCGATGGTTGTGTCAAGGGGATTATCTAATACAGCAAGTCCTATTCCAAGGCTCTTTAACGACCCTGAAATTGTATATGTGGAGGTAGGAGTAGATGACTAATCCCTCCCAAGACTATGTTGACTATATATGCTCCCTATATGGCTCCTATTATGATGATCGCATCGAAAACACTGCACCGCCGGCCGCTGGAGAACAGATGCGCATTCACGGCGATGACTGGGCACCGGGTGTACCGGCAAATCATAAGAGTCTGAAATCCTTCCAGCGTGAGCTTGAACAACAGGGAATCAAGTTGAGTACGAGCAAAATCAAGAAAATCTTGATATCCGGTGGCCTGTGGACAACGGAAACCACACGTTCCATTCAAGCCCTTTTTAACTTCTACACAAGTGTAGCCAAGAGTGATGGTGCGTGTCTCACATATGCTGAGGCAATCAAGCGTATATCCGATGAATTGCAGATAAGCAAGGTGAGTGTCTCCGTTTCTCTTCCCTATTCTTCTGTCGTTTACAACCTTCCAGCGCCATCGGCTAACGCCAAGAGATGTCGGAGATGGAAGGAACGAAAAGCGGCACGGAATGAAGATTGGTCTCTATGGCTGTGGCAGAAGATAATAGAACACGAAGGCGAGACGTTCACAACCTCTGGCCGCGGGGCGCGACCGGGTGTTTCCTTCACCTACAGCATCAGTCATCCTTCTACAGCGGGAGGACGCCATTATGCTGGTGAAAGTGTGGAAGGCTACGGTAATGAACTGTGGATCATAAAGAACGGACAGAGGGCGGAGAAGAGCATATCTCGGTCAACCGTTGATCTGGCGCTAAAAAAAGTGCAGGAGATGAATGGAGCAGTCAAAGGGCCAAAGGCACTCGGTATCCCCGGAGCAGCAAGCTATCTGTATCCGATGCTGATCCAGTTCGGAGTAATCAAATAGGGAGAGGCATTGTGACCTCTCCCTTGAGAATAGAGCTTGTGTTAATTGACACGTTTTTCTTCAGCTCTGTGAACGGCTGCATTCTCGCAGTCGTCCCAATCCAGCGAGTACGCATGAGCCGCAATATGCCTGAAAATCAAACTCGATGGCCGACCCGCATCTCGGACAGAGGTATGCTCCGGTCTCACCAAATTGGCTGTCATAGTAAGTGTACCTCTCCCGGATTGCCATTTTGTAGCGATAGCTAACGGCACAGAGCAAGATTCGGTACAGCTCTTCCGAGAGTCTCTGCTTCCTGCAGGGGATCTGCGGTTCGGATAATGCCACCATTATGTTGCTCACAACAGCTGGGGACATGGATGCGAGACGATGTTGCGATCTGTGCAAATCAGCTTTTGTGAGTTTTCGCTCAAGCGAGTTGGCGAGCAAGCGCAGGATAAATTCTTTGGAACTCATTTTCATCTACCTCCTCGATGACACATGACAGTGCATCAAGGGAGCAGATCCCGCTTCAACATTATTATATTAGGGAGAGGCGTGATAACCTCTCCCTGTAAGCTTTTTCTTTGCCTTAATTGACATGCACAGTCAGTTCAGCACCCGCCCGACAACCCGGAAATCCATACTGGGGGTTATCACCTTCGGCTTGTATGTTTCATTCTGACTAATGAGAACGATCTGTGGATGGAGCAGGCCATCACTGTCAATATAATCCTCCAGGTCATCCTCGCCCGGTTCCTGCTCGTCGTAGGTCTTAATATACCCGTGGCCGTCAACAACGAACAGGCCTACATCACCCACATTCAGATCGGTGCAGGTCTGAACCCAGACAAGCTGTCCGTCTTTATATAAGGGTTCCATGCTGTCACCATCGACAGGAACGGCAAACTTCGCGCCATCCGGTACGGTGCTTGCAGGGAACTCCTTCATTTCAAAGTTCTCATCGTCCAGGTAATCCCCGTATCCGGCGGAAGCAGCCAAGAGACTGACAGGCATCGTGACCATAGCCACATGGTGGCGAATGGTGTATCTGTCTTTGCTTTCAAGATACTCCCGGTACTCCCGGAGTAACCTCTGTCCCTCTGTGTTCAATACGTCCTTCTTCGGCACGACTGGACCGGTGAAGTAGTCGAGACCGTTCTCAATGTTCAAGGCGTGGCATAATGCCATCAGCTGATAGGCGTTGGGGACAGTTTCTCCTTTTTCCCACTTGTTGACGCCGGGTGTCTTCACATGGACACCGAAATGGGTCAGTAGCTCGGATAGCTGAGGCTGTGTGATGCCTGCCTTCTTCCGCGCTTCTGCAATTTTCTTTCCGAGAATGTTCCGTTCTTTGGCGATGTCCGCCTGAAAATGGCGGGACAAGTCCCGATGAAATGTTATGACCTTCTCTATTCTCTTGTTACCCATGATCAATTCCTCCCAGTGGGATTCTGGCTGGCTGCGGCGTGGACATTGGTTATCCATGATTGCACGCTCACGAACTCATTGCAGTTTACATTATACCAGCACAATATACCAAAGTCAACGAAAAATTTCTTAATAAGCTATTTATAATTAAGAATTGACAGCCGTATTGGGAAATGATATAATTCAAAGCACATCGTCTCGCGGGGCAGCGCAGAACCATTTTTTCCCTGTGGTCTGGGCGCTGTTAGGGAATGGGGCGGTCGAAGAGCCGTGACTGACCATCCGGCAGTATGGTATCCACGCACAGGCGCGGAGATGCTTTTATCTTCAATGGTCTGGAGGAGAGCATCGTTATAGTTCCGGGCCTGATGAGAGGGGCATTACTGCCCGAGAGGAGATTGTAACTGATGATGAAAGAGTTGTACAAAGATTTGCTTCCAGGATCACTCGAAACATTTGAGGAATCTGCCGCACTGGAAATCATGAATGAAGGCAGCCAGCTCGGAGTCCCAGAGGTAGAGGACTGCGAGAGCGCCACTGTGCCCAGCAGGGCGGAATCGCCTGATGGAAAAAAGAAGATCCTTGTCCCGGAAGTCACGTCGATGGTCAAGTATCTCTTCAAGAACCATCGGCTTCAGCTGTATTCATTCCTGAATGCATGCCTGCGGAACGGAAACTTGGCGGATGTGACCGGAATTAGTGAAAATTATTCTTCAGGAACTTGGCAAGCCTGAATCTCTCATTACTTATGTGACCGACCGGAAAGGCCACGATCTGCGGTATGCTATAGATCCGAGTAAAGCTATGACCGAGCTTGGCTGGGCTCCGACTACATTGTTCAAAGACGGAATTAAGTTAACGATCCAGTGGTATAAGGATCACATGGACTGGATGGCTGAGTGTACGAGCGGAGAATACATGAGGTACTACGAAGAAATGTATGGAAGCAGGTAATCCTATACATAATACAGGATTCAGCAGATAATTGGAGATAGGATATATCGTGGAGCTACTGCATGTGTTTCACGATCAGCCACGTACCCTAATCATTCCGAGGATCGCGCCGGGGTCATTTGAGAAGAAGCTTTATAGTATGTACTTGAGCTATTTGCCGAAAGAAAAGGTCGCATTTAGTTTAAAGATGAATAGAGATGATCGTGGTAGTTTTACGGAATTATTGAAAACAGTCGAACATGGACAGATTTCTGTTAATATTTTGAAGCCTGGGATCACAAAAGGTCAGCACTGGCATAATTCTAAATGGGAGTTCTTTATCGTGGTATCCGGTCATGGGTTGATTCAAGAGCGAAAGATTGGTTCCGACGAAGTAATTGAGTTCGAAGTGAGCGGTGACCAGATTCAAGCCGTCCATATGTTGCCTGGATATACGCACAATATTACTAATGTGTCGAAGACAGAGAATCTTGTGACGGTAATGTGGGCAAATGAGATCTTTGATCCAGCACATCCGGACACATATCTTGAATTAGTTTAATAAAAAATAAGGCAAGCTAACAATCAGGCCTCTTCCATTTAGAAGAGGCCTGATGCGTTTTGGAACAAAGAATGAGGTCAAGCTTTCGTTTCTTCTCGCTTTCGACTAATGGCGATGAGGGCCATGCTAACCATGAAGCCGATGGCCATGATGGGACCTGCAGTCATGATGACTTTCTTAATGAACGCACCGGATAGAAGAGCTGGCGCCTTATAGACGTATTTCGTAACGGTCATGGTCAGCTCATTGATCTTCTGGCTGGAGTATGCTTGAAGCATGGCTTTGAACTCGGCAAGGATGGCATCGCTTTCCGTGACGAGAGAATGGATGGCCGCCTCAAGTTGTACTTGTCTGGTTTCTCTCTTGCGCTCAGCGGCAGCCAAATCTTCTTCAGAGATGGTTATGACAGGAACGGAAACAGAGTCCACGATATCATTTTGGCCTTCGCCTCCTTCAGCTGCAGACTCATCGGTGGCATCAACGCTCGGCATGGACTTTCCTGTCACATCATCGCTTTCTCCCAACAGATCGGAAAGACGCAGTTGGTAAAGGTTGATCTGATAGTTGATGTTCGTGATATCGTTGGCCAGTGATTTGCGACGGGCCATCAGTATGTCATAGGTTTCGGAGGAGTTGCCGTCGATCTTGGTGAGGGATTCACTGGTGCTCAGATACAGCACTTCGTTCTTTTCATAGGATGCAATCAGCTTGTCCAGTTTGGCCAGTGCGATATTCTGCTTGGCCAACTGATTGTTCAGGTTGCGCAGCTCAAATTGATACTGGGTCAACAAACGTTCCGGGTTTTTTGTTAAGGCGTTGATCGTCAGGTCTGCGTCCAACCGTGTGATGTTGCTGTCGATCAGCGTGTTCAGTTGGACGCTGATATCGTTGAACCCCTTGCCATTCCACCGAAAAGCAGGTTCCTTTTCATAAAGCTCCTGGGCATAGCTGGAGACCGTTGTCAAGCGTTCCTCAAGGATCTGCAGCTGCTGCGGATAATCATACTCATCCAAGGAGAAGAGGGTGAGGTCAGTATCGAGGTTATAGGCGTAAACCTGGGAGAAGTAGGTACGATATGCGTCCATGATCCCTTGCAACAGAGCCATCAGATCTGTCTTAGGGATGGACTTATCGAAGTCGTTATACAGCGCGATATTAAAGGTGGTGGGATGGTAGTCCCCAATGGTCAACTCTCGGCTGGCGGTAAAGTTCAGCAGCGATTCATAGTGCATGATCTGTTCGGCCATGTCCTCTGGATATACGCCGCGGGCCACCAAACTGGGACGGATCTGCTCCGGCGTGTATCGCCCATCCATGGAGGCATTTTTCAACCCCTGGGACAAGACCTCATCCCGCAGGATATCCCTCAGATCGAAGGCGGTGCCGTTGGGGGCTATGCCCGTGGTGGCACCATCAAAGGTGAACACAAGTGTGGCGGAGGCGTAGGTGGGGGAGGGCTTTCCGAAGAAGAGCACGGCGCTCAGCACCAGACCGACTATTCCGCAGGCCAACAATATGAGCAGGGCGTTCCGCAGCCAGTGGGTTTTCTTCATCTGTTTCATCACTCAGCCACCTCCTTTCGGATCGATTCATCCTCTTTTTTGAGTCGAAATTCCGGTGCGATCCCACTGAGGAACCAGAAACCGCAGGCGATGAAAAGTCCGGCAAAGCCACCGAGAGCAATCTTCTTGGCAGCGGAGAAGAGGCCTTTGCTTTCGCCTTGAGCGACAGAGTGGTCGGCATAAGTGGTGAAGGACGGGCTGTCGATGATCTCCTGGAACTGCTCGCTGATTTGGTCATAGGCTCGACGGCAGATGTCGATGACCGAGGAGAGCTCCGCCTCGGCTTTTGCCGGGTCAATTACTAAGGATGTGTCCGTTTTCGAGGCATCCAGCTTTTCGAGCTTATCTTTAATATCGGCAATTTGCTCTTCCAACTTGGCAGCTGCATTGAAGTTGTCCGCCTGCTCGATGATCAGGCTGTTGTAATAGTCGGTGGTCGTCTTGGTGGAGCGACTGCTGTCGCTCTCCTGCATAGAAACGAAGATTTCGTCGTTCTTATAGTTATCCAAAATGTTTTGATCGGTGGCGATCTTTTCCTCGATCACGGCCAGCCTGGTCTGCAGATTGCGGAGCTGGTATTGATAGCTGGTCGCTAAGGCTTCCCGATCACGAACGAGATCATTTGCGTACACATAGGCATAGAGGTAGTTCACGCTCACGTCACGCGCCGTTTGAAGCTCTGCCATAAGGTCGTTCAACGAACGTCCCGTATGCCAGGAGCGGTAGGATCGGATCGCTTCAGGTTCGTTTTCACAATAGGCATATAGATCCTGGACTGCAGTCCGCAGCATATCCAGGCTTTCCTGGATATCCTGAGCCTGGATGTCGATGGCGGCCATGACGTTGTCTGGCAGTTTCAAATCTGCGTAGGTAGCCACCAGATATTCATTGTAGGCGGCCATCACCCGATCCAGTATCAGTCTTAACTCCGAATCCGTCAATGCGACCTTCTTTTGACCAAAACCATTGGTCAGGGAGACCACAAAGCTGTTGATATAGGTGAGATCGATGTTTTGGACCTGGGTATAGGCGCCGTTGTTTTTATCATCGATCATGCGGGAGGCGACCTCCTGCTTGCGGCGGCTGTCCTCCGTTAGGATCCGGTCGATCTGGACGTTGTCCCGTAGCTCTGCCAGCGTCACCGGCTGGGAGAGGGTCAACCCATCCATGGCGGCTTGCAGTACATAGGAGGAAGTGACCTGGGAAAGATCCAGCTCGTTGCCGTCCGGTGCCGTCAGATCCTTCACAGGGGTCCGGGAAATGACTTGCCCGTCGCTGTTGCGCTTTACCACATCGTACTTGAGCGTCACCACGGAGGAAACGGTCAAGGGCTTTTTGTTGACTTGATAGAGCAGCAGTGCGGCGCATACACCGGCCGTGAAGCAAAGCAGCATCACCCAGAGGTAGATGCGCAGCTTTTTCTTCATATTGCGAAATACGCGGGCAAGGTCGATCTCCGTCACGCCTTCTTCGCTGGGCCGATTGACGACCAGATTGATCTGCTGGCCACGGTCCGCCACGGGAATCAGGTCTTCCCGACGTTCGTTATTTTCCAATAGGTACCTCCTATCCGGCCCTTTCGGGCACAAGTATACATACTTGTACAAAGTACATTAAATTATAGCATGAGAGGTCAAAAAAAGCAACGGGGCGGCATATATTTACAGCCTGGCAAAAGGCCAGGCTGTATGCTTACGGCAGTTTTCCTTCCCGCTCTGCCTGGACCACGGCGTCGTAGTTGAAGGGGTCCGTGGCGATGGGGGGGAAGTTGTCCTCATAGAATCGCCAGAAATAGGGTTTGACCTTGCATTGCTGGTTGGTCCACATGAAGCATTTGTGCTTATGGACCCGGCTGATCAGAGGATCGAAATGGTACCAGCCGGTGCCGATGTTGACGATCAGCCAGTAATGGCGGGTGGCGCCGCCCCGGCGGGTCACGCTCATGTAGGGCACCTGAAGCTCATCCAGCAGGGCGCGGGTCAGAGAATACACGGTGAAGCAATCACCCCGCCCCTCCTGATTGCCCCGGATGGCCTCCCGGCGCCAGTCCGTCTTGTTGGAGGCTCCGGTGTAATGGACCCGTGCCCGCACGTACTCGAAGACGGCCTTCATTTTTTCGGCGGTGACCATGTCCGGCGTCAGGATCTGGGAGAGAACGGTTTGGGCCATCTTGTGGACCTGTTCCTCGGTCACGGCCGGTTCCACCAGGGTGTAGGTGCAGCTCTTGGAAGCGGTGTTCCCGCTTTGGTCCGTGGCGGAGTAGGTGACGGTATACTTGCCCTTCCGAGACAGGATCACCTGGCTGTCCACCATCATGTCCACCCGCCCGTCCACGGCGTCCTCGGCGTAGGCTTCCTGCAGATAGACGATGGGCTCCCCCACATATCCGCTGCGGTCCACCACGCCGTACAGGACGGGAGGCGTGTCGTCCACCTGCAGCGTCAGGGGGAAGGCCATGGTGGTTTCGTTCCCGACAGCGTCCACGGCCCGGACGGTGAAGGTCTGGGGCTGATCACTGGTTTCGTCGGGGGCCTGGAGGAAGGAAAGGGTCGTGCCCGTCACGTCCTCCGCATCCACCAGCTGCTCCGGTGACAGGGCATGGTGGGTATAGAAGGGGCCCTCCTTCAGGGAGAGGGTGGGTCCGGTGGTGTCCACCAGGGTCACCATAGCGATCTCAGTCGTCTCGCCGAGCTGGACCCGCACGGGGTAGGTCCCCGGCGCGTTGGCCATAAAGGGCTCCGGGGACCCCTCGGGATGGCCCAGATCGTCTCCGGTGAGCAAGCCGTTTTTCGCCTCCACGGTCAAGCGCCCCAGGGAGGAATAGAGGACCTGGGCAGGCACGTCCGTTTGGTTGCCGCCGGCATCCATCACCCGGATGAGGATGTCCTGTATCTCCCGGCTGTCAGGATCGGGCGCCACGGCGAAGAGGTAGTTCAGCGCGGTTACGTCATCGGTGTTCGCCAAAAAATCTTCCGGCGGCACGTCTTCCCCCGGCTGAAGGATCAAAAACTGTCCCTCTCCGGAGGGGGGCACCGTATCCTGGATCACCAGGGTGGTGGGGAAGACGCGTCCGTTCTCCGGACATTCGACCCGCAGGCGGTATTCTCCCGGCGTCCGCAGCATCTCCTCCGTGATGGGGTCCAGAAGGCTCCCATGGAACCCTTCGGTCAAAAAGGGGTCCACCGTGGGGATGGGGCTGCCCGCTTCCACCAGGACCTGGTCCACCGTGGCCCGGATGCGGGCGGTGGAAACCACATCGTTTTGATTGCCGCTGCCGTCCTCCAGATGGATCACCACCGCCTGGGTCCCGGCGGGGGAGAAGTCGTATTCCTCAAAAAAACTGACGGCCACCCGGTCCGCGTCCTTCAGATCGGCGATGAACTGGTCCGGCGTGGGCTCGTAGCCCGAGGGAAACTCCAGCGTCACCGGATCGGCAACGGGGGCGGTGGTATCCTCCACGATCAACAGACAGGGTACCACCCGGAACCGGGTGACTACCTGCACCACGTGTCGGCCAAGGGTCGTGTCGCTTTCGTCACAAAGCCGCAGGGCCCCTTCGGTTCGACAAAAAGCGGCGGCCGGGGGCACGCCCTCGCCGTATTCTCCATGGACCACGGGGGATACGCCATGGTACATCCAAAGCAAAAACACGCCCAGCACCAACAGCAGGGCCAGCAGGCACAGCAAAACCGTCCGTCTCCTGTTGCGAGGGGCGGCGACTTCCTCTCTATTCGATTGACGCGCATCCATTTCCATGCCCTACATCATAGCACGTTTCGACAGTCGCGGCCATCCCATGGGGAATAGTTCACAATTTCGCAACGGTTTTTATGAAAAAAACGGGACAGCCCGGACTGTCCCGCCAAAAGATGGAGAATGGTCACGCCCGACCGCTGAGGACATCGGGAGCTGCGAGACCCGCTCTGTGGAGCAGGAGGGCGCCGATGAACAGCAGCCCCTCGCCCAGCAGGTTGACGCTTTGGGCCACCCAGTGCATGGAGGCCTGAGCAAAGTCCCGGCTGGACAGGTATCCCATCATCAGAATCAGCACGAAGGAGAGGATGAACAGGGGAACGGCGCTTCGGTTCACCTTCCGGGCGATGTACACCAGGCCGGCGGACATGCCCAAATTTCCCAGCACCATGCCCATGACGAAGACCATGGTGAGGGAATGAACGATCCGGCGCTTGCCGTACATAAAGGCCAGCATGCCCACCCCCAGCAGAACAAAGCCCAGGGACTGGCAGGGGAAGAAGGCCCGGTTGAACAGCTCCACGGGGGAGGCGCCGACGGCGTTCTGCAGCTTCCAGATCGCCTTGAAGAGACCGGCTGCGAACACCGTGGCCGCGCCCAGAGGGAGCAGCAGCCCTGCGCACAGATCCAGCTTGTTCTTCAGGTCCTTGAACAGGACTACCCAGGCCGCGCCAAAGAGCAGCACCGGCACAAAATCCATCAACGCCATGGGTACGGTCATCGTCTTATCCTCCTTGTTGCTTGTTCTTCCTCGATTCCTTATATGGGCATGACCACGGTGCGGAAGAAGTCCTCGGCCCCTTCCTTGCCCAAGGTTTTGGTCAGGGCGGCGGTGGAGGGGTTCCCCTCCTCGATCATCCGCCGCTGGAAGGCCTTCAGCCCCTCCCGGTTCTCCGCTTTTACGGGAGCGGCCAAAGCCTGCTTGGCATAGGCCTTCAAGGCGTCCGTTGCCATCCGATCCAATCTGGCCCTGTCCCCGGTCTTGATGAGGGAGCCCTCCATGCGCTCCTGCACATACCAGGCGGGCTTCTCGGCGTAGTCCGGCACGTCTGCATAGGGGGCGCTGGCGGCCAGCAACAGATCCTTGTCAGCTCCGGCGGCGGTGCAGTCGTAGTATTCCACATAGCAGAGGTGCTTCTTGCCCATGTCCATGGTGTCGATGAGCAAAAAGGGCACATTCTTCCCGGAGCTGGGCGTCAGCACCACGGTGGTGAGGTTCATGAGCCCCAGCATGGCGCGGGTCTTGAGCACGCACAGGTTCCCAAATCCGTCCATCTCGTACTGCTCCAGGTGGAACCGCATCATGAGGCTCCCCATGGTCTGGTATTTCTCGGGCGTCACGTCCTTGAGCGCAAACCGTTCCTTCATAACAGCGACCGCATCCACGCCGATCACCTCCTTGCGTTCCTTTAGTATACCCTCCTCCCCCTCAAAAAGCAAGGGAAGGGGTCGCCTGCCTATTTCATATCCGGAGCATATTCCGTGATCGTGACGGCCTCGCTGCCGGCCATCTCCGGGCGGGCCTTGGCTTTCTTGACGTAGGTGTCGAAGAATTCTAGGTGGAGTTTACAAACGGTCTCGTGTAGCACGTTCGCGTCGAGCTTTCCGGTCAAAAGCGGCATATGCATCATGTGCTTCATATCCGTGAACCCCAAATGCTGCATCCCCTGGAACACAGCGCCGTAGACCGGTTGGGTGTGATCTATGAATGCTCGGGTCTCCGCCTTGACGTTTGCCTGGCAACTGACCTGCAGGAAGGGTGCATGCAAGATCTTCCCCTGGGTTTCTCCGAACAAGGCCCCGTCCAGATTGACCCCGCAAACGAATTCGGGATGGTCCAGGCACAGAGCATAGGCCGTGGCTCCGCCCAGGGAATGGCCCGTTGCAGCGATGCCGCAGGAAAAGTCGATGAGATCGCCGTACTGCTCCCTGGCGTATCGGACGGCGTCCAGGGTGTCCTGCTCCCAGGTCAGGACCCGGCTGACGATGAGCTTGCAGTATCGCTGCTGCAGCTGGTCGAACTGCTGCGCCAGCTCCCGGTCATCGCCCTTAGAATGGGTCAGCCGAATGGCCTGGATCATGCCGCCCAAAAGGGGATCGTACTGCTTTTTGGAGAGCTCTGAATCAAAAAAGATGCAGGTGCCGTCGTTCAGCTCTGCGCAGCAGGCGTCGTAGGGGTGGCCTACGGCGAGGATCACGTACCCCTGGGAGGCGAGCTCGATGCAGAGGAAGGAATTGCTCTCCCGATAGGAGGATAGTCCGTGATTGAAAACCACCAGCGGGAAGGCGGCGCCCTCTATCCGCGGGGCATCGGTATAGCACTCGGACACGTTGTCTCCGGCGGCTTCCCGCTTGTCATAGGGGATGGGCACATGGATGGCCTTGCGCAAGCCTTCCGCCACGTTCCTGGACATATAGTGGGCCCGGTCCATGCCCGCAACGGATCCCTTTTGCACAGGGTAATAGACCCTGACCGGGACGCTCCTTTTGGTGCCGGGCGCTCTTAGCTCGTCCCGGTCGGTGTATACCGTAAAGGTCGTGGTGCCGACGGCATATGCGCCGGTGGGAAGAGGTCTCTTCATCCTGCGTTTCTCCTCTCTGCGGGGTCATATAAAACCGGGAGGCAGTCGCCTCCCGGACAAGTCGATATACGGTTAGTCCGCTACGTCCTTCAAAAGGGATTCCGTCAGCTTGTCCAGCCAGGGCCCTTCGTAGAGCTCGATGAGACCGGCGTCCACGGCGGCGGAGAGCTTGGGGGTGATGGGGATGCGGGCGACCTGGGGGATGCCGTTCTTCTGGGCGATCTCCTCCAGATGGCTTTCGCCGAAGAGATAGTGCTTCTTGCCGCAGTCGGGGCACTCGAAGTAGCTGAGGTTCTCCACGATGCCCACAATGGGCACGTTGAGGAGCCCCGCCATCTTCACGGCCTTCTCCACGATCATGCTCACCAGCTCCTGGGGGGAGGTGACCACCACGATCCCGTCCAGGGGGAGGGACTGCATGACGGTCAAGGGCACGTCGCCGGTGCCCGGGGGCATGTCCACATACAGCACGTCCACGTCCTTCCAGACCACGTCGGTCCAAAACTGCTTCACCGCGCCGGCGATGACGGGACCCCGCCACACCACGGGGGAGGTCTCATCGGGGAGGAGCAGGTTGATGCTCATCATCTGGATGCCGGTCTTGCTTTCGGAGGCGAAGAGGGCGTCCTCGGTGCCCGTGGCCTTCTCATGGATGCCGAAGGCCTGGGGGATGGAGGGGCCGGTCACGTCCGCGTCCAAAATGGCGGCCCGGTAGCCCGCCCGCTGGGTGTTCACGGCGAGGAGGGAGGTGACCAGGGACTTGCCCACACCGCCCTTGCCGCTCAGCACCGCGATGACCTTCTTCACCTTGGACAGGGGATGGGGCGCTTCCTGAAAGCTCTTGGGGTCCCGGCTGTCGCAGTTCGCGGAGCAGTTGGAACAATCATGATTGCATTCTTCCATTATCAGTTCCCTTTCAATTTAATCGTTACGTTCTATTATTCTTCCTCCAGGAGGAAGGACAATGCTTCGCCGATCTTCTCGTGGACGCAGAGGGTGGCGTCGGAATCCCGGTCCGTCCGGCTCAGGTTGATGAGCACCAGCTCCTTGCCCGAGAAGTAGTCGATGAGCCCCGCCGCCGGGTACACCACCAGCGACGTGCCCCCCACGATCAGGGTGTCCGCCCGCTGGATGTGGGTCACGGCGGAAACGAGGGTGTTGGTGTCCAGCCCCTCGCCGTAGAGGACCACGTCCGGCTTGATGACGCCGCCGCAGGAGCAGGTGGGCACGCCCTCGCTTTGCTGGATGTATTCCATGGGGTAGAATTTGTGGCACTTGGTGCAGTAGTTCCGATGGACGCTGCCGTGGAGCTCCAGCACGTTTTTGCTCCCCGCGGCCTGGTGGAGCCCGTCGATGTTCTGGGTGATGACGGCGGTGAGCTTGCCGTCCTGCTCCAGCTTCGCCAGGGCCCGGTGGGCTTTGTTGGGCTTGGCTTCCGGGTACAGCAGGAACTTCTTATAATAATCGTAGAAGACGTCCGTGTGCCGCCAGAAGAAGTCGTGGCTCAAGAGCACCTCCGGGGAGTGGCCGTAGGCGGTCTGGGCCTTGTAGATGCCGTCCGCGCTGCGAAAGTCGGGGATGCCGCTTTCCGTAGACAGGCCCGCCCCGCCCAAAAAAGCGATGCGGCGACTATTTTCAATGACTTGTCTCAATTTCTCGTTCATAGGGGCAGTATAGCATATTCGGCGGAGCGGGTCAACGGCTCTTTACCGACGGGCTCCTTTGCGGTATACTTCGTATATATGGAAGATTGGTTGGATCACCGTACATACTTCAACGAGCGGCCCATGCTCTGGGGCATCCCCGGGGTTTTGGCGGGGGCCCTGTTGGCGACCTGTCTGGGGGCGGGCATCCTGTGGCCTTTGGGCGGGATCGCTCTGGGCCTTGGGGTGTTCCTGCTGCGGAAAGGAAAGGCGGCCTATGCGTTGCCCCTGCTGCTCGGGTTGGTGCTCCTGCGGGGCGCCATCCTGCCCGCCGTGGAGGTGATCCCCGGGGAGTATGCCCTTACCGGCACCGTCATTGACGAACCGGAGCGGGGGAAGGGGGAGACGAAGCTGATTATGGGCCGGGTGTCCCTGGATGGGAAGCGGATCCCGGAGGCCCTGGCCCTTACGGTGCCCTTCGACGCCTCCGTCGCCTACGGGGATTCCCTCTCCCTGCAGGCGCAGGTATCCCCCGGCGGCCGGGGAGCGGCCCGGGCCCTGACCACGGTCCAATACGAGGGCCGAGCGACAGGGGAGATCACGGTCAAGGCGGGCCGGGCATCCCTCCTTTACGGCCTGGCCCTGTCCTGGCGGGAAAGGCTGGGCCAGGCGGCGGACGCCCTCTTTGCGGATCGGGCGGGGGTGGCCAAGGCCATGCTCTTCGGGGACCGGGATGACGTCCACTATCTCACCTTCCTGGCCTATCGCCGCAGCGGGCTGCTGCACCTTTTGACCGTGTCCGGCCTCCACGTGGGGGTGGTCTGCGGGGCGGCCCTGCGCTTCCTCCGCGGGCGGCGGCGGTGGCTCCGGTTCCTCCTGTCCGCCCTGGTGCTGCTGTTCTTCTGTCTGCTGACGGGCCTTTCACCCTCCTCGGTGCGGGCGGCTATCATGCTGCTGGTGGTCCGCTTCTCCCATCTGCTGGACCGGCAGGAGGACCCCCTGAGCGAGATCGGCTGCGCTTTGACGCTGCTGCTTTTGATCGACCCCTGGTTCCTCTTTAGCTCCGGTTTTTGCCTGTCCTTCGGGGCCATCTGGGGCCTTTTCTGCCTGACGGGGCCCTTAACGGACCTGCTCCATGGACGTCGGGAGGGGCTGGGCGGTCTGGTGGCGGGAGCTCTGGGCGTGTTTTTGGGCATGCTGCCCCTGCTGTCCGTGACGGGCAACCAGGTCTCCTGGATCGGCGTGCTGCTGTCCCCGCTGGCCCTGCCCGCCGCGCCGCTGTTCTTGATCCCCGGATGGATCGCCGTGCTGCTCCATCCCGTGTTGCCCCTCCTGGCGAAGGGCCTGGCCCTGTTGCCCCAGGGGGTGCTCTATTATTTCGACGCCCTGGCGGGGCTGGTGCCCCTGGAGGGCCTCACCCTGCCGCCCTGCAACGGGATCGCCCTCCTTTTGTGGTTCGCCGGGATGCTGTTCGTCTCGGAGTACTTCTTGCCCAACCGGCAGCGGCCCGCCTATCTGGGGTGGGGCCTTATGGCGGCCGGCGCCCTCGTTTGGTTATTATAGTATAAGGAGGCAGCCCATGTTCTATACCCGATATGACAGCCCTCTGGGGCCCCTGGCCCTCGCCTCCGACGGGACGGCCCTCACGGGCCTTTCCTTCGGCCCTTCCCGGGCGGCGCCGGCGGAGCTGCCGATCTTTCGGGAGACCTTTTCCTGGCTGGACGTCTATTTCTCCGGTCGGGACCCGGGCCCCACGCCGCCCCTCGCTCCGGCGGGCACCGCCTTTCAAAAGCGGGTGTGGGCGGAGCTGGAAAAGATACCCTTCGGAAGCACCGCCAGCTATGGGGCCGTGGCCCGGGCCGCGGGCTGCGGCTCCCCCCGGGCCGTGGGCCAGGCGATCCATGTGAATCCCGTGGCCATCCTGATCCCCTGCCACCGAGTGATCGGCGCGGACGGGAGCCTGACGGGGTTCGCGGGAGGCCTGGACGTGAAGCGGCGGCTCCTCACCCTGGAGGAGAGTCGCATGCGCCTGCTGTTCACTCTGGATCGGGGCGACTATCAGGAGGGGAAAAAGGCTTTTTCCCGACCCTCGGCCCGGGCCATCGTCATCGAAAACGGACGAGTGGCCATGGTATACAGCCGAAAGTACGGCCACTACAAGTTCCCCGGCGGCGGCATCGAAGCGGGGGAGAGCCGGGAGGCGGCCCTCGTTAGGGAGGCCCGGGAGGAGGCGGGGCTGGTCCTGGATCCCCAAAGCATCCGCCCCTACGGCTTCGTCCATCGAATTGAGCGCGGAGATAGGGAGCCGTTGTTTATTCAGGACAACTTCTACTATCTGGCGTCGGCCTCCGCCCTGGTCCCTCAGGAGCTGGACGGCTATGAGGCGGCGGAGGGCTACACCCTTCGCTGGGTGGACCCTCGGGAGGCCATCCAACAAAACAAGGCCCTCACCAGCGTCTATGAGCGCAAGCACCACACCATGCTCTTCAGGGAGGCCATGGTCCTGGAGCGGCTGTTGGCGGAAGGACGGATATAACCTGCCCCAATGAAAAAGAAGCCCCCGCGGGAGGCTTCTTTTGCGTTGCTTGAGATCATTCGGCGGTCCGCTCGAAGAGCATGTCCACGCCAGACATGGTCAGGGTCAGGAACGTGCCGTCATAGGTCAGAGCAAAGACCTCGTAATCGCCGATGGTCAGGGACACGGTGTTCTCTTCGGTAAGGGCCCAGTTTATCTCTTGGGCAGAGCCGTTGGTGTCCAGGGTGGCGGTGCCGTCCGCATTCAGAATGAGGATCATGGTGGTGCCGATCTGCTCGGCGGGGACCTCGAATCCCATGGCGATGGCCTTGGTGAATTCCCACTTGCCCACCAGATCCGAAACCTCCGCGGCGACCGGCTGGGCGGCCGGTTCTTCAGGCGCGGGGGCAGGTTTATCGGCCGTAGCTCGCTCCAGGGTCATTTTGCCCGAATCATCCTGGGCCAAAATGATGGTGTCCGTGGCGGGATCGTAGGTCGCCTCGTTGGTGGAATCGCCCTCCTGGAAGGTCAGGGTGTTTTCCCCGGTGATCTCATAGGTCATGGTGGCCTCGTCCGTCTCATCGCCCATCTTCGACATGGCTTTGACCGTTCCATCGGACATGAATTCCATGGTCACTTCCATGCCCAGGGAGCTCACGGAAAGGGTGACGCCGTTATACTCGATCTTGGTCACGGTCCAAAGACCGGCGATGTTCTCCGGGGTCAACTCCTTGACCTGATCGGCGGGGATCTCATCGATCTGCTCCGCCTGGGCCTTCTTCAGATTCAGGAGGGCCTCCACCTCGTCCTTGGGGGCGAAGGTAAAGGTATCGTCGTCGATGGTGAGCAGGAGGTGGTTCCCCTCCCGAATGAAGGAGGCGGGGTCGTCGGGATTATCGATGGAGATGAGGACGGAGTCCGTCCAGGTGATATCCCCGCCGTTTTCCTGGCTGCCGAACTCGAGACGACCGGTGCCGTCGGGCCGCAAGATCAAGAAGTAATTATGGATGTCCTCCCCCATGGCGGGCAGAAAATCCAGCATGTCGTAGGTCTCGCCCTCGTTGGTCAACTGGTAGACGTAGTAGGTCTGCTCCTCCTGGGATCGGTCGATCAGGGCGGAGGCGTCGGGCATCTGCTCGTCGTGGGCCCGCTGGACAAAGGTCACGACACCGCTCACTTCCTCTGTGACGGTGATGGTCTCCGTCGCAGGGTCGTAGACGCCCGGCAGGGGATGGTTTTCCTCATAGATGTACAGGGTGTTTTCCCCGGTCACGGCATAGGCCAGATACTCCTCCTCGGCACCGTTTTCGTTCACCAAAAGGCCGTAGATGAGGCCGCTGGGCTGAAAGTCCAGATAGACCTTCATGCCCTTGTCAGCATACAGGGTGGTGTTCTCGCCCTCCTTCTGGGCGATGATCATCCACAGGCCCACATAGGGGTTGTCAGATTCCGATTCGTCCTCCGCATAGGTGAAGGTGTTGGCGCCGGCGGCGCCCAACAGCAGCACCGTCATCAGCAGGGCAAGGGTCAAAGACAGGATGCGCTTCATGGGTGTCCTCCTATTCTGCCGGATCCCGCAGGGGCTCAGCATCATTGCAATGTAACTATACTATAGGGCAAGAATCCCTGTCAATCTGGAAAAAATACAAAAACACCGGGCGAAAAGCCCGGTGTTTTACGCTTTGCTTACTTGCGCAGGAAGGCGGGGATGTCCAGCTTGTTGGCGGGACGGTTGGTGTACTCCCGGCGGATGTCCTGCTCGGTGAAGGTGCTTTCCTTCTTTTGCTCGGGTTCGGGGGCGGGGATGTCGTCATCCTTCAGCTGGGCATAGGGCCGGGCGCTGAAGGCGTTCTCCGCGGAGGCAGGGACCACCTGGGGCGCGGCATAGGCCTGGGGCGCGGCGTAGGTCCGGGGCCCGGTGGGGGCGGCGGGACGGCTGCCGAAGACCAGGGGCTGCTGGGCGCTCTGCTTGCCCACCTCGGCCTTGTCGAAGCCCGTGGCGATGACGGTGATCCTGAGGGCGTCGCCCATGGATTCGTCGATGTCCGCGCCGAAGATGATGTTGGCGTCGGGATCGGCGGACTGCTGGATGAGCTCGGCCGCCTCGTTGACCTCCAGGAGGCTCAGATCGGGACCACCGGTGATGTTCATGAGGATGCCCTTGGCGCCGTCGATGCTGGTCTCCAGCAAGGGGCTCTCCACGGCCTGCTTGGCCGCTTCGCTGGCCCGCTTCTCGCCACAGGCGGTGCCGATGCCCATGTGAGCCATGCCCTTCTCCTTCATGATGGTCTTCACGTCGGCGAAGTCCAGGTTGATCATGGCGGGCACGGCGATCAGATCGGAGATGCCCTGGATGCCCTGGCGCAGCACGTCGTCGGCGACCCGCAGCGCATCGGGCAGGGAGGCTTTGCCCACCAGGGCGATGAGCTTATCGTTGGGGATGGTGATGAGGGTGTCCACGGCGGGCTTGAGGTTCTCGATGCCCGCTTCGGCGTTGCGCATGCGGACCCGGCCCTCAAAGGTGAAGGGCTTGGTGACCACGCCCACGGTGAGAATGCCCATCTCCTTGGCGCACTGGGCCACGATGGGCGCCGCGCCCGTGCCGGTGCCGCCGCCCATACCGGCGGTGATGAACACCATGTCCGCGCCGCGCAGGGCTTCCTGAATGAGATCCCGGCTCTCGTCGGCAGCCTTGCGGCCGATCTCCGGATCGGCGCCCGCGCCGAGGCCCTTGGTCAGCTTTTCGCCGATCTGGATCTTGTTGTCGCCCTTGTTCATGGACAAAGCCTGCTTATCCGTGTTCACGGCGATGAACTCCACGCCCTGGAGCCCATACTGGACCATGCGGTTCACCGCGTTGCAGCCGGCGCCGCCCACACCGATGACCTTGATCTGGGCAAAGGATGCGCCCTCGAAATCCTGTTCAAACATCTTGAGTCCCCCTTAGTTATTTCATGAAGAAGTCTTTTATCTTTTGAAGCAGACGGGACAAGCGGTCGTCCTGCTGCTTGGCCATGGATTCCTCCGGCGCGCTATTGGCCTTCAACACGAAGTCCAATGCGCCAAAGGCGCTGCAGTAGTTGGGCGAGGATAGCCGCGGCGTCCAGGGCATGTCCCGCTTCAAAGGCAGGTTCAGCGCCTCCCGCAAAAAATCCAATCCTCCCCGCATCATGAGGAGTCCCCCGCCGGACACGTACACGGCGGGCCGGGCGTCCAGATTGACGCCCAATGTTTCCATCTCCCGGCGGATCATCCCCGCCAATTCACCGGCCCTCGCCTCGATGATGTAGGAGATGGCCTGGTGAGAAACCTTTTTGGAGCCGGCGGCCGTGCGCAGCACCTCCGTCTTGTCCCGGTAATCCAGGGAGAAGACGAAGCGGCGCTTGGCCTGCTCGGCGGCGTCCATGGGCACGTCCAGCCCAAAGGACAGATCGGAGGCGAACTGGTATCCGCCCACGGGCAGAGTGACGAGACCGGTGAGGGCCGCGTTCTCCACCACGGCGATGTCCGTCTGCATGTAGCCGATGTCGATGAGCACCGCCGGCCGGACCCGCTCGCTTTCGGGGATGAGCATGACCGCTTCCCCCAGCTGGGCGCTCACGCACATGCTGATCTCCACGCCCAGATCGTCCAGGGCGTCCTGGATGGAGCGGATGTACTCGTCCCGGACGAACATGTGGCTCACCAGGGCGGAGATCTCCTCCGCCGTGACCCCGTCGGGCATCTCCGTGGAGGATATGCCGTCCACCATGAAGAAGACGGGGGTGGAATGCATCAGCGTCCAGCCATCCTCCTTCTTCGCCTTTTGCAGCGACAGGTGGATGAGCTTGTCCACGTCCCCGCTTTCCACCAGCCGGGAGGACCCCAGGGCGATGGTGGCGTCGCACAGCTCCATTCGGGCGAAGGAGGCGGGCACCGTCAGCGCCACGTCCCGGATGCGCAGCCGGCTCTCCTGCTCGGTCTTCTGCACGCATTCCACCACGGCGTTGTGCAGACTCTGCTTGTCGAGGAACGCCCCGTCCCGAAAGCCGGCGTATGCGCAGATGCCGGCCCCGTGGACGACGATCCCGTCCTTATCGACCATGCTGCCGCACAGGCATACCACTTTGGAACTGCCCACATCCAGTATCGTTGCGGGTTTCATGCTTCCTCCACGCTAAACTTGCCGGGATTCCGCGCACACGAAACAACACGGGATACCCCATCTATATCTATACAGCTGAGATTATAGCACAACTCTATCCCGATGTGCAACAAAAAACAGGGGACAAAATGGTTTTTCGGCGAATAAATTGCCGTCGACTTGTGAAATTATTGAAACATGGCCTGCCGGCCGCGGTGTCCTTCCAAACCGATCCGGCCGGCGGAGGAAGGCTTTTGCAGCGGCTGCGGGAGCAAAACATGTCGAAAAACGGTCTTTTTTTGCGTCTGCCAACGCATCTTAATCCGTTCTTAAACTTTCCCCCGTTGTTTCTTAAAGGCTTTTCCGGTATGATGACCGTGGAAAGAGGGAAGGAGAGACGGCTATGTATCGCATTCTGGTCTGTGACGACGAACGGGACATCGTGAGCGCCCTGAAGATCTATCTGGAGGCGGAGGGCCATGCGGTGGCCACCGCCTACACCGGCGCGGAGGCCCTGGCGGCGTTGGAGCGGGAGGAGATCCATCTTATCCTCCTGGACATCATGATGCCGGAGATGGACGGTATCACCGCCATGACCCGCATCCGGGAGCGGAGCAACGTGCCCGTGATCCTGCTCACGGCCAAATCCGAGGACACGGACAAGGTCCTGGGCCTCAATTTGGGGGCGGACGACTATGTGACCAAGCCCTTCAACCCCGTGGAGCTGCTGGCCCGGGTCCGGTCCCAGCTTCGCCGGTACATGCAGCTGGGCGGCGGCGAGCCGAAGCCCTCCCTGCTGACCATTGGCGGCGTCAGCCTGGACGACGGGGCCAAGGCCGTCACCCTGGACGGGGAACCGGTGAGCCTGACGCCCCGGGAGTACGACATCCTGAAGCTCCTCATGAGCCACCCGGGCCAGGTCTTCTCCCCCAGGGAGATCTATCGCCAGGTCTGGGGGGAAGCGCCCTACGGCGCGGAGAACGCGGTGGCGGTCCATATCCGGCACCTGAGGGAGAAGCTGGAATTTGACCCAGCCGAGCCCCGATACATCAAGGTCATCTGGGGCCAAGGCTATCGTTTTACTGGAGGAAACACAAAATGAGGAAATGGAATCTTACATTAGCCGCCCGCATCGTGGCCGGCGTGCTGTTCATGATCTTTGCCATGGGGACCCTGCTGGGGGCCGGGGCCTGCGTCGCCCTGTACCAGTACAACGCCTTCAACGACGGCGGGGAGGAGCTCTTCGCGGAAGCGACGGACTACCTTATGAGCCGGGAGACTGCGGAGATACGGAACCTGCTCAGCAACAACTGGGATGGGTGGACGGACGGAATGGAGCAAAAGGACGGCAGACCCTATAGCCAGATCGGGCCGAACAACGGTCTGCAGCCCGCCCGAACCAATTTCCGGTACAGGATATATGGCGAGGCAGGGGAGCTTCTTTTCACCAACGGCGACCCCCAACAGGAGCTGGCCCCCCGGCAAACAGAGTGGACCATCCTGCTGCATCTGCAGGTGCGTGAGCACATGGAGGAGACCTATTCCTCTTCCGCGGAGGCGTATACCGCTTTGAGGGAGAAAATTGAGGCATTGCACGCCTGGTCCCATGATGCGGATGTCAGCCGGATCGCCGATGGGGAGTATCATCTGTCGGCAACATTCTGGCCCGGGGAGCTGCACACGGTCAAGGCGGAATATTGCATCGACGGCGCCTTCCCCGTGGTGGACCGGTATTCTATCCTCCTGCCCTTGGTCAACACTCTCATCGTCTGCCGGAACTGGGCCATTCCTCTGACGGCCCTATGCCTGGTGTTCACCATAGCCCTGTTCATCTTCCTGCTGGTCAGCGCGGGGCACCGGTTCGGCACATCAGAGGTGGCCTGCAATTGGTTCGACAGGGTGCCTTTGGAGCTGGTGCTGCTGGGTATGGCAGCAGTTGTAGGCTTTGGCGGGGTGGCGCTGACGAGCCGTACACTGACGGTGTTCGGTTTGTTCCTGCCCATGCTCCTGGCTCTCGGCCTGCTGTTCTGCATGACCTTCGCTGTCCGCTGCAAGACCAAAACCCTGGTGAAGGGGACGCTGTTCTACTGGGTTTGGTACATTCTCAAGAGTCTGCCCCTCATCTGGAAGGCGGTGGTCTTCTGGGGCGGCGTGTGCCTGGTGGAATTGATCCTGGGCCTGTCCATGGGCAGCTTCGACGTGTGGATACTCGATAAGCTCCTGCTGGGAGCGGCGCTGATGGCGTATTGCATCGGTTTGAAAAAGCTGCAGGCCGGGGCCGAGCGCCTGGCCGCCGGGGACATGACGCCCGTGGACGAGCGGCATCTGACCCCCGAACAGAGGAAGCACGCCCAGAGCCTCAACAGCATCGGCCGGGGCGCGGCTTTGGCGGCGGAGCAGCGGCTCAAAAGCGAGCGGATGAAGACGGAGCTCATCACCAACGTGAGCCACGATCTCAAGACGCCCCTCACGTCCATCATCTCCTATGTGGACCTGCTGAAGAAGGAGGGGCTGAGTTCCGAGCACGCGCCGGAGTATGTGGACGTGCTGGACCGGCAGAGCCAGCGGCTGAAGAAGCTGACGGAGGACCTGGTGGAGGCCAGCAAGGCGTCCACGGGGAACATCCAGGCCCAGCCGGAGGACGTGGACGTGAATTTGCTCCTTTCCCAGGCGGCGGGGGAGTATGCCGAGCGGCTGGCGGCGGCGGGGCTGACGACCGTCACCACTTGGGATCCCAGCGAGCCCCATATCCGGGCGGACGGGCGGCTCCTGTGGCGGGTGTTCGACAACCTCCTTTCCAACGTGACCAAGTACGCCCAGCCCGGCACCCGGGTGTACCTTTCCACGGCGGCGAGGGACGGCGGCGTGGAGATCACCTTCCGGAACGTGAGCCGGGATGAGCTGAACGTCTCCGCTGAGGAGCTTATGGAGCGGTTCGTCCGCGGCGACGCCTCCCGGAACTCCGAGGGCAGCGGCCTGGGGCTTTCCATCGCCCGGAGCCTCACCGAGCTCAACGGCGGCACCCTGACATTGACGGTGGACGGGGACCTGTTCAAGGCGGAGCTGATTTTTTGAAAGGAATGGATTTACAGCTTGTTCCCTTTTCTTGGAAGAAAAGGGAACACCAAAAGATCTTTAAAAAGAGGGCTGTGCTGGGTGCAAAGTCCTCTTTTGCTTCTTAAGTTTCTCTTTTTCCGCCGCTTTTTCTCCTTTGTACAAAGAGAAAAAGCGGCAAAAACAAAGCTTATACCGTTTGTATGGTCCCCGTGACCACCAGCACCGCTTCCCCGGGCTCGGCGGACCAGGCGCCGGTGGCGGGGTCCTGGGTGAAGGCGGCAGCGGGCACGGTGAGCGCGCCGGGCACCGTGGCGAAGGCGCCGGTGCCCTCGTCATAGGTGTAGTTCCCGGGCTGTGAAAGGGGCGTCCCGTTCAGCGACACGGCGATGCCCGTCAGGGCCGGGACGAAGGTGTCCGTCACCACCAGATCGTCCTCCGCCGCGGTGGCCGCGTTCCCCTCGTTCTCGATGGTGAAGGTATAGGTGATCTGCCGATCCGCCCCCACGGTCTCGGGGGTCAGGCTCTTGGCGATGGTGAGCTCCGGCTCGTTCGCCGCCGTCACGGTGGCGGACGCGGTCACCGGCGCGGTGAGCCCTGCACCGGAGGCAGTGACGGTGTTGACGATGCTCCCACCCGCCTCCGGGGAGGCGAATTCGTTCACCGACGCCTCGTACACGATGAGCGCGTTCCCGCCCGCGGGCACAGTGACGCCGGAAACGGTCAGCGGCGCGCCGGGAGTCACGGTGGGCGCGGCCTGCTCCACGCCGTTCACATAGAACCGCAGGGAGTCCGTCACGTAAGCAAGGGGGTACAGCGTCCCGCCGTTGAAAGCGTACCCGCCCAGATCGTCGGTGAGGGTCAGGTCCGTGAGGGCCGCGGTCCCGTTGTTGTCCAGGCGCACCACGTAGGTCACGTCCCCGTCCGGCTCATAGGTGGGCGTCAGGGCGGTCTTGGAAAGGGTCAGGGCGTCGGCGATCTGCCCCGTGGTCAAATTGGAATAGCGCACCCGGTTCCGATAGGACAGGGCCGCCTGGTTGGTGAAGGTAAGCATGGCATATCCTCCTTGATAGAGTGTAGGTGGTATATACTATGCTTTTTTGCGGCAGGAGGGTGCTACAGAAGGGCCAGGACCGCCCGCCGCTGCCGGGCCGGGACGTCCTGAAAATGCCCGCCGGGGTTGAGCTCGAAGGCGCAGGGGACGCCCTGGGCTTCGATGACCGCTTTAGTTGCTTCCGTGGCGGCGCGGATCCGCTGCATCCGCGGATTCTTGGCCTGCTCCTCCCGATCCCCCAGGGACAGGTACACCCTTTCCGGCGCGCCCAAAAGGGGGTGGCCAGATAGGTAGTCCACGAACCCGTCGAACCACAGCGACCCGGACACGCTGGCGCAGCGGGCAAAAACGTCCGTCTGCGTCATGGCCCACAGGCTGAACAGCCCCGCCAGCGAGTAGCCGAAAACGGCTCGCCAGGCGGGGGAGAGGCCCGCCTCCGCGGCGGGGATGAGCTCGGTCAACAGGGCCTGCAAGAAGGCGTTCGCCCCGCCGGAAAAGTCCTCTCCGCCCCGAAAGACCTTTTTGGCGGCCCAGGGGGACAGATCCCGGTCCCAGTCCACGCCCTCGATGCAGACGAGGGTGGGCCGTGGTGCGGGCAGGGACGCGAAGAGGCCCCGGGCGTCGCCCGTCTCGGACACGGTGTAAAGAGCCGGGGCGGCGGGGTCCTCCCAAAGGACGGTCAGGGTATAGGGGCTGAAGGAAACGGTCCGTTCCATATCATCTTTTTCGCAGGGCCCAAAAGGCCACGGCGGCGGCGTTCCCCACGTTCAGGGAGTCCACCCCATGGGCCATGGGGATCACGACGGTGTGATCGCAGCCCTCGATGGTCGCCTTCGTGAGCCCGTCCCCCTCGGTGCCCAGGACCACGGCCAGCTTGTCGAAGGCCTGCAATCGAGGGTCGTCCAACGACAGGGCGTCCTTCTGGAGGGCCATGGCCAGCGTCACAAAGCCCGCCTGCTTCAGGGCGTCCAGAGAGTCGAGCCGCGCCCAGGGGATCTGGAACACGGTGCCCATGCTGACCCGCACCGCCCGGCGCAAAAGCGGGTCGCAGCAGGCGGGGGAGAGGAGCACGCCGTCCATGCCCAAGGCGGCGGCGGAGCGGAAGATGGCCCCCAGGTTGGTGGAATCCACTATATTCTCCAGCACCGCCACCCGGTGAGCCCCTTTCAAAACTTCCGCAGCGGTCCGTTCCGCCGGCCGCCGCATGGCGCAGAGCACGCCCCGGGTGAGGTCGTAGCCCGTGAGCTTCGACAGCAGCCCGTCGTCGGCGGTATACACGGGGATATCCCCCAACCGGTCCAAAAGCGCCGCGGCCTGGCCCTGTATATGCCGCCGTTCCGTCAAGAGCGACACGGGTACCAGCCCCGCGTCCAACGCGGTCCCGATCACCTTGGGGCTCTCGGCGATAAACAGAGCGTCCTCCGGGTGCAGCCGGTTCTTGAGCTGGTTCTCCGTGAGCCGGGCGTACACGTCCAGGGCCGGGTCGGAAAAGTTTTGGATCTCCACGATATAGGCCATCTTCTTCACCTCGAAAATCGGATCTATCGTATTGCTTTCAGCGTGGACGTGGATCCCCAGCTCTTCAGCACCGCGACGGAGGAGAATCCGGCGGACAGCAGCGCTTCCCGTTCGTGATCCACGGTCAACGGGGTATCGTAGTGATACAGCTCGTCGTCCTGAATGCCCTGCTCCCGTTTCAGGCGGAGATACTCTGCCCGGCGAGATCGCTCCTCTTCCTCCGAGGCGGCGAAGTAATCGGTCAGGATCAAAAATCCGCCGGGCTTCAGCGCTGCATGCACCTTCTCATACAAGGGTATCTTTTCTGCCTGTGTGAAATGGTGAAGGGATTCCACGGACACGGCCGCGTCGAATGCGCCCTCTTCCAACGGCACTTCGAAATAGGAGCCCGCGATCAACGTCAGCCGCTTGTCAGGGAACTTTTGACGAAGCTCCTCCAGCATCCCCGGGGCAAGGTCGATGCCGGTGACCTTCGCCGTGGGGACCGTTTCAAAATAGTACCCCAGCTCCAGGCCCGTCCCGCATCCCAGATCCAGGATGCATGCATCGGCGGCCTGTGGAAGGCAGCGTGCGGTAAAGGGATAGAATTCCCGGGCCGAGTCGATGTTCGTCAGCTGGTGCTCCTCGTACCCCTTCAGCCGAGCCTCAAAAAAGTCACCCATCTTCTCCAGCATACGATCTTGGCTCCGCTTCTTTTCTATCGTATACGATTGCATGCCCTTTTTGCAGCCGTTCTTCTCATAGAAGCCTTCTATGCCCGGCTGCGAACCGAAATACAGCATGGTGGGCGTGTTGGCTTTTGCCAATTGAAGCAGGCGGCTTCCCACGCCCTTATTCTGATATTCCGGAAGTACCAGCAATTCCGTGATCGTTCCGAAAAAATACCCGTCCGAAAGGATGCGCAGGCACCCGACCAGCTTTGCCCCGTCATAGGCCGTTATGTTCAGGGTTTTCGCTAAGGCGCTTTGGGTACGTTCCGCATCATAGCTGCCCGGCCAGATCTGATTCACAAACGAAAGAAAATCAGATGCATTCAGCTGTTTATCGTCCACTCTGTAGTCCATCTTCCACCTCGATCAGTCCCTTATCCTCACGCATTCTCTATCATTTTTTCTGGGTACGCTTCCAATATCTTTCGGATCTCCGTCAGGTTCACCCGCTGGTACTTGTCCGCCCATTTTAAAAGGGCGAAGAGGGATTTTAGGGTCTCCTTCTTGCCCGGTTCCAGCCCCAGCTTTCGCCGGAGGAACCGCCGGATGATGCGGTATCTATAGACGAGGCGGGGCACGGTCAGCAGGTAGATCTTGTCCGCGTCCTTGAAGCACCGGCCGCACCAGGCGTAATATACGCCCTCCACGATCCAGTCGTCCTTTTGCAAAATCTCTTTCAGCAGGGCGTCCCGTTCCGCTGTGTCCCGCTTCTTCCCGTAGCCCCCTTCGTTGGCCCACTGGACGTCGTCGAGATCGTAATGGGGGATGCCCAGCTCCCGGGACAGCTTTTCGGCCAAATAGGTCTTGCCGCTGCCGGGCCCGCCGACGATATGTATCTTCATCCCTGTGCCTCCGCTGTCCTCAAATGGTCCCCTTCGTTTTCAGCTCATAGGTCGGCCAGGTGACGTATTCGAGAAACGCGGGCCGTCCGGTATATTCGAGATAGGCCTGGAACCGCACCGCGATGGCGGGGGCTGTAATGAGCTTTCGGGCCTGGTCCAAGGGGAAATAGGCCGTTTGCGAGTTTTCTTCAGAGGGCCGGGGCGTGCCGCCGATGGCCCGGCAGACGAAATCCAGCATGACCTTTGGGGGCACCTCCCTGACGCCGTTGTAGCCGGGATGCTTGCAGGTGTTGGAGGTGACGCAAAAGAGCTCGCCCACTTCGATCTCGATCCCTGTTTCCTCCAGCACCTCCCGCTTCACCCCGTCGAGGAGGCCTTCCCCCTCCTCTACGATGCCGCCGGGGAAGGTCCAGCTGTTCCGGCGATCGTCCTTTATCAGCAGGACCTCGCCCTGTTCGTTGAGCACGATGGCCCCCGCCGCCACGATATGGTTGGGCAGCTTCCGTTCCGTTGGCCCGGATAGGGCTTGCGTATCTCGATCCTGTTTACCGATCAGCTTCATGTTTTTCATGGTTTCCTTGCTTCCCTCTACAGGCCAAAGACGAGATCGTCCCCGTCCAGCTCCGCCAGCTGCCGGAAGCCCAGGGATGCGTACAGCCGTTGAGCCTTTTCGTTGCTTTGTTCTGTCGCCAATTTGATGGGCTTGGCGGGGTCTGCCGCTTTCAAAAGTCGGATTGCTAGCCGCGCGGCACTTTTTCCATAGCCCTTTCCCTGGTGGTCTCTGGCGATATAGAAGCTCCAGGAATAGGCGTCGCCCCGGCCCTGCCACCTGCTTAGGTCGATGAATCCGACAGGCTGGCCCTGGGCGGTACAGATGATGCAGGGACAGTTATCCTCCCGGAACAGATACGCCCTTCCAATGGAGAACCAGGCGGGATTGACCATATCCTCCTGCTCTTTTGAAAGCTGACATTCCATGGTCGCATATATCAGGTCGGCCTCCGTTTTCAGGGGACGGAAGCACACCCGTTCGTTGGACCACAGGTCTCCTTCGATCCTTTCTAAAGCCGCTCGCAAAGATATGGCATTTGCCTTCGCAGCGTTCAATTCGCTCCTTTGCATCCGTTTCTCGAACCGGAACATGCCGGCAGGGAACTGTTCGTCCGGCTCCTGGCCGTCCTCCGGATCATGGGGGTCCGGGTGGTGGGCGTTGAAGAATTCCACGATATGGAAGCCGCACCGGTTCACGTAGAAGTGGATGTTCCGCTGCTCGAAGTAGGGGGTGACGGTCTCCCAGACGGTCACCTCCGGGTGAAGCTTTTCAATGGCGTACCAGGCGGCGTAGCCGATGCCCTTGCTGTGGACCTTGGGGGACACGAAGAGAAGCTCCAGATCGCCCCGGTCGCCCTCCACCCGGATCACCGCGCCACCCACCGGCTGCCCGTCCGCCAAAATGCGGTAGGCTTCGCCCCCGTCGATGGACGCCTCGATGACCTGCCGGGAGATGATCTCGCCCTCCTCCTCGAAGTGGTCGTCCCGGCGGCCGAACTCCTCCAGGGCCCCGTAATTGAAGGCCTCCTGGTTGTCCAAAATGAACTGCTCCCGATCCTCCGGGGCCAGGGGGGCGAGGGTGACTTCGGCCATGAGGGACACCTCCGATTCGAAAAACATTCTGTTGCCTTTTCTCCTGTGAGTATAGTATAATAAGGGCGACAAATCAAGAAGGGGCGTGACTATGAAGATTTCCAACGATATCCTGTACGTGGGCGTAAACGATCACAAGGTGGACCTGTTCGAGGGCCAGTACAAGGTCCCCAACGGCATGTGCTACAACTCCTATCTCATTCTGGACGAGAAGGTGACCGTCATGGACACCGTGGACCAGCACTTCACCCATGAATGGCTGGACAACCTGGAGAACGCGCTCTCCGGCCGCAAGCCCGACTACCTCATCGTCCAGCACATGGAGCCGGACCATTCCGCCAACATCGACAGCTTCCTCAAGACCTACCCCAACGCCACCGTGGTGGCCACCGCCAAGGCCTTCGCCATGATGGACAACTTCTTCGGGCCCGATCTCGTGAAGAACCGCCAGGTGGCGGAGAACGGCGGCACCCTCGAACTGGGCCGCCACACCCTCACCTTCGTCTTCGCGCCCATGGTCCATTGGCCCGAGGTCATGGTGACCTATGATTCTGCGGACAAGGTCCTCTTCTCCGCCGACGCCTTCGGCAAGTTCGGCGCCCTCGATCGGAGCGAGCCCTGGGACGACGAGGCCCGCCGGTACTACATCGGCATCGTGGGCAAGTACGGCGCCCAGGCCATGAACCTTTTGAAGAAGGCGGCGGGGCTGGACATCGCCACCATCTGCCCCCTTCATGGGCCGGTCCTGGACAAGGACCTTGGCCACTACATCAAGCTCTATCAGACCTGGGCTTCCTATTCCGTAGAGACCGAGGGCATCGTCATCGCCTTCACCTCCGTCTACGGCCACACCCGCAAGGCCGTGGAGCTGCTGGCGGACAAGCTCCGCCAGGGGGGCTGCCCCAAGGTGGTCGTCCATGATTTGGCCCGGACCGACATGTCCCTGGCTGTTTCCGACGCCTTCCGCTACGGGAAGCTGGTCCTGGCGACCACCACCTACAATGCGGACATCTACCCCTTCATGCGGGAGTTCATCGACCATTTGACCGAGCGGAACTTCCAGAACCGGACCGTGGCCTTCATCGAAAACGGCTCCTGGGCCCCCATGGCCTATAAGGTCATGAAGGAGAAGCTCTCCGGCTGCAAGAATCTGACCTTCGCCGACACGGTGGTCCACCTGAAGTCCGCCATGAACGCCGCCAACAAGGAGGAGATCGACGCCCTCGCCGCCGAGCTCTGCAAGAACTATCAGGCTCTGTCCTCCGAGACCGCCAACAAGAACGACATGACCGCCCTCTTCAAGATCGGCTACGGCCTCTACGTGGTCACCTCCAACGACGGCAAGAAGGACAACGGCCTCATCGTGAACACCGTGGCCCAGGTCACCAGCCAGCCCAACCGGATCGCCGTCACCATCAACAAGATGAACTACTCCCACCACGTGATAGAGCAGACCGGCATCATGAACCTGAACATCCTCTCCGAGGAGGCCCCCTTCTCTGTGTTCGAGAACTTCGGCTTCCAGTCCGGCCGGACGGCGGACAAGTTCGCCGGGGAGACCCTGACCAGGAGCGACAACGGCCTCGTGATGCTGCGCAAATACGTGAACGCCGTCATGTCCCTGAAGGTGATCCAATACATCGACCTCGGCACCCACGGCATGTTCATCTGCGACGTGACCGAGGCCCGGGTCATCAGCAACGCCCCCTCCATGACCTACGCTTTCTACCACGCCCACGTGAAGCCCCAGCCCCAGACCGAGGGGAAGAAGGGCTTCGTGTGCAAGATCTGCGGCTACGTCTACGAGGGCGAGACCTTGCCCGACGATTTCATTTGTCCGCTGTGCAAGCATGGCGCGGCGGATTTCGAACCCATCCAGTGACACGAAACGAACAGAAAAGGAGACGCTATGAACAAGTACGCCGGAACCCAAACCGAAAAGAATCTGCAGGCAGCCTTTGCGGGCGAATCCCAGGCCAGGAACAAGTATACCTACTTTGCCTCCAAGGCGAAGAAGGAGGGATATGAGCAGATCGCCGCTTTGTTCCTGCAGACCGCTGACAACGAGAAGGAACACGCCAAGATGTGGTTCAAGGAGCTGGAGGGCATCGGCTCCACCGCGGAGAACCTGCTGGCCGCCGCCGAGGGCGAAAACTATGAGTGGACCGACATGTACGAGGGCTTCGCCAAGACCGCCGCGGAGGAGGGCTTTGCTGAGCTCGCCGAGAAGTTCCGTCTGGTGGGCGCCATCGAGAAGCGCCACGAGGAGCGGTATCGGGCCCTGCTCAAGAACGTTGAGACCAAGGCCGTCTTTGAGAAGGCCGAGGTGAAGGTATGGGAGTGCCGCAACTGCGGCCATATCGTGGTGGGCACCAAGGCCCCCGACATCTGCCCCACCTGTGCCCATCCCCAGAGCTACTTCGAAGTATCCGCCAACAACTATTGAGAGGAGAAGACGATGGAACAGAAATTCTATGTGTGTGAGACCTGCGGCAACATTATCGCCATGGTGAAGCCCTCCGGCGTGCCCGTGGTCTGCTGCGGCAAGCCAATGAAGGCCCTTATCCCCAACACCACCGACGCCTCCCAGGAGAAGCACGTGCCCGTCTACACCGTGGCGGGGAACCTGGTGAAGGTCCAGGTGGGCTCCGCCCCCCATCCCATGATCGCGGCCCATCACATCGAGTGGGTGAGCCTCCAGACCAAGGCCGGCAACCAGCGCAAGGCCCTGGTGGTGGACGGCGCCCCCGAGGTCACCTTCGCCCTCACCGAGGGGGACGAGGTGGAGGCAGTCTACGCCTATTGCAATCTTCACGGCCTGTGGAAAGCATAATCAAACGAAAGGAGATACAGCTATGAAGTACGTTTGCCCCTGCGGCTATGTCTACGATCCCGAGGTGGGTGATCCCGACAACGGCATCGCCCCCGGCACCCCCTGGGAGGAGGTCCCCGCCGATTGGACCTGCCCCATCTGTGGCCTCGACAAGGATTCCTTCGTTGAGGAATAAACGGAACCGACGCGCGCGGAGCAGTCCTTTTGGGCTGCTCCGTTCTATGCGAACAGCAGAAAGGAAGGAAGCATGAGCGAAACGAAAGTCAGGATCCAGGACGATCTATATGAAGCGGTCAACGGCGAATGGCTCAAGACCGCCGTGATCCCGGAGGACAGGCCCACCACCGGCGGCTTTTCCGATCTCGATCAGGACGTGGAGAGGATCATGATGGCGGACTTCGCCGCCTTTGCGGCGGGGGAGAAGACCAGCGACATCCCCGAGATGCAGTATGCCATCGCCCTCTATAGGAAGGTGCTGGACGTGGAAAGGCGGAACCGGGAGGGGATCGCCCCCGCCCTGCCCCTGCTTCAGAAGCTGCAGGGGATCAAGACCGTGGACCAGCTCAACGATCAGGCGGCGGAGCTGCTGATAGAGGGCGCGGATCTGCCCATCCGGATGGAGGTCACCGCCGACATGGCGGACGCCACGAAGCACGCCTTCATCGTGGTGGGGCCGGAGATCATCCTGCCTGACACCACTTACTATGGGGCGGACAACCCCGCGGGCAAGCAGCTGTTGGCCATCTGGGCGGACATGGCCGCCAAGGCCCTCGCCTTCACCCCCCTCAGCCCGGAGGAGCAGAAGCAATATCTGGACGACACCCTGGCCTACGACGCCCTGGTGGCCCAGAAGGTCAAGAGCCAGCTGGAGTGGTCCGAATACTACAAGTGCCACAACCCCATGGACGTGGAGGAGGTAGCCGCCCAGGTGGCGCCCTTCGACGTAAAGAAGCTCCTGGCGGACCTGTATGGGGCGGATGCTCCCAAGATCCTGGTGGTCTACGATCCCAAGGCCATCCGGGAGATGAACGGCTACTTCTCCGCGGAGAACTTTGAGCTCTACCGCCACTGGGCCTATGTGAAAGCCCTGCTGCGGAGCACGGCGTACCTTTCCGAGGAGCTCTGTGCCCTGGGCCGGACCTACCGGCGGGCGCTGACGGGCGTGGCCTCCGATCCGTCCCTGGAGAAGCAGGCCTATCAGACCGTTTCCCAGATGTATTCCGAGCCCGTGGGCGTCTACTACGGCCGGACCTACTTCGGCGAGGCGGCCAAGGCGGACGTGGTGGCCCTGGTGAAGAAGATCATCGAGACCTACAAGCTCCGCATGCAAAAGAACACCTTCCTGGCGGCGGAGACCAAGGCGCGGGCCATTCAAAAGCTCTCCACCATCGAGATCAAGATGGGCTACCCCGACGAGATCAAAGAGATCTGGTCCAAGCTGATCTTCGACGAAGACGCTTCCTATCTGGAAGCCATGCAGAGCCTGTTCGCCGTCCGCGTCCGGGATATGCTGGACAAGATCAACAAGCCCGTGGACCGGACCGAGTGGCTCATGCCGGGCCACATGGTCAACGCCTGCTACAACCCCAGCGCCAACGACATCACCTTCCCGGCGGCCATCCTGCAGAAGCCCTTCTACGCCCTGAGCCAGAGCGTCAGCGAGAACCTGGGCGGCATCGGCGCGGTCATCGGCCACGAGATCTCCCACGCCTTCGACAACAACGGCGCCAACTTCGACGAGAACGGGAATCTGAAGAACTGGTGGAAGGAGGAGGATTTCGCCGCTTTCAAGGAGCTGACGCGGGGCATGATCGAGCAGTTCGACGGCATCGAATTCCACGGCGGCAAGGTGAACGGGGAGCTGACGGTCTCTGAGAACATCGCCGACAACGGCGGCATGGGCGTGACGCTGGAGATCATGCACACCCTGCCCGATCCGGATTATCAGGCCTACTTCAAAAACTGGGCCCGGGTCTGGTGCATCAAGGCCAAGGAGGAGTATATCCAGCTGCTTTTGGCCAACGACGTGCACTCTCCTGCCGTCTTGCGGGCCAACATGGCGCCCCGGAACTTCCCGGAGTGGTACGATGCCTTCGGCGTCACCGAGAAGGACCGGATGTACATCGCCCCGGAGAAGCGCATCAGCATCTGGTAAAACATCCCATACAGGAAGTCGGAGGAAGAGGGATCTTTCTCCGGCTTTTTTGGTTGCGAATTTTGGGGAAATGGCGTAAAATGAGCAGCATGAAGAAATACGCGCTTTGGATGATGCTCATATGCTGCGCCCTGCTGCTGGCGGGGTGCGTTGAAAAAGTCCCGGCCCAGGCGGCCGCTGCGGCCACGGAGGCCCCGGAGACGGCGGCGCCTACGGACGTCCCCACCCCCACGCCCACGGTGGAGGTGGTGGAGATCGTGCTGACCCCCGCCCCCACGGCGGCGCCCACCGACACCCCGGAGCCCACGGATACGCCGACGCCTACGGATACGCCGACGCCCACGGCCACGCCCACCCCGGACTGCCTTCATGGAGGGGACCATCCGGACGTGTTCCAAGCCGGGGAGCCGGTGAAGACGGAAACCAGCTATGTGAGCGAGAACGTTTGCATCACGATCCAGCGGATCGAGAACCCCGAGGGCTTCCCCAAGCCCATGGTCTGCTTCGTGGCGGACATCTACATCGAGGACATCACCAGCCTCCGCTCCGCCTGGTCCAAGGACACCCTGCAGGACAGCGCCAACGCCCCCGGGGACGTGCTGGACTTGATGGCCCGGGAGGACGCCCTTTTGATGATCAATGGGGATTATGTGAGCAAGTGGAACTTCGGCTGCGTGGTCAAAAACGGCCAGGTGGCCCGGCAGGTGGACAACCCCCGGTACGACGCCTGCGTGCTGCTCCGGGACGGGACCTTGCTCACCCTGGACGGGAACAAGACCAGCAGCGAGCAGATCCTGGCCATGGACCCCTGGCAGGCCTGGTGCTTCGGCCCCGCCCTGCTGGACGAGGCGGGCCACGCCAAGGAGACCTTCAACTCCAGCCTGACCGGGCCTAACCCCCGGACGGTGCTGGGCTACTATGCCCCGGGCCACTACTGCTTCGTGGTGGTGGAGGGCCGCCGGGACAAGTACTCCAAGGGCATGAACCTGCAGCAGCTGTCCCGGTTCATGGAGTCCCTGGGCTGCACCGCGGCCTACAACATGGACGGGGGGGACAGCTCCGTATTGGCCTTCGACGGGCAGCGGGTGAGCAAGCCCCGGAGCCGCCGAAGCGTGCCGGACGTGATCTACATTTGTGAACCAAGAAAGGAGAACTAAGCATATGTTCAAGGACAAGGCGGGGAACTTTTCCCCCTTCAAACTGGTGGGGCTGATCCTGGTGGTCATCCTCCTCGTCGTCTTCGTCAGCGCCAGCTACGTGGTGATCCCCGCGGGGCATACGGGCGTGGCCCTCACCTTCGGCAAGGTGGAGGACACGGTCCTCCAGGAGGGCCTCCATTTCAAGGTGCCCTTCGTCCAGAAGATCGCGGTCATGGACAACCGGATCGTGAAGCTGGACGTGAACACCGAGGCCTTCAGCAAGGATCTGCAGACCATCACCACCGTGGTGGCCGTCAACTACCACGTGGGCAAGGAGAACAGCCAGACCGTCTATAAAAACGTTGGGCTGAACTTTGAGGAGGTCCTCATCACCCCCGCCGTCAACGAGGTCTTGAAAGCGGTCACCGCCAAGTACACCGCCGTGGAGCTGGTGAGCAGCCGGGCGGAGGTAAGCATGCTCCTGGACGACGGGCTCAACGAGAAGCTGAACAACTACGGCATCTTCATCAACGAGCTGAACATCATCAACTGGGACTTCTCCGAGGAGTACATCAACGCCGTGGAAGCCAAGCAGGTGGCGGAGCAGAATCTGATCAAGACCCGCACCGAGCAGGAGCAGGCCCTGGTCATCGCCAACACCGAGGCTCAGAAGCGGGTCATCGCCGCCGAGGCGGAGGCCAACGAGATCAAGGTCCTGGCGGAAGCTAACGCCGAGTCCAACCGGATCCTCACCGAGTCCATCACGGACCTGCTCATCCGGTATCAGACCGTTGCAAAGTGGGACGGCAAGCTCCCCACGGTCATGTCCGGCGGGGACAACATGCTCATCGACATCCCCCTGACTTCGGATCAGCCCGGGGAATAAAACGGACATGGAAACCGAAAGCAGGGACGGTCATCTTATACCGGACAAAGCGCGGGTGCTGAGCGGCAGCCTCCTGAAGCTGATCGCCGTGGTTTCCATGTTGATCGATCATGTGGGGGCGGTCATCGTGATCCGGTATCCCCGGGTGCCGTTGATATCCCTTGGGAGCCATACCCTGACCCTGTATGCCCTCATGCGCTTCCTGGGCAGGATGGCTTTCCCCCTCTACGCGTTTTTGATCACAGAAGGTTTTGTTCATACCGGGGATCGGCGCAAGTACGCCCTTCGCCTCCTCCTGTTCGCGCTGTTGTCGGAGGTCCCTTTCGATCTGGCGTTCAACGGGACCTGGTTCGCCATAAAGAACCAAAATGTGTTCTTCACCCTGTTCCTGGGCTTCCTGGGGCTATGTGCTCTGGACCGGTTCAGCGGCAGCGGCTGGAAGCAGCTTCTTTCCCTGTTGGGCCTCTTTTTGGCGGCACTGTTCCTTAAATGCGATTATGGCGTCAGTGGGTACGGGTTCATCCTGCTTATGTATGCACTGCGGAAGGAGCGCATCCTCCGGGCGGTGATCGGCGCCGGGTATCTGTCCTCCCGATGGAAGGCGGGACTCGCCTTTTTGCCCATCGCCCTGTACAGTGGGAAGCGGGGGTTCGTCCGGGGACGTGTTTGGCAGTACGTTTTCTATGTTTTTTATCCCGGCCACCTGCTGCTGCTCTATTGGATCAGCCGGCAGCTATTTGGCTGATACGGTGATCAAGTATATCGAAAGGGAAAAGAGTCATGGATAAACGCAAACAGATCCTGGAAAGCATCTACGGCGACGGGCGGGAGGAGACCCGCCTCGCCCGGACCCGCCATGGGCAGCTGGAGTATTTGACCACCATGGACTGCATCGACCGGTACGCGCCCTATCCCGGCGCCGTTTTGGAGCTGGGGGCGGGGACCGGGACCTATTCCTTGGCTCTCGCCCGGGAGGGATACCGGGTGACGGCCCTGGAGCTGGCGGACGGGAACGTGAAGATTCTGCGGGAGAAGGCCAAGGGCCAGCCCCGGCTTACGGCGCTCCAGGGGGACGCCCTGGATCTGAGCTCCTTTGCGGACGATTCCTTCGACCTTACCCTGTGCCTGGGCCCCCTGTACCATCTCTTCGATCCGCGGGACATGGACCGGGCGCTGAACGAGGCCATTCGGGTCACCAAACCCGGCGGCACGATCCTGGCGGCCTTTTTGTCCGTCCACGCCATCCTTTGCTGCAACTATCTGCAGCGGCCGCCCTATCATGTGGGCGCGGGCCTGGAAGAAAACTTCGAGGGGGATTTGAAGACCGTTCGCCACTTCCCGGAGCAGGGGTTCACCGGCTTCACGGTGGAGGGATTCGAGGCCTTGTTTGCGGACAAGCCCGTTTCCCATATCGCCACCGTATCCACCGACGGTCCTCTGGAACTGGCGGAGGATCGGGCGGACTTCTATATGACCGACGAGGACTTTCGCCTCTTCTCCGCCTATCATCTGGCCCACTGCCGGGACAGGGAGCTGCTGGGCATGTCCAGCCACCTTTTGTACTGCTGCTATAAGCGCTGATATCCACTCAGGCACTAAAAAGACCTCCTTGCGGAGGCCTTTTTTTGTGGTGCGCTTGATTTACTTCTGTATGGGCTCAAATATGATGTCCGTCAGGAACTGGATGGCTGCCTGGATCTGATCGTCCGTCAGAATCTTGCTGGCCGTATTGGGGTTGGGCGTCATGGTGAACTCCACGAAGTACCCCTTATAGACGGACAGGATCTTCACGAAATCCTCGTCGGAGCCGATCTCCCGTGCCACCAGAAGCTTGGTGCCGTAGCCGGTCTCCTTGTAGGTGATCTCCACCTCGTTCATGGAGGTAAAGGAACTCTCCAGAACGGCCAGGTCGTCGGCGGACATATCGTTCATCCGATCCACTTCGCCATAGAGCTCGTCATAGGCGATGTCCAGGTACATCTCGGGCTTGGTCATGTCCTCGGACAATATGGCGGCATGGATGCTCTCGCCCCGCATATCGATCACCTGGATGTTGTAGTCCGCAGGCAGCTTGCAGGTCAGCTCAAATTCACCGTTGACGTTCAGCTTGCCCAGCTTCTGCGTTCCGTCGTTCGCTTCTTCGGTGACGAACTTCTTGTCCAGCTTGACCGTGAGGCTTTTGAAGATGTATCCGATCCTGCCGGTCTCAGGATCCCGGGCCCGCCACCAGTTGTTGGTCTCGCCCACGGCGATCAGCTCCTTGCCGGAGTGGAATGCGGTGATCTTGGACGTGATGGTGGAGGGGCCGACGCGATAGTTGACCGTGCTGGTAGACCGCTTGGGACGAACGGCGATGTAGCAAGGCTCGATCTCCTTCTCGCTCTTGAGCTCCTTATCCAGCTCAGCCTGTTGCTTTTTGAGCTCAGCAGCCTGCTTCTTGGGATCCGTGGTGGGCTTGGGCGTAGCGGGCGCCTTAGTAGGCTTTTGGTAGGGCGCGGGTTTTTCACTTACCAGGTAGCGGGTCTGAACATAGCCATCGCCCAAAGAACCCCACACCAATTTAGACCAACCATCGTTGCCGGCATAGGACCAGTCCACCGCGACCAGCTGACCGTATTGAGCGTACCCGATGATCTCCGCTTTCTTGTTGGGCTGGGCGCGGACGGCCAGTTTCTTACCGTTGTCGGTCTTTACATACATCTCGCTGAACCCATAGGTGTCTGCATGCGTGACGGCGGGGATCAGGGGGAGCATCAGGGCCAGTACCAGGACCCACACCAGGACATTTTTGAGAGAAGTACGAGTAATCATGTTTTGTTTCCTTTCTTTTATCAAAAGAATTGTAGAAATTATATATCCGTTTTGGATCAAAAACAAGACCTGCATACAAAAAAACGGGCAGCCATTGTTGGCTGCCCGTTCCGGTTCAAGTGGCTATCTTCACTCGATGGCGATGGTCCGCTTCTCCTCCAGCTTCCGCTGGTCCTCCTTGGGGAATTCGAGGGTCAGGACGCCGGCGTCGTATTTGCCCTTCACGTCCTCGGCCTTCACGTCGCCGATGTAGAAGGTACGGCTGCAGGAGCCGGAATACCGCTCCTGGCGCAGGATCTTCTTGCCCTGGTGCTCCTCCTTGTTGAGGGACTTCTGGGCGCTGACGGTCAGATACCCGTCCTTCAGATCCACCTTGATGTCCTCCTTTTGGAAGCCGGGCAGCTCGATGGCCATCTCATAGCCCTGCTCGCTCTCCCGCACATCGGTCTTCATCAGGTTCTTGGCATGCTTGCCGTACAGCTCCCGGTCCGCATTGAACCAGTCGCGGTCGAAGTTGGTGTTCCAAAGATCATCCAACAGGTTTTCTCCGAAAATACTGGGCAACATAGTAAACACTTCCTTTCTCTTTTTCCATGTCACCTGGGGGCTTTCCTTTCTATCTTGCCCCCTTCGTTTCCTTACAATGCACAGTATACTCACCTTTTTAGCACTGTCAATAGGAGAGTGCTAATCGTCATAAAGGAATCACGATCGCCATATTTGTGTCAAAATTCACGGAGAAAACCCGGCATGAACGTGAAAAGGGGATGGAAAAACCAAAACGGCTGTGCTATACTATCATATATTCTTAATAAGGAGAATAAAGCAATGGAGAAAAAAGGTATCGTAGCTGAATTCAAAGAGTTCATCACCCGTGGCAACGTGATGGACATGGCCGTGGGCATCATCATCGGCGGCGCCTTCACCGCCATCGTCACCTCCCTGGTGAACGATCTGCTCATGCCCATCATCGGAGCCATCTTCGGCGGCATCGACTTCACCAGCCTCAAGTATGTCATCCGCGCGGCGGACGAGGCGGCCGGCATCGAGGAGGCCGCCATCCGGTATGGCAGCTTCATCCAGGCCATCGTCAACTTCCTGCTCATCGCCATCGTGATCTTCCTGCTGGTCAGGGGCCTGAACAAGCTCCGCCGGAAGAAGGAGGAGCCCGCCCCCGAGCCCGCGCCCGATCCCGAGCCCTCCGAGGAAGTGAAGCTTCTCACCGAGATCCGCGACGCCCTGAAGAAATAAGGCAAGCAAAAAAAGCCCCTGACGGGGCTTTTTTTGTTTGCTTTGTTTACCGCCTGCGTTTGATCAGCGTCGTCGCGAGGGCGATAATGAGGCCCAGGGCCACCAGGGCGCCGGCGGCCAAAATCCACGTCGTGGGCAGGGCGTCGCCGGGATCGGCGGGGGCCGGCGTGTCCGCAGGTGTGGGCGCCGGGGTATCCGTAGGCTCAGGGGATGGCGTGGGCGTGTCCGTGGGCACAGGCGTGGGCGTGGGGGCATCCGTAGGCACGGGGGTGGGGGATGGCGTATCCGTGGGCACGGGGGTCGGCGCAGGGGTGGGCGTAGGCTCCGGGGTGGGGGTGGCGGAGAGGCAGTTCAGGGGGATGTGCTCCAAAAAATCGTTCTTCTCCACATCCTCGCCCACGGTGGTGAAGTAGAGGCCGTATTTGCGGCAGTCGTATTCGTTGGACTTGAGCACGTCCAGCCAATAGCTTCGTTGGGACTTGTGGAAGGCGTAGGCCTCCTGGGCGATCTCAAAGGCGGTCTTGCCGCCGAAATAGGCCAGGGGCTTGTCGAAGTCCATCACCATCTGGTTCTGATCGTATAGGTGGAGGTACAGCTTCTTTACCTGCCAAAGGCCGTACTCCGCCGCGGACTGGGGGAACTTTTCCGGGTCCGGCGCGTCCGCCACGGCCTCCCGGCAGTTCCGGCTCACCAGACCATGGCTCACGTTTTGCGGGTTTTCAAAATAGTATTGAACGTATTCCCCCATGACGTCGTGGGTGATGACCACCTCGGGCTTGAAGCGGCGGATCTCTCGGGTGATCTTCTCCTCCAGGCGCAGCCGGTTCTCCTCCTCGGTGATGAAGAACACGGGGAGCGTCCGCATGCCGCTGTACCAGAGACCGTTCAAGGCCTCCCCATGCCGGTCCGGCTCGGGCACGTAGCAGTAGACCACCTGGACCCGCAGGCCCCGCTCCGCCGCGTAGGTGGGGATGATGCCGCCCATCATGACCAGCTCGTCGTCGGAGTGGCAGGCCACCAGCATGATATCGCACTTCTCCGGGGCCATCTCCCACAGGTGGACGTCCGCCGGCAGGCGGGCCGCGTCGTATACGTGCCATTCCGTCAGCCGGCAGCCGCCTTTCCCGTAGCCCCGGATCACCTCCAAGGTCACGCCACGCGCCCCTTCCGGCACGATGAGGTACCCCCGTTCCCCCTCCCGGTAGCGGACGCTGGTGGACAGGGGCCGGTTATCCGCGTCATAGAAGGTATAGCGGCACTCGTCCGGCGGCAGGATCCATTCCCAGTAAACGATGCCCACGGGCACGTCGCTGGTCCAGTAGATGCCGCCCTTGCTGCCCGGCTTCAGGTCCGCGCCGCTGGTGTACCGGTTGTCCGTGAGTCGGGTGGGAAAGTTGCAAAAGCCCTGCCAGTCCAGGGTGCACCGGTCGTTGAGCAGGGGATCCGGCTCGGGGGTAGGCGAAGCTTCCCCCTCCGCCCGGGCGAGGGACAGGGGCAACAGTAGCAGGAACAGCAGAAAAAGCAGATGTTTTTTCACAGGAGACCTCTTTAGATCGGAAAGAGATGATATGGAAAAATAGCACATTTTGGCCCGTTCGTCAAGGTGAGCCCTACGGCGCAAACTTTTTTGAAAAAAGGTATTGACAAATATATCGGCCGGCGGTATACTCTAACCACGATATAACGATAGCCGATATAACGGCGACCGATAAAGGAGGCGAGCGTATGAATGGACAGGCGGCCCTGACGGAAGCGGTGTACTACATCCTGCTGTCCCTGGCGTCCCCCCGGCACGGGTACGGCATCATGCAGGAGACGGAGCGAATGAGCGATGGTCGGGTGAAGCTGGCGGCAGGGACCCTCTATGGGGCATTGAACGGCCTGCTGGACAGGGGTTGGATACGGGCGGTCCCCGGGGCGGAGGACAGCCGCCGGAAGGAATACGCCCTGACAGACAAGGGAAAAGAGGCCCTGGAGAGTGAATTGGATCGGCTCAGGGAGCTGGTGGATAACGGAGAAAGCGTGCTGGGAGGGAAAGTGTGATGGAAGATAAGAGGAAAGAGCTGCCGGAGCAGCCGGAGAAGCGCGGAGACAAGAAGAAGGTCGATTCGGGTATGGTCCTGGGCATGTGCATCGGCCTGGCCGTGGGTGCCGCTATCGGCGCCGCCACCAAAAATTTGGGCATGTGGATGCCCATCGGCATGGGTCTCGGCATGGTCGTGGGCATGTCCTTCGACAGCGAGAAGAAGGAAAAGAAGGACGACGGCGACGATCAGCCGCAGGCATAAAGCAGGGAGGGAGCATGGACATGAAAAAGGTATTCAAGTGGTTCTGGGTGTGGGAATTCGAAAAGGAGGACATGTGGCTCAACAGCATGGCGGCCGAGGGCTGGACGCTGTGCCAGATAGGCTGGTGCACCTATTGGTTTGAGAGGACGGACCCCGGCGCCTACGAGGTGCGGCTGGAGTGCCGCAAGCCGGACGAGGCATATATCTCCTTCGTGAAGGATACTGGCGCGGAGTACATCGGCCATATGATGCAGTGGCTCTACTTCCGCCGCAAAAGCGAGCTGGGGCATTTCGAGTTGAACAGCGATCTTGACTCCCGGATCGAGCAGCTCAACAACATGGGCCGTATCCTGCTGCCCATCGGCATCCTTAACCTGTGCATCGGGCTTATGAATCTGCGCTACAACGGCCTGGGCGGCATCAACCTTATATGCGCCGGGTTACTCGCGTATGCCTACGGCCGCATCCAGGGCAAGAGGGACGAGCTTATGCGGGAGCGCCAGCTTCACGAATAATTGAAAGCTTCGTTGACCGGGTGCAAAGCATAGTCGAAGCTGCGCTGCCGCTTGCTTTCTCCTTGCTTTGCCCGTGCTGCGCCTCGCTGCATCTGCCACAGGCAGCGCTCGGCTTCGCACCCTTTCTTGAAAAGAAAAGGCACCCAAAAGAAACGCAAATGGGAAGTATGGCTGACGCTGTATTTCCCATTATTCTTCTTAAGTTTCTCTTTTTCCGCCGCTTTTTCCTCTTTGTATAAAGAGAAAAAGCGGCAAAAACGAATCTTTACAAATCGCCCCCTTCCATGTATAATATCGCCAAACGTGGATCGGGACAGGTAGCCATGGTCCAACCCCTTCAAGCGAGCCGCGGACGGTGCAAGGCGGCAAGGGGCCCATGCGTGAGATCACCCGGGAGCGGGACCGTGAAAGATGCAGTAGCGGCCTCCGGCGGCCCTCCGTTACAGGGGCACAGAGCGGCGCAGTCTATGGCTGCGCAAGGCGGGTGGTACCGCGGAAGATCAGGTCTTTCGCCCCGTATTGGGGCGGAAGATCTTTTATTTTCAATAAACAGTTGGAGGAGAGTATGTACGACAAGGTATCGACGGATCTGAAGTTTGTGGACCGGGAGAAGCAGGTCCTAACCTTCTGGAAGGAAAACCATGTGTTCGAAAAGAGCGTGGAGCTCCGCAAGGGCGCTCCCGCCTACACCGTTTTCGACGGCCCCCCCACGGCCAACGGCCGGCCCCACATCGGCCACGTGCTGACCAGGAGCATCAAGGACATCATCCCCCGGTATCGGACCATGAAGGGCTACGACGTGCTTAGAAAGGCCGGCTGGGACACCCACGGCCTGCCCGTGGAACTGGAGGTGGAGAAGGAGCTCCATCTGGACGGCAAGGAGCAGATCGAAGCCTACGGCGTGGAGCCCTTCATCGAGGGCTGCAAGCGGTCCGTGTGGAAGTATAAGTCCGAGTGGGAGGACATGTCCGACCGGGTGGGCTTCTGGATGGACATGGACGATCCCTACGTCACCTATCACGACGACTACATCGAGTCCGAATGGTGGGCCCTGAAGACCATCTACGACAAGGGCCTCCTCTACAAGGGCTACAAGATCGTGCCCTACTGCCCCCGCTGCGGCACGGCTCTCTCCTCCCACGAGGTGGCCCAGGGCTACAAGGACGTGAAGGAGACCTCCGCCATCGCCAAGTTCTATTTGAAGGACGGCAGCGGCACCTGCATCCTGGCCTGGACCACCACCCCCTGGACGCTGCCCAGCAACGTGGCCCTCTGCGTCAACGCCAACGAGACCTACGTGAAGGCCCGCCGGGAGGACGGGGTGTTCATCCTGGCCGAGGCGCTGGTAAAGAACGTCCTGGGCGAGGACGTGGAGATCATGGAGACCTTCTTGGGCAGCGACCTGGTGGGCACGGAATACGAGCCCCTCTTCGACATGAGCGCCCAGTTCGACGGCAAGAAGGGCTACCGGGTGGTGGCGGACAGCTACGTGACCTTGGACGAGGGCACCGGCGTGGTCCACATCGCCCCTGCCTTCGGCGAGGACGACAACCGGGTGGGCAAGGCCTACGATCTGCCGTTTTTGCAGCTGGTGAACACCTCCGGCCATATGTGCGGCGGCACCCCCTTCGACGGCCTCTTCGTGAAGGACGCGGACAAGCCCGTGCTGGAGGATCTGAAGCGGCAGCAGAAGCTGTTCTCCGCCCCTCAGTTCGAGCACAGCTATCCCTTCTGCTGGCGCTGCGACACGCCCCTCATCTACTACGCCCGGGAGGAGTGGTTCATCCGCATGACCGCGGTGAAGGACAAGCTGGTCCGCTTCACCAAGAGCGTGAACTGGATCCCGGAGACCATCCGGGACGGCCGCATGGGCAACTTTGTGGAAAACGTCATCGACTGGGCCGTGACCCGGGAGCGGTATTGGGGCACGCCCTTCCCCGTTTGGGTCTGCCCGGACTGCGGCAAGGTCCACGTGATCGGCAGCAAGGCGGAGCTGAAAGCCATGAGCCCCGACTGCCCCGCGGATATCGAGCTGCACAAGCCCTTCATCGACGCGGTGACCGTGACCTGCCCCCAGTGCGGCGGGCACATGAAGCGGGAGAGCGTGGTCATGGACTGCTGGTTCGACTCCGGGTCCATGCCCTTCGCCCAGTGGCACTATCCCTTTGAGAACAAGGAGAAGTTCGAGCGCCGGTACCCCGCCGACTTCATCTCCGAGGCCATCGACCAGACCCGGGGCTGGTTCTATACCCTGCTCGCCATCGCGACGCTGCTCTTTGACGAGGCGCCCTTCAAAAACTGCGTGGTGCTGGGCCTGGTCTGCGACAAGGACGGGAAGAAGATGAGCAAGCACCTGGGGAACGTGGTGAACCCCTTCGACGTGCTGAACGCCCAGGGCGCCGACGCCGTTCGCTGGTACTTCTACACCGGGTCCAGCCCCTGGCTGCCCTCCCGGTTCTCCGGTGACGCGGTATCCGAGTATCAGCGCAAGTTCATGGGCACCCTCTGGAACACTTACGCCTTCTACATCCTCTACGCGGACATCGACGGGTTCGACCCCACGAAGCACGCGCTGCAGCGGGAGAACCTTTCCTTCATGGATCGGTGGGTCCTGTCCAGGATGCAGACGCTGATCCAAACGGTGGACAAGGACCTGGAGGCCCTGAAGATCACCGAGGCGGGCCGGGAGCTGCAATCCTTCGTGGACGAGCTGTCCAACTGGTACGTGCGCCGGTGCCGGAACCGGTACTGGGGGAGCGAGATGACCGCGGACAAGGAAGCGGCCTACATGACCCTGTACACGGTGCTCAAGGAGCTGACGCTGGTCTGCGCGCCCTTCGTGCCCTTCATGGCCGAGTCCATCTATCAGAACATGGTCCGCCGGGTGGAAACGGACGCGCCCATCAGCGTGCATCTGTGCGACTTCCCCGTGGCGGACGAGAGCCTCATCGACGGGGATCTTGAAAAGAACATGGAGGAGGTGCTGGGCATCGTGACCCTGGGCCGGGCCGCCCGGAACAACGCCGCCATGAAGATCCGGCAGCCTCTTTCCGCCATGTACGTTCAGGGCGAGCCCCTTTCCGAGGGGTATCGGACCATCATCGCCGAGGAGCTGAACGTGAAGGAGGTCAGTTTCGTGGACGACGCGTCCAGCTTCATCTCCTACGCCGTGAAGCCCCAGCTCAGGACCCTGGGCCCCAAGTACGGGAAGCTTTTGGGCGCCATCCGCAACAAGATGGCGGAGCCCGGGGCCGGCGACGAGATCGTGAACGCCATCAAGGCGAGCGGGAAGTACGCCTTCGACGCCGACGGCCAGACCGTGGAGCTCACCGAGGACGACGTGCTGGTCACCGCCGTGAAGAAGGAGGGGCTGGTGTCCGAGACCGACGGGCAGGTGACCGTGGTCCTGGATACCAACCTGACGCCCGAACTCATCGAGCTGGGCTTCGTTCGCGAGCTCACCAGCAAGGTCCAGACCATGCGCAAGGAGGCGGGCTTCGAGGTGGCGGACCATATCCGCATCGGCTATCAGGGCAGCGAGAAGGTGAAGGCCGTCTTTGAAAAGTATGCCCGGGACATCGCCGACGACACCCTGGCCGACGGCGTCTCTCCGGACCTCTCCGGCTATGAGAAGGACTGGGACGTGAACGGTGAAGCCGTGCGGCTGTCGGTGGAACGGGTGTAAGGATAGGAGTTTCTTCTGTGCCGCTTTTTCTTTTCAGTGAAAAGAAAAAGCGGCGCAAAAAGAAAAGCTCAAGATAATAGATCGGACAGAGCAAAACAGCCTTATTGTTTCTTAAGTTTCTCTTTTTCGGCACCTTTTTCTCTTTGTCTAAAGAGAAAAAGGTGCAAATACTAAAGAAAAGGTACTCCCATGAAAGGTCTCGGCACCATCGTCAACGCCGCCGCCATCCTGCTGGGCGGCGGAGCGGGCTTGCTGCTCCACAAGGGCATCTCCGAAAAACTCCATACCCGGGTCATGGAAGCATTGGCCCTGGGCGTCATCCTCATCGGCCTCTCCGGGGCGCTGAAGGGGGAGAAGACCCTGGTCATGATCCTGTCTTTGGCCGTGGGCGCGGCCATCGGCGCCCTCCTCTCCATCGACGACGGCTTCCACCGCCTGGCGGATAAGCTGAGCGGCAAGCTGGTGGGCCCCGACAAACAGGCGGGCTTCGCCGCCGGGTTCGTCAGCGCGTCCCTTCTCTTTTGCACCGGCGCCATGGCGGTGACCGGCGCTCTCCAGGACGGGTTCACCGGTGACCACTCCATCCTCTTTGCCAAGGCCCTCATCGACGGCATCTCCGCCATGCTCCTCGCCTCCGCCATGGGCGGCGGCGTGCTCCTGAGTGCGGCGGCGGTGTTCCTGTACCAGGGGATCTTCACGGTCCTGGGCCTTTTCAGCGCCTCCTTCTTCGCCGCCTCGGCGGTGGAGATGGGCGCGGTGGGCTCCCTCCTTTTGGTGCCCATCGGCCTCAACATGCTGAAGATCACCCATATCAAGGTCATGGACCTGCTGCCCGCCATCTTTTTGCCGATAGTATTCTGCCTGTTCCTGTAAAGGTTCAGGCTTTTTTCAGGTTCGGGGCGTACACTGTAGAAAAACGTGAGGGGGAGACAATCATGCGCGCGTTGATCGTAGAGGACGACAAGGCTCTGGCCCGCACCCTGGGCGAGATGCTCAAGAGCGTCCATTTCGAAAGCGACATCTGCAACGACGGGGAATCCGGCTTGGACTGGAGCCTTTCCGGGGACTACGACCTGGTGGTCCTGGACATCATGCTCCCCAAAAAGGACGGCTTCTCCATCGCCCGGGAGCTCAGGAAGGCGAAGATCGCCGCCCCCATCCTCATGCTCACCGCCCGGACCGAGACCGACGACAAGGTCCGTGGCCTGGACAGCGGCGCGGACTACTATCTGACCAAGCCCTTCGAGATGTCGGAGCTTTTAGCCTGCGTCCGGGCCCTGACCCGGCGACAGGGGGAGGTGGTCATGGACGAGCTCAGCTTCGGGGATCTGAAGCTGAATCTGTCCACCTGCGATTTGGCCTGGGGGGACAAGAAGGTCCGCCTGGGCAAGAAGGAGTTCTCCCTCATGCACATCTTCATGTCCAACGGCGAGGCCGTGGTCAGCAAGGACACCCTCATCAACAAGGTCTGGGGCTTTGAGAGCGACGCGGAGGACAACAACGTGGAGGTCTACATCTCCTTCCTCCGCAAGAAGCTGGCCTTTTTGAAGGCGCCGGTCCAGATCGCCACCCTGCGCAAGTTCGGCTATCGCCTGGAAAGGACCGACACATGATCCGTCAACTGAAAAAGCGATTCATCCTCACCAGCATGGCCGTGGTCACGCTGGTGCTGCTGTTGGTCACCGGCGTTTTGTACTTCGGCGCCCGAAAGGTGATCTACTCCGACGCGGACCAGATGATGAAGCGCTCGCTCATGTTCGCCCTGGGGGAGAAGGGCGGCGGCGAGGGCCGGGGCAACCGGTTCGAGCGGGCCGTGGTCCTCACCATCGACCCGGAGACCGGGGACATCGAGAACGAGAGCAGCGCCACCTTGGAGCACTTCTCCGAGGAGGAGCAGCAGGAGCTGGTCAGAGAGGCCGCCGCAGGGAAAAAGCTGAAGAACAAGGGCGTCCACACCTCCGTGGCCAAGCACAACGGCAAGACCTACGTGGCCGTGGTGGACACCAATCTGGAGGATCGGCTGGTGACCGCCGCCGTAAAGGCCCTGGCCCTCATCGCCGCCGGCGTGTGGGCGGCGCTGCTGCTGCTGGTCTGGCTTTTGTCCGGCTGGGCGGTGCGCCCCATGGCCCGGGCCTGGGACATGCAGCGCCAGTTCGTGGCCGACGCTTCCCACGATCTTAAAACCCCGCTCACCGTGATCCTGAGCAACAGCGAGCTTTTGAAGCAGCAGGCGGGGGGCGACGCCCCGGAGCTGGACCGGATCGAGACCGCCGGCCAGCGGATGAAGGACCTGGTCCAAAAGATGCTGACCCTGGCCCGCATGGAGGACGACCCCGCCAAGATCGAGCGCTCGGCATTGGACCTTTCGGACATGGTCATGGAGACCGCTTTGGCCTTCGAGGCCACCGCCTTTGAAAAGGGGCTCACCATCGACGAGCAGGTGGAGCCCGATCTGGTGGTCCGGGGCGACCGGGCCCAGGTCCAGAGCATCCTGGAATGCCTGCTGGACAACGCCTGCAAGTACGCCGCCGCCGGCAGCGACATCACCGTGTCCCTGGAGAAGGCGGGGAAGAAGGCCCGGCTCACCGTCCGCAACACCGGCTCCTATATCCCGCCGGAGGACCTGCCCCACGTGTTCGAGCGGTTCTACCGGGCGGACAAGAGCCGCACCGCCGCCGACAGCTCCGGGCTGGGCCTGGCCATCGTCCAGAGCGTGGTGGAGTCCATGGGCGGCACCGTCGCCTGTGAGAGCAGCCGGGAGGGAGGCACCGCCTTCACGGTCCTGCTGCCGAGAGAATAGACGGAACGGTTCAAACCGCAGGGGAGAGGCTTGCCTCTCCCTTTTCCGTATCGGAGAGGATCGGGCCCGTATCGGGGGAAGACAAAGACAAAGACAAGGACAAAGACAAAGAAAAAGACAATGACAAGGACAAAGAAAAAGACAATGACAAAGAAAAATACAATGACAAGGACTATATTTTTTCTCTCTCTCCCGAGAGAGGGCGCCTGGCGGCGGGAGAGAAAAAAACGGTCCCCCCTTGGGGCGGAGGGGCTTTGGCGGGGGACGAAAACCGCTTGCGAAGATGCCGCATAGGGTGTATAATATGCTATTCAATGGGGTGAAAGGCCCCGGCATTTGAGATTCACGGAAAGGTAAATACACACATGGAAGAAGCACCGAAGATCAAAAACTTCATCGAGGAAGCCGTTGAGGAGGACCTGGAGAAATTCCGGGCCCTGTACCCGGACAAGGAGCTGCGGATCAAGACCCGGTTCCCCCCGGAGCCCAACGGGTATCTGCACATCGGCCACGCCAAGGCGTTGACCATCGACTTCTCCACGGCGGAGAAGTACGGCGGCACCTGCAACCTCCGCTACGACGACACCAACCCCACCAAGGAGGGGACGGAGTACGTGGACGCCATCGAGCAGGACATCCGCTGGCTGGGGTTCCAGTGGGACAAGCTGGTCTTCGGTTCCTCTTATTTCGATCAGTGTTACGAGCTCGCCAAGAAGCTCATCAAAAAGGGCGTGGCCTACGTGGACGACCTCACCAAGGAAGAGATGAAGGCCTACCGGGGCACCCTCACCGAGCCCGGGAAGAACAGCCCCTGGCGGGATCGGTCCGTGGAGGAGAATCTGGACCTCTTCGAGCGCATGAAGAACGGCGAGTTCGAGAACGGATCGAAGACCCTCCGGGCCAAGATCGACATGGCCTCCCCCAACATCAACATGCGGGACCCGGCTCTCTACCGGATCATCCACATGCCCCATCACCAGACCGGGGACAAGTGGTGCATCTATCCCATGTACGACTTCGCCCATCCCATCCAGGACGCCATCGAGGGCGTGACCCACAGCCTCTGCTCCTTGGAGTACGAGATCCATCGCCCCCTCTACAACTGGGTGGTGGAGCAGTGCGAGTTCGACAACCGGCCCAACCCCCGGCAGATCGAGTTTGCCCGGCTCAATCTCACCAACACCGTCATGAGCAAGCGCAAGCTTAGGATGCTGGTGGAGGAGGGGATCGTGTCCGGCTGGGACGATCCGCGGATGCCCACGCTGTGCGCCATGCGCCGCAGGGGCTACCCCGCCGAGGCCATCCGGGACTTCCTCAGCCGTATCGGCGTCGCTAAGGCCGACTCCGTGGTGGAGACGGCGTTGTTGGAGGCCTGCGTCCGCGACTTTTTGAACGCCACCGCCTATCGGATGATGGCGGTGACGGAGCCCGTGAAGCTGGTCATCGACAACTGGCCCGAGGGCAAGATCGAAGAGATTGAGCTCGAAAACCTGCCCGGCAGCGAGGAAGCGGGCACCCGTACGGTCACCTTCTCCAAGGAGCTGTACATCGAGCGGAGCGACTTCGACCCCGACCCGCCCAAGAAGTTCTTCCGGCTCAAGCCCGAGGGCGAGGTCCGCTTGAAGGGGGCCTATATCGTCCTGTGCACGGGCTATGAGACCGACGAAAACGGCGACGTGACGTTGATCCACTGCACCTACGACCCGGAGACGAGGAGCGGCGAGTGCCAGCGGAAGGTGAAGGGCACCATCCATTGGCTCTCCACCCTGGACGCGGTGCCGGCAGAGCTTCGGCACTACGAGCCTCTGCTTGCCGAGACCGGGGCGGACGACGCGGAGGCGGAGGCGGAAGCCGAGGCCGAGGGCGAATACGTGGGCGGCGCCAAGGATCGGGACTTCTTGAAGACCATCAACCCCGACAGTCTGAAGGTGCTCCATGGCTTCGTGGAGCCCGCCGCGGCCAAGGCCCCCGCCGGGACAAGGTATCAGTTCTTGCGCATGGGCTACTACTGCGCGGATCTCGACACCACGGCCGAAAAGCCCGTGTTCAACCGGGTGGTGGGCCTCAAGGATTCCTTCAAACCTGCCAAATAATCCCCACGACGAGAGGTAAACGATATGGATACTGTTCGCACAAGATTCGCCCCCAGCCCCACGGGGTTCATGCACCTGGGGAACCTGCGCTCGGGCCTCTACGCCTACCTGCAGGCCAAGCATAACGACGGCGTGTTCATCCTGCGCATCGAGGACACGGACCAGGCCCGCTACGTGGAGGGGGCCGTGGACGTGATCTACCGGATTTTGAAGGACATCGGCCTTGACTGGGACGAAGGCCCCGACATCGGCGGCGACTTCGGCCCCTACGTCCAGAGCGAGCGAAAGAGCATGTACCTGCCCTACGCCGAGGAGCTGGTGAAGAAGGGCAAGGCCTACTACTGCTTCTGCACCAAGGAGGAGCTGGAGGAGCGCAAGGCCGAGGCCGAGAAGGAGGGCAAGGTCTGGAAGTACGACAAGCGCTGCGCCTCCATCCCCTACGAGGAGGCCAGGAGGCGGGTGGAGGCCGGGGAGCCCTACGTGATTCGGCAGAACGTGCCGGAGACCGGTGAAGCCAGCTTCGACGACGTGCTCTACGGCCATATCCAGGTGAACTGCGCCGATCTCGAGGACATGATCCTCATCAAGGCCGACGGCATGCCCACCTACAACTTCGCCAACGTGATCGACGACCACACCATGGGCATCACCCACGTCATGCGGGGCAACGAGTATCTGGCCAGCACCCCCAAATACAACCTCCTGTACGAGGCCTTCGGCTGGGAGAAGCCGGTGTACATCCACCTTTCCCAGATCATGAAGGACGCCCACCGGAAGCTCTCCAAGCGCTACGGCGACGCCTACTACGAGGACTTTTTGGCCAAAGGGTATCTCAAGGAGGCCATCTTGAACTATGTGGCTTTGCTGGGCTGGAACCCCGGGGACGAGCGGGAGTTCTTCACCCTGCCGGAGCTGGTGGAGGCCTTCAGCATCGAGGGGCTTTCCAAGTCCCCGGCCATCTTCGACAACGACAAGCTGAACTGGATGAACGGCGAGTATATCCGCCGCCTGAGCCCGGAGGACTTCACCAGCCATGCCCGGCCCTTCTATGCGGCCGCCGGCATCGGCCATATGGACGAAAGCATCCTCTGCCGCATCCTGCAGCAGCGGCTCCAGTTCTTTGGGGAGATCCCCGCCATGGTGGACTTTTTGACAGAGCTCCCCGATTACGACGTGGAGCTCTTCACCAACAAGAAGAGCAAGACCAACCCGGAGGTGGCCCGGGAGGTGCTGGACATGGTGATCCCCCTCCTCGAGTCCCTGCCAGACTGGGCGGAAAATACGGTCCATGACGCCCTCATGAACCTGGCGGCGGAGAAGGGCCTCAAGAACGGCACCCTCCTCTGGCCCGTGCGGATCGCCCTCGCGGGCAAGCAGGTGACCCCCGGCGGGGCCATCGAAATAGCCCTGCTGCTGGGCCGGGAGGAGAGCATGAAGCGCCTTCGGGCCGGAAGGGAGAAGTTAGCATGAAGCTGGGCGTGATCGGCCTCCCCAACGTGGGGAAGAGCACCCTTTTCAACGCCATCACCCAGGCCGGGGCCCAGGCCGCCAATTACCCCTTCTGCACCATCGAGCCCAACGTGGGCGTGGTGGCGGTGCCGGACAAGCGCCTCGACGTGCTGGCGGAGATGTATCACCCCGAGAAGTACACTCCCACCACCATCGAGTTCGTGGACATCGCGGGCCTGGTCCGGGGGGCCAGCCGGGGCGAGGGCCTGGGGAACAAGTTCCTCTCCCACATCCGGGAGGTGGACGCGGTGGTCCACGTGGTCCGCTGCTTCGAGGACGGGAACGTGGTCCACGTGGACGGCAGCATCGACCCGGTCCGGGACGCGGAGACCGTGAATCTGGAGCTGATCTTCGCGGACATGGACACCCTCCAGAAGCGGATCGACAAGAACGCCCGCCTGGCCAAGGCCGACAAGAAGCTGGCGGCGGAGGGGGAGCTCTTAAAGCGCCTCTACGACCATCTGGAGAGCGGCCAGCCCGCCCGTACCTTTGCTGCGGACAAGGAGGAGCGGGAGGTCATCCATAGCTGTTTCCTGCTCACGGACAAGCCCGTGATCTACGTGGCGAACATCGCCGAGGACGACATCGGCAACGAGGACAACGCCTACGTGAAGGCCCTCTACGGCGTGGCCCAGAAGGAGGGGGCGGGCTGCCTCACCATCTGCGCCCGTATCGAGGAGGAGATCGCGGAGCTGGAGCCCGCGGAGAAGCAGGAGTATCTGGAGGAGCTGGGCATCGAGGAATCCGGCCTCGACAAGCTCATCGCCACCTGCTACGATCTCTTGGGCCTCATGAGCTTCCTCACCGCCGGGCCCAAGGAGGTTCGGGCCTGGACCATCCAGAAGGGCACCAAGGCCCCCCAGGCCGCCGGAAAGATCCACACGGACTTCGAGCGGGGCTTCATCCGGGCGGAGGTGGTCTCCTACGACGATCTCATCGCCAACGGCACCATGCAGGCCTGCAAGGACAAGGGCCTCATCCGTTCCGAGGGCAAGGACTACGTCATGCGGGACGGAGACGTGGTCGTCTTTAGGTTCAACGTGTAAGAAAAAACCGACATCCATGATCCAAGGGCGGGGCGCAAGCTCCGCCCTGTTCATCTTTTGGGGATGTATATTTATGGCGAAAAAGTGTAAATTTATGCGGTCATAGAATATGCACACTTTATCCGCATGTTGTTTACAATTCCATAAAACCCTGTTCAAAACCCCTTGTTACAATGCATATGGTGGTCAATTTGGGAAGGTATAAACATTCGTTTTAGGTCCCCATATATTGACCTTATCGGTGGAAAAGGCGCAAAATACGGCTTTCACACCCTCCTTTGTACAGAAAAATCGCAAGATTTCAGGAAATATTTTCCGCCCAAAAGAATGCGCATCCCCTAAAATCAGGCCCGATCCGCGGTGCATAGAGGGGATGGAACAAGGAGGAACATGCATGGCTGCAAAAAAGAAAAAGCATAAGAAACGCAGGAGGCTGATCATCCACCCCAGGTTCTTCCTGGTGGTGGCCCTCCTGGTGTTGGCCCTGGGGGTCCTGATACTGCTCCTCGTCTCCCTCTTCTCCGGCAACCCCGCTCCGGAAGCCGGCGCCCCCATCCAGACCACCGAGGGGCAGAAGAAGGGGAGCATCTTCCAGATCTTTGCCAAGGAGACCCCCACGCCCACCCCCAGTCCCACGCCGACCCCCAGCCCCACGCCTACGCCGACCCCTACGCCCAAGCCCACGCCCCATTATGTGGACAACAGCAACCCCGGCCGCTACGGCTATGTGCAGCATCTGGAGGTGAACGGGAAGGAAGCGGACGTGAGCGGGTACACCCGTTCGGAGGAGATCTCCTTTGGCGATAGCAGCGACTATGCCCAGGTCCCCGGCGTGCTCACCTTTAGGGGCAACAACTACCGGAACCTGTCCGCGGCAGAGGAGCTGAACCTCACCGAGTTCAAGATGACCCAGGCGGCCAAGGTGTCCATCGGCTCCCTGAAGAAGGGCAACCGCAGCGGCAAGGGCAGTTGGTCCGGCTGCGGCTGGACGGGACAGCCGTTGATCGTCCAGTGGTCCGACGAGGTGAAGGCGGTGATGAACCTCTATGACTGGGCCAAGCAGAAGGCGAACCTGGTGGAGGTCATCTACCCCACGGAGGACGGCCACATTTACTTCCTGGATCTGGAGACCGGGCAGAAGACCCGGGATGATCTGAACTTCAAGATGCCCTTCAAGGGCACCGGCTCCATCGACCCAAGGGGATTGCCCCTGTTGTACGTGGGCTCCGGCGACGAGTACGAGGAGGAGGACCAAAAGTCCCGGGCCATGATCATCTCCCTCATCGACGGCCGCAAGCTCTATGAGTTCGGCGTCCAGGGCCGGGACACCTTCGCAGTGCGCCAGTGGAACGCCTACGACAGCGCCCCCCTCATCGACGAGCAGACGGACACCCTCATCTGGCCCGCGGAGACGGGGATTTTGTACACCATGAAGCTGAACACGGTCTTCGACGCCCGGGGCGGCACCATCACGGTGAACCCCTCCAACATCGTCAAGCTCCGCTACGACAGCAACAACTCCTACGACAAGATCGACAAGGCGGATTCCTCCCACAAGTGGCTGGGCTACGAGGGCAGCGCCGCCGTCTGGAACGGCTTCATCTACCTGGCGTCCAACGACGGCCTCTTCCAGTGCATCGATCTTAACACCATGCAGATCAAGTGGATCGCCGACACCAAGGACGACACCAACGCCTCCCCGGTGCTGGACGTGATCTCGGAGACGGAAGCCTATCTCTACGTGGGCACCTCCCTCCACTTCACCCAGGACTCCGCCCACAAGGGCGTGACCCCCTTCTTCAAGATCAATGCCATGACCGGCGAGATCGTGGGCCAGTACCAGCTGACGGTGGAGACGGTCTCCGGCGTGTCCGGCGGCATCCAGGCCACGGCGGCGGTGGGGCAGAACAACCTGAGCGATCTGGTCTTCGTCCCCTTCGCCCGCTACAACGGCAAGGACAAGGGCGTCCTGGTGGCCCTCTATAAGGACACCATGGAGCCGGCCTGGTCCATGCCCATGGAGCACTACGCCTGGTCGTCCCCGGCCATCTTCTACAACAGCAAGGGGGACGGATACCTGATCCAGGCGGACAGCGGCGGGGACATCTTCCTCATCGACGGCCGCACGGGCCGGCAGCTGGACAAGATCAGCCCCACCAAGAACGGCAGCAACTTCGAGGCCTCTCCGGCCCTCTTCGGCAACATGCTGGTCATCGGCAGCCGGGGGGACCAGACCATCTTCTTCATCCGCTTGTCATAAGGGACTGCCGATAAAGGCGCCAGAACATTTGCGGCGAGATGATGTATTCAGAAAGGATCAAGGAAGAAAGGGCGCAAAAACGCCCTTTCTTTTTATTTTTCGCCGCAAATTAGCCGCGTTTTCGACCTCTCGCGGTACGTAGTACAGCTTCGGGTCGAAGAACGCGGCTTCTGCCACCTTTCTTGGCAACCCAAGTTGTAAAGCTACGGCGCTTTTTCTCGGCTTGAAACGGGGGGACAACTGTGGTATAACGAAAAAAACGGCAGGGAGGGCGCCTATGATCCGTCTGGTGGAGATCGACGAAAGGAACTATTTTCGCGTTCGGCAGCTGAAGGTGGGGGAGGACCAGCGGCGCTTTTTGGACAGTCCCTTGGGCATCCTGGCCCGGGGGTATGTGTACCGGGCGCAGCGGGCCCGGGTCCTGGCCGCGGAGAAGGACGGGGAGATCGTAGGCTTGATGCTGGTGAAGGACATGGACGAGGAGCCCGCCTGCTACGACCTGCAGCAGTTCATGATCGACGGCCGTTTTCAGGGGCGGGGCTACGGGGCGGCGGCCCTGGGGCTTTTGCTGGAGCTGTTGCGACAGGAGAAAAAGTATGACGACGCGGAGGTCTGCGTCCATCGGGAGAACGCCGCGGCGCTGGCTCTCTTTACGGGGGCGGGCTTTGTGGACACCGGCTACGTGGACCCGGACGCGCCGGACTGCCTGAATTTGATGCTTCGCCTGTAAACCCATGATACACGCGCTCCGTGCAAGCGGGGCGCTTTTTTTCTTGCGGCGGGCGATGCCCTATGGTATGATATCCTTAAATCAGTATGCCCCGGCGGACGTGGCCGGGGGGAAGGAGCGCCTATGAAGAGATGCGCCGTGGGCGGCCAGGCCGTCATGGAGGGGGTCATGATGAAGAACCCCCAGAACGGTACCGCCCTGGCCGTGCGCCAAAGCGACGGCACCATCGTCACCGAATACTATCAAAACAAGCACCAGCATAAGAAGGGGACCTTCCCCACCTGGCCCGTGGTCCGGGGGGTCTACGCCTTCGTGGAGGCCCTGGTGGGCGGCATGAAGATCACCACCCGCAGCGCGGAGCTGCTGGGGGAGGACGTGACCGAGGAGCCCACCAAGTTCGAGAAGTGGCTCTCTAAGAAGCTGGGCAAGTCCGCCGGGGACATGGCCATGACCGTGGCGGTGATCCTGGCGGCTGCTTTGGCCGTGGGCCTGTTCGTGGTGCTCCCGTCCCTGGTGGTGAGCTTTTTCGGCATCGAAAGCGGCTTCGTGGTGAGCCTGCTGGAGGGGGTGACCCGGCTTCTCATCTTCCTGGGATATATGCTGGCCATCTCCCGGATCAAGGACATCCGCCGGGTGTTCATGTACCACGGGGCGGAGCACAAGACCATCGCCTGCTACGAGGCGGAGGGGGAGATGACCCCGGAGAACATCCTGAGATACACCCGGTTCCATCCCCGGTGCGGCACCAACTACCTGTTTTTGGTCATGATGGTGTCCATCCTCTTCTTCGCCTGCATCCCGGTCCGCTCCTTCTTGCCCCGGGTGTTGACCCGATTGCTGTTCATCCCCCTGGTGGCGGGGCTCGCCTACGAGGTTTTGAAGGCGGCGGCCGCCTCCGACGGGTGGCTGGCCCGGGCGGTCCGGGCCCCGGGCCTCGCCTTGCAGAACATCACCACCGCCGAGCCTACGGCGGACATGGTGGAGGTGGCTCTGGCGGCCTTCAACCTGGCCATGGACCCGCCGGATCATGACGTGCGGGCACAGACCCCTTCCCCCCGGGTTGCGAGTGAGCCCCCTCATCCGTCACCTACGGCGCCACCTTCCCCCCAGGGGGAAGGCGTTGTTGAGCGCTCCGACCAAGATGAGTGCGAGCCCTCCCATGACGATGACCCGGCGTGAGCTCAGGGACGCCCTGCGTCCGGCGGCGGGGGAGGAGGCTGAGCTGGAGGCGAAGTTTTTGCTGGAAGCTTCCGCGGACGAAGCCTGGCTCGCGGAGGCTGTGCAGCGGCGGCTTGCCGGCGAGCCCCTCCAGTACATCCTGGGGGAATGGGAGTTCATGGGCCTGCCCTTCGACCTGGGGCGGTCGGCCCTGATCCCCCGGCAGGACACGGAGACCCTGTGCGAAACGGCCCTCTGCTGGCTGAAAAACCGGCCCGGGGCGAAGGTTTTGGACCTGTGCTGCGGGACGGGCTGCATCGGCGTGAGCCTTTTTACGCTTGGAGGGGCGAAGGTGGACTTTGCGGACGTTTCGCCGGAGGCGCTGGCGTTGGCGAAGCGGAACGCGAAAAGGAACGGCGTGGACGGGGCCTTTTTTGAAAGCGACCTGTTCGACCGGGTGCCGGGGGCCTATGACCTCATCGCCTGCAACCCGCCCTATCTTACCGGGGCGGAGCTGGCGGGCTGTCAACGGGAGCTGACCTTCGAGCCTGCGCTGGCCCTCTATGGGGGCGAGGACGGGTTGGACTTTTACCGGCGGCTGGCGGCGGAATGGGAGAAGCATGTGCGCCCCGGAGGGCTGCTGCTCCTGGAGATCGGCCACACCCAGGGGGCGGCGGTCCGGGGGCTGTTCCCCGGAGCGAGGATCGTGAAGGATGTGGGGGGCCTGGATCGGGTCGCCTGTGTGGAGAGGATATGAGAGAGAAGCTGAACAAACTGAAGGCACGGTACGAGGAGCTGGGACGGCTGCTGTCCTCCCCGGACGCCATGGGGGACATGGCCGCCTGGAAGGAGATGAACCGGGAGCGGGTCCAGCTCGAGGAGATCGTGGCGGTCATCGACCGGTACGAACGGAATCTTTCCGAGCAGGCGGACTGCCGGGAGATGCTCAACGAGCATCTGGAGCCGGACATGAAGGAGCTGACCCAAAGCGAGCTGGAGGAGTTGAAGGCCGCCGAGGAGCAGCTCACGGAGGAGCTGAAGCTGTTGCTCCTCCCCAAGGACCCCAACGACGACAAGGACGTGATCCTGGAGATCCGGGCCGGCACCGGCGGGGAGGAGGCCTCCCTCTTCGGCGGGGACCTGCTCAGGATGTACCAGCGGTACGCCGAGCGGCACCGGTACGCCATGGAGTTCGTGGAGGACAACCGGACCGAGATGGGCGGCGTCAAGGAGGTGGTCCTCACCGTCTCCGGCAGGGGGGCCTATTCCCGGCTGAAGTTCGAAAGCGGGGTCCATCGGGTCCAGCGGGTGCCGGAGACCGAAAGCCAGGGCCGCATCCACACCAGCGCCGCCACCGTGGCGGTCATGCCCCAGGTGGACGAGGTCCAGGTGGAGATCAAGGACTCCGACATCCAGATCGACACCTATCGCAGCAGCGGCGCCGGGGGCCAGCACGTGAACAAGACCTCCTCCGCCATCCGCATCACCCACATCCCCACGGGGATCGTGGTGGCCTGCCAGGACGAGCGAAGCCAGTACAAGAATAAAGACAAGGCCATGCAGGTCCTGCGCTCCCGCATCTACGACCTCTACCAGTCCAAGCAGGACGCCGCCGTGTCCAGCGCGAGAAAGAGCATGGTGGGATCCGGGGATCGGAGCGAGCGGATACGGACCTATAACTTCCCCCAGAACCGGGTCACGGACCATCGGATCAACCTGACCCTCTACAAGCTGGAACAGGTCATGGACGGGGACATGGACGAGCTCATCGACGCCCTGATCCTGGCGGAGCGGACGCGGCAGCTGTCCGGGGAAGAATGACAAAGCGTCGTCGGCGCGATACGGAAAGGGAAGGGGAGCAAGCGTGAAGAAGATTTGGAGATTCCTGGGGTCCATGGGCTTCGCCATCGGGTTGCTGGTGGTGCTGGCGGCCGCCTGCGTGGGGGCAAGCTTCGTGACCCAGGGGCAGAGCGCCGCCTGGTACGAGCAGGTCTACGGCGCCGGGGCGGCCCGGCTGATCCTGGGGACGGGCCTGGACGACGCGTTCCACAGCTGGTGGTTTTTGACGCTGACCGCCTTCCTCTGCGGGAATCTGCTTTTGTGCAATTTGACCCGGCTCAAGCCCCTCATCGCCCGCACCCGGCGGGAGGCGGACCCGGCGGCGGCCCTGGCCGGCCCCTGTGACCGGTCCGCGGAGGGGGTGGCCGACCCCTTGCCCCTGTTCGAGCGGCTGCGGCTGCCGAAGCCCAAGGCATGCGAGGTCGAGGGGCGAAGGGTCCTGTTCTCCGGAAAGAACCGGCTGGGGCTGTGGGGGCCCTGGGTATGCCATCTGGGGATACTGCTGCTGATCCTGGGGTTCACCTTGGGGCAGCTCACCCACCGGGAGTGGACGGTCTACGGGGTCCCCGGGGACACCAAGCCCATCGGGGACACGGGGTACTTCCTCACCATCGACGATTTTGAGGTGCGGCTCCGGGAGGACGACACCGTCTCCCAGTACGTGGCGGGGGTCACCGTCTTTCGCGATCCGCAGGGGTCCACCACCGTTCCGGACAGCCTGAGCGCCACCGTGTCCGTGAATCATCCGGCAAGGCTCTATGGGTTCAAGGTCTACCAAAACTCCACGGGGTACGCCGCCCGGGTGAGCGTGGACGAGGCGGGGACGCCGCTGCAGACCCAGGTCGTCTGTGCCGGGGAGGGGATCGAGATCGCCGACGCCCCGGGGCTCAGGGTCTTTTTGAACGCCTTTTATCCCGACTTCTATCTGGAGCCCGGGGTGGGGCCCAGGACCCTTTCCGGACGGATGAACAACCCGGCCTACCTCTATTCCATCACCTATGAGGATCGGATGGTGGGCATGAACTATTGGCAGGAGGCGGACGGGCCCATCACGGTCAACGACTATTCCATCACCTTCTCGGAGCCCCAAAGCTATACGCTCCTGCAGGTGAAGGCGGATCGGTTCCAGGGCCTGGCCCTCCTGGGCGGGCTCATCACCATGCTGGGGCTGCTGCTCGCCTTCTATCTGCTGCCGGTCCGGGCCTGGGCCCTGCAGCAGGAGGACGGGAGCTGGACCGTTTTCGGCCAAAGCCGCAAGGGCGGGGCCCTGTTTAGGGAAAGCTTCGATCGGGCCGTGAAAGGAGAAAAACTATGACGCTGCCGTTGGAAAACGTGCTCTTTTATGGGGTGCTTGGCCTGTATTTTCTGGCCATGGTCCTGTATTTTTTGTTCGTGGCCGTGAAGAAGGAGGCCGTGGGCAAGGCGGCCGTGGGCGCCCAGGCCCTGGGGCTCGCGGTGCACACGGCGGCCATCGTCCTAAGGGGCGTGGCGGCGGGGCGGCTGCCGCTGACGAACCAGTATGAGTTCGCCTCCGCCTTCAGCTGGGGGCTGTGCCTGGTGAGCCTGATCTTCGTGCTCCGGTTCAAATTCACGCTCCTGGGCGCCTTTGCCGCGCCGGTGACCTTCCTGGTCATCGGGTACGCGGCCATGCAGTCCAAGGAGATCCGGGAGCTCATGCCCGCCCTGCAGTCCAACTGGCTGGGCGTCCACGTGTCCACGGCCATCATCGCCTACGGGGCCTTCGGCGTGTCCTTCGTGCTGGGGATCATCTTCCTGCTGCGGGAGAGGATGAAGGGGAGCGGGTTTCTGGATGAGCATATCCCCGCCCGGGAGAAGCTGGACATGCTCAGCTACCGGAGCGTGTCTTTGGGCCTGCTCTTTCTCACCCTGACCATCGTCACCGGGGCCATCTGGGCCGAGCGGGCCTGGGGCAGCTATTGGTCCTGGGACCCGAAGGAGACCTGGTCCCTGGTGACCTGGCTGGTGTACGCCGTGTATCTGCATCTTAGGATCCGCCGGGGCTGGCAGGGCAAGTCCGCCGCCGTCTTCGCCGTGGTGGGCTTCGTCTGCGTGATCTTCACCTATATCGGGGTGAACACGCTATTGCCTGGGGTCCATAGTTATAAATGATATTCGCCTGCGAATATCAAATCATGCAGCCGCCTGAGGCTGCAAATCATGGGGCGAAGCCCCAAATCATGCTTTGAAAAAGCAAATCATTTTGCTAATTTGAAAAACGAAAGAGGCTGTCGTGAGACAACCTCTTTTATGATTTGCGCCTTCGGCGCATGATTTGACCTGCGGTCATGATTTGCCTATGGCATGATTTGCGCTGACGCGCATTGGGTCAGGCCCGCTTTTGAGCCATGGAAAACGCCCGCTCCACCATGCAAATCATTATGATTCCAAAGCATGCCACATATACCGGCATCAGACCAAGCCCCGCCCGGGCGGCGAGGAAGCCGAAGAGGGGCGGGGCTATGGTGGAGCCCATGTAGGCGCTGGCCATCTGGACGCCGATGATGGCCTGGGAGTTCTCCGGGCCGAAGTTCGCGGGCGTGGCGTGGATGATGCTGGGATAGATGGGCGCGCACCCGAGCCCGATGATGACGCAACCAGCCAGGGCCACGGACTTCGGCAGCCCCGGGACGAGGAGCAGCGCCACTCCCAAAAACAGGACCCCGGTCCCCAGCCGGATCATGGTCCGATCCCCCAGCTTGTTGGCGAGGAACCCGGCCAAAAACCGGCCCGCGGTGATCCCGATGAAGAACAGGGACGCGAAGGCCGCCGCCTGGGCCGGGCTCACGCCCCGGGTGTCCATGAGATAGGAACTGGTCCAGAGCATGCAGGTGCTCTCCAGCGCGCAGTAGCCGCAAAAACCCAGCAGGAGCTGGGGCACGCCCCGGATCTTCAGCGCCCCTTTGAGCCCCAGGACTCGGCCGCCCCGCTGCGCCCCGTTCCCCTCGCCGTGGACATTCCACAGGGGCAGGGTGAAAAGCAGCACCGCCGCGATGGCCAGCTGGATCAGCCCCACCGTCCGATATCCCGCCTGCCAGGTGGCTCGGGTGAGGGCCAGGCTCATGACGTAGGGGCTGACGATGGTGCCCACGCCCCAGAAGCAGTGGAGCCAGCTCATGTGCCGGGAGGTGTAGTGGAGGGCCACATAGTTGTTCAGGGCCGCGTCGATGGACCCGGCGCCCAGGCCGTAGGGGACGGCCCACAGGCACAGCATCCAAAATCGGGTGGAGATCGAGAAGCCGAAGAGGGCCAGGGCGGTGAGGACCACGGAAAAGAGGGTCACGTATTTGGTGCCCAGCTTCTTCGTCAGCCGCTCGGACAGGAGGCTGGACGTGACCGTGCCCAGATGGATGATCACGGTGACGAAGCCCGCGTAGGACAGGGGCACCTGTAAATAGCCGTGCATCACGGGCCAGCCCGCCCCCAGCAGGGAGTCGGGAAGGCCCAGGCTGATGAACGCGAGATAGATGATGGCAAGCAGCAACGAAGCCATGAAGCAGCTCCTTCTCGTAAGGTGAGCAAAAGCATACCATTTTTCGGGGAACCTTGTCAAGAAACCCCGAAACGGCTTGACAAACCGGCCCCCAGGATTTATTATGAATGTGTTCATAAAAGAGGGACGGATATGCCTAAGATCATCGAAGACGTTGAGAACAGGATCCTCCGCGCGGCCCGGGAGCGGCTGCTGGGGGGCGACCTGTCCTCTTTTTCTGCCCGGGGCATCGCGGAGGACTGCGGCATCGCCGTGGGCACCATCTACAACTATTATCGGGACAAGGAGAGCCTCATGGGGGCCGTCATGGCCCAGGACTGGCAGGCGGAGCTTCAGAAGGCGGCGGCCCGTATCGCCACTGTAGACAGCCCGGAGGAGGGCATCCTCTGCCTCTACGGGTCCATCCGCTCCTTCAGCGCGTCCTATGCAGCCGTCTGGGCAGCTTTCCCCACGGGGGAGGGCTTCGGCGCCCTCTTTCGGGCCCGGCATAAGCTGCTGCTCTCCCAGATCGAGGGGCAGCTTTCCGCCCTCTTCGACCGCTTTGAGCTCGTCCTCCCATCGGGGCAGAGGACGCTGCTTTCGGAGCTCATTATCGCCGCCAGCCAGCATCCCGAGGTGGCCGAGGCGGACTTTCTTTCGTTCATCCGCAGGGGCATGGGCCCCGGCAAAGCATAAACAGCAAACAAGGAGGAAAACAAGCGAATGTCCACATTCCAGGAGCTGCGCATCGTTGACAACTTCTATCAAACGTCCCTGTTCTATCCCATGCCGGCGGTGCTGGTGAGCACCCTCACCGACGACGGGAAGACCACCTGCGGGCCCTACTCCCTGCTTTCGCCCTTCTACGTGGCGGGGAAGCCCTTCTACGCCTTCATGCTGGAGTGCCGCAACTCCTCCAACACGGCCCAGAACCTGATCAAGCACAAGAGGTGCGTCATCAACTTCCTGCCCGACGATCGCAAGACCTTCAAGGAGATGGTCCGCCTGGGCTGGCCCGGGGACACGCCGGCGGAGAAGATGAAGGACTTCCGCTTCCATCTGGAGGACGGCCTTCGGAAGGCCGAGGACCCGGAGGGCGTCTACCCCCAGGTCATCACCGAGGCGGTCCAGGCCGTGGAGTGCACCTGGGTGGACACCCTGGACAACGCCCAGGACGACGGCCCCATCCCCGAGGGCATGGACCACTACGAGCTTCCCAAATACCACGACTTCAACGGCATCACCACCCCCTACGGGGCCCATTTCGTGCTGAAGATCGACAAGATCCTCATGAAGGAGCAGTACCGGAACGCCATCGTCAACGGGGTCAAGTCCTGGGACTTCCCCCACCTGCCTGTGGACTACGGCTATCGGGACTCCAAGAACTTCTGGTACCACAAGCACCGCAGGCTCCTGCCGGAGCTGCTCCCTCAGCGGCAGACCACCGTGGCTTCCGTCCGCTATGCCGCCGACCGGCTCCAGACCGACGTCCAGTTCACGGACGCGGCCCTCGAAAAGCTGGTGAAGGTGCCCCGGGTCTTCCTGCCCACGGTCCTCAAGGGCTGCGTCAAGTGGGCGGAGGAGAACAACGTGAAGCTCATCGACGTGAAGGAGATGGAGATCATCAACGACAAGAGATCGAAGGAGAAAGGAAAGTAAGCCATGAGCGGATTTGAACCGGATTTTCACCACTTCCAGAACTTCTGGATCGAGCAGCAGAAAAAAGCCAAGCACATGGACCGGGACGCCGCCTGGGCCCACATCGAGGGCTTTATAAAGGCCCACAACACCTGCGGCTTTGCCACGGGCTACGGCGACTACGTCCGCTGCACCCCCATCGAGTACACCTACATGGACGGCTGCTTCTGGTTCGTCAGCGAGGGCGGCAGCAAGTTCATCGGCCTTGAGAAGAACCGCAACGTGAGCCTGGCCATCTTCGAGTACTACGGCAACCCCAAGGACTCCCACGGCCTCCAGGTCATGGGCCGGGCGGAGTTCTACAGCAACACCTCGGACGAATTCAAGAAGCTCTTGGCCTTCAAGGGCATCCCCTACGACGTGCTGAAGGCCGCCGCGGTGGAGGTGGCCGTGGTCCGGGTGGTGCCCACCAAGTTTGAGATGTACGACACGGACTTCGTGAAGCAGGGCTTCGACGTGCGGCAGATCGTCGTTTGCGATCGGTGAACCTAAAAAGAGCGAGCATACAAGGAGGAAAAAGCGTATGAAGATCGTATTGGCTGGAGCCTTCGGCAACCTGGGCTTCGAGATTTTGAAGGTGCTGGCGGAGAAGGGCTGCGAAATCGTGGCCGCCGACCTGAAGGAGAGGGAAAACAACGGCCTGGAGGGGAAATACACCTTCCGGTCCATCGACGCCACCAACCCCGAGACCCTGAAGGGCCTCTGCGACGGGGCGGAGGTGGTCATCACCACCATGGGCCTCACCGGCGCGTCCACCAAGTTCACCGCCTACGACATCGACTACAAGGGGAATCTGAACCTGTACGCCGAGGCCAAGAGGGCGGGCGTGAAGAAGTTCAACTACATCTCCGTCATCGCCTGCGACCAGCCCGGCGCCGAGAAGGTGCCCATGCTCCACGCCAAGTTCATGCTGGAAGGCGAGCTCAAGAAGGGGGACATGGACTACGTGATCTACCGGCCCACGGGCTATTTCTACGACATCGCCAAGGTGTTCAAGCCCTACGTGGACAAGGGGGAGATGCAGCTCTTGAAGGGCTACCACGGGGTGAAGGCCAACGTGGTGGACTGCCCGGACTTCGCCAGGTTCATCTATGACCACATGCTGGACACCAATAAGCTTTACGAGGTGGGCGGCAAGGAGACCTACACCTACGAGGAGATGGCCAAGATGTGCTTTAGGGCCGCAGGCAAGCCTGTGGTCATCAAGGATAGCCCCATCTGGATGTTTGGGCTCCTCGCCAATCTCCCCGCCATCAAGAAGGCCGGCAAGCATGACATCATCCTCTTCTCCAAGTGGACGTTGTCCCACGATCTGGTGGGCAAGGACGTGACCGGCGAGGGCTCCTTCGCCCAGTACATCCAAGACTACTTTGGGAGGAAAGAATGATGTTTGAGCTGCTTCCCGAATACATCGGTCAGGTCTGGCCCCTGTTCATGTGGGGCGTGGTCATCGTGGCGGCCATCGGCTGCTGCATGGGCTTCAAGGAGTTCGTCTGGTTCATGAGCGTGGGCTACGGCTTCGCGGTCATGTGCATCGGCGCTTACCTGTTGATCCTGGGCCTCATCAAGGGGTATCTCACCCCGGCCCGGGGGATCATGACCGCCCTCTTCGTCATCTACGGCTACCGGCTGGGGGGCTATATCCTGAAGCGGGAGCTGACCAACGCCAGCTATAAAAAGACCCTGGAGAAGACCGGCTCCGCCAAGGCCATGCCCGTGTTCGTATCCATCCCCATGTGGGCCTACTCCATGTGGATGTACACCGCCCAGACCTCCGCGGTGACCTATCGCTTCATCAACCAGGCCAAGGACAACGTCTGGGGCTGGGTGGGCGTGGCCGTCATGGCCCTGGCCATCCTGGGCGAGTCCACCGCCGATCGGCAGAAGTCCGCCGCCAAGAAGATCAACCCCAAGCGGTTCTGCGACACGGGCCTCTATAGGATCGTCCGCTGCCCCAACTACTTCTGTGAGGTCCTCTTCTGGGTGGGCGTCACCTTGTCCGGCATCGGCGCGGTCCAGGGCAAGCAGTGGATCATGGTCATCATCGCCCTGGTGCTCATCACCTACGTCATGTACAATTCGGCGAGCCGCCTGGAGCTCCGCCACGAGAAGACCTACGGCCTGGACCCGGCGTACCAGAAGTATTCCGACACGGTCCCCCTGCTCTTCCCGTTCACCAAGCAGTTCCACTCCATGAAGGTCTATCGGGATTGACAAAGAGCAACAGGAAGGGGCTGCTTCTGTTAGAAAAGCCAATACACGTACAATGGCAACTGGCTCATGGATTGAGTCAGTTGCCGCTTTTTTATCCGCTTCCCATTGTCATCCCGACCGAGGGAGCGACAGCAAAAATACTTGTCTGTGCATAAACAGAAGCGACCGAGCGGAGGGATCTCAGAGCGGTGCTGGGTGTGGCGAGTCGATTATCCCAGCCACAAGCTTTTGCGTTCAGAGATCCCTCCACTCGGTCGCTCATGCCTCTATTCAGGCATGTCTTTTCCGTTTTCGCTCCCTTGGTCGGGATGACAAGTTGGTTTGTTGAAAGCCCAGACGCATGAAAAGCCGGTATAGAACAGCTTTTTTGCGCGGTTTGTGTATTTACCGCTGGGACACGGTGAACAGGGAGTAGAAGTAGCCCTTCTTCTCCATGAGCTCGTCGAAGGTGCCCTGCTCCGCGATGGCGCCGTTCTTAAGGGTGAAGAGGCCCGTGCACCGGCGCAGGATGTTCTCGTCGAGATCGTGGGTGACCATGATCCGGGTGTAGCCGTCCAGTTTCAAGATGGCGTCCAGGACCTCGAAGCTGGTCTCGGCGTCCAGGGCGGCGGTGGCCTCGTCCACGAAGAGCACCGGGGTCTTCCTGAGCAGGGCCCGGGCGATGGAGACCCTCTGCCGCTCGCCGCCGGAGAGGCCGGAGCCGTTCTCGCCGCAGAGGTAGTCCTCGCCCTTCTCGGCGATCAGCTTGCTGAGGCCGGACAGGCGCACCGCCCGGTCCACTTCCGCCTTGGGGAAGTCGGAAAACAGGGTGATGTTGTCCCGGATGGTGCTGTTGAAGACGAACACGTTCTGCTGGATGATGGACACGAGCTCGTAGAGGGAGCTGGGGGAGATGGTCTTGAGCTCCCGGCCGTCGTAGAGGATCTGGCCTCCGTAGGTGTCGTAGGCGGCCATGAGCAGGTTCAGGATCGTGGACTTGCCGCTGCCGGAGCCGCCCACCAGGGCGTAGCATCCGCCGGCCTTCAGGTCCATGTCCACGTCCTTGAGGATGGGCTTTTTCGGCTCGTAGGCGAAGGTCAGGTCCTTGAGCTCGATCCCCTCGGTGAGCTCGGGTTCGATATGCTCGCCCTTGTCGGGCACGTTCTTATGGAGGGCCTCCGCCAGCTTGTCCATGAGCCCGAAGGCGGACTTGGTACCGGCGTAGAAGGTGGGCAGGCTCTGGATGGGGGCGAGGACGTAATTCAAAAGCTGCACAAAGATGAGGGCGGTGCCGGCGGTGACACCCTTGCCGGAGAGGGCCAGGGCCGCCGCCACCAGGAACACGCCGATCTGCAGGATGCCCCCGGCGATGTCGGAGGCATAGCCCACGTTCACAGTCACCTTCGTTCGCTTTTCGGAGGCCTGGGCCACGGCGTCGTTGCTGCTGTCGTGGAGGCGGGCGATGCTGTTTTCCGCCTTGAAGCTCTTGATCACCGCAAAGCCGGTCAGGGCGTCCTTGAGCATGCCGGTGTAGGCCTCCTTCTTGTCGGAGACCGCCTTCTCCGCCTTGGCCGCCTTGTCACCGAGGACGATGGACACCAGGATGGGGAGCAGGGAAAAGCCGATGGCGATCAGCGTCAGCAGGGGGCTGTACCAGAGCATGAGCCCCAGGGCGCCCAGGAAGGTGACCACCACCTCCAGGGCGTTCTGCAGCTTGCTCACGAAGTCCTGCTCGATGGTGTTCACGTCGTTGGAGAGGGCGGAGAGGTAGAGGGAGGAGTTCTCGCCGGAGAAGGCCTGGATGCCCTTGTCGAGGAGCCGGTCGAAGACGTAGGCCCGGTATTGGCGCATGGCCTTCGCCCTAAACCGGGACAGAAAGGCGTGGTCCAGCGCCCAGCCCAGCAGGAGCGTTGCCAGGGAGATGCCCACGACGATCAGCAGTGTCCCCATGGTGTAGGGGCATTCGCCGGAGATTAAATCAATGATAGCTTTGAGCAGCCAGGAGATCATGAGGCTGGTCGCGGCGCCGATTAGCGACGCCAGGACGGTCATGGACAGGTTGAAGGTGTTCCCCCGGAACAGCTCCTTCACGAAGGGGCGACGCAGGGCTTTGCTCTCTTTTTTGGTCATGGGATGCCTCCTTTGATCGAACTATGGCAGTATAGCATGCTTCCTGCGGTTGCGCAATCACATGGCGGTTGAATTAGCGCCTGCCGTCCCTCAACCGCTGTTTGCGTTCCCTCTGTATAACGAACCCGCGGGGCGGATCGTTTCGGGAAAAACGGACCAAAGGGAACAAACGGGAACAAACGGTAACAAAACGAACTAAGACAAGGACAAAGACAAGGACAACGACAAAGACAAGGACAACGACAATGACAATGACGAGGACAATGAGAGAGAGCATATATCCCCCCCTGGGGGGATGCTCTCTCTCTTTTTTTTTCTCCCCTGGGGGGAGGGAGAGAGAAAAAAGACCTCCCCTTTTTTTGAGAGAAATATTCCTCCGTCAGGGGAGAATTTTCACACCTCTGTCACAATATGAGGCCCGGTTTCTGCTACAATACTGTATCATATATCCGGAGTGCGTCATGATCTCCAAGTACAGCGTGAAAAAGCCGTTCACCGTGCTGGTGGCCGTCATATTGGTACTGGTCCTGGGGACGGTGTCCGTGACCCGCATGACCCCCGACCTGCTGCCGGAGATGAGCTTCCCCTATATCGTCCTCATCACCCCCTACGTGGGCGCGGCCCCGGAGGAGGTGGAGACCACCGTCACCAAGCCCCTGGAGCAGTCCCTGGCGGCCTTGGACGATCTAAAGGAGGTATCTTCCATCTCCTCGGAGAACGTGTCCGTGGTCTACCTCACCTTTGAGGATACGGTGAACGTGGATCGGGCCATGCTGGACATCCAGCAGTCCGTGACCCAGCTCAAGGGCGACTGGCCCGAGACCGTGGGCACCACCACCCTCCTGGAGCTGTCCACGGACCTGATCCCCACGGTGGTGGCGGCGGTCCACTATGCGAACATGGACCCGGTCCAGCTCTCCGGCTTCGTCAGCGACACCCTGATCCCCGCCTTGGAGGGGACCAACGGCGTGGCCTCCGTGAACGCCACGGGCCTGGTCGTGGAGCGGATCGAGATCGAGCTCAACAAGGAGAAGATCGATAAGCTGAACGAGACCCTCTACGGCTCCATCGACGACGCGGCCCAGGAGGCCTTCGACAAGATCGACGAGGGGCAGCAGAAGATCGTGGAGGGCCGGGAGGAGCTGGAGAACGCCCGGGCGGAGCTGGACAAGGGGGAGCAAGCCCTCAAGTACGGCAGCTATCAGGCCGTCCAGGGCTTTTCCGACGCGGAGCAGGAGCTGGATAAAAACAAGGAGGAGCTGACAGCGGCCATCGCCATGATGGAGGAGCAGCGGGCCCTTCTGGTGGAGCAGATGCAGGGCGCCCCTGACCGGCTCAGGATGCTCCAGGCGCTGCAGCAGTCCATCGATCTATTGGAGCGGAGCCGGACGGTCCTGGAGGCCACCATCGCCGAGATCGACGGCAACGCGGATCTTACGGAGGAGGAGAAGGCGGCGGCTCTGGCGCTGCCCCAGGCGGAGCTTTCCGGCGTGGAGCAGGGGTTGACCGCCATCGACGAGCAGCTGGCCCAGAATGGGCTCTCCCGGGCGGATCTTCCCGGGGCCATCGAGCAGCTGTCCCATTTGGACGATACGCTGGCCATGCTGGACGAGAATCTGGCGGCGGCCAAGGCGGGCCTTGCCCAGGTGGAGGGCGGCTACAGCGAGCTGGAAAAGCAGAAGGACGCCGTCCATGGCCAGATCTACGGCGCTCAGAAGCAGATCGACGCCGGCCGGGAGAAGCTGGAGGCCGGGGAGGCGGAGCTGGACAGCGGCCAGCAGCAGCTGGACGAAGCGCTGCAGCAGGCCAGGGATCAGCTGACCGCGGCCAAGGAGGCGGCGGACCTGCACGGCATCCTCACCAAGGAGCTGGTGGCCCAGCTGGTCCAGGCCCAGAATTTTGAGATGCCCGCCGGGTACGTGGCCGACGGGGACGTGAGCTGGATCGTGAACGTGGGCGATAGGGTGAACGGGGTGGAGGCGTTGGAGAACGTGGCCATCCTGTCCCTGGGCCTGGACGGCATCGACGTGGTGCGCCTGGGCGACGTGGCCGACGTGCGCATCGTGGACAACAGCGAGACCACCTATGCCCGCATCAACGGGGAGAACGGGGTCCTGCTCACCTTTACCCGCCAGGCGGCCTACGCCACCGCCACCGTGGCGGACAACATCGGCGAAAGGTTCCGGGAGCTGGAGAGCCAGTATCCCGGGTTGAAGTTCGTGGCTCTCATGGACCAGGGGGACTATATCCACATGGCCATGTCCGCCGTGGTCCAGAGTTTGCTGCTGGGCGGGGCGCTGGCGATCCTGATCCTGTTCCTGTTCCTTCTGGACATCCGGCCCACCCTGGCCGTGGGTATCTCCATCCCCGTGTCGGTGCTCTTTGCTTTGGTGCTCATGTACTTCTCCGGGGTGACCATGAACGTGATCTCCATGGCGGGCCTGGCCATCGGCATCGGCATGCTGGTGGACAACTCCATCGTGGTCATCGAGAACATCTATCGGCTCCGGGCCGAGGGGGTGGACGCCCGGGAGGCCGCCATCCAGGGGGCCAGGGAGGTCATGGGGGCCATCACCGCCTCCACGCTGACCACCGTCTGCGTGTTCTTGCCCATCCTGTTCGTCCATGGGCTCACCCGGCAGGTGTTCATGGACATGATCCTCACCATCACCTATTCCCTCATGGCCAGCCTGCTGGTGGCCCTCACCGTGATCCCGGCCATGGCCCAGGGGCTGCTGCGGCGGCAGGTGAAGCCCATGAGCGCCCTGGCCCGGAAGCTGATGGGCGGGTTCGAGCGGACGGTCCGGTTCGTCATCGGGCATCGGGGGCTGTCGCTCCTGTTGGCGCTGGCGCTGCTGGGCGGGTCCGCCTGGTACTCCCTGAAACAGGGGTTCGAGTATTTCCCCGAGAGCGGCGGCACCCAGATCTCCATCACGGTCAGCGTGCCGGAGGAGTATACCTTTGCCGATCGGTGCTTCCTGGCGGACGAGATGATGCACGCCATGGAGGAGGTCCCGCACCTCACCGATATCGGCGGCATGATCAACGGCGGCATGGAGAGTTTGGTGGGGCTCACCTCCAGCGAGGGGGACCAGATCACCGTCTACGCCCTGGTGGACGAGAACAGCGGCTACAGCAGCATCGAGGCCACCCGAGATATCCGCAGGGTCCTGGAGCCCTTTAAGAAGGAAGCGGATTTTGAGGTGACCACCGTGTCCAGCATGAGCATGGGGTCCATGTTCCAGAGCGGCGGCTTCACCATGAACATCTATTCCAACGACCTGGACGATCTTCGGATCGCGGCCACGAAGGTGGCCGAACGGCTCAAGGGAGTGGAGGGGCTGAAGGATGTGAGCGGCGGCGCCGAGGAGACCACGCCGGCCCTGCACATCACCGTGGACAAGGAGAAGGCCATCGAGCACAACCTGACCACGGCTCAGGTGTATCTCGCCATCGTTCAGGAGCTGACCAGCAGCGTTTCGGCTACGGAGGTCAACACCAGCACCGCGGCCCTCTCCGCCACCATCCACTCCGCCGACGGGGACACGGACCGGCAGAAGCTGGAGAAGATGTCCGTCACCGCCACCTTGCGGGACGGGACCACGGAGGAGGTGCCCCTTAGGGAGCTGGTCACCGTCACCGAGACGGAGACGCTGGCCTCCATCCACCGGCTGGAGCAGCGCCGGTATATCTCCGTCACCGCCACCGTGGCGGACGGGTATAACGTGACCCTGGTCTCCAACCAGGCGCGGCGGGCGCTGGAGGACGTGGAGCTGCCCGCGAGGTGCCAGGTGGAGTACGCCGGCGAGAACGAGACCATCATGGACGCCATGAAGGACCTGTTCTTCATGATGCTGCTGGGGATACTCATCATCTACCTCATCATGGTGGCCCAGTTCCAGTCCCTGCTCTCGCCCTTCATCGTGATTTTGACCGTGCCCCTTTCCTTCGCGGGCGGGTTCATCGGCCTTTTGGTCACCGGGTTCCATATGAGCATCGTGGCCATGGTGGGCATGATCATGCTGGTGGGCGTGGTGGTGAACAACGGCATCGTGCTGGTGGATTGCGCCAACCGGCTCCGGGAGGAGGGGCTCCCCAAGCGGGAGGCCATCGTGAAGGCGGCCACCATGCGGATCCGGCCCGTGCTCATGACCGCGCTGACCACGATCCTGGGGCTGCTGCCCCTGGCCGTCAGCATGGGCACCGGCGCGGAGATCATCCAGCCCGTGGCCATCGTCTGCATCGGCGGGCTCACCTACGCCACGCTCATGACCGTGTTCATCGTGCCCGTGCTGTACGATCTGTTACGAAGGGATAAGAGAGCGTAAATTTGTTTTTTGCCGCTTTTTCTTTTCACCTGAAAAGAAAAAGCGGCGCAAAAAGAAAAGCTTAAGGGAGTATTGATGGATACTCGCTTAAGCTTTTTTGTTTCAGTGAAGTTCTTTTGGGTTCCTTTTCTTTCAAGAAAAGGAACAAAAAGAAAAACTAAATCTCCCAATCCCGCGCCTCCCGGTGGCGGGTGACGTAGGTGAGCTCGTAGGGCCGGCCTTCGTCGTGGGGCCTATTTGGCACCTCCAAGGTGGTCCGCTCCCCGGCGTTGACGATCCGGGTGTCGCCGTAGACCAGCTCCCGGGCCGGCAGGGGATACCCCCTAAGGTGCACGTGCCCGTGGACGAGATACATAGGCCGATACCGGTCCAGCAGCCCCTTGAGGGCCCCAAACCCACGGTGGGGCAGATCCTCCCCATCCCCCAGCCCCAGGGGCGGGGCATGGGTGACGATGACGTCCACGCCGCCGCTCTTCAAAAGCGCCAGCCGCAGCCGCCGGATCCGCCTGCTCATCTCCCGTTCCGAATACTGGAAAACGGCGTCGGGCCGATACCGGAGGCACCCCCCAAGGCCCAGGATGCGCACCCCTCGGTACACCACCAGCTGATCGTCGATGCAGTCGCAGCCCTCCGGCGGCCGGACGGCGTACCCCTCGTCGTGGTTCCCGTGGACGTATAAAAGCGGCGCATGGCCCATGGTCACGAGGAAGGAGAGGTACTCCGCCTTCAGATCCCCGCAGGAGAGGATCAGGTCGTACCCATCCAGCCGCCCCTTCTGGTAATGGTCCCAGAGGGCGGGGCTCTCTTCGTCGGCCACGGCTAAAATGCGCATCGCTTACTTCTCCATCGGCAGATCTTCCCGATGCAGGCCCAACTCCCGCACCAGGCCCCGGGACATGGGCAGCAGCTCCCCGTAGGCGGGGATAGCGCCCTCCACGGCGTCGGACAGGTAGTCCATGGTCAGCAGCTCCAGGGACGAAAGATCCCGGCTCCCGTCGTTTCTCACCGTCCCGTCCTGGTCGATCAGCTCCCGCCGGAAGGGGTGCAGGGCCCCCGCCCGGATCTGCTCCATCAGGGAATCGGCCAGAGCGCGGATGCCCTCGGGGACCAGCTCCGTCATCTGTACGTCGATGACCCCGCTGTCCATGCCCCACCAGTAGTTGATGGCCTCGGGCGCCTTCTTTTGGTCGTAATTGCCGGAGAGGACCGCCCGGACCAGGTTCTCGTAGAGCTTGCCCCACATCCAGCAGGGGGAGGCCAGCGGCGAGAGCCGCCCCGCCGCGTCGATGAGATAGGTGCCGTATTCGCCGAGGTCCATGTAGTGGGCGTTGGGCACGGGCACGTCCCGGTTGGAGATGACCCGGGCGCCCCGGTCGATGAGCTTTTGCACCGCGCTCCCCTCCATGCAGCTCCACTCCAGCAGGATGCGGGCCCGGGGGTTGGTCATCCGGGCGCCCAGGCTGAAGGCGTTGATGGAGGCGGGCACCCCCAATATGGGGTAGGAGGCCACGTACCCGATGAGATCGTTCTTGGACATGGCGCCGGCGATGAGGCCGGTGATGAACTTGCCCTCGTAGATGCGGCAGTAGTAGCTGCGGACGCTGGAAAGGTTGGTCCCGGCGGAGCAGTTGAGGAAGCGGACCTTGGGCCACTTCACGGCGGCCTTCAGCGTGGGCCCCAGCAGCGGCGGCGTAGTGGTGAAGACGAGCTCCGCCCCCTCCTCCACCGCCCGATCGAGGAGGCTTTCGGCCAGCTCCGGCGTGTCGGCGTGGCGGTACTCCCGGACCGTGACCTGCTCGCCCAGAGCCTCCGCCAGATGGGCGGCGCCCTCGGCGTGGCCCCGGGTCCAGGTGCTGATCTCTTCGTCCTGCTGGTAGATCATCCCCACGTTCAGCCGCTTGGGGGCGGGGGAGACCAGCTTGGTGAGCAGGCTCTTCTCCTCCGCTTCCGGAGGCGCGGTCTTGAGGGCGATGGCCTCCGCCTCCGCCGCGGTCACCTGCACGTCCTGCCACAGACCGGAGAGGGAGTCCTTCAGCTCCTTTTTGGTCATGGTCCCCAGCTGCTCGTAGGGGTAGACCCGGAGCCAGAGAAGCAGCGCGTCCTCGGGGCGCAGGTCCTTCTTCTGCCCGCCCAGGGCCAGGAAGGCCTCCGTAAAGTAGTGGTAGCGGGAGGCGAACCGGCGCCGCTCCTCCTCGGTCCAGACCTCGTCCGGCGCCTTGTTCAGGGCTAAGAGGAGCTTGGCGTACTCGCCGGGCTTCAAAAACTGGATGTCGTAGGAGCCCGTGGCCCGGTGGAAGTCCACGAACTCATAGTAGGCGCGGATGCGGGGCTCGTCGCTCTTTTCCGGCAGGACCCGGCGGATGTCGCTAAGGATGCGGGTGTTCCCGAAGTGCTTCAGGACGCTGACCCGCTTGTTCCCCTCCTGCACGTAGAAGCTGCCCAGGTACTCGTAGCAGGCGATGGCGTCCCGGATGCCCGTGTCGGACAGGTGCGCCTCGCACAGGGCCATCCACTTCGTGGCGAACTCGCTGTCCTCGCCCAGCAGGGGCAAAAAGCTTGCCGACAGGGCGGAGATCCGGCCCGCGCTCCGGGTGCCCACGATCCGGTCCATGGGGATCTCCTGGCAGGGCAGCTCCTGGACGGTCATGGCGCCCAGATTCGGCAGCAGCTCGTCCAGCACCGCCGGGTAGGGGGACTTGCCCGCCGCCGTCAGTTCCTTATATTCTCGCTGGCCCTCCTTGAGAGCGGCCAGGTATTCGTCTTTTACGGTCAAGGTCATATACGCTTGGTTTCCTTATCCTGTTTCAAGTTGCCCTATCTTACCAGAGACCGCTTCGGATTGCCAATACCCAAGGGACCATGGGCCGTATGGCTGGATAGATATAGTGAGTTTATTGTTTCGCACCTTTTTCTTTTCGGTGAAAAGGAAAAAGGTGCGCGAAAAAGAAAAGCTCATATGGGATACTGTGGCAGCGAAAAAACGTGCTCTGCTCGTGTTTTTTGGCGGCCCTTTTCTTGGAAAAAGGCCGCCGTGTTCCGATCCGTCCGATGTCAGTCCGCAAACAGCAGATTGTCGAAATAGCTCTCTATCTCCATGGTAAAGATGCGGTCAGCCTCGTGGGGCTCGTCCTCGTCGTCAAAGAAGCGTAGCTGGGCGATGGTGCCATCCAGGGTGCACACCTCCATGATCAGATCCACGTTGGGATCCATGAAGCGGACGCAATAGAGCAGGGTGTCCTGGGGCAGGGTCGCCGGCTTACCGTCGATGTAGCAGGGAACGTCGCAGGCGCAATGGATCAGGGAGCCCACGTCGATAAGCTCCTCCTGCTCCGTCTCCAGCTCCTCCTGCGTCGGGATATAGCTCATGGTGAGCCACTCGCTGTCCGGGATAAGGTCGTCCCCGTGATAGGACCGCTCCCCGAAGTTGGTCCCCAACAGGTCCGAGCGCTCGCTGAACCAGAGGGCGCCCTCACGCCAGGCATAGTCGCCATCTATGGTTTTGCCCAGGATCAGCTGCCCGTCCTCCGGGTGCAGCTCCACCGTCACATAGCTGTCGGAGCCGTAATCCACGGTCACCAGCAGATTATACCAGGGGCTGACGGGGTCCAGATCCAGCACCTCGGCAGAGACCAGCTCTTCCCCGCCGTCGATGATCGTCGTTTTCCCGTTCCAGGTGATGGCCGTGGCCCATTCGTCGTTGGGCCTGAGCTGGAAGGTGACGGGCTCCTCCTGGCCGTCCTGGTCCAAATCGCAGGAGAAGAGCGTCCCCGAGGTGATGGATTCCCAATTCGGCTGCTCATAGAAATGATAGCTCAAAAAGGGACCGTCATGCTGGGGCTCCGGCGTGGACGCAGGCGGATCCGAGGGTGCCTGCAGGGGGGACAGGCCCGCGGCCTTGGCCCCGGCGCCGACGCATCCCACCAGCAGCAACAGCGACAACAGCAATAAAGCGATCCGTTTCATATAGAACCTCCTATTGTTTCAGGCATATTTTTTCCTCTATACTATAATACCGGAAACGGACGAAAAACGCAAGACGCGGATTGGGGCGAAGGATTGAAACCGGGGGCGGGCTGTGGTATACTGCCCCCATCCGAGGAAGGGAGCAGGGAACATGCGGACCATCTATCTTGCCGGCGGCTGTTTTTGGGGGATGCAGAAGTTTTTCGACCAGTTCGAGGGCGTCCTCGCCACGGAGGTGGGCTACGCCAACGGCCCCGACCGGGCGCCCAGCTACCAGGACGTCTGCCACGACAGCGGCCACGCCGAGACCGTGAGGATCGATTACGACGAGGGGAAGCTGTCCCTGGAAAAGCTGATGGACCTCTATTTCCTGGTCATCGACCCCTTGTCCGTGAACCGGCAGGGGGGCGACGCGGGCATCCAGTATCGGACCGGGGTCTACTACACCGACCCTTCCCAGCTGCCCGCCCTGCAGGCCGCCTTCGATCAGGAGTCCCAAAAGCTGGGCGCGCCCCTGGCCGTGGAGCTTTTGCCCCTTCAAAACTTCTTTCCCGCCGAGGCCTACCACCAGAAATACCTGGACAAGAACCCCGGCGGCTACTGCCACATCCCGGCGAAGATGATGCATTTGGAGAGGAAGGATTGAAAGCTTCGGCGCTTTTCTTGGTAAGAAAAGCGCCCCAAAAGAACACAAGGGGGGATAGGTTTTTGCGTACCTATCCCCCTTAGTATATTTGAGCTTCTCTTTTTGCGCCGCTTTTTTCTTCTGCTGGGTGCAAAACATAATCGAACCCTGCGCTAAGCTTGGGTTCTCATTGTTTTGCCCGTGCTACGCCTCGCTGCTTCTGCCACAGGCAGCGCTCGGCTTCGCACTCACCGAAGAGAAAAAAGCTGCAAAAGAACCCAACAGAATCAATCCCCCACGTCCAGCGCTTCCAGCCGGCTCTTGGTGGGGATGGGCTTGCTGTCGCCATGCTTCACGAAGACCATGGTGAAGGCGGCCAGGACGACGAACACCGTGGCGTAGGGGAACAGGGCGGTCATGCCCACCCGGTCCATGAGGGCGCCGGAGAAGTAGGGGGTGAAGGTCTGGGCGGCCATGCTGGCGGTGTAGTAGAAGCCCGTGTACTTGCCCACGTCCCCGCCCCGGGAGAGCTCCACCACCATGGGGAAGCTGTTCACGTTGATTGTGGCCCAGCCGATGCCGGCCAGGGCGAACATGCAGTTCATGAGCATGGCGGGGCTCCCCTCCCGGAGGAAGGAGGCGATGCAGAAGGAGGCGGCCAGCAGGCCGATGCCGATCAGGATCGTCTTCTTCCGGCCGATCTTGCTCGCCACCATGCCCACGGGGATATAGGAAACGATGGCAGCCACGTTGGCGATCATGAGGGTGCTGTTATAATCGAGGGACAAGACCTTCCCCGCGTAGACGGAGTATTTGGAGGTGACGGCGTTGTACCCCATGAACCAGAACACCACCGACGCCAGGATCAAAATGAGACTGGTGAGCTCGGGCTTGGAGAGCTTCCGGGTCTCGCCCTTTTCCATCTCCTCCGGCGTCGCCTCGTTGAGACCGTACTTGGCGCTCTCCTCCTCCATCTCGCGGACGAACCGGGGCTCGTCCACTGTCAGGCGGAAGACAAGGAGGGCGAGAAGCATGATCCCGGCCACGATCCCGAAGAACCTGGTGTAGCTCATGAGCGAATTCTTCACCGAGCCGGTGGAAAGCACCATGCCCAGCACCAGCACCAATATGCCGCCCGCCGTGCCCATGAGGTTGATGATGGCGTTCGCCTTGGACCGCAGGGGCTTCATGGTCACGTCCGGCATCAGCGCCACGGCGGGGGAGCGGAAGGTGGCCATAGCGATCAGGATGATGAGCAGCACCCCAATGAACAGGATCAGCGTCCGCGGATTGTCCCGGGTCACCTGCTGGGCGTAGTGCTGCCGGGCGGGGACCACGAAGTTGGTGTAGTCGGCGTTGGTGACCTTCTTGCCGGTCTCCGGGTCCAAGGTCTGGGAGACGATGGCGGTGAACTGCTCCCGGGTGAACTTTTCGCCCAGGACCACCTGCTGCCCGTCAGGGGTCTGGATGGTGGCGTCCTTCTCCGCGTCGTAGAGCACCTCCAGCGCGGCGGGATCGTCGATCTTCGCCACGGCCTCGATGTTCTTGAGCTGCCGGTTGTCCACGAAGGAGAGGACCACCAGCATCACCGCGGCGATGATGGTGCCGAAGAGGATGAAGGGCGTCCGGCGGCCCAGCCGGTGGCGGCACTTGTCGGAAATGGTGCCGAACAGGGGCAGCATGAACAGGGCAAGCACGTTGTCCAGGGCCATGATGATGCCCGAATGGGCCTGGGTCATGCCGAACTTGTCGGTCAGGATCTTGGGGATGATGGTGTCGTAGGCGTTCCAGAAGGTGCAGATCAGGAAGAACGCGAAGCCGACGAGGATGGTGCGCTTGTAATTGAGTTTCATGAAGGGCCTCCCCTGTGGAAATCTGTGTACATTTTACCGCGTTTCGGGTATAATGACAACCAAGAATTCTTTAAATCCGGAGGCGAACATGATCTGGCTTCTGATACCGGCGGCGCTGCTGTTGCTGTGGCTGTTTCTAATCGCCCCGGGCGTCGCGTCCCGGGCCCGGCGCGCCCCCTTCGAGGGCCGGGCCTACGCCCACCGGGGGCTGTATGAGCTTGACCAGTCCGTGCCGGAGAACTCGTTGGAAGCCTTCCGCCGGGCGGTGGCGGCGGGCTACGGGGCGGAGCTGGACGTGCAGCGGACGCAGGACGGGCAGATCGTGGTCTTCCACGACGACAGCCTACAGCGGGCCTGCGGTGTGGATAAGGCCGTCCGGGACTTCACCTATGAGGAGCTGCAGCAGATCCCCCTCTTTGGGACGGATGAGCGCATACCCCTGTTTTCGGAGGTGCTCAGGATATTCGACGGGCGGCAGCCCCTGATCGTGGAGCTCAAATACGGTCCCGACTGGGCCCTTGTGTGCGAGGGTACCCGGGCGCTGCTGGACACCTATCCTGGCCCCGCCTGCGTGGAGAGCTTCCACCCGGCCATGGTCCGCTGGTTCAAAAAGCACGATCCGAAGCACCTTCGGGGGCAGCTGTCCGAGGCGGCCTGCTTCTCGAAAAAGACTTTGCCCGGATATTTGGCCTTCGCCATGAGCCGGCTCCTATCCAACTGTCTCACCCGGCCCCAGTTCGTCGCCTACCGGGTGGGCCCGAAGCCCCTCTCCGTCCGTCTTTGCGAGGCTATGGGCGCCATGAAGGTCCTCTGGACCGCCCGGGAGCGGTCGCAGCACGCCCGGCGCATGGCGGAGAACCAGGCCGTGATCTTCGAGGGGTATCGGCCCCGGGAGGGAAAAGCTGCATGAAGACCATCGAGATCGTGGGAAAAAACTATTTCGGTCATTGGACCCATGAGCGCACCGCCTGCCGGTGCATCGTGATCGAGGACGGCCGCGTCCTGCTGTCCTATGCTGCCCGTGACGATCTATGGATGATCCCCGGCGGCGGCCTGGAAGCGGGCGAGGATGAGGGGACCTGCTGCGTCCGGGAGCTGGCGGAGGAGACGGGCCGCATCGTCCTGCCGTCCGCCTGCGCGTTGGAGATAGATGAATACTACGAGGATTGCAAGTACGTCAGCCGATACTTTTTCGGCGCCGTGGTGGGCCGCTGCCAGATCAAGCTCACGGAAGCGGAGCAACGGATGGGCCTGGAGCCCCGCTGGCTGCCCGGGGAGGAAGCCCTCCATATCTTCTCCCGTCACGCCGACTATACGGACCTAGACGAGGAGCGCCGGGGCATCTATCAGCGGGAGTTCACGGCTCTCTCGGCGCTTTTGAAGGGATAAGCATGGAGATCTTTGCTACCGGCGACAGAAGCGAATGGCGGAGAACCACGCCGTGATCTTCGAGGGATATCGACCGCAGGGCAAGAGGGGATCGGAAGCGGGCCGCTTTTCTTTCAGGAAAAGCGGTCTGCTTTTATAAATCCGTTTATCGTCTGCAATCTTTCTCCCCTCTTTTGTGTCCTATAGCCAGAAACGCGTTTCGAGAAAGGAAATGAGCACATGCAAGGACCAAACATACCGGACATCACCACCCGGGAGGGCTTCGCGGCGGCCGCCGCCCCCTTGGAGCGGCTGCTGCTCACCGTGAGCTACGGCGTGCTCCGCAGCTGGGATCTGGCGGCGGACGCGGTGCAATCCGCCCTCCTCAAGGGCTGGCGCTGCCGTCACAGCGTGAAGGACGCTCAAAACTTCAAGCCCTGGCTCGTGAAGATCGCCGTCAACGAAAGCAAGAACCTGCTGCGCCGGGGCTTCACCGTGGAGCTGCCGGAGACTTTGGCGGACAAGCCTGCAGATAGGGAGCTGCAGCTGGACGTGCGGCAGGCGGTGTACGACCTGCCCGAAAAGTATCGGTTGCCGGTGATGCTGTTCTACTTCGAGGACATGGCCGTGGCGGACATCGCCAAGGCGTTGGACCTGCCCCAGGGCACGGTGATATCCCACCTGCACCGGGGCCGGGCGAAGCTGAGAGAGGAGCTGAAAGACTATGGAAAATAAGGACATTTTGGAACAGGAACGGGAACTCAGGAATGATCCGCTCTATGACCTGCTGCGGGATGACCGGCCCCAGCCGCCCCGGGAGAGCCGGGAGCGGGTCCGCCGGACCCTGGACAGGATCGAGAGGCCGCCCTTCGCCCGGTTGGGGGCCTTCGCCCGCCGGGCCCCGGTGGCCTTCGCCGCGGCCTGCATGGCGCTGGCGCTGCTGCTGTCCGGCACGGTCTACGCCATCGGAAGCTGGATCGGCCGAGAGGATTATAAGCCCGGGGACTACATCACCACCCCCGCGGACCAGCGGACGGAGGCCTCGGCTGTGCCCGAGATCGAGCAGGTGGTCCAGGGCGCCGCGCCCCGGTCCGAGGGCTGTCGGTTCGTCCTGCTGCCGGAGATGAGCGATGCCGAGGATCTGAACGGCTGGCGGGTGAAGATGGGGCAAAACAAATATGACGAGGAGGACTGGGCCTGGGTCCGGGAGATCCGGCCCGAGATACAGGAGGTCCTCTATGACGGCACCGCCTTTGCCTACACCATCCGGCTCAACACGGACCACGCCGCCGCCTTCAGCCGGGAGAACCACGGCGACCAGTGGCTGGACGCCCTGGTGGAGCAGACCCTCTACACGGATACGGGCCGGAAGATCGGCACCGTCACCGGTGAGACCGGCCTTTTGGAGGAAAGCTGTGACGGGCAGGGCATCACCCTTTACAGCGAGGACAGCCTCACAGAGCCGTTGCAGGGCAGCGGGCGGGTATCCTTCACCGCGGAGATCGCCCTCCAGGACGTGAACGTGGACGACATGGCCCACGTGGGCCTGCTGGGCACCGTCTACTACACCTTCTCCTTTGACCTGGACGAGGCCCTGAAGGCCGCCAACGGGGACACCCGCACCGCGGAGCGCCGCCTCTCCGGCCATGTGGTGCTGACCCAGGAGGAGGGGGAGAGGATGTGGAACACCCCCGTACATCTGGACGGAGTGGTGCTGGAGGAAAGGGCCAGCTTCCGCGGCACCGGTGTCTATCTCAGCTACCGGGTGAAGGAGGCGCCCGCGGACTGGACGGCGTGGATGAAGCGGTGCCTTCTGTCCCCCACCAACGAAAAGGGCAAGTTCGAGGGCCTGTCCGTAAGCTATACCCTGGGCGGGGACGACACGGTCTACGAGCCCTCCTTCCCGGAGGTCACGGCCCAGGGGGACGGCACCTTCGCCTACACGGTGATCCTGCCCATCTTCCCCTCGGACTACGAGGCGTTGAAGCAGCAGGGCGTCACCCTGCGGCTAACCCTCCACGCCGTGGATTCCTTCAACGGCCAGCCGGTGGACGACACCTGGTCCGTGGCCGAATTCCCCGAGGACGGTTGGGACACCACCACCAACCCTCAGCCCCTGCTCAGCTTCCCTCTGGATTTGCCGTAAGCACTCGACAGCCCCCGGTCCCTGTGGTATGATCTGTAGGGGAGATTCACGAATCGCCCGTACAATATGCACGACTACAGAGGAGGGCAAGGCATGAACTATCGGATCATCCAAGGCGCGGAGAATATGCGGCTGGAGGACGTGGTACGGCTCCTTCAGACCACCTACTGGGCTGAGAAACGGCCCATGGAGGTCACCGAGCGGGCCATGGGGCACTCCGTCTGCTATGGCATTTTTTTGGAAGGGTCCGACGCTCTGGCGGGCTTCGCCCGGGTCATCACGGACTATGCCACCACCTTCTATCTCTGCGACGTGGTGGTGGACCCCGTCTGCCGGGGCCAGGGCCTGGGCAGGGCACTCCTGGTCCACATCCTTTCCCAGCCGGAATACAGGGGCCTGCGGGGCTTTCTCATCACCCGAGACGCCCACGGCCTCTACCGCAAATTCGGCTTCGAGACCGCCACCGACCGGGTCATGGTGAGGGAGAGGAAATGAAAACCCTGTCCATCGGCAATCGCATCCTGATCCTGGGCTGCCCGGGGAGCGGGAAGAGCACCTTCGCCCGGGCCCTGGGGGAAAGGACGGGGCTGCCGGTGGTGCATCTGGACAATATCTGGTGGCGGGCGGACGGGACCCATATCAGCCGGGAGGAGTTCGACCGAGCCCTGGCTGAACTGCTGGCGGGGGAAAAATGGATCATGGACGGGGACTACAGCCGCACCTACGAGGTCCGCATCCGAGCCTCGGACACGTTGATCTTCCTCGATTACCCCGAGGACGTGTGCATGGCCGGCATCATCGCCCGGGTGGGGCAAGATCGCCCCGACATGCCCTGGACGGAAGGGACCCTGGACCCGGAGCTGGTGGCCCAGGTCCAAAGCTACCGCCGGGACAACCGGCCCGCGATCTATGCCCTGCTGGAGAAGTACTCCGAGAAGCAGGCCATCATCTTCACCGACCGCGCCCAGGCGGACCGGTGGCTCTCCCGGATCTGAATCAAAAAAAGCCTCCCGCGAAGGAGGCTTTTTTCATGCGTATCGATCAGGACTCCCGTCCCAACTGGAACGCCTTTTTATTGAGCTCCAGGAACTTGGGGGGCACGGTGGTCTCCAATGACTGCCGCCACACGGCTTCGTCAAGGTCCATGGCCTTGGAGAGCACGCCCGTGAGCACCACGTTCACGGCCTTGGGGCTGCCCGCCTGCTCCGCGAGAGCGAGGGCGTCTACGGCGATCACGTCGGCCTTCGCTTTCAAATCGTCGAGGACGTTTTCCGGGTAGGCCATCTGCCCGGTGATCACGGGCATGGGCAGGATGTGCTGGGTGTTGGTGATGATGGTGCCGCCCTTCTTAAGATAGGGCAGGAACCGGCCCGCCTCCAGGGCCTCGAAAGAGAGGATGTAATCCGCCTCCCCCAGGTCGATGAGGGGGGAGTGGACCGTGTCGCCGTACTTCACGTAGGTCACCACGGAGCCGCCCCGCTGGGACATGCCGTGGACCTCGCTTAGCTTCACGTCCGCCCCCGTGCTGATAAGGGCGTTGCCGATGATACGGGAGGCCAGCAATGTGCCCTGGCCGCCTACGCCGACGATCATGATGGATTTCGTTTCCATAGCTAACCTCCTTACCTTACTCTGAGATGGCGCCGAACTTGCACAGCTGCTGGCAGAGGCCGCAGCCCACGCAGAGGGTGGGGTCGATGGCGGCCTTGCCGCTAAAGACGATGGCGGGGCAGCCGATCTGCATGCAGGCCTTGCAGCTCTTGCACTTGTCGGGGTCGATGTGGAAGGCGGGCTTATGCTTCACCCACTTGAGGAGGGCGCAGGGCCGCCGGACCACGATGACCGAGGGCTCGTCCACGGCCAGTTCCTCGCGGATGGCCGCTTCCGTGGCCTTCAGATCCTGGGGGTCGACGACGCGTACCCGCTTCACGCCGCAGGCCTCGGCGATCTTCTCGGCGGAGAGCTGGGCGGTGGGCTGCTCCTTCAACGTCATGCCGGTCAGCGGGTTCTGCTGGTGGCCGGTCATGCCGGTGATGGAGTTGTCGAGGATGAGGACCACGCCCACGCCCTGGTTGTACACCAGGTTCACGAGGCCGGTCATGCCGCTGTGCATGAAGGTGGAGTCGCCGATGACGGCCACCATCTTCCTGGCCGCCTCGGGACGGACCTTTTCAAAGCCGTGGAGGACGCCGATGGACGCGCCCATGCAGATGGTGGAATCCATGGCGGATAGCGGCGCGGAGGCGCCCAGGGTGTAGCAGCCGATGTCGCCGGAGACGGTGACCTTCAGCTTGTGGAGCACGTGGAAGAGACCGCGGTGAGGGCAGCCGGGGCAGAGCACCGGGGGCCGGACGGGGAGAGCTTCCTCCAGCTTCTGGCTCTCGGGCAGGGCCTTGCCGAAGGCGGCCCGGATACGGTTCTGGGAGAACTCGCCCAAGAGGCCCAACTCCGCTTTGCCCAGATCCACCCGGATGCCCAGGTTGCGCAAATGGGTCTCGATGATGGGATCCAGCTCCTCCACCACGGCCAGCTTCTTCACCTTGGCGGCGAAGTCGCGGATGATCTTCTCGGGCAGGGGGTTCACAAGACCCAGCTTCAGCACGCTCACCTCTGGCAAGGCCTCCTTCACGTACTGGTAGCTGATGCCGGAGGTGATGACGCCCCACTCGGTGTCCCCCATCTCCACCCGGTTGAAGGGGCAGTCCTCGCCGTAGGCGCGGAGCTTCTCGGTCCTATTTTCCACCACCACGTGCTGGGGAATGGCGTTGCCGGGGGCCATGACGTACTTGCGGGGGTTCTTCACGTATTCCCGAAGGGGGGCTTCCTGCCGATCATAGAGCTCCACCAGGCTTTGGGAGTGGGCCACCCGGGTGCAGGTGCGGAACAGCACCGGCGTGTCAAAGGTCTCCGACAGCTCGAAGGCCAGCTTCATGAAGTCCCGGCACTCCCCGGAGTCGGCGGGCTCCACCATGGGCACTTTGGACGCGATAGCGTGGTGTCGGGAGTCCTGCTCGTTCTGGGAGGAATGCATGCCCGGGTCGTCGGCTACAGCGATGACCAACCCCCCGTTGACGCCGGTGTAGGCGGCGGTGTAGAGGGGGTCGGCGGCCACGTTAAGGCCCACGTGCTTCATGGCGCACATGGCCCGGGCCCCGGCGATGGACGCGCCCAGAGCCGCTTCCAGGGCGCACTTCTCATTGGGCGCCCATTCGGCGTAGACCTCCGGGAACTTGGCCGCTTCCTCGGTGATCTCCGTGGAGGGCGTGCCCGGATAGGAGGATACAAAGGTACACCCCGCCTCGAAGAGACCCCGAGCGGCGGCGGCGTTGCCCAACAACAGCTTCTTCATGTGTTCGCCTCCTGAAATGTGGATTTTTTACCTCCATCATTATGGCACAGTACTGGCCAAATATCAAATATATCTTTGTGGAACAGACCGTTGACTTTTGCGGCGGTATCTGGTATATGAAAAAACAGGAACGACCATTTTGAAAAGGAGAGAACATCATGAAACGAACGATCCTTCGCAAGTACGCTCGCCTGATCGCCCGGGTCGGCGTCAACATCCAAAAGGGACAGGAAGTTATCATCCGCTGCGATCTGGATCAGCCCAAATTCGTGGAGCTGCTGGTGGACGAGTGCTACAAGGCCGGAGCCAGGAAGGTCAAGGTGGAGTTCGACTATCAGCCTCTGGAGAAGCTGCACGTGCGGCATCAGACCGTCACCACCATGGCCAAGGTGGAGGAATGGGAAAAGGCCCGGCTGGAGCACTACAACGACGTGCTGCCCTGCCGGATCTATCTGGCCTCCGAGGACCCGGACGGGCTCAAGGGCATCAACCAGAAGAAGGTGGCCAAGGCCGAGCAGAAGCGGTGGCCCATCGTCAAGCCCTACTGGGACAGGATGGAGAACCGGTATCAGTGGTGCATCGCCGCCGTTCCCGGCGCGGCCTGGGCCAAGAAGCTTTTCCCCGAGCTGCCCCGCGGCAAGGCCATGGAGAAGCTGTGGGAAGCGATCCTGTTCACCTCCCGGGTGACCGAGGATCCCGTGGCAGCCTGGGAAGCCCATAACAAGGACCTGCACGATCGCTGCGCCTATCTCAACGAGCTGGGCATCGCCGAGCTCCGCTACAAGGGCGACAACGGCACCGATCTCACCGTGGGCATGATCCCCCAGGCCCAGTTCAAGGGCGGCGGCGACAGGACGAAGGACAGCGGCATCTTCTTCAATCCCAACATCCCCACCGAGGAGTGTTTCATCTCCCCCATGCGGGGCAAGGCGGAGGGCATCGTCTACGCCACCAAGCCCCTGTCCTATAACGGCGAGCTCATCGAGAATTTCTCCGTCCGCTTCGAAAACGGCAAGGCTGTGGAGGTCAAGGCGGAGAAGAACCAGGCTTTGCTGGAGCAGATGATCGCCATGGACGAGGGCGCCGCGTATCTGGGCGAGTGTGCGCTGGTCCCCGAGGATTCTCCCATCGCCGAGTCGGGAATGCTGTTCTACGAGACCCTCTTCGACGAGAACGCCGCCTGCCATCTGGCCCTGGGCATGGGCTTTGCCGACACCATCAAGGGGTTCGAGGACATGACCCTGGAGGAGTGCAGGGCCCTCGGCATCAACGACTCCATGAACCACGAGGACTTCATGATCGGCTACGAGGGGCTGGACATCGACGCCGTGACCCGTGATGGTCGGATCGTGCCCGTCTTCCGGCGGGGCAAGTGGGCTTTCTGATACTAATCTCTGACTAAAAGAAGACATCTTGCCGGTTCTCTTCCGCCCCGCCTTTGGCTCTCTCCGGTCAACGATGCTCTCTGGCATCGCCTCCCTACGTTCGCCTTCGGCAGAACGAAAAATACCTCGGCAATCTTGTCTCCTTTTAATCAGGTCTTAGTATGAACCGTCGGTCTTTTCCTTGACCCTGCCCCGGAAACTTGGTACAATACAGCCACCAATCAACAGGAGGTTTTGTTTGCTATGCTCCAACAGTTGACCGAACGGGTCTGGTACCTGCCCCATGACGAGCCCTCGGACCGGCCGGTCCTCACCTATATCGAGGGGGACCAGCTCTCCGTGGCTGTGGACGCCGGGGCCAGCCCCGCCCACGTGCGGGAATTCTACACCGCCATCACCGATCAGCGGCTGCCCATCCCCGAGATCACCATCCTGACCCACTGGCACTGGGACCACAGCTTCGGCCTCTGCGCCGTGAACGGCTTCACCATGGCCTCGAAAAAGACTGCGGCGCGGCTGAAGGAGATGGCGGATTGGCAGTGGACCCCTGAGGCCATGGAGGAACGGCTCCGGTCCGGGGCGGAGATCCCCTTCTGTCACGAGCATATCTGTCTCGAGTACCGGCGGCCCGAGTGGATCCAGGTGACCCAGCCCGACATGACCTTGGAGGGGGAGGGGACCATGGACATCGGCGGCGTCACCATCGCCTGCGAGACCTGCGATTCCCCCCACAGCCGGGACGCCCTGCTGGTGGGCGCGGACGACTGCCTGATCATCGGCGACGCGGGGTACGAGGATTTCTACGAGCTGGACCGGCAGTACGATAAAACCCGGCTGGCAGCCTTCATCGAGAGGCTGAAGGGGCGGCCCGAGAAATGGCTCATCGCGGGACACGAAAAACCCTTGCCCCTGCAGGAATTCATCGCCAATCTGGAAAGCATCTATAAGGAGCTGTAAGATGATCCGCTTTGCCTGCGATTACGACGAGGGGGCCTGCCCGGAGATCCTGGCGGCCCTGGCCGCCACCAATTTGGAGCAGAACCCGGGCTATGGGGAGGATCCCCACTCAGACCGTGCCCGGGCGCTGATCCGAGAGGCCATCGGCCGGCCGGACGCCTGCGTCCAGTTCCTGGTGGGCGGGACCCAGACCAACCAGACCGTCATCGCCGCGGCTTTGCGCCCCTTCCAGGGGGTCATCGCCGCGACCACCGGACACATCAACGTCCACGAGACCGGGGCCATCGAGGCCACGGGCCACAAGGTGCTGGCCCTCCCCGATTCCGAGGGGAAGGTCCGGGCCGACGGGGTGGACGCGTATGTGAAGGGACACTGGGCGGACCCCAGCCACGAGCACATGGTCCAGCCCGCCATGGTCTATATCTCCCACCCCACGGAGGGCGGGCTCCTGTACAGCCTTTCCGAGCTGGAGGCGCTCAGACGGGTCTGCGACCGGCACGGGCTCTATCTCTATCTGGACGGGGCGCGGCTGGGGTATGGGCTGGTCTCCCCGGATACGGACGTGACCTTGCGGGATATCGCCCGGCTCACCGACGCCTTCTACATCGGCGGGACCAAGGTGGGGGCCCTCTTCGGGGAGGCGGCGGTGCTGAACCATCCGGCCCTTAAGAAGGACTTCCGGTACATGATCAAACGCCAGGGGGGGATGCTGGCTAAGGGGCGGCTGCTGGGCATCCAGTTCGAAACCCTGTTCACCGACGGGCTCTATACCCGCATCGCGAAGAACGCGGTGGACCTCGCCATGGTCATACGGGACGCGCTCCGGGAAAAGGGGATCGAATTCCTCTATGAGTCGCCCACCAATCAGCAGTTCCCCATCCTGCCGGACGGGGTGGTGGAGGAGCTGTCCGACCGGTACTTTTTCGAGGGCTGGGGCCGGGTGGACGAGGGGCATACCGCCGTTCGCATCTGCACCAGCTGGGCTACGCCCCGGGAAAGCGTGGAAGCGCTCCTCCGGGATCTGCTGCCGCTGCTGTAACCCATGAACATCAACGAAAACGATAAGGAGGGTCAGGCATGAAGCCGAAAGTATTCTTTACGAAAAAGATCACCCCCGAAAAGGTGATCGAGATGTACGACGCTCTGGGCATCGACCTGCCCGGGAAGGTGGCCGTGAAGGTCCACTCCGGCGAGAAAGGGAACCAGAACTTCCTGCATCCCGATTTCTGGGCGCCCATGGTGGAGAAGGTGAAGGGCACCGTGGTGGAGTGCAACACCGCCTACGGCGACGCCTTCGACGGGGTGCGGGACCACACCGAATCCCACCTGAAGCTTCTGAAGCTCCACGGCTGGGCCGACGCCTTCACCGTGGATCTCATGGACGCGGAGGGGCCCGACGACGTGCTGCCCATCCCCAACGGGAAGGTGCTCAAGGAGAATCTGGTGGGCAAGAACATGAAGCACTACGATTCCATGCTGGTCTTGGCCCACTTCAAGGGGCACCCCATGGGCGGCTTCGGCGGCGCCCTGAAGCAGCTGTCCATCGGCTGCGCCTCCAGCAGGGGGAAGGCCCTGATCCACTCCGGCGGCGTCACCGACAGCAACATCGACACCTGGAAGGAGCACGCGGAGCAGGATGCCTTCTGCGAGGCCATGGCGGACGCGGCTTCCTCCGTGGTGAAGTATTTCGAGGGGCGGATCGCCTTCATCAACGTGATGAAGAACCTGAGCGTGGACTGCGACTGCTGCTCCGTGGCCGAGGACCCCTGCATGAGGGATATCGGTATATTGGCGTCCCTGGACCCGGTGGCCATCGACCAGGCCTGCCTCGATCTCGTTTACGCGGCCAAGGACGACCCGGGCCAGCGGCATTTCTTGGATCGGGTGGAGAGCCGTCACGGCGTGCACACCGTGGAAGCGGCGGCGGCGCTGGGCTTCGGCAGCCGGGAGTATGAGTTGATAGAAGTATAACGGATTTCTTTTCGCACCTTTTTCTTTTCGGTGAAAAGAAAAAGGTGCGCGAAAAAGAAAAGCTTAAGAAAAATAAGGGGAAGTACAGCGAAGCCATACTTCCCGAATGAAGTTCTTTTGGTGTCCCCTTTTCTTTCAAGAAAAGGGGACAAAGCTTTACTCCTTCCTCTGTTGTGGCAAGACCTGCGACAGCACCAGCGCCAAAAAGATGAGCCCGCAGCCCAAAAGCTCCCGGCCGGTCATGCGCTCGTGGAGGATGAGCGCCCCGAAGATGGCGCCGAACACGCTTTCAAAGCTCATGATGAGGGAGGCCAGGGCCGGGGGCAGGTGCCGTTGGCCCACGATCTGCAGCCAATAGGCGATGCCGCAGGAGAAGATGCCGCAATAGAGGATGCACCAGAGGGCCGGACGGATGTTCTCGAAGGCGAACCCCTCAAAAAGGGCCATGGGCAGAAAGCTCAGCAGCCCCGCCGTCAAAAATTCCAGGCAGCACAGGGTCAGGGGATCGAAGTCCGGCGCGAATTTGTCCACCAGCAGGATCTGAAGCGTGAACACCAACGCGCACAGGATCATGAGGGCGTCCCCCTTCTCCAGGGTAAAGGCCTCCGTGATGGACAAAAACCAAAGGCCCGCGGCGCCGATGAGCAGGCACAGCCAGGTCCAGCCCCCGGTTTTCCGGTGGAAGAAGGCGGCCCCCACAATGGGCACCAGCAGGATATACAGGGCCGTCAAAAACGCCCCCTTGCCGGCGGTGGTGTATTGGAGCCCCACCTGCTGCAGACAGGAGGCCACCGCCACGGTGACGCCGATGAGCACGCCGCTGCGGATCAGTCGCCCCTTCCCCGCCCGGGTGGCGGGCAGGGCGGTCTTTCGGCGCAGGAGGATGAAGGGCATGAGGCATAGGGCCCCCACCAGCATCCGCACGGCGGTGAAGGCGTAGGGCAGCATCCCCAGGTCCATGGCGGCGGACTGGGCCACGAAGGCGCTGCCCCAGATCACGGAGCAGCCCAGCAAAATGAGACTGTATCTCGTTTGTTTCATGGAGCATATCCTATCATGTCGAAATCCAAAACACAAGAGACTTTTTCCCGGTTCCATGGTATACTGTCCCTATTAGAATCCAGGAGGACGTGACCATGAAGGAGACGCTGACCACCGGCGATCGGGGCCGTGCAGTACGGGAACTGAACGAGGGCCTGCGCGCCCTGGGCTACGAGGCGGGAACGGGGGACAGGTTCACCCAGGCCACCGCCCGGGGCCTGTTCGCCCTGCAGCAGGATCGGGGCCTTCCCCCCACCGGCGCGGGGGACGGCCGGACCCGGAGCCTTCTGTCGCTCCTCGTCTGCAACGACCCGGGCGAAGCCTTCTACGGCGACGTGGACGGGGACGGGCAGCTGACCGTGAAGGACGTGGGCCTGGTGCTCAAAAGCCTGCTCACGGGGAAAAAAGCGCCCTCCGTGGCCCTGGACGCCGACGGCAGCGGCAAGGTGGACCTAAAGGACGCCCTGTACCTCGTCAAGTGCCTGACGGGCCGGGCCGCGCCCAAGCCCAACGCCCCCTGGATCGACCCCGAGGCGGGGGTGGGGGAGGACGTCCAACTGGCGGTGAGCCGGGCCCTGTCCTCGGTCTCGCCCCTTCGGCGGCAGCTGGTGGAAGCGGCGCTCCCCTTCGCCTACGATCCCCACGGGGACCGGGCGGCGGCCTTTCCCAAGAGCCTGTATATCTGGGGCGCGGACCTGTTCGGCCCGGATAAGTCCCTGTATTGCCCCACCTCGGCGGCGGTGGAGCTTTTGGCGGCCCGGAAGCCCGCCTTCTTTTCCGGCGGCCGCCGGGAGATGATCCTCTCCGCCCTGCAGAACGCCGCGTCCCTGGGAGCCCCTCTCTCCGGCGCGGACTGCTCCGGGGCTATCGTGGGCCTGTGGCGGAAGTTCGATCTGGTGGCTCCCACCTTCGACGCCATCGCCAACCGGCTGCTGCGGGCGCCCCTGTCCTATCCCATTGAAAAGGCGGAGCTGCTGCCCGGGGACCTGGTGGGCTTTGACGGCCACATCGGCCTCTATGCCGGGGCGGGCCGGGTCGTGGAGTGGGCGGGCGGCGCCTACGGCTGTCAGCTCACCCGGCTCACGGGCCGCTGCTGCTGGTCCTTCACGGAGAAGAAGCTGATCCGGATGCAGAAGGACTTCGAAGTCTTCACCCGCCCCTTCTTCTTTATTGACGGCGGAGCGGAAAACGGATATACTTAATATTTAAGACTGGCCCCAAGAGGCCGGGAAAGGGAGGCACATCCATGGAAAAACTGGGCATCGCCATCATCGGCGGCGGCCCCGCGGGCCTGGCGGCGGGCATCTATGCCGCCCGGGGCGGGGCCAACGTGAAGCTCTTTGAGGAGCTCTTTCCCGGCGGCCAGATCGTGAAGACCCATCGGGTGGAGAACTACCCCGGCTTCACCGGCGGCCCCGACGGGTACGCTTTGGCGGCGGCCCTGGAGAAGCACGCCGCTGAGTTCGATCTGCCGGTGGTCTACGGGTCCGTCACCGATTTAAAGTTGACGGCAGCGGAGAAGACCTTCTCCGTGAACGGCGAAGCCTATGCCGCCGACGCGGTGATCCTCTCCATGGGCGCCGGCCCCCGGAAGCTGGGCCATCCGGACGAGGACAGGTTCGTTGGCGCGGGCATCTCCTACTGCGCCACCTGCGACGGCAATTTCTATCGGGGCAAGGACGTGGCCATCGTGGGCGGCGGCGATACCGCCGTGTCCGACGCGCTGTACCTTTCTGGTCTGTGCCGCAAGGTGTATCTCATCCACCGCCGGGACCAGTTTCGGGCGGCGGCCACCCTGGTGGACCGGGTGAAGGGAGCCGAGAACGTGGAGCTTATCCTGGATTCCACCGTGGTCGGGCTCTTGGGCGAGGACAGGCTCAGCGGCATCGTCGTGGAGAATAAGTTTACGAAGGAACAGCGGACGCTGGACGTCAGCGGCCTGTTCGTGGCCGTGGGGATCCTGCCCCGAACGGAGTTGGTCCGAGGCCAGGTGGACCTGGACGAAGGCGGCTTCGTCGTCACGGACAGGTTCCTTGAAACCTCTGTTCCCGGCGTCTTCGCCGCGGGGGACGTCCGCGACACGCCCCTTCGCCAGGTGGTCACCGCCTGCGCCGACGGGGCCGTGGCCGCCACGAAAGCCATCGAATATATTCACGGTTGAAAACTGCGTTTTCAACAGGAAGGAGGGGACCATGCTGTTATCGGAAGAAAAGCGAAACGAGGCCCTGCGCATTTTGTCGGAGCTGTACCCGAACCCCAGGCCGGAACTGCACTTCACCAGCCCCTACGAGCTTTTGATTGCGGTCATGCTCTCGGCCCAGTGCACGGACAAGCAGGTGAACAAGGTCACGGCGGAGCTCTTCAAAGTCGCCAACACGCCGGAAGCTATGCTGGCCCTGGGCGAGGAAAAGCTCATGGACATGATCCACTCCTGCGGCTTCTTCCGCATGAAGGGGAAGCATATATTGGAGACTTCCCGCATCCTGGTGGAAAAATACGGTGGCCAGGTGCCCGCGGACCGGGACACCCTGACGGAGCTCCCCGGCGTGGGCCGCAAGACCGCCAACGTGGTGGTGAGCAACGCTTTCCACATCCCGGCCATCGCTGTGGACACCCACGTGTTTCGGGTCAGCAACCGGATCGGCCTTGCCCAGGCGAAGACCGTGGAAAAGACCGAGGAGCAGCTCATGGCCCACATCCCCGAGGAGGACTGGACCGACGCCCACCACTGGATCATCTTCCACGGACGCCGGGTCTGCGCCGCCCAGCGGCCCAAGTGCCCGGAGTGCGCCTTGAACAAAGTTTGCGATTTCTATACGCGAAAGGATAGCTAAATGGATTTTTTGGATAAGGTCCGCATCGTGGTGAAGGCGGGCAACGGCGGCGACGGCTGCGCCGCCTTCCATCGGGAAAAGTTCGTCATGAAGGGCGGCCCCTCCGGCGGCGACGGCGGCAACGGGGGCAGCGTCGTCTTCTATGCCGATCCGCGGCTCAACACTCTGTTGCCCTTCCGGTTCCAGCGGTTCTACCGGGCGGAGAACGGGGGCAAGGGCCAGATCGAATTGAAGCGGGGCAAGGACGGGGAGGACATGGTCATCCACGTGCCCGTGGGCACCGTGGTCCGGGACCTTCAGACCGGGGCGATCGTAGCCGACATGTCCGAGCCGGAGCGGAAAAAGGTCGTCATCCGCGGCGGCCGGGGGGGCAAGGGGAACGCCCGCTTCGCCACGCCCACCAAGCAGGCGCCTCAGTTTGCCCAGAACGGGATCAAAATGGAGGAGCGGGAGATGGAGCTGGAGCTGAAAACCATCGCGGACGTGGGGATCATCGGCCTCCCGTCGGTGGGGAAGAGCTCCATCCTGTCCGTGCTCACGGCGGCCCGGCCCAAGATCGCGGCCTATCATTTCACCACCCTGACCCCGAATCTGGGGGTGGCCGAGCACAAGGGGAGGAGCTTCGTCATGGCGGACATCCCGGGGCTCATCGAGGGCGCCGCCGAGGGGGCGGGTCTCGGGCACGACTTTTTGCGGCACATCGAGCGGACAAGGCTCCTCATCCACGTCATCGACGCCTCCGGCATGGAGGGTCGGGACCCGGTGGAGGATTTTCACAGGATCAATGAGGAATTGACCAAGTTTTCGCCGGCGCTGGGGGAGCTCACCCAGGTGGTGGCCGCCAACAAGATGGACCTGCCGGAAGCCCAGGAGAATTTGGAGCGCATCCGGGCGGCTCTGGACGAGGAGGGGTACACGGTGTACCCCGTGTCCGCGGCCACCGGGGAGGGGTTCGAAGGGATGCTGGACGCGGTGATCCGGTTCCTGGATCTGCTGCCGCCGGTGCTCACCTATCCGGAGACGGAGCTGGAAACGGGGCCCCGGTACGAGAAGGGGTTCACCCTCTCTCGGGGGGACGACGGGGCGTACGTGCTCTCCGGCGGCGAGGTGGATAAGCTCCTGGACTCCACCGACCCCAACAACGAGGTCAGCATGCGCCGGTTCCAGCAGCTGCTCATCAAGACCGGCATGATCGCCGCCCTCCGGGAGGCCGGCGCCAAGGAAGGGGACACCATTCGGCTTGGCGAGTGGGAGTTCGATTTTATTGAATAGAGGAAGGGCTTAAATTCGCACCTTTTCTTGAAAGAAAAGGTGCTGCCAAAAGAACTTTACTGGGGATATGTTGTTTGCCGACCTATCCCATTATCCCAAATGAGTTTCTCTTTTTGCGCGACTTTTTCTCTTTGTACAAAGAGAAAAAGTCGCAAAAGAAAAAGGTAAAAAGGAGTCCAACATGACCGGAAAAGAAAGAGCCGAATTCCGCAAGCAGGCCAACGCCCTGGACGCCATCTTCCAGATCGGCAAGGAGGGCCTGTCGGGGAACATGCTGGTGGGCATCGACAACGCCCTCGCCAAGCGGGAGCTCATCAAGCTCACCGTCCTCGAAAGCTGCGACGAGCCCGCCAAGACCCTGTGCGACAAGATCTGCCGCGCCCTGAACGCCGAACCCATCCAGTGCATCGGCCGGAAGATCGTCATCTACCGGCAGAAGCCGGAGGAGGAGAAATGAAGGGCGACTGGGCGGACATCCTTTCGCTCCTCAAAACATGGCGCTGGCGGGAGCTTCTCTATAAGCCCACGGAGAACGCCACCCTCCAGTTTTTGCGCTACATCATCGTGGGCGGCTGCGCCTTCATCACCGACTTTTGCACGGTGTGGCTGTTGAAGGAGCTGGGCCTCCACTATCTGGTGGCCGGCGTCTTCGGCTTCATCCTGGGGGTCGTCGTCAACTATATCCTGAGCAAGACGTTGGCCTTCGCCGGGAAGAAAGCGAACATGAGCCCCCAGGCGGAGTTCGCCCTCTTCATCGTGATCTCCCTCATCGGCCTGGGCCTGACGGAACTGCTGATGTGGCTGTTCACCGACGGGCTGGGCCTATTCTACCTGGTCAGCAAGGCCATCGCGGCGGTGATTGTGCTGCTGTGGAACTTTTTCGCCAAAAAACTGATGTACCGAAAGAAATCCAACAAGGAGTAAACCGTATGCTGCGTATAGAACACTTCACCAAATCCTACGGCAAGGGCAAGCCCGCCGTGTCGGATCTGAACCTCCACGTCGCCCCCGGCGACATCTTCGCCTTCATCGGCCCCAACGGCGCCGGTAAGACCACCACCCTCCGGGCGGTGGCGGGCATCCACGACTTCGAGGGCGGCGACATCCTCATCAACGGCGTCTCCATCAAGGCCGATCCCCTGGCCTGCAAGAAGGTCATGCGCTACATCCCCGACAACCCGGACCTGTACGGGTATCTGACCGGCATCCAGTATCTCAATTTCCTGGCCGACATCTACGGCCTCGATCCCGCCGTTCGGGCAGAGCGCATCCAGAAGTACGGCGACGCCTTTGGCATCACCCACCGGCTCAACGACATGGTGGGTTCCTTCTCCCACGGCATGAAGCAGAAGCTGGCGCTCATCGGCGCCCTGATGGACGAGCCCAAGCTTCTGCTCCTGGACGAGCCCTTCGTGGGCCTGGACCCCAAGGCCGCCTTCACCCTGAAACAGCACATGCGGGAGATGACCGAAAACGGCGCCGCCATCTTCTTCTCCACCCACGTCCTTGAGGTGGCGGAGAAGCTCTGCAACAAGGTGGCCATCATCAACCACGGCCAGCTGGTGGCCCAGGGCGACATGGACACGGTGAAGGGAGACGACTCTTTGGAGGAGCTCTTCATGGAGCTGGTGGAAAAGGAATGAAACAGGTTCTCCCCCTCATCCGCATACAGCTGATGGAGTTCTTCCCCTTTTCTGCGGTGAAGAACACCGATGACGCCGCCGCCAAAAAGCGTGCCCGGCGCCGGCTCACGTCCACCCTCGTCATCTTCCTCGCTTGCGTGTACATGTCCGGCACCTACAGCATGGGCATGCTCAAAGGCGGCCTGGACAGCTCCACCTACCTTCTGGTCCCCGCCCTCATGCTCATGGCGGGCTCGGTCCTGGGCGCCGTCACCACCCTCACCAAGGCGGGCACGGTCCTCTTCTCCGCATCCAGCCTGGACCCGCTGCTCTCGCTCCCCCTCTCCCGGCGGACGGTGGTCCTCTCCCGCGTCTTTTCCCTCTATTTTGAGGAGTTCCTCATCCAAGCGGGCATGCTCCTTACCGCCGGCGTCTGCTGTCAGATCGTCATCGGCTCCCTGCCGACAGCCTTCTGGCCGGTGCTGATCCTCACCGTGTTCCTGGCACCGTTGATCCCCCTTGGCGTGGGCGGTCTCATCGGCCTGTTCGTCAACATGCTCACGGCCCGGATGAAGAACAAGAGCCTCTTCACCACGGTCTTCTCCATGCTGTTCCTCCTGGCGGTCATGTTCCTCTCCTTCAACGCGGGGACTTTGTTCACCGACATGGCCGACATCGCCGGCTCGCTCCAGACCCGGATCTTCAGCCTCTACCCGCCGACGCGGCTATTTGTGGAGGGTCTTGCGGGGAACCTGGGCTCCTTCCTGCTGTACGCAGCCATCTCCCTTATCCTGCTGGCCCTTTTGTGCCTGGCGGCCGTGAAGGGCTTCGCCTTCTTCTACGGCGCCATCAACGCCACCGCCTCCTCCAAGACCTTCCGCATGGGGCGGCAGAAGCGGTCCGGGCTCCTGTTGACCCTGTGCAAGAAGGAGCTGCGGCAGAAATATAACACCCCCATCTGGGCCATGAACACGGACATGGGCACCCTGATGGCCGTCATCCTGACCGTGGCGTTGATCGTGGCGGGGAAGGCGCCCGTGGTGGAGGTGCTGGAGGAGGTCTTCGGCCGCGGCCAGCAGGCGGGGCTGCTGTTCGGCCTCATCATCGCCTCCGCCCAGTGCCTGAGCCTCAGCGCCAGCGCCGCCGTGTCCATGGAGGGGAAGGGCCTTTGGCTCATCAAGTCCCTGCCCATCCAAGCGGATACCTGGCTGCGGAGCAAGCTCCTCGTCAGCATGCTGCCCCCCGCCCTGGGCGGCCTCGTCTGCGGCGTCGCCCTGACCGTCGGCTGGCAGCTGCCCTTCTGGAACGTGTTCGTGATCATGGGCCTCTCCCTTCTCGTCGCCTGGGCCTTCTCGGTGGTGGAGCTGGCCATCGGCCTCCATTTCGCCCGGTTCGACTGGGAGAATCCCGCCGAGGTGGTGAAGCAGGGCGGCGGCGTGATGCTCAGCATGCTGGTCACTTTGGTCTTTCTGGGCGGCGGCGTGGCCCTGTTCATCTTCCTGGGCCCCCTGGGTGCGGCGGTCCTGTGCGTCCTGCTTTTGCTGGTCGCTTTGCCTGTAAGGCTGCTCCTGAGAAAAAATGCGGAGAAAAATCTCACGAACCTTTAATAATTTCGTGACAATTTGTACACATGGATGGTATACTATTATAAGCTCAGAAGACTTGATTGTGCAGGTGATGGAATTTGAGCTTTGAGGAGATCTTAAAAACCCTGGGAAGCGGTCTTGGCCAGTTCGGCTGGAACGACCTTCTCGACATAGCGATCCTGACGGTGCTGCTCTACAAGCTCATCGTCTGGACCAAGGACACCCGGGCCTATGAGGTCATCAAAGGCGTGGGCTTGCTGATCGTCGCCTCCGCGGCCACTCAGGTGCTCAGCATGTACACCCTCAACTGGCTTTTGGATTCCATCCTCCAATCCGGTACCATCATCATCGTCATCTTCATCCTCTTCACCCCGGAGATCCGCCGGGTGCTGGAACGGCTGGGCCGCAGCGGCAAGGCCATCGGCAAGCTCATCAACGAGGCGGGGACCATGGGCGTGGAGGACTTGATCGACGATCTTCACAAGACCATCCTGCGCCTGAGCCGGCGGCGGGTGGGCGCCCTTATCGTCTTCGAGCAGAAGACGGGCCTGGGGGACATCATCAGCACCGGCACCGCCGTGGAGGGCCTGATCTCCGGCGCCCTCATCGAGAACATCTTCGAGCCCAACACGCCCCTCCATGACGGGGCCGTGATCTGCCGGGGCACCACCCTGGTGGCGGCAGCCTGCTTCCTGCCCCTTTCCGAGGAGACCAGCATCTCCCGGGAGCTGGGCACCCGCCATCGGGCGGCTTTGGGCGTGTCCACCGTATCCGACTGTATCGCGCTGGTGGTCTCGGAGGAGACCGGCGCCATCTCCATGGCCCAGGACGGGAAGCTGATCCGGTACTTGGACAGCGTGGCCCTGCGGCATCTTTTGGAGAGCATCTTCCTGAAGAAGGGCGTCGCCGGCCTTTCCTTCGGCAAAAACCATTCCCGCAGGAAGGAGGAGAAGTAAGCCATGAAGCAAAAGGTCATCAATAAGGACCTGCTCATCCGGTTCAAGGACGCCTTTACCCGGAACCTGGGGTTGAAGATCGTGGCCTGCATCTTCGCCATCCTGCTGTGGGCCTACGTGCTGGTGGCGTTGAACCCGGTGCGCAGCAAGCAGATCAGCGACGTGCCCATCACCCTGGAGGGCTATACGGACCTGCTGAGCCGGAACCTCATCCTGGTGAACTCCGATCTTGGTCTGGCAGACGTGGAGGTGAACGCAACCATCACGAACCACGCTGATCTGGACGAGAGCCGCATCAACTGCCGGGCCTTCCTGGGCACCATCTCCTCGGCGGGCACCTATCGGCTGCCGCTGAGCGTCACGGTCCAGTCCAACCTGGGCACGGTGGCGGAGGTGAATCCCCGGACCGTCACGGTGGAGGTGGACAACCTGATCCTCAAGACCGTGCCGGTGAAGCTGGTGACCGTGGGCACCCTGCCCGAGGGCTATGAGGTCATCGGCGAGAGCGTGGTCAGCACCATCACCCTGGAGGGCGCCGCCCGGTATATCGAGCCGGCGGTGCGGGCCGTGGCCACCGTGGATCTGACGGATCGGACCGAAAATCTGGAAGAATCGGTGGACGTGACCTTCTATGACAAGGACGACAACGAGCTCACGGTGGTCACCCGGAGCCAGAACACTCCCAACGTGACCGTGCGCTTGTCCCTGTCCGCCTTTAAGCGGGTCAACATCCAGCCGAAGCTCACCCTGGCGGACGAAACCTATTACACCATGACCACCGAGGTCTCCCCGGAGACCATCACCATCTACGGTTCCAGCGAGACGCTGGCGGCCATCGACACCGTGGAGACCCAGCCCCTGGTCATCCCCGCGGAGGTGCAGACCGTCACGAGGGAGTTGTCCTTGGCCCTGCCGGAAGGCGTGTCCCTGAAGCGGGGGCAGAGCAGCGTGGTGACGCTGACCGCCGCGGTGACGGAGCGTATGGCGGAGCGGACCATAGAGGTGCCCCTCACCTACGCCCATCTGAAAGGCAACATGACCATCGCCGACGGCGCGCCCACCTTCGTGGCCGTGACGGTCACCGGCCCCCAGCGGCAGGTGGAAAAGCTGACGCCGGAGTTCTTCTCCGCCCAGGTGGATCTGGCGAGCTACGGCGCCGGCGATTGGGAGCTGGTCCCCGTGATCCAGGGCCCCAGCACCTACCGGTTCCCCGATGTGGTGGTCTCTACCCAGGACCTCAGGGTCCAGGTGACGCTGGTGGCGCCCAGCGAGACGGGAACGCCATAACATAGTATCGGCTGCCCGGCCGCCTCAAGGCGGTCGGGCTTTTTTGAGGAAATGGACATGATGCGTGTGATGATACCGGCCCTTCGGCGCTCCCTGGACGATACGGACGCCTCCTTTCGCGCTTCCGCCGCCCGGCAACTGGGGGTGGCCCCGGGGGAGATGGGGGAGGTGCAGATCCTTCGCCAGGCTGTGGACGCCCGGAAGAAGGGGGACGTGTTCTTCAGCGTCCATTGTTGGGTGGACCTGGCTCCCAAGGCCGCCAAAAGGGTGTTGGGGGATAAAAAGCTCCATGCCCAGCCCTGGCAGGCGCCGGAACCCCTGTCCGTTGCCCACGGCGAAAGACCCCTTTCGGGACGGGTCCTGGTGGTGGGCATGGGCCCGGCGGGCCTCTTCGCCGGATGGCTGCTGGCCCGGGAGGGCTATCGCCCGTTGATCATCGACCGGGGGAAGGCCATGGAGGACCGGGTCCGGGACGTGGAAGGCTACTGGTGCACCGGCCGGGCGGACCCGGAGAGCAACCCTCTTTTCGGCGAGGGCGGCGCGGGCACCTTTTCCGACGGGAAGCTGACCGCCCGGTCCAAGGACCCTCGCTGCTCCACGGTGCTGGATACCTTCCTCGCCTGCGGGGCGGAGAAGGAGATCGGGATCCTGGCCAAGCCCCACGTGGGCACGGACCGGCTCAGGACCGTGGTCCAGAACCTGCGCAACGAGATCATCGCCCTGGGGGGCGAGGTCCGCTTCTCCACGAAGCTGGACAGGATCCATGCTGAGGCGGGACAGCTTCGGGCGGTGACCCTGGTCAAAAACGGCATCCCGGAGAGGATCGACTGCGGCGCCCTGGTGCTGGCCATCGGCCAGGGGGCCCGGGACACCTATGGGTATCTCTTCAGCAGCGGCTTTGCCATGGCCCCCAAGCCCTTTGCCGTGGGGGTCCGGGCGGAGCATCCCCAGGATCTCATCAACGAAAGCCAATACGGCCCCTTCGCCCGTCACCCCAAGCTGGGGGCGGCGGACTATAAGCTGACCGGGCAAGCCGGGGGCAGGGGCGTATACTCCTTCTGCATGTGCCCCGGCGGCTTCGTGGTGGGCGCTGGCGCCGGGCCCGGGCAGATGGTGGTCAACGGCATGAGCAACTTTGACAGGGCGGGGAGGAACGCCAACGCCGCCCTGGTGGTCCAGGTGTTCCCTGAGGATTTCGGGAAAGGCGCCCTGGACGGCATGGCCTTTCAGCAGCGGCTGGAGCAGGCCGCCTGGGACCTGGGCGGCGGCGAGGGGCTGGCCCCTGCCTGCCGCATGGCAGACTTTATGGCGGGGCGGCGGACCGTTTCCTTCGGCGCCGTGGAGCCCACCTTCCGGCCCGGGGTCACGGGGGCGGATCTGAACGGCTGCCTGCCGCCCTTCGTGGGGGCGGCGCTGCGGGAGGCCCTCGTCACCTTCGCTCGGCAGATACGGGACTTCGACATGCCCGACGCGGTCCTCACCGCCGTGGAGTCCAGGACCTCCGCCCCGGTGCGCATCCTGCGGGACGAATCCATGCAGTCCCTCACCCATCGAGGGGTCTATCCCGTGGGGGAGGGGGCGGGCTACGCCGGGGGCATCGTCTCCTCGGCGGTGGACGGCCTCAGGGCGGCGGAAGCCATCATTTCCCAATTTCGGCCCGAGACCCCCTGATTTTTGCTTGAATTTCAAATAAATCGTCAACTTTTTTCCTTGGGTATTCCCTTTTTCCCGAACGTATGGTATATAGAAAGCTATGAAACGGAATCTTTGCATCTTCATGGCCCTGGTCCTGCTGGCAGGGCTGCTGTCGTTCCCCACTCCCTCCCGAGCGGAGGGACGGGATGCGTTGACCTCATTCCTGTTCGACACCGTTGTGCGCGCCGGATCCGATTCCCATCGGCCGAAGGGCACCATCCTTGGCGAGGTGGGCGAGAACGGGGCGACCCTTTGGGAAGAGCCCTCTAGGGACAGCGATGTGATAGACATCTGCAGTCCGGGTCAGGAGGTCTACATCTTCTATCAGCAGGACGAATTTTACTTCGTGCAGCTGCCCGGTTCCGAGGAGATCCAGGGCTACATGCTGGCGGAGGACGTCTTGACCGATCCTGAGGAGCCGATCCCCACCGCGCCCCCGGAGACCCCGGAGCCTACGGATGAACCGGAACCCACGGAGGAGCCAACGCCGGAGCCCACGGATGAGCCGGAGCCCACAGAGGAGCCAACGCCGGAACCCACGGATGAGCCGGAACCCACGGAGGAGCCAACGCCGGAGCCTACGGATGAGCCGGAGCCTACGGAGGAACCCACGCCGGAGCCCACGGATGAGCCGGAGCCCACGGAGGAGCCCACGCCGGAGCCCACGGATGAGCCAACGCCTGATCCGACCGAGGAGCCTACGCCGGAACCCACGGATGAGCCAACGCCGGATCCGACCGAGGAGCCTACGCCGGAGCCCACGGATGAACCAACGCCTGATCCGACCGAGGAGCCTACGCCGGAGCCTACGGACACGCCGGAGCCTGAGCCCACGGACACGCCAGAGCCCGAGCCTACGGACACGCCGGAGCCCGAGCCTACGGACACGCCGGAGCCCGAGCCTACGGACACGCCGGAGCCCGAGCCTACGGATGTCCCGACGGCTGTGCCTACGGCCGAGCCTACGGCTGTACCAACGGCAACGCCTGTTGAGATCATCATCCCCACGACGGCGCCGACGCTGGCGCCCACGGAGGAGCCGACAGCCGAGCCTACGGAGGAGCCCACGCCGGAACCCTCTGAGGAGCCCACGCCGGAGCCCACGGAGGAACCGACCCCTGAACCTACGGAGGAGCCTACACCCGAGCCCACGGAGGAGCCCACGCCCACGCCGAAGGTGCCCTATACCGAGCCCACCTGGGAGATGATCGATAACGCTGTGGACGGCGTGCTGATCAAGAGCGGCGTGAACATGCGCCAAGGCCCGAGCACCAGCTATCCTCTGGTGGCCAGCGGCCTCAAGAGCGGCACGGAGGTGACCGTGTACCTGGAGGACAGCGGGTTCTACTTCCTGCGGGTGAACAAGAGCGGCAAGTTCGGATACATCGCCAAGCAGTTCGTGGATCTGTCTCCGGAGGAGGACGATGACGACGACAAGCCCGCCCGGAAGGCCACGGAGGAGCCCTCCATCCGGCTGAGCCAGGGGGACGTGAACGGGGATGGGCTCATCTCCGCCGCGGATGCCGCCCTGATCCTGCGCTATGACGCGGGGCTCATCGACCTTTCCGACGCCCAGCTGAAGGCGGCGGATATGGACGGGGACGACGAGGTCACCGATCTGGACGCCAAAGCCGTGCTGAAGTACGTAGTGGGCCGCCTGGCCCGGTAAAATAGATCCATAGACTTCTTTCGTACCGCTTTTCTTTCAGGGAAGGCGGTACGTTTTATTGGATTTTGCATCCCCGCGGCGTGAAAAAATGCTTGCGTCGGCGGAAAAATGTGATATACTATTACGGTTTTCAAAAACGAACTACGGACTTTTTCGAGGAAAAACAATGGAAATTCGAAACGTTGCGATCATCGCCCATGTAGACCACGGCAAGACCACCCTGGTGGATCATCTCTTGCAGGACGCCGGCGTGCTGCGCCGCAGCGAGGTGGGCGTGGACCGCGTTATGGACAGCGGCGACTTGGAGCGGGAGCGGGGCATCACCATCCTCTCCAAGAACACCGCCGTCAGCTATGGGGACGTGCGCATCAACATCGTGGACACACCGGGCCACGCCGACTTCGGCGGCGAGGTGGAGCGCATTTTGCAGATGGTGGACGGCGTGCTGCTGCTGGTGGACGCCTTCGAGGGGTGCATGCCCCAGACCCGGTTCGTGCTGAAGAAGGCGCTGGAGCTGGGGAAGGTGCCCGTGGTGGTCATCAACAAGGTGGACCGGGCCGACGCCCGCCCCGACGAGGTGGTGGACGAGACGCTGGAGCTGTTCATCGAGCTGGGCGCCACTGCCGAGCAGCTGGATTTCCCCATCGTCTACGCCTCCGCCCGCAACGGCATGTCAGGCTATGAAGTGGATAAGCTGGAGCACAGCATGAAGCCCATCTTCGACACCATCCTGAAGGCCATCCCGGCCCCGGCCATGGACGATGACGCGCCGCTGCAGATCCTCTTTTCCACCATCGACTATGACGATTACGTGGGTAAGATCGGCGTGGGCCGCATCGAGCGGGGCGTGGCGAAGCGGGGGCAGAGCATCGTTCTCTGCGGCGGCGAGGGCAACAAGGTCCGGCCCGCCAAGATCTCCCGGCTGTACCGGTTCGAGGGGCTGCACCGGGTGGAGGTGGAGGAGGTCCACGCGGGGGACATCCTCTGCATGGCCGGCGCCGAGGATCTGAACGTGGGCGAGACCGCCTGCGACCCCAACTGCGTGGAGCCTATGCCCTTCGTGCACATCGACGAGCCTACGGTGAGCATGCTCTTCAAGGTGAACGACAGCCCCTTCGCCGGCCGTGAGGGCCGGTACGTGACCAGCCGGAACATCCGGGAGCGGCTGTTCAAGGAGGTCAAGACCAACGTGTCCATGCGGGTGGAGGAGACCGAGACCACCGACACCTTCAAGGTCAGCGGCCGAGGCGAGCTGCACCTGTCCATCCTTATCGAGACCATGCGCCGGGAGGGGTACGAGTTCGCCGTGACCCGACCCAAGGTGATCCTGAAGGAGGGGCCCAACGGGGAGACGCTGGAGCCCATGGAGGAGCTGACCATCGACGTGCCCACGGAGTTCATGGGGCCGGTCATGGAGAAGCTGGGCGCCCGGAAGGCGGAGATGACGGACATGACCGCCATCGGCGATTACAGCACCCGAGTGAAGTTCATGATCCCTGCCCGGGGGCTCATGGGGTACCGGAGCGAGCTTTTGACCGACACCAAGGGCAACGGGGTCATGAGCCATATCTTCGCCGGGTACGACACCTACAAGGGGCCTATCGAGAGCCGCAACAGCGGGAGCCTGGTGGCCCACGAGACCGGAGACACGTCCAGCTACGGGCTCTTCTACGCCCAGGATCGGGGCCGGCTGTTCGTCGGCCCGGGCATCCCGGTGTACGAGGGGCAGATCGTGGGCGAGAACGCCCGGGACGAGGACATCGTGGTGAACGTGTGCAAGAAGAAGCACGTGACCAACATGCGGGCCGCCGGGTCCGACGAGGCGCTGCGGCTCACGCCGCCGGTGATCTTCACCCTGGAGCAGTGCCTGGAGTTCATCGCCGACGACGAGCTCGTGGAGGTGACGCCCAAGAGCATCCGCATGCGCAAGAAGATCCTCTCCAAGGAGCAGCGCATGAAGCTGGCCGCCCGGGGGATACAGGTGTAATCGAGTTTTCTTTCGCACCTTTTTTCTCTTCGGTGAAGAGAAAAAAGGTGCCCAAAAAAGAGAAGCTTAAGAATATCAATGGGAAGTATCGTGCAAGCCATACTTCCCATTTGTGTTTCTTTTGGGTGCCTTTTCTTTACAAAGAAAAGGCACAAATATTTAGATTTCATTCCTATAATACGCATAGTCCGTCCGCGGCTCGGACAAGCTATGGACGAAATATCCAAGGAGGTTTTCGACATGGAAAAGAAACAGACCATCGGCTGCGACGTGACCAGCTGCGTGTACAACCATGAAGGCGTCAAATGCGACCTGGACCACATCGAAGTGAGCTGCTGCGGCGAGAGCTGCGGCCGGGAGAACGAGAGCCTGTGCGCGTCCTACCGCTGCGAAAGCGAGAATGAATAAGCGACCCTGAGCTCATTTGGGCCCTTCCCTACGGAAGGGCTTTTTTGTTGCCTGTTCCTCCCTGACGAAACCACAAAATATTGGGCGAAGGGAGGATTTGTTTCCTATTATAGTTTACAAACGAAACAAGATATGGTATAATGCGATATTCTCGTGGGGGTATGGGCTTTTGCGCATAACCGGGCTGAAACTGCATAATTTCCGCAACTATCGGGACCTGGAACAGACCTTCGAGCCGGGGCTCACGGTGTTCACCGGTTTGAACGGTGCGGGCAAGACCAACGTGCTGGAAGCCATCTTCCTCTGTGCCCTGGGCCGGAGCCACAGGACCAGCCGGGACGCCGAGCTCATCCGCATGGGGGAGATGGAGGGCATGGTCCTTCTGAACCTCGTCACCCGGGGCGGCAGCCGCTCTATCCGGGAGGAGCTGACCTTTGGCGAGCGTAAGCGCATCTTTCTGGACGGGGCCCCCGTGGCTCGTTCCGGCGAGCTCATGGGCTGCCTCAACGTGGTCATGTTCTCCCCGGAGGATCTGATCCTGGTCAAGGGCGGTCCGGCGGAGCGGCGGCGGTTCCTGGACATGGAGATCTCCCAGTTGAAGCCCGCTTACTACTACGACCTTCAGCAGTACAACCAGGCGCTGAAGCAGCGGAACAACCTGCTGAAGGAGGGCTTGGAGACCGGGGGCGACATGCTGGAGCTGTGGGATGAGCAGCTGAGCCGTCTCGGTGCCCGGATCGAGGTCCAGCGGGCATCCTTCTGCCGGGACCTTCGGGAGTTGGCGGGGGAGCTTCACGACCACATGAGCAGCGGCCAGGAGGAGCTCAGGATCAGCTACGAGCCCAACGTGCCCTGCGCGGACGAAAACCTGATCCGGGAGGCCATCGCCGACGCCTTGGTGGGAAATCTCGAGAAGGACCTGTTTCGGGGGTTCACCTCGGCGGGGCCCCATCGGGACGACCTCCTGCTGGAGCTCAACGGCTCCGATGTAAGGACCTACGGCTCCCAAGGCCAGCAGCGGACCACCGCCCTGTCGTTGAAGCTGTCTGAGATCGCTCTGATGGAGCGGCTTCGGCAGGAGAAGCCGGTGCTCCTTTTGGACGATGTGTTCTCCGAACTGGATGAGAATCGGCGGGAGCTCCTTCTCTCCGCCATCGAGGGCTGCCAGGGGTTCATCACCTGCACCCATTTGGGTGAACTGGGGGCGGTCCAGGACGAACAATTGCAGGTGTTCCGGGCCGGCGGCGGCCATCTGATTGAAGTTTGAAAGAGTATAGAAACGTAAAGGAAGAAGACATGGAAGACATTCGCAACGAAGTGACCGGAAGCTACGACGCTTCCCAGATCCAGGTGCTGGAGGGACTGGAGGCCGTGCGCCGCCGCCCCGGCATGTACATCGGCTCCACGGACGAGCGGGGCCTCCATCAGCTGGTGACCGAGATCGTGGACAACAGCGTGGACGAGGCTATGGCGGGCTTCTGCACCCACATCGAGGTGTTCCTCCACCCGGGCAACGGCGTCACCGTTCGGGACAACGGCCGGGGCATCCCCGTGGGCTACCACGAAAAGACCGGCAAGGACGCCTTGGAGGTGGCTCTCACCATCCTCCACGCCGGCGGCAAGTTCGGCGGCGGGGGCTACAAGGTCTCCGGCGGTCTTCACGGGGTAGGCCTTTCCTGCGTGAACGCCCTGTCGGAGAAGCTCCGGGTGGAGGTCCGCCGCAACGGCAAGCTCCACGTCCAGGACTACTCCCGGGGCATCCCCCTGGACACCGTCCACGTGGAGGAGGGGGAGGTCAGCGAGACCGGCACCACGGTCCACTTCTGGCCCGATCCCGACATCTTCGACACCCTGGAGTTCAGCTACGACACCTTGCGCCTCCGGCTTCGGGAGCTGGCGTTCTTGAACGCGGGCCTTCGCATCACCTTCACCGACGAGCGGGTGGAGCCCCACCGGGTGGAAAGCTACTGCTACGAGGGCGGCATCCGGGAGTTCGTCACCTTCCTCAACAAGAATAAGGAGCTGCTGCAGCCTGCGCCGCTATACTTCTCCGGCGCCCGCATGGAGGGCGAGATGGAGACCGCCTCCGTGGAGGTGGCCATGCAGTACAACGACGGCTACAACGAGCTCATCCTGACCTACGCCAACAACATCGCCACCCATGAGGGCGGCTCCCATCTGGTGGGCTTCAAGGCGGCGTTGACCCGGGTGGTCAACGATTACGCCCGGAAGTTCAACTTCCTCAAGCCCACGGACGCGCCCCTCTCCGGCGACGACATCCGGGAGGGCCTCACCGCCATCATCTCCGTGAAGCTGGAGGAGCCCCAGTTCGAGGGCCAGACCAAGACCAAGCTGGGCAACGCGGACATCCGGCCCCTGGTGGACGGGGCCGTGGCCGACAAGCTCTCCGAGTACCTGGCGGAGAACCCGGCCCAGGCCAAGCTCATCATCGAGAAGTGCATCACCGCCTCTCGGGCCCGGGACGCGGCCAGGAAGGCTCGGGAACTGACCCGCCGCAAGAGCGTCCTCGACTCCGCCGCCCTGCCCGGGAAGCTGGCGGACTGCCAGGAGAAGGACCCCAGCAAGTGCGAGATCTTCATCGTGGAGGGCGACTCCGCCGGCGGCTCCGCCAAGATGGGCCGGGATCGGACCATCCAGGCCATCCTGCCCCTCAGAGGCAAGATCCTGAACGTGGAGAAGGCCCGCATGGACCGGATGCTGGCCAACAACGAGATCAAGGCCATGATCACCGCCTTCGGCGCCGGCATGGACACGGACTTCGACGAGACCAAGCTCCGCTACCACAAGATCATCTGCATGACCGATGCGGACGTGGACGGCAGCCATATCCGGCTTTTGCTCCTCACCTTCTTCTTCCGGCACATGCGGCCCCTCATCGAGCACGGGTACGTGTACATCGCCCAGCCGCCCCTGTACCTGGTGAAGAAGAACAAGTACGAGCGGTACGTCTACACCGACGAGGAGCTGGCGGAGTGCCTGGACGAGATCGGCCGGGACCCCAAGCCCGTGATCCAGCGGTACAAGGGCCTCGGCGAGATGAACCCGGAGCAGCTTTGGGATACCACCATGAACCCGGAGACCCGCATGATGCTGAAGGTGACCGTGGAGGACGCGGCCCAGGCCGACGGCCTCTTCACCCTGCTCATGGGCGATCAGGTGGAGCCCCGCAGGGACTTCATCATCGCCAACAGCAAGCTGGTCACCTATCTGGACGTGTAATGAGGTTTGACATATGAGCGAAAACGAAAACAACAACACTCCCATCAACGGCGGCATCGTGGCCCGCACGGTCCCCATGCTCCTGGAGCACGAGATGAGCAAGAGCTTCATCTCCTACGCCATGGCGGTCATCACCGACCGGGCGTTGCCCGACGTGCGGGACGGTTTGAAGCCCGTCCATCGCCGCATCCTTTACTCCATGAGCGAGCTGGGCCTCCAGCCCGACAAGCCCTTCCGCAAGAGCGCCCGTATCGTGGGCGACGTGCTGGGCAAGTACCATCCCCACGGCGACACGGCGGTCTACGACGCCATGGTGCGCCTTGCGCAGCCCTTCAACACCCGGTATCTGCTGGTGGAAGGCCACGGCAACTTCGGTTCCGTGGACGGGGACGGGGCCGCCGCCATGCGATACACCGAGGCCAGGCTTTCCAAGATGGCCACGGAGATGATGGCGGACATCGACAAGGACACGGTGGAGTTCGTGCCCAACTTCGACGAGACGCTGCAGCAGCCCGCCGTGCTCCCCTCTCGGTTCCCCAATCTGCTGGTGAACGGTTCCGGCGGCATCGCCGTGGGCATGGCCACCAACATCCCGCCCCATAACCTGGGGGAGGTGACGGACGCCCTATGCGCCATGATCGACAACCCGGACATCACCGTGGACGACCTCATGCAGTACATCCCCGGCCCCGACTTCCCCACGGGCGGCATCATCATGGGCCGCATGGGCGTGGCCGAGGCCTATCGGACCGGCCGAGGCCGGATCGTGGTCCGGGCTAAGTCCGAGATCGAGCAGATGAGCGCCAACCGGAGCCGGATCATCGTCACCGAGATCCCCTACCAGGTGAACAAGGCTCGCCTCGTCGAGCGGATCGCCGAGCTGGTGAAGGAAAAGAAGGTGGAGGGCATCTCGGATCTCAGGGACGAGACCGACCGGGAGGGCACCCGCATCGTCATCGAGCTAAAGCGGGACGTGAACGCCCAGGTGGTCCTCAACAACCTGTATAAGCATACCGCCCTGCAGGATACCTTCGGTGCCATCCTCCTCGCTCTGGTGGACGGGGAGCCCCGGGTTTTGAACCTGAGGGATATGCTCTACTACTATCTGGAGCACCAGAAGGACGTGGTCACCCGCCGCACCCGCTTCGACCTCAACCGGGCCCTGGAGCGGCTCCACATCCTGGAGGGCCTCATCATCGCCACCGACAACATCGACGAGGTGGTCCAGATCGTGAAGACCTCAAATAGCGCCCAGGAAGCCAAGGCGAGGCTGACCGCCCGGTTCGGCCTAACTGAGCGCCAGGGCCAGGCCATTTTGGACATGCGTCTGCAGCGCCTCGTCGGTCTCGAACGGGATAAGCTCCATGACGAGGAAGCGTCCCTGAAGCTTCGGGTGGGCGAATTGCAGGACATCCTGGCCGACGAGCATAAGCTTTTGGGCATCGTGAAGCAGGAAGCCCTGGTGGTCAAGGAGAAGTACGCCGACCCGCGGCGGACCGAGATCACCCAGCTGCTGGAGGATATCGACCTGGACGACGTGATCCAGGAGGAGGACATGGTGGTGACCATGACCCACTTCGGCTACGTGAAGCGCATCTCCCCCGACGTGTACCGGACCCAGAACCGGGGCGGCCGGGGCGTCATGGGCCATTCTACGAAGGAAGAGGATTTCGTGGAGCGGATGTTCGTCACCTCCACCCACAGCGACCTGTTCTTCTACACCACTCGGGGCCGAGTCTTCAAGGTCCGCTGCTATGCCATCCCGGAGACCGGCCGGGCCTCCAAGGGCGTGCCCGTGGTGAACCTGGTCCAGCTGCAGGACGGGGAGAAGGTCACAGCCATGTACCCCGGCGGCCGGGGCGAGGATACCGAGAACCGGTACTTGGTCACCGCTACCCGGCAGGGCCTCATCAAAAAGACCCGCATCAGCGAGTGCAGCAACATCCGCAAGGGCGGCCTGCTGATCCAGTCCATCCTGGAGGGGGACGAGCTCATGAGCGTGGAGGTCTCTTCCGGTCAGGACGAGTTCCTCATCTCCAGCAAGAAGGGCAAGTGCATCCGCTTCTCCGAAGCCGACGTGCGGGCCACGGGCCGGGGCGGCCAGGGCGTGCGCTCCATCCGTCTTGACGAAGGGGACGAGGTGGTGGACATGGTGAAGATCGTGCCCGGCGGCGCCCTCCTCACCGTCACCGAGCGGGGCATGGGCAAGCGGACCTGTGAGGACCAGTACCGGGCCCAGGGCCGGGGCGGCAAGGGCATCACGGCCATGAACCTGACGGAGAAGACCGGAGATCTGGCCTGCTGCAAGATGACCTCCGGAGACGAGGACATGATGCTGGTCCGGGACGACGGCACCATCATCCGCACTCCCGTGTCTCAGGTGCCCGCCATCGGCCGGGCCACCCAGGGCGTCCGTCTCATGCGGGTGGACGAGGGGACCCGGGTCGTCTGCGTGGCTCTGGCGCCCCATGCCGAGGAGGAGCCGGAGGAAGGTCCCGCTCCCGAAGCCGAGGCCTAAAGGTGAACGAACCGGGGGGATTGTATACAGAGTGTAAAATCTCTCTTCGGGCCATGGAAAGCCCGTCCCCCCGTATGCTATGATACACAGAACGATTATCCAGGAAACGAGGAAAGGAAATGAAGCGTAGGCGCGCACAACAGGCGATGATCCGGCCAGCCGTGGCCGTGGTGCTGGTGGTGCTGCTCATCATCGGGGTGAGCTGGGCATCCTGCCGGAAAAAGAAGGCTGCGGAAGTCGCCTCCGTCCAGCTGACCACGGACGTGGTCATCAGCGAGATCATGACCAACAACACGGGCATCGTCTCCGACGGGGCGGGGAACCATCCGGACTATGTGGAGATCCACAACACCTCCTCTACGGAGCAGGACATCTCCGGTTGGGGCCTCTCCGATCGGGAGGATCGGCTCTGGGTCTTCCCCGACAAGACGGTGCTGCCCCCCGACGGGTACATCCTGGTCTGGTGCACCGGCGAGAAGGTGGAGAACGCCCTCATCGCCGACTTCAAGCTGGGCGCGGGAGACGTGATCCGGCTCACCAACGCCGGCGGCGAACCCCTCTTCACCATGGAGATTCCCGCCGTCTACACCGGCTATACCCTGAGCTGGGACGACGTGGGCAAGAAGTATACCCAAATGCTTCCTTCGCCCCTCTATCCCAACACCCCCGCAGGCATCGCGGCCTATGAGGAGAGCCGGAAGCTGGGCGAAAGCGAAGCGACCCTGAGCGTGGGCACCACGGCTCAGCACAACGGGGTCTATATCTCCGAGATCATGGCCCGCAACGGCACCACCACCGCCGGTCCCAACGGCCAGTATCCCGACTGGATCGAAATACATAATACCACCAACGTCCCCGTGGACCTGGGCGGCTGCGGTCTCAGTGACGACATCCGCAAGCCCTATCGGTTCACCTTCCCCCAGGGAACCACCATCGGCGCCGGGGAGTACATGCTCCTGTGGTGCATGCCCGAGACGGTGGATGGCTATATCTCCCTGCCCTTCAACCTGTCCGGCAGCAAGGGGGATTCCATCATCCTGGTGGACCAAAACGGCGGCATCTTGGACATGTGCGAGTTCGAGACCCAGCAGAAGGATTGCAGCATGATCCGGGGCTACACGGGCTCCGGCGACCTGGACACCCAGAACGGCTTCTCCGTCTCCGATAAGCCTACCCCCGGCTATCCCAACACCAGCGCGGGCTACGCCGCCTTCGACAAGCAGCGGAACCCGGACGTGGGCGTCCACGACATCACCTTCTCCGAGATCCTGTCCGACGGCTACCGCTATCGTCTGGACAGCAAGGGCGTCCCCGACGACGACGACCAGGGCAAGTGGGTGGAGCTCTATAACCGCTCCGACCAAACCGTGTCCCTCACGGGCTACTCCCTGTCAGACAACGAGAAAAAGCCAACGAAATGGGTTTTTCCTGAGGGAACGAGTATCGCCGGGAAAGGATATCTCATCCTCTACATGAGCGGCAGCCTTCCGTTGGAAGGCAAGGACGAGAAGTCCGTCACCGCCGAAATGCGGGCGCTGACGCTGAACTTCTCCGTTTCCGCCCAGGGGGAGACCCTCTATCTCTACAACAACGAAGGCACCCTCATCGATCGGGTGACCGTGCCCGCATGCGTGGCCTGCGTGTCCTACGCCAAGGTGGGGGACAGCTGGGGCCTCTGTGAGACGCCCACCCAGGGCGCGGCCAACACGGCGCCCCTCTCAGGCGGCGCGTATTGCGACGCGCCGGCGGTTTCCCTGGACAGCGGCGTGTATCACGGGGCCCAGACGGTGTCCATGGAGGTCCCCGCCGGGACCTATGTGACCTACACCCTGGACTGCACCACGCCCACGGAATCCTCCACCCGCTATCGGGCGGGGGAACAGCTCACCTTCGATAAAAACGCGGTGCTGCGGGCCAGGGCTTTCAGCGAGAACGGGACCCTCTACAAGAGCCCCGTCGTCTCCAATACCTACGTCATCGTGGGGGACAAGCAGACCACCGACGCCCACGACTCCACCTTGCCCGTGTGCTTCCTGGTCACGGACCCGGAGAATCTCTTCAACGTGGACTACGGCATCTACGTGGTGGGCAGCCACTACCAGGGCAAGACGGCGGCCACGGAATGGACCACCCCCTCCAACGATCGAAAGCTGGGCGCCAACTACAACCAGCGGGGTCGGGAGTGGGAGCGGCCGTCCCATTGGACCTACACGGCCCCCGGCGGCCAGGGGGTCCTCTTTGAGTCGGACCTGATGATCCGCATCTTCGGTTCCTTCTCCCGGTACCAAAGACAGCGGAACTTCGCCCTCATCGCCCGCAAAGGCTATGGCGGCTCCATGCTGGATTATCCCTTCTTCGCCAACCGGCCCAGCGACTGGGGCTATGAATCACTGGTTCTGCGCTGCTCTGCCAAAGATGCCGTGGCCACCAAGATCAGGGACATCATGATGCTGGGGCTCATAGACGATGCGGGGCTCGACACCTGCACCCAGGCCTATGTGCAGACGGCCCTGTATCTCAACGGCCAGTATTGGGGCTGCTACAACCTGCGGGAAAAGGTGAGCCGGGCGTTCCTGGCCCAGCACTATTCCATCGCCAACAAGGACACCATCGACGTGCTCAAGGGCAACGGCGTGTACGTGTCCGGGGATCCCAAGTGCGTGGACGATTACAACGCCCTCATCAAGTTCTGCGAGAGCAAGAACTGCGACCTCAGCAACTATGGGGACTATGAATACGTCTGCTCCCAGATCGACGTGGAGAACTATGCCCTCTACTGCGCGGTGGAGATCCTGGTGGGCAACAACGACTCCGGCAACATCAAGTGGTGGCGCTCCAGTGAGAAGGACGGCAAGTGGCGCTGGATCCTTTACGATTTCGACGACGCCATGGCCCGGAACGACGAGAAGGAGGACGCCTACACCAACGGCTATCGGCGGGACTTCTTCACCAAGTATTTCAACCCCAAGGGTCACGGGGCCGGCCAGGGATTTTCCACGGTCCTGTCCCGATCCCTGCTGAAAAACAACGACTTTGTGGAAATTTTCCTGAAGTATTGCGCCAAGTTGACCAATGATGTATACTCACCGGAGAAGATCGTCGCCAAGGTGGACGCCCTCTCCGGCAACATCGCCTCGGAGATCGAGTGGGATTTTCCCCGCTGGAATCTGACGGTGAAAAACTGGAAGGCCCACCTGAACAACGTGCGGGGCTATGCCAACCACTATCAGGAATACTACTTCAAGTACCTGAAAAACTATATCAACAAGAACACCAACTATAAGCTGACGGACGCGAAGATGATGGAGATCTTCGGACGAACGGAGTGAGGGGAACCATGGAATACAGGCACGAGATAAAATATCTGATCAGCCTGGGGGAGGCGGAGTTTCTGGCCACCCGGCTTCGGCTCACCCTGTCCCAGGATCCCCACGCCGTGAAGAACGGCGGGACCTACTTCATCCGCAGCCTCTACTTCGACACCCCCTTTGAGCGGGCGGTGGGGGAGAAGGCCGACGGCGTGGAGTTTCGAGACAAGTACCGCATCCGCATCTACGACATGTCCGACAAGGTCATCAAGTTTGAGCGCAAGCATAAGAATGGCCAGTTCATCGGCAAAAAGAGCCTGCTTATCACCCGGCAGCAGTGCGACGCCATCCTGGCCGGGGAATATGGCTTCCTCCTCCACCGGCAGGAGGACTTCGCCGCCGAGCTCTATGCGGCGCTCAGGACCGAGGGCTGGCGGCCCCGGGTCCTGGTGGACTACGATCGGGAGCCCTTCATCTTCCCCCTGGAGGACGTCAGGATCACCATCGATCGGAACATCCGCACGGGCTTTCGCTGCACGGACCTGTTCAATCCCCATGCCCCCACCTTCCCGGCTACGGAGTTTGAGAACGGGTGCATCCTGGAGGTCAAGTTCAACAAGTATCTGCCCGGCTACGTTCGTTCCCTGTTGCAGGTGAACGCGGCGGAGCACACGGCGGCCAGCAAGTATCTGTTTTGCCGGCAGTTCGACTTTTAAGAGAATCATTCGCAGGAAAAGGAGAAAACAATGGACAACGTATTTCAGTACATCTTGCAGCTGCAGAACTATCAGCCCATGCTCACCATCCTCACGGTCCTGGCCGCGTTTTTGGTGGGGCTCTATGTGTTCTTCATCTATCGGATCACCTTCGCCGGGGTCATCTACTCTCGGACCTTCAACCTGAGCCTGGTCATGCTCTGCATGGTCACGGCCACGGTCATCATGTTCATGGCCAACAACGTGAAGCTGTCATTGGGCATGGTGGGCGCCCTGTCCATCGTCCGTTTCCGTACCGCCATCAAGGACCCCATCGACACGGTGTTCATGTTCTGGGCCATCGCCGAGGGCATCGCGCTGGGCGCGGGGTACTTCATCGCCGGCATCATCGCGGCGGTGTTCATCGGCCTGTGCATGATCTTCATCTCCGTCATCAAGGGCCGGTCCACCATGCCGTATCTCTTGATCCTCCACTATGACGAGAGCGCGTCCAAGCAGATCAAGCAGATGGTGGCCCAGCTGCCCCAGGGCCGGATCAAGAGCAAGACCGTCCAGCGGGAGGGCATCGAGATGACCGTAGAGCTGCGCATCCGCCAGAGCGAGACCGGCTTCGTGGACAAGTTCATGCGGGTGGAGGGGGTCTACGACGCCACCCTCATTGCCCATCAGGGGGACATGATCTCCTGAGCATAGACCCTTCGGATCGGTGGGCTTTGGCCGCACCGATCTCTTTTGTTCACACCATGGGGAAAAGAGGCTGGGGCAAATGACCTTTGCGGAAAATCTATCGAAACAGTTCACCCTTTGGCAGTACGGGGAATTCTTCCTTCGGGTGCTGGTGGCCTGCATCTGCGGCGCCGCCATCGGCTACGAACGCAGCAAGCGGCTGAAGGAGGCGGGCATCCGCACCCATATCATCGTCTGCTGCGCGGCGGCTCTGACCATGATCGTGTCCAAATACGGTTTCGGCGATATGGTGGCCGCCGACGGCACCGGCCTTTTTGGGACCCACGGCACGGATCCGGCCCGGCTGGCCGCCCAGATCATCAGCGGCGTCTCCTTCCTGGGCGCCGGCATCATCTTCCGCAACGGCAACTCCATCAAGGGCCTGACCACGGCGGCGGGCATCTGGGCCACGGCGGGGATCGGCCTCGCCATCGGCACGGGCATGTACGTGCTGGGCGTCTTCACCACGGTGGTGGTGGCGGTCATCCAGATTTTGACCCACCGGTTCACCTTCGGCGCTGACTCCATGGTGATCGGGCATCTCAAGTGCATCGCCCCCAACGAGGAGGCTTTCCGCAAGGCGCTGAACGCCTATATCGCCAAGCGCCGCATTCAGGTCCAGGATATGAAGATCGACTTTCTGGAGGACGGCAGCGCCGCCTACAGCCTGACGCTGCGCATGCGCCACGACGTGACGGTCAACGACGTCTCCGAGTTCTTGGAGTCCGTGGGCGACGTGCGGGCGGTCAGTTTCGAGCTGGGCGGCTGAGAAAATCCTGTTTTTCTGTGAAAAAGTATGGAAAAAGGGGGACTGACCGCTTGCAAGGCGGGCGATCCTCCTTTATAATAGGCCTGTTACTATTCTATTGTGAGGTGGTTTTTCGTGGACGCAGATCCCAGTAGCATTCCCATATGTGTGCTGCTGAACGAGTCCGTTCCTCAAGTCACGGGGCAGTTCCCCCTTGGGCTTGTCTTGTTCTTTTTGGTGCTGCTGCTGTGCAGCGCCTTCTTTGCCGGCAGTGAAACGGCCCTGTCCACCGTGAACCGGATCCGCATGCTGAGCTATGCGGACGACGGGGATCGGCGGGCCCGGCGCGTCATCTACATCCTCGACCACTTCGAGGAGGCCCTGTCGGCCATCCTCATCGGCAACAACATCATGCATATCGGCAGTGCTGCCCTTGCCACCCTCACGGCCACCCGGCTGTGGGGCGAGGGCGCCGTGGCGGTCACCACCCTGGTGACGGCCCTTTTGGTGTTCCTGGCGGCGGAGATGATCCCCAAATCCTTCGCCAAGGCCTGCTCCGAGCGGTTCGCCCTCTTCTGCGCCACGCCGCTGCTGGTGCTCATGAAGGTGCTGAAGCCCTTCATCCGCCTGTTCACCGGCATGAGCAAGACTTTAAAAAAGGTGGCCAGGATCTCCGAGGACGAGGATCCCACCGTCACCGAGGACGAGCTCCACGACATCATCGACTCCATCATCCCCGACGAGGAGAACGGCGTGGACGAGGATACGGCCGAGCTGGTCCAATCCGCCCTGGAGTTCACCGAGACCCCGGTCCGGGACGTGTTCACCCCCTGGGACCAGGTGACGGTCCTTCGCCGGGACATGTCCCCCAAGACCATCGTCTCCCTCATCGAGGGGACCAACCACTCCCGGCTGCCCGTGGTGGATCGGGAGGGGAACGTGGTGGGCATGCTCCAGATCCGCAAATACCTGAAATCCTACATCCAGCGTCAGGGCCACGTGTCCTTGAGCCGGGTCATGGACAAGCCTACCTTCGTTACCGCCGGCGCCCCCATCGACGAGCTGCTGGATACCCTCTCCAGCCAGCGGGTCCATGCCGCCATCGTCCGTGACGGGGACGGGAAGCTTTTGGGCATCGTCACCGTGGAGGACATCTTGGAGGAGCTGGTGGGCGAGATCTACGACGAGGACGATAAAGCGCCGGCAGGAGGTGACGAAGCATGATCGTGCATCTTCTGCTCATCCTGCTGTGCATCCTGTTGTCCGCCTTCTTCTCCGGCTCGGAGATCGCCTATTCCGCTGCCCAGGAGCTGCGTCTTGAGCACGCGGCGGCGGAAAAGGGCGGCGCCTACGGCCTGGCCCTGAAGGTGAAACGAAGCTTTGAAAAGGCCCTCATCTCCATCCTGGTGGGCAACAACCTGGTGAACATCGGCGCTTCGTCCCTGGCCACGGTCATCGCCGTAGGGCTCATGGGGGAGACGGGCGCCTGGGTGGCCACGGCCGTCATGACCGTGCTCATCATCACCTTCGGCGAGATATCCCCCAAGATCATCGCCAGCGCTCAGCCCGAGCGGTTCAGCAACCTGGCGGCGGTGCCGCTGCGGCTCTGGATGGGGCTCACCTGGCCCCTCACCTGGCTTTTGGAGAAGCTGCTTCACCTCATCTCCCGGCTGTGGGAGCGAGGGCAGGACAGCGGCCCGGCGGTGACGGAGGACGACCTTGAGACCATCATCGAGACCGTGGAAGACGAGGGCGTGGTGGATGAGGACACGGCGGACTTGCTGCAGAGCGCCCTGGATTTCGGCGACGTGCTAGCCTACGAGGTGATCACCCCCCGGGTGGACCTGGTGGCCATCGATCTCGATGATTCCCGGGAGGAGATGCTGAAGGTGGCCTTTGCGTCCCCCTACACCCGCATTCCCGTGTATCAGGAGACCATGGACAATATCGTGGGCATCCTGCACCTCAACCACCTCTATAAGGCGCTGGTGAAGGATCCGGACGCGGACATCGAAAAACTGCTGCTGCCGCCCATCTTCGTGCACAAGACCATGCCCCTGGACGACGTGTTCAACACCATGCGCAAAAAGAAGGGGCATATGGTCATCGTCACCGACGAGTACGGCGGCACCATGGGCGTCCTCACCATGGAGGACGTGTTGGAGCAGCTGGTGGGGGACATCTGGGACGAATCCGACGAGATCGAGGAGGAGTTCACCGAAATCAGGCCTCACACCTACGAGGTGGACGGGGACATGCGCCTCGATGACTTCTTCGCCGAGTTCGACAAGGACGAGGAGGAGATCGACGACGACAACGCCACCGTGGGCGGCTGGGCCGTGGAGATGCTGGGAGGCTACCCGAAGCTTCGGGAAAGCTTTACCTTCGAGGATCTCACCGTCACCATCCTCAAGCGGAACAACCTCCGCGTCCTCCGGCTCCTGGTGGAGCAGGACCCCGACTGGGTGGATGAGGACGAAGTCGAGGACGATTTGATCGACGAATAACCTTTCTTCTTTGCCGTTTTTTCTCTTTTCGAAGTTCTTTTTGGCCCTTTTTCTGTTCAAAAGCTGCAAATGTGCAGCATCTATGAAAGACTGTCCGTCGAATAAAAAGACTTGTGACCGGCGGAAAATCATAGTATAATATTTTGTTACAAAAAAGAGAAAGCGGGAGTGTTCATCCATGAAATGGCTGGAGATCAGCGTCTATACCACCGATGAGGGATTGGACTACGTGTGCGCCGCCCTGGACGGGGCCGGCATCACGGGCCAGAGCATCGAGGAGAGCCGGACCGCCGCCGCGGCCTTTTTGCGGGAGAGCGTGCTTTACTGGGACTTTGCCGACATGGACAAGATCGGCACAGATCGGCCCTGCGTAAAGGGGTATGTGGCGGACTGCCCGGAAAACTACGAGAAGGTGGAGGCGGCCAAGGCCGCTGTGGCCCGGCTAAAAACCCTGGGCCTGGGGGTGGATCTCGGCACCCTGGCCGTCACGGTGCGCACCGTGGACGAGGAGGACTGGGCCAACAACTGGAAGCAGTACTATAAGCCCCTCTTGATCGGCCGGCGGCTGCTGGTGCTCCCCTGCTGGGAGGAAAAGCCGGAGACGGATCGGGTGGTTTTGAAGCTGGACCCGGGCATGGCCTTCGGCACCGGCGCCCATCACACCACCCGCATGTGCCTGGAGTTTTTGGAGCGGGTCATGGAGTCCGGCGAGGACATGCTGGACATGGGCTGCGGCAGCGGCATCCTCTCCATCGCCGCCCGCTTATTGGGGGCCAAGCGAGCCGTGGCCGTGGATATCGACCCCATCGCCGAGACCGTGGCCCGGGACAACGCCCGGATGAACGGCCTTGGGGAGGACGGGTATGAGATCCACATCGGGAATCTGCTGGACGACGCATCCCTGCGGGCGAAGATCGGCGGCCCCTATCCCGTGGTGGCGGCCAACATCGTGGCGGACGTGATCATCGGCCTTGCTCCCTACGCAAAAACGGTGGTATCGCCCGGCGGCTGGTTCATCGTCTCCGGCATCATCGACGATCGGGCGGCGGAAACGGAAGAAAAATTGAAGCAGGCGGGCTTTGAGGTCAGGGAGGTCATCTCCTCCGACTGCTGGTACGCCATGCTCTGCAGGAACCCCCAATGAACCGCTTCTTTGTAGAGGACATAGGGCCGGATCGGGCCACCATCACCGGGGAGGATCTCAAGCACCTCTCCGCCGTGCTGCGCCTTAAGAAGGGGGACAAGGTGATGCTTTCCGACGGCAAGGGCTCCGAATGCCAGGGGGAGATCGAGCGTGTGGAGCCGGGCCGGGCCCAGGTAAAGACGGGGCCCTGGCGGCCCTGCGTCTCCGAGCCCCACCATAAGCTCACCCTGTTCCAGTGCCTGCCTAAGGCGGGGAAGATGGAGGTCATCCTCCAGAAGTGCACGGAGCTGGGCATGAACGCCCTGGTGCCCACCCTCAGCGCCCGCTGCGTGGTCCAGCCGGGCAAGGATTTTGATAAAAAGCTCCAGCGGTATCGAAAGGTGGCCCGGGAGGCCGCTATGCAGAGCCATCGGGGCTGGATCCCGGAGGTGCTGCCTCTGGTGGAGCTGAAGAAGGCGGACCTGTCCATCTTCGACACGGTCTATGTGGCCTACGAGGGGGAGAAGGAGACCAGCCTGAAAGCGGCCATGGGGGAGCGCCCCGGCCGCCGCATCGCCCTGTTCATCGGGCCCGAGGGCGGGTTCGAACCGGAGGAGGTGCAGAGCCTGGTGGAAAAGGGCGCCCGGCCGGTGTCCCTGGGGCCCCGCATCCTCAGGACCGAGACCGCGGGCATGGCCATGGTGGCCCAGATCCTTTTTGAGTTAGGAGAATAGGGCGTGCGAGTTGCTTTTTACACTCTGGGCTGCAAGGTGAACCACTATGAGACCGCGGCCATGGCGGAGCTGTTCCTGGGGTTGGGCCATCAGGTGGTGGACTTTGCGGAACCGGCGGACGCCTATATCGTCAACACCTGCACGGTGACGGCGGTGGCGGACCAAAAATCCCGGCAGATGCTGAGCAGGGCCCACGCCCAAAGCCCCGATGCCCTTGTCGTGGCCGTGGGCTGCTACAGCGAGGTGGCGAAGGAGAAGGTATCCGCCCTGCCCGGCGTGGATCTGGTGCTGGGCACCGGCGGAAGGAAGGATATCGTGTCCCTGGTGGAGCGGGCGATGATGGGGGAGAAGCAGGACCCCGAGAGCGTGCCGCCCTTTTCCCGGCGGAGCTTTGAGGACCTTTCCGCCGTGGCGGACAGCCGGACCCGGGCCACGCTGAAGGTCCAGGACGGCTGCGTCAGCTTCTGCACCTACTGCGCCATCCCCTTTGCCCGGGGGGCGCTTCGGTCCCGGTCTCTGGAGAGCTGCCGCCGGGAGCTCCTTGCCCTGGTGGAGAAGGGGTATCGGGAGATCGTTTTGACCGGCATCGAGCTCACCGAGTACGGCAAGGATCTGGCGGACAAGCCCACGCTGAGAGACCTCATCCGCCTCAGCGATGAGTGCGGGGTGGAACGGCTCAGGCTGGGCTCCCTGGACCCTCGGTTCGCGGACGAAACCTTCGCCCATACCTGCGCGGAAAGCCGAAGCCTATGCCACCAGTTCCATCTGTCGCTCCAAAGCGGGTCGAACACGGTGCTGCAGCGAATGAACCGCCGGTACTCCGCCGAGGAATATCTTGAAAACGCCGACCGGCTCCGGGCGTACATGCCGGACGCCGCCATCACCACGGACGTGATCGCGGGCTTCCCCGGGGAGACGGAAGCGGAGCGTGCAGAGACCGCCGCCTTTTTGCGGCAGGTGGGCTTTGCCCGCATCCATGTGTTCCCCTATTCCCGGCGGCCCGGCACCAAGGCGGCGGCCATGTCCGGCCAGCTCACTCGGCAGGAGAAGGCCCGGCGCGCGAAGGAGCTCATCGCCGTCGGAGACGAGCTGGAGCGGGCATTCATCGACCGCCAGATCGGCACCGTGCAGCAGGTCCTCATGGAGGAGGACGGCACGGGCTACACGAAAAACTACGTCCGGGTGCGCTGCCCGGGACCGGCGGGGGAGCTGGTCGACGTGCGCATCCTGGGACGGAAGGATACTATAGCTATGGGAGGCATTTTACAATGAGTTGTTTGTTCTGTGAGATCGCGGCGGGGAACATCCCCTCCACCAAGGTATATGAGGACGAGCAGGTCTACGCCTTTCGGGACATCGCGCCCCAGGGGCCGGTCCACGTGCTCATCATCCCCAAGAAGCATATCGAGAGCGCCCAGGCGTTGACCCGGGAGGACGACGCCCTTCTGTGCCATATGTTCGCCTGCGCCCGCAAGATCGCCGAGAGCGAAGGCGTGGCGAAGTCCGGCTACCGGCTCATCACCAACGTGGGGGACGACGCGGGCCAGAGTGTCCACCATCTCCATCTGCATCTGATCGGCGGCAAGACCCTCAAGTGGGATAACTAAGGCGAGCCATGGTCACCGTCAAGGTTGCGAAAACCAGGCGAGAGATACGGGATTTCGTTCTCTTCCCGGTCAAGCTCTATCAAAACGATCCCTATTACGTCCCCGACATGGTGGGGGACCAGATCAACGATCTCATGCCCGACAGGAACCCGGCCTTCGAATACTGCGAAGCCCGGTGCTTCCTGGCCTATCGGGACGGGAAGATCGTGGGTCGGGTGGCCGGAATCCTCAACAAGCGGGCCAACGAGAAGAACAACGTGAACTATCTCCGCTTCGCCTTCTTCGATTTTATCGACGATCCGGAGGTCACCGACGCCCTGTATGCGGCCCTGGCCGATTACGCCCGGGAGCTGGGCTGTGTGGCCATCCATGGGCCCCAGGGTTTCTCCGACATGGATCGGGAGGGCATGCTGGTGGAGGGCTTCGACCGGCTCAGCCAGTTCTATGTGTACTACAACCACCCCTACTACCTCGATCACATGGCCCGGTTGGGCTTCGTGAAGGAGGTGGACTGGGTGGAGTATCTCATTTATATCCCCGATGAGGTGCCGGAAAAGCTGGCCAAGCTGGTGGAGCGGACCCGGAAGCACATGTCGCTGGAGATCCGGGATCTGTCCATCAAAAAGAACCTGCCCAAGTACCTTCATGACGTGTTCGAGCTCTATAATGAGGCGTACCAGGTCCTCTTCGGCATGGTGCCCCTGACCCCCAAGCAGATCGAGAAGTACACCCACGAGTTCTTGCCCCTGGTGAACAACAAGACCACCTGCCTGGTCTATAACGACAAGGACGAGATGGTGGGCTTCGGCGTGGGGGCCCCGTCTTTGTCACGGGCCAATCAGAAGACCCGGGGGCGGCTGTTCCCCTTCGGCTGGATCCCCACCCTGCGGGCCCTCAAGGGCAAGAACGATCGGCTGGATCTGTTTCTCATCGCCGTGCGGCCGGATCTCAAGGGCGCCGGCGTCAACCTGGTCATCGTGGAGGACCTGCTGAAGAAGGCCATTCAAAACGGCGTGAAATACGCCGAGACCGGCCCCCAGCTGGAGATGAACCAAAACGTGCTCTCCCAGTGGCGGCTGTTCGACACGGAGCAGCACAAGCGCCGCCGCTGCTTCATCCGCATGCTGGATGGCAGCGAGCCCCCGGTGGTCACCCGGCTGGACGATCTTGACGAACTCAAAGCCCGGGAGCAGGCGAAAGCGGACGAATAGTTGCTAAATCTGTCGTAAGAGCGTATACTATACAGAAAGTTGGTCGGAGGCATAGAAAAATGGCAGTGGGTTTGGACGACGTGAAGCGCATCCACCTCATCGGGGTGGGCGGCTGCAGCATGAGCGGCATCGCGCAGATCTTGAAGAAGCAGGGCCATGAGGTCACGGGCTCGGATCGGGAGCGGTCCCAGTTCACGGACCGGCTGGAGGAGCTGGGCATCCCCGTGTCCGTGCCCCAAAAGGGGGAGCAGGTGGAGGGGGCGGAGCTGGTCATCTATTCCGCCGCCATCAAGCCCGATAACCCGGAGCGAGCCTACGCCCGGGAACACGGCATCCCCGAGATGGAGCGGAGCGTGGCCCTTGGGCAGATCTCGGCCCGGTACCCCCATGTGGCCGCTATCTCCGGCTGCCACGGCAAGACCACCATCACCTCCATGCTGGCCTATATCAATGAGGAGGCTAAAATGGATGCCACGGTCCACGTGGGCGGCTTTGTGGACCTGCTGGGCGGCGGCGTGAAGGTGGGGGACGGGGACCTGTTCATCACCGAGGCCTGCGAGTACGTTCGCAGCTTCCTCACCCTTCTGCCCACGGTGGCCCTGGTGAACAACATCGACAACGACCATCTGGATTGCTATCGGGACCAGCAGGAGATCATCGAGACCTTCGCCCAATTCTGCGCCCTGGTGCCCCCCGAGGGGAAGATCATCGTCTGTCGGGACGATGAAAAGGTCCAGCGGCTGCTGCCCCTTCTGGACCGGGAGCCCATGACCTACGGCCTCCAGGAGGGGGACTGGCACGCCAAGGACGTTGTTTTCGGCGAATGGGGCTGCGCCTCCTTCGATCTCGTTCACGAGGGGAAGGACCTGGGCCGGATCAGCCTCCACGTGCCCGGCACTCACAACGTCATCAACGCCCTGGCCGCCTGCGCCGTGGCCCACGTGTTCGGCGCGGACTTCGAAAGCATGACTCGGGCCCTGGATCGTTTCCAAAACACCAAGCGCCGGTTCGAGTTCATGGGCGAACGCAACGGCGTCCGCGTCTTCCACGACTACGGCCACCACCCCAACGAGATCGCCGCCACCCTGGAGGCCGCCTCCCGGGTGCCTCACAAGGCCCTCTACTGCGTCTTCCAGTGCAACAGTTACACCCGGGCAAGGACCCTGTTCTGCGAGAACGTGACCTGCTTTAGCCGGGCTGACAAGGTCCTGGTCCCCGACATCTATCCCGGCCGGGAGGTGGATACCGGCATCGTCCACGCCCGGGACATGGTGAAGGGCATCAACGCCGCCACGGGCAACGCTTTGTATCTTGCCACCTTCGAGGAGATCCGCGCCTGGCTGGACGAGAACGCGACCCCCGGCGATCTGGTCATCACCGTGGGCAGCGGCAACGTCTACGCCCAGACCCGCAAGCTCCTCTGATGATCAGACCCGCAGGCGGGTCTGCGGTGCGCATTGACAAACCGTCTAAATCTGATATAATCACTCTCGCGGTCGACAGGACCGCATCCCTCTCCGTAGCTCAGCAGGATAGAGCGTCCGCCTCCTAAGCGGAAGGCCGTGGGTTCGAATCCCGCCGGGGAGGCCAAAAAAGCCCTGAATTTAGGGCTTTTTTCTTTTCTTGTTGCGACCGACAGAGCCGTCAACGGGTGCTAATTTTCTAGTTTACTGCATTTTTACTGCATTTTGTTTCAAATGGTCACATTTTCACCTTTCAGAAAGTCGTTCGCTTCATTATATCTTCAGAATACCGATGGGGTCGAAGACGCGCTTGATGCCCCGCATCAGCTCGATCTGCGTCGGGCTACAACGATCCGTTGCCGTCGACCTCCATCCAGTTCATGAGGATATCGTCATGTTCTTGTGCTTTTTTATTATGTCGTGACCACCCGTTCCAGATGGACGCTCTCAACGGCACATAGATAGCCTGAAAGAAGATCCTGGAAATAGCGGATGGGGCGGGGGAGATAGCGTTCCCGAAGGCGGATCAGGTTCACCTGCTGGATCAAGGGATTCCCATTACAAATCAGAGGAAAGATGTTGATGTCCTCGGGGATATCCTGCCGCTGCTCGGCCAGGCAGATATGGGGGATGAAGGCGGCGGCCAGCCGCTGGAAGCAGACGGAAGCACTGATATGGGTATAGGTACTGGTGATGTAGGCCTGAGGCGTGATCTGGGCTTCGGCAAAGCATTCATAGATCTTCTCGCCGATCCGGTTTTCCAGCATGCAGAAGGGGAGCTTGGCAAAGTCCCGGATGTACGCGCCGCCGGCGGAGCGCTCCTTCAACGACGCGGCTTCTTCCCCGTAGTATTCCTGGAGCAGCGAATCCGCCACGCACAGATACACCTGATCGTCCATCATGTGATCCTCCGCCAGCCGGGGGTCCGCCCGACTGGACACGGTGAGGGCCAGGTCCAGCTCCCCGTCCAGCACCAGCTCCGTCAGCTCCGAGGAGATGGTGTCCGTGAGCCGTATCTCCACCAGGGGGAAGCGCTCGGAAAACCGGGGCAGGATGTGGGGCAGGCTGGTGTTCATCCGAAGGGTGCTGGCCCCGAAGCGCAGCACGCCCCGCTGCTGTTCCTCGATGTCGGACAGCCGGGCTTTCAGATTGGCCTCCTCATTGATAATGGCTTTGGCGGAGGAGAGGACGTATTCTCCGGCGGGGGTCAGGGACAGGGCGGGCTTGCGGTAGAGCAGGGGCGTGCCGTAGTAGCTTTCCAGGCGCGCGATATGGTTGCTCAACGTCTGCTGAGAGATGTACAGCCGCTCCGCCGTCCGGGTCATGTGCAGATCCTTGGCGAGCTCCGAGAAATAGTATAGACTGATCAGTTCCATGGGCGCCTCCTGTACAAAGAATCTTTGTTGAAAAGTCAAAATATCGCTGTTTGCTTAACGGTTGCCTTTATAGTAGTATAAAACCGTAGAAAACACAATAGTTTTCGGTTTCACGGCACAAATCAATTTCAAAAGGAGAAAGAATCATGAAACGCACCATCGCCCTCATCCTGGTCCTTCTGGTTGCCTTCACCGCCTTCGCCGCCTGCGGCAAGAAGGACGCCGCCGATACCGGCGCCTGGCCCAAGCAGCCCGTCAACGTGGTCGTCACCGCAGCGGCTGGCGGCGGCATGGACAACGTCATCCGCATCATGAACGAGTACTTCGTGAAGAAAACCGGTCAGTCCTTCGTCATTGACAACATCACCGGCACTGCCGGCTATGAGAAGACTCACTCCGCCAACGCCGACAGCTACAACTTCCTGTTCGGCACCACCACCATCTTCACCTCCAAGCTGGACGGTTCCCTTTCCTTCGACTGGGCCGATTTCGACATGGTCTCCTTCCTGGACAGCCCCTACAACACTAGCTGCATCGCCGTTCAGGCAAGCTCCCCCTATCAGACCCTGAACGATCTGCTGGATGCGGCTAAGGCCGATCCCAACAGCGTCACCGGCGGCATCACCCTCACCGGCCAGCCCCTGATGATCGTCCAGGCCCTGCAGAACGCCCTGGGCTATGAGCTCTACACCACCGATGTGGGCAACGCCGGCGAGCGCAACGCGGCCCTTCTCGGCGGCCATGTAGATTGGATTCTGAACAACACCTCCTCCTGCGATCCCTACGTCCAGAGCGGCGACTTCCGCATCCTGGCCGTCTGCGGCGAGGAGCGCTATCCCATGAATCCCGACGTACCCACCATCAAGGAGTGCGGCGTCGACTTTTCTTTCCCCTCCCAGCCCCTGGTGTTCCTGGCGCCCAAGGGCACGCCCGCTGATGTTTGCGAAGCCTTCAACAAGATCCTCACCGAGATCTGCACCGACGAAGCCTTCATCAAGGATATGAAGGAAAAGCTGAACAGCACTGCGTACAACACCTACAACGTTGCGGATTCCACCGCGGCTGCCCAAAAGTACGCCGACACCCTGGCCCCTTACGTGAAATAAGCTAACCTCTCTTCTTCGGTGCCTTGCCGTACCACACCCCGTTAGGTCCGGCAGGGCACCTATCCTTATATCCCAAACACGTGCGAAAGAGGAGAAAACCTATGAAAAAAGTCGATAAAGTGATCGCCGGCATGATCCGAGGCTTTCACATCTACAACGACACGATCCTGGGTGCGATCCTGTTCCTGGGTTCCCTGGCCCTGTTCATCCTGTCGTTCTCCATCAAGATCATGAAGACCCCGGTGTCCGGCGTGGATACCGCCCGGTTCTTTCCCCAGCTGATCTTCGGCGCCCTGATGCCCCTGGGTCTCGCTCTAATCGTCCGGGGCCTCCTGCAGGCCAAGCTCCAGAAAAAGACCGCCCCCGAGGGCGAAAAACTGGAAGCGGGTGTGACTGCCTTCAAGCGCTCCATCGTCGCCCTCTTGGCTATCGCCGTCTTCATCGTGCTGATGGAGCCCGTGGGCTACATCCCCATGGCGATCCTCTATATGCTCTTCAACATGTTCTATATGTGTGAGCGCAAGGCCTGGAAGCCCGTCCTGTTCGTGATTGTGGCGGTGGCGGTGGCTTTGGCCAGCTACTTCCTGTTCCGGCAGTTTGTCTACGTCCGCCTGCCCGCGGGCATTTTGAAGGGGGTGCTCGGATAATGTTGCTCAACGGTTTTGCTTCGCTTCTGACCCTGGAGATGATCCTGCTGATGTTCGGCGGCGTGATCGTCGGCATCATCTTCGGCGCCATTCCCGGCCTTTCGGCCACCATGGCCATCGTGCTGTTTTTGCCCATCACCTTCAACATGGGCACCACCCAAGCCTTCGCCCTGTTGGTGGCCCTGTATATCGGCGGTGTGTCTGGAGGCTTGATCTCAGCCATCCTGATCAACATACCCGGCTCGGCCATGTCCATCGCCACCTGCTACGACGGCCATCCCATGGCCAATCAGGGTCACGCCCAGCGGGCCTTGGGTATCGGCGTGTTCTTCTCCTTCCTGGGCACCGTGATCTCCCTGGCCATCATGATGGTGGCGGCCCCGGCCCTGGCCAGCATCGCCGTGAAGATGAGCTCCTTTGAGATCTTCTCCATGACCTTCTGTGCCATTGCTCTGGTCACCGGTGTGGGCTCCAAGGACGTCATCAAGAGCCTGGCCTCCGCCTTCTTCGGCATCGCCATGTGCCTTATCGGCATGGCCCCCGTGGACGGCGCCATCCGTTACACCTTCGGTAACTCCAAGCTTCTGGGCGGCATTCCCCTGACCAGTGCTGTGGTCGGCATGTTCGCTGTGACGGAAATTTTGAAGACCGTAGGCAAGAAGATCTCCGCCCAAAAGCTGGAGCAGCGGCACCGGGAAAAGATTAAAGGCTTCGGCTTCTCCTTCAAGGAGTTCGTGGGCCAGATCAAGAACCTGATCATCTCCGCCGCCGTGGGTCTGGGCATCGGCTTTTTGCCGGGCATGGGCGGGTCGCTCGCCAACCAGGTGGCCTATGTGACGGTTCAGAAGGCCTCCAAGTATCCTGAGAAGTTCGGCACCGGCGTCATGGACGGCATCGTGGCCTCCGAGACCTCCAACAACGCCTCTATCGGCGGCGCCATGATCCCCCTGCTGGCCCTGGGCATCCCCGGCGATGGCCCCACCGCCATGCTGCTCTCCGCCTTCACCATCCACGGCATCGTAGCCGGTCCCTTGCTCTTCAAGACCAGCGGCCCCCTGGTGTACACCGTGTTCGCCGCCATGATCGTCTGCTCCCTCCTCATGTTGGTCATCGAATACTTCGGCATCCCCGTCTTCGCCAAGATCATCGACGTGCCCCGGCAGATCCTCTTCCCGGTGGTGCTGGTCATCTGCGTGGTGGCTGCCTTCTCCAACAACAAGATCATGTTCGACTGCTGGATGCTCCTCATCTTCGGCATCATCGGCGTGGTGATCGGAAAGTTTGACTTCCCCCGCACGCCCATGATCCTGGGTTTGGTGCTGGGCACCAATCTGGAAACCAACCTTCGCCGGGCCCTGCAGCTGTCCCGCGGCAGCTTCGCCCCCTTCTTCACCCGCCCCGTAAGCTGCATCCTGCTGCTGGCCGGTATCTTCTTCATCGGCAGCGCTATCGTGCGCCAGTTCATCGCCCTCGTCAAGGCCCGCAAGGCCGCTGACGCGGCTGACGCTGCGGAAGCCGCCAAGGAGGCCTGAAGATGGATAAGGCCATGCAGACCCTGGAGGATCGGCTGCAAAGCTGGTTCCGCGCCCCCTGGCTCATCTACCACAAGCCCTTTGAGATAGTGGACCACATCTACTTCGTGGGCAACACCTGGGTGTCCGCCTTCTTGCTGGACACCGCTGAAGGCCTGGTCCTCATCGACTGCGCCATCCAGGAGACCCTGTATCAGATGATCGACAGCTTCTATCAGCTGGGCTTCGATCCCCACGACCTGAAGAAGATCCTCCTGACCCACGGCCACTTCGACCATTGCGGCGCCGCCGGGTCTCTGCAGAAGATGAGCGGCTGCGAAGTCTGGGTAGGCGAAGGGGACGGCAACTTCTTCGCCGAACATCGGGAATGGATCGCCCACGAGGATCGCTGCCCCGAGTTCGAGGTCACCGGCTACTACGACTATACGAAGCCCATTGATCTGGGCAACTTCCGGCTGGAAGCCGTTCACTGCCCCGGCCACACGGAAGGGACCACGTCCTTCTTCTTCGAGGCCACCTACCGGGGGGAGCGGGTCAACTGCGCCATTCACGGCGGCCTTGGCGCGGGGGTCCTGACGGACAGCAACCTGGAGGCCATGGGCCTGCGCAAGTCCCTGCGGGAGGATTATCTGGTCAGCATCGAGAAGGTGCTGGACCGTCCCGTGGACGTGGTGCTGCCCTCCCACGCGGGCCATCCCGTGGGCTACGACTTCTTCGGCATCGCGGACGGCAAGCCCGGTGCAGGAGATACCTTCGTGGATAAGGGCGCCTGGAAGCGGATGTTGACCGCTAAGCAGGCCGAGATCGTGAAGCTGATCGAAAACAGCAAGCTGTGATTCCCTGTAATTGCCCGGTTGGGGCCTGCATCCCCCGGCCGGGTATTTCCTATTTGAGAGAGAGGAACTGACACGTCATGTATCAGCTTATCATCAAAAACGGACGGGTCCTGGACCCGGCTAACGGCATAGATCGGGTGGCCAGCGTGGCTGTGGAGAACGGCCGCATCGTGGGCGTCAACGGTTTCGAGGGGGCGGAGGCGCTGCAGGTGGTGGACGCCGCCGGCTGTATCGTGACCCCGGGCCTTATCGACCACCACGCTCATCTCTACCCGCTGGCGGCTATCGGCATCCCGGCGGAGGCGGTGTGCTTCGCTTCCGGCGTGACCACCGCCGTGGACGCGGGCAGCACGGGCTGCGACACCTTTGGGGACTACGAGACCTTCCTGGGTCAAAGCAAGCTTCGCATCCGGGCCTATCTGAACGTATGCTCCATCGGCCTCGCGTCCCTCCCTCACCGCATGGAGGACGTGGACCCAGCCCGCTTCGACGAGAGCGCCATCCGGGACACCTTCGATCGCTTCGGCGACAGGCTCCTGGGCCTCAAGCTCCGCACCAGCCGGGAGATCGTGGGCGAGCTGGGCTACGAGCCCTTGAAGGCCACGGTGGCCCTCGGCGACAAGCTGGGGGTGCCGGTGATGGTCCACTGCACCAATCCGCCGGGCAGTATTCCGGAGCTTCTCTCCATCCTGCGGCCCGGGGACGTGATGACCCACATGTACATGAACAAGGGCCAAACCCTGCTGGACGGGGGCAAGACCGTCTGTGAGGCGGCCTACCGGGCCAGGGAGCGGGGCGTGCTCTTTGAAGCGGCCGACGCCCGGGCGCACTTCTCTTTCGAAGTCAGCGAACCCGCCATTCGAGAAGGCTTTTACCCGGACATCATCGCCACGGATCTCACCAAGTTCAGCATGCATTTTCGGCCTACGGCCTTCGACCTTGCCAACCAGGTGGCCAAATATACCCAACTGGGCATCCCCTTCGAGCAGGTCATCGCCTGCTGCACCAGCCGGCCCGCCGAGGATATGGGCCTTGCGGGGGAAATCGGGTGCCTCAGCCCCGGCGCTTGCGGCGATATAGCCGTATTCCGGCAGGAGCCCTGCAGCATCCCCTTCGGCGATCGCCCCTACGGCGACCTGGACCAGGCCCTGCGTCCCTCGTCCTGGCGTCTCCGCACCATGCTCACCGTCCGCAACGGGGAGATGGTTTATCGGGATCAAACGATATAAAGCAGCAATCCGGAAGTTCTCAATAGAACAAGCCCCACCGATCATCCCTTCGGTGGGGCTTGTTCTATTCTGGAGAGATCTATATGAAGGAAAGCATGTCGATGGTTCAGACGTTCTCAGGGCGGATGGCTTCAATGATGTCCTTCCAGCCGCTGGGCTTCTCGTTCACGTACTTTTCCGCGAACTTATAGGGGGCCAGCGCTTCGTGACGGTGCTTGGCGGCAGTGGCCATATCGGGGGACAGCTTGGATTCCTCCAGCATGGCGATGGAGCCCTTCAGCTCCGCGGCCCGGCGGGTGCAGTGAATAGCGGTACCCGTGACCAAGCGATCAAGATGTTTGGCGAAGGGAATACCGTCCAGAGATTTGCTCAGGGACGCGATGATCTCCTCGGACACGTCGTAGGCGTCGGCCGCCTGCATGGTTTCGATCATCAAGGAGGCGATGCCCTTCATGAAGATGGATCGGACCAGCTTGATGGCGGAGGCGGAACCCGCCTTGTCGCCGGCCAGGGTGATCCGCATACCCAGAGGCTCCATGGCGGTCTTGAAGGCGACGGCGCCGTTGCCGGAAACGGTGATAGGCACCCGGTGCTTGTCCTGGGGCAGGGAGCCCAGCATGGCCGCGTCAGCGAACAGCACGCCGGTGTCCTTGATCTTGTCCCAAATAGCGATCTTGGTGGCGGGGGTGGAGGCGCTCACGTCGGCGTAGATCTGGCCGGGGCGCAGCTCGTCCTTCACGGTGTTGCACACGTCCATGGTGAATGAGGAGGGCACGGCGGCGAACAGCACGTCCGCCCAGCGGGCCACTTCCTTGGCGTCCTCCACCAGCTCCACCTGGGCTTCCGCGGCCCGGGCGTGGACCTGCTGGCCCATGACGGGGTGGTTCATCATGGCGTCGTTGGCGCGAATGCCGGTGGTGCCGTTTTGGGAGAAACCCAGCGCGATGCAGTAGGCCGCTTCGCCGAATCCGATAAATCCGATGTTCATGCAAATGCCTCCTTACGGCTCGTAGACGTCGTCGATGATCTCGAAGCCCTTCTCATTGAGGGACTTCTCCACCCAGGCCCGGTTGGCGGTGCCATTGCGGGCCGCGATCAGTTTCTTCTCGTCGGCCTCCTGGAACTTGCGGGCCTCCACCAGGATGTTGGCGGCGTCCTTGCGGGGGATGCAGATGATGCCGTCGGGATCGGCCAGAATGATGTCGCCGGGGTTCACGCTGATGCCGCCGCAGGAGATGGGCACGTTGATCTCACCGGGGCCTTCCTTGTAGGGGCCACCGGGGGTGGTGCCGGTGCAGTACACGGGGAAATCCCACTTGCCGATCTCGTCGATGTCGCGGATGGGACCGTCCAGGATGATGCCGGCCACCTTCTTGGTCAGGTACAGATAGGCCATCATGACCTCGCCCATGAGGGCGCGGGTGTCGTCCTCTTCGTTGGAGACCACCAGCACGTCGCCTTCGTTGCAGTAGTTGAGGGCTGCATGGAGGGTCAGATTGTCGCCGGCGCGGCACTTCACTGTGTAGGCGGGACCGGCCATCATCTGGGCCTTGGGGCTGCTGACGAGCTTGATGCGGGGGTTCATGGCGCAGCTGCGGCCCATGACGTCCGCGGTGTTGGACGCGGGAATGGACTTGAAGGCTTCCACCAGCTCGGGATCGGGCATTTTGCGCTGCAGATAGATTCGCTTTCCGACTGACATGTTTTTTCCTCCCTGTAAACTATTATATATTGAGTAGTTCTCGAAGGGTCCTTTACCCTCTCTTCAATTGAAATTGTACAGAACTTTCCTCAATAAATCCAACAGAGATAATTCAGGTTTTCAACAAAAAAACTTTGTGGACCGATGCTGGTTGCCGATGTACCTTTTTTGTCTGAGTTTTTTTACCGCCAGGTCTTCTCCCACTCACGCATATACCACTAGCTTACTGAACTTCTACTAAAAACGTGTATAACATATAGCTTTTCTGCTAAAAAATATTGTATTCATCTGACTACAAGCCGGATTCCAAAAACGCCCAAAGACAGGAGTTTTTCCCTGTTTTTCTATGTCTTCTCGATCACCAATTCCGACTTCTCCTAAGCGGAAGGTCGCGGGTTCGAATCCCGCCGGGGAGGCCAAAAAAGCCCAGAAACTCTAAGTTTTTTGGGCTTTTCATTGTTTGATATAATTCCTTATGCAACATTTTTACCACATTTTGTTATTGCGATAATACAGCCCTCGATCAAATATCATTCGTATGGAAAAACGGCAACCCGTCAGACAGGCCGCCTTGACCATGCTTCGGTGATGTACCATTAGGTTCATCGCTGTAAACGTGCCAAAGGATTGAGCGTAGAAAAAAAGCATCCTGGCCGCTTTTGTTTCGGAGTGCCGAACATTCCAGCATAGATCGTTCCATGGCCAGGAAGGCTTTCGTGGCCTTCAGGCCGCATCCGCTCCATGATCCGCTCTGGTGACCATTGCCGATTCAGGATCAGTCCCTGCGTCTGAATCTGGCAACGCAAAGGTTTACGAGAACGATAAAGATCGAAGAGGAATAATAGGTAAAAAAAGCGCAAAGCATTTGTTTGTTCCGAAAAATCCAGCTCATTACTCGAAAAAAGGCAAAAAGACTTCAATTTATTATTGACAATCTTGAAGCGAGAGTTGTATAATTTACCTACGGAACGCAAACGTTTACGACAGCAGAAGCAGAGCAGGAGGAGCACGAATGATCAAAGCCGTTATGTTTGATATGGGCGGAACGCTGGAAGATCTGTATTCCGATGAGAAAAATGATAGGGCTACGGCATATGCGCTCTATGATATTCTTCAGAAGCATCACATCGACGTCCCCTATGCGGCGGAACCTCTTTGGTCCATCGTGGGAGCCGGCATTCAGGCATATAAAAAGGATTCTGAGCGTACCCTCATCGAGCTGAAGCCCGAGGAAATCTGGTGCAATTGGGGCTTCAAAGATATTCCTGTAGACAAGCAGAAGCTGGCGGAGATAAGCGAGGAGATCGCCCATATGTGGGAAACCACGTTCTATGATCGTAAGCTCCGCGTCCATGCCGCCGAGATGCTCAAGGGCCTAAAGGAGGACCTGGGTCTCCACGTGGCGGTAGTCAGCAACACCGGAAGCCTCTTCCAGGTGTTTTCTACCCTGGAAAAGTACGGCGTGCGTCATTATTTCGACGAGATCACCCTGTCCTCCATCGTGGGTTATCGCAAGCCTCATCCCAACATCTTCCGCATCGCTTGCGCCCAGGCGAATTTAGATCCCTCCGAGTGCGCTTTCGTGGGCGACACCCTTTCCCGGGACGTGGTGGGGCCCCGCCGCATGGGCTTCGGCCGCGTGTTCAAAATCAACTCCTTCCTGACCAAACAAAAGGATATCGGTAAGTTCGACGTGGCGCCGGACTACCAGGTCACCGATATCTACGACGTATATACCATTCTTAAACAAGAACTGAATAACGCCTAAACTGAGTTATCGACCGTTGTAATCTACCCTGCATGGAGGTTGTGAAGATGGCAAGAAAAGGATGGGACCGTCCCCCGATGAGTCGGGAGCGGTTCAAGAACCAATTCAGGAACCTGATCGGCAATCCGTTCAACGTGATCGTTCTGATCACGCTGATTATGCTGTTCGCGCTGATCGTGATTCCGCTGCTGGCCATGGTGCAGAACACATTCGTGGTGGCCAAGGCCGAGGTCATGCGAAAAACCATTCCTGGGGCTAAGATCGGCGATTACACCCTGTGGTATTGGAAGTACCTGCTGGCCAGCCCCCTCACGAAAACGATCCTGTGGGTGCCGCTCAGAAACTCTTTGATCATCGGTGCTTTCGTCACGGTCATCTCCGTGCCCCTGGGGGCGCTGATGGCTTGGCTCATGGTGCGCACGGATATCCCAGGCAAGGGATTGCTGTCCGCCCTGATCCTGATCCCCTACATGATCCCCTCCTGGTGCAAGGCCCTGTCCTGGATGACCATCTTCCGCAACCCCAGCATGGGCGGCTACGGCGTGCTGTACAGCTTGGGCATCCCGGTCCCCAACGCCCTGGCCTCCGGCTTCGTTCCAATCATCATCGTGATGACCATGCACTACTACGCCTTCTCCTATATCATGGCCTCCGGCGCCTTGCGCTCCATCAACTCGGAGCTGGAGGAGATGGGCGAGATCCAAGGTGCCACCAAGGCTCAGATACTCAAGAGTATCACCCTTCCCCTGATCCTGCCCTCCATCCTGAGCGCCACCATCATGACCATCTCTAAGTCCATCGGCACCTACGGCGTGGCGGCGCGCCTCGGTGGCAACAACCCCGACGGCACCCCCTTCTATGTGCTGGCCACCCGGATGAAGGCCTTCATCAACGATGGCCCCAACGCGGTAGGCTACGCCATGTCCATCCTGATGATCCTGCTGGCGGCGGGCACCATCGTGGTGAACCAGAAGCTCATCGGCACCCGCAAGTCCTACGCTACCATCGGCGGCAAGGGCACCCGCAGCAATCTCATTCCCCTGAGGGGAGCCAAGTGGCCCATGCTGATCGTCATCGCCGTGTTCCTGGTGGTGGCCATGGTCATGCCCGTGTTCTTCCTGGTCATGGAATCCTTCCAGATCATGCCCGGCGCAGGGTACGGCGCGGACAACCTGACGCTGTACGCCTGGATCGGCGAGCTGCAGAACGCACCCCATCCCTCCTTCAACCAGAACGGCCTGTTCCGCAACTCTGAGTTCGGTAGGGCCCTGGGCAACACGGTGAAGCTGTCCCTGATCGCCTCCCTTATCACGGCGGTCTTTGGCCAGTTTTTCGGATATATCACCACCCGTGGCCGGGGCAAGTGGTACGGCAACGCGGTGGAGCAGTTGATCTTCATCCCCTATCTGATGCCCGGCGTGGCCTTTTCCGCCATCTATTTCTCCATGTTCAGCCAGCCCCGGCTGGGCGGCCTCATCCCGTCCCTGTACGGCACGTTCACCCTGATCCTGCTGGTGTCCATCGTGAAGCATTTCCCCTTCGCCAGCCGTTCCGGCTCCTCCAATATGATGCAGATCTCCGTGGAGCTGGAGGAGGCGGCCACCATCAACGGGGCGGGATTCTGGCGGCGCATTCGCAGCATCGTGATCCCCCTGGCCAAGAACGGCTTTTTGTCCGGCTTCCTGCTCTCCTTCATCAGCATCGCCAAGGAGCTGGATCTGATCGCCATTTTGATGACGCCGAAAAACTACACCCTATCCTTCCTGGCCTTTGACTATTCCAAGGAGGCCATGCCCCAGGTGGCGGACGCCATCTGTATCGTCATCATCGTATTCATCCTCGTTACCAACCGGATCGCGGACAAATTCGGCGGCAACGTATCCAAGAGCATGTGACCAGTCTTGAGTATAGAAAGGAAGTTCACCCATGAGCAAGATCCAGTTGAGCCACATCGATAAGTTTTATGGAGAGAACCACGTCCTGCGGGACGTCAATCTGACCATCGAGGACGGCGACTTCATGACGCTGCTGGGTCCCTCCGGCTGCGGCAAAACCACCACGCTTCGAGTCATCTCCGGGTTGGAAAAGGCCCAGCACGGCACCATGACCATCGACGACAAGATGATCATCGATGCGGACAAGGCTTTCTTCGAAGCGCCCAGCAAACGGGGACTGAACCTGGTGTTCCAAAGCTACGCCCTGTGGCCCCACATGACGGTGTTTGAGAACGTAGCCTTCGGTCTCAAGATCAAGAAGATGAAGAAGGAGGAGATCGAGGAGACGGTCATGCGAGCTCTCAAGACCATGCGGATCGAGGAGTATCGGGGACGCTATCCCAACGAGCTTTCCGGCGGTCAGCAGCAGCGCGTGGCGCCCGAGCCATCGCCTCCAGCCCCAAGCTCCTGCTGCTGGACGAGCCCCTATCCAACCTGGACGCTCGGCTGCGCATCGACATGCGGGCGGAGCTCAAGCGTCTCCATAAGGAGACCGGCACCACCATCATCTACGTGACCCACGATCAGGTGGAGGCGCTGACCATGTCCACCAAGATCGCCCTGTTCAAGGAGGGAGAGATCTCCCAGATCGACACGCCGCTGGGCCTGTACACCAATCCCATCGACCTGCAGGCGGCGGACTTCATCGGTAATCCCCGCATCAACTTCATCGAAGCCAAAGGCCGTTATGACGGAGACTCCCTGCGGGTGAAGAGCGCCTTCGGCGAATACGTGTTTGCCAAAGAGTTCCTGAAGCTGGACGAAGAGATCCCCGAAGGCCGGGATTTCGACTGCGTCCTGGGCCTTCGCCCCGAGATGGTGGATATTTATACCGAGGACCCCCACCACAAGAACACCGTCCCCGCCCAGGTCTACGCCAACCAGCCGGCCGGCAGCGAGACGCTGGTGACCCTTACGGTGGGCGACACGGAGTTCCTGGCCATCCAGACAGGCCTGGTAGAATATGACATGAACCAAAATGTGTTCGTGGTACTTCACCCCGGCCGCATGAATGTATATAATAAAGAAACAGGGCGGCTCATCAAGTTTGCCAAGACCAAGCACAAAGCGGGCGTCGAGGACTGACGACAGCCCCCATAGATCAAGCACCCGGAAAGGAGATACCATTCCATGAAGAAATTCATCGCTGTTTTGATGGCGCTGTGCATGCTCGCCGCTTTGGCGGCCTGCGGCAATTCCGCCAAGGAAACGGAGACCGGCTCCGAGGATGAAGTCGGAAAAGTGGTCACCGGCGTGGAAGTCATAGATGTCATCGGCGAGGACGGCATCGACTGGAACCACATGTCCATGGACGAGCTCTATGAGATGGCCAAGAAGGAAGGCGGCACCATCACCATCTACGCCACCACCGCCGACGCGGACACCGCCCGCAAGTACATCCGGGACAAGTATCCCGATCTTAAATTCGAATACATCTCCTGCGACACCAACACGGTCATGCAGAAGATCGGCATGGAGGCTCAAAGCGGCACCCCCATGGCTGACGTGCTCATGGTGAAGGACGCTTCCGGCGAGGTGTTCAACGAATATGTGCTGTGGGATCTGGTCAAGATCTATTATCCCGCCGACGTGTGCGCCCACATCCAGGACGACATGCTGCGGTTCGGCCTGCCCCTCTATTCCACCTTCAATCCCTGGTTCTACAACACCCGCATGTTCGACAAGGTGCCCATCGAGAGCTGGTGGGACATCGTGGCGGGATACAACGAGGAGACCCAATCCTACAAGGACGCCGGCGGGAAGAACACCCAGTACTGGACCATCTTCTCCAAGGACATTACCGCGCCTTCCTACGCCGCCCTGTGGGCCCAGCTCATCTCGGACAGCGACAAGCTTCTGGAGCAGTATAAGAAGCAGTACGGCAAGGATCTGACCTTCACCTATCACGATCATCTGCAGAACACCCCGGGCCTAATGGAGCTCCCCGAGAACAACGCAGGCGTGGAACTGTTCTGGCGGTTCTCCCAGATGACCATCACCCCCCTGGCCGACGGCGACGCGGTGGTGGAAGCGGTCCACGATTCCGTCAACGGCCCCACCCTGGGCCTGTGCTCCGCCTCCAAGCTGGACAACTCCAAGCAATCCATGGGCGAATCGGGCATGGACATCGCCTGGGTCACGGGCCTTACGCCCTACACCGCCCAGGACGCGGCGGCCTATTCCTACGTGGTCAGCGGTTGCGACAACCCGGCGGGCGCCCGGCTGTTCATCAAGTTCATGATGGGCGGGGACGATGGCCAAAGCGGCTGCTACAATGTGTTCGACAAGCTGGGCCATTGGTCCGTGCGGGACGACGTGACGTACAAGAAGTCCGGCATCACCTATGAGGAGGTCAACCTCACCGCTCCGGATTTCGAGCATATCTATCAGAATTATCCCAACGTGAAGGCATATTGGACGCTGTGGAACAGCACCAGGTAAAACGGCGAGTTCCTGACCTGTGCGCCCTGTGAAAGTGTTTTTATTTCGCAGGACGCCGACCCATATATAGCATGGTAATGAAGCGATCAAAATTCGACCGGAAACTGGACGGCTTTTTTCGGGGCCTGTTCTTTGAAGAGAACGGGAAACCGAAGAGTGCGAGCCTGCTGTATTCCTTTTTGATGGCGATCCTGTTCATCCTTGTTTATGGAGCCTGCTATCTGTTGCTGCTGGGTCCCCTGGAAAAAGCCTTTTCGGGGGCCAGCGTTATGATACGGAACCTGGTGGAGTACGTGGTGCCTGCTCTGGCTGGCAGCGCCGTTTGCCTTCTTTTCACCCTTCTCCCGGGGGAGAAGAAAGGGCTGGCAGCAGGGGCGTACCTGTGGATGGGCGGTTTGCTCGTGGCCGTCATGCTCTTTGAGCTGCTGCTGATCGACTGGTCCGACGCGAGAACGGAGTATGGCCTGTTCATGGCTATCGTGAACCTGCCGGGTATCGCGTCCGTGTTGACAGGCGGGATCCCGGCCCTGCTGCTGTATCGACGGGAGCGCAAGGCGCAGGCGGCCCGTGAGAAAGCGAAGGAACGTCCTTCCTGGTATAAAGGTTAAGTCCCATGCTGGAAGTGTTCTTTTGCAACGTTGGCGACGGTGACGCAGTACTGATCCGGGAGCTTCGCGAGGAGGGGACGGACTACGCCGTGTTGGTGGATGCCGGCAGGCCCTATGTGGAATCCCGGGAGGGGTCCCTGCGCAAGGACGCCTTGGAGTATTTGCTGGACCGGCACATGACCCATCTCGATCGGATGATCCTGACCCACCCCCATATCGACCATGTGGGCGGGGCTACCAGGATCGTGCGGGCCATCCGGGTGGACCGGCTCCAGATGCTGACGGTACCCCCGGAGGACGCTCGCTTCGTCCCTCGATCCTTTATCTCCACCAAAAAGCCGCCCAACGGCCTTCGACAGATGCTGAACATCCTCAAGGAGCTCTGTGAGGCGGCCCAGGAACGGGGCACGGCGGTGGAGACCATCCAAGCCGGGGAACAGGCCCTGACCGACAGATTGACCATGACGGTCTACTATCCCCGGGCGGAGATCGTTGACCGGCAGAAACAGGTGTTCGACGCCCTCTACCGGGGCGATGCGGTGGAGGAGGGTCTGTGCACCCAGGTGGCCAAGGAGCGGAATCTGTCCAGCCTGATGCTGCGGTTCGCCTACGGTCACCGGAGCGTGCTGATCACCGGCGATCGGTACGCGGCGGACTGGGAAGGGGAGGCCATCCCCCCCTGCGACATCCTCAAGCTCCCCCATCACGGGGACAGGAAGTCCATGACGCCGGGGCTCCTTAATAAACTTTCCCCCTGGTGTGCTGTGGTCTCCTGCGAGAACGACCCCAACGCCAGGAAGGAGCGGCCCGACGAGGAGATCATGACCATGTTTCTGGAACGACTACCCCTGGTGCTCTGCACCGAGAACCGCCCCATGGCCGCCCTGGCGGAAAGCACTACCAACGGCATCCGCTTCGACATCCAGCCGGACGGCGCCGTGACCTGCCGCCGGGAATGAAGGGATCCACTCTTTGTCTTTTTCGGCAAAGTGAGATAACACAAAAACAAACAGGAGGCACACCATGAAAAAGCTACTTTCTCTCGTTCTCGTCCTGCTGATGGTCCTTGGAACCGTCGTCTTCACGACGGCCAGGACGGTGGAAGCGTCCACCGAGAACTATGTCGCCCTTGGTCTCAACATCAAGAACAAGACCGGCGCTACCATCGACGCCGTGTACATCTATCCCGCCGGCGGTGACAAGGGCAACAGCGTGGTTGCCCCGGGCTGGCAGGACAAAGACGCCGACAAGGCCAACTATGAGAAGAACATCTACATCGTCCGGGAAGCGGGCGTCGCCCAGGAGCTACTGGTGGTCTTCGCCGATGGCACCGAGGTCAAGAAAGACCTTGGGGAGTTGAAGATGTACTACAAGATCTCCATGAAGGACGGCATGGACCCTGCCAAGTGGGAAGTAGAGTTGGAGGACAAGGCCGAGGATCAGGCGAACATGGATGCCGCCGTGGCCCTGGGCAAGACTGCTGACAACTTCTACCCCGGCTATGAGCTCATCGCCGTGGAGCTGAAGAACAAGACCGGCAAGAACATCGTGGACTTCCGCTTCTTTGAGGAGGGCGGCGATCCCAACACCTACAACAACATAATCGATTACCTCTACACCGTGGAAGGCAAGAAGATGGACTCCCTCATGCCCGGCAAGGCCAAGGAGGGCGGCATGTACCTCTTCAAGTGCTTCATTCGGCCCCACACCGACAATTACAACGTGTATGTGAAGTTCGATGACGGCGCTGAAATCACCTACCCCATCGAGGACTGGTTCAAGCCCAACGGTGACGGTTTCCTGCCCAACGAAATCTCCCTGAAGAACGCCGAGGATAAGTACGATATCAAGGTCCAGTACGATGACGGTGATCCTGAACCCCTGCAGTATCTGGCTGAGTCCCTGGAGAAAGGCTACATTGTGGACCAGTGGTACCCCGTATATGCGGGGGTTCCCGCCGCTGATGCCGCGGCTGTAGAAACTGCCCGGGCGGAGCTCGCCAAGATCCCCGTGCCCGCTCCCGAAGCCCCCGCTGAGGCTGCCGCCGAGCCAGCCGCTGAACCCGTCGCCGCGGAAGCCGCCGCAGTGCCCGAGGGGTACACCGGCCTTCGCCTGATGGTCAAGAACAAGACCGGCAAAGACATCGCCAAGATCTACCTGTTCCCCAACGGCGAAGACAAGGGCAAGAACATCTTCAAGACCCTGGCGGACGTGCTGCCCACTGAGGACGAAAGCAAGTCCGGTAAGCCCCACGAGATTTACGTGTACGTGCTGCGGGAGACCGCGAAGCTGGGCGCCATGACGCTTCGGGTCCGGTACATTGACGATGAGGAAGTGGACTACGTGCTGGCCAAGCCCGTGGAGGATTACACCGTCTTCACCATCAAGGCGGACGAATTCAAGCAGAAGGTCTCCGACGACGCCGAGGATATGGCGGCCATGGACGCTCTGGCGGCCCTGGGCGTGTCCACGGACGGCGTGGAGTATTGATCTCGTTATAGCATCTCACGGATACGCCAGCGGAGCGCGGCCGGTCCAATCGGCCGCCTCCGCGTAGTCTTTTGAGCATATTCAGGGGGGAAGGACGCAGGTATGAAACGGGTCGCATCGCTTTTCTTGGTTGTTTTCATGGTCTGCAGCCTGGTCTCCATCGGCAGCGCTGCGGCGGACGCGGAGCGCTGGTGGGAGCAGGACGTGTGGAGCACGGACGTCCTCCTTTCCCTGGGCGCGGTTTTGCCGGACTATGATCCGGCGTCCGACACCTATTGCATCTCCGCGCCGGAGCAGCTTCTGTATCTGTCAGGGCTGTGGAAGCCGGAGGACACCAACGGCGACCACGCCCCCGACGCGCCCTGCGGCGGCACTTACGTGCTGACCCAGGATCTCGACATGTCGCCCCTGCTGGAGCAGATCGGCGCAGTCATCGCCGACAAGACCGGCAACGACACCGAGGGCTATATGCCGCCCATCGGCGCTCTGGCCGACAACGGCAAGGAGGAGGGCGTGCACTGCGCGTTCTTCGGCACCTTCGACGGGCAGGGGCACGCCATCCGGAACCTGCGCGTCGTGCGCATGGGGAACAAATACTGCGGCCTGTTCGGCAACGTGGGCCACGATTTCGGCGAGGGCTATGTCAAAAACCTGGCGATCCTGGACGCCGAGATCAAGGGCCTGTCCTCCTGCGGGATCCTGGCCGGGAGCCTGTACGGTGACGCGGACAACGTGGTCTGCACCGGAAAGATCGACTGCCGGGAAAAGAACGCCGGCGGCCTGACGGGCAAGATCAAGCGCAACGAAAACGGCTATTGCGGCATCGCCCGCAACTGCTTCGTCGACTGCGAGATCATCGTCCGCGGCAAGGGCAACGAAAACGGAGCGGCGGGCGGCGTCACGGCCTCCTGCTCCGGCGGCGGCCAGGTGGTCAACTGCTACGCGGCCGGGTTCATTCGCATCCAGGGCGACGAGGCGGACAGCGTGGGCGGTCTCGTGGGCAACCTGAAGGGCGGCACGGCCGTCGACAACAACGTGATGCTCCTTTCCCTCATCGACGGCGGCGACGACAGCGAGAACATCGGCTTCCTCTGCGGGAACTTTGCCGGCGATTCCGGCTCTCACATCCACGGCAACGTGGTGTGGAACGGGACGAGGCTCATGGGCGGCGTGTCCAGCAGCCATCCCGAGGCGGCGGCGTACGCCCTGGTGAGCGGCGAAGAGATCGAGAGCAGGGCCCTGTTCGACCGGCTGGGCTGGGACTTCGACACAATTTGGGCCTGGGTCGGCGACGAATCGGACGGCTACCCCATGATCCGGGCCTTCGCGGACGCCGTGGACCTCAAGGATCGGGTCCATGAGCGGCTCACCGTCTCCCAGCCGGCGTTCCGCCTGGCGGAGCCCATGAAGAACAGCGCGTATTCCGGCGAGACCGTGCGGATCGACGCGCTGCTGGCGCCGGAGGGTGTGACCGCCGGGGAGGCGCTGGTCCACCTGGGCACGGGCAAGAAGCGCTCGGCCTGCACTGAAACGGTCCCGATGCAGCGGACCGAGGCGGGCTTTACGGCGGATCTGTCCCTGGATATCGGCACCTACTATTATTACTGCACCGTGGAGGCGGACGGAAGGAAGCTTTCCTTCCCCACCGAGGGCACGGTCCGACTGGACGTGGTTTCGGAAACGGTCCGCTATGTTCCGGAGCAGCTCACCCTGACGCCCGGAGCCACCGCCGCCGAGATGTGCTTCAACTGGATCACCGCGGCCGATGGGCTCAGCGCGGAACTGCGCTGGCGCGAACGGGACGAATCCAGTTGGACTGTCGTGCCGGTGACCGAGATCGAGCGGGTCAACGTGCGTGGCGATCACGGCACGTTCACCAGCTATTCCGTCGACCTGACCGGGCTCAAGCCGGGGACGGACTATAAGTATATGGCCGTCACCAAGGACGGGACCAACGACTATCAGAGCAGCGTCTACGAGTTCAGGACCCTGCCCGCCCAAAAGGCATTCTCCTTCGTGCTCGTCAGCGATCTGCAGTCCACCAACGAGGAGGGGTATCTGCCCTTCCTGTACACCGATCAGACGTTCCTGACAGACACCCTCCATCCGGATTTCATCGTGAACCTGGGCGACCTCACGGAGGACGACACCATGGCGGAATGGACGTATCTGTTCGATCAGCTCCAGGGCGTGCTGGCGACGACGCCCACCGCGTATGTCCCGGGCAATCACGAATCCAAGGGCGACGTGGTCTATTCCCATTTCAAGGGACGGACCAATCTCCCCCGGGGGATCGACGATGAGATGCTGGCGGAGACGACGGCCTCCTTCGTGGTCGGCGACGTGTGCTTCGTGATCCTGAACACAGAGCCCTATACCGGCATCGACGGCGCGGACGCGTCGCAGGACAAGCTTCGGTTCTATGAGCAGCAGAAGGCCTGGGCGAAGGACGTCTTCGAGGCTTCCGGCTGCGCGTACCGGATCGTCCTGGCCCACGCGGGCCTGGTGCAGAAGGACGACGCGGCGACGGCCTTCCTGGAGCAGATGTGTGAAGAGCTTCAGGTGGACCTGTTTTTCAACGGGCATATCCACAACTACTTTAGGGCCACGGTCAACGGCAGCGGCGAAAAGGCCGAGCCCGGCGAAGCCACCACCTTCGTCACCATCAGCCCCATGGGCATGAAGTTCGATGAGTACGGCGGAGAGCTGGACGGCCTGCTGGGGTTCCAGACCGGCGGCCAGTCGGATGAACGGCAGTACTTCGCCTACGTGGAAGTCACGGAGGAAGGGATCGTCGTGACCGCGTATCAGAGGACGGAGGCCGGCGACGCGAGCCCGAAGAAGTGCGCCGACTACACCGCCATCGACAGCTTCGCGATCCGTCACGAGCAGAGCCAGCCGGCGGAGCCGGAGGCTGCGGCCAAGACAGAGGAAAAACCGGCGGCGGAAACGAAGCCGGCGGCGGAAGTGAAGCCGGCAGCGGAGACGAAGCCGGAGGCGGCAGCGACAGCGGCGGCAGCGGAGCGCACCGTGCCGTGGGCAGCGATCGGCTGCGGGGCTGCTGCGATCGCGGTGATCCTGCTGGTCGTGATTTTTAAGAAGAGAAAGACCGTTAAGTAGGTCTGGATCCCGGTTTATCGGCGTTTGCCGTTCCGGCTTTTGCCGGTTCGGATAGACGGCAGGCGCCGATTCTATTCTTCATCTTCCGTAAACGTTTACGGAGCCAAACGAGGGCGCTTCGCCCGTAATACAGTCAGGAAAGAGGTACAGCTATGGAATCGTTGTTCTGGATTGGATTTGTCGGTGCGGCTCTGGCCGGGATCTACGCCTTGCTCCAGGCGCGGAAGGTCATGACCTTCTCCGAGGGCACGGAGCGCATGAAGCAGATCGCCGGCGCTATCCGCGAGGGCGCCAACGCCTATCTGCAGCGGCAGTACAAGACCGTCCTGCCGGTCTTCGCGGCGGTGTTCGTGATATTGATGGTCATCGCCTTCGCGTCCGGCGGCGACATGCTCTCCAAGTTCACCCCCTTCGCCTTCTTGACCGGCGGCGTCTGGTCCCTTCTGGCCGGATTCATCGGCATGAAGATCGCCACCCATGCTAATTCCCGTACCGCCCAGGCCGCTTCCGAGGGCCTCAACCGGGGGCTCCGCGTGGCTTTCTCCGCCGGTTCGGTCATGGGCTTCACTGTGGTGGCCCTGGGCATCCTGGACGTGACGCTGTGGTTCTTCCTCCTTCGGTACGGCTTCGGCATCCAGGACCCGGTCCAGATCGGCAACATCATGGTCATGAACGGCATGGGCGCATCCTTTATGGCCCTGTTCGCCCGGGTGGGCGGCGGCATCTACACCAAGGCGGCCGACGTGGGCGCGGACCTGGTGGGCAAGGTGGAGAAGAAGATCCCTGAGGACGATCCTCGGAACCCCGCCACCATCGCCGACAACGTGGGCGACAACGTGGGCGACGTGGCCGGCATGGGTGCGGACCTGTACGAATCCTATGTGGGCAGCATCCTGGCCACCTTCGCTCTGTCCGCCATCGGCGGCTACGGCTTCTCCGGCATGCTCCTGCCGCTGCTTCTGGCCGTATCCGGTATACTCTGCTCCATCCTCGGCTCACAGCTGGTGCGGGTCAGGGAGGACGCCAACCAGATGACCCTCCTGAAGACGCTGCGCACGGGCACCTATACCGCGGCCATACTTTCCGCGGTGCTGGCCCTGCCCCTGACGTACTTCATCTTCAAGGACGTGGAGGGCGTCCGGTGGATCGGGATCTACGTAGCCATCCTCTGCGGCATGGTTTCCGGCTGCCTCATCGGCTTCTTCACGGAATATTTCACCTCCGAATCCTATCGGCCCACCCGGGATCTGGCGGCCACCTCCCAGACGGGATACGCCACAATCGTCATCGGCGGCATCTCCTTGGGCATGGAATCTGCGTTGACCTCCATATTGATCGTGTGTGCCGCCGTTCTGCTCAGCTACTATTGCTCCGGCGGCACCAATGAGATCGTGGACGCCAACGGCCACTTCCTCCAGTCCTTCAACCGGGGTCTCTACGGCATCGGCATCGCGGGCGTGGGCATGCTCTCCACCCTGGGCATCACCCTGGCTACCGACGCCTACGGGCCCGTGGCCGACAACGCCGGCGGGATCGCTCAGATGGCGGGCATGGATCCTGAGGTCCGCAACCGCACGGACGCCCTGGACTCTCTGGGCAACACCACGGCGGCCACCGGAAAAGGCTTCGCCATCGGCTCTGCCTCCTTGACTTCTCTGGCGTTGCTGGTATCATATGTTAATATCATCCAGCAGAAGACGGACGCGGTCTTGAACTTCTCCATCATCAACCCCACAGTGCTCATCGGCATGTTCATCGGCGCCATGCTGGTGTTCGTCTTCGCCGCCGTCACCATGAACGGCGTGGAGCGGGCCGCCCAGCGCGTGGTGGTGGAGGTGCGGCGGCAGTTCGCCGAGATACCGGGCATCTTGGAGGGGACGGCCACCCCGGAATACGCTAAGTGCGTATCCATCTGCACCCACGGTGCACTGAAGGAGATGGTGGTCCCGGCGGTGATGGCGGTGATCGTGCCCATCGCCACGGGCATGATCCTGGGCCCCACGGGCGTGGTGGGGCTGCTGGCGGGCGTATCCGTGGCGGGCTTTGCGGTGTCGGTGTTCATGTCCAACGCCGGCGGCGCCTGGGACAACGCCAAGAAGTACATCGAGGAGGGCCACTTCGGCGGCAAGGGCAGCAAGCCCCACAAGGCCTCCGTGGTGGGCGACACCATCGGCGATCCCTTCAAGGACACCTCCGGCCCCTCCCTGAACATCCTTATCAAGCTTTGCGCCACTGTTTCCATCGTGTTCTCCGGACTGGTGGCCGTATTCCATCTGCTTTGATCCAGACCCCTGGACAAAGAGCGCTTTAGGAGGCGATACCTGTGACTTTTGCTGAGATTCTGGCGAGGCAATTCTCCCTCTCCCAGTATGCTGAATTCTTCATCCGGGTGCTGATCGCCTGCGTTTGCGGCGCTGCCATCGGCTTTGAGCGCAGCAAGCGCTTGAAGGAGGCGGGCATCCGGACCCATATCATCGTCTGCTGTGCGGCGGCATTGACCATGATCGTGTCGAAGTACGGCTTTGCCGACCTGGTCGGTCCCGATGGTGCCGGGATGTACGGTACCAAGGGCACGGACCCCGCCCGTCTGGCAGCCCAGATCATCGGCGGCGTCTCCTTCCTGGGAGCCGGCATCATCTTCCGCAACGGCAACTCCATCAAGGGCCTGACCACGGCGGCGGGCATCTGGGCCACGGCCGGCATCGGCCTCGCTATCGGCGCGGGCATGTACGTGATCGGCATCTTCACCACGGCGGTAGTGGCGGCCATTCAGATCCTCATGCACAAGTTCACCATCGGCGTGGACTCCATGGTGGTGGGGCGCATGCACTGTGTGGTAAGCAATTCCGCCGAATTCAGGAAGGCGTTGAACGAGTACGTTGACGAACATGGCATGCAGATCCTGGAGGTGAAGATCGACATGATGGAGGACGGCAGCGCCGCCTACGATCTGACGCTGCGCATGCGCCACGACGTGACGGTCAACGACCTGTCGGAGTTCTTGGAATCCGTGGGCGATGTCCGCGACGTCAGCTTCGAGCTGGGCATCTGAACTGCCTGCGGGTGATATGCATCAGCAGCACAGCCGTTATTTAGGACGGCTGTGCTCTTTTCATGGTCAAGGCATATGGGCGTAAAAGATCGTGCGCCGGTTGGTGGGCTGTGGTATACTATCTAAAACGGATCGGTTTTGACAAAGGAAGCGGTGCATGTGAAAGACAACAAACGAAGGGTCAGCGATGCGCTGTGGTTCATCGCCCTGATGGGCGTGGTCAGCCTGTTTTCAGACATGACCCACGAGGGGGCACGAAGCATCCTGGGCAACTACCTGAACCTTGCCGGGGCATCGGCGGCGACCATTGGCTTTGTGTCGGGGTTCGGAGAGCTATGCGGGTATTCTCTGCGGATCCTGTCCGGGTATTTGGCGGACAAAACCAAAAAGTACTGGACGTTGGTCATCGCAGGCTATGTTCTGCAGGTGTTGGCCATCCCGGCGCTGGCCCTGGTGCCGCAGAACGGATGGGCCGTTGCCTGCGGCCTGGTCATTTTGGAGCGCATAGGAAAGGCCATCAAAAAGCCTGCCAAGAATACCCTGGTCAGCTTCGCCGCCGGCGAGGTCGGTACGGGCAAGGGCTTTGCCTTTCAGGAGTTTCTCGATCAGCTGGGGGCCTTTATCGGGCCGGTCCTCCTCTTTCTCATCGCCGCCGTTCGGGAGAAGGGAGATCTGTTTTCCACCTATCGCCTTAGTTTCGCCGTGCTGGGGATACCGGCCCTCATCACCATCGGCCTCGTCCTGTTCGCCCGGAGGAAGTACCCGGACCCGGAGGCCTTCGAGGAGAAGCAGACGGAAACGGCCGAGTTTCGCTTCCGTAAATCCTTTGCGCTCTATATGGTCGCTATCTGCCTGTTCGCCTTCGGTTTCGCGGATTTCCCGCTGATCACCCTCCATGCAGCCAAGACGCAGGCGTTCCCGGACGCCGCGCTGAGCCTGCTGTACGCGGCGGCTATGGCGGTGGACGCCTTCGCAGCGCTGTTTTTCGGCTGGCTGTTCGATCGGATCGGCCTAAAAGCCCTGCTCGTTTCCACGGCCCTGAGCGCCTTCTTCTCCTGCTTCGTGTTTCTGACGAGGGCCCCCTGGCTGATCGGCGTAGGCGTCGTGCTCTGGGGCGTGGGCATGGGGGCGCAGGAGAGCATCATGAAGGCCGCCGTCAGCCGGATCGTGCCCCGTGCCCGGCGGGGGACCGGCTTCGGCATCTTTGAAACGGGCTTCGGTGCGGCGTGGTTCCTGGGAAGCTGGCTCCTGGGCGCCTTGTATGATCTCGACCCCCGCCTTCTGGTGGCCGTCTCCGCGACGGCGCAGCTGCTAGCCATAGTCTTCTATGGCCTGTGTATGCAACGACAGCACAAAGAATGATAGTAAAAACGGCTCGCGCTTGCGGGCCGCTATTCTATTACGTGCGATCAGCGGTAGAACCGCTTGATGTAGTCCAGCACGTCCTGCCGGGTGCCCATGAAGGGGCCTGGCGTCTCCATCTTCAGGGAGACCAGGGCGGCGGCGAACTCCAGGGCTGTGGGAATGTCGCTTTCCAGCCGTTCCGTCAGATACCCGGCGAAGGTGGTGTCGCCCCGGCCGGTCCGGCCCGAGAGGTTCCGGGGCTTCAAAGGCGCGCGGTGGATGCGCTGCCCGTCGCAGACGATAGCCTCCGTGTTATGGGTGATCAGCACTTCCTTCGCGCCCCATTCACAGAGCAGGAAGGCGGCCTTCTCCCGATCGTCCGTGCCGGTGAGCACCTCCGCTTCGGCGGCATCGGTCTTGAGATAGCGGATCAGGGGCAGATATTGTTTCTTTTCAGGCCAGTCCCGCAGCTCCAAGGTGCCGTCCTCGTTCCGGCACCGGAGCACCGCCTGCACGTCCAGGGCCGTGTCACCGCGCTTGGCGCAGGCTTCGATGAGATCCCCGCCCATGTCCCCCTTCACGAGACCGCCCAGGTGATAGATGCGAGCCGGTTCCGCCGGCAGATCCGCCGGGGCATAGGGGACGATGCCCTGGGTGTTCAGGCTCCGCCGACGCTCCCTGTCCGCGGTGAAGTAGGTGTTCTCCATCTCGGTGCAGGTGGGGGAGAACACGGGGAACACCTTTTCCACTTTGCTGTCCCGGAAGGTGGCGAAGGGGTCCACCCGCTGGGGATCGCCCTTGGGCACCACCGCCACTCGGTGGCCGATGGCCGCCGCCGCGTAGCCGGAGAAGGTGACGGCGCCGCCGGTCCGAAATTCCTCCCGACCGTCGAAGTCGATGTTGTGATCCAGAGTGATCTGGCCGATGATCATGATGTCATACATGGGGGATCGCCTCGCATTCTTTCAATATATCCTCATATTCCGGGCACCAGAGCTGGAACCGCCCGGAGGTGATGACCTCTTTCATGGCGTAGGAATCGGGGATGCGCGCCTCGCTCAGCAGGGCCGCGCGGCCCTCGTCCCCCGGCCGGTGGGCGTCGGAGCCCACGGTGCGGATAAGGTGGGGATTCGCCTTCGCCAGGGCCAAAGCGAGCTCGTTCCGATTCTTGTGACGGGGATTGCAGTTGGCCACCTCCAGCCCGTGGACGCAGGTATAAAACACTTCATCGCAGTTCCGATAGGGGTGGGCATGAATGATCAGCACCTCGTCCTTAAAGCGGTCGAAGAAAGCCTGATGGTCCATCCGGCACACGTAGGGGTGGTCGTAGAGCCATTTTTCGTCGATGCCGTAGATGAGATAGTCGCTTTCGTTCTCGGGGAAGCGGAGCTCCACGCCGAAGATGACGTCCATACCCAGGCGCTCGCCCTCTTCTTTGGCCAGATGATACCCGTAGAGATAGCGGCGGATGCACTCCTGCCAGTCGTCATGGCAGTCCATAAGATCGATATAGGAATTGTGCAGATGGTCTGTGACGCAGAGACCCTGGTACCCGAGGCTGTGATAGGTCCTCACCTGATCTGCAGCTCGAACGTGACCGCAACGGCTGGTCTCCATGGTGTGCAGATGCATCTCGTATTTATACATGGCAATCTCCTTACTTGCCCAAAGCGCGACAGGATTTGCGCTCAATGAGGGAGGGGGGCAAAATGAGCTTGGCGTGCGCCGCTGCCGGGTTTTTGATCCGCTCCAACAGCATGTCCACCGCGGCGATGGCCATCTGCTGGAAAGGCTGGTTCACGGTGGTGAGGTCGATCTGGGGCAGGGCGGAGAAGGAGATGTTGTCGAAGCCCATGAGGGAGACGTCCTTGGGGATGCGGACGCCCGCTTCGAAGGCGGCCTGCATGACGCCGATGGCCAGCATGTCCGCGGCGCAGAGGATGGCAGTTTCCTGATGGGGCCGGGAGAAATACTCACCGCCCATGGCGTAGCCCACCTCCCGGGAGCTGCGGGTGTAGCTGCTGCGCAGCACGTGAGGCTCGATACTCAGCTTCTCGCAGGTTGAAAGATACCCGTCCAGCCGGAGCTGATGGGTCTTGCTGTCGGACCGGGCGCCAAAGTACAGGATGCTCCTATGGCCCAGGGAGTAGAGGTATTCCGTAGCGATCTGCATGCCCCGATGATTATCCACCGAAACATAGTTCTCAGGATAATCCTTCATGTTCTCGCTGATGAACACCGTAGGTACCTGGCTGGTCAGGGCGTTCAAGGGCTCGTAGGATTCGTGCCCCGCGGGGATCATGATGATCCCATCCACCTGGCGGCCAACCAGAAGGGAGAAGACCTCCTTCTCCAGGTCGTAATCGTAAGAGGAGTTGCAGACCATCAAATTATAGCCCCTGGTACGAGCGTAGATCTCCAGGTGGGCCGTGAGCTCGCTCATAAAGGGGTTGTTGAGACTTGGGACGATGAGTCCCATGATATCGGTGTGCCGTTTGACCATGGAACGAGCCACAGAGTTGGGGGTATACCCCATCTCCTTGCACAGCTTCAGGATGCGTCGGCGGGTCTCTTCACTGATCTCGGGACTCCCCGAAAGGGCGCGGGAGACCGTGGCGTAGGAAACGCCGGCTACCTTGGCCACATCCTTTAGAGTGACGGTAGGCATAAACAGGACCTCCGAACGAAAAAATAAAAGAAAAGCGTTATTGTAAACGTTTCCGTTATTGTACGATACCCGGAGAGGAATGTCAACGGATAATACAAAAATATACTCACAATGTGTGAACCAGGCAGAAAAGACGGCGGAAAAAACAGGGGAAGACAAGAGAAAAAAGTTCTTCTTCCCCATCTGTTTTCATATTGACAAATCAAAACCCCTGTATTACAATACAGATAGCGTAAACGTTTGCGTTTTGAGGGAGAAGCATGCAAAACCGGAGGATCACAACACTTTTGTTCGATCTGGGCGGGACGCTCCACACGGTGAAGCGGACTGAGGCATCTCGCTATCATTTCTGTGAGCATCTCCTTTCGGTCCTGTCGGAGCATGGCGTCTCCCTGGACGTAACGCCGAATGCTCTTGACGCCATGCTGGCGGTAAACGGCGAAGAATACAAACATTTTGGAGAAAAAAATCTCATCGAACTGCCCCAAAGCGTGATTTGGAGCCAGTACTATTTGAAAGAATTGCACATCCCGGAAGAGCGTCTCGCTCCCTTCGCGGAAGAGCTGAGTTTCCTGTACGATCACGAACGGGTCATTAATTCCCCCAGACCATATCTAAGGGAGACCATGATGGCGCTTCACGCTCAGGGCATTCGCTTGGGCATCGTATCCAACATCATTTCCACGACGCTGGTGCCCTTTGTTCTGCGGCAGTATGGTATCCTGGAACTGATGGAATGCATCGTCATGTCCAGCAGCGTGGGCATCCGCAAGCCCGATCCGCGGATTTTCGAGATCGCCTTGAAGGAATTGGATGTCACTGCGGCCGAGACCGGGTACGTGGGGGACACCATCTCCCGGGACGTGCTGGGTTCCCGGAACGCGGGGCTCGGCCTGTGCGTGCGCATCGACAACCCCGCCATCGCTCATCGAGACGCGGCTTTTCAGGGACTGGATGCGCCTCGGGCAGACTATGTTATCCGGGAGCTGAATGAATTGGTCCCCCTTCTTTCTCAGATAAACGGGTAAGGACCCTGCACAATAAACATGCATGAGGAGGCTGAGCAAATGACGGACACGATCTTCTTCGATGTGGGCAACACCCTGCGCATCGTCATTCCGGACAAAGCGTTTTCCGACGCGGCGGAAAAGGAGCTGATGGAGCTGGTCGGCGCCACGGAACCCCACGACGTTTTCTTTGAAAAACTGGAGAAGCGCTGGAAAAAATACCGGAGCGAGGTGAAAAAGACCCTCATCGACGCCGGGGAGATGGAGCTGTGGAGCCAGCATCTGCTGCCGGACTACGACTCCGAGCGGGTCTGCGCCCATGCGGGGCGGCTGACCCGGCTTTGGCGGGATCATGACGGCCGCCGGGTGCCCCGGGACGATGTGAAGTCGACCATCATCGAGCTGGACCGGAGAGGCTATACCTTGGGCATCATCGCCAACACAATCACGGAGACGGAGATCCCCGACTGGATGATAGCGGACGGCGTGGCACACTACTTCAAGGCCGTCATCCTCTCCTCCAAGGTCCGCATCCGCAAGCCCGACCCGGCCATTTACTTCCTGGCCTGCCGGGCCATCGGCAAGGAGCCTGGCCAACCCCATCCGGGACGTGGAAGGCACCCGCAAGGCGGGGTTCGCCACCATGATCCGCATCGACGAACCGGACACCATCAAGAACGAGCCTCAGGAGATCATCCTCCATCCGGACTACACCATCACCCGCATTTCCGAGCTGCTGGACATCTTCCCGCCGCTGAATGAACAAGCATAAATGAGCAGGAGGCAAACCATGGGAACAGAGAGAGAATTTGACGCCATCTTTTACGACCTGGGCGGCACGCTTCGATTGGTGGAGCGGGACGCAGCTTTTGAGGCGGAAGCCCGGCGGAAGATCGCCGAGATGTGTGGCGAGAAGGGCGATCCCGACGAGTTCTGCAAGTTTCTCGATTATCGCTACGCCGGCTACCGCAAGTGGTGCTTCGAGACCATGAGGGAGGCCCCCGAAGAAGAGCTGTGGACCAAGTGGCTCACGCCGGAGTACGATCGGGACCTGATCCGCAGGAACGCCATCGAGCTCACCATCGAGTATCGGAACAAGGACGGCCGCCGGGTGGTGGCCCCCAACGGCGCCCAGTCCATCAAGGATCTGTACGCCAACGGCTACAAGCTGGGCATCATCTCCAACCTGGTCACCTCCCAGGAGATCCCCCGCTGGCTGGAGGCGGACGATTTGGGCAAGTACTTCGGGGCGGTGCTCCTCTCCTGCGTGGAGGGCATCCGCAAGCCCGATCCCGCCATCTCCAACAAGGCCTGTGACATCCTGGGCGTAAAGCCGGAGCGCTGCGTCTACATCGGCGACAACCTGAACCGGGACGTGGAGGGCACCCGCCTGGCGGGCTACGGCATGTTCATCCTCTACACCACGCCGGAGAAGCTGGCCAAGGAAAAGATCACCGACGAGAACCGGCCCGACGCCGTGATATTCGATTTCAACGAGCTCAAGGAGATCTTCCCCAAAGCGCCTCACGTGGCCTGGGACAAGGTCAGGAGGGTATAGTGTGAAAAGGGGCTTTTCACACTATGCAGTGTTTGCCTTTGCCGCGGACCGGCGCGGCAATTTTGCAGGCAAAACCGGCAAAACTGCTTAAAAAGGAATGAGGATCAATATGAAGGAGAACATCAAAGCCATCTTCCTCGACCTGGGCGGCACGTTCCGTGAGGTGGACGAGACCAACAGGCCCTTCATCCGCCAGGCCCGGGAGCGCATTTGCGAGCTTTGCGGCACGGACATGGGGCCGGACGAGTTCTATGATTTTCTAAACGCCAGATATGACGGGTATCGCAACTGGGCCCTGAAATATATGTGTGAAGCCCCGGAGACCATGCTCTGGACCCGCTGGCTGGTGCCAGAGTGGGACAGGGAGAAGATCGAAAAGGCCGCTGTGGAGCTGACGTACTGCTTCCGCCGGGCCAAGGGCGAGCGCCTGGTGGTGCCTAAGGGCGTGGAGACCGTGAAGGAGCTCATCGCCCGGGGCTACAAGGTGGGCATCATCAGCGATCTCATCGGCACCGTGGAGATCGACGAGTGGCTGGACCGGGACGGCATCCGGGACCTGTTCTGTACGGTCCAGCAGTCCTCCGTGACCATGCTCAGGAAGCCCCATCCGGCTATCTATTTTCTGGCCCTGCAGGACGCCGGGGTGCGCCCAGAGGAGAGCTGCTTCGTGGGCGACAATTTGAAGCGGGACATCGTCGGCGCCAAGCAGTCCTGCTTCGCGGGCACGGTGGGCGCCGAATACCCTGGCGGCCTTGAATTCAAGCTGACCGAGGAGAACCGGCCCGACTGCATCGTCCATCGCTTTGAGGACCTGCTGATGCTGTTCCCGGGCGAGGGCAAGTTCTGCCCGGAGTACGGCGAGGACCCCGCCCCTCGGATCAAAGCATAAGCGAACGAAAAGGAGAAAACACCCATGAAAGAATACAAGTTGTCCGGCGGCGAGGCCCTGGCCCGCGCGGTGGAAAAGCGGTATGAAACGGTGGCTTCGGAGTATCACTTCGAGCCCCTGAACCTGTACGACAGGGCGGGCGCGCCCGTGGGCACGGTCAAGCCCGGGGACGGCGTTGTCTTCTGTTGCCGCCGGGGCGAACGGGAGACGGAGCTCACCGACGCCTTCACCGATCCCGAATTCAAGGGCTTCCCCCGGGAGAGGATCGACCCCCTGGATTTCGTGATCCTCACCATGTATTCCGAGAAATACACCTATCTTCCCATCGCTTTCGCCCCCGCCAAGGTCCAGAAGACGCTGGCACAGGTGCTGAGCGAGCATGGAAAGACCCAGCTTCATCTGGCGGAGAGCGAGAAATACGCCCACGTGACCTTCTTCTTCAACGGCGGCAACCAGCACCCCTTCCCCGGGGAGGACGATATCCGCGTCCCCTCGCCCAAGGGCGTCCCCTTTGAGACGGTGCCCGAGCTGAAGCTGCCGGAGGTGGCGGAGAAGCTCCGGGAGGGTCTTGACAAGGGGTATGATTTCATTGTCACCAACTTCGCCAACGGCGACGTGATCGGCCACACCTCCAGCGACGAAGCCAAGCCCAAGGCCTGCGAAGCCGTCAGCCGGTATGTGGGAGAATCTGTTGCATACGCCCGCAAAATGGGGTATACCGTATTGGTTACAGCGGATCACGGCAATATCGAGATCCTGCACACCCCTGAGGGCAAACCCCACGTGTCCCACACCACCAATCTGGTGGCTTGCGTGGCCCTGGGGGAGGGCACGAAGAAGCTGAAGGACCACGGCAAGCTCTGCGATGTGGCCCCCACGATCCTCTCCGCCATGGGCATCGAGCAGCCTCAGGAGATGACCGGCGAGCCCCTGTTCTCCTTCGAGAAGACGGGGAAGGTGCTGCTGCTCATCTGCGACGGCTGGGGCCTGGACGCCCCCACGGACAACAACCCCATCTTCACCGCCGACACCCCGGCCTGGGACGCCCTGCTCCGGGACTATCCCTATGCTGAGCTGGAAGCCTCCGGTCCGGCGGTGGGTCTGGCAGCGGGGAAGACCGGCAACTCCGAGGCCGGGCACATCAACCTGGGCTCCGGCCGGGTGGTGCTTCAGGACGACGTGCGGCTGGACAACGCCATGAAGGACGGGTCCTTCGCCAGGAACCCCGTGTTCCTCGAGACCCTCGAGGGCGTGAAGGCCCGGGGGACGGCCCTGCACCTGTTCGCGCTGCTCACCAAGAAGTCCTCCCACGGCTCCATCGACTATCCTCTCGCTCTCATCGACATGGCCCGGGAGGCGGGGGTGAAGGACGTGTACGTCCACGTGATCTTCGACGGCCGGTCCACGGAGCCGGGCAGCGCGCCCAGCCTGTTGAGGGAGTTCGGCGGGACCATGGAGCAGAAGGGCGCGGGCCTCATCGTCTCCGGCGTGGGCCGGGGCGTGGCTTTGGACAGGGACCAGAACTGGGCCAAAGTGAAACGGGCATACGACTCTCTGGTCAGCGGCGTGGGCGAAGCCTACCAAGAATAAGCGAAACAACAAATCAATCATACAGGGAGGAATCACATGATCAACGTTGGCATCATCGGCGCGGGCCGCATCGGCCAGGTCCACGCAAAGAGCATCCTTTCCGGCGTGCCCCAGGCTCACATCCTGGCCATCGCGGACCCCTACATGAAGCCGGCCGTGGCGGAATGGGCCAAGGCTTCCGGCATCGAGAACGTGTACACCGATTATAAAAAGATTTTAGAGGATGAGCGGATCGACGCAGTGCTCATCTGCGCCTCCACCAACCTTCACGCACAGCTTTCCTTGGAGGCCATCGCCGCCGGGAAGCACATCTTCTGCGAGAAGCCCATCGACCAGAGCGTCGCAAAGATCGAAGAAGTGAAGGCGGCTTTGGCCGCCTCTCCCAAGAAGCTCATCTATCAGGTGGGCTTCAACCGCCGCTATGACCACAACTATCGGGCCATGCGGGACGCGGTGGTCGCCGGCAAGATCGGCGAGGTCCAGTACGTCCGCGTCAGCTCCCGTGATCCGGAGCCCCCTCCGGCGGAATATGCGGCCGTTTCCGGCGGCATCTTCATGGACATGATGATCCATGACCTCGATATGGTCCGGTACCTGTCCGGCCAGGAGGTGGTGGAGCTGTACGCCCAGGGCGCCTGCCTCATCGACCCGGCCATCGGGGAAGCGGGGGACGTGGACACGGCCACCGTCACGCTGAAGCTCTCCAACGGGGCCCTCGCCACCATCGACGGCTCCCGCAAGGCGGTCTACGGCTACGATCAGCGGGGCGAGGTCTTCGGCTCCAAGGGCTGCGTCGTCAATTCGAACGATTCCGACTCCAACATCGTCATCTCCACCGTGGACGGCGTCACCGCCGAGAAGCCCCTGTGGTTCTTCCTGGAGCGGTACATGGGCTCCTATCAGGCGGAGGTCCGGGAGTTCATCGAGTGCATCGCCAACGGCACCGAGCCCCGGGTGGGCATCGAGGACGGCCTCGTGTCCATCAAGCTGGCGCTGGCCTGCAGCAAGTCCCTCAGGGAGGACCGTCCCGTGCGCGTGGACGAAATGTGATATAATAATTTGTAAAAGGAGAAGAAACCATGGCTAAGATCAAAGTAGGCGTGGCCGGTTACGGCACCATCGGGCAGCGGCTGGCGGACGGTGTCGCCATGCAGGGCGACATGGAGCTGGTGGGCATCGCGGATCTCGCCCCCACCCTGTCCATCCGCGCGCTGCGGGAAAACGACATGATCGGCGCGAACAACGTGAAGTACGACCTGTACCTGGTGGACGGGGCTGACCCGGCCGCCTTCGAGAAATACGACATCCCCGTGGCGGGCACCTTCGAGGAGCTGTGCCGCAAGGTGGACATCATGCTGGATTCCTCCCCCGGCGGCGTAGGCGCCAAGAACAAGGAGCTCTATGAGAAGGTGGGCGTGAAGGCCATCTTCCAGGGCGGCGAGAAGAACTCCGTGGCGGACGTGTTCTTCCACGGCTACGCCAACTACGAGAAGGGCCTGGGCCAGAACTATCTGAAGCTCACCAGCTGCAACACCACGGGCCTCATCCGGGCGGTGGACTGCCTGGACCGTCTCTACGGCGTGGAGAAGGTGGCCATCACCATCATCCGCCGGGTGGCCGATCCCGGCGACTATCACCGGGGCCTGACCAACGCCCTGCAGATCGACAAGGCGCCTTCCCATCAGGCGGTGGACCTCATGACCATCATGCCCCATGTGGAAGCTACGGGCATCCTGGTCCATACCCCCGTGACCCACGGCCATATCATCACCGTGGTGGTCACGCCCAAGGATGGGAAGAAGATCACCCGGGAGCAGGCCATCGAAGCCTTCCGCCAGCATCCCCGCATCCGCACCGTCACCATCGACGAGGGCTTCAAGGGCAACGCCAGTCTCTTTAAGTATGCCCGCGACTTGGGCAACCGCCGGGGCGACATGTACGAGATCGGCCTCTGGGAGGACAGCGTGGTGGAGAGCGGCAACGATATCATGTTCGCCATCAACATCCCCCAGGAGAGCGTCACCATTCCCGAGACCATGGACGGCATCCGGGCGGCCATGAAGATGCAGCTGACCCGGGAGGAAGGCACCGCCAAGACCAACGAGTATCTGAAGATCGGCCGGTTCAAATAAGAAAGGACGCATATGCAATTTGGGATCAGAACGCTGGACGAGCTGGACGTGAAGGGGAAGACCGTCCTCTGCCGGGTGGACATCAACCAGCCGGTGGACCGGGCGAAGGGCACCCTCAAGAGCGTCAACCGCATCCGGGCCTGCGTGCCCACCGTGCGGGAGCTTTCCGACAAGGGCGCCAAGGTGGTGCTCATGGCCCACCAGGGCAGTGACATCGAGTATAAGAACTTCTACACCACCCGCCCCCACGCCCGGGTCCTTTCAGAGCTCCTGGGCCGGGAGGTAAAGTGGATCGACGACGTGTGCGGGCCCGCGGCCCGGGCAGCCATCGCCGCGCTCCGGGAGGGCGAGGTGCTGCTGCTGGACAACGTGCGGTTCGTGGCGGAGGAGCAGACCCTCTTCGAGATGAAGCTGCGCCTGACCCACGAACAGCAATCGAAGACCCTGCTGGTGGAGAAGCTGGCCCCTCTTGGTGATCTTTACGTGTGCGACGCCTTTGCGGCGGCCCACAGGGACCAGCCCAGCCTCTGCGGCTTCGAGCAGGTGCTCCCTTCCGCCATGGGGCGGCTCTTTGAAAAGGAATACTGCACCGTCTCCGGCCTCATGGAAGCGCCGAAGCGGCCCTGCGTGTTCATCCTGGGCGGGGCCAAGATTTCCGACGCCTTCCAGATGATGGAGACCGTCCTCTCCCGGGGCGTCGCGGACAGGATATTGACCGGCGGCCTGGTGGCCAACATCTTTCTCATCGCCCTGGGCAACGACATTGGCCAGGGCAGCTATGATTTCATCGCCGCCTCCAACTATACGGAATTCTTCCCCAAGGCCAAGGCCCTCTACGAGGCCTATGGGGAGAAGATCGTCCTGCCCGTGGACCTCAGCTGGGTCCAGGACGGTCAGCGGCAGGAAGCCAATCTGGGCGGCATCCCGGCGGATATGGCCGCGGTGGACATCGGTTCAAAGACGGCAGCCCGCTATCGGGACGAGATCATGAACGCAAAGACCGTGTTCGTCAACGGCCCCATGGGCGTGTTTGAGAAGCCGGAGAGCGAGCTGGGCACCAAAATGGTCTGGCAGGCCTTGGCGGACACCGAGGGCTTCTCCGTCTTGGGCGGGGGCGACAGCATCACCGCCACGGAGAAGTACGGTCTGACGGACAAAATGGGCTATATCTGCACTGGCGGCGGCGCTCTGATCCGCTTTTTGAGCGGGGAGGAGCTGCCCGTGGTCAAAGCCCTGCGGCATGGATCCACCCTGCCGCTGTGAAAGGAGAAATCGAACATGGAATCGAGCGAACAGAGAGCGCTGCAGGCCTTTGCCGTCCGCATCCGCATGGCGCTGGTGGAGGCGATCCATTCCATCGGCTCCGGCCATGTGGGCGGAGCGCTGAGCATCGCGGACGTGCTGGCCGTCCTCTACGGCCGGGAGATGAACGTGCGGCCGGAGGACCCCCAGTGGCCGGATCGAGACTATCTGGTGGTGTCCAAGGGACATGCCGGTCCCGCGGTCTACGGGACGTTGGCTCTGAAGGGCTACTTCCCCTATGAGGAGCTGAAGACCCTGAACCAGGGCGGCACCCGGCTCCCCAGCCACTGCGATCGGAACAAGACCCCCGGCATCGACGTGACCACGGGCTCCCTGGGCCAGGGCACCTCCCAGGCCGCTGGATTGGCCCTGGGCAACCGGCTTAAGGGCCGGAAGAACCGGGTGTTCCTCATCGTGGGCGACGGTGAGCTGGACGAGGGTCAGTGCTGGGAAGCCTTTGCCTTCGCCGCGGCCCACAAGCTCAGCAATCTGGCGGTCCTCATCGACTGGAACAAGAAGCAGCTGGACGGCCGGGTGGACGAGGTGCTGCCTTTAGGAAACATCGCCGCCAAGATGGAGGCCTTCGGCTTCGATACCGTGCAGGTGGACGGCGGGGACGTGGCGGCCATCGCCGGGGCCCTGGAACGGACCCGTCAGGGGGGTGACAAGCCCTACGCCATCGTGCTGGATGCGGTGAAGGGCCACGGCATCGCCGAGGCGGAGAACACGGAGATGAACCACAGCATGCCCATCAACGACGAGCGGTACGCCCGCTGGATGGGAGAGCTGCAGGCGGATCTGGCCGCCTTGGAGGGAAGACCATGAAGATCGCATATACCGGTGAAATGGACCCGCGCCTCTGCAAGGAGGTCCTTGGGGCCACCATTGAAAAGATCGTGACCGAGGACGAGAACACCATCTATCTGGACGCGGACCTCATGAGCTGCTCCGGCACGTTAAAATGGGCCAAGCAGCATCCGGACCGGGCCATCGACTGCGGCATTGCCGAGAGCAACATGGCCGGCGTGGCCGCGGGCCTCGCCGTGGCGGGCTATCGGCCCATCATCCACTCCTTCGGGCCCTTCGCGTCCCGGCGCTGCTACGACCAGATCTTCCTCTCCGGCGGCTACGGCAAGAACGACATCACGGTGATCGGCACGGATCCCGGCGTCACGGCGGCCATGAACGGCGGCACCCACATGCCCTTCGAGGACGTGGCTCTCTACAGCGTCCTGCCCGGCAGCACGGTGATCGACGTGTCCGACCCCACCTGCCTCGAGAGCGTCCTCCGGCAGTGCGTCTATCGCCCGGGGATCAAGTACATCCGGGTGGGCCGCAAGCAGCTGGCCCGGGTCTATGAGGACGGCAGCGACCTCATGATCGGCAAGGCCGTCACCCTCCGGGAGGGCACCGACGCGGTGGTCTTCGCCGCGGGCATCATGCTCCACGAGGCCATGCAGGCCGCCCTGTCCCTGGAGAAGCAGGGCCTGTCCGTGGCGGTGGTGGACTGCTTCACCATCAAGCCTCTCGATCGGGAGGCCGTGATCGATTGGGCCAAGAAGACCGGCGCCGCGGTGGTGGCGGAGAACGCCAACCGGCATGGGGGCCTCTATACGGCGGTGCTGGAAGCCCTGGCCGAGGGCTGCCCCGTGCCCGCCGCCTGCGTGGCCGTGGAGGACGAGTTCGGCGAAGTGGGCACCCAGGGGTACCTGCAGAAGCGGTTCGGCCTGACGGCGGCCCACATTGAGGCGCAGGTCAAGGCCGTCGTCGCCAGAAAGAGAGCGAAATGAAGCTGACCTTTGGATTTGGGACTGACATTCAGGAGGTGGAGGTCCCCGAACGGAATCTGATCGGGGAGCTCCACGCTAACCCCGTGCCCCTGGGCCTCACTGGCGAGGCGGAGGTAGCCCGGGCCCTGCAAGAGCCCATCGGTACCCCCCGGCTCCGGGACATTGTTCGTCCCGGGGAGACCATAGCCATCGTCACCAGCGACATCACACGGCCCATGCCCACGGCCAAGGTCATGCCCGCCCTACTGGATGAGCTCTATGCGGGCGGAGTCCGGCCGGAGGACGTCACCCTGGTCTTTGCGTTGGGCAGCCATCGTCGCCAAACAGACGAGGAGCATCGGAAGCTGGCCGGAGAGCGTGCCTATTCCGAGATCAAGTGCGTGGACAGCGACCCCGATGACTGCGTCTCCTATGGCACGACCTCCCGGGGCACCCCCGTGGACATCACCCGGGTCGTGGCGGAGGCGGATCGGCGCATCTGCCTGGGCAACATCGAATACCACTATTTCGCTGGGTATTCCGGCGGCGCCAAGGCCATCATGCCCGGCGTGTCCACTCGGGCCGCTATCCAATCGAACCACAGCCGCATGGTCCTGCCGGAATGCTGCGCCGGGAACCTGGAAACCAACCCCCTGCGCCTGGACATCGAGGAAGCTGGGGCCATGGTGGGCATCGACTTTATTTTGAACGTAGTCCTTTCGGAGCACAAGGAGATCCTCAGGGCTGTGGCCGGAGACGTGACAAAGGCCCATCGGGCGGGCTGCGCCTTCTTGGATACCCTGTACCGGAAGGAGCTTGCCGAGGCGGCGGACATCGTCCTGGTCTCTCAGGGCGGCGCGCCCAAGGACCTGAACCTGTACCAGACACAGAAGGCCTTGGACAACGCCAAGCACGCCGTGCGGGACGGGGGGATCATCATCCTCATCGGCTCCTGCCGGGAGGGCCTGGGGGAGAGGACCTTCGAGGAATGGATGACCACCGCGCCCACGGCCCGTTCCCTCATCGAGCGCATCCAACGGGAGTTCAAGCTGGGCGGTCACAAGGCGGCGGCCATCGCCATGGTGCTGGAGAGGGTGGAGGTGGACCTGGTAAGCGAGTTGGACGCCGACTTCGTCCGCTCCCTGTTCCTGGTGCCCCAACCCTCGGCCCAGATGGCGCTGGACCATGCTTTTGAAAAATTAGGCCCTGACGCACGGGTGCTCAGCATGCCCTACGGCGGTTCCACCCTGCCGAAAGTCATCAAGCGATAAAGGAGAAAGATTTCATGGATTACGCAAAAGAATCCCTGCGCCTGCACGGGGAATGGAAGGGCAAGATCGAGGTCATCTCCAAGGTGCCCGTGAACAACAAGGACGATCTGAGCCTTGCGTACACCCCGGGCGTGGCCCAGCCCTGCCTGGAGATACAGAAGGATATCAACAAGAGCTATGAGCTGACCCGCCGGCACAACCTGGTGGCGGTGATCACCGACGGCACCGCGGTGCTGGGCCTCGGCGACATCGGCCCCGAGGCCGGCATGCCCGTCATGGAGGGCAAGTGTGCCCTGTTCAAGGCCTTCGCTGACGTGGACGCCTTCCCCCTCTGCATCCGCAGCAAGGACGTGGACGAGATCGTTCGCACCATCTACCTCATCTCCGGCAGCTTTGGCGGCATCAACCTGGAGGACATCGCCGCCCCCCGCTGCTTCGAGATCGAACGGCGGTTGAAGGAGATCTGCGACATCCCCGTGTTCCACGACGATCAGCACGGCACCGCCATCGTGGTGGGCGCCGCCATCCTCAACGCCCTTCGGGTAGTGGACAAGCGGATCGACGAGATCAAAATGGTCATCAACGGCGCCGGGTCCGCCGGCATCGCCATCGGCAAGCACCTCATGAACCTGGGCGTGAAGCACCTCAAGATGGTGGACCGCTGCGGCATCCTCTGTGAAGGGGCCGACATGAACCCCGCCCAGGCCCAGATGGCCGCCATCACCAACCCGGAGCGGTTCAGCGGCACCTTGGCCGATGCCCTTAGAGGCGCGGACGTGTTCGTGGGCGTCAGCGCTCCCCATATCGTGTCCCAGGACATGATCCGGTCCATGGCGAAGGACGCTGTGGTCTTCCCCATGGCGAACCCGGTGCCGGAGATCGAGCCGGAGGAGGCCAAGGCCGCCGGAGCCGCCATCGTGGGCACCGGCCGCAGCGACCATCCCAACCAGATCAACAACGTGCTGGTGTTCCCGGGCCTCTTTCGGGGCGCCCTGGATGTGCGTGCCCGGGAGATCAACGAGGAGATGAAGCTGGCCGCCTCCCATGCCCTGGCGGGGCTGGTCACGGCGGAGGAGCTGAACAAAGACTATATCCTGCCCAAAGCCTTCGACAAGCGGGTGGGCCCCACCGTGGCGGCGGCCGTCGCCCAGGCCGCCCGGGACAGCGGCGTAGCCAGGATATGAAAGGAGATATGTTTCATGGCACTCTTTGACGCAACGAAAGTGAAGCTGGGGATCGCGCCCATCGGCTGGTGCAACGACGACATGCCGGAGCTGGGGGCGGAGAACACCTTCCGCCAGACCGTCAGCGAGATGGCCCTGGCGGGGTTCACCGGCTGCGAGATCGGCAACAAGTACCCCAAGGACCCCCAGGAACTGAAGTGGGAGCTGGATCTCAGAGGCATGCGGATCGCCAGCCGCTGGTTCTCTTCCTTCCTGCTGACCAAGCCTCTCGAGGAGAATTTGGCGGACTTCAACCGGGAGCTTGATTTCCTCGCCGCCGTAGGCGCGGACCGCATCAACGTGTCCGAGCAGAGCTATTCCATCCAGGGCCAGGTGAACACCCCCATTCTCACCGGGAACCATAAGCACGTCATGAACGACGAGGAGTGGGATCGCCTCTGCAAGGGCCTGGACGCCCTGGGCAAGGCCGCCGCGGAACGGGGCTTCAAGCTCTGCTTCCATCACCACATGGGCACCGTTGTCCAGACCGCCGCGGAAACCGACCGGATGATGGCCAACACCGACTCCCGGTACGTGTTCCTCTGCTACGACACGGGCCACTTCACCTTCGCCGGGGAGGACCCCCTCGCCATGCTCAAGAAGTACGTGGACCGGGTGGGCCACGTCCACCTGAAGGACATGCGCCTTTGCGTGGTCAAAGAGGCGCGGGACAAGGACTGGAGCTTTTTGACCGCCGTGCGCAACGGCGCGTTCACCGTGCCCGGGGACGGGGACGTGGATTTCGACCCGGTTTTTAAGGTCCTCTCTGACGCCAAATATGAGGGTTGGCTCCTGGTGGAGGCCGAGCAGGACCCCGCCAAGGCGAACCCCCTGGAATACGCCATCAAGGGTCGCCGGTATATCGCTGAGCACACCGGGCTGTAACCGGGCGAGGAGGTCATATGTATTTCGATAAGGAGCTGCATCGCGGCTACAACGTGTATATCGATGCCGCGGCAGACGATTTGGGGACCCGGATGGACGTGGGCCTGCTGGTGCTGGAGCCGGGCGACGCCTACGCCATTTGCGAGCCTGAAAAGGAGACCGCCGTGCTGTTGTTCGAGGGCGCCGCGGAGCTGACCTACGGGGAGAAAATGGTCCTGATCGACCGCCCCGACTGCTTCCGCCACGAGGCCTATTGCCTGCTGGCCCCTCGGAGGACCAAAATCAGCCTGATTGCCAAATCTCACGCGGAGCTGTTCATCCAGCAGACCGTCAACGAGCGGGACTACGAGCCCGTGCTCTACACCCCCGAGACGGTCCAGGTCCAGCACGCCGGGGCCAACGGGGAGCTCATGGGCGCCATGCGCCGGGAGATCAAGACCTTCTTCGACTACGAGAACGCGCCTTTCTCCAACATGGTCCTGGGCGAGGTCCTCAACTTCCCCGGCAAGTGGTCCTCCTATCCGCCCCATCATCACCCCCAGCCGGAGGTGTACTTCTATCGGTTCGACTATCCCCAGGGCTTCGGTGCCGGCTTTGCTAACGGCCAGATATACGAGACCCATCACAACGGCCTCGCCGTCATCAACCATGGGTTCCATTCCCAGGTGGCCGCGCCGGGCTACGCCATGTGCTACGCCTGGGGCATCCGGCATCTTCCCGGCGACCCCTGGCAGAAGACCCGCATCGACGATCCCGAGCACGCCTGGCTCTGGAAGCCGGACGCCAACGATCACATTTTCAAAGACTAATCTCATTTCATCAGGAGGGAAGCATGAAGACCGTTCGCTTGACCATGGCCCAGGCCCTGGTACGTTTTCTGGAGAACCAATACATCGCCTATGACGGCGTGGAGCACCCCTTCGTGGAAGGTGTCATCATGCTGCCCGGCCACGGCAACGTGGTGGGCCTGGGGCAGGCGCTGCGGCAGGAGACCTGCCGCCTGAAGGTCTGGCAGGGCAAGAACGAGCAGGGCATGGCCCATACCGCCGTGGCTTTCGCCAAGCAGATGAAGCGCAAAAAGATCATCGCCGTGACCTCCTCCGTAGGCCCCGGCGCCGCCAACATAGTCACCGCTGCCGCCACCGCCACGGCCAACAATATCCCGGTGCTGATCCTGCCCGGCGACGTGTACGCCTGCCGCCAGCCGGACCCGGTGCTGCAGCAGATCGAGCAGATCCACGACCTGTCCATCTCCACCAACGACGCCTTTCGAGCCGTCTGCCGCTATTGGGACCGCATCGTCCGTCCCGAGCAGCTCATGAGCGCTCTCCTCTCCGCCTTCCGGGTGCTGACGGACCCAGCCAACACCGGCGCGGTGTGCCTGGCTATCCCCCAGGACGTGGAGGGCGAAGCATACGACTACCCCGAGTCCTTCTTCCAGAAGCGGGTCCATCGCCTGGCCCGGCGGTTGCCGGAGGCGGAGGCCCTGGCGGAGGCTGCGGCGGTCATTCGCGCCGCGAAAAAGCCCCTGCTGATCTGCGGCGGCGGCGTCCGTTATAGCGAAGCCCATGAGGAATTCAAAGCCTTTGCTGAAGCCACGGGCATCCCCTTCGCCGAGACCCAGGCGGGCAAGAGCGCCATCGTATACGATCACCCCCTGAACCTGGGCGGCATCGGTGTCACGGGCTGCTCCGCGGCTAACGAGATCGCCAAGGAAGCGGACGTGATCATTGGCGTAGGTACCCGCTATACCGACTTCACCACCTCCTCCAAGTGGCTGTTCCGGGAGGACGCCAAGTTCGTCAACATCAACGTGTCCGAGTTCCAGGCCCTGAAGCTGGATGCGGTGCCCGTCATCGCCGATGCAAAGCGGGCCCTGCCGGCGCTACTCAAGGAGCTCAGGGGCTACCAAGCTCCTTATACGGGCGAGATCGAAACGGCCCGGGACCGCTGGGCCAGGGAGCTCCACCGGTTGCAGCACATCGAGTACAAGGAGGGCTACGTGCCCGAGGTCAACGATGCCAACGCATCCTCCGCGGACCGGTTCGCCAAAGACCTGAACGCTTGCCTCACCCAGACCACGGTGCTGGGCGCCATCAACTTCGCCATCGACCCTGAGGACGTGGCCATCGGCTCCTCCGGCTCGCTGCCCGGCGACATGCAGCGTATGTGGTGCGCCCGGGGCGTGGATACATACAATATGGAATACGGCTACTCCTGCATGGGCTACGAGGTCTCCGGCGCATTGGGCGTCAAGTACGCCATCGGCGATCGGGACGTGTACGCCATGGTGGGCGACGGCAGCTTCATCATGCTCCACTCCGAGCTCTTGACCGCGGTCCAGGAGCACAAGAAGATCAACGTCTGCGTGTTCAACAACGCCTCCTTCGGCTGCATCAACAACCTGCAGGTGGGCCATGGCAACGATACCTTGTGCACCGAGCTCCGTTTCCGGGGCGAGGACGGGGAGCATTCCGGCTCCTTCATGCCGGTGAATTTCGCCAAGATCGCCGAGGGCTACGGCTGCAAAGCATATACCATCCGTTCTCTCCAGGAGCTGTACGCAGCTCTCAAGGAGGCCAAGACCATAGAGGGCGTGCCCGTGGTGTTCGACATCCGGGTCCTGCCCAAATCCATGACCGAGGGCTACGGCTCCTGGTGGCGCGTGGGCGACACGGAGGTCTCCGAGAACCCCCGGAACCTAGCCGCCTATGAGGACCACCTCCTTCATGTGAAGGATGCGAAGAAGTATTGATTCAACGTTGCTCTCAGACTAAGAATAATACCATAGGCAAATCTCCTGTTTGCATCGCAAGTTCATCAGCCGGGTCCTCCCGGCTGATGGTTATAATAGAGTGAAATAGTATTTGTCTACTACAGCAAAAATCCCCCGAGAATCCCTTCCGAGAGCGTTTACTGTTTTGAGATTTTGCAACATTCCCTTTCTATCGTTCCAGATCATAGGTGCGAGTTCGTTGTTTTTGCTGTTTCTTGATCGGATGCTTGAACGCATGCTTTGCCCGGAGCTCCGTTTTGAGAAGGTTCAGCAGGCGAGGCGTGTCTCACTGGATGCGCTGGAAGCGCTTGATCCGCTGGCACAGGGACTGGATCTGCCGGGTGATTTCGGCCCAGTCCAGCCGGTTCTTGGACAGGACTTGGGGATTAGTCTCGTGTCGGATGCGGTTGCGGACCTTGCTGAGCTGCCGGTCCAGGGCATCATCGGAGCATTTTTCGTACGTATCCCGGTCGCCTTTCTGATGAGCCGTGAAGTGCCGGTCTCCATGTTCCACGTCGGCCTCGCGACGCCTTGCTCAATGCTTTTGCAAGTGTTCCTGTGTCTTGTTTGTTTTATCTTTGTTAATCGAAAGCATCGAAAGCGTTCGGAACCTATCATCTGCCCATGAACATAAGAACTAAGGAGAGGGCATGAACAAGAAAAAGGCCGATGTAATAGACTCATTCATCAGAAAAAGTGCAACATTTTTACCACATTTCTATTAGAATGTTGCACTTGATATATACTTATTAGCTTTTTGGTGGTTCAAAAAATGCCTAAATAAGGGGGTTTTTTTACTATATATACCTATTATCACGCTTTAGTCAACCGCTCCTAAGCGAAAGGCCGCGCGTTCGAGTCGCGCCAGGGACGCCAAGCCCCCGAAAACAATGTGTTTTCGGGGGCTTATTTTTCCGGTTACCTGTTTTGTGAATTTGTCAGGTCTTTCTTTGTTGTTGCATAACAATTATGTATATGCACGAGACTATGCGATCTGCAAAGGCCTACTGACATTCATATGCATATCATTCCCAGCGTAGACGACGGCAGTCAGAGCATTGAAGAATCCGTAACACTGCTTCACATGGCAGTCGCCCAAGGCGTCGGTACGGTTATCGCCACCCCGCACATAGAAAAAGCCCAAAATTTAGGGCTTTTTTCTTTTGTCTTTATTTTGTTCTCCCTCTCATTTGGTGCGAATAATTCAACTTGCCCTGCAAAATGCGGGGTTCTAGGCGTGATTAAGGAACACATTTTCCTTATAGTATGGTCGTATTCAAGATGCAATGATAAAGACTATCAAAAGTCTATATGTTGATGACAGCCACGGAAGATGAAGACTATGTGCCTGAAAAAGCCATAAGCGGCCTGCAGGGCTGGGTCGATTGTTTTGAAAAGGCAGAGCTTGCCGGATCACTATTCTGCGGCGGCATCTCCGATCCGGATGAGGCCTCCGGGAAAAAGGAGGAACAGGATGAAGCTTATGAATTCGGGAAATCTCTTAAGTAACAGAACCCGTATATCTGCTCTTTTGCTGGCCCTGATGATCCTTCTTCTCACAGGCTGCAACAGCACCGGGCCAGCGGAGACAGGAGCACTCACAGAGTCCGGCTCGGCGGAAGAAACGACTCTTCCGACAGTGACAGAACCGGCATCAAAGAATGAAGCTTCGGAACCTTATAGCACAAAATCTTCATTACCGGAAGGAACGGACAGAATGTTTTATGCACATGTAAATGGAAAGGTCCTGAAGATCCTTGCAGCTGAGAATTCTTCCGCAGACGCTTTCCTTGATCTTCTGAAGAGCGGAGACGTGCCAGTCGAAATGCACGACTACTAATCAGCAACATCCTTTTTCACTACGCGATGAGCCAGGCTGCTCCCGGTTCGGTGCTCGTGATCGACCGTATGGGAAACGATAAGATCGCCTGCGCGGGCGAGATGTCTGTAATGAATGCACAGGCCTACGGCCTTGCCGGCATCGTCGTGGACGGCGCCGTGACGGATACCCCCCAGATCAAGGAACTGGGCCTGCCGGTCTTCGCGGTGACCTCCGCGGCGGTCGCCTGCAGCCTCAAATACCGTGACGGCGAAGTCAATGTGCCCGTACAGTGCGGCGGCTGCGTCGTCGACCCCGGGGATATCGTTTTCGGGAACGCCGATGGCATGATCGTATGCCCTCCCGACGAATTTGAGCACTGGCTGGAGAAGGCGGAGGAGGCCGACGTGACCGAAGTGAAATGGCGCGCCCATTTCCGTGCTGGCGGACATCTGGATGATCTCTACCCGATCAAAGAGGAAGTTGAAAAGAGGCTCGGCATCCGTAAATAACCGACACTCAAAAGCAAAACGAACCAGCGGTTACAGGGAGGGATCCTGCGGCCGCTGGAATATTATTTACTGGCTTTTTCATCCGGACCTCCCGGGACAGCATCCCGCTCCATATCTCCCGGTTCTTCCCCCGGTTTCACATGCAGGATCGAAAGGCGACCGATGTGCGGATCGTCAAATATCTGGCAAGGATCGCCTCTGAAACACTGGAATATGTGTATACGGGAAATTGCTGACGGCCCTTATTGCGCATGCAAAAGCTCATCTTCCGATCCTGCTCGGAACACAAGTTACTGTCTTCCGACCGCAGGATTCGCATTCGGCACACTTCATCGAAAAAACGCTCCCTGACCGGGAGCGTTTTGGATCGGAGATATCGGGGCGGGGACCGGATCAGATGTTCAGCAGTTCGCTGTAGGCTTTCAGTGCGCCGTCCGTTTCGTGTGCCAGCACTCGCTTGGCCAGCACTTTGCCCAGCTGCACGCCCTCCTGGTCGAAGCTGTTCACGTTCCAGCAGAAGCCCTGGAACATCACCTTATTCTCAAAATGCGCCAGCAACGCGCCAAGGGATTCCGGCGTAAGCTGTTCACCGATGATGATGCTGGAGGGACGACCGCCATCAAAGCTCTTGTTGGGATCCTTGTCCTGCTTTCCGCAGGCAAAGGCCATGATCTGCGCGGCGACATTGGCGCACAGCTTTTGCTGGCTGGTACTGCCCTGAATGTCCGCGTCCATTCCCGCTTGATTCTTACGGAAACCGACAAACTGCAGCGGAACGACGTCCGTACCCTGATGCAGGAGCTGATAGAACGAATGCTGGCCGTTGGTGCCCGGTTCGCCGAAAATGACAGGTCCGGTGGGATAAGCGACCGGCTCGCCGAAGCGGTTGACATGCTTGCCGTTGGACTCCATGTCGAGCTGCTGCAGGTGCGCAGGGAAGCGGCTGAGCGCTTGGGAATAGGGCAGCACGGCGGTGACCGGATAGCCCAGCACGTTGCGCTCGTATACGCCGATCAGCGCGTCAAGCATAGAGGGGTTCTTCAAGGGGTCACTCTCTTTTGCCGTCAGATCCGCCGCATGCGCACCGGCCAGGAAACGTGCGAACACTTCGGGACCAAACGCCAGCGACAGTACCACGCCGCCGACACAGGAAGTGGAGGAATAGCGCCCGCCAATGAAGTCGTCCATGAAAAACGCTGCCAAGTATTCATCGGATTTTGCCAGCGGTGAAGTCTCGCTGGTGACGGCGACCATGTGTTTGGAGGGGTCCAGTCCCACGTCTCTCAGCGCGTTCTTGACAAAAGTTTCGTTGGTCAGCGTTTCAAGCGTGGTGCCGGACTTCGAGACCAGCACGAACAGGCTGTGCTTTAGGTCGATCGATTTGAGCACGTTCGCTGCATCGTCGGGGTCCACGTTGCTGATAAAACGGGCTTCGAGCCGGAATGCGCCGTTCTCTTTGGCCCAGTTTTCCAGCGCCAGATACATGGCGCGGGGCCCCAGGTCGCTTCCGCCGATGCCGATCTGCACGACGGTCGTGAACTTCTCACCATCGGCGTTGGCAATCTCTCCCGCATGAACCTTTTGGGCAAACTCAGCCGCTTTTTTCTGCTCGCCGGCATAGAAGGCGCGCTTGTCCACCCCGTCCACGATCACGGCGTTTCCCAGCTGACCTCTTGTCAGCTGGTGCAGCACCAGACGCTTTTCACCGGTGTTGATCATTTCGCCGTTGTACAGCGCGGCGTATTTCTCCCCGAGCTGCGCCTCTTCGGCAAGCTCTTTTAGGATGGAGAGCAGTTCGTCGTCTACGGCCTTCGCTGCGAAGTTGTAGGCAAGTCCGCAAGCCATCGGCACCGTGTACTTCGAGACACGCTGCGCACCGTTTTCGCCCGCCATCGCTTCCTGCAGGTTTACGATGCCTTTTTTTGCTTTCAGCTTTTCAAAAGTCTTCAGCGTATCGAGATTGTTCCAATGCAACATATTTTCGTTTCCTCCATGAAAAGCTTTTTGATTGCGCGGTTTTTTCTCTGTCGGTACAAGTTTACCATTCCCGGGGCGATTTTTCAATCCCGCCGAAACAAAAATCGCTGTTCTCTTCACGAAGGAGTATTGCGTCATAGCGAAAAACTGGGAGCTTTCAGACAAAGAGCCGGTTGGATTTTTGTCCCGAGTATGGTATTGTATTCGTATCACCGGGCAAATCGATCCAAGCGGCGCTTTTTATGGTCCGGACGAATAAGGAGGGACTAATGGAAATGACCTTTCGCGCTTTTATAAAGAAATACTGGCTGCAGGCGGCGGCCGTGCTTTGCAGCACGGCGGTTTTCCTGTTCTGGATCGCGCTGCGCGTCAACTGGGCGGGCATTTCCAAATTCCTGGGCGCGGATCACAACCCCAGCTTTTTGGTGATGAACCTGCCGCTCCTGATCTCGGTCCTCATGGGCGTGATCCTGCTGCTTACGATCCTGTCCTTCCTATTTATCCGCGACAAAAAGAGATGGCCGTATATCGCGTCGCTGGTGTTCTCCGCCGTTTTCGCTGTCGCCATCGGCGTCGTGATCGCCAACGGCTCCAACGATTATATCCAGTTCATCCTGCCGAAATTCCTCCGATCCGTGGGGGTGACCGCCGCGCTGATCCTCGTTTTCTGCCTGCTGTTTTTCCACGCGCCGAACAAGGGGTGGCGTCTGGCGGCGAAGGTCCTGTTCCTGTTGGCGCTGATCGCCGCCTGCGCCGTCGTGGGCTACGGTCTTCGGCCATGCCGCTTCACGTACCGGCCGGTGGTCTACGCGGTGGAGGACGACTACCAGATCGTGTTTTCCACCAGCGACACCGCCATCGTCTGGGTGGAGGTCGGCCCGGAGAAATACTATGATCTTTACGCGGGCAGTATGCGGTCCAAGGACCTGGTGCATAAGGTCACCGTGCCGCAGCGCGCGCTGGACGAGGCAAAAAGCTATAAGATCTGCGCCAAGCAGATGATCTACCGGGGGCCCTTCGGCGGCTATACGGGCGAAACCTTTTCCGAACAATACTCGTTCATCCCGGTGAACACCGCGGACGGGATCTGTTATCTGGCTCTCCCGGACCTCCATGGCGCCGTGGAGGGCGCGGTGAGCCTTGCCGGCCATGCGTGGCTGGAAAACACCCTTGACTTCATCGTGCTCCTGGGGGATCAGACCAGCATGGTCGATCGGTATGAGGACGCCCAAATAGCCAATGAGATCGCCTTCAAGATCACCGGCGGCATGATCCCGGTGATCTATACCCGGGGCAACCACGAGATCAAGGGCGAGTATGCTGAGGAGCTGTACAAATATACCGGCAGCAAGAACGGCAAGTTCTATTACACCTTCCGGCTTTCGGACATATACGGCATCATGCTCGATTTGGGCGAGGATCACGACGACGATTGGTGGGAGTATTTTGAAACGGCCCAGTTCGACCTGTATCGGGAGGAGCAGACCCGCATGCTGGACGATATCATTGCCGCAGGGGAATATAGGGACGCCGCCTACACCATGGCCGTCTGCCACATCCCCATCCCCTTTGTGAACGCGCGCCACAACCACGAAGCAGTCAAGGCCGCCTGGACGGAGCGGCTGAACGAGATCGGCGTGGATATCCTCATCACCGGCCATCAGCATGATCTGTATCCGTTCCTGGAGGGGACCATCCCGCCCAACACGAAGCTGGTGTACAACAAGGACTTCTCCGGCACGGAGGGCAAGACTTACAATGGATACATGACGGACTATCGCTTCAACGCCTTCATCTGCGGCAAGCGGGGGCTGACCCAGCACGACGAGGCGCCCGCCGGGAATACTACCGATTACGTGGGTATGCTGGTGAACGTGGACCTAAAAAGCGGCAGCCAGTCCTGCCTCTACATGAATTCTAAAGGAGACATCGTCCCCGTGGTAAATCCCTTTGCGGCGTATACTTACGGCACGGAACCCATCGTGACGGCGCTGAAATAAATAGATATATCCCTCTTTGGGCAGTAAAAGTTCAGTAGGATATGTGGAAAGCAAAGAAAAAGCCGATCAGATGACCGGCTTTTCCGACACTGGGCCCGCTGCCGTGGGACTTTACCCGGCTGGCAAGGATCGAGGATGTTACAAAGGTGGATCGGTATTTGCATGGGGAGATAATATGAATAAAGCAGGAACGCAAAAAATAGAAACCGACAGATTGATACTTCGAAGGTTTAGATTAGAGGACGCAAAGGACATGTATGAAAACTGGGCGTCTGATCCCGAAGTTACGAGATTCCTGACATGGCCGCCGCATGCGAGCGTTGACGTGACAAAGAACCTTCTCGCCGATTGGATACCCAGATATGAAGATGGCGGATACTTTAACTGGGTGATGGAGTATAAAGAAACAGGAAAGGCTATTGGTAATATTTCTGCCGTCAAGCTTAATGAGAGCACACATGCGGCTGATATAGGCTATTGTATGAGCCGGGCATACTGGGGACAGGGATTGATGCCGGAAGCATTACTTGCTGTGATGGATTATCTTTTTGATGTTGTCGGCCTGAACCGTGTTGCCGCCTGTCATGATGCAAACAACCCAAAATCAGGACGCGTTATGGAAAAAGCCGGAATGAAACAGGAAGGAATACTTAGAGCTGCCGGAAAGAACAACCTCGGAATCTGTGACGAGGTATGGCATGCGATGATCCGAAGCGACAGAAAGAAATAACGGAACAAGCTCCGGCTTTGGAAAGAATATGAACATAACCGGGATGCTTATACGGATCGCTACATCAAGATTTTGATAAAAGAAGAAACAGGAGGACGTTGTGAAAAAGGCAATCCGAATACTTTCGATACTGCTGGCGCTGATCGTCGCCGCAGCTGCCGGACTTCTGGTCAGGATGAAGATCCGGACCGACAGGATCCTGAACGACTACGCCTCGATCTACGATGCCGAAAAATACAGAACGCCGGTATACGCAGATGGTGTGGACGTAATAACCCAGGACGTGTCCTGCGGATACGCCTGCATCGAGATGTTTTCCACCTGGAACGGAGGGGACCTGACGGAAGAGGATCTGTATGCCGAATATGGCAAGGTCGTAACTTCGACCGGAGGCAGATTCTGTGAGGAGATGAACAAGCGATTCCCGGAATATACCACGACCATTCACCGGTACATGACCAACACCGAGCTTATCGACGCTGCGTATGAAAACCTGTCAAACGGTATTCCGGTCCCATTTGAGTGGGCAGCCAAATACGGCGACGTATGGACCCTCCACTATTCCCTGCTGACCGGAATGGATATCCCGAACGACAGGGTCACGGCAGCCAATCCCTATGGATATATGGAGGAAATATCGGTAGACGAGTTCCTGCGGCGCACAAGTTTTGAAGCCTATGAGGGCATGCCGTTCTATCTCAAGCTGGCGTTTGCTGCAGGCGTGTTCGAGAAAAACACCATATTTACCGTCCGATGATCGAATAGAACAGGACAATGATTCGGAGAATTATCCGGAATGCCCCCAACTGGGGGCCTTGACGCTCGGCGCAGGTCGAATCCCGCCCCCCCCCTTGCGGGGGGGGGCGGGATTCAACAAGCATATCTACTTTTTTCTGGATAAACTGTATTTCTCGTCGTGGAAATGATACTCGCCGTCCAGCATGCCCTCCAGAAAATCGCGGGCCAGGCTGTTGGGACGGACCATCTTTCGAGCTTCGGCCAGGGAGAACCATTGCCAATCGTCGATCTCCTCGTTGGGGTGGATCTCTTCGGAAGGCAGCAGGACCCTGAAATTGATCATCAGAGTGTTGGAGGGTGCGAAATAGTGGGTCCGGTTGAAGCGGATGTCCGCGGCCTTGACCCCCAGCTCCTCCCGGATCTCCCGCAGGGCGGCGGCCTCCGCATCCTCCCCCTTGTTGACGTACCCTGCCACCAGGATATAATCGTCCCTGCCGTACTGCTTTATGAGCAGTATCTTCGTTTTCTCCGGGTCCATCACGATCATGCTGCAGGCCGTGCTGAAAACCGGAAAGCGGAACGTCCCGCAGCGTTCGCAATAGGGGACCTCTCCTTCGCCTTTCAGCGGCTTCATCTTCAGTTTTGTGCCGCATTCCATGCAGTAATTCATGTGCTCCGTGCCCATAGCGCTGCCTTTCTCTGTAAATCAGAACCCTTATTCGGGCCTGATCACTCTACCCAGTGGATGCGCTCCGGATCAAACCGATCCTGCTGCTTTCGCTCCTCTGCCGGATACCCGAAGGGGAAGATGGCGAACGCCCGCAGCGTGTCGGGCATCCCGATGATCTTTTCCACCACTTCCATCCTATCCTCCATGGGCGCGATGCCCAACCAAACGCCGCCAAGTCCTTGCGCATCCGTCTCCAGCCACAGATTCTCCATGGCGATGGACATGTCGATCTGGGCAAACTCCGGCATCCAGCACGCCGTCCGATAGGCGGAGACGATGGCGGCAGGCGCGTTTTTCACCATGCCCGCATACCGATGGGCCTTGGACAAGGCCTCCAGCTTCTCCCTGTCGGTGACGACGTAAAACTCCCAGGGCTGCTGGTTGCCGGCAGAGGGAGCCTGCATGGCGGCACGAAGCATTGCTTCGATCTTCTCCCGCTCCACCGGCTTGTCCTGGTACTTGCGAACACTGATCCGATGATACATGCTGTTCATATGGTTCCTCCTTCTGATGGTCTCGATCAACGCGTGAAGATTACGGGCATGCCGTGCTTTTCCTCTCCCCGTTTGCCGGAACCGGTCGGGGAGCGCTTCCCGTTTCCATCATTATAGATTTTGCGTTCCGCCTCTGTCAACGGCTTGCGCGCTCGATGCGCAGGCAGACAGCAGTGACACTATAATTGTTTTTCCATGGGACATGCTGTTTTGCAGAGATGTTCGATACAGCTTCATCAAGGTGTGCTGGGGCATCCGGACCGTGGTTTCAGCAAAGGATTTTGCTTGCTCGCTGCATCGTCAGGTGTTTTGTTGAGAAAAGCCTGTCCAAGGACGGGCAAGTGTGGTATTATTTTATATATTGACTGAGTTTTTTGTTAGGATTAAGTATCGAGAATACCTTGGGAGGGACGTATGGATCCGAAGTATGAGCCGCTGTTCACGCCGTGGAAGGTGGGCAACGTAGAGATCAAAAACCGCGTGGTGATGCTGCCCATGGAAGGCACGAACATGATCCAGTGGGAAGCCAAGACGGGGTATGTCAAGGGCATCGACAAATTCTATGAGGACCGCCGAGATAACGAGATCGGGCTCTTCATCCCCGGACTCATCCCCCTCATCAGCATCATCGGGAAGAAATGGGTCTATAAGCACCCTGAGGTGTTCGACAAGGTCAAACCCATCATCGACGGGATCCACTTAAGCGGTGCAAAGGTTTTTTTCCAGATCAGTGCGGGCTCGGGACGCTCCATGCTGCTGCCGCCGATCTTGAGGCCCTTCGTGAAAAAGGGCGTTTTGAACACCCTGGCTTCGCCGGTATTGGCCAACAAATGGTGGTGGTCCGCCCCGGACGATGACGAGCCGAACGTTTGGGACCCCGAGGTCAAGATGGATCTTTTCACCGAGGGGATGATCCAAAGATTCGTCTATGCCTTCGGGCAGACGGCGCTGCGCTGCAAGGAAGCGGGCTGCGACGGCGTGGAGATCCATGCGGTCCACGAGGGGTATCTCCTCGACCAGTTTGCCATGCCCTATACCAACCACCGCACCGACGCGTACGGCGGAAGCCTGGAAAACCGGCTGCGCTTTGCGTGCGAGATCGTTCAGGAGATCAAGAAGGTCTGCGGCAAGGATTTCCCGGTGTCGATCCGCTACTCCGTGCGCTCCATGACCCGCGGCTATAACCAGGGGGCGGTGCCGGGCGAATCCTTCGTTGAGGTCGGGCGCACGATGGAGGAATCCGAGCGGGCGGTGAAGATCCTTGAGGCGGCCGGCTATGACATGTTCAACTGCGATAACGGCACCTATGATGCCTGGTTCTGGGCCCATCCGCCGGTGTACGCGCCGCTGAACATGAACCTCTCCGACGTGGAGCACATCAAGAAGTTTACCACCAAGCCGGTGGTTTGTGCGGGGCGTCTGCAGCCGGATGCGGCGGCGGAATCCATTGCCGCAGGCCGGATCGACGCCATGGGCGTGGGGCGGCAGCTGCTGTGCGATCCCGAATACGTCACCAAGATCAAGGAGGGGCGGCTCGATGATGTGCGGCCCTGCATCGCCTGCCACGGCGCGTGTTTGACCTTTAACGGTCTGAACGGCAAGGGGACCGACATCGACCCCATGCACGTGGAGATGGGCCGGTGCGTGTTGAACCCCTGGACCAACAACGAGACGAAATACAGCAAAGCCCCCGCCAAAGATCCTAAGCGCATCGCGGTGATCGGCGGCGGCATCGGCGGCATGGAGACCGCCATCCAGGCGGCATATCGGGGGCACAGGGTGGATCTGTACGAGAAGACCGACCGGTTGGGCGGTGTGTTCAACGCCGCGGCGGCCATGTCCTTCAAGGAGAAGGATAAGGAGCTTTTGAAATGGTACGAGCGGCAGCTCCAAAGGAGCGGCGCCGTTGTGCACCTGAACACGGAGATCGACGACCTTGAAAAGCTGGATGTGGACGTGATCGTCGTCGCCACCGGCGCCCAGCCAAAGACCCTCCCCGTTCCCGGCGCGGAACGGGCCGTTGCGGCCATCGATTTCCTCGACGGCAGGGCGGCGGTCGGCGATCGGGTGGTCATCATCGGCGGCGGGCTCACCGGCTGCGAGATCGCTTACGAGCTGGCGCTGCAGGGCAAGCACCCGTCCATCGTAGAGATGACCCCGTATCTGGTGGGCGCCCGGGGCATCTGCATGGCGAATTCGTCCATGCTCCGGGAGCTCCTCCGGTTCCACAACGTGCCCGCGTACCTCAACGCCATGACCAAGGCCATCACGGCGGAGGGCGTCCTTATCGACACCCCCGAAGGGGAAAGGACCGTTCCGGCGGATTCCGTGATCCTGTCCGTGGGCTATACCCCCGATACCCGGTTCGCCACCCAAAAGGGACAGCCAAACGTGTATTTCATCGGCGACTGCGACAGGGTGGGGAGCCTCAAGACCGTAATCAGACAGGCGTACGAAACCGTACAGAACATCTCATACCGGTAAGGAGGGGAGATCGTGATCCAACAAAGCAACATCGTGATCACCGGCGCGTCCAGCGGGATCGGCAAGGCCATCCTGGAGATGCTGGCAAAGCCGGAGAATGACAACCGCATCGTCGCGGCGAGCCGCAGCATCGGGAAGCTTCAGGGCTTCGGCGAAAACGTGGTCCTGTTCCCCTGCGATCTGAGCACACAGGAGGGCGTGGACGCCCTGTTTAGGAAGGCGACGGAGGTCTTCGAGAAGATCGATATCCTCATCTGCAACGCCGGTGCGCCCTACTACGAGCGATACGATTACGAGGACTGGGATCGTATCGAGCGGATCTTTTCCCTCAACACCTTCTCCTGCATGTACAGCTATTCCAAGTATCTCAACCACCTGAAGGGGCGCGACGGGCAGCTGGTGTTCACCATCTCCGCCATGGGGGAGATGGCGCTGCCGGGCTACGCGCTGTACGCCGCCACCAAGTTCGCCATGAAGGGTTTCCAGCAGGCGATCCGCATCGAGTCGCCGAAGAACCTCAGCATCACCTGCGTCTATCCGGTGTCCACCAAGACCAACTTCTTCGAGGTGGGCGGCGCCGGGCACAAGGTGGAGCAGCCCTTCCCGGTGCAGACCGCCGAAGCCGTGGCCAAAGCGACCATTCGCGGCGTGGAGCGTAGACGAAAGCAGGTCTATCCCTGCCCCGTATACCTGCCGAGCCGGTTTTTGATGAACGTGCTGCCGCCGGTCCGCAGCCTTTATTTGCGGAGCCAGCACAGGATGCTGCTGCGCTTCTTAGAGCGAAAACAGAATGAGGAAAGGAAGGCCTGAAGATGGCGCACACACAAGAGTCCGTACACGCGATCGTCGAAAAGCAGCGCTCGTTTTTCCGCAGCGGCGCAACGCTCGACGTGGATTTCCGCCTGGAACAGCTGAAAAAACTGAAGCAGGCGGTGCTGGATCATCGGGAACTGCTGGAACAGGCCCTGTACGACGACCTGAACAAGAGTCGGTTCGAGGCGTATCTCTGCGACGTTGGGCCGGTGATCGTCGAGATCAACGAGATCTTGAAGGGTCTGAAAAGATGGGCCCGGCCCGAGCGCTATTTTTCCGGGCTCATGTGCTTCCCGAGCACCCGGACGACGGTCTATAAGATGCCCTACGGCGTGTCGCTCATCATCTCCCCCTTCAATTTCCCGATCCTGCTGACGTTGGGCGTGCTGGCGGCCAGTATCTCGGGCGGGAACACCGCGGTCCTGAAAACCAGTTCCAAGTCCGCGGCCAGCACGAGGGCGCTGAAACAGATGATCGCCGACACGTTCCCGGAGGAGTACGTGACCGTGATCGACGGGGGCCACGACGTGGCGGATATGTGCCTTTCGGAAAGGTTCGACAAGATCTTCTATACGGGTTCACCCGCCGTGGCCAAGCATGTGCTGGAGATGGCCGCGAAGAACTTGACCTCCGTCGCGCTGGAGCTGGGCGGGGAGACCGGAAACTGGTGCATCGTGCGAAAGGACGCGGATCTTAAGGATGCGGCGCGGAAGATCGCCTTCTTCAAGCTCTGCAACGCGGGGCAGATCTGCATCAACATCAACCAGATCGCCGTCGCTCAGGAGGTGGCGGAACCGTTCCTCGCGGAGCTGGAGCGGGAATTCATCCGGCAGATCGGCCGGCGGGCGGAGGAGAACCCGGACTATCCGAAGCTGATCACGGAAAAGGTCTACGAAAAATGCCAGCGGTTGACCGAGCAATACAGGGATCGCGTCCGATTCGGCGGCACGGGGAACCGGGACGCCGTAAAGTTTTCGCCCACGGTGATCTACCCGGTGGGGATCGACGAGGACATCGTGCAGCATGAGCTGTTCTGCCCCATGCTGCCGGTCGTGCCCTATACGGACGCCGAGGCGGAACAGCTTCTTGAAGTCATCGCGTCCCGGGAGCATCCCCTTTCCATGTACGTGTTCACGTCGGACAAAAAGTGGGCAAGGCGCGTCATGTCCACCCAGCAATTCGGCGGCGGATGCATCAACGAGGTCTGCATCCACATGATGGTCAAGGGGGTGCCCTTCAACGGCACCGGTCACTCCGGCATGGGCGCGTATCACGGCGAATGGGGCTTCCGCGAATTCACCCATCCCCAAACGGTGCTCACGGGCAGGACCCACGGGAACCTTCCCCTGCGGGAGCATCCCTATTCCGGCAAAGCCGGCGAACGAAAGATGAAGCTGCTGAAGTGGTTCGAACGGTAACCGCTTCCTGCAAAACGGCTCCTTGCCCTGTTTCAGATTCGATTAAGCTTGCCGCGATACGATATACTATATCAGTATGGCAAGGAGGTCCCTGTTCAGCGGGGTAAAGGAATGATCGTGTTTCGGAAAAACAGGATAGGGCTGCTTTTGTGGTCCTTTGCGGCCGCCTTGGGCGTGCTGCTCGTCTGCTCCAAGAGCTCGCCCCTCTATCCCACCAATGACTGGGTGGACGTGCAGTGCTTCTTCACCGTGGGGCGGGGGATATTGCAGGGAAAGATGCCCTATCTGGATCTATACGAGCAGAAGGGGCCTATCCTGTATCTGTTCTTCGCCCTGGCGGCCCTGATCTCAGGCGAAAGCTTTTTGGGCGTGTTCATCCTTGAAGTAATATGCCTGGGCATGTTCCTCTATATCAGCACCCGGATCGCCGCCCTGTGGGTGCGGGACGCCAGCTGGCCCCTGTTCCTGCTGCCGCCGGTGCTGGCCCTTTGTATCGGCATCAGCCCGGCCTTCTCCCACGGCAGCAGCGCGGAGGAGCTGTTCCTGCCGGTGATCGCCCTGTTCTTGAATCTGGCCCTGACGGCCATCCGGGAGGATCGGCCCCTCATTAAGGGGGAGGCCTTTGTCTGCGGCATCCTGGCGGCCCTGGCCCTGTGGGTCAAGTATACCTTCTGCGGCGTCTTCGCCGGCGGCGTTCTGGCCCTGCTCATCTGGTACATCGCCACGAAGAAGGCAAATAAGCTTTAGGTGGCCATCCTCTACGGTCTGTTGGGGGCCTTGGCCGTCACAGTCCCGCTGCTCCTGTGGTTCTGGATCAAGGGAGCATTGCCCTCTTTGTGGCAGGTGTACTTCGTCAACAACCTGACCGCCTATGCCGCGGGGAAGAGCCCCCGCCACGACCCGCCGCTGACGGCCCTGCTGAACAACTGGATCTGGTCGATCCCCGCCGCCGTGGGCTGTCTCTGGCCCCTTGTGCGCCCCAAGAAACAGTGGGGCTGCGGGCTGCTGCTGATCCTTTCCGCCGCAGCATTGGGCCTGTTCACCTACGCCAACGGCCGCACCTACCCCTACTACGCCCTGATCCTCTCGGCGTTCGGCGTCTTCGGCTGGATACCGGTGCTGCTGTTCCTACAATGGGCGCTCCGCAAGGCGCCCCAAGGGGCCGCCCGTCTGTCGGCAGCCCTTCTATCCATCCTTCTGCTGACCGGCAGCGTCTTTGCCGCGTATAAAAAGAGCCCCAACGTGTATCTGATGGCGTATGAGAAAGAGGATCTGCCCCAATATAGATTTGCCGAGATCATCCAACAGGACGAAGACGCCTCCCTTCTGAACCTGGGCTTCCTGGATGGAGGCTTCTATCTGGCCTCTGGTGTGGAGCCCCAAAACCGCTTCTTCTGCACCTTCAACCTGAGCCTGGACGAGCAGGATGAGGAGCACAGGGAGCTCATTCGCACCGGCGCGGTGCAGTATATCGTGGTCCGGGGCAAGAAGTCCCCCGGCCGAAACTACGCTTTGGTCGACCAATGCTCCTTCCCCTTCGAGGGGCGAACCTGGACCTACAGCCTGTATCAGCTGTCCGACGGATAAAAGGAACAATTCATGGTCGAAAGGAGGAAAGGCGGCACGCGCGCGTTGCTCGTCGATCCATGAAGCTTTCGTGTGGGCCATGAAATCGGCAAGCGTAGGGGGACGCAAACGGTTTCGTGAATCGAAGGGGGGGTTGAGGATCGGGCGGGGCAGGCAGGAGCAATTCCTTTGAATTACGATCGTTTATTCGGCTCGTTGATCGGAAAAAGAGCGGTCGAGGTCGCTCGGACATAGGGACATACTGCCCCGAACAAAAATTATTAGGTTTTTTTCGATTTGCCTCTTGATTTTTAAAATGATATACGATATCCTTAAGGTACGAAAACGATTTCGTGCAAAGGGGGTGTTTCCGTGGTTTCCATGAAAGACATTGCGCTTTACTGCGGCGTCTCCGTGAGCACGGTGAGCAAGGCCCTCAATGGACGAGGGGACGTGGGCGAGGCGACGAAGGAGCAGATCCTTGAAGCGGCGAAGGAACTGGGCTATACGGCCAACTCCGCCGCCCGCGCCCTGAAGACCAACCGGACCTACAGCATCGGGATCGTTTTTACAGACCTTTCAAACAGCGGCTTCATGCATGAATACTTTGCTTCCATGCTCAACTACTTCCGGATGGAGGCGGAGCGCCGCGGATACGATATCACATTTATCAGCGAAAACATGGGGCCCACGAACACCGGGTATCTGCAGCATGCGCGGGCCCGGGGCCTGGACGGGGTGGCGATCATCTGCGCGGACTTCTTCGATCCGATGATCCAGGATTTGATCCGCTCCGACCTGCCGATCATCAGCCTGGACCATGCTTTCAACAATCGGTCGGCGATCCTCTCCGACAACATGCGGGGGATGGAGTCTCTCGTCCGATATGTTTACGGGAAGGGGCACCGCCGTATCGCCTATATCCACGGGAACCATACGGCCGTTACGGAGAATCGACTGACAGGTTTCTACCGCGCCTGTGAAGCGCTGGGTATTACGGTACCGAACGAATACGTTACCGAATGCGAGTACCATGAGCCTGTCAGCTGCCATGCGGCGACCAAGCGACTGTTGGCGCTGCCGGAAAGGCCGACCTGCATCTTCTTTTCCGACGATTATTCCTATATTGGGGGGATCAACGCCATCTATGAGGCGGGCCTTCGGGTCCCGGAAGATATTTCGATCGTCGGATACGACGGCATCCATATGGCCAAGATGGTCAGCCCCAAACTGACCACATGGCAGCAGAACACAGTGGAGCTGGGAAGGATAGCCGCTGAACAGCTCATCGAACGGATCGAGCATCCCCGCACGACGCTGCCGAAGCACATTACGGTGCAGGGGAAGCTTTTGGAAGGAGAAACAGTCCGGCAACTTGGCTGAAACGCAGAATGAGGGGAACGACGTATGACGCGTGAACGGGCGAGACAACTTGCTGAAGAACTGGTCGGCCGCATGACCGCTGAGGAAAAGGCCGGACAGCTTCGCTTTGACGCGCCTGCGATCGAGCGGCTGGGGATCCCCGCATACAACTGGTGGAACGAGGGGCTGCACGGACTGGCCCGCGGCGGTACCGCCACCAGCTTCCCCCAGGCGATCGGCCTGGCCGCCATGTTCGACGAGGAGCTCATGGAGAAGATCGCTTCCGTGATCTCCGATGAGGCAAGAGCCAAATACAACGCCCTCTCCCGGGAGGGGGACAGAGACATCTATCACGGCTTGACCCTGTGGTCGCCCAACGTGAATATCTTCCGCGACCCGCGCTGGGGACGGGGGCAGGAGACCTACGGAGAGGATCCGACGCTCACGGCACGGCTGGGACGCGCCTTCGTCAGAGGGCTGCAGGGCAAGGGTGAGATATTGAAGACGGCTGCCTGCGCCAAGCATTTTGCGGCTCACAGCGGTCCCGAGGCCCTTCGGCACGGCTTCGATGCCCGTGTATCCGAAAAGGATCTGGAAGAGACCTATCTCGTGGCGTTTCACGAGTTGGTGGATGAGGGCGTGGAAGCCGTCATGGGCGCCTACAACCGGCTCAACGGCGAGCCCTGCTGCGCCAGCTCCTATCTCATGGAGAAGCTCCGCGGGGAATGGGGCTTTCAAGGACATTTTGTTTCCGATTGCTGGGCGATCCGAGACTTTCATGAGAATCATGGCGTGACCGCCGCGCCCGCGGAATCCGTTCAGCTGGCGCTGCGATCGGGCTGCGATCTCAACTGCGGATGTACCTATCAGCATATCCTGCGGGCGATGGAGCTGGGCATGATCTCAGAGGAGGAGGTCACCCGCTCCGCGGTACGGCTGTTTACGACCCGGTTCCTGCTGGGCGTGCTGGGGGAGGAGGGCAGCGAATACGATTCCCTTCCCTATGAGCTGATCGAATGCCCCGAGAGCCTGGATCTGGCACAGAAAGCCGCGCGGACGAGCTGTGTGCTGCTGAAGAACAGCGGGCTGCTACCCTTGGATCCGGATTCGTGCGGGACCATCGGTGTGATCGGACCGAACGCCAACAGCCGCTCGGCGCTCGTCGGCAACTATCATGGCACGGCTTCCCGCTATGTGACGGTCCTGGAAGGGATTCAGGACTATGTGGGCGACCGGTGCCGCGTGCTCTATTCTCAGGGATGCGCCCTCTGGGCGGATCGTGTGGAGCCGCTGGCTCAGCCCAACGATCGCCTTGCGGAGGCGATCGCCGTAGCCAAAACCAGCGACACGGTGATCCTGGTCCTCGGTCTGGACGAGACCCTGGAAGGGGAGGAAGGCGACACCGGAAACAGCTATAGCTCCGGGGACAAGGAGGATCTGTTTTTGCCGGAGACCCAGCGGATTCTGCTGGACGGCGTCCTTGCCGTGGGAAAACCGACGGTCGTCATCCTGCTGGCGGGAAGCGCCATCGATCTTTCTGAAGCCCAGGAAAAGGCCGACGCCATACTCCTCGGATGGTATCCGGGTGCGGTTGGCGGCAGGGCCGTGGCGGAGCTGCTGTTCGGTGAGGTATCCCCCTCGGGGAAGCTGCCCGTCACCTTCTATCGCAACGAAGCGCTTTCGGACATGCCCGCCTTCACCGATTACGCCATGTCCGGGAGGACGTACCGATACTACTGCGGCGAGCCCCTCTATCCCTTCGGCTACGGGTTGAGCTACGGTGACTGTGAGGTGACCGCCCTTTCGGCTGACCGGACGAACGCCACGGTCAGCCTGGTCAACCGGGGCCCTCGGGATACCGAAGAGGTGATCCAGCTGTATCTCAGTGATGAGGACAGTCCTTTTGCGCCGCCGAATCCTATCCTTTGCGGCTTTAGAAGGGTGTTCCTGGCGGCGGGGGAGGAGAAAAATGTGACCGTTCCCCTGGATGAGCAGGCCTTCACCGTGGTCACCGACAGTGGCGAACGTATCACAGGCAGCGGGCAATGGACCCTCTATGCCGGTTTTGGCGGGCCGGACCCCCGCACGGAGGCGCTGACGGGCCGAAAAGCCCGGGCGGTGCCGATCCGCACCCCTCAGTAAGACTTTGGGGAGACCGTACCGATCCTTATGGACTCGGGACGGTTCGGTCCTCACCCAGATCTTAATACACAAAACGTAACAAACAGGACCCACAAAAAACAATCAAGGAGGAAGCATCACATGAAAAAGATCGTATCCCTGGCACTGGCACTCTGCATGGTCTTCGCTCTGTTCACTTTCGCGAACAAGCCCGCGGCCGCTGCAGAAGAAACCGTTCTGAAGCTCTGGTGTATCGCCACCGAGTCCGATGCGAACCGTCCTGCCTACCTGCAGGCCATCGCCGATTACGAGGCCGCTCATCCCGGCGTCAAGATCGAGATGGAAGCTTTCGAGAACGAGTCCTACAAGACCAAGATCAAGGCCGCGATGATGGGCGGTGACACCGAAGATCTGCCCGACATCTTCTTCTCCTGGTCCGGCGGCTTCCTGGGCGAGTTCGTCAACGCCGGCAGAGTCGTCTGCCTGGACGAGTACTTCAAGGCCTATGCCGACAAGCTCCCCGAGTCCATGCTGTCCACCACCACCTATGAAGGCAAGCACTATGGCGTGCCCACCACCTTCAACATCGTGGCCATGTATGCCAATATGGACCTGCTGGCCGAAGTCGGCTATGACCATGTCCCCCAGACCTATGAAGACCTGACCGCCTGCTGCGACGCCCTGCTCGCCAAGGGCATCATCCCCTTCGGCTGCGCCGGCAAGGAGACCTGGTGCGTGACTGAGTACCTGGAGCCCATCATCATCAAGACCATCGGCTACGAGGCGCTCGACAAGATCTTCGCCGGTGAGGCCACCTGGAACGATCCCGACATCGCCACCGCCGTTACCACCTTCCAGGAGATGATCAACAAGGGTTACTTCGATCCCGCCGGCGCCGCCCTCGGCAACGACGAGACCAAGGCCAACTTCCTGGCCGGCAAGACCGCCTTCTATCAGAACGGCTCCTGGAACACCGGCGAAGTCGCCAAGGCCGATTTCAAGTCTGCCGTCGGCCTGTTCCCGGTCATGAACGCTGAGCGCTCCACTTACTATCAGACCATCGGCGGTCCCTCCGACGTGCTGGCTGCCTGCAGCGCTTCCAAGAACGCGGATCTGGCTGCCCAGGTTGCTGTGGAGCTGGGCAAAGAGATCTGCCACTACAACTTCCTGAACGCCGTTGGCTGCCCCGCCTGGGCCGTCGACTATGACACCAGCTCCCTGACTCCCCTGATGGTCGAGATCGGTCAGGTGGTCAACTCCTGCGAGGGCCTGGTCCTCTTCGGCGACACCGCTATGGCCGCTGATCCCGCGCAGACCTATCTTAGCTACGTGGCCCTGGTCTATGGCTGCGAGATCGATGGTGATGGCTTCGTCGCGGGTCTGACCAACGACCTCGGCTGATCCTGACAGTCGTTCCCATTCACACCTGACGTAAGCAACTAAGACGGCACCTCTCCTGTTCATCGGCATGGGGGAGAGGTGCCGTCCCCCCCTATGGTTTGGAGGATACCGGCTATGCATCGGATGTACAGCAAAAAAGTCTATATCCTGATATTTCTCCTTCCGGCATTGATCCTTTTCTGCGGTGTTCTCATCGCGCCCATCGGCGCCTCGGCCTATTACAGCCTCTTCAACTGGAACGGGCTCGGGGCAAAGGTCTTTATCGGATTCAAGAATTATAAGGAGCTATTCACCAGCAATGCCATCGGATTCATGAAGGCATTGCGCAACTCCCTGCTGCTGGCCGCGCTGTCGGTCTTTCTCCAGCTTCCCTTGGCCCTGGGCCTGGCGCTTACGCTAGGAAAGAGGGTCAAGGGCGAAAGGATATTCCTTTCCGTCTATTTTATGCCGGTTTTGATCTCCACGGTCGTTATCGGCCAGCTCTGGCTGAAGATCTACAATCCGGATTATGGTATATTAAATGTTTTTCTCCGCTCGGTCGGTCTTGAAAAATGGACCAGGATCTGGCTCGGGACAAAAAAGACCGCCCTGGGGGCGGTGTTCGTGCCGACGCTGTGGCAGTATGTGGGCTATCACATGCTTCTGCTGTATGCGGGCGTCAAGAGCGTTCCGCCGGAGCTGCGGGAAGCCGCCATGCTGGACGGCGCGACGGACGGACAGGTCAACCGGTACATCGTGCTGCCGTACATAAAGCCCATCATCCGCATCAGCGTCATCTTTGCGGTGACCGGTTCGCTCAAATCCTTCGACCTTATCTATGTTTTGACCAACGGCGGCCCGCTCCATTCCACGGAGGTGCCGAGCACCCTGATGATCAACATGCTCTTCCTGCGCAACCGCTACGGCATGGGCAGCGCCATCGCCGTGCTGTTGATCGTTCTCTGCTTCGGCTTTGCGCTTTTGATCAGCGCGATCTTCAGAGAGGAGAAGTGAGATCATGATGAGAAACAACTCCAAAGCTGCCCGCGTCGCCATCTATATCGGGCTGGTCCTCTGGATGCTGGTCAACCTCTTTCCGGTCTATTGGATGTTTACCTTCTCCCTGAAGAGCAATCCGGAGATATTCGGCGAGAACGTCATCGGCCTTCCCAAGGAATGGCTGTGGTCGAACTATACCAGCGCTTTGAAAACGGGGAACATGGCCAGGTACTTCCTGAACAGCGCCATCGTGGCCGTGGCCACGATCCTCATCACCCTGGGCGTAGCGCTGATGGCCACCTTCGCGCTCACCCGGCTGATCTGGAAGCGCCGCAAGACCCTGAACAAATTTTTCATGCTGGGACTCACCATACCGATCCACGCCTCCATTGTGCCGGTATATGTGACGCTGTCCCGCCTCCATATGCTCAACACCTATTGGGCGCTCATCATCCCCTATTCCGCGTTCTCCCTGTCCATGGCCATCCTCGTTTGCACGGGGTTCATGAACGAGATCCCGCGGGATCTGGACGAATCCGCCTGCATCGACGGCTGCAGCGTCTGGGGGGTCTTCTTTAGGATCATCTGTCCCATGATGAAGCCCGCCGTGGCGACCGTGGGCATCTATACGTTCCTGCAGTGCTGGAACGAGCTGATGTTCGCCAACATCTTCATCAGCAAGTCTGCTCTTCGAACGCTCCCGGTGGGCGTGCAGGCCCTTTCCGGACAGTATACCACCGAATGGGGTCCCATCGGCGCCGCACTGGTGCTGGCCACCTTCCCGACCCTGTTCATCTACATCTTCCTGAGCAAGAAGATCCAGGAGAGCTTCATCGCCGGTGCGATCAAGGGATAGGTCCCCGTTCCCCGAGTATTCACGTTCTCTGAGGCCATCGGCCGGGAAACTCTATCATAGCTGTCTTGTCAAATGAAACGGAGGAGAATGACATGTATTATATTGGCATTGATCTTGGCACCTCGGCGGTGAAACTCCTGCTGGTGAACGAAGCGGGAGAGATCCTGAACACCGTTTCCGAGGAGTACCCGCTGTATTTCCCCCAGCCCGGCTGGTCGGAGCAAGATCCGGCGGACTGGTGGGCGGCGGTGCAGACGGGCGTTCAAAAGCTGCTGACCGGCTTTGACGCCGGGAAAGTCGCGGGCGTCGGCTGCGGCGGCCAGATGCACGGTTTGGTGGCCCTGGACAGGGAGGATCGGGTCATCCGTCCCGCCATCCTCTGGAACGACGGGCGCACCGCGAAGGAAACGGAATGGCTCAACACCGAGATCGGCAAGGGGAAGCTGTCGGAACTGACGGCCAATATCGCCTTCGCCGGGTTCACCGCGCCCAAGCTCCTGTGGATGCGGAACAACGAGCCGGACAATTTCGCCCGCATCAGCAAGATCATGCTGCCCAAGGATTATATCAACTATCGGCTCACCGGCGTCCACGCCTGCGACTTCTCTGACGCCAGCGGCATGCTGCTGTTGGACGTGGCGCACCGGCGCTGGTCGAAGGAGATGCTGGAGATCTGCGGCATGAAGGAGGCACAGATGCCCCGTCTCTTTGAGAGCTATGAACCCATCGGCACCGTGAAGCCGGAGATCGCTAAAGCGCTGGGCCTGCCGGAAAATGTGAAGGTGGTGGCCGGCGCGGGCGACAACGCCGCCGCGGCCGTGGGCACCGGCGTGGTGGGGGAGGGCGGATGCAACATCAGCCTGGGCACCAGCGGCACGCTCTTCATCTCCTCCAAGGCCTTCGGGGTGGACCCCCACAACGCCCTCCACGCTTTTTGCCACGCGGACGGGGGCTGGCACCTGATGGGCTGCATGCTTTCCGCCGCCTCCTGCAACAAATGGTTCTGCGAGGATATTCTGAACACCTCTGACTACGCCGCGGAGCAGGCGGGCATCACAGCGGACAAATTGGGAAACAACCGGGTCTTCTTCCTGCCCTATCTCATGGGCGAGCGGAGCCCCATCAACGATACGGACGCCCGGGGCTGCTTCATCGGCATGAGCATGGACACCGCCCGAGTTGATCTCGTCCAGGCGGTGCTGGAGGGCGTGGCCTTTGCCCTTAGGGACAGCTTTGAGGTGGCCAAGGCTATCGGCCTTTCCATCGATCGGTCCCGCCTCTGCGGCGGCGGCGCCAAGAGTCCCCTGTGGCGGAAGATTTTGGCCAACGTACTGAACATCCCTCTGGACATCCCCCAGACGGAGGAGGGGCCGGGCTACGGCGGGGCCATGCTGGCCATGGTGGGCACCGGCGCCTACGGCAGCGTGGGCGGCTGCGCCGAGGCTCTCTGCCATGTGCGGGAGACGGTAGAGCCCGATCCCCAGATCGCCGCCCGGTACGAAGCCCAGTATCGCAAGTTCCAAAGGATCTATCCCACCATGAAGGACCTATTCCAAGAGATCAAATAAAGGAGATATACCATGAAAGAGATTTTCAAGAACATTCCCGTCATCCCTTACGAGGGAGCCCAGAGCAAGAATCCCCTGGCGTTCAAATTCTATGACGCCGACCGCATCGTCCTGGGCAAGCCCATGAAGGAGCATCTGCCCTTCGCCATGGCCTGGTGGCACAACCTGTGCGCCGGCGGCACGGACATGTTCGGCCGGGACACGGCGGACAAGTCCTTTGGCGCCGAGAAGGGCACCATGGCCCACGCCAAGGCCAAGGTGGACGCGGGCTTCGAGTTCATGAAGAAGCTGGGCGTCAAGTATTTCTGCTTTCATGACGTGGACCTGGTCCCCGAGGCGGACGACATCAAGGAGACCAACCGGCGCCTCGACGAGATCAGCGACTACATCCTGGAGAAGATGAAGGGCACGGACATCAAGTGTCTCTGGGGCACGGCCAACATGTTCGGCAACCCCCGCTTCATGAACGGCGCGGGCTCCTCCAACAGCGCGGACGTGTTCTGCTTCGCCGCAGCTCAGATCAAGAAGGCTTTGGATCTGACCGTGAAGCTGGGCGGCCGGGGCTATGTATTCTGGGGCGGCCGTGAGGGCTATGAGACCCTGCTGAACACCGACGTGAAGTTCGAGCAGGAGAACATCGCCAAGCTCATGCACCTGGCCGTAGAGTACGGCCGCAGCATCGGCTTTACCGGCGACTTCTACATCGAGCCCAAGCCCAAAGAGCCCATGAAGCACCAGTACGACTTCGACGCCGCCACGGCCATCGGCTTCCTTAGGCAGTACGGCCTCGATAAGGATTTCAAGATGAACATCGAGGCGAACCACGCCACGTTGGCCGGGCACACCTTCCAGCACGATCTGCGCATCTCCGCCATCAACGGGATGCTGGGCAGCATCGACGCCAACCAGGGCGACCTGCTCCTTGGCTGGGATACCGACGAGTTCCCCTTCAACGTGTACGAGGCCACCATGTGCATGTACGAGGTGCTGAAGGCCGGCGGCCTCACCGGCGGCTTCAACTTCGACGCCAAGACCCGCCGCCCCTCCTACACCCTGGAAGACATGTTCCACGCCTACATCCTGGGCATGGACACCTTCGCCCTGGGCCTTTTGAAGGCCGCGGCCCTTATCGAGGACGGTCGCGTCGATCAGTTCGTCGCCGACCGCTACGCCTCCTACCGCACCGGCATCGGCGCCAAGATCCGCTCCGGCGAGACCACTCTCCAGGAGCTGGCCGAGTACGCCGCCTCCCTGGGTGCCCCCGCTCTGCCCGGCAGCGGCCGGCAGGAGTATTTGGAGAGCGTCGTCAACCAGATCCTGTTCAGCTAATCTCACGGACGCCTCTCGTCTTTCCCCCGCCCGGATCATGGGGAAAGATCCGATAAATAAGCAAGAACAGTCTGCCCCACGGCAGGCTGTTTTTTGGTTGCGGAGGAAAGGATTTGCGTTTGATACAGAACCGGTTTTGCTTGCCCTTTACAGGCCGGATCATATCTGTTGATCCATCCCGACGGCCCTGGTTCTTCGTTGACAACAGCGGCAAGATATGCTAAATTATCCATGGATATTTTATATCGTTCTTTATTGGTGATCCCAGGGGTTCGGGAAGTAAAATACTTCGACTCTTTTGCATAGGAGTCGAAAAAGGCGGAGTTATGCTAAATGCTTGTTTCGTCACCACGCGACCGGGGAACGACGCTTTGTGCGGTCGTTGGCCCGAGCCAGAAGGACGTCCGGATGAGCTCCCGCTCCGTGAGAGAAACCTTCGACCTCTCCGAAACGATCATCTATCCCCCTATATCGGAGAAGCGACAACAACATATTGACCATCGAAGAAAGCCATGATCGGATTGGCTTTCTTTGTGCGAAAAGGGATACTTCACAAATATTACGAAAGGACATGTGGAAATGAGGATTGCTCAACATCCGATCCTTACCTTTGACCGCGGTAAGGAGATCCATTTCACCTTCAACGGACAGCCCATGACGGGATATGAAGGCGAAACCATTGCGGCCGCGCTTCACGCTGCAGGGGTAAAGGTGCTTGCCAAAAGCTTGGAAAAGCATCGTCCCCGAGGATTCTACTGCGCCATCGGCAACTGCGCTTCCTGTCAGATGATCGTAGACGGAGAGCCCAACGTCCGCACCTGCATCACGCTCCTCAAGGAGGGGATGAAGGTGGAGACCCAGGAAGGAAAGGGGAAGATCCAATGAGAGAAGTCGAACTGCTTGTCATCGGTTCCGGCCCCGCGGGCCTGTGTGCCGCCATCTCTGCGGCATCCTCCGGCGCGAAGGTCCTCGTTTTGGAGCGCAACTTCAAGCCCGGCGGACAGCTCATCAAACAGACCCACATGTTTTTCGGCTCGGAAAGCCAGTATGCCTCCCACAGAGGCGTGGACATCGCCGATATCCTTCTTTCCAAGATTCGGGAATACGGCGATCAGATCGAGATCATGCTCAATGCGACCGCCGTCGGCTTCTACGAGGACAACGTGGTCACCGTGTTGAAGGATGAAAAGGAATATTTCAAGATCAAAGCCAGGTCCATACTCTGCGCCACCGGCGCCTATGAAAAGTCGCTGGCCTTCCCCAACAATGACCTGCCGGGCATCTATGGAGCAGGCGCCGTGCAGACGCTGATGAACGTGTACGGCATCCGTCCCGGCGATCGTGTTTTGATGGTCGGCGCAGGCAACATCGGTGTGATCGTGAGCTATCAGCTCCTGCAGGCCGGCATCCAGGTGGTGGCGGTCCTGGACGCCGCACCGCGGATCGGCGCCTATCTGGTCCACGCTTCCAAGCTGGCCAGAATGGGCGTGCCCATCCTCACCTCCCACACGGTCAAGGAGGCCATCGGTACGGATTGTCTCGAGGCGGCCGTGGTGTGCGAAGTGGACGACAGGTTCCAGCCGATCCCCGGCACCGAAAAACGGTATGACGTGGACGTCATGTGCATTTCCGTGGGCCTAAGCCCCTTGAACGAGCTTTTGGCCATGCGCGGCGTCGAGATGAAATACGTCCCTCAGCTCAGCGGATATGTCCCCCTGCGGACCGAATATTGCGAGACCAGCATCCCCGGTATTTTCGTCGCGGGGGACGCCTCCGGCATAGAGGAGGCCAGCTCCGCCATGGCCGAGGGATATTTGGCCGGGCTGTGCGCCGCCGCCGGACTTGGTCACGTGCCAGCGGACTTTGAACAGCGCAAACAGACGTATCTAAAGCAACTCGAGGATCTCAGATCCGGTCCCGTCGGAGATCGGATCCGTGCTGGAATGAAAATCAGCCAGCTGTAAGGAGGATGGAATATGTTTGAAAAAACGGGCGTGGCCTCCCGTGAGATGGTCATGACGAAGTTCCCTTCCATGGAGAGGATCAACAAAGGTCCCGTCGCCGTGGTGGAGTGCTATCAGAAGATCCCCTGCAATCCCTGTCAAACCGCCTGCCCTGCCGGCGCGATCCAGATCGGCGACGATATCAACGACATCCCCCGTCGGGATGAGACCCGGTGCACCGGCTGCGGCCTGTGCGTTGCGAAATGCCCCGGCCTCGCCATCATGATCGTTGACGGTTCCAAATCCGCCGACACCGTCGAGTTCCGCATCCCCTATGAGTTTCTGCCCCTGCCCAAAGCGGGCGAGACGGTCGTTGGATTGGATCGGGCCGGACAGCCCATCTGTGAAGCCAGGGTCGTCAGGGTCATGAATCCCCCCGCCTTCGACCGCACGCCGGTCGTTACGCTGGAGGTGGATCGCCGGTATCTCTACGATTTCAGAAACTTCCGAAGGGAGGCGTAAGCGCATGGACGAAAACACCATCATCTGCCGTTGTTCCGACGTGACGCTGAAGGATATTCGGGACCTCATCGCCCAAGGGTACGTTACCTACGACGAGATCAAGCGGATCACCCGTGTGGGCATGGGCCCATGCCAGGGCAAGACCTGCGGACAGCTTGTGCTCCGGGAGATCGCAAACGCCACGGGCCAGAGCATGGCCGATCTCAAGTTCCACAACCTTCGTCCCCCGGTGGTCGGCGTAAAGCTCCATCTTATCGCAGAGGAGGCCGAGAAGCATGAAGACTAAAGCGGATATCGTCATCATCGGCGCAGGGATGTCCGGCTGCTCCATCGCCTACAATCTGGCCGTTCGCGGCGCGAAGAATATCGTCGTGCTGGAAAAGAGCTTCATCTGTTCCGGCTCCACCGGTGCCTGCGGCGCTGGATTCCGCATGCAGTGGGGCACCGAGATGAACTGCCGCATGTCCAAATTCTCCACGGAGTTTTATGAGCATGCCAACGGCATCCTCGAATACGACGGCGACATCGAACTTCGTCAGAGCGGGTATCTGATGATCGCCGACACGGAAAAAGAGCTGGTCCAGTTCGAAAAGAATGTTGAAGTCCAGCACGCCTGCGGCATCCCTTCCCGCATGGTCAGTTTGGCGGAGGCCAAGGAGCTGGTCCCCCATCTCAATACCGACGTCCTTTCCGGCGCCGCCTATTGCCCGAAGGACGGCTTTTTGAATCCCCACAAGACGACGGACGCCTTCTATAAGGTCGCCAAGCGGCTGGGCGTGGAATTCAACACCTTCACCGAGGTGACGGGCATCCGTGTCGAAAAGGGCAGGGTCGTCGGTGTGGAGACCAACAAGGGCTATATCGAGACCCGCATCGTGGTCAATGCCGCAAACGCCTGGTCACAGGGCATCGCGAAGATGGTGGGCCTGGAGCTGCCCCTCTATTCGGAGCGGCACCAGATCCTGGTGACCGAACCCGTGGAGCACATGCAGGACCCCATGGTCATGGCCTTCAACCTGAACCTGTATGTGCAGCAGACGCCCCACGGCTCGTTCATCATGGGGCGCGCCGACTCCTCGGAGCCCCGGGATCTGAGAAGGACCTCCTCGTGGCAGTTCCTGGAGGAAATGGCCAAGACCATCGACAACGTGCTGCCGGCCATCGGCAAATTGCGCGTCATCCGCCAGTGGGCAGGCCTGTACAACATGTCCCCGGACCGTCAGCCCATCTACGATAAGGCGGATTCCGTGGAGGGATTCTATATGGCCGTAGGCTTCAGCGGGCATGGCTTCATGTTTGGCCCCGTCACCGGGACCGTTATGTCCGAGATGATCCTGGGCCTTGAGCCCACCATCGATGCCTCCCGCCTTCGTCTCTCCCGTTTCGCCGAGGGTAACCTGTTCACCGAGCCCTCCGTGGTATAATCCCAATCATCCAAAAGCGCATCTGCAACATAAAAGACAGCCCCATCTGGGACTGTCTTTTTTGATTGTGGGGAGAGTAATCCTTTTCGCTGTTGCAGACGGCTTTTCCAGTTTTGATTTTTCTATAGACTGTTGCGATACTCGTTGGCGCTCATGCCGGTGAGCTTCTTGAACACCCGGGCGAAATGGGCTGAATCCTGATAGCCCACCAGAGCGCCGATGTCGCCCACCCGGAGCTTCGGGTCTGCCAGTAGGCGCTTGGCTTCCCGGACGCGGATCTCGTTTAGGGCATCGTAGAAGGTGCCGTCAGTCTGCTTGTTCAAGAGCTTGGAGAGATGCCACTGGGACACATAGCAGCTGTCGGCCACCTCCTGCAGCGTCAGTTTTTCGGCGAAGTGGGCCTCCATATAGGCAAGGGCATGGTTGACGATATGGCTTTGGGCGTACCGGCTTTCCTTATTTTCGCCGCCGGGAGGGGTCTGTCCGCTGAGCCGCTCGGTGGCCACCCGGAGGGCGTCGTGGATCTCGTCCAGCTTGGAGGGTTTGAGCAGGAACCGGGTCACGCCCAGACGAATGGCTTCCTGGGCGTAGGTGAACTCTCGATACCCGGTGAGCACCACCACCTGCATGTCGGGGAACTCGCTGCGCAGGCCCGCCAGCATGGTGAGCCCATCGTCCCCGGGCATGCGGATGTCGGTGAAGAGGATGTGGGGGCGCGCTTCGCGAATGAGGGCTGCACCGCGGATGGCGTCGCCGGCGTCGCCCACCACCTGGCAGCCGAAGTCCTGCCAGCGGACCACCTTGCGCAGTCCCTCTAAGATCCGCTTTTCATCATCGATCAATACGACCCGATACATCCTCGTCGCCTCTTCTTACGCTTACCTTGATTTTAGCCCTTGATGGCGCCGGCCGTCAATCCCTTGATGATGTGCTTCTGCAGCATCACGTACACCACCAGCACCGGGATCACCACCAGCACCACGCTGGCGGCCATGAGCCCGTAGTTCACGCCGGCCTGGGAGCTGATCTCGTTGAGGAGCCCGGTGATGGCCCGCTCCTGGGGATACCGCAGGAAGAAGGACTGGGTGAACAGATCGTTATAGCTCCAGAGGAAGGTGAAGATGGCCACCGTGGCGAAGGAGGACTTGGCCGCGGGGATGATGATGTGGAAGTAGATGCCGAACACGTTGCAGCCGTCCAGATACGCGCTCTCCTCCAGATCGATGGGCACCGATTGGATGAAGCCCATGAGGATGATGATGGAGAAGCACAGATTCCCTGCGATCTGGGGCAGGATCACCGCCAGCAGGCTCAAAAACCGATTTCCCGTTCCGGCGATGCCCATGACCGCCTCCAGGCGGAACACGGGGATGATGGTGGAGAACACGGGGAACATCATGCCCGCCATGATGAGACTGTACAGGAGCCCTTTGCCCTTGAACTGGTAGCGGACCATGCCGTAGGCGGCGAGACCCGCCAGGATCACCACCACCACCGTCACGGTGCCGGAGATCACGAAACTGTTCAAATAGGCGTTCTTGAAATCGGCTCGCTCAAAGGCGGTCAGATAGTTGTCCCAGGTGAAGGCTTCTCCCAGGGGCAGGGAGAAGGAGTCGCTCATGATGAGCCCCTTCTGACGGAAGGAATTCAAAATGACCCAGATGAAGGGGTAGATGGTGGTGAGGGCCCACAGGCTCAGCACCAGGTAGGTGACGACTTTGGAGATCGACGCTTTTTTGAATTTCATGTCGCTCACCTCCTTACAGATCCTCGGACCGGCGGAACACCCGGTTCGACACGTTGGACAGGATCACGCCCAGCACCACGATGAGCACGGCGATGGTGGAGCCGTAGTCTACATTCATCTTGTTGAAGGTCTGATCGTACATATAGGTCCCGGTGAGCCAGCCCATATTCTCCGGTATTCCGGCGCCGAACATGACCCAGGGAAGGTCGAACACCTTGAGGGAGCCGGTGATGGCCAGGATCAGGCAGGTGATCAGCACGTTCCGCAGCATGGGGAGCGTGATATACCGGGTCCTGGTCCAGCCGGTGGCGCCGTCCAGATCCGCCGCTTCGTAGAGCTCCTGGGGAATGTTGTTGAGACCGGTCACCAATATGACGAAGTAGAAGCCCACGTACTGCCACATGACCGGCAGGAACATGGTGAAGAGGAAGTGAGCTTGGTCCTTCCAGTCCAGCCAGGTGACCACCACCCGTCCGCTGGGCATGGTCTTGGTCTCCAGGGCGCCCAGGCTCAGCAGAAGCTGGTTCACCATGCCGCCCTTGTAGAGGAAGATCAGATTGAACATGAGGCCCAGAGCCGTGGCGGAGATGACGATGGGGAAGAAGTAGACCGTCCGGAAGAACTGAGCGCCCACCCGGATCGTGTCCACCAGCAGAGCCAGTATGAGGGCGATGCCCACCTGGAACACAACGGTGCATACGGTCAAAAGCAGGGTGTTCTTGAAGGCCACGCGCATATAGGGGTCGGTGAACAGCCGGGCATAGTTCTCATACCAGGGCTCGTTGAACCCTTCGGCCCGCCGACCCAGGCCGCCGATCTTCAAAAAGGTGTTGATGATGTTCTGAACGAAGGGGTAATACAGGAAGACCAGCAAAAACAGGAAGGCCGGAATCAAAAAGATCAGCAGCGGGGATTTGCGCTTATAGATCATGGAGTTCATAGCCGTTTCCTCCAGCTTCAGTTTAAGGAACGGGGCTGCCGGTTCGCAGCAGCCCCGTAGTCAGGTCAAGGGTGATTATTTGTTCAGCGCGAGAGCGGCAGCCAGTGCATCCTCGGCGGTGATCTTGCCGGTCACGATGTTCTGGATGTTGGCGAACAGATCGCCGCGGGCTTCGGCGGTGAGCAGATCCTGCACGGCGCCGGCGATGGCGGTCACGTTGGCGTTGGTGTCAGCGGCGGACTGCTGCAGCGGATTGAGGCCGGCAGGCTTGGCGCCGTTGGCGAGGGCGGTGACCTCGGTGGTGACGAAGGTGCTCAAAACCTCGTCAGAAGTGAGGTACTCCACGAACTTCACAGCGGCTTCCCGCTTGGCAGGATCGTTCCAGGCCTTGGTGGTGATGAAGTAGCCCATGGAGATGCCGCCGATGGCCTCGCTGGCCTTCCGATCACCCTTGCCGGGGACGTAGGCGATGGCGAAGTCGTTGATGTCGGCCGCGTTCTGGGTGAAGTAACCCACCTTCCAGGAACCGTCGATGAGGAAGGCTGCGTCGCCGGCGTTGAAAAGCTCCACGGTCTCGGCGTCGGAAGCGGTCAGGGTGTTGGCGGGGAAGAAGCCGCGCTCATAGAGATCCTTGATGTCGTTGAGGCCCTTGACCCACTTCTGACCGGCCTCGTCCTCCACGGAGGCGGGCACGTCCAGATGGTTGGCCACGGTGCCGTTGTTCATCACCATGAACTCGAACCAGTAGTGGGGCACTTCCACGAGAGAGCAGGCGATGGGCGTGAAGCCGTTGGCCTTGATGGTCTCGCAATCCTGCAGGAACTGATCCCAGGTGTAGTCGGGGCCGGGAATGGCCACGCCGCAGTCCTCCAGGACCTTTTTGTTGACGAACATGTTCTCCCAGTAACCGGAGGAGGGCACGGAGTACTGCTTGCCGTCGGCGGCCACAGCCATCATGCTGTCCTTCATGTTGGCGGCGTACTCAGGATACTCCTTGCGGATCTCCTCGATGGAGACCACCTTGCCGGCGCTCACGAAGGGCTCCGCATCGGCGTTGGTGAAGTAGAAGAGGACGTCGGGCTCGGAACCGGTTTCAAAGTCGGTGAGGACCTTGGCTTTCCAATCCTCGTTGGAGGTGGCGGAACCGTCGTTGACCTTGTTGCCGGTGGCCTCTTCATAGGCCTTCACCGCGGCTTCGAAGTTCTTCCGGTTGCCGTCGTCGCCGCCGTAGGAGGTGACCACGTTGATGGTGACGGAATCGTCCGCGGCAGTGACGGCCACGAAGGAGAAGACCATCGCCAGGACCAAAAGAATACTGATCAGCTTTTTCATGAGAATCGCTCCTTTAGAATATTTGCGCTACTCCCGTATCGCTGTCTTTAGTATACGGCCAAGCCTGCCCGGATCGAAAGGGGCAGGCTTGTGCTTTCTTGTCTTTTCTTGTGCAATATCAGACAAGGGGCAAAACGACCCGGACCAGGATGGTCTTGGCCGGGGTGTTTTCCACGGACAGGCGCCCCTTCTCCCCGTACAAAAGCCGAAGCCGTTGGTGGACGTTCTTCAGCCCCACGTGGCCGCTCTTTCCAGGGGAGGGCTCCGTCTCCTCCAGCAGCTCCTGGACGTTCTTCTGGTCCGCGTCGCTCAGATGCCCGTCGTGCTCCACCTCCAGGACGAGATCGTCCCCCTCGCGCCTGGTCCGGATGAACAGATGCCCGCCCCTTGCCGGGGTCAGATCGTGCTCTACCGCGTTCTCCACGATGGGCTGCAGGATGAGGCGGGGGACCAGGGTGTCCAGCACGCCCTCCTGGACCTGCTTGTCCACGACGAGCCCGTCTCCCAGCCGTTCATGGATGATGTACAGATACGCGTCCGCGTATCGAAGCTCCTCTTTGAGGGGGGCGGTGCCCCGACCGCTCCGGTCCAAGGCCGCGTCCAGCATGACGGACAAAGCTTCGATCATGTCGCTGACCCGATCGTTCCCAGCGATGCGGGCCTCCCAGTTGATGATCTCCAGGGTGTTGTTGAGAAAATGGGGGTTGATCTGCATCTGCAGCGCCCGGACCTTCGCCTGCTGCAGGGCCTGCTGCTCCAGATACAGCCGTTCAAACTGCTCCTTCAGCTCTTGGGACATCTGATTGAGGTGGGCGTACAGGGAGGCGAACTCCTTGCTGTTGGGGCTTTCCTCGATGGTGTAGCCCCGCTCGCCCTCGCCGATGCGCTCCGTCGCATTGACCAGGGTATCCACAGGCCGTGTCACGTATCGGTGAAAGAGGACGATCATCACCGGCAGCAACAGCAGGACCGCCGACAAAACGCAAAGAGCGATCATGGTCAGGGCCGGCACGTCCACCCAAAGCTGGAAGGGAGCAGGCGTGGCAAACAGCGTAAAGCGATGGCTGTCGTCGGTCTCGGCGGTGAAGGTGTATTCTCCCGTGGGGCTTTCGTCCTCCGCAACGACGTGGTATCCGTCTGCGTCGATGCGGAGCGTTTTGTCGATCACCAGCTGGATGTCTCCGATATGGCGCAGGGACTTGACGGCACTCAACAGCTGTCCCTCGTTCATGTGCATCACCAGGGTGGCGAAGGGCACGAAATCGTGGCCCACCAGGTTACGGGCGATATACAGTTGGCCGTTGCAGGCCAGCACGCGGATGTAGGTATCCGCGTCGGCCATGGCGTCCATCAGCTCCTGGCGGACCTCCCTGGGAAAGCTGGAGGATAGACGCCCGTTGACAGAGCCCTTGGCGCTGGCATAGGGGACGATGGACGATTCTTCCCAGAAGCCGATGTATACGCCGCTCAGGGATTCGTCCCGGGAATACTTTTGCGCCAGGTAATCCGTGGCGGTCCGATAGAGGCTGGAGGCATCCTTGCTTTCCTGATAGGCCCGATAGGCCGACAGGATCACGCCGTCGTAGGTGACCTCCTTGGAGGCGTTGAAGGCATGGGAGAAGAGGAGCTCCGTCTGTCGCAGGGCGCCGGCGGCGTCCGTCTCCAGGATGCTCCTGGCGGTACGCCGATACTCCCGTCCCAAGAACAGCACGGTGAGCGCGATGAGCACCATGACGGGCACCACCCAGCAAAGCAATATGACGGTCAACAGCTTGGACCGCAGGGAATGAGGCGAAGGTTTCATGGCCGAAGAGGACCCTTTCCGATTCTGCTTCTATGATAACGCAACTATGCCATCCGGTCAAAGAAAAAATGCCCGCGGGCCGAACGGATCGGCTTCGCGGGCAGGGGAAGCGCTTTACAGGGCCAACAGCTTCCGCCAGGCTTGGATATACCCTTCGGCGACGGCCGGATCGTCCGCCTCCGCCGCCATGCGCAGCAGGGGCTCCGTGCCGGAAAAGCGGCAGATGACCCAGCTGCCGTCCTTGAAATAGGTCTTTACGCCGTCCTCATAGCTGATCCTATCCACGGGGACGGGGAAGGCGGGCAAGATCTTTTCCTCGAACAAGGCATGCTTCAGGGCGGCCTTGCGCGCCTCGGTCATGGAGAAATCCGCCTCCCGATAGACCGGGTCTCCATACTGGTCCGCGATCTCCCGGTACAGTTCGGAAACGGACTTGCCTGTGACGGCCAGCATCTCCACCAGCAGGGCGGCGGCGTAGATGCCGTCCTTCCCGGAGATATGGCCCCGCACGGCGAGACCGCCGGAGGATTCGCCGCCGATGACGGCGTCGGTTTCCGCCATCTTGGCGGAGATCCATTTGAAGCCCACCGGCACCTCGTAGCAGGTCTGGCCCAGGCCCCTGGCCACCCGGTCCAGCAGGTGGGTGGTGGAGTTGTTGCGCACGCAGGGGCCGGTCCATCCCCGATATTTCACCAGATAGTAATCCAGCAGCACCAGCAGCCGGTTGGGGTGGATGAACGCCCCGCTTTCGTCGATGACGCCCAGTCGATCCGCGTCGCCGTCGGTGGCGAGGCCAAGGTCGCACCGGCTGTCCGTCACGAAGGTGGACAGGGGGATCAGCGTGGCCGCGTTGGGGGCGGGGAGCTTGCCGCCGAAGAGGGTGTCGTGGCGGTCGTGGATCACTTCAAGCTCGCATCGGCAGGTCATGAGGATGGTCCTGAGGCTGGTCTGGCTCACCCCGTACATGGGGTCCAGGGCGATCTTGAGCCGGGCGTTCTTGATAGCCTCCGTGTCGATCATGGACAGGATGCTGTCGATGTATTCGTTGGCCGTGGTGTCCTCCCGGACCAGGCCCTGACGAAGGGCGTCGTCATAGTTCATCGTGCGGATGGCGGCCGGGTCCACCTGGGCGATCTTCGCTTCCAGCCGGTCGGTGACGGCCTTGTCCGCGTCCCGCCCGCCGCTGGTGAACACCTTGACCCCGTTGTAGATGGCGGGGTTATGGCTGGCGGTGACCATGGCCCCGTAGGGCATGCCGTGGGTCTTCACCGTGAACATAATGAGGGGCGTGGGGCTGGATCGGTCGATCATCAGCACCCGATAGCCGTTCCCCGCCAAAACTTCCGCCAGCCAGTGGGCTGATTCCTTGGCCAGGAACCGCCGATCGTACCCCAGGCAGATCTCAGCGCCCCGGTGCCCTTCCTCATCCATGAGGCGGCAGAGGCCCGCGGCCAGCAGCTGCAGATTTGCCTTGGTGAATTCGTCTCCGATGACGGCGCGCCAGCCGCCCGTTCCGAAATGGATCATGTCATGCCTCCTTGTGTCCCATAATCACCAGCACCTCCGCCACGCTGCCCGCGGCCAGAGGCGGGAGCTTTTGGCAGGGCTGGCCGTTCATGCGCATTTCTTTCACGCCCTTTTGCACCCCATCGGGGTTCTCCACCTGGATGCGGTAGGTGGCGCCCCGCCAGCGTCGGACGGCGGAGAAGGACCGCCAGTCGGCGGGGATGCAGGGGTCCACCACGAGCCCGTCGAAATCGGGCCGGATGCCCAGGATGTATTGGGTGGCGGCAAAGTAGGCCCACCCGGAGGAGCCGGTCATGAAGGGATGATGGGCCCGACCGAAGGCGGGATGATCTTTCCCCACCACGAACTGACAGTAGGCATAGGGCTCCGACTGTCGTATCTCGATCCTGTCGTTCTGCCCGGCGGGGCAGAGGGCGTCATAGAACTTCATGGCTCGATCCCCTCGGCCCAGCATGGCCTCCGCCACCCAGGCCCAGGGGTTGGGATGGCTGAAGATGGCTCCGTTCTCCTTCAATCCGGGATAGACCCGGGTCACAAAGCCGATGGCGTCGTCAGGCTGGGTGAAGCAGGGGGCGTTGAGCATGAGACCGTAGGGAGTGAACAGATATTCGTCCACGCTGTCCATGGCGCTTTTGCCCTGCTCTTCGTCTGCGGCGCCGGAGATCACGGCCCAGGTGTTGGACTCCATGTGCACCCGGCCCTCCGCATCCTGCTGGGTGCCGATCTTTCGCCCGTCGGCGGTGATGCCCCGGATGAACCATTTCCCGTCCCACAGGGCCCGGTCCGCCGTTTCCTTCACCCGGTCCGCCAACGCTTCATACCGGTCCGCGTCGCTTGTCCGGCCCAGCCGTCGGGCCAGGGCCGTGAACCCGTTCAGAGCCCACAGGTGGAGGAAGCTCACCATGGCGCTCTCCCCGCCGCCCAGGTTCAGACAGTCGTTCCAGTCGGCGCGAAGCCCCTTGCAGATGCCGTTTTTTCCCACCTGACGGGCGGAAAAATCCAGGATGCGGGTGAGGTGCTCATAGACCGTGCCCTGGCCCCCGTCCGCGTAGGTCACGGTTTCATCCACGAAGCCCAGATCGCCGGTCTCCTTCACGTACTGGACCACGGCGGAGACGAGCCAAAGGGCGTCGTCGGCACAGGCGTCCTTGATCCCATGAACGATCTCGCTCTTGTCCGGCGTGGGGATCACGGTGGGGGAGCGGAAGGACTGGCTGCTCTTTTCCGGCTCGAACCAGCGGGGCTCGAAGAGATGGAGCCCATAGCCCTCCTGTGTGAGGGCCCGCAGGAGCTCCACCATGCGGCTCCGGCATTTTTCGGGGTTGGAATGGACCGCCGTCATGGCATCCTGGGCCGTGTCCCGATAGCCGAGGCCCACCCGGCCGCCCACCTCGATGAAGGAGGTGAACCGGGAGAACATGACGTTGATCTCGCTCTGATACAGGTTCCAGATGTTGATCTCCGTGTCCATGGCCGGATTGGGGGTCTGTATCTGCAAGGCGGACAGTTTCCTGTCCCAGAAGTCGTGGAGACGCCGGAAATCCTCGTCCACCTTCTCCGCAGTATATTTGCTTCGCATGTTCCGCCCGGCGGCAAGGCCCCCCTCGCCCAGCAGGAACAGGAACCGCTTCTCCTCCCCGGGTGCCAGGGTGACGAGCTTTTGCAGGCACGCGCAGTGGTTCCCGCCGTTTTCAAAGGAGCCTTTGCATCGGCCGCTCTCCACGGTCTCGGGATTTCGCTCCGTGTGGTAGCCGCCGATGAACGTATCTCGGAGACAGTCGAATCCGTCCGGATGGAAGTCGGCGGTGAAGAACTGGTATCCGTCCTCCTCATAGTGGAGGTCGTATTCGATGATCCCGTCCTCGTACCGGCTGCCGGCGGCGTACAGGCTCATCTGGAAATTCTGGTTGTCCATGGCCACGTGGTGGAAGCTGAACTCCGCGTAGGAATAGACGGACAGTCGCCGGGGCCGATCGCTCATGTTCTTCAAAGCCACGTCCCAGATCTCCACCGGGTCGTTCATGGCCACGAATAGGGTCTCGGAGGCGTCGATGCCCCCGTAGGTGCTCAGATACTTCACGTACCCCAGCCCGTGTCGGCAGGAGAACTGCTCCTTTGGCTTGCCCACCGGCTGCCAGGAGATGGTCCAATAGTCCCCCGTGTCCTCGTCCCTGAGGTACACGTAGTGGCCCGGCCCGTCCATGGGCACGCCGTTGGGCCGAAAGCGGGTGATGCGATGGTATTCGGAGCTCTTATAAATGAGGTATCCGCCCGCCGTATGGTTGAATACGCCATACATGTCCTTGGTGCCGATATAGTTGGTCCATGACACGGGTACGTCTACCCGGTCGATCACATACTCCCGATGCTCATTGTCAAAATGACCGTACTGCATAGCCCGATCCTTCCTTTTCCCAAATCTCCACATTGTCAGTATATAGAAAAAGCAGTCGATTGCAAAGGCCTCGCCCTGCCCATTCTTGACTGTGGTTGTGCTGTTTGCCCCTCCCAACTCCCACACCCCTCAACGCCTTCCTGATCCACGTATAAAAAAGACAGCCCCGGATGGGACTGTCTTTTTTCTGGTTGCGCGGGAAGGATCCTTGTCGCATATGCAGACCGTTCTGCCGATCCTGCTTGGGTACAGATGATCGCGATTCATGCGTTATTCAATTTCAAAAGAAAATAGATGACCTTTTTTGACGCTGGTTTCTTGTTGTTGCAAGAACGCATTATTCAAACTGACGGGAATACTGGGTGACGTTAGCGGTGAGAAGCTTCAGGGACTTCACGTAGAGGCGGGCGACCTCCTCCGTCACGGCGATGAAGTCCCGGGCGAACTGGGGCATGGGGTCGTCCCGCCGATAGACAAGGGACATGGCGTTCTTTTGCAGGGAATGGCAGATGGGGAAGGAGATCATGCCGTCCAGTTCCTGCTGCCGGTCGAAGAGGGCGATGGGGGAGATGACTGCGAGGCCCATGTTCCGCCGGGCCAGCTCGTAGAGAAGGAGCTGGGAGTTGGATTCAAAATAGATGTAGGGCCGGACGCTGCCGTCCAGATAGTATTTGTCCAGCTGGCGGCGAATGCGGTTGGAGGGCTGGGTGACCAGCAGGGGCAGGCCGTGGAGGGTGCGGATGTCCCGCTCGTTGTTGAGGAAGTGCTGCATCTCCGATTCCTCGGAGAACTGCGCCCGGAAAAAGCTTTGAGAGGTGCAGCCCCAGATCTCCTCCTCCACCAGGGGCACTTGGACCTCATTCATGCCGGTCTCTACGTTGACGCCCACGTACATGTCCACCTTGTTCTCCAGTAACAGCCCCTGCAGTACGTCCGTACTGCCGTCCACCAGCTCGATGGTCACGTTGGGGTAATTCTTCCGATACCGCTCCATGATCTCGGGCATCATGGCGTTGGCCCGCAGCCGGGCGATGCCAATGCGGATGCGGCCCCGGCAGTTGATGCTGATGTCGTGGAGGTTGGCCCGTAAGGCCTTTTCGGCGGACAGGATCTGCTGGGCCCAGTACCGCAATTCTTCCCCCTTTTGCGTCAGGGCCAGAACGGGCTTGCGGTGAAAGAGTTCCGCGTCGTATTCCGCTTCCAGCCGTTGAATGTGGCTGCTGAGGGCCTGTTGGGTGATGAACAGACGCTCCGCCGCCCGGGTGAAGTTCATCTCCTCCGTGACCACCAGAAAGTATTCCAGACTTCGCAGGTTCATAGGACCACCTCACAATATAAATATTGTCTAAAACTAAAATTTTTACTGTTTCCCTTTTGTGCAAGGTCATTGTATCATACCATTGTAAGCAAGTAAATTATTTTTCTTCTTCATAGATAGATCCCTCCAAAAACAAATAGAGCAGGGCCTGCCGCAGGGGATGAGCGACGGGCCCTGTTCTATTCCACACTTGTTTCACAAGATAAATATTGTCGAAAACTAAAATATTACCTGTTTCCATTTTGTGACGAGACATTGTATTATACTATTGTATTCAAGCAAACCCCTTCAAAAAGCATAATAAGGAGCGGACAAATATGAGCGTTAAATTGATGGATTGCACGCTGCGGGACGGCGGAAACGTGGTCGGCAAGGGCTTCAACGCTGAGATCACCGATCTCGTTCTGGATGGACTCACCTCGGCTGGGGTGCCCATCGTGGAGCTGGGCAACGCCGGCGGCATCGGCGCCTACGAGGTGGCCGGGTTCACCAAGGCGGAGACCGACGAGACCTATTTGAAGATCGCCCAGAAGTACATGGGCCGGGGCACGGAGCTGGGCATGTTCCTGAACGCCAAACGGTATCTGAAGAAGAGCGTGGACGCGGCCAAGGACGCGGGCCTGGCCTTCCTGCGGGTAGGTGCGGACGCTGGTGACGGCGCCATCTCCATTCCCGCCATCAAGGACATCAAGGCGTCCGGCCTCAAGGCTTTCTACTCCGAGATGAAGGCCTACGTCCTCAATGCGGACGAGCTCGCGGAGGAAGCGAAGATGCTGGAAGACGCGGGCCTCGATATGATCACCATCATGGATTCCGCCGGCACCATGGTCCCCGAGCAGGTAGCTGAATACACCCGCAAGATGAAGGCGGCGGTGAAGATCCCCGTGGCCTTCCATTGCCACAACAACCTGTACCTCTCTGCCGCCAACGCCATCGCGGCCTACGAGAACGGCGCGGACATCCTGGACTGCGGTCTCATGGGCATGGCCCGCAGCGCCGGCAACCTGGCCACCGAGGCCTGCGTGGCCCTCATGCGCCGGTACGGCGAGATGCAGGACATCGACCTCTATGGCCTCCTCACCTTCGTGGAGCAGCGGCTCATGCCCGCCATGGAGCCCTTCGGTTATCACAATCCAGTGGCCCCCATCGACCTCATCTTCGGCCTCTCGGGCTGCCACTCCAGCTTCCTGAAGCGGTATCAGACCGTGGCCGCCGAGACCGGCGTGAATCTGTTCCAGCTGATCGTGGAGGCCTCTGCCGTCAACCGGAAGGCCCCCTCCGAGGAGCTGATCCGGGACGTGGCCAAAACCATTCTGGAACGATAAGCTGTATGCAGCAGAAGCCGGCTTGAATAGAGCAGACCAAAAAGGAGGAGACCCCATGGGCTATGATCTGACCGGAAGCTTTGATCTGCATATCCACACAGGCCCGGACGTGATCCCGCGGAAGCTGGACGATCTGGAGATGGCCCGGCAGGCGGCGGATGCCGGAATGCGAGGCTTTGCGGTCAAGAGCCACGTTTTCCCCACGCCGGGACGGGCGGCCATCCTGCGGGCGCTGTATCCGGAACTGGATGTTGTGGGCGGCATCGCCCTGAACCGGGAAGTGGGCGGTATCCACGCGGACGCCGTGGAGGCGGCCGCCAAGATGGGGGCAAGGATGCTGTGGTTCCCCACCATGGATGCCAAAGCCTATCGGAAGGAAAGGAACGATCCCAACTGGGCCGCCGGCCTCACCGCTCTCGACGAGGACGGGAACGTTTCCGAGGAAGCGCTGCAGGTCCTGGAAGTGGCCAAGCGATACGACCTGGTGGTCGGCACCGGCCATCTCGGTGGGGAGGAAGCGATCCGGCTGGTGGAAGCGGGCCATAAGCTGGGCCTCAAACGCATGTGCCTCACCCACGTCACCCTGCCCGTGTGCCAGATGTCCGTCGAGCAGCTGAACCGATGCGTGGCCTGGGGCGCCATGTCGGAATATTCCTACTGCCACTTGCTCAGCGGAAAATGCTCCATCGAGTACGTCGTTGAACAGATCCGGGCCATCGGAGCGGAGCACGTTTACCTCAGCACCGATCTGGGCCAGAAGAACAACCCGTATCCGGTGGAAGGGCTTCTCACATTCTGCACTCTTTTGCAGGAGCACGGCATAACGGACAGCGAGCTGGACCGTATGCTGAAGATAAATCCCCATACGTTGCTTTACTAAAGACAATCAGGACCAAATCAAGAAAGGTAAAAAAGGAAGGAGAAACCACCATGAAGAAAATCGTATCCCTCATTCTCGTTTGCGCTCTCGCCCTAACGTTCGTTGCTTGCGGGACCAAGACCGAGCAGACCAGCACCCAGCCCGCCGCTCAGGTCGAAGGCCTCCCCGCCAAGCCGGCTGACTTCCCGAAGAGCACCATCACCTGCTACGTGGGCTATGCTGCCGGCGGCGGCGTGGACACCGCGGCCCGTCTGCTCCTCAAGTACGCCCAGAAGTATCTGGATGTTCCCGTCGTCGTTACCAATGTGACCGGTGCTGCCGGTGCCGTTGCGGTCACCCAGGCCCTCTCCAATAAGGCGGATGGCACCACCCTGATCTCCATCGCTTCCGGCGCCATGCTGGGCGACATCACCGGCGCGGTCCAGTATGACTTTCTGAAGGATCTGCAGATGGTCGCTCTGCAGGATTCCGTTCCCTACTCCCTGGTGTTCCGCAGCGACGACACCCGCTTCTCCACTCCCGAAGAGTTCCTGGCCTATGTGAAGGATCATCCCGGTGAACTGACCGTGGGCACCTCCGGCGTCAACAACGCCAACTATTTCGCCACCAAGAGCTTCTTTGAGGACAACGGCATGAAGGTGGAGATCGTTCCCTTCGGCGGCAGCGCGGAAGCCAAGAGCGGCTTCCTGGGCAAGCATGTGGACCTGTTCTGCGAGACGATCCTGGAGACCATCCAGATGAACCGTGACGGCAGCGCCACCTTCGTGTGCACCTTCGGCGACGAGCCCTACGTGGAGGGCGTCAAGACCAACAAGGATCTGGGCATCAACATGTCCGTTACCGGCACCTTCCGTGGCTATGCCTACAAGGCCGGCGTCTCCAAGGAAGTCATCGAGTACCTGTCCGCCATCTTCAAGCTCTGTGAGCAGGATCCCGAATTCATCGCCGAGTGTGCGAACCTGGGTCTTGACAAGTGCATCAACTATAAGGACCCCGCCGAATCCAGCGCTTTCATGCAGAACGAATACGACAGCTACACCAAGTTCTGCAAGGAGTTGGGCATCGCCAAATAAGCTCCCTTCAAACACGTAAGAAAAGAGGAATGGCAATATGACAAAAAACAATAAAATTGCGGGTGCTGTCCTGCTCGTGTTCTTTGCCATCGCATTGTTTATGGCCCGGTCGTTCCCGACGCAGTCCTCTTATTTCCCCACCATCATCTGCGTGCTGGGGATACTCCTGAGTGTGATACTGATCGTCTCCGCCTTTGTCACGGAAGCCCGCGGCAAGGGGAAGCCGGCCAAGCCTCTGACCTCCAAGGCCAAGAAGATGATCGCGATCATGACCGGCTTGATCGTTCTGTACGCTATCGGGATGAAGACCATCGGCTTTGCTGTGTCGACGTTCATCTACATCGTCGTTTCGGGACTGATCCTCTATCCGGAGAAGATCACGAAGGAGAACAAGAAGCCCATCCTGATCGTGGTTCTTTCGGCGCTGATCGTTTCGGTGCTGATCACCGTGGTCTTCAAGAAGATCCTGTACGTCCCGCTCCCGTCTGGACTGCTGATTTAAAGGAGGAAAGCGAACTATGTTATCCAACATTTTACAGGGGTTCGCTACGGCGACTCAGCCGTTGAACCTTCTGATAATCGCGCTGGGAACCGTGCTCGGGATCGTGTTCGGCGCTCTTCCCGGCCTGTCCGGCACCATGGGCATCGCGATCCTGCTGCCCATCACCTACGGGATGCACCCCACGGCGGCGCTGCTGCTGATGGTTTCCATCTTCTGCGGCTCCCTGTATGGCGGCAGCATCTCGGCGATCCTGCTCTCCACGCCCGGCACGCCCGCCGCGGCGGCGACGATCTTCGACGGCTATCCTATGACTAAGCAGGGACGCGCCAGTGAAGCGTTGATGGAAGCCGCCATCTCCTCGTTCTGGGGCGGCGTCGTCAGCCTTATCGCCTTGTTCACCATGGCCCCGGCCATCGCGAAGTTCTCCTTGAAGTTCGGCTCCATCGAAAACTTCATGATCGCCATCTTCGGCCTCACGATTATCGCTTCCCTGGCTTCCAAGAACATGCTCAAGGGCCTCATCAGCGGTCTGATCGGCCTTCTGATGGGCTGCGTAGGCATGGACAGCTTCGTGGGTCACGCCCGCTACACCTTCCACATCGCCTACCTACAGACAGGCATCCAGCTGATCGTTGCCCTGATCGGACTCTTCTCCATCTCCCAGGTGCTGACGCTGGCCTCCAGCGACAACAGGGCCATCGTGGACAAGGAGATGATCAAGAACCTGAAACCGGCGAAATTCACGCTGAAGGACATCTGCCGGTACCCCCTGACCTACCTGCGCTCGGGCATCATCGGCACCATCGTCGGGATCATCCCCGGCGCGGGCGGCAGCATCGCTGCGTTCCTGGGGTACAATGAAGCCAAGCGCGCTTCCAAGACTCCTGAGCTCTTCGGCACCGGCCTTCGTGAGGGCGTGGGTGCTTCCGAATCCGCCAACAACGCGGTCTCCGGCGGCGCTCTGATCCCCATGCTGACCTTGGGCATTCCCGGCAGCACGGCCTGCGCCGTCATGCTGGGCGGCATGATGGTCCATGGCCTTCTGCCCGGCAACGACCTGTTCACCGTCCAGGCGGGTATCATCTATCCCGTGATGTCCGGCATGTTCTATGCGAATTTGGCCTTTATGATCATCGGCATCACCTGCGCCAAGTACTTCGCCTACATTGCCCGGGTGCCCATCTACATCCTGACCCCGATCATCGTGGTGTTCTGCGCCGTCGGCGCCTTCGCCATCAGCAACTCCATGATCGACGTCTACGTGATGATCCTCTTCGGCGTCGTTGGATTCTTCCTGATCCACTTCGATTTCGACGTGACGTCGGTGGTCCTGGGCCTGATCCTGGGGCCCATCGCAGAGGGCGGCTTCGGTCGTGCCATCATGATCAATGGCGGCGTGGCCGGCGCCTTCGGCAGCATCTTCAAGAGCCCGATCTGCATCATCCTGCTGCTCATCTCCGTGGTCTCCCTGTTTGCGCCCCTCATTCGGGAATTCGCCAGCAAGAAGACTGGGAAGAAGCTGCCGGACGCTGAGTGAGCCATGAGGGATACGCCAATGACGAACGTGATCCTGGCCGGACAATACCCGGCCCACACCTTCGAGACCCTGAAAGAGTTGCTGGGGGATCTGCCCGTGACATTGAAGGCTGTGGACACCCCCGAAGCCTACGAGGCCATGACGGATGCCGAGATCATGATCCTGCGGATCTTCAAGGCCCCCGAGGCGGTCATCGCCCGGAACCCAAAGCTAAAGATGATCATGCGCTGGGGCGCGGGCTTCGACTCAGTAGATATCGAGACGGCGGGGAAGCGGGGTATCTTGGTGACCAACACCCCCGGCGCCAACGCCGACGCCGTGTCCGAGCTCGCTGTGCTCCTGATGCTGGCCGTGGGCCGGAAGCTGGTGTGCCATACGGACTGTCTGCGCAAGGGCGACTGGAGCAAGAACGAGTTCATCAACAGCTCTTACACCCTCATGAACAAGACCGTGGGCATTTTAGGCGCCGGGAACATCGGCCGGAAGGTAGCCCAGCGGGCCCAGGCCTTCGGAGCCAAGACCGTGTATTACGATCCCTTCCGTCTCCCCGAGGAGCGGGAAAAGGCCTTCCACTTGAAGTATATGCCCCTGGACGAACTGCTGCCCATCTGCGACGTGATCACGTTGCACCTGCCGCTGACCGATGAGACGAAGCACCTCATCGACGGGGCCGCCATCGAAAAGATGAAGCCCGGCGCCATCGTGATCAACACGGCCCGGGGCGGCCTGGTGGACGACTGCGCCCTCTTTGCTGCGGTCCAGAGCGGCAAGCTTTTGGGCGCGGGCCTCGATGGTGTGGAGCGGGAGCCCCTACAGCCCGACGACGAGCTGTTCACCAACGACAACATCATCGTGACGCCCCATGTGGGCGGCGGTACCGCCGACATCGGTGAGGCCATCATGCCCATGCTGGTGGAGGATATCCGCCTCTTCCTGACCGGCGACCAACCTCGGTTCGTGGTGAACCGCCAGTATCTCGCCAAATAAACCGCTTTCCTTCTGAAAGCTGGGGAAACCCGAACAGGACCCGTCGATACAGGGCATCGACGGGGTCCTGTTCTATAGACTCACTTAAAACGGAAAAAAAGACTTCAGCGTGGAATCCACGCTGAAGTCTATACAAAAATGGTTGCGGGGGAGATTTTCATTCACTACACAGATGAGCGGTTTCCTTTTTTGCTTGGCAGAAAAGGCACTTTTGACGCAAAAGGCGCCTATTTATCGATTGTTTGAGGGGATAACAGGTCCGAACAACACAATGTGCTTCACCCGGAAATCTGCGTGTCAAACAAATCAAAGGATGGCATGTTCACGCAGAGACAGAGAACAACGTGCAATGTGAAACAATCAAAAAAGCCAGGCAATACGGGCATTTTCGGCATGTTGGCGGGATTTGGGGATACCGATCTCTTAACTTGGTTGCGGTGTTTTTCGATTTGAACCATGTGCAAAACGGGAAGCAGATTATTCTGAAGAATTATCGTATTATCAATAACGAGGAGGAGTGTTTCATTCCAATGGCATATATGTTTCAGTAATAAAACAATTGCGGCGCATCAAAACGGTGCGCCGCGAGTTTGACTATACAAGATTTCGGTATTCCTGCCTTGCGTCCACGACGGCGTGAAGAATGACCGTTTTCTTTTCTTCGTACACCTTGTAAAAGATCAGGTGCCGCTCGACGATCAATACTCGATAACCCTGCTTCCTGAGAGTCGAATAGCGCGGCGTTACACCGGAATACGGAAACTCCGCAAGGTTCATCACGGCGGATTCCAGCTTGTCGAGATAATTCAGAGCAGTATCGATGCTCGAATCGGCGGCAATGTACTGGATCAGATCATACAGCTGATCGTTGGCTTTATCGGTGCGCAGGATTCGATAACTCATCCGTTCTTCCTTTCGGTCAGACGCGCGCGAAGATCACGGAAGGTTTCTTCGACAGGGGCGACGCGATCAGCGGCAACGTCCGCTTCACTATCGGCGAGCATCCGCAAAAGCTCCAACTCCGCTTGCATTTGGCGGTATTCCTGCAAATTCAGAACAGCCGTATCACCGCGACCGTTGACCGTGATAATCACCGGCTGGCGGGACTGCTTGCAGGTTTTTGATATCTCGGCATAATGATTTCTCAGATCAGCCGACGGACGGATCATTTCTTCCATAGGTTTCGACCTCCTTTTGATAGTCAAATCATATCATAATATGCCGATCTCGTCAAGCTGTTATACAGCAGTGAGCACATTTTTTGTTTTCCGGAATAGCAATACAACCCAAGAGTGTTGTTCAATTTGTACATAGCGTACTGACTTCAATTTCCATTTATTCCCTCTCCGTCACCGTACAATCCATGCCTAAAAAGGTTGCGATCCGGATCGCCTTTTCCAGTTCGATCGTCGGCTTTCCGTTTTCAAGGTCGGACAGAAAGCTGACGCTTATTCCGGTAACCGCGGATAGGTACGCCTGAGTATACCCCAGCTGTTTCCGTCTTTTGCGGATCGCTTCTCCGAACGATTTTGCATCTGTTACGATCATCTACGCTCCTTTGCCGAACGAATCAATTCAAACACATTCGGCTAAGTTTCGCCGTATGGCTAATTTTCTTTGTTATCATTATAATTTAGCCGTACGGCGAAATCATTCATCTTACCAACAAAAAAGTCAATTACGATAGATTCATCATAATTGACCTTCTTGCTCCAGAAATCCGAAGGACCATTTTCACGGAATCATAGGAATAACCGCACTTCCTTGCCCAGCAGAAGCGGGAAGTGCTCTTCTGTGTAACGGACGAAAATCTCCCCCGCAACAAGCAAGTATCCCCCAGGCTCCGCCGGGGGATACTTATTGGCCCTTTTGAGTTACCTTGATCCGCTGCTCAAAAAATATGTAACTTGAGAACTCCTTTGATGGAATCCAACCAAATCGCGACCGTATCTGTCGAATAGTGCTCAGACGCCCCAGTTTTTGCTTGACCTCTATTCTTTTGACGGCTAGCTCCACTCTCCCACCAAATTCCGTATAAATCCCTTTAGGATTGATCCGGAGAGGAAGTTTCTCATCACGTTCTCATATAGTATACTCTATACCACTCGCAGAATTTACGCAGCCCTTCTCGAATTCCAACCCGCGGACGGAACCCATACTCTTCCTCTAAGGCTCGGCTGTCTGCAAAGGTCACCGGCACGTCACCCGCCTGCATTCCCACCAGCTCTCTATGCCCTTCAAAATCATAATCTGTGGGAAGCACGCCGGCTCTCACTAATTCTTCCTGCAGCGTTGAAATATAATCTAGCAGGTTCTCCGGTGTTCCGCCCCCGATGTTGTATATGGCATATGGAGGCACGGGCAACCCATCCTCGCCGCGGAGGCGCCGAGGGGCCCCTTGCATCACCCGTAGAATTCCTTCCACAATGTCATCTATAAAGGTAAAATCCCGCTTCATATCGCCATAATTGAAAATCTGGATTGTTTCTCCCCGGACCAACTTTTGCGTCGCAGAGAAATAGAACATGTCCGGCCGTCCCGCAGGTCCGTAGACCGTAAAGAAGCGAAGACCTGTCGACGGAATATCGTAAAGCTTTGAATACGAATGGGCCAGCAACTCGTTGGATTTCTTTGTTGCTGCATAGAGCGATACCGGGTGATCCACAGGATCCTCCGTAGAAAAGGGGACCTTCCTGTTTCCTCCGTACACGGAAGAAGATGACGCATACACCAGATGCTCCACCGGGTAGTGCCGACAGGCTTCCAGAATGTTGAAAAAGCCGATCAGGTTGGACTCGATATATACGTCCGGATGATCGATGGAGTATCGTACCCCTGCCTGGGCCGCTAAGTTTACCACTATCGCAGGTCTATATTCAGCGAAAAGCTGATCCACCAAAGCTTTATCTGCGATAGAACCCTGCACAAACAGGTGCCGGGCAGCAGCCGTTTCAGCCGCCTCGTTTATCAGCCGGAGACGGTATTCCTTCAGGGCCGGATCATAATACTCGTTCATGTTGTCCAGGCTGATGACCAGGCCGGAGGACATTTCCCGTAAAAGCCGCAGGACCAGATTCGCCCCTATAAATCCCGGGCTGCCGGTCACCAGAACCGTTTTTCCATTCAATTCAACTTTTTCTTTTGCCATGGTTAATCCCTCCTGAACAAATCGCGGGTATACACCTTGTCCTGCACATCATCTAAAACCGGATCATACCGATTGGCGACGATGCACCCGCACATCTTTTTGAACCTCTCCAGATTATTGACGACCCGCGACCCGAAGAATGTACTGCCATCTTCCAGGGTCGGCTCATAGATGACCACGGTGGCCCCTTTAGCCTTGATCCGCTTCATCACGCCCTGGATGGCGCTCTGCCGGAAATTGTCGCTATTGCTCTTCATCGTCAGGCGATACACCCCCACCACGGTCTCCTTCTGCCGCACTTCCTGATCATTGCTGAAAGAGGCCGAAGCCGTATAGGTCCCGGCGATCTCCAACACCTGATCCGCGATAAAATCCTTCCGGGTACGGTTGCTTTCTACAATTGCATGGATCAAATTCTGGGGAACGTCACGATAATTCGCCAACAGCTGCTTGGTGTCCTTGGGCAGGCAATATCCGCCATAGCCAAAAGATGGATTGTTATAGTAATCTCCCACCCGAGGATCCAGGCAAACGCCTTTGATGATCGGTGCGGTCTCGAGATGCTTCACTTCCGCGTAAGTATCCAGCTCATTGAAATAGGATACCCGCAGCGCCAGATACGTATTCACAAACAGCTTCGTCGCCTCTGCCTCAGTGGGCTGCATGAACAACACGGGAATGCCGATCTTCACAGCGCCTTGCTGCAGCATTGCGGCAAAGGTTTCAGCGTTATCTCTGTTCTTCTCGTCCGCTCCAACGATAATCCGGCTGGGATAGAGATTGTCGTAAAGCGCTTTTGATTCCCGCAGAAACTCAGGGCTGAACAGGATATTGTCCATTCCCAGCCTTTCTCGGGCAGAAACCGTGTATCCCACCGGTACCGTGGATTTGATCACGATGACGGGCTTTTTCTCCTGCCCAAAGGTCACATCTCGGATCTGTTTCAGCACGCTTTCTACTGCAGAGCAATCAAAGAAATTGGTCTTGGGATCATAATTGGTGGGGGCGGCCACGACGATATAATCCGCCTGTGCATAGGCTGAAGCTCCGTCCGTTGTGGCACGAAGGGATAAACCACGTTCCTCGTGTTCGGTCAGGAACCTCTCGATGTAAGCATCCTGGATAGGACTCTCCCACCGGTTAAGCTCCTCAACCTTAGCCTCGGCAATGTCCACCGCGGTCACGTCGTGATGCTGAGAAAGAAGCACTGCCAAAGACAACCCCACATAGCCCGTTCCGGCGATCGCAACCTGCTTGCGCGGCACCGAAACGACCGCTACGGACTCGTCCCGAATGACTTCATCCAAAGAGAAGCCAAGCACTTCTGCCAAACACAGCAGCTGATCTACCGAAGGCGTGTACTCTCCCCGTTCCAATCCGGATACCTTGCTGCGGTTGATACCGGTCTTCACCGCCAGCTCCCTCTGGGAAAGCCCCAAGGCTTTTCTGCGTTCGCTCACCACCTGAGCAAATAGAGATACAGATACCTTTTTCAAACGAATCCCTCCATGTGCGTTGCTCATACTGACAAAAAAAGGAAGCAAGCTATGGGCTGTTCTTCAGCCGCTATCGACAAGGAAATATCGTTACATGGCCCCTTTTCGGTTCAGCACGACCCATACGGTTTTGAATAGAATCTGAATGTCCCGCTTGAGAGACCAGTTTTCGATGTATTCCCGATCCAGGCGAACCACCGTGTCAAAGTCGCGTATTTCACTGCGTCCGCTGACCTGCCAAAGGCCGGTGATTCCCGGCTTTGTGGACATTCTGGAGCGGTGAAAAGGTTCGTACCGATGCCACTCATCCACCGTGGGCGGGCGTGTTCCGACCAGAGACATATCCCCCTTCAGAACATTGAAAAACTGAGGGAACTCGTCAATGGACAAACCTCGGATCCAGCCACCAACGCCTTTTTTCCATTTTCCGTTGGAAAGCTGCTTTTGGCCGATGATGCGCGGGTCATGCTCCAGCTTGAACATGAGTTGATCTTCCTGCCCGCTTTCCAAGGCCAGCTGCTTCTTCCGCTCTTCCGCATCCATATACATGCTGCGGAACTTGTACATCTGGAACTTTTTCCCGTTTTCACCGATCCGGGTCTGTGTGAAAAAGATCGGTCCAGGATCAGACAGCCATATCGCCGCCGCAATGGGAGGCGTAAGAATGATCGTAACCAGCGCGCCTAGCAATCCGCCTGCTATATCCATGACCCGCTTTAGGAAAACATCGCGGCCTGTGATGTAGCCCAGGGAAGTCGTGATCGTCAGATGACCACAGATCCATTCCACATTCTTATGTCTGGATTCGATCTCATCCAGATTCGTGAGGGATGTGTGGATGGTTATCCCCATGCGCATGAGACTGTTGATCAGATCTACAGGCAGATTGGCTTTGGGCGGCACATCCAGATACACCTCGTCCACCCAGTTGTTGGTCAGGTACTGCTCGAGCGTATCGGTCGTCGCAACGATAGGGATCGTTTCAAGTTCCGGGTACTCCTCCCACAGAGAACGGAGTGCCTGCCGTGCCTCCTCTTCGGAAGGGTCGGCACCCATTATTGCAATGCCGATGAACCGGTACGACCCATAATTCGATCGGAGAAGGCGCGGGATGACTGAGAGGATCTGAGAAGTCTCCAGCGCGATAAGCATGGAATGCCGATTGAGAATGTGGTGTTTTTTCTTCAGAAAGCTTTTGTACGCCTGACGCATGATGTAACAGGAAACAATATACAGCGGCACGGCATACAACGCGATCTTCGAAAGCCCGTTATCACTCGTCTGATTCAGCAACTGTAAAACCAGAAGGATAAGGATCACGCGCCCCGTCTGACCGAGAAGCCGGGTCATCTCATCCCATGGCGAATGATGCAGCACGCTGTGGTAGGTATCCAGGCCGATCATCACGACCAGGTTCACAAGGACAGCTTCCAAAACCAGCCGCCAGAAGAAGAGGGAACCCAGTACCCCATCCTTTTTAACCAGCAAAAACCCTGCCAAAAGGCTGAGAAAAAGGCAAAGATTGTCCAAAAGCATGAAATCAATATGCTGGGACCAGCCGCGTAGTCTTCGTTTATACATCTTCTACCTGCCCTCCATTGTCTGGACATTTCTGAACGCGATCATGATTTCAAAAGCCGTCATGGCTGTTTCGCTTGTTTTTCTTGCTGTCTGACCCTGACCGCACAAAGAAGCATGGCCGGCAGATACAAGTGCATCTTAAGCAGGAGCATAACGGCTCCCACCTTTGGGGGCAAACCTTTCACAGTCACAAATGAAAGCATATCCGATTTACGAAGCCCTTCCTTCAGATGCCGTGCGGCTTCCCGCAAAGAGGGATCCGTCTCAGCGCGCCACTTTCCTGTACGGATGATCAGCATGGCGGCATATTCGTTGAGCTGACGGTCTACAGCCGGTCCGTTTCCACCCATATGCTCCCGCATATATATGATTAAATAGCGAAAGCTCTTTGTCAATAGGTTCTCCCTGCTCTTTGCGCGAATGGAATCCTCGTTGGTTTTATTGTACATATACAGACGTTCGTTGCATATATACACGTTTCGGCAGTGCAGAAGGCATTCATAGGTCATGGGCACATCGGTGAAAACACGGATCCTTTCCTCCCGTGTATAGTGTTCCAGCAGCAGTTCCCGCCTGAACGCCTTGTCCCAGGTATGCGCCTGAATGACGCCGACCTGAAGTCCTTTCCTCGTATCCGTAAGGAGAAAGGGGATGATCTCCTTCTCCAGCCTTGTCCTGTCGTAAAACCCTTCAGGTACATTGTTGAGGGTCGCTTCCAGATGATCCTCATATACGCTGCTTGCCGCGAACAGCACCATATCCAAAGACACTGGAGACCGCGACACCGTTTCATGGATAAATTGCAGCATGTTTTCAAGCGCCCAGTCATCCCCGTCCACGATGCAGACGTAGTCCCCTTTTGCGGCGAGTATCCCCACGTTTCGGGCAGAGATCAACCCGCCGTTGGGTTTGTGTATCACCCGCACACGGGGATCCAGGCGTGCGTATTCATCACAAATCTGCGGGCATCCGTCCGGCGATCCGTCATCGATCAGGAGCAGTTCAAAATCCGTATAGGTCTGAGAAAGGATGCTGTCCACGCAGTGCCGCAGATATTTTTCCACCTTGTACACAGGCACGATTACGCTGATCATTTTGTTTCACCTTTCCTTGATGCTTTATTCAGTCCAAACCGCCGATGATGCTGGGTTCGAAATCCCATACGCTTTTATGGCGTCGAATCGATCTTTGTCCCTGATTTGGGCAGGATGCTTCTTTTTATTTGTGCAAGGCTATCCCTCAATAGGGGGTTGCGTCCGAAGAAAACAAAGTAGCATAGATTCGGCACCGTGAAGCTCATTACGGCATTCAGGATAAGAGATCCCCATACATTCAGAGAAAACAGACCGCATACAAACCATGATGCCGCGCAGGAGATCAAAGCGACTGCCGTTAATCCGCAGAAGAGCCGCACAAACCTCCCTCTGTTCGCGCGGGGAAACACCTCCAGAAACAGATTGCGGAACAGCCATGGAATCTGAACGAGAACGATGGAGACAACGGAGGAAAGGAGCACCCCGTACAATCCCAGCCATTGTACCGTCGCCAGGTTCAGGCCCAGATTCACCAGCGCCGCGGTTAAAGGCCGCCAACGGTCCATCTTCCAAATGCCCGCCGAGTCTTTAAACATATTGAGAAGTTTGTTGGCTCCCATGGAATAGTAATACACAACGAAGCAAAACACAAATCCGATGGCAAGCATATTGTCCTCGCCCATCCAGATTTGCATGAATGGCTGGTACAGGCAGAGCAGCATGGAACTGCTCACGCCCAGTAGCCAGCAGAACAAAAGACTTATCTTTTCAAGATCCCGGTAATTCGAGTCCTTGCTTTCCATAACCAGCTTGTTGCCTACGCCTGCCATACAGGCGTTGAGGATTATGACCAGCATCATGCGTAGCGCAGTGATAATGAAATAGTAATTCTGATAGAGCGCTAAAGCGCTCAACCCCATGAAGGCAGAAATCACCAGCGTATCTGCGGAATCGAAAACCGTAGCGGACAGCTTCGACGTGAACAGGTCCCGCACCCTGCGGAAGATATCCCGTGTTTTTTCCTTCGGCAGCTTCCCGACCGGCACGTACTGGGGATACATCTTCGAAGCGCATACCGCGGTCAGAACGTTTGTGACGATCTGGCACAGCAGTTGGACGGCCAGAAACAGATAGTAATTCCGAGTAAAGACAAGGATCAGGATCTTCAGGATGTATTCCGTCAATCGCACGGCAATGCTGACTTTGCTGATCATGTCCCGCCGCTGATGCGCCTGCAGCAGACTTCCCTTGTATGCGAACAGCCAATACGTCAGCACCGTGTTGCCGAGGTTCATTAGATACAGGACATACAGATTCATCCCTGCGGGCAGATCGTCCCTGATGAGGATGTGCAGAACGGGTATTATAAGCAGTCCGACCGCCGCAATCGCAAGGCCGATGATCCTGTATAACGTCCGGTACAGCCGCAGCAAGGCGCAGATTGCGGGGGTGTCGTCCTCTGCGATCGGCTTGTACATACTGAACACCATCGCACTGCCCACACCGAGCTCCGCCAGGTTCAAAAACATCAGGAGCGACTTGAACAAGCCGTTCAGGCCCAGATACTGCGTTCCCAGATAATGTAGCATTACGGAACGAATGACGAAAGGAAACAGCATATTGACCGTTTCCTGTATTCCGCCGAACACAATGTTTCTTGCTGCGTTTTTAGTTCGTTCAAGCTTCATGCCGCTTACCAGGCTCCTTTTGGGTCAGGGACTACAGAAACAACGTTCAATCCGTCTTTACTGTTTCGATTCGGCACTCCAAAAGCGTGCGGTACAGTTCGTGCGTCTTGGCAGTGATATCCTGCCAGGTGTATTTTGAGGAGACCGTCTTACGAGCTTCAATGCGAAGCTCCTCCGCCCTTTCAGGATGATCGCACAGATCCTGCAGTGCTTCCCGCAAAGCTCCCGCGCTCCCGCGAGGAAAAGTAATGCCGCAGCCGTTCATGACATCCGCGCACTCACCGATGTCAGAAGTCACACAGCAGCATCCGTAGTTCATAGCTTCCAGAAGCGTCAATGGCATCCCTTCCAGATCGCTCGGCAATACATACAAGTATGCATTGCTGTACAGCTCTTCCAGGACAAGCCCCTGCTGGAAACCGGCAAAGATGATGGAAGGATTGTCCTCTGCCATTTCCTGCAGGCTCTTCACGTAGTCGTCTGTGTCCGATGTGCGGCCGACTATCACCAGCTTTTTATCCGTCGACAGCTTCTGATAGGCTTCAATGAGATAATGAATGCCCTTCTCCGGCACCAGCCGGCCCAGGAACAGGATATAGTCCCTCGAGGAAAGCCCGAAAAGCTTCGTGATCTCAGAAGCAGGGCGGATCTCAGCCGGATCGATCCCATTAGGGATCTGCACGGTGTCCCGTCCGTATTTTTCCCGGAAATACGCCTGCACGCCCCTGGACAGCACAATGATGCTGTGCGCGTAGCGGACAGCCATCTTCTCACCCAGCATGATATAAGCGGAAGCGAACTTTCCCCATTTCTGCCGCTGATGATCGAGTCCATGGATCGTAACCACCACCTTCTTGCCCAGCAGCCTCGGCAGCCAGCAAATGACGCACGGTCCTTCCGTATGGAAGTGGACCAGATCAAAGCGACGGAAAGAAGCCATCACCGTCGCAATGATAGATGAAGACATAGCCGCCAGCCCGCGGCGGTCAACGGTCGGCGTCCAGACCAGATGGACGCCCCGGTGTTCCCGCGGCAGCGGAGCGCTTTTCCGCATCTTTTTGAATTTCTTATTCGTCCGGTTATAGCAGGTCACGTCATATCCGATCTCCGTAAGATGCGGCGCCAGGTTGCTGACGACAACCTCCACGCCTCCTTCACGGGAAGGAATAAACTTGTGCCCGATCATCGCGATCCGTTTCGATGCTTTCTGCATGTTTTTCTCCATCTCTCCTTTACGCAGCAGCATGGCGGCCGATTTTTCCGGCCCCATCCGTCAGGGTTGCGGTCTGATCCCGGGATATGCGCGATCTGCCATCTCCAGATAGATCTCCTGCAGTTTCCGCGCTTCTGTTTGGATGTCATACCCCGCCCGGCGGACGATATCTCTCCCCTGGGCCCGGTCCGGTTTCAAGCGCCTCACTGCCATTATCTCCCCGGCCCACTCCATGTCCTCTGCCTGGAGGGATATCCTGCGAGCCTCTGTGGAAAGCAACACCTCGTCAGTGACCCGGTCGGAGAAAAAGCACGGCAACCCTGCCGCCTGCGCCTCGATACCTACCACGGGAAGCCCTTCAAACAGCGAAGGCAACACGAAGCAGTCCATTGCCTGATACCATCCGCTGACATCGGCCATCTGTCCCAGGAAGAGTGTTTTGTCCTGGATCCCCATAGCCCGGGCTTTTTCTTTCACGGATTGCTCCAGTTCCCCTACGCCGATCAGGGCAAGCCGGGCGTCAGGGACGGCCTTTACGATCTCCGCGAATATATCCAAAAGGCGGCTGTGGTTTTTCTGAACGTTGAACCTGCCCACATGGCCGATCACAAAGCAACCATCAAGATCATGCAGCCGCCTCAGGCGGTCACGCTCTTCCTGCCGGAACGCGAATCTCGACACGTTTATCGCGTTGCGCAGGATGAATCCGGACTCCCTCCAGCGCTTTTCCCCGTAATAGTATATCCCCGCGTCCCTGCCGCAGCTCCAGTAATCCGTTGCCGCTCCAGGAAGGAGCTGCTTGCAGATCAGCTTCAGCGGATACTTGTAATCACGGATGATCTGCGTATTATGCGCGTGCGCGATGCGGACCCGGACCCCGGCGTCTTTTGCGCTTTTCAGGGCGTAATACCCCATAGCTTCGTTATGCGCGTGGACGATCTTTATCTCCGGGTCGGTATGCACCAGATCCGCCACAAACCGCTTGTATTTGGGAAAGTGCAGGGGGTTGAGACCCGGGCTGACAAAGACCCGCCCGTCCATGCGGCGGATCTCCTCGTCGTATTCTCCGGGAGCGGGTTTATTGGCCAGAAAATCGAACTGGACCTGGCTCCTGTCCACCTCCCGGTAGTAATTCATCAGCATGGTCTCGATCCCCGCCCGCGCCATATTGCTGACGGAATGAAGTACACGTAGCATCTCCCTGTCCCTCTGGTCCCTGCTTTCTTCCCTCGGTCATCTTCCCACAGCCATCTGCCGGAGGATCTGATATGTCCGCTCACAGTTCTGCGCGTCCCGGACCGGATAAAAAGCATCCAGGCGGTCGCGGTATTCCCGCTGCATCCGAAAACCGTTTTCGGCACATTCATACAAAGCGTTCAGCAGCGCTCCTTCCGTCATGACGACAGGTCCGAATCCATGCTTCTCATATGAGAAATATCCTTCCTGATAATGGTATTTCCGGAACTCATCCAGGTCGAACTGGTAATAGATCACCGGCTTTTCCATGTAGCCTGCATCGAAAAACACGCTGGAATAATCCGTGATCAGCACATTGCAGCGCATCAGGAGGGTCTGGACATCATAGTCCCGCCAGCTTGCGAGAATGATCCGTTCGGAAGGCGACTTGAACTTGTCGAGCTCTTTCTGCAGCTCTATGTGAGGATAAAAGACTAGTTTGAGATCCCGCTCCTCAAGGAGGCTGAGCAGGCGCGGATTATCCAGCAGGGATTGGAACTGCCGGTAAAAAGCAGTTTCGAAAAAACGTTCCCCCTGCGGATAATCCGACCCGCGCCAGGTCGGCATCACAAGAATCTCCCCGGAGGGATCTTTTTCCCGGATCAGGTTGTCGAAACGGCATAGCCCAGTGTATTGAACGACGCCCTCCGGAAAACCGAATTCCGAAACCAGGTAATCATATTCCATCTTTCCGCCGCTTGCGAAAAAATCGACCTTCAGGCGCGGATAGCGCATCCACATCATCTCATCCTTGATGATGCCGTGCTGCAGAAAGATCTCCCTGCCCCTCGGACGGATCCCGATTTGTCGCAGATGATAATATCCCATCAGATCGGGAGCCCCGGGCTGTACATGGGTGCTGATCAGGTAATCGGCCGCCAGATACATCAGATAATGCTGTAGCGATCTCCAGTCGACGGTCCTGCCGAGCCGCGCGACCTTCGGGCAGTCTGGACTTTCCGGATCGATCACATAGCATACATTGATCTCAGGATGCCGTTCCCGCAGATACCGAAAAAACCAGTATGCGTTATCCCTGGCGTCAAACCCTCGTTCCGTCACCAGCCAAACATGCCGGTACGCCTCGTTCGTTTTCCGCAGCACGGCAGCAACGGGCCATAGAACGGCAAGAAGAAAGACATTTTTCAGATAAACCGTCAATCGCTTCAGTTTATACAGCATTTTTTGTCCTTCCCTCCATTTCAATCGCCCATATTTCGTCGGCTGATTCCTCCGGCGTCGGCGGACGCCATTTCCCCTGCGTTTCGGATTTCAAAACCCGATAGCTAAAACTCATGGGAATGAGTTTCAGGCCGATGCTGCACCAAAAATAGAAGGCGGTATTGTCCGTGAGATATGTCACTGTCATGTAGGCAAGGATCGCCATATACAAGAGACCGGTCTCCGTATTGTGTTTCTTTATCCAATATCTCGGATACACGATATAATTGATGCCAGCCCATAGGGTGAACCCCAATGCGCCGAGTTCAATGAAGATCTTGAGAATATCGTTGTGCAGCGGATACGCACGGTTGATGAGCCCTTCCCGATACCACATGTTCACAAGGTCCGTGACGCCTTCAAAGCCCAGTCCCTTCCATACAGGGGAAAGCTGATAGTAGTCGTTCGGCAGACGCCACAGTAGGTCGCGTCCCATCATGTCGATCCCCAGCGATTCCAGGAACGCTACGAGGATGCCAGATCGCGTAAGGTAGAGATACAGGTAAAAAAACAGAAACAGACTGATGCCGGTCACCAGAATAAACTTCTGCGTTTTTCGTGCCAGGCGAAGCAGTTTCACATAGATGCACACAAGCAGTACCGCCGGAAGCGTGCTGCGTTTCAATCCAACCAGCAGAAAGAAAAGGGAGAGGATCACGCCGCAGTACTTCACCCGTTTTTCCGCCTTCGTGTCCTTGGGTGCAAACATCATATAGTAGATGAAGAACTGTCCGAACAGAAAGGTGATATCGTGAATCTCCAGCGCCCGCACAAACCCTTCCGCCGATCCGAAGGTGACGATACATTTCACTATGGACGCAACGCTCTCAACAACCCCGTACTTGGGCATTTCCAGCAGCATAATGGCAGCGTTTGCTGCGCATATGCTGAAGAACAGATGATCGACGGCCTTTTCTTCAAACAGATAGCACATGAAGACCGCATAGATGATCGTGATCGTCTGAAACAGGATCTTCTGTCCCGCCCTGCTGATGGATGACGCCTGCGAGAAATCCGTGACCCAGATATACATGCTGATCAGGACATAAACAGCTATCAGGAGCAGATACATAGGGAAAAAGCCCACTGCCCTTTTCAGCTTTGCGAAATCAGCAACAACAAGGAAATGCAGGAAAGCGCAGACGATCGTCCCCAGCGCGATTACCTTCGGCAATCCTCCATATGCATTGTTGAGGACCTTCCAGTCCCCGAGGGCGGCCAGAACGGTGCACGCAACGGCAAGGAAGGCGATGAATAACGGGCATTCCTTCTTCTTTTCCAGGATCATCTCCTCCTCCCGCACCACAGCAACCGAGTCTGTCGTCTACCGCAACCTGTCTCCGCGTCCTCTGTCTTTACAGGGGCCTCAGCATTATCTCCGTTTTCACCTAAGATTTCTTTTGAAACATGGGAAGTCTTATTTTTTGTCCATCCTCTGCATCGCAAGACGGAGCAGCTGTCTGATCTCAAAAACATTGTCCGCGCTTGATACAGCCTTCCCGCAGGTATAGCAGATCGTCTGCTCCGGGTTCACCGTGTTGTATTTTTGGACCTGCCGCTCGATCGCTTCCAAGATCACATCCGTCTTCTGCGGCGAACAATCCGGGAAAAACGTAAGGAAAACACCGCTGCCGTTATAGCCGACGAATCCATGCGAACCGCCGAAGCTCTTCAGAATCATCGCAAAGTCTTTCAGCACTGCATCGCCGACTTCGCGTCCGTACGTGCTTGATAGGCTGCCCAAAGAATCCATCCTCAAAGCCATGCAGGAGAAGTTCTCGTCGAGTATCCGCCCGGAGCTTTCGTTAATGAACACATCGCACTTTGCCCGGTTCGGCAGTTGCACGGTCTTATCGATATACCGGAAATAGTCGATAAAGTCGAGCGTTCTTCCCAGGAGGACAGCAATGATCCCCCCCACCACCAAGAACAGAACGACTGCGATCGCGAGGTAGAGCTTGATGTTCACCGCCGGCTGTACGCTGATGCTGCTGACCATCGTCAGATAGTTTGCGCTGAGATAACGGTTCAGTTCATGACCCGTATCCTCAACATACTGATAGTATTCCGTCGCCAGATCCGCGCAGTGCCCGATCTTGTCACGGATCTCTTCCTGCGTTGAGGCGTTGCCCTTTCCGCGTGCAGCTGAATCAAATATGGAAAGCAGATATTCCTTGTGCTCTTTCTCAATCGTTTTTTGACGGACGCTGATGTTCAGGTCCACATATTCCTGAATCAATCCGTCATATGTCGTCTCTTTTTCCCCTTTTTCCCGGTTATATTCAACATCTTTCAGGATATACTCCGTACCAATCTCCTGGCCGGTTGAACTGTGATAATGGTAATCCATTATTTCCTTGTTTCGTTCGCTGTACGTATCGATCAGCTTTTTCAGGGCACCGGCGCGTTCCTGTCTGTTTTCGATGTACAGCTGCGCATCTTCGCAGTCCATTGTCAAACGGCTCGTCAGTAGGTCGATATCGTTTGTTTCCGCATTGGTCAGAATCGAAGCATACAGGCTCGGGATCTCATAATCGTATAGGAAGCTGTAGATCTGATACAGATCGTTGTATGTATATCCCGTTTCGACCGAGCGGAAATACGGGTAGCATGCTCGTTTATCCAACAGATAATCCAGCATCTCCGACACGGAATCGTCCAGCACCTGCGCGCTTTCCAGATAGTCATAGCTTCCTTCGGAAAGCACGGAGACCCCGTTGTTCTGCAGCGGCTGCTCAACATATTTCCCGGCATAGAACTCGTAGTAATTGTTGACGATCGCATCCAGCACATTCCACGCAAACTCCTCACCGGATTCGCTGTCACCGACATAATTGACCCGGTATGTGTCCGCGACGTAGTTGGGCTGTTCTCCCTTTTCCAGCAGCGCGTCGTTTAGTTTCTGCTGCTCTTCCGGAATGACCTCTTCCGCATAGCAGTTGGAGCGGATGATGTCGATGCTGGACTCATAGCCCAGGTCCGTAAGGGCGGCGTCTATGACGGCCGGTGAAAAGATCTCTTCAACGTTCAGAGGGCTCCCGTCCGGCGTATACCCTTCTTTCGCCCCGCTGTTCGTGTATTGGATCACCGTGGACGCGATATAGCGCTGCTGAGATCTTCCATAGAAATATACGGTCAAAGAACCGATGACAGCCAGGAGCAGGATCAGCAGGCTGAACTGTTTCAGATAACGAAAAACGCTGAATTCTTTCATGCTTCTTTCTCCTTTTTCTTGGAAAAGAATGTGCGCAGGAACACGCAGATGAATGCAGCAGCAAGGATCAGCGCGGCCAGGAGCAGCGACCCGATCAGGCCGGACCGTTCCGCAAAACCGGTGCCGTCATCGCTAAAGCTGAGATAGTTGCGTGCTTTTGTGCTGGTATACGAACTGTCTACCGTCTGGATATCCGCGGCAAGCTTTTCAAGCGATGTCTGTATCTCATCGAGCATGGCATCGGCCTTTTCCTTTTGAACAGAATCGGAACCGCTCGTCTTCAGCTTTTCCGTCAGATAGGTGTTGTATTCGATCCGTTCCAGCCGCTCCGTCGCACCTGTCAGCTGCATGTTCGCATGGAGCGCCATATTATCCATCCCTGTTTTTGTCCTGGACATATAATACTGCATCGTCTGATCCTGCGTAGGGATCATTACGATCGCGCTCATGGCGGTATCATACAGCCGGATGCCCTCGTTATCTTCATCGTATGCGGCGATCATTTTGTCGTACATCAGCCGGTCCATGCGGATTTTGTAGTTCAGCATGGTGTTCAGACTGAATCTGTCGTTCACGATGCCGTTTTCGATAATGTAGGAACGCGCCTTGGCTATGTCATAGGTGCAGAGGTTTTTCGCCCGCTGTTCCAGCGCGGAAAAGGTGAGCCCCGTGCCAGGATCCCGGTAGTTCTTGCTCTCCCGGTTGCGAAGCTGCACGTATTTTTCCAGCTGGCCGCATTTAAGCTCCAGCAAGTCGACCGTCATCACATATTCGTCATTGAATTTCAGATCGTCGACAGCAAAAGACAGGATTGAGTGATTGAACCCGTAGTGCTCCACAAAGTATTCGCGGTATGTCTTGCAGAGAAGGGACAGCATATCTTCCGCACTTCTATCTCGCACAGCGCCTTTGCCTGTGAACTTAATGACAAAAGAAGTGCTGATATAGTTCTCGCTGACACTGACGGTTTTGTCGTGAGTTGCCTTTACGCTGATGCATTCGCTCAGTTCCTCCGGTGTTATCTTCCCCTCCAGGCCCGCATATCCGATCAGCCGGCCCATTACTTCACTGCTCCGAATCTCGTAAATGCTGAACCTGGTCCCGTTGGGGGCAAGTCCTTTGGAAGCTTCCTCATAATCCAGCGACAGGACGGTGCTGGCTGTGCTGTGCGTATTCATAAGATACTGGACGCCGCACAACACCAGAGCAATGATCAGAAAGGCAGAGAGGACAAGACACTTCCGTTTTCGGAATGCCTCAAAAGCGCTTTGCAGGCTGTCGCGCCGTTTGCCGGGGATACCGGAGAAAGCTGCGTTCCGTGATGCTTTCAATCTGTCTGTCTCTTGCATGCCTTTTCTCCTTTTGCTTGTTTATAAATCACTTGTTGCCGGGGCATACAGCCTCCGCCAAATATATTTATCGATTTACATCGATGACAACCAGTTCCGGAGAATTGTTGATCCTGGGCGGGAACAACTTGCTGTCACCGAGTCCCGCGCTGATGATCAGGGACTGCTGTTTGTCTAGTGTATATTTCCCTGCACATAGCTTCGGGAAAAAACCCTCTTCATCGGAATACAGCCCCCCGACGAAAGGGAGATTCACGATTCCGCCATGCACATGACCCGCAATTCCCAAATCGAAATCGTATTCTGACAATTGCGATTCGAAGAGGATCGGAATATGGGTCATTACAATGCTATACGCATCAGGATCTATCTCCGTTTTTTCCATGAATTCCCTACCGCCGTATTGTTCGAATCCATAAGCGGTTCCTTCTATGCCGAAAAGCTGGATCCTGTTGCGTCCAACGTGTATATCCTCACGAGCGTTCCGCAGCAGTTTCAACCCCGCTTTTTCGAACTTTTCGGGCAGATCCCTGTCATTATTATAATATATCCTTTCGCTTTCGTGGTTGCCCAGTACGCCGTAGCAGGGCGCTATCGCGGTAGATTCCGTAACAAGATCCAGCACGGATTGATACTCCTCCTGTTCACGTATTACCATGTCACCGAGGAAGAGGATAAGGTCTGGTTTCAACGCTCGAAGGTCGGAAAGAAGCGCTTCGCTGTGTTCTCCGTATTCGCGGGTATGAATATCGGAGATGACCGCGATCCGAATATTGCTGTCAACCTTTGGGGATGTTTCCTGATAAAAACTGATTTTGTAGTGCGTTCTGTACCGTAATGCATAACCGGTCATGATGGCACCGCAGACGAGTGTCAGAAGAAGCAAAATGCCAAGAAGCCGAACACACGTTTTCCAAAATCCGTGTTTTTTCTTTGCATCGTTTGCAGTTGCTCTTTTCGAAACCAACTCAGTCCCCGTTTCCATCTTTGCGGTTCACCCTGACACTTTGTTTTATCAATAATTATATTGCTTTTTGGCCGTTATTGCAAGCACTTGCCGATTCAATTCGAAACGTTTTCCGATAATAATCGGTTCCATGCTTCAAGCTTCAGAAGCGACCGTCCGCGCAGACCATCACTACAGGACTCCTGCGGTTGTTTACCCCGATGTTACCATAGAATCATGATGGACCATTGATCCTGAAAGTATTGAAAGGAGTTCGAACTTCACCGCATCGTATGTCCTGGCCAAGGCTTCCGGCAACGGCAAGAACAGTATCGCCTGCTGCTGAATCCGTTATCACTGCTCGTGTCATTTCGAGTGGTGATAACGGATTTGGTTATCACCACTCGATTTTTGTTTTTCTACGAAGTCTCAACCCTTGGCAGATATCGGACCGCTACGCCTTTGCGCGTGTTTTCCGTCACATCGTCCAGACCTGCCCGATGAGGAAGATCCAGATACCCTACGAACCGGTAATAGATCACGATCCTCTGCGTGCGATCCTCGCCCCGGCCTTCCATCTCATGAACCTCGATTCTGTCTATCAGCTCCTGTAAAAGCGGCGCTGTCAGCGTTTCCATATCCATGAACCTGCGCACTGCAGCCAGGAATGGGGAACTGAACAGGATTGTAAGTAAGACGGAATACGATGATCTTGAAAAGCTGTATATCAGCATCTTTATGGAGGAGGCAGACAGATGAGATTGTATGCACAGGAATTGAGAAGGATTCTGAAATCAACCAGGGCCAAAGTAGTTATTCTTCTTGCCGTTCTTCTGCCAATTCTGATGGCGCTTCTCGCAAATGAGTTTAACGACGCAAATTACCTTGATTCAGACGGGAACATTGTGCCCCTTCACGGACGGGACGCGCTGCTGTTCATTAAGGAAAACAGCGCAGAAGGAAACGGAGAGGCCACGGTCGAGCGCCTCCAGGACGCACTGCTATCCTGAAACGCTCGTCTGGGAGACATGCACGCCATACTTTGAGACCAGGAATATTCATTTCTATGTCAATAAATGCGGTTTCCACATCGTGGAGTTTTTTAACAGCCATCATCCGGATCCGCACGATCCGGAAACCGGCGAAGAGAACAATTACGAGGGGGAAGATTTCGATGGCATGTTCCGCTTTGAGAAGCGAATGAAATAATCTTTCTTATGTTATTCACAAAGGTTATTGACATATGTTGTTATTCGATGTAGTATTATAACTGACATATGTCAGAAAGGAGCGCTTATGGCAAGACCGTTCAAATGCCGCAGGATCGAACAGCTTCCTGTTTACCGCAGCTTCTCGCCTGACGACATTACAGCCGCAGAAAGTGTACAGATGACTGTAGACGAGTATGAGACATTAAGACTTCTGGATGATGAAGGCCTCACGCAGGAAGCCTGCGCCGCCCGGATGAACATCGCCAGGACCACTGTCACGGCCATCTACGACAGTGCCCGACGGAAGGTGGCGGACGCCCTCGTCCGCGGGAAGCGGCTGCTGATCACGGGCGGCAGATGCTCCTTTGAACCGGTTGAACTGAAGCAAACCGTTATGGAGAAAGGAAACAACAGTATGAGAATCGCAGTCACCTATGAAAACGGAGAGATTTTCCAACATTTCGGTCATACCGAGCAGTTTAAGCTATACGACGTTGCGGAGGGCAGGATCGTAAACGAACAGATCGTACCGACCAACGGCAGCGGCCATGGAGCTCTTGCAGGATTTCTGCAGGCGGTTCAGGCGGATACTCTGATTTGCGGAGGCATTGGCATGGGTGCGCAAACGGCACTTGCCGATGCCGGGATCAAGCTTTACGCAGGGGTTCAGGGCGCTGCTGATGCTGCTGCAAAAGCTTTTGTTGAAGGAACGCTTGAATATGACCCCGATGCCCACTGTGACCACCACGGGCATCATCACGTCGAGGGGCATGCGTGCGGGCATCACGGTGAAGGACAGGAATGCGGTAATCATCATGGCGATGAGGACTGCCGCCATCATCACGGCGAAGAACACGAGTGCGGGCATCATCACGGAAATAGTCTCAACTGCGGCCATCAGGAGGGCGACGAGGGCTGCCGCCGTCATCACGGGGAGTAAACCGCTGCCGAATCTGAAAAGGTAACAGGAAATATATCTGTTCCGTCTGCGGATATGTGTACGATCCCGATGAGCATGACGGCGTAGCGTTCGAAGAACAGCCGGACGACCGGAAATGCCCGCGCTGCAAGTACCTGAAAGAGACGCTCAAAAAGGCATAATCGATCGGTATAGCCGGCACGTAATCATCGTGCCGGCTTTAATCGCAACACATTACCATGGGCGAAGCACGAGGGGGATATGCCTGACAGCGGCGCATTCCCGCAATTCCTTTTCAAGCCGCTCCGCCTTGTCGTGTAAGGAAAGCGCGTTGCTCTGTGAATCCACACGGGACAGTACGTTCTGAAGGTCTTCCACCTCAAGCATATTGACCGCGAGACAGAAGAAAACTTCCTTTGTCCCGTCGTCGCAGTCTGTGAGAAAGCGGGCCAGGATCTCCTTTTTGGCGCGCTGTTCGGCAAGATATGCATCGATGCCCATCTCCTTTGCTTTTGCCATATCCCGTTTCTGGTTTCGGTGGGAGATCAGGGAATCGTGGCGGTCAATACCGTCATAACGCTTGCACGGGTATTCTTCACACTGAAAACAGTAATCAACGTTGCCGTGTTTTACGCTGCAAGGCGCTATGGGGCAGGTCTGATAGCAGGTGCTGCCGTTGAAGCACCCGCTGCATTCGTCCCGGATCTGCATGGGACAGAGTCCGCAGTTGAGTCCGCAGAGGGAGAACAGACCGTCCGTTCTGTTGAATTCGTTTTTCATTACAGCGTCCTCTTGCTTCGGCGGATAGCCGCAAGTCTATCCATGTCCCCGTAACGGATCTCATGATCCAGTGCTTCGATGATCTTATTCTTTCTCTTCAGGAAAACGGGACCGGACAGATGGATGCCGGAGGTATGGTGGGTGTTGAAATAGCAGTCGCAGGTCAGGTGCTCCACGAAAACCTTCAGCTCGATCAGCATTTCTTTCTCCGTAAGCGGAGTAAACGCACCGCGTTCGGCTTCCTCAAGAAGCGGTGTGCCGGGGAAAAGCGTCAATCCGCCGGTACCGACGAGCATGGGGTTGCACCGACTGAAAAGCTCCGCGGAGTGGATCGCGTGATCCATACTGTGTTCTTTCCCGGCGACGCCGTTGAGAAAGCAGAGCCAGAAGTCGATTCCTGCTTCCGTCAGCTTTCCGCACTGTTCGATAATGTCTGCCGCACGGCAATTCTTGTTGACACGTTCCAGTGTCCAGTCATCGCCGCTTTCCGATCCCAGCGAGATCTCGCGCAGCCCCATTTCTTTCAGGTTTTTCAGCTGCTCAACCGTTTTGTTCCGGATATCTGTAACTCTGGTACATGCGTAAATGTACTCCATCCTGGGCAGGTATTTGTTTATCATCTCAAGGATCGGCGCCAGTTTATCATAGGTCATGCAGAGCGGATTAGCCGAAAGCAGCTGGATCGTCTTTGCATTCGGGTCGCTCTCGGCAAGCTCACAAAGGTCTTCTTCGATCCATTCCATCGGGGACATCCGAAAGGGGACTTCCTTGTACATCGTGCAGAACTTGCACTTGTTGTGCGTGCAGCCCTGCGTGATCTCCAAAAGCGGCCATGTCGGCCAATACGGGTTGCGGTATACGGTTCCTGTAAAATGCATGGTTCTTCTCCTTTACCAGCCTTCCCGAACCATCTGCGCGCCGAGCGCGAACGCTTTTTCCTGCTCCTTCGGGAACACGGTTTCGTGCCGTTCCTGCTTGGCGGCAGGGTTGAACATCGTCCAGTTGTAACGGCTGTAATCCTTCACCTGCAGCGTATCGCCTGCGATCATGACCTTTGTATTGCCCACCGCGTCGTTCAGCGCCTTCTGATACGCCTTCAAGGTTTTCCGATAGCCGATGACCGGATAGTATTCCTCGGGGCAGTTGCTTGTCATGAGGAACAGGACGGGAATCTTCCGAATGTCATACCGATGCGGATCCTTCCGATACGTCAGAGACTGAAAGACCAACCGTTCGTAAAGCGCACGGAACCCTGCAGAAGCATCCCCAAGATAGTTCGGTGTGCCGATGACCAGTCCGTCCGCCTCGCGGATCGCTTCCAGCACCGGCGCAAGTCCGTCTTTATAAACACATTTTCCTTCATTTGGCGCGAGCTTGCAGGCGAAGCAGGACATGTAGCCATGCACTTTCTCCAGTCGGTACAGGTCAAACACCTGCACCTCGGCGCCTTCCGCTTCCGCGCCTTTCGCCGCTTCCCGCACCAGAGTCCCGGTATTCATGTTGGTGCGCGGGCTGCAGTTCACAACAACGATCTTTTTCATAGCAGCCTCCTTACAGCTCGGTCACGAAGTTCTCAAGCGGCATGCGCTTAAAGTGCCATGCGTTGGGTTTCGCCTTCTCCGAGGGATAGCCCATGGCGAACATCATGACCGGGATGATATTCCCCGGCAGGTCAAAGACCTCAGAAACGGTCTTGGCGTCGAAGCCGCGGAGCCAGACGTTGTGAATGCCGAGTTCCTCCGCTTCATACATCATCGTGGTCGCGGCGATACTTGCGTCCTGCTCGCCGGAGTTGTAATGATCAAACATGCGGTCGTGCGGCGCTTTCCACACGGTATTCAGGTCGTAGCAGACCAGCAGCATCAGCGGGGCGTTGTAGTGGAACGGCGTCACCGTTCTTGCCTTTGCCAGCGCTTCGGGGCTTTTCAGCACGTAGAAGCGCTGCGGCTGATAGTTGCAGGCGGTGGGTACGATGCGCCCAGCTTCCAGGATCTTGTCCAGCTTTTCCTGCTCTACGGGGCGGGAATCAAAAAAACGTTCCGAATACCGGTTCTTTGCCAAGGTTAAAAAGTCCATATGATCCTCCTGATCTGTTTTCTTTGCACCTATTTTATAAAAATATGTTGCGTATTACCATATACAGAAGTATAATAATAGAAGATAATCTTACAATTATAGATTATTGTAAGAACGACGGAGGAGTGTTAATGGCAGAAATCACAAAACTGTGGATCGCGGACAAGATGCGGGAGCTGATGAAGCACAAATCCATCGACAAGATCCGCGTCACCGAAATCTGCAAAACGGCGGATATCGAGCGTCCGACCTTTTATTATCATTTCAAGGATAAGTACGAGCTTGTGGCGTGGATGTTCTGTACGGACGCCTACGGCACAGACCTTACCTCCGTTGCCTCCGCGGCCGCAGGGATGAACAAGATGAAGCAGGAGATCCTGTTTTACAAGCGCGCGTATGAAGATTCGTCACAAAACGCCTTATGGCATTATATGCTCGAGTACTTTGTGCGCAGCTATACTGATCTTGCCAGGAAAAAGCTGCATACCGAGGTCCTCGATCCGCAGCTTGCGTACAGCATTCGGTTCTATTGCATGGGCGCCGTCGGCATGACGCAGGAATGGGTGCTTTATGACAACATCACCTCGGCGGAAACCGTTGTACAGATGATGTTCGCGTCCATGCCGGAGAACATGCGAAGGATTTATTTCCTGTAAACGCAGTTCTTTATGATGCCGTGCTGGATCTATTATTGTTCAATAGATACATTGTATATCAATATGTCCATTTAGTGGCGGGGGAGATTTTCATTGAGTACGCAAATGAAGCATTCCCGTTCCTGCTGGGCAGAAAGGGCACTTTTGACAGAGAAGGCGTATACTTATCGGTGATTTGAAGATGGCCTCGTTCTCTGGCGAACAACCTGGGTTTTCTCGTGTAAATGCGCATCTGCTGGATACATGACGCGGGGGTCATTGAATCACGCAGAAATACGATAAAACAGCACGGAAAGCCCGTGCTGTTTGATTATGAGGTGTCGTTATTCCGATACTTCGATCAATTCGATCGTAAAGTTCAGTTCCTTGCCCGCCATTTCGTGATTGGCGTCGAACGTGATCGTGGTTTCGTCCTTTGCGACGACCTTGACCGGCACCGGTTGACCGTACGCGTTTCGCAGATACACCCGTTGTCCGACCGAAACGCTCTCTGCGCTAGGCATGCGCGCGATCTCGACGGAGAAGATCGCGTTGGGATCGGACTCGCCGTACGCTTCGGCGGGGGAGAGATGCACTTCTTTGATCTCGCCGACTTCCATATCCGCAACTGCGGCGTCAAAGCCTTTGATCATCTGACCGATGCCGCAGATAAACTCCAACGGTTCGCCGCGATCATACGAGGAATCGAACTGCGTCCCGTCGTTGAACGTGCCGCGATAGTGCGTGCGGACCTTTTTGCCGACGTTTTTACCCGTAAGCTCCGGCTCCGTGTGACAACCGGCGCATCCGCCTTCGCCGCACGAGGCATGTCCATCGTCGTGACAGGAATGGCCTTCTTCATGGTGATGGTCACAGTTCGCTCCGGTATTTTTCAATTCTCCCCGAAGAAACGCTTCCACCGCTTCATCGGCGCTGCCTTTTGCACCGGCGCAAAGCTCGACGCCGTTTTCCTCCAAAGCAGCCTGTGCGCCGCCGCCGATGCCGCCGCAGATCAGAACGTTGATCTTTCGCTCCCTGAGAAGTCCGGCAAGCGCTTCATGACCGCTGCCGTCAGAACCGATCAGCTCGGAAGAAACAATCCTGCCGTCCTTTACCTCATAAACCTTGAACGTCTCCGTATGTCCGAAGTGCTGAAACACATCGCCGTTTTCATACGTCACAGCAATTCTCATTCAATACTCTCCTTATTTCCGATATTGCGTCCATTATAACAAGACTTGCCTAAACGTGCAATCTACAGCTAAAAATTTAAAAAAGCGATTTGTAACAATGTTACAGAAGACGGTTTACTTGTATGGTACACTTCGGGTATACTGAAACAGGAGGATTAGAAAATGCTGACGATCACGAAGGATAATTTCAATGCGCAGGTCCTGCAGTCGGACAAACCTGTACTGCTGGATTTCTGGGCGACCTGGTGCGGACCTTGCCGCATGTTCGCGCCGATCCTGGCGCAGTTTGCCGAGAAGCACCCGGAGATCAAGGTCGGCAAGGTGGATGTGGACGAAGAGCCGGAGCTGGCGATGGAACACAGGATCGTGAGCATCCCCTCATTGGTTTTGTTCCGCGATGGGAAGCTCGAAAAGACAGCGGTCGGCGCTATGCCGCTCGCTGCGCTGGAAAACTGGATACGATAATCAGGAGGTGTCCATGAGCGAACAGAGAAAAACCGTCATCATCGGCGGCGTTGCCGGCGGCGCAAGCTGCGCAGCCCGATTGAGAAGACTGGACGCGGACCGCGAGATTGTCATTTTGGAGCGGGGCCCGTATATTTCCTACGCGAACTGCGGCCTGCCGTATCACGTGGGCGACGTGATCAAAAACCGGAGTGCGCTCCTCCTGATGACGCCTGAGCGCATGTGGGAACGGTTCCGCATCGACGTGCGCGTGCAGAACGAAGTAACGAAGATCGACCGCGTGAAGAAGACGGTCACCGTCCGAAAAACCGAGACCGGTGAAACGTACGAGCAGCCCTACGACGATCTGGTGATCGCAACCGGTTCGTCGCCGCTGCGTCCGCGCATCCCCGGCATCGATACCCCGAGGATCAAAACACTGTGGACCGTGCCCGACACGGACGAGATCCGCGCCATGGTGCAGAGCGGTACGCTGAGGACCGTGGCGGTGATCGGCGGCGGGTTCATCGGCCTCGAGATGGCGGAGAACCTGCATCACGCGGGCCTTCAGGTGTCGCTCATCGAAGCTCTCGATCAGGTCATGGCGCCGGTTGACTTTGAGATGGCCCAGATGCTCCACGAAAATATCCGCAGCCACGGCGTGAAGCTGCACCTTTCCGACGGCGTGGACAGCTTCAAAGAGCAGGGCGAGCAGGTGGTCGTCACCCTGAAAAGCGGCACGGAAGTCACGGCGGATCTGGTGATCCTGTCCATCGGCGTGCGGCCGAACAGCGCACTTGCAAGGGACGCAGGGCTTAAGCTCAATGAACGCGGAGGGATCGTCGTGGACGAACACATGCGCACCAATGATCCGTCTGTCTATGCCGTGGGCGACGTGATCGAGGTGGAGGACTTTGTGTTCAAAGGCCGCACCATGGTACCGCTGGCGGGTCCTGCCAACAAGCAGGGCAGGATCGTGGCGGACGTGCTGGCGGGCAGGGATTCCACGTACAAGGGCACTCAGGGCTCCTCAGTCGCCAAGGTCTTCGGCCTTACCGTCGCGTCCACCGGCGCTAACGAGAAGACGCTCAAAAAGCGCGGCATGGAGAAGGGCGCCGACTACGAAAGCCTGATCATCACCCAGAATTCCCATGCGGGCTACTATCCCGGCGCCACGCCCATGACGCTGAAGCTCCTGTTCGCACCCGATTCTGGACGCATATTCGGCGCACAAATCGTGGGCCGCGAAGGCGTGGACAAGCGCATCGACACCATCGGCGTCACCATGCGGCTGGGCGGCACGGCTTCCGATCTCAAGGATCTTGAGCTTGCCTATGCGCCGCCGTATTCGTCGGCGAAGGATCCCGTCAACATGGCGGGGTATGTGGCGGAGAACATCCGCACGGGGCTCGTCAGGATCGCCCCCTACGACGCGCCGATGACCGATCCGGAGGCAACGCTTCTGGATGTGCGCGAGGAGGCGGAGGTCATGGCGTACGCCGTGCCAAACGCGATCAACATCCCGCTCGGCAAGCTTCGCGTAAGAATGAACGAGCTCGATCCTGAAAAGCGCATCATCGTGCTCTGCGGGATCGGCGTCCGCGCCTATACGGCTGCACGCATCCTGGATCAGAACGGATTCAAAAATGCGGAAGTCTACCCGGGCGGCGTTCGCCTGTATCAGGCTAACTATCCCGAACCAGAAGAAGAACCGATCGCGGACGTTAAGAAGGAGGTCTCCGTGGAACAGGCAACCATTACGAACAAGATCCGCCTGGACTGCTGCGGCATGCAGTGCCCTGGCCCGATCATGGAGGTGTTCAGATCCGTCAAAGAGATGAAGGACGGCGAGCTTCTGGAGGTCTCCGCGTCCGATCCGGGCTTTGCGAAGGACATCGCTTCCTGGTGCAAGCGCACCGGCAACACGCTGGTTTCCAACGAGGAGCGCGACGGCGCATACGTCGCCATTATCCGCCGCGGAACGAACGCGCCTGCCGTGCAGAAGGCAGCGCAGGCCGACGCTGCGCCGAAGGGCAAGACCATCATCGTGTTCGACGGCGATATGGATAAAGTGCTGGCGAGCTTCGTCATCGCAAACGGCGCTTTAGCCATGGGCCGGCCGGTGACCATGTTCTTCACCTTCTGGGGATTGACTGCCCTTCGCAAGACGGAAAAGGTGCCGGTAAAGAAGTCTTTGATTGAGAAGATGTTCGGGTTCATGCTGCCTCGGGGTGCAGGGAAGCTCAAGCTGTCCAAGATGAACATGGGCGGCATGGGCACCGCCATGATGCAGGGTATCATGAAGGACAAGAACATCGACTCGCTGGAGACCATGATGAAGAAGGCAATGGAAAACGGCGTCAAGATCATCGCCTGCTCCATGAGCATGGACGTTATGGGTATCCATCCCGAGGAACTGATCGACGGCGTGGAGATCGGCGGCGTCGGCACGTATTTGGGCGACGCGGAGGAATCCGATGTCAACCTCTTCATCTGAAATCAGAAAGCAGCTTTCGGCGCTCCCTTTCTGGGGAGCGCTGACGGCGCGCGAACAGGAAACCATGCAGTCCTGCGCTCAGATCAGAAGCTATGCAAGGGACGAGCTGATCTACTCCAAGGAGCAGGAATGTCTCGGGCTCATCCGTGTGCTGTCCGGCTCGGTCCGCACGTTCATGCTGTCCGCCGAAGGCAGGGAGGTGCGGCTCTATCGCGTCGACGAAAAAGACACGGACGTGTTGTCTGCATCATGCGTGATGAATCAGATCACATTTGAAACGCAGATGGTCGCGGATTCCGACTGTACGCTGTTGATCGTGCCGGCGGTCTGTCTGTCTAATTTCAAGGAGAATAACCTGCATGTACGCAGTTTCCTGTTTGAAAAGCTAGGCGAACGGTTTTCCGACGTAATGCTGAAGATGCAGGCAATCCTGTTTACGCGGCTGGACCAACGGATCGCACAAGCGCTCCTTTCACGCGGCAGCACGACCGTACGTATCACCCACGAACAGCTGGCCGGCGAGATCAACTCGACGCGCGAAGCCGTCTCCCGCATTTTGAAAGACATGGAGCGTCAATCTCTGATCCGTCTCGGCAGAGGACAGATCACGCTTTCCGATCCCGACGCGCTGCGCATGCTCGCTGGCGAAGAGAACCCGTAATCTCAGTTGACTTTGTTGCAATGGGAGAAAACAATTTGCGGCACACCGAAACCCGGTGTGCCGCTCGCAACCAAACCGCACTGTTTTATGTTCATATTCTTGGTTCTATAGTCGAGAGGGAAACATATATGCCCATGTGATAAAGGAAGCCGACCAGAAAAACGCCGACATTTTGGCAAGCGTATTTCTGAAAAAGGCGTAGGGAAAGCCCGATTTTTCAAGGCAAGTTGAATTATTTGCATTGATTGCACGGCAACGAATAGAGCAAGAAAAGGAAAAAGCCCCAGATTTTGGGCTTTTTTAGTGGTTGCGGGGGAAGGATCCTTATCCTCGATACAGACTTGCCTGCCGATACTGTTCGCATATGAGCAGCATGGCATATAGAAGAGATGAAAAAACAGGAGGCGGTTCAAAGCCTCTTGATTTGTCATGCTTCGTAATATTCTACCGTGTGCTGCCGCCCCAGACGGGGGTGGACTTGACGTTGGTCCAGCGGCAGGGGTGTTCCGGGTGCCGGATGCGGTCGATGAGCAGCATGGCGGACAGACGGCCGATGTCGGTGCTTGGGATGGTGGCGGTGGTGAGCGAGGGCTCCGCCATGGATGCTTCGGGGGACCCGTCGAAGCCGGTCACCATCACATCCTGGGGGATGCGCATGCCCATCCGCTTCAGGGCAGCCATGATATGGATGGCCAAGTAATCGTTGGCGCAGACGAAGGCGTCTGGAACGGTGGGCATGGCCGTCAGGCGGGAGAGGAGCCAGTCCACATCCCCGTAGTTTTCGCTGTCCTCCTCCAGGATGCAAAGGGACCTGTCCAGCGTCAGCTCCGCATCGGCCAGGGCTGCGGAATAGGCGGTCCAGCGCTCATAAAAGCTGTTGCAGTGTTCCTTGTCCCCCACGAAACCGATCCGCTTTGCCCCAGCGGCGATGAGCCGTTCTACCAGGCAGAGGGTGGCGGCGTAGTTTTCCATGGAAATGAAATCACACCCCATCAAGGCCTTGCTGGTCCGGGCATATCCGTCTACAAAGGCGCAGGGGATGCCTAAGGAACAAAGCATTTCCTGATAGGGTTTGCTGAACAGCTCGATGCAAAGAAAGCCGGCCGTTTCTTTTAAAGAGAGATGAGGCGGCAGTTTTTTGTCTTCAATTTCCTGCGGGGAGATCTCAAACATCTTCAGCGTGTAGCCGGCGCGGCAGACCTGATCCGTGAAGCTGGTGATAAAGAACGCGCCGAAGTTATGGCTCAGCAGCTTATGCTGGGTGAGCAGGGCGATGTTCTTGTTCTGGGAGATTTCAGGTGCATACCCGGTCTCCTCGGGCAGTTGGTAATACCCCAGCTCCTGTGCCGTCTGGATGACCGTTTTGCGGGTGGCCTCCGGGACGGCGCCCCGGTTGTTGAAGACCTTGGAGACCGTGTTGCGGCTCAGCCCGCAGGCAGTCGCAATATCCTGGATGGTGACTCGTTTGAGTGCCATGTGCCGATTCCTTTCCCTGTCGGTTAGCTATTGTAAATTTACTATAACATAGTATAGACGAAAAATCAAGATATGCAAAATGTAAACCAATCAAAAAGTTATTCATGATGCAGCATCGTTATTCCACAAAAATATTACAAAATGTAAAGATTTATTTCACATTTATGTTGACAGATTGTAAATACATCGGTATAATGTAACTGGATAAGACCACCAAAGGGTCAAACGCATATTTTCATTTTGTAAAACAAATCAGAAAGGAATCCAGAAGGAGGAAACGGCAGCATGTCAGAAGTCGTGATGAAGGGACTGAAGAAGGTCTACGACAACAAGGTGACCGCGGTTCACGATGTGAACCTGGAGATCAAGGACAAGGAGTTCATCGTCCTGGTGGGCCCCTCCGGCTGCGGCAAGAGCACCACGCTCAGGATGGTGGCCGGCCTTGAGGAGATCAGCGACGGTGAGCTCTACATCGACGGCAAGCTGGTCAACGATGTGGCGCCCAAGGATCGGGACATCGCCATGGTGTTCCAGAACTACGCCCTGTACCCCCACAAGACTGTGTATGACAATCTGGCCTTCGCCCTGAAGCTGCGCAAGGAGAGCAAGGAAGTCATCGACAAGAAAGTCCGCGAAGTGGCGGAGATCCTGGACATCACCCAATACCTCAAGCGCAAGCCCAAGGCCCTGTCCGGCGGTCAGCGGCAGCGTGTGGCCATCGGCCGCGCCATGGTCCGCGATCCCAAGGTGTTTTTGATGGACGAACCTCTTAGTAACCTGGACGCCAAGCTCCGCAACCAGATGCGGGCCGAGATCATCAAGCTCCGCTCCCGTATCAACACCACATTCATGTATGTGACCCACGATCAGACCGAGGCCATGACCCTGGGTGATCGGATCGTCATCATGAAGGACGGCTATGTGAACCAGATCGGCACCCCCCAGGAGGTGTTCAACAAGCCCGTGAACCTGTTCGTGGCCGGCTTCATCGGCATGCCCGTCATGAACTTCTTCGACAACTGCAAGCTCCTGTTGGAAGACGGCAAATATTATGCGGAGATCCGCGGGGTCAAATTCCTTCTGGGCGATTTCCAGCAGAAGGCTTTGAAGCAGATCAACGCCAAGTCCTGCGACATCGTGGCCGGCATCCGTCCCCAGCATGTGACCGTGGGGGAGGGCGAGCTCTCCGCCAAGATCGAGGTCAGCGAGATGATGGGCAGCGAATACAACATCCACGCCCGCACCGACAAGGATGAAGTGGTCATGCTGATCCCCACGGTGGATCTCACTACCGACGTGTCCATGGGAAAGACCATCAATTTCACCACCCGGCCCCATCTCATTCAGCTCTTCGATCGGGAGACCGGCAACAACATCATCTGGTACGACGCTGAATCCGCCGCCAACAACGCCCCCGTCTGCAAGCGGTACGACTTCTAAGGAGGGAAACCCATGGAAGCAAATGCAAAGCGCCTGTCCCTGAAGAAGGAGCGCGCGCCAAAAAAGAAAATGACCAAGGAGAAGCGGGTCCGGTACTTCAAGGACAACTCTCCGTATCTGCTGATGGTCCTCCCTGCGGTGCTGGTCGTGTTCCTGTTCAACTACCTGCCCATCTACGGCGTGCTCATCGCCTTTCAGGACTTCATGCCCGGCGATAAGATCCTCTCCGATTCCACCATCTGGGTCGGGTTCCAGAACTTCGAGCGGTTCTTCTCCGATCCCCAGTTCTGGCCCTTGATGAAGAACACCTTCCTCATCTGCATCATCGGCTTCGTGATCGGCTTCCCGCTGCCCATCATCGTTTCCCTCATGCTCAACGCCATGAAGGGCAAGAAGACGGCCAAGGTCCTGCAGACCATCTTCAACGGCCCCCACTTCATCTCCCTGGTGGTGTTGGTTGGTATGCTGACCCTGTTCTTCGGTCGCTACGGCCTCGTGAACAACATCGCGGCCCACTTCGGCGGCGAACGGTATTCCTACTTCCTGGAGAGCTCGGCCTTCCGGCCCATGTACATCCTTTCCAGCAACTGGCAGGACTTCGGCTGGAGCGCCATCATCTACATCGCGGCCCTGTCCAACGTGGACCCGCAGCAGCATGAGGCGGCCATTCTGGACGGCGCCACTCGGTTCCAGCGGGTCATGCACGTGGACTTGCCCGCCATCATGCCCATGGTCAGCGTCATGCTCATCATGTCCATCGGCGGCCTCATGGGCGTCGGCTACGAGAAGGCGCTGCTCATGCAGACCGACGGCAACCTGGCCGTGTCCGAGCTCATCTCCACCTACGTTTACAAGCGCGGCCTCACCGGCGTGCCGGATCAGGCCTACGCCACGGCCATCGGCCTGTTCAATTCCATCATCAACGTGGTGCTGCTGATCATCGCCAACACCACCAGCAAGAAGTTCTCTGAGAACTCGCTGTGGTAAGGAGGGGGACGAAATGGAAAAGCAACAAGTGAAACGCATGGCCCTTCGGGACACCACCGGCGACAAGATCTTCTACACGATCAACGCCATCTTCCTGGGTATTCTGGCCCTCATCGTGCTGTACCCTCTGTACTTCATCGTCATCGCCGCCATCTCCGATCCGGATGCGGTGCTGGCCGGCGACGTGGTTCTGTACCCCGTCAGGATCACAATGGAGGGATTCTCCAAGATCATCGAGCGCAAGGACGTGTGGCTGGGCTACCGCAACACCATCTTCTACACCGCCCTCACCGTGATCCTCTCCATCCTGGTCACCGTGCCCGCAGGCTGGGCTCTGAGCCGCAAGACGCTGCCCGGCAAGAAGGCCTTCATGATCTACTTCATCATCCCCATGTTCTTTGGCGGCGGCCTAATCCCGTTCTATAACGTGATGAGCAGCCTGGGCCTCGTGAACACCATCTGGGCCATCGTCCTGCCCGCCATCCTGTCGGTGTGGAACCTGTTCATGACCAAGACCTTCTTTGAGTCCAGTATCCCGGACACCCTCATCGAAGCGGCCACTATCGACGGCGCAGGCTCCTTCCGCATCTTCGGCGAAGTGGTGCTGCCGCTGTCCAAGGCCATCATCGCAGTCATGGCTCTCTACTACGCCGTGGGCCAGTGGAACAGCTATTTCAACGCCATGATCTTCCTGCAGAACGAGAACCTGTACCCCCTGCAGCTGGTGTTGAAGGAGATTCTGATCGCCTCCGAAAGCACCGTGGGCGGCAGCGGCGAAACCATTTTGCAGCAGTACCGCCTGGCCAACCAGCTCAAGTATGTGTCGGTCATCGTGTCCAGCGTGCCGGTGCTGCTCTTGTACCCCTTCGTGCAGAAATACTTTGCTCAGGGCGTCATGATCGGCTCCCTGAAAGGCTGATTCCAATACAGAAGTAAGAGGAGGATAACGCACATGAAAAAACTGTTGGTTTTGATCCTGTCTGCCCTGATGATCCTGACGGCTGTGGCCTGCGGCGGCGGCGACAAGAAGAGCACCGCCAAGCAGGAGAGCGCCGGTGTGGACAAACTGGTGGAGGAGTATGGGTTCCAGTGGAAGGACACCTCCGCCCCCATCGTCAATGAGAAAGGCGCCAAGGAGCTGTCCTTCAGCGTCTACTCTTCCAAGAACGCGTCGGCTTTGGATTACAATGACATGAAGATCATGCAGGACCTGTATGCGAGCACCAACGTGTTCGTGTCCTGGGAGAACGTGTCCGAGTCCGTGTACTCCCAGCAGAAGAATCTGATCTTCGGCAACGCCGACAACCGGCCCGACGCCATCTACCATGCGGGCATGGGCGCTGGCGAGATCATCAAGTACGCCAAGCGCAAGGTGCTCCTGCCCATCAGCGACTACCTTGAGTACATGCCCAACTTCTCCAAGATCCTGGAGGAGCGCCCGGACATCAAGAACCAGCTCATCAACGTGGAGGACGGCAAGATCTACTCCCTGCCCCGCATCGAGGAGATGGGCCTCTTGCAGAACCCCAACATCCTCTTCCTCAACAAGGCTTGGGCCCAGGCGGCCATCGAGGCCGGCGCGGTGACCGGAATTACTGCGGACGATCTCAAGGACGGCCTGAACCTAACCTGCGACCAGATGGAAGCCATGCTCCGCTACTTCCGTTACAACGACATGAACGGCAACGGCAAGGCCGACGACGAGCGCCCCCTTAGTTTTGTGTACAACAACTGGCAGGGGAACCAGTGCGACCTGTACGGCATGTTCGGCCTCAACGACAATCTGGAGCACCGAATCATCGTGGACGGCAAGGTCACCTACACGGTCCTTGATGAGCGCTTCAAGGAGGCCACCAACTTCCTGGCCAAGTGGGTCAGCGAGAATCTCATCGATAAGGTATCCTTCGAGCTTTCCCAGGATAACTTCCTGGCCAACGGCAAGGGCCTGGAGACCTACGGCGCCTTCTACTGGTGGGAGAGCGAGACCGTGGTATCCAACCCCGAGAACTACATCGTCTGTAACCCCATCATCGGGCCTCACGGCGATCAGACCCTGTGCATTTCCAACAACCCCGAAGTAGGCGCGGGCGAGGTTATCATCTTCGCTGACTGCCCCAACGTGGAAGTGCTCCTGGCATACTTTGACCGGTACTATGATCCCATGATCTCCGCCCAGATCAACTACGGCCCCATCGGCATCGTCTATGAGGAGCAGCTGGATGAGAAGGGCATGCTGGTCCAGAAGCCCCTGCCCGAAGGCGTCACCTCTGACGAGCTGCGGCTGCAGAACGCACCGCTGGGCATCATCTATCTCTCCGACTACGCCTGGAACAACGTGGTGAACATGGAGCCCCGGGCTAAGCTCCGTCTGGAGCGGCTCACCGCCCATGCCACCCCGTTCATGCCCGCAAACGTGAAGCCCTGCTACTCCAACCTCCAGTTCACCCTGGATGAGCTCAACACCCTGGCCAACTATGAGACCAACCTGAACGACTACATCCGCACTAACCTGATCAAGTGGCTGATGGGCGGCGGTGTCAGCGATGCACAGTGGGAGACCTTCCAGAAGGATCTCAACGGCAAGTGCAACATCGGCGGCATCCAGAAAGTCTATCAGGACGCCTACGATCGGTACATCACCAAATAAAGTAAGAAAGAGGCAAACCCATGAAGAAGCTTATCGCGATCCTGTTGACCCTGGTCATGGTCCTGTCCGTGGCGGCCTGCGGCGGCAAGACGGAGGCCCCGGTGGCCACTGCCGAGAACCAGAAGCCCGCCATCAGCGGCGTTCAGGACGCCTCTGTGGAAGCGGGACAGGTCTTTGACGCCCTGGCCGGCGTCACCGCCTCCGACGCGGAAGACGGGGATCTGACCACCATGATTACTGTGGAATCCACCCCAACCTTGGACTTCAAGGGCGGCAAAGCCACCCCGGAGAACGCCGGTTCCTATGAACTGGTGTACTCGGTCACCGACAAGACCGGCGCCACGGCGGAAGCCTACGCCACCTTGACCGTCACCAAGAAGACCGGCGAAGCGACCCTGCTGAAGGAGTTTGACTTCACCACCGCCGAAGCCACCGACGCCCACGGCTGGGAAGCTGTCATCGACGGCGCGGAAGCTACCGGCGCACTGAAGGACGGCGCGTTCGTCTTTGACATCACCAACCCCGGCGACGGCGACGGCGCGGTCCGCTTCGTGAAGCCCGGTTTTGCCGTGCAGGCCGGTGCGGACTACAAGATCAAGGTCTGGGCCAAGTCCACCGCCCCCACTTATGCTCACTTCATCGCCAAGAATGAAGCCGTGGAGGATTGGGCCACCTTCGGTTCCGACGTGTGGAATTTCCGCATCGATGAGACCATGAAGTCCATCGAGATGAACTTCACCGCCCCCGAGGCCGGCAGCGCTGAGCTGCGTCTCCACCTGGGCAAGATCACCCCCAACCCCGACAACCCCGCCGACACCACCCCCGAGAACTTCACCGTCACCATCGACAAGGTGGAGATCTATGAGATCGTGGGCCAGGAGGTCCTGGAGCCCCTGTACACCGCCGAATTCGCGGGCAGCGGCGCTTTCGTGGAAGCCGGCGACGGTGCGGCGGCCAGCGTGGCTTTTGAGGACGGCGCGGCCGTGGTGACCATCGATTCCTACCAGACCGAGGGCGGCGTGTGGAGCCTCAAGGCCAACCTGGAGCTCCCCGGCATCACCATCGAGCAGGGTACCAAGTACAACTACAGCTTCACCATCGCTGCCGAGCATGCGCAGGGCGGCGAGGCCCTGGTGGAGAGCGCCACCAAGTACCATGAGGCCCGTGCCAACTTCAACGGACTCGGCCTTGGCGAAGGCGAGGAGAAGGTTATCTCCTCCCAGTTCGTGGCTGAAGCCAGCGTGGAGGATCCCGTCATCCGTATGCAGATCGGCAACGCCTCAGAGGGCGTGACCACCAACAAGCTGACCATCAAGAACTTCGTGTTCAACAAGGTGGGCGGCGACAAGGAGACCAAGAAGACCATCGAAGCCTTCGCCCCCTTCGGCATGTACGCTGAGAACGTGGACACCGAGAAGTATCCCTGGCAGACCTTCAACGGCACCGATGAGGACAATGAGCATGGCGTCGGCACCATCTGGACCGCCGACGGGAGCCTCTTCTACCGGATCGACGACGGCGGCACCGTGGATTGGCACAACAAGCTGATCTGCCCCATCACCTTGCCCTCCGACAGCTACTTCATCGTGGAGATCAAGGCCAAGGCCGACAAGCCCGTGTCCTGCGGCTTCTTCCTGAATCCTCAGGGCGGTTGGGATCCCCGCGTTTCCGAAGGCATGGACTTCACCACCGAGGAGCAGACCTTCACCTTTGAGACCAAGGACATCTTCATCACCGATATGCCCTGCGAGCTTCTGTTCCAGTTCGGCTCTGAGGCCACCGCGGCCCTGGGCGGCGTGACCGTGGAGTTCACCAGCGTTACCATCTATCAGATGCCCGTGATGTGATCTGACTGACCATATGTGGGGGATGGTTCGCCATCCCCCTTGTCCCGTTTATAGGAGGCACCTATGAATAAACGTATTCAAGCCCTGTTTCTGGCGTTCTTGCTTCTGCTGAGCCTCGCCTTCGGCTGCAAAGGGAAAGAAGCTGAGCCCGCTGCTCCTGCCAATGTGGCCGCGGACGGGGAAACTTTCGCTTTTCCGGAGAACGAAACGGACTTTGGGCTGCTTCGCACCCCCGGCAGCCAGGAGGCGGCCTATGCCTACAAAGCCTTCTTCCTGCCCGCCCAGGACGGTACCGCCCAGCCCTACGTGGGGGACACCATGCCCTATTACGAGGACGGCACCTACTACATCTACTACCTGAAGGAGGGCGGCGATTCCTACAACCACTCCATCTATTTGGCCACCACTAAGGATTTCGTCACCTACACCGAGAAGGACGATGTGGTGCTGGAAGCCTCCCGTGCCGGCGGCCAGGACGGCTGGATCGGCACTGGCTCCGTGGTAAAGGTGAAGGACACCTACTACTTCTTCTACACCGGTCACGCCTTCTCCGACAGTTATGAGTTCAAGGAGAAGATCCTGGTAGCCAAGGGCTCCAGCCTCACCTCCTTTGAGAAGGTGGCGGATTGGGAGATCGTTCCGCCCTCCGAGCTGGGCCAGAAGAACGATTTCAGGGATCCCCAGGCCTATTACGACGAGGCCACGGACACCATCACCCTGACCGTTACCGCCGCTCAGAGCAACAAGGCCCGGATTTTGAAGTTCACCCTGTCCGGGGATCTTACCACAATTACCTATGACGGCATCATCTTTACGGACCCCACGGCCTCCTTCTGGAACCTGGAGTGCTCCGATACCTTTAAGATGGGTGAAAAATACTACTTGACCTATTCCGGCCAGGATGATACCCTGTGGTACGCCATGTCCGATTCGCCCTACGGCCCCTACGGCGACGCGGTCCGGCTGGACGGCAAGCTCTTCTATGCCGCCAAGCACGTGGATAACGGCGCCGACACCTACATGGTTGGATGGGCCCGGCGCTCGGAATCCGTGTCCTCCACTCAGGATGTGAATGGATGGGCGGGGAATTTAGCGGTGCAGAAGCTTCTCCAGAACCCGGATGGCACGCTGCACCTCGCTCCCGTGGACGCTGTGATCGCCCAGCACACCGCCCGCCGGCAGCTGCTCATCGACACCATGGAGACCGAGATCGCCGCCGGTTCCGCCTTTAACTACGCGGAGCTGTGCACGGCCTACGAAAGCTTTGTGCTCACCGGCACGCTGAAGTTTGAGAAGACCGGCAGCTTCGGCCTGGCCTTCGACTACAACGGCCGTCAGGAAAAATATAAGACCATCGTGCTGGACCCCGCCAAGGGCACGCTGTCCCTTCAATTCAACGAGGGCAGCACCCTCATCACCGAGACAGCAGTCCAGCTGGAGGCGGGGAAGGAATATACCTTCACCTACATCCAGGAGGGTTCCGTGGGCGTCTTCTATTTGGACGGCCTGGCTGCCCTGACGGTCCGGCTCTACGGCGTGTCCGGCAAACCCGTGAAGCTGTTCGCCGAAAACAACACCGTCACGTTTTCTGCTCTCAGACAATATACCCGATAAGGAAAGGAGCGCCTCATGCGACGGCTGCTGGACATCAACAATCCCATCATGCGGTTCCTGACGGCGATGTTCGACCTTATGGCCCTCAGCGTGCTATGGGTGGTGTTTTCGCTGCCCATCTTCACCATGGGTGCCGCCTCCACGGCTCTGTACAGCGCCGCATACCACCACGTCCGCGAGGGAGAGGACTATCTCTGGAACAGCTTTTTCTCCGCCTTCAAAGAGAACTTCAGACGGTCCACCCTCACCTGGCTGGTGGCGCTGGCCATCCTTGGGTTCCTTGGCGCGGACGCCCTGCTGCTCAGGAGTTTGATCCTGCAGGGGTATTCCTTCGGCTGGTTCTATGGCGTCACGCTGGCCCTTGTGGTGCTGGCCCTCACCTGGACGGTGTATCTCGCCGCCTATGCGGCCCGGTTCAACGGCACCGTGAAAGAGGTGCTGCGGTATAGTTTTATGCTGCTCAGGGCCCATCCCGTCAAGATGTTGTGCGTGATGGTCCTGGTGATGGGCGGCATGGCTCTTGCCCTGACACTGCCCGCCACGGTGATCTTTATTCCCGCCACGGTGTACTGGGGCGCCACGTTCCCCATCGAATGGACGTTCCTCAAACACATGCGGCCCGAGGACAAGGCGCGGATGGAAAAGGAGAAGTTTGAATGAACCAGAAACTGTTGTTCGCAAGAGCCTATGAGCGGGAGGCGTCCCGGCAAATACCTGAGATGGCTCGACCCAAGTTCCATCTTTCCCCCTGCACGGGCTGGATGAACGATCCCAACGGGTTCTCCTTCTACAAGGGGGAGTATCATCTGTTCTATCAGTACAATCCCTATGACACCTGCTGGGACACCATGCACTGGGGCCACGCCGTCAGCGGCGATCTGCTGAGCTGGCGGTATCTGCCGGCGGCCATGGCGCCCAATGAGTGGTATGATGCTGACGGATGCTGGTCCGGCAGCGCCATGGAGATGCCGGACGGGCGGCAGCTTTTGATGTACACCGGCAATCGCCGGGAGGGCGGGGCTACCCGGGAAAACCTGCAGGTTCAATGCCTGGCCCTGGGGGATGGGATAGATTATGAAAAGTATGCCGGCAACCCCGTGCTCACCGCGGCCGATCTGCCCGATGAATGCAGCCCCTACGATTTCAGAGACCCCAGCATCTGGCGGGAATCGGACGGAACCTACCGGGCCATCGTCGGTACCTGCACCAAGGAGCGGCTGGGAAAGCTTCTGCTGTTTTCCAGCGAGGACGGGCTTCGTTGGCGCTTTGAAAGCGTCTTTGCGGAGAACGACGGCCGCCTGGGCCTGATGTGGGAGTGCCCCGATTTCTTTATGCTGGACGGGAAGGCCGTGCTGCTCGTCAGCCCTCAGGACATGCTGCCCCAGGACTTCGAGTATCACAACGGAAACGGCACCGTGGCCTTCATCGGTCATCTGGAGGACGACGGCAAGCGGTTCGTTCCCGAAACGGACCACGCCGTGGACTACGGCATCGACTTCTATGCCCCCACCACCATTCTGACCCCCGACGGGCGGCGGGTGATGATCGGCTGGATGCAGAACTGGGACGCCTGCCAAAACGCGGGCCGGAAGGATCTGCTGTGGTATGGCCAGATGAGCCTGCCCCGGGAGCTGTTCCTTCGCAGCGGGCGGCTGTACCAGCGGCCTATCCGAGAGCTGGAGGAGCATCGGAGCCGCCGGGTGTCCTATGAAAACGTCCGGGTGGATGGCGAATTGCGTCTTCCCGGCGTCGAGGGTCGCATGGTGGACATGGAGATCACCATTCGCCCCGCCCCGGGATGTGTCTATCATAAGTTTGAGATACGATTCATGGAGGACGAGCGGTTCTTCACCAAGCTCAGCTATCGCCCTCATGAATCCATCCTGCGGATCGACCGCAAGTTCTCCGGTTCCCGCCGTGCCTATATCCATCAGCGCCGGGCGATGGTGCCCAATCGGGGCGGCGAGCTGAAACTGCGGATGATCCTGGACCGCTACAGCGTGGAGGTGTTCCTCAACGACGGCGAACAGACCGTCACTGCCACGGTCCTCACCGACCTTTCCGCCACCGGGATATCCTTCTTTGCAGAGGGTCAGGTGGAGATGGACATCGATAAATACGATCTGTTTCAGGAGGTGTCCCGTGAAAAAGTATGACGTCGTGGCTCTGGGTGAGCTTTTGATCGATTTCACCGGAAGCGGACTGAGCGAGCAGGGGAATCCCCTATGGGAAGCCAACCCCGGCGGCGCTCCCTGCAACGTGCTGGCCATGCTGAACAAGCTGGACAGGCGGACCGCTTTCATAGGCAAGGTGGGAAACGACGTTTACGGTCGTCAGCTGCGGCAGGTGGTATCCGAAGCCGGCATCGACACTTCGGCGCTGCTCACGGACCCGGAGGTCCACACCACCTTGGCCATCGTCCATACCTTCCCCAACGGGGACAGGGATTTCTCCTTCTATCGCAATCCCGGCGCAGATATGATGCTGCGGGCTGAGGAGCTGCCCCGGGACATGCTGCAAAACTGCCGCATCTTCCACTTCGGTACCCTGTCCATGACCCACGAGGGCGTGCGGGAGGCAACGCATCAGGCCGTTGCCATGGCCAAAGAGGCCGGCGCGCTGATCTCTTTCGACCCCAACTATCGCCCGCCCCTGTGGGATACGGAAGCGCACGCAAGGGAGGCCATGGCCTGGGGCCTCAGCCAGTGCGACATTCTCAAGATCGCGGACAACGAACTGTTGTTCCTGACGGGCGAATCCGACTTTGATCAGGGCGCGGCCATCCTCCAACGGTGGTTCCCGAACATCCGCCTGCTGAACGTCACCGCCGGACCCGACGGCAGCTATTCCTACTGCTGCGGCCATCGGATCTACGTCTCGGCCTTCCGCCTGGGCGGCACCATCGAGACCACCGGCGCCGGGGACACCTTCTGCGCCTGCGTGCTCCACGACGTGCTGAACAACGGCCTGAACGATCGGAGCGAGGAGAGCCTTGAAGCCATGTTGCGCTTCGCCAACGCTGCGGCGTATCTCGTCACCACCAAGAAGGGCGCTATCCGCTCCATGCCCTCTAAACAAGATATTCAAACTCTTTTTTCATGACGGTCCCTCCTGGCAACGCCCCTCAGCAGGAAATGCTGCGGGGCGTTGCCATCTATAGTATACTGGAACAGGATTTGATACCACCAACTATGAATTGAAATACAATAAGTTTTATGTTGGCATTGCCAAAGATGGAGTAGCAAACAACTTCATCTCGTTCAGACCGAAAAAACAATTTATCTATTTTTGTATCAAGTTGGGTGAAGATGAAGAAATCACAAAGCAGCTTGAGGACAAGGGATTTGATGCTTCGTTTGTAGGACGGAACAAACAGTACGAAATACGATTTGACAGTTATTCAAAATATGAAAAGCATCAAGAGTTCATTCGTTCGTTGGTACAGATGGCAAAAGACCAGAAGATAGTGGATTGATTGCAAACACAAATACTTTTTGATATAGTTTTTTATAGCGCATCGGGTAACCGGTGCGTTGTTTCTTGTATAGAATAAGATATGCGAGAAATTGCTTTGTGCGAAAACCGGGAAGCAAAACGTATTGAAAAGTGTGTTTATGAGAACATATTTTCCATTGAAACGTGTGAAGATCGGTTTTTCTCTTGAATTATAGTGCCCCTGCCGGCATGCATATTCATCTAAAAAGCGGAATGGCGGGCCGATCATACCCAAAGCCGTGATTTCAAAGTGTCGTAATTTTGTCGTCAAACCACGAAAATGAGTGATTTGCACATAGGATGGAAAAGGAAAAAGCCCCAGAATTGGGGCTTTTTTAGTGGTTGCGGGGGGAGGACTTGAACCTCCGACCTCCGGGTTATGAGCCCGACGAGCTACCGACTGCTCTACCCCGCGACGAATAGCTTCCCTCAGGAAGCATAAGGGAGTATATCAGCAAACGGTGGCTTTGTCAAGAGGCGAATCGGGGGAAAAGGGGGAGAGGCGGGGCGATGCATGCGCTTTCTTGAAAACGGGCGGGGGATAGGGTATACTTGTGCAAAGGTCGCGCCACGCGGCAGAGGGGGGAAGGTCATGGAGTTTGGGATGCCGACGCTGATCGAGAACAGGACGCTGGAGGACAACGCGGCCCTTTGCGCCGAGCTGGGCCTCAGCTTCATCGAGCTCAACATGAACTTCCCGGAGTATCAGGTGGCGCGGCTGGAGCAGACGGACCAGCTGCTGCGGCTTGCCGAGGGGGCGGGGATCTATTATACCATCCATCTCGATGAAAACCTGAACGTGGCCGACTTCAACCCCCTGGTGGCGGAGGCATATCTCGAGACCGTGCGGCGGACCGTGGCCGCGGCTAAAAGGCTGCTGCCCCTCCGGGATCGGTTCGGGGACAGCGCCCAGCCCCTGACAGTGAATATGCACCTGCACCACGGCATCCACATCACCCTGCCGGATCGGAGGGTGCAGATGTACGACCGGGATTTTGACACCTATCTGGCCTCCTTCGTCCGCTTCCGCGCCCTGTGCGAGGGGTGGATCGGCGACAGCCCCCTTAGGATCGCCATCGAGAACACGGACGGCTTTTTCACCTACGAGCGGCGAGCTATCGAATACCTGCTGGAAAGCCCCGTCTTCGGCCTCACCTGGGATATCGGCCACTCCAAGGCCACGGGGGAGAGGGACGTGCCCTTTCTCCTTGCCCATGAGGATAGGCTGATCCACTTTCATATCCACGACGGCACCGAGACCCCGCCCCGGAACCACCTTGCTTTGGGCGATGGCGACATCGACCTTCTTGACCGCCTGGCCCTGGCCCGCCGCCTGGGCGCCCGCTGCGTCCTGGAGACCAAGACCGTCGACGCCCTGAAACGGTCGGTGAGGTGGCTGAAACAGAATGAGCAACTAAGCTGAGAGGAGATTAGACCCATGAGGATCGAGCATGTGGCCCTGTACGTGAAGGACTTGGAGGCGGCCCGGGAGTTTTTCGTCACCTATCTGGAGGGGGAGGCCAACGGCGGATACCACAATCCGAGGACAGGCTTTCGCTCCTATTTCATCCGCTTTGGGGACGGGGCGCGGTTGGAGCTTATGAACAAGCCGGACATGACGGACCTGGAGAAGCCCCTGGCCCGCACAGGCTATGCCCATTTGGCATTCTCCGTAGGCAGCCTGGCTCGGGTGGATGAGCTGACGGAACGGCTCCGGGTTGCCGGTTACCTCGTCCTCAGCGGTCCACGTACCACCGGCGACGGCTACTATGAAAGCTGCATCCTGGCCTTTGAGGGTAATCAGATCGAGATAACGGTGTGATGCTTTTTTTCGCCCGCTTCGGCGGGCTTTTTTCGTATCGGCCGCCCGGATTGTGAATGCTTTGTATATTCGGCGGGGGAGTGATTGACTTTCGACACAAAGCATAATAAAGTGAGTGTAGGAGGATAGCTCATGAATGTGTTGTTCTTTCTGAAGCCCAAGCAGGAGGTGTGCGTGCTGCACAAAAACTATACCCTGCGGCAGGGCATCGAGAAGATGCGGCAGTACGGCTTTGCGGCGGTCCCCGTCATCGATGAGGAGGGCCGGTATTGCGGCATCGTCACGGAGGGCGATCTGCTAAGGCAGGTGCTCCAGCACGAAAACAAGGCGGAGTGGGAGCAGATCCCTCTCAGGGAAGCCATGCAGACGGACGTGAAGAAGCCCGTGAACGTGATGGCGGACATGGACGAACTGCTGCAGCTGGCCATGACCCAAAACTTCGTGCCTGTGGTGGACGATCGGGGCATGTTCATCGGCATCGTCACCCGACAGGACATCATCCGCTACTTCGCTCGGGAGCTGCAGGATCGGGAAAAACAAAAGGCGGAGGGATGAGTATGGCCATTTCAGGCGTGGAACAGCCTGCCTGCATCCAAATAGATCAAGTTTTGCGGCTGCGCCGGTACGACGGCACAGCCGATTTTGCGCTCGCCTGGTATCAGGACCCCGAGCTCGTGTACCTGGTGGACGGGGTGAAAAAGCCCTACAGCCGGGAGACCTTGTACAACATGTACACCTACCTGGACCAGCACGGGGAGCTGTATTTCATCGAAGTCAGGGAGGGCGAAACCTTCGTACCCATCGGGGACGTGACCTTCTCTCAAGCGGACCTGCCCATCGTCATCGGCGTGCCGGAGTACCGGGGCCGGGGCCTGGGGCGGCAGGTGATCCGCTGCCTCATGGACCGGGGGCGGCAGCTGGGCTACGATACCCTGGGCGTGCGGGAGATATACGACTGGAACACCGGTTCCGTCCGCTGCTTCACTTCCTGCGGGTTCGTCCCCGTGGAAAAGACCGAGCAGGGGTGGCGGTACGAGGCAAAGCTATAAAACCGAGGAGAGAGAGCTATGGCTTGGGTATTCATGGACCTGGAGATGAAGCCGGTGGACAAGCAGTTCCGCCGGCAGCGGGACATCTGTCGGCAGGAGGTCATCGAGTTCGGCGCCGTGAAGCTGGGGGAGGATATGGCCGAAGTGGACAGCTTCCGGCGGCTGGTGAAGCCCGTCTATGGGGCGATCCCGCCCCGGTACGAGCAGCTCACCGGCATCTGCAACGACGACGTGGCGGACGCCGAGGGCTTTGAAACGGTCCTCGCCGACTTCGCCGCCTGGTGCGGCGACGCGGAGACGGTCTACGCCTGGAGCGGCAGCGATCTCGACCAGCTGCGGGGCGAGGTGAAGATGAAGGACATCCCCTTTTCGTTGGATGCACTGGCGGAGAAGTGGGCGGATTTTCAAAAGATCTTCACCCGGGCCGTGGGCCTCAAGCGGGAGCTTTCCCTGGAGCAGGCGGTGAACATCGCCGACATCGACTTTGAGGGCCACCAGCATGACGCCCTTTGGGACGCCCGCAATACCGCCGAGCTCTTCCGCATCTACCGGGACGAAGGGCGGTTCAGTGCCGTCATCGGTCCCCTCAGGGAAGCGGTGAACCCCCAGAAGCAGACCTCCTTCACCCTGGCAGACGCCCTGGGCGACGCGCTGAAGGGATTGAAGCTTACGGACGAATGAAACGGGTCATCCACATCTTCGGGGCCTCGGGCTCCGGCACCAGCACCTTGGGGCGGGCCCTGGCGGAGAAAACCGGCTTTCGGTTCATGGACACCGACGATTACTATTGGCTGCCGGCGGAGCCCATGTACACCCTGAAGCGGCCCATACCGGAGCGGCTGGCGCTGATGGTGCGGGACCTGGACGAGTGTTCGGACGCGGTCCTCTCCGGCTCCCTGGCGGGCTGGGGTGATCCGCTGATCCCCCGGTTCACCCTGGCGGTGCGGCTCAATACGCCCACGCCCGTGCGCATGGAGCGGCTGCAGCAGCGGGAGTATGCCCGCTACGGCCGGCGCATCCTCCCCGGCGGGGACCTGTACGAGCAGAGCCAGGCGTTCCTTGCCTGGGCCGCCCAATACGACGACGGCTTGCCGCCCCTTCGCAGCCGCGCTCTCCACGATCTCTGGCAGCAGAAGCTCTCCTGCCCGCTCCTCACCCTGGACGGCACCTTGCCCCTGGACGAGCTGGTGCAGGCGGTCATGGAAACGCTGTAAAGGACAAGAAAAAAAGCGGCCTCGCGCCGCTTTTTGTTAATTTTGGAGACTATCGGATCAATGACAATACGCCTGCACAATGGGAAATCTTCTTGAAGGACAGGGTGGGGAACGATCGTTTCAGCTCGTCCGCGACGAAGTAGATTTCCTCGTCGTCCCATTCGTCGCCCGCCGTCTTTCGGCACCGGTCCAGGTCGGCCCGGGTCTCGAAGGCCACGTCGCCGATGAGTATGCGGCCGCCTTCGTTCAGCCTGTTTAGCAGGTCGGTCAGAAAAACGGTCTTCTGCGGGTCTGTCAGGTGATGGAGGGAGTAGGTGGCGATGATGAAATCGTACCGACGTTGTCGCAGGGGCTCCGCCAGACCCAGGGTGAAATCCCCCTGATACAGGTGGGCGCCAGGCATCTTTGCCGCGGCCAGCTCGATCATTCGCGCTGAAAAATCCTGCCCATAGATGGTACAGCCCTGCTCATAGAGCTTGGCGGTCAGGGCGCCGGTGCCGAAGCCGATGTCCAGCACTGTGGCCTTGGGCTTTGCCAGAACGGTCCGATAAATGCTGTTCAGCACCGTTTTGTATCCGGCAAAGGGATAGGTGTTCTTCTCGTCAGAGAGCCCGACGGATACGTCGTAGCCATCCGCCCACAGATCGAATCCTTTCTTGTCCAGCATACGATCCTTTCTTAATGCCTGATCAGCTTTTTCGTTCCTTCTCCGCTTCCTTCTTCGCAAGATCGTTGGTGTCGATGGCGCCCCTAAAGACTACGAAGGTGTCGAAAAGGTACTCGGTGACGAAGTTCAGCACCATGTTGATGAGGGTGACCAGATACTCGTTCCAGCCCACGGTCTCCGTGAGATACTTTTCGAGCAGGGTGGACAGCGGCGTGAACACGGCGTAATAGGCCGCTACCTTCAGCATGGCTATGGGCACGTTGTTGGCGGCGCGGAAGGTGAAGCGCCGGTTCAGCGTGAAGTTCCAGATCACGGAAAGGACCAGGGCGATGAGATAGGACACCCAGTAGGGTAGATGGACCAGCTCGTTGAGGAGGGTGAAGGTCAATATCTGGATGACGCCCGCCGAGATGGAAAACAGCAGGAATTTCAGCGACCGCCGCAGCTCTTTTTTTCGTTCAGCTTTCATTTGGGGTTCTCCTTATCTTGGCCTCCTTCAGGGCAGGGGCTCCTCCGGCAGCGGGCCCTCCGGGACGAAGACGTGCAGCGCCTTCTGCTCGTTTCGGATGACGACCTTCTGCTCGCCCTTGTGGAACTCCCCGTCCAGCGTCCAGTCCATGGGCGTGCCCAGATACTCGATGGTGATCTCGCTGGCGTGGAAGAAGATGATCTGCTTGGAGATGAAGTCCCCCGTCAGCACGGAATAGACCGCGTCGCTCAGCTCCGGCAGGGTGGTCAACTTTTCGATCAAAACCACCTCGAACTGGCCGTCGTCCGTCACCACCGTACCCTCAGGCAGACTGACGATGCCGGAAACGTTGGTGTTGTTGGTGACGGCTCCGAAGATGAAATCCCCTTCGAAGGTCTCCCCGTTGGCGGTGATCCGCAGCCGTTCCGCCCGGATGCGGGGGAGCTCCCGCATCACGTCCAAGAAGTAGGCGGGGCGGCCCAGCACGTTTTTCAGATCCTGGGGCGTGGCGTAGGACGTGGCGATAAAGGCGCCGAAGGCGGCGATGTACACGAAGCCCACATCGTTGAAGACGCCGTAGTCCACCGCCTTCACCTGGCCCGTCACCGCGTCGTGGGCGGCGGTCACCAGATTGGTGGACAGATGGTGCAGCGCGCCGAAATCGTTGGAGGAACCGGCGGGGATATAGCCCACGGGCACCTCCCGCCCGCAGCGGCGGAGCCCCGCCACCACCTGGGCGAAGGTGCCGTCGCCCCCGAGGCACACCACCCGGTCGTAGTCCGCGCCGCAGAGGGCGGCATACCGTTCCGCGTCCCGGGGGCCTTGGGTCAGGTACGTGGTGACCAGATACCCGGCGTCCATGAAGGCCTGGATCATCTCCGGGAAGGATTTTTTGAACAGCTTTCGCCCCGCCACCGGGTTCACGATGAACAGCAGCTTCTTGCAGTCCTTGTCCAACAGGATTCTTTTCTTCATATCACATGACCCCCGCTATTTTCAAACAAAGATAGGCCAAAGGGATGGAAAACACCATGCTGTCGTACTTGTCCATGACGCCGCCGTGAGGCCCCAGGAGGGTGGAAAAATCCTTGGCTCCCACGGACCGCTTTACCAGCGACGCACCGAGATCCCCCACCTGTCCCCAGCTGGACACGATCAGGGAGAGGAGCATCCAGCCCCCGGCGGACAGGGGGCAGTCCCCCCGGAACAGGGCATAGCACAGCAGTCCCGTGGGCAGGGCGGCGACGGCGCCGGCCAAACATCCTTCCACCGTTTTGTGGGGGCTCACCGGGGTCTTGAGCCTATGCTTGCCCCATTTTTTGCCCACGATCAGGGCCGCCGAATCGCAGATCCAGGCGGTGAGCACCCCCGCCGAGAAGGGCCACAGCCACCGGTCCGTCTGGCTGATGCACAGCAGCGCCCCAAAGAAGCTGGCCGGATACACCAGCACCGTGAGGGCGGCCAGGGCGTCCTTGCCCTGTCCCTCCCGATAGGTGAGAGCGCCCAGGGCCAAAAGAAGCTGGGCGGCGGCAAAGAAGGCGACCCCGTACCAGATAAGGGCCGTGCGAAGGAAGCTCAACGCTCCGCAAACGAGAACGAACCCAAGCAGCAGCGTCCCATAGGCCGGATGACGCCGGTCCAAAAGGATGGACCAGGTCTCCCAGGTGGCGGCAAGGCCGCATAAAAGCAGGAACACCAGCCGGGGCAGGGGACCCAGCAGGCAGCAAAGGAGCGTGAGGACCACCATCAAGATGGCCATGGGGACGCGACTCTTCACCATGGCTTTCCCTCCTTTTTGTCCGTGCCCAGGCACAGCTGCAGGGCCGTCGCCGGGATGCTGTCCGCCACTTGGTCCGCGGCGGCCAGGGCGGCGGGGGAGGAGTTTTTTGCGGCCACGAATCGGCCCGCGTACGCCTTCAGCGACAGATCGTTGTCGTCGTTCCCGAAGGCCGTCACGGCCTCCTTAGGCACCTTCAACCGTTGGGCCAAAGAAGCTAAGGCGCTGCCCTTGGATATCCCCTTGGCGGTGATCTCCGCCGCCTGGTTGGAGCCTGTGGCGGTGAAGCGCCCGTCCGCCGCTACCGCAGATCGGAAGGCCAGCTCCGCTTCGGGATCGCCGGGGGTGCAGACCACCTTCTCCGCCCGGGCGTCGGGCCGGGCAAGATAGTCCGTCCAGCTGGGCAGGATCCGGCTGTGGAGGGGGTACATATAGTACCGCCAGAAATACTTCTTCGTATCGCTGCCACCGTCCGTCCTGCGCCGCCGCAAGGGTTCCTGTTTGGACAGATAGGTCCACTTGCCGATGCTCACGGCGTAGCGGCAGTCGAAGCCTTTGCCCAGCTCCATCAGCGCTTTCAGCTCCGCCCCGGACAGGGTCTTCTCCCATAGCGGCGCGCCCTTCGTGGGGGTCACCACCGCCCCGTTGGAGCAGATGAGATAGTCGATGAGCCGGGCGCTCTTCAGCCGCAAGGGTACCGTGCCCCGGTGACGGCCCGTGGCGATGACCGTCAGCAACCCCCGTTGACGGAGGGCCCGCAGCATGTGGACGGCTTCCCTCGTCAGGGCTCCGTGCTCCAGGAGCGTTCCGTCCAGGTCGAACACCGCCATCTGCACCGGGATCATAGAAGGGTCCTCTTTTCCGCTTCGGCAGCGTCGCTATGGGCATGGAAATGCTTGGCGTACAGGGCCAGGGACACCAGCATCATCGCCGCGCACAGAAGGATCATGCCGTTGATGGCCCCCTCGGGCAGCTGGGGAAAGGCGAACATGGCCATGAGACAGGCGGTGGTCACCACGGTGCACAGCTTTCCGAACCACTTGGAGCTGAATGCCTGGCCGGTCTTCTTCATGGAGCGGGCGCCGATGGAGGCCTGGACCAGCTCCTTCATGGCCATGAAACCCAGCAAAAAGAAGAGCTTGGGATGATGCTGGGCTACACAGACCAGGGCGGCGCCCTGGGTCAGTTTGTCCGCCAGGGGGTCCAGCATCTTTCCCAGGTTCGTCACCATGTTGAACCGACGGGCGATCTGCCCGTCCAGGATGTCGGAGAGGGCGGAGAGGGCGAATACGCACAAGGCGCCGATGGGATGCCCCTTCACGTACAGGGCGACCATCAGCGGGATGAGCAGGATACGAAACAGGCTGAGCAGGTTGGGGATGCTCCAAATTTGGTTGCGGCCTTCCAAAGGCATGGTCACGATACGACTCCTTCCATAGATATCAGTAGTATACTCGAACCTTGCCGGAAAAGCAAACCGCCGCCCTCCCTTTGGCCCTGGGAAAAAGTGAAAAATTGGAAAACATAGCCAAGGAAAAAGCCTCCCCGCCGGGGAGGCAGAATCGGTCGCGGTTTACAGGGAAGCGGGGACCTTCTCCCAAATCTGATCCTTGAGCTCCTGGATGAGGGCCATGATCCGGGCGGGGGCGTCCTCGAGGGCCACGTCCTCCTTCACGCTCTTGTCCCGGGTCGTGAGCTCCACCACGCCCCGAGCCAATGTCTTGGGACTGATGATCACCCGCACCGGGCAGCCGAACAGGTCCGCGTCGGAGAACATGAACCCGGCGGACACGGTCCGATCGTCCAACAGGACCTCGGCGCCGGCTTTGGTGAGGGCGTCGTTGAGCTTTTCGGCCTGGGCCTTCACCTCCCCGTTGTCGGCCCTGAGGGCGCAGATCTCCACCTCCCAGGGGGCGATGGTGATGGGCCAGATGGGACCATACTGGTCGTGCTTCTCCTCACAGACGGAGGCCATGAGCCGGCCCACGCCGATGCCGTAACAGCCCATGATGGGGTTGACCCGGTTGCCGTTCTCGTCGTCATAGGTCATGCCCATGGCTTCGGTGTACCGGCGCCCCAGCTGGAAGATGTTGCCCACCTCGATGCCCCGGCGGACCTGAATGGTATGCTTGTGGCAGCTGGGGCACTCGCCGCCCGCCTGGGCCTTGCCCAGGTCCACGTATACGGTATCCGCGGGCAGATCCCGGCTGGGGGTGAAGCCGGTGAAGTGGTAGGCCTCCTTGTTGGCGCCGCAGATCAGGTTGGTGGCGCCCACCAAAGAGCGGTCGAAGAGGACCGTGGCCTTGGTGGACAGGCCCACGGGGCCGATGTTCCCGGCGCAGAGGCCCGCGTTCTCGATGTCCACGGCGGGATGGACGGCCGCCTTTAGACAGTTGGTGAGCTTGGTCTCGTTCACCTCGACGTCGCCCCGGGTGAAGATGAGCACGAAGCTGTCGTCCGCGTTGCGCTGGTAGACCACGGCCTTGCAGGATTTCTCCGCCCGGCTGCCCAGCAGCAGACACACGTCCTCGATGGTCTTGGCTTCGCCGGTATACACGCTCGTCAGAGGCTTGACCACCGCGTCAGCCTCGTTATGGACGATGCACTCCGCCGCCTCCATGTTGGCCCGATAGCCGCATTCGGGGCAGATGACCAGGGTGTCCTCGCCGATGTCGGTGAGGAGCATGAACTCGTGGCTCACCTTGCCGCCCATCATGCCGGAGTCGGATTTGACGGCGATGACCTCGGGGATGCCCGCCCGGGCGTAGATGCGCTCATAGGCCCGGTAGCAGCGGTCGTAATACTTTTCCAGATCCTCCTGGGAGGTGTGGAAGGAGTAGGCGTCCTTCATGGTGAACTCCCGGACGCGGATGAGGCCGCCCCGGGCCCGGGGCTCGTCCCGGAACTTGGTCTGGATCTGGTAGATCATGAAGGGGTACTTCTGGTAGGTGCCCGCGATGTTGTTGGCCATGTGGACGGCAGCCTCCTCGTGGGTCATGCCCAGGCACATGTCCGCCCCGGACCGATCCTTGAAGCGGAGCATCTCGCTGCCGATGCTGTCCCAGCGGCCCGAGGACTGCCAAAGGGCGGCGGGCATGGTCACGGGGAAGAGGACCTCCTGCCCGTCGATCAAATCCATCTCCTCCCGCAGGATCCTTTCGATCTTCCGCTGGATGCGCACGGCGGGGGGCAGCAGGGAATAGATGCCGTTGCCCACCTGTTTCATGTATCCGCCGCGGGTCATGAGATTCTGGCTCTCGATGTCCGCGACCCGGTCCTTATAGCGTTCGCCCAAAAGTTGGCTGACTTTCATGATGTACCTCTCAAATTTTCATTGAAATATCGTTTATTATACCATACAATTCCAGGATTTCCAGCCCAAAACCGATTTTTGTGTACACAAATCGAAACATACGTTATAATAAAGCCATGCAACGGAAAGTTTTTGCTCTGATGGGACTGTGTGCCCTCATATTGCTGGGCTGCAAAGCGGAAGCCCCGTCTCTGAGTGAGGCGGCGTCGACGCCCGCCCCCACGGCCACGCCGGCGCCCACCTCGACCCCTTCGCCCGTCCCGGAACAGGCGGCGGTGATCGTGGCCCAGACGCCGACGCCCACCGTGACGCCCCAACCTACCCCCGAGCCCACGCCCACCCCCAGCCCCGCGCCCACGGCCACGCCGGAGCCGACGGCCACCCCCGATCCCTTCGAGGGGCAGAAGCGGGTGAACCACAAAAAGGACGACCGGTTCTTCTACGTGACCCTGTCGGACGCGCTGAAGGAGCGGATCACAGGCATGAGCTACCCAGCCCCAGAGGAGCCCTGCCGGGTGAGCTATGACGACCTTCGCTACGTGCGCATCCTCTACGTGGACTTCGACGGTCAGGAGCAGGAGGGGGAGCTGATGGTGAATCGGCGGGTGGCGGACGACGTGATCGACATCTTCTATAAACTCTACATGAAACAGTATCAGTTGGCCTCTGTGAAGCTGGTGGATGACTTCGGCCAGCCCGGGGACGACGGCAACTCCATGCGGGCCAACAATACCTCCGCCTTCTGCTACCGGCAGGTGACCGGGTCCAATCACCTGTCCTGGCACAGTTTCGGGGCGGCCATCGATATCAACCCTCTCCAAAACCCCTATGTGAACAAGGGCCGAGTCTCCCCGGAGGAGGCGAGGGAGTATCTCGATCGGAAGGACAAGCGGCCCCACATGATCGACCACAGCGATTACTGCTACAAGGTCTTCAAGGCCCACGGCTGGAAGTGGGGCGGCGACTGGACCGGGGACAAGGATTATCAGCATTTTTATAAGGAACTAAAGGGAGTGACGCGATGAATGCAGACCGGGAGCAGGCGGCGATCCGCTATTTGGAGCAGGAATATCTGTGGCATGTGGACATGCTGGAAGCCCTGCGGCGGGGCCGGGGCGAGGTGGTCTACTTCAGGGGGAAGACCGTGCTCATCCGGCGGAACGAGGGGCCGGGCATATATCTCTTGACGACGGATGATCTAAAGGAGGCGGAAGCGGCCTTTGCGGGGCAGCCTGCGCCTCGGGACGTGGTGGCCCGGGGGCCGGGCGTGGCGGAGTGGATCGGGAAGCGGTTCCATCTGACCCTCAGCGAGTATTGCTGCAACGTGGCGTATCTTAAGCAGGAGCGGCTTTCCTGGGATTGCCCCGGGCTGGTGATCCGGCCCTATCGGGTGGAGGAGTTGCCAGCGTTTTTGGCGCATTACGACATCGAGAACGAGGCCGAGGCCCGGGAGCATATCGAGAAGGGGGAGCTGTTCGCCGCGGAGTACGAGGGGAAGCTGGCCGGGTTCATGGGGCTCCACGCCGACGGGTCCATGGGCCTTTTGGAGATCTTTCCCGAGTATCGGAGGCTGGGCATCGGCCGGGCCATCGAAATATTCTTCATCAACTTCTGCCTGGATAGGGGCTGGGTCCCCTATGGGCAGGTCTTCTGCGACAACGAAAAGTCCTTCTCCCTCCAGGAGCACCTGGGCATGTCCGTGGACCGCACCAAGCGCCTCTGCTGGTGCATATCGATGGAATGAGGAAGGATTGAAAGCTTCGCACCTTTTCTTAGAAAAGAAAAGGTGCTGCCAAAAGAACCGAAAAAGGAGTATTGCTTTTTATACGAAAGCTTTACTCCTTCTTGCATTTCTCTTTTTGCGCCGCTTTTCCTCTTTAGCCTAAAGAGAAAAAGCGGCAAAAGAAATCACTTACTCGCAAAACGCTCTATATATCGCCCGGACCGCGTTCTCAAAATCCCGCTGGTCCACGCCCACGATCAGGTTCATCTCCTTGGGGCTCTGGTCGATGATCCGGGAGCTGACCCCCGCCGCCGAAAGGGCGGTGAACAGCCGCGCCGCCACGCCCAAGGTCCGGGCCATGCCGTGGCCCACGGTGGCGATGAGGGCGATGGAGCTGGCAACTTCCATGGTGTCTGGCTTCAGCTCCGTCCGGATCTCGTGGTAGAGCTGGTCCATCTTCCCCTTGATGTCCGTGTCGTTCAAAACGACGGTCAAATTGTCGATACCGGAGGGCATGCTCTCCACCGGTATGTCGTGTCGGTCCAAAATCTTCAACAGCGTATACGCGAATCCAGGCTGCTTGTGCAGGTTGTCCTTCGTCAGCGTGATCATGGTGAACCCTCGCCGTCCCGCGATGCCGGCGACGATGCTGTGCCGGTGCTCCTTCATGAGCGTGCCCTCGTTCACGATCCAGGTGCCGCTGGTCTCGGGATGGTTGGTGTTCCGTACATGGATGGGGATACGCGCCTCCCGCACGGGGAAGATACTCTCCTCGTGGAGCACCGATGCCCCCATATAGGAAAGCTCCCGCAGCTCCGTATAGGACACGGCGTGCATGATCCTGGCCTCCGGCACGATCCGGGGGTCGGCCATCATGAATCCGTCCACGTCCGTCCAATTCTCGTACTCGTCGGCGCCCACCGCCCGGGCGATGATGGCGCCGGTGATGTCAGAGCCGCCCCGGGAGAAGGTGCGGATGCTCCCGTCGGGCATGGCCCCATAGAAGCCGGGGATCACGGCGCGGGGCAGATCCTTCAAAGGGGCGCAATAGCAGGCCGTAGCCTCCATATCCAGCTTGCCGTCCTCCGTAAAGCGAATAAGCTGGGCCGCATCCACCATGGGCACGTGAAGATAGGCTCCCATGAGCTTGGCGCAGAGGTACTCGCCCCGGCTGGCCACGTAATCCCGGGAAGCCCGGCCTGTGCCCAGCTCCGCCTCGATCTCGTCCAACGCCTCGGAAATATGCGCTGATTCGATGGAAAGGTCCCGCTCAATGGACAAAAACCGATCCCGGATGGGACCGAAGGCGGGGGAGAAATCCTCCCGCCGGGCGGCCAGATCCGCGCAGCGGTAGAGAAGGTCGGTGATCTTATCGTCCCCGGAAAACCGCTTCCCCGGCGCGCTGACCACCACGAACCGCCGGGTCGGGTCCGCCTGCAAAATGGCGGCCACCTTCCGGAACTGGTCGGCGTCACTCAGGGACGATCCGCCGAACTTCGCGGCCTTTACCATGGGCATGAAACCTCCTTCCTCCCCATATTATCTATCATTATAGCGGCAATCGGCCCGTCGCGCAAGTTTTTCCCTTCCTCTCACAAAAAAATATGCAAGCCGCCTGTTCCCAATCCCGTCGATCCATGGTATACTTACCTCCATGAAGCGGAAAAAGGAAACAAACGGTCAACTCCTGCCGGAAAAGGAGGAAAGGGTCATCGACCTGCTTTCGCCCGAGGAAACCACGGGGGCGGAGCCGGGAACTCCTGTCTTCGACGAGGGGTTTGCCCGCCGTCGCCGGGGCCCTGATCTCAGGCTGCCTCTGGGGCTGTTGGTCACGCTGTTGCTTATCGGCGGCGTGGGGTACTTCCTCTGGCAGTACATGCAGACGGAAACATCGACCGGGGGCGGCACCCTGGTCTTCAACGAGATCTGCACCTCCAACCACCAGTCCCTGATCTCGGAGACCTTGGGCAGCCCGGACTGGGTGGAGCTTTATAACGGCTCGAAAAAGACCCTGAATCTGAAGGGGTACGGCCTCACCGACAACCCCAAGCAGAGCTATAAGTATACCCTGCCCGAGATCCAGCTGGAGCCGGGAGCGTACCTGCTGGTCTACTTCGCCGGCGGCAGCGAAGAGGCGGACAGCGATCCCCTCTGCACGGGCTTCGGCCTCAGCCGATACGGGGAATCGCTGCTGCTGGTGGATGCCAATTATAACGTTCTGGACAGCGTGGAGGTCCCCGCCTTGGAGCGGGACGTGTCCTATGCCCGGGCGAACGACGGCAGCTGGGGCTACGCCATCCTGCCCACGCCGGGACAAGCCAACGGGGAGGACATCATACCGGCATGGAACTGAGCACCCAGCGGCGCATGAGCCGGGCCTTAGGGTACCCGGTGGAGGATCCCAGGCAGATACCGGCCCTGAACTTAGCCTACGTGGGGGACACGGTCTACGACCTGTACGTGCGGGCCTATCTCATCCACACCCATCCGGAAACGGTCCACAACCTGCACCTGCTCTCGGCCAGGATGGTCTGCGCCCAGGGCCAGGCCCGGGCCTTTTTCGCCATGGAACCCCAGCTCAGCGAGGAGGAGCTTTCCGTCTATCGCCGGGGCCGCAACGCCCACAGCGGCACCGTGCCCAAGAACGCCAACGTGATGGACTATCGGGTGGCCACAGGCCTGGAGACCCTGTTGGGGCATCTGTGGGTCCTGGGCCGGGAGGAGCGGATCGACGAGCTCATGGCTATCGCCGTCCAAGTCAACGAAGAAGCAGGAAAGGAAACATGATCTATGGCCTATAGAAGCGATTCCAACGAGGGCGGCCGCAGCCGCCAGAAATACACGGGCGACCGCCGCGTCAACGACGATCGGCGGGAGAGCTACGGTCGCACGGGCAACGGCCCCCGGCAGCCCCGCACGGGCGGCAAGCCCTATGCCTACGGGGACGACAGGCCCCGCCGAGAGCGGGTGAATAAGCCCGCGGTCCCGACCCCCGTCCAGGAACCGGAGAAGGAGCCGGACGAGCTACCGTTCCTCATCTTCGGCCGCAACGCCGTGAAGGAGGCTGTGAAGGCGGGCCGCAGCATCGACAAAATTTTGGTCCAGTCCGAGCCGGACGGGTCCCTTCGGGAGATCGTCGCCCTGGCCAAGGACGCCAAGGTCATCGTCCATGAAGTGAACCGCAAAAAGCTGGACGAGGTGTGCCTGCCCTTTGGCCACGGCGGCAAGACCGCCAACCACCAGGGGATAGCAGCCTACACAGCTGGCGTGGAATACTGCGAGATCTCGGACATCCTGTCCCTGGCCGCCGAGAAGGGCGAGAAGCCCTTCGTGGTGGTGCTGGACGGGGTGGAGGACCCCCACAACCTGGGCTCCATCATCCGCAGCGCCGACTGTGCAGGGGCCCACGGGGTGATCCTGGGCAAGCATCGGAGCGCCCCCGTCACCGCCGCCGCCGTCAAGGCCAGTGCCGGGGCCAGCGAACATATGAAGATCGCCCGGGTGGTGAACATCTCCGCCGCCCTGGAGGAATTGAAGGCCGCGGGGCTCTGGATCGCCGGAGCCGACATGGCCGGGGAGAGCATGTACAAGCAGGACATGACCGGCGCTTTCGCTCTGGTCATCGGCAACGAAGGGGAGGGCCTCTCCCGGCTGGTGCGGGAGCGGTGCGACTATCTTGTATCCATCCCCATGAAGGGGCACGTGGATTCCCTGAACGCGGGCGTGGCCGCCGGCATCCTGCTGTTCGAGAAGCGGCGCCAAGAGAGCGTGAAAAACTGAGTTTTTCACACCCGCAGTTTCACCTTTGCCGCGAAACGGCGCGGCAATTTCGCAGGCGAAACCGGCAAAACTGCCAAAAGGTACAGGAAAGAAATAAGCATGGAAAAGGAACGCAGAAGCGACGAGACATTGCTCGCCCTCCTTCGCCAGGGGGACGGGGAGGCGGAATGGGAGCTGTACGATCGGTACAAGCCCCTGGTCCGGGCCCGGGCCCGCACCTTCTTTCTGGTGGGCGCGGACAACGAGGACCTGGTCCAGGAGGGGATGCTGGGCCTGTATAAGGCCGTGTGCGAATACGACGGGTCCAAGAACGCCGCCTTTCGCAGCTTCGCGGAGCTGTGCATCACCCGCCAGATCCTGACCGCCATCAAGGGCGCCACCCGCAAGAAGCACCAGCCCTTGAACACCTATGTGTCCCTGAACCAGCCCGTCTATGAGCCCGGCTCCACGGATAGGACCCTTATGGACGTGCTCTCGGGCATGGGCGTGTCGGACCCGGAGGAGATGCTCATCGGCCGGGAGAACATGGAAGCCATGGCCAGGGACATCGAGGAGAAGCTCTCGCCGCTGGAGAAGCAGGTCCTGGGCCTGTATCTCAAGGGCCTCTCCTATCAGCAGATCGGCCAGTACCTGAACAAGCCCCCCAAGTCCATCGACAACGCCATCCAGCGGGTGAAGAAGAAGCTGGAGGAGCATATCCGTTCGGTATAAACGAGTATAGAGGCAGCTGTGAAGAAAAGCGTCCATTTGGCCTGTATCTACGCCGTGCTCTACCTTCTCGGAGCAGTCTGCTTTCTGATGTCATGCAAGCGGAACGACGGAAAACTGACGGAGCGGGAGCGGATCGAAGTTGCCCTGGAGCAAGCCGGTTTGGCTGAACGCGACGCCGTCCCATGGCCGGTACTGCATGGTGGGCGTATCCTGCAGGAGCCAGAAGGACTATGACGACAAGGGCTTTGAGGTGCGCCGGTATTCCGCGGATCTGCGGATCAACGTCTACGTGTCCTACGAGCAGTATCAAAAGCGCATGGAGAACGCGAAGCGCTTCGTCCCATAAAGAAAAGCGTTGGGAGGAGGGAGAAAGGAGCCAATGGCGGACCGTCAAAAAACTTGGCTGCGGATCGTGCTCTGGGCTCTGGTGGCGGCCTGGATGGGGCTCATCTTCTGCCTCTCCGCTCAGGCGGCTCAGGACTCCCAGCAGACCTCTGGCCGGGTCATTCGCTGGCTGCTCATCCACTTTGACAAGAGCTTTTTGAATCTTTCCCCGGAGGAGCAGATCCTGCGCATCGACGACTGGTCCTTCGTGGTCCGCAAGCTGGCCCACTTCGTCCTTTTTGCCGTCCTGGGCTTTTTGTGTTTCGCCGCGTTTTCAGTGGACCTGCCGCCTCGGCGGGCGTTCCCGTCGGCCCTTATCCTGGGCGTGGCTCGGGCGGTGCTGGACGAGGTCCATCAGGCCTTTGTCCCCGGTCGCTCCTGTGAGCTTCGGGACGTGTGCATCGACTCGGCCGGGGTGCTCCTGGGCGCCGCGTTCCTACTGCTGATACTTCATTGGATACAACGAAAAAAGCTTAAGAAGTAATCCCCATTATCTTCTTAAGCTTTTCTTTTTGCGCCGCTTTTTCTTTTCACCGAAAAGAAAAAGCGGCATAAATATGTATGTTATTTCCTCTCGTTCACGTACCGGCAGGCGGCCAGGGCGGCCACGGCGCCGTCGGCGCAGGCGGTGGTGAGCTGGCGGATGGACTTACTGCGGCAGTCCCCGGCCACGTACACGCCGGGGGTCCGGGTCAGGCAGTCCTCCTGGGAGGCGAAGTAGCCGTAATCGTTCAAATCGGCCAGGGCCGCGAAGGGCCCGTTTTCCGGGATCAGGCCGATAGCGATGAACAGGCCGTCGCTGGGGATGGTCCGCCGGGCGCCGGTGATGCGATCCTCCACGGTGACGCCGGTGAGGCCGCCGTCGTTCGCCTCCACGCCTACGATCTTCCGGTTGGTCTCGATTTTTACGTTGCTGCGGCTTTTGAGTATCCGCTGCAGCGTCTGCTCGCCGGTGAGCTCGGGCAGGTCCTGAAGGATGATGACCTGCTTGCATTTCTCGGCCAGGAGGATGGCCTCCTGAAGGGCGGAGTTGCCGCCGCCGGCCACGCATACGGTTTGGCCCGAGAAAAAGTCCCCGTCGCAGACCGCGCAGAAGGAGATGCCGTTGCCCACCAGCTCCGCTTCGCCGGGGAGGCCCAGCATCCGGTGCTTCACGCCCGTGGCGATGACGACGGTAAGGCTCTCGAAGGTGTTCCCTTCCTCGGTCTTCACCAGCTTGCGACCGTCCGCTTCCTCCACGGACACGGCTTTCTCCAACTCCACCTCGGCACCCAGGGACAGGATCTGGTCCAGGAGCTTGTCGGCGAACTCGTTGCCGCTCATCTCCTTGGTGCCCGGATAGTTCTCCACCTTGGGGGAGTAGGTGATTTGGCCGCCGAAGCCGTGCTTTTCCAGCACCAGCACGGATTTGCCGTTGCGGAGGGCGTACAGCGCCGCGGTCATGCCCGCAGGGCCGCCGCCGATGACGATGAGATCGTACATAGTGGATACCTCAAGCTGTTTTTTGTCCCTTTTTCTTTTCGGGAGAAAAGAAAAAGGGACCGAAAAAGAAAAGCCAAGAAATAGTAAGTGTTAACGCTGGTAGAAACCTTTTGCCAAATAAAGTTTTTTTGCCCCGCTTTTCTTGAAAGAAAAGCGGGGATTGCTTTCAATAAATTCCTCTATTATTTCTTCCCCATGAGCCAGCCCTTGATGTCGCTGACGCCCCGGTAGGATTCGAACCCGTCCTCGCTAAGGAGCACCAGGGTGGGGGCCTGCTTCACGCCGTACTGAGCGACCAGCTCCTTGTTCTCGTTGGCGTTCAGGGCCGTGTAGGCGACGCCCGCTTTGTCGAGGAGCGCCATGGCCAGCTTGCAGTTGGGGCAGGTGGGCGTCTTGAACAGCAGGATGTCGGCGTCGGCGGCTTTGGCTTCCGCCACAGGCTCTGCTTTGGGCGTTTCCGCCGCGAACACGGGCTTCTCTGCAGGCGCGCCCTCGGGCTTGGGCCCCACGTGGGTCAGCACGGACTTGCCGATGTTGTACACCTTCCTGTCCTTGAACTCCTGGGCCTTGCCGTCGTTCCAGTTCTGCACGGGCCGATAATAACCGGTGATCCGACTGTAGACCTCGGTCTTCTGCCCGCAGATGGGGCAGGTGAAGTGCTCGCCCGTGATGTAGCCATGGTCCTTGCACACGGAGTAGGTGGGGGACATGGTGTAGTAGGGGAGCTTGTAGTTCTCAGCGATCTTTCGCACCAGGTTCGCCGCCGCCTTCCAGTCGGGGAGCTTCTCACCCAGGAACGCGTGGAACACGGTGCCGGAGGTGTACAGGGTCTGCAGGTCGTCCTGGATGTCCAGAGCGGAGAACACGTCCTCCGTGTACCCCACGGGCAGGTGGGAGGAGTTGGTGTAATAGGGAGTGCCGTTCTCGTTGGCGGTGATGATGTCCGGGTACTCCTCCTTATCGTGCTTGGCGAAGCGGTAGGTGGTGGATTCCGCCGGCGTGGCCTCCAGGTTGTAGAGGTCCCCGTACTGCTCCTGGTAGTCGGAGAGCCGCTCCCGCATGTGGTTCAGCACGTCCTTGGCGAACTGCTGGGTCTCGGGATGGGTCAGATCCTTCCTGAGCCACTTGGCGTTCAGGCCCACCTCGTTCATGCCGATGAGGCCGATGGTGGAGAAGTGGTTGTTGAAGGTGCCCAGATACCGCTTGGTGTAGGGGTACAAGCCCGCGTCCAGGAGCTTGGTGATGACGGTCCGCTTGGTCTTGAGGCTCCGAGCGGCGATGTCCATCATCCGGTCGAGCCGGGCGTAGAAGTCCTTCTCATCGGCAGCCAGGTACGCGAGCCGGGGCAGGTTGATGGTCACCACGCCCACGGAGCCGGTAGATTCGCCGGAGCCGAAGAAGCCGCCGGACTTCTTCCGAAGCTCACGAAGGTCCAGCCTGAGCCGGCAGCACATGGAGCGAACGTCGCTGGGCTCCATGTCGGAGTTGATGTAGTTGGAGAAATAGGGCGTGCCGTACTTGGCGGTCATCTCGAAGAGGAGCTTGTTGTTCTCCGTCTCGCTCCAGTCGAAGTCCCGGGTGATGGAATAGGTGGGGATGGGGTACTGGAAGCCCCGGCCGTTGGCGTCGCCCTCGATCATGACCTCGATGAACGCCTTGTTCACCATGTCCATTTCCTTCTTGCAGTCGCCGTAGGTGAAGTCCATCTCCTTGCCGCCCACGATGGCGGGCAGGTTTTCGAGATCCTTGGGCACGGTCCAGTCCAGCGTGATGTTGGAGAAGGGGGCCTGGGTGCCCCAGCGGCTCGGTGTATTCACGCCGTAGATGAAGCTCTGGACGCACTGCTTCACTTCCTTCTGGGAAAGGTTATCCACCTTCACGAAGGGAGCGAGGTACGTGTCGAAGGAGGAGAAGGCCTGGGCGCCGGCCCACTCGTTCTGCATGATGCCCAGAAAGTTGACCATCTGGTTGCAGAGGGTGGAGAGATGGCTGGCCGGGGAGGAGGTGATCTTGCCGGGGACGCCGCCAAGACCCTCCTGAATGAGCTGCTTCAGGCTCCAGCCCGCGCAGTAGCCCGTGAGCATGCTGAGGTCGTGCAGATGGATGGCCGCGCTCCGGTGGGCTTCCGCCACCTCGGGATCATAGATCTCGCTGAGCCAGTAGTTGGCGGTGATGGCGCCAGAGTTGGAGAGGATAAGGCCGCCCACGGAGTAGGTGACGGTGGAGTTCTCCTTCACCCGCCAGTCGGCGATCTTCAGATAATTGTCCACCAAGTCCTTGTAGTTGAGGAGGGCGGAGTTCACGTTGCGGACCTTCTCCCGCTGCTTGCGGTAGAGGATGTAGGCCTTGGCCACGTCCGCATAGCCGGATTCGGACAGCACCTTCTCCACGCTGTCCTGGATGTCCTCCACGGCCACGCAGCCGTCCTGGATCTTGTTCTCGAAATCGGCGGTCACGTGGAGGGCCAAGAGGTCGATCACGCTGGGATGATAGGCCTTGTTCAGGGCCACGAAGGCCTTGGTGATGGCTCCGGTGATCTTGCTGATGGCGAATTCGGTGACCTGTCCGTCCCGCTTCTTGACTTGGTACATATCTGTCCTTCTCCTGTCGTAGAATGAAAATCTGATGGGCGCAGAATGGGCATACAGCCACAGCACCCGAGCATGGCTACTCTACCATATCCTGGGGTTCCGTGTCAATATCTTGTGTTGTTTGTTAACAAATCACACAATATCTTGTATTTATACGGCGTGATATGCAAAGGGGCCGGGGCAAAAACCCTGATTATATGCCGCGTATTTGTGTATAGGGCACGTATACTCTTGCAATGGATGCGTATTTTTCCAAATTCTCCCTTGTGGGGGCGTGAAGACCCGCGAAAGGCACCGAATCCCGGTCGGCGAAGGGCTGCAAAAAGTAGGCCCGGGCCCCCTGGATCCACTGGCCCATGGCCTCAAAATCCTCGGCCCGGTGGAGCTCGTCCACCACCGTGGTCCTAAACTCATAGGGGAGGGAGCCGTCCATGAGCAGCCGAACGCTCCGGCGGATGGGCTCAAGGTCCATGTGGTTAAGGCCCGCCGTCAGGGCATACCGTTCGGGGCTGTTCTTGATATCCATGGCGATATAGTCCACCAGCCCCTCCCGAAGCAGCCCCTCCAGAGCATCCGGGTGGTTGCCGTTGGTGTCCACCTTCACGGCAAAGCCCAGCTCCCGGATGGCCCGCAACAGGTCGGGCAGATCCTTCCGGAGCAGGGGCTCACCGCCGGTGATGGCCACCCCGTCCAAAAGACCCTGGCGGCCCTTCAAAAACCGGAGCAGCTCCTGATCGTCCATGACCGCCGGGGCGGAGCCGTCCAGCAGCTCCCCGTTGTGACAGAAGGGGCAGCGAAAGTCGCACCCGCCCAAAAACACCGTGCAGGCCACCCGGCCGGGGAAGTCCAGCAGCGTCATCTTTTGCAAGCCCTGTATCTTCATGGGAAAACTCCTTTATATGGCGTAAAAAATGTTCAGATTCCGCACGTCCCCGTCCTCAATGCCGTCGTTGACGGAGTAGGCGTGCTTTTCGAGATCGCCGCAAATGGCCTTCGTCAGACCCTGGGTTTGGAGCTCGTCGATGATGTCCGACGCGGTGCTTTCGATCATGTCGTACTTCGACTCCGCCAGCGACCGGTCGTTCCCCGTGGTCAAGAGGTATTCCAGCGTCTCCGCCGTCAAGGACAGCTTGGGAAGCTGCCGCAGGGCCCGAAAGCTCCACTTGTAGTAGGGCGCGTACGCCTTGTTCAGCAGGAAGACGACTTCGATGCAGCTCTTCACGAACTCGTTCACCGCCAGCTGCCCCGCCGCAGGCTCCCCGTGTTTTAGGCAGCGCAGGTAGTTATACTGCCCCGCCTGGGCCATGACGAGCAGATAGCCCGCCAATCGTTTCCGCCGCACGTCCTCGGGCATAGCCGAAAGGGCGGTCCGGATGGTCGTGACCTCGCCAAGATCGTCCCGGAAGATCTCCCCGGCCGTAGCTTCCAGCAGCGCTTGCTGAGGGAGCTTCAGCCATTGGTCCATGGTCAGTATCCCGTCGGGAGCGCCCACCTTTTCGGTGAAGAAGTCCGCCGTCCGCAACACCCCGTGCCGGGCCCCGCCCACGGGGGCCACCGCGCTGCGCTTGAACCCCATGAACGCCTTGGGGAGCTTTGCATAGGCCCGCTCCAGCAAAAAGGCGGTTCGCCGGTCGATCACGTCCTCGCCGGGCAGCAGCAGGCAGAACCCAGGCTCGAAGTCGTGGTCCTGAGACACTTCGTCGTCGAAGCCCAGGCATTCGGATCCGCTGCCGACAAGGCCCACGGCGATGAGCCCCTCCTGCTCGGGAAACTGCTCATGGAGCATAGGGGCGCCCCATTGCTCATAGAACGCCCGGGAAAGCTCAAGCCCGTTCATAGATAGCCTTTGCCCTTTCGTTGAGATCACCGGCTGTCAGGAAATAGCCGTAATAGTCGAAGGTGGGGGCGCACTTTTCGCACACGAAGGCATAATACCCGTCCCGGGGCACCGCGGGGTCGTCCAGCAGGGCGGCGGCCTTGTCCAGATACTGGCCGATCTTTTGCTCGCCCTTCTCCAGGCCGTGCTCCAGCTCCACCGCGTTGGCCATGTTCAGATAGGTGATGGCCTGCTCCAGGGCCCCGTGCTCCACGTTTCCCATGACGCGCAGGGCCTTCAAAAAGGCTTCGTAGGCCTCCCCGTAGCGTTTCAGGGCCATGTAGGCCAGGCCCATGTTGTTGTACAGGCCCCCCAGCCGTCCGTCGGCCTCGGGGAGGTTCCCCTCGTAGATGACCTTGGCCTTCTCGAACAGCTCTATGGACCGCTCGGGCATGCCGAAGGCGTCGTAGACCGTGGCCGCGTTCACGTAGGCGGTGCCGGCGGACAGGGTGTTCTCGAACCCCAGCCGCTCGATCAAGTCCAAGCTCTCGTTGGCGTGCAGGATGGCCTGCTCCTGGTTGCCCGTCTTCCGGTAGTGGCCCATCATCTCCCCCCGCAGGAAAAACTCTCCCCGCAGGTCCCCGTTCTGCCGGGCTTCCGCCAGCCAGTAGTTCAGATGCCGCTCCGCCCCGGCGTAGTCCCGGCGGCTCATATACTCGTCCAGTTTCTCCCGGACCCGCCGCTGGGGGATGGGGGAGGGGGTGTCCTGATCCATGCACAGGACGCAATTGGGCTCCTCGTAGTCCTCCTTGGAAAGGGGGGTATGTTCGTTGGTCATAGGCTCCTCCTCGCGCGTCATTCTTTCGGCAGCAGCAGGCCGCCCAGCAGGATGATCTGCTCCGGCAGCCGGTTGCCATGGGCCCACTGCAGGATTTCCCCAAAGTACTTTTCCAAAGCGCCGCCGCAGTCCCCGCCCAGGGATTCGATGGAATACCGCATCCTATCGGGCATCCGGCAGGGTTTTCCTTCCGTTCGGGCGCAGACGGGACACAGATCGCATTTTCCTCCCAGCAAAGCCAGGCTCCCGGGGTGCTCTTTTTCCAGGCGCAGCAGCTCGCGGGCCAGGTCCACCTTGACCTTGGGCAATTCCGTCTGCTCAAAGGCCCGCCGCTCCCCGGGGAACAGCCGATCCTTGGTGAAGATCAGCTTTCGGGCGTACAGGTGGATGGCGTCGTACCGCCTCCACAGCGCCATGGGGTCGAAATCATAGGGCGGACAGGACCACACCTGCCCATAGTGGGGGCAGTCCTGGCAGCACCCCAAGAAACGGGGCACGTCCACCAGGTCCCGTATAAATTCACTCAGGGGAACGGTCCGCTCCAGCGTGGTGCAGGTGTACATCTTTGCTTCTTCCATACGCCTATGCTACCATGGCCGGGCCTGTTTGGCAACCGGATTCTTCACGCTTCGTTTTCATTTGCCACCTTGCGGTTTAGGGCCTCCGGTGCGATAATATACTAAATCCGAACCGAAAGGGAGGAAAGAGCCATGAAGGAACTGAACGTAGGCGTCCTGGGCGCCACCGGTGCGGTGGGCCAGGAGATGCTGAAGATACTGGCGGAGCGGGATTTCCCCGTAAAGAGCCTTCGCCCCCTGGCCAGCGCCCGCAGCGCCGGCAAAACAGTCCTGTTCAAAGGGGAACCCGTGCCCATCGTGGAAGCCCGGGAGGACGCCTTCGGGGGCCTCGATCTTGTTTTGGGCGCGGCGGAGAACGACATCGCCCTTCGCTTCGCCCCCCACATCCGGGAGGCCGGGGCCGTGTTCGTGGACAACTCCAGCGCCTTCCGGCTCAAAGAGGACGTGCCCCTCATCATCCCGGAGATCAACCCGGAGGACGCGCGCTGGCACAAGGGGATTATCGCGAACCCCAACTGCACCACCATCGTGGCGTTGATGGCCGTAGCCCCCTTGGCGAAAGCCAGCCCCATCGAAACCATGATCGCCTCCTCCTATCAGGCGGTCAGCGGCGCGGGCGTGGCCGGCATGCGGGAGCTCACCGAGGAGATCGAGGCGGGCTTGAAGGGCGAACCCTATGCGCCCAAGGCCTTTGCCCATCCCATCGCCTACAACGTGATCCCCCAGATCGGCTCCGAGCAGTACCTGGGCTACACCAGCGAGGAGATGAAGATGCAGAATGAGGGCCGCAAGATCCTCCACCTGCCCGATATGCGGGTGAGCTGCACCTGCGTGCGGGTGCCGGTGCTGCGCTCTCACAGCGTGTCCGTGGTCCTCAGGACCCGGGAGAAGATCTCCGTGGATCGGGCCAGGGCCCTCGTGGCCGCCGCTCCCGGCTGCAAGCTGGTGGACGATTTGCCCAACCGAGTCTATCCCATGCCCCTGGATACCTCGGATCAGGACCTTGTCTTTGTGGGCCGCATCCGGGAGGATCTGACCTCCGATCGGGGGCTGAACCTCTGGTGCTGCGGCGACCAGATCCGCAAGGGCGCCGCCACCAACGCCGTCCAGATCGCGGAGTTGCTGCTCTGATAGAAACATAACATAAAAAGACCGCCGGACGACCATGCCGGCGGTCTTTTTTGTTGTATGGAGATAGTTCAACCCTGGATCAGGGGCCGGGTGACGTGGACGACCTGCCCCTCCTGAAGATACACCCGGGGTATCCGGGGGGTGATGAGGCAGGTGACCTCGTACCCGATGGTGCCGATGAGGTCCGCCACATCGTCCGCCGTGATCTCGTCGGCCCCGTCCTTGCCAAAGAGGGTGACCACGTCCCCCACCTGGGCTTCCGGGACCTCGCTTACGTCGACCATGAACTGGTCCATGCACACCCGACCCACGATGGGACAGCGGACGCCGTGGATCAAAACCTGGCCTCGGTTGCTGAGAAGACGGTTCACCCCGTCGGCGTACCCCGCCGAAACCGTGGCGATCCGGGCCCCGGGCTGGGCCACGTAGGTGCAGCCGTAGCTTATGGGGGTGGGCTCCGTAATGGTCTTCAAAAAGCTGATGCGGGACTTGAGGGCCATGACCCCCTTCACCCCGCCGATGAGGCTCAGATCCACCTCGTTGGAGGGCTTGAGCCCATAGAGGATGATGCCCTCCCGGACCATGTCGAACTTGTCCGGCATCTCCACCAGGCCGGCGCTGTTGTTGAGGTGCTTCAGGGGGATCTGGATGCCCCGCTGCTCCATGGTCGCGGTGAAGGAGACGAACCGCTGGGTCTGCTCCTGGGCGTAGGTCTTGTCGACGCAGTCCGCCTTGGCGTAGTGGCTGAACACGCCCCGCAGCTCCCCGCCGGGATGACGGGAGAGGGCCTCGATCTCATCCAGGGATCTTTCCGTACAGGCAAAGCCGATCCGTCCCATGCCCGTGTCCAAAACCACGTGATAGGGGATGGCCTTTCCATGGGCCTGGCCGTAGGCGCACAGGGCCTGGCCGTATTCCAAACAGGGCACCGCCGCCTCGATGTCGTAGCGGAGGATGGCCTCGAAGTCGCTTTCCGGCGTGGGCCCCAGCAGGAAGATAGGGGTCCGGATGCCCGCCTGCCGCAGCTCCACCGCCTCGTCCGTCATGGCCACGGCGAATCGGTCCGCCTTCCCCTCCAGCAGCTTCGCCGCCTCCACCGCCCCGTGACCGTAGGCGTTGGCCTTGATTACCGCGGAAAGGAGCACGCTGTCCGGCAGATGCCGCCGGGCGGCCAGGAAGTTGTAAAGCAGGGCGTCCAGGTCGATCTCGGCCCAGGTCCGAAAAAAGAGATCGGAAACAATCATATCCGTACCTTCCTTGGTTCGTATTACCCGATACTGTATCATCTGGGCCGCGTTTGTCAAGGGCCGGAGCCCAAATCCCCAGTTTTCGCCCTTTGGATTGACAAGCCTCCATGAGTGTGATACCGTACACAAAGCAAAGAAAAACGCGGAATCTGGGGAATGGTCTTTTCGTCGCTCACATTTTTATGTCTGTTTTTCCCGGTGGTGGTGGGCCTCCACGCTCTGGTGAAAAACATCACGGTGCGCAACGCCCTGCTGCTGGCGGCGTCGCTGCTGTTCTATGCCTGGGGGGAGCCGGTTTGGATCGTGGCCATGCTCTTTTCCACCGCCGTGAACTATGTCTGCGCCCGGATCATTCACCGGACGAAGACCCCGGCCCGCCGCAAGCTGGCCCTCGCCGTGGGCGTCCTCATCAGTCTGTCCGCCCTGCTGTACTTCAAGTACGCCGCCTTCCTGGTCAACAACCTGTGCGCCATTCTGGGCCTTGGCTACCGGATGGCGGCCCCCAAGCTCCCCATCGGCATCTCCTTCTACACCTTCCAGATCATCACCTACACCGTGGACGTCTACCGCAAGCAGGCGCCCCTGCAGCGGAACCCCCTGTGGCTGCTGCTGTACGTGTCCTTGTTCCCCCAGCTCATCGCTGGCCCCATCGTCCGCTACAGCGACGTGGCGGCGGCCATCGGGGATCGGCAGGTCACCAAAACGGCCCTGGGGGAGGGCTTCTTCCGCTTCTCCCTGGGCCTTGGCAAAAAGGTGCTGCTGGCCAACCTCTGCGGCGAGGTGCTGGAGCTGCTGCCGGCCGCGGCGGACATGTCCTTCTGCTCCGGCTGGCTGGCGGCCGCCCTCTTCTTGCTGCAGCTTTACTTCGATTTCTCTGGCTATTCCGAGATGGCCATCGGCCTGGGCCGGATGCTGGGCTTTAAGTTTTTGGAGAATTTCGACGCCCCCTTCGTTTCCAAAAGCATCACCGAATACTGGCGCCGCTGGCACATCTCCCTGGGCACCTTCTTTCGGGAGTACGTCTACATCCCCCTGGGCGGCAACCGGGTGGGCACGGGCCGCTGGATCTTCAACATGGCGGTGGTCTGGGGCCTTACGGGCATCTGGCACGGGGCCGACTGGAACTTTCTGCTGTGGGGCCTCTACTTCGGCTTCTTCATGGTGCTGGAACGGACCGTGCTCAAGGGCCTCCTGGCCCATACGCCCGACCTACTCAAGCATCTGTTCACGGTCATATTGGTGGTGGTGGGCTTCGTCCTCTTCCGCACCACGGATTTTGCTGAGATCGGCCTGCAGCTGCGGGCCATGTTTGCCCCCTGGCGGGTGCCCTTCTCCGACCCCTACGCCCTCTACGTGATGAAGAGCAACCCTCTGCTCCTCGCTGCCTGCGTCCTTTGCTCCCTGCCCCTTCGGAAGACCGCCGTGACCTGGTTCTCCCGGCGCAAGGCCGCGGGGCATAGGAACGCCCTGCGCCCCTATCTCAAGGCCCTCCTGGCCCTGGGGCTCACGGGGCTGTCGGTGCTGTTCCTGGTGGGGCAGAGCTTCAACCCCTTCCTGTATTTTCGGTTTTAGGAGGGCGGGACATGGCCGATCGTCGTAGAAAAAAGAAAAATCGGGCCCTGTGCTTCGCCGCCTGGGTCGCCCTGATCGCCCTGCTGCTACTGGGCGGGTACGAGCTGCTGCTGGTGCCCGAGGGGGCCGCCTTCTCCGCCCAGGAAAATCGGATGCTGGCGGAGCGGCCCGGCTTCTCCCTCCGCGCCTTTCTGGACGGCAGCTTTGCTGACGGCGTGGAAAAGTATCTCTCCGACCGCTTCCCGGGCCGAGCCGGGATCATCGACTTCGATCGGGCGGCAAAGCAGGTGGGGAGCTTCGCCACCTGGGAGGAATACGCCCGTGTGGTGGAAAACGACGTGGCCATCATGGAGCGCGAGCCGGAGGAGCTGCCCGACGAGCCCATCGTCACCCCCCGGCCCACCCGGACCCCGACCCCCACGCCGGAGCCCACCGAGACGCCTGCTCCCACGCCGACGAGCGAGCCTTCCCCCCTTGCCGCCGATGCTTCCATAGCGGATACGCCGGTCCCTTCGGACACCCCCGAACCGACGCAGACCCCCGTTCCCACGGCCACCCCCCGGCCCACCAAGGCGCCGGTGGAGCTGTCTGACTTCCCCCGGGAGCTCCATTTCTATCTGCTGGACGGGCAGACCAAGTCCTCCGCCCAGGTCCAAAGCCGCAATGCCCTCTATACGGAGTCCAATCTCTTCAACGCTTACGCTTCCCTGCTGCCGGAGGGCGGCGTTTTCGTCATGACCATCGTGCCCAACAGCTTCCGGGCCTCCCGGGTCCTGAGCTACGCGGACCCCCAGGGCATGACCTCGGAGATAGAACCCTTCATCCACGCCGTCACGGCGGACAACGTGACGGCCCTGTCCACGGCGGACCTGCTCTCCCAGCCTCTAATCCAGGGGGAATACGTGTTCTTCCGCACAGACATGCACTGGACCCCCTACGGGGCCTACCTGGTCGTGAGCCGCATGCTTGAGGAGGCGGGGGAGACACTGCCCCCCTATGAGGACTTCCCCAAGACCCAGGAGCATCCCTTCCTGGGCACCCTCTACCGGGACAGCCACAGCAAGCAGATGGAGGACAACCCCGACACCCTGGACATCCTGACCCCCCTCCACCCGGTCCGGGTGCGCCGGTACACCACGCCGGACTCCTTCGAGGAGGTCCCCTTCATCGACCCCGACGCCAACCCCCGGGACCGGTATACGGTGTACTTGGGCGGCCCCAAGGGGAACTGGACCGTGATCGAGCGGACGGACCTAGAGGCGGACGCGGAGAAAAAGACCTGCTTGGTCATATCCGATTCCTACGGCCTGTGCACCATGCCCTTCTTCGCCCAGGCCTACGATCGGGCCATCCTCTACGACCCCCGCTATTACGAGAAGGGGAACATGGGCTCCGTAGCCGACCTGATCGAAAGCTGGGGCGTCCGGGACATCTACCTGGTGGCGGGGGAGGGGAATATCTACGGCTACCCCTTCTACTCCCTCTGCAACCGCCAGTTTTAAAACACGATCCGAGACAAAAAAGGAAGCGTCCCAATCCATGGGACGCTTCTTTTAAAGTGCCTGGTTATTTCCCGTATTGGAACAACTCCCGGATCCACTGGTATCGCTCGCCCTCTCGCCAGCCCTCGCCGGTCTCGTCCCGGGTGGTGTAGTTGCAGGTGCAGTTGGGCAGCGCTTCCACCACCGCCCGGTTCTGCTCGGAGGTGAGGCCGTTCATGGCGAACCAAAGCCGCTCCGCTTGGGTGAACTGCTTGAGGGGCTCGATGTCCGTCAGGTGGGTGTTGGCGATGTTGATGTCCGTGAGATTGGGCAGCCCCACCAGGGGAGACATGTCGGGGATCCGGTTCATGAACAGCTCCACGTACCGCAGCTCCTTGAGCTGGGACAGGGCGGAGATGTCCGTGAGCTTGTTGTCCGCCAGGATCAGCACCTGCAGATGGGGCAGATAGCGGAACACCTCCAGATCCTCGTTGGTCAGATAGTTGTGCCCCAGATCCAAGGCCATAAGGTCGGTGCAGTACTTCAGCTCCTCGATATCCCCCTGGTTCAGCCGCTTGGTGGACTTGATGCGCTTGTTGAGGGAGTCGCTGTAATAGCTCTGGGTGTGCTTGGTGGGGTTCTTGGTGGAGAAGGCCAGGGTGTCCGTCCTGAGGACGTGGGTGCCCAGGTGGACGTTCCAGACGAACTTCACGCCGGGGCGGCGGCTCATGAGCTCCTCCATGGCCTCGTTGGGCAAACCGCAGTCGCACATGATCAGCTTCTTCAAATCGGGGAGCTTGTCCACGTTCTCAAGGACCTCCTCCAGGGAGGCGACGGGCGTCTTGCTGATGTCCAGCTCCTCCAGGGTGTTCTCCACGGTCTGATCAAAGACGGTGACCTGGCAGACGAACCGGGTTTCAGGATGGGCGGCGGCGAGCTCGGGCAGCGTGGCCTCCCAGTCCCCCTCCCGGGGCAGATAGACCCGCTCCAGGGCGAAGAAAGGGCGCAGCAGCGGCAGAAGCTGGGCCGCGTTTCCCTCGGCGTCCCGCAGATCCAGCTCCCGGGCGTCCGTCTCCGCCGGCTGCCCAAGAAGCGTCACCCCTTGCAGGAGGGTCAGCCCGGGGCAGGCGTCCAGGATGGTCAAAAGGTCCTCCAGGGAGAGCTCGGTGCCGTGAAGGTCCGCCTCACGAAGCTCCTTTAGATAGGGGAGGGCGGCGAGGAGCTCCTCCGGCCCCTGGATGCCGGCGTCCCCCAGGGCGATCCTTTGGCTGTCCGCCGGAAAGGCGGCCTTCCCCACGGGCACGGCGTAGGAAACGGTAAGGTCGGGATACTGAGCCGCCAGATCGATCACCTGGGCGGGGTCCACCGGGGCCTGCAAAAGGTCCAGGGATTTGAGTCGGGGGAAGGCGGGCAGCATCTTTTCGAGGAGCCCGAAGTCCGGTGCCGTCTGGACCGTCAAAGCTTCGTCTTCCATGGTCAGCACCTGGTCGCCCACGGGCAGGGTGAAGGTGAGGGCCAGCTCCGGCGACCGCTCCATCAGGGAGAGGAGGGCGTCATAGGCGTCGCTTCCGGAGGCGTCCACCGCTTCCAGCTGGGGGAAATAGGGGAGCAGCTGGGCGTCATCCGGGGAAAAGTGGGGCAGCGTCAGGGACCGGCTGTCGCTGGGGAAGCGGCCGTCGCTTAGGGGCACGGCCCACAGCACGCGGCAGTCCTGGGGGACCGCCTGGCGGATGCGCTCATAGAGGGCGGCGTCCACCTGCTCGCAGGCGAGCAGGTCCAACGTCTCCAGATCCGGATAGCCCGAAAAAGCTTCCGCCTCAGGCAGGGTGTCGGTGGTGAACGCCAGCGCTCGGACCGGTTCGAAGATCGTGGGCTCCGGCTCCGGCTGTTGGACGATGGATGAACGGCCCTTTAGCAGCATCAGAGCGCCGCCTGCGCACAGAAGCAGGGCCAGGGCCCAAAGCAGGATGCGAGCCCACCACCGCTGGATCAGGAAGGACAGCCCGACGAGCAGGATGGCGGCCAACAGCACCAGGCCCAGCAGGATCCAGGACAGGGACGCGTCCTCCTCCGCCGGGGCTTGTTCCTCCTCCGCCGGGGCCTGGGCAGCCGCCGGCTCCGTGGTTAGGGGCGCTTTGTCCATCCCCTCTGAAGCGTCAGGGGTATCCGTAGGCACGGGCGTGTCCGTGGGGGCCGGGGTGTCCGTAGGGGCGGGCGTATCCGTGGGCGCCGGAGTATCCGTGGGTGCGGGCGTATCCGTAGGCGCCGGCGTGTTCGTGGGCGCAAGGGTCGCCGCTTCCGCCGCCGGCAGCGGGTGAAGGGATCGAGGGTCGATATGCTCGAAGGGGTCGTTCACCCCCGGGGTGTCGGTGCCCACCAGGGTGTACGCCAGACCAAAGTCGGTCATGCTGTACACGCCCTCGTTGGTCACCGCGTGACGGGAGGGCAGCTGGGACTTGTGGCACTGGAAGGCGGCGGCGGCGATCTGTACCGGCGTCAGCCCGCCGTAGGCGGCGATGGGCTTGGTGGCGGGCAGCACGATCCTGTTCTCCGGATACAGGTGCAGATACAGCTTCTTGATCTGCCAGGCGCCGTACTGCTCCGCGGAGGAGGGATCGTAGGCGGGGTCCGCCGCCAGGGGCACCGCCTCCTGGACCGCGTGGGCCAGGATCTTGTGCTGCCAGTGGCCGTATTCCCCTTCTAAATCGTGGGAGAAGACCACCTCCGGCTTATACCGGCGGAACAGGGCCACCAAACAGTTCACCACCTCCTCCTGGGGGAAGGTGTTCTTGTATTTTTCGTAATAGGAGGGGGGGATGTCCGGGAAGGTGCCCAGGATGGGGGCCTTCCGAAGCCCCATGATCCAGGCCCCGTTCTCCGCCTCGTTCTTGCGGACCCGCTCCCGGGTGGCGGTATAGAAGATGGAGCCCTCCCGGCCCTGCTCCACGGTGTAGAGAGGCGGGATGGCGCCCATGAAGAGCACGTCGTCGTCGGGGTGCATGGCCACCACCAGATAGTCCAGCTTCTCCGGCGTGGGGGCCCAGGGATGATAGTCGGGGACGACGCCTTCCCCAAAGGCGTAGAGGGAGCAAAGGTTGATTTCCTCCTCCGGCACCAGGGTCACGGTCCGGGTCCCTTCCTCCACGAACACGGCGTTGTTGACGAGGAGAGGAGCGCTCTCCTCCTTGAGCAGGGTCCCGGCGGCGTCGAACTGCTGGATGCGGTAGGCGCCGGGATAGTCCTTGAAGGCCATGCGGACCGCCTTCACCGGGATGCCGTCCCGCCAGGAGATGGACACCCGCTCGCCGGGCTTCAGGATCTGGGTGGTGTTCAGCTCCTCGTCGGTGAGCCGCCAGGTGTAGGCGGTGGACTTGAGATCGGAGCTCAAGGTGCAGTGCCGGGTCAGGTTTTCCGCCTGGGGGCCGGGCGTTTCGATGGAATATTCCCCCGGGTCCTCCTGGGCCAGGGTCGTCCGCGTCATGGGCGTGATGGACAGCATCAGCGCCAGCAGCAGGATACAAGCGGTCAGTCTTTTCTTCATAGGGATCCTTTTATCGCTCCAACAGGGAATGATCCTCCGCCCCGATGAGGCCGAGGCTTCTCGTCAATCTATCCAGGGCTCTGTCCTCCTCCGCATGCTCTAAGGCGGCCGTCAGCCAGGGGGGAAAGTCCTCCTTGGGGATGTGGGAGGTCCCCTGCCAGATGCGGTTCTTGGAACTCAGCCGGCCCTGATCGCTGTACACGGCATCCATGTTGAAATGGTCCCGGCCCTGGATGACACGGAACTTCAACAAAAGCAGGGAAAGGTGGGGCGCTTCCATCTCGTAGAGCAGGAAGGCGTCCGCTTCGCCGTCCTTATCCGTGTCCACCCGGTCCACCACCATCTCATAATGCTGACGGACCTGGATAAAGTCGCCGCTGCGCAGCTGATAATACTTGATCCGGTTGTCGTTGCTGCGCTTGACCTCGCCGAGTAGGCCGATACGCCAGCCGGTGGAGCCGTTGCTGATGTCCAGTCCCGCCTGCTTCAGGGCCCAAACGATGGAGCCCACGCACTGCATGCCGGTGTAATAGTAGGTGCCGTTGCCGTCCTTGGTGGGGAATTTGAGCTTGGCGCCCCACTCCGGGTTGAAGCCCCAATCGTCCCGCTCCTGGAACTTGCCCTCCCCCTGATAGGGGATGGTGTAGCCCAGTTCGGCCATGTGGGACACGGCGGACACGGCGGAGGTCACCGCCCCTTCCCGGGTGTAGATGCCCGCCTGGGCGATGTCGGCGGCCACCGCCTCGTTCAGCGCCATGACGGAGGTGCCCGCGGCTTCGGTCATTTCGGTCAGCGGCGTGCGCAGGGCGGACAGCCCCTCCGCTTTGATGGGATACAGGAAGCCGGAATCCACCGAGATGGGATAGGGGTCGCTGACCCGGCCTACCTCGTCCCGGACGAAGAGGAAATAGTCCCCGTCAACCTTGAACACCCGAAAGGGGTCCCCGTCCATGGGCAGCCAGTCCTTGGACTTTTCCGACGGCGGAGTATCGAGACAGGAGAAGCAGTACTCCGTAGCCGTCGTCCCCTCCTGCAGCTCCACCGTCACCACGGCCTTATTCACATAGGCATAGGCGATGGCGGGCCTGTCGCTTTCGGCGGCGGGAAGGATTCCCGCTTGGTTGGGGGACAGGGCAAAGGCGGTCTCCGGGTCCGCCGTCAGGGCCAGGGGGATCTGCCCCTTTTGCATGAGGGTCAGGGTGGTGCCGTCGCAAACGTAGGGGATTTGGGTCACAAGATCGTTTTCCGCCGTCAGGGTCAGCAGCCCCGCCTCTGCGGTGAATCGGCCTGCAGCTTCCCGGTCCGCCAGGGCGGTCCGGTAGGTCCCATCCTCGCTCAGGGTCAGAGAAAAGCCCGTCTCCGCCTCCTGCCAGCTTTGGAGCAGGGGATCGGGCACGGGGGTAGCCGTAGGTTCCGGCGTGGGCGTGGCCGTGGGTTCCGGCGTGGGTGTGGCCGTGGGGATGGGGGTGGGGGAGGCCGTAGGCTCAGCCGTGGGCGCCGGGGTGGCGATGACCGCTACGATCGGGGCAGGTTCCTCCGGAACGGCGGCCTCCCGCGGGGCGCAGGCAGCGCCGCTCAGCAGCACCATCAGTGCCAGCGCCAGACACCGTTTTTCCTTTGTGATTCGACCCATTTCCGGCTTCCTTTCCGACGGCATGGATGGATGCCGCTTCTCCCAGTATTCAACATTTATAGTATATCCGTCCGAAAAAAGCTTGTCAATCGTGGCCCATGGAAATAGAATTCTATGATCCCTCTCTTTACAAATCCGCCGGCAACAGGTAAACTGCCCATAGTGACGATTCTATAGGAGCTTCCTACGCAGCAAAAGGGGAGGAAAACAGATATGACGGATATCACCACCATCGGCGAAGTGCTGATCGATCTCACCCAATCGGGCAAGACGGAGCAGGGCATCCCCAAGTTCGACGCCAACCCCGGCGGCGCCCCGGCGAATTTAGCGGTGGCCGCCTCCCGCCTGGGGGCCAGGACCGCCTTCATCGGCCGGGTGGGCCGGGACAGCTTCGGGGACTACCTCAGGCGGTGCCTCACCGAAAACGGCGTGGACGTATCCGGCCTGTCCGTGGACGAGAAGGCGCGCACCACCTTGGCCGTGGTGGCCCTGGACGAGAAGGGGGAGCGGACCTTCAGCTTCTATCGGGATCCCAGCGCGGATGTGAACCTCTCCATGGAATACGTGCCTATGGAGCTGCTCAGCAGCACAAAGATCCTGCACTTCGGCAGCGTGAGCCTGACGGCGGAGCCCGCCCGGACCGCCACGCTGGAGGCGGTCAGGACCGCCAAAGCCAGCGGCGCATGGGTGAGCTACGATCCCAACTATCGGGCCAGCCTGTGGCCCGACGAACAAACGGCCATTAAAAACATGCTGCAACCCCTGCCTCTGGTGGATATTTTGAAGGTCTCCGACGAGGAGCTGCCCCTGCTCACGGGCCTTTCCGACCCCGAGACGGGCAGTGCGCGGCTTGCCGAGCAGGGCGTTCGGCTGGTGCTGGTGACCTTGGGTGCCCACGGCGCCTTCTACCGCTTCGACGGCCACACGGGCCACGTGCCCGGGGTCCCCTGCAAGGTGGGGGATACCAACGGCTCTGGGGACACCTTCTTCGGAGCGGCCCTGTCTCAGCTGGTGAAGCTCGATTCTCTGGGCCAGCTCACCGTCCCCGAGTTGGAGCGCATTTTGGCCTTTGCCAACAAGGCGGCCAGCATCACCACCAGCCGCCATGGGGCCATCCCCGCCATGCCTACCCTGGCGGAAGTGGAGGGCTGACGTATCACGATCGGCCAGCCGTCTTTCCAAAGGTGGGTTCGTTTGGTACACAGTACAGGATGCAAAAAGACCTGACCAGGGAGGTTACGGATGAAAAAAACGATTTCTCTTTTTCTGATGGCGGCGCTGCTGCTCGCCGTTTTCGCAGGATATGTCTTGGCTCCGGCGGCGGCCTCCGAAGGGGACGAACCCGCGCCCCAGGTGTACGACGACGGCCGTGCCCGGCCCTCCTCCTGCGGGAAGCTTCAGGTGGTGGACGGGAAGCTGTGCGGCGAGGACGGACTTCCGGCCATCCTTCGGGGCGTCAGCACCCATGATCTTATCGTGACGGAATCCTTTCTCAACGAAAAGCTGTTCGAGGAGCTGTCTCGGGATGCGGGCGTAAACGTGTTCCGCCTGGCCATGTACACCCACGGCGTGGGCGTCATGGGTTACTGCACCGGCGGCGACAGGGAGCGCTATGAGGCGGACATCTTCAAGGGCGTGGAGCTGGCTCGACAGCAGGATATGTACGCCATCATCGACTGGCACATCTTGAGCGACGGGGACCCCAACCAGTACGTGGACCAGGCCAAGGACTTCTTCAGCCGCATGGCGGAGAAGTACAAGGACTACAACAACGTGCTCTATGAGATTTGCAACGAGCCCAACGGCGTGGACTGGCCCGCTGTGAAACGGTATGCCGACGAGGTCATCCCCGTCATCCGGGAGAAGGACCCCAAGGCCCTCATCATCGTAGGCGATCCCCAGTGGTCCAGCGACCTCAGATCCGTGCTGGCGGACCCGCTGGACTATGAGAACATCCTCTACACCCTGCACTTCTACGCCGCCAGCCATGGGGAGGACTCCCGGAATGCGGTGGCGGAGGCCAGCGCCCAGGGCCTGCCCATCTTCGTCACGGAGTACGGCGTCACGGCGGCCAACGGCGGCTTCCCTCGGGATCTGGAGAGCGCGGACCTGTGGATCGAGCTTCTGGAGCGGGAGCACATCTCCTACTGCATGTGGACCTTCTCCAAGGTGGCCGAGCCCTGCTCCGCCGTCCGGTCCACGGTGCCCAAGTACAGCGGCTTCGTTTCGGAGGACTACACCCAGACGGGCCTCTGGCTCATGGAGACCTTGGCCAAACACACCTCCCGATAAACACAAGGATACAAAAAACCGGCTGGATGCCCATCCAGCCGGTTTTCGTTCGTTTATCTTTAGAACTCCAGGTTCTTTTCGGTCTCCTTGGAGAAGACGTGGGCTACCTTGCCGTCGAAGGAGAAGTGGACCGTGTCGCCCATCTCGTAGTTGCCCTTCATGTCCACCGTGGGCACGATGATGATCACGTCGTGGCCCTCGGCGTTCACGTGCAGGTGCACGGAGGAACCCATCATCTCGGCCACGTCCACCCGGGCCGCCACGCCCTCGTCGTTGACGTCCGTGTGCTCGGGACGCACGCCCAGGGTGATCTCCTGGCTCTGCACGTCGTGGTTGAGGAGCCGCTCCTCCTTGTCGGGAGAGAGCTCCTGACGGTAGCCGCCCACCTCCACGAAGTACTTGCTGCCCTCGCGGACCAGCTTCGCGTCGAAGA
>CADCJW010000005.1 GCA_902801845.1 uncultured Eubacteriales bacterium
TAACTTCGCTTGGTCGTTTCGCTCTCGCGTTGTTGTCTCTCAATTACTAAGAATCAACTTGGCTTGTTTGTTGTTTCGCTATATAGTTTTCAAGGTGCTCGCTGCCCCGTTTCCACCTGCGCTCGCGCGCGTTTCTCGCGACAGCTTTGACAGTATACCTCCGACCCCTTCGCTTGTCAACCCCTTTTTTTATTTTTTTCTCAAAATCTTTTTGGGGGATTTTTGACGCCCTTTTAGGGGGGAGTAGAAATTATTTTACTATATCAAATTGACAAATGCAAGCCTTTTCGTTAAAATATCTTCGACTATTTTCTATACTATGCTTTTAGGAGGCAAACTATGCGCAATCTGTCCAGCCGTGAGCTTCGGCAGCTGTATCTGGACTTCTTTCGTTCCAAGGGCCACGCGGTGATCCCCAGCGCGTCCCTGATCCCCGAAAACGACCCCACGGTACTGTTCACCACCGCGGGCATGCATCCTTTGGTCCCCTATCTCATGGGCCAGAAGCATCCCGCCGGCACCCGGCTCACGGACGTACAGAAGTGCGTCCGCACCGGCGACATCGACGAGGTGGGCGACACCTCCCATTGCACCTTCTTCGAGATGCTGGGCAACTGGTCCTTGGGCGACTACTTCAAGAAGGAGTCCATCGCCTGGAGCTGGGAGTTCCTCACCGACGAGAAGTGGCTGGGCATCCCCAAGGAGAAGCTGTCCTTCACCTGCTTCGAAGGCGACGCGGACGCGCCCCGGGATACCGTCTCCCACGACCGCTGGGTGGAGATGGGCGCGGACCCCTCCCACATCGTGTACCTGCCTAAGAAGAACAACTGGTGGGGCCCCGCCGGGCTCACCGGCCCCTGCGGCCCCGACACGGAGATCTTCTACGATACCGGCCGCCCCGCCTGCGGTCCCGACTGCAAGGCCGGCTGCGACTGCGGCAAGTATCTGGAGATCTGGAACAACGTGTTCATGGAATATAATAAGGTAGGCGAAGGGAAGTTCGAGCCCCTTGCCCAGAAGAACGTGGACACGGGCATGGGCCTCGATCGGACCATCGCCACGCTCCAGGGCGTGGAGAGCGTGTTCGACACCGACGCCTTCTCCGGCATCATCGAGCTCATCGGCAAGCTCAGCCACCATTCTTATAAGGAAAGCGACGCCACGGTGAAGGCCTTCCGCATCATCGCGGACCACATCCGCTGCGCCACCTTCATCCTGGGCGACCAGCGGGGCGTGACCCCCTCCAACGTGGACCAGGGATACATCCTGCGCCGGCTCATCCGGCGGAGCATCCGCTACGCTATGCAGCTCAACATCCCCCGGTACGGCATCGTGGAGATCGCCTCCGCTGTCATCGACCAGTACGGCGACATCTATCCCGAGCTGGAGGAGAACCGGGAGAAGGTGCTCTCCGAGCTGAAGCGGGAGGAGAACCGGTTCGCCGACACCCTGAAGAAGGGCATCAAGGAGTTCAACAAGACCGCCGCCAACGCCCAGGACGGCAAGATCGACGGCATCTCCGCCTTCCACCTGTACGACACCTACGGCTTCCCCATCGAACTCACCATGGAGCTTGCCCAGGAGAAGGGCATCACCGTGGACGTGGACGGCTTCCACGCCGCCTTCGCCGAGCACCAGAAGAAGTCCCAGGCCGGCGCGACCCAGCGCTTCAAGAGCGGCTTGGCGGACCATCAGGAGGCCACCACCGCCCTCCACTCCGCCACCCACCTGCTGCACAAGGCCCTCCGGGTGGTGCTCAACGACGACACCATCTCCCAGAAGGGCAGCAACATCACCGCCGAGCGGCTCCGCTTCGACTTCAGCTTCCCCCGGAAGCTGACGCCGGAGGAGCTTAAGGCCGTGGAGGATCTGGTGAACGAGCAGATTGGGCGGCACATGCCCATCACCTGCGAGGAGATGACCGTGGCCGAGGCCAAAGCTCAGGGCGCCATCGGTCTCTTCGAGAGCAAGTACGGCGAGCGGGTCAAGGTCTACACCATGGGCGATTTCAGCAAGGAGATTTGCGGCGGGCCTCACGCCCAGAACACCGGGGACCTTGGTCACTTCGTCATCAAGAAGGAGGAGGCCTCCTCCTCCGGCGTTCGCCGCATCAAGGCCATTTTGGAGAAATAAGCCGGCGCCATGACGGACTGGCTCACATACGAATGGGAATTACACGGGGAGCGGGCCACCTTCCGGGTGGACATGCAGTATTGGGAGCTGCTCCCCGTGCTATCCTATTCCCAGCTGGTCTACGTGTGCGTGGCCCCCAAGGACCCCTTTGCCAAGGGGTTCAGCAGCATGGAGCAGTACCGGTGCCGGATGCTCCGCCATCGGCTCATCGACGAGCTGGAGGGCCGGGCCATCCACGTGGGGAGCGTGTACACCGACACCCTGCGGACGCTGTATTTCTACGCCGCCGAGGCGGAGGTGATCCAGCAGGCCTCCGCCATCTGCCGGGACTTCGGCACCCTGGCCATCACCTGCGCCCACGCCTCCGAGCCCCACTTCACCACCTACTACCGGTTTTTGTACCCGGATGACGCCCGGCTCCAGTCCGTGGAGAACGCGGTCTACATCGAGGCCATGCGCAAGAAGGGCGGGGACATCGATTCCGTCCGGCGGGTGACGCTGACCATGTGCTTTTTGTCCGTGGAGGATCGGGGCGCCTTTTTGAAGGAGCTGCCCCGGCTGGGCCTGGCCCCGGGGCGCACCTTCTGGCGGAAGGACAGCACCCACCCGGCCTGCTGCACCGTCAACGGGTTCACCGCCCTGTCCCTCCCCCAGCTCAACCGCTTCACCGCCCGGGCCATCGGCGCCGCGGCACCATTGGAAGGGATGCTGTCGGACATAGAGGCGGAGTTCGTGAAGCGGTATTGAAAGGAAAGAAAAACCCACGCCGTCTGGCGTGGGTTTCTTTTTTCGTGCCGTCCGCCTGGGGCAAACAGCCGTTCCCCCTGGCTCCCGCGATGGAGTTATTCGGCGGCGGGTTCAGCGGGGGTGCAATAGAGGACCATGGGGCTGTCGTTAGAGATCAACGTCAGCTTAAGCATCCCATCCTCCAACAGTTCCGCATCGATGGAGAAATCGGCATTCACCGCGTCCGCGGCCGCCTTGGCGGTGAGCTTGCCCTCTGCAAAGACGGGTGCCTCCAACTTGTTCATCTTGAGAATGAGCGTCAGGATCCCATCCTCCTCATCGAAAAACTCCATGCCGGTTTCAGAGATGGTAACGTTGGGGACCCCCATTTCGACAACGGAGATATCCATCACCATGCCCTCCATCTCCACATAGACGCTGGTCCAGTTGCCATAGAATTCCTCAGCGCTTTCGGCGGCTTTCACCTCCGCCAGGGTGATCGTGGATACCTCGTCTCGAGTGAAGACCATCTCCCCGCCGTCCTGCTCCAAAACGATTGCGCCTTCAGACACGGTGCCTTCCACGGGATCGTCATCGATGGTCACGGTGATCTTGTCGCCGTCCAATGTCCAGGTGCCGGTGCTCGATTCCCCAGTGGTGGGCATGGCCATGGTCGCGCTGCCGTCCGCGTTCAACGTCATAACGATCACATAGCCGATGGAGGCGGCGTCATACTCCTGATCGCCCATCTTCATGGTCTTCAAATACCAATCGCCGGTGACATCCTCCTCCGCCATCGTGGGGATCGCCATGCAGATCAGCAACATCACAAGGATAAGGGATATGAGTTTCTTCATGTTGGTTCCTCCTTTTTTGGTATAGGTAAATCCCCAAGATCTCTGAAACAGCGATGCCCTCGCTGCATCATGGAAAAAGCTTATCATATCGCTTGCGAAAACGCAATCCCTTCGTTGCGTTTCCAGGGGCCAAAAACCCTGTTTACTGCAGGCATTTGTTCAAAAAAGCCTCCGTCATGGCCTGGTAGCGGGGGGTATCCATAAGGTAGCTCATGCCGTGGCCGGCGCCCGCGAAGGTGACGCGGGTGACCAGGATGGGGTTGGCGGCGGCCATGGGCTCGGACATGTAGGCGGGGACGAAGCGGTCGTCCTCCCCGTGGATGATCAGGATGGGGACGTTGGCATGTTTCACGGCCTCATGGCAGCAGACGTTTTTGAAGCGGAGGCCGTTGCCGAAGAGAAAGGCGCCGATCGTCAAAAAGGGCCACAGAAGCCCGGCCAGAGGACCGGCATGCTTCTTTGCCGTCAGGGCGATGATGTCCTTGGGCACGTCGTAGGGGCAGTCGGCCAGGATGCCCTTCACCGCCGCGGGCAGGGGCAGGGCCGAGGTCATGAGGACCGTGGCGGCGCCCATGCTGATGCCGTGGAGGAAGAGGGGCGCGCCGGGAAAGCGCTCGGCGCAGTATTCCGCCCAGAGAGCCACGTCCTCCCGCTCCCGGATGCCGAAGGTCATGGTGTGGCCCTGGCTGTCCCCCTGGGCCCGCTCATGGATGAGGAGCACCCCGTCGCCCCGGGCAAGGAGGCTTTGGGCCCCGCCGCAGAAATCCCGGACGCCCAGGCCCCGATAGCCATGGCAGCAGATGTGGACCGGGCGGCCCGGTTGGCCGGGGTACCAGTCCCCTGCCAGCTTCAGCCCGTCCCGGGAGGTGATGTACACCCGCTCATGGGGCAGAGCAAGGAGCTCCTTGATGAGGCTGACCATGAGATCGTGCTTCGGGTCGTACTGCTCCCCCGTGGGCAGGTGCTGGGGCACGTTTTGCGCGCCCAGAGGGGAATAGAGCACGAAGCGGTAGACGCCGAAGGAAGCGGCCAGCAGCAAAAGCAGCAGAAGGGCAAGGATGAGCATGGGGACCTCCGATCGTATTGTGGATCCAGTATACCGTCTTTTCCCCGAAGGCGCAAGATGGGCCCCTGCCACCGGGTGCGCGCGCCCCAAGGGATAGAAGAAATGGCGCCCGGGAGCGCCATTTCTGCCGGCCGGTCTCATGCAAAATGGATCGGTCCGGCCCCTTTGGGCAGCCCTACTCCATCTGCTCCTGGACGGAATGGTAGCTGCCCACCGCCGCCATGGCCACGATGACCCCGTTGATGAAGCAAAGCAGCACGTCCTCCGCCCGGAGGCTGTCCCCGGTGAAGATGGCCGCCGCCAGCAGGATCACCAGGGCCACCAGGTACGCCCACAGCCGGGTGGGCAGGCGGCGGATGCCGGGCAGGTCCTTGGTGAATTCGGTGATGATGAGCACGGCCATCACCGCGCCGCCGTAGGTCATAAGATCGGTCCAGGTAAAAAAGCTATCCATCGTGTTCCTCCTTTGTGTACAAAAGTTTCGTCAGTTCCGCTTTGAGGCCGGTCAGATCCCCGTTGCCGCCCAGCAGCTCGTGATAGATTTGATGGCCCCGGTTCCAGTTCCTAAGCTCCTCGTAGCTGATGGCGCCCCGGGCAAGATACCCAAGGGCCTGCTGCTCCAGCCGATCCTGCAGCAGCCAGCGCATGCCCTGGCTCTCCCCCGTCTCCGTCCGGCGGACGGCAGCCCGCCGTTCCAGCAGCGCGTTCACCAGCGCCGTGGCCGCGCCGCTGCCCAGCAGGGCGCATAGAATGGTGATGATCCCGTTCATAGTTCCTTTCCCCCGCCCATGGACGAGGGTCCTTCGTCCTCCTCGTATATTTCTGACCCCGGATACAGCATACCCCAGAAAGGGGGCCCGTGCCTCCGATAATCCGTTCATATTTCAAAGAGGAGGAAAGGGCCGGCCTCTCCCCCCGTGTGTGTGCGCCCATAGACACACACACATCTTGGATCATGTTCCTGTTCATCTTCCTTTTCTTTTCATCTTCTTATTCTTTTTCCTGTTCTTTTTCTTTTTCTTATTCTTTTTCTTTGCCATCTTCCATATGGCAAAACATGGCCTGGCCATCCTTCGCCATGCTCAAAAATGGCATATCTATGGATTCATGGTTGCAATTCGGATGAAAATGGGGTATGATGCCTGTCTATGAGGTTGCAGCGATTCAAGGAAAAGTATATCGGGGATAGAGCATTCTACAAGCTGGTGCTGACCATCGCCCTGCCGGTGATGATCCAGAACGGCATCACCAGCTTTGTGAACATGCTGGACAATCTGATGGTGGGCGGCATCGGCACGGAGCAGATGTCCGGCGTGGCCATCTGCAACCATCTGATCTTTGTGTTCAACCTGTGCGTGTTCGGGGGCCTCAGCGGCGCGGGCATCTACGGGGCCCAGTTCTCCGGCAAGCGGGATCTGGAGGGCGTGCGGAACGTGTTCCGGTTCAAGCTGTGGCTGGTGACGGTGCTGTCCCTGGTGGGGCTGGCGGTGCTGCACGTTTTCGACGAGCCGCTGCTCTCCCTGTTTTTGCACCAGGGGAGCGAGCAGGGGGACCTGGCGCTGACGCTCCAGTGCGCCAAGGCGTATCTTGCCGTGGCGCTCATCGGGCTGCCCGTGTCCGCCCTGTCCCAGGCCTACGCCTCCACGCTGCGGGAGACCGCCAGCACTACGTTGCCCATGGGGGCCGGCATCGCGGCGGTGCTGGTGAACCTGGTGGGGAACTGGATCCTCATCTACGGCCACTTCGGCGCGCCGCGGCTGGGGGTGGTGGGCGCCGCCTGGGCCACGGTGCTGTCCCGGTTCGTGGAGCTGGCCATCATCCTGCTGTTCACCCATCTCAACACCAGGGCCCACCCCTTCGCCGCGGGGCTGTACCGGACGGTGCGGGTGCCCCGGGCGCTGACGGGGACGATCCTCAAAAAGGGGATGCCCCTGCTCGTCAACGAGGCCCTCTGGTCCCTGGGGCAGACCACGCTGGTGCAGATCTACTCCACCCGGGGCCTGGCCGTGGTAGCGGGGATCAACATCTCCAGCACCATCTCCATGCTGTTCAACATCGTGTTCATGTCCCTGGGCGCGTCCATCGGCATCGTGGTGGGGAACCTGCTGGGGGCCGGGGATATGGAGAAAGCGAAGGATACCAACACCAAGCTGACCGCGTTCTCCATCCTGTGCTGCTTCGCCATCGGCGGGCTGCTGGCGGCCACGGCGGGGGTGTACCCCCGGCTCTACAACACCACGGAGGAGGTGCGGCACATCGCCTCCCGGCTGATTTTGATCACCTCCGTGATCATGCCCGTCCACGCCTACACCAACGCCTGCTATTTCACGCTCCGGTCCGGTGGCTTGACCCGGCTCACCATGGTCTATGACTGCTGCTTCGTCTGGTGCGTGTGCATCCCCCTGGCCTTCGGGCTCTGCCGGTTCACCGCCCTGCCCATCGTGCCCGTGTACGCGGCCGTCACCGCCACGGAGGGCTTGAAGGCCCTCTTCGGGCACCATTTCGTCCACCAGGAGAAGTGGGTGCGGAATATTGTGAACGAATAATACGTTTTTCTGCACTTTTTCTTTTCAGGTGAAAAGAAAAAGTGCCAAAAAGAAAAGCCAAATGTGATACCGTTTCTGAGCAAAAGCCAGGATATCCCCTTGGCTTCTCTTTTTTCGGTTCCTTTTTTCTCTTCACCTGAAGAGAAAAAAGGAACAAAAAAAGCCCCGAACCTATCGGGGCTTTTCGATTATCCGATCACCGCACGGGCACGATCTCGATCCAGTACCCGTCCGGGTCCTCGATGAAGTAGATGCCCATCTTGGGGTTCTCAAAGCAGATGATCCCCATCTTCTGGTGCTTCTCGTGGACGGCGTCGTAGTCCGGGGTACGGAAGGCCAGGTGGAACTCCCCCTCCCCCAGATCGTAGGGCTGCTCCCTGTCCCGAAGCTCCGTCAGCTCCAGAGCGAAGGGCGAGCCCGCCTCGTCCTGAAGGAACACGATGTGGTAGGACCCGTCCGCCGCCCGCTTTTCCCGCTGGGGCGTCAGGTTCAGCGCCTCCTTATAGAAGGCCAGGCTCCGCGCCATATTCAGCACGTTGAAGTTGAAATGGTTGAATGTCAGCATGTTTCCTCCTCCTTGGCGATGGTGTATAGATAGGCCTTCCCCCGGGCGCCGGCCCGGCGAAGGACGCCCATGTACGAGAGCACGTTGGCGGCGGCGCTGCCCCGTCCCCCCGGCAATCCCAGGGCCCCGGCCAGCTCCCGGGCAGTAAAGGTCTCAGACAGTCCCTCCGGCACCAGGGCGACGTAGTCGGCGGCGGTCTTCAAGGGAACCGCGCCCAAAAAACGGGTGGGCGCAAACTCCAGCCGCCGGACGGGGCGCCACTTGCTGTCCGTCTGGATGCGGACCTCCTCCCCCTCCAGCCGCACCAGCAGCAGCGAAAAATGGGGGTCCCGCAAAAAGGGCTTCAGATACGCCAGCTCCGGCAGCACCCCGGCGGGCCGCTCCCGCTTGGGGCTCTTGCGGCGGCCCATGAGCTCCCCCGTCTCCGGGTCCATGGTGAGGAGCCATTTGGTCTCGATCACCGGTACCACCACGGTCACGGGATAGTACGGGAGCAGAGCGATGAGCTTCGGCTTCAGCTTATGGAGGTTTCGGGTCTGGACCTCGAAGACGCCCCGATCGTTCAGCACGTCCGCCACAAAGCTGCCCAGCTTCACCTCGTGGCGGCTCATATCCGGCTCGATCATGCGCTTGATCACCGCGTGGAGGGTCTTTTCCCCCAACGTGCCCACGCCCTGATCCGCCCGGCCCACGGTCTCCACCGCCCGGCAGGCGGCGGCGAAGCTCGTTTCGTCCATGCCCCAATTCGTTTCCATATGGATGAGTATATCCTAAACGGAAGAAAGAGTAAAGAAAAAGAATCCCCCGGCATGGGCCGGGGGATCGCATTAGGTGAGGTTTTCTATCAGGCCATCAGACGATGCCCTGAGCCATCATGGCGTCGGCCACCTTCAGGAAGCCCGCGATGTTGGCGCCGGCCACCAGGTTGTAGCCAAGGCCGCACTTCTCAGCCGCTTCCACGGAGGCGCTGTAGATGTTGTCCATGATGTTGTGGAGCTGAGAATCCACTTCCTCGGCCTTCCAGCTGAGGCGCTCGGAGTTCTGGCTCATCTCCAGGCCGCTGACGGACACGCCGCCCGCGTTGACCGCCTTGGAGGGGGCCACGGTGACGCCCTTGCCCATGAGGAAGAACAGAGCTTCGTTGGTGGTGGGCATGTTGGCGACTTCGATGTAGTACTTGATGCCGTTGTCCACCATCTGCTGGGCTTCCTTCATGCCGATCTCGTTCTGATAGGCGCAGGGCATGCAGATGTCGACCTTGCGGCCCCAGGGCTTCTCTTTCGGGAAGAACTCCACACCGAACTTGTCGGCGTAGTCCTGAGCACGGTTCCGGTTGGAGGAACGCATCTCCAGCAGGTACTCGATCTTCTCATCGGTGACGACGCCGTCGGGATCGTAGACATAGCCGTCGGGGCCGGAGATGGTCACGACCTTGGCGCCCAGCTGAGCGGCCTTCTTGCAGACGCCCCAGGCCACGTTGCCGAAGCCGGAGACCGCGATGGTCTTGCCCTTCATGTCCTCGCCATCATGCTTGAGCACGTTCTCGGCATAGTAGATGGCGCCGTAGCCGGTGGCCTCGGGGCGGATCACGCTGCCGCCGAAGGAACGGCCCTTGCCGGTGAGCACGCCGTTCTCATAGGCGTTGACTATGCGCTTGTACTGGCCGAACAGGTAGCCGATCTCGCGGCCGCCCACGCCCAGATCGCCGGCGGGCACGTCCAGGTTGGGACCGATGTGACGATAGAGCTCGGTCATGAAGCTCTGGCAGAACCGCATGATCTCCGCGTCGGACTTGCCGGTGGGATCGAAGTCGGAGCCGCCCTTGCCGCCGCCCATGGGGAGGCTGGTCAGGCTGTTCTTGAAGGTCTGCTCGAAGCCCAGGAACTTCATAACGGACTGGTTCACATGGGAAGCGAAACGGAGGCCGCCCTTGTAGGGGCCGATGGCGCTGTTGAACTGTACGCGGAACGCGCGGTTCACCTTCACCTCACCGGCATCGTTGACCCAGGGCACCCGGAACTGAATGATCCGCTCGGGCTCGACCAGGCGCTCCAGCAGGGCTGCCTTCTCGTACTCGGGGTGCTGCTCGACGACCTTCTCCAGGGAACGGAGAACCTCTTCCACGGTCTGAATGAATTCCTTCTGATCCGGATCGCGGCGCTTTACATCCTCAATGACTCTCTCGATGTATGCGTTCATAAAGTGACCTCCATTAAAAATTTGTTGCCTCCGCCTGCACCGCATCATGCAGGTTTCATTGCATCTCTATCATATCACAACGACAAATCTTGTCAACCCGAAAAACTGTATATATGCTCTGAGAACGGCGAACCGGGAGGCCGAAGCGGCCTCCCGGTGCAAAGTGTTTTCCCTATCTTTTCTTATTTGATGAGCTGCTGGGGCTTGGGCTCCTCGCCGGCGGGGGTGGCGCCCTTGCGGACCATCAGATTGGTGACGATGCCCAGGATCAGAGCGCAGGCTACGGTGGTCAGCGTGACGGTGCCGGCGCCGATGGCGAAGGAGACGGACAGGCCGCCCACGCCGGAGATCAGGATGACGGAGGCCACGAACAGGTTCCTGTTGTCGTTCAGATCCACGGGCTGGAGCATCTTGAGACCGGACACGGCGATGAAGCCGTAGAGGGTCATGCACACGCCGCCCATGACGCAGGGCGGGATGGAGTCAAGGAAGGCCACCAGGGGGCTGATGAAGGCCACCAGGATGGAGAGGAAAGCGGCGTAGGTCACGGTAACGACGGAGGCGTTCTGGGTGATGGCCACGCAGCCGATGGACTCACCGTAGGTGGTGTTGGGGCAGCCGCCGAAGAAGGCGCCCGCCATGGAGCCGATGCCGTCGCCCAACAGGGTCTTGTCCAGGCCCGGGTCCTTGGTGAGGTCCCGCTCGATGATGGAGGACAGGTTCTTATGGTCAGCCAGGTGCTCCGCGAAGACCACGAAGGCCACGGGGATATAGGCGAAGGCGATGGTGCTCACGTAGGTGGCATTCAGCTCCTTCAGGCCGTCCTTGGCCACGAGGAAGGAGAACTGGGGAACGCTGAAGAAGGTCTTGAAGGAGACGCCGCCCTGGAACAGGGAGGTGAAGGGCGCAAAGTCGATGACCTTCAGGGCGTCGTTGCCGCTGCTGTTGCCGATGAGGGTGAAAACGGCGGCCACGGCGTAGCCGGCCAGGATGCCGATGATGAAGGGGATCAGGCGGACCCGCTTGCTGCCGTAGACGGAGCAGAGGATGACCACGAACAGGGTGACCAGGGCGCAGATCAGGGCCACGTAGGGGGAGGTGGCGGCGCCGTCGCCCTTGACCATATCGCCCACGGCGTTGCCCGCCAGGCTAAGGCCGATGATGGCCACGATGGGCCCGATGATGACGGGGGGCATGAGGCGGTTGATCCAGTTGACGCCGGAGGCCTTCACGATGAGGGCGAAGACCACGTACACGAGGCCCGCGAAGGCCGCACCCAGGATCAGGCCCAGGAACCCGAGGCTCATGGAGACGCCGCCGGCGAAGGCCGCGAACATGGAGCCCAGGAACGCAAAGGAGCTGCCCAGGAACACGGGGCTGCGGAACTTGGTGAAGAGCTGGTAGACCAGCGTGCCCACGCCGGCGCCGAAGAGGGCGGCGGAGGCGGTCATGCCGTTGCCGATGATGGCGGGGACGGCGATGGTGGCAGCCATGATGGCCAGCAGCTGCTGGAACGCAAACACGATGCGCTCGGAGATTTGAGGCTTGTCCTCCACGTTGTAGATGAGTTTCATGGTTTGTACTCCTTTTCTTTTTCCTATAATTGACCCGCCTTTAGCGGATGCTGAACAGCTTGACGCCCAGGGGCACGTTGTCGATCTCGGGGACGGTGACGAAGATCATCTCGTCCCGGGAGGTGGGGATGTTCTTGCCCACGTAGTCGGGGCGGATGGGCAGCTCCCGATGGCCCCGGTCCACCAGGACACAGAGCTGGATGCTGGCAGGGCGGCCCAGGGCGAAGATGCCCTCCATGGCGGCCCGGGCGGTGCGGCCGGTGAAGATCACGTCGTCCACCAGAACCACGTCCCGGCCCGTGACGGCCACGGGGAAATGGGACTCTCCCGCGTCGGGGAGAGGGGCGATCTCGGAAAGGTCGTCCCGGTAGAGGGTGATGTCCATGTAGCCCACGGGGCAGGACGCGCCCTCGAACTTTTCCATATTGGCGGCGATGGCCTGGGCAAGGGGCAGCCCCCGGCGACGGATGCCCACCAAAAGGATGTTCCCCACGCCCTTGTTGCGCTCGATGATCTCATGGGTGAGCCGAGCGAGGGACCGCTGCACCGCGGCCTCGTCCATGATCTGGGCCTTGAACTCCATGGGCATCCTTTCCGCGGCGCCGGCATGGAAAAAGCCTGCCGGGGAGTCCGGCAGGCTGAGCAAACATCCTTCGCGCTTTTTTCGTGCGCCATGATCCGCTGACCTTACCGGCATCTCTGTACCGCTTAAAAATCATTGGAGGTATATTAGCACGGGATTTTGGATTTGTAAAGGGGGTTCGCGAAATTTGGCCCCATATATCTTGTGGAGGGTGACCTATGCAGATACAGCATAGGGGAAAAAGCGGGCCATTCGTGAACCGTCCGTCCTACGCCCCGTAGCCGTAGACTTTCAGAAAGTAGCGGTAGAAGGGCATGAGGGCCGAGAGGCCGTCGGCGCAGAGGGCCGCGAAGTCGTGGGTGAAGAGCTTGTCGTTGAAGGGCTCCTTGTGCATCATCCACAGGTATTTCTTGTTGTACCAGGGGTCCAGGAGATCGCCGTCATGGCCCTTTTTCCGCTTATAGTCCTCGCCGCAGAGGACGAAGTAGTCCTGCCGATCGAACCAGCGGGCCAATTTTCGGAAGGTCTCGGGATCGTCGTCCATGCTCTTGCGGAAGCCGGCCATGCCCTGGGGGTCGTGCCAGAAGTCGCAGCCCAGCTGCCAGGAGAGGGGGTCGATGCCGAAGAAGAGGTTCCCGCCCCCCTCCATGGACCGGGAGGGCTTGATGGAGAACCAGAGCTCCTCCTTATAGGGGCCCCGGCCGAAGAGGCGGCGGGCATCCCTGTAGATGCGGGAGACGTGGAGCTCGAAGGGGTCGTCGGGGAAGCGGCGGACCATTTCGGCCATGACCTCCTTCGCCAGCTCGTCCATGGGCTTTTTTAGGCTCCGCTCATAGATCTCCCGATGGCGTTCGAACCAGGGGCGGTCGTTGTTCAGCGCCAGGTCCATCATGAACTGGCTGGTCTCCTGGGAAAAACCGGTAAACATGGGGCTGTCCTCTCTCGTTGTGATTGAGACATTGTAGCCTTTTTCCGGCGCAGCTGTCAAGGGCGGCGGCTTTTTCAAAAAAGTGGAAGAAAAGGACGAATTACGTCTTGCATTTTTCACGGTATACCGTCATAATAGAACATATTTCATGAGGAGGAGAAACGCATGGCAGAAGTGAGCAAGGGCTTCGCGCCCCTTCAGGAACGGATCCGCAGGGAGGGCCGCGTCCTGCCCGGGAACATCATCAAGATCGACGGATTCCTCAACCACCGGGTGGATATGAAGCTCATGCACGAGCTGAGCCATGAGTTCATCCGCCGGTTTGACACCTCCAAGGTGACGCTGGTCATGACCGTGGAAGCCAGCGGCATCGCCCTCGCCTCCGCCGTGGCCGCGGATCTGGGGGTGCCCCTGCTCTACGCCAAGAAGGCCAAGTCCGACAACATCGAGGGCGGCCTCTTCCAGAGCGAGATCATGTCCTACACCTATAAGAAGAAGGTGACGCTGCTGGTGTCCCGGCAGTGGCTGCATGCGGACGACAAGGTGCTGGTCATCGACGACTTCCTCGCTATGGGCGAGGCGCTTCGGGGCGTGTGCGAGATCGTGAACCAGTCCGGAGCGGAGCTGGTGGGCATCGGCGTGGCCGTGGAGAAGGGCTTCCAGCCCGGCGGCAAGAACCTGCGGGCGGCGGGACACCATGTGGAATCCCTGGCCATCATCGAGAGCGCGGACCCGGAGAAGGGGATCGTGTTCAGGGGCGAGTAACCATTTTTTCTGCGACTTTTTCTCTTTAGAAAAAGGAGAAAAAGTCGCCCAAAAAGAGAAATCAAAAAGGGGAAGATGGTATGTATACGAACCATCTTCCCTTTTTTTGAAAGGTCTTTGGGTCTGCTCCCTTTCTTTCAAGAAAGGGGGCGGGCTTTCAATCCTTCCTCTCACTCCTCCGGCTCGGCTTCCATGGCCTGGCGCCGCCGCTTGTACGCCGCCGCCATCAGGGACAGTAACCCGAAGCATAGAGCAAAGGAAACCGCCGCACCGAGGAAGGCGGCAGCAGCCACACCCCAGGGCTTCCCGGGGAAGCGAGTCAATCCCATCGCAAGCGTGAAAAGGCCCACGGCCAACCCCGCCACCAGGGATACCGACAGGTTTGTCTTGGCGTTCGGCTGAAAATGCCGATCCCAAATGCCGTTCTTCAGGCAGGCTGCCACCAGATAGATCGACAGGATCATGAATACGATCCATTCCCCTGCCAGCCGCCCCATGTCAGGCCCAAACGCGATAACCTGCACCATCAACGCGATCAGCAGCCCCCAGAAGGCCAGCCAGCAGCCCACATGCTCGATCTTCAGCAGAGCCTGCTCCTGCCGCTCGTCCAGATTATTTTTCCACTGTTTCATTTTCTTCTTCCTCCCAAAAGATATCGTTCAGTGTGACGCCCAGCGCCCGACAGATGGCCACGCACAGCTTGATGGAGGGGTTGAACTCCCCCGCCTCGATAAGCCCGATGGTCTGCCGGGTCACGCCGGCCTTTTGCGCCAGTTCCGTCTGCGACATGCCCCGCTCGATGCGCTTGAACTTCAGTTTCAGATTTCTCATGCCGGTTTCCTCCTGACGATGTACAGTATATATTGCATTTCCGGATTTGTCAACTATATTTTGCAAATCAATTTTATAAATTGCTTATCTGCCGCTTTTTCTTTTCAGGAGAAAAAGAAAAAGCGGCGCAAAAAGAAAAGCTCAGGAAGACTAACAAAGTAGAATTCCTAAGCTTTTTTGTATTCCTAAAGTTCTTTTTGGTCCTTTTTCTTTCAAGAAAAAGGATCGAAATATAAATGATTCCGATTAAGACAACTCAAACATGCCCGTATACAGCTGGTAGTATCTCCCCCGCTGCGCCAGAAGGTCCCTGTGGTCGCCCCGCTCGATGATCTCCCCGTGCTCCAGGACCATGATGGCGTTCGAATTGCGGACGGTGGAGAGCCTATGGGCGATGACGAACACGGTCCGCCCCTTCATAAGCTCGTCCATGCCCCGCTCGATGTGGGCCTCGGTGCGGGTGTCGATGGAGCTGGTGGCCTCGTCCAGGATCAGCACCGGCGGGTCCGCCACGGCGGCCCGGGCGATGGCGATGAGCTGCCGCTGGCCCTGAGAGAGATTCGCGCCGTCGGCGGTGAGGACCGTGTTATACCCCTCGGGCAGATGTGAGATGAAGAAATGGGCGTTGCTCCGCTTGGCGGCGGCCACGCACTCCTCGTCCGTGGCGTCCAGCCGGCCGTAGCGGATGTTCTCCATGACCGTGCCGGTGAACAGATGGGTATCCTGGAGCACCATGCCCAGGGAACGGCGCAGATCGTCCTTTCGGATGTCCTTCACGTTGATGCCGTCGTAGGTGATGGCGCCGGTCTGCACGTCGTAGAACCGGTTGATCAGGTTGGTGATGGTGGTCTTCCCCGCGCCGGTGGAACCCACGAAGGCGATCTTTTGGCCGGGCTTGGCGTAGAGGCTCAGATCCTTCAACACGTCCACCTTCCCGTCGTAGGAGAAGGTCACATGATCGAAGCGCACGTCACCCTTCAGGGGGATGCGCTCGTCGCCCCGGACCCAGGCCCACTGCTCCTTCCCCACCTTCTCCAGGGTGTACTTGCCCTCGTCCACCTCCACGGGGGTGTCCATGAGATCGAAGATCCGCTCCGCTCCGGCCAGGGCGTTCAGGACGCCGGTGACCTGCTGGGAGATCATGTTGATGGGCCGGGCGATCTGCTTGCTGTACTGGAGGTACGCGGCCAGGGTGCCGATGTCCATGAGGCCCCGGATGATGAGGCTGGTGCCGGACATGGCGCTGACGGCGAAGAGGATGTAGCTGGTGTTGCCCATGATGGGCATGAGGATCATGCCGTAGGAGTTGGCCTTGGCGGCGGCGGTCTTCAGATCCTGAGCCAGCTTACCGAACTCGGACTTCACCTTCTGCTCATGGCAGAACACCTTCACCTCCCGCTGGCCCTCGAAGTGCTCCTCCACATAGCCGCTGGCGGCGGCGATGGCGGCCTGCCGGGCCCGGAAGTACTTGGCGCTGAGGCCGGTGAGGCGACCCACCAGCATGGTCATGATGAACAGGATGCCCAACACCAGCAGCGTCAGCTTCCAGTTCATGAGGAACATGGCCACCAGCACGCCCAGCAAGGTCACGGAGCTGCTGATCATGTTGGGGAGGGCGTTTGAAAGCATCTCCCGCAGGGTGTCGGTGTCGTTGGTGAACCGGGACATGATCTCGCCGTGGGTGCGGCTGTCGAAGTATTTAAGGGGGAGCTTCTCCAGATGCTCGTACATATCGCACCGGATCTCGTAGAGCACGTGGATATTCACCTTCATCAGGAGTCGGTTGACCACGTAGTTGGCCGCCACCCCCGCCACGTACACCGCCGCCAGCAGGGATATGTTCCGCAGGATGGGTCCGAAGTCACGGCTGCCGGTTTGGAACATGCCGGCGGCGATGTTGAAGATGGGTTTTAAAAGGTAGGTGCCGACCACGCCGCTCAAGCTGTTGACCAGCAGGAGCACCGCCACCGCCAGGAGCTTGCCCAGATGAGGCCGCAGGTAGCTGAAGAGCCGGGCGAAGGTCTTGCCCACATTTTGGGGTTTTGCAAAGCCTTTAGCCATCTTACGCTACCTCCTTTCTCATTTGGGACTCGTAGACTTCCTGATAGATCCTGTTCCGGGCGAGGAGCTCCTCGTGGGTGCCCACGTCGTTGATCCGCCCCTCGTCCAGGACCACGATCCGATCCGCCTCCATGACGGAGTTGAGCCGCTGGGCGATGATGATCTTGGTGGTCTCGGGGCAGACGGTCCGGAAGGCCTCCCGGATGGAGGCGTCGGTGGCCGTGTCCACGGCGCTGGTGGAGTCGTCCAGGATGAGTATCTTGGGATTCTTCAGCAGGGCCCGGGCGATGCACAGCCGCTGCTTCTGGCCGCCGGACACGTTCACGCCCCCCTGCCCCAGGTCCGTGTCGTAGCCCTTGGGGAAGGACAGGATGAAGTCGTGGGCGCAGGCAATCCTGCAGGCGGCCTCTATCTCCTCGTCCGTGGCGTTGGGGTCGCCCCACTTGAGATTCTCCCGGATGGTGCCGGAGAAGAGCACGTTCTTCTGGAGCACCATGCCGATGGCGCCCCTGAGCTCATCGGTGGAATAGTCCTTCACGTTCACGCCTCCCACCTTCACCGCGCCGGCGGTGGCCTCATAGAGCCGGGGGATCAGCTGGACCAGAGAGGTCTTGCCGCTGCCGGAGCCGCCGATGACACCGATGGTCTCGCCGCTTCGGATATGCAGGTCGATGTCCGTCAGGGTGGGGTTCTCGTCGCTGCCGGAGTAGGAGAAGTCCACGTGGTCGAAGTCCACGGAGCCGTCCTTCACCCGGATGGTGGAGGACCGGTTCTCGTCGATATCGGGGACCTCGTCCAGCACCTCCCCCAACCGCTTGGCGGAGGCAGAGGACATGATGAGCATCATGAAGTACATGCTGAGCATCATGAGGGAGATGAGGATAGAGCTGATATAGGAGATGAAGCTGATGAGCTCGCCGGAGGTCATCTGCCCCGTGGCGATATGGGTGCTGCCAATGCCCACCACCGCCAGGATGCAGGCGTACATGGTGAGGGTCATGAGGGGCCCGTTCAGGATCAGGATCTTCTCCGCGCTGAACTGGGCGTCCCGCACGTCCTGGGCACTCTTCTTGAACTTTTTCGTCTCATAGTCCCCCCGGACGAAGGCCTTCACCACCCGGATGGCGATGAGGTTCTCCTGGGCGGAGCCGTTCATGTCGTCGTACCGGTGGAGCATGGCGATAAAGCGGGGATAGGTGATCTTGGCGATCAGGGCAAGGCCGATGGCCAGCACTGGCAGGGCGCACAGCAGCACCAGCGACAGGCGGCCCGAGATGCGGATGGCCATGAAGGTGGCCAAAATAAGCTGGGCCGGGGAGCGCATGGCCATGCGGATGGTCATCTGAAAGGCCTGCTGCACATTGGTGATGTCGTTGGTCATGCGGGTGATCAACGACGGTGTGGTGAACTTGTCCGTGTTCTTGAAGGAGAAATCCTCCACCGCCCCGAAGACCGCATTCTGCAGGTTCATGGCAAAGCCCGTGGAGGAACGGGCGCCGAAGACGACCCCCAGCATGCCCAGGAGCATGGCGCCCAAGGTCAGCAGGATCATGACGCCGCCCATGCGGTACACGTAGGCCGTGTCGCCGAGGCTGATGCCGTTGTCGATGAGCAGGGCCATGTATTTGGGGATCAACACCTCGAAGACCACCTCGCCGATCATGCAGAAGATGGTGAGGAAGGCCGGGTACTTGTACTTCCCCACGTAGCCTAACAGCCGTTTGATGGTATCCTTCATTTCTTCTCCTTCCGCTTGTCCGCTTCCGCCAGGGCGCCGAAGACCTGGTTGGGGTTGAGGTCCCGCCCGCCCAGGTTGTCCAGGATCCTGTCCAGCACCCGAACGAAGGCCGCCCGGTCCGATTCGTCGATGCCCTCGTAAGCCAGGGCGTTCACCCGATCCAGCATGGCCCGCTTCTCCAGCGTCAGCGTCCGCCCCTCGTCGGTGACGAACAGCTGGTTCTTCCGCCGGTTCCCCGGGTCCACCCGCCGCTCCAGCAGGCCCTCCTTTTCGAGGCGCTTGCAGCTGGTAGCCACGGAGGCCGCCGAGATATAGAGCCAGGCCGCCACCTCCCCCTGGGTGCAGCCGGGGTGCTCCAGGATGTAGGCCATGAGGGGCACGGGGATCAGCTTTTGGTGCAGTCGCTCCCGCTCCCGGTTCAGGGCCGTGCGCCACAGGGCGTGGGCCAAAGCCATCCGCAGGAACAGTTCCTCGTTTTGCATATTTCCTCCTGTTTGCATAAAATTAAATAGTTAACTGTTAATCAGTTAACTATTATAAACTTAACTGTTGAAATGTCAATAAGAAAAACGGAGCAAGATCGAAAACCCGGCACGGGAAGGCCCTCCCCTAACGGGGCCCGTCGTTCTTCCCCCGCAGGGGCCGCGGTTTACCCGGCCCGCCGCGTCCGTTTTTTCTCCGGAAGGGCAAACAGGCTTCGCCGATCGTCACATATGCTTCCCTCGTTCTCTGTCTGTCGTATCCTTTTTCCGCTCACAGCGTGATCCAGTATCGTCTGACAAGATGATGTCCTTCTGCTTCGGTATGCCTTTCAATGGTATCCCAAAGCTTTCCGCCCAGCTTTTCGCAGACATGAACGGATGCCGCATTCCGCTCGTTGATGATCAGCAGAACCTTTTCCATGCCGTGTTCTCTGGCGATTTCCAGCCCGCGGCGCAGGATCTGCGTCCCATATCCTTTATTCCACTCCGAAACTCTTACCGCATAGCCGATGCTTCCGATATCCTGCATCACTTTCGGGGGAAACTCCGTCCTCAGTTGGAACTCTCCGATAAACCTGCCGTCATCCACTGCCCAATAGTGAAAGCTGACGGGCTGCCCCTCCACAAGTCCCTTTTCCTTCCGATCGTACCAGTCCTTTGTGCGTGTAAACCAGTCGCCCACCAGATGCTTCGGATCTGAAGGCCTGAAGAACACAATGTTGTGATCATAGTATTCCTGGCAGTATGATGTATACTCCTCCGCATACTCCGGACATCGTTTGATCAGTTGCAGCATGTTTCCCTCTCGTTTGCATAAAACTAAATAGTTAACTGTTAGTCAGTTAACTATTGTAAACTTAACTACACAAATGTCAATGGGGAAAACAAGAAGGAAAGGAGGCGTTACTCCTCCAGCAGGCTGCGCAGGATACGCTTGCGGTCGGAGAGGAAAAGGCTGGTGATCTGGTAGCTGTCCGTGTCCTCATAGGCGATGGGATGAAGGGGCCCGTCGTCGAAGGAGAGGATGGCGGCGTCCGGAAGCCCCAGCAGGATGGGCGAATGGGTGACGAGGATGAACTGGGCCCCGGCCTGGGCACAGATGTGGATCTCCCTAAGCAGGGTCAGCTGCCGCTGAGGGGACAGGGCCGCCTCGGGCTCGTCCAGCAGATAGACCCCGCCGCCCCGGAAATTGTTTTGGACCGTGGCCAAGAAGCTCTCCCCGTGGGACTTTTCGTGAAGATGTTGAGGCGTGCCGCCGCTTTGGCTGTATGCTGCCTCCGCCGTGGCCACGTTGTAGAAGCTCTCCGCCCGCAAGAAGTATCCCCATCGGGCCTTTTTCGGTCCCTTGATGAGGCGCATGTGCCGGTTCAGCTCGGAATGGGAATCGAAGGTGGAGAAGGAATAGTTCTTGGTGCCGCCCTCGGGATTGAAGCCGTAACTTACAGCCAAGGCTTCCAGGAGGGTGGATTTGCCGCTGCCGTTCTCCCCCACGAAGCAGGTGACGGGGCTTTCAAAGTCCACCCGATCCACCCCCGCGATGGCGTCGATATCCCAGAGGTAGCTGTCCTTCCCTACCCCGTCCCAGTCCATGCAGGCCGCCCGGATAAACAGATCGTTCATGGCGTTTCTCCCGCCAGCACGGCCGCATGAAACGCCGCTTCGATTTGATCTTTATGGATATCCAAGCATCGACCGAGGTTTTCCAACAGGGGCATATCGGACGGATAAACCTCCTGCAAGAATCGCTTCGCGCCAAGTTTTTCTATCAGAAAGGCCACGAAAGCCCCGGCGATGGGATAGGTGATCTCGGTGGGATGGGCGAAAAACGACTCGTCCGAAATCAGCTCACAAAGGGGGACGTATCGACCGTCCTTCAAAAACGCCTTCACCCACCGGTCGTTGGGCTTGCCCCAGAAGGCGCCGTCGGTATACATGGCCAAGCCCTCGCTGAGGAACTGACTTTTGGGCATGCAGAGCGCATAGGAAAACAGGTGGGTCACCTCGTGGCAGCCCACGCATTTGACCTGGTCGTCATAGGCGGCGAACACATACTTGGGCGCGATGCTGAACCCGTTGATCGGATACGCCCCCTCCCCGCCGAACAGCTCGCCCAGGACCGCCCCGTTCTCCTCCGGTGAGGCCGTCAGCAAGTATTCGATCTTCTCCGGCAGCTCGTACCCGAACAGGGCCTTGAGCTTCTCATAGGCCTGCTCCTGCTCCGCCGCGATATCCTCGATCTCCCGCGCCGCCGGGGACCCGGGGGCGAACCGGAACACATGGTGCTCCGTCTCCCGCGCCAGGCTCAGCCGGTCCAGGGTTTTCGATTCCACCTCTGTCAACGTATCGGACTCATCGCCCCAGATAAACAGCTTCATGCGCTCTCCTATTCCAGGCTCCGTTTCACCTTCCAGAGCTTGTCCTCAGCGATGAGGACCTTGATGCGGGTGCCGGTCTCCTCGTGGGTCTCCTCTAAGATGTTGCCCGCGGCCCGGAGGGCCTGCATGGCGTCGTACTTTTCATAGGGGATGAACAGCTCCATGAGCCGCTGGCCCTGGTTGAGCTTGTCCTCGGCCTTTATGAGGAGCTCCTCCAACCCCTGGCCCGTGAGCGCGCTGATGTGGACGAAGTCGCCCCGGTGGGCGGGCAGAGCCCCCTCCTTGTCCACCTTGTTGTACACGTCGATGCGGGGGGTGTTCCCGGCGCCCAGGGAGGTGAGGACCTGGTCCACCACCTGCATCTGGACCTCGTAATGGGGGCAGCTGCTGTCGATGACGTGGAGGATCAAGTCCGCGTCCCGGACCTCCTCCAGGGTGGAGCGAAAGGCCTCGATCAGGTCCGTGGGGAGCTTGTTGATGAAGCCCACGGTGTCGCTGAGGATGCAAGCCGTGCCCTGGGGCAGGGTGATCTGGCGGACCACCGGGTCCAGCGTGGCAAAGAGCCTGTCCTCCGCCAGGACCGAGGCGTTGGTGAGGGCATTCAAGAGGGTGCTCTTGCCTGCGTTGGTGTAACCGACGAGAGCGATGAGAGGCACGCCGGTCCGCTTCCGGGCGGTGCGGCGAAGGGAGCGCTGGCCCTCCACCTCCTTCAATTCCTCCTTCAATTCGTAGATCCGGCGGCGGATGCGGCGGCGGTCGATCTCCAGCTTCTTTTCGCCGGGGCCGCGCATACCCACGCCCGCGCCCTGGCGGGAGAGGGCCAGGCCCGTGCCCAGGAGCCGGGGCAGCCGGTATTGGAGCTGAGCGAGCTCCACCTGCAGCCGCCCCTCCCGGCTGGTGGCCCGGGTGGCGAAGATGTCCAATATGAGCATGGTCCTATCGATGACCGGGGTGCAGAGGATGTCCTCCAGGTTGCGGATCTGGATGGCGGAAAGCTCGTCGTCGAAGATGAACAGATCCGCCTCCGTGGCGCTGGCCAGCAGGCGCAGCTCGTCCGCCTTGCCGGAGCCGATATAGGTGGCGCTGTCGATGGACCGTTTCTTTTGGCTCTCCCGACGGATCACGTCCACTCCGGCGGTCCTGGCCAATTCCTCTAATTCAGACAGGGTGTCGTAGCCCTCGTTGTTCTCGATGCCCACCAGGATGGCCCGCTCCGGCTTCGTCCCGGCCACGTCCACGGCAGGAGCCTTCAATCGCTGATCTGCCTCCAAAATGGCGTCCAGCAGCCCCCGCTGAGGGAGCCGATCCCATTTGAGAGGGCCGTAGATGAGGGGCTTTCGCTCCTGGTCCACCACCTCGCCCACGAAGGCGGCGTAAAAGCTGGTGGGGGCTCCGTCCTTCACGCCCACGGCGCACATGGCGTCCAGGCGCATGGCGTTCAGGGTACCGAGATCCACGTCCGACAGATACCCGCTGCCGTTGGGGTGGGTGTGGATGCAGCGGACGCCGCAGAGCCGATCCACGTTTCGGACCAGGCGCATCTCAGGCATGGACACGGTCCGATCGTCCCCGATGGACACGTCCTTGATGAGGCCCGCCCGGGAGATGTACACGCTGATCTCCCGGTTGATCCGGCCCGTGAAGGCGCACAAAGCTTCCAGCAGCTCCCGGGAGGCGAAGGTGCCCGCAGGCTGGTCCATATCGTACAGCGACTTCATTTCCGCCAGCAGCACGTCGCGGATGCCGCTGATGTTTCCGTTTATCTTCTGTTCCATGGGAAAAAGTATATCATGGCCCGGGGGGATTGTAAACGAAAACCGGTTGTATGTTCCCCGAAACCTGCTATAATGGAAGCAGCAAAATTTGTCGGAGGTGGCTATGAAACAGGATATCCAGGCGTTGATGGACTTTTTGACCCGGTCCGTGTCCCCCTATCACGGGGTGGCGGAGGTGCTGCGCATCTTGGACGAGGAGGGCTTTGCCGATCTGCCCCTCACCGGCGACTGGCGGCTCGTCCCCGGGGGTAAGTATCGGATCGACTGCCGGGGGACCATGGCCGTGGCCTTCACCGTGGGCGAGAGCTTCCGGCCCCAGGACGGGTTCCGGGTGGCGGCCAACCACATGGATTGGCCCTGCTTCTATATCAAGCCGGACCCGGAGCAGGTGGCGGCCGGTTGTCTGAAGCTGTCCGTGGAGCCCTACGGCGGCCTCATAAACAACACCTGGATGGATCGGCCCCTGTCCTGCGCGGGGCTGGTGACGGTGAAGGGAGAGCGGGCCATGGCGCCGGAGCGGCGGCTGTTCGACTTCGGCCGGCCCCTGTTCACCATTCCCAACCTGGCCATCCACATGAACCGGGAGGTGAACAAGGGCGTGGCTTTGGAGCCCGCCCGGGATCTGCTGCCCCTGTGCGCCGCGGTGGAAAAGGAGTTCAACAAGAACGGCTTCTTCCTTAAAAAGGTGGCGGACCGGCTGAGCGTGGCCCCGGAGGACATCCTCTCCTTCGACCTGGTGCTCTACAACGCGGAAGCGCCCCAGCTCATCGGCTTCGAGGAGGAGTTTTTGTCCTCCCCCCGGCTGGACAATCTGACCTCCGCCTTCGCCTGCCTGGCCGGCATCACCGGGCCCCAGCGGCCTTCCGGGGTGAACATCGCCGCCTTCTTCGATCACGAGGAGATCGGCAGCCAGACCAAGACCGGCGCCGACAGCGATACGTTGACTTTCATCACCGAAAAGATCGCCTGCGCCCTGGGCCTGGACCGGGCCGGGTATCTGAACGCCCTGCTCTCCGGGTTCCTGCTGAGCTGCGACGTGGCCCACGCCCTGCACCCCAACCGGATGGAGCTGTATGACGGGGGGAACTGCGCCCTGATGAACCGGGGCGTTTCCCTGAAGCTGAACTACTCCCAGCGGTACGCCACGGACGCCGTGGGCGTGGGGATCGTGGAGGGGCTGTGCAAGGCCCGGAACATCCCCTATCAGCGGTTTATGAACAAGGCCGGCAGCCCCGGGGGCGGCACTTTGGGCAAGTTTACGGCCAGCAGCCTGTCCATGCCCTCCGCGGACATCGGCGTGCCGATCTTGGCCATGCACTCCGCCCGGGAGCTCATGGGGGCCAGGGACCAGCAGAGCATGAACGATCTGGTGTCCGCCTTCTTCGCGGAGGCGTGAGCTATGGACGAGGGGCGGTTCATCGAAAACCTGAAGCGCCGGGGGTATGAGGTGACCATCTTCGACACCGGCGCGGCGGCGGCGGCGTATCTCGAGGGGGCCATCGAGGGGAAAACCGTGGGCTTCGGGGATTCGGAGACCATGCTGAGCATGGGCCTCTATGACAAGCTGGCGGCCCACAACCAGGTGTTCGACCCCATGCACCGGCCCCAGGGGGAGAGCTTCCGGGAGACGGCGAAAAAGACATTGCTCACCGACGTGTTCCTCACCTCCCTGAACGCCATGAGCGAGACCGGGGAGCTGGTGAACATCGACGGCACGGGGAACCGGGTGGCCGGATCCCTTTTCGGCCACGAGAAGGTGTATTTCGTGGTGAGCCTGAACAAGCTCTGCCCCACCCTGGAGGACGCCGTCTTTCGGGCCCGGAACGTGGCCGCCCCCCAAAACGCCGCCCGCCACGGGTTCAGCAACCCCTGCGCCGTCCGGGGGGACCGGTGCTACGACTGCGCCGCCAAGGATCGCATCTGCAACGCCCTGGTGGTCCACTATCGAAAGATGCGGGGGATCCGGATGGAGGTCGTGCTGATCCGGGAGCCGATGGGATTATAAAGGGCTTCTTTGCCGCTTTTTTCTCTTCGTGAAGAGAAAAAAGCGGCGCAAAAAAGAGAAGCACAGGGGATATAAATGGGAGTACAGCTAAGCCATACTCCCTTCTGAAAGTTCTTTGGGTGCACCCTTTCTTTCAAGAAAGGGTGCGTCTGTTTTTAATCAATCCTTACCATACATCACCAGGGAGGCGGCTTCCAGCACGTTTTGGACGGGGATGAGCCGAAGGCCCGGCAGCTCCGATTTGGTGCCCTTGGGGACGATCACGCCGGCGTAGCCCAGCCGCAGGCACTCCTTCAGCCGGGCGCTCATCTGCCCCACGGGCCGCACGTCGCCGGTGAGCCCCACCTCGCCGATAGCAGCGGTGTGGGGCGGCACGGGCTTATCGCAGCTGGCGGAAACCACGCAGAGGACAGCCGCCAGGTCCGCTCCCCGATCCTGGAGCCGCAAACTCCCCGCCACGGAAAGATAGGCGTCCTTGTCCGACAATCTAAGGCCCGCCCGCCGCTCCAGCACGGCCAGCAGCATATTGAACCGGGACACGTCCATGCCCACCGCCGTCCGCCGGGGGGACCCGTAGACCGTGGGGCACAGGAGGGACTGGACCTCCGCCAGCAGGGGCCGGGACCCCTCCAGCACGCAGCCCACGGCGCAGCCCGGCGCCGCCCGGCTCCCGGAAAGGAACAGCCCGCTGGGGTCCGGCACGGGGGCCATGCCCCGATCCGTCATCTCGAACACCCCCAGCTCGTTGGTGGAGCCGAACCGGTTCTTTTCGGAGCGTAGCAGCCGCAAGCCCTCTTGCCGGTCCCCTTCGAAATAGAGCACCGTGTCCACGATATGCTCCAACACCTTGGGCCCGGCCAGGGCCCCTTCCTTGGTCACGTGGCCCACCAGGAACACGGGGGTGCCCGTTTCCTTGGCGAAGCGGGTGAACTTGGCCGCGGAGCTTCTGATCTGGGTGACGCTCCCGGGAGACGAGGGGGCGTCCTCGGTGAACATGGTCTGGATGGAGTCCACGACGAGGAAGGACACCTTGCGGCTTTGGGCCTCCGACAGGATGGATTCCACGGAGTTCTCGCACAGCAGCAGCACCTCGCCGCCCAGGCCCAGCCGATCCGCCCGCAGGCGGATCTGGTGCCGGCTCTCCTCCCCGGAGGCGTAGAGCACGGGGCCCACCTTCGACAGGTGGTCGGCGCACTGCAAGAGCAGGGTAGACTTGCCGATGCCGGGGCTGCCGCCGATGAGCACGGTCATGCCCGAGGTGAGGCCGCCGCCCAGCACCCGGTCCAGCTCCCCGATGCCCGTGGAGGTCCGCGTTCCCGCCTGAGTGGAGACCTCCTTGAGGGGCACGGCCTTGCTGGGGGCGGAAGGCGCCTTCAGGCTCACCCGCTCCTCCTCCACGATGGTGTTCCAGCTACCGCACTGGGGACACTTGCCCATCCAGCGCGGGGTCTCATAGCCGCACTCCCCGCAGACGAACACGCTCTTTGCCTTCATGGCTCTTCCTCCGTTTATCCCAAATCCTCTGAAAAATCGTTGAGATGCATATACTCGATGATGTCCTTGTCCCGCCAGGTCACGTCCATCCACACCACCAGATCGCCGCCCCCCGTAAGGAACATGGCCTTTTCCTTGCCCCGGGTCAGGGCAAAGGTGGCCCCATCGTCCATAAAATACACGTACATCCGATCCAGCGTACCGTAGACGATGGCCCCGTCGGCCAGGGCATAGTCCTCCACCCCCCGGGCCACGGTGACCAGCTGCCCATCCTCCCCCACGTACACGAGGTCGCTGTCCTCCCCGTGGTAGCCGGTGAGGAAGGCGGTGACCCGCCCGTCGGTCTTGGGGTCGTGGACGGTGAGGCCGAACCGGTCCTCCCGGCTTTCGCCGGTGACGAGATCCAGGGTCTTGAGGGTCCCCGGGGCGCTCACATAGACCAGCTTCCCGCCCCCCGCATCGAGGGCGGAGATGCCGGCGTCCACGCTGTCGAAAAGCTCCAGCGTCACGCTCTCCCCGGTCAACAGATCGCAGCCGAAGAGCTTATCCCGGCTGGTGCCCGTGCGCTCGATCCAGAAGACGGTGTCCTCCCAGAGGGCCAGGACGGGCAGGCCCAGGTGGACGGTCTTCAAGATGCGGTCCTCCCCCGTCCGCCGATCGTAGGTGCGGATCTGTCCCCCGCCGGAGGCGGCGGCGTCCAGATAGACGATCCACCGCTCGTTCATCCGGACGCGGCGGATGGATTTATAGCTCAGCGGAAGGGGCATATAGGAAGCGCGTTTGGTCTTGGTATCGTAGAGGATGGCCCGGACGAAGGCGGCGGTGCCGTCCTGGGTGTAGTTGCCCGCGGCAAAGAGGATGGCGTCCCCGAACACGGAGAAGTCCGCGGCGTACTGATATTCCCCCACCAGGATCTCATGCTGAACCTGGGCCAGATCCAGCCCATAGAGGGGTCGCTCCATCCCCGGCTGGGGGGTGGGGCTGGGCCGGGGCGTGGGCACGGGGGACGGGCTGGGTGCCGGGGTGCTAAAGCCCAGGCAGCTCAGATCCGCCGGATGATCCGACGCTTCCCTGAGGACGGGCAGCCCGAAGCGCACAAAGGCCGCCAGGCCCCCCGCCACCAGCGCCAGCATCAGGAGCACCTGGACCAGGGGCCCGAATCGGGTGCCCATGAGGGGCAGGGGCCGCCGCTTCTTCGGTTTTGCTTCCCGTTTGTCCATGGGAACATTGTACCCTTTTCTCCTCTGCAAGTCAAACAAAAGCCGCCGATTTCAGCCTCCGCCGAATCTTTTGGAAATTGCAGGAAAAAATGCAGATTTTAGGTTGCCACGGGGAAAGGAGCGTGGTATACTACACGTGTTTCCATGATTTTTCATATCTTAGAGGGAGGGATCTATGTTCAGCGGATCAGGCATCATCCGAATCTACGCCGGCCAGTCCGGCCGTCCCTTTGCCAAGCGCATGTGTGCCTATCTGGGCGCTCAGATAGGCGACTCTGAAACCATCATGTTCTCCGAGGGCAACCTGTTCGTGCGCGTCAACGAGTCCATTCGCGACAAGGACGTGTTCCTGGTCCAGCCCATCGCCCGCCATCCCAACGACGAGTTTACGGAGCTGCTGTTCTGGATCGACGCCTTCAAGCGCTCCTCCGCCAACTCCGTCACCGCCATCATCCCCTACTTCTCCTACGCCAAGGGCGACAAGATGGACGAGCCCCGGGTGTCCATCCGGGCCCGGGTCTGCGCGGACTGCATCGAGGCCGCGGGCGTGGACCGGGTCATCTTCATGGACCTGCACGCCGCCCAGATCCAGGGCTTCTTCAAGAAGCCGGTGGACCATCTGCGGGCCGAGCCCCTGCTCACCGAGTACGTGAAGCGGTCGGGCATCCTGGATGAGAATCTGGTGGTGGTCTCCCCCGACGCCGGCTCCGCCAAGCGGGCCAGGGACTTCGCCAAGCAGCTGGGCTGCCCCGTGGCCATCGGCGACAAGACCCGGACCGATCACTCTGAAAACGCCAAGGTCCTGGAGGTCATCGGCGAGGTGGAGGGCAAAAACTGCCTGGTGGTGGACGACTTCTCCATCTCCGGCGGCACCATGATCGACATCGCCCGAGGCCTCAGAGAGAAGGGCGCCAACCGGATCTTCGGCGCGCTCTCCCATAACTGCATGAACGAGAAGGCCCTGAACCGGTTCGACGACAGCCCCTATGAGTTCATCGTCACCACGGATACGGTGGAGTGCCCCGAGGCTCGCAAGCACCCCAAGATCAAGATCATCTCCGCCGCCCCCATGTTCGCCCAGGCCGTGAAGATCATCCACGACAAGGCCCCCATCTCCACCCTCTTCGACCAGCGCATCAGCAAGCGCATGATGGACATGAGCTTCGCCGAGCAGCTGACGTTGCTGGGGGACTAAAAAGACGCAATATCCCAAAGAGGCCGCCGCAAGGCAGCCTCTTTCTTATACCATTCTTTTATTGATAAATCTCCATGAGCGTGCCGCCGTTCCAGCCCTGCTCCATAAGCTCGGCCATGGTCCGATAGATGGAATATCCTTTGTAGAAGGTGAGCATCTCCCGGGCCTGTCGATCGATCTCGGCCTTCGCTTCATCGGTTTTGGCCTCCTCCTTGCGCATGGCCAGCATGCAGATGAGCTTGTCGATGCAAAGGTCCTCCGCCTTCTTTACGTTTTCGAGGCGCTCCTGTCCGGTCTTAATGGCCGCCGCGATCTCATAGAAAAAGAAATGCAGGGCCGGGATCTTCGTGAGATAATACTCCGCCATGGCCTGTTCGCCCATGCTGTGGTACGTCTCCGCCAGGATCCGCAGCACGTCGATCTTCAGCTCATCGTCCCTGGTGCAGGTCAGGACCCGCTCGCCGATCTCCACGATCTCTGCGCAACGAGCTCCATCCTGGTTCTGCTCCTGCAAAAACTCCAGCAGACAGGTCAGCAGCAGGTCGTTGTTGGGATACTTCTCCAGCGCCTTGCGCAGGAACGCTTCCCCCTTCTCGGGGTCTCCCCCGGTCTGCTTGCCGCATTCGGCCACCAGGGCCGTCACCGCCGCGTCCACCTGGCTTTGATCGAAATCCAACAGATGATCCAGGGAGGTCCCGAAAAAGATGGCCAGCTTTGGCAGCATGTCGATATCCGGGCTGGACGCCCCCGTCTCCCACTTGCTCACCGCCTGGGCGGAGATATGCAGATACTCCGCCAGCTCCTCCTGGGTCACCCGCTTTTCCTTCCTCAGCAGCTTGATCTTCGCTCCAATGTGCATTGTCTTTCTCCTTATTCCATGCTCTTTGAACCGGTTCGATAGGAGTATACCTGAACCAAGCGGCAAAAGCAATACGCAACCATTTGGAAATAAATCAACCGTTGGTTGTGTAACGGTCAAAGGGCCGCCTCGTGCATAGAGTAATGTTTATGCAAAGAAATGAATGAAATTACATTGGGGTTTTTGGTTGAAATCCTGAAAAAAAATTGATATGATTTATGTATGAAAAAGCTTTTGCTCATCTGTATACTGCTTGCCCTCGTTCTGCCGGGCTGCGCCCGGGAGGCGGCCGCACCGGCTGCGGAGGCTGCGCCCACGGCGGTGGCGGTGGCCATGGCGCCCGTCACGGCGGCGCCCACGGTCCTGCCGGAGCAGCAGATCAGCATCGACGTATCCGTGGAAGAAACGGCCGTACCCACGCCGGTGCCCACGCCCGAGCCCACCTCTACGCCGGCGCCTACCCCCACTCCCTCCCCCACGCCAGAACCCGGTCCCCTGGAGGGGATCGTCATCGGCGTCGATCCGGGGCACCAGCGGGTGTATGATCCAGCGCCGGAGCCCGTGGCCCCCAATTCCCGGGAAACCAAGCAGAAGGTGGCCGGCGGCTGCCGGGGCGTGAAGAGCGGCGTGTATGAATATGAGGTGAATCAGAACGTGGCCCTGCTCCTCAGGGACCTGTTGGAGAAGGCCGGGGCCACGGTGGTCCTGACCCACGACAATCTGGACGTGAACATCTCCAACATCGAGCGGGCCAAGATGTTCAACGAAGCCAACGTGGACTTGGGCATCCGTCTCCACTGCAACAACGGCGGCAGCGGGAAGAAATACACCGGCGCCTTCATGCTGGTGCCCACGGAGAACCGGACCCGGTTCTACGAGCAGAACGTCCAGGCGGCCACCATCATCCTGGCGGCTTACTGCGAAGCGACGGGCCTCCCCACCCGGTACAAGGACGGCATCACCTACCGGAGCGATCAGACTGGCTTCAACTGGTGCGAGCGGCCCATCATCAACATCGAGATGGGGCATCTAAGCAACCCGGCGGAGGACGCGCTCCTCAGCGACCCCGCCTTTCAGGAGAAGATGGCCCAGGGCCTGTTCAACGGCATCCTGCAGTACTTCCGCCCCGATCTATTTGGGGCCAACGAATAAAGAATACTTTGAAAAAGGAGCTGCTATCCACCATGGAATCCCCCATCAGCGTACGTTCCGAGGTCGGAAAACTCAAGACCGTCCTGCTCCACCGCCCCGGCGTGGAGCTGGAGAACCTGATGCCCGACTATCTGTCCCATCAGCTCTTCGACGACATCCCCTACCTCATCTACGCCCAGCAGGAACACGACACCTTCGCCTGCATCCTGCGGCAGTGCGGGGTGAACGTGGTGTATCTGAAGGATCTGCTGTGCGAAGCGGTGAATCGGGCCGGTGTCCGGGAGGAGCTGGTGAACGACTACGTGCGGGAGGCCCATCTCTATGGCTCCTACATGCAGGAGGCGGTGAAGGAATATCTGTTGGCCCTGCCCACGGACAAGCTGTTCGACGCCATGGCCGGCGGCGTGCGCAAGAGCCAGATCCCCAAGCTCACCAAGTACCATCTGGTGGACTACGCCCAGGAGGACTTCCCCTTCTACGCCGAGTCCATGCCCAACCTGTACTTCACCCGGGACCCCTTCGCCTGCCTGGGCAACGGGGTCATCATCTCCCACATGGCCAACGAGATCCGGCAGCGGGAGACCCTGTTCGCGGATTACATCTTCCGGTATCATCCCATCTATAAGAACGTGCCCCACTGGTACGAGCGGAACAAGGCCTGGTCCATCGAGGGCGGCGACACCCTGGTGCTGAACGAAAGGACCATGGCCATCGGCATGAGCGAGCGCACCAGCCCCCAGGCCATCGAGGACATGGCGGAGAAGGTCCTGGGCGCCGACATGGGCGTGGAGCAGATCCTGGTCATCGACCTGCCCAAGTTCCGCACCTTCATGCACCTTGACACGGTCATGACCATGGTGGACGTGGACAAGTTCGTGGTGCATCCCAACATCCAGCGGTCCATGCGTTCCTTCCTGCTGACCAGGGGCGACGGGAAGCGGAAGCTGAACATCGAGGAGACCGACCTGCCCATCGACGAGGCGCTGCAAAAGGTCATGGACCTGGACAAGATCACCCTGATCCGCTGCGGCGGCGCCAGCACCATCGACGCGGCCCGGGAGCAGTGGAACGACGGCGCCAATACCTTGGCGGTGGCTCCCGGCGAGGTGATCACCTACATCCGCAACCACGTGACCAACAGCATCCTCCGGGACCACGGCATCACCGTCCACGAGATCCCCTCCTCCGAGCTCTCCCGGGGCCGGGGCGGCCCCCGCTGCATGAGCATGCCCTTTGTGCGGGATGGGATCTAAGAACGACATCCATATCGATCCAAAACAAGATGCGACCCGGAGCCCCTGCTAAACAGGCTCCGGGTCGCGCCGTCAGGATGGGATGATCCTGTTATCCGTTGATCAGCTTCATGAAGGACTCGGTGAAGCCGGTCATGTTCTTGAAAGCGATGAGCAGCGTCAACGCCAGCACGATCACGCCCAGGATGTTGATCACGATGCCGTTGTTGTGACCGTCCATATACTTCTTGTCGTTGCAGACGATCATCAGCAGGATGGCGGTGATGGGCAGCAGGAAGGCGTTGGCCGCCTGAGCGAAGAGGATGATCTCCGTGGGGGAGGCGCCGATGGTGCACACAGCCACCAGACCGAAGACGATGACGATGCCCCAAATGGCCATGAACCGCTTCTTCTTCATGTCCTCGCCCCAGCCCAGGATGCCGGAGCTGGCGAAGGCCGCGGCCAGAGGCGCCGTGATAGCGGAGCTCATGCCGGCCGCGAAGAGGCCGATGCCGAAGGCCACCGTGGCCCAGTTGCCCAAAATGGGTCGGAGCTGCTCTGCCATGGCTTTGCCGCTGGCGATGGCCGCCGTGCCGGAACCGTCGTAGCAGACGGCCGCGGTGATGACGATGCACATGGAGATGATGCCGCCCAAACCGATGGACAGGATGGAGTCGGTGAGGGAGGTGCTGAGGGCTTCGTCCTTGTCCCCCTCATGGCCCCACTTCTTGGCGGAGGAGGAGGCGTGCAGGTAGATGTTGTAGGGCACGACGGTGGTGCCGATGAGGCCGGTCACATAGAACCAGGCCCGGTTCATCTGGGGCACCCGGGGCACGAAGAGGCCCTTGAGCACTTCGCCCCAGTTGGGCTGCACGGCGATGGCGGTGATGAGGAACAGGACGCCCATGAGCACCACCAGAGCGGTGAGCACCTTTTCCACGATGTCATATTTGCCGGAGAGCAGAAGGCCTGCCGCCACGGCGAACACGAAGATGGCTACCGGGATCTTGCCGAGGCTGGGCCAGATGGCCTGCAGGCCCAGGATGCCGCCGGAGATGTTGCCGGTCTCATAGGCTACGTTGCCGATGAACACGGCGCCGATGACCAGGATCGCCAGCAGGATGCGGACGCCCTTGCCGGTGTACTTTTCACGCAGGGCCTCGCCCAGGCCCACCTTCTTCACGATGCCCAGCTTGGATGCCATGCTCTGGAGCACGATGACGGAGATCGTGGAGAACAGCAGCGCCCACAGCAGGGTGTAGCCGTAGCTGGCGCCAGAAACGGTGCAGGTAGTGACGGTGCCCGGGCCGATAAAGGCCGCCGCGACGACGGCGCCGGGGCCCACTTGCTTGAGCCTTTTCCAGAAATTACTCATAGTTCCCTCCTTGTTTTATCTTGTTCCATATGTAGACAGGCAGATTAGCAGTTTCTGTCTGATCTATCCAGTTGCGTTACGCCTGGTGCTTCTTTTGTTCCAGATAGTCGTTGAGCTCGCTGTTGAGGATGTCGGTGACGAACATGTGGCCCGGGGAATGGGTGATGACGATGGGCGGCTTGGCGTTTTCGATGGCCGCCTGGGGAGTAACGCCGCAGGGCCAGAAGACGGGCACCTCGCCGGGATACACGTCCACCGCCTCGCCGTAGTCGGGCTTCATCACATCCGGAACGCCGATGTTCTCCGGTTCTCCGATCTGGATGGGGGCGCCGTGGACGTTGGGCATGGCCGCAGTGATCTCATAGGCCCGCTTGGCGTCCTCGGGAGTCATGGGCCGCATGGAGCACACCGTAGGCCCGCAGAAGGGGCCGGCCGGTTTGGTCATGATGCTGGTCTTGTACATGGGCACGTTCCGCCCCGTGGCGATGTGGCGCACCTCGATGCCAGCCCGCATGAGCGCCTCCTCGAAGGAGAAGCTGCAGCCGATCAAAAAGCCCACCATGCCCTCCTGCCAATAGGGGGTGGCGTCGGTGCACCGGTCCACCAGCTTGCCGTCCTTGTAGATGAAGTACTCGGGGATGTCGGTGAGGATGTTGCCGTCCTCCCCCATGTCGTGGGTGTGGGGGTCGCCGTCTAGCACCTCCAGGATGGGGCAGGGACCGGGGTTCAGCCGGGCAAACTCCTTGAAGTCTTCGGCGTACTCCTTGGGCAGGATCACCAGATTCGCCTGGGCGTACCCGGCGCACATGCCGGCGGTGGGGATGCTCTTGACCTTTCCGGAGCGCACCAGGCGGCGCAGTTCTACGGGGGCCATGTTCACATACTGGCTGATGTCAAAGTTGGGCATGGGTTCCTCCTTTACGCGTCGTAGTTTTGTTCCTCGATGTAGATGTCGTACTCCTCCCCGTCCACATAGATCAGGAAGCGTCCTGCAGGCGCGGGCAGTTCACCCTCGCCCTCCGCCTCCGGCTTCAGGCGAGCCAGGAATCGTTTTTCCAAATCGTTCAGCGCCTTCTGCTGCCGGCGGTACACCGCCTGGGCCGCCGCCGCGGACACGGGCCGGAAGCGGACCTTATCCCCGGCTTTGAGCTGAGCGAGCAGCGGCAGATCCGCCGTGATCACGCAGCCCAGCTTGGGATAGCCTCCGGTGGTCTGCCGATCCGCCATCATGACGATGGGCTGGCCGTTGGTGATCTGGATGGCGCCGAAGCAGATGCCGTCGGAGATGATGTTCCCGTCGCTCCCCGCCGCCCGTTCTACCGGGGGACCGTCCAGCCGAAAGCCCATGCGGTCGCTCTTGTCGCTGAGGGCATACTCGCTGGATGTGAAGGTCTGCTTCCCGGTGGCGCTGAAAAGATCGTCCTGGGGGCCGTAGGTGAAGCGCACCGTGACCTCATTCATAAGCTCGGGCAGCATCTTGGCCGGAACGAACCGATCCTCTAGATCGGGTAGATACTCACAGGGGGCCCTGAGCCCGATCTCGTCCCCGTCGTGGATGGGACGGCCCTTGAAGCCGCCCACGCCGCCCTTGAGGAAGGTGGAGCGGCTGCCCATGACCTCCTCCAGATCCAATCCGCCTGCAAAGGCGATGTAGGCGCGGGCGCCGGCCTTTGCCATGGGCAGGGACAGCACGTCCCCCGCCTCGGCAAGATAGGCCCGATCGTTCTCTATGGGCTGGCCGTTCAGGGTGGGACCAAAGTCGCCGCCGGTGACGGCGAAGATCTCCGCTTCCCCGAAGACGATGGTGGGGCCCATAACGGTGGCTTCGATGACGGCCTCGCTGCGGGGATTGTTCACCAGGATGTTGGCAAGCTCCATGGCGTAGTGGTCCATGGCGCCGCATACCGGCATGCCGTACCGCTGATAGCCGATCCGGCCTAGGTCCTGGACCGTGGTCAAAAGGCCCTTCTTTTGGAAGGTGATCACGCCTTGTCACCTCCCTCCCCGTATTCCTCGGGATAGTTCTCTCGACGGATGCGCTCATATTCCGCTTCGTCGATGGGATAGAAGATCATGTTCATGCCCGCGTCCACCAAAATGGCCTTCTCCCGCTTGGGATCGTAGAGCCTGAGGGGCGTTTGTCCGATGAGCTGCCAGCCTCCGGGGGAGGTCAGGGGATAGATACCCGTCTGGGACCCGGCGATGCCCACGGAGCCCGCCGGGATGCTCACCCGGGGCGTGGTCAGCCGGGGCGTGTGGATGCGCTCGTCCAGACCGCCCAGATAGCAGAACCCGGGCAAAAAGCCCAGCATGTAGTTGAGGTAGACGGGGGCGGTGTGGATCTTGATGACCTCTTCCGGGGTCATATCGTGGAGCTTGGCCACGTTCTCCAGGTCCGGCCCATGGGACCCGCCATAGAGCACGGGCACCCGGATCTCGCCGGCGGGCGGGATATCCGCCTCCTGAAGGCCGTTCACGATGCGGCTCAGCTTCTCGTAGAGCCGGGCGTAGCCGATGACCTCCGGCCGGTAATGGACCGTGACGGAGCGATAGGTGGGCACCAGCTCCGTGACCCCTTCGATCTCGGCCGCCTCGGCAGCCACGGTGAAGGAGCGGACCTGCTTGTTGATCTCCTCCGAGATTGCGTTCCCGAATTCCACGCACAAAGAGCAATCGGAGGAAGTCAGGATCTTTGCCATAGCTTCCTCCAAATCTTATGAAACGAACGTATGGAAGGGAGCCAGGGCGATGCCCTCCTCCCCCAGCTTCTGCCGGATGCGGCTGGTGAAGGCAAGGGCCTTGGGGCCGTCGCCGTGGACGCAGATGGAGTCGGCCTTCACGGGGATGTCCCGACCGGTGATGGCGGTGACCTTGCCCTCCTTGATCATGCGGACCACCCGGGCGATGGCTTCCTCCTCATCCTCGATCATGGCGCCGGGCTTCTTCCGGTTCACCAAGGAGCCGTCCTCCTCATAGGCCCGGTCCGCGAAGATCTCGCTGGCGGCCTTGAGGCCCAGCTCCTGAGCCGCTTCGATGAGCTTGGAGCCGGAAAGGCCCAGCAGGATGATCTCCGGGTCGAAATCCTTCACGGCTTTGCAGATGGCCAAGGCCAGGTTGATGTCCTTCCCGGCGGTGTTGTACATGGCGCCGTGGGCCTTCAGATGCTGGATCTCCAGGCCGTTCTTCTTGGCAAAGGCTGCAAAGGCGCCCAGCTGATAGAGGGTGTAGGCGTACTCCTCGTCGGGCGTCAGCTTCATGTCCCGCCGTCCAAAGCCCATGAGGTCAGGATAGCCGGGATGGGCACCCACGCACACGCCCTTCTCCTTCGCCATGGCCAGGGTCTTGTTCAGCACCACCGGGTCCCCCGCGTGCCAACCGCAGGCCACGTTGGCGGAGGTCACCTGCTCCAGCACCTCGGCGTCACAACCGATCTTGTACGCGCCGAAGCTTTCCCCCAGATCCGCATTCAAATCGACTCTAAACATGATACACTCCTTTCTTTCCTGCCTATGCTATAAAAAAAGACTCATGTAAACATGGAATCATCAAAAACGGCCGCTCCTCAAAAAGCGAAAAATGAATATTCTTGTATATAGTATACGAAGATAAGGCCGATCTGTCAAGGTCGTCCAATAAAATTACGTGATTCTCTCTGCATTTTTTTGCGCTCAAGTTTTCGAATGCTGCATATTTCATCTTATATACTGCATAATTGTGATTAAACCGGAGATGCCGATGAAGACGTATACGACCATCTTCATCTTGTCTATATCCAGCCGGTCCGTGAGCTTGGTGCCGAACCACTGCCCCAGCAGCACCCCCAGGATGCCCGCCACGGTGATGGGGACGAGCTGAAGGGAAAACAGGCCCTTCATCGCCTTGTTGACGAAGATGATGACGTTTGTGATGAGGAAGATGAACTGCATGTTGGCGGTGTAGCTTTCCTTGCTGCGGGAGGCGCCGATCAGATAGACCGCTAAAAAGGGGCCGCCGACGCCGAAAAAGCTGGCGGTAATCCCGGACAGAAAGCCGCAGATCACGCCCGCCGAAGGGGTGGGCTTGGTTTTGAGCCGCTTGGCAATCAGAAGGTAATAGAGGCACAGCAGCATCTGGAACACGCCGAACAGGATACCCAGCACCTGTAGATCGATCCTCTTCACCACCAAATTGACCAGGGTGCTGGAGATGAGGTACGGGATCAGGGGGATCAGGATCAGCTTGAACTGTATCTCCCGGCGGAGCTTCCAGGCCAGGGCCAAGCACAGGAACACGCACACCAGCAGATTGACGGCAGGCGCAGTCAGCATGTCGAAGAATTGGGATAAAACCAACATCAGCAGGACCCCGGCGCCGAACCCGCATACGGTCTGTATGGCCCCGGCCGCCGCGGCGGCGCACAGTATGATCAATAGAACGGCCCAAGTCGGCATGCGCTGCTCCTCCCTCATTCGATCCGCGCGGGGACATGAACTCCGTCAGGATATGAAAAGTATACCAGAACTTGAAGATTCACACAAGCGGCCAGCGCGCCTCAGTGCTTGAAAAGGGAAAATAGAAGGAAAAATTGACAGCCCTCCCCTTTTCCCATATAATCAAATCATATATAGACCCGGTGGATCAAAGAGGAGGACGAGAAGCATGGTTGAGGTTTTATTCTATCTGGTGATCCTGTTCGGCGTGTTTCTGCAGGCATCGGTGGGCTTCGGCACCGTCGTCACCATGCCCCTGGGGATCCTCCTGATGGGTCTGGGCGTGACCAAGCCGGTGGTGAGCTTTATCGCCCTGCTCACGGGACTTACGGTGCTGATCACGGAGTATAAGTACATCAACTGGCGGGAGCTGGCCAAGATGGCCGGCGTGATGCTGGTGGGCGTGCTGGCGGCCCAGTGGATCGCGGGCCGAGTGAAGATGAACTTCCTTTTGGTCATCTACGGCGCGGTTGTCATCGGCATCGGCGTGAAGAAGCTCTTTTGGCCAGCCACCAAACCCGCCTCCAAAGCGGTGCAGAACCTGGCGCTGGCCGTCGCCGGCATCATGCAGGGGCTGTTCGTTTCCGGCGGCAGCTTCCTGGCGGTGTACGCCGTGGAACGGATCCCCGAGAAGCAGGAGCTCAGGGCCACCAACAATGCCCTCTGGGCCATCCTGAACACGGTGATGCTGGCCCTCAATTTTGCCGGCGGACAGGTGGACAAAAAGCTCCTCACCATGGGCGCTATCGCCATCATCCCCATGTTTCTCGGCACCTGGCTGGGCGGTGTGTTCGCCCATCGGATCAAGCAGCAGACCTTCCTGAAAATAGTGTATGTGATTCTGATCGCCTCCGGCGTCGTGCTGCTGATCTCCAACCTGTGACGGACCGGGCGCGCAGCCCTTCGCGACGATACAAAAAAGGACCCCTTGCGCAAGGGGTCCTTTTTTGTATAGTAAAACCACTCGTTAGACGAGTGGTACAGGAGAGGCTGCTGGCGATGAAGGATTGTCCTCCCTTTGCTATAATCGAGATGCGGTCTGCCAACTGCAACGAAAAGCAAAGGGAGGACAAAGGAGTGAGCATAAACGATATAAACAGTTTATCGCATACGAAGTGGAATTGCAAATACCATATAGTATTTGCACCGAAGTATCGACGAAAAGTATTCTATGGAGAGAAGAAACAAGCGATAGGGAAGATACTGCGACAACTATGCGAGTGGAAAGGCGTAAAGATAATAGAAGCAGAGATATGTCCGGACCACGTACATATGCTAGTGGAAATACCTCCGAAGATAGCGGTATCGAGTTTTATGGGGTACCTAAAGGGGAAAAGCAGTACGATGCTGTATGAGCAATTCGGCGAGCTAAAGTACAAGTACCGGAACAGAGAATTCTGGTGCAGAGGATACTACGTGGATACAGCGGGGAAGAATACGAGCCGAATTGCGGAGTACATTAAGAACCAACTAAAGGAAGACCAGTTAGCGGAGCAATTAACGTTACCAATTAACGGCCCGTTTACGGGCGGCAAGTAACAGTCCTACGCAATTGGCAGATCGTACTTACGCGTTCGACGCGTGCGCGAAGAACAGAGGGCTTTGCCCGCATATGAAAAACCACCGGCTTGGCCGGTGGATGTTTATTCATGCACGGTCTATCCTTCCCCGCCGAAGGATACTTCCTTCACGTCCGTCCGGACTATGTCGGGATAGCTCAATAGACGGCGGGTGACGATCACCTGGGCTTTGCCCTCGGCAGGAAGGCTCTCGGGCCGAGGCACGATCAGCAGATAGGTGTAGAAGGTGGTCCCTTCGTATGCGAACGTCTCCGTCTCCAGGCGGCAGTCGTCCCCGGGAAGGGTCTGGCCATCCACGGTGACAGTCACCGTCACCCCGCCGGCGGGCAGGTCCTCCGCCGCCCCGTACGCCACATACAGATTCCCGTAGGGCGTGTCCTCCACGCGGACCACGAAGCAGTCAGGATAGGTGGTCTGCTCCATGAAGTAGGCCAAAAAGTCCTCCGATGGATCCTTAAGGTCGTAGCGGACGCTGATCCAGGGCTCGTAAGCCGGTTCCGCCCGCTCCGTGACGGTCTCGGTACCGGTCTCGGTGCCGGTCTCGGTGCGGAAGGTGCAGGTGACCTCCAGCACGGGATCGGGCTCGTACCCCTCCCGGAGCTGATCGAGATGCTTTTCCACATAGTCCCCGGAGAATAGGTCGTAGTCGGAAAACGCGTACTCGCCCCGACTCAGCTCCTCCGGCGTGAGATCGTGCGACCAGATCTCCTCCTCCAGGCCCCGGTCCCACATGCGGACCACCACCGCTTCCAACAGGGCCGGAGCGGTGAACCGGACCTGCCCGTGATAGACCTCAGAGGTGCGGTAGAAGACGATCTGAGCCTCCGGTCTGGGCAGCGGGGTCGCCGTAGGTTCGGCTGTGGGCGTTGGTGTAGGCGTGGGTGTCGGCGTCGGTGTAGGCGTCGGCGTGGGCGTAGGCGTTGGTGTGGGCGTCGGCGTCGGTGTAGGCGTTGGCGTCGGTGTAGGCGTAGGCGTAGGCGTCGGTGTGGGGGTCGGCGTCGGTGTCGGTGTGGGCGTTGGCGTAGGCGTTGGCGTAGGTGTGGCTGTCGGCGTCGGCGTAGGCGTGGGCGTAGGCGTAGGCGTAGGTGTGGGCGTAGGCGTCGGTGTGGGGGTCGGAGAGGGAAGCTCCGTGGGAGCCGGTGTGTCCTCCGCCCGGGTCGCGGCCATGACGGCCGCCGCCTCCGGGGACGGCGTGGCCGTAGGGGCAGACGAGGAAAGGGTGACCCGCTGCCCGCCAAGGACGGCCGTTCCGGAGAGGAGGGCCGTGGTCAACAGCGCGATCAGATACCGGCGCATCCGCTTGTTCGTCTTGGCCGCGGGCGCACCCTGCCCGCCCCCGCCGAACTCAGGCGGCGGAGGGGATATCTGTGCCCCCGGGGCAGGAAACTCCTCCGGCAGGGGCGAAAATTCCCGGTCCAGATCGGTCATGGGGATCGCCGCTTACTTGCTGTGCACGTCCACCTGGGGGAAGGGGCACTCCACGCCCAGGGACCGGAAGCCCAACCACAGATCCCGATTCAGGATGCGGGCCCCGGAATAGATGTCCTGCTCCGCCACTTCCACCACGAACCGGAGGATCACGGAGGACTCCGCCAGCTGCTGGACCCCCAGATACCGGGGCGTAGAGAGCATCACGTCCTGCCGCTTGGCAAAGATGTCCTCCATGAGCTTGGGGAGCTTAGCTTCCAAAGCCTCCAGGTCCGTTTCATAGGGGATGGCGATGTCGCTGACCGCCCGGGAGATGTTGTCGGACCGGTTCAGGATGTTCTTCATGTCGGAGTTGTTGATGATCTTGATGTTCTCCCCCGGGTCCATGATGGAGGTGGTGCGGATGCCGATATCCTTCACCGTGCCGCGGAAGCCGTTGACCTCCACGATGTCCCCCACGTTGTACTGGTTTTCAAAGATCAGGAAGATGCCCGTGACCACGTCGGCCACCAGGCTTTCGGCCCCAAAGCCAACGATCAGGGCCACGATCCCCACGCTGGCCACGATGGCGTTCACGTTCACGCCCAGGATGGACAGACCCCAACAGAGGATCACCAGCGCCGCTACGTACCGCAGGAGGCTGGACAGGAGGGAGACCATCGTCATGGCCTTGCGCTCCTTGGGCTTGACGAGGCTCAGCAGCAGGCCCAGCAACCGGGCCGCGAAGAGCACCATGGCCGTCATGGCCAGTACCTGGATCACGGGATGGGCATAGAGGAACCGGTCGACAAGGGCAAAGGCGGCGAAAGCCACCAGGTACACGAGCAGCGGTTTCCAGGTTTTCATGGGGCGTCTCCTTCCGTGGGGCTATTTGGCGTAGGCTTTCACCAGGTTCAAAGCCACCTCAACGCACTGATCCATCTCCTCCACGCAGACGTGCTCGAAGGGGCCGTGGCAGGCGAAGTCGCCGGTGCCCAGGTTCGGGCACGGGAGGCCCATGAAGGAAAGGGTGGCCCCGTCGGTGCCGCCCCGGATGGGCTGGATGAGGGGCTTGACGCCCGCCGCCTCGCAGGCGGCCACGGCGTTCTCGATCAGATGATAGTTGTCGGGCCGGATCTTCTCCACCATGTTCCGATACTGGTCCCGGATAGCCAGCTCCACCGTGCCGGGGCCGTACTTCCCGTTGAGGAAGGCTTCGATCTGCCCCAGGGTGGCCTTGCGGCTGTCGAAACGGGGAGCGCTGTGATCCCGGACGATATAGGAGAGGGTGGCCTGCTCCACGGTGCCGCTCATGTCGGTCAGGTGGAAGAAGCCCTCGTACCCCGCCGTATGCTCGGGCCGCTCCGCCCCGGGCAGCAGGCCGTTCAGCTCCATGGCCACCTGCAGGGCGTTGATCATGACGCCCTTGGCGGCGCCGGGATGCACGTTCCGCCCGTGGACGGTGAACCGGGCGGCGCAGGCGTTGAAGTTTTCAAACTCGATCTCCCCCGCCTTGCCCCCGTCCAGGGTGTATGCAAAGTCGCAGCCGAAGCCCTCCACGTCGAAGCCGTCGGGACCGTGGCCGATCTCCTCGTCGGGGGTGAAGGCCACGCCGATGAAGCCGTGGGGGACGTCGCCCTTTTGGAGCCTCTCCACCAGGGTCATGATCTCCGCCACGCCCGCCTTGTCGTCGCCGCCCAAAACGGTGGTGCCGTCGGTGGTGATGAGGGTCTTCCCCTTCAGCTCCAGGAGGCTCGGGAAATCCCTGGGGGACAGGACGCGGCCGCAGGTGCCCAGAGGGATGTCGCCCCCGTCGTAATCGGGGACAAGGGTGGGCTTCACGTTCTCCCCGGAGAAGTCGGGCACCGTGTCCATGTGGGCGATGAAGCCCAGCTTGGGGGCCTTCTCAAAGCCGGGGGTGGCGGGCAGGGAGCCGTAGACGTAGCAGCTGTCGGTCACCCGGGCGTCGGCGACGCCCAGCTCCTTCAGCTCCCGGACCAGCAGGTTCGCCAGGTCGAACTGCCGCTCTGTAGAGGGGTTCTTTTCAAAATCCTCGCTGCTGGCGGTGTGGACTTTGGCGTAGGTGATGAACCGTTCGTAGGCGCGCATAGGGTCCTCCTTATTTGATCTTGGTCATGTCGCAGCCGTCCAGCCACCTGGCGGCGGCTTCGCAGGCGGCCTTCAATCCCTCGGGCTCGAAGGGGTCGTTGAGGCCCGCGGCAGCCACCAGCTCCCGATAGGTCCGGGTGCCGGCCAGTTTCACCAGCTTGTAATACCGTTGCCAGGCCATGTCCCGATCCTGCTGCATGAGGGCCCAGAACTGGAGCGCCACAGACTGGGCCAGGCAGTAGTCGATGTAGTAGAAGGGGGCCTCGTAGATGTGGCTCTGCCGCTGCCAGGCCTTCCCCTCCCCCCAGAAGGGCATGTCGCCCAGCCGGATCCAGGGCATGTAGATCTTGGTGAGCTCCGCCCACTTCTCGTGCCGCTGATCCGGGGTCAGGTCGGGCTGCTCGTAGACGATGTGCTGGAAGTGGTCCACCATGGTGCCGTAGGGCAGGAATTTCAAAGCCCCGGCCAGGTGGGCGTAGCGGTATTTGTCCGCCTGATCGCCGAAGAAGTCCTCCGCCCAGGGCCAGGCGAAGAACTCCATGCTCATGGAGTGGATCTCGCAGCTCTCCAGGGTGGGGCTCTGCAGATCCCCGGGGAAGATATCCCGGGCGGTATAGCCGGCGAAGGCGTGGCCGCCCTCGTGGGTCAGCACCTCCACGTCCCCCTGGGTGCCGTTGAAGTTGGCGAAGATGAAGGGGACCTTGTAATCCGGGATGCCGGCGCAGTAGCCGCCCCCCTCCTTGCCCTTGCGGCTGAGCACGTCCATGAGCTCGTTCTTGAACATGACGTCGATGAACTCCGCCGTCTCAGGGGACAGCTCGTGATAGAACTTCTTCCCCACCGCCAGGATGTCGTCCGCCGTTCCCTTGGGAACGGGGTTGCCGGAGAGGAACATGGGGGCGGTGTCCGCATAGCTCAGGGGATAGGGACGGCCCAGGCGCTGGGCCTGCTCCCGAAAGAGCCGGTCCGCCACGGGGACCACGTAGGCGATGATGGCCTCCCGAAACTTCTTTACGTCCGCCTCGGTGTAGCAGTTGCGGTCCATGCGATCGTACCCCAGGGGCACGTAGTTCTCATAGCCCATGTCCCGGCCCATCTTGGTCCTAAGCCGCGTGAGCTTGTCGTAGATGTCGTCCAGCTCCTGCTGGTGCTCCGTGTAGAAGGCCGCCTGGGCGAGCCAGGCCCGTTTGCGCAGCTCGGGGTCCGGGTTCTCCTTATAGGGGCCCATCTGGGCCAGGGTCAGCACCTGCCCCTCGAAGGGGATCTGGGCGGAGGCGATGAGCTTGCCGTAGGCGGTGGTGAGCTTGTTCTCCTCCTGCATGTCGGGGATCAGCTTCGGGTCGAAGGAGCGAAGCTGGATGGTCATGTTGGTAAAGAGGAGGGAGCCGTATTTCCTTTCAAAGTCCGGCCGCCAGAGGGAGTTGTACAGCACCAGGCGCACGCTCTGCTGGATGTCCTGGAGCTGGGGCATGGCCTCGTCCAGATACTCCTTTTCCGCGGCGTAGAACTCGTCCTCCGTGTTCACGGAGTGGCGGATGAAGCAGAGGGTGACGGCGGTCTCCACCCCGGAGAACACCTTCTCCAGGGCGGCGTAGGCCCGGTCCGCCTCGTCGAAGGTTTTGGCATTTTTCAGCTCCTCGGTATGCTCGTCGATCTTCTCCCGCAAAAAGTCCAGATCGGGGCGAACATAGGGCATGTCAGAAAACAGCATGGCTCTTCCTCCTTGCATTGGGTAGTTGAAACAGTATACACCTTTCCCGGAATAAAGACAAGTTCTTGCAATGTGTCGAAGACTTGTATATAATGCAGGGTATACTTGGGGAGGTATGGTACATGCAGCGCATCGGTTTCGACCACGATCAATATGTGAAGCTTCAATCCGAGCACATCCGGCAGCGGATCAGCTCCTTCGGCGGGAAACTGTATCTGGAATTCGGCGGCAAGCTTTTCGACGACTATCACGCGTCCCGGGTCCTGCCCGGCTTCCAGCCCGACAGCAAGATGCAGATGCTCCGGTCCCTCAGCGACCAGGTGGAGATCATCATCGTCATCAACGCCTCGGACATCGAAAAGAACAAGGTGCGGAGCGATCTTGGGATCACCTACGACCAGGACGTGCTCCGGCTCATCGACATCTTCCGGGATTTCGGCCTGTTCGTGGGGAGCGTGGTCATTACCCGCTATGCCCGGCAGCGGGCCGCCGTCAATTTCTCCAATCGGCTGGAAGCCCTGGGCGTCAAGTGCTACCACCACTATTCCATCCCCGGCTATCCCGCCGACGCCCAGCTCATCATGAGCGACCAGGGCTGCGGCAAAAACGACTATGTGGAGACCAGCCGGCCCCTGGTGGTGGTCACCGCCCCCGGCCCCGGCAGCGGCAAGATGGCCACCTGCATCTCCCAGCTCTATCATGAAAACCTTCGGGGCGTGAAGGCGGGCTACGCCAAGTTCGAGACCTTCCCCATCTGGAATCTGCCCCTCAACCACCCGGTGAACCTTGCCTACGAGGCCGCCACCACGGACCTTTCGGACGTGAACATGGTGGACCCCTACCATCTGGAGGCCTACGGCAAGATCGCCGTCAACTACAACCGGGACATCGAGATCTTCCCCGTGCTCAACGCCATGTTCGAGCAGATCTATGGCCAGTCCCCCTACAAGTCCCCCACGGACATGGGCGTGAATATGGCGGGCTTCTGCATCCGGGACGACGAGGCGGTTCGCTTCGCCGCCCAGCAGGAGATCATCCGCCGGTTCTTCGCCGCCCAGATGAGCAAAAAGCAGGGGTTCACCACGGAGGACGAGGTGGACAAGCTTCGCATCCTCATGAAGCAGGCGGGGCTCAAGACCGAGGATCGGCCGCCGGTGGCGCCTGCCCTCGCCCGGGCTGAGGAGACCGGCGGACCGGCCGCCGCCATCGAGCTGCCCGACGGGCGGATCGTCACGGGCAAATCCTCGCCGCTGCTGGGCGCGGCGTCGGCCATGCTGCTCAACGCCCTGAAGGAGCTGGGCGGCATCCGCCACGACATGAAGCTCATCTCCCCCGTGATCATCGAGCCCATCCAGCATCTAAAGGTGGACCATCTGGGGAACCGCAACCCCCGGCTCCACACGGACGAGACGCTGCTGGCTCTCTCCATCTGCGCCGCCACGAACCCCACGGCGGAGATCGCCATGGAGCAGCTGAGCAACCTGAAAAACTGCGAGATGCACTCCACGGTGATCCTGGCGGAGGTGGATTTGAACCTCCTTCGCAAGCTGGGCATCCACGTGACCTGTGAACCCGTGTATCAGACCAAGAAGCTGTATCATAAATAAAGGCTCCCTGCTTTCCTATACTTTACCGTTCACTAAGCTTGTCAGATATTCTGACAAGCTTTTTTTAAAGATGTTTTAAGGTTGAGACGCTATCATGGCCAAAACAGCATGGGAAAGAAGGAATATGGCCAATTCCAGAAAGAAGAACAGAAGAAGAAAAACGCTGTCCGCCGTCCTCGTCGTCCTGGCGATCCTGATCGCCGGGGCGGCCGTAGGGGTGAAGCTCCTGCGTCAGCGGGTCACGGAAGCCTATGGCGAAAAGAGCAAATACGAAGCCCAGAAGGCCACCGTGACCGTGGGTAGCATCAGCACCACTATCTCCGGCAGCGGCACGTAGGCCGCCCAGGAAGCAACGGAAGTGAAGGTGCCCAGCAGCGTATCCCTTCGTTCCCTGTGCGTCGAAGAAGGGGATTCCGTTGAAGAAGGGGACGTTTTGGCCTATCTGGACCTTACGTCCGTGCTGACCGCCATGAACGAGCTGCAGACGGAGCTCGAGGAGCTGGACAGCGATATCGCTGAAGCGGCCCGGGAAACGCTGAGCACCGTGGTGAAATCCACCGTGACAGGCCGGGTGAAGGCGATCTATTGTCAAAACGGCGACTCGGTCCTTTCCGCCATGTACGAACACGGGGCTCTGCTGACCATCTCCTTGGACGGATACATGGCGGTGGACGTCCCGGCTAAAGCGGTTTTGGAGGGGGATCCGCTCACGGTGACCCTGTCCGACGGCAGCACCTATTCCGGCATCGCAGGCGAGCGTAAAGGGGAAACCATCGCGGTGCTCGTCACCGACGACAAGCCCCTGTTGGGGGACGAGGCCATCGTCACCAACGGCGAGGGGCAGGAACTCGGCCGCGGCCTGCTGTACATCCATCAGCCCTTGAACGTGACCGGATATGCGGGCACGGTAAGCCGCCTTTCCGTCACGGAAAACGCCCCGGTAACCAAAAACAGAGTCCTCCTGTACCTCAGCGACACGGTCTACACCGCCAACTACGACGCCCTCCTGCAGCAGCGGGCACAGCTGGAGGAAGAGCTGAACGAGCTCATCTCCCTGTATAAGCTGGGGGTCATCCGGGCGCCCCTCTCCGGCAAAGTATCGTCCATCACGGAGGAGCAGGAAACCGTGGAGGGCGCGGAGACCCCTGCCGAATGGACCTTCGCCGTGCTGCAGCCCCAGGAGAAGATGATCGTGAGCGCCTCCATCGACGAATCGAACATTTTGGCGGTGGAACTGGGCCAGACGGCGTCCATCACCATCTCCTCCATCAGCGAGGATCCCTTCAGCGGCCAGGTCACGTCCATCGAAAAAACGGGCACCAGCAGCAGCGGTGTCACCCGATACGCCGTGGAGGTCACCCTGGACAGGACGGAGAAGATGCTGCCCAACATGTCCGCCACCGTAGCCATCCGCATTGAGGGGGTGGACGACGCGTTGCTGCTCCCTGAAGCGGCGGTGACCAAGACCCGTCAATCAGCCTATGTGTACACCTCTGTCAACGAGACCACCGGGGAACTGGAAGGCATGGCGGAGGTGAAGACCGGTTTGACCGGCGGCGGCTACGTGGAGATCACCGAGGGCTTGCAGGAAGGGGACACCGTCTACTACACCGAGAAGCAGGCCAACGACTTCAACTCCTTCATGGGCGGCTTCAACGGCGGCATGCCCGGCAGCTCCGGCAACGGGGGCAACCGACCCGGGACCGGCAGCGGCGGCAACAGCGGCGGCGGCAGCGGCAACAGCGGCCGGCGGCGGAACGGAGGCCAGCCATGATCGTCCTGAAGGAAGTTTGCAAGACCTATCAGGTGGGCGACGAGATCGTGAAGGCGCTGGACCACGCCAGCCTGACGGTGCATGACGGAGAATTCGTCAGCATCATCGGCCCCAGCGGCAGCGGCAAGTCCACCCTGATGAACATCATCGGCTGCCTGGACATAGCGGACAGCGGAGAATATCTGCTGGACGACATCCCCATCGAAGACTATACGGAGAATGAGCTTGCCCAGGTCCGCAGCCGCAAGATCGGCTTCGTGTTTCAAAGCTTCAATTTGATCCCGCAGCTCACCGCCCAGGAGAACGTGGAGCTGCCCCTGATCTATCAGCGGGTCAGGCGGGGGGAACGCCGCCGCCGGGTGGCGGAGGCGATGGAACGGGTCCAACTCACCGGCCGCATCCATCATTTGCCCTCGGAGCTCTCCGGCGGCCAGCAGCAGCGGGTGGCTATCGCCCGGGCCATCGCCGCCCATCCTTCCCTTATTTTGGCCGACGAGCCAACGGGCAATCTGGATTCCCACACGGGCCAGGACATCATGGACATCTTCCATGAGCTGCACGATGCCGGAAACACCATCGTGCTCATCACCCACGACGATTCCGTGGCCTGCCAGGCCCAGCGCAGCATCCACATCCTGGACGGTCGGGTGCGGGAGGTGGCCCCATGATCCAATCCGTCCGCATGGCCATCAAGTCCATCTCCGGCAACAAGATGCGGGCCTTCCTCACCATGCTGGGCATCATCATCGGCGTCATGGCGCTGGTGATCCTGGTGAGCCTGGTCAGCGGCGCCACGGGGAACGTAACGGACACCATCGCTCGCCTGGGGAGTGACCAAATCACCGTCCGCGTCTCAGACAACAAGGGCAATCCTATCACCATCTCCGACCTGAACAAATGGATGGACGAGGACGCCTTCGGCCGGATGGCCCCCGCCGCCACGGAGAGCTTCACCGCCAAATACGGCACCAAGACCGGCTCTCTGACCGTCTACGGCACCACCGCCCCCTATGGGGACATCCAGAAGCTGGACCTGCTGGTGGGGCGGTTTCTGAAAACGGCCGACGAGGAGAACGTGTCCTTCGTCTGCGTCATCAATGAAACCGCAGCCACCGAGCTGGTGGGCTATGCGGATTGTCTCGGAGAGGACATCCGGCTGAACGGTCACCGATTCCAGGTAGTGGGCGTGCTGAAGGACGATGACACCTCCCTGACCAGCGCCTTCCGCAGCGGTTCCCTGGTGGCCTATATCCCCTATTCCTCCCTCATCCGCATCAGTTCCACCGCCACGGCGGAGATCACCAGCTTCTATGTGAGCGCCGGAGAAGCCAGCACGGTGGACGATGCCAAAACGCGTCTGACGGAGATTTTGAAGGAACGCTTCGACAAAGACGAGGATGCCTTTTCCATATCCTCCCAGAATGCTCTCGAAAGCGCGCTGAGCAGCGTCACGTCCATCCTGGCCGTGCTGTTGGGCGGCATCGCCGCCATTTCCCTGATCGTCGGCGGCATCGGCATCATGAACATCATGCTGGTCACCGTCACGGAGCGCACCCGGGAGATCGGCATCCGTAAAGCTATCGGAGCCAGCCGCGGCATGATCCTGACCCAGTTCCTGGTGGAGGCGGTGGTCATCTGCATGCTGGGCTGCGCTTTGGGCATCCTGGGTTCCTGGGGCGTGCTGCGGCTCATCACCACGGTGGTTTCGGGCCTGGACATCAGCTTCCAGATGTCGGGGGGCGTCGTGCTCATCGCCGTTCTGTTCTGCTTCTTCATCGGGATCGTATTCGGCCTGTATCCGGCCAACAAGGCGGCTCGGATGGCGCCCATCGACGCCCTGCACTATGGCGGGTGAGGAGAAACTATGAAAGCCAAACGATTTTTCTATTCCGTTCTTCTGATCCTGTTCAGCCTCGTCCTGCTGGCGGATCTGGGCCTGTGGTTCCTGGTGCCGGAGGCGGAAGCCGCCAGCGCCAACGGACCTAAAGGGGCCTTTGCCCTGCCGGAAGGCATGAGCTTGCCGGAGGGCATGACGGCTCCTGAAGGGAACAGTTTCCCTGAGAGCGCATCTTTCCCCGGTTCCGGTGAGCGAGGAGACGGCACATCCCGCCGCCGTTCCCGCCCCGCCGAGTCGGACAGCGACACGGAGGCTGTAAAAGCCGAGGAAGCGCCGGCTGTTTCGCCGCTGAAGGAATGGTTCTCGGCCAAAATTGTTGAGTTGCAGGAGTATTTGCCCCTGTCGGAGCTCACGCCCGTCCGGGAGGCGGTACGCCCCTACCGGCTGTACATCCTGATCGGCGCCGCCCTGGGCATGGCCCTCTGCATCCTGCGGCTGGTCCTCCTCGGAAAGAAGATCCGCCAATTGGAGGAGCAGAAGGACGCGCCCCTGTCTCAGCGGCGGGTGTCGCTTTGGCCCGCCATGCTGCTGTTCCTCGCCGCCCTTGGTCTGGTGGTGTTCCTGTTCCCGGTGAACGAGGAGGAGGAAAAAGCGGACGGAGCCCTTGCCGATCTTCACGTCCTTTCCGGCACGGCGGAGGAGAAAACCCTGACCAACTTCATTCAATCTACAGGCTATCTGGAGGAACAGGAAGCCGTCTCCGTCAACATCCCCGCCTCCATCACCGTCTCCTCCGTCTGCGTCAAAAACGGCGATACCGTCACGGCGGGCCAGATCGTGGCCAAGGCGGACAAGACCTCCGTCATGCAGGCCATCGCCTCGGTCCATGAGGCTCTCGAAGACATCGACAGCCAGCTCCAGAAGGCTCACGAAGCCAAAAGCGCCACCACCCTCTCCGCCCCTGTGGCGGGGACCGTGAAAACCGTCTACGCCCAGGTGGGAGAAACGGTGCAGGACGTGATGAACGATCACGGCGCTCTGATGCTGTTGAGCCTGGACGGGCGCATGGCCGTGCAGATCTCGGCATCGGATGATCTATTCATGGGCAGCGCGGTCATCGTCACCCTGTCCGACGGAACGGAACTCACAGGCGAAGTATCCTTCCTGGAGGAAGGCATCGCCACCGTGACCGTCGTGGACCGGGGATATCCCATCGGGGAACAGGTCTCCGTGAAAAGCCAGGAAGGCGATCTGCTGGGCAGCGGCCCCCTGTATGTACACAAAGCGCTGAATATCACCGGATATCTGGGCACCGTATCCCGCATCTATCGCACCGAGGGAAGCACCGTCTATGCAGGTGCGGCCGTGATCGAGCTGAGCGACACGGCGGATCTTTCGGAGTACCAGAGCCTTCTTCAGCAGCGGTCCGAATACGAGGCGGAGCTAAAAACCTTGTTCGAGCTCTATGAGAGCGGGTACGTCCACGCCCCCTGCGGCGGTGTGATAGAAGGTCTTTCCGACGAGTTGGCCTATCTGTCCGTTTCCGATATGGTGACGGGGCTCACCGTGCGGCATCTTGCTTCCGGCCCCGCCGACGCGGAACCGGAGGAGTATGTGCACTACGTGGGGGAGGTCCTGGAGAACGCCGGCGGGCTGTTGTCCCTGAACATCGGCGCAAACCCGGTGAGCGTCTCCAGCTATACCGCCCTGCCGGCCCTGCCCACCGCCACCATGACGGGCACCTATACCATCCCCAGTTCGGCCCCCATCTATCTGCTCAGCAGCGGGTGGAACACCATCTCCGCTTCCGAGATCCTGCCCGGGGATAGGCTGCTCTTCACCTTCGACGCCAACGGGAGCCTGGTTTGGGTGATCGTGGAACACACGGGGGCCAGCGCCACCCCCACGCCTACCCCTACCCCCACGCCCACACCGGCACCCACGCCTGGGCCGAGCGAGTCGGCGGCTCCTGCCGAAGGCCCGTCTAAACCCGGGGAGAGCGCAGCTCCCTCCGGCTCTCCGAGCCAGGGCGATCGTCCCGGAGGCGGACGCATCAGCATCCGCGTTCCTTCCGGAAAGGACGGCGGCGCGGCCAGCAGCAAAAAAGTCGCCTACGCCATCGCCGAGCAGGAACTGTGCACCGTCACGCCCCAGGAGAAGATGCTGATCAGAGTGTCGGTCGATGAGTTGGACGTGCTGTCCCTGTCTCTGGGGCAGGAGGCCGATCTGTATCTGGACGCCTTGTCCACCACGGATCTGACCGCCGCCGTCACCAAAATCGACCCGGAGGGGGAAAACAGCGGCGGCAACACCAAATACGCCGTCACCCTGGCTCTGGACAGACAGCCGCAGCTGTATCCCGGCATGAACGGCACGGTCTGCTTTCCCCGAAGCGAAGGGCAGGCGGTGTTGACGGTGCCTTTGGCCGCTTTGACGGAGGAAGGCAACCGAACCGTCGTCTTCACGGCGTATGACGAGGAGAAGGACGAGCTTCTTTCTCCTGTGACGGTCCAAACAGGGGTCTCCGACGGAACCTACGTAGAGATTCTATCCGGTCTCGATCCAGACGACACCTACTATTATCGCTACGCCGACTCCATTTCCTATATTACAGAATGACCCTATCCAATTTAAAAAGCGTTGCAGCTTTCAGTCTTCCCGACAGCTGCAACGCTTTTTTCGGTCGTTCATCCTATATCGCCTCGATGGCGGCCCTTAGAGCCGCGACGATCCTTTCCAAGGGCAAGGTGGGCATGTCCCGCCCCGCCGCCAGCTCCGGGGTGGCGGGCACGTGGACGAAGGCGGCGGGCACCGGTGCCTCCGCCTGCTCCAGGGCATGGAGCGTCGAATACAGCAGGGCGTTGCACACGAACCTGCCCGCGCTTTCGGAGACCTGGGCGGGGACGCCGATCTCGCGGATGGCTTCGGCCATGTCCTCCACAGGCAGGGTGGAATAGAGGATCTCCGGTCCCCCGGGGATCACGGGCTCATTTTGGGGCTGGCACCCCTCGTTGTCCGGGATGCGGGCGCTTTTCTCGTTGACCCCCTGCCGTTCCGGGGTCACCGCCGCCCGGCCTGCCGCGAGGCCGATCATCAGCACCGCGTCCGGCTCCACCTCCCGTATGGCTTCCTCTATCCCCTTGGGCGCGCCCCGGAAGGTGGCGGGCAGCTCCCGCTTATAGAGCGCCCATACCCCCACCGTCTCGGGCAGGGCCGCCACCGCCTGCCAGGCGGGGTTTATCCCATCCCCGCCGAAGGGAGAGAATCCGGTGATCAGCAGCCGCTTCATTTGCCCGCCTTCCGCACCACCGTCGAAAGTTTATCCATGGCCTTTTGGAGGACCCAGGCGGGACAGGCCAGATTCAGCCGCTCGAAGCCCGCGCCCTCGGATCCGAAGATGTACCCCTCGTCGAAGAACAGCTCCCCGTCGATCATGGCCTTCTCCAGGGCGTCCTTACTAAGGCCCAGCCCTCGGCAGTCCAGCCACATGAGATAGGTGCCCATGAGCTCGAAGGGCTGGATGACGGGGATATTCTTTGCCAAGTATCCCTCCACCAGCTTCTTGTTCTCCCCCAGGACCGTCCGCAGGGATTCCAGCCAGGCCTCCCCATAGGTATAGGCCAGGCGGCAGCTCTCGTAGCCCAGGGCGGTCAGGGTGGGATAGTGGCCCTCCTGCTTCAGTTTTTCCCGCAAAGCCCCGTTCGGCACGAACAGGTTGGAGCACTGCATGCCCGCCAGGTTGAAGGTCTTGCTGGGGGCGGTGCAGAGGATGGCGTTGTTCAAATATTGCTCGGGCAGGGTGCCCACGGAGGTGAAGGTATACCCGGGCAGGATCAGATCCCCGTGGATCTCGTCCGCCACCATGACCACGTCATGTTCAAGGCAGATATCTCCGAGACGAACGAGCTCCTCCCGCGTCCAGATCCGGCCCACGGGGTTGTGGGGGCTGCAGAGCAAAAACAGCTTCACCTGGGGCTGGGCACAGAGCTTCTCGAACAGATCGAAGTCGATGTCGTAGGTCCGCTCCCTCTCGATCAGGGGGCAGAAGACGGCCTCCCGACCCTGTTCCTGGGCGGCGAAGCGGAAGGGGTGGTACACCGGGCTCAGCATGAGCACCCCCTCCCCCGGCTCCGTCAGGGCCTTCACCAGCTCATAGAGGGCGGGGACGATGCCGGGGCTGGTGATGAACCAGTCCCTCTCCGGCCGGTATCCGTGGCGGCGTTCCATCCAGCCCTGGACCGCGGCGAAATAGCCGTCCGTGGGGCCGGTGTAGCCCAAAACGTTGTGATCGAGATAGTCCTTCAGCCCCGCCAGCACCTCCGGCGGGTTCAGAAACTCCATGTCCGCCACGCTGAGGGGCACCGCGTCCCGGGAGACGTCGGGCTTCTTTTTCTTCATGTCCTCATACTTGAAGGCGCCGGCGGCCCAGCGGTCGGGCAGGGTGGTGAAATCGTATGCCATAGGGGTCCTCCTTCCGGTTTGCTGCAAAAAGTATACCACACCCCCGGCCCCTTGCAAAGGGGCCCCTTGCCTCGGGCGGAAAAACGCGGTATACTCATGCCGAATACAATGGGAAAGGACGAACGGCACATGAAGCGTAAGGATATGGACCCCAAGTACCAGTGGGACTTTACCCACATCTACCCGGACAAGGCGGCCTGGGAGGCGGCCATGGCTGAGGCGGAGCAGGCCGTGGCGGGGCTCGCGGCGTTGCCCGGGACCCTGAAAGCCAGCAAGGACGGGTTGAAGAAGGGGCTGGACGCGGTCTACGCGGCCATGGAGAAGATCGAGCTGCCCTTCATCTATGCGAACCTGCACAAATGCGCCGACGGCAGCGAGCCGGAGCACCAGAACATGGACGCCCGGGCCATGACCCTCATGGTCAAGGGCATGTCCATGGTGGCCTTTTTGAATCCGGAGATCCTGTCCATCCCGGAAGCGGACCTTGCCGCCTGGATGGCAGAGGAGGATATGGCGGTGTATCGGTTCATCGCGGACGACATCGTCCGGGGCCGAGCCCATATCCTGGACGAGGAACGGGAGAAGATGCTGGCCATGCTGGGCGACGCGGCTCAGACGCCCGCCAACGCCTACGGGATGCTCACCAACGTGAACATGAAGCTGCCTATGGTCCACGACGAGCAGGGGAACGAGGTCCAGCTCACCCAGGGCAACTTCGGCGTGTTCCGGGAGAGCCGGGAGCGGAAGGTCCGGGAGGAGGCATTCCGGGCCATGTTCGGCGCCTATCGCCAGTTTGGGGACACCTTCGCGGCCCTGTACGGCGGCGCGGTGAAGATGGACAACTATTACGCCACGGTCCGCGGGTACAACTCCGCCTGCGAAGCGGCTCTCGACGGCGGGAACGTACCCGTGAGCGTCTATGACAGCCTCATCGAGGCGGTCCACGAGAGCCTGCCCGCCATGAAGAAGTATCTGAAGCTTAGGCAGCGGGTGCTGGGCCTGGAGAAGATCGATATCTTCGACCTGTATACGCCCATGGTGGAGGACGTGGACTTCCCCGTGCCCTTCGAAAACGTGAAGGAGCTGGTGAAGGGGGCCACCAAGCCTCTGGGCGAGGAGTACGGACAGCTTTTGGATCGGGCGTTCGCCGAGCACTGGATGGACGTGTACGAGAACGAGGGCAAGCGCAGCGGCGCTTTCTCCATGGGCGTGTTCGGCGTGCATCCCTACGTGCTGCTGAACTACACCAACACCCTGGACGACGCCTTCACGGTGGCCCACGAGCTGGGGCACTCCATGCACTCCTTCTTCTCCGATCGGACCCAGCCCTACCCCCTCCATGACTATCGGATCATGGTGGCGGAGGTGGCCTCCACGGTGAACGAGGTGCTGCTCACCAAGTACCTGCTGAAGACGGAGAAGGACCCCAAGCGCCGGGCCTACGTGCTGAATCACTTCCTGGAGGGGTTCCGCACCACCCTGTTCCGCCAGACCCTGTTCGCGGAGTTCGAGCGCAAGGCCCACGAACTGGCCGCCGCGGGCACGCCGCTCACCGCGTCCACGCTGAACCAGGTGTATCATGATCTGGTGGCCCTCTACTACGACGGGGCTGAGATCGACCCGGACATCGACCCGGAGTGGAGCTATATCCCCCACTTCTATCGGGGCTTCTACGTGTACCAGTACGCCACCGGCTTCTCCTCCGCCGTGGCCATCGCGGATCGGATCCTCACCACCGGCGACGCTTCCGGCTACCTCAAATTTCTCACCACCGGCGGCAGCGATTACCCGCTCAACGAGCTGAAGATCGCGGGCGTGGACCTGACGAAGCCGGATACGGTGAAGAACGCCCTGAAGGTATTCGCGGAGACCGTGGACGAGCTGGAGAAGCTTTTGTAAGTTTTCTTTCTGCGACTTTTTCTTTTCAGTGAAAAGAAAAAGTCGCCCAAAAAGAAAAGCTTAAGAAGGGATCCATGTCTTCATAACGAGGCAGGATCCCTTCTTATGATTCTTTTGGGCGGTCTTCAATCATCTTTTAATTACAAAGTTTGCTCCTTTGCCGTTCTCCTGCCGAACAGTACCAGGGCAACGATCAGCACCAACGGGAATACGCTCCCTGCCAGCATGCCGGACTGCAGGCTGTCGCCTGCCCGTTGGGAAACTGTGCCGACCAGACTCGGCCCGAATGCGCCGCCCAAATCGCCGGCCATGGCAAGAAAAGCGAACAGCGCCGTGCCGCCCTGGGGCAGGCGGGGTGAGGTGATGCTGATCGTGCCGGGCCACATGATGCCCACGGAAAATCCGCAGAAGATGCATCCGATCAATCCCAGGGCCGGACTCGAAGACAGGGACGCCAACAGATAGCAGCACAAACACAGGATACCGGAGGCGATCATATACCGCTCCAGCTTGATTTTGGCGCCGTATTTCCCGTAGATCACCCGGCTGATACCCATGGTCACCGCAAACATACAGGGGCCTATCAGGTCGCCTACGGATTTTGAGAAGCCAAGCGCCGCTTCCGTATAGGCTGAAGCCCACTGCGCCATGGACATTTCCGATGCGCCCGCGCAGACCATCAGCACGATCGCCACCCAAAACAGCGGATTTCTGAACAGCTGCCCAATGGTCATCCCCTTGCCGTCTTCCGTCAGATGCTCAATCGGACATGCGGCAAAGTTGAATATGTTGTACAGCGGGATCAGCGCCCACACGCATGCAAGGATCCGCCAGCTGCCGATGCCAAAAACGGTGAAAAAGAGAGATGACAAAAGAATGACGCCCACAGATCCCCAGCAGTAGAACGAGTGCAGCAGACTCATGACCGCTTCCTTATGATCGAAGGGGCAGGCTTCCACAATGGGACTGCACAGCACCTCGATCAGCCCGCTCCCTATGGCGTAGACGATGACACAGGCGATAATGCCCGCAAAGGGATCGGCGCACAGATCCGGCACGAAGGCCAGGCCGACCAGACCCAGGACGGACATCACCTCCGAGGCGACGACGCTTTTGCGATACCCGATCTTATCCACGAACCTGGCGCAAAACACATCCACCACCAGCTGTGTGAAGTAGAACGCGGTGGAGATCAGGGCGATCCTGCCCAGTGAGATGCCGTAATCGGCATGGAATTTCAGAAACAACAGCGGCGCGAAATTTGCCGCGATGGCCTGAGTGATGAAGCCCAGGTAGCAGGCTTTCAATGTCCTTTGGTAATTCTTTTGCATGTCAGTGCCCCTCCAACGCGCCTCCGATCATGCTCTGAAGTATATACCGCTTATCTTTCTTTTTCATTGGACATAATGCCGGTTTCATAGTATAATATGCCAAGATAAAAAACGGGAGGGACGTCCATGCCTGCGCCAAAGCCTTTTTCCCGGATCACGACGGATGAGACCCTGCTGGAAAATGCCCGGCATGGAAATCCGGCTTTCCCGTTTCAGTATTATTATGAGGACATATGGGACTTTGACTTTCATTGCGTGGATTGGCATTGGCACCCGGAGCTGGAATACGTGTACGTGCAGTCCGGCCAGGCCGTCTGCTTTGTGGGGGAAGAAAAGCTGACCGTCAGTGCCGGATACGGCCTGCTGATCAACAGCCGGGTGCTCCATCGTTTGGAGGCAAAATCCAGCACGGTCATCCCGAACGTGGTATATTCTCCCTTTTTGCTGGCTCCTGAAAACAGCCTGCTCTATCAGAAGTATCTTCAGCCATTCATCAACAGCGGAACCGATTGCATCCTGTTCGATCCTTCCGTTCCCTGGCAAGGCGTATGCATTCATAGGATGATGGAGGTCTTTGCAAGCCAGGAAAAGCAGGATGTGGAGGAAATCGTCACGGTGGCAGCCCTGCTTGAATTCTGGAATGAAATGTATCAGCACAAACCGCCGGAGCATGCTATCTCAGAGGAAAAAGTTGACCGCACAAACCAGATCCGTCTCCAGATCATGATGCAGTTTGTCCAGGAGCATTATCAGGAAAGCCTTCGGCTGGAGGACATAGGCGCAGCCGTTCATGTTGGCAGGAGCCTGGCCCTTCAGGTGTTTCAGCAGGGCATTCATCAGTCCCCCATCTCTTACCTGATCGAATTCCGCCTGAAACAGGCGGCGAAGCTGCTCACCTTCACCGAAAAAACCGTAGCCAGGATCGCAGAGGATACCGGCTTTGAAAGCTCCACCTATTTTTGCCGGAGGTTCAAGGAGCTTTACGGGATGACGCCAAAGGCGTATCGAACCAGGTATTCCAGAGCGATGTAATGATCCCTCTGCGCACATGAATAAGCCAGGGAAGCCATGGCTTTCCCGGCCCGTTTTTGTGCGAAACTTGGGTGGAATGTCCTTGGACGCCGTGCCCCTGTTATCCGTTCAGCTGGTACGCCGTCAGGTTCAGGTAGAGGGCGAAGCAGAGCCACAGGGTGTAGGGCAATTGGAGCCAGGCGGCAGTCTTGTTCAGGGGCCGGTACCGGACCACCGTGCCGATGGCCAGGGCGATCATGACCAGCAGCACCACCAGGGCCGCCAAACGCAGCTCCAAAGCGAAGAAGAGCACCGGCCAGAGGAAGTTGAGCAGCAGCGTCCCCGCGTACAAGAGATGCTGATCCTTTAGCCCCCGAGGCTCCACCCGATAGATGAGGGCCGCGGAGACTCCCATGAGGACGTAAAGGATGGACCAGACGATGGAGAACACCACCGGCGGCGGGGTCAGGGGCGACTGGGGCAGGTTCTGAAACGCCCGCATCCCGTCCACGGACACCAAGGTTGCAAGGCCGCCCACCAGGAGCGAAAGCAGGATAAAAGCGGCATAGGGCCAAAAATCGTTTTTCTTTTCCATAGGCCTATTGTATACGGCCGAGGCTCCGTTTATGCTTTCTTGACGGCACCTTTCGCCCATGCTATAGTGGGTCCATGAAAAAATGGCAGATAGCTGCATACCGGATTTGGCAGTGGACCTGGGGCCTGCCCCAAACGCTTCTCGGCCTGGCCATGGCCTTGAAATACCGCCGCTGCCCCCGCAAGCGGGTGGGCGGCGCCATCGCCACCCTTCACGACGGGGACTGGGGCGGCGTATCCTTGGGCATGTTCATCTTTGTGCCCAAGGGGCTCAGGCCCGAGCGAGAGGCGAAGCTCCTGGCCCATGAATACGGGCACACCTTCCAGTCCGCTCTGCTGGGGCCTCTGTACCTGTTCGCGGTGGGCATCCCCTCCTTCCTTTGGGCCAATCTGCCCCGGAACGTGAAAAGGCGGTCGATGCAGCACATCCCTTACGAATCCCATTACCCGGAGAACTGGGCCGAGCATCTGGGCCGCCGGCATTACCCCTGGCAGGAGGAACGGGCATGAAAGTGTTATTGTTAGTCTTGACTGCTTTGAATCTGACATCCTTCGCCCTGTACGGGCTCGACAAGCTGAAGGCGAAGCGGGGCGCCTGGCGCATCCCGGAAGCGACTCTCCTGCTCGTCGCCCTCCTTGGGCCTCTCGGCGCTCTCCTGGGCATGGAGCTGTTCCGCCACAAGACGAAGCATGCGAAATTCAGGATACTGGTGCCCCTGTTCCTCGTTTTGCATATCGCTTTGGGCGTATACATCCTCAAAAGCGGGCTTCTCCCCTGAAAAAAGGCGGAAAAACCTGCAAAAAAGGCCTTGACAGGGGCGAAGTCGGTCGCTATAATAAATACGCTTAAGCAGAGGCGCCCGCCTCTCACCTGCCGATTGAAAAAGATCAGGCACGGTATGATGGGACTTTTTTCGTGGTGGGCGCGTTTGCGTCCGCTATTTTTTTAGGAGGTGTTGACCCATCGCTACCCAAGAACTGCCTATCAACGAGGAGATCCGGGATCCGGAGGTCCGTCTGATCGACGAAAACGGCGTCCAGCTGGGCATCATGGATGTCCGGGCCGCCCAGCGCCTGGCCGACGAGCGGGAGCTCGATTTGGTCAAGCTCTCCAACGCCAATCCCCCCACCTGCAAGCTCATGGACTATAGCAAGCACCGCTATGACATGATGAAGCGGGAAAAGGAGCAGCGGAAGAATCAGAAGATCATCGAGGTCAAGGAGATCCGCCTCTCCGCCACCATCGACCAGCATGACATGGAAGTCAAGGCCAAGGCCTGCTCCCGTTTCCTGCAGGACGGCAACAAGGTGAAGGTGAGCATCCGCTTCCGTGGCCGCCAGATCACCCGGGGCGACATCGGCGAGGAGGTCATGAACACCTTCTACAACATGGTCGCCGACAAGGCCAACCAGGAGAGGGCGCCTAAGCAAGAGGGCAGGAACATGTACATGGTGTTGGCACCGAAGAATTAAAATCTATCAGGAGGAAAGAACATGCCAAAGATCAAGACCCATCGCGGCGCTGCTAAGCGTTTTGACGTGACCAAGTCCGGCAAAATCAAGCGCGGCAAGGCTTACAAGAGCCACATCCTCACCAAGAAGTCCACCAAGAGGCTGCGCGGCCTCCGCCAGATCGGCTATATCGCCGAGGAAGAGCAGAAGAAGATCCGCGAGCTGATTCCCTATAAGTAAGGAGATGTGAACCATGGCAAGAATTAAGAGAAGCGTCAATTCCATCAAGAAGCGCCGGAAGGTGCTGCGCCTGGCGAAGGGTTACTTCGGCGCCAAGTCCAAGCAGTATAGGGCAGCCTCCCAGCAGGTGATGAAGTCCATGGCCTACGCCTACGTGGGCCGCAAGAACAAGAAGCGTGAGTACCGCCGCCTCTGGATCGCCCGTATCAACGCCGGCGCCCGTATCTGCGGCACCAACTACTCCAACCTGATCAACGGCCTCAAGCTGGCCGGTGTCGAAGTGAACCGGAAGGTCCTGGCCGACCTGGCCGTCACCGACATGAACGCCTTCAAGGCCCTGGTGGACAAGGCCCTGGCCGCCAAGAAAGCGTAAGCGAAAGAAAACGAAAGAGCTTCCCGACCAAGGGAGGCTCTTTTTCATGTTTGCATTGTCAGATCCTTTTGTAGAAAGGTGGACGCTATATGCTTTCTTCCATCTGTCAGCCTAATTCTTCCAGCGCTCCATATAGCATTGCAAAAATTCGGCCTGTCACTTCTGCATAATAAGCCGCGTCTGCAGGCGACATATCTTTATCCTCTAAAGCATCTATTTCATCTGTATATTGAGAATATAGTAGTGATAGCTGTGCCATTCTTGCGAGCGCTGCATAATCAAACGAATCGTTCTCTAAACTTTTTAACAACTGCACATATTCAGTGAAGAACGCCTCATAGCCATCCATGAGCGTCTTGAATTCTGGCGTTACCCCTGTTGGTACAGTACTTGTCGGAATAGCGGTCGCTGGATCCGTTTGTTTCGGTACGGATGTTTTTTCTGTTTTCGGAACAACCGTAGGTGTCGGAGCCGTTGTTGGCTTGACGGCCTTAAGGCTGCGATCTTGGGGTGTTGCTTTCGGGGCCTTTGTGGTTTCTGTAATTACTGATATAATTCTGCTCAATGCTCTTGATGGTTCACTGTCGATGAATGGATTTTGCGGTAAAGCACAAACCAAGGCTACACCAACAGCAGCAGTCAACAGCAATTTGAGCCCGCCTTTCAGTTTGTCGCATTTCCAAATAGCGATAACTGCCATGATCGGAAAAAGGAAAACCCAAAGCAAGATCCTCCATACAGTAACCTTTTTCTTGGGCTTCTCCTCCCGATAAACATGGGTAACTGTCACGTTCTGCGTGGGAGCATTATTTTTACTTGCAGGAGAATATCCACAACGGGGACAAGCAAGTGTGAAAAAAATATTGCCGCATGTGGGACAGACATGTGGTTTAGTTCCTGCTTTGACGCCACAATTAGGACAAAATGAACCTTCATGAACAGTACCGCAATTGGAGCATTTGTTCTGGAATTCACTTGCTCCACACCCACGGCACTTTTTTGCTTCATCCCCGTTTTCTAAACCACAATATTTACAAATCTTCATTATTCCCTTTGCTCCTCAGGAAAAACTATATGAATATAGTCTTAAATATACTACATAATATTAGTATAGGAATATCGACCTTGTCAAGATACAATGTCCATATTGAGGTAGATGTCAAATGTCAGATGAAATCAAAATCACAAAAAAAGTTCAACGCAAGGGCGACGACGGTTATAAGATCGTTTCCGTCCGCATGAAAGATGAACTGATTACACGACTGGATGAGTTATCAATAAAGACCAATCGCTCGCGTAATGAATTGATCAATTTGCTGCTAAACGGAGCCATCGGTATTGTCAAAATTGAAGAATGATCACGAAAGAGCTTCCCGACCAAGGGAGGCTCTTTTCATTTCTCATCCTTTTCTTGCAAGGCAATGATGCGGATCAAACCCTTCCTCTCTTGCCGCCGAGCATGCTCTAAAACTTTCCAGGCATTGCCGGTCTCGTGGGGCGCATAGGCCACCAGGAAGTCGCAGATGTCCACCATGGCCCGATTAGCGCGCAGGATGGCAAACCGTCGGGGCACCGATTCCAGGCCCTCCGGGAACACGCTCCCCGTGAACCCTTCTGATAGCTCCTCCCCTATCGGTGGCAGGTAAGCCAACACCAGGTACAGACGGATTTGAGGATATGTCTCCATAAGTTTCCGCACCGACGCCCCTGCCATCCTGTCAAAGTTTCCTCGATGGCCCACATAGAAATCCGTCACACCTTCACGGAGGATCAGATTTTCCACGGCCGCCTGTATGCGCGCGAGCAGCTCATTTCCTGCATCCCGATGGCCGACGAAAAAACAGGATGGCATGTTTTTTCCTCCGTTTTTCGCCATTATTTGATATCCAAATAGATATCATTCAACCATTGTAAGGCCAATATAAGGTACTGTCAATATATCCAAATGGCGATACTGGAGGATATATGGCGTACTACAAGCGAATTCGAGAATTACGAGAAGATCATGACATGACTCAACGACAGGTGGCCGACTATCTGAACATGCCGCAGCCTCAGTATTTTCGCTATGAGCAGGGGTATCGGGACGTCCCTACGGATGTGCTGATCGCATTGGCGGACTTGTATAAGACTTCTACGGATTATATTCTGGGCAGGACTGATAAAGCTGACCAATAAAAGCAGGCGCTGTGTCTGCTTTTCCAATTTCTTCTTGAGCTTTTCTTTTTGCGCCGCTTTTTGACCAGGGGCAAATCATAGTCAACAGCTTCGCTATCGCTTGCTTTTTCCTTGCTTCGCCCGTGCTCCGCCTCGCTGCATCTGCCACTGGCAGCGCTCGGCTTCACACCCTTTCACCGAAAAAAAGCGGCAAAAGAAAAATCGAATCATTTCCTCATCAATTCATATAGCATGATCGAGCCAAAGACGGCGGCGTTGAGGGACTCGGCGCGGCCGGGCATGGGCAGGCGGTAGGCGTAGCAGAGGGCGGCGGCTTCGTCGGTGACGCCGTTGCCCTCGTTCCCCACCAGCAGGGCCATCTTATCTGTCTTGGGGGGCAAGGTCTCGCTGCCCTTCAGGTGCCCGCAAAGGCAGGTGTAGCCCTGCTCGTTCAGGGCGCGGAGGGCGGCGGGGATATCCGACACCCAGACGGGCAGATGATAGACCGAGCCCATGGAAGCCCGCAGGGTCTTGGGAGAGAAGGGATCGGCGCACTGGGGGGACAGGATCACCGCGCCCGCGCCCAAAGCGTCCGCCGTGCGGATGAGGGTGCCTACGTTCCCCGGGTCCTGCACGTTTTCCAGCAGGAGCACCATGCCCGCAAAGGCATCCGGCATTTTGAGCGCCGGGGTCCTGGCCACGGCGCACAGGCTTTGGGGCGTGCCGGCCGTGGAGAGGGCGTCCATGACGCCGTCGGTCACCAGCACCGTCTCACAGGGGAAGCTCGCCTCCCCCGCGTACCCCTCCCGGACGAAGACGGTCTCCAGCTGGGTCCCGGAGGTCAGCGCCTCCCGGACCAGCTTGTCCCCCTCGATGAAATGACAGCCTGTCTCCTTCCGGTACTTGCTCTCCCGCAGAGACCGGGCCCGCTGGATCCTTGGATTGGTGCGGCTGGTGATACGATCCATACTCCTACCTCAAAACGTATTAAAAAAGCCACCGTCAAGGTGGCGTTTCATGTCAGGCGCTCAGACGCTGCGGACGATCTTGCCGGAACGGAGGCAACGCGTGCAAACGTTCATGATCTGAGTCTTGCCATCAACGATCACATGGACGCGCTGCACATTGGGAGCCCAGCTGCGCTTGCTCTTGCGATTGGAATGGCTGACATTATTTCCGGACATCTTGCCCTTATTGCAGACTTCACAGAACTTACCCATTCAAGTCCACCTCCTTTGCAAAAATCGAACGGAGCTATATTACCATAGGCATTCCACAAATGCAAGCTTTTTTTAGACCAAATCGAAAAAATTGTTTTGCCGGAGGGCCTCGTAGAGGACGATGGCCACGGAGTTGCTCAGATTCAGGGAACGCTGCCCCTCGCCCATGGGGATGCGGATGGCATGATCCGCATTTTGGGCCAGCAAATCCTTGGGGAGGCCCGCCGTCTCCTTGCCGAAGACCAGGAAATCCCCGTCCCGGAAGGCCACGTCGGTGTACCGGTTTTGGGCATGGGTGGAGGCGTAGAAAAAGCGGGCGTCGGGATAGAGATCCTGCAGCTCCCGGAGGCTGTCGAAGTAGCTGATGTTCAGGGTATGCCAGTAGTCCAGGCCCGCCCGCTTCAAATGCTTGTCGTCCACGGAAAAGCCCAGGGGGCGGATGAGATGGAGGGCGGACCCGGTCACCGAGCAGGTCCGGGCCACGTTGCCCGTGTTTTGGGGGATCTCCGGCTCCACCATGACGATATGGAACATAGACGCATATCCTTTCTGCCGCTATCGGATACGTAAAATTTTAGCATATTTTTTGTGACAGCGGTTGAACAATCTGTGAATTGACGGTATAATGTGCCCATGTATACGCGAAAAGACGCCCATGAGCCGGCGTCGAGATCCACAACCCCAAAGCGTACCGCCCAGACCGGCTCCACCGGAGCCCGGTCCCGTTCCGTTGCCCCCGCCCCCCAGCCGGAGCTGACCGAAGAGGAGCGGGCCCGTCGGGCCGCCGCCGCACGCAAGCGGGCTGCCGCCCGCCGCAAGGCCAAGGAGCGGCAAAAGCAGCGGCGCATCTTCCTGGTGGCGGCAGGCATGTTCCTGTCCGCCGTGGTGGTGCTGGTGTGGGCTTTGGTGCTGATGATAAAGCGGAACACTCGGCCGCATCAGCAGGTCCTGGCCGATCCCACCGCCGCCAGCGTCCCCGCCACCAACTATATGCTCCCTGAACAGACCAGCTTCACGACCTCACGGCCCGTGAACACCGGCAGCGAGCCCGTTCCCCCCGCCTCCGGGAGCATCCCCCGGGGCGTGACCGTGAACGAGGTGCAGGTGGGCAACCTGTCCATGGAGGAGGCCCGGGCCGCCCTGAGCCAGGGTCTTGAGAAGGATCTCAACAGCGTGGCCATCACGCTGAAAAACAAGTATTTCAACGCCACCCTGACCCGGAGCGACATCGGGGCCTACTTTGACGTGGACGAAGCGTTGGCCATGGCCGCGTCCGTGAACGCCGATACCCCGATTCGGGTCCAGATGCGCTATGATCCCGACACGCTGATGACGACCCTGGCCGCCCTCAACGACAAGGTCCCCGATCACGCCACCAACGCCACCATGTCCATCGACTACGAGAGCTATTCCGTAGGCAAGACCACCTACCAGAAGCCCAAGTTCGTCTATACCGAGGGCACCAACGGGATGCAGCTGGACGTCAACGCGGTCAAGAGCCAGATCGAGAACGCCCTGAGCGCCGGCACCTACCAGCTTTCCTTCTCCCCCAGCGTGACCGTGTCCGAGCCGGCGGTGACCGTGGCCACCTTGAAGAAGGCCACCACCAAGCTGTCCTCCTTCTCCACCGTCTACTATTTCACCGGCTCCAGCTCCACCAAGCAGGAGGTCCTGGAGAACCGGCAGGGCCGGGACATCAATATCAGCAAGGGCGTGGGGCTCATGAACGTGATCACCCTCAAGCCCGGGGAGAACTTCAGCTTCAACAAGAGGACCGGCGATCGGTCCGAGAAGAAGGGCTGGGCCATGGCCAACGCCATCTATAACTCCGGCTATCAGAAGGAGCCCGGTGGCGGCATCTGCCAGGTGAGCACCACCATGTACAACGCCCTGCTCTTGGCCGGCGTGGAGATCACCTACCATCGCCCCCACACCATCCCCTCGGACTATGTGGATCTGGGCTTCGACGCCACGGTGGACTCCGGCCACATCGATTTCAAGTTCAAGAACAACAAAAAGAACACCATCTACCTGTTCGTATACATTACCAAGAACAAGGACAGCGCCCGGAAGAAGGAGATCCATGTGGACGTGTACGGCATGGAGGAGCCCGGCATCACCTACAAGACCCGGTATGAGATCATCTCCGAGGACAAGGCCAACAATCCGGAGATCAAGTACGACAAGAAGCAGTACCCGGATTACCAGGTGAAGACCCGCAACGCCCACGACGGCTACGTGGTGACTACCTACGTAGACAAGTACACCGACAAGAAGAATCCGCAGACCGTCTATACCTACACCGCCACCTACGACAAGATCGAAGAGCAATGGGTCTATGGCAGCAAGCCCACGCCCACGCCGGGGCCTACCAAGACCCCCAAGCCCACCAAGACCCCCAAGACCACGCCCACGGCGGAATCCTTTGACCCGGTTGGATAAGGTCAAAGAACAAAGATCGAAAAAGGACGCAACCATGCGTCCTTTCTTTATTGAAAGATGCCGAAAATCAGCCGCTTTTGATCTATTTCTTTTCCGCGGCGCGCCTTCGTTCCTCGGCCCGCTTCCGCTTTTGCGCCTCATCATAGCGCAGGGACAGGACCCGGGCCAGCAGGAAACTGGCGGCGGCCAGCAGGATGGTGGGCGTCACGCCCAGCTCCCGGCCCGTCAGGGCCGTCACGATCTCCACCGCGGCAACCAGGCCGATGCAGCCGATCCAAATCAACGCTTTCATTTCAATCCTCCTCACGCGGGCAATAGTTTCCTTTCTTGTGGTAGGTCACAACCCGTTATTTCGTTTTGTGAGTGAGGTCTTTGTTTTTGTTTCCCTCTCTCTTTTCTGAATACATTATAGCATGCGGTAGCAGCTAACCTCGTACTATATAGATGTGTAAAAGTATTGATTTTTCCCTAAATATCTGTAAAATTAGCCTTGCAAAATGGTACCATTCAAAAAGTACCATTTTCAAGGGGAAAAGCCTCTTCTCAAAGAGGAAAAGTACCAAAAAAGTACAATCGAATATTGGAAAGTTGCAGAAAGAAAGAGGAACAGTCTCTCGACTGTCCCTCTCAAAAGTCCCTGTTTGCCTGGGTTTTCTTATTTCCCGAAGTAGCGCTTGAGGAGACCGGCGAAGGCCTTGCCGTGTCTGGCCTCATCGCGAGCCATTTCATGGACGGTGTCGTGGATGGCGTCGAGATTCAGCTCCTTGGCGCGCTTGGCCAGGGCGGTCTTGCCGGCGGTGGCGCCGTTCTCCGCCTCGACCCGCATCTTCAGATTCTTCTCGGTGGAGTCGGTGATGACCTCACCCAGCAGCTCCGCGAACTTGGCGGCGTGCTCCGCCTCCTCGAGGCCCGCCTTCACCCAGTATTCGCCGATCTCGGGATAGCCCTCCCGATAGGCGACCCGAGCCATGGCCAGGTACATGCCCACCTCGGTGCACTCGCCGGTGAAGTTCTTGCGGAGCCCGTCGATGATATCGTCCGGCGCACCCTGGGCCACGCCCACCACATGCTCGGCAGCCCAGGTCATCTCGCCGGCCTGCTCGATGAATTTGGAAGCGGGGGCCTTGCAAACGGGGCACTGCTCGGGGGCCTTGTCGCCTTCATACACATAGCCGCAGATGCTGCATACGAACTTTGCCATAAATGATCCCTCCTGAATGGTTTTTTCTCGGTGTTTACCCACTTTGAACGCGGGTACTCATCCTGTTCATTGTAAGTTCTCTCCCGCCCTTCTGTCAACACCCGACAGAAAGTTTTCATCTCTTTGCAATTCAGTCCGAACGTGATACAATACCTGTCCGGAAACGACATTTCGGGAGAGCGGAAGGATGCTGATCTATATCATTCGCCACGGGGAGACGGACCTGAACGTGAAGGGCGTGCTGCAGGGCTGGATGGACGAACCTTTGAACGAAAGCGGGATGCGTTTGGCTCGGATCACCGGGGAAAAGATGGGGGGCATCCGGTTCGACGGCTGCTTCTCCAGCCCCCTTCAGCGGGCCGCCGATACCGCTCGGATCGTTTTAGAGGCCAGCGAAAACGACCTGCCCATCCAATACGACGATCGGCTCAGGGAGATCAGCTTCGGCGTAGCTGAGGGGCGACACCGGTCCACCCTGGGGGAACAGGGGCGGCGGTTCTTTGAGGAGCCCTTCCGCTACGAGCCCTTTCCCGGCGGGGAGAGCATCCGGCAGGTCTGCGCCCGGACCCAGAGCTTTTTGAAGGAGCTGCTCCTGCGGGACGATGGGAAGACCTACCTTCTCTCCACCCATGGCTGCGCCCTCCGGGCCATGCTGAACTACCTGTACGAGGACCCCTCCGACTTTTGGCACGTGCATGTGCCCTACAATTGCGCCGTGAGCATCGTGGAGGGTCGAAACGGCCGGGGCAGGCTTATAGGGGACGACGTGATCTACTACGACCGATCCCAGATCGTGGACCGGTACGCCAAATAAAGGGAAAAGGACGGCTGGACCGTCCTTTTTCTGTATCGATGCCTTATGGGGTGAAGGTGACCAGAGAGTCGTTGTCCGTACGAAAAATGGGGATTATCTCTGTGGATTCTATACGATAGCCCAGGAATCCTTCTGTCGTTCGAACACGGCAGATGACGATATATGATACCTCGCTCCAGCCCGCACGGCCATAGATACGAAGCGTTCCATCCGAATCTGCGACTGCCTGCTCCACAACGGCCCAACCGCTATAGTCCGTGGGCGGCAGGGGCACCTGCCCGGGCTGCAGGTCCGGCCAGCTATCTTCGTCCCAATGGACCAGGTCCCGCACCAGATTGGGACGACCCAGAACGCTTTGAAAAAAGGCGTCCAACTCCGTCACGCATATAACAGCGGTATCTCCAAATTCATCGTCATACACGCCCTCTCCGGTAAAATAGGACGGCAACGCGTCTCCGTGGAAATAGTATAGGGCATCCAGTATACGTGTCTGGCAAAGGCTCTCCCAACCCTCCGGGTCAGTCAGTCGCTCTTTATCCTGTTGAAAATCCTCATACAGCCACCCGATCAACAGCAGATCAGCGCAGGTCTCCTCCAATTCCTCCGTCAGGACCACGCCCGATTCCGCTGAAACGAGATACCAGGATGCCGCGTTCGGATTGGTGAGATCAAAACAAAGGACCATTTCCTTTCCGGTTTTATCCGGAAAATGGATGTCCACAAAAGCTTCGGCCTGATCTTTCCCCGGCTTGACCACGACCTTGGTGACGTTGAGCTCCGCCTGCCCCTCCACATGAGGTAGTTCCTGATACCAGGCAGTCTCCTGCCCGAACCGTATCTCCTCTATGTAAATGCCCGGAGCCCCGTCACGGCAGGCCCGATACAGGGTGACCCTCTCCCCCACGTACAGCAGGGCCGCCTCCTTGGGGTCGGGGGCCGGGGTACCGATGGGGTCCGGAATGGACTCCAGGAGCTCCGCTGGGATGGCGGTGGGATCGGGGGTATAGTTCACATGGACGGGAGGATGGTCCTCCGCTGTGGGTCGAGCCATATCGCCGCTGCAGCCCATGAGCAAACACAGGCAGAGCAGGATGCTGAATACTCGTATGGGTCTCATCGGCTTTTACCTCCTTGCCTATAGCATAGCACGGAGATTCATCCAAAATGCGGACAAAGAATTAACAATACGAGAGGAGCCGCTTATATTAGCAGCTCCACGATGGTATCGAGGTAGATACCGGTGCCGTCGGTGAGGATCAGCGTCCGATTCACCTCGTCCAGGCGGCGGACCCGGCCGGTTTGGGTCTCGTAACGGCCCCCGCCTTTTTTTTCGTCCGACCGAAAAAAGGTGACGGTGACCTCCGGATGCTCCGACAGCCGCGCCCGCAGCAGGGCGAATCGCTCGTCCAGGGCGAGCAGGGCGTCCTCCCCCAGCTCCGGCCTGTCCTCCGTGAGCCGGGCCTCCTCCTCCATCAGGGCGTCAAGGCCGGTCAAGGCCGAAAAGGGCAGGAACTGGGCCGCCCGCTTCTCCATGGGCATGGGCGGGTGCTTCTTTGACAGAGGCCGGGGCCGGTCTATGATGTCGTCGTAGCTTGTTGTATCCATTTGGATTCCTTCTGTAGTCTCTATCGGGTGAAAACACCTCATCCACCGCAAGCGGTCCCCCTTATCCATGGGCTTCGCCCGACTTCGCTGAAAACGTTCCGCCGGAGCATTTTCCTGGCGCTTAGTCCCCTCAATGGGAAGGCTGTCATATCAGCGGATGAAGTTGGTGCGGTTCGTGCGCTCCGGCTCGGGCAGGGGCACGCCCGCCTGCCGGCCCGCCTCCTGGCACTTGAGATAGTAGGCCATGTTCCGGGCCAGGTTCCGCATGGTCTGGAGGCCCTCGGCGTCCTCCGCCGCCTCCCCCGCCCTGGCCCCGTGGACCAGATTCCAATAGGTGGAGCCGATGACGGGCATCTGGGCGATGCCGAAATACTTGTTCATCACGTCGAAGCTGGCCGAGGTGCCGCCCCGTCGGGCCACAGCCACCGCCGCCCCGGGCTTGAAGGCGAAGGCACGGCCGCCGCTGTAGAAGACCCGATCCAGGAAGCTGAGGATGCGGCCGCTGGGATGGGCGTAGTAGACCGGGGTGCCGAAGACGAAGCCGTCCGCCCCCCGGGCCTTGGCCAGAAACTCGTTGACCCCATCGTCCTCAAAAACGCAGCCCTTGTCGGTACATCTGTCGCAGCCCATGCAGTCCCGCAGGGGTTTGTTCCCCACATTCACGATCTCATAGTCGATCCCCTCTTTTTTCAGCTGTTCGCCGATCTCCTTGAGGGCGATGTAGGTGTTGCCCGTGGGCCGGGCGCTGCCGTTGAGCATCAATACTTTCATAGGTTCCTCCCTGTATATATTCATCGATAATGCATTATCATGCATTATTTCATGCTTTATGTCCGCCGACCTGCTCGTTTCGCTCCTTCGTGGTGGCGCCTTCCTTCAGATCCATGCCCTTCAGGATGGCGTTGCCGCCGAATTTCTTACGGATATCCAGCACCGCCTGCTGGGCCTGTCGCTCCCGCCGCTGCTTTGCCTGGCGCACCTGCCGCGCCTGCTCCTGGGCCGTTGGGTCGGCGAACAGGTCCAGCTGCTCGCTCCGGCCGCCGACGGGGCCCGTCCCCGCCTCCGACAGCCGCCCCGCCCCCACCTGGATGCGGCGCACCGTCAAGCGAGGGTCCGCCACCCGGCGGAAGATATCGTCCATGGCCGTGACGACGGCCTCTGTGGAATCGGTGGGCTCCCGAAAACGGTGGTTGCCATGGGTGGGCTTGGGCATGGAACGGCCGTAGTGGTCCACCACGATCTCCCCCTCATAGGCGCCCCGGCCCGAAAGGTTTTCCACATCGTAGCCCACGTAGAGGCTCACCTCCCCCGCCAGCAGGCCCTTGTCGCACAGGTCCAAGGACAGCTTTTCCGCCATCTCCCGTGCCACCAGCCGTGCCTCCGAAAAGGCGTATGGCCGCATGAGGACCTGGCCGCTGCCCAGGCTCTTCGACTCCGGGGTGTAGCCTTTGATAACCGCAATCGTGCAGGGTTCGTAGCCCCAGGCGTGGTCGATCAGGAGCTCCGCGTTCACGCCGAAGATCCCATAGAGGGTGTCCTCGCCGTCCAAAGAAAGCCGCGCCAGATCCCCCATGGTGTAGACGCCCCGGCTCTCCAGCCGCCTGGCCGTGCCCCGGCCCACCCGCCAAAAGTCGGTGATGGGCCGATGGTCCCACAGCTCCCGGCGATAGCTTTGCTCCGTCAGCTCCGCCACCCGGGCGCCGTGCTCGTTGGGGGCGGCGTGCTTGGCCACGATGTCCATGGCCACCTTAGCTAGATACAGGTTGGTGCCGATGCCCGCCGTGGCGGTGACCCCCGTCTCCCGCAGCACCTCCTCCATGAGCCGCTCCGTCAGGGCCCGAGGGGTGAGGCCGTAGGTCTTCAGGTATCCGGTGAGATCGATGAACACCTCGTCGATGGAGTAGATGTGGATGTCCTCCGGGGCCACATACCGTAGATACACCCCGTAGATCTTCCCGCTGTAGGCCATGTACTTGCGCATCTGGGGCGGCGCGGTGATATAGTCCGCCTGAAGCGAGGCGTCCGCCGCCAGCTCATGGGCGAAGGGGGAGCTGCCCGTCAGCCTGTGGCCGGGGGCCGCCATCTTCCGCAGGGTGTTCACCCGGCGCATGCCCTCCTCCACCTCGAAGAGCCGGGCCCGGCCGGGGATGCCGTAGGCCTTCAGGGACGGGGACACGGCGAGACAGATGGTCTTTTCCGTCCGGCTCCGATCCGCCACCACCAGATGGGTGTCCAGGGGGTCCAGCCCCCGCTCCACGCACTCCACGGAGGCGTAGAAGGACTTCAGATCGATGGCCGCATAGCTTCGCTCCATATCCACGCCTCCTTTCCTTTAAGTATACCATACCACATTCTCTCCGCCGGGTACAGGGAAATATTTGGGCCATCTGTCCGAAAAACCGGCGCAAGTCCTGCCTTGGCTCCCCTTTTCCGGTTGCTTTTTCGCCGCAGGATTGATATACTCATAAAAACCCCTTTTCGCCAAATATTTATACAGGAGGGCTCTTCCCCCATGGACAAGATGAAATGGAAGCTGGAGTTCTACGACCGCTTCTGCCGCCACGAACAGGAGCTCAGCCGTCTCTACCGGGAGCTGTATCACAACGACATGGCCGCCTTCGAACGGTTCACGGACATGCTCTATGAGGCCTACGCCGCCCGGCCCGAAAGCTTGAAGCTCATGGATCGGGCCAGGGAAGCCCATCCCGACTGGTACAAGGGCCACGATCTGGTGGGCATGCTCATGTACGTGAACGCCTTTGCCGGGACGCTTCAGGGCGTTCGGGAGAAGCTCGGCTACATCGAGGACTGCGGCGTGAACTACCTGCACCTCATGCCCCTTTTGGAGAGTCCCAAGGGCCGCAGCGACGGAGGCTACGCCGTCAGCGACTTTCGGAAGGTCCAGCCGGAGCTGGGCACCATGGAGGATCTGGCCGCTCTTGCCGAGGACTGCCACAAGCGGGGCATCGCCGTCTGTCTCGACTTCGTCATGAACCACACCAGCGAGGACCACGAATGGGCCCGCCGCGCCCGGGCCGGGGAGAAGGAGTATCAGGATCGGTATTTCTTCTACACGGGCTGGGACATCCCCAACGCTTACGAGCAGACCGTGCCCCAGGTCTTCCCCACCACGGCCCCCGGCAACTTTACCTGGTGCGAGGAGGCGAAAAAGGTGGTCATGACCACCTTCTACCCCTACCAGTGGGATCTCAACTACGCCAACCCCGCCGTGTTCCAGGACATGACGGACAACATGCTGAACCTGTGCAACCATGGGGTGGACGTGATTCGGCTGGACGCGGTGCCCTACATCTGGAAGGCCTTGGGCACCAACTGCCGCAACCTCCCCCAGGTCCACCTTCTGGTGCGGATGATGCGGATGGTGTGCGAGATCGTGTGCCCCGGCACCCTGCTCCTGGGTGAAGTGGTCATGGAACCCAGCAAGGTGGTCCCCTACTTCGGCACCGTGGATCGGCCCGAGTGCCACATGCTCTACAACGTGACCACCATGGCCACCCTGTGGCACACCGTGGCCACGGGAGACGTGCGGCTCCTCCGGCATCAGATGGGGCAGGTCTTCTCCCTGCCCCGGGAATACACCTTCCTCAACTATCTCCGGTGTCACGACGACATCGGCTGGGGCCTCGATTATGGGTTCCTGCGCCAGTTCGGCCAGGAGGAGGTGCCCCACAAGCGGTTCTTGAACGAGTATCTCACCGGCTTCTTCTCCGGCAGCACCGCCCGGGGGGAGCTATATAACGACGATCCCCGGCTTATGGACGCCCGGCTCTGCGGCACCACCGCCAGCCTCTGCGGCATCGAAGCGGCCCGTCAAAGCGGAAATGAGGAAGCGTTGGAAAAAGCGGTCCGGTTGGACGAGATGCTCCACGCCTTCATGTTCACCCTGAGCGGGGTGCCCGTCCTCTACAGCGGGGACGAGGTGGGCCGGGAGAACGACTACGGCTATCATCGGGACCCCCTGAAGCGGGAGGACAGCCGGTATCTGCACCGGGGGGACATGGACTGGTCTTTGGCCGTCCAACGGACGGACAAAACCACCGTCCCGGGGAAGCTTTTCCCCGCCATCCGGCGGATGGAAGCGCTGCGGGCCAAGCATGGGGCCTTCGACGACGGGGCGGACACCTGGCTGCTGGACACGGGCAACGACGCGGTACTGGGCATCGGCCGGTACTACCGGGGGCAGAAGCTCCTTTGCGTGTTCAACTTCTCCCGGGAGAAGCAGACCGCCTGGCTCAAGGAAACGGAGGAGTATCGGGATCTGATGACCGGCCGCAAGCGGGACGCCGGGGCGGTCGTTCTGCCGGCCGGCGGCTTTGCCTGGCTGCTCCACGAATACAAATAGGAGGATATGTATGGACCGCAAACTGATCTTTTTGGATATCGACGGCACCTTGACCCCCGCAGGCAGCAACGTGCCCCCGGAAAGCGCCCTCACGGCCATCCGCAAAGCCCAGCAGAACGGACACCTCATCTTCCTCTGCACGGGCCGGAACCCGGGGATGATGGCGCCGGTCCTGGCCTACGGCTTCGACGGAGCCGTGGCGGCGGCGGGCGGCTACGTGTTCGCCGGGGACCAGGTCCTTTTCGACTGCCCCATGGACGACGAGCAGCTCCAGACGGGGCTTCGGCTCCTGAAGGAGAACGGGGTCTTCCGCACCATCGAGAGCCGGGACAAAACCTGGGGCGACGAGGATCTGGGAGACTTTTTGGCCAGCGCCGGAGATGGGAACAGCGAGCTGGTCCGCTGGCGCAAGGCCCTGGCGGAGTCGCTGAACATCCGGCCCATGAAGGAATACGACGGCAGTCCCATCTATAAGATCGTGTTCATGTGCCTGGAGGCGCAGCAGCTCGAGCCTGCGCGGCAGGCGCTGGAGCAGGATTTCAACTTCGTGGTCCAGGACGTGGCCGCCCACCGCTGTCTCAACGGGGAGCTCATCAACCGCAAGTTCGACAAGGGCCGGGGCGTGAAGATCATCGCGGACCATTTCGGCGCGGACATGAAGGACACCATCGGGTTCGGGGACAGCATGAACGACCTCGAGATGATCGAAGCCGTGGGCGTGTCCGTGTGCATGGACAACGCCAGCCCCCTCTTGAAGGCCAAGAGCGACAAGGTTTGCCCCGCCGTGGATCAGGACGGCCTCGCCATCGCCTTCCGGGAGCTGGGCTTGATCTAAAAACCTGTCAAAAGAGAAAAGACATTTGTTTACTTTCCCATTTTCCTACGGTATACTGAAATATCAGTCAAGCTGACTGACAGATCCCCCAACCCAAAATAACAGAATGAAGGGAGACCCATATGGCACTGGACTACAGAAAATGCGCTGAGCAGATCGCGGCCAACATCGGCGGCGGCGCCAACGTGATCAGCGCGGCCCACTGCGCCACCCGCCTGCGGCTGGTGATCGCGGACAACAGCAAGGTCAACAAGAAAGCCCTGGAGGAAGTGGACGGGGTCAAGGGCATGTTCGAAAGCAACGGACAGCTCCAGCTCATCATCGGCACCGGCACGGTGAACAAGGTCTACGACGAGTTCCTCTCCGTCACCGGCGCTTCCGCCGCCAGCAAGGACGACGTGAAGAAGGCCGCCGCCTCCAAGATGCCCCTGTGGAAGAAGATCCTCAAGACCCCCGGCGACGTGTTCGTGCCCATCCTGCCCGCCATCGTGGCCTCGGGCCTCATGATGGGTCTGGTGGAAGCCATCCCCAAGTTCTTCCCGGCCTTTGCCGGCACCGACTGGTACGCCTTCTTGGACCTGGTGGCCAACACCGCTTTCGCGCTGCTGCCCGTGCTGGTGGCCATCTCCGCCGCCCGTGTCTTCGGCGGCAACATCTTCCTGGGCGCGGTCATCGGCCTTATGATGGTCCACCCCGCCCTCATCAACGCCTGGACCGTGGGCAACTACGCCGCCGGCGAGATACCCACCTGGCAGCTGTTCTTCTTTAAGGTCCAGCAGGTGGGCTATCAGGGCCACGTGATCCCGGTCATATTGGCGGTGTTGCTCATGTCCACCGTGGAAAAGTGGCTCCATAAGCACGTGCCCGAGATGATCGACCTGTTCGTGACACCCCTGTGCACGGTCCTCGTCACCGCTTTCGTCACCTTCACCATCATCGGGCCCATCTTCTCCGTGCTGGAGAACTACGTGCTCACCGGCGCCAAGTGGCTGGCGAGCTCCAAGCTGGGCGCCGCGGTCATGGGCGCCATTTACCCCTGGACCGTGGTCATGGGCCTGCACCACATGTATAACGTGATCGAAGCCGGCATGATCGCCCAGACGGGCCTCAACACCTGGATGCCCATCGCCTCCGCCGCCAACTTCGCTCAGTTCGGCGCCTGCTTGGCGGTGGCGCTCAAGGTAACCAACCAGCGGACCAAGTCCGTGGCCCTGCCCTCCTCCCTGTCCGCCTCCCTGGGCATCACCGAGCCTGCCATCTTCGGCATCAACTTCCGGTTCATGAAGCCCTTCCTGTGCGGCATGGCCGGCGGCGCCGTGGGCGCGTTCTTCGGCGCCATCTTCGGTTTGGGCGCCCCTGTGTACGGCGTGACCGGCATCCCCGCCATCCCCGCCGTGAATAAGACGGTCCTGTACCTGGTGGAGCTGCTCATCTCCGCCGGCATCGCCTTTGCCCTGGTCTGGGTCCTCTGGAAGGAGGAGAAGCCCGAAGAAGCCAAGGCGGAGCCCGCCCCCGAAGCAAAGCCCGCTGAGCCCGCTTTGTCCGTACCCACCGTGTCTGTCATCCGCTGCGCCGCAGGTCAGGTGCTCCAGCCCGTGGAGGGCAAGGTCATCGACCGGGAGAGCATCCCTGACGACACCTTCGCCTCCGGCGTGTTGGGCGACGGCATCGGCGTGGAGCCCACCGCAGAGGTGGTGGTGGCCCCCTTCGACGGCACCGTGTCCTCCGTGGCGGAGAGCCACCACGCCGTAGGCCTTGAATCGGGCGGCATGGAGCTTTTGATCCACGTGGGCGTGGATACCGTGAACATGCAGGGCGACGGCTTCACCTGCCTGGTCAACGAGGGCGACGAAGTGAAGGCGGGCCAGCCCCTCATCCGCTTCGACCGCAGCAAGATCAAGGCCGCCGGATACAGCGACACCGTGGCAGTGCTCCTCACCAACTCGGACGATCTCGAGGGCGTGGAGTGCGGCGCGAAATAAATATCAAATATCATTGAAGGAGGAACATCCATATGAAGAGCTTTGAGTACACCATCACCGATCCCGTGGGCATCCATGCCCGTCCCGCCGGCATCCTGGTCAAGGAGATCAAGAAGTACGCTTCCGCCGTCACCGTGACAAAGGGCGAGAAGTCCGTGAACGCCCTGAAGCTCATGGCCCTGATGGGCATGGGCATCAAGCAGGGCGACACCGTAAAGATCACCGTGGAGGGCGCGGACGAGGATACCGCCGCCGCCGCCATCGAAGAGTTCTTCAAGGCCAACCTGTAAAAGACATCATGCGAAACGGCTGCCGCTTTTGACAGCCGTTTCTGCATCAGAAGGGAGGATGCAATGATTCTGATCCAAGGTAAAGGCGTTTCCACAGGCGTGGCCATCGGCCCCCTGTACTTCTATCAGCGGGCCAAGGCCACCATCGACCGCTATGAGGTGGCCGACGCCGACGCCGAATGGCAGCGCTTCAAGGCGGCCCAGCAGAAGGCCATGGACCAGCTGGGCGAGCTGGCCGAGAAGGCCCGGGCAGAGGCCGGCGACGAGGCGGCCATGCTCTTTGAGACCCACCAGATGATGGCGGAGGATCTGGACTTCGAGGAGACCATCCAGACCGCCATCCAGGAGAACAAGCTCAATGCGGAGGCCGCCGTCAGCGACACCGCCACCCAGTTCGCCGAGATGTTCGCCGCCATGGACGACAGCTACATGCAGGCCCGGGCCGCGGACGTGAAAGACGTGGCGGGCCGCATCGTGGGAATTTTGGCCGGCGCGGTCCAGGGGGGCATCGACTCCCTCGTCCCCGTCATTTTGGCGGCGGACGATCTGGCCCCCAGCGAGACGGTCCAGCTCGATAAGAGCAAGATTTTGGGCTTCGTCACCGAGGGCGGCAGCGGCTCCAGCCACACGGCCATCCTGGCCCGAACCATGGGCATCCCCGCCATCATCGGCGTGGGCGACCAGCTCAAGGCGGAATACTCCGGCCGGGAGGTCATCGTGGACGGTGCCACCGGCGCGGTCACCGTGGACGCGGACGCGGACATCAAGGCCCGGATGCTCAAAAAGCAGGAGGAGCTGAAAAAGCGGCAGGAGTTGCTGAACCAGCTCAAGGGCAAGGAGAACGTGACGAAGGACGGCCAGAAGGTCCGGGTCTTCTGCAACATCGGCAACCCGGAGGACGTGAGCAAGGTCCTGGAGAACGATGGCGGCGGCATCGGCCTGTTCCGCAGCGAGTTCCTCTACCTGGGCTGCGACGACTATCCCACCGAGGACTACCAGTTCGAGGCCTACAAGAAGGTCCTTTCCGACATGGGCGGCAAGGAAGTGGTCATCCGCACGCTGGACATCGGTGCCGACAAGCAGATCGAATACTTCGACCTGCCCAAGGAGGAGAATCCCGCCCTGGGCAACCGGGCGCTGCGCATCTGCCTCAACCGGCCTGAGATCTTCAAGACCCAGCTTCGGGCCCTCTACCGCGCCTCCGCCTACGGGAAGCTGTGCATCATGTTCCCCATGGTCACCAGCGTGTGGGAGGTCCGGGAGGCCAAGAAGATGTGCGAGCTGGTGAAGAAGGAGCTGACGAAAGAGGGGTTCCCCTTCGCGGACGACGTGCAGGTGGGCATCATGATCGAGACCCCCGCGGCGGCGGTCATTAGCGATAGGCTGGCCAAAGAGGTGGATTTCTTCTCCTGCGGCACCAACGACCTGACCCAGTACACCCTGGCCTGCGACCGGCAGAACAACGATCTCGGCCGGTTCTTCGACCCCCATCACCCCGCCGTGCTGCGGCTCCTCAAGATGGTGGCGGACAACGCCCACAAGAACGGCATCTGGGTGGGCATCTGCGGCGAGTTGGGCGCCGATCTGGCCCTTACGGAGACCTTCCTCTCCATCGGCATCGACGAGCTGTCCGTGAGCCCCCGCTCCGTGCTGCCCCTGCGGCAGAAGGTCCGGGAGACCACGGTGTCGGTGGTCCGGGAGAAGGTCCTCCACGACCTTATGAGCGACGAGAACGCTCTGTAAATCCTAACGGCGCAAAGGACGCGGGCGACCGCGTCCTTTCAGTTTGCCCTTTTTCGACAGGAGGGGGCTGGAACAAAAACGCTTATAAGCAAACATGGGGTGGAAAAAAGGAAAGCGATCCTTTATACTGGAGAGGAAGAACACGAGGAAAGGAGTCTTATATGAGAAAAAGGTATGTTACGGCTCAGTAGTCTGAGCTTAAATACATAATGAATCGTAAGCTCAGACGAATCCTTCAAAAAGACAGGAGGAAAGAATGAGCTATATCAGGGCAGAGGACGTTCTGCCAAAGAAATTGATTGAGACGATTCAGCAGTATGTAGACGGAAAAGCGATCTATATCCCCAGCAAGCAAAAGAAGGCGTGGGGAAGCGACACAAACACCCGATCCGATCTTTTAGAGAGAAACCGACAGATCTACGAGGCGTTTCAAGCCGGCGAGACTGTGGAAACGCTTGCCAAGATGCATTCGCTGACAACGAAATCCGTTCAGCGGATCATCCGCAAGACGAAGGGATCGGAAGCGAAACGTGGCTCGTAAGCTCCCGACGATCCGGGTATATCGCCGTTGCGGGGGATGCGGAAAAAAGCAGGAATACGTCAACAGCGGCAGGTTCCGAGTGAACGCCAACGGAAACAAAGTGGACGTATGGCTGATCTATCGGTGCAAAAAATGCAAGCACCCCTGGAATCTCACCGTTTACGAGAGGGTCAGCCCATCGAAAATCCCGCCTGTGTTGTATGAGCTTTTTCTTGAAAACGACGAGGAAACCGCATCGCGCTACGGAAACGATATTGCTTTTCTGAAAAGAAACCATGCTGAAATGAACGAATGAGCTGAACCGAAAGAAGCACAGCCGCTCAAAAAGCGGCTGTGCCTTTTTTGTATCGCCGGATAAAAAAGCCTTGGCAAAACCGCTTCCGCAGGATCTTTTTTTGTGGAAAGGGTTTGTATCTTTTGGGCGGACATGGTATGCTGTAATAAATATGGAGCATGGTGAACCGCCGAAACAGCAAAGCCGCTGGAGAGTGATCCTCAGCGGAGTCGTCCAGCACGTGGGCCTCCGGTACACGGCTTTGTACCTGTGCCGGGAGCTAAAACTCACGGGCTGGGTGATGAACCTGCCCGACGGCCGGGTAGCGCTGGAGATCCAGGGGGATTTGACGGACCTGCGCCGGTTCCTGGTGCGGATCAAGAGCCAGCCCCCCATCCACATCGCCCACGCCGCCATCCAGCCCCTGCCCCTTGAAGTCGGAGAGCGGGGCTTCCGCGTGCGCCGGTACGGGGAATAGATGGGCAGCGCCCCTTCCATGGCGCAATTCCCAGGGGAACAATCAAGAAAATGAGTGAAAAAGGAGAAGGATCATGAAAGAATTCGACAAAATAGGATCATACGTGCTGGATCGTCTGGGAGAAAAGTATGAGGTGAAGCCCCTGGACATCGGCTCCGACGCCCAGCTTTCCAAAAAGGGGATGCACTTTTTCACCAGGAGCTATGAGATCAAGGATCTGGGCCATCTGTGCATCATGACCATGAACGCCATGATGGGGCTCATGAAGATGGAGACCGTGGTCCTGTCCGTCACCGGGAAGGACGCGCCCCTTGCGAACTTCGACTGGATCAAGGCCATGGGCAAGGAGACCTTTATGGCGGAGTTCTACGACTGCCAGCTCTCTCCCCTGCCCCAGGACCTTGCGGCGGCCTACGAGGCCTTGAAGGCCCGGGACCAGGATCTGCCCGCCTATGAGAGCGGCCCCCACTGGTACGACAGCATCCGCTACCCCTTCACCTACGCCAAGACCGCCAAGGGTGCCGACGATCGCTTCCTGGCAGCGGGCAAGGCGTACTTTGACGAATACCTGCGGCAGCTTGCCCTGCTCCCCGATTGCGACCCGGCCGCCAAGGCGGAAAAGGTCCGCACCTTCGCCAACACCCTCTTCACCTCCGGCGGCCCGGCGGTGGACCAGGTCAAATCCCTCTTCGGCGACGAGATCGCTCAGCGCCTGGTCTGCAGCCATATGTACGGGGGCTGAGTCGGTCCTTATTGGATCAATCAAAAATGGAGCAAATGCGATTCGAATACGACGCCGTGCTGCGGGAGGTGCCGGAGGGTGGGGTCTACGTGGCCTTTCCCTGGGATATCCAAGAGGTGTTCGGGAAGGGGCGGGTGAAGGTCCACGCCACCTTCGACGGGGTGCCCTACGACGGCAGCATCGTGAACATGGGCGTGAAGCAGGCGGACGGGTCGGTGTGCTATATCATCGGTGTGCTGAAGGCCATCCGAAAGGCGCTGAACAAGGGGAACGGGGACACCGTTCATGTGGTGATCGAGCCCCGGGAGGGATAGACATGGAAGCGCTGGATCGGGATACCCTGTTGTTCTTCTCCGGCCACGAGAGGGCCTTGGCTACCTACCGGGCCCTGGAGGAGGTCTTGTACCGCACCTTTCCCCTGGTCAACAAACGGGTGCAGAAGACTCAGATCACCTTCTTTCAGCGGCATGTGTTCGCCTGCGTCTCCTTTGCCCGGGTGAAGCGGAAGGCGGAGCTGCCGGAGGGGTATCTGACCCTGACGCTGGGTCTCCCCTGCCCCCTGGATTCGCCCCGGATCGCCCTTCGGGTGGAGGCCTATCCGGGCCGCTGGACCCATCATTTCGTCCTCAAAGGGCCCGAAGAGCTGGACGAGGAGATGCAGGACTGGATAGAGGCGGCCTATGCCTTCGCGGGCAGAAAGTGAGTTTCGATCAGGCTACCGATCCTTCTCCTCATAGGGCCTGTCCCAGGAACCGATCTCGATCAAATTTCCCTCCGGGTCGGCGATATAGCAGGTCCGCTGGCCCCAGGACTCCGTGGTGGGGACAAGCACGGGCTGAGCGCCCTGCTCCACCGCCCGGCGAAAGGCTTCGTCCACTTCCGAAAAGGTGTCCACATAGAGGGCGATCTCAAAATGGCCGTTGAGCCCCTGGACATAGCCGTAGGAGCGAGCGGTCATCCTTTCGAAATCCCTCCGGCCATAGAGCAAAAATAGGGTCCCGTCCTTCACGAGATACACGTTTTCCGTGTCCTCCGCCCCCCGTATCTCAAAGCCAAGCACATCCCGGTAAAAGCGGATCATCCGCCCCATATCCTGGACCAGCAGGCCAAAGCCATCCAATCTCATTCTATCCCTCCTTTTTTATGCCCCGAATGGGGTGACGGATAACGGTTTTCAGCTTCTCCGGGGCGGTCTTGCGGGCGTCGCTCAGGTAGATCTCGTGGTGCATCCGCCGATCCGAGATATCCAGGGCATACCCCCGTTGAGCCATGTATTCGTGCATTTTGGCCACGGTGGCGGGTTCGTCGTCATAGGGCCCCAGGTGCATGCACTGGACGCAGAGCCCCTCGTCGTAGGTGAAAAACTCCACTTTTGAAAAGTCCATCTTCTTTTTCCGGGCAGCCTCCGCCACCGCCCAGTCAAAGTCGGCTCGGGTGACGAAATCCGGCAGCCGGATCACGGAGATCCAGCGAAAAGCCTCCTTATGGGCATAGTCGATGTCGGCCACCCCCTCCTGCCACCAGAAGCCCTCCAAAGGCGGCACCACGTAATCGAAGTAACCCTCGATCCGATGGTCCCCCATCTTGCTCATCTTGATGGTGAAGGCCACGCCGTACAGCAGGCCGATGGCCTGCTGGTACGCGCCGTCCGCCGCGTTGGGGTCGCCCTGGCCCCGCACGGCGATATAGTTCACGGGCGGCACCGTCACGATGCCGGGATGCTCCTTCGGCAGATAGAACTCCTTATATTCCTTCTTGAAATCGAATGCCATGTTTCCTCCCTGTGTCCTTTTGTGTTCGTTCGTTATATACAGTATAGGAACCCGGAGGGGACCTGTCAACGCCCCCTTGTCGGCGCGGCTTTTTCGACGATCCTTTACAAAAACCGCGGCCTGTGGTATAAAATGGGCAGATCCAGGAAAAAGAGGCGCTTTTCATGCAGTATCGGCGGCTCCCTTACGAGGAGTACTTCATCAACACCAGCGAGGATTATACCCATACCGGGCGGGCCACCTACCCGGTGAAGTACGTCGCCGTGAAATACAACACCACCAAACTCGGGAAGCTTCTGGGCCTTGCCCATGAGGTCAACTACGAGATCCACTACGAGCAGGGGCGGGACGTGATCCAGATCCACTTTCAGCGCACCTTCGGGGCCATCGACTGGGTGGCCAACGTGTTCGAATTCGGCAGCCGGTACTATCGAGCCATCGAGTTTGAGGGGGAGCCCCTGCAGCTTCGGGTGCATCACGGCTGGGGGAACATGTATCTTGCCATCAAACAGGAGGTGCGGGAACAGTGGGCTGCCCTTCATGAGGAGCATCCCGAGGCGGCCACGGAGATTTTGGGCTGGTCTTTGGGCTCAGCCATCGCCTGCCTCTGCTGCCAGGATTTGAATTACAACTTCGGCGTGAAGCCCTATCTGTATACCTTCGGCAGCGTGCGCCCCTTCAAATGCACCCCGCTGAATCGAAAGCGGATGCAGCGATACCTTTCCACCCTGTGCACGGAGTGCGCCAACTTCGCGGACGTCAACGACCTCATCACCTATATGCCCCCCTTCCGGGGGTTCACCATGATCCACCGGGTCAAGGTGGGCACGGACCAGAAGCGCTCCCTGTTCCGCCTGCTCCATCCCCTCCGCTACCACGTCCATTACGACCTGCCGGGGCTCTATAAGAAGCTCACCAGCCAGGCGGCGGAGGCGTCGGACGATCCCTGAGGCTATTCCTCGTCGTCCCCCTGCCGGTGCCGGAGCCGCAGCCACTCGTTGTAGCTGGTCTGGGCCTCCTGGCTCTCCTTCCTCTGCCGCCAGGATTCCGCCTCGCTGGCGATGGCCAGCATCTCGTCCACGATGGCCTCCACGCTGCGGGACCGGACGCTTCTAAGATACGACGTCATGCGGCCCATGGACCGGGGACTGCCCAACTCCGCGGCCAGCAGCTCCCCAAACTCCGCCGGGAACCCCAGCGACAGCACCTCACGGCAAAGGTCAGCCTTTGCCATACTCCATTCCAGTCTGTTTTTTTGGCCTTTTTCCGTCATCTCTCCTGCCCGCTTCCGGATCTTTATTGCATAGTATATCAGGCGGCTGACAAAAAGCGAAGCTCATTTTTGCATCTTATGGCCTCAAAATGCATCTTGCCGTCCGAGGCCTTGAAAACGATGAAAAAAACGGTAGAATGGCTCTGTAAGCAAGATGACCCGGGCACCGCCGGGACAAAGGAGGCATGATGATGAAGGTGATCCTATACGATCTCGATCGGACCTACGACGAGCTGATCGAAACGAAATGCGACCGCGCGCTGGCGGCGGACGGGAAATACGCGCCTTGTCAGGGCTGCTTCGGCTGCTGGACCAAGCATCCGGCGGAATGCAAGATGAAGGATACGCTCCAGCAGGTCTGCCGAATCATCGGCCAGGCGGACGAACTGGTGATCGTCACGAAGAATCTCTACGGCGGATACAGCGCCGCCGTCAAAAATGTGCTGGACCGCTCCATCGGCACCTCCACCCCCTTCAGCACCTACCGGGGCCGACAGATGCACCACACCCTGCGCTACGGGCGGCACGATCTTTGGAAGGTGGTCGCCTACGGTGAGATCACGGAGGCTGAGAAGGAGACCTTCCGGCTGCTGGCTCAACGCAACGCCCTCAACGACGGATATCAGCGGTCCGAAGTCCTGTTCCTCGAAGACCTGACGAAACTGGAGGGAGCCCTATGAAAACCGTGTTCATCAACTGCAGCCCCAAGAAGAGCTTTTGCGCCTCCGCCTACTTCCTGTTCCTGCAGCGCCTGTTCGTGGGTGGGCGGAAGGTCACGGAGAAGCTCCGCACGCCGGCGGATCACGACCGGATCCTGAAGGAGCTTTCGGATGCCCAGGCGGTGGTGTTCGGCCTCCCCCTCTATGTGGACGGCATCCCCTCCCACGTGCTCCGATTCCTGGAGAAGATGGAATCCTACTGCCGGGAGAACGATCTGCACCTTGCCGTCTACTGCGTCGCCAACAACGGCTTTATCGAGGGCAAGCAGAACGAGCCTTTGATGCAGGGCTTCCAGCACTTTTGCAGCCGCGCAGGGCTCACCTGGGGCGGCGGCGTAGGGATCGGCGGCGGCGTGATGCTGAACGTGACCCGGATCCTGTTCCTGGTGGACATCGGGCTGTTGGCGCTGAACACGCTGCTCAGCGTTGCCAACACCGGGAACTTCTTCCCCAGGGACGCATGGATCAGCTTCGGCGAAAACGCGGCGCTGCTGCTGTACTTCAATCTGGGTGTGCTCGTCTACCTGGCCCGCATGGGCGGCTTCATCCGCAAAGGGGCCTGCGCCGGGAAGAAATACACCCGTATCCTGATCCCCTCCTTCGTCTTCATCCTGTTCGCGGACATTTTTTTCATCATCATCTCCCTGTTCGAGGGCGGCCTCTTTCAGGGCTGGCTTTCGAAAAAGGCTCCGACGGAAGCGGGAAGGAGCTAAGATCACCCACATTTCCTTGCATTTCGCCCTCAACCTCCGTATAATGGTCGCAAAGAGTATCTGGCACGGGAGGGGCGTCTATGGATGTGAGGATCAGGCAAATCGGCCCGGCAGAGCAGGAGCTGGTCCTGATCTGCTGTCGGGCGGTCACCGAGGAGGTTCGGGAGATCGCCGCCTTCGTCAAGTCCCGGCAGGGAAGCCTGTCCGGCGTGCTGGACGAAAAGCAGTATGAGGTCCCCGTGTCCGAACTGTACTACATCGAGTCGGTGGACGGCAAGACCTTCCTGTACACGAAGGAAAAGGTCTATGAAACAGGCTACCGGATCTACGAGCTGGAGAGCCTGCTGCGGCCCAAGCACTTTTTACGCGTATCCAAGTCCATGCTCCTGAACCTGATGAAGATCCGCTCCATCCAGCCCGCCCTGAACGGGCGGCTGAGCGCCGTCCTTCGATCCGGCGAGGAAGTGATCATCTCCCGCAGCTACGTGAAGGATCTGAAATCCGCCTTGAAAGGAGAGTGAGATCCCATGAGCATCAAGCAATTTATCGTACGGAAGCTGGGTCTGTTCTTCATGCTGTCGACCCTTATCACCGTCGCCATCTATCTGCTCGGGTCTCACTTCGACGGGGAGGCCCGCTTCGGATACGATGGCTTTCTCTCCCCTCTCCTCTACGCCGGCTGCTGCGTGCTCCCCAGTTTGGTGACCTGGTCGAAGCGGGAACTGAAGCCCCGGGAGCTGATCCTGCGGGAGCTGATACAGTTTCTGCTCACCGAGGCCGTGGTGCTGTTCTTGGCCTTCCGCAGCCGCACCATCGACACCTCCCGGCCCGCCGTGGTGCTGGGGATCGCGGGAAGCGTGCTGGTGATCTATCTGCTGGTGTTCCTCTTCTCCTGGCTGGTGAACTCCGCCCAGGCCAAGCAGGTCAACCAGGAGCTGCAGGCGTTCCAGCGGCTCCATGGGAATGACGATGTTTGACGAACTCTCCCACATGCCGGGAAGGTGTGGTATACTGTCACTTGAAAGCAGGTGATTGCAGATGAAACGGACGCCCATCGACAAGCGGGAGCTCCCAGACTACACCCGCGGGGAAGAAATCATGAACATGGTCAGCCACATCGTGGGCGGCGGCATCGGGGTCGTCGTGCTGATCCTGGGCATCCTTTTCGCGGCCCGCAAGCGCGACGGCTGGGGCGTCGTCAGCGCCGTCCTCTACGGCCTGGCCATGATCTGGCTCTACACCATGAGCAGCGTCTACCACGGCCTTCGGCCCAGCCGGGCCAAGAAGGTCATGCAGGTGCTGGATCACTGCACCATCTACGCCCTGATCGCGGGCACCTATACGCCGGTGCTGCTGGCGGGCATCCGGCCCCTCTACCCCGTCCTCGCCTGGGTCTGCTTCGGCGTCGAATGGGGGCTCGTGGCCCTGGCCACCACGCTCACCGCCATCGATTTGAAGAAATACAACGTGCTGTCCATGATCTGCTATATCGGCATGGGCTGGATGATCGTCCTGGTCCTGCCCCAGACCATCGAAGCCATCACCCTTTCCGGCTTCTACTGGCTCCTGGCGGGCGGCATCGCCTACACCGTGGGCGCCGTCCTATACGGCATCGGCAGCAAGCGCCGCTGGTTCCACTCCGTCTTTCACCTGTTCGTGCTGTTGGGGAGCGTTTTGCAGGCGGTGGCGATACTGGGGTACGTGCTGAAATAATGCGGCGCCCAGGGGGATTCGAACCTTCGGCTGCGGCCTCGCGAAGGGGCCGAGCGCTCGAAAAACGCCACTGTGCGGCGTTTTTAATGAGGCTGGGCGAAGCCCATGGGAGCGACTTTAAAAGGCTCAAGATATGGCGCGCCCAGGGAGATTCGAACCCTCGGCTGCGGCCTCGCTCAGCCCGCGGCTCTGAGGCTCCACCGGAGCCTCATTCACTACCGCGGGCAGTTCGAATCTCCCTGGGCGCGCCTTATAACAAAACAGACACCCCGATGGGGTGTCTGTTTTGTTGGCGCGCCCAGGGAGATTCGAACTCTCGACCTACCGGTTCGTAGCCGGGCACTCTATCCGCTGAGCTATGGGCGCATTCGTTCCGGATGAACCCGGAACGCTTATCTATTGTAGCCATCCAAGGCCGAAATGTCAAGAGGAAAAACGGGATTTTCGGCCGGAAAAATCGGAGGATCAGACAGGACGATCCTCGGTCTGGTTGATGACCATGGCGATGCCGGCGTTCTTGATCATCCGGGAGCACATGACGCAGGGTTCCGCCTTCTCCAGGGGCTTTCCGTTCTCGAATCCAAAGAGATAGAGGGTGGAGCCCAGCATCTCGTTGCGGCTGGCGGAGATGATGGCGTTGCACTCGGCGTGGACGGCCACACACTTTTCGTACTGCTCCCCGTGGGGGATGCCGTGGGCCTCCCGCCAGCAGACGCCCACGTCGCAGCAGTTCTCGTCGCCCCGGGGAGCGCCGTTGTAGCCGGTGGCCACGATCTCGTCGTTCTTCACGATGACGGCCCCGTACTGCCGCCGAAGGCAGGTGGACCGGCGCGCCACCTCCGCCGCGATGTCCAGATAATACTGTCGCTTGCTGACCCGTTCCATAGTGTTTCCTCCAAAGGTGTTTTGGTTAGTATAGCATATAGTGTTCTTGTATGACAATGGAATATTATCTTCTATCCATCAATCACTTCAAGCAGGAGGTAAATAATAGAGTTTTCCCTCTTTCAAGATCAATCTCACATCTTCCTGAAATAAATCTGCATTTTCTCTTAGCCTATCCTTTTCGAACATGCCAGTTTGCTTTTTTATCATCTCTGCTGTGCTTGCAGAGATAGATTTATAGTGTAAGTTATCATCAAATAAAGCAGGGAAAGTCATAATAAGTCTATCAACTCCCTGTCGCTCTCTTCTAATCAAATCAGTATCAATTTTCAGTCTATCACCATTCACCACATGCCAAGCTTTAAGTTGTTCTATTGCGGCATTTGCTTGTTTCGCATAAGATGTATATATAGCATAGCATTTTTCTTTTGAAACAGACCCTAAGTTGAGTACAAAAGTCAATTCCTCGATTCTACATAATAATTCCAACAGAATCTTTTGATATTGGAACCAGCCGTTTGCTTCCTCAACGGATTTCTCATAATCCTCATAATCAAGCCCATTCCTTTTCGAGTAACCCTGCAATGTCAGATTTGCTTGCCCAAGCAATTGGGCACATTCATGTTCCAAATCATTCAAATGATGAAGTTCCCTATTTCGTAAGTTTTCATTTTCCATCGTCTCCGTTTGAAATGTCGAACACCTCTGAATTGCAACTACGAGCGCAAGGACTTTGCTCCTAAACTCATTTTCCTGAAAACCTGCTATCTTACCCAATTCATTCGTGATAGAATCAAGCTGTTCGTGTATCTGTGTCATATAGTACTGACCAACAATTAGAGCGCCAACGCTCATGGCAGCATTTGCCACGCCCAAGGCCGCAAATCCTTCGCCAACATTTCCATTCACTGGGACGAAGTTAGCATGCCCCTTTATATTATCTGCTCCTCGGTAGAAGCCTCTAAAAGCACCATCTACAGCTCTTGAACCTGTGAGCACAGCACCTTTTGGTATTATTGCTTGATACAGTTGGCCCGCAGTTTCTATAACCTTATGATAGTTATAAGCAGCTCCTGCGTTTACTATAGCTTGAATAGTACCGGGAATCACTCCATCTATTTTAGCAAGAAGCGTTTTATCTGATACTTCGATTAGGTGTGATTCTTGTTCTTCGGTCAAGGCAGCGAGTTCCTCGAACTGAATAGTCATGCCTGACCTTTCTGCATTGATAACACCTGGTTTTTCTTCAGATAGCACTTCCTTTGTTTTGTTTGATTCCAAAGTCGATACATCCTTTTTCATTATGGCAATACTAACCAATGTAATCACTGTAGCACAAATAACGCATATGGCAACAATGATGAATGGTTCCATTCAAAACTCTCCTTCTATACTCAGCTAAACTATTGCCTCTTCTGCCCTTTTATCAGGTTTTTGTAGAGGCGGACGGCGCCGGGGAGGCAGTTGTACTCGATGTTCTCGTTGGGGGCGTGCATGCCGGCCATCTGCTCCGGGCCGTAGATCACGGGGGCGAAGCGGACGCAGCTGGGGCAGATCGCCTGATAGAACCGGGCGTCGGTGGCGCCGGTCATCACGTAGGGCACGGCGGGCAGACCGGGGAATGTGGCGGCAATAGCGGCCTCCACAGCCCGGAAGGCCTCGCCCTGGATGTCCACGGGTTCCGTATAGTCGTTGCTGCTGACCACTGTCATCTCCAGATCGTGCTTCTTTGCCAGCTTCTCCAGGATAGAGAGGGTCTTCTCCAGGCCCTGGTGGGGGATCAGGCGAATGTTGGCACCCACGGTGGCGGAGCGGGGCAGCACGTTGAAGGCCTCCGAGCCGGAGGACATGGTGAAGGCCACGGTGGTCCTCAGCATGGCGGCGGCGGTGGGACTGATGGCGGGCAGGGCCAGCTTCAAAACGGGCCCGAAGAGCCACAGGTTTCCCAGCACCAGCTTCAGGGGGAAGGAGCCATAGGGCGCCAGGCGCGTGAACATGGCGGAGACCTCCGGCAGGAGCTTCCTTTTGAAGGGGTACCCGTTCACGTCCTTTACAAAGGCGGACAGCCGGTCGATGGGGGCGTTTTTCGGGGGCGCGCTGGCGTGGCCGCCCTTGCCCCGGGCGGTGAAGGTCACGTCGGCGCAGCCCTTTTCGAACACGCCCATCATGGCGAAGTTCCCGGGGATGCCTCCGATGGGCTCCCGGATGATGCCGCCGCCTTCGTCCACCACCAGGAACAGGTCCACGCCCCGGCGGCGGATCTCCTCCACCAGCTTGGGACAGCCGTCGCCGCCCCACTCCTCCGTGCAGGAGGAGGACAGGTACACATCGCAGTCCGGAGTGTAGCCCTCACGGAGGAGCTCCTCCACCGCCTGGAGAAAGGCCATAACGGAGCACTTGGTGTCGGCGGTGCCCCGGCCCCAGACCTTGCCGTCCTCGATGACGCCGGAGAAAGGCGGATGCTTCCACTCGCCCCCGGCGGGGACCACGTCCTGGTGGCTCATGAGCAGGATGGGCTTTTCCCGGCTCTTGCCCCGCCAGTAGTACAGGAGGTTCCCGTCGATGTCCGTGACCTCCAGCTTTTCGTGGACCAGGGGGAAGAGCTCCCTGAGGACCCGGTGGAAGGCTTCGAACCGGTCCGGGTCGTTCTGGCCCTCGAAGGAGGTGGTGTCGCACTGGACCATTTTGGAGAGCTTCTCCGCAAGAGGCAGGGAGACCGCCTCCGGCTCGTCGGCCACGTAGGTGCTTTTCAGGTTGGGGGTCAAAACCGTCCGGATAAGGGCGATGAGCAACAGCAGGACGAGAACGCCCAGGAGGATGCCAACGTACAGCATATCAGTTTCCCTTTCTCTGCTTCCGGTAGAGGAGCCAGGCGATGCCGATGGCCAAGGCGCCGGAGGGGATGATCATCATGCTGGTGGATTCGATGAGCTTCGGCACCAGGATGAACAGCAGGCTCATGAACACCAGGGGCAGCACCGCCACGTTCATATGGCGGCGGTAATACTTGTAGGCCATGGCGCCGAAGAGGGCGGGGACCACGTTGGAGAAGGCGGGCTGCAGGGCCTCGCTTTGGAGGATGGGCTGCAGCGGAGTGAGCAGGAGCACGCCCGCCGCCAGCACCAAAATCGTCACCAGGGACGAGGTGGCGATGGAGAGGGTGGAGATGATCTCGTTCTCCGGAGTGCCGGTCTTGGCGCCCACGATGTCCCGGGCGTTCACGGCGCAGGGGATCTTCATGTTGATAAGGTTGCCGGTGATGAAGGCCAGATACCCGCCGCCGGCGCCCAGCATGGGGGTGTAGATCAAAAACTCCACCACGCTGCTGACGGTCCAGACCAGGCCCACGGACAAAAAGGCTTTCGCCACGGCGGAGATGTCCGGCAGGGCGCCCAGGTAGGTGCCGATGAGAAAGGGCGCGCCCACCAACATGACGAGGGTGATGACGGTGCAGATGCGGCCGATGCGGTGGGTGCCGCGGGTGTAGGCGGCCCAGCTTTCGTTGACTTGCTTCGTTTCCATTCCACTCCCCTCCTTACTTCACCAGCAGGCCGATGAGCACCGCCGCGGCCATGCCCACGATCATGCTGCCGGCCACGGAGAAGCTTTCCACCCAGGCCTTTTGCTTTTTCTCGGCGAGATACACGAACCCGGCCATGACCAGGGCGCTCACCGCCGCCACGGCGATGGGCGTCCAGTCGCCGGTGCAGGTGAAGCGGCCGTTTCCGGAGACGAAGCCGCCGATATAGCTGCCCATGTAGGCGGAGACCAGGCCGATGAACATGGCGGTCATGGCCAGATCCCCGAAGCCGCCGCCCGCTTTCTCTTTGGAGACGGTGAGCTTTTGGGTGTATTTTTTGTTGAAGAACACGGAGAGGATCATGCCCCACATGATGCAGATGCTCATGAGCAGGGCGATGGTGGCGAAGCTGCCCGAGGTCATCTTGGCCGCGGACAGGGTGCCCATGCCCACCTGCTCCGCCGCCGCCTGGGCCACCTGGGTCTCGTAATGGAGGGCGCCGATGACCGATAGGCGCAGCCAAGGCCAGGGGATGCCCAGGCTCCCGGAGAGGGCGATGACGCCCAGGAGGATGCCTACGCTGGGCAGGAGGGAGAAGGTGGCGCTGGATGTGACGGCACGCTTCATCGCCCCCTTGTCCATGCCCAGGGCGACGCCGGCACGCCAGGCGCGGACGAGGAAGATCACGCAGAGGACCGCCACGAAGGCGATGATCCCGCCGCAGATCAGGTAGATGGGCGGGGCGTTGAGTTGGGTGAGGATGGACATGGGGACCTCCTTTTATTTTGTCGCTTTTTCTCTTTAGACAAAGGAGAAAAAGCGGCGGAAAAAGAGAAACTTAAGATGATAACAGGAATAGAGAGGACAGTTTGTTCCATTCTTAAAGTTCTTTTTGGTCCTTTTTCTTTCAAGAAAAAGGATCTGGCTTTCAAAAAACACCTCTACTCCCCTTTCAATTGGCCGCCTGCCATCTCGACGGCCGCGCGGGCCAGGAGCTTCGTAGGGTCGATGAAGGGTACGCGGCCTCCGTCGTGAAAGACCAGGGGAAGCTCCGTACAGGCCAACAAAAAGGCCTGGGCCCCCTGCCCCTCCAGGTCGACCAGCTCGGGATAGAGCCGCTCCGGATGGGGGGTACGGCCCGCCTTGATCTCGTCGTAGATGAGAAACATCAGGTTGTCGACGCCCACCTTCGTGGGATGGAGCAGGCGAACGCCCTCCTTTTCAAAGTAGGGCTCATAGATCTGGGCGCGGACGGTGCCCGCCGTGGACAGCAGCCCCACGCAGCCAAATCCCCGTTCGGCACAATACCGGGCGGAGATCTCGGGCATGTTCAGGACCGGCACCTCCACCGCCGCCTGCACGCCCCCATGGAAGTAATGAGCGGTGTTGCAGGGGATGACAAGCAGGTCCGCCCCCTGCTCCACCAACCGGCGAGCGCTCTCCACCATGGGCGCGAGGGGCGCGTCGCTCCCCGCCAGGATGCAGGCGGTGCGATCCGGGATGTCCGTGTTGTTGTCGATGAGCACGTGCAAATGCTCCTGATCGGTTTTGGCCGCAGTGTTCTCCACGATCTTGGTGAACAAATCCGCCGTGGCCATGGGCCCCATGCCCCCGATGATGCCGATGACTTTTCTGCCGTGTATCAAGCGAATGCCTCCTATGGGCTGATTTATCTCGATTTAGAACCGGTGCCCCCCGCCGCCGCCGGAGAACCCGCCGCCACCGCCGGAGGAGTGGCCACCGCCGCCGCCACCGGACCGGCCGCCGCCGGAGGAGCTGCTCTCCACATGCTTGGTCTTGCGCTGGCTCAGCATGGTCAGCGCCACGCCGGCCACGGCTCCCGCCCGGGCGACGGAGCTGGTGGCGTTCACGACCACCTTCACGTTGAGGGCGTTCTCCGGGGCGATCTTCTTGCGCCGCTGAAGGCTCATGAGCCCAAAGTTGCCCAGAAGCGCCAAGCAGACCGCCAAAAAGGCGTTGGTCACGTACCGGAAGGGCGCAGCGATCCGCTGCCCCACCAAAAGCCGGGTCACCTGCTCGAAGGCCTTGGACGCGCAGGAGAGATAGTCCCCCTTGGAAGCGTAAGTGTAGATGTTGTCGGTGATCTCGTTGCAGCGGGTCCGGTTGACGGTCTTATAGACCGCCCCGTCCGCGATGAGCTGGATGTAGCGGTTGCTCATGTCGATGAGCAGCAGCGCTCCGGAGGTATCGCCGAAGAACTCCAAAAACTTCTGCTCGGCATACCGCTCCGCCGTGGTGGGGTTGTTCAACGTGGTCACCAGCGCCGCGTTCCCGTAGGGCAGCACCTGCTCCATGACCTGCCGCAGGGACGCTTCCTCGGCCTCGGTGAGCAGCTCCGCCCCGTCCTCGATGACGACCCGATAGATGCTCTCCCCCGTCTCCTCCGCCGCCAGGGCCGGAAGGGGCAGCGCCATCATCAGCGCCGCCAACGCCAGCAGCGCCGCGAAAAACCGTTTACGACCTTGCATTGTTGGCACCCTCTCTCGTGAAGAAATTGGGGACCGGCCGGGTGGCCAGGTCGTTGTATCGGCCGATGGTGAACAGGGCGTTGATCAAAATCCCCGCCAGGCACCCGGCGGCCAGGCCATAATACCAGGCGTCGTTGGGGAAGATCTCTGGATTCAATCCCACGTAGCACCCAAAGAGCAGGATGGCGGGCGCGATCAGAGCGGCCAGCATACCCGACTTGTGGCGCATGCCCGCGGCGTTGCGAAGCAGCTGCACGCTCAACACGATCTGCCCGATCAACGCAAGGAAAAACACAGGGCCTACGGTACCTCCGCTGCCAGTGGTGGTGCTGAAGGCAAGGAGGACCATGATGACGTAATACCCCAACAGAAATCCGCTGCCCAGGCAGGAGATGCCCTTCGGTTTGGGCTTCGCCTTTTTCTCTCCGGACATGTTCCCATAATCGTAGAGGTGCTGCTCCTGGAGCCGGATCTGCTTCAGCTCCCCGTTGAGGATCCGCCCGGACACCACCAGCAGCACGGCGCACAGGGCCGCCATGGTCATGGGCTGGATAAAGGCGGGCAGGATGCTCAGCACCAGGAACAGCGCCACCGCCGCGATGGCGGAATAGAGGAAAAAGGTTTTCAGGTCTACGGGCAGGTCCATGAAGATCTTCCCCGACTGACCGTTCATGACGGAGTAGGCAACCCGATCCTTCTTGCGCCAGGTAAGGAACCACACCGGGAACAGGGACACCCGCTCCCCCGTGGCCTTGGCGCCGATGGTCTCGATCCGCTTCTCCTTGCCGACGGGCAGCGACACGCTCACCTTCCCGGCCTTGTGCTGGATGTTCTCAAAGACCTTGTCCGCCGCCTGCTCCACGGCAAGGGACCGATAGATCTGCGGATCGGCGGTCACCTTGTCCGCATAGAACCCAGCGAGATACGCTTCGTCGAAATCCTTGGACCCGCCCTGATCGAAGGGCGCGATCTGAGCCGCCAAGGTATCGTCGAAGGCGGCGGAAGCGTCGTACACGGCCCCCTCCACCTGGCCGCCGATCTGGGCGTCCACGTCATAGGTCTCATGGTAGTCGTACCGGCCCTCGGTATAGGTCCGATGTCCCCGGAAGCGCATATCCCGGCGGGGGATCTCCACGTCGATGCCCCAATAGGGCAGGTACACGCCCCGGAAGCCCTCCAGGAAGCTGGCGTTCTTCAGCTCCTTGGGTACGTAGAGGACCTTCTTCACCGCGGCCTCGTAGGCCTGGATGGCGTCCTGCTTGGTCTTTCTAAAGGGGATGATCCGCTTGGGCCGGATGGTCTCGGCCTGCTTTTGCTGAAGCATGGCCTCTCCGCCGCAGTAAGAGCAGTAGGCCACGGTCTGCTCCTCTGGCGCGGTCAGCTCCGCCCCGCAGTTCTTGCAGCGGTACATGCTCACGCTGTAGTTGTCGTTCACGTACTCGGCGGCGTTGTTCAGCCGGTACTCGTGCACCGTGCAGGAGGTTTCGCAATAGGGGCAAATCAGCTTTTGCTTGCCCACATCGAAGACCATCCTGCCGCTGCAGCTGGGACATTTAATACCCAAGGAAAGCCACCTCGCTTTCTTCCCAGAATATACTATAGAATACCACGGCGTCCGCCGCAGCGTCAATAAAAAAGCATTATCCCAGGCCGTAAAGAGCATCCGCAGAGAAAAAGAAGAGTGAATACATTTTCATTATATATCTTCGAAGAGATGGCGAGAAACAACGGTTTCTTCCCGCATCCAGCCGAATCGTCAGTTGACTTTGAGTGGCTTCAAAATTTCTGCATAAATAGTGAACAAAATTGCGCGTGCAACGGCAGTTTTGTTTATGGGGAAACGGAAAGGAGGGTCCATGGGCACATATATCCTGAAGCGAATCATAGGCTCCATACTCATCTTGCTTCTCATCATGGTCGTCACGTTCATGCTGATGAACGCTATCCCCGGCAGCCCGTTCCTGACGGAGAAGTCCACACCGGAGCAGATCGCCATGGCAGAGGCGAAATATGGCCTGGATAAGCCGCTGTATGTCCAACTTTGGAATTACATCAAAAACTACCTCCACGGGGATTTGGGAACGTCCCTGAAGATGCAGGAGGGGACCCCGGTGAAGAACATCATCTTCCATCAGGGGAAGTTCGCCCTGTCCATCAAGCTGGGCCTGCTCGCCCTGCTGGTGGCGGTGTGCCTGGGCATCCCCCTGGGATGTCTCGCCGCGTTCTATCGAGGCTCCTGGCTGGATGGGCTGCTGCGGGTGGTGACCACCATCGGTGTGGCCATACCCACCTTCGTGCTGGCGGCATTGCTGCTGGTGGTGTTCTCCGTGAAGCTCAAGTGGATGCCCACCCTGAGCGGCAGCCTCACGGACGCCAAGAGCTATATCCTGCCGGTCATCAGCCTTTCTTCCTATTACACCTGTTACATCGCCAAGCTCATGCGCACCAGCATGCTGGACGCCATCAACCAGGACTATATCCGCACCGCCCGTGCCAAGGGCGTCAAAACCAAGGCTCTGGTCCTGAAGCACGCCCTTAGAAACTCCCTCATCCCCGTGGTGACCTATCTCGGGCCCGTGACCGCCGGCATCATCACCGGCAGCTTCGTGGTGGAGTCCACCTTCTCGGTGCCGGGCCTTGGAAAGTACTTCGTGCAGTGCGTCATGAGCCGTGATTACCCCGTCATCATGGCCACCACCGTGGTCCTGTCCGCTCTGGTCATCTTCGCCATGCTGGTGGTGGATATCGCCTATAAGATCGTGGATCCGCGGATCACGCTGACCACCAAGGAGGATTGATCCATGAAGAATACGTTCGCCAAGATCAGTCCCTTCCAGGTGGACCCGGAGAAGATCATGGAGACCTTCGACATCCGGGACGACGACTTCTCCTCGGCCTCCAGCCAGGAGAAGGAATCCATGGTGGAGATGCACAAGTCCATCTCCTTCTGGCAGGACGCCTGGCGCCGGTTCCGTGCCAACACCGTGTCCATGGTCGCCCTGTTCGTGTTCCTGCTCTGTCTGTTCTTCGCCTTCATAGGTCCCAAGTTCATCCCCTACACCTACGGGGATCAGTACCGGACCGCTCAGAAGCTGGGGCCCTTCGAATACTCCAAGAGCGAGGATATCGTCCGCTCCATTCAGGACAGCGCGGACGCGTTCTACGCCACCGCCCTGCGGCCCGGCAGCCTGACGGCCATCAGCAAGGGCAGCTATTACATCCAATACGGCGGCAAGACCTACGCTTTCACCATGAAGAAGGGAGCCGAAAAGTGCATCCTGCTGCTGAAGCAGAACGATCCGGAACCCCTGCAGCTGGTGAGCGAAAAGGATATCAAGGACGGAGCCTACACCAAGTATACGGCCATCGAGTTCACGGATACGCCGGAGGAGGACGCCAAGGAGCTGAAGCTGATCAAGCGGGTCTTCCCCCACGTCTTCGGCACCGACTCCCAGGGCCGTGACATCATGGCGCGCACCATGTACGGCGCCCGGGTGTCCATCATCATCGGCATCATGGCCGCGTTGATCGTGCTCATCATCGGCTCCATCTACGGGGCCATCTCGGGCCTTTGCGGCGGGGTCGTGGACTTTGTCATGATGCGTATTGTGGAGCTCATTTACTCCGTGCCTGAGGTGCTGATCGTGCTGCTGCTGCAGGTGGTGCTGAAGGAGCCCCTGCAGGCCTGGTTCCAGGCCCACTCCGCCACCTCCGCCTTCGTGAAGGCCATGTCGGATCTGGGCGCGGGCATCGTCAGCATCTTCATCACCTTCGCCGTGCTCTACTGGGTCACCATGGCCCGGATCATCCGGGGCCAGGTGCTCCAGCTCAAGAAGCAGGAGTACGTGACCGCGGCCACGGCCCTGGGCGCCTCCAACGCCCGGATCATCCGCAAGCACCTGCTGCCCAACTGCATCGGGCCGCTGGTGATCACCACCTGTTTGCAGATCCCGTCGGCCATCTTCCTGGAATCCTTCCTGTCCTTCCTGGGCCTGGGCGTGTCGGCGCCCATGGCCAGCTTGGGCTCGCTGTGCTCCGACGCATTGGAGACCATCTCCCTGTACCCCTACCGGCTGGTGTTCCCGGCCATCGTGCTCACCATCATCGTGCTGACGCTGAACCTGGTGGGCGACGGCCTCAGAGACGCACTGGACCCCCGGTTGAAAAAGTAAAGGAGGAGCCGTATGGAAGAAAACAAGCTGCTTCTCAAGGTGAAGGACCTGAAGGTGTCCTTCTTCACCCCCGCCGGCGAGGTCAAGGCGGTGGACGGCATTTCCTACTCCCTGGGCTATAACGAGGTCATGGGCATCGTGGGCGAGTCCGGCTCCGGCAAGAGCGTGGAGGCCTACTCCATCATCGGCCTTCTGCAGAACCCCGGCCGAGTCATCGGCGGCTCCATCGAGTTTGAAGGGGAGAATCTGTTGGACTATACCCCTGAGCAGATGCGTCAGTTCAGAGGCAACAAGGTCAGCATGATCTTCCAGAACCCCATGACCTGTCTGAACCCGGTGTACACCATCGGCAACCAGCTCACGGAGGCTCTGACCTGCCACGACAAGACCATCTCCAAGGAGGATGCCCGCAAAAAGGCCATCGAGATGCTGGAGCTGGTGGGCATCAACAACGCCGAAAAGCGCATGAACCAGTATCCCCACGAGTTTTCCGGCGGCATGCGGCAGCGGGCCATGATCGCCATGGCGCTGATCTGCTCCCCCAAGCTCCTTATCGCCGACGAGCCCACCACGGCCCTGGACGTGACCATCCAGGCCCAGATTTTGGAGCTCATGAAGGACCTGCAGCGCAAGGAGAACACCTCCATCATCTTCATCACCCATAACCTGGGCGTGGTGGCGGATATCTGCGACCGGATATCGGTCATGTACGCGGGCCGGATCGTGGAGCAGGGAAAGGTGAACGACATCTTCTACGATCCCCAGCATCCCTACACCCGGCGGCTCCTTCAATCCATCCCCCGGCTGGACGAGGAGGACGACGAGCGGCTCATCCCCATCGAGGGCACGCCCATCGACCTTTTGAACCCGCCCCAGGGCTGCAACTTCGGCCCCCGGTGCACGGAGTGCATGAAGATCTGCTTGCGGCAGAAGCCGCCCTTCGCCCAGGTGGGCGAGGGCCACATTTCCGCCTGCTGGCTCCACTTTAAGGACGCCTTGGAGAAGGAGGGGGAAAAATGAGCGAACAGACCCGTAAAAAACTGCTGGAGGTGGAAAACCTTCGCAAGTACTTCCCGGTCAAGGGCAACAAGCTGCTGGAGAAGAAGTACGTCCAGGCGGTGGAATCCGTTTCCCTCTCCATCTATAAGGGCGAGACACTGGGCCTGGTGGGCGAATCCGGCTGCGGCAAGACCACCCTGGGCCGGACCATCATCCGCCTCTACGAGCCCACTTCGGGCCGCATCGTCTACGACGGCACCCCCATCTACGACAGCGAAAAGAATATCTCTGTCAAGATGCTCCCCTACCGGCGCAAGATGCAGATCATCTTCCAGGACCCCTCGGGTTCCTTGGACCCCCGCATGACCGTGGGCGAGATCATCGGTGAAGCGCTGGATATCCACGGACTCACCCCCTCCAAGAAGGAGCGGACGGACCGGATCCGGCAGCTTTTAGAGGAGGTGGGGCTCAACACCGAGCATGCCAACCGCTTCCCCCATGAGTTTTCCGGCGGTCAGCAGCAGCGGGTGGGCATTGCCCGGGCGTTGGCCGTGGACCCGGAGTTTATCGTCTGCGACGAGCCCATCTCGGCTCTCGACGTGTCCATCCAGTCCCAGGTGGTGAACATGCTGGAGGATTTGCAGGCGAACAAGGGGCTCACGTACCTGTTCATCGCCCATGACGTGTCCGTGGTCCGGCACATTTCGAACCGGATCGGCGTCATGTATCTCGGATGCTTGGTGGAGCTGGCGGAAAGCCACGAGCTCTGCAACCACCCCATCCATCCCTACACCAAGACGCTTTTGTCCGCCGTGCCCCTGCCCGATCCCATCAAGAGCAGGGCCCGTCAGCGGATATTGCTGGAAGGAGACATCCCCAGCCCCATCAACCCGCCTTCCGGCTGTCGGTTCCATACCCGGTGCCCCTACGCCACGGACCGCTGCCGCCAGGAGATGCCCGTATTGAAAGAATATGGGCCTGGACACTTCGGCGCTTGCCATCTGCTGGAACAGAATGGTTAGCATATAATCGGTCGAAAGACTGAAAATCCAAAAGGAGGAAAGAACAATGAAGAAACTCGTAGCTCTGCTTCTCGTGCTGTGCTTGGCGTTCTCCTCCGTGGCCATCTCCGCCGCGGACGAGCCCTTCGTGATCAACGCCTGCATCGCATCCGAGCCTGAGACCATCGACCCCTCTCTGATCAGCTCTGTGGACGGTTCCACCTACACCCAGCATCAGTTTGAGAATCTGATGAAGTATCAGATGGTCGATCAGAACCCCGCCAATGATCCCAACATGAAGCTCACTGAGGTCGTCAAGGGCCAGGCCAAGGACTACACCATCAGCGACGACAAGACCGTCTACACCTTCACGCTCCGTGACGACATCTTCTGGTCTGACGGCCAGCCTGTCACCGCGAAGGATTGGGTGTTCTCCTGGCAGCGCCTGGTGGACCCCGCCACCGCCTCTGACTACGGCTACTTCCTGGACAACATCGTCCTGAACGCCGCCGCCATTCAGGCCGGTGAGAAGGACAAGAGCGAACTGGGCATTAAGGCTCTGGATGACAAGACCCTGGAGATCACCCTGGAGGCCCCCTGCGCCTACTTCCTGGAGATGTGCGCGTTCGCTTCCCTGGTGCCCCTCCGCGAGGACGTGGTGAAGGACGGCTGGACCGAGCCCGCCAACCTGGTCGTCAACGGCCCCTACAAGATTACCGAGTGGGTCCACGACAGCTACATCAAGATGGAGAAGAACGACAAGTACTATGACGTGGCCAACCTGGGCCCCGATGCCATCATTTGGTGGCTGAGCGACAGCGAGACCGCCATTCTCTCCGCCTATCAGTCCGGTGAGTATCAGTTCATCGAGAGCTTCCCCACCGACATGATCCAGAGCCTGGTGGACTCCGGCGACTGCTTCATCAATCCCTATGTGGGCACCTACTACCTGTACCTGAACTGCTCCAAGATCACGGATTGGCGTGTTCGTGCGGCCATGGCTATCTCTGTAGACCGTGAGAACGTCGTCGAGAACGTGACCCAGGGGGGCCAGTCGCCCGCCACCGGCTTCGTTGCCTCCGGCATCCTGGATTCCACCGGTGCTGACTTCGCCTTCGGCGTGTCCGAGCTTGGCGCTCTGTACAACACCCTGCAGCAGATGTATCCCGATGCGGATCTGTCCACCTACGCCGGCCGCTGCGAGCTCGCTCAGCAGCTGTACCAGGCCGCTGTGGACGAGGGCGCCTGGGATCCCAACACCACCGTGGAGTACAACTTCAACACCTCTGAGACCCACAAGGCCATCGCTGAGGCCTGCGGCCACGACTGGGAGACCGTCCTCGGCATGAAGATCAACCTGGCCAACCAGGAGTGGGCGACCTACACCAACGGCCTCGGCGAGCATAAGTTCGGCGTGGCCCGTCTGGGCTGGATCGCTGACTACAACGATCCTATCACCTACCTGGAGCTCCTCGTCACCGGCAACAGCTACAACTACGGTCTCTATGAGAACCCTGCTTATGACGAGAAGATCACCAACGCCAAAGCTATGCTGGCCGGCGCCGATCGCGATAAGCTCCTATACGAGGCTGAGGAGGCCCTCTTCGGCGAGGGCGGCTTCCCCGTCTGCCCCGTCTACTACTACACCAACATGTACTGCAGCAAGGGGTTGACCAACCTGGGCTACACCACCATGGGGTACTTCTTCTTCCAGTACGCCAAGCCCGCCCAATAAGCGATCTTGATCCCGAAAGGGCCGAGCAACTGCTCGGCCCTTTTTTTATGCTGGTTACAATGAGATCCCCAAATATATAGCAAAAATGGCGCTGTGAAGCGCCATTTTATCTGATGCTGTGATCTTATTGGCCCACGGGGGCGCCGCAGTACTCGCAGCAGCCCTTCTCGTCCGGGGTGGTGGTGGCGCCGCAGTAGGGGCAGACCACCGCCTTCTTGGGGGCGGCCGCTGCCTCCACGGCCTTGCGGGTGTCGGCCCGGATGCCCAGGAGGATATCCCGGATCTCCGCCGCCGCCAGCTCCGCCCGGTGGTAGTCCGCGCCCATCCGGTTCTTCACTTCGTTTTGGTTGATCCGAAGGGGGATCTCTGTGAAGTAGGGGTTGTTGACGGCGATGTTCATGTTGAAGTTGTAGCTGTACTCATACCGCTTGGGCTCGTAGCTCACGTTCTTGCCCTCGCTGTTGCGATAGTACAGCTCCCGCCGGCTCTCGTTTACGTCGAGATCGCAGCCGGTCACGTCGGCAAAGTCGATGACGTCCGGGTTCTCGTCCTTCCAGTTTCGATGATCCGTCACGATCATCTGCCGCTTGTCCTCGTCCAGGATCAGATACTCCCGGCAGTTGATGGTCCGGGTGGGATGGAAGGCGGCCACCCGCTCCTTGTTTGCCTCCCGATAGGCAAGCTGCTCCTCTATCTCCGCCACGGTGGAGTGCCGCCGCTCGCTGAAGAAGGGGGACAGCTTCCGGGCGCAATCCTTGCACAGATTTCCGTCCTCCAGCTTCCGATTTCCCAGAAAGCCGATCTTTTCCCCGCAGACGCTGCAATACTTTTTGTCGAACAGGCCCATTTCCTTTTCCCCCGTTTCCTTTTTTTATATTGTAGCATATATCCGGCGGAAAATCCATAGGATGGGGAAAAGCAAAGGCCCTGTCAGCTCATTCGTTCAACATAAGCTTGGCTTTCTTGAGGGCCGCCACCACCGGCGGGATGAGCACCAGCTGCAGAACGATGCCTGGCCAGGCGTTGGCGAATGCCCCGGCCCAGAAGGCGGCCAGGGTGAAGCCCTTGCCGGCAACGCTCATGAGGACGGTCATGGCCAGGCCCCAGACCAGCCGTCCGCCCAGCATGGCCAGGATCAGCGCCACGTACAGGTAGGGGGTCTTCTTGGGCAGGAGCTTATAGAAGAGGCCCGCCAGCAGGCCATAGGCCGCCAGCTCGAAGGCCATGGCCGTGGCCGTGGGGAACAGGGGCGGCATGCCGAAGAGGAGGGAGCGCAGGATGGGGGCGATGGCGCCCACGGCGAGGCCCCACACCGGCCCGCAAAGGAAGCCGCACAGGAGCACGGGGATGTGCATGGGCAGCAGCTTGCTGCCGATCTGAGGGATCTGGCCCGTCAAGAAGGGCAGCACCAGGCACAGGGCCAGGCAGACGCCGGAATAGGTCAGCTTCAACACGTTCTTGTTTTTCATATCCGTTCCTTTCCTGTTGACGCAAAGAAAGCACCGCCCTTCGTTCACGAAAGGCGATGCCTTCGAAGCATCTGTTCAAATAAAATGGTGTGTCGGGCTTGCCGCCCCCTGCCGGCTTCCTGCCGACAGGGTAAGTATACCAAAGGGGCCGGCCGCCTGTCAATCCGCTTTTTGTAGCGATACGATCCGGCCCACGGCGTCCTCGATGAGCTCGACCATGGGCTTTTCCGCCACCCCGGCCACCAAAGTATCGCAGCGGTTCATGGGGATGAGTATCCGGACGGCGTCGCTCTGCCCCACGGCCATGGCCATGGCGGGGGTCACCTCCCCCAGCAGGGCGTCGGCGATGACGATACCCAAAGGCCCCGCGATGATTCGGGCCCGCCGGGCGTTGACGATGACGGCGTTCTCGCCGGTGGCCGCCCGATCGGCGCCGCCCTTGAGCATGTTCTCCGTGGCGGTGGAATTGGTGCCCACCACGGTGATACGCGCCTGAGGGAGGGCTTCCCGCAGCCGCCGCGTAAGTTGTCGGCCCAGGTTGCCGCCCTGGCCGTCGATGATGAGGATATCCATAGTCTCCCTCGCTTACCGGTCCAGACCCCGGCGGGTCATCTCCTCCACGGCGAAGGAGGCCACGTCCTCGGCGAACTTGCGGGGGCCGAAGCCGGCGTCGAAGCCCAGTTCCTTGGCCAGCTCATGGGTGATCCGGGCGCCGCCGCAGATGACCACGAACCGGGAGCGAAGGCTCTCCGCCTCCAAGAGCTCGATAAGCTCCGTCATGTTCTGGATGTGCACGTCCTTCTGGGTCACGGTCTGGGACACCAGGAGCACGTCCGCGTTCAGCTCCACGGCCTTCTTCACGAAGTCCCCGTTCTCCACCTGGGCGCCCAGGTTGTAGGCTTCGATCATCTCGTACCGCTCGAGACCGTAGTGGCCCGCGAAGCCCTTCCGGTTCATGATGGCGTCGATGCCCACGGTGTGGGCGTCGGTGCCCGTGGACGCGCCCACGAAGATGAGCTTCCGGCCGAAGTGGCTGCGGATATAGTCGTTGATCTCCTCCATGGACATGACGCTGCTCTCCACGGTCTTGACCTCGATGTGCTCGTAGTCCACCGTGTGGATGCAGGAGCCGTAGACCACATAGAAGGTGAAGTTTTCGTCCAGCTTCACGGCCCCGGCCAAGTTGGGCTCCTCAAGGCCCATCTTCCGTGCCAGTTGCCGGGCGGCCTCCATGCCCTTCTCGTCGTCCTTCACGGGCAGGGTGAAGCTCAACTGCACCTTGCCGTCGTTCATAGTGTCGCCATAGGCCTTGATCCGAGTGAGATCCAGCGTCCGGTCAAAGCTCTTGACGCTCATATCATAGAGTCCGCCGCTCATTTGACACCTCCTGTGAGAAGAGTCAGGAAGGGGTTGTAGTACCCCTCGGCCCGCAGCACCACGCCGGGAAGGCCCTTGCCGCCGTCCCGCATGCGCTTGATATCGGCGAAGGTACCATGCTCCAGGGTGGCGAAGAGGCCGTCATACTCGATCTTTTGGAGCAGGTCCGCGGCCTTGGTGAGCACCTCGTCCGCCCGATGGGCCATGATGCCGTCGGGCTTGAAGGTCATCTCCTCCCCCAAGTCCTTCATGGTGTTGAACACGTACCGGGCGTTCTCGATGGACAGGGCCCGATCCGACATGAAGGGGGTGTGGATGGCCTCGGTCATCATGCCGAGGAGGTGGATCTTCTGCCCCGTCAGGATGGTGACCATGTTGAAGAGGGCATCCTGCACGTGGCCCCTGAAGATGTTGCCCGTCATGAACTTGGTGGGGGGCATGTACTTTAGCGGCGCTTTGGGGAAGATCTCCCGGGCCATCTGGGCCTGAGCGAGCTCGTAGAGGAAGCCGTTCTCCCTGGCGGGGTCGATCTCGAAGGCGTGGCCCAAGCCCTGCTGCTCCTCGGGGAGCCCGGCGCACAGGGCGAACTGCTCGTTGAGGAACTGGCTCGCCAGGACCGTATGGGCCTCCTCCACCGCGTCCGCCGTGGTCAGGTAGTTGTCCTCGCCCGTGTTGATGATGACCCCGGCGAAGGCGTTGATCCGGCGGGAGAAGCTTTGGTCGATGAGGGTCCGCTGCATGTTGATGTCCCGGAAGAGGATGCCGTAGAGAGCGTCGTTGAGCATCACGTCCAGCCGCTCCAGGGCGCCCATGGCGGCGATCTCCGGCATGCACAGGCCCGAGCAGTAGTTGCACAGGCGGATGTACCGGTGCTCCTCCGCCCCCACTTCATCCAGGGCCGCCCGCATGAGGCGGAAGTTCTCCTGGGTGGCGTAGGTGCCGCCGAAGCCCTCGGTGGTGGCCCCATAGGGCACGTAATCCAAAAGGCTCTGGCCCGTGGTGCGGATGACCGCGATCACGTCCGCTCCCTGCCGGGCCGCGGCCTTGGCCTGGACGATATCCTCGTAGATGTTGCCCGTGGCCACGATGACGTAGAGGTAGGGTCCCTCCTTGTCGCCGTACTCGGCTAAATAGGCGTCGCGCTGAGCCACGTTCCGGCGGATGCGCTCCGCGGTGGCTTTGGCGGTGGGCTCGATGGCGGCGCGGATCTCCGCCTCGCTGTGGGGCGCCACCTGGGAAAGGTCCAGCTCCCCTTTGTCCACCGCCTCGGCGATCTGCTGGGGGGTGAGCCCGGTCTCCGCCATGGCATTGCCCAGGACATAGGCCGCCCCGTAGGGGAGCAGCCCCTTCTCCAGCAGGTGATCCACCACCACGTTGGGCAGGGGCACGCCCACCTCATTCACCCCGTCGATGAGGAGCAGGCGGCAGACCGCCCGCTCCACGGTGACCGTGGTGTGCCGGTCGATGAAGGCCTGGGTGTCCAGAGCCACCGTACGGGCAGCGGCCCTGGCCCGATCGACCTTGTTTTGATCCAGATTCAGCTTGGATGCCATTACTTTGTCCGTTCCTCTCTCAAAAGGCCCTTGGGCGTCATGTACTTCTGTTCGATGCCCTGCTCAAGGCCGGCCACGCCCACCTTGTTCACCTTCCGCTTGCCGGTGCACACGGGACAGTGGCAGTTCTCCTCATAGTGGCTGGGCTCGGTGTAGGTGGTGATGACGCCCTCGAAGTTCCGAAGGACGATCTTTCCAGGCTTCTGGGAGATCAAATAGGTGGGCATCACCGGAGTCTTGCCGCCGCCGCCCGGGGCGTCCACCACGAAGGTGGGCACGCACAGGCCGCTGGTATGGCCCCGGAGGGCCTCCATGATCTCGATGCCCTTGGATACCGGGGTGCGAAAATGAGAAAGGCCCAGGGAGGGGTCGCAGGCGTAGATGTAATAGGGCCGGACCCGGATGTAGACGAGCTCGTTCACCAGCTTCTTCATCACGTGGACGCAGTCGTTCACGCCGGCCAAAAGGACGCTCTGGTTCCCCAGAGGCACGCCCGCTTCAGCGAGCCGCGCACAGGCCGCCGCCGCCTCGGGGGTGATCTCGTTGGGATGGTTGAAGTGGGTGTTCAGCCAGATGGGATGATACTTCTTCAACATGCTGCAGAGCTCCGGGGTGATCCGCTGGGGGCAGACCACGGGGGTGCGGGAGCCGATGCGGATGATCTCCACATGCTCGATGGCGCGGATCTCGGAGATGATCTGCTCCAAAAGGCCGTCGCCCAGCATCAGGGCGTCGCCGCCGGAGAGGAGCACGTCCCGGACCTCCTCATGCTGCCGGATGTACTCGATGCACTTTTCGATCTGCTCCATGGGCACGGCGCAGTCTTTTTGACCGGCGAACCGGCGACGGGTGCAATGGCGGCAGTACATGGAGCACTGGTCCGTGACCAGGAACAGCACCCTATCGGGATACCGGTGGGTCAGGCCCTTCACCGGGGAGTCCGTGTCCTCGTGGAGGGGGTCCGCCGCCTCATAGGGGGCCGCCTCCAGCTCGTGGGCCGTGGGGATGGCCTGCCGGCGGATGGGATCGAAGGGATCGTCCAGATCGATGAGGGACAGATAGTAGGGGGTGATGGCCATGCGCAGATGACCCAGGGTCCGGCGCACGCCCTCCTCCTCTTCCGCGGTCAGATTCACATACTTTTTCAGGTCCTCCAGGGTCTCCACCCGGTTCTTGACCTGCCAGTGCCAGTCGTTCCACAGTTCATCCGGCACGTCCCGAAACAGCCCGTTCTTCCGGGCGTAATTCTCAAAATGCATACTGGACTCCTTTATGCGCGGTTTTATACGTATTTCTCGTCGAACAGGGCCCGCAGCTTCGGGTTCTCCCGGAGCACGTTCAAGGTGATCTCGGCATGGTCCTTGGTGTAGCCGTTGCCGATGATCATGTTCACGTCCTTGCCGATGCCCTCGGCGCCCAGGGCCGCCTTGGTGAAGCTGGTGGCCATGGAGAAGAAGTAGACGAGGCCGTCGTCCCGCACGGGCAGGATGGCGCTCATCTCGCTGTTGGGCTGGTTCACGCAGCAGATGGAGATGTCGTACTCCTTGCCGCCGTTGGCTTCCAGGGCCGCTTCCAGCACCGCCACAGGCTCCGTGGCGGAAGCCACGATCACCTTATGGTACACGCCCAGCTCCATGAGGGCGGGGACCTGCTTGGGGTTCCTGACGAGACCCACCACGTTGCCGGTGGGGCCCACCTTCTTCATGGCCTCGTAACCGCAGAGGACGGCGCTCTTGCCGTTGGCGCCCAGGATGAGGACGGAATCCCCCTCCTTGGGGAGCTTGCGGGCCTGGGCGGGGGCGCCCGCCACGTCGAGGGCGGCGAGAGCCAGCGCTTCGCTCATGTCGTTGGGGAGCTTGGCGTAGATGCCGCTTTCAAAGAGGACGGCCTTGCCGACGATATCCACCCGGTCGATGTCCTTGTGGACGGCCAGGATCTTGTCGATCCTGAGGGGGGTCAGGGACAGGGACACCAAAGAGGCGATCTTGTCGCCCACCTTCAAATCCCGATCCTTCAGATCCTCGCCGATGTAGGCTACAGTGCCGATGAACATGCCGCCGGAGCCGGTGACCGGGTTCTGCTGCTTGCCCCGCTCGGCCACGATGCCCATGATCATTTCGCCGATCTTCTTCTCGTCGCCGCCGCAGGCTTCCTCGATCTGAGTGAAGGAAGCGGAGTCGATGTTCAGGGACTGGACGTCGCAGATGATCTCGTTGGAGTAGAGAACGTCCATGTTGTTGTCGATCTTATACGCCGCCTGGGTGAGCACGCCCTTGGGCTCGATGACGCGATGGGTGCCGTACTTGTTGCCTTTGAGTGCCATGATGTTTTCCTCCATAAATGTATTTTTATAAGTTTATGCTGTATGTATTCAACGGATGGGACAGTTGGGGCCGCCGGTGAGGCCCAGGATGGCCCGGGCTTCCGCGGGGGAGGCGATCTCCCGCCCCAGCTCCCGAGAGAGACGGACCACCTTCTCCACCAGCTCGCCGTTGCTCCTTGCCTTCACGCCCCGGGAGAGGTAGAGATTGTCCTCGAAGCCCACCCGGACGTTGCCGCCCATGACGATGGCGGGGGCAGCCAGGGTGAAGGCGCTGCGGCCCACGCCCGTGGCCGTCCAGGTGGACCCGGCGGGGATAGAATTAGCCAGCCACACCAGGTTCTGGACCGTGGCAGGCGAGCAACCAGGCACGCCCAACACGAAGTTGAACTGCATGGGGTGACCGGGGACCTCGCCCTTGCGGGCCATGGTCAGGATGGTGTCCAGATGCCCCATCTCAAAGCATTCGTACTCGGGCTTGATATGGTTCTCGATCATCCGCTTGCCAAAGGCCCGCATGGTGGGCATGGTGTTGTCGAAGATCTCGTCGCCGAAGTTGCAGGTGCCGCAATCCAGCGTAGCCATCTCCGGGAACAGCTCTGTAGGCTGGAGCCGCTCCTCCGGCTTCATGCCCGTGGCGCCGCCGGTGGAGGGGATCATGATCACGTCGGGGAGCTCGGCGCGGATGGCGTCCATGATCACTTTGAAGCGGCCCCGATCCTGGGTGGGGGTGCCGTCGTCCCAGCGGACGTGGACGTGGATGATGGCCGCGCCGGCATCGTAGGCGGAGCGAGCCTCCCGGACCATCTCCTCCACGGTGTAGGGGACGGCGGGATTATGCTGCTTGGTGACCTCTGCGCCGCAGATGGCGGCGGTGATGATAAGCTTCTCCATCTTAGTTGTTCCTTTGCTTATCTTTAGGCGTCACGCAGGTGCCGCTGGCCCGGCAGACCAGGATGGGCTCCGCCAGCACTTCCGCCGCGGAATCGTTGATGTCCGGCCGGGCGGTGATGACCTTACGGGCCTCGAAGACCATCTTTCGGGAGGTGTTCCCCTCGGAAACGATCTCGCCGCTGGCCTCAATGAAGTCTCCGGCGTACACCGGCGCCTTGAACTCCACCATGTCGTAGGCGCAGAAGAGGCCCTCGTCCCCATCCCGCCGGATCAACAGCTCCGTGGCTACGTCCCCGAACAGCTCCAGCATCTTGGCTCCGTCCACCAGATTCCCACCGTAGTGGGCGTCGTGGGCGCTCATGCGCACCCGAATGGTCACTTGCATACCCGTACCTCCTTATACATTGTTTAAAATAGAAAAACGCTATGGAAAAAAGCATCCCATAGCGCTCCGTCCAAAGAAAAAGGCTATCGACTCGGCGGATGCCGGATCGATAGCGCTTCGTCCAACAGACGACAGTGGCCGAGTTCTGTCCGCCCGGCCCCCAAGAAGCGGAAGCAGCGAAACTCCCTCCTCTTTCGGCGGCTGCGCCCCTTTCCCGGGGGATCGTTCGCCCGTTTTCCCCACCGGGTACCCTGCGCGCCGCGCCTCTATCCACTGTATTTGGTTGTGTCTATTGTATCAGAAAAGTTGCTGCTCTGTCAATCTTCCCGGAGTATATATTCCTCCCGCACAGCTTGGAGCAGCCCCTCCTCCACCCCCAAGAGTTCGGCTACGGCAAGGGCTTTTTGGGGCACGGTAGCGTCGGTGATCTCCTCCACGCCGTAGTCCATGAAGCGGCGCAGGACGGTGAGCTTGTCGGCGCCTGCTTCGATCATGCGGCGGCCCTCGGCGGCGTCCAGATCCCGGATGCCTCGGACCAGGAAGCGGCGGCTCGCCCGGGCGGCCACGGCCTCATAGTGGGTGACGAAGAGGCAGACGGAGCCGGACGAGCCAAAGTAGCGAAGGGCCCCCTGCTGGAGCTTCACGGCTTCGGCGGGGTTGGTGCCCCGGGCGAACTCGTCGAAGAGGACCAGGCAGAAACCGTGCCGGACGGCCTTCGCCGCGGCGTCCGCCGCCATGAGCTCCCCGCCGAAGGAGGAAAGGCCCTCCCGGCCGTCCTCCCCCTCCCCCCGGACCAGGCACAGGCCGTCGAAGAAGGGCACGGTCGCCCTGTCGGCGAAGGGGAACAGACCGCAGTGGGTGAGATACACGTTCAGGGCCAGGGTTTTAAGGCACACGCTTTTGCCGCCCATGTTGGCCCCGGTGAGTACGGCGGCTCCGGGGGCGAGGGACAGGGTGAGAGGCGTAAAGGCGGCTCCCTGGCGCTGTAGGCTGTCCGCCATGGCGGGATGGACCATGTTCACGAAGGACAGGTCCTTTTCGGTGAGGGTGGGCTGGATGCCCCCCAGCTCTTGGGCCAGGGCGGCCTTGGCCAACAACAGGTCCAGATGGCCCAGGGCCTCCAGACTGTCGGATATGGCCGGTCCATAGGGCCGAAGGCTTTTAGAAAGGTCCCCGCACAGCTGTTGCTCCGCGGCCCCCTCCTTGAGGACGATAGCGGTACGCCGGACCAGCAGGGTTTCCCGCTCGCCGCCGGCGGCAAGGGAAATCTGCTTTTCTATCTCCCGCTTCTCCCGGCGAGCGGCAGCCAATTCGGAGGACCACTGGTCCCGCAGGGAGAAGGAGGGGTTGCCGGACCCCTCGGGGTCCAAAATGGCCAGGGCTTCCGGCACGTCAAAAAGGGCAATCCCTTCCCATTGTGCGGCGGCCTGCAGGGCCTTGAAGTCAGCCGCCAGGCCCCGCAGCAGCAGCAGATACCGCTTGAGCTCGAAGAGCTCCACCTGGTCCAGTTCCCGCTCCTTCAGGCGCGCCACGGTGGCGCGGATGTCCCGCAGCTGCATGAGCCCCTGACGGAAGCGATCCAGGGCGGGCATATCCCCCAGGGTCATGGCCTTGCCCAGGTTCTTAAGCTCTGTTTGAAGCGACACAAGCGCATCCCGGCCATAGGGATGCAGGGCCCGCTTCTTCTCCCGACCCAGGGGGCTCAGGGGAAGGAGCCGGTCCAGCACGAAGGGAAGGCCGATATCCTGTTGCTGCTTTACGGTCAGTTCCATCTTATTTCTCCATGACATTCATCACGGGCACATTCACTTTGCTTTCCACCAGCGCTTGGAAGGCGGCGCCATCGTAGGGCGCGCCGTAGGCGGAGAAGGGGTTCACGGTCACGGCGACCAGGACGTTCCTGCTGCGGACCCGGAACGCGACCCCTCGGGCCATAAGCTTTTCATAGTTCTCCCGGGAGAGGAGGAGCCTTGTGCCGTCCTCCACGTGGATCACCTTGGGGATGCCCTTGCGCCTGAGGAGGGATGCGGCCATGGCGTCGGTAAAGGCGCCGGCGGCATAGAGTTCGTCCCCCCTGCCCTCCAACGCGGCGGACAGATCGTCGTAGGGGGCGTCCCGATAAAAGCGGCGGCCCGTGAGATCTGGCCAGGGTCCGCCTTCCGGGAGGCTGAGGAGGGATCCGACGAAGGCGGTGTCCGCCGCCGTCTTCTCCATGTCCGGGCCGTAGCTGGCCCCGGTGGAGAGGACGATCCCCTCCGCCGCCTCAGGGTCGCACAGACTCCGGCGGAACAACGCCCCGTCGATCAGGACTTTTTGCGCGCCGAAGCCCTTCAGTTCCTCCGTCAGAGACACGATCTGCGACTTCATGGAGGGGCCCACCAGCTCCACGAACCCGTCGGACCGAGCCCGCAGGATCGCCACCTCCCCCAGGGGGGTATGGATGCCGGTGAGGGACAGGATCTCCCCCGTCACGTCGCACTTGGGGAGCAGCCCCCGGGCCGTGGCGTATAGAGTGCCTTCCGTCACGTAGATGGGGGGCTTATAGGTGCCGGTGATTAGATCCTCCCGCTCCCCGTCCCGTCCGATGGAGGTGAGGCCGAGAAGGGTCCCCCGCTCCCTGGCCCCCCGGATGAGGGCGTTGAGAGCGGTGGTCTTCCCCGCGTTCTTGCACATCCCCGCAAGACAGACGGTGGTATAGGGAGCGACGAGGTCAAAGAGCATAGCTTATTTCCAAAGTTCGTCCGGGTAGAGGCCCGCTGCCTTCATCTCCCGGATGGACTGCTGCAGGGCGGGCATGTCCTGCTTGTAGGTGACGCCGTGCCACTTGGCGGGGCAGTGGAGCACCTTTACGCTGGCTTTCCCCTCCAGGATCAGATCGTTGGTGAGACGGGGCACCAGATATTCGCACTTCAGGGGGTTCTTGGGCAGGTTCTCGTCCAGGAACGCGGGGAAGCGCTTCTGGGCCTCCTCCAAGAAGTCGGGCATGTAGCCCCAGAAGTTCATGGACACGGTGTCGTCGGGATCGAGGGCGGTGTAGGTCTTTCCCTCGTCCTCTGTGTAGGCGATGCCGCCGTCCCGCTTCTCGATGCGGAGGCGCTCCGCGATGGAGGTCAGATTGTCCTTTTCGTCCACCACGCACACGCCCCGGGCCACATGGCCGTTGTCGGTGACGGTGTTCTTCAGGAGATAGCCCACCATGGCGTACTCGCCCTTTGCATGGGGCTCCTTCAGATAGTCGTAGATGGTCTTATAGGCTTCCCGGCCATAGAAATCGTCGGCGTTGATGACGGCAAAGGGGGCGTCGCCGATGAGTTCCTTGGCCGCCAGCACGGCATGGGTGGTGCCCCAGGGCTTCACCCGGCCCTCAGGAACGGAGTAGCCCGCGGGAAGGGCGTTCATGTCCTGGAAGGCGTATTCGAGCTCCAGGAACGGCCGCACCCGGCTGCCGATGACCTCCTCAAAGTCCTCGGCCATCTCTCGCTTGATGATGCACACGGCCTTCTCGAACCCGGCCCGCTTGGCGTCGAACAGGGAGAAGTCCATGATCACGTGGCCTTCCCTATCCACCGGGTCCATCTGCTTCAAGCCGCCGTACCGGCTGCCCATGCCGGCTGCCATGATGACGAGAATGGGTTTCTTCATTTTCCAATACCTCCAAATAGATTTATATGATGTGATCGATCCCAATCAAAGTTCCTTTGGCCCGCCGCCGATGCTGGCCACGTAGAAGGCGCAGGGGTAGCCGATGGCCGCCTCATAGGCGGCGCCCACCCGTTCCATGACCTCATCCACCGCATTCTTTTGTACGATGGCCACGGCGCAGCCGCCGAAGCCGGCGCCGGTCATCCGGGCCCCCAGGACGCCGGGGCACTTGCGCGCCTCGGCCACCAGGGTATCCAGCTCCCTGCAGGACACGGCGAACAGATCCCGGAGGGAATCGTGGGAGGCGTCCATGAGCCGGCCGAAGGAAATGAGGTCCCCGGCCCGAAGCTTCTTGCAGGCCTCCACGGTTCTGGCGCACTCATAGACCACGTGCTCCGCCCGGGCGCGGTCGATCTCGTTTTCGATGAGGTGCTTGTTGGCCTCGAAGGTCCTTAGATCCACAGAGGCCAGATCCTTCACCGGCAGGACCTTCTGCAGGGCCTTCAGGGCGCTTTCACACTCAGAACGGCGCTCGTTGTACTTGGAGTCCGCCAACGTCCGGCGCTTGCAGGTGTTCATGATGAGGATCACCTTGTCCCCCAGCTCCACGGGCACGTACTCATAGCTCAGGGTGCCGGTGTCCAGGAACACCGCGGCGTTCTCCTTCCCCAGGGCGATGCTGAACTGGTCCATGATGCCGCTGTTGAGGCCGATGAACCCGTTCTCCGTCCGCTGCCCCAGAAGAGCCAGCTCCATATCGGTCACGTCGAGGCCGTAGCAGGCCCTCAGCGCCGCCCCCGTCACCACCTCCAAGGAGGCGGAGGAGGAAAGGCCCGAGCCGTTGGGGATGTTCCCATAGACGAGCAGCTCGAAGCCGGAGCCGAGGGCGATGCCCCGCTCCTCCAGGGCAAAGAGCATGCCCAAAACATAGTTGGTCCACTGGTTCCGTTCCTGGAAGCGGATGTTGGAGAGGGTCCCCTCCAGCACCCCCAGCTGGGGGAAGTTCAACGAATAGAACCGGAGCCGATCGTCGCTCCGCCGCCGGAGCAGCCCCCAGGTGCCCATGGTCAGGGCGCAGGGCAGCACGTGGCCCCCGTTGAAGTCCACATACTCGCCGATGAGATTCACCCGGCCCCCCGCAAAGAAACAGCGGGGCTCTTTGCCCGGACCGAAGGTCCTAAAAAACGCTTGGGCCAATTCCGTCTTCGTCATGCTTCCTCCTTCAGATAGTAGAGATCGGAGCCGAAGTCCCCCAGCATCCGAATGTCCTTGTTGTAACCCGTGCCGATGAACCGCTGGTTGAGAGGAACCCCCTCAGCGAGGGCGCTGCCCGTGACGGTGTACCTTTCCTCCCCGTCCGGGAGCATGAAGAATTTGTCGATGGTGCGGATGATGAAGCCCCCCTTTCGGAGGCTCACGGGGGCCACGTGCTTCAGCAGGCTTGCCAAGGGCCCCACCCGAACGCCCCGGGTCTGCCGCTCCACGGCGTAGGTCTTGTCAGGATCCAGCCCCGGCACCCGCAGCACATCGTTGGGGGCGGCGGCCTCGTTGTCCATAAGGAAGCGGGCGGCCATGGCCTCCCCCTCCCCCAGGGCCACCCAGGTCTCCATGCCGTTCTGTCGGCCCAGACGGCGGAAGCGGCCAAACTGGAAGGTCTTGCGGTGGGCCTTGTAAAAGTCCATGTCCTTTTTGGCTTCCTTCTTCTCGGCGGGGGTCAGGGTGCCCAGATCCATCTCCCAGCCCAGAGCCCCGAAGGCGGAGGTGTGGAACCGGGTGGATAGGGGCGTCTCCCGAAGGGTTTGCTGATGGGGAGATTCGGAGATATGGGCGCCCATGGAGGACAGGGGATAGAGATAGGACAGTCCCCCCTGGATCTTCACCCGCTCGATGGCGTCCGTGTCGTCGCTGGCCCAGATCTGCTGGGAGTAGCAGAGCATCCCCAAGTCGAACCGGTTGCCCCCGGAGGAGCAGCTTTCAAAGAGGATGTGGGGCCGGGGGTAGAAGATGCGGCCCAGCACGTCGTAGAGGCCCTTGATGTACTCGTGGAAGAAGGCCCCGTTCTCGCAGAAGGGGGAATACATGTCGCTCATGTGCCGGTTCATGTCCCACTTCACGTAGGAAATGGGACAGCTGTCCAAAATGCGGCCCACGTTCTCCACGATGTAGTCCCGGACCTGAGGGTTTACCAGGTCCAACAAAAGCTGATTCCGGCCGTAGGAGGGCTTCCTGTCCGGCAGCTTCACCGCCCAATCGGGATGGGCCCGGTAGAGGTCGCTGTTCTCGTTGACGCTCTCCGGCTCCACCCATAGGCCGAAGCCCATGCCCAGCTTGTTGATCCGGGCGCAGAGGCCCTCCAGGCCGTGGGGCAGCTTCTTTCTGTCCACGGTGTAATCTCCGAGGCCGGCTTTGTCATCGTTCCGACCCACGAACCAGCCGTCGTCCAGGACGAACAGCTCAGCGCCCGCCTTCTTCGCCCGCTTGGCCAGGGAGAGGAGCTTCCTCTCCCGAAAGGAAAAAAAACAGGCTTCCCAATCGTTGCAGAGCACCGGCCGTTCCTTTCCCTTCCAGTCGCCCCGGATCACGTGGCCGTTGATGAAGTCGTGAAAGTGGGCGGAGAGACCGTTGAAGCCCCCGTCGGAATAGGTCATGACCCCCTCCGGCGTTTCGAAAACCGCGCCGGGAGCCAGGGTATAGCGGAAACACCGGGGACTGATGCCCGCCATGACGCGGACGAGACCGGTCTCCGTCTTCTCCACGGCGGTGTAGTGGTTGCCGCTGTACAAAAGGTTGAAGCCCCAGCAGCGGCCCTGCTCCTCAGAGCAGTGCGCTTCGGAGAGGAGCACCCCCGGGTTGTGCTTGTGGCCGGAGGCGCCGGTGCTGCCCTCGTTCACATAGATGCCAGAGGCCACGGGCCGATCGTGGCGACGGGCCTCCCGGATCCAGGCCCCGTCGAAGGTGGTGAAGGTGAGCTCCGCGGCGGGGACCATGTCCAGCATATAGCTCATGAGCTTGTCGATGACGATGGGGGTCTCCCCCCCGTTCTTCAGCACGCAGCGCCGGGCGATCACGTCCTCACGGGGATAGACGGTGTAGATGAGGTCCAGCGTCACGGGGGCCGCCTTCTCCTTCAGGTGGAGGACCAGGGTCTCGGCGTCCTCGCCGTAGGCCGTGGGCAGGGTCTCCATGGGCAGGGCCCCAGTATGCCGCTCATGGGAAACATAGACGAAATCGTTGGTGAAGGTCCCGTCGGGAAGGGTCAGCTCCGCCGGCGGATTGCGAAAGTCCCCCTTGCCCACGCCGCTCCATTCGAGGGTCAGATCGTCGAGGCAGTAGGTGTCGCTGCTCTCGTCGTACAGAATGGAGGAGCCCCGGGCGATGGCGGTCTTGGCGGCCATGCCGGCGCCGTCGGCCATGGACACGGGGCCGCCGTAGTGCAGATGTTCCAGGTGACCAAAGTCGGTCACCCGGAAGAGATAGGCCGTGTGGTCCGTTGAGAGGCGGAAGGTTTTTTCAGCAATCTCGATCATGGTGCGCTCCTTCTAAAAAACTCATTCGTTCGTATCCCTCTGGGGCGGCTCCTCCAGGATCACCGCTTCCCAGGGTTGCAGCTGGCAATCCAGCTTTTTCGTACCGTGGGTGGAGAGGACGGGATAGCCCACCAGGGGCAGCCGGACGGGCTTTGGGGACCAGTTCACCGCCACGGTGATTCGATCGTTTCCCAGCCGCCGCTCGATCTTGCACCAGCTCTTCTCCCGGCTGATGAGGCGGAAGCGGCCCTGCTTCAGCACGTCGCTGCCGTTGCGATAGGCCATGAGGGTGCGGAACCAGTTCAGCACGGAGTCGGGGTCCCCCTCCTCCGTTTGGGCGTTGATCGTCACGTGGTTCCCGTTCACCTTTAGCCAGGGGGTGCCGGTGGTGAAGCCGCCCTGGGGGCCGGGGGTCCACTGCATGGGGGTCCGGGCGTTGTCCCGGCTGGCATGCTGCATCCGCCGGAAGATCTGCTTTTCGTTCAGGCCCAGCTTCTTCAGGGTGGGGACCATGTTCTTGGATTCCACGTCCTGGATGTCCGCCATGCTTTCAAAATCGAAGTTGGTCATGCCCAGCTCCTCCCCCTGATAGACGAAGGGGGTGCCTCGGAGGGTCAAAAGCAAAGTCAGTATGGCCTTGGCGGACGCCGGGCTCCCGTCCCCGAAACGGGACACGGACCGGGGCTGGTCGTGGTTCTCAAAGTAGACCGCGTTCCAGGGGAGTTTCTTCTGCCATTTGATGAGGCTCTTGAAGAACCGCTGGGGCTTGAACTTCCGGGGCAGCCACTTGACCAGGAAGCAGTCCGCGTTCATGTGCTCGAAGGAGAAGACCATGTCGAGCTCGCCCTCGTTGGGGTCCGTCAGCTGCCGGGCCTTCTTAGGGGACACGAAGACCGTTTCGCCCACGGTGAAGCAATCGTATTTGGAGAGCACCTCCCGACGGAAACGCTTGAGGAGCTCGTGACATCCGGGCCGGGAGATATAGTATTCGCTGCCCACCAGGGCGCCCTTGGGAAAGCCGTTTTTCAGGCTGTCCTTCCAGAGAAGGTTGATGACGTCGCAGCGAAAGCCCGCCACGCCTCGGCTGAGCCAGAAGTCCATGACCCGCTCCACCGCGTCGATCACAGCGGGGTTTCGATAGTTCAAGTCCGGCTGCCCCTTGGCGAACAGATGCAGATAGTATTGGCCCCGGACCTCATCGAAGGCCCAGGCCCCGCCGCCGAAGAAGCTGGACCAGTTGTTGGGGGGACGCTTGCCCCGACCATCGCGCCAGATGTAATAGTCCTCGTAGGGGGCCTCCCGACGGCGGCTCTTTTGGAACCAGAAATGCTCCGAGGAGGTGTGGTTGATGACCAGGTCCATGACGATCCGCAGGCCCAGGTCCCTGGCCTTTTGGATGAGCTCGTCCATGTCGCTGAGGGTGCCGAACTTGGGGTCGATGTCGCAATAATCGGAGATGTCGTAGCCGTTGTCCTCGCCGGGGGAACGATAGACCGGGGAGAGCCACAAAATGCCCACCCCCAGGGACTTAAGATAGGGGAGCTTGGAGATGATGCCGGGGATGTCGCCCATGCCGTCGCCGTTGCTGTCGCAAAAGCTCATGGGGTAGATCTGATAGACCGCCTGTTCCTTCCACCATGTTTCCATAGGCCCCTCCTGCGCTTAGTCGAATACCGTGACCAGATACTTGGGGATGAGTTCGATGGGTTTATAGTTGAGCTTGCTGTAGCGGATGCCCTCGTCCCCGGCGTCGTCCTCCCGGTTCACGTAGGCATAGCCCGTGCCCATGAAGTTCACGAAGGCCTGAGCCATGGCCGGGTAGGCCCCGGCGGCGTTCACGTCCGCTTTCTCCGCGTGGGCAAAGAGGGTGTCCCCCTTGATCTCGCCCACGGAAAGGGCCGTAATGCCCAGCCGGGTCACGAGACAGGCCGCCCGCTGGTTCAGCCGGCAGGCGAGCTCGATGAGGTCCATGGTGCCCTTGAGCTCGTTTCGTTCCACCTCGCTCATCTCCGGGTGCTCCGCCTCGATCCGCTCCAGAAAGGCGATGCACGCCGGGAACATGTCCTCGGTGATCTCCCGGCACTCCGCCTCGGGAAATTCCTTGTAGAACCGGTTCACGTGGTTCTTTTGGCTGTGATGCTTTTTGCCGCTGAAGGTGCGGAAGGTCTCCGCCTCGTAGAGGTAGTCGAACCAGTCCCGCTTCTCCTCGGCGAAAAACCGGCTCCCATACCTGTCCTCCAGAAGGGGCAGCTGATCGGCCCCCACGCAGGCGTAGCGCAGCTCCTCCCCCCGCGCCTTGGCGTCCCGTTCGGCGGCGGCAAAGCCCGCGTCCGCGTCCCCCGGGCCCACGGGCACGGCATAGCAGGGACCCACGTTCTTATACACGGACCGGGTCACCAGGGTATCCCCCGCGATGGCGAAATGGGTCTGAAAGATGTTGCGCCACTGGAAGGTGACCCCCGTCGTGTTATCGCAGATACGATTGGTGCAGGCAGAAAAATAAGGCTCCATCGCCTCGATGTTTCGACAGGTCACCGGGATAAATTCGCTCATGCCATCCCCCGCCGGGGACCTCCTCCTCCGGGCCCGCCCAAGCAGGTCCCTTTGGGGATAAGTATACCAGAGAAACCCTTTTTTGTGAAGTGTTTCGAAGCTTTTCCTTGACGGTAGGGAAAAAAGCGAATACAATAGGGAAAATGAATCCATCCTGTTATGGAAAGGACGCCCTATGCAGCTGATCGCTTTTGATCTGGACGGCACGTTGTGCAACACCATTGAAGATATCGCCCTCTCCCTGAACCGGGCTCTCGAAGCCCATGACATCCCCCCCTATCCCCAGCAGACCGTGCAGGGCATGGTGGGCCGGAGCGTGGCCTATATGTGCCAGCGGGCCATGCCCCACGGTCGGGAGAACGATTGGAAGCCGGTGATGGACAGCTTCTTCGAGGAGTACACCCTCCATTCCCTGGACCACACCCGGCCCTACCCCGGCGTGACGGAGGCTTTGCAGGCGCTGAAGGAGCGGGGCTACAAGCTGGCCGTGGTGACCAACAAGCCCCATGCCCACGCGGTGCATATGATCTCGGAGCTGTTCCCGCCCCACGGGGAGCTCTTCTGCCAGGTCCAGGGCCAGAACAGCAAGTTTACCCTGAAGCCCCATCCCGCTCCGCTGCAGTTCGTTTTGGACATGCAGAAGGTGAAGAACGCCAACGCCCTCTATGTGGGGGATTCGGAGGTGGATTTCCAGTTCGCCCGCAACGGCGGCCTCCACTTCTGCGGCGTCAGCTGGGGATTCAAGGGCCGTCCCTTCCTGGAGGAGCTGGGCAGCGAATTCGTCATCGACGAGCCTAAGGAGCTGCTTTGGGTGATGGACCGGCTGGAAGGGGCCGACTGATCGGGATAACAAGACAAAAGATCGGACAAAAAAAGGAGGGGCAGCCCTCCTTTTTATCTTGTTATAAAAAAGCGTACAGCTAATCCACCTTCAGCATCCGATAGCCGATGCCGATGTGGGTCTGGATGTATTTGGGGGAGTCCGCCCGGGGCTCTATTTTTTTGCGAAGGGTGGTCATGAACACCCGTAGGGAGGCGATGTCGCTGTCAAAGTTCCGGCCATAGATGTTCTGGGTGATGTAGGTGTGGGTCAGGACCTTGCCGGTGTTCCTGGCCAGGAGACAGAGGATCTTGTATTCCATGGGCGTCAGCTTCAGTTCCTCTTCCCCAAAGATAGGCGCAGCCGGCAGAGTAGTCGATCCTGAGCTTTCCGTTCTCATAGACGGAGCGGTCGGGATTCGCTTCGCCGCTCAGCAGGGAGAGCCGGCGGAGGGTGACCCGAAGCCTGGCCAGCAGCTCCTCCACGGAGAAGGGCTTGGTGAGATAGTCGTCCGCCCCGGCATCCAGAGCTTCGATCTTGTCCCCGTCGTCGCTGCGGGCGCTGATGACGATGATGGGCACGTTGGACCAGGTCCGCACCTGGCGGATCACGTCGATGCCGTCCATGTCGGGAAGGCCCAGATCGAGAAACAGCACGTCCGGATTGTGGGAGGAGGCCATGCGGATGGCCTCGGCCCCGTTTTTGGCGGTGAGATACCGATAGTCATGGGTCTTCAGCGTGGTGACCATCAGGTTCCTGACGGGCGCGTCGTCCTCAATGACCAGGATCAGCGGATTATTCATGGACCTGTACCTCCTTCATGGGCAGGGAAACGGTGAAGCAGCAGCCTCTGGGCGCGTTGTCGGTGAGGGCGATCCGGCCTCCGTGGCTCTCCACGATGGCCTTGCAAAGGGCCAATCCCAGCCCCAAGCCCCGGCGGCCGTCGGCCACCTTATTTTGGCCCGTATAGAACATCTCGAACACGTGGGGCTTCATTTCGTCAGGGATGCCCGGCCCGTCGTCCCGGACCGTCACCACGGCGTCCGTCCCCGCCTGGCGGCTCTCGATCGAGATATGGGAGCCTGTCGGTGTATTCTTCACGGCGTTGTTGATGAGGTTGATCAGCACCTGCATGATGAGCCGGGCGTCCATGTCCACCAGGAGGATGTCGTACGCCTCATGGACGGATATCTCATGCTGGGCCGCGTTCCGATCCACATGCTTCAAAGCTTCGTCGATCACGTCGCCCATGACCTCGGAGGAGAGGTGCAGCTCCATCTGCCCGTTCTCGATCCGAGAGATGGAGAGCAAATTTTCCACCAGGTCGATGAGCCACTCGGCGTCGTCGTAGATGTCGGAGAAGATCTGCTGCCTGGTCTCATCGTCCAGCTGCCGGTAGTGGCTCAAAAGGTTGCTGGCGTTGCCGGAGATGGAGGTGAGCGGCGTGCGGATGTCGTGGGAGATGGACCGAAGCAGGTTCGAGCGAAGCTGCTCCTTGCGGACCATCAGATCCGCCTGCTCCTTCTCCGCGGCGTTGCGCAGGTTTTCCAGGGCCAAGGCGCACTCCCCCAGGATGGAGACCACGATGCTGTTTTCGAAGGGCTCCAAAGGCACCCCGCCGAGGCGGATGCCGATGACCCCGTAGCAGTAGCCGTTGAGGCAGATGGCGTGATACTGGGCCGCTGCGTTTTCGAACCGGTCCAGCCGGTAGCCCGCAGACCGCTGGTTCTCGAAGACCCATTGGGCGATCTCGCCTTCGTTGGCGTCCGGAGCGTTGCCGTCCAAGAGGGCGTCGTCCGTTCCATAGGCGTGGAAGGCGATCCTCTCCCCCAGCCCCGCCTCCTCCGATCGGGGGTAGATGACCACGTCCCGGCTGAGCAGGGTGATGATCTGATGGGCTGTGGTCTCGATGGCCGCCTCCGGCCGCTCCGCCTTCTGCAGAAGCTGGTTGGTGTCCAGCAGGACCTTGGTCCGAAAGGCCTCCCGGGCGCTTTGCCGGGCGTTTTGCTTCATCCGGTTGGCCAGGGTGCCCGTGATGAGGGAGGAGACGAGCATGATGGCGAAGGTCACGGCGTACTCCGTCTCGTAGGTATGGAAGCTGAATTTGGGGTCGATGAAGAACCAGTTGAACAGAAGCACGCTGCCCAGGGAGCCCGCCACGCTGTAGACGGGGCTGATGGTGACCACGGAGATGATCAGCACCCCCAGGATGAAGATGGTGATGATGTTGGCCTCCGAAAAGCCGAACCGGGTGAAGACGAGGCCGATGATCGTGGCGGCCATGAGGAGCAGGAGGGTGTAGAGGGATTCCTGCCAGGTGGACCGCATGGAGTCCGCCATGGGGGAGTCCTTTTTCCGTTGCTTCAGATCCGCGGCGGAATCCGGGATGATGTACACGTCCACGTCCGGGGCGTTCAGGATGATCTGCTCCGTTAGCGGCGGCTTGCTCCAAAAATGGCGCCGTCGGATGCCGCTTCGGCCCACCACGATCTTGGTTGTGCCGGAGATGTGGGCGTACTCCGCCACCTGACTGGGCACGTCGTCCCCCACGATGGTGGTGACGGAAGCGCCGCTCTGCTCGGCAAAGCGGATGTTGCTTTGAAGCCGAGCCCGATCCGTCTCCGACAGGGCGTCGTAGTGGGTGGGCTTCACGTAGATGGCCGTAAGGGTGGCCTGGAAGGCCGCCGCCATCCGGGCCGCCGCCGCCACCACCTTGGGATTGGAGGGTGACGGGGAGACGCAGACCAGGATATGTTCGCTTTGATTGGCGTTTCTATTCATGTCGCTCACGATCTTTTGTGGATTTTGAAACAGTATATCATATGTATCCCTTCTTTTCTATTCAATCGTCATTTTTCCGTCGCCCGAATTTCTCGTCCAACATCTTTCCCAACCGATCCACGAGATAGAAGACGCAGGCAAACGCTCCCACAATCGCCAATATCAACACTGCGTCTGCCATTGAGAACACCTCCTTATACATCGACAGATCATATTCTAAAGCATCTTTGGATCGCTCGCTTCTCCCCCAAAACCAGAATGGTCATATTGTTGCTGAGGACCGTTTCAGGCGTGACGGAAAGATTCATTCTCCCTTCCTCCCTTACGCCAAGGATGTTGATGCCGTACTGCTTGCGGATGTTGATCTGCTCAATGCTGTTTTTGTCCCATTCCTTGGGTACGGCTACCTCAAAGATGGCGTGGTCCTCGTCCAGCTTCACATAGTCGAGGACGTGGTCGGAGGCGTAGCGGATGGCCGCCCATTCCGCCACCTGCTGCTCGGGGCTGATGACCTCGTCGGCCCCGTTGCGCAGGAGGAACTTGGCTTGGACCTCTCGATCTGCCCGGGCCACCACCAGCTTGCCCCCCAGCTCCTTGAGCAGGGACGTGGTCTCCAGCGAGCTTTGAAAGTCGCCGCCGATGGTGACGATGCACGCGTCGAAACTGCCCACGCCCAGGGAGCGGAGAAATGCCGCGTTGGTGCTGTCGCCGATCTGGGCGTCGGTCACAAAGGGCAGGACGCCGTTGATCCTGTCCTCGTCCTTGTCCACGGCCATGACCTGATGGCCCAGCTTATGGAACTCCCTGGCCAGGAGCGAGCCCAGCCGGTTGGTCCCGATGAGAAGAATAGATTTCATAGTTCCCTCCTTTTACCCTACGTTGATCTGGCCCAGGGGATACTGGGCCACCGGCGCGCCGGCGCTGTTGAAAGTGGCGAACAGGAGCGTGAGCGCGCCCACCCGGCCAAAGAACATAAGCCCCATGAGCACCCCCCGGGACAGGAGCCCCAATATGGGCGTGATGCCCAGGGATAGGCCCACGGTGCCGATGGCGGAGGCAGTCTCAAAGAGGCAGGCTTCAAAGGGAAGCCCCTCCTTGGCGCTGATGACGAACGCCCCCAGAAACGTCAGAAACAGATACAGCATGAGGAGCGTGGACGCGCACTTCACCGTGTCCTCGTCGATGCGCCGGTTGAACAACCGGGGGGCCTTTCTTCGCCGGACCACAGCCGCCGCGTTGGCAAGGAGCACCGCCAATGTGGTGGTCTTTACGCCTCCTGCCGTGGAGCCGGGGGCCCCACCCACCAGCATCAGCACCACCGTCATGGCCCGGCCCGCGCTGGTGAGATTGCCCAGATCCACCGTGTTGAACCCGGCGGTCCGGGGGGTCACCGCCTGAAACAGGGCGGCAAGGGCCCGTTCCTTCAGCCCAAAACCGGCAAAATCGCCGAAGAAGAACACCGCCGCGGACAGCAGCACCAGCACCGCCGTGGCGGTCAGGATCACCTTGCTCTGCATCCGATACCGTCTGAACCGGAACCCGTGCCTGGCCATATCGTCCCAGGTCAAGAACCCGATGCCGCCGGTGACGATGAGCAGGATCACCGGCAGGACCACCCCCGCCCGGTCACTGAAGGCGGTCAGGGAGGAGAAGGGGCCCGTATGGGCGCCCATGACGTCGAAGCCCGCGTTGCAGAAGGCGGAGACGGAATGGAACAGGGCCATCCATGCCCCGGATCGGCCGTAGAGGGACAAAAAAGCGGGCAGCATCAAAAGAGCGCCCAAAAGTTCCGCCGCCAAGGCCACCTTGCAGATGAACCGGGTCAGCTTCAGGATCCCGCCCATCTGATGGGCCGAGATGCTCTCCTGGAGCATGTTCCGCTGTAGGAGGCTGATCTTCCGTCCGGAGACGGTGGCGATGAGGGCGGTGACGGTGGCGATGCCTAGGCCACCGATCTGGATCAGCATGAGAATGACCGCCTGGCCGAAGAGGGACCAGCCGGTGGCCGTGTCCCGGACCACCAGGCCCGTGACGCACACGGCGGAGGTGGCGGTGAAGAGGGCGTCCTCCACGCTCGTCCACCGGCCCGTCGGGGACGAAAAGGGCAGCATCAGCAGCCCGGCGCCCAATAGGATGATGGCCCCGAAGCCGCCGATGATGATCTGGAAGGCGTTCAACTGCTTCCCGAAGATGCGCCCGCTCATATCGCCCCTCCTTTCCCTCTTTGGATGGTCCCATCTTACCCCACCTTCCGCAAAGATGGTGTTAAGGCAAGCTGCGCTAAGATTAAGATGACATTAAGGAGCGATATCGTAGAAATGGGGGGCTTGCATGCAGGCGAACGCCCCTTTAGCAGGGAAATATCGCCTCTTTGACGAATAGTTTCTTGACTTCCTGACAGAATAAGATACAATGAAATATATCCTTTTTTCATGGGCAGGCTGATATGAAGAACATCAAGGATAAGCCATGGTTCAATAACGCGGTGGCCCTCTCCATCGCCGTTGTCCTATACGTGCTGCTGACGAACTGGGGCGCCTTCCGGGGCAGCGTCGGCACCTTCTTCCACTATTTCTCGCCGGTGATCCTGGGCGCCATCATCGCCTATATCGTGAACCCCCTTTCCGGGCTATACGGGCGGACCATCTTCTGCTGGATCAAGAAGGAGAAGGCGAAGGTATTCCTTTCCAACCTGCTGGCCTTCGTCACGGTCGTCCTCTTTTTGGTGTTCCTGCTGCTCATGCTCGTGCCCCAGCTCATCGAGAGCGTGGCCACCTTCGCCGGGAATCTGGACGGGTACGTGGCCTCCTTCCGGACCATGCTGGAATCCCTGGGGGTATCCGCCACAAAGCTGGATCTGGACAAGTTCATCAGCTCCTCCGAATCCCTCATCGACACCATCACGGATTTCGTAAAGAAGAATCTGAGCGTGATCCTGTCCACCTCCGTGGGCGTGGGCAAGGGAGCGGTCCAGTTCCTCATCTCCTTCCTGCTGTCCATCTATCTGCTGGCGGACAAGACCCGGCTGAAGCGGGGAGCCGAGCGGTTCCTCGTGGCCTCCATGAGCGGGGCAAAGTATGAAAAGCTGGCAAAGTTCCTGCGCCGGTGCCACTCCATTTTGAACCGGTACATCGTCTTCAATCTTTTGGACAGCCTGATCGTGGGCAGCGCCAACGCCATCTTCATGGCCATCGTGGGCATGCCCTACGTGGGGCTGGTCTCCTTCGTGGTGGCGGTCTTCAACCTGATCCCCACCTTCGGTCCCGTCATCGGCGCCATCATCGGCGGCTTCATCCTGCTGATGGTGAATCCCTGGCACGCCCTGGCCTTCCTCATCTTCACCACGGTGCTGCAGACCATCGACGGGTACATCCTCAAACCCAAGCTCTTCGGGGACTCCCTGGGGGTGTCTGGCCTGTGGATACTGGTGGGCGTCATCGTGGGTGGCCGGGCCTTCGGCGTGGTGGGCATCCTGCTGGCCATCCCGGCGGTGGCCATATTGGACTTCCTCTATGGCGAATACCTGCTGCCCTGGATGGAGGAGCGAAAAAAGGAAAACAAATAGTTTTTCTGCAAGAAAAAAAGACTGCTGCGGTATGCAGCAGCCTTTTTTGTTTCCGTTTATTTCGTGCCCGTCAGAGCTACGCCGTTCACATAAAGGGTGTAGCCGTTGGCGATCACGTTGGCGGCGTCGCCGGAGAAGGAGGTGATATAGGCGTCCCCGGTCAGCGTCCAGGTGCTGCTATCATCCATCGTCACGTGGACCTGCCCCACCTCGGTGGATATCACGTCCCCCTTGGCGTTGGTGATGACGCCGGACACCGTACCCAGGAAGCTGGATCCCTCCGCCAGATTCAGCGTCAAAACGGAGTTGCTGCCCACCAGCAGATACCCTTCCAGAGCCTGGTTTTGGGCGTTCAGGGCGGCCACGTTCCCGGCGCCGCTCCAGCCGTCGTCACAGACGGAGAGAAGCACGCCCTCCTCGTCCTCGTTGATCACGGTGACGTCGCGCAGGGTGATGAGGGCGTTGGTGTTGGTCACGTGAAAGACGTGGCCCGTTTGGCTTTTTAGGGTGCCGCCGGTCATGGTGAAGGCGGAGGTGCCGCTGTCCGCGTCCCCGGACATGGACTGATAGATCATGACCGTGTCCAGGAAGGTGGCGTTGCCGTTGCAGGCGGTGTTGTTGGCGGTCAGCTCACAGTTCGTGAGCTCGATGCTGTTCTTGCCCTCGATGCACACCCCCTCGCTCAGATGGGAGGTGAGAGCGGCCTCGGAAACATGGATCTCGGCGGTGGAATAGATGGCCGGGGAGCCCAGGCCGTTGGAGGTATAGCTGCCGCCGGTCACATAGACCGTGCCGCCGCCCCGGTCCGTGCGGATGGGCGCGGAGGACTGGCCGGCGGTGGTGACGGTAAGGTCACTGGCGTAGGTCACGCCGCCCCCGGTGGTCATGATGCCGCCGGAGCCGGAGCCGGTGGTGGTGATGACGGTGTCCCGGATGGTGAGGGTGGTACCGTCGCCGGAGGCACCGTTCTGCCCGCCGTTGCCGCCGTAACAGAAGACGCCGTTGGCCCCGGAGGCGTCGGAGGAGATCGTGCCGCCGGTGATGGTCACCTGGGCCCCGTCCTTACAGAGCACCGCCGCGTTGAGGCCGTAGAAGTTGCAGCTGTCCCCGCCGTTGGAGCTGCCGGACTTGGTGACGGTGGGATCGGTGATGGTCACCGCGTCGTCGGTGGCGATGAGCAGGGCGCTCTCATCCGAAACGTCGGTGGCGTAGGTTTGGCCGCTCTGGCTGTCGGCGGAGGTGATCTCTACCGCGCCCTTGTAGTCGATGTCCCCACTGTTGCCGCCAGGACCGCCTAGGCCGCCGCCCGGGCCGCCGGAGGGAGGCTCGCCCATGCCGTTCGGCGGGGTACCCTCGGGCCGGTCGCCGGAGGGAGGTTCACCCATGCCGTCCGGCGGGGTGCCCTCGGGCCGGCCGCCGGAGGGAGGCTCGCCCATTCCCTCGGGGGGCGTGCCTTCGGGGGGCTGGCCCATGCCCTCAGGTGGCTCGTCCTGGGGCTGTTCCCCGGCCGGGAGCTCATCCGCCGGGGCAGGTTCCGTGGACTGGGTCTCGATCTCGCTCGCCTCGTCCGTGGCCTCCACAGCCTGGGCCGTCTCCTTTTCCCCAGATTGGACGGAGACGCAGCCCCAGCAGAGGCTCAGACCCAGGCAAAGGGCCGTCGCCAGGCAGGCGATCCGCATATAAACATTCTTCATACCTGTGATCCTCCTTGTGTTTGTGCCATCCTACGCCATCAATCTTAAATTTAGCTAAAAGAACCGGCGAACGCAACCATCTTTTTTTACAAAGTCGTCATAGGGGATGGGCTTGCTTTTCCGGGCCCGGTCAAGTAAGATAAGGGTACAGATTTCTCCAGATTTTGCAAGAGGCGTCCCAATGAAGAGAGTATCCCGTTTCACCCGGTGTATCGGCGGCTTAGGGCTGCTGTTGCTGCTGGCCTGCGCCAAACCCGCGGCCACGCTGGAGGCCACGCCTCCGCCTTCAACAGCACCTACCGTGACGCCTACCCCTGCGCCCTCCGACACCCCCACGCCGATGCCGGTGGTGGAGGTGCAGGTGACGGCGGTGCCCACGCCTACCCCCACGCCCACGCCCACCCCTTCCCCCACGCCGGAGCCTACGCCTACGCCCACCCCCTCGCCTACCCCTGCTCCCTTCTTCGCCGCGACCATGCCCAACGATCTGCGCCCCGCCCAGGGCTTGACGGTGGTGCGGGCCTCGGGGCTCCTCTATTGGGCGGGGAAGGACATGTACCTGGCCTACGGGCGGGTGGGGAACGACGAGTACGGCTTCTATCCCGCAGACAGCACGGGCCAGGTGGCCCCCGGCTCGGCCCAGGTGGATCGGATATGCCTGGTCCCCCCCTATACCCCCACGGACCCGCCGAAGGCGGAGGGAGAAAAGCTGCTGGTGTTGTATCTGCCCACCCAGAGCATCGTGTCCTACCATGGCGCAGGCGGAGAATGGGTGGAGGATCGGATCATGATCTGCTCCTCGGGAAAGGGCAAGAACGCCACCCCCGTGGGCCGCTACACCATCTATCAGCGGTACGAGTATAAGCTGTTGGGCTCCGAGGAGGAGGATACCCTCTGCTTCGGGTTCTGGGCCTGCCGGTTCTACAAGGGGCACCTGTTCCACTCCGTCCCCATCAGCTACGACGCGGGCTACGACAAGGCCAAGGGCCATCGGATGACCAACATGCGCAACTATGAGAAGCTGGGCACCACCGCCTCCCACGGCTGCGTACGGCTCACGGTGGCGGACGCCAAATATATCTATGATCTGAGCCAATTTGAGACCGTGAACGTATGGGTGGTGAAGGACAAGGGCCCCACACCCCCCAAGCCCCCGGCCGTTCTCTGGTCGGAGCCCTACACCAACCGGCAGGGCTACGGCTGGGACCCCACGGACCCGGATCCGAACAACCCCTATCTGGCCCTCTCCACCGCCGCGCCTCAATGATATGAAAGCTGTTTTGAAAAAAGCCATAGCCCTGCTGCTTTTATCGGCCCTGCTTCTGTCCGGCTGCGCCAAGCCTCCTGCCCCTGCGCCGGAGGTGAGCGCCACGGCGGCGCCTACCCTTGCGCCCTCCCCCACGCCCACGGCAACGGCTACCGCAACCCCCACCCCCACGGCTACGCCGACCCCTACGCCCACGGCAACACCGTCGCCTACGCCGACCCCTACGCCCACGCCCTCCCCCACGCCCACGGCCGTTCCTCTCGATCGGCGGAATCTGGGCAGCCAGGTGGCGCAGCAGCTCCTCCCCCTCTTGAGCTGTTCGCCGGAGCCCACGCCCACGGTGGCGCCCTTGGCCACCCCCAACCCCTATGTGGAGAACATCGGGAAGCTGGGGGCCATGACCTTCGCCCATGTGCCCGTTTTGACCTGGGCCGCCGATACCTCCCGGGTCCTGGGCCGGGAATCCTATCATCTGCTCTATATCCACAACCTGGTCAACCGCCGGTTCTACCGGGTCACCACCCAGGAGGGGCTGACCGGGTTCGTGAAGGCCACCCAGGTGACCCCCCTTTCCGACGGGGATCTGGAGCGTTACTTCGCCGCCGTCCGCGAGACGCAGCGGACCGTGGACTTTTATTCCCCGGAAGCGCTGATCCGGGAGCTGCAGACCGGCGAGGATACGGGCTCCATGGCGGAGCGGATCTACGCCGCCCTCTGCCGGCTGGGGATGGACTTCGATCCCTACTACTATCGGCTCTATGAAAAGGAGCTGGACAACGACGAGCGGTATCCCCTCTTCTATAAGGACCCCGTCTACAACTCCCTGCTCTTTAAGCTCTTCAACTCCACCGGGAGCCTGATCTACTACGACGGCCACCCCACCCAGTGGGAATACGTGCCCGTGGACGGGGGCCTTCGAAAGGGGGACATCCTCTTCTTCACCGAGCCTTTGGGAAAGGGCAGCAGCGGCGTGCTGGACGGGAGCGAATTCGTCTTGAAGGGGCCCTTCTCCGGGGCGCTGACGGGCTGCGGCGTCTACCTGGGCAAGAGCCAGGTGCTGCTGCTGCGGGAGGGACAAATCAAGGCGGTGCCCTGGACGAAGGAGCTGCGGGCCACCCTGGACAGCGCCCGCCGGATCCATCGGGAGGTCTTCGACGAGAAAAAAGCCCTCATCGAGGATCTGATCGCCCAGGTGTACGACTGTTTGGGCACCCCTTACAGCAACTTTTCCCGGAAGGGAGACTTCTCCTTCGACTGCTCGGGCCTGATCTCCTGGCTCTTCATGCGCATGGAGATCTCCCCCACCTTCTACGGTCGGCAGCTCTTCACCGGCACCAACGCCTCCGGCTTCTCCCAGATCACGGAGTACACCTGGCACCAACAGCGGCGCATCCACTGCATCCGGCCCCTTCCGCGGGACGAGGCGGTGGGCCTGCCCTCCATGGATCGGCTCAAGCGGGGGGATCTGATCTTTCTGCGCAAGGAGCTGCCCCGGGCCCGGGTGGGCCACGTGATGATCTATCTGGGGAAGGGAAGGGTGATCCATTCCACCCATATCACCAATATCGACGACGAGTACGGCGGCACGGTGGTGGCCTTCTTCCGGCCGGAGCTGCAGAAGCTCTATCAGACCGCCGTGCGGATCGACACCATTTCACCCCCAAAAAACTGAACGTGAAAACGCCTTCCGTCAAGCCGACGGAAGGCGTTTTTTTGTTGGGAACGGCTCGTCCTCAGGACACCGTATCGATGCGCAGAGAGGTATAGTACAGCTTTTGGAGGGCGTGGCGGAAGTTGGCCACCACGGTGCCGGAATACTTCTTGTTGATGTAGGTGGAATGGATCACCCGGCCCTCGCCCAGATAGACCATCACATGGCCGATCCGCCCGCCGCCGGAGCGAAGCAGGAAGATGACGTCCCCCCGCTGGAACTTGTCCAGGGAGGCCTGTCCCTCCTCTATGGCCATGGGCACCTTCATGCGGACCTGCTTCTTGCCGTGCCAGGTAAACTCCGTGATCTGGGAGAGACCGGACGCGGAGCTCTCCAGCCAATGATAGTAGACGAAGGCCGTGGGATAGAGCTCCATCCGCTCATAGCACCAGGAGATGATACCCGAACAGTCGAAGGAGAAGTCTCCGGTGCGGTTGTAGCTGTTATAAGGCGTGCCCAGGCAGTCGTAGATCTGGGCGATCATATCCTCGATGATGAGCTGCTTGTCATCGTAGACCTCGGTGTGGATCCGGCGAGCGGAATCAAAGCCGGCGTAGAGGGAGCTGCCTTGAATGAAGCCGCCCACTATGTTCATCTGGCCCTCCCGAAGGGTCAGGATCTGATCGTCCCCCAGGTACACGGCCATGCCGGTGATGTTTCCGGAATGCTGACCGGCCACCACGAATTCGCAGCCCTCCAGCACGCCGTTGCTCCGCTTTGGTAGATCCGTGAAGAAGAGGATGTCCCCCCGCTGAAGCTCGCCGCCTACGGGCACGTACTCCCACTGGGTGGGATGGCCGTCATAGTAGACCAGGCTCCCGGTGGAATTGAACAGCTTGAAGGCAAGGGAATTATAGACCGGGTCCTTGTAATAGATCGGGTATTTCTTATCGTTGTCCAGCTCCTTGGCGTAGACGCGGTAATAGTAGGGCTCGAAATCCAGGCCCAGCCGGCAGAGGACGGCGTAGATCCGCTCCGCCATGGAGCCCATGCTGTCCAGGGACAACAGCTCCTCCACGAAGGCGTCGGGGGAATACTTTTTGACCGTATAGGTAAGCTGCATGGCGGCGGACAGATACGCCTCCAGATCCGCCTCGCTGAGGGGGGTGACCTGGCTGATCTTCATGTAGCCCTGGCGACCCTCCTGGGTGGTCACGTAGTAATAGTCCCGATGGATGTTGTGGACGTACAGCAGATGATAGGATTCCCGGCCCAGGACCTTGGCGGTCTCGTTGGGCTTCTCGTAGACGGCCACGTTGGCAAAGACCATGGCGGCCAGCTTGCCCATGGCCTCCGCCCGGGGATCGGCGGTGGCCAGCGGCTCCACCGTGGGCGTGGGCTCCGGTTCCCCGGCCCACAGGGGGAAGAGCACCTCCCGCACCTCGCTTTCAAAGTCACGCCGGTCCATGGGCACCGAGGTGGGCGTGGGCGTGGGCGTGGGCTCCGGAGTAGCGGTGGGCTCCGGCGTGGGCGTGGGGGATGCGGTGGGCGTGGGCGACGGCGTGGGGCTGGGGGGCATGGTGATGGGCACCGCGGGGACCGCCGTGGGGGCGGGCGTCTCCGGGGCGGCGCTGATCTCAAGGGGCGCCGCCGTCGATGTATCGAAGGCCTCCGCCGACCGATCCTGACACCCCGGCAGGGGGAGCAGGAGCAGGCACAAAGCGAGGGCAAGCAATTTCTTGGAAAAAGTTCTCATGTTGGACAGTATACCAAACAAACCGCCCCTCTGTAAAGACATCCTGCCGAAATAAAAAGGATGCGCCTTTTCTTTCAGAAAAAAGGCGCACCCAAAGAACTTTACCTGGAGGAAACGATCCCAAAACCTATTCGATTTTCCCTCCTGTGCTTCTCTTTTTGGGTCCCTTTTTCTTCTATTTCCGCGCCCTGTCGCTCTTCTTCCAGAGCATCAGCAGCCCTTCGTAGGCGTTCAGCAGGGCGACGCTGATGAGGATCCCGCCCAGGATGTCCGTGAACCAGTGGACGCCGGAAAGGAGCCGCCCGGCCACGATCAGCGCCAGCATCACGGCGAAGACCACCGTGAGGGCCAGTTGGACGATCCTATATTTCTTGCCATACTTCTTGAGGAGCATGAGCCCGCTGCCCAAAATCACGCAGGAGAGCATGGTGTGGGAGCTGGGGAAGGAGGCCTCGGGGCCGGTGCCGTCGGGCATGAGCACGGGCCGGTAGTTGACGATCACCTTTTCGAAGAACACGTAAAGGATCGCCGTAACGACGTACAGGCAGCCCAGGAGCAAGATCTCCTTGTCCACCTTCAGGATGCTGCGCCGGTAGATGAGCTGCAGCCCGCCCACGGCCGCGAAGCACAGGCCGATCACGATGGCCAGATACCCCAGCACGTCGGTGACCTTGTACCAGCCCCAGTTCACCCCGAACAGGTCATGGATGGCCACGTTCAGCTTGGAGAGACCGATCGTCGTGCCCTCCGGGCCCACCGCCGCCACGTCCACCGCCTTGACCAGCAGGATCAGCAGCAGAAACAGGCCGAAGCACACCGCCGCCGTGATAAACTTTTTCTTCATATGACGCCCCCTCTGTTCAGTGTATGCAATCTTCCTATATCATACTCATTTATCGCCAAAAGGCAAGCTTTTATTGCGCCATAAGACAGCGAGTGGGGCTCACGGTCTCTATCCTGCGGAAGCCCTCTCGCTCATAGAGGGCCACGGCCCGGGTGTTTTGGGTGAACACGTAGAAGAAGACGGGCTTGCCGCAGGCCAGGCACCGGCGCAAAACGGCGGTGCCGACGCCCCGATCCCGAAAGGCGGGCAGCACATAGAGATCGTCCAGCTCCATCCTGTCCCCGTCGGGCACGAAGCGGTAGTAGGCCGCCAGCTCTCCGTCCCAGAGGACCCGTGTATATTCATCGATCCGCTTCTCGATCTTCCGCTTTGTCCAGTTCAGGGCCATGGTCAGGTCCAGATCCGGGTCCGTCTCATATGTCTCGATCAATTCTTTAGCAAAGGCGAAGATGGCCGGGGCGTCCGAGGGTCGGGCCGGTTCATAGGTAAGCTGCATATTCTCCTCCATCCTGTATTTATATTCTCTTTATGCAAGCTGGTCCAGCGCAAGGTCCAGCGTCCGGTCCCAGCCGGTTTGCACATCCTCCGCCCGGGGCGGGCAGGGGACGTCCGGCTCTATGCCCACGCCCACGAAGGGGGTGCCGTCGACCATCTCGTAGCCCACGGACACCACCTGCCCCCGGCCGCCCTCGGGCAGGGACAGCAGATAGGGGTTGCCTGTGGAGCCGAAGGTCCGCTCCCCCATGGTCCTGCCCCGCTGGTTGGCCTTGAAGAAGCAGGTGAAGTCCTCGGCGGCGGAGATGGTGTCCCGGCCGGTCAACAGCAGCACTAGGCAATCCGGCAGGGAAACCGCGCAGGGGCTCTCCCAGGCGTCGTTATACAGCTCGTATTGGGTGCGGCGGGCGTACCGTTCCGCCTCGGCAAAGTCCTCCGGCTTCACGATGCCTTCATCCAGCAGCCGCTGCCGGCTCACGGGGCCCATGCAGGTGAGCTGGGAATTCCCGGCGGCGTCCGCGGCCCTGCGCAGCTGGGTCCACTTGCGGCTGCCGCCGAAGGAGCCCTCAAAGAAGGGCTGGGCGTACCGGGCCCCGCAGAGGGTCATGCCGCCCATGTTCCGGCGGACGTCGAAAATTACCGCCCGGGGCCCGGTCTCCGCCAGGACCTTCTGGAAGGCCGTCGCGTGGTCCACGTGCTGCATGTCGTCCACCCGGGCACAGAGTACGCCGCCCGCAAACAGGCGGAACCCCTGGCCCAGGTCTTGGAAGGGCCTGCGGCTCTCGGGCTCGGGAGCCTTCAGAAGGGGCGGAGGCTGATCCGGGAAAGCGAAGGGGACCTCTCCCCCGTCCGTTTCAAGCACATGGTCCCGGCCTGAAAGCAGCACCGGCAGCCAACTCTCCAGATGCCCCCGGTAGGGATGGCCCTTCGCCGTGTACTTGTATCGGTCCAGCCGCACCACCAGCTCCGCCATGGACAGGCCGTCGATGGCCCGGGCCTCCCGGAGCAGCAGGCTTTTTTCCGCGGCCTCCGTGATGAGAAAGCGGTCGCCCACGTGGGTGAGGCGGAAGGGCGTGACGCCGTTCCCTTCCCTCAGCGCCTTGGGGAGGATCACTGTGCTGTGGCCGTCGTTCAGCAGCCGCAAAAAGGAGCAGAGCATAAGCCAAACCGGCAGCCCGTCCTCAGCCTCCAGCAGCTGGGGGATGTATTCTCTATAGGCCTGATCCCAGTCCGTTTCCAGCCGGTCGAAATAGGGATAGACCTCTTTGGCCGTTGCCCACAGGCTGGACAGGGCCCAGAGCCGTTCCGTTCTGTCCATGCGCTTCACCTCCGACCATCAGCATACCACAGTTTCCGCCCCCGTTGCAGTCTTGTTTTTACTTCGGCTTTCTGCTATACTATATACGCAAATCAGGGACCGCCTCCGAGCGGTCCTTTTTTCCTGAAAGATCCGCCATAGCGGCAAAGTCTTCGGGATACAAAAACAAGCACCCCGAAAAGGAGTGCTTGCGCCGATCGCAAAACGGGGGTGCCAAGAAGGGTAGCAGGAGCCGCATTCTTCGACCCGAAGCTGTACAAAGTACTGCGAGAGGTCGAAAACGCGGCTAATTTGCGGCATCCGATAAAAAGAAATGGCGCTTTCGCGCCATTTCTACCTTTTTGGATGATTTGATCACTGCTTGCCGCAAATGTCCTGCTGCCCGTATCGGCAGCCCAAGCGAGGTTAACGCTTGGAGAACTGAGGCGCGCGGCGGGCTGCATGCAGACCGTACTGAACAGATATCGAGTTCTGAAACCCTTGATATTACTGCGTTTCGAGCGATGGCCGATTTTTTTGTCTCAGCCATTAACTACTTCTTTTTTCTCGTCACTGCCCAGTCTTAGCCCCGGACTCTGATTTAGAAGGCTTTTTCAATGCGCTGTTTACCACGGTACCACGGATGAAAGCTCTTCGGGCTTATTATACTTTGCCTTGGCGTAGATGTCCATAGTGACCTTACTGTTCTCGTGACCAGCCAGATACTGTACTGTTTTCGGATCTATGCCGGTATAAATCAGGTTGGTAATATACGTGTGACGAAGCTGATGAGGCGTCACCGTAAAGTCCAGGGAGTACACTATATTTTCCCGGTTTACGCATTTCTGGCCGGGCTCAGGCTTGAACTTCTTTTTGATTGCCTGTCCATTCACGTATTTATACAGCGTTCGTTCCTTTGTGCTACGGACCTTGATATAGTTCCAGATCCGGACAAACTGAGAATAAGAAAGAGGCTGTCCGTTTCTGTCAGCAATCACATACTCAGAGATTGATTTTTCTTTTTCTTTCCTCAAACAGTCAACAAGATTTTCCGGAATCGGGACATCCCTTTTGGCTGCTGGAGTCTTCAGATCCGTCGAAACAACGGGTCTGTTCTTTTCAGAATGCCATGCCCTTCGGACTGAGATATATGGAGTATTTCCTTCAAGATGGACACAGTCCCATTGAAGCGCCAGTATCTCTTCCCGACGCAGCCCAGAATAGAGACCAATCATCACAAAGACGTAAGGTGGCAGATCCTTGATCGTATCCAGCAGTTTCTCTGCTTGTGCGTCGGTCAGAGCTTCTTTTTCTTTCTTCGGAATGCCTCCCTTGGCATTGAGATTCTTGGCAGGATTGTCCTTGATCAGATTACTGTACTCGGCAGAGTAGAAAATGCTCTTGAAAAGCATATTGACCTTGTTGTACACATCCTCGGATCTCTTAGATACCGGTACCATTGCGAGCTTAATGTCATCGGCCGTCACCTCAGACAGATACATCTCCCCGAGGGGTGCAATGATGTATTTTCTGACGGTCAATGTATAACCCCTGAGTGTGCTGGGCCTTACATGTGCTGCCTGCATTTCCAGCCATCTCTCACAATACTCGCTTACGGTAGGATTCGCCTTCCGAAATATCATATCTTCGATTTCTTTTCGAGCCTGAAGGATCTTTCCGGCCAGTTCCTCTTCATTTTTTCCATAAACAGCAATTCTTTTCCCGTCAGAGTCATAGATAAACGCCCTGAGATAAAGATAATTCCCACGCTTCACCTTTGTAAATGCCGGAAGTGGTGTGGGATCAGCTTTCTTTTTTGCCATATGTCTTTCCTCCTTAGCCTATGGTGAAGCTATTTTCTCAAAAGAGAAAAACCAAATCCAGGATGTCACCCTTATGTATAGAAAAAGGACGAGGATCACTCCCCGTCCTGATCTTTCTGTTTTATGCCTATTGGCTTCTTCCACTGATCAAAGGCTACTGTCAGCGCCTTGGCCAGTTCCTCCGGCTTGTTGTATTTCACCTTTGCGTAGATATCCATTGTGATCTTGCTCTTTTCGTGACCGGCGAGATACTGGACCGTTTTAGGATCCACACCGGCGGCAATCAGGTTAGTGATATAGGTGTGACGCAACTGATGCGGCGTCACCTCAAAATCCAGAACATACTGAACCTTCCCGTTATTCCTGGCCATTTCACCAAGCTGGGGGTAAAGCATATATTTCACATACTTTCCACCCACTTTTTTCTTGGCCTTCCTGGGCTTGGCTGTCCGGACAACGATGAACCGCCACAAGCTTCTGAACTCCGTATAAGTCAGAGGGTCTCCTTCTTTGTTGGCGACTACATACTCTGAAGTCGATTTTTCTTTTGCTTCCCTCAGACAGTCCGCCAAACCTTTTGGTATAGCGATATCCCTTCTGGCTGCGGGAGTCTTAAGCTCTGTCATGATAACAGGACGGTTGCTTTCGGTATGCCATGCCCTTCGAACTTTAATATAAGGAGCATCCGTATCCAGAATCACACATTCCCATTTCAGCGCCAGTATCTCTTCCCGACGAAGCCCTGCATACAAGCCCAACATGACAAACACATAGGGCGGCAGATCGCGGATTGTCTTCAGCAGGAGTGCAACCTGCTCATCTGTCAGAGACTCCCGGTCCTTCTGCGGGATCCCACCACCCTTTTGTGAGAGGAACCTCGTAGGATTATAGGTGATGATCTTGCTGTCTTCGGCAGAGTTAAAAATGCATTTAAGCAAGATGTTCACCGACTTAAATACTGAAGCGGATTTTTGTGAAACAGGAACCAGCGCCAGCTTTATATCATCAGCGGTGACATCTGTCATTCTCATATGGCCAAGCGGTTTTATGATATGTCGATTCACTTTGGATGTATAATCGATCAGTGTGGTTGATCTTACATTTGCTGACTGCATCAGCAGCCATTTTTCACAATATTCTTTCACAGTGGGGGAACGAAGGCTGAACAGGTCATCTTCTGTTCGGTGTTCCGCCTCTTCATATTTCTGGCAAAGCTCATCAATGGTTTTTCCGTAAACGATGATCAGCTTCTTGTCAGCATTCATGGCATAGGCCTTGAAATACTGATGCCCATTAATCGTCACGGTATTATAGTTGAAGTAGGGAACTCTCTTCTTGGGCATTTATATATCCTCCTTGTCTGGCCGATTGTGGCTATATTGTCTCAAAACGTTTTCCTGCCATCAACGATGTCATCGTCGTGCCGAAACTCTCGGAGTCCTGAAAGTTGTTCCCGTATTGATTTCCTTCGGTTTTGCCCTATGGGTTGAACGAGCTATGAATTCCTGAAGGCTCTGTTCGGTAAAGTACACACAGCCATTCTCAACGTATTGGACAAAGGAAACCTGGCCGTTTGTCCTTGCTGCATCCAGCGTATCAATGCTGATGCCAAGGAGCTTCGCTGCCTCCTTCCTCGTAAGCAGTTTTTCCATATTGATTATCACCTCCGTGTTTATGTATCCGGGGGATACTTCTTCAGCATCCCCCTTCAGAAAGGAAAGAAAAGGAAAAGAACTATGGAGCATCGACACATTCCGGTATCGGCATTCCCAAACTTTCAAGTGCAGCATCTTCGACGGCTGACATCTGATCCTTGCTGATCTTCCCGAGATACTTCAGGATCCGCATCTTGTCTATTGCATGGATCTGTTCCAGGCAAACCATCGATTCAGTGCTGAGTCCTCGCACATTGTCAAGCATGACGTGAGTTGGCTGCTGTGTTTTCTTCAATTGGGAGGTGATTGGCGCTATCGTAATCAACGAGCTGTAAAAGTTGCCAATATCGTTGGAGAGGACCAACACGGGCCTCGTTCCGCCTTGCTCACTCCCTTTGAATGGATTCAGATTTGCCAGATAAATATCACCGCGATGGTAGATCCAGTTCTTCACTGTACCGGGCTGACGATTGAGTTTCTTATTTCTGGACTCATATCTCATCTGAATATTCCTCCTCAGAACTTCACCGGGAGAGCAGCCTTCTTGCTGGCTCCGTTGTAAATCAGCACCACCTGGTAGAGGTACTTCTTATAGCCAGGAAAGTTGTCGCCCATGGCCCTCCCGTCACGGTAGATCTTCAGGGGATCCACGGTACGAAACCGCTTTACCGCGCGTTTCGGATCAAACTCACCGCTGTAGAGGTCTACGAACCGACAGACACCGGTCACAGTCTCAGCCCTCAAAGAATCCGGATCGCCGTCCCAGCCGTCCAGGATCATCTTCATGGCCATCTGGTATTTTTCCGGGCCAAGCTTTCTAAACTCTGTCAAAGATGCCGCGATGCAGGCAACTCGCTTTCTGCCTTTATGCTGGCCGTAATCGATACGCAGTCCGATCTCCTCATTAGCCTTCAGAAAACTCACTGCCTCCGGATCTCCGGCGAAGACCATAGCTCGCAGCTTCATGCCAATGCTGGGCGGTACGCCGAAGCCGCTCTGATTTGCGAAGAGCTTTGCTTCTTCCTGCTCTGTAAGATCTGAGTAGATCTTGCAACAGATCGGAAGTTCTTCGCCGCTGTTCTTGTCCACTCTGGCGGCAACCACATGCTGGCCGTCGAACACGACATAGTGTCCATCGCGAAGGCTGACCTTGGGCTCATTAGCGATCCGCTCGTCAAAGGAATGAGAGATCCGTTTTACTCTCTCAGGATTCAAGCCCCTCTGGTATGTATTGCGAGGAATCTCCAGAAGAGCGCTGCTGACCATTTTCTCTTCAAACGGTCTGATAATATCTTCAGACATTCTGCTTTCCTCCTTGTCTTGAATATGTACGAAGCAGGCACCAGGCCTGCTCCACTAAAACGTCCGTATCGGACGATTGTGTCGTTTATGATCTTTCCGTATTTGTCCTCGACACCCCCGGAAACACAAGCTCTTTGCTTGTCTGGGAAATCTATCAGGCGTCCGGCAGCTTACCGGGTCCATGGGCCGTTTTACCCCTCCGTGGTTCTCACCGAGCCGCCTTTTGGGCGGAAGTCTCATTATGCTGTGATGGATCTTCGCCTTAATCCGGGAGCTGTCCGGCTCTTACAGGCCAGCTGCCGCTCTGATCTTTCGACCGTCCTCGCGTTGACTGCTGATGTGGCTCCTCATCACAGGTTCGTACCTGATGAATGTGTATTCGGTTGTCAAGGTGCTTTGCTTTCGCTGTAACAACTTTGTTGTTACGAGTCATATTTTAGAGAAGAAAAAGCCGTTTGCCGTGGGCCCAGCGGGCCTACTTTATAGGCCTCGTGGGCCTACTTTTACAGATTCTGAGCAATCAGTGACAGCTGTGAGATGACGGAAAGGACCTGTGTCCTTGTCATCTCCCGATCGATGCTTTTTCCAGTCAGCAGATAATCTGTACTGACTTTAAGAATTCCAGACAGTTCTACGAGAATATCGATGGAACACGCCTTCGCTCCGCGCTCGATTCGACTGACATGGTTCTTGTCAATACCGAGCCTGTCTGCCAGCTCCTCCTGAGTCATTCCTGCAAATTTCCTGCTTTCCTGGACTCTCTGTCCGAATTCCACCTGGTTGAAATACATATCTTTGTCCTTTCCGCCTGCTGCGGAGAGCAGAAGATACATAGCCAGGATCCGGACCGCTCTTTGCTGCCTGAAAAGGGTGCACTAAAGAAAGGGTACCGATGCCGGATTTTGAAAATGATCTTTCAAAACCGCTGGCATATGTATCCTCAGCCCTTAATGCATGTCAGGCCTTCGATATTTTGTTTGTATGTATTTGCCGGGGAATCAGGGAAAAAGAAAAAGGCCCCCGGCAGGAAGGAATCCCATTCAATAGATATGGTTATCCCTTCCGTGCCGGAGGCCTCTCATGTAATATATCTGGCTTAACCTTCCGGTTTATATTCTCGGTATTGACCTGGAGAAGGACTTATGCAGCCTGTTTCATCTCAGCCTTTCCGTCGGATGCCGTTTGATTGTATGTTCAGGATCGCAGTTCAGATTTTTACTGTTTCCTGTCCTTTCGGGGCGTATACATCGATCCGGTTGTGGCGACGCCCCATCACCTTACGAACCGATACTGCAAGACAGCGCTTACACTCAACCTTGATCATGCCTTCCGCATTTTTGAATCCGATCAACTGGGTGCCGCAGTTCGGGCAGTACCAGGAGAATGGATACCAGGTATCCTTGCATTCATCCACTTCTTACCAGGAGAATGGATACCAGGTATCCTTGCATTCATCCACTTCTGATCCTCTCTTTCTCTGATATCAGATGCCTACCGCAATACGGTCTAAATTCTTATTGTCGCTGCGGCTCTGCGTTTTCAGAATGAGCGGTATCAGAACGGTATGCCTATGTTCCATGCTCTGTGTGACATTTCCACATTTCTCGCATTCCATCCACCCGTCCGTCTCTTCAAGATACAGACCGCGGTTCACTGTGCCACATATCGGACAGCGTAAGTCGTATGACTTCATGGGTCAACCCCTCCCTTCGGGTTGCCTGAATATCAGGCAGATTGAACGTTGCAGCTTAAAGCGCCTTGATAACATGCTGTGCAATTCCCTGAACGGTGAGTTCCTTTACCAGGATCCGTTTGTTGGGATACCTTTCCTGGTTCTGATATAGCAGGATGACGGAGTGGGAATCCGAATCTAATCCGCCGTACTTCTTCAGTGTATTGGAGCCCGTTTCGTCCAGTGCAACAACGATATCACCGATAACTGCTTCCGGCTGCTTTCTGATAACGACCAGATCCCCGTCTTCAATGCCCGCATCCACCATGGAATCACCTGTCGCCTTCAGGATGTAGAATTCGCCTTTCCCGAAAAGGGACACGGGAAGGCTTACATACTCCTGAATGTTCTCTTCTTCCTCTTCCGGTGTTCCGCAGGGGATTGCCCCTACAACAGGCGCCGGAACAGTGCTTTCTGAGAACTTGCTGATCATCCGCGTTGTGATGGTTCGAGAAGCACCATCGTAACGCAGCATACCGAGATCATTCATGGCAACCAGGTAGCGATAGGAGGTTGTCTTGGCGATTCCGACACCCTTGGCGATCTCATTCACCGAAGGGGCAGTATGCCTCTCGCTATAATACTGATCAACATATGCGCTGATTTCATTCATCAGCTGCTGGCTTTTGGATCTCATGGCGGTATTCCTTTCATTGAGTCTATCAAGAACGGTTCGTTCCAGATAAGGCTATTATACTCAGGATTCCGGAGAATGCAATAGGATCGGATGTGGTTTTTGCCCTAGGCAGGCGCGTTGACGCTTGCAACCGTCAACGTAAAGATAAGAGGCCCCGGAGTTTGATGCTCCTTGGCCTCTTATCTTTATCCAGATTATTCTTCTGCCTCAGCGAAAGGATCTTAACCTTTATGCTGCAGTTTCAAATATACGTTTTTGTGTTTTAAGGTAATTCTGAAGATTTAGGATCGAATTATCTGTTTGACTACGTTCTTCTTCGGTAAGCTCCACCTTGTTGTTCTCTGCCAGCCGAATTGTATAGTCGTAAATTCGGTTAACAAGGGTATCAAGATCCTCAGTAGAGAGAACGATTTTGAATTTTTCATAGTCCTTATGCTTCTTTAACTCATCCAGAGCCATCATCAGTTTGTTAATGGTATCCAGATCCAGATTGCCTTTTCTGATCTCTGCGATATAGGCGCGGAGTGCTGTCCGAAATTGAGCAACCACTGCTGGCTCATGGGTTTTCACCTTATAGTAGATGTACCCGCCAACCGCCGCTGCTCCGGCAATTACGCCTCCTATAATGAGTCCCTTCTTGTTATTCTTTGCAAGCTGCAGCGCTTTCGCTCCGATGCCCTGCGCCTGTTCTGCGACCTTCAAGTCAACAGGATCTAAGTGCTTAACGATCTGTCCCTTATGGGGACCAATCGCGTATCTTACGACTCCACCTATTCTCCGGTATTCACCAGTAAGTAGTTTCGTCATGATATCAGCGGGAATATCAAATGCTTCCTGAACAATTGCCATAATCATACCTCCTCGATAATAGGGCTTGTAAATTCTGCGAACACTGTCATTCGTCATCCAGGATCTTGTCTACCTCGATGTGTTCCGAATCATACACGCCGACCGGATATTCCCTAATCCATCCAGAGATCCTGAACTTCTTTTCGCATAACGGACATTCAATATCGTCTCCTGTGTCAAAGCTGTACACGATATCCGGCCCCATTCCGTTTTCTCTCTCGTCGCTGCTTTGATCGTACTCAAAATCCTCCAAGTCAATCTCAAGTTCTTCACCACAGTACGGACATTGAACATTTCGAATACGAGATACAGGCCGATAGCCGTATATGTCTTCGAAGTCAATAAACTCCTCACCCTCGGATTCTCTCTGAGTGATAATACCCCAATAGCGATCCGTATCAAATGTCTCAAACTTTGCTTCTCCGTCAAGAAGCTCGGAAAGAAGGGACAAGGAATTACGCTTTCTGGCAATATCGTCCTCAATGTACTGCCTGCGCGAAATGATCGCTTCTTCGAGTGTGCACTCGCCATCTTGTAGCTTTCGGATATCGCTACAGGTCAGTCCGCATTTTGTAAGAACCACAAGGCAGCGAAGGTTCTCATAGTCAGTCTCCGTGTAATTAGTGCCGCGATTCCCAGACGGAGGATTTTCGGGAGCAAAGACACCTTCTCGCTTGAACAGTTTAATACGATCTGCGTCAATGCCCAGTTTCTGCTGTATTTCTTTCGGTCTCATGATAACGACCTCCTTTCTGGGCACAGCATATCAAATGGGAACTTTGTCCCCGTCAAGACCTATTTTTTAAAATGTTATGAGTCAGAATTTGTTATAGCTTTTCTGCCACTTTCTGCACCAGTTGCTTATACTCTTCTTTGACATTGACCGGTCCGTTGATCTCGACATCGCCGCCAAAGCCAAACACCCAGGAGTAGAACACGCTGCTGGGCACGACATCTACCTCGGCACGGAAATTCTCCATGTCATAGCAATAGGTGGTGACATCCTTGCCGAACTTGTCCAGGATTGCATCCATGACATCGTTTTTGCAGATGAGATCCACGGTGGTGAACTTCGTCCCGTACATCCGGAAGCTGGTCTGAAGATATTTGTCGAAATCAAAGTCTGCGGGGAAGGGAAGCGCATCAGCCTCAAGGATATCCGGACGCCTCATGATCCGGTCCACGCGGAAGGTGCCAATCCTCTTGCCGTTATCGAAAACGCCGACCATATAATAGAAATCGCCGTTCCATACAAGCTTATGAGGGCTGAACGTCCACGGCTTGCCATCGTTACGCAGCTTTGGCTCTTTCCGGACATCATACTTGAAATACAGGAAGGATATCTGCTTTCCGGCATTGATGGCTTCGTTGATGCCGTCAATGATCAGATAGATGCTCTCGTTATCGTATTTGATGCGGTCCTCCGCAGCGATGTTCCGCTTCAAGTTCTCCGCCTGGTTCCGGCCAGCCATCTTTGAGAGCTTGGCCACCAGCTCCTCGCTTTTCTTCTTGGTGATGAACTTGGAGGATTCCACCGCATCGATCAGCAGCTTGATCTCCGCGATATCATACTCGCGGCTGATCAGGTTATAACGCTTTTGAGAGGACATCACTTCCTGGATCTCCATGCCAAAAGAGCGTAGGGCAACCACATCGGCAGGGATCGTCTGCCGGTGGGCCTTGATGCCATATTCCTTTTCGAGGATCTCCATCAGCTGAGCCGTTGTCAGATAATGATCCTCGTCAGTGCGTTCATATAAAATTTTCGCTAAGTATAATGGGCGAAGTTTATCTTTGTCCATGATTCTCCTCTGGAAGATAACTAATCAAAGTTCCTCCCGTTTAAGTGTGACAGAAATTAGTGGAGTACCATATTGAGGATTAAACAAACTATTAATGTGTTCTTGATACCAATCAACAATCTGTTGATCGGTCATTTCACATCTTTCACCTTCTGTAATAACTGTTATCGTCACCACTTGCTTTTCCAAAGGGCCGTCCTCCTGTATTCGATTGTGTACGCAAAGAGTTTTCTCTTAAAATTTAGTCGATATCGTGTTAACAAAATCTTCAGCTGTTTTCTTATCGTACTCCTGTGTGATCAGGTCAAACACTCTTTCAAGAATTCTTCGCTGCTCCATTGTCAGCTTTCCATTAATGTTTAGCGCAATATACTTGGTCTGTGCTTTTTTTTGGCCAATGAGTAAACCAAGTTTCGAGATAAAATCTGTTTCTGCAAGCTCATCTGATTCACTCTGATCCATAAAGGAGCTTTCACCATATTCCTCTGCATAACTGAAATCTTCAGAGTACAGATCATTTTCGTCATTAAGGTCGTCTACTTTTTCTGCTTCTGCTATTGCTTTTTTGGGGCTGGTCAAGCTCCTTTCATATGACAAGTGGCGAATTTTCTTGGAAACACCGGATGCCCAGTTCTTCAGTTCCTCAAGCAGTTCAAAGTAGGCCGCATTTTTTTCAAACCCATCACGTCGTGAGTTAGCAATTATTTCTTTATCGAGAATGTATAGTTCTCCAATCATCCATCCATTGAATCTTTCTTCCTTAAAAAGCGAGCTACATGACCCCTTATCTCCGATTAAAATATTGCCTTGACGAATCCGGATCCCCTTGACCAGGTTGTCGATAATAGTACCGAAAAAGCTGGTATTTGCGTACCAAAGGACTGCGCTAAGTGTTTCCCCCCTATGAAAAGACTCTATAGTCACGTCTTGAATAAGATCGTAGTTTCTTTTAACCCTATCGGCGATAAACGTATCTTCATAAGCTTTGAACAGCTCGGTTTTATTGAGGAAAATATGATACTTAGGAATTGAGTAACCACTAAGTCGCATCTTCTCCTCAATTGTACGTCCCCACTTAAAACTACTCGAAAAGTATATTGGAGCATGTTCTACAAGATAGTCATGAACACTATCAAGGTTAGTAAGCCCTGCTTCTTCCCACACACCTTCGAGTGAAACCTCAAAATACCTTCGATAAGCAGTTTCTTTATCAGTGTGAATGGTGACGATCCTATCCATCACATCTTCAACACTGACGCTCTCTGATGTACCAGGAAGTAAAAGATCCTTTAGTAATTTGGCATTAAACTCTATGATGGTGCAGCATTCCTCACCCTTATAGCTCGTCTTGAATGTCAACTTATCACAGTAGCTCAACCCAGCCAGCCTTCCGATGCCTCTAAATCCACGTGCAGTTTGATTACTCTTTTGTGAATTGCCAATATCTAGGAGTGTGGAAATCGCCGCATCGGCTTTGATGCCACACCCATTATCACGAATTACAACAGACCTATCCTCAGCATTAATCGTAATATCAATTCTAAGTTTATCCGAGAATTCTATTCCGGCTTCTATAGCATCATCAAACGAGTCTACCGCATTTTGAATGTACTCTCGATACATATCAAGAGGTGAGGCATACATACCGTTCGTTAATGATTCCAACGTATATTTGCCAATGACTAATTCACGTTTCATTCCCAGTCCTCAAACAGAGAAAGCTGTTTACAGAAGTCATTTAGCTGGCGATCAATTTGTTCAGCGATATAAGCCGCTCCAACCTCATCCTCAGTTGCCTGAGCTATCATTTTCGCTTTGAACTTATTGAACCTCTCTGCTAATAGACCTCTTGTCTTTCTTTCATCAAGATTTTTGATTGCCTCAATAATCGCTTTAGTGGTTTTCTTGTCCAGCGCACCTACACTTTTGTACAGGAAAAAAGTTCTGACATACTCGAACTTATATACATTCATTCTTGCTTTTTTCTGAGCCTTAATCAGATTATTAATCACAAAAGGCTCTTCGTTTTGCGTGTAGTCGATTTTCCCAAGTACACTCACTGCAAATGTAGCACCGAATGTCCTAAATGCTCCTTCAAGCATAGAATATGGTAACTTGCCATCTGTGACATATTTAATCATCCTGTCGTACATCAACGGGAATTCTTTAGTGATGTACTCAACAATGATCCTTTTCTCGGCCTCATCAGATATAAGAAGCGCCTTTAAGAGAGTTGGAATCGTAAAATAGTGGATGAAGAGTTTTTTCAGTTCTGGCTTCTCGATCTCTAGGTATCTTTCAACAGAATAATTATTATCCCCAATATATGAGATAAACTCTTCTTTTTCGTCGCCAAGTGCCAAAAACCGGCGTTTCCATTCACCTAGGTATTGTTGATTCTCATCCCAGGTTTTCTTTCGCGCTGCTGTTTCAGATTCGGTTTCATTCTTCCGTTTTGTAAAATGTCCACGCCATCCAAGATGTTCCTCTGGCATAGACAAATACATAACGAATTCTTCTTGCGTTTTTCCAAAATCCGCCTCAAAGAAGGATCTTGAGGATACACCTTTACCTTGTGTGGGAATAAGCATTCGTTGAAGAGCACGAAGGTATTTCGCATTCCAGTTTGTACCAATGAATCCACGCTTAAGATCCGATAAAGGAATATAGCGCATCGGAAAAGAGAAAATAGCTACTCTATGGTCTAACTCTGCATTAAGTTCTTCGCATAAATCCATAGAAATCCGCATTCGCTCATAAAGATCTTCTGGAGTGTCTGCATGGTAACTATGTCCTTTTCCCGTAAAGTCTTCTCCATTATAGAGAAGATAATTAGACATATGAGTTATCCCACTTCTAGCACAAAGCCTAATAGCTTTCTTGTACTGCTCTGCATCCTCTATATGATCAAACGCGATCCGAGCTGGCCTAAGGGCCAGCTCTCCTAAGCGTTCCGCTTTATGAGGAGTTAATAGGAACGCATCTAAGCCTTGGTTGAAGTCCACAAATCGCTGTACAGTCTTTCCGGTTTTAGGATTTATGTACGTGGCTCCTTTCTGGAATCCAAGCGCTTTGATTTCATCAATTATCTCATCAAAATGCGGCGACCGAAGGACGTTATTATCCATTAAAAGCAGGTCCTTTTTAGGGCCAAATTGTTTATCAACTCGTCGAATACTCTCTGTGATGGAAATGAACGGAATATACTCAGGCTCTAGAGTCTGTACGGCACAGAATTGGCATTTCATGCCGCAACCACGTGTCATATATGTAAAATATGCATCGTGTGCAGGGTAAACATATTGGTCAGCAATGTCATCCAGAATGCCGTAATCAAGAGTCATTGTATCGATACACTCTTCATGCTCTAATCCGAGTGTCCCTTTACGATTCAGTAAGCCCGTATTATTTTTCACTGTCGGAAAATTCTTTGCAATCAGTTCTGGCATTAATGTTGCTAAAATTCCACCAGTATAGACTTGATGAGGGTCCTTTACCACAGTGAGAGCGTACTCCAAGGCTTTCTTTGTTCGTTCCCATTCGAAGGTAAACAGGGTAGTAACATAAACTCTGTCCCACTTCTTTTCCCGGAAAGCTTCCGGCAGTTCTCCCTTCGCAAAACGCACATAATCGTGATGAATATACTTATGGAAATAAGATATCTTCATCAAGCCTATTGGAGGATATTTATTTGAGTATCCAGGTTCAAGCAGTAATATGTCTGCCATAAAGAGCCTCCGCGTGGAATCCAGTATATTCTAGATTCACAGTTTTATTTCATAATCTATTACGTAAAGATAAAATCTCGCACGTGTTAGAGCAGTGTACTGAATAGACTTTATTTCTTCGGTTTTAGGTTCGTCCCTATATGTATGATTGATAAAAATCACTATATCAGACTCTAAACCTTTGAATGCCTCCACTGTACTAAAGGCGATTGATTTATCATTTTTGTTTTCAAGCGACACTAACGGATAGCCGCCAACGTAGTATACATCACTAAGCACCGACTGATCTAGCCCTCTGTTGCTCAAAATTGTGATCTTTTCTGGAGACACTCCTTCTCGATTAACCAGCTTGTTAATGACTGAATCAATAAATGAGATTACCGCTTGTTTTCGATTAATCTTTCTCTCATCCGGTTCTACTCCTTCAATCTGATTAACCAGTGTATCTGTACCTAACGAGGTTCTATCCAAGGTATACTGATAAATATTAGAGGTGTTCCGAATGTTGTACCTGAGAACAAATGGCTCCCCATCAATAAAGAACTTGTCGCCAAAGTCTCGAGAAAAGACATTCTGGCTTTCGTCATAAAAAACATAAAGAGAGCCATTATCTTTGACCAAAAGATTCGCACAGTACGCCCAATCTTCAGTAAAGTCCTGGGCTTCATCAACGACAACCAGGTCATATTGCCTCAAAGCAGGCAATTGCTCTAGCATATCTGAATACTCTTTGCATCCATCACTGACCGGTGCATCTTTTGCTGAATCACCGAGAAGAGACGAGGCTAGGTCATCAATACTATAAACACCTGCATCAAAAGAAGAAATATGTGTTTGTACACGTTCAGCAAGCGTCCTGTTATAGCAAAGATAGAGGGGCCGTTTCCCCTCGGCAATACACCGTTTAATCTTTTTAATCCCAATCCATGTCTTTCCTGTTCCGGCGCCACCAATAATGAATGCTCTCGGATAATGAGATAATAAGTCTATAACAACATCCTGAGTCTGGTTGATTTCTGAAAGTTCTCTTTCCTTGTCCTCGATAAGGGCTCCAGCTGCGATGGATAATGCTACACGTTTATTAATTAAGCTTATAAATTTCTTCTGGGCATCCGGAGCCATAAATGAAGCATGTCCACCTTTTTTGACGTTGAAATAGCGGAAAATCTCAATAATTCTTGTTTGGAGATTCCCCATATCTTCAGCGTCAATCGTTAGAGCAAGAGGTGACTCAACCGTAATAGGAGAGGATACAACAAAGTTGGGAAACGCTACTGCATTACCGTATATTCCAGGATATGCAGTCTCCAGTTCATCCTCATAGTATCTTTTGAAGAATCGCATGCTTTCTTCAGCTTGTTTATATGGAGAACATCTGAGTCTTCGATCTTCGTCATATTCCTCCAGATACCATGTCTCATCATTGTCTTCATTCTCTACATAGATACCTTTGCCGCCCTTGCACTCAACGCACAAAAAGCCATAGTCAGGATTAAAGATCAGAAAATCACATTCACTATCTATTCGTTTCCCGTTCTCCTCGGAATACCACCGGACAGAAAAGAACACATGATACTTATCGCTAAGCTGGTCTCTACATGCATTAAAGAACTTTTCTTCGGATGGAACATGCTTCCTCTTTGTTATGCTTGTCGGGTGCATAATGGCCATAATCTTTACTCCCAATATCCTTTTAGTTTCTCTTGTTTCTGTACATCAAAGTAACCACACAAATAACTGCGATCAAGATCCTTATTGAAATGCTTACAGGACACTTCATTTAGGAACAAACAGCCTGCACAAGCCTTATCGTGATTAATGCAGAGAGGATCGAAAATACATTTTTTCGAATTCTCGCTAGCATGTTTCAGCCATTTATCGAACTGCGATTGAAAAGCACTATATAATGCTCCCATACTAAATCCCTGAGAGTTTGCACAATAAACAAATATCGCTGGAATATTCGGAAGAATATACTCGGACAAAGAGCTCTTGTCCAACCCACATATCTCAGCGGCTTCACGAATTAACGCATGAGATACGCTGTGGATAAGTGTATATACAGCCTTAGTTATTCTTCCTTTGTCTCCAGTATCATCTATCTCTGTGAACGGGGTAATTAGGCCGGTCTGTATTCTATCAAGGAACCACATTTTCAAATCATAATCATCGTCTGATTTCGGTTTATCTTGCTCAGTAATCATGTGGTTCTCTAGCAACCAATCGATGACCTTTTTCCGATCTAATTCAAAGAGAACTCCTTCAGTTTCCAAACGTGCAGCATAGATATTTCTTTTTTCCATTTCACGCGGAAAACCTCTCAGTTTGATCCGATCTCCAAACTGTTCTTTTCTCGTGAAACCATAAGAGCATGAAACAATCGGGACACTAGAACATAGCTGAACATTTGAAAACCCATATTTCGTTGCAAGTTCTCTGTAATTGGGCTTCACTCCGTCATTAATTAGTTCCGCATCATCTGCTGCTGCTTCAAGAGATAAGGTTACCTTTGCATGGACCAATTCATCATATTCCAGAATGGCCTCTGCAATTGGAGTAAACTCAGCTGGATCTGCGATTGATAGCCCATTTGAGACAGTGGCAATGGCTTCAAAAACCTGATTGTTAGGATTCCCGCGACGTTTCGCATCAATTACCGCCGATACTGTAGCATCATCTAAGCCCATCGAGCGGAGCATATTAGCCTCATCCTGAAGTGCTTTCTCAAATTCATCCTCACGCGTGATATTGCCTTTTGCCACAACGGCTTCGTACTGTTCCGGTGAAACTAAGCCAAGGTATTGAGCGATTACAACTTTTTCACCCTGATAGTCTGTTTCTTGGTCGAGGAAGACATCTTTTCTTTTATCAAGGAGATCAATTAGCGTAACCGTTGCTGGTATATAATGAGACGAATCTAGGGCAGGTCTTATTTCTAGCTGGCCATGACAATCGGGGCATGCATGAGACATTACGGCCTTTTTTCCGCATTTACTGCAGTAAAAATCAACCCCGCTTCCACGCCGATACATATATTTTGTTCCATGCTCAGGATTTTGACATTTCGGCACATAGATGCCATCTGCGTACCCACATCGGCAGAAACGGATCATCCGAATCTGTGTCATGTGGCTACCACAGTTATCACATCTCTTATGTTCGTTACGTTTGAATTCATCATAAGAGTAATACTGCCGCACTCTACCACATGAGCTACATGCAAAAACCCAAGGATTTACCGATGTTTGAATTGCAGCAATAGTGTCGCTGACTTTAGGGGTAAGAACCTCATATGATTCCTCGTCAATATTGGGAGCAAAGTCAACCACAGAAGCCTCGCCCTCGCTGCTGTGAGCGATGAACTCATGAACTCGTTGATTCACAATGCGGAGTAATCGTTTGTTGTTGATACCTGTGAGCTGAATACTGTTCCAATTATCAACATGAACAGCATACGTGACTCCACCACCACTCTGGGTATAATCTACCCAGCTCCCAGGCAAATACTTATAGAGGGCTTGTTGAACTCCGCGCCGCATTTTTTTATCATTTGCCATTTACACACCCTCCTAACTATCGCAACTCAACAATGATTTGTTTATCCGTATCACGCAGACTACTCATAACATGGCAATAACACCGGTCAAATGCTTCTGTAAGGTAAGTCCTTGGCTCGATGGACCCGTTTTTCAAAGAAGACACCAATTCGTCAATGATTCTGTCAATTGTGATTCGGTACAGCTTTCCAATTGAACTGTCATTGTCAGAACACTTGTAAACCTGATAAGCGTGATCCTTTAGCATGTCAGCTGTAATTGCACCATTAACTAACGCCTTTTTTAGATCTCCGTACTTGCTTACATCGCCGACACTATATTGCAACTCATATTCATAGTAATTCAGAATCAAACTGGATAATATTCCGGGGAGGGTATTCTCCACGGCCTTTGTCGCCCAGCGATTAATTGAGACTGAATCTACCAGAATATCTTTGAATTCATGGAACTTAACAAAGTTCTTTAAGTAGCTTTGGTCTTTTTCTCGTGATGGCCTCATAATATCAATTACTATGCCCGCATGTTTTCGTCCAACTCGAGAATACGCCTGAATGTATTCAGCAGTATTCCCTGGCATGCCGTAGAATAGCATCAGATTAAACCGATCTGCATCGACGCCATGAGAAATCATGCTTGTTGCAGCAATCATATTAAAGTCAAGGTCATTGATTGCACTAGCTGCATGTTCAATTGAGGAGAGCGTAGCACGAACTTCCTGGAAGGTATCATCTCCGGTCATTTTCTTAGCAATGAGCGGTTGAATATGCTCTGCAATCAATTCCGTGTTAATCGGATCCTCCAACGCCTGAAGAACCCTATTACTCTCCATTTTGACATTGTTATACTCGAGAATAATCCAATAATCTTCTAGCAGACGAAGCGCAGCAGCAATCTGCTCTTCCTCTGAGCCAGCTATGTTCATGCCAGGGATCGAAAGGATCTGCTTGGGATCCAGATAAAGATCATATACAACTCGCTTAAGATACTGTAAGGAGTAGGCCACACTATTTACTATTGCTTTTCCAAAAGGTGCATAGCCGACAATAATACGTCCCAGATCATTTGTATCTATTTTCGAGTAAAAATTATGATCTAAGTATGGTGAGGCGCAGGGGAAACGAATAGCGTTTTTCCAATAAAGATGCCTCGCCTGATCTGCATAAGCTGAAATCGTTGCAGTTGCACCAATTACTTTAATGCCCCTATTACATCCTGAGAGATTTTTGATGAAATATTCAATTAGTGTCTCATAATGCGAATCATACGCACCAAGCGACTCTTTAATCAAATGCAACTCATCTTGTATTAGCAACGTCGGGGCGGGATCCTTCATACGGACACGTTTAAAATCCGAAGGCGTACAAGTACAACCATCCGCCAAACATTTTGTACGAGCTGTGTACCCGTGTTTAGGGCATTTGAAAGACGCTCCGCATAACAAATTATGAAACCGCATGTTCAACCCGATTGCTGTCATTTTGTCTACAGTAGAAATGATCACGCTCGGAATGAACCTGTAAATGTCATCGTCTACCATAAACAGCGGAAGTATACCGTTGGAGGAGCAACCCGGATTCGAGCAAATGTGCCTCAAAGAATTGGCTTCTTCATCGTAAATCACATGCACTGAGCTTGAACCACAGAAAGGGCACACATCCAGCAAACGATACTTCTCATCAATTTCATCAGGAGATAGCTCATGGAGAGTCTTCTTTAATTCTTTGTCAATTTTGTTGGGGGTATTTCCTTCTCCAACGAAGTATCCCAAACTAAAGGACTCACCCCCGAGAGACTCACCAACACGAATCATCTCAGCTGTTGCCAGAATATTAGATACGCGCTGCACCTGCTGAACAGATAACAACCTGAGCGGATATTTCAATAACGCTGTAACTCCGCATTCTTTCCCGCGCAATCTGTCAAAGAACAGATTAAAAACAAGAATACCTAAAAATGCCTCTGTTTTACCACCGCCTGTAGGGAAGTAGAGAATATCTGTATCGTTTGTCTTTGCTTTTCCTTTAAGTTCATCGTCTAGATCTAAATCTGGCTCATTGGCAACTATGTCTAGGATCAATGAAACAACGAAGACAATCTGGAATAATCGCCAACTGTCATACCCTTTTGCAGACTGCTTAAACGCACGATTCATATACTGGAAAGCAGTCCGAACCATATGATAGTTCTCGATCAACTCAATGCCTGTCTTGAAGCGTCTTATTTCGAGCCTAAAAGCATCAATTTCATGTTCAAATTGTCTCTTACCATTTGAAGTGAGATTGTCTCTTGATTTATAGTCATCCTCCCATAGTTTTAACTCCTTCAACATCTTACTGTGGATGGTATTTAGAGTTTCAACTGGATTCAGTATTAGGTCTTCAAACTTAACAGCCAGGGCATCATTTGTTTTTAAGCGATGCTGAATAAAGACCGGTACATGAACGGTCTGAATGACAGTATTGCCCTCTTGACATTCGACATTACAATTATTGCCTAGCGCATAGACATACTTATCGTATTTATAATCATCGGCGAAATAATCCAATTCAACAGGGACAAGACTCGCATTCCTGCATTTTACTCTGATACCAGAATTGAAGAGTGTATTAATCCGATAGGGATCGCTCTTTGCCGCCTTCATTTTTTTGTCACTGGTTTCATCGCCAAAAGCAGTTTCATTACTCAGTGCAATTGTTATATCAAGACAGTTCTCAACTCCTTTGACATCCACCGAGATATCAAAATCGAAGCGAGCGAACATATCGAATTCTTCTCTAGAAATCTGTTTGTTTTTATACTTTTCCCAAGCTTCTTCTGAAGCCAAATCATCGATAGTCAATCTGTCCCGGAACTGGCATGGCATCACGCCGGGATATGATTTTACCTCCTCACACAGCGCAGCAACAATCTTGTGTAATTCTTGTTTAAATGGAGACTCAGGGGCAAGGCTTCCACAGTCGAATTGTTCATTATAAATATCCGTAAGTTTCAACGTAAGAAAGACGTTCTCTCTATCAATCGCAATCTTCCTATAAATCGGGAGAAGCTGAACTTTGTGCTCAAGCATCTCTTTTGATAAATGCCCAGCTTTTTTCTGGGAGACAAGGTCATCAAAAGAATCCGCTCTAGCTTCAGTAAAGGTTGCAAGGAAGTCTTTTAAGAAGGCTTGCCGTTGCTCTTCGTAAGAAGGGAGAATGCGGAAGAAAAAATTACCTTGCGGATAAATGTCAAGTTCAGCACGGCTAATATCTGCCTTTGGCACCCGAAAATTGACACTGATCTGCTTAATCAGAACGCTTGATGAGAACGAATCAGATTCGCTATGTGGGGATAGCTTTCCCACATAGATCCGGTCGTTGGGATCATATTTATAAATTGTGTCTAAATGGGTTCCGGATATTGATGAGACAAATCGATTCACAATTTCTCTCGCCAACAGTTCTCGGTTATTAGCCATTAACCCCACCCCTTTTCTTTAAACCGGTCTTCGACGAACTTAGCCTTCAACCCAATCTTCTCAATCAACAGTTCAAAGATGGCATTATGCAAGTTGTCCCCAAAAAGTCCTTTATTCTCGTTTATTATTTCTAGCGCGGTAAGCCATTCTTTATAGTCATTTATATTGCAAGTCATAGAACCTTTTATTTCTTCACTAGAGGAGGTCGATGTCTCACTTAGAACCAGGAAATGCTTTAATGCATCCGGGATAGGAAACTTCTTCACCCCGTACTCCTCGAACTTGATTATTGCCATTTTGCTCGAATGTGTTCCGGTTCCAGAAGAAACAACATCCTCTACAACTCCTATCCCATATTTTGTATGGGACACAGTATATCCCTTGAGAAGCTTTTCAGCGGGTTTTCCTTGTATAGAGCCTGTGATCTTACCTTCTGCAACGTTTTGAAAATGGGCGAGAATAGCTTCAGTCCATTCTGAAATCGTATTCCAGCCTTTGAAATAACCGCTATTCGACAATTCAACCAGCCAGATAAGCAAAGCCGCATCTCTAAAATCAGAAATGGATGAAGGCGTTGCCATTTCAACAGCTTTCAGCACAGTCAAATACTTTTTTAGTTGCTTCTGGACATTCTCTTCGGAATTCTTTATGAGTGCAGCAATATATCCCGAATAATCATTGTCCTTCTCATATTTAGCAGATTCTTTAGAGATTATGATTGTCGATTCAGATTGAGTCTTCGGCGAATATTGGAATGGGCTTTCAAGTGCTTCTTCTCCATCATCTAGATCTAATGGTTCTACAGTTAAAATACTTGAAGCTATGATTTTCCCAGCGCCATAAGCCGTCTCACCACATATAACACTTTGATTCGTCTGCGCTTTTTTCTCTATTGCAAGAGTTTTTCCGATGATAATACTCCCATCCGCAAAAATGGAATCCGCATCGATAGACTGGGCAACTATCCTGTCATGACAAGTAATGGAAGCGGCTTGAACATCTTCACACCACATATCATTTTGAACAACAATTGCCCCTGACACGATACAATGCCCCATGCAGATAAATCGTCCTTTTACATCAATCTCATCCGCATGAACATCTCCAAAAACAACCAGGTCAAATAAAGCTGTGACTTTTCCCTGACAACTCAGGTCTGAAGAGACTATATAACTCGCCTTAAAAGTAACATCCTCAGAATTCTGGCAACTTGGAATGAGCATCTGTGTTCCAGAGGCTATTGCATTTGAGGTTTTATCATCGTAAACTACCATTTCTATTCTCCTATTGAGTCGCGAAGCAAGTCCATATAGATTGATTCACCTTTGGGAGCAGAAAGAATAATCGTCAATTCATCCTTGGCTCGTGTGCATCCTGTATACAAGAAATTTACATTCTTTTTAAATGCTTCCTGCTTATCATCTAGTTGTTCCTTAGTTAGATCATCAAAATCACTTAATGCTCTAGCTTTTTCATGGGAACCCAAAGGTCTAAGACCAGCAAGAATTACGGCTCTAAAGTCCAGTCCAAGAGATCCTTCGATTGTTGCAATCGTGACTCCACGACGAGAGCCATATGTAGCGCCTTCAGATTCTCCAGTGATAAGGATCGAAGGAGTCTCCCAGTTTTCCTTATAAAAAGCTTGCTTGATAAAGGGCAGTATGTTGTAATAGTGGGTTTTCCATCCTTTTGATGTGTATTTCTGACTTTTGTTATAAACAATTACAGCAATATCAACCTCACTGTACCCTTTCTTAAGAAGATCCCGAATTGCGTCGCAAATAGCTGCAGCTTCACCCTCATTGCTAAAGTCTGTTATGGTATAAACCATCGGTTCATTTCCTGGGCGATAAGCAGTCCCTCTAAGAAACAGTTCGGGGTCCGAAGACAGGTCAACACCTATCTTCATTCCCAACGCCTTTGCATAACCTACATACCTATCAATAGCATCGTTAATTGGCTTGGAATTTCTATAGTTGGTTTCGATTGGCAGAGTTTTCCCTCGATACTCAGGATACTCACTTCCTCCGCCTTGCCACGGAGCTTTGCCATGCTTAATGTTATTCTTGATATCCTGAGATTTATCGCCAGCAATGATAAAATAGTGGTCTGTGTCATTTTTGCTTTTTAGCAAATTGAAGCAGAATCTATACCATTCCGGCTTGAAAATCTGCACTTCATCGATAAAGATCCCATAAAACCGTTCTTTGATTCTTCCTTCTGCCAACGCCTCATTTGCTTTCTCAAAAAGACGATCATAGTAGTCATCATCTTTTTGCTTCGGATATCGTGTTGGAAGAGAGATTCCATTACTCTCCAATAGTTGTCTGCACAACCCCAAAAATGTTGTGCATCTGACATTCCGATCTGTAAAACCTGCTTGGGAAATAGCCCATTGATAGTAATTATTCAAATTTCGGTTATAGCACGTAAGCAGGAAGTTCTCACTTGGATTTAGACTTGCTAGCTTAAAACATTTAGAGATGAGGAGAACACTTTTCCCGCTACCAGCACAGGCAAGTATTAGCTGATTACCCCTGTTTATTCGATTGACGATATCTATTTGCCAAGTATCAAGTCGATATGACTGGACAGCACGATCTATTTGAGTTAATGCAGCTTCTTTAATTGAAATAGATACATGATCATCAAGAATAAACTTTCTGGGAATAGTGATTTCCGGGCAAAGTCTTTGGAATATATTGTTAACCTTATCCTCGGTAACGTCATCCGCTGGTGGAAAACGTTTCAGCAATATAGCTTTTCCCTCCTTGCGGAGTGTTTGAACATCATTCTTTAACAGGACATGTTTGTCGCAAAAGCCTTTTTCTGTATCCGTTAGATCAGTCTCAATTTGAGAGAGTTCAACATTTGGAAATACAAAACAAATGTTGAGTGCAAACCTTAGATTGCCATTTTCTCTAACCAGGTATTTGCTTTCTTCGAGTTTTGATCTTATATCGTTTTCCAATACTTTAAAAACCATAGGGTTGCCCATGGCTTTTATCGTCGTTGTTGTAACCAAAGGGACATCCGAATCAAAAAACCGCAGTAAAAGAATTCCCTCCGGTACAACAAGCATATTAAATAGCTCGGCTTGTCCTTTCCCCGCATCACGTTTTCTTGGGTTGATCTGAAGAACATAGTATGCCAATTGGTCACCAGGAAACGACCTTTCCATTGTTCTAAGAAAGGATCGCTCACTAGTTGACAGCTCTAACTTGTCATACTTTTCCGGATAAATCTGCATTATTTTTTACCCTTTGTTTTGATCTCGCTAAGAAACTCCTTATAGAGACTATCTACCGTCTCGCGTGCGAAGTTGCGAGTCAATACCTCTAACATAGCTTGAATGATTTTCTTTTCAGCCTTTGAGAAATCTGAAGTTATATCCTTCTTTGCTCGATAGTTTGTGGATTGAGTTACTTGCTCTCCAAGCTCCTCGAGAGTTTGAATTAACTGAACCTTTTGTTGAACCACTTCAGGAGCTGCTGATTTGGGAATCGTACGCAATTCTTTTTTCATTGCTTCCAATTCTTCAGCAACTTGTTCCTTCTCAAACGAAGAGTTAAACCCAGTCGTAAGTATTGATTCTGCTTGGGTAATAGTCTTCTCCGCTTTTTTTATTGTTTTCGCAGAGGGATTGTTTCTCGCTTTCGATGCTGCTCGAATCTTATCAGACACTTCAGATCCAACAGTTATTCGGACACCGTTTTCGAATTGTGTGAATGTATCGTTTCGCTCAAAGTCATCGCGGCGCGCATTCGGAATCAAATTGGGTGATAAGATATATAGTTCGCCTAAAACCCACCCATTAAACCGAGATTCTTTGAAGTACGGAGATAATGTTTTAGCATTTCCAATAAGTATATTGCCTAAACGCACGCGGATACCAGACATCCGGTCATCTGCTAATGTTCCAGAAAACTCTGTGTCTGCATACCATCCATAGGCTAAAGAAGTATTATCTTCCGTGGCAACATCAAAGAACGAAATTCCAGATATCTCATCCTTTGAAACGCCTGAACGCAAGGCCACATCTTGAGTAATCTTGTATGGTTTATATATTTGCGTAAGCTTTTCGAAAGAACGACCGACAAAGATAGGGTATTCTTCGATAGTTATTCCTTTTGATTTCAGCTCCTGTTTAATCGTGCCACCCCAATAGAACGCTTTCCTGAAAGGTAATGGAGCGACTTGAGATACATAGTCACGAACTAGCTCGATATCTAGCAATGTTGCAATATCATCTACGTCCTCCATTTTTACGATGAAATAATGTGAGGAAGATTGTTCTTCTAAAACAGTAACATTGGTAACTGCCTCAATAACGCTTTGGAGTGTATGTTCATCTCCTTGGCCTGGGATAAGGAGTTGTCTAAGCCGCTCACAATCAAACGTCACTACAGTTTTTACATCTTCTCCTCGAGATGTTGTACAAAAACTCAGTTGTTTGCAATATGATAAACCACCGAGTCTTCCGATACCACGAAATCCTCTATTAACAGTATGTAGCTTTGTGGAATTACCGATATCCAGCAAAGTCTTTCGTGCTAAAGAGCTACTAATACCGGTACCATTATCCTTTATGCTTATTTCACGGTGGTCTTCATCAACGATGATCTCTATTCTGCTTTCATCAAGCTGCAGAAGGCCTTGATCAATGGCCATATCAATTGAATCTACAGCATTCTGGATGTATTCTCTAAAACATGACTCTGGCTCGCTATACATCCCTGTTGTTAGAGATTCAAGTGTGAATTTTCCGATTGAAATGTCCATCCTGTTCCTGTCCTTTCTGCTCCCATTTGATTCTTATATTGATTAGCAATATCTATTATCAACGAGAGGAATAGTAAATAACTCCAACGAATAGTGGTCGTTACTTCATCTACATTTCTTCGATTACTTCCATTAAATCCCCAATATCACAATGAAACACTTTGCACACTCGGAGCAAAACCTCCAACTGTACTGGCTCGTCCCTGTTAAGCTTCTTCATTGTGTACTCACTGATCTCTGCTGCTCTAGCAAGATCAACCTTCTTCATCTTGTTCTGTCTAACCAAGTTCCAAAGCTTGTTATAACTGACTGCCATGACAACCCCCTGTTCTCAAAACAAAAATGGTGTTGCTATAGTAACCTCTATGGATTATCAAATCTGTATTTAGGACCTGCGTTTAGGATACAATTTAACATTTTGTATTATACGACGAAAATCACCTTTTTTCAACCTAAAAAAGCCGTTGTTTTCACAATGCTGACGCTTCCAAACATCAAGAGGAGCCATTTTACCCTTTTCACTACTTGGCAAGCAGGGTCTGGAACGCTATTTTCGTCCAGACGCTTGCATGTTGGGAATTCCCAAACCCTTTGAATCACACTTCGTGTGAGCTTCAGATGTCTCACTAATAAAAACCAGAAAAGCCATAGCAGTTGACCGGATCTTTTTCCGTTTTCCTGCTCTGGCTTCCTCTTTCATTTTATGCGTTAGTGGATTATCGTCTCCGACTGGTTTTATCAGTTCTCAGCGATAAGATGCTTGCCTTTTCAAAAAGGCAGAACCAATATGCTTCACCTGTACATGTTCAGAATCTTTAAGATTCTCCACAGGTTTTTCTTTAGTTTCCTTTGCTATCATGCATATTATTGGAGCGTTGTACGATTCGGGAGGTGACGCCATTATGAATATGTCTGACACTCCCATCGAGAAGTCAAAGAAGATAATGGATGCAAAAGGCTTCTCAGAAGGCAAAAAAGGGGAAAGAAATAAACGCCAGCAGTTTGTCCGTGCCGTTTCCATTTTTCTTTTCGTGCTGGTTATCTCTTTCGTAGCGGTCTTAGTAAAAGCATACTTTGATGGAGAGTTCCGCTCTGTTGCTGCTTTACAAAAATACATTGGGAAATACGGCGCCTTTGGACCTGTGTTTCTGACGGCTTTTCAGGCAATTCAAGTTGTTATTCTTGTCTTACCCGGCTTTCTTGGATGTGCGGCAGGTTCGGTGATGTTCGGTCCTGCTGTTGGGTTTTGGTGTAATTATATCGGAATCGGCGGCGGTTCCATTATTGCATTCTTCCTGGCAAGAAAATATGGGATGCCTCTTCTTGATGATCTGTTCCCATCAGGTCGATATAACAAATGGTCAGTCTGAGCATCCAAAAGCAAATCTTACACGGGCTTTTTATTTATGGCAATGCTGCTGCCTTTGTTCCCCGATGATTTTTTGTGTTATCTGACGGGCGTATCAAAAATGACCGCAAAAAGGTTTATCTGGATTATTGTTCTGGGAAAACCGTGGTGCATCCTTGCATACAGCCTTGGTTTTTCCCTGATTAAATGAGGAGAGCAGAGATATGGATCAAAAACAAAAGTTATTGGGATATTACAACTACACCGTTATTCTGACATATATAGGAATGCTGACCGGTTTTATCGGAATCGTTTATGCCTTTGAGAAAAACACTTTCGGCGCTGTCATCTGTTTGAACGGTACGATCGCCTCCACTAAATAGCGTACTCAACAGGAAAAATGCTTTGGTATTCAGATTGATTCTTTCAGTGATCTGATCTGCTTTGGTGCTCTTCCGGCAATCATCGTTTACAGCCAGAGCAAACATAATCAAATCGTTCTGATGGTTTGCTCTAACCAGGCGGTAAAGTTTACAGAAAACGTATGAAGGGTGTTCAGACACGCAAAACCCTTGATTTTATTGGGCTTCCGAGCTTTCGGCTTCATC
>CADCJW010000006.1 GCA_902801845.1 uncultured Eubacteriales bacterium
CACCCCGTTCTTCTCCGGCTACCGTCCCCAGTTCTACTTCCGCACCACCGACGTGACCGGTTCCATCCAGCTCCCCGAGGGCGTGGAGATGGTCATGCCCGGCGACCACGTGACGATGACGATCCAGCTGATCACCCCCATCGCCATGGAGGAAGGCCTCCGGTTCGCTATCCGCGAGGGCGGCCGCACGGTGGCTTCCGGCGTCGTGTCCAAGGTCATCGAGTAAACAACGAAAAAAGAAGGGCTGCATACGCAGCCCTTCTTTTTTTGTCGGCCGGATCCATCTAAAGCGGGTTGGAACTACATGTTGTATATACAGGGACATACTGCATACAAGAGGACAAAAATATAGCAAAAAAAGTTTGTTTTTTCGCAAAAAAATACTTGCATTTCCCGGATGGATAGAGTATACTTCTGCTGTTCGCGTGTGGACCAGGGGACAACTATGGCCTATACGCGGGTCCAGGCAGGAGGTTGCCGGCTGCCATCCGGGTAATTTCTGCCGGGCCAACGCTTCAAATAACACTAGAAGCGGGGGCAAAAATAGCGGGCAGGGTGGCTTCCCAAGTCGAAGAATGTGTGGCCGAAAGGCCGCGCATAAACCAAGAGTTAGGAAACACACGGCCCCGTGTACTGCCCAATTTCAGAAGGAGGAAGAATCAATAACATGGCAAACCAAAGAATCCGCATCAAGTTGAAGGGCTATGAGCATGGTCTCGTCGACGCCAGCGCTGAGAAGATCGTGGAAACCGCCCGCCGGACCGGGGCTCAGGTCTCCGGACCCATCCCCCTGCCCACCGAGAAGGAGGTCGTGACCATCCTGCGTGCTGTGCATAAGTACAAGGATTCCCGCGAGCAGTTCGAGACCCGGACGCACAAGCGTCTCATCGACATCCTGCAGCCCTCCGCCAAGACCGTGGACGCCCTCATGAAGCTGGATCTGCCCGCCGGTGTGGATATCGAGATCAAGCTGTAAGTTTAACGGAGGTATGAACCAATGAAGAAAGCCATTTTGGGCAAGAAGATCGGTATGACGCAGCTCTTCAGGGCTGACGGTACCATGATTCCCGTCACAGTCGTCGAAGCCGGTCCGTGCCCCGTCGTTCAGAAAAAGACTGTAGCCAAGGAAGGCTACGATGCCGTGCAGGTAGGTTTCTGCGAGCTTCGCGAGAAGCTGGCCAACAAGCCCCTCACCGGCCACTGCGCCAAGGCTGGCGTGAAGGCCATGCGGTACCTGCGGGAGCTCAAGCTCGATGACGCTGCTTCCTATGAAGTAGGCCAGATCATCACCTGTGACGTGTTCGCCGAGGGCGAGCGGGTCGACGTGACCGGCGTCAGCAAGGGCAAGGGCTTTGAAGGCAACATCAAGCGGTGGAACCAGGGCCGGGGCCGCAAGACCCACGGTTCCCACTCCTACCGGGTGGCCGGTTCTCTGGGTGCCTGCACCTACCCCGGCGAAGTCTTCCGCACCAAGCGCCTGCCCGGCCATATGGGCAGCGAGACCGTCACCGTCCAGAATCTGGAGGTGGCCCGCGTGGATGCCGCTCGGAACCTGCTGCTCATCAAGGGTGCCATCCCCGGCGCCAAGGGCACCATGGTCACCGTGAAGAGCACCGTGAAATAAGGAGGAAAGAAGATATGCCTAACGTAGCATTGTACGATATTACCGGTAAGGTCATTGGCGATATCGAGCTTTCCGAGAATGTATTTGGTCAGCCCGTCAACGAGCCCGTTCTCCATCAGGTGGTCGTGGCTCACCTCGCCAACTGCCGTCAGGGCACCCAGAGTGCCAAGACCCGCAGTGAAGTCTCCGGCGGCGGCAAGAAGCCCTATCGTCAGAAGGGCACCGGCCGCGCCCGTCAGGGTTCCACCCGCGCTCCCCAGTGGACGCACGGCGGCGTGGTGTTCGCACCCAAGCCCCGCGACTACAGCCAGAAGGTCAACGCCAAGGTCCGTCGCGTAGCCCTCAAGTCTGCCCTCTCCTCCAAGGTCGCCGACAGCGAGCTCATCGTGTTCGATGCGTTGAACATTGAAGCTCCTAAGACCAAGGAAATGGTGAAGGTGCTGAAGGCTGTGGACGTGGACAAGGCCCTCATCGTGCTCGCCGACAAGGACGAGACCGTGGAGCGGGCGGCTGCCAACATCCCCGGCGTCAAGACCACGCTGGTGGGCACCCTGAACACCTACGAGGTGCTCAAGTATAAGAAACTGATCCTCACCAAGGATTCCGTTGCAAAAATCGAGGAGGTGTACGTCTGATGAAGAGCGCTTATGATATCGTGAAGGCTCCCATCCTCACCGAGAAGAGCTACGACTACATCGCCCACCGGGTCTACACGTTCGAAGTGGCCAAGAGTGCGAACAAGATCGAGATCGCCAAGGCCGTGGAAGAGATCTTCGGCGTGAAAGTCCAGAGCGTGCACACCGTGAACAAGCTGGGCAAGATCAAGCGGCAGGGCCGGTATGAAGGCCGTCGTCCTTCCACCAAGAAGGCCTATGTGAAGCTGACGAATGAGTCCAAGGGCATCGAGCTCTTCGACGGCATCGCCCAGTAAGGAGGAACAAAATGGCTATTCGCAAGATCAATCCGACCACTCCGGGCCAGCGCGGCATGACCGTCTCCGCTTTTGAGGAGATCACCCGCACCACCCCTGAAAAGTCTCTGACCACCGATATGCGCAAGCGGGCCGGCAGGAACTTCTCCGGCCGCATCACCGTCCGGCATCAGGGCGGCGGCGCCAAGCGCAAGTACCGCATCGTGGACTTCAAGCGTAACAAGGACGACGTGCCCGGCAAGGTCTTCTCCATCGAGTACGACCCCAACCGCTCCGCCAACATCGCCCTCATCCACTACGCCGACGGCGAAAAGCGCTACATCATCGCGCCTCTTGGCCTGAAGGTAGGCGACCAGATCGTCTCCGGCGCCAACGCCGATATCAAGGTCGGCAACACGCTGCCTCTCGAGAACATCCCCGTGGGCACCATGATCCACTGCGTGGAGCTGGTCCCCGGCAAGGGCGCTCAGCTCGTCCGGTCCGCCGGCAACGCGGCCCAGCTCATCGCCAAAGAGAACGGCTTCGGCCAGGTTCGTCTCCCCAGCGGTGAGGTCCGCCTGATCCCCCTGAAGGCCCGTGCGACCATCGGCCAGGTGGGCAATGTGGACTTCCAGAACATCATGATCGGCAAGGCTGGCCGGACCCGTCACATGGGCATCCGTCCCACGGTCCGCGGCTCCGTCATGAACCCCAACGACCACCCCCACGGCGGCGGCGAGGGCAAGAGCCCCATCGGCCGGCCCGGTCCTGTGACCCCCTGGGGCAAGCCCGCACTGGGGTACAAGACCCGGAAGACCAAGAACAAGAGCAACAAGTACATCGTGCGCCGCAGGAACGGCGGTAAGTAACGGGAAGGAGTAAGGATAATGAGCAGATCGGTTAAAAAAGGACCGTTTGTAAGCGATGTTCTCTATGATCGCATCCAGGCGATGAACGAGAGCGGCAAGAAGACCGTTGTTAAGACCTGGTCCCGTTCTTCCACGATCTTCCCTGAGTTCGTCGGCCACACTATCGCGGTCCACGACGGGAAAAAGCACGTTCCGGTGTACGTCACCGAGGAAATGGTCGGGCACAAGCTGGGCGAGTTCGCCCCCACCCGCACCTTCCGTGGCCACAGGGGCTCCGAGAAGTCCTCTGGCGCGAAGTAAGGAGGAAAGTTATGGCAACGAGAAGCAAAACCAAAACCGCCTATCGTCATGAGCACGCTGACAAGCGGCCCCATGCCACGGCGAGATACATCCGCATCGCTACCCGCAAGTGCACCATCGTGGCGGACTTGATCCGGGGCAAGAGCGTGAAGGAGGCTCAGGCCATCCTGACCTACTGCCCGAAAGCGGCTGCGGCGCCCATGCTGAAGGTCCTCAACTCCGCCGTCGCCAACGCGGAGAACAACCTGGAACTCAACCGCGACGATCTCTTCGTGGCCGAAGCTTTCGCCAATCAGGGTCCCACCCTGAAGCGCTTTAGGCCCCGGGCCCGTGGTTCCGCCTCTTCCATTTTGAAGCGGACCAGCCATCTCACGGTGATTCTTGATCAGCAGGCCAAGTAAGGAGGAAAGAACATGGGTCAGAAAGTTAATCCCAACGGTTTCCGCATCGGCGTCATTCGCGACTGGAACACCCGTTGGTACGCTCCGAAAAAAGACTTTGCGGATTTCCTCGTGGAGGATCACAAGATCCGTGAGTTTGTGAAGAAGAAGTACTACGCGGCCAACATCTCCCGTATCGGGATCGATCGGGCCGCCGGCAAGATCTCCGTGAGCATCTTCACCGCCCGTCCGGGCATGCTCATCGGCAAGGGCGGCGCCGGGATCGACGTCATCAAGGCCGACATCGCCAAGGAGATCGGCAAGCCCGTCAACGTGAACATCATGGAGATCCGGGATCCCGATGCCGACGCTCAGTTGGTGGCGGAGAACATCGCCGCTCAGCTGGAGAAGCGCATCAGCTTCCGGCGGGCCATGAAGCAGGCCATGCAGCGGGCCATGCAGCGCCCCGGTGTGAAGGGCATCAAGCTCAGCTGCGGCGGCCGTCTCGGCGGCGCCGAGATCGCCCGCAGCGAGGGATACCATGACGGTTCCATCCCCCTGCAGACCATGCGCGCGGACATCCACTACGGGTTCGCGGAAGCCCACACCACCTACGGCCGGATCGGCTGCAAGGTTTGGATCTACAAGGGCGAAGTGCTTGGCAAGGCCAAGCGCAAGGAAGGAGGCAGATAACCATGTTGATGCCGAAGAGAGTGAAGCACCGCAGGGTGTTCCGCGGCAGGATGAAGGGCACCGCCCATCGTGGCAACACCATCAGCTACGGCGAGTTTGGCCTGGTAGCTATGGAGCCCTCCTGGATCACCAGCACCCAGATCGAGGCCGCTCGTGTGGCCATGACCCGTTTCACCAAGCGTGGCGGTCAGGTTTGGATCAAGATCTTCCCGGATAAGCCCGTTACCGAAAAGCCCGCTGAGACCCGCATGGGTTCCGGCAAAGGTTCCCCCGAATACTGGGTGGCCGTGGTGAAGCCCGGTCGCGTCATGTTCGAGATCGCTGGCGTTGAGGAAAGCATCGCCAAGGAAGCCCTTCGTCTTGCCGGGCATAAGCTGCCCATCCGCTGCAAGATCGTGAAGAAGGAAGAGGCTCAGGAAGGAGCAGAAGCATGAAGGCTGAAGAATTGAGAAAAATGTCTGTTGCTGACCTGGAAAAGCAGGAGAAGGACCTCAAGGCTGAGCTGTTCAACCTCCGCTTCCAGACCGTGACCGGCCAGATCAGCAATCCCAGCCGCATCGGCGCCTGCAAGAAGGACATCGCACGGATCAAGACCATTCTCCGGCAGCGTGAGCTGACTGGCAGTGCCGAGTGAGGAGGAAGTAAGCAATGGAACAGGTAATTAGAGGTTATCGCAAGACCCGCACCGGCGTCGTTGTCAGCGATAAGATGGATAAGACGGTGGTCGTCGCCATCTCCACCAAGGTCCGCCATCCCCTGTACGGCAAGATGGTCAACCGGACCCGTAAGTTCAAGGCCCACGACGAGGAGAACCAGTGCGGCATCGGCGACACCGTCCGCATCATGGAAACTCGTCCGATCTCCAAGGATAAGCGCTGGCGCGTGGTGGAGATCATCGAGAAGGCCAAGTAAGGGGAGGTAAAGTATGATTCAGCCTCAAACCAGATTGAAGGTGGCCGACAACTCCGGCGCCAAGGAGATCATGTGCATCCGGGTCCTGGGCGGCTCCTCCCGCAAGTTCGCGGGCATCGGCGATGTGATCGTCGCCTCCGTCAAGACCGCCACCCCCGGCGGCACCGTAAAGAAGAAGGACGTGGTCAAGGCCGTGGTCGTGCGGACCGTCTCCGAGACCACCCGTCCCGACGGCAGCCACATCCGTTTCGACGATAACGCCGCCGTCATCATCAACGACGACAAGCAACCCCGCGGCACCCGTATCTTCGGGCCCGTGGCTCGGGAACTGCGTGAGAAGGATTACATGAAGATCGTTTCTCTCGCGCCCGAAGTTCTGTAAGGAGGTAGAGATATGAACAAGCTGAACGTCAAGAAGGGCGATCGGGTCCGTATCATCTCCGGCAAGGACGCTGGCAAGGAAGGCAAGATCATGACCGCGTTCCCCGCGAAGGAGCGGGTCATCGTCGAGGGCTGCAACATGGTCACTCGCCATGTGAAGCCCCGTCGGCAGGGTGAAGCCGGCGGCCGCATCGAGCAGGCCGGCACCATCCACGTTTCCAATGTGCAGCTGGTTTGCCCCAACTGCAAGATGCCTACCCGCGTTGGCCATGCCATCGTGGAGAAGGACGGCAAGAAGGTCTCTGTCCGCGTGTGCAAGCAGTGCGGCAAGCAGATCGACTAAGGCGGAAGGAGGAAAATGTAAATGGCTAAGAAAGAAGTCAAGCAGGCTCCCGCGAAGGCCAAGAAGGCCCAGGCTGAAGCCAAGCCCTTTTCCGGCGAACCCCGCCTGAAGATCAAGTACCGTGAGACCGTCGTCCCCGGCCTGAAGGAGAAGTTCCACTACGAGAACGTGATGATGATCCCCAAGCTGGACAAGATCATCATCAACATGGGCCTCGGTTCCGAGAAGGATAACCCCAAGGGCATCGAGACCGCCGTACAGCAGCTCTCCGCCATCGCCGGCCAGGCCGCCGTGGTGACCAAGGCCAAGAAGTCCGTCGCGAACTTCAAAGTTCGTGAGGGCATGACCATCGGTGCCAAGGTGACTCTCCGCGGCGACAAGATGTACTACTTCGCCGACAAGCTCATGAACATCGTGCTGCCTCGGGTCCGTGACTTCCACGGCGTGTCCGACAAGTCCTTCGACGGCCGCGGCAACTACGCCATGGGCGTCAAGGAGCAGCTGATCTTCCCCGAGATCAACTACGACGATGTGGACAAGGTGCGCGGCATGAACATCGTGTTCGTCACCAGCGCCAAGACCGATGAGGAAGCCAAAGAGCTGCTCGCTCTGCTGGGCATGCCTTTCGTTCAGGAGTAATAAGGAGGAGCAATCATGGCTAAGTTGAGCAAGAAATTAAAGCAGCAGGCTGCTCCCAAATACAGCACCCGCGCTTACACCCGCTGCCGCATCTGCGGCCGGCCCCATTCCGTGCTGCGCAAGTATGGCATCTGCCGTATCTGCTTCCGGAACGAAGCGTACGCGGGCAACATCCCCGGCGTCCGTAAGGCCAGCTGGTAAAGGAGGAAAGCAAGATGACTGATACTATCGCAGATATGCTGACTCGCATCCGCAACGCCCTCGTTGCCAAGCATGAGTCCGTGGACGTGCCCTGCTCCACCATCAAGAAGGCCATCGCCGAGATCCTGGTGGAAGAAGGCTACATCAAGTCCTATGAGATCATCGAGGACGGTCTTGTGAAGACCATCCGCATCCAGCTCAAGTACGGTCCCAACAAGCAGCGCGTCATCGTGGGCATCAAGCGGATCTCCCGCCCCGGCCTGCGCGTGTACGCCCGCAAGGACGAGATCCCCAAGGTCCTGGGCGGCCTGGGCATCGCGATCCTGTCCACCTCCCGCGGCGTCATGACCGATCGGGAAGCCCGTAAGCTCGGCGTTGGCGGCGAAGTGCTGGCCTTCGTCTGGTAAGATAATCAGGAGGAAAAGAAATGTCACGAATCGGAAAACTTCCGGTGAAGATCGACGCCGGAGTGACAATCACGGTCGACGACAGCAATGTTGTGACCGTCAAGGGCCCCAAGGGCACGTTGTCACAGCAGATGCACCCTGATATGCAGATCGAGCAGGACAACGGTGTGCTCACCGTCAAGCGTCCCAGCGACGACAAGGCCCATCGGGCTCTGCATGGTTTGACCCGGAGCCTCATCCACAACATGGTGGTGGGCGTGACCACCGGCTTCGAGAAGAAGCTGGAGATCGTGGGCACCGGCTATCGTGCCCAGCTCCAGGGCAAGAACCTGGTCCTCAACATGGGTTTCTCCCATCCCGTTGAGTTCCAGCCCCCCGAAGGCATCACCTTCGAGGTGCCTACCCCCAACAAGATCTCCGTGAAGGGCATCGACAAACAGGCCGTGGGCCAGGTCGCTGCCAACGTCCGCGAGGTCCGTCCGCCGGAGCCTTACAAGGGCAAGGGCATCCGCTATGAAGGCGAGACTGTCCTCCGTAAGGAAGGCAAAGCCGGTAAGAAATAAGAGAGGAAGGAGAGCTGAAAGATGTATTCTAAGATCGATAAGAATGCGGTGCGTAAAGCTCGTCACCATCGTATGCGTCTTCACATCAACGGCACGCCCGAGCGGCCCCGTCTCAATGTGTACCGCAGCACCGTGCACATCTATGCACAGGTCATCGACGACACCACCGGCAACACCTTGGCTGCTGCTTCCACTTTGGACGGACAGCTCAAGGAGCAGCTCGCCGGCAAGAACAAGACCGATGCGGCCAAGCTGGTCGGCAAGCTCATTGGCGAGCGCGCTCTCGAGAAGGGCGTGAAGAAGGTCGTGTTCGATCGCGGCGGTTACCTCTACACCGGTCGGGTGGCTGCCCTGGCTCAGGGCGCAAGAGAAGCCGGCCTGGACTTTTAAGGAGGAAACAACATGCGTAACGACAGAAGGTTCGAGAAGGAAGTTCCTGAATACAAAGAGCGCCTCGTGTTCATCAACCGGGTTGCCAAGGTCGTCAAGGGCGGCAAGAACTATCGGTTCACGGCCCTCATGGTGGTCGGCAACGAGAACGGTAAGGTGGGCGTGGGCCTGGGCAAGGCCGTGGAGATCCCCGAAGCCGTCCGTAAGGGCGTCGAGGATGCCAAGCGCCACATGATCGAGGTCCCCATCGTGGGTACCAGCATCCCCCATCAGGTGGAAGGCAAGTTCGGCAAGGGCCATGTCCGCATGCTCCCCGCTGAAGAAGGTACCGGCGTTATCGCGGGCGGTCCCGTCCGTGCGGTCCTGGAGATGGTGGGCATCAAGGACATCCGTACCAAGTCCTACGGTTCCAACAATCCCAGCAACTGCGTGAAGGCCACGCTGAACGGTCTTTCCCAGCTTCGTACCGCCGAGCAGATCGCGGCTCTCCGCGGCAAGACCGTGGAAGAGATTCTGGACTAAGGAGGAGGCAATCATGGCTAACTTGAAGATAACGCTCGTCAAGAGCCCCATCTCCTCTCTGAAGGATCAGCAGGACACCGTGAAGGCCCTGGGTCTCCATAAGGTCTATCAGACCGTGGAAAAGCCCGACAACGCCTGCATCCGCGGCCAGATCTTCAAAGTGAAGCACCTGGTCAAGGTGGAAGAAGCATAAGGAGGGTCAAAACATGAAGCTTAACGAATTACAGCCGGCCGTCGGCGCGACCAAGGCCCCCAAGCGGGTCGGTCGCGGCACCGGCAGCGGCCTTGGCAAGACCTCTGCCAAGGGCCACAAGGGCCAGAAGGCCCGCAGCGGCGCCAAGAAGAACGGATTTGAAGGCGGTCAGATGCCTCTGGCCCGCCGTCTTCCCAAGCGCGGCTTCACCAACATCTACGCCAAGGAGTACACGGTCATCAACGTTTCCGACCTGAATACCCTGAAGGATGATACGGTCGTCACGGCCGAGCTGCTCAAGCAGGAGGGCATCATCAGCAAGATCGAGAAGGACGGCCTGAAGGTTTTGGGTCGTGGCGAGCTTGCCCGTAAGCTCACCGTCAAGGCGGCGAAGTTCACCAAGACTGCCGAGGAAGCGATCAAGGCAGCCGGCGGAAGTGTTGAGGTGCTCTAATGTTTACCACATTCGTCAACGCATTCAAGATCAAGGACCTGAGGAAGAAGATCCTCTACACCCTTCTTCTCATCGTGGTCTATCGTCTTGGCTGCGCCATCCCCATCCCTGGCGTCGACGCGGCGGCCTGGGCCAAGCAGATCGAAGGTCTGGCTCTGTTTGATTTCATGAGCCTGCTCTCCGGTTCCGCTCTGTCCCAGTTCACCATCTTCGCCATGGGTGTCTCGCCCTACATCACCGGTTCCATCGTGATGCAGCTGCTGGCCATCGCCATCCCCTCCTTGGAGAAGCTGAGCAAGGAGGAGGACGGCCGCCAGAAGATCGAGCAGATCACCCGGTATGTGGGCGTTGCCCTGGCTCTCGTGCAGAGCTTTGGCATCATCGTCACCTACGGTCGCTCCATCGTCACCGGTGAGCCCCTCTGGTGGTCCTACCTGACCATCTGCGTCTGCTCCGCAGCGGGCACGGCGTTCCTCATGTGGCTGGGTGAGCGGATCACGGAGAAGGGCATCGGCAACGGTATCTCCATGCTGATCTTCGCCTCCATCGTGAGCCGGGTCCCCGATTGGATCATTGAGCGGTTCCGTCTGTTGTTCACCGGCGTTCAGGTGTGGCAGTTCTTCGTGGCGCTCATCGTCATCATCGCCCTGATCACCTTCGTGGTGCTCATCGAGAAGGCCGAGCGGAAGATCCCCATCATGTACGCCAAGCGGGTCGTGGGCCGCAAGCTCTATGGCGGGCAGAACACCTACCTGCCCATGAAGGCCAACGCCAACGGTGTGCTGCCTCTGATCTTCGCCATGACCCTCATGCAGGTGCCCACCATGATCCTCCAGTTCTTCCCCGGCTCTGCCGTGTCCAACTGGTGGGAGAAGTACATGAGCTCCAGCGCCGCTGTGCCGGTACCCTACTATCTCATCTACTTCCTGCTGATCATCGCCTTCGGTTACTTCTACACCTCCATCACCTTCAATCCGGTGGAGATGAGCAAGAACCTGCAGCAGAACGGCGGCTTCATCCCCGGCATCCGGGCGGGCCGTCCCACGGGCGAATACCTGGGCAAGATCAGCAACCGCCTGACCCTGTTCGGCTCCCTGTTCCTGGCCATCATCGCCATCATCCCCACCATCGTGCTGAACTCGCTGCATGTGACCAGCATGTTCGGCGCCACCAGTGTGCTGATCATGGTGAGCGTGGCTCTGGAGACCACCGAGCAGTTGGAGGCCCAGATGCTCATGCGGCACTACAAGGGCTTCCTCAACTGAGCCTATGAAGATGATCCTATTGGGCCCGCCGGGCGCGGGCAAAGGCACCCAGGCCAAGGGGATCGCCGCACGGTACGGCATCGCCCATATCTCCACCGGGGATATGTTGCGGGCTGAGGTCCGTGAGGGCACTCCCCTGGGCCGCGAGGCCAAGGCCTACATGGACAAGGGACAGCTGGTCCCCGATGAAGTCATCATCGGCATGGTGAAGAACCGGATCGCAGCTCCTGATTGCGAGAAGGGCTTCCTCTTCGACGGCTTCCCCCGGACCATCGCTCAGGCGGAAGCGCTGGGGAAGATCACCGACATCGATCGGGTCGTCGACATCGAAGTCCCCGACGAGCGTCTGATCGCCCGCATCAGCGGACGGCGCATGTGCCCCCTGTGCGGCGCCACCTATCACGTCTCCACCTATGAGAGCAAGAAGTGCACCTGCGGCGGCACCCTGTATCAGCGGGATGACGACCGGGCGGAGACGGTGGCGGTACGGTTGGCGGAATACCACAAGAAGACCGCGCCTCTCATCGACTTCTATGCCCAGAAGGGCAAGCTCACCACGGTGAACGGCGACGCGCCGGTAAACGTGGTGGCCGACGAGATCGCCAGGGAGCTGGACGCATGATCACCATCAAGTCCGCCAGCGAGCTTGTGAAGATGCAGGCCGCCGGCAGGATTGTGGGCGAGACCCTCAAGCTCCTGGGCGAGAACGTCCGTCCCGGCGTCACCACGGCACACCTTGACAAGCTGGCTCATGAGTACATCCTGAGCTGCGGTGCCAAACCCTCCTTCCTGGGGTACGCCGGATATCCCGGCAGCGTGTGCATCTCGGTGAACAACCAGGTGATCCACGGCATCCCGGGCAAGCGCGTCCTGAAGGACGGGGACATCGTCAGCTGCGATACCGGCGCCATCCTGGACGGGTTCCATGGGGACGCTGCCCGGACCTTCCTCTGCGGGGAGGTAAAGCCGGAGATTCAGCAACTGGTCCGTGTGACCCGGGAGTGCTTCTTTGAAGGACTCAAGTTCTGTCGGGTGGGCTATCGGATCTCCGACATCTCCAAGGCCGTGCAACAGCACGCCGAACGATACGGCTACGGCGTGGTCCGCGACTATGTAGGCCACGGCATCGGCCGGGAGATGCACGAGGACCCGGAGGTCCCCAACTACTACTCCCCCCGGGCGCGGCAGCGCCTCCACGCCGGCATGGCCATCGCCGTGGAGCCCATGATCAACCTGGGCACCTATCAGGTGAAGGTCCTTTCCGACGGATGGACGGTGGAGACGGTGGACGGGCTTCCCTCAGCCCACTTCGAGAACACGATCCTCATCACCGAGGGCGACCCGGTGATGACCACCTACTACGAGGGCGATCTATGAGCGTCGATGTAACGGTTGGCGATCTGGTCGTCTCCCGGGCAGGCCGGGACAAAGGACGTCCCTTCGTGGTGCTTCGCGCCGAGGAAGGGTTCGTGTATCTGGTGGACGGAGACCTTCGACGGCTCAGTAAGCCCAAGAAGAAGAAACGGATGCATGTGAAGCCCTATCCCAAGAAGGGCTCCTGCCGGATGGAACTCCCTGAGGGAAGGCCCCTGTGCGACGCGGACGTTCGCAAGCACATCGCCGCCCTCACCGCAGCCGATGAGATCTAAGGGATCAGAAAAGGAGGTACAGCTTGTCCAAAGCGGATGTTTTTGAACTGGAAGGCGTCGTAACGGAAGCATACCCCAATGCCATGTTTGAAGTGACGCTTCAGAATGGACGGAAGATTTTGGCCACCATCTCCGGAAAGCTTCGCATGAACTACATCCGGATATTGCCGGGGGATAAGGTGACAGTGGAGATGTCCATGTATGACCTGAGCCGGGGGCGCATCACCTGGCGCGCCAAGAACTAAGACCATCAGAACAAAAGTTTAAGGAGATAGAAAAATGAAAGTCAGACCGTCTGTGAAACCGATTTGCGAGAAGTGCAAGATCATCAAGCGCAAGGGTCGCGTCATGGTCATCTGCGAGAACCCCAAGCACAAGCAGCGTCAGGGCTAAGCAAAGGCTTTAGAGAATACTCGCGGGGCGGCTGGCGCATTTCCCAAAGGGGAGGCGCTTCCTGCGAGCGGATATAGATACATACCCATTTTCAATTTTTTACGGAGGTAGAAACCATATGGCACGTATTGCTGGCGTAGACCTTCCGAGAGACAAGCGGATCGAGATCGGCTTGACCTACATCTTCGGTATCGGTCGTGCCCTGGCCAACGACATTCTGGCGGCGACGGGCGTGGACCCTGACATCCGGGTACGGGATCTTTCGGAGAACGATGTCAACAAACTGAGAGAGTACATCGACCACAATGTGAAGGTGGAAGGCGATCTTCGCCGGGAAACTTCCATGAACATCAAGCGCCTGGTGGAGATCGGCTGCTATCGCGGCGTCCGTCATCGCAAGGGCCTGCCCGTTCGCGGCCAGAGCACCAAGCAGAACGCCCGCACCCGCAAGGGCCCGAAACGCACCCAGGGCGGTAAGAAGAAATAAGGAGGGGAGAAGCAATGGCTAAAGTAACGAAAGTCAAGAAGGCTGTCAGCCGTAAGCGTCGTGAAAAGAAGAACATCGATCGCGGCCAGGCCCACATCCGTTCCTCCTTCAACAACACGCTGGTGACCATCACCGATATGCAGGGCAATGCCATCGCCTGGTCCAGCGCCGGTTCTTTGAACTACCGCGGTTCCCGTAAGTCCACGCCCTTTGCCGCCCAGATGGCTTCTGAAGCCGCTGCCCGGGCCGCCATGGAGCATGGCCTCAAGACCGTGGAAGTGTACGTGAAGGGCCCCGGCTCCGGCCGTGAGTCCGCCATCCGCGCCCTGCAGACGGCCGGCTTGGAGGTCAACATGATCAAGGACGTGACCCCTATCCCTCATAACGGCTGCCGCCCGCCCAAGCGCAGAAGAGTGTAAGGAGGCATATTAGCAATGGCAAGATATACCGATTCCGTTTGCAGACAGTGCCGCCGCGAAGGCGCCAAGCTGTTTCTGAAGGGCGACCGCTGCTACAGCGAGAAGTGCGCCATGACCCTGCGTCATACCCCCCCGGGCATGCACGGCCAGGGCCGCCGCAAGCAGTCCGAGTACGGCATTCAGCTTCGTGAGAAGCAGAAGGTCCGCCGGGCCTACGGCATCATGGAGGGTCAGTTCCATCAGTACTATCTGACCGCCTCCAATATGAAGGGCGTCACCGGCGAGAACATGCTCCAGCTGTTGGAGCGCCGTCTCGACAACGTGTGCTACCGCCTGAACTTCGGCGAATCCCGCCCCATGGCCCGCCAGATGGTGACCCACGGCCACATCCTGGTCAACGGCAAGAAGGTGGACATCGCTTCTTACGAGCTGAAGGTTGGCGACGTGATCTCCGTGAAGGAGAAGAGCCGCCAGATCCCCCTGTTCGCCACTCTGCGGGAGCAGGGCGCCAAGCGCACCGTGCCCGAGTGGCTGGAGCTGGACGCCGAGAACCTGTCCGGTAAAGTCGTGGCACTGCCCAAGAGAGAGGATATCGATCTGACCATCGAGGAGCACCTCATCGTCGAGTTCTACTCCAGGTAAGCCTCAACCTCACTAAAACGACATTACCGAAGGAGGGTACGATATGTTGGATTTTGAAAAGCCCAAACTCGAATGCGTTGAGATGTCTGAGAACTATGGCAAGTTCGTGGTGGAACCCCTGGAGCGTGGCTTCGGCATGACCTTGGGCAACTCCATGCGTCGGGTGCTGCTTTCCAGCCTTCCCGGCGTGGCCGCCACCTCCATCCGCATCGACGGTGTGCTCCATGAGTTTTCCACCATCGAGGGCGTCAAGGAGGATGTGACCGAGATCATCCTGAACCTGAAGGGTCTCATCTGCAAGCTCCATAGCCAGGGCCCCAAGAAGGTCATTATCGACGCGGCGGGCGAGTGTGAAGTCACCGCCGGCGATATCCTGCCCGATGCCGACGTGGAGATCATCAATCCCGAGCTTCATCTCGCCACGCTGGACGAGAACGGCAAGCTCCATATGGAGATCATGCTGGATCACGGCCGCGGCTACGTGGTGGCCGACCGCAACAAGCGGCCCGACATGCCCATCGGCGAGATCGCTGTGGATTCCATCTACACGCCCATCACCAAGGTGAACTTCACCGTGGACGATACCCGTGTGGGTCAGATCACCGACTATGACAAGCTCACCTTGGAGATCTGGACCAACGGCAGCATCAAGCCCGACGAAGCGGCCAGCTACGCCGCCAAGATCCTCACGGAGCATCTGATGCTCTTCATCAACCTGACCGACAGGATCCAGGGCGTGGAGATCATGGTGGAGAAGGAGGAGAGCAAGAAGGAGAAGATCCTGGAGATGAACATCGAGGATCTGGACCTTTCCGTCCGCTCCTACAACTGCCTCAAGCGGGCCGGCATCAACACCGTGGAGGAGCTGGTGCAGCGGGATGAAGACGAGATGATGAAGGTCCGGAACCTGGGCCGGAAGTCTCTCGAAGAAGTGCAGCAAAAACTGGCGCAGTTGGGCTTGACCCTGCGCAGCAACGAAGATTAATTAGGAGGAAGCAGCAATGGCAAACAGGAAACTGGGAAAGCCCACTGACCAGCGTGTTGCAATGCTCCGGAACCTGACCACCGCTCTCATCTGGAACGGCAAGATCGTCACCACCGAGACCAGAGCCAAGGAAGTCCGCAGCATCGCCGAGAAGATCATCACCTTGGCGGTGAAGGAATACAAGAACACGGACATGGTGGAAAAAGAGGTCTACAACGAGAAGGGTCAGGTCTCCAAGGAGGAGAAGCCCCAGGATCAGCCTTCCAAGCTCCATGCTCGCCGTCAGATCATGAGCTATCTGTACGACATTCCCGAGCCCAAGAAGGAGAAGGAGACCAAGAAGGAGTACCGGGAGCGCACCAAGGGCAACAACCACCCCGTGGTGGAGAAGCTCTTCCGTGAGCTGGCCCCCAAGTACGACGGCCGCATCCAGGAAGGCAAGAAGGGTGGCTACACCCGCATGTACAAGCTGGGTGTCCGCCGCGGCGATGCCGCCCCCATGGTGGTGCTGGAGCTGGTCTAAAGGACCGCAAACCGCAACGCATAAGGATCTGCCGAAAGGCAGGTCCTTTTTGTATGCCAAACCGGCTTGCTTCGCAAATTGACAGTCAAAAGGGAAGATGGTATATTTTATTCAAGAAGGGGAAGGAGGGGAAAAGGATGAAACGTTTTTTCTCGCTGTGTCTCGCTGTGCTGATGTGCTTCGGCCTGGTGTGCGCTGTCGTCCAGGATGCCAAAGCGGACGATTCACCTGTCAAGAAGGACGGACGTGCCGTCTCGTCGGCGGATGATCTGAGGGTCTATGAAGTCGTTACCTTCGGTGCGTATCCCCTCTGGTCATACGATGATTACGCGGATATGGAATGGATCGTCCTTCGAAAGAGCGGAAACCGGGTCACCCTGCTTTCCCGATACGTGATCGACAGTCGTCCCTTCCACATGGTAGACGAGAAGGTCCTTTGGCAGACTTGCGATCTGAACGTTTGGCTGAACGATGCGTTCAAATCCACCGCCTTCACCACCAAAGAGCTGAATCTGATCAACGGCAGCATCACTCTCCCCAGCATCGCCGATGCCCGCGCCATGCCGAAGGATCTGTTGTATGCCGAGTTCACCCCCTTTGCGATCGCCAGCGGGGGAGACGGCGGAAGGGGCATCTGGTGGCTTTGCGACGGTATCGCGCCCAGGATGCGCAAGGGGGAGGAGATAAACTGCGCCTCCGTGGTCCAACAGGGCGAGATCCTGGAGGCGTCCTATCGGGTCGACCTTAGGGGGAAGGGCGTTCGCCCCCTGCTGCAGATCGACTTCGATCGCCAGGGGGACCCGTCCGAGCCGGAGGAGGTCTGGTATACGAGTGCCACGGGGCCGTTGATGAAGGGGAACCGGGCAGTTTTCTCCGTCGATGGGGTCAGGATGTATGATGACGTGACCTTCGGCGTCTATCCCCAGGACTCCTTCGGCGATGAGTCCCCCATCCATTGGATCGTGATCGGGAAGAGCGGGAACCGGATCAAGCTTCTATCTTCTTTGGCGCTGGACAGCCAAAGGTATCAGGAGCCATACGCCGCCGTATCCTGGCGGTTCAGCTCCCTGAACGGCTGGCTCAACGAAACGTTCCGAGATACTGCGTTTACGGCGGAGGAACAGGAGCTGCTCACCAGCATCACCCTGCTCAGCGAGGAGGAGGCCAAGGAGTTGCCCGATGAATACAGGATCACCCGCTCCACGGAGTACGCCATCTCCCAGGGAGCGGATCCGAAACGGTGCATTTGGTGGCTGCGTGACAGCAGCATGCAGGCGAAGATAGAGAACGGAAAGCCAACGTCCACCAGGATCTACTGCGCTTCAGTGGTACTGGAGGACGGTGAAATCGGAGACGGATACTATATCGTGAATGCGGGGCAAAAGACGGTTCGCCCCGTGATCGTGATAGACCTGTCCCGCCTTGTAAACGACTTGTCCTGACCATCGATCCCCATACCCCGTTCCGCAACGCAAAAGAGCCTGCTTTTTGGCAGGCCCTTTTTTGCCCGTTTCGATTGGAGAAGTCAAGAGCGGTGGGCTGCTTTGTTGACAGGGTCAGGACTCTTGCCCTATAATGGGCAGGGATAAGAAACAGCTTTACAGGAGATGCCTACATGAAAACCGAAGCATTTGTACAGTTCAAAAAGGATATCATCAAAAACTGCAGCCGCATCATCGTCGGGAAGGACGAGGTGATCGAACAGCTGGCTGTTTGCCTTATCGCCTCCGGCCATGTGCTGCTGGAGGACGTGCCTGGAACCGGCAAGACCATGCTGCTGCGGGCTTTTTCCCGCAGCATCGGCGGCGAGTTCCGCCGTATCCAGTTCACGCCCGACCTGCTGCCTTCCGATCTGACGGGCATCAACTTTTTCAACCAAAAGACAGGCGAGTTCGAATTCCGTCCGGGCCCTCTCTTCGCGCAGATCATTCTGGCGGATGAGATCAACCGTGCCACGCCCCGCAGCCAGTCCGCTCTGTTGGAGGTCATGGAGGAGAAACAGATCTCCGTGGACGGCACCAGCTACAGGATGACGGAACCGTACATGGTCATGGCCACCCAGAATCCCATCGAATCCTACGGCACCTTCCCGCTGCCCGAAGCACAGATGGACCGCTTCTTCATGCGGCTCAAGCTCGGGTATATGACCCGCGAACAGGAGATCTCCGTTTTGCGCCGTCCCGATGCAAAGCAACTGTTGGAGGAGATTTTCCCCGTCGTCAGCGGCGAGGAGATCGAGGCCCTGCGCGCCGGTTTCAGTGAAGTCCGCGTCAGCGACGACATAGCCAACTACATCATGGATATCGTCAACAGCACCCGCACCAACGAAACGATCGCCAACGGCGTTTCTACCCGAGGCTCTCTGGCCCTCTATCGCGCAAGCCAGATCTATGCCGCCATGCAGGGTCGCGATTACGTCATCCCTGAGGATGTGAAGAAGGAAGCTCTCTGTGTCCTTCCGCATCGCATCATGCTTGTCAGCAGCAGCCATGCCGATTACACACGTTTTATCTCCAATTTGATCGAAGGTATCGAAGTTCCGTTGGAAAAGCTATGATCACCTTACTCATATTTTTGGGCGTCGCTTTCATCCTTGTCATCGAAGCTGTCAGTCTATGGGGCAATACCCGTCAGCTGAAGGTGGAATTCGATTTGGATACGACGCTCGTTGAACCGGGGGAGCTTGCGACGCTGTATTATACTGTCAGCAACCCCCATCGACTGCCGATACTGTATGTGGGCTTCTCTCTGTATTTCGATCCGGATGTGACCGTCTGCGAAGATAAAGAGTTTTGCAGACTCCACGTCAGCATAGACAGTACGGGCACGAGCGTACGCCATCACTTTTTTCTGCTGCCGCACAGAAAGTTCAGCGGAAAAGTGCATTTTTCGCTAAATAAGCGCGGGCGCACAGAACTTGGCCGATATTTCATAGACACAGGCGATTTCCTTGGCCTGTATCCGATCATTGTCTCAGATGCGATCTACAAAAAGATCATTTGCACGGCTGAAAAATGCAGCATAGATGAGCTTGCCTTTCCCGGCGGAGAGATCGGCACTGTTTCCGTAAAGCGTTTTATCCTCGATGATCCCACGATGCTCCTGGGCTACCGCGACTATACTGGCCGTGAGCCCATGAAGCAGATTTCCTGGAAGCAGACGGCAAAGGTCGGCAAATTGATGGTGCGCCAAAATGACCATACCACCGATCGGGTTGCCGTCGTTCTGGTAAACATGGAAGGTTCGCAGCGGTTGCTTCTGGAAAGTTGTTTGAAACTCGTTCGGACAGTCTGCGAACAGCTCGAAGAGGCGAAGATACCATACGAGCTGATGTCGAATGGAGATCTGTTTTCGATACCGGAAGGGATAGGCAGAGAACACCTGTTCCTGATCCTGCGTCGGCTGGGATTGTCGCGATTGGGCGGATTTACGTCCTTTAGCGACCTTGTGGAGCGCTGCGTGCGTCGTAGGCGCAGCAATTGCAGCTATATCGTGATCACGCCGATCATTGGGCCGGAGAGAAAGGCTCAGATAGATTATCTCGGCAGCCATTTGGACAGCCGTCCTATCGTATTGATCCCCAGTGAGGCGTGAACCGATGCATGATATCGAGCGAAAGAGGAGGTGAGAACATGAAAAAAATAAGCGTATCGAGGCAGTATGCCCCATTGCGCGTTTGCGCTGACATATGCTTTTATTTTTACACGATCTCCCTTTTTTCGTTTTCTGTGCTGTATACGGCTTCAGATGAACAGGGCGTCTATGGGGTCGTTACCAACCTTATCGCGCCATGGTCTCTTCAGTTGGCGGTCCTGGTGGCTGCGTGTCTTGTCCTCGGGTTTGTTATCATACGTATAGACAACATGGCGCTGCGCTTTCTTTTGTCGCTGTTGCCGGGGCTTAGTTTTCTGATGAGCCCTTTTCGGTTGATCCTGCTGATTCATGCCGCCGCGTGGATATACTACGTCATAATACTGACGATCGGAAACTTCGAAATCCATCTCGACGTATACCGGCGGCGGATCCGCGTGATGCTTCTCGCCGCGTTGCTGCTGACGCTTTGTTTGATCATCTTTCATTTCGGCACCGACGACTGGTATAGCAAGAAGTTGTTTGGCGGAGAGATGTACGGCCTGCTCTTTTTCGTGTTGGCCGTGCTTTCGCTGCGCGGCATGCGGTTGAGTCTTGGCGCCTCGAAGAAGATGAGGATACTGGACGGCACATATGTGGTTGTCTTGCCGGTGCTGCTCGTTGCCGCTTTCTTCCTGCTGCGCTTTACAGTACCCGCGATCACTTTTCTCTTCTCGCTTTTATCGCGCTTTTTGATCTGGGTGAGTCAGACCTTTTTTCCAGGAAGGAGAATGCCGGATATTTTCCATCCGCTGGAGGAGGAAGATGTCAACAAAGTGTTGAAAGAGGAAGGATCCCTTTCTTTGCCATATGGAAATGACCAAAGTCCCGATGCAGAGCTGGTAGGCAGTGGAGCCCCTGTTCATTTTCATGTATCTATTCCCGTTGTTCTGTGCATCATGATTGCTTTTCTGGCTGGAGCTCTGATCCTTGTCGCCATCCGACAGGCCAGCATCAGACAGAAAAACCAGAAAAAGCCCAGGCTCGTGGGAGAACGCATGGAAAGGGTGCCATTTGAAGGGCTGCTGCGCCATAGATCCGGCGATTCTGGGCTTCCCGTCCATGTCAGGCAGATTCGCAGGACATATCGCGCCTATCTGGAGCATATCCGCTCCCTGCGCATGCGAATATCCATTTCCGACACCTCCAAGGATGTGCTGGATCATTCGTCGGCATATTTGGACCTGCCGGAGAACGAACGGCTGCGGGATCTGTACATCGCCGCCCGATACGGCGACCCGAAAAAGGTCACCTCCGACCAGGCGGCTGAGGCCAAACGCTGCCTGTCCGCGATCGAATCGGCAAAGCCCTCTGCCATGGATGAGTAGCAGGACATCCTTCTGCTATTGCATAAAAAAGGAGCCGCATCTGCGGCTCCTTGCTGTTGTAGGATCGATTAGCTCTGCACCAGATACTCGGAGATGAACGCGTCCAGATCCCCGTCCATGACAGCCTGGATGTTGCCGTTCTCCACGCCGGTCCGGTGGTCCTTCACCAGGGTATAGGGCTGGAACACGTAGGAGCGGATCTGGCTGCCCCATTCGATCTTCTTCATGACGCCCTTCAGCTCCGCCATCTGGGCCTCCCGCTCCCGTTCCTGGAGCTCCAGCAGACGGCCCTTCAAAATGCGCATGGCCATCTCCTTGTTCTGCAGCTGGCTCCGCTCGTTCTGGCACTGGACCACGATGCCCGTGGGCAGGTGGGTGATGCGGATGGCGGAGGAGACCTTGTTCACGTTCTGGCCGCCGGCGCCGCCGGAGCGGTAGGTGTCCACCCGAAGGTCCTCCGGGTCGATTTCAATATCGTTGCTGTCGTCGTCGAAGATGGGCGTCACGTCCAACGAGGAGAAGGAGGTATGCCGCCGGGCGTTGGCGTCGAAGGGGGAGATGCGAACCAGCCGATGCACGCCCTTTTCCGCCTTCAGATACCCGTAGGCGTTCTCTCCGTCCACCTCGAAGGTGACGGATTTGATGCCCGCATCGTCGCCCATCAAAAGGTCGATCTCCTTCACGGACCAGCCCCGGCGCTCGCAATACCGGCGATACATGCGGTAGAGCATCTCCGTCCAGTCCTGGGCCTCGGTGCCGCCGGCCCCCGCGTGGAGGCTTAGCACGCAGTTATAGGCGTCGTAGGGCCCCTTGAGGAGCATTTCGAGCCGCAGGGCGCTGACCTTCTTTTCAAGCTCCTCCAGCTCCGTCTTGATCTCCTCGATGATGCTCTCGTCGTCCTCCTCCTCGGCCATCTCGATGAGGGTCTGGATGTCCTCCCGGTTGCCGTTGAGCTTATTGAGCCGGTCCAGCTTGTCCTTGATGCTCTTGACCCGCTGGGTCACCTTGTTGGCGGCGTCCACGTCGTTCCAGAAATCGGCGGCGCTCATCTGCTCCTCCAACCCGTTGAGCTCCGTCTTCAGCTCTTCGGGACGCATCTGGGCGTTGGCCTGCTCCAGGGTCTTGCTGAGCTCGCCCAGCTTGAATTTATATTCGTCCAATACGACCATCGTTCTTCTCTCCCTACTTTATTTCGCGTTCCTGCCGCAGCAGTTCTTGTACTTCTTTCCGCTGCCGCAGGGGCAGGGATCGTTCCGACCGATCTTTTCGGCGGCCAGCTTCTTCTTGGGGGCGTTCCCCTCGGGGGCGGGGGTGTCCACGGGCTTGGCCACCTGCTGCCGCACCACCGGCGCTTTGCGCACCGCCACCCGCAAAAGGCCCTTCACGGCTTCCTCTCGGATCTGGGCCACCATGGCGTCGAACATCTCGAAGCCCTCGTTGGTGTAGGCCACCACCGGGTCCTTCTGGGCGTAGGCCCTGAGGCCGATGCCCTGCCGGAGCTGGTCCATGGCGTCGATGTGGTCCATCCAGTGAGTGTCCACGGTCCTTAGCAGAACCACCCGTTCCACCTCGTGCAAGTCGATGCCCGCCTCCTTCAGCTCCACTTCCTTGGCGGCAAGCTGCCTGTCGATGAAGGCGCGGCAGATCTTGTGCAGATCCCCATGGGTGGGCCGCTTCTTGTCGAAGCCGGCGAAGATGTCCACGGGCTGGGCGCCGCACAGGTCGCAGACCTCCTTGCTGACCAGAGAGAGGTTCCAGTCGCTGTCGTGGCCCTCCTTGGGGCAGTAAGCGTTGACGATGCTGTCGATGGAATCGTCGATCATGCCCAGGAAGCTGTCGTGCATGTCCATGCCCAAAAGCACCTGGCGGCGCTGGCCGTAGATGATCTCCCGCTGCTTGTTCATCACGTCATCGTAGCGAAGCACGTTCTTCCGGGTGTCGAAGTTGGTCATCTCCACCCGCTTCTGGGCGCTTTCGATCTGTTTGGTGATGATACCGTTCTCGATGGGGATCTCGTCGCCGGGGTTCAGCTTGGCCATGATGTTCTCCATCCGATCCGCCCCGAATCGGCGCATGAGCTCGTCCTGGAGCGACACATAGAACCGGGTGCTGCCCGGGTCCCCCTGACGGCCGGCCCGGCCTCGGAGCTGGTTGTCGATGCGGCGGCTCTCATGGCGCTCGGTGCCGATGATGTGCAGGCCCCCCAGGGCCACCACCTGCTCGTGCTCCCTGTCCGTCTCGGCTTTGAAGGCGTCGTAATACTCCTTATACTTTTTCCGGGCGTTGAGGATGTTCTCGTCCTCGGTCTCCGCGTGGCCCGTGGCCTCCTCGATGAGGTCGTCCTCGAGGCCGTCCCGCATGAGGGCCTGCCGGGCCAAAAAGTCCGGGTTGCCGCCCAACAGGATATCCGTGCCGCGGCCCGCCATGTTGGTGGCGATGGTGACCGCGTTCAGCTTGCCTGCCTGGGCCACGATCTGGGCCTCCTTGGCGTGGAACTTGGCGTTCAGCACCTGATGGGGGATGCCCGCCCGGCTCAGCTTGTCGGAGAGATATTCGCTCTTCTCCACGCTGATGGTGCCCACCAGCAGGGGACGGCCGGTCTTGTGGACCTCCACGATCTCGTTCACCACGGCCTTGAACTTGCCCGCCTCGGTGGTGTAGACCACGTCCGGCAGGTCCTGACGGATGCAGGGCTTGTTGGTGGGCACCTCCACCACGTCGAGACCGTAGATGGCGGTGAACTCGTCCTCCTCGGTCTTGGCTGTGCCGGTCATGCCCGCCAGCTTGTGGAACATGCGGAAGTAGTTCTGGAAGGTGATGGTGGCCAGGGTCTTGTTCTCCCGCTCCACCTTCACGCCTTCCTTGGCTTCCAAGGCCTGGTGCAATCCCTCGTTGTACCGGCGGCCGATCATCAGCCGGCCCGTGAACTCGTCCACGATGAGCACCTGGCCGTCCTGGACCACGTAGTCCTTGTCCCGGGTGAAGAGGGAGTGGGCCCGAAGAGCCTGCTTGATGTAGTGGTTCAGCTCCGTGTTCTCCGGATCGGACAGATTCTCCACGTTGAAGTATCGCTGGGCCTTCTCGATGCCCTGGGCCGTGAGTTGGACCGTGCGGCGGCGGATGTCGCACATGTAGTCGCCGCTGTCCTCCTGCTCCACGCCCATGAGCTGGTCGGATTTGCTGATGTCCTTGATGTCCTCGCCCCGGGTGAGCTTGCGGACGAAACGGTCCGCCTCTCGGTACATTTCGGAGCTTTCCTCCCCCTGACCGCTGATGATGAGGGGGGTACGTGCCTCGTCGATAAGGATGGAGTCCACCTCGTCCACAATGGCGTAATTGAGCTCTCGCTGCACCATGTTCTCCTTGTAGACCACCATGTTGTCCCGCAGGTAGTCGAAGCCGAACTCGTTGTTGGTGCCGTAGGTGATATCGCAGTTGTAGGCTTCCCGCCGCTCGTCAGCGTCCAGATCATGGACGATGCAGCCCACGGTGAGCCCCAAAAACCGGTGGATCTTGCCCATCCACTGGGCGTCGCGCTTGGCCAAATAGTCGTTCACCGTGACGATGTGGACGCCCTTGCCGGTGAGCGCGTTGAGATAGGCGGGGAGGGTAGCCACCAGCGTCTTGCCCTCGCCGGTCTTCATCTCGGCGATCCGGCCCTGGTGAAGGACCATGCCGCCCAAAAGCTGCACGTCGAAGTGGCGCATGCCCACGGTCCGCACGGCGGCCTCCCGTACCACGGCAAAGGCTTCGGGCAAGAGGTCGTCCAAGGTCTCGCCCTTGTTGAGCCGCTCCTTGAACAGGGCCGTCTGCTGTCGCAGTTCCTCGTCGGTCATGGCCTGGTATCGAGGCTCCAGACTGTTGATCTTCGCCACCACCGGCCGCATCTTCTTCAATTTCGCTTCGCTGGTGTTGCCCAGCAGCTTATCTAAAAATCCCATTCAGTTTCTATACCTTTCCTGGCAATACCTCTTGGCATATTTTTTCAATATGCAAGTGTACCACAAAAAACCGCCCCCGTAAAGGGCGGAAAAAGCTGCTGACAAAAGATTCACATCGATGTCAAACTGTTATGCGTCAATGCGCCGACAGGCGCAAATCATGCCGCAGGCAAATTATGGAGCCGGACGAAGCGTCAGCGAGCACGGCGAGAAATCATACTGCGTCAGCAGCAAATCAGTATAAGCCGTTTTTGGAATGATTTGCGCCATACAGCGCATGATTTGGCTGCGCCATGATTTGACCTAACGGTCATGATCTCTCGGCGCTAAAGCGCCTCCATGATCGCCCACTTACGCCTTTAGCCTTCGTATGACCTCCCGCATCTTCTCCCGCTGCTTCTCGGTGAGGAAGGGGGAGAGGGTGGCGTATATCTCCTCCATGCGGGTGGGGCTCATCTCGCCCGTCTGCTCCTGTTCCTTCGTCATGCGCTTGAGCTCGTCCATGAGCGCGTCCTCGCCGCTGCTCTGCCGCTCCTGTAAAAATCGTTCCATCTCCTCTGGCGTCGTTGGGATCACCCCCTTTGCTATCAGCTTATGCGGCAGGACCCTAAATGTTGCCCTGTGGCAAGGAAGGGGCGGGGCGCATAGAATGGAGGTATGAACGGATTTTTGAACCAAAATAGACCCGACTGTCCTTCCGGGCCGCCCATGCCGCCGCCTCATCCCCTGACCTGCGCCCTGGTGCTGGCGGAGCAGGTCCGGGCGGAGCGGGGGCGCCTCGGCGTGGAGCAGTACGTGCGCTGCGTCTGCCCGCTGCTCCCGCCGACCCTCGGTGAGGAGCTGTCCCGGCGTCTCGGCGTGCCCCTGCCGCCGCCACCGCCGCCTCCCGGGCCGCCGCCCAACAAAAAGCCGCCGGAGAACAACGGCCTCGATATGCAGCAGTTGCTGAGGATCATGAGCTGTTTGGGGAGAAAATAGAGGAACTTATTGAAAGCATCGCACCTTTTCTTCGAAAAGAAAAGTTGTCCAAAAGAACTTCATGGGGTCGATCTGCAATGGATCTATCCGCGGTATCCCCTATGAGCTTTTCTTTTTAGGCGGCTTTTTCTTTTCACGGAAAAGAAAAAACTGCAAAATTATTTCAGATTGTTTTAGGCTTGACGGGGTATCCTGCATCCATAGAAACGAAACGGACGGGAGCGCAAGCCTATGATTTTAGAGAAAACCTTCCCCGCCATGGGGACTGTGCACACCATCACCCTCTTCGACGCCGAAGGTCCCCATGCTGCCAACGACGCAAGGGCGTATCTGCAGAGCCTCAACCAGGCCTGGTCCTGCTTCCAGGCAGGGAGCCTGATCTCCCGGATCAACCGGATGGCCGGCCAAGCGCCTGTGCCCGTGGACAAGGATACCTTCGAAGTGCTCCGACAGGCCAAGCGATACACCGGCATGACCGACGGCGCCTTCGACGTGACAATCGGGCCCTTGGCCGATCTTTGGCGAAAGGCCATGGGGAAGAAGCGGCTGCCCGGGAACGATGCCATCTGGCGGGCCCTAAAGCTGGTGGACGGACAGGACGTTCTCCTGGACGAAGGGGCCCAAACGGTCCTGCTCCGGCGGCCGGGCCAGCGGATCGATCTGGGCGGCATCGCCAAGGGGTACGCCATCGACGGCCTCAAAGGCCGACTGCGGCAGAATGGCGTCCGCCGGGCCCTGCTGGACCTGGGCGGCACGGTGGCGATCCTGGGCTGTCGGCTGCCGGTGGGCATCCGAGACCCCTTCCGGCCTGAGGGCGCGCCCATGGGTACGCTGATGCTGGAGGATCGCATCCTGGTCACCAGCGGCGTTTACGAGCGCTTTGCCTACATGGGTGGCCGCCGATACCATCATGTAGTGGACCCCAGGACAGGCTATCCTTCCCAAAGCGGCCTGGTGTCCGTATCCTTGGTGGGGGAGAACGGAACGGCTCTGGACGCCCTGGCCACCGCCGCCCTGATCCTTGGCCCGGAGCAAAGCGCGCCGCTGCTGCAGGAGCAGGGCATGGATGCCGTCTTCGTGACGGATCAGGGCCAGGTGCTGGTCACCCGGGGCCTGAAAAACGAGTTTCATCTGCTGAACAAAACCAACACCGGCGACGCCATGCGCGTCGCATAGAGAGGAGATACCCATGAAAGACATCCTGAACAAAGCCGCTGACCTCTGGCGGAAAACCAACAAGACCCAGCTGCTGCGCCACGGGGTGCAGTTTCTCGCCTTCCTTCTGTTCCCCGGCCTGTTTTTGACCGTGTTCAACGCCCTTAAGGACGTGATCGTGGCCCTTTTGGCCGGTACCTTCGCCCTCTCCGCCGTGAGCGGGAGCCTGGTGACGCTGACGGTGGTCCTGGGCGTGACGATCCTGTGGGGCCGGTTCTTCTGCGGGTATCTGTGCACCTTCGGCGCGCTGCAGGAGCTGATGGCCTTTGCAGGCAAGAAGCTCTTCCCCAATCGGCGCAAGGTCCCCGAGAAGGCGGACAGGCTCCTGAAATACGTGAAGTACGGCCTGCTGCTGACCGTTGTGCTCCTTCTTTGGGCGCTGCAGCTTCCCGTGGACAGCTCCCTCAGCCCCTGGGGCGTCTTTGGCGCGCTGCTCTCGGGGAATTTGATCGTCATGGCCGACGCCGTCCCCACGGTGGGTTTCGGGCTCCTGCTGGCGATCCTCGCCCTGTCCCTCTTCGTGGAACGGGCCTTCTGCCGCTATTTCTGCCCCCTGGGCGCCCTGTTCACGCCCCTGTCCGCCGCGCGGCTGTTCCGTATCCGGCGTCTCGAAACGGCGTGCACCGGCTGCCAACAGTGCAGCCGGGACTGTGCCATGGGCGTCACCGTCCATGAGGACGCCTTCGTTCGCTCCGGCGAGTGCATCGACTGCATGCGCTGTCTCGCCGTCTGCCACCCTGAGGCTTTGAAGACCGTCCCCGCGCCGGCTGTGGCCGGTACGGCCTCGGCGCTGGCCCTCTGCGGTCTCATTCAGGTGGGCCGGATCGCGGTGCCCGAACAGTCCGCATCCCCGTCCCTGTCCGGCGAGTATGCCTCCGAACAGGTGGTCTCCGCGGACGATTCCTCTCCGGCCGCCCGCTACGTGGACGGCGTCTACACCGGCACCGGCACCGGCTTCCGCGGCGCTATCTCCGCCCAGGTCACCGTGGAGAGCGGCCGTATCACGGACGTGACCATTCTCTCCAGCTCCGACGACAAAGATTTCTTCCAGCGGGCCCAAAGCGGCGTCATCCCGGCCATTCTTCAGGAGCAGTCCGTGAACGTATCCGCCGTCAGCGGTGCCACCTATTCCTCCCGGGGCATCCTGGAAGCGGTGGCGGACGCCCTGCAGCTGGACACCTCCGGGCTGCCGGAGATCACCGTGCCCCGTGGCCATGGCAAGGGCAGTCGGCCCGGGACCGAGACGCAGGACCAAAATGGCGACAGCAAGACCCCGCCCTCTGGCCCGTCGGACAGCGACAGCCACCAGCACTGGGGGAAGCAGGATGGCGCGGATCAGGGCGAGTCTTCCCAGCGGCAACGCAAGCAGCGTAAAAGCGGCAAGAGCAGGGGATAAGGACATAAAACAGCGCCGACGCGAAAGCGCCGGCGCTGTGGTTTCGGTTTCTTATCCCAGCACATGCCCCATGAAGTAGGGCAGCTGCTTCTTCCACCAGGGCCAGTCATGGTTCACGTCGTAGCCCCAGAAGTCGGCCCAGTGGGGCACGCCCTTTGCGTTGAGAATATCGTCCAAGGCATGGGAATCGGCCCGCATCTCGTCCTCCCAGGCGCCCTGTCCGCAGCAGAAGATGATGTTCCCCTGGCGGTACAGGTCCATCCAGGGATGGTCGGCGGGCATGTTGGGAAGGAAGTGGATGGGCGAGTTGGCGTACACCAGATCGTCCATATACCCCTTGAAGAAGTGACTGGCGTCGAAGAGCCCGCTCAGCGAGATCAGCGTGTCGAACCGATCCGGCCGCCGAAAGAAGGCGTTGGCCGCGTGGACCCCGCCCATGCTGCAGCCCGTGGCCATGGCCTTCTGGTCCCAGGGGAGATACTGGGGCAGCAGCTCCTCCATGATGTAGTGGAACCACCGCTCCTGCAGCTCGATCCGATACCGGCCGTCGCCAAACTCGTCGGACCAGGTCTCCTCGTCGATGCTGTCCACCAGCAATATCTTCAGCCGTCCCGCCTCGATCCAGGGCCGCACGGTCTCCACCATGCCGAAGTTTCGAAAATCCCAGGTGTGCCCGTTCTGGGGCGCGAAGGCCAGGCACAGCTTCCCATCGTGGCCGATGAGGGCGTGCTCCATGTCCCGGTTCAGCAGGGGACTGTATTGTTTCTCATATCGTTCCCACATGGCGCTGCCTCCCTTAGGCCCATTCCTGGACGAACCGGATGAACTCCTGGACCTCCTGCTCGCTGTAGGCCTGGGCCATGTACATCATGCAGCCCATGGTGGCCCACATGATCTCGGGCATCCGCTCGCACATGGTGATCCGATCCCCGTATTTGGCCATGATCTCCTCGTGGGTGTGGCGATAGGTGCGGGAATCCTTCCGGCTGGCGTAGACGCACCAGTGGTCCTTGCCGCTCTCAGGGAGAAGCCGCTTGTCGGCGGTGATCATGTCCGCCCAGATGGTGTACACGTCCGTGGCGTGGCCATAGTCCATCATGTCCGGGGTGTACCCGCCGGCGGGCCGCATGTTCACCTCCAGGGCCACGAAGTCGCCCACCTCGCCCAGGCCCTTGCGGGCCTTCGTCAGGCGGAAGAACTCGAAATGCACGAACCGGCTCTTGACCTTAAAGGCCTTCACCGTTCGGCGGCCCAACGCCTGCAGGGCTGGAGGGACCTCCTTGAGCGTATAATATGCCAGCTCCAAATCGTTGTTCACCAGATCCGCGATGGACGGCGGGAACACGGCGGAGTTCTCGAACAGGGGCTCCCCATGGGAATCCACGATGGCGTCGTAGGAGTAGATGTCCCCATAGATGAACTCCTCCATCACATAGGGCACGTCGGGCTTGTTTTGGAAGAAGTCCGCGAAATCTTCGTCGTTCTCCAGCTTCCAGGTATCCGCCGCACCCACGCCCACGTCAGGCTTCACGATGACGGGGTACCCGCCGATGTCGGCGAGGAAGGCTTTCGCTGCCGCCTCGTCCGTGACCAGGTGGGACCGGGCCGTGGGGATATCGGCGGAGGCATAGACCGGCTTCATGCCGTACTTGTGCTTCCAGGCGCCGATCTCCTCGTATTTCACACCGGAGGTGATGTTGAAATCCGTCCTGAGCTTGGCGTCCTGGATGAGCCAGTACTCGTTGTTGGATTCCAGCCAGTCGATCTTCCCGTACTTGAAGGAGAAGAAGGCCACGGCCTTGAAGACCTGCTCGTAGCTCTCCAGGGTGTCCACCCGGTAGTATTCCGTCAACGCCGCCTTCAGATTCCCTTCCAGACTGTCGTAGGGCGCGTCGCCGATGCCCAGCACGTTCACCCCGTTCTTCTTCAGCCGGTCGCAAAAGTTCCAGTAGGTGTGGGGGAAATAGGGGGAAATAAACACGAAATTCATGGAATTACCTCGTTTCCTGTCTGCCAGAAACAGCATTGAAAATAATTGGTATATAGTATACGACAGATCGGCGAGAGAATCAAGGCTGCCGCGTTATTTTTTGTCAAATGCTGTGAAAAAGTGAACGAATTGAAAAAGCGGAAAGTTTTTTTAAAAAGGAAAGGACAAGACGGTCATTCTGTGGTAATATACTAATAGACGCGGAGAAACGATATGATCGCGTCAGAGGGAGTGAAAGATATGCGTATTTCCATTTCCGGAAAAAACCTTGAAGTCTCCGACTACATGCGGGAGACGACGGAGAAAAAGCTGAACAAGCTCTCCAAGTTCTTCCCCCAGGATGCGGATGCCCAGGTGAGCTTGGCCGTAGAGAAGAACCGCCACATCGTGGAGGTCACCGTTCCCTATGAGGGCCGTATCGTCCGGGCGGAGGAGACCTCCGGCGACATGTACGCGTCTTTGGACAACGTGGTGAACAAGCTGGAGAAGCAGGTGCAGCGGTTCCGCACCCGGCAGGACCGTCGGCGCAAGTCCGGTGAGGTCATCGCGGATTTTGCCCCCGTGGCAGAGGAGGAGAAGGAAGCCTTCACGCCCCGGATCGTGCGTACCAAGAAGTTTGATATCCGGCCCATGAGCGAAGAGGAGGCCATGCTCCAGATGGAGATGCTGGGCCATTCCTTCTTCGTGTTCGAGAACGCTGAGACCGGCGAGGTGAATGTGCTCTACGTCCGCAAGGACGGGAACTACGGCCTCATCGAGCGTGCGTAAAATCAGCTGCTTCATCCGCGCCCCGCGTCATGCGGGGCGCTTTTGTTAGGGGCATATTGCCAAGAGGAGCGTTTTTTCGTATACTATACCTATGAGTATCTCTGTGAACAGTCCCATCCTGCTGATCTCGGTGACCGTCTTCGTGGCGGTCTTCGTGGTGCTGCTGCCGCTGATCGACCGGAAGGTGTGCTCCAAGCTGGGCCTCAATCTGCATCACGGCCTCAGCGAAAACGCCAACGCGGACGCCCTGCTGCGGCTCAGACAGATGGTGCTGTATCTGGTGTTCTTCATCTACCTGGCGGCGTTCCTTATGATCGTGTTCTTTTCCCGGACCTCCTCCGATACGTATATGGTCCACGTGGCGCCGCTCCAGGACCTCTATAACGCCGTGGAGACGGACCGGGGCATCATGGATATCCTGGTGACCGTCTTTCGGGAAGGGATCGTGGAGGGGCTGTCCCACATCGAGATCATCCGGCCCCAGGACATCGTCCAGGTGTATCTCAACGTGATGCTCTTCGTGCCCATGGGCTATCTTCTGCCCTACGTGTTCGGCTGGTTCCGAGCCAGGGCCCGGCTTAGGCCGGTGGCGGCCTGCTTTTTCATCTCCCTGGCCACGGAGAACATGCAGCTCATCTATCGCCGGGGACTCTACGATCTGGACGATATGTTCTCCAACACCCTGGGCGGCTTTATCGGGCAGATGCTCTTTCTTTCCATAGCCTACGTACTCACCCACCCGGACTGGAAGCGGGAGCTCAAGTCTTACCATCGCTGGCAGCGCCACGCGCGGCATATGACCCTGTATCCCTTCGCCCGACGGATCGGCCTTTCGCGCACCACCCTGTATGCGACCAGTGAAGAATCGGTTTGGGCGTTCTTCGTGGACAAGCTGGGCTTTCGGGTAAAGAAGCAGATCGTCCTCCTGGACAGAGCAGAGACCCGGTTTTTGCTGGTCATGGGCAGCTCCCAGGTGGAGATCCTCTGCGGCAACCTGCCGCAGCCAGCCATGCCCCAGAAACTGACCATCTCCGCCCGGAATCTGACCAAGATCAAGAAGCGGTTGGAGAAAAACGACATTCAGGCCGGGGAGCTCTATCGGGACCCCTATACGGACCTTCGATGCCTTTCCTTCACGGGTCCGGACGACGTCTGCATCACCGTCATAGAACAGCCGTAGCGGGGCCGTCGCTTTCCGAGACGGAGCCCTATGGCTTTTTTGGGCACAGTCTGCTATACTTATCCTAACTATACGGATGGAGGGAATGGCTATATGAGCACACCCACCGGCGGGCATAAAAAGATTCGCACCATCGTCATCACCGGCGGCCCCTGCGGCGGCAAGACCACGGCCATGAGCTGGCTGCAGAACGCCCTCACCAGCGCGGGCTACGCGGTGATCTTTTTGACGGAGACCTTCACGGAGCTGGCCAACGGCGGCATCTCCAGCTACAACTGCAAGGACAACTTCGCCTTCCAGCGCATCCAGGTCCGCTACCAGCTGGAGCGGGAGCGGCTCTATCGCCGGGCGGCGGAGGCCCTCTCTAACGACAACGTGGTCATCGTCCACGACCGGGGGTCCATGGACGACAAGCCCTACATGACCGCCGAGGAGTTTGCCAGCATCCTGGAGGAGCTTGGCCAGGACGAGGTGAGCTTTCGGGACAAGTACGACGCGGTATTCCATCTGGTCACGGCAGCCAAGGGGGCGCTGCCCTTCTACACCACCGCCAACAACACCGCCCGCACCGAGACCCCGGAGGAGGCCATCGACCTGGACGAAAAGACCCTGGCGGCCTGGGCGGGGCATCCCCATTTGCGGATCATCGACAACTCCACGGACTTCAACGGGAAGATGCTGCGGCTCCTCAAGGAGGTCATGGCGGCCTTGGGCGAGCCGGAGCCCATGGAGCACGCGCGCCGGTTCCTCATCAAGTACCCGGATCTCGACTGGCTCAACAACAACCCCAACTGCCAGCGGGTGGAGATCATCCAGACCTATCTCACCCCCTACCGGGACGAGGAGCGCCGCATCTGCATGCGGGGCACCGGCGGCAGCTACATCTATTACAAGACCACCCAGCGGGACGCGCCCGACGGCGGGCGCATGGAGGTGGAGGAGCGCTTGAGCCAGGAGGAGTATTTCTCTCTGCTCATGGAGGCGGACCCCACCTGCCGGCCCATCCGCAAGACCAGGTACTGTTTGGTGGACGACGTGCAGTCCTTCGAGGTGGATCTGTATCCCAGCTGGAAGGACGTGGCTATGCTTCAGGTCGAGCTCTCCGATCCCGATGCGGAGGTCCATATCCCGGAGAACCTGCACGTTATTCGCGAAGTGACGGATAATCCCGCCTACGACAACCACGAGATGGCCCGCCTGTAAGGAACGGAGGACGATATGGCGAAGATACTGAACATCGGTTCGTTGAACCTGGATTATGTGTACGCGGTGCCCCACTTCGTGGAGCCGGGGGAGACGCTGCTCTCCGGCCGTCGGGACGTGTTTCCCGGCGGCAAGGGCCTGAACCAGACCGTAGCCGCGGCCCGGGCCGGGGCGCGGGTCTATCACGGCGGGGCCGTGGGGGCGGACGGGGATATGCTCCTGGACCTGCTGAAAGGCGCCGGGGCGGACGTGTCCGCCGTGGTGCGGGTGGACGTGCCCACGGGCCACGCCATCATCCAGGTTTCACCCCAGGGGGAGAACGCCATCATCATCCTGGGCGGCGCCAACCGGGCCGTGAGCCCCGAGACCGTGGAAAAAGCTTTGGACAAGGTGGAGAAGGGCGATATCCTCTTATTGCAGAACGAGATCAATGGCCTGGACCCCATCATCCGCCGGGCGGCGGAGAAGGGCTTGCGCATCCTCTTTAACCCCGCGCCCATGGAGGCGGCGGTGAAGGCGCTGCCGCTGCATCTCTTGGACACGTTGATCGTCAACGAGGGGGAGGGGAAGGCCCTCGGTGGGGACATGGACGCCCTTAGGGCCGCGTACCCGGACCAGAAGATCCTGCTGACGAAGGGTAGCCGGGGCGCCAGCCTCTGGACCGGGGCGGAGCTCCTTTTCCAGCCCGCGTTCCCCGTGAAGGCCGTGGACACCACCGCCGCCGGGGATTGCTTCCTGGGCTACTACGCCGCCGGCCTCGCGGAGGGGCTGCCCTATGGCGACGCCCTGCGGCTCGCCACCGCCGCCTCGGCCCTGGCCGTCCAGCGTCAGGGCGCTGCGCCTTCGATACCGGTTCGGCGTGAAGTAGAGGATTATTTGAAAGGTATTTATTGAAAGCATGCACCTTTCTTGAAAGAAAGGTGCACAGCCAAATTTCTTTATTTGGGAAGTATTGCTTAGGTGATACTTCCCATTTTGTTAAGGGAGCTTTTCTTTTTGCGCCGCTTTTTCTTTTCACTGAAAAGAAAAAGCGGCAAAAATCAGGCTTCTCGGTTATATAAAGGCTTCACGTGCCTGCGCCCGCCGCCGATGATGACCAGAGCGGCCACCAGCGCGATGCCCATGAAGACAGCCAGGACCGTGCGCATGGGCAAAAACGTGGTGCACGCGCCGGCCAGCGCCTCTCCCAGCAGTGACCCGGAGGTGGTCAGCATAATGAACGCCCCGTTGAACCGGCCCTTTTTATCGTGGGGCACGTAGGACTGGGTGGCGGAGGAGCGGATGGTATAGGACGTTACACCCAATATCCCCACCAGGAAGCAGGCCACCCGCATGCCGTTCACCGGCAGGAACAGATACGACCCCTCCAATATGTTCACGGCGCAATAGACGATAAACGCTACGGCGTACTTGATGGCGGCGGGGTACTTGATCCGATACTGCATCAGCCCGCCGATGCCCCGGCCCAGCACCGAGAACCCCCAGGTGGTCATATAGATCCATTCCCCGTTTTCAAAGGCGCCTTTGAAATAGGGCAGAGTGATGACCCCCTCGGCCCCGCCGGCAAAGGCGGAGAACACGAAATACAGGGTGATGCACAGCAGCCCCTTCTCCGCCCACAGATACCGGACCCCCTCCTTGGCGTCGGTCCAATAGGCTGAGAAGGAATACTCGCTTTCGCCGCCCAGGCCCTTCTCCTTCTCCACGTCGGAGATCCGCATCTCACACAGGGCCGCGCCCAGGAAGCAGGACCCGTTGCAGAGCAACAGAGGGGCAAGGCCGAACTTTTTATAGAGGAACAATGATACAGGCACCATGACCGCGCTCAACGTCTCCAGCGTGCCCGCGATGGAGTACGCCTTGGAAAAGTTCCCCTCCGTGATGAGCAACGGGTAGAAGCTCTGGTAAGCCACCTGATAGGTGCTGTGGACGGTGCCGATGATCAGGGTGAAGACGGCCAGGAACCAAAACTGCATGAGCCCCAGATGCAAAACAAGGGCGATGGCAAGGTACAGCGCCGCGGACAGAAAGTCCAGACTATAGATGGTCTTGCGGCGGCTGAACCGGTCCATGAGAGGCCCGGCGATCAGCGGCGCAGTGAGCTGGGGCAGGGTGTAAAGGAACACGAATACGGCGTAGTAGAGGGGCGTGTCCGTGTAGTCCAGCACGAACAAACTGATGGCGAATCCCGCCAGGGCGTTGCCGAACATGGAGATGACGCTGCCGATGGTGATGATGGTGAAGTCCCTGGTCCACAGGGGCAGATTTTGCTTCGTTTGCTGTTCCATAGGGGCAAGTATAGCATATGTGGTTGAAAAAGAAAAGACGCCCGAAAAAGGGCGTCTATGAGTGGGTATTGAGCTCAGGCGAAGATTGCCTTCAGCAGGGTCTCCACCGCCGGGATCAGCTGCCCCAGGGCGTCGGTGAGGAACCGGCCGTTCTTCACCATGGCCACGATCATCAGCGCCAGCACCACGATCCAGAACACCAGCCGCAAAATGAGCATGGCTGCAGAGAACCGCTTCAGGCTCCCGTTCTTGGGATGGCCCGCTCCGAAGATGAACAGGAAGATGAGGCCGATCACCGGGATGGCATAGAGCAGGCTCAGCACCACGTACTGGAAGGTGGACAGCATCTGCTTCTTGGGCGGCACCTGGGTGATGACGGGCATCTCCGCGGCCGGCTGTTCGGGCACGGCCACAGGCACCGGCGCGGGTTCCGCAGCCGCTTCCACGGGCGTTTCCACCGGCGCAGCCACAGGCTCATCCGCAGGCAGGGACTTGCCGCACTCGCCGCAGAACTTGGCGTCGTCGGCAAGCTCGCTGCCGCAATAGGGACACTGTTTCATGGACCCGGCTCCTTACTTGATGATGACGGGCAGCCCCTTGACGAAGGGCAGATAGGCGCCGCTGCCCTTAAGGGCCCGGATGATGCCAATGATCTCACAGACCAGCAGGAAGATGCTGCCGATGGCGCCCACGATCCAGCCCAGCAGGGGGATGATGCAGACCAAGCCGCAAAGCAGGGACCCGATGAAGATCCAGAGAGCCTGGTTCACATGGTGCATGGCGTAGGCGGAGTCCCTGCAGCCGACCATGGGCAGGATGCCCATGGTGAGATACCCCAGCATGGCCAGCATCTTATGATCGGCGATATCCTGAGGATCGAACTGGGGGTCCTGGTTGTTCACCACGATCACGGTCTCCTTGCCGCAGGTGGGGCAAAAACGAACATCATCGGCGATCTCAGCGCCGCAATGGGGACAATACTTCATAGATACATACCTCCCTTAAGATTCTAACTTACAGTATACAACGCCTTTTTGGCAAAAACCAGCCGTTTTTTGTGAAATTATTGGCGCAAAGGCGCACCATTTTCCCCGAGGACGCGGATGACGGTCTCGAAAGCCTTTTTGATCTCCTCGTCGGTCAGGGTGTGATCCTCCGCCCGGAAGTTGAAGGTGATGGCCAAGCTCTTCTTTCCAAGGCCTACCGCCGGTCCCCTGTACACGTCGAACAGCCGCCCCTTCTCCACGATCACGTCCACGAGCGCGGTCTCGATGAGCTCGATCCAGTGGGCGCTCTCGCTTTCCTCCGGCACCACGATCGCCAGATCCCGGCTCACCACCGGGAACTTGGGCAGGGGCTGGAATGTGGGCGTGTCCACGGACAGCTCCACCAACTTCTCGAAGGACAGCTCCGCCATATACACCGGTACGGAGATGTCCCAGGCGGCTAACACGTTCGGGTGCACCTGGCCCAGCTCGCCCAGCTTCTCGCCCTTCACCAGCACGTCCGCCCGGCGGCCCGGCTGGAAGCAGTCCACGTCGTTCCGCTGATACTTGGCCCCCTTCACGCCGAAGCGGGCCAGCAGCGTCTCGACGACGCCCTTCAGGGTGTAGAAGCTCTCCCCTTCGCCGAAGAAGGCGAGGCCGATCTTCTTCTCCTCCCGGGGGAGCAGCTCTCCGCCCAAATCGAAGTGGACGTTGCCCACCTCCATGAACCGGCCGTATCCGGTCTTGCGGCGGATATTCCTTGCGGCGGAGTCCAGCATCCCCATATAGAGGGTGGTCCGCATAAGGCTCTGGTCCTCGCCGAAGGGGTTGAGGAGCTTCACCGCGTCGTTCCGAACGTCGCCCGCTGCAAAGGCAAGGGCTTTGAGGGCGTTCGGCCCCGTGAAGTTGTAGTTGTACATCTCCAAACACCCGCAGGCCACCAGCACGTCCTTCACCTTGTCCTCCGCCTGGAAGGCCCGGGCCATGCCGCCCTGGAAGGTGTCCCCGTTCATGAGCACGGCGGGGATGTTGTCAAAGCCATAGATGCGGCCCACCTCCTCGGCGATGTCCGCATCCGCCTCGATACCGCTTTCGATGTCCGTGCGGAAATGGGGAATGACCACGTGCAGATCGTTGCCCTTGGCCGTGGCGGGGACCTCGATGGTGGAGAGGAGCTCCGCCATCTTTTCGCCGCTGAGGCTGGTGTTCAGCATCCGATTCACGTGGCTCACGTCCACGTCGATCTCCCGATCGGTGAGGTCCGCCGCGCACACGTCCACGGTGCCGCCCACGATCTTGCCCGCGTTAAGCTCGCTCACCAGCTCGATGCAGCGCTCCAAAGCGAGATAGGCGTTCACCGGCTCCACGCCCTTGATGAACCGGGCCGCGGCGTCGGTCACGTGGTGGAGCTTCCGGGCGGTGTGGCGGATGTTGCTGGCCTTGAAGGCGGCGGACTCGAAGAACACAGCCTTAGTGTTCTCGGTGATCTCGCTGTTCAAACCGCCCATGACGCCGGCCACGCCCACGCCACCCTGTGGGTCGCTGATGAGGAGCATATCCTTGTCCATGATCCGCTCCTTCTTATCGAGGGTGACCACCTTCTCGCCCTCCTGGGCGTTGCGGACGATGATGTGCCCGTCTCGGATGCACGCCAGGTCAAAGGCGTGGGTGGGATGGCCGTACTCCACCAAAACATAGTTGGTGATGTCCACGATGTTGCTGATGGGCCGCATGCCCATCTCTTTGAGCCGCCGCTGCATCCAGGCGGGGGAGGGGCCGATCTTCAGATCCACGGCCGCCCGGCCCGTGTACCGGGGACACAGCTCCCCGTTCTCCACGGTGACCTTCACCAGGTCGTTCACGTCCCCTTCGCCCTCGATATGGGGGATGACGGGGGTCTTCATCTTCTGTCCCAGAGCCGCCGCCGCCTCCCGGACCAGGCCGATGATGCTGTTGCAGTCGGGCCGGTTGGGGAGCACGGAGAAGTCGAAGATCACGTCGTCCCGGTCGATGGCCTTTTCGATGGGGATGCCCAGCGGCGTGTCTGCCCGCAGGATCAAAATGCCGTCCACCTCCGCACCGGGGTACTCCACGTCACTGAGGTTGAACTCCCCGCCGGAGCAGAACATGCCCTGGCTCTCCACGCCCCGGATATTGGCCACGGTAAAATCATGGTTGCCGATCTTCGCCCCGGCGTAGGCCACGGGCACGATGGCGCCCACGAACACGTTCTTGGCGTTGGTCAGGATCTGGGCCGTCTTTCCGCCCAGGTCCACCTGACAGACGGTGAGCTTGTCGGCGTTGGGGTGCTTTTCCATGGTAAGGATCTTGCCGGTGATGACGCCGGACACGTCCTTGAGCTCCTTCTCCACGCCCTCCAGCTCGAAGCCGCGCCACATCATGCGCTCGATGAATTCCTCATCGGTCACGTTGAAATCCACATAGTCCTGCAGCCAGGATTTAGGAAGTCTCATGCTTTCGTCCTCCTTTTCTTAGAACTGGGTCAGGAAGCGGGCATCGTTCTCGTATTCATAGCGAATGTCCGAGATGCCGTACTTCAGGCTGGTCACCCGATCCACCCCCACGCCGAAGGCGAAGGCGGACCACTCCTTGGGATCGAGGCCGCAGTTTTCCAGCTCGTGGGGGTTGGTCATGCCGCAGCCCAAGATCTCGATCCAGCCCGTGCCTTTGCACACCCGGCAGCCCTTGCCGCCGCAGATGGTGCAGCTCATGTCCAGCTCCGCGGAAGGCTCCGTGAAGGGGAAGTAGGAGGGCCGAAGCCTGGTCTTCACGTTCTCACCGAAGACCGCACGGATGAAGGCGTCCAACGTGCCCTTCAGGTTGGCCAGATTCAAATTTTTGTCCACCACGAACCCCTCGATCTGCATGAACACGGGGCTGTGGGAGGCGTCCACTTCATCCACCCGGAACACGCGGCCGGGCATGAGGAAGCGGAAGGGGGGCTTGAAGTTCTGCAGGGCCCGGATCTCGCAGGGAGAGGTGTGGGTCCGAAGGAGCACCTTGTCGTTGATATAGAAGGTGTCCTGCATGTCCCGGGCGGGGTGATCGAGGGGCAGGTTCAGCAGCGTAAAGTTGTTGTCGTCCAGCTCGATCTCCGGCCCGTCAAAGACCTGGAAGCCCATGCCGATGAGGGCGTCCCGGATGGTCCGATAGGTTTTTGTCATCGGGTGCAGATGCCCCATGGCCACAGGGCTCACCCCGGCTTCGGTCACGTCCAGCGCTTCCTTTTCAAAGCGCAGCTCCTGAGCCCTTCTTTTGAACTCCGCCCGCCGCTCTTCCATGGCGGCTTCCAGCTCCTGCTTGAGCTTGTTCACGTTGGCGCCCAGCTGGGCCCGTTCCTCCTTGCCCAGCTTCCCCATGGTGCGGAGGATGGCGGTCAGTTCCCCGGCCTTGCCGAAGAGCTGCTGCTGCAGGGCGTTGAGATCGCACTCCTCCTGCATGGCGGCCAGCTTCTTCTGGGCCTCCTCCCGGATCCGTTGCAGTTCGTTTTCCATTCGCTTTCTCCTTTTGTTTCTTCAAAATAAACCGCGCCCCGTCCAAAGGGACGAAGCGCGTCGTGGTACCACCCCAAGTTCGCCGCCAAAGAGAGGCGGCCTCGTTGCCAGCTGTATCGGGCTTTCCCGTCGCGAACTACCGTAAGTTGCGGCATCTGCCGCAATCTTATTTCCCCCGCGCCGCTCCCGGGCGAACCGCATCCCTTCCTCGGCGCTCCGCTTTCACCTTGCCGGAGCTCTCTTTGGCCGCCTGGGGGACCTTTTCCCGTTCCTCGCGTTCTATACTGGTCCACGCCTAACCCATATACATTAGACGGCATCTTCTCCGCTGGTTCTGCTTCGGCGGCTCTTGACTGACGGTTCCCAGTCAGCCTGCGATCCGCCTTATGGAACCATCGAAGAATCTGCTCGTCGAATGCACATGCTTTAGACGCGGATCAGTATTATAACTTCGCCTATTCTACCACCCGGGCTTCCTTTCCGTCAAGAGTAATTTGCACGGCGGGCGCCTCGTCCGTTCGCAGCACCCGACTTTTGACGAGGGAGAGCCGCAGCAACGTCTCGGCGGTGGGGTGCCCGTACTCGTTCCCCCGGCCCACGCTGATGACGGACAGGGCGGGGGAGACCACCTGCAAAAACCGCAGGGACGAGGAGGCAGCGGACCCGTGGTGGCCAACCTTCAGCACGTCGGCCCGGAGCTCCTCTCGATGGTAGCGAAAGAGCAGATACTCCTCCGTCTGGAAGGTGCCGTCCGCCATGAACAGGGCCGCGTTCTCCCCGTAGGTGAGGCGCAGCACGGCGGAGCTGTCGTTGACATCGTCGTAGGCCCGTTCCTTTAAGGGGCTCAGGACCGTGAGCCGGGCCTCCCCATAGGGGATGACGTCCCCCTCTATAAGGGCCGTACAGCGGACGCCCCGGCGATGGACCTTCTTTAGCAGGTCCCCGTAGTCGCCTTCCTGGCCGCCGAAATAGACCTGGGGCACCTGGAACCGGCGGACCAGGGTCATCAAATTCCCCGTGTGGTCGGCGTGGCCGTGGGTGACGAAAACGGCGTCCAGCCTGTCCACGCCCAGGGCGTGAAGCTGGTCCACCAGCTTGTCCCTGGCCTCGAAGGGACCCGTGTCGATCATGATCCGCTCCCCCGTGGGGAAGGTCACCAGGCAGGCATCCCCCTGGCCCACGGACAAAAACAGCAGGTTCACCTTATCCGGCTGGATTTCGCCTTGGAACAGCGTCGCCGGATCCGTGGCCTGCCGAGGCTGGCGGCAGCCCAAAAGGATCAGGAGGCACGCTATGAATATGGAAAGAATTCGCTTCATGGCTCCACCACGTCAAAGACCTTCACCACCCCGTCCTCCACGTAGAAGCGCACGTCCTTCCCGGCGTAGGGAAAGCCGTAGGGGTCGCTGCGGCCCGTGAGATACCCGGGTCGGGGGTCCAGGGATAGGGATGCCAAGAGGGCGGGCCGCTTCTCCTCCGGGATGCGGTCGAGAAGCTCCGGCGGGAACTCCACCGGCAGCCGCTCCTCCGCATGGTCCGCCGCGAAGCCATTTTTCGCCTCCGGGTGGCTGTCGGTGAAGGATAGATAGGGTTTGATGTCGTAGATGGGGGAGCCGTCCATCAGGTCTGCGCCGGCCACCACCAGCACCGTGCCGAGGCCTGGCCGCTTCTCCATCCGTAGCAGCTCCACGGAGGACAGGCCCAGAGGGTTGGGCCGGAAGGGGGAGCGGGTGGCGAAGACCCCCATGCGGGTGTTGCCCCCCAGTTTGGGCGGCTTCACTGTGGGGGACCAGCCCTCCTGGTGGACCTCTGAAAAGCCCCAGATGAGCCACAGGTGGCTGTAGCCCTCCAGCCCCCGGAGGGCGTTTTCATCCCGGTACGGGGGCTCGAAGACGATCACGGCCTCCAGCGACTGCACCAGATTGCTTTGCCGGGGGATGCCGAATTTGCTCGTAAAGTCGCTGTGTATGCGGGCGACGATGTGTAATTGCAGCTGTTCGTCCATATTTGACAGTATACGCCAGGAAAGCATACTTGACAAGGTGGTTTCATGATGATATCATAACGATATCATACAAGACAAGGAGAACGACCATGAAAGAAATCGTACTGAACTCCCGGAAGAACGGCATGGGCATGCTGCTGTTGCTTATCCTGCTGCATGTGTTGGCCCTGCTGGGCCTCTTCGTGGGCATCGCCAAGGGCGTGACGGTCCTGATCATCCTGAGCATCCTGATCCTGGCCTTCGGGTGGATCCTGTTCTGCGGCCTCAAGGTGTTGAAGCCCCAGGAGGCTCTGGTGCTGACCCTCTTCGGCAAGTATGTGGGTACGCTGAAGGAGCCCGGGTTCTATTATGTGAACCCCTTCTGCACCGCGGTGAACCCGGCCGCCCAGACCAAGCTCAACCAGAGCGGCGACGTGGACGCCAAGTCCCATACCCCCATCGTCATCGGCCAGAGCGGCGCCGTCTCCGGCGGGGAGGTCCCCACCAAGAAGATCTCTTTGAAGATCATGACCTTGAACAACAACCGCCAGAAAATCAACGACTGCCTGGGCAACCCGGTGGAGATCGGCATCGCCGTCATGTGGCGGGTGGTGGACACCGCCAAGGCCGTCTTCAACGTGGACAACTATAAGGAATATCTGTCCCTTCAGTGCGACAGCGCCCTTCGGAACATCGTCCGCATCTACCCATACGACGTGGCCCCCAACGTGGACACCACCGGCGACGGGGTGGCGGACGAAGGGTCCCTCCGGGGCTCCAGCGAGGTGGTGGCCGAACGCATCCGCCAGGAGATCCAGCAGAAGGTGAAGGAGGCAGGTCTGGAGATTCTTGAGGCCCGCATCACCTACCTGGCCTATGCTCCTGAGATCGCCGCGGTCATGCTTCAGCGGCAGCAGGCCTCCGCTATCATCGACGCCAGGAAGATGATCGTGGACGGGGCCGTGGGCATGGTGGAGATGGCTCTGGATCGGCTCAGCGAAAACAAGGTGGTGGAGCTGGACGACGAGCGCAAGGCGGCCATGGTATCGAACCTGTTGGTGGTCCTCTGCGGGAATCGGGACGCCCAGCCTGTGGTGAACTCCGGCAGCATCTACTGATATGGCGGAGGGTGGGAAAAAACAGGTGCCTTTGCGCCTGTCATCCAGCCTCTATGAGGCCATCGCCGCCTGGGCGGAGGAGGACTTTCGTTCCGTGAACGGGCAGATCGAGTATTTGCTCACGGCCTGCGTCCGCCAGCACAGGAAGAACGGCGGCATGGTGCCGGGGGAGGTGGGGCCCGATCGACAGCCGGAGGGGGAGAAATAGGCCCTCTGCTCAGTGTCGGTCAAAGGGGAGCCCTCTTTGTCATCCCGAGCGAGCAGAGCGAGCCGAGGAATCTCGGAACGGCAGAGCTTGTACACGAGCTGGTGATGTGAGTCTTTCCTCTAGTCATCCCGACCAAGCGCAGCGCGCGGAGGGATCTCTGAGCGGGAAGGACTTATGTATATGCTGGTGATGGGAGTCTGCGCGCAAGCTGCGGGCTGCTGGCCTGATCGGCTGGCGCAGCCTTTGGCTTGCGCTCCCCAGGGGCGGGAAAAAGCCCCACCGGGGCTTTTTCTGTCCGCTCTCCGACTCCCTTCCACTGAAAATCCATATAAATAGCCACCCACAAGGGGTGGCTGTTTTTATGGAGCTGGTGATGGGAGTCGGACCCATGAACCTCGTCATTACCAATGACGCGCTCTACCAACTGAGCTACACCAGCGCTGCAACGCGCATTATAACAAAGACGGCAGAGGAATGCAAGACTTTTTTTCAAATCCGCGAAAAAAATCTAAGCGAGCCGCTTTTTACGCGTTGGGCCTGTTTTTGCTATACAGGATCCGAAGGCCGTCGATGAGGATATCCGGCTCCAGATGGAAGGTGTGCCGGCAGTAGGGGACGATGAGGGGGCTGACGCCGCCGGTGAGCACGGGACTGACGCTTTCGCCCAGCTCCTCCTCCAGCCGGTCGATGAGGCCGTCCAGCATGGCCGCCGTGCCGATGAGGGCGCCGGAGCGCATGCAGTCGATGGTGTTGGTGCCCAAAAGCTTCGCGGGGCCGTTCAAGTCGATGTAGGGCAGCTGGGCCGCGTGGGCGGATAGGGCGTTCATGCTGGTCCACAGGCCCGGGATGATCATGCCGCCGATGTAGTTGCCGTTTTTGGCCACCACGGACAGAGTGGTGGCGGTGCCCATGTCCACGATGGCGATGGGGGCCTTATACTTGGCCCGGGCCGCCACCGCCGCCACGATGAGGTCGCTGCCCACGCTGGCGGGGTTGTCCATGCGGATGGAAAGCCCCGTCTTGATGCCCGGACCCACCACCAACAGATCCACGCCGGTGAGCAGCTTCACGGCGTTGGGGATCACCGTCTGCAGATAGGGGACAACGGAGGAGAGGATGCCGCCCTCGATGGCCTCGGTCCGCACCTTGTGCATGGTGAGGATGCCCTGGATGTCCAGGGCGTACTGGTCCGCGGTCTTGTTTCGGTCGCTGGCGAGCCGGGCGGAAAAGACCTGCTGGTCGTCCACGATGCCGCCCAGAACGATGTTGGTGTTGCCTACGTCGATGGCCAGGATCATTTCTGTGCCTCCTTGTTGTCGTCAATCAGCTTCAAGGTGTCGTCGGCGGACGCCTGGACGGTCGGTCCGTCGGTATCGTGGACCAGAGACCGCGTCATGACGACCTTCTGGGCCGCCATGGGGTCCCTATCCCGCTTGAGGGCGTGGGCCACGCCCTTGGCGATGGCGCCGCCGATGACCAGGCCCGTGGCCGCTTCCACCAGACCCTGGACGCCCACCACCAAAATGACGAACATGATGGGGCCGCTGGCGCCCAGCTTGCTCACCAGGTTTTGGACGAAGGTGGTCCTGTAGAACACCAGCACGATGAATCCCATGAAGAACAGGGTGTTCAGCAGCGGGGCCGCAAGGCCGCCGGCGAAATAGCTCCAGGTGTGCTTTTTATCCGCCTTGCTGAGCAGCCGGAACAGCCAGCCCGTCACCGCGCCCACCAGGGCCCGGGTGCCTACGCACAGCAGGACCGTGAAGAAGGGACTCTCCTGAAAGAAAAAATACGTCATCGCGGATTTTCCGGTGATGGCGTCGTACAGGCTCGTAAGGCCGAAGACGGCGCCCAGGATCGTGCCCGCAAGGGGTCCCAAAAGCATGGAGCCGATGGCGATGGGGATCATGGTGAAGGTCATGACCAACGGCCCCACGGGGACGCTGGAAAGGCCCGTGATCTTCATGACCAGGATGATGCCCACGAACAGGGCCACCTCAGCCAAATACCTGGTGCTGAACGTCTTCTTTTCCATATTCATTTACCTCCTTGCTCGTGTTCCGCCAAAGGGATACACTGCGTAGAATGAGGCTTTGGGTGCCGCCCCTTCGTCCTGCTGTCCCAGAGGGTATAGCAGACGGGCTTTCCCCTTGCCAAGGTGATTATAGCGTATGGGGGCGGGGGATGCAATCCTTTTTTGTGCGGGCTGCCTCGATTGACATGCCTGTATGGCGCTGATATACTTTTTATAGAGTGAAACACCTGGAGGTATCCCATGAAACGCTTGTCTTCCCTTCTGTTGGCACTGCTCCTTTTGACCGCTTCCTTCCTTGTCGGTGCTCCCGCCGCCCATGGGGACGTGCAGGATCAGCTGCCCCTCACCCTGATCGAAAAAGAGGGCTTCACGGCGACTGTCACCAGCGTGGACGATGCCGCCCGGGAGGACTGGATGCTGGCCGTGGGGCTCCACTTCGTGGGCTCGGAAGCGGGAGCAGAGCTCATCCTCTATCAGGTCCGCGTCAACGGCTGGACGCTGGGGTATGATGATTTCAAAACGGAGGCGCTGTACGGCGCGTATCTGGATAAAAACGGTCTGGACGACACGGTGTATATCCTTTCCACGGTGAAAGACAGTTACCAGATCAGCGAGATCGACACCGTGGAGTTCATTTTTCAGATCCGCTCAGTGGAAGACGGCCGAGCTGTCACCGAGAAGGGCATGCTGACTCTGTCCGAGAGCCCCGTTGAAGCGCCCGTCAGCCTGCGGTACGACGCCAGACTCTTCTTCGATGATTGGAACATGACCACGCCTATCTGCCTGACCTACGCCACCAACCGAACCGATATTCCGGCTATGGTGACCCTGGCCGTTACCGCCATCGATGCCGGCGGAGAGCCCATCCCTATATTCGACATGATGCTCGGCAGGACGCGACAGGTCAACCAATTCTCTCTCTGCGTGCCTGCCGGCGTGGAGGACTATCCCATCGCCTTCCGGCTCCCATCGAGCTATACTTTTGATCAAGCGGCCAATGCGCCCATGCCCGCCATCGATCATCTGGACTGTGAAGTGGTCAGCTGCGTGGCCATTTTGGACGAGGATTTGGCCAATCATTTTACCGCCGGGGAGGTGTCTGTGGATAAGTACAACCTGCGCATGCCCCTGGTCTTCGACGAAACGATCGCCAACGAATATTCCGATATCTACGCCAATTACACCCTGGTCGGCCGTACCGGGGGCGAGATCGTCTCCATCGTCTGCTCCAATTTGTCCGGCTCCTGGTCGGTCCAGTACGCTCTCGACAACGACCAGAACTATCTGCAGGTCTACAAGGATGCGCCCAGGGAGACCGTAGAGGAGTGGAGCTTCTATCCCGGGTTTATCAGCGGGAAAAAGCGATAACGCATCTTTATCTTCCGGCGGACGAAAGGCGTCCGCCGGTTGCTTTTATCCTGGGCCTGTGGTATATTCTTCTTATCTTGGGATAGTTTCGAAAAGGAGGACACGTTATGCTTCAGGGAAAGACCATCGTGCTGGGGGTGACCGGCGGCATCGCCTGCTTCAAGGCGGCGGCGTTGGCGTCCCTGCTGAAGAAGCAGCATGCCGACGTGCAGGTCATCATGACGAAAAACGCCACGGAGTTCGTCACGCCCCTGACCTTCGAGCAGCTCACGGGGAACCGGGCCCTGGTGGACACCTTCGATCGGAACTTCCGGTATGACGTGGGGCATATCGCCGTAGCGGACCGGGCGGACTTCGTTTTGATCGCCCCCGCCACCGCCAACGTGATCGCGAAGCTGGCCCACGGCCTGGCGGACGACATGCTGACCACCACGGTCCTTGCGTGCACCTGCCCCAAGGCCGTGGCCCCCGCTATGAACACCAACATGTACGAAAACCCGGTGACCCAGGACAATCTGGCCATCCTCAAGAAGTACGGCTGGGAGGTCATCGACCCCGCCAGCGGGCACCTGGCCTGCGGAGCCACGGGGAAGGGGCGGTTGCCGGAGCCGGAGGACCTTTTGGAAGTCTGTCTCCACGCCCTGGCCCACGAGAAGGACATGGCGGGCAAGCGGGTGCTGGTCACCGCCGGCCCCACCCAGGAAGCTTTGGATCCGGTCCGCTACCTCACCAACCACTCCTCCGGTCGCATGGGCTACGCCATCGCCAGGGCTGCCGCCCGCCGGGGCGCTGAGGTGACGCTGGTCTCCGGCCCCACGGCGTTGAAAAAGCCTGCCTACGTGGAGACGGTGGACGTGGTCTCCGCTCAGGATATGTTTGAGGCCGTGACCGGCCGCGCGCCGGACGTGGACATCGTCATCAAGGCCGCCGCCGTGGCGGACTATCGGCCCGCCGCCGTGGCCGACAATAAAATAAAGAAGAAGGACGGCGACATGGCCATCCCCCTGGAACGCACAAAGGATATCCTGGGGACCCTGGGGGCCAACAAGCGGCCCGGCCAGTTCCTCTGCGGCTTCTCCATGGAGACGGAGAATCTGGTGGAGAACAGCCGGAAGAAGCTGGAAAAGAAGCACCTCGACATGATCGCCGCCAACAACGTGAAGGTGGCGGGAGCCGGCTTCGGCGTGGACACCAACGTTTTGACCCTCATCACCCCCGAGGGCATGGCGGAGCTGCCCCTCATGAGCAAGGACGCGGCCGCCGACGCCCTGCTGGACGCCATCCTGCAGCGGATGCAATAGGACCATGGGCAAGATAGAGGAACTCAACGAACCCAAGACCTGCTCCCAGGCGCTGATCCATCCCGCCTGGGACGATCTTTTGTCTCTGCTGGGCCTGTATGGGATAGAGACCATGGACCGGGTGGGCCTCATCGACACTTCTTACGATGAGGCGGATATCCGCTGGAACTACATCGTCGATAATACATATGTGCTGCGGCTCACTAACGCCCCGGAGATGACGGAGGAACGGTTTGCCGATCTCAACCGCCTCATCGGCCGCTATGGGGATTTCGGCCTGCGCTGCCCCGCCTTCATTCGGGGCACAGACGGCCTGTTCTTCCACAGCTGGGGCACGCTGATGGCGTACCTTTCCGAGTATGTGGATCTGCCCACGGCGGACAAAGCGGGCCTTTCTCAAGAGGAGAAGGACGCCCTGCGCGAGGAGGTGGTCCTGTCCATCGCCCGGTTCATGGAGCGGTACAAGGGCGTGGACCTGAGCCCCACCATGGGGATGTACAGCCTCTTTGATCTCTGTCCCTACGACGTGCCGTTGGGCATGGACGAGAAGCAGCAGAATTTCAACGACCTTTGTGCCGCTCTATGTAAGGCAGGGGAGGAGGGCCTGGCCCAAAGGCTGACGGCGAAGAACGAGGCGGTCCGCGCTCAGCTCCTGTCGGTATACAGGGACCTGCCCCGCTGCGTGACTCAGGCGGACGAGGGGTTTACCAATGTGCTCCTGGATGGGGAGAAGCATCTGGCGGGCCTCATCGACTTCAACCTTTCCGGCACCGACGTATGCGTGAACCTGATCGCCAACAACGCCATCCTGGATTTGGACGATCTGGGCGACAAGCCGTTCGACCCTGCGGATGCTTTGGAGCAGCTGCTGGCCGGTTTCCGCAGGAATGCCGCCCGGATGCTGGAGGCGTATCGCGCTTCCCAAACGGAGCGGGATGCCCTTGCGGGATACGCATGGATCGCGCTCGTGTCCCAATACCCCAACGCCAGAGCCTGCGCAAAACGGATCGAAAAGGACGAGACCCGGGCCTGCACCTTGGCCTATTTGGAGCAGATCGCAAGCCTGGATATGAATAGATTGGCCGTATAGAGTACATATTTATTAAACGATCGTATAATCAGGTATAGGACCTTCCTTGCCGTGGCAGAATAGGCAAAAAGCACGGTTTTATGGAGGTCCTTTTTCCATGCAGCTTTCGCGCAAGCAAGTCATTCTCATATCCGTCGTCAGCGGCATCGTCCTGCTGCTGGCGGTGGGGGCGGCCATTTTTCTCTCTCCCAAGGTCGCCGAAGCGCCCGAACCTACGCCGGAGCCGTCCCCTGCGCCAACGGCCACGCCAAGGCCCACAAAGACCCCTGTGCCCACGGTCTTTTTGCTGCCGCTGGTCCCTCGCTGGGACACGCCCCGGCCCACGGCTGAGCCGGGCGGCGCGGTGGGCGCTTTCGTGCCCCAGACGGCTGCGCCGCCTCTCGAGGACCTGGAGGAGGGGATGGAGGGCCCCTGGGTGGGGGCTTACGACGGACATATCAAGGACATTCTGGCGGTCGGCCTTCAGGAGGGAAGGACGGCCGCCTTGCTGTTGCTGCAGCTTGTGGGGGACGAGCTGACGATCACGGCGCTGCCCATGGAGAGAACGCCCCTGCCGGGACCGTCTCTGTCAGACCAGGGGGCTCAGGCGGCGTCCCTGGTGGAGGCGGCCACGGGGCGCCGGTACGGGGCCTGGATGGTGCTGGATCTCAGCTGCCTGCCCGCCGTGCTGGCGATCACCGGCCCGTTGGCCACGCCGGAAGCACAGTCCCTTGCAAAGCCCGGGGACGCCCTGGCCCTGGCGGAGGGGGCGCTGTCCTATTCCCGGCGGGCCTCTATCTGGCAGTTCCCCTCGCTGAAGCAGGCCATAGGGGACGGCTTTGCCTCGAATCTGTCCATCTGGGAGCTGTGGAAACTGCTGTGGGCCCTGCGGAGCCTGGGGACCCTTCGTTGCCAGACGATGCCCCTTTCTCAGTAAAAATATTTTTGGGAAAGCGGTTGACAGAAGCCGACAACTCATATATAATAACTCCCGCATGAAAATCGCGTGGGGGAGCATAGCTCAGCTGGGAGAGCACTTGCCTTACAAGCAAGGGGTCACAGGTTCGAGCCCTGTTGTTCCCACCAGATATTCGGCCCGGTAGTACAGTTGGTTAGTACGCCAGCCTGTCACGCTGGAGGTCAGGGGTTCGAGCCCCCTCCGGGTCGCCAATGTGCCTCGGTAGCTCAGTTGGTAGAGCAAGGGACTGAAAATCCCTGTGTCGGTGGTTCAAGTCCACTCTGAGGCACCATTTTTTTTGCGGGAATAGCTCATTTGGTAGAGCGCAGCCTTGCCAAGGCTGAGGTGGCGGGTTCGAGCCCCGTTTCCCGCTCCATATGGCGCCATAGCCAAGCGGTAAGGCACGGGTCTGCAAAACCCTCATCCCCGGTTCGATTCCGGGTGGCGCCTCCAAAAACAAATCCACCCCGTAGCGGGTGGTTTTGTTTTTGGAGACTCTGCTCCCACATCGACCGGCGCGCCGGCGCCGGTTCGTTCCGGGCAGCGCGCAGCGCTGCGGCCCGGTAGTGAATGAAGCCCCAGTGGGGCTTCAAAGCCGGGCCGTGACCGAGCCCGCAGGCGAGAGCGCCTCCAAACCCCGTAGCGGGTGGTTTTGTTTTTGGAGGCTCTGCTCCAATATCGACCGGCGCGTCAGCGCCGGTTTGATTACAGGTAGTGTTCGTTATAACGATCCTGCTTTTCTATCGATAAATCGTTTCATTTCCTCCAGAGATCGGGGGCTGACGGCGTGCTCCATTTTGCAGGCGTCCTGCTCGGCGGTAGCTGGATCGATGCCCATGGCGATCAGGCAGGATTTGAGGATATGGTGGGTGTCGGCAGCCTGCTCTGCCGCTTCCCGTCCGGTTTTTGTCAGGCAGATCCGTTTATCCGCATCCATGGTCAGATAGCCGCCCTCGCGCAGGTGCTTCATGGTCTTGCTGACGCTGGGCTTGGTCACATGGAGCGTCTGTGCCACGTCCAGCGAGCGCACCGAACCGTTCTTCTGTTCCAAAGCCAGGATCGTTTTGAGATACTCCTTGCCGGCCCTGTGCAGTTCCATGAGGCGGGGACCTCCTTCATTCTCATTTGGCAGCATAAACCGTCCAAGAAGTTAGATATATCTAACTATGAGTATACATCTTTTCTCAAGGATGTCAACAGCGGAAGTTTTCCGGCAAAAACGCAACAAAGGTCTTTTCAAAAGGAAAGAGATGTGCTACACTCCGTAGTTAGAGATCGCTAACTTATGGCAAGGGGATATATCCCTCGCAAAAGGAGGACGGCCCATGCGATATCTGATGATGCCCGCGGGGATGTGGGCGCTGTTCGCCGGGAGCTTTCGCAGGAATCTGACGGAGGTGCTGGGTTATGACGGCCCTACGGCGGCACAGATTACGAAAAACGCCCACCGGGGATACCGGGCGCTGATCAACAGGCTGCCCACCTTTGAAAAGGGCGACCGGTTCAAAATGAACATCGTGAGCTGCGCCATGCTGTCGGCCTTCGTGTTGAATATGCCGAAGCGGCCGACCGTGGACGAGCTGACGAGGTATTACGCCGCCGCCATGATGATCGGGCCCATGGGGTGGTTCTGCCGCATGAACGGCAAACGGCAGTTCAGCGCCAAGGACATGGCGGCCATGCAGGCCACGGCCGACCTGAATGCCGCGGACCGGAACCCCTACTCCTGGAACATGGTCTTTCTCCCCTATGGGGACGGCAGCGGCTATGAGGCCCGGTTCAGCCGCTGCGGCATCTGTGCGCTGATGAAGGATCTGGGGCTCTTCGATTTGGTCCCCGCCATGTGCAATCTGGATTACGTCATGAGCGAGGCGGACGGCGTCTGCGATTTCGTGCGGGAGCACACCCTGGCCTTAGGGGGCCCCTACTGCGACTGCGGCTACAAGAAGAAAGCGAGGAACGGAAAATGATCCAAACGGTATTGAAGATCGACGGCATGATGTGCGGCATGTGCGAAGCCCACGTGGCGGACGCCATCCGCAAGGCGGTCCCCGCCGCCAAGAAGGTATCCGCCTCCCGGAGTCGGGGGGAGGCTTCCTTCCTGACGGAGGACGCCATCGACGAGGCCGATTTGAAAGCGGCTATCGACGCCACGGGGTACACCTGTCTGAGCGTATCCTCCGCGCCCTATGAAAAGAAGGGCTGGTTCGGGTGGAGAGGATGACGGTCCTGTGGGGGCTGCTGATCCCCTTTCTGGGCACGGCGGCGGGCGCCGGCTGCGTATTCTTCCTGAAGCAGGATCTGAAGCTCGGCGTGCAGCGAGCCCTCACGGGTTTTGCGGCGGGGGTCATGGTGGCGGCGTCCATCTGGAGTTTGATCGTCCCGGCCATGGAGCAAAGCGCAGCCATGGGGCGCTGGGCGTTTTTGCCGGCCTTCGCGGGCTTCTGGCTGGGCATCTTGTTTTTGCTGCTGCTTGATCATGCGATCCCCCACCTGCATCGGCGCATCGACCAGGCGGAGGGCCCCAAAAGCGGCCTGTCCAGGATGATCATGATGGTCCTGGCCGTGACCCTTCACAACATCCCGGAGGGCATGGCGGTGGGCGTGGTCTATGGGGGCCTCCGCACCGGTTCATCCAGCATCACGGCGGGCGGGGCGCTGGCCCTCGCTTTGGGCATCGCCATCCAGAACTTCCCGGAAGGGGCCATCATCTCCATGCCTCTCTACGCGGAGGGGAAGAGCAAGTTCAAGTCCTTCTGGCTGGGGGTCCTGTCCGGCGCGGTGGAGCCCATCTTCGGCGGGTTGACCGTGATCGTGGCGGGGCTGGTGGTCCCGGCCATGCCCTATTTGCTGTCCTTCGCCGCGGGAGCCATGCTGTACGTGGTGGTGGAGGAGCTGATCCCGGAGATGTCTGCGGGAGAGCATTCCAACATCGGCGTTTTGTTCTTCGCCGTGGGGTTCAGTTTGATGATGGCCCTGGACGTGGCGCTGGGATAAGGAGGCAACATGAAGTATCATATTGAAAAAAACACCGTTAAGGAGACGCTGATCATCCCCCTGTTCGGGCGGCTGGTGTGCTCGGAGCGGTTCCCGAAGCTATTTTCAGACCCTGCGGCCCGGCGCATCTGCGATTCCCTGGACTATGACTTCGCCGAGAAGCGGAAGAAGATGGAGTCTCCGGCGGGGCTCTTCGGGGCGCTGGAGGTGGCCCAGCGGCAGTACGATCTGCAATGGGAGGTGAAGGCGTACCTGAAGGAGCATCCTAAGGCCGCCGTAATCAACCTGGGCTGCGGCCTGGACGACACCTTCTCCACATGCGACAACGGCCTCTGCCGGGGCTACAACATCGATCTTCCGGACGTGATCCAGGTGCGCAACGAGCTTTTGCCGGCCGTCGACAGGGAAACGAACCTGGCCTGGGATCTGAACGACTACGGCTGGATGGAGCAGATCGACGCCTCCGACGGCGCCATCCTCTTCGCCGCCGGCGTGTTCTATTATTTCCGGACCGAAGAAGTAAAGCGACTCTTTGACGCCATGGCCCGCCGCTTCCCCGGCGGGGTTCTGGCCTTCGATACGTGCAACGAGCGGGGCGCGAAGCTCATGCGCAAGACCTGGCTCAAGGAGGCCGGGATCACGGACGTTGGCGCCTACTTCTCTTTGGAGGACGAGGGGGCGCTCAGAAGCTGGAGCGAACGGTTTGCATCCGTCACCGCCAAAAGCTACATGCGGGGCTATCGGGACATCTACCGGGACGTGAGCCTGTTTCACAAGCTGATGATCCGCTTCTGCGACAGCCTGGTGAACATGAAGATCGTAAAAATAGTATTTTCGGAGGGAATATGACACGGCATGACGAGATCCGCCGCTCCTACAAGGCGCTGGGCGACATGAGCACCCTGTACGACGGGATCATCACCCGCTCCACGCTCCTGGGCAAGGTGATGGATGGCCTCATCTGGGGCCTCGATAAGGAGCTGGCTGCCCAGTGGGTGGAGGACGCCTTGTCTCCCGTCCCGGCGGACTTTGCCGGGAAGCTGTTGGAGGTGCCGGTGGGCACGGGGGTGTTGACCATGCCCCTCTATGCGTCTTTGCCTAAGGCCACGGTGACCTGCCTCGATTACTCCGCGGATATGATGGAAAATGCCAGAAAGCGGGCCGCCGCCCTGGGCCTTTCCAACGTGACCTTCGTCCAGGGGGACGTGGGGGCCCTGCCCTTCGGGGACGAGAGCTTCGATCTGGTCCTGTCCCTCAACGGCTTCCACGCCTTCCCGGATAAGGACGCAGCCTTTTCGGAGACCTTTCGGGTCCTAAAGCCCGGTGGCGTCTTCTGCGGCTGCTTCTATATCGCGGGCGAATTCCCACGCACCGACTGGTTCGTCCGGCATATGTACGTGCCCAAGGGCTTCTTCACCCCGCCCTTTGAAACGCAGGAGAGCTTGACAAGGCGGCTTCGGGCCCTGTATTCTCAGGTGGAGGTCCATACGGTCCACGCCGAGGGCATCTTTCGCTGCGTGAAGTAAAACAGGAGGCTATAACCATGGCAAACAGCAAGGTGACCATGATCCAGAAGGGGTTTGTCCGATACACGAAGGAACGGTATCCCAAGGAGGCGGATGTCATCCTCCGGCGAGCGGAGGAGCTGTACCCCATCCTCCATGCCAAGGCCCCGGACATCGGCGGAGCGGAGAATCTGATGGCATACAACCTGGATCTGATGATCCTGGCGGCCTCCTTCTACGAGGCATCGGACCACCGCATTGACGGGGCGGCCATCCTAGAGATCTCCCGGGACATGGCCCGTCGGTACGGCGTTGTGAAAAAACTGGTGAACCTGAACCGGCCCTGGCAGATGAAGCTCTTTCGGTCCATCCTCTACAAGCGCTACACCCCCTATGCGAAGTTGGTGGAGGAGAAGGTATCCCAGGGCCAGTGGGGCAACACCTGGCGGGTGCGGATCAACCCCCGGAACACCGACGAGGGCCTGTGCTTTGAATTGGTGGGCTGCCCTCTGGCGGACTTCGCGAAAGCCAACGGCTACGAGGACCTGCTGCCCTACATGTGTGCCTCGGACCACATGCTGGCGGAGCTCATGCACGCCAAGCTCATCCGGACCCACACCTGCGCCACGGGGGGCGAGAGCTGCGATTATTGGTACGTGGCGGACAGGAGCGACACGGCCAAAGCCTATGCCGACGTGAAGATGGTGTAGAACAAGCATACAAGAACAGCAGCTGACCTATAAAAGCCAGCTGCTGTTTCTGTTTAGTAGATCACTTCTTTTTCACGGGATAGCAGATCTCCGTCACGAACTGGTCCGGGTCCTGCGTTTCGTGGGGGCTCACGTGATAGATGTTGAACATGGGACCGGCCGGCTCGTACCCGTTGGCCTCCATCCAGGCGATGACCGCGGCGTATACGTCCACGATCTTATCATAGCTGCCCTGATAGGTGCAGCTGGCCACGGTGACCTCCGGTAGGGTCAGGAACTGCACGTGCTCCGTATCCGGATAGCTGCCCTTCACGGTCTTCCAGGCCATCATCTCCACGTTCTCTTCCTTATATTCCCCGTCGAGATAGGTCACCGCACACAGGCAGGGGTCCGCCTCCACCAGCTTAAGAGGCGCGGTCTCCGACATCAGCGTGCTCCAGATCATCCCCTCGTCCTCATAGCGGGGCAGGGTCATCTGTACGGTGGCGGCATAGCGGGCGGGGATCGTTTTGACAGTCACGTTGTAACTCATGTTTTCTTCCTTTCTCAGCCTTTTTTGGGCTGCGTCCAGAAGCGTCAGCTTGTGCGCCGTTTCCTGAGACAGGGCCTCCAGCTCCTTCCGCCGGGCGGAAAAGAACCGATTCAATTTTTTCCGGTCGTCATAGACTTCAAGGATCCTGACGATATCCGCCAGAGAAAAGCCCATATCCCTCAGCGCGGCGATGCGGCCCGCTGTGGGGAGTTGATCCTCTCTATAGTATCGGTAATCCGTGAAGCGGTCGACTTGAGCGGGTTTCAAAAGGCCGATCTCATCGTAGTGCCGGAGCATGCGGACGCTGATCCTGGACAGCTTTGAAAATTCTCCGATCTTCAACATGGGGTACCTCCTGCGGTCGGGTTCCGTTTGAGCTCAGGTCCACTATACTGCCTGACACAGTGTGAGAGTCAATAGGGCTTCGGCGCATTATTTTCATTCCTGTCCCGCCGACGAAAAAAGCCTGCCCGACTGGCAGGCAAGCTACAAAAAGAATGCATGGAAAATAAGCTCAGCGATACTGCCGGGCGTGCCGGCGGATGGCGTCGAAGGTCTCTTCGCTGAGGTCGTGCTCGATCTCGCAGGCGTCCCGCCGGGCTGTGTCGGGGCTGACGCCCAGGCCCATGAGGAGCTCGGTGAGGAGCTTATGGCGCTCGTACATGCGCTCCGCGATCTCGAGCCCCGGTGGGAGCAGCACGATCATGCCCGCCGGGTCCAGGGAAATATAGCCGCTCTCCCGGAGGCGCTTGGTGGCATAGCTGACGCTGGGCTTGGTCACCCCCAGCTTCTCCGCCACGTCGATGGAACGGATATAGCCCCGCTCTTCCTTCAGCATGAGCATGGCTTCCAGATAATCTTCTGCTGATTTATGTATGGTCATAGTCGTCACCCCATGTAAGGATACCATCCTCAAGGAAAAAAAGCAAGGAAAACCGGATCCCCCACAGGTTAGTGGTTGACAACTATAGTTAAAGGTGCTAAACTACGTGCAGGTTAGCGGCCACTAACCCTTTTTATGGGCCATGGGTTAGAGATGTTTAACAGCCGCGAACGGCCCATGAGAGAGGGGGAAAAGGCATGATGCCACTGGTTCTGGCGGATATGGGCGAGGAAGCCGTCATCAAGCGCGTGGGCGGAAGCCCCGAGATGAAGAAGCACCTGGAGGATATGGGCTTCGTGGCGGGCGGCGTAGTCACGGTATTGAACACCATCGGCGGGAATCTGATCGTCAAGATCAAGGAATCCCGGGTGGCCATCAGCAAGGAGATGGCCGGCAAGATCATGATTTGATAAAGAGACAGAAAAGGAGAAGCAAGGATGAAAACATTGAGAGACGTTAAGGTCGGCGACACCGTACAGGTCGTCAAACTCCATGGGGAAGGCGCCGTCAAGCGCCGGATCATGGACATGGGCATCACTAAGGGCGTGGAGATCTACGTGCGCAAGCTGGCCCCCTTGGGGGACCCGGTGGAGGTCAACGTCCGGGGTTACGAGCTTTCGATCCGTAAAGCCGACGCCGAGATGATCGAAGTGGAGTAAAGGAGTATTCAATATGGATAAACAGATTCGCATCGCCCTGGCGGGCAACCCCAACAGCGGCAAAACCACCCTGTTCAACAAGTTGACCGGGTCCAACCAGTTCGTGGGCAACTGGCCCGGCGTCACCGTGGAGAAGAAGGAGGGCAAGCTCATCGTGGACAAGGAGATCATCTTGACCGACCTGCCCGGCATCTATTCCCTCTCCCCCTATACTTTGGAGGAAGTGGTGGCCCGGAACTACCTCATCGAGGAAAAGCCGGACGCCATCTTGAACATCGTGGACGCCACCAACCTGGAGCGCAATCTATACCTCACCACCCAGCTTACCGAGTTGGGCATCCCCGTGGTCATCGCGCTGAACATGATGGACCTGGTCAAAAAAGCCGGGGACAGCATCAACGTGAAGGAGCTCTCCCGGCAGCTGGGCTGCCGGATCGTGGAGATCTCCGCCCTCAAGGGCGACGGGGTCAAGGAAGCGGCCCTGGCGGCCATCGAGACCGCGAAAAACGGCAGGACCATTCCCCAGCACAGCTTCTCCGGCCCCGTGGAGCACGCCCTCGCTCACATCGAGGAGGTCACGGTCCACGACCGGCCCGAGGAGCAGCAGCGTTGGTACGCCATCAAGGTCTTCGAGCGGGACGAGAAGGTCATGGAGCAGCTGAAGATCCCCGCCGACGTGCGCGCCCACATCGAAAAGGACATCGCGGCTGCCGAGAAGGAGCTGGACGACGACGCGGAGAGCATCATCACCAACGAGCGGTACGTGTACATCGGTCAGATGCTCAAGGGCATCTATAAGAAGAAGGGAAAGGGACAGCTGTCCGTCTCCGATAAGATCGACAAGATCGTCACCAACCGTATCCTGGCCCTGCCCATCTTCGCCCTGGTCATGTTTTTGGTGTACGCCCTCGCCATGGGCAAGTCCGTGGCGGACGGCGGCATCGCCATCGGCACCTGGCTCACGGACCTTGCCAACGACGTGCTGGGTGAAGCCTGGCTGAAGGAAGGCTCCCGGGCAATCCTGGAGGGCTGGGGCGCGGCGCCCTGGCTCATCGGCCTCATCTCCGACGGTATATTGGCCGGCGTGGGCGCGGTGCTGGGCTTCGTGCCCCAGATGCTGGTCCTGTTCCTCATGCTGTGCCTTCTCGAGGACTGCGGCTACATGGCCCGTATCGCCTTCATCATGGACCGTATCTTCCGCCGCTTCGGCCTTTCCGGCAAGAGTTTCATCCCCATGCTAGTGGGCACGGGCTGCGGCATCCCCGGCGTCATGGCCTCCCGGACCATTGAAAACGAGCGCGACCGCCGCATGACCATCATGACCACCACCTTCATGCCCTGCGGCGCCAAGATGCCCATCATCGGCCTCATCGCCGGCGCCCTCTTCGGCGGCAGCACCTGGATCGCGGTCTCCGCCTACTTCATCGGCGTGGCGGCCATCGTCATCTCCGGCATCATGCTGAAGAAGACGAAGATGTTTGCCGGCGACCCGGCCCCCTTCGTCATGGAGCTGCCCAGTTACCACCTGCCCGCCTGGGGGAACGTCCTCAGGGGCACCTGGGAGCGGGGCTGGTCCTTCATCAAGCGGGCCGGCACGGTCATCGTGATTTCCTCCATCGTCATCTGGTTCCTCACCAGCTTCGGCTCCGTCAACGGCACCTTCGGCATGGTGGACGCCCTCTATGAGGACGATTCCCTCGTGACGGACGAATACGTGGCCCAGGTGGCCGATCGCATGGGCATCCCCGAGGACGAGGTGGAGCCCATGGACGATTCCATCCTGGCTCGGGTCGCTCAGCCCGCCTCCGTGGTCTTCAAGCCCCTGGGCTTCGGCGACTGGAAGCCCACCGCCGCCACGGTCACCGGCTTGGTGGCCAAGGAGGAGGTCGTGGCCAACTTCGGCATCATGTACGCCTACGATGACCAGGAGGGCGAGGAAGAGCTGGAGGAGAACGGCGATCAGATCTGGGACAAGGTAGCCGAGGACTTCAACGCCTTCTCGGGCGGTCACGGGAAGCTGGCGGCCTTCGCCTTCATGATCTTCAACCTCCTGTGCGCCCCCTGCTTCGCGGCCATGGGCGCCATCAAGCGGGAGATGAACAGCGCCAAGTGGACCTGGTTCGCCATCGCCTATCAGTGCGGCTTTGCCTGGGTCATGGCCTTCATCGTCTGGCAGGTGGGCCGGCTCTTTGCGGGCGGCATGAACATCGTGGGCCTCGTCATAGCTCTCGTCATGCTGGGCCTGCTCCTGTGGCAGCTCTTCAAGCCCTATAAGGAAGCGCAGAAACTGACCGTGAAGTGATTCCCCTCACTTCTCCCTCCTAACGCAGCGCGGCGAGGACTTTGACCCTCAGCCCCCCGCCGCGCTGCCCTCTCAAAAAAAGGATGTGATCCTATGATATCCTGGCTTTTTGCCAATGCTATCAATATAGTTCTCATCGCCGTCATAGTGCTGGTCGTATCCCTGCTGATCCGCAGCATGATCCGCGATCGCCGGACGGGCAAGGCCCCCTGCGGCGGCAACTGCGCCTCCTGCGGCGCCTGTCATGGCTGCGCTTCCTGCAGCCAATGCGGCACAGCCAAAGGGGTCATAGGGACAGATCAGACAAGCGGCGTCTCAGGAGACCCCTCCTGATGGAGCGATGAAACGGAGGAGGCGACTCCTCCGTTTTGTTGTCATCGGATTGACAGAGGCCGATGCGCTCAAGTATACTTTTAAAACGACAGTGGGAAACGGGAGGATGGACCATGCGGATCCTTGTTTACGGCGCCGGAGTGATCGGCGCCAATCTGGCGGCGGACCTTTTTGCTTCCGGGAAGGACGTAACCCTTCTGGCGAGAGGCCCGTGGGCGGATACTTTGGAGAAAAACGGCTTGACCGTCAAGCCGGCGTTCTCCCTGCGAAAGAGGACGTATCCTATCCCGATCATCCGCGAGCTGAAAAGCGACGATATCTATGACGTGATCTTCGTGGTCATGCGCTTTACCCAGCTGGACGGCGTCATTCCGGCCCTGCTGAACAATGCGTCGAAGAACGTCGCCCTGATCGGCAACGATCCCTGCGCCCCCGCCTATCGGGAAAAGCTCAAGGGCAAGAACGTCCTGTTCGGGTTCTACATGGCGGCCGGACACAGGGAACCGGATCGGGTCGTGTCCATCAGCCTAAAGAAGATCACCATCGGCCAGCTCAGGGACGACCCCGCCAACGAGGTGTTGATCCACAGCATATTCGACGGCACGAAGATCAAGGCGATCTACCAGCCCAACATGGAGGATTATCTTTTGTGCCACGCCGCCTTCGTGACGCCCATCGGGTTCGCCTGCTACCACTGTGACGGGGATCTCAAAAAGATCAGCCGGGATAAAGCCTATCTTAACCAGATCATCGACGCGAATATCGAAGGGTACCAGGCCATCGAAAATGCCGGTCACGAGATCCTGCCCGCCTCCGACAAGGACTATCATAGCGAAAAGTATCGAAAGCTGTGCTACCGGGTCTACCGGATCATGTGCGCGACGGTCATCGGGAAGGTCTGCGCGTCCGACCACGCCATGAACGCCGTGGAGGAGATGAGCGCGGTGAACGAAGGGCTGAAACGGTTTTTCGACGAGCACGGGGCCAGCTACCCCACCTATCGGAAGCTGGAAGCGGACGCCCAAGAGCATTTGAAGGGCTGAACAGAGAACGGGCAGGAAGGGGACAAAGCATGGGAGGCATTGCATACGGCGTGGGCGTAGGCCCGGGCGATCCGGAGCTGATGACGCAGAAGGCCATCCGGATCATACGGGAGAACCAGGTGATCGCCGTTCCGGGCAAGGAGGCCAGGGAATCCATCGCGTATAAAATCGCCGTGGCCATGGTGCCGGAACTCGTTCAAAAGGAGCTGGTGCCGATCCCCATGCCCATGGCGCGGGATCGAAAGCTCCTCCACGGGGAGCATCTCAAGGGTGCTCGCCTGCTGGAGAGCTATCTGGACCAAGGCAAGAACGTGGTCTATCTCACGTTGGGCGACCCGTCCGTCTACTGCTCCTTCAGCTATCTACAGCAGATCCTGCTGTCGGACGGGTATGCCGTAGAGACGGTTCCGGGCGTTCCCTCCTTCTGCGCGGCGGCGGCCCGACTGAACCTGCCCCTGACGGAGTGGGACGAGCCCTTGCACCTGGTGCCCGCCGTCCATGAAACGAGAGGATCGCTCCGGGAGCCCGGCACCTACGTGCTGATGAAAGCCTCCAGCCGCATGGCGGAAACAAAGGAGCTGCTTCGAAACAGCAAAAAAGAGGTTTTTGCCGTGGAAAACTGCGGCATGGAGACGGAAAAAATATACCGTGGCGTGGAGGAGATCCCCGACGATGCCGGTTATTTATCCTTGCTCATCGCCAAGGACCCTGCGGGGAAGGACCATGCTGCATCCTTTGAGTGAACCGTAACATCCCCGGACGTGATTTGATTCCGGGTGCTGATTGCTTTTACGGCTTATTTTTATATAGGAGAATAATATGCGGATCGAAACGGAACGATTGCTGATCACGGATTTTCAGGCGGACATGGCCGAGGCCGTGCATAGGAACTCTTTGGACGAGGACAACCGGCGCTTCGTGCCGGACGAGGTCTTCGAGACGGTGGAGGAGGCCCGGGAGGTGGTGACCTTCCTCATGGGCCGGTATGGCGGGACGGAGGGGCCCTTCGTCCATCCCATTCTCTTGAAGTCCGGGGAAAATATCGGCTACGTGCAGCTGGTGAAGCTGCCGGAGGGCTGGGAGCTGGGGTACCATGTGGCCAAGGACCATACCAACCGAGGCTACGCCACGGAGGCCGTGCGGGCCTTTTTGCCGGCCATGGCGGAAAGAATGGGGCTCTCCCAGATCCTCGGCATCTGCCTGGCGGAGAATCACGCCTCCGCCCGGGTGATGGAAAAGTGCGGCTTCCGACCTTTGTTCCGGGGCGTCGGCCCCTATCAGGGCGCGGAGCGGGAGATCATCAAAAACGTCTGGTCCCCCGAGACGGAAGTGAAGTGAACCACCTATGGAAGCATCCTGCGGGATGCTTTTTGTTTTGGGAAAGAAAAAACTTGCCAAGGCAGGGCGAGGGTCGGTATACTGTGGGGGAAGAGAAGACGTTTAGAAAGGGATGCCCCAAATCGGGCTTGCGCCCCGTATCGGGGAAAGACAGGGGGACTATGGAAACGAAGAAAAAGGGCCTGAATATCAGCGCCAGAAGCTTTCTGGCGGCCATCGTCATCATCTTCCTGCTCATGGTGCTGACCTATGCCCTGACCTTCCTGGTGCCGGGGGGCGAGTACGCCCGCGCCGTGGACGAGGCGGGGCACACCGTCATCGACACCCAGGCGGGCTTTACCCGCGTACAGGGCGGGCTGCCCTTCTATAAATGGCTGCTGTCGCCCATCCTGGTGCTGAATAGCGAGGGCTCCGGGGCGCTCATCGCGGTCATCGCCTTTTTGCTGGTCATCGGCGGGGTGTTCAACGCCCTCCACGAATGCGGGCTCATGGGGTATATGCTGAAAAAGCTGGTCCACCGCTTCGGCGCCGTTCGCTATCGGCTCATGGCGGTGCTGATCCTGTTCTTCATGGCCATGGGCTCCCTGGTGGGCTCCTTTGAAGAGGTGGTGCCCTTGGTGCCCATTGTCACCGCTTTGGCCGTGGGCTTGGGGTGGGACGCGCTGACGGGCGTAGCTATGAGCCTGCTGGCGGCGGGCTGCGGGTTCGCCGCAGGCGTGGCCAACCCCTTTACTATCGGCGTGGCCCAGACGCTGGCGGGGCTGCCCATGTTCAGCGGCATCTGGATGCGGCTGCTGGCCTTCGTTTGTATCTACGCGCTGCTCCTGTGCTTTGTTCGCTTCCACGCCAAGCGGCTACCGGGGACGGCCTTCAGCGGCGCGTCGGAGGAACACGTGCCCGACAGGCGCATGGACCGGGGGCTGCTGCTGTTCGCCCTGATCCTGGGCGCGGGCATCGCGGTGGTCCTGTCCTCCGGGTTCATCCCGGCCCTCAGGGATTTTACCATGATCATCGTAGCGGTGATGTTCCTGGTGGCGGGCGTGGTCGCGGTGCTGGCGGCGGGCATGGGCGTGAAGGGGCTGTTGAAGTCCTTTTTGTCCGGCCTTTTAGCCATCGCGCCGTCGGTGCTGATGATCCTGATGGCCGCCTCCATCCGCTACACTCTGGTGGAGGGGAAGATCCTGGACAGCCTTCTGAACATGGCCGTGGGCGCCGCGGGAGGCATGTCCCGCGGGGTGCTGGTGCTGTTCATCTATCTCATCTGCCTGGTCCTCAACTTCTTCATTCCCTCCGGCTCCGCCAAGGCCTTTTTGCTGATCCCGCTGATTGTGCCTTTGGCCGGGCTCTTCGGCGTGAGTCCCCAGCTTTGCATCCTGGCCTTCGCCTTTGGGGACGGGTTCAGCAACGTGTTCTATCCCACCAACCCCTGCCTGCTCATCTCTCTGGGCCTGGTGGACACGGGCTACGGGAAGTGGGCCCGCTACTCCGGCAAGTTCCAGCTCATGAACCTGCTGCTCACTTCGGGGTTGCTTCTTTTGGGCCTGGCGGTGGGGTATTGATCCGGAAAGGAGAAGAGTATGTTCTCGTTTTTGAAAAAGAAGAAGGGACCCTATGCCCAAACGTCTACGGCGGACTGGCAGGACCAGTGGCGGAGTCTGGTGCCGCCTGAATGCCGGAACGTGCCGGTGACGGTGGACGGGGTGAGCATCGAGGCCTACGTGCTGGTGAACCATTTCGCCATGATGCTTCAGGACGGGCTTTTGATGGAGGCCAGCTTCTTCGATGTGTGCGAGCACTTCCAGCGAGCCGGCTACCACGTGATCTGGCTCATGCGCTGCACCCAGGACGTGTACAACGGGTATCTCAAGCGGGCGGGGGAGCGGAACGGCAGCACCCGCTGGGTGTGGAAATCGCCCACCACCAACTTCGGCCGCTGGATCTCCGACAATCGGGAGGCGTCCATCCTCATCCAGCATACGGAGCTGCCCGCGGGGGACATCCGCGATTGCGATGCGCCCGTTTTGGGCCGGGTCACCTGGGCCACCAGCGACGACGACACGAAGATGGTCCCCGGCCGCACCGAGTTTCAGACCCTGCCCCTGCCCGCCACGCCGAAGCAGCTGCTTCGCTGGCTCAACGGGGAGTCGCTCAGAAGCATATCGGAGAGGAATTGATGGAAAGCATCTGTGCCTTTTCTTGGTAAGAAAAGGCACCCCAAAAGAACTTAAGAAGGGGTATTGCTTTTCTTGCGAAAGCTTTACCCCTTCTTGCATTTCTCTTTTTCCGCCGCTTTTTCTCTTTAGCCTAAAGAGAAAAAGCGGCAAAACGTAACCCTAAATCATCCCTTCATCTGCGCTTCCACCAGCCGGGTCGCTCCGTACCGTTCCCGCAGCAGGGGCTTTTCGATCTTGCCGGTGGGATTCCGGGGCACCGTGGCGAAGATCAGCTTCCGGGGCCGCTTATATCGGGGCAGGGCCCGGCAGAAGTCGTTGACCTCCGCCTCGGAAAGGGCGTCGCCCTCCTTCACCTCGATGATGGCCGCCGCGATCTCCCCCAGCCGCTCGTCGGGGAGGCCGATGACCGCCACGTCCTTGATCTTGCTGTGGGTGCGGAGGAAGTCCTCGATCTGCACCGGGTACAGGTTCTCGCCGCCGGAAATGATCACGTCCTTCTTCCGGTCCACCAGATACACGAACCCGTCCGCGTCCATCTTGGCCATGTCCCCAGTCCGGAGCCATTCGCCCATGAGGGACTCCTTCGTAGCCTCCGGGTTCCGGTAGTAGCACTTCATGACCCCGGGCCCCTTCACCAGCAGCTCGCCCACCTCGTCGGGGACCGTGTCCTCGTTTTTGTCGTTGACCACCCGGATCTGCCAGCCGTAGCCGGCCTTGCCGATGGCCCCCAGCTTGTGGAGGTTCTCCATGCCAAGGTGCACGCAGCCAGGGCCGATGGACTCGGAAAGGCCGTAGTTCACGTCGTACTGATGCCTGGGGAACACCTTCAGCCACCGCCGCACCAGGGACGGGGGCACGGGCTGGGCGCCGATGTGCATGAGCCGCCACTGACCCAGCTCGTAGTCGCTGAGCTTCAGGGCGCCGGAATCCAGGGAATCCAAAATGTCCTGGACCCAGGGCACCAGGAGCCACACGATGGTGCACCTCTCCTCGCTGACGGTCTGGAGCACCCAATCAGGCCGCACGCCCCGAAGGAGCACCGCCCGGCTGCCGGAGAGGAGGCTCCCGAACCAATGCATCTTGGCGCCGGTGTGGTAGAGGGGCGGGATGCAGAGGAACACGTCGCTGTGGGTCTGCTGGTGGTGGTGCTGCTCGCACACGGCGGCATGCATCAGCGCCCGGTGGGCGTGGAGGATGGCCTTGGGGAAGCCGGTGGTGCCGGAGGAGAAATAGATGGCCGCGTCGTCGTCCTCCGTGAGCTCCACGGCGGGGGCCCGGCTGGAGCAGAACTCCACCAGCCGATCGTAGCTGTCCGCGAAGGCGGGCACGTCCTCCCCCACATAAAAGAGGGTCTTCACCCGGGGAAGCCGAGGCAGGGCGGAGGCCACCCGCTCCGTAAACTCCGGCCCGAACACCAGCACGGACACCTCCGCCAGATCCCCGCAGTAGGCGATCTCCTCGTCGGTGTACCGATAGTTCATGGGCACGGCCAGGGCGCCGGTCTTCAAGATGCCGAAGTAGATGGGCAGCCATTCGAGCCCGTTCATGAGGAGGATCCCCACCTTGTCCCCCTTCTTCACGTTTCGGGTGAGCAGGAGGTTGGCGAACCGGTTGGCCTTGGTGTCGAACTCCCGCCAGGTCATGTCCCGGCGATAGCGGCCCTCGGGGCTGGTCTCGATGAGGGTGTACTCCCGCCAAGTCATCTCCGCAGCGGGCCGGGCGGCGGGGTTGATCTCCACCAGAGCCACTTCGTTGGGGAAGAATTTGGCGTTCTTTTCCAGGGCTTCCATGATCAGTTCCATGTTCTTTTTCCTTTGACGACGAAATTTGATATATGATATCATTTTTCTCCCGCAATTACAAGAGGAACTTGCCCTTTTGATAAACAGAAAAGATTTATTGAAAAACGATAAAAAAGAATTGACAAACGATGAATTTGGTGGTATGGTAGGGCCAACGAAAGACAAAAGGAGCGATTCTAAATGCCCAAGATCAGCAAAAATGCCTCCGTGACCCTGTCCCTCGTCTGCTGCGGGATCGGCTTTCTGGGCCTCATCGCCATGGCGATCCTGTTGCCCGCGTACCTCCCCAAGGCCCACGGCGCAGTCTACGGGGAATCCCTGCCGCCCCTTTTGGTGGCCCTGGCCTATGTGTATCTCGTTCCCGTGGCGGTGGCCGATGGATTCCTGGTCAAGCTGCTGTTGCTGATAAAGGGTCATCAGGTGTTCACGGACAGAGTGGTGTCCTGCCTTAGGACCATCAGCTGGTGCTGCTTCATCGAAGCGGGGCTGCTGTGCCTCGGCATAGTCTATTTTCGGCTCCTGCCCGTGCTGGCCTTCGTGGCCGGCTTCTTGGGGCTGGTCCTCCGGGTGGTCAAGAACGTGATCGAGGAAGCCGTGGCCCTGAAGGCCGAGAACGACTTCACCATCTAAAGGAGGGCAGCGTCATGATCGAAGTGAATCTGGACGTGATGATGGCCCGGCGGCGCATGAGTCTGAACGAGCTCTCCGAACGGGTGGGGATCACGGTGGCCAACCTGTCCATCCTGAAGAACAACAAGGCCAAGGCCGTCCGCTTCTCCACCCTGGACGCCATCTGCCGGGAGCTGAACTGTGCCCCCGGGGACATTCTCGAATACAGAGAGGAAAACTAAAAATGGAAGAATTGTATACGAACCCGACGGTGCAGCCCACGGCCGCACCGGAGCCTACTATACCCCAAAAGGACCCCGTGCCGATGCGGGACCGGGTGCTGGCCTTCGCTTTGCTGGCGCTGGGCTACCTGGTCTGCCGGTTTGAGATCTCCGGCCATCCCCTGCTGGGTCTGGTCTATGGCCTCGTCCTCTACGGCTTGACGGTCTGGCACTATCGGGGCCGGATGGGCAAGCGATCCCTTGGCGTCTGGGCGGTGGGCCTTCTGTTCCTTCTGTCCCATCTTTTGACCGACAACGGCCCGGTCCGCTTCTTTGCCCGTTGGTTCGCGGTGCTCCTATGGGGCTACGGGGTCTACTGCGCCGGAGGCAACTCCGCGGAAGAAAAACTGGGGGACATGTTCGTCCCGGAGTTCTTCAAGGCCAACGTCTTCATGCCCTTCTCCAAGCTCAGCGCCTTTTTCACCGCCGCCTTTTCCGGCGGAAAAAGAAACTGGCTCAGGGCTGCCCTGCTGGTGCTGCTGGGCTTGGGGCTGGCGCTCATCCCCTTGTTTATCGTGGTGAACCTGCTCCAGTACGACGAAGCCTTCTCCAAGCTCCTGGACAGCCTCTTCTCGGAAAGCCTGCCCGAGGCCGTCTTTTGGCGGCTCCTGTGCCTGCTGCTGGCGGTGGTCATGGCGACCCTGCTCATGAGCTGCCTTTTCGGCAGCCGGGACCACGCCCTCAACCGGGTGCTGTCGCGGGAGAGCGTGGCGGCCTTCCGTATCCGCCGCCGGTTTTTGCCTTTGGCGGTCAGCTGCGCCATGCTGATCCCGCTGCTGCTGGTCTACGGCCTGTTCTTCTTCAGCCAGCTGCCCTTGTACACCTCGGCCTTCACCGGGGTGCTCCCTAAGGGCTACACCTACGCCGATTACGCCCGGGAGGGCTTCTTCCAGCTCTGCGCCGTCTGCACCATCAACGGTCTTCTCTATCTGTTCGTCAGCTTGTTCACCAAGCGGGGGAAGGGGGAGGGGGTCCGCCGGGCGTTGCTGACGGTCCTGTGCCTCTGCAGCCTCATCCTGGCGGCTACGGCCCTTTCCAAGATGGTCCTGTACGTTTGCACCTACGGCCTCACCCCCAAGCGGGTCTATGCGAGCTGGGCCATGATCGTCCTGGTGGCCGCCTTCCTGCTGGCGCTTATCGGCGCCTATTGGACGCGGCTGAACGTCACGCGGTCCCTGTGCCTTCTGTTCGTATGCATGTTCGGGTTCCTGTGCCTCTTTGACACCAACGCTCTCATCGCGGACTATAACGTCCGGGCCTATGAGGAAGGGCGCCTCGACACCGTGGACACCGACGTCCTCTGGGATCTGGGGGACTCCGCCGTCCCCGCCGCCGCCCGCCTTGTCGAGGATGCGAAATATGGGGACGAAGTGAAGCACTTTTTGAGCCGTCACGGCCAGCGGTCCGCCTTCGACGCCCTCTGCCACGGCCTCCCCGGCCTGAGGGCCCGGGCCCTTTCAGAGCCCTATTGGCTCCATCCAGCCACCGTTCGGGTCCGCATCGAGACGGAGAACGGCTTCGAGGCTTTGGGCTGCTTATACGGGGAGAGGGGCTACGAGCACAGCGCGGGCACGTCCGTGAACGCCGACGGCACGCTCTATGCCCGGGGTCAGGAGACCTTCTTCGAGCTGGAGCCTGTGGCGTGGGGCGGCTGGGACCGGATCAACGAGGGGGAGGCCCTGCGCTTCCAGCTGGTCGTTTCCGACGACATGCACCAGGAGCGCAAAACCAATTGGCTGGACTGCTGCTACGGCGATACCGTGACCATCACCCTCACCGGCAGCGCTGAGCAGGGCTATACCATCGAAAAGAAGGATTAATCCAGACAATCCTCCAGCCCTTCCCGGCTGAGCAGCCGGAAGGAGCCCCGATAGACGGCCAACAGGCCGTCTTTTTCCATGCGGGAAAGCTCCCGGGAGAGGGCGCTGCGGTTCACGCCCAACAGGGACGCCATGGCCTCCCTCGTCATGGGCAGGGTGAAGGTGGGCCCTCCCTGGTCGTGGGCGGCGTCCAGCAAAAACAGGGCGATCCGGCCCCGGAGCGAGCGCTCGGAAAGGTAGCGCACCTTCCGGTTCAGCGCCCAGTATCGGGCGGAAAGCTCGTGGAGCAGGTTCACCCGAAGCCGGTCGCCGAAGTCGCCGGGGGCGGCCATGATGCTCTTAAAGGGGACGAACAGGACCCGGGCGTCCTCCGTGCACTCCACGGTGACGGGGCTCTTGCCGTTATCTGTGGCCATGAGCATGTCCCCGAACATGTTGCCGGGGCCCAGGACGCTCTGCAGGTTTTCCTCCCCCTGCCGGTTCAGCCGGTAGGCCTTCAGCTTTCCGGAGAGCAGGAGCCCTGCGGCGGTCACGCTGTCCCCCTGGGAGAGGAGGATGGCTCCTTTAGAGAAGCTGTCCTGGCGGCAGGGAGCCGTCCGCATAAAGGCCGCCACGTCCGTATCCTGCAGCCCCGCGAACAGCGGCGCCGCCAGGATGGCGGGGGAGAGGGGGATGGTGTCCATAGATCGCTCCTTTCCATATGTTGAGGCCTACACCTCATCCACCACCTTCGGTGGTCCCCCTTCCCCTCACAGGGGAAGGCTTTTGGACAGGTGTTGATGAATATCCAGACAAACGCCGCTGAAATTGTGTTTTATATCCTGATTGGTGTACCGCAGGACGGTTATCCCATGGGAGTTGAACCACTCATCCCGTTCCCTGTCGTGCTGGCGGGCTGCTTCTTCATAGTGTTGCCCGCCATCCAGCTCGATCACCAGAGACGCGGAGGCAATATAAAAATCGGCGATATAGCTACCGAACACCTTTTGCCGATTGACGGTACAGGGCAGTTTTCTGAGAAAATCGTACCAAAGATGCCGCTCTTCGGGGGTCATCCCCTTTCTCAGCTGCTGGGCAAAGGGTGTAAGCTTTTTGTTCTGCGTTTCGTTCATTGTTAAAACCAAGCCTTCCCCTTGAGGGGAAGGGGGACCGCTTGCGGTGGATGAGGTGCATTTGTTGCTTCGGCAACAGTATACCCTATCCCGGCCCTTCTTGCAATCCCCAATGGATTTTGGTATAATAGGATATACTAAGGAGAGGTATGCGGGAAGGAGCGAAATGGAGCAGGCCCAGGCAAAACAGCATAGCTGGCTCAGCCTCGACATGGACATCGACTGCCGGCACGTGGACGTGGTGGACGGCATCCGGGGTCTGTCGGTGCTGTTGGTGCTCTGGTTCCATTTCTGGCAGCAGACCTGGTTCATGCCCAACTACCCCACGCCCTTTCTGAGCTTTTTAGGCATCACGGACCTGACCCCCAGCCACATCCGCTGGGTGGGGTATATCTTCGTGGACATGATGGTGCTCCTGTCCGCCTTCTGCCTCACACTGCCCATCGCCCGGTCCATGCTCCTGGGGGAGGGGGTGGACGACGCCTGCACCTTCTATAAGAAGCGGCTCGCCCGTATCTACCCCAGCTACCTGCTGGCGGTCCTCATCTCCTTCGGGTATCAGCTGTATCTGGGCAACTATCCCACAATCTCCTACGCGGTGCGGGACCTTGTGTCCCACCTGACCTTCACCCATATGTTCCGGGCGGACACCTATATCTACGCCCCCATCAACGGGGTGCTGTGGACCGTGGCCCTGGAGGTCCAGTTCTATCTTTTCTTCCCCCTGCTGGTGAAGCTGTTCCGCAAAAGCCCCCTGCTCTTCTGGGGGACGCTGACGGGCTTCGGGGCCCTGTTCATCTACCAGTACGCCCTGAAGCAGACCCCCGTCAACATGCAGGTGAACCAGTTCCCCACCTTCCTGCCCGTGTTCGCCAACGGCATGCTGGCGGCCTACCTTTTCACCCTCTACTGCGTGAAGGTCCCCTATAAGCGGCTGTGGGCGGTGCTGTTCACGGTTCTGGCCATCCTGGGGGCGGTGCTCATCCGAAACGAGATCGTGTCCGCCCAGATGTATCGGGAGGACAAGCAGATCTGGCAGCTGGAAAACAGGATCGGCCTCTCCCTGTGCTTCACCCTGTTCCTGGTGAGCGCGGCCCTGTCCCTGAAGCCCCTGCGCTGGCTCTTCTCCAATCCGGTGGCCCGGTTCCTGGGGGCCATCTCCTATAACCTGTACCTCTACCACCAGCGGCTGATCGTGCTGCTTCGCATGAGCCTGGGATTCCAAAGCGGGGCGGACGTGGCGTCGGCGGGCATGAAGATGCAGCTTTTCCTCACGGCGGAGGCCCTGGGACTGTCGATCCTGTTGGCGGCGGTGCTCACCTATCTGTGGGAGCGGCCCTGGCAGCGGTGGATCATGAGCTGGGGGAGGAAGCAGGAAACCGCGGCGGAGCCCGCCGAACCGGCGAATGTCGAACCGGAGCCCGTCTTGGAGACGAATGATGAACCGGCGATCGTTGAGCCGGAACCGATTTTAGAATCAGAAGAAAGGAAATAGAACCCATGCAGTATCGTTACAAGACCAAGAACGTGTGCTCCAGCGAGATCAGCTTCGACCTGGAGGGGAACAAGCTTCACAACGTCGTCTTCACCGGCGGCTGCAACGGCAATTTGAAGGCCATCGGCAAGCTGGTGGAGGGCATGGACGCGGACCAGGTCATCGCCCTTCTCCAGGGGAACACCTGCGGCCGGAGCGACACCTCCTGCGCTGACCAGTTGACGAAAGCGATCCTGGAAGCGAAGGAGAACATCGCCTGAAGGCCGTTCATAGTTATTTTGCAGGAATTTGACAGTTTTTGGGTTGTGGGGGCCGGACTGTCGTGATACAATACCCCCTGAAATTTTCCCAAAGGATACGAAAACGGTGGATCTAAAACGTTGGAGCGCCGCGCTGCTGGTGCTGCTCATCCTCCTGGCGGGGGGGTGCGGGCCGAAGCAGATGGCTCAAGCGATACAACCTACGGAGCTGGTCATCTCGACCACCCAGGTGCCGGTGACGGGGGCGCCTGTCCAGGTATCCGCCGCCGTGCAGGCGGTGACGGTGGCGGCCGAGACCCCGGCGCCCACCCTGACGCCCCAGCCCAGCCCCACGCCCAGCCCTACGCCTCTGCCCACGCCCACGCCCACGGCGTCGCCCATCCCCTTTTCTTACTATGCGCCCACGGTGAACATGAGCTTCGAGGAGCTGGTGGGGGGCCTGGAGGACACCTACTACGAGACGGAGGGCATCGATCCCGTCATGCCCAAGGGGTATCCCGCCCCGGACACCTATAAGCTTATCGTGGACGTGACCTGGCAGGTGGTCATGGCCTTCAAAAAGGACGCCAACGGGAACTACACCATCCCCGTTCGGTACATGCTCTGCTCCACGGGCAGCTCCAAAAACGGGCTCACCAGGATCGGCACTTTCAAACTGAAGGAGTGCCGGCTCCGGTTCGGCACCTTCGCCAGCGGCGATTTCTCGGCCCAGTACTGGACGCTGATCGTGTCCCGCACCTACTTCCATTCCGTGGTGTACCATCGGGGCGCCCGAAACGGACAGAAGGATCTGAACAGCCTGTATGTGGACAAGTATTTGAAGCTGGGCTCCCAGGACAGCCACGGCTGCATCCGCCTGCCCGTGCCCGATGCCCGCTGGATCTTCTATAACTGCGCCTACGGCACGGAGGTGGAGATCCGCAACGGGAGCAAGAACGACGCGGAGACGAGGGCCATCCGGGAGCAGCTGAAGCTGGCGGAGCCCCCCAAGGTGGTCTCGGGCCTCACGCCGGGGTCAGCCCCCTACACGGACAACTGGGCCATCGAGGACGTGCCGCTGGAGGTGGAGTTCGTCAACGCCACCCCGCCGCCGGCGCCCAAGAAAAGCAAGTGATTTAGCTTATTTCTTTTGCCGCTTTTTCTTTTCAGGTGAAAAGAAAAAGCGGCGGAAAAAGAAAAGCCCAAGAAAAATACTGGGGATAGGCAGCAAAAAGCCGATCCCCATTGAGTTTCTTTTGGGCCCCTTTTCTTTCAAGAAAAGTGTCTGTTTTATTCTTTCCACTTAAACATACAAAACTTCGATCCCCTTCTCCCGAGCGAAGCCCACGGTCTGGGCGGTGCCGCTGGGGGCGTGGGTGAGGTAGGCGATGCACAGATCCGCGTCCGCTACCAGCTGCCGGTTCCGAAGGGCCATGCACCCGGGGAAGTAGTGGGTGGAGAGGTAGACCACCTCCTCCGCGGCCTCCTTCTGCCGGGCAAGCTCCCGCTGGTCCCCTTTGGAAAACTGCTCCCCGTGCCCCGTATAGGGCAGCACCAGCATGAGCTGCAGCTGGGGCCGCGTCCGCTGAGCCTCCAGCACCAGCTGTCCGCACAACAGGTCGAACCCCTCCGCCCCGCCGGAATAGAACCGGCTCACGCCCCGCTCTGCGGCCAGGGCGATGGCCGCTCTGACCCGCCTTTTCAGATGCGCAAAGGCGGCTGAACCGGCTCTCGGCAGCTCCCGGTGCCCGGTGAAGCAGGCGGCGCGAAGCGCTGTGTTTTTGGTACGATCCTCTTCCATATCGGGGAAATCATACCATATTTTCCCCATCCTGTCCCGACAAAGACGATATTTTTTTATCTTTTTTGTTAACCTTTTGTGTTTGGACAGACAGGAGCGAAACAAGATGATACAATGACCCTATCTCCAAACAAAGGTGAAGTTTGCCTATGAAACAAATCAAAAGAAGAAGACGGTTCCTCCGCATCGGCCATCCCATCGGATTCAGCCTGTTTTGTCTGGTGTGTCTGGCGCTGGTGGCCGGGCTCTATCTGGGCATCTCCTGGGCCATCAAAAACGGCCCCGGCGTGGTGAAGGCCATGCGCACCGCGGTCCAGGAGGAGGTGCTGGTCACGCCCACCGTGGAGCCCTCCCAGGAGCCGGCGGAGGAGCTGCTGCCCACGCCCACCCCCACGCCTACGCCGGAGGTGAAGGACACCCCGGCCCTGGGCACGCCCGTGGCGGAGACGCCTACCCCCGAGCCCACCGCTTTCGTGACCGCCGATCCCAACGAGAATTTGAAGATGCCCCTGTCCGGCCAGACCATCGGTCTGGACGCCTACCGGGACGGGAACTCGAAGAAGTTCGGTTCCGAGGCGGCATATAACCTTATGTTCGCCAAGCGGCTGAAGCTCTATCTGGAGAGCCAGGGTGCCAACGTGGTCCTGAGCCGCACCGACGACACCAAGGGCACCATGTCCAACGAGGAGCGGGGCCGGATATTCAAGGAGGCCAAGTGTGACTATGTGGTCCGCCTCATGTGCAACTACCCCAACTCCAAGAATTCCTCCACCTACGTGCGCTGCTCCAAAGGCAACCAGGAGTACGCCCTGACCCTCGTGGACGCCTATTCCATGGCCACCGGCATCCGCAAGCAGTCCGGCAGCGACCGCAAGAACGGCGTGAAGATCGAAAGCGATTCCGTGGCCACGGGCTGCGGCTGCCCCTGCGCGCTGCTGATACTGGGCAACTGGGACAGCTCCAAGGAGCGCAAGCGCCTTCAGGACGAGGAGTTCATGGAGCAGATGTGCGAGGGCATCTTCAACGGTCTTGTGACCGTGGTGAACGGGGCGCCTCCCGCCGGCCCCACGGAGATCTCGGATGAGACCGTGCCGGAGCCCGCGGAGGAGACCGGGGAGGAGCCCGGCGGCGGAACGGAACCATAACCGGATAATAGACATGAAAAAAGCCTCGCAATGAGGCTTTTTCTCGTTTTGGGATCTATAGCTCCCGCATCCGGGGCAGGAGCCGTTCGAACAGCTCGTCCCGGTTGGACGGGGTGATGTAAAAGACCTCTGCCCGGGGCGCGGCCCGGACCGCGTTCAAAAAGGGGACGTCCGTGCGGCTCTTCACGGCGGCGATCACGGGGATATCGCCCGAGAGGGCCGCCAGCACAGCGTCGGTGAAGGGCTCCGCCTGGGCCTCGAAAAAGCCCAGCTCGTCCATGATAAGGATGCCTCCCGGTCTGGCTTCCCGGACATATCGGACGCCCAGGGTGTTGAAGACCTCCCGATTGGGCCGATGGGTCCGGCTGTCGCAGGTGCCGATGCAGTTCCCCTCGGTATAGACCCACTGGGCCGGGGCCTGGTTCGCCGGGTGGATGTAGATGGGGCGGAAGCCGTCCGCTCCCGCCGGCTCCATTCGGGTGACGAACCCATACCGGGGCCGGGGACAGTGCGCAAGCAGCCTTTCGATGAGGGTGCTCTTGCCCACGCCCCGGTCGCCTGAGATCAGGATGTGCCGCTTTTCCGCCATGGCCTTACGCCGCCGGGGCGGCTTCGCCCATCTGGGCCCAGATGGAGTTGGCCATGAGGGCGTCGAACTGCTCGAAGGTGATGCCGCAGTGGTAGAATAGCTCAAAATACTCCTTCACCGCTCCATACAGGTCGTATTGGGCCGTTTCGGGATATAGGAGCTGACTCATCCACATCATGCCCAGATACCGCTGCACCGAGGGGGGGAAGCCCATCCAGTTGTAGGGGCCGAAGGGCACCTCGTAGTACGCGCCGTTTCGGATGGCGGCCACGGTCTGCCACTCGGGCCGGTTCGCTACGTCAGAATAGATGCTGCCGGGGGAGAAGAGGATCACCTCCGGGTTCCAGAGCAAAATCTGCTCCATGTCCACTTCGTTCCCCGTGCCCTTTGACGAGGGGCTCTCCACCACGGCCAGGTTGTTGCTCAAAAGGTCGATGATCTCGCCGTGGTAGCTCCCCTGGGCGATCACGTTCAACCCCTGGTCCCCGGTGATGTAGAGGAGGTTTTTCTTTTCCACGGACCCTGCGATCTCCAGCGTCCGGGCGTAGACCCGGTCGCAGTAGGCGGCCAGGGCCTCCGCTTCCTCCGGCATGTTGAGGAGCTCGCCCAGCTTCCGATAGGCATCGCCCATGGTGGCGGTCAGAGCCGTGATGTGGACAAAGGGAATGCCGGTCTGCTCCTGCAGGGCGTCCAGATCCTCCACGATGGTGCCCTTGGGTTCGCCCACGTCGATGACCACCTGGGCGCCGCTGCTCAGAAGGGTCTCCAGATTCAGCTCGCCCTTGCCGCCATAGAGCTGGCCCAGAATGGGCAGGTCATAGTATTTGGCGTCAAAGAATTGGGCCGCCGTTTCGTCCCAATTGTTGGCGATGCCCACCAGCCGATCGGGGCACAGGGCGAAGAGGACGATCTGGGCCAGAGGGCCGCTGACAGCCACCTTCTCAAGGTCCTTTGGGAGTTCCACGGTCCGGCCCACCGAGTCGGTGAAGGCCCGGGTGGCGGGCTGGGTGTCGGCCGCGGCCGTGGCGCACAGGGACAGGACCATCAAAAGGGCCAACAGCAGGGTTGCGATTCGTTTCATGCTTTTTCCTCCTTATCGGGTGTTGAAGTGCCGTATATCCTCGGCCCGGAGGACGATCATGCCCACGGGCCGGATGGCGGGTAGATAATAGGGGAAGGTGGGATCGCCAGTCTCTGTGAGCCGGGCCAGGACCTCCGCCTCGGTCATGGCCCCCTCCGGGTCGTAGAGCCGGAAGAAGCGGACCGCGTCTGAAAGGCTCCGGAAGGGCTGGCCCATGTCCACCTCGAAGACCTCCGTTTCAAAGGGCACCCCCAGGTCCTTCAGCTCCGCCACCGTCAAAGGGTAGGTGAACTTTCGGATGGCCCCCGGATCCCGGGTGAAGCGGTGGGTGTCCCAATTCTTTTTGAACAGGATCAGATTTTCCCGGCAGTGGACCTGGGCCCAGCGCAGGGTCTCTTGGACCCCGCCGAAGAAGCAGAACAGGCCCCCATCATAGACCTCCTCTTTCGGCAGGGCGAAGACGTCCCCCTGCCGGACGGTGAGGCCGGGAAGTGCCTCCACATGCCGCAGGGCCAGGGGAGAGAGGTCCATGGCGGTGACGGCAAAGCCCCGCCGGACCAGGGCCGCGGACAGGTGCCCCAGACCGCACCCCCCTTCAAAGACGGTGCTGCCGGGGCGAAGATGCTTTTTTGCCCGCTCTGCCAAAAGATCGTAGGCTCCCGTGTATGCGGCGCTGTCCGCCCAAAAGGCGGCTCTTTCCTCCGTCCAGGTGAACATCAATCCCCCTCCTGGGGCACCACCACGGGCCCCTGCTCCGTGTCGATGAGGGCGATCCGCCGCCCGTAGAGCTGCTGCAGCAGGTCGGCGGTGACCACCTCCCGGGGCGCCCCATAGGCCAGGATCCGGCCCTGGTGCAGGGCCAGTGCCCGGTCCGCGAACCAGAGGGCGTGCTGGGGGTCGTGGGTGGAGAGGAGGACGGTATACCCGTCCCTGGCCAGATCCCGGGCCGCGCCCAGCACCTGCAGCCTATTCCCGTAGTCCAAAGAGGCGGTGGGCTCGTCCATGAGCAGCACCTTCGCCTGCTGGGCCAGGGCCCGGGCCACGAAAACCAGCTGCTGCTCCCCGCCGGACAGCCGGTCGAAGGGCCGGTCCGCCAAAGAGGATATGCCCAGCCGCTCCAGGGCGTTTCGGGCCGCCGCCCGCTCCCTTTCCCCCGGCAGGGCCAGGGGGGATAGGCTGTGGCTGGTGCCCATGAGGACCATGTCGAAGACGGAATACCGGAAGGACAGGGGATGGACCTGGGGGATGAGGGCCACCCGGTGGGCCCGCGCCCGGGGGGACAGGGCAGAAAGGTCCGTCCCGTCCGCCAAGATGCGGCCCCCACAGGGGCGCTCAAGGCCCATGACGCATTTGAACAGAGTGGTCTTGCCCACGCCGTTGGGACCCAAAATGGCCAGCAGTTCCCCCTCCTCGGCCGTAAAGGAGATCTCATGCAGCACCTCCCGGCCGCCGTAACGGAAGGACAGATTTTCGATGGTCAAACGCACGATTTCTCCTCCTTCCGGGTGATGAGATAGAGGAAGAAGGGGGCCCCCACCAGGGCGGTGAGGATGCCGATGGGGATTTCCACCGCCAGCAGGTTTCGGGACACGTTGTCCACCAGCAGCAAAAAGGCGGCCCCGCAGAGGAAGGAGCCGGGCATGAGATACCTGTGATCGCTCCCCAGGAGCTTTCGGCACAGGTGGGGCACCACCAGGCCCACCCAGCCGATCATGCCCGACACGGACACGCTGGCGGCGGTGACCAATGTGGCGGACAGGAGCAACACCAGCCGCACCAGATGGGTGTCCACCCCCAGGGCCCGGGCTTCCTGCTCCCCCAGGCTCAACAGGTTCAGCTGCCAGCGGAGCAAAAACAGGGGGACGAGGCCCAAAACCATGGGGAAGAAGGCCAGGGGGACGTCGGCAAGCCGGGTCCCGGACAGGCTCCCCATGAGCCAGTAGGTGATCTGGGGCAGCTGGTTGCTGGGGTCGGCCACCAGCTTGATGTAGGAGGTGCCGGCGTTGAAGAGGGAGGAGAGCATGATGCCCGCCAGGATCAGGTTGATGAGCCGGGCGCCGGGAGCCCGGTGGGCCACCAGCATCACGAGGCCCACGGTGAGAAGGCCGAAGCCGAAGGCGCTGAGGGTGATCATCCGGGTGGACGCCCCCAGCAAAATGGCCAGGGCAGCTCCGAAGGCGGCGCCGCTGGAGGCCCCCAGGATGTCCGGGGAGGCCATGGGGTTGTGGAAGACCCCCTGAAAGGCGGTCCCCGCCCCGGACAGGGCGCAGCCTACGAGACAGGCCATGACGATCCGGGGCAGGCGGATGTTTATGACCACCGTCTCCATCTCCGGGGCCCAGGTCCTTTCTAAGGTCCCCTTGCCCGCGAACAGCTCCCAGAACCGGGCGCAGAGGATCTTCACCACCTGCCGAGGCGGCACCCCGTAGCGGCCCAGGGAGAAGGAGAGGAGGAACAGCACGACCAAAGCGAGCCCCAGCCAAAGCAGGGCGCGGCGGGCTCTTCTCTCATTGGCCATGGCTTTTCTCCTTCCCGTTATTTTTACGTAAAGATAACGCTTGCCTACAGTATATCGCCTTGCCGCCCGTTTGTCCAGAGCGCGGGCAAAAAAAGAGGGGCGGGGCCTTGCCGGCTTGCTTCGGCTGTGGTATAACTGTCGAAAAGAAAAAAGGGGAACCACCATGATCATCCACGATTACGACGATAAAACCAAGCCGGTCATCGATGTCGGCGTCTTTTACGGCGAAAAAAAGCACCTGCTGGACAAGTGCCTGATCCTCTTTTCCAAGGAGATCCACGACCATCTGCTGAGCTCTTTTTCCTGTGAGGTCATCGGCCATATCGGCGCCTGCAACGGCGTCACCCCCATCTATCGCTTCGACCTGGACGGGGAGTCCGTGGCCTTCTATCTCTCCGCCATCGGTTCCGCCATCGCTTCCGGCTCCTGCTATGAGGTCCATTGGCAGACCGGGGCGACCAAGTTCCTCATGTTCGGCTCCTGCGGGAGTTTGGATGGGGCCAGGACAAAGGGCAAGTACATCGTCCCCACCGAGGCCTACCGGGGGGAGGGAGCCTCCTACTACTACGCCCCCGCCGCCGACTATATCAAAGTCAAAAACGCCCCCAGGGTGGCCGCCATCCTGGACGAGCTGGGCGCGCCCCATGTGCAGGGACGGGTCTGGACCACGGATTCCATGCTCCGGGAGACGGTGGGCCTGGTGCAGAAGCGCAGGGCCGAGGGGTGTCTCGCCGTGGAGATGGAGGTGGCCGGGGTCCAGGCCCTGTGCGACTTCTACGGCCTGGAGCTTTTCGATTTTCTGGAGTCTGGGGACGTGCTGGCGGAAAGCAGCTACGATGCCGGGGGCCTCAAGAGCGCCAACCACCACCTGGGCAAGCTCCACCTGGGTTTGGAGATCCTCAAGCGCATATAAAGGAGGAACGCATATGAAATCCACCTGGACGCTGCCCGAGGGCTACGGGCAAAAGTATCTCATCGATCTCAAGGACAACAAGAAGCAGTTCTGGATCGTCAACGGCCTGTCCATCGGGATCATGGTCCTGCTGCTGGCGCTCCTGGCGCTGCTGCTGTGGGAGGGCGCTTTGGAGCTGAGCTCCCAACAGCTGCCCCTGCAGCTGCTGGTCATGGCCCTGGGCTACGTGGCCTATATTCCCCTCCATGAGCTGGCTCACGGCGTTTTCATGCGCCGCTATTCCGGCAAAAGGGCCAACTACGGCTTCACCCTGGTCTACGCCTACGCCGGCAGCGAGTGCTATTTCACCAAGCATGATCACCGCGTCATCAGCCTGGCCCCGGTGACCTTCTGGGGCGTCGTCTTTCTGCTGCTTATGTTCCTGCTGCCGGTGAGCTGGCGGTGGGTGGCCTATATTTGGCAGCTCTTCAACCTATCCGGGGCGGCGGGGGATTTCTACGTCTTCTGGCGTCTGGGCAAGGAGCCGGACACCATCCTCTGTCAGGACACAGGGGTGAAGATGACCGTCTTCGATCGGCTTTGATTCCAACGTTGATTTCAACATGGTTCCAGATGAAACCATATTGGTTTCAACCGAAAGAATAAGAATAAGAGTAAGAGAAAGAAAAAGAGAAAGATAAAGATCAGGACTAAGAGTGTGTGTATATACCGTCAGGGGCGCACACACATATAAAAAGCCATCCTCTCCATAAAGTGTATATTATCCCCGGCAAATTGACTTGCCCCCGGCAAAATGATAGTATGGGCATAGAAACAGTATCGCTTGCGGAGGTGCCTTTGCTATGGATGTGGACCATGCCCTTGCCCCGGTCATTTTGGACGGCGAAAGCCTGACCATCGAAAAGGTGGTGGCGGTGGCGCGATTCAACGCTCCGGTGAAGCTGTCGGAGGGCTGCTATGAGGCCATCGATCGGGCCCGAGCCCTGGTGGAGAAGATATTGGCGGAGGACCGTCGGGTATACGGCATCTCCACCGGCTTCGGGGAATTCTCCAAGGTGAACGTGGGCCATGAGCAAAGCGCCCAGCTTCAGGAAAATCTGATCCTGAGCCATTGCGTGGCCACAGGCACGCCCTTCGGCCGGGAGATCGTCCGGGCCATGATGCTCCTTCGGGCCAACGCCCTGGTGAAGGGCAACTCCGGCATCCGGCGGGAACTCGTCGAGTGTCTCATCGAAATGCTCAACAAGGACGTCACCCCTGTGGTGCCCCGGCAGGGGTCCCTGGGGGCCTCCGGCGATCTTGCGCCTCTGGCCCATATGGCCCTGGTGCTCATCGGCCGGGGCGAAGCCTGGTATGAGGGGGAGCGGCTCCCCGGCGCCGAAGCCATGGCGCGGGCGGGCATCCCCACCTATCACCTGCTGGCCAAGGAGGGATTGGCACTCATCAACGGCACCCAGTGCATGACCGCCATCGGCACCCTGGTCTGGTACGACCTCGACCGGGGGGCGAAGCTGGCCGACATCACCGCCTCCATGACCATGGAGGCACTGACCGCCCTTACCTCCGCTTTCGATCCCCGCATCCACGCCCTGCGGCCCCAGAAGGGCCAAGGCCTGGTGGCCAGGAACATCCGCCTGCTGCTGGAGAACAGCCCCACGGCAGAGGCCTCCAGGGATCTTCGCGTCCAGGACGCCTATGCCATCCGCTGCATCCCCCAGGTCCACGGGGCCGTCCGGGATTCCATCGCCTACGTCCGCAGCGTCCTGGAGATCGAGATGAACTCCGTCACCGATAACCCCATCCTCTTCCCCGAGGACGAGTCCGTCATCTCCGGCGGCAACTTCCATGGGGAGCCGGTGGCCCTGGTCATGGACTTTCTGGGCATCGCGGCGGCGGAGCTCTGCTCCATCAGCGAGCGGCGGCTGGAGCGGATGGTGAACCCCTCCCTTTCCAACGGCCTGCCCGCCTTTTTGACCCCCCACGGGGGATTGAACTCCGGCTACATGATCTGCCAGTATTCGGCGGCCTCCATCGTCTCCGAGAACAAGGTCCACGCCCATCCCGCCTCCGTGGACAGCATCCCCTCCTCCGCTAACCAGGAGGACCACGTGAGCATGGGCACCACCGCGGCCCGCAAGTGCCGAACCATCGTGAAGAACCTCTATTCCGTCCTGGCCTTCGAGCTTATGGCGGCGGTCCAGGGCATCGACCTAAGGGGCATCCAGGATAAGCTCTCTCCGGTCCATAAGGAGATTTACGACCTGGTCCGCCAGGTGGTCCCCTTCTGCGAGGACGACCACGAGCTTCGCGTGGACGTTTCCGCCATGAACGAGCTCATCCGTTCCGGCAAGATCGAAAGGCTGGTGGAGAGGGCCCTGCCCGATTTCAGATAATCCCAACTAAGAATCCCAAAGCCCGGTTCGCCGGGCTTTTTGCATATCCTGCCGACTTCCAGCGTATTTTGAGACAAAACGCGGCAAGGAGGCGGAAGTATGGACATTGGCGAGGTAAAGGTGACCGAGCGGCAGCAGAACGCGGGCCCCTGCGTGTTTCGGGTGCAGGAGCGGGCGGAGCACGTGACCGTGCGCTCCGGGAGCATGATGGCGAAGATCAGCCTGTGCCTCGGGGTGTTGCTCATCGCCCTGGTGCTGGAGCTGGGGGGCACGGCCGCCAGGGAGCAGCGGCAGGTCTTCGCGGCGGAGGGGGAGCCTCTGCCGGAGCCCACGGCCCAGGAGCGGGAGGATACCTTGGGGGCCCTTTACTATGTGGAGGCGGGCAGCCCGGGGCCGGAGGCCGTCCAGGAGGCGGAGATCCGGCGGGTGAAATGGACGCCCCCGGTGAAGGCTGACGAGGTGATCCTGCTTCGGGAGGACAGCGTGATCGGCTTTTCCGCCCTGGATACCCAGGTGGTCTGCTGCTGCGGCGGCCAGGTGTTCGCCGTAGGCGAGGATGAGGACTGGGGCAAGTACGTGCGCATCCGGTCCGCCGGGGACGTGGACGCAGTCTATTACGGCCTCGAGGGGATCGAGGTCAGGGCGGGGCAGACCGTGGACGCCGGGGCCCTCCTGGGCACGGTGCCCCTGGGCCGGCGGGTGTACCTTGCCGTGTCGGAGAAGGGAGCGCCCCAGGACCCCCGGACCTATGTGTCCCTGACGGTCCAAAAGCAGGCATGAAACGGCTCTTTCGGCTGGGGGAAAGCGAGGTTTGGGCCCATTGGACGTTGCTGCCGGCCGTCCTTTTTTTGACGGTGACGGAGGGGCCGAAGAGGGTGGCCCTGGGGCTGCTGGCCCTGCTCCTCCACGAGCTGGGCCACGGGCTCACCGCTAAGGGCCTCGGATACCGGGTCCGGTCCCTGGAGCTGTGGCCCTTCGGGGCGGCCCTCAGCACGGATCTGGAGGCAGGGGGGATGCGGGCCTTAGCTGTATCCCTGGCGGGGCCTCTGTGCGGCCTGGTGGCCGCCGGGATGAGCCTGCTGTTTTTGCGGCTGCTCCCCGAAACGGGGCCGGTCATGGAGCCCTTCTTCCTCATGAACCTGACATTGGCCGCGGTGAACCTGCTGCCGGCGGAGCCTCTGGACGGGGGGCGGGCCCTGGCGGCCCTGCTATCCCACGCCCTGGGCGTCCGGCGGGCCCGGCGGCTCACGGCCTGGACGGGCCTCCTGCTGGGCGGGGGGCTCCTGGCCCTGGGGGTCTACGGGGCCCTGCTGGGGGTGGGCAGCGAAACGGCGCTGCTCTTCGCCGCCTTTTTGCTCTTCTCCGGCGGGCGGACGTTGCTGGGGGCGGATCGGCCCCTGGAGGGGCTCGTCGACCGGCAGGCGTCCCTGAGGATGGGCCGCCCCGTGGAGGTCCGGGAGACGGCCCTCTACGCCGATCGGACCGCGGGAGAGGCCTTGCGGGCCCTGCGCCGGGGCAGCTACACCCTGATCCGGGTGGTGGGTCCGGAGGACCGGCTCCTGGGCACCCTGGACGAGGGGAGCCTGCTGGAGGGGCTGACCAGGCGAGGGGAAGGGATCACCCTGGGGGAGCTGGTTTTCCTGTTTGACCGGTGAAAGGTTTTGTGGTATAGTACATTAGTTGTAAACTGCGTTTTTATACGCACGGGTCTAAAAACGCGTAAGTTTGGGCAAAAATACAGACAGGAAAAGGAACGTGAACGACCAGGTTTTGGATCGGCTCCTATCCCGGGTGGAGAAGCCCGCCCGGTATATCGGCGGCGAATACAATATGCAGGTGAAGGCAGAGGCGGACCTTCGCTTCGCCCTCTGCTTCCCTGACGTGTACGAGATCGGCATGTCCCATCTGGGCTCCCGCATCCTCTATCACGTGCTCAACGGCATGGAGGGCGTCCGCTGCGAGCGGTGCTTCGCCCCCTGGACGGACATGGAGCAGGCACTGAAGGAGGCGGGGGAGGAGCTCTTTACCCTGGAGACCCGCGCCCCCTTGAAGAGCTTTGACATCGTGGGCTTTTCCCTGCTGTACGAGATGTGCTACAGCAACATCCTGACCATGCTGGAGCTCGGTCACATCCCCTTTTTGAGCCGGGATCGGGGGCTCGAGTATCCTCTGCTGGTGGCGGGCGGCCCCTGCGCCGTGAACCCGGAGCCCATCGCCCCCTTCTTCGACGCCGTGGTCATCGGCGACGGGGAGGAGGCGGAGCCGGAGCTGGTGAACGCCTACAGAGCCTCCCGGGCGGCGGGGGAGACGAAGCGGCAGCTTTTGGAGCGGCTGGCCGCCATCCCCGGGGTCTACGTGCCCTCCTTCTACGAGGCGGAATACGACGAGCACGGCTTCAAGGCCATTCGTCGGCTCACGGACAAGGCCCCGGAGAAGGTGACGCGCCGGGTCCTTGAAAACCTGGACAAGGCCCCCTTCGTGGGCCGTCAGCTGGTGCCCCACATGCAGATCGTCCACGATCGGGTGGCGCTGGAGGTCATGCGGGGCTGCACCAGGGGCTGTCGGTTCTGCCAGGCGGGGTACATCTACCGGCCCGTCCGGGAGCGGAGCGAAAGGACCCTCCTCGCCCAGGCGGAGGAGCTGGTGCGATGCACGGGCTACGACGAGATCTCCCTCCTCAGCCTGTCCACCGGCGACTATTCCCACCTTCACGAGCTCCTGCCTGAGGTTATGGACCGGATGGAGAAGAAGCGGGTGTCCGTGGCCCTGCCCAGTTTGCGCATCGATTCCCTTCTCAAGGACGAGCTCGATAAGATGCAGTCCGTCCGCAAGGCGGGCCTCACCTTCGCCCCCGAGGCGGGGACCCAGCGCATGCGGGACGTGATCAACAAGAACGTGACCGAGGAGGACCTCTTGCGGGCCTGCTCCGACGCCTTCGAGTCCGGCTGGACCGGGGTGAAGCTGTATTTCATGATCGGGCTCCCCACGGAGACGGACGAGGACGTGCTGGGCATCGCGGAGCTGGCGAAAAAGGTCTCCCGCCTCTTTTACTCCATGCCCAAGGAGAAGCGGGGCAAGGGATTGCGCCTCACGGTCAGCGTGTCCACCTTCGTGCCCAAGCCCCACACCGCTTTCGAGTGGTGCGCCCAGGACGAGCCGGAGGAGATCCGAAGGAAGCAGCGTCTGCTGGTAGGGGCCATGAAGGGCGTCCGGGGCGGGGAGCTCCACTACCACCCCAGCTTTTTGTCCGTGCTGGAGGCTGCCTTCTCCCGGGGGGACCGGCGCCTTGCCGAGGTGCTTTTACGGGCCCACGGGAAGGGCTGTCGCTTCGACTCCTGGAGCGAGCATTTCAAGCCGGTTGCCTGGCAGGAGGCCTTTTCCGAGTGCGGCCTTACGGTGGCGGAGTACGCCCACCGGCAGCGGGCGCTCACGGAGCCGCTCCCCTGGGGCCACGTGGACGTGGTGGTCACGGAGGCGTATTTGAAGAAGGAGTATGAAAAGGCCATGGCGGCCCAGACCACGAAGGACTGCCGCCAGGGCTGCAACGGATGCTTTGGGAGGGCCTATGCGGATCATCGCTGCTTTGCATGAGCGGGGGAGGGCGGCGTATCTCAGCCACCTCGATATGCAGCGGACGCTGCAGCGGGCGCTTCGGCGGGCGGACATGCCCCTCGTCTACTCCCAGGGCTTCAACCCCCACCCCCTGGTGGCTTTTGCCGGGGCCCTGTCCACGGGCTATGAAAGCGAGCGGGAGTGGTTCGACGTGCGCCTGGAGGGGGAGATCATTCCCGCCGACTTCGAGGCCCGTTTGAACGAGGTGCTGCCCGAGGGCATGGCCGTGTCCCATGCCATGGAGGCGCCGGAGGATTTGGGGACCCTGACCGGGCATCTGGCCGCCGCCCGGTACACCCTGTGGGTCCGGCCCGAGAGGGCTTTCTCGGCGGCGGAGGTGGGCAGCGCCCTGGACAAACTGCTGCAAAGCGAAGAACTCATGGTACAGAAGCGGACGAAGAGCGGGGCCATGGTGCCCCAGAACATCCGTCCGCAGCTCTACGAAGCGAGGCTGACGGCCTGTGACGGCGCCTCCTTCGCGTTGGATGTTTTGGGGGAACTGACCGCCGGTGGCGGGTTGCGCACGGAAGCGTTCGTCAACGTGCTGCTCGATTTTCTGGGGTCAGCGGGTTCCTTCCAATGCCGACGGGAGGAGATGTATTTCGACGGCCTGCCGGGTCTGCCCAGCCTTGGGAAAGGAAAATATGAATAAGGAAATTTTAGTAGACGCCAACAAATTCGCCATCCGCGTGGCGGTGGTGGAGGACGGCACCCCTGTGGAGCTCTACGTGGAGCAAAACGGGACGGAACGATTGGTGGGGAACATCTACCTCGGCAAGGTCCAAAACGTGCTGCCGGGCATGCAGGCGGCCTTCGTGGACATCGGCCTCGAGAAGAACGCCTTCCTCTACGCCGGGGACGTGTTCTTCCCCGGGGACCAGTACGACGAGCTGGAGCAGCTCCCGGAGACCCGCAAGATCGGGGATCTGTTGAAGCCGGGTCAAAACGTCCTGGTCCAGGTGGCCAAGGACCCCGTGGGCACCAAGGGCGCCCGGGTCACCACCCACATCACCTTGGCGGGCCGGTCGCTGGTGCTCATGCCCACGGTGGACTACGTGGGCGTCAGCCGCCGCATCGAAAAGGAGGAGGAGCGGGGGCGCCTGCGCAAGATCCTCAACGAGATCAAGCCCAAGAACAAGGGCGTCATCGTCCGCACCGCCTCCGCCGGAAAGACGAAGGAGGCCTTCCAGGAGGATCTGGACAGCCTCCTGACCCTCTACGAGGACATCGAGAAGAAATCCAAGAAGACCAAGGCCCCCGCCCTCATGCACGCGGAGCAGAGCCTTCTGTTCCGCACGGTCCGGGACCTTCTCATGAAGGACGTGGATCGGGTCTTCGTCAACGACCAGGCGGCCTGCGACAAGCTCAAAGAGATCGCCGACGTCATGGCCCCCAAGCTGAAGCCCCGCATCCTCTATAAGGACTCCGAGGCCCTCTTCGACCGGTACGACACCGAGGCGAAGATCGAAAACGCCCTCTCCCGCCAGGTCTGGCTCAAGTCCGGCGGGTATCTGGTCATCGACCGGGCCGAGGCCATGACCATCATCGACGTGAACACGGGCAAGTACGTGGGCAAGGACAACCTGGAGAAGACCATCACCAACACCAACTGCGAGGCCGCCCGGGAGATCGCCGTCCAGCTCCGCCTCAGGGACATCGGCGGCATCGTCATCATCGACTTCATCGACATGGATAAGGAAGCCGACCGGCAGAAGGTGCTCCAGACCCTGAAGGAAGCCATGCGGGACGATCACACCCGCTCCCATGTGTTTGGGTTCACCCATCTGGGACTGGTGGAGCTGACCCGAAAGAAAACGGGCCGCAGCATCGGCGACACCCTGAAGGTCACCTGCCCCTACTGCCAGGGGGAGGCGAAGGTGCTCTCGCCCTACACCGTCTTCAATCGCCTTCGGAAGCAGACCCTCCAGGTGCTCAAGGGCTGCAAGCTGAAGCGGATCTATATCGAGGTCAGCCCCGACGTGGCCGCCGCCATGGAGGAGCTCATGAAGAAGGACGGGGAGCTCTTCCCCGAATCCCGGGACGCGGACTTCTACGTGAAGGCCAACCCGGCCCTGCACATGGAGAAATTCACCGTCAAGCCCCTGCCGGACAAGCGGGTGGCCGAGGCGAAGAAGTCCTGTCGGATCATGCACTGACGGCGCCCCCCCGGCGGCCTTCGACGGCATGGGGCCGGGTGCATCGCATATACCCACAGCGGGCTGACCCGCGGAAAGGATTCCCTATGAAACACAACAAACTGCTGGCTTTGACGCTGGCCGTCCTTTTGCTCCTGGGCTGCCTTATGGGCTGCATGCGGGTAAAGGCGTCCGGGAAGGCCCGGGAAAACGAGTCCGCCGAGGCGGCACAAAACGAGCCCGCCGGGACCACGGAGGAGGTCTTCTCCGCCTGGAACGAGGGCGCTCCGGCCCTCGATACCCTCATCGACTACGTGGAAGCGGTGACGGACGAAGATTCGCCCGACTTCATCCCCGAGAGCCGTCGCATCGCCGTGTTCGACATGGACGGCACCGTCTACGCGGAGCTGTTTCCCACCTACTTGGAGTATTACCTCATGGCCTGGCGCATCCTGGCCGACCCCACCTTCGAGCCTGACGAGGAGATGCTTGCGGCGGCCCATGACATCCGGGCAGGGGGCCCCACCCATACCTACGCCGCCGATATGGCCGTCCGCCATGCGACGCAGGCCGCCCGTGCCTACGCGGGCATGACGCTGAACGAGTTTTCCGCCTTCGTCACCTCCGCCCTGGTCCGCGACGCCGACGGCTTTACGGGCATGACCTACGGCGAGGCCTTCTATCAGCCCATGGTGGAGGTCATCGACTACCTGACGGAGAACGGCTTTCAGGTCTATATCGTGAGCGGCAGCGACCGCTTCATCTGCCGGACCCTGTTCGAGGGCATGGTGGACGTGCCGGACGAGCATTTCATCGGCATGGACGTGGCCTTGGAGGCCAGCGGCCAGGGGGACACGGACGGCCTGGACTACGTATTCCAGCCCTCGGACAAGCTGATACGCACCGACCGGCTCCTGGTGAAGAATCTGAAGATGAACAAGGTCACCGCCATCATGCGGGAGATCGGCAAGCAGCCGGTCCTGGCCTTCGGCAACACCAGCGGCGACACCAGCATGAACCTGTTCACCATCACCGACAACCCCTACCGCAGCGCCGCTTTCATGCTGATCGCGGACGACGACGTGCGGGACTACGGCCACCCGGAGAAGGCGGAGGAGCTGCGGGCCCGGTGGGAGGGCTACGGCTTCAACGTGATCTCCATGCGGAACGATTTTCGGACCATCTACGGCGAGAACGTCACGAAGACAGGCGTCTTCCGCTGGACGGAGGAGCTCAGCGGCCGGTAAAAACCCGATAATCTTTCGGTTTTCTCGGAAATATTTGTTGACACAGCCGCAGCCGGGCTGTATAATACTTCGGCAAGCCGCATTGAGCCGGTTTTCTAAGTGCGGGCAAAACCAGGAAATTGGTTCGCTCGCCTCCGTTTCAAGCGAGTCTGGGAAGAAGGAGGAAGCACAAACATGTACGCAATCGTTCAGACCGGTGGTAAGCAGTATAAGGCCCAGGTTGGCGACGTCATCTCCGTGGAGAAGCTGGACGCGGTCGTGGGCGCCGAGGTCACCTTCGACGTATTGCTGGTCGCAGACGGTGAGACCATCACCGTGGGCACCCCCGTGGTCGAGGGCGTCAAGGCCACCGGCAAGGTCGTGGAGCACGGCAAGGGCAAGAAGGTCATCGTCTTCAAGTATAAGCCCAAGAAGAACATCCGCAAGAAGAACGGCCATCGTCAGCCTTACACCAAGGTTGAGATCACGGCCATTGCCTAAGCCTCATGGTCAAGGTGCAGGTGTTCCTGGAGCGGGGGACCCCCGTGGGGTTCGAGCTCACCGGACACGCGGATCAGGGTGTCGAAGGGGAGGACATCGTGTGCGCGGGCATCTCCGCCATCACCGAGACCGCTCTTTTAGGCATCACGGACGTATTGAAATTGGACGCAGCCTGGACCCACGAATCGGGGCATATGCGCTGCGAACTATCCCGGGAAACGGCCGGGGAGGATCTTGCAAAGGCCGCCATCGTGTTCAACACCATGATCGCGGGCCTCACGTCCCTCCAACAGGCCTATCCCAAGTCCCTCAAGTTTTCATACAGGGAGGTATGAGCTATGTTTACGATGAATCTGCAACTGTTCGCGCATAAGAAGGGTGTGGGCTCTTCCCGTAACGGCAGAGACAGCGAAAGCAAGCGTCTTGGACCCAAGAAGGCAGACGGCCAGGCCGTGCTGGCGGGGAACATCCTCGTGCGCCAGCGGGGCACCCACTTCCATCCCGGCAACAACGTCGGGATCGGCAAGGACGATACCCTGTTTGCCAAGATCGACGGCGTGGTCCGCTTCGAGACCCGTCATCTGGGGAAGAAGACCGTTAGCGTCTACGCTGCGGAAGAGTAAGAAGAATTTCAGCATAAAAGCAGGAAGCCTCGGCTTCCTGCTTTTTTGTCGTTCATATAGCGCCATGTCCGGGCGGGGGAGTTGCGCCGCAGCGTGTATCACTTCTCAAATGCGTACACCCCGTTTTCGGGGATCTCCAGCACCTGCTCCCCTTTCTCCAGGGTCAGCCCGGTCAAAACCTGGGCCGCCGTCCTAATGTCGCCCGCCAGGGCCTCCACCGTCACGGACAAACCGCCCTCCGCCGGGGCCAGGGTGAACAGATAGGCGTCCACTTCTTCCAGATCGGCGAACCACTCGCTCACCTTCTCCGTCTCGATCACCAGCTTGACCTCTCCGTAGACGAACTCCACCCGGTCCAGGCCCTGATTTTGCCATTCCTCGAACGCCTCCGCCGACAGCGCCAGGCAGTCCGCTTTCTCGGCCTCCACGGGCGTCAGCGTCAGCACCAGCTTGCCCTCGGGCCGGGTCACGGTGGATTCATAGGACAAAGGCTCGCCCGCCTCGTCCGCCAGCAGGCCCACCATCCGGTCCTGATCCCGGTGGTTGTCCCGCCAGATGCGCTTTTCGCACCGGTCGCACCGGCGGTATACCCGCAGTATGGTGCGGCTGGTTTCCTTATAATCATGGCCCAGGGCGTCTACGGTCTCCTGCTTTGTCAGGACCTCGTTGCAGACCGAGCAATGCTTCCCTTCGGTCAAACCCGTCTCGGTGCAGGTGGGCTCCACAGCCTTATCCACGACCTCCGTATGCCCCTTGGCGTCTACGGTCTCCTGCTTCGTCAGGACCTCGCCGCAGACCGAGCAATGCTTCCCTTCAGTCAAACCCGTCTCCGTGCAGGTGGGCTCCACAGCCTTATCCACGACCTCGGTATGCCCGTTCGCCGGAATCTCCTCCTGCTTCGTCAGGACCTCGCCGCAGACGGAGCAATGCTTCCCCTCGGTCAGGCCGGTCTCGGTGCAAGTGGGCTCCACAGCCTTATCCACGACCTCGGTATGCCCGTTCGCCGGAATCTCTTCTTGCTTTACCAGGACCTCGCTGCAGACGGAGCAATGCTTCCCTTCGGTGAGGCCCGTCTCGGTGCAGGTGGGCTCCACAGCCTTATCCACGACTTCCGTATGCCCCTTGGCCGGGACGGTCTCCTGCTTCGTCAGGACCTCGTTGCAGACGGAGCAATGCTTCCCTTCAGTCAAACCCGTCTCCGTGCAGGTGGGCTCCTTGGCGGCATCGGTAACCTCCGTATGCCTCTTGGCCGGGACGGTCTCCTGCTTCGTCAGGATTTCGTTGCAGACGGAGCAATGCTTCCCCTCGGTGAGGCCCGTCTCGGTGCAGGTGGGCTCCACGGCCTTATCCACGACCTCGGTATGCCCGTTCGCCGGAATCTCCTCCTGCTTCGTCAGGACCTCGCCGCACGCAGAGCAATGCTTCCCTTCGGTCAGGCCCGTCTCCGTGCAGGTGGGCTCCACGGCCTTATCCACGACCTCCGTATGCCCCTTGGCCGGGATCTTCTGCTGCTCCACCTTCTCGGTGCAGCGGGTGCAGTGCTTCCCTTCCGTCAACCCCGGCTCCGTGCAGGTAGGCTCCTTGGCGGGGTCCGTGACCCAGTCGTGACCGGCTGCGGGTATGTTCCATTCCCCATCATTGATGAGCTCCTTGCCCGCGGCGTCCTGATAATGTTTATGGCAGTCGGGGCATTCATAGCCCGATATGTGCCCGGCGTCCACACAGGTGGCTTCGACGGCGTTGACCGGTGGAAGAGACGCGCTGTACTGGGATTTGCGCTTGTACAAATGAATGATACTAAACTCTCCTCCACCTAACACAGTTATGCCATGTTCAAAGAATTCCATCTTATTCCAAACAAGGGTATAATGGCAGTCAACACTCGGTGCTATGTCAGAACCGCTGTAGGTCGCATTCTCGAGTTCTTCTTTGCTATTGCCTTTTATCATTCCTGCATATGTACTGTCTGGCTTAAGCCAATGTAGTATATAATGCTCACCGGATATGGTTCCAACTGTGGTTTTCTGCGCGGTATATGCCTTGCCGTCCAGCTCTACAGTAGCGGAATAGGTTACGTTTAGCACACCGCTAGTTTCATCGTATGATGGAGCAATATCGTATAAACCAGGTTGAAAGTCCACGCTCTTTGTCACGCCGCAGTTGCCCCGCTGGCACTTGAGGTGGACGGTCGCTGTATCCGTATCAAAGTCCAGAGTCAGCTCGCCGTCCACGGCCCAGTCGTGGCCCAACGGTTCCCCGTACTCCTGGCCGCATTCATCACAGATGGGCCCACTCACGCAGGTCGCCGTGCCGCCGGAATGCGTGGCTTCATCGCTCTTCACTGTGCAACCGTCGTTCAGGCACTTGTGGTAATGGCCGTTTTCGTCATAGCTCCATTCCGTGTCCCAGTCGTGGCCCTTGGCGGGGATCACCACGTCAGGAAGCGGATAATCATATGCATCATAATACAACTGGCATGTTTCACAGTACCAACATTCAGCACTATATCCTATCTCGGTGCAGGTGGCGTCTTTGGGCACGTGATAAATCCGCGAATGTCCTTTGCGGTAGGTGTTGCCGCAGACCGTGCAGGTGGCGCTCTGCGTGCAGGTGGCGTCGCCTTTACAGTATTCCTCTACGTGTGCTTTACAATCAGCATATCTACATGCGATTGCATGATATGCATCGGATGATCCCAGTGCTTGTATAAATTCCCCTTCCAAAGTGCCTTTATGACAAACCGGACACCTGTCCCCGACTGTAAACGTTCCTTCGCCTGTTTCATGTCCTTCTAAGCGGGAGTAATAATGACCGGTTATGGAAAAAACATTTCCTTCGGCCTTCGCTGCCCGTTCCGGCGTCAGGACCAGGACCATCATCAGCACCAGCACCAGGGCAAAAACTCGTTTCGTGTTCATAGGGCCTCCTCCTTTTCGATCGTGGGAAAAAGATATACTATACAAAAATATCATACCATACCCCCCGCTCCTTGAAAAGCCCCCCAAATGGGTTTTTTGGCCAGAATGGATGAGGTGTTCCCCCGGCTCGCGGGGGCAATGCTTGCGACGGGAGGGTCAAGACCCTCCCCTACAGCGTTGGTATGTGTCCTTCGTGTCTGTTCGTTGTAGGGGATGGGCTTGCCCATCCCGCCCGTGCACGATATTTGGGCGGGCGAAAACTTGTGTTTTTTGTAAACTGCGGCCCCGCCGAATTGCCAAGGCGGGGGAGCTTTGGTATACTGACAAAAAACCTGTGAGGTGACAAAATGGAAGAGACCATCCGCAAATTCAAGGAACATCTGGCCAAGATGGAGGCCTACAGCCACGCCTTCGGCGTTTTGAACTACGATTCCGAGACCGTCATGCCCAAGGGCGGCTCGGAGCACCTGGGGATGACCTACGCGGTCCTCAGCGAAGAGATGTACAAGCTCACCACCAGCCCGGACCTGAAGGCCTGGGTGAAGGAGATATTGGCCCACAGGGACCAGGTGGACTACATCACCCGCCGGGAGGCCGAGGAGCTCTTCGAGGACATGGAGCGGATGGAGAAGATCCCCATGGCGGAGTACGTGGAATATCAGGTGGTCCAAAACGCCGCCTCCAACGCCTGGCACACCGCCAAGGTGACCAACGACTTCGCCTTGTTCGCGCCGCACCTGGAAAAGCTGGTGGGCTACGCCCGGAAGTTCGCCGGGTACTGGAACGGCGAAAAGGCGCCCTACGACGTGCTCCTGGACACCTATGAGAAGGGGCTCACCATGGCGACGTTGGACGAGTTCTTCGCTCTCCTGCGCAAGGAGCTCTTGCCCGTGGTGGAGGCGGTGGTGCAGAAGGGACCCGTGGTGGACGACAGCTTCCTTCGCGCCCGGTTCCCCCTTCCAAAGCAGCGCAAGCTCTCCGACCGGCTCATGGCCGTGCTGACCATCGACCGGGACCACTGCAACATCGGCGAGGTGGAGCACCCCTTCACCACCAACTTCTCCAAGGACGACGTGCGCATCACCACCCACTATCACGAGCGGTCCTTCGCCTCCAGCATGTACTCCGTGATCCACGAGGGGGGCCACGCCCTCTACGAGCTGAACGTGGGCGACGACATCAAGTATTCGCCCCTGGGCGGCGGGGCCAGCATGTCCATCCACGAGTCCCAGAGCCGGTTCTACGAGAACATCATCGGCCGGAGCGAGGCGTTCCTCACCTATATCCTGCCCGACATCCAAAAGCTGGGGCCCAAGGCCCTGAAGGACGTGACGCCTCACGACTTCTATCTGGCCGTCAATAAGAGCGAGCCCAGCCTGATCCGCACGGAGGCGGACGAGCTCACCTACTCCTTCCACGTCATGATCCGGTACGAGCTCGAAAAGCAGCTCATCGGCGGGACGCTGGCGGTGAAGGATCTGCCCGCGGCCTGGAACCGGCTCTACAAGGAGTATCTGGGGGTGGACGTGCCCAACGACACCCAGGGCGTGCTGCAGGATTCCCACTGGTCCGGCGGCAGCTTCGGGTATTTCCCCTCCTACGCCCTCGGCAGCGCCTACGGGGCCCAGATGCTGAAGGTCATGGAGCGGGATCTGCCCGTGTGGGAGCTGGTGGCGAAGGGGGACTTGAAGCCCATCGTGGCCTGGCTCACGGAGCGGATCTATCAATACGGCCGGCTCCTCAAGCCCAACGAGCTGATCTTGAAGGCCTGCGAGGCGCCCTTCGATCCCCGCTATTACGTGGACTACCTGAAGGACAAGTATACCCGGGTGTACGGCCTGTGAAAAAGCTGGCGCTCCTCGTCCTGTGCAGCGCGCTGCTCTTGGGATGCGGAGGAAAGGAGAAGATGGAAGCCATGACGAGCCTGCCCGAGACGACGGCCTCGGCGGAGGCCCGGGAGAAGGTGGTGCCGGTGGACACGCCCGCGCCCACGGCCACGCCCACCCCGAGCCCCACGCCCACGGCGACCCCGGTGCCCACGCCCACGCCCCTGTTCGTGCCCCGGGACGAGAACGGGAATTTGATAATCAACGAGGATCTGTACGCCTCCTTCACGCAAACGGAGTTCCCGGTGCCGTCGGCGCCCGTGGTGCTCATCTACCACACCCATGCGGAGGAGGCCTACCGGCAGACCCGGGACTATACCTACGAGGAGACGGGGGAGAACACCTTCAAGACCCTGGACAAGACCAAGTCCGTGGTGGCCCTGGGGGAGCTGTTGAAGGCGGCCCTGGAGGCGCGGGGGTTCACCGTGATCCATGACGACACGGACGTGGAGCCGCCACAGATACGAAGCGCCTACTCCCGGTCGCTGGAGGTCATGGAGAAGTACCCGGAGGCCACGGTGTTCATCGACCTCCACCGGAACACGGCCAACGTGAAGCAGAAGAAGGACGACGTGGTGCTGGTGGACGGGAAGCGGTGCGCCCGGATGTTCTTCGTGGTGGGCACCGCCGTGGGCACCTATGAGGGGGAGTACGACACCCACCACGACTGGCAGCGAAACTACGCCCTGGCCAAGGCGGTGACGGAGCGGCTTCGGGCGATCGACCCCCGTTTCGCCATCGACATCCGGCTGAAGGTGGGCCGGTACAACCAGCACGTGAGCCCCTACTGCATGCTCATCGAGCTGGGGCACAACGCCAATACCTTTGCGGACGCGGCCAACAGCATCCCGTACCTGGCGGACGCCCTGGCGGCCACGCTGGTGTTTGATAAGGAATGATTGGAAGCTTCTGAACCTTTTCTTGAAAGAAAAGGTTCAACCAAAAGAACTTTAAAAAGGGGAAGGCTTTTGAAAACCTTCCCTTTTATTATTCTTGAGCTTTTCTTTTTCCGCCGCTTTTTCTTTTCGATGAAAAGAAAAAGCGGCAAAAGAAAAATTTACTCTTCCATCAACCTCCGGTTCATCGCGATGATCCGGTCCGGTTCCACCTTCAGCTCCTTGCGGTCGTAGGTGAGGAGCCCGTTGATCTCCTCCTCCACGTCGGAGACCTGGGTATACACCGCCGCGGCGAGCCCCTGGGCCTTGGCGGGCCGGATCTCCCGGTCGTACAGCTTCACGATCCCCGCCGTCAGCTCCTTTTCCCCGGCGAACATCCTGTACCCGAAATCCTTTTTGGACCACCGGTGCCCCTCGATGCCGCAGGCGTACCCGCCAAACTCCGAAAGCACCGCCGCCCGGCCGGCCCGATCCTTCTTATACCGGAACCGGCGGAAGTACACGTGCCGGCTGTACACGTCCCCGCCCCCCTGGTCATGCCAACCGGAGGCGTGGTCGATGGTTCTGGTCCCGTCCAGGGCCCGGATCCGCTCCACCGCCTCCAGGGCGTCGAACTGTCCCCAGCCTTCGTTGAAGGACACCCACATGACGATGGACGGGCAGTTGTAGAGGAGCTTCACCGTCTCCTCCAGCTCCCAGCGATACCGCTCCCGGCTCTCCTCGCTCTGCCGCCCGAAGGCCTTGTACCCGTTGTCCACCCGGTGGGGGAACACCCCCGCCACGGGCACCGTCACCACCGACGTCCGATAGGGTCCGCCGCCGGAGACCATGTCCTGCCAGACCAGCATCCCCATGGTGTCGCACAGATAATACCACCTGAGGGGCTCGATCTTGATGTGCTTGCGCAGCATGTTGAACCCCAGCGCCTTCATGGTCTGGATGTCGCAGACCATGGCCGCCTCCGCCGGCGCGGTATACAGCCCGTCGGGCCAGTATCCCTGGTCCAGGAGCCCGTTGTGGAACAGGGGCTTGTTGTTCAGGAACAGCCGGGGCACCCCGTCCTTATCTTTCTCTATGGCGCACTTGCGCATGCCGAAATAGCTCTCCACCCGGTCCTCCCCGAAGGAGACGGAGAAATGGTACAGGTGCGGGTCCTCCGGCGACCAGGGCCGCATGTTCTCCACGGGCACATGGACCGGCGTCCCCGACGCGGCGGCGTAGATCATCCCTTCGAGATACAGCAAACACTTGCCGGGCACGTTGGTCTCGACCTCGATGAGCGCCTCCTCCTGGTCGAAGAGGGGCGTGACCTTCAGCCCCGTGATATGGTTCTCCGGCACGCTCTCCAGCCACACCGTCTGCCAGATCCCACTCTGGGCCGTGTACCAGATGCCGCCGGGCTTGTCGCTCTGCTTCCCTCGGGCGTCGGACAGCACCTCGGTCCCCTCGTCCGTCACGGTGACCTCCAGCAGGTTCTTCTCCCGCAGCATGTCCGTGATGTCGAAGGTGAAGGGCCAGTATCCGCCCCGGTGCGTGCCGCAGGTCCGCCCGTTCACGGACACGGTGGCCACGAGATCCACCGCCCCGAAGTGGAGCAGCACCCGCCCCCGATGGAACCCCTCCGGCAGGACAAAGCTGCGCCGGTAGCAGAGCACGTCCCCCTTCTGCTTCTTGCGCTGGATGCCGGAAAGCTCGCTCTCCGGGGAGAAGGGGACCAGTATGGTCTCCGGCAGCTTCTCCGGCTGCGCCTCCGCCGGCCCCATGTAAAAGTGCCAGGGCCCGTTCAAATTCAAAAAGCTGTTCCGCTTCAGCTGTGGCCGGGGATACTCCGGCAGCACGCTGCTCTCCTTCAGATGTTCGCCCCAAATGGTCCTCATGTCCGTTTCCTCCTATACAGCCGCACCACCGGCAGGACGAGCAGCAGCACGCACACCGCCGCCGCCAGGAAGATGCCGGGGGTGGGCACGCTCTTGACGACGCCCAGATCCTCGTACACCGCGCCGCTTTTTCGGATCACCGCCGAGCCGATGAAGGGCCCCACGATCATGGGCAGGCACACGGCGAACACCATCCGCACCCCCTGGAAATGCCCCGCCTTGTCCTTGGGCGTATAGTCCCGGATGAGGGCGGAGAGGGCGGCGGTCACCAGCATATACCCGGACATCATGACGGCCCCGGCGATCATGACCCCCGCCATGGACCGGACGAAATAGAGGCCCACGAGCCCCCCGATCATGACCCCCGCCGCGGGCAGGACGAAGTTCAGCTTCCCGTATCGGTCCAAAGACCGGCCCGCCAGCACGCTCACCAGCGACGCGAACAGCAGCACCACCCCCAGCACCAGGGCGTAGTCGTCCATCTTCAAATAGTGCTGGAAATAGACGATGAGATAGGGGAAAAACACCTGCACCCCGATGGAAAAGAGGGTGAAGGCAAGGAGCGACAGGTACAGCTCCGGCAGGGAGCGGATCACCTTGGGCGTGAACCCGTAGAGCAGGTTTTGCACATAGCTGTCTTGCCGGGGTTTCAGCGCGTCGCTGTCTTTCACCAGGAACAGGGACACCAGCCCCGTCAGGATCATGAGCCCCCCGAAGAACAGGAAAAACCTGGCCCAATCCCCCCGCTGGGTCCAGCTGTCGAACACCCCGAAGATCACCAGCATGGAGATAAGGGGCAGGATGGCGAGCACGCTCTCCGCCCGGCCCCGGTTCTCCCGGGTGGTCACGTCCGTCACATAGGCGTTGAAGGCGGCGTCATTGGCCGTGGACCCAAAGAAGGTCATGACGCAGTCCAGCGCCACCACCAGGATGGGCCCCGTCAGCACCCCCTGGGCGTAGAGGCGGTGGAACCGGTCCACCTGCCGGGCGGTCCCCAGCCAGGCGAAGGCCATGACGGACAGGCCCCAGAGCACGTACCCCAGGCAGATGAAGGCCTTGCGCTTGCCCACCCGGTCGGAGAGAGCCCCCATGAGAAGGGTGGTCACCGTGGCCGCCACGGCGCTCAGCGCCACCATCCAGGCGATGGCCCGCGGGTCCGGGGCGATGGCGTTGTAGAGGAACACGTTGAAGTACATGTTCTCGATAGTCCAGGCGAATTGCCCCACCAGGCCCACCAGGATGAGGGCCGCCCAGGTACGTTTCTTCATACAGCTTTCCTCCTATGCCGCAGGATACACGTGCGGACGATCAGCCCCGTGAGGACGAACAGGCTCACCCATTGGGAGAAGGACAAAGGGCCGAAGCCGCCGCGCATGGCGTCGTCCCGAAAGAATTCGATCAGGAACCGGAAGGAGGCGTAGGCCCAAAGGTATACCCGCACCAGCTTCCCCCGGCTCCGTTTCCGATAATAAAACAGTAGCAGCAGTGCCGTGAACAGCAAAAAGTTGAACCCGGACTCCATGAGCTGCACCGGCAGCCGATGTTCGAAGAACCGGGCGAAGAAGGCCCCCTCCGCCACGATCCCGTAGCAGCAGCGGCCGAAGTAGCAGCCAATCCGGGCGAATCCGTGGAAGAGGGGCACGATCAGGGCGGCGAGACCCCAGCCCGAGGCCCGCTTATAGAGCACGAACCGGCGGATGGACAGATTCACCGACAGCAAAAAGAACAGCATCCCCCCGTAGAACACGATGCCGCTGTCCGCCACCAGCTCAGGAAGGGACAGGGGCAGACCCATGCTCAGCCGATAGCTCCCGTAGGAGATCACCCCAAAGAGCTTGGCCCCCAGATACAGGGGCAGCAGGCTCAAAGAGTAGATGGGGAAGAGCACGGGCCAGTCCAGCTTCTCGTGGACGCCCAAAGCCACGGCGCAGCCCGCCGCCGCCAGGAGGCCCACCGTGGCCATGCCGCCGTATGAAAGGATGTAGGAGAACGCGGTACTCATCTGATGCCTGCCTTATTTTACAGTATACTACGCCAATCGGGACTATGGCAAGATGGGCGGGGCCGGAGAGATCGTCGGCAAAAAAATAATTTTCATGCCTCCTGAATGTCTTGTGTTTTCGATGGGTATTTGCTATACTGATATTGAGCGGAAATTCTGGAGGTATGAGAATGAATCTTCAATATTACTACAACTTCGTCACCATCGTGGAGGAAGGGAGCCTGACCGCGGCCTCCCGCAAGCTCCATATCGCCCAGCCGGCCCTCAGCAACCAGATCAAGGCCATGGAAGAAAAATACGGCACCCGGCTCTTCTTCCGGGGCGCCCGGCGGCTGGAGCTCACCGATGCCGGCATGATCCTCTACCAAAAGGCCAAGCGGATGTGCGAGATCGAGCAGTCCGCCAAGAACGAGATCGCCAGCGGCTTCACCGGCCACAAGGGCATATTGCGCCTGGGCGTCACCCCCGACATCTCCTACGGGCGCGTCGCCACCGCCCTGGTCACCTTTGCGCAGAAGTACCCCCAGACGGAGATCAAGTACCTGCTGGCCTCCCCTGCGGATCTGTGCAAGATGCTGCAGAACGGCATCATCGAGGTGGCCGCCGTGAAGACTGTGGACCAGATCCCCGAGAACGTGCAGCTTCTGAATGCGGTGGAGGAGCCCACCGTGGCTCTCTATAAGCCCGGGCTGGGCCTTCTGGACAAGGGCCGCAAGGACAGCGTCACCATCCATCAGCTTTCCGGGGTGCCCATCGCCATGGAGGAGCTGTACTATCGTCGGGCGGCTAACGCCTTCAAGGACAAGGACGCCACCCTCTATCTCAAGACCCTGAGCAGCAGCGCCCTTATTCCCCTGGAGATGGCCAAGGCGGGGCTTGCCGTGGCCCTCGCGTCGGAGCATGCGGCGGTGGCCATGGGGTCCGAGGGGCTGGCCGTCAAGCGGATCACCGACGGGGCGTCCATCGCCGCCCGGTATTGCCTGCTGGTCCAGCGGGGGAACTACCGCTCCCAGGTGGCCAACAACTTTTTGAGCATCCTGGCCAAGACCCTGGATATGGACCTGAAGGGGATCCGGACCGTCCCCGAAGAGGAAAAAGAGGAATGATGCGGCATAGCGCCGCATGTGGAGAGGAGATCGCCGTGAAGAAGATCATCGCGCTGTTGCTGGGACTTATGATGCTCTGCTCCCTGGCCTGTGCCAAGGAAGCGACATCAGCCCCTGCGGCGGAGAAAACCGAAACCAAGGAGGAAACGAACGTGGACAAGACCCATCCCATCGCCACCATCACCATGAAGGACGGCGGCGTCATCGAGCTGGAGCTCTACCCCGAGATCGCGCCGGGGAGCGTGAAGAACTTTATTTCTCTTTCGAACAGCGGCTTCTATGACGGCCTCATCTTCCATCGGGTCATCGCCGGCTTCATGATCCAGGGCGGCGACCCGGACGGTAAGGGCACCGGCGGGCCCGGATACTGCATCAAGGGCGAGTTTTCCGCTAACGGCGTGAAGAACGATCTGTCTCACCTTCGGGGCGTCATCTCCATGGCCCGGGCCCAGCCCTTCGATTCCGCCGGCAGCCAGTTCTTCATCTGCCACGCGGACAGCCAGTTCCTGGACGGCCAGTACGCCGCTTTCGGCAAGGTGACCTCCGGCCTGGACGTGGTGGACAGGATCGCCAAGACCACCACCGACTCCCGGGACAAGCCCTACAAGGACCAGATCATGGAGACCGTGCGGGTGGAGACCTGGGGTGTAGAGTACGGCGAGCCGGAAAAGCTTCCCGGAAAATGAGCATGTTGATGTGAAGGACGCGGAAGGACCGCGTCCTTTTCCTTGCCTCAGAGGAGGCAGGCGGCCATCCATTGAAACGTAAGGAGACGGAGGAAACCAGAATGGGCGTTGCGGGATCGTGGCTGCGGCGGGCAGGGCTGCTGCTTGGCTGTCTGCTGCTCCTTTTCCCCGGATCAGCCCTTGCTCAGGAGAGCCCCCAACCCACCGAAGAGCCCCAGGAGCTGGCGACGGACCTTACCGAGGCATGCACCTTTTTGGGGATAAAGGCCCCCAAGGGCTGGCGGCACGCCATGACCGATGGGCGGACGGCCGCCGCCCGGGAGCTGGAGAAAGGGGAATCCCTGACGGTCCGGGCCCCCTCGGACATGGGGACATTGACGTTGCGCCTCTGTCAGCTAAACTCCGCCTTTCTGCTGCTGCAGCGGGGACAGACGGGCCTGCCCCTTCGGATACGGATCTTCCGCACCGGCGCCATGGCGCTGCGGGTGCCCCTGGTGGGCGGCTGCCGGGCCGTGACCATCTGCCCCTTGGGCGGGTCGCTGCGGCTTGCGGAGCTTCACGTCTTCGGTCCGGGCGCCCTGCCTGAGGGGCCGGACGGGCTGCTGCCGCCGGCGGACAAGGTGGATTTTTTGATCGTCTCCACCCATCCCGACGACGAATGGGTGTTCCTGGGGGGCGTGTATCCCCTTTACGGCCGCGAGCGGGGCTATACCGGCGCCGCGGCCCTGGTGACGCTGCCCAGCTGGGGACGGGCCGACGAGTGTCTCAACGGTCTGTATCTGGGGGGCTTTGAGCACCAGCCCTATCTGTTGGGCTTCCCCGACGTGCCCCAAAACTCCGTGAAGCGGCTGAAGGACCGGTTCCAGGCGGAGGAGGTCACCCTGTCCCTGGTCCGGCTCTACCGCCGGGTCAGGCCTCTGGTGGTGGTGACCCAGGACGTGAACGGGGAGTACGGTCACTGGCAGCACGTCCTCACGGCCCAGGCGGCTCTGGACGCCGTGGCGTTGGCGGCGGACCCGACCTATGACCCTTCCTCCGCGGAGCGGTACGGGACCTGGACCGTGCAGAAGGTCTATCAGCACCTGGCGCGGGGCATGAGCCGGATCACCCTGGAGGTGGAAACGCCCTTGGACAGCTATGGCGGCCTCACGGCTCTTCAGGTGGCCAAGAAGGCCTTTACGGCCCACAGGTCCCAGCATCAGACCCCCTTTCGGCCCACGGTGGGGGAGAAAGCCTACGAGGATATCCGCTTCTTCGGACTCACCTGGTCCACGGTGGGGCCGGACACCCAAAACGACATGTTCCAGCACATAGAGGCGGGGGAGACGGTGGCGGCGTTGGCGCAAGCCACCCCGGAGCCCACCCATACCCCGCCGCCCACAAATACCCCCACGCCCACGCCGACAGAGACCCCCGCGCCGACGGCCGCTCCTTCGCCCACCTACACCCCGAGCCCCAGCCCCACCTTGGCCCCCTCCCGCTGGGACGACGCGGAGGACGCGGCCCGCTGGGCGGCGGACCGGGCCAACTGGCTTGCGGCGGCGGTGGTGGCCCTCCTCCTGGGACTGGTCGCCTTGCACCGATACCGCCGGGCCCACCACCGGCACAGAGAATAAAGCAAAAGCCCGCGCTTCACACGCGGGCTCCTTTCACCAGGCCTCCGTCAGGATAAAGGTATCCCTGGTCGCGTCCTTATAGTAGTTGTAATCGTCGAACCAGGGGGAGTAGGTGGTCACCTGCAGGGCCCGCTCCCCCGGGTCGAAGGTGAGGATGCGCAGATACCCCAGCCCGTGCTTCTTGTCGTCCTGGTAGTTGTACATGAGGGCGTTCACCGTGTGGCCGTCCTCGTAGGTCCGGCTCCAGCGGGCGGCCCCGTCGTTATGGCCGCAGAGGACCAGGCGGATGTTGGGATAGGCGGCCAGCAGATTCTTTTCCAGGTTCTTCCCCGTGCCGGTGAGCCCGCCCCCATCCGTGAGGAAGCTGTGGACCAGCAGGATCACCCGGTGATCCGGATAGGTCTCCAGCACCCCCTTCACCCAGGGGAGATAGTTGCTGTCGTTTTGCCAGCCAATGCCCAGCAGCAAAAAATCCTGTCCCGCGGCGGTGAAGGTGTCGTACCAGCAGACCCCGTCCTTATATAGCAGATCCCCCTCCTCGGCGGCGCAGAAGCCGCAGGCAAGGTAGGCGCCGTAGTCCGTCTGGTCCGCCCCCACGTCGTGGTTTCCCGCCACGGACCAGAGGGGGAGCTTCCCCTCCAAAAGGCCGATGGCGGCCTTGGCGTTGGCCCAGTGGCGCGCTTCGTGCCGGTTGTCCACGATGTCCCCCGTGAGCAGGACCCCCAGGGCGTTCTGCTCGGCATAGGTGTTGGCCATGTAGGCGAAGACCTTGTTGAACACCTTGGGATACCGGTAGGCGTAGACCTGGGTGTCGCTGACCCAGTAGAGGGAAAAGGGCGTGGGCTCCGGCGTGTTCGTCGGCTTAGGCGACGGGGAGGGCGTAGCGGTGGGGCTGGGCAAGATCGCCGCGGTGGCGGTGGGACTGGGCAGCTCCTCGCCGGATTGGAGCCGGACCTCCACCTTCAGCGGCGTTTGGCCGCCGGTGGCCACGGTCTTTTGGGCGCCGCCGCAGCGAAGGGCCGGCACCGACAGGGTGACGAGGATGGTCAAGAGCAACAGGCGCAGAGAACGTAACAACAGGAAATACCCCCTTTCTATGTACGGAAGATGGGGGGAGCATAGCATACGAAAAAAAGGGAAGGATGGTTTCGCCAGAGGTAGTCAGCGAAAGCATAAACAAGACAGGAACCCCTTCTCATGTATTTTCCTGCAAATTGCCCCTTGTGCAAATCCTGGTTTTGTGGCATAAATAAAAGGGGTTTTCCCCGAAATATGACCGACAAGGGGAATGGACATGAAAGGTCTTTTTAACTGGCTCAACAAGACCAAGGTCTTCCGCGACCTGTCGCCGCAGGAATTCTCTTGGGTGCTGTACGACGTGGGCAACTCGGCCTATACCATGCTTGCCTGCTCGCTGATCCCGATCTGGTTCAAGGAACTGGCCATCGGCACGAACCCGGGGCAGATCACCGGCGACCAGGCCACGGCCTACTATTCGATCGCCATCTCCATCGTCACGGTCATCGTGGCTCTGCTGGGACCGGTGTTAGGGGCTCTTGCCGATCGGAAGGAGTCCAAGAAGATCTTCTTCCAGACCACCGTGGCCGCCGGCGTCATCGGCTGCGTCCTCAACAGCTTCACCTGGAGCTGGATGCTCTTCCTCATCGTCTACGTGCTGACCAAGGTGTTCTATCAGGCGTCCTTGACCTTCTATGACTCCATGCTCAACGACGTGACCACCGAGGAGCGCATGGACCAGGTCTCCTCCTACGGCTACGCCTGGGGCTACATCGGCTCCTGCATTCCCTTCCTCATCGCCATGGTGGCCTATATCCTCAGCGGCGGCCTGTCCGAGAGCCTGATGCTCTTCTCGCCCATGGTGGGCAAGATCATCGGCTTCGGGGTCACCGCCATCTGGTGGCTGCTGGTCACTCTGCCCCTCATCAAAAACTATCAGCAGAAGAACTACGTGGAGCACACCCACACCACCGTGGGCCAGGTGTTCAAGAAGATCTTCGCAACCTTGAAAAAGATCGCCGTCCGGGACAAGAAGGTCCTCTTCTTCCTCATCGCCTTCTTCCTCTATATCGACGGCGTGGGCACCATCATCGACAACTGCATCAACATCGGCACCGATTTGGGCCTGCCCACCGTGGGCCAGGTGGTGTTCCTGCTGGCCACCCAGGTGGTGGCCTGGGTGGGCTCCCTGGTCTTCGCCAAGCTCAGCAAGAAGTATCGGACCGTGCCCTTGATCCTGGTGTGCATCGCGGGCTACTTCGCTGTCTGCCTCTACGCCCTGACCCTCAGGACGCTGCTCCACTTCGGCATTTTGGCCTTCGGCGTGGGCTGCTTCCAGGGCTCCATCCAGTCCCTGTCCCGGTCCTACTACTCCAAGATCATCCCGCCTGAGAATTCCGGCGAGTACTTCGGCATCTACGACATCTTCTGCAAGGGCGCGTCCTTCCTGGGGTCCGCCGTCATCGCCTGGGTCAAGCTGGCGGGCGGCACCATCAACATCGCCGTGGCGTCCCTGGCCGTGTTCTTCGCCCTGGGCTTCGTCTTCCTGATCCTGTCCTCCAAGCAGAAGAGCCTCAACAAAGCTTCCAACGAATGATTCAGTCTGCCGAATCCTGCGGATTCGCCAGACTGAGGCGCCGCGTTCGCTCTGCCCACAGGTCCCGCCTATAAACCCTCGGTTTACCGGGCGGCGGGCCCTGCGAGGTGTGAAATTCACCGCACATGTCGCTGAATTTCACATATTTCATCCTGCCATTCTTCCTGCGGGAAATGAGTGCGCGCGGCTACACCGCGCCCAAGAAACAGAAAGGGAGTATAAAAATGTACACGTTTGAAGACAAACTGAAGGAATACGCCGAGCTGCTGGTGCGGGTGGGCGTGAACGTACAGAAGGGGCAGGATCTGGTCATCACCAGTCAGGTGGACCAGGCCCCCTTCGCCCGGCTCTGCGTCCAGGCGGCCTACGAGGCCGGGGCCCGGGCCGTGGACATGGCCTGGTCCGACGACGCCATCGCCCGCATGACGTACCTGAACGCCGACGAATCGGTGTTCGACGTGATCCCCGAGTACAGGATCCGCTTCAACACGGACTATGCGGAGGGCGGCGCCTGCTTCCTGCATCTGATCTCCTCTGACCCGGAGAACCTCAAGGGCGTGGACCCCAGCCGTCTCGAGCGGGCCCATCGTGCCTACGGCAAGTACATGAAGCGGTATCGGGAGCTGGGCATGGCCAGCGCCTTCCCCTGGTCCATCGGCGCGCTGGCGTCCCCTGCTTGGGCCAAGCGGGTCTTCCCGGACCTTCCTGAGGCGGAGGCCGTGGCAGCCCTGTGGGAGAAGATCTTCATGGCCGTCCGCATCACGGGGGATGGCACCGCCGTGGAGAAGTGGCGCCAGCATCAGGAGAATCTGCAGCGCCATGTGGAGATTTTGAACGGCTACGCCTTCGACCGGCTCCACTACTACAACGCCCTGGGGTCCGACTTCACCGTGGGCCTCTGCAAGGGGCACATCTGGTGCGCCGGCGGGGAAAAGACCCCCAAGGGCCAGTTCTTCATGCCCAACATGCCCACGGAGGAGATCTTCACCGCCCCCGATCGGAACCGGTGCGACGGCGTCATCTGCGCGGCCCTGCCCCTCTCCAAGGACGGGAACGTGATCCGGGACATCCGCTTCGTGGTGAAGGCGGGGAAGATCGTGGAGGCCGCGGCCTCCGCCAACGAGGAGCTCCTCAAAAAGTCCATCGCCGTGGACGAGGGAGCCTCCCGCTTCGGCGAGGTAGCCCTGGTGCCCTACGATTCCCCTATCAGCAACAGCAAGACCCTGTTCTACAATACCCTCTTCGACGAGAACGCCGCCTGCCATCTGGCCTTCGGCGAGGCGTACCCCACCACGGTGGAGGGGGCGCTTCAGATGGGCGAGGAGGAGCGGCTTTCCGCGGGGCTCAACAGCTCCATCACCCACGTGGACTTCATGGTGGGCACGGCGGACCTCAGTATCGACGGCTACACCGCCGACGGCCGCTGTGTGCCGGTGTTCCGGGACGGGAACTTTGTGTTTTAAAACAGGTCTTTTTAGAAAACGATACAAAGGGACGCAAGGGGAGCGGTCAAAGGGGCCGCTTCCCGTTTTTATGCCTGCTTCGCCACGGATGGGCCGATCCCCCGGGCGGGCGATTTGTTAATGAACCTTTAACTTTTCCCGTTTTTCCCGTAGAGAGACGGGGATTTCTTGAATTTGACCGCCGGGACGCGTATAATGTTGCCAAAGTATCCGAACAGGGGAGAAGGCAATGGAGCAGGACAGGAAAATAACCTACACCGTGAAGCATCCGGGTCGGCTGGCCGTCATCCTGGTGATCTCCGTGGGGATCATCCTGCTGGCTTTCGCCTGGACGCTGTACCTTGTCCGGGCCAATCGGCGGATCGTGGATCTCACCGCCTACACCACCGTGACCAGGACTGGAGAGACCGTCACCGCCGTGCTGGACGTGGACAGCCTTCTTACGGAGCTGGGGCTGCCCAACCCCCGGACGGAGCCCAAAGCCGCCCAAAACGGGGCGGTGAAGGCCCTGGTGAACATGGAGATGGCCCTGGCCTTCACGGAGGAGCCGGACGTGGTGGACGTTTCGGTGAAGGTGAACACCACGGCCCTGCGGCTCAAAGGCATCCGGGTGGACAAGACCCAGTGGCTGAGCCCGGTGAAGGTCCTGCCCCGGACGGAGACCCCCGCCCAGGAGGCGGCGCCCGAGACCCCGGCGGAGGTGGAGCATCCCAAAACGGTCCTAACCGACGGGCTTATTTCCTCCCTGCTGGACGAGGAGGGGAAGGGGCTGAACCTGAGCGCCGTGTGCGAGCGGGTCCATTTCGAGCGGGATCGGCTGGGGAAGGAGATCTTCGGCAACGATTTCGGCACCATCAAGACCCACCTGTGGTTCATCGTTTACCCGGAGGGCGGCGAGCATCGCAACGCCTACCGGGCCGTGTACACCCTGTATGAACGGACGCCCTCGGAGGTACGGTCCATACACGAGACCTTCTTCCGGGTGGACGTGCTGGACCTTGCCTACCAGGCGGGGACCGGCGTAAGCTTCAGAAGATCCGACGTGTCCATGTACGACACCGAGGCGGAGGCCCTGGGGGCGGAGGAGGTGGCGGCCCAGGGCGGCACGGTGATTGAGCTCATCGGCGGCAGCGTCCAGGGCGAGGCTCGGCCCAGCTTTGATTACAACGGCTTCGTCCGCTTCGTGGGCCTGCCCATGAGCCACCCCCTGCCGGACGGGAGCCTGTGGTCCCCCAGCTATGACCCCTTGGACGAGGACGATCTATGGCGGCTGGTGGGCAACGGGGAATATACCATGGTGGAGCTGCTGAACTATGTGTCCATGGAGATCTACGCCCGCCACGGCTACACCTTCCCCGCCGAGGACATGGCCATCTATCGGGAGCACTTTTCCGCCTGCCCCTGGTACGCGGCCACGGAGAGCTCTCCGGAACGGTTCATGACCGCCACCGAGCGGCAGAACCTGGATCTTTTGCGGCACATGAGATCCCTGTTGGAATCGTAAAAATTTGGATATGTGTGGAAGCGAAGGGCTTTTCACGCATGGAAAGGGTAAGGAATTGATATGAAAACGATCCGCACCATCGTCGCCACCCTGGCGGGGATATTGCTCAGCTTCGCGGTGATCGCCTGGTTCAGCGTCCGCAGGAACGCGGCCTTCCTTCAGCGCACCATCTATCAGGGCTTCGATCAGACCTTCGTGGTGGCTCTGGTCATGGGCTGCGCCTTTTTGCTCATCGCCGTCATCCTCACCGTGGCCATCGTGAGCACCGGGGATCCGGAGGAGGACGAGGAGGAGGACGATATACCCCCCCTGCGCCCCGCCCGGCGGCCCCAGACGGAAGCCCAGCGGCGGTCCGCCGCCCGGGAGGAGCAGCCCTATCGCCGGGTGAGCCGGGCCAGGCAGGCGGTGGAAGAGGAGGAGGCGTATCTGGAGGCCAGGCCCAAGCCCGCCCCGAAGAAGCGGCCGGCCCAAAGCCCGGAGAGCATCCCTCTGCGCCGGGAGGAGACCCCGATGCGGTCCGAGAAGCGCCCCCCCAAGCCCCAGCCGGCTCCTGAGCCCAAAAAGCGGCCCGCCGTTAAGGCCCCTGCTTGGGAGGAAGAGGAGCCCCTTCTGCCGGAGACTGAGCCGGAAGAGGCAGAGGAAGCGGCCGAAGCCCTGGAGCTTGAAGAAGAGGCCGGTGCCGAACCCGCCAAGGAGGAGGGCGCCGTCCGCTGCGTCTTCTGCGGCGCCGCCATCCCCCGGGACAGCCTGTTCTGCCCCCGCTGCGGGAAGAAGCGGTAAAGGGATACGCCCATGAGTACGCAAGCAAAGCAAAAGCTGTTCGTGGCGCTCACCATCCTCCTGTGCCTGGCGGTGCTGGCGGCGGGGGTGCTGCTCAGCTACGGCTACTATGCCCAGGGGCGGAACCTGCGCCCGGTGGACATGAAGCAATACGCCAAGGTGGAGATGGAGGACGAGGTGTACACCGTGTCCGTGGACGCGGACGCCATCGTGAAGGATTTCCGCCTGCCCAATCCCAAGACCACCAATCTGGATCTGGAGCGGTATCCGGACGTGGCGGCGGTCTATTCTTTGACCTTTTTGGTGACCCCCCGGGAGGAGGGGGGCTGGCTGGTCCAAACCGGCAGCGATCGGCCCAACGCGGCGGCGGATCTGCGCAAGGGCGGCTTGAAGCTGGTGGACACGGAGTGGACCTGGACCGAACAGGATATGAAGAACGCCTATCGGGCGGGCCTCGAATACCCCCGCCGGCTCAGCATGAAGAAATACGTGCTCTGCGGCAAGAACAGCACGGGGGGCTACGTGCTCACCGTGGATCATGAGCGGCTGCTCAGGGCCACGGGCTGGGATCTGCCCGCCGACGAGGCCACCCGCAAGGCCCACACGGGCTATAAGGCGGTCATGAGCCTGGGATACTATGTAACGCCCCTGGTGGAGGGGTTCCTGGTGGAGACCAGCAGCACCCTGGAGAGCGTGTACACCATGCTCCTCGATAACGGGGTCCGGCTCACGGATACCACCTGGACCTATACCATGGCGGAGGTGGAGGAGATCTACGCCGAGCAGCACCCGCCCGTGCCCGAGGAGGAACCCGCGCCCGAGGCGGACGGCAACGTTCAGGAGACCTTCGCTCAGGACGGGCAGCCCCTTATGAGCCTAAATCATGTGGACCAGACCCCCATTCGTGCCGCCATCCGGGCCGCCAAGGAGCAGAAGTACGGCCAGACCTTTAAGAGCAGCGAGGTGGTGGGCAACTGCTTCGCAGTCAAAAAGAGCGACGGGGCGGAGCATACGAATTGCTTCCGCCTGGTGTACAAGATCGAGACCACCGCCAGGACGGAGTACCTGGTGGCGGACCTCTTCGACCTGGTCCAGGGGCACACGCCCGCGGCATCCGAGGTGCGCCTCACCGGGAAGAACAGCCTGGAGGAGGCCATGGGGACGGGGGATTTCGATCCCAACCTCTACACCATCCAGGTTCTTCAGGAGGGGAGCATGGTCTATCCCGAGGATGTTGGGACCTCGCCCTTCAACGGCGACGGGCTCCTGTTCCCCGAGAGTCTGACGGAGCGGATCACCGACGCGCAGGTGTGGTCGTTGCCGATCCCCCAGGATATGACCCTGCTGGAGCTGCTGGGCTATGCCCGGAACGAGATCTTCGCCCGGAACGGGAACAAGTTCTCCGACAGCAGCGTGTACACCCGGTTCTATTCCAACTACACCTGGTATCAGCCCCGGGGCAGCATCAGCTTCAACGCCATTCAGGCCAAGTACCCCGTGGCCTGCGAGAACATCGAGTTCTTCAAGACGTTGGAACAGCTCATCAAGGAAGGGTAAGAAAAAAAGAAAGATTTCATCCCCCCGCAACCGGTGGACCGGCTGCGGGGTGTTGTAGATGAGGAGAGGAGCAGAGAGGTGGAAGCAAACCTCACGGCCAGGGCCCCGGTCCCGCTGGATTTGGAGGCTCTGTACATGGCCTATGCGGACATGATCTACCGCCTGGCCCTGGTGCGCACCCGCAACCGGGCAGACGCGGAGGACGTGCTGCAGGACGTGTTCTTTCGCTGCCTGCGCCGTCAGCCCGCCTTCCGGGACCAGGAGCATCAGAAGGCCTGGCTCATCACGGCGGCCATCCGGTCCAGCAACAGCTTGCTTGGCCGGGCCGATCGCCGCCACGGAGTGGGCGCTGAGGCGCTGGAGGGCTTGTTCACGGAGGACGACACGGATCACGCCGTGTACGACGCCGTTATGGAGCTGCCGGAGAAGTATCGCACCGCCGTGCACCTGTTCTATTACGAGGGGTATTCCGTGGAGGAGATCGGGCGGATGACCGACACCAATCCCTCCACCGTAAAATCCCACCTGCATCGAGCTCGGGAGGCCCTGCGCAGGGCGCTGAAGGAGGATGAGCCGGATGTTTGAACAACGCTATACCGAAGCCAACGACCGGATCCATCCCCGGCAGGACCTGCTTCAGGAGATGCAAGAGAAATGGGCTGCCGAGGAGGCTGCCCGGGCCGCGGAAGAAAAGAAGGTGGTGGCCTTTCCCACCTGGGCCCGCTATGTGAGCGCCGCGGCGGGGATACTGCTGTGCGTGGGGCTGGGCATGGGGTCCATGCTCCTGCTCAGCAAAACCCGCGGCAGAAGGCCTGCCGCTGCGGACATGTCCGCCGAGGCGGAGGCGCCCCAGCTGGCCTTTAGCATGACGGCGACGGCAGGAGAGGGCGAGGCAGAGGCCGAAGCCGAGGCCGAGGAGCCCAAGATCGTCACCTTTGCCGATGAAGAACCGGAGGAGGCCGCCCCCGAGGCGGCGGAGCCCGAGACCATGCTCATGGCCAGCGCGCCGGCTCCGGAGCCGCCCCAGGGCATGCATGCGGCCCTGGACGAGGCCGAGGTGGAGGACGCGGTCCGCTACGGCAGCCGGGATAGCGGCATCCTCGCCGTGAACGACGCCGCCCCTGAGACGGAGGCCCCTGTCGACGAAGCACCCGCTGCCCAGGCGAAAAAGGCGGCGGAGATCGAGATCGGAGATTTGCCGTCGGGGAAGACGATCCGGCGGGAGGAGCTCATGGCCGTGTTCATGCCCACCACGGAGCAGGTCCATGTGGTGCGGCGCGACGGGAACAAGCTGGAATCGGTCTTTGCCCTGACGCTGCGGGAACGGGGCGCCCAGGTGAAGGACGTGTTTTGGCTGGGGGACCAGCTATTGACGGTCCGGGAGCGGGGCAGCGAAACGGAGCTGTTGCGCTTTGACGTGGCGAATTGGGCCGCGCCCCGGCATTTGATGAATCTGACCCAAAGCGGGACCTTCCTGGCGGCGGCGGAGATGGAGGGGAAGCTTCTCATCCTCTCCCGATACACCGCGCTGTCGGAGGAGCCCTTCCCCTGGGTGGACGGGGAGAGGATCGACATCGCCCGGGTGCTTCTGGACGAGGCCCAGCCCGGGAACGTGTTCACCCTGGCCACGGTCTATGACCCGGCCGTCGGCGATTTCGTGCAGCAGGCGGCCATCCTGCTTTCGGCGGAGGGGGCTCTGGCGGATCAGGATCGCCTCGCCCTGTGGACGGCGGGGGAGAGCCCCAAGCTGTACCTGTTCCGCCTGGACGAGGCGGGATTCGCGCCCGTGGCGGAGCGAGAGCTTTCGGGCCAGGTGGCGGCGATCGGCGCCGGCGACGGCGGCCTGCAGCTGCTGCTGAAGGGTGAAAGCGGCCTCGAGCTGTTGACGGGCCTGGACCAGTCGCTGACGGAAGCTGCGTCCGCGGCGGCGCCCCTGGTTGACGGGGTCAGGGACCTGGTCATGGGTCAGGGCGGCGCGGCCTTTTTGACGGAGGATGCCCTCCATGTGCTCACGGCGGCGGGGGAGAGGACCCTTGCGGTGATCGGGGAGCGGCTTACCTGGCTGGCGGCGGATCGGCTGCTGGTGATCTCCGCGGAGGGGCAGCTCCATGTGATCGGCACCGACGGGGAGCTGCAGGAGCTGTGGACCATCCAGGTCCGGGGGGACATGACGACGCTGCTGGAGGAGCCGGACCGGGCGGCCTTTGATCCGGCCACGGGACGGCTGGTGTTCCAGGCGGGGCCTCGGATGTTCCTCTACCGGCTGGAGGAGGGGCGGCCCAATCCCCGGAGCGCGGTCCAGGATTTCGGGGACCATTCCCCCCTGGAGCAGCGGGAGCTTCGGTGCCTTCTGCTGGAGGATCGGGAGGTGATCTTCTATAAGGCCGGGGCCATGCTCTGCAACGAGTGGCTGGAAAGGATGTACACCTTACGCTATTGACCGAAACGAAACCGACCCGAAGGGGCCGGTTTTTTCTTTTCTTTTCCGATGGGGTGTGGTATAATATCCTAAATTCCGATAAGGGGGAGAGAGTATGATCATCGTAGGTGTGTGCGGCGCGTCCGGCAGCGGGAAGAGTACCCTGGCCCGGCGCATCAAGGAGGCCCTGTCCTGCAGCTGTGAGATCATCGGCCAGGACTGCTATTACAAGAGCTTTCCGGAGATACCCTTCGAGGAGCGGGTGCACCTCAACTACGACGAGCCTACCATCTTCAACTATGACGAGATGATCGAGGATTTGAAGACCCTGTCCGCCGGGCAGCCCATCACCAAGAAGGGGTACAACTACGCCCGGCACTTGAGGGAGGATTCCACGGAGCTCATCTATCCCCCGGAGGTGTTGATCCTGGAGGGGATCCACATCTTCTACGACAAGCGGCTCTGCGACATGATGTCCCTGAAGGTGTACATGCACGTGGACATCGACGTGTGCCTCCTGCGCCGTATCTTCCGGGATATCAAGAGCCGGGGCCGGACCATCGAGAACATCTCGGAGCAGTATCTGGCCACGGTGAAGCCCATGTTCGAGCAGTATATCAAGGACTACATCAACGACGCCGACTTCGCCATCATGCGGGGCGGCAAGAACCCCATGGCCATCGACGCCATCGTGGCGTATTTGACCACGAAGGTCCTGGCCGAGCGCTTCGAGAAAGAGAAGCAGGAACAGACGGAGAAGGGGGAGTAAAGCTTTCTTCGGAGGACCGTGCTATAACGGGATATATGGGACAACGTATAACGATGCGGCTGCCGGAAAGGAGGAATCTCCTGCCGACAGCCGCTTTTTTGCGATGATTTGAGGGGCGAACAGCTCGTCGCTTTTTTATGGATAAGCGGGAAGAGGGGTGCCGTCGATGTAGACGGCTTTGAGGCGCAGGTCCTGATCCAGGATCACCAGGTCGGCGGCGAGGCCAGGGGCCAGGGCGCCGATTTCGTCATCACGGCGGATCACTTTGGCCGGGACGGCGGTGGCGGCAAGGACCGCCGATTCCAGGGGCACGCCGAAGGAGACGGCCCGGCGAAGACCGTCCATCAGGTGGATGGAGCTGCCCGCCAGGGTGGTGCTGTTCCTGAGGGTGGCCTTGCCGCCGGTCATGGTGATGGGCAGCCCCCCCAGCTCGTAGTCCCCGTCGGGCATGCCGGCGCAGCGGAGGGAGTCGGAGATGAGCACCAGCTTCTCCCCGAAGAGCCGGTGGACCAGGCGGATCACGGCGGGGTGGATGTGGAAGCCGTCGGTGATGAGCTCCACCGTGGCGCCGGCATCCAGGGCCGCGGCCACCACCCCGGGTTCCCGGTGATTGAGGGGCGGCATGGCGTTGAAAAGATGGGTGGCGTGGGAAGCGCCCGCCTCGTAAGCGGCCATGGCGGTGTCGTAGTCCGCCGTGGTGTGGCCCAGGGAAACGGTGCAGCCTTTGCTCACCTCCCGGATAAAGGGCAGGGCGCCGGGCTCCTCGGGGGCCACGGTCACCAGCCGCACAAGGCCCCCGGAGGCCTCGTTCAATCGGTGGAACATGTCCGCGTCCGGGGCGTGCAGGTTGTCCGGGTTCTGGGCGCCGCATTTCTTCAGGCTCAAAAAGGGCCCTTCCAGATGGACCCCAGCCACCTTGGCTCCGTCAGCGGGGCGCAAAAAGTCCCGGATAGCTTCCATGGCCCTGGTGAGCTCCGGCTTCTTCAGCGTCATGGTGGTGGGGCACCAGGCGGTGACCCCGCCAGCGGCGTAGTACCGGGACATTTTAAGGAGGCCGTTCCCGCTTCCGTCGCTGGCGTCCTCGTTCATGGCGCCGTGGGTGTGGATGTCGATAAGGCCGGGGATCACATAGCAGCCGTTAAGGTCCGTACCGCCCGTGACCTGAGGCCCCACGTCCTCGATGACGTTGGAGAAGCGGATGCCGCCCGGGACGAACCGGCCGTCCAGGAAGATCTTGGCGTTGGAAAGCTTCATCGGTTTACCCTCTCAGCGCGGGAAGGCTGGCCGCTGCCGCGGACTGGCCCACCCGGCGGAACCGCTCGTCCGGCAGGGAGGGCAAGATGACGTCCGCGATCTGGGGATACTCCTCCCGCAGCACCCGCTTGGCCTCCGCCAGCACCCGATCGCCGCCCTTGCCGCTCATGACCCGGCCCAGCAGCAGCACGTGGCGCATGCCGTACAGCTCATAATAGTAGGCCAGGGTGTGGCCAAGATACACGCCGATGCTGTCATAGACCGCCGCCGCCGCGGGATCGTCCGCCTCCATGCGCTTTTGGACCACCTTCAGCTTCTCGGCGGGGGACAGGCCCTTGTCCAGCTCGATCCCCACCCGGGGCGCCAGCTTGATCACCGCGTCCTGGGAAAAATATTTGACGCCGCAGCCGATATCGCCGCTCCACTCGTCCACCATGGCGTCGGGGGCCGCGTCCACCGGCACGAAGGCCAGCTCGTTGAGCCAGCCGGTGATCCGGCCTTCCTTATCCACGAAGCCCACGGCCTCGCTGGTGCCCATGGCGATGCCCAAAACGTTTGCTTCGCCCAGGCTCAGCATGCCGGCCAGGGCCGACACGTCGCCGTCGTTGGCCACCTCAAAGGGTACGTCCCCAAAGGTGTCCCGAATGGCGCGGATGTAGATGTCCTTCACCTTGGCGTCGAACAGATCCTTTGGGATCTGCAGGAACAGGGAGGCGTTCATGGTCCGGTTGTTGATGTAGATGCCGGCGGAGGACACGCCCACCGCGTCTACCCGGGGCAGATGGGCCGCGGCGCTCTTGAGCGCGGCCACGATGCCGTCGTAGTGGTACTGGGGGTCCGCGTTGGTCTTGGGGAACCAGACCACTTCCTCGTCATACACGCTCTCCCCGTCCATGACGGCGCTGACCTTACGATCGCTGCCGCCGGCGTCGAAGCCGATCCGGCAGCCCTCCAGATGTCCGCCGATGGCCTGGGGGGCGTCCTTTTCCGCAGGCAGTTCGTCCGCGTAGACCACTTCAAAGGGGCGCTCATAGACGTTGGCCATGAAGTGGAAGTCAAAGTCCCGGCTGCCCTTGTCCGCGTAGGCGGCTTTAAGATGTTCGAACATGGCCCGATCCCCGGATACATAGACCCGGAACCCCCCCTTCATCCACAGCAGGGTCTTCACCAGCCGGTCGAGATAATACCGGTCCGCGGCGGCGTATTCCGCCGTGCCGTGGATGCGGGTGTCCACCCGGGCGATCTGCCCGTCGGCCCGCTCCAGGGCGATGCCCACGGGCTTCGTCGCCGTTTGGAGAAAGGCCCGATTGAACAGCCCCATGGGGATGAACCCGGGATCGAGTTTGGGATGGTTGGTCATGGGGACGGAGATGCCGTACAGATCCATATGCTGAGCCTCCTGATTTTTTCTCATCATACCGAAAAACCTCTCTTTTGACAAGACGTCTTGCGCGAAAAAACAGCCTATGATAAAATAAGCCAAACACAGATAAGAAAGGATGCGTTCACGATGGAAAAAGAAAGGTTTCAACAGGCGCACCGGTGGGTCCGGGACGAGCTCAAGGGCAGCGCTGACTTCTGGCTCCGCCACGGTCTCGATCGGGAGCACGGCGGCGTGTACACCTGCCTGGATCGGAAGGGCGAGATCTTCTCCACCGACAAGAGCGTGTGGATGCAGGGCCGCTGCGGCTGGATCTACGCCTTCCTTTGCTCCAACTACGGCGTCCAGCCGGAGTGGCTGGAGGCTTCCCGGAGCTGTGTGGAGTTCCTGGAGGACCATTGCGTGAACCACGGGGCCGGGGACCGGCTCTACTTCACGGTCACCGGCGACGGGCGGCCTCTGCGCCAGCGGCGGTACTGCTTCTCCGAGGACTTCTACACCATGGCCAACGCGGAGCTCTACGCCAACACCGGCGAGAAGAAGTATATCGAGCGGGCCCGCCGCACCTATGAACTGACCTACGCCCTGCGCCACGGCCTCATAGAGGACCCCACGGGTCTGGGCCCCAAGACCATCCCCGAGACGCGCCGGGGCAGGGCCTTCGGCGATCCCATGATCTATCTCAACGTGACCGCCGTCATGCGCCGGTGCGATCCTGAGAACGCCGCCCTCTACGACGCCCGGGCCAGGCAGTGCGTGGAGGAGATCCTTCGCTACCACTTCAAGCCGGAGCTCAAGTGCGTCCTGGAGACCGTGGGCCCCGACGGGGAGCTGCAGACGGACACCACCGCCGGGCGGGTGGTGAACCCCGGTCACGACATCGAGGGCAGCTGGTTCCTGGCGGAGCAGGCCAACGCCACCGGAGACAAGGAGCTCCACGCCGTCGCCGAGACCATCTTCCGCAACGCCATCACGGCGGGCTGGGACGAGAAATACGGCGGCCTGCTGTACTTTATCGACTGCATGGGCAAGCCTCCCGAAGCTTACGAGCACGACATGAAGCTCTGGTGGCCCCACAACGAGATCCTGATCGCGTCCATGCTGTTCTATCGGGACACCGGGGACAAATACTATCTCGACTGGTTCTATAAGACGCTGGACTACTGCCGGGAGCACTTCGCCGACCCCGCCTACGGGGAGTGGTTCGGATATCTCAGGCGAGACGGCCAGCCCACGGAGCCTCCCTGCAAGGGCAGCACCTTCAAGGGCCCCTTCCATGTGCCCCGCAGCCTAATCCTGGTGGACAAGCTCATGGACGAAATCGAGGCGAAGCAGGGCTGGGCCCTGTAAGCTTTCATGGAGAAGCCGCTGCGCAGGGTCTTCGACCCGGAGAATCTATGGTGGTCCTTCCTGAGCCGGGGGGTGGATCTGGTGGGGCTGAGCCTCGCCTGGGGGTTTTTGTGCATCCCCATCTTGACCTTCGGCCCGGCCACCTCGGCCCTCTATTACACGGTGGTCAAGTGCTTCCGCCAGAAGGAGAAGAACACCTTCCAGATCTTCTGGCGGGCCTTCCGCTCGAACCTGAAGCAGGGGATACTGGCCACGCTGATCGCGGTGCCGGTGGTGCTTTTGCTGATCTTCGGCTACGGCGTCATGAAGGAGAACTGGTCCAGCGACTTCGGGGCGGTCATGTTTGTGGCCTACGACATCGCCCTCGTGGTGCCCTTGGGAATCCTGTGCTGGCTGTTCCCCCTGTTGGGCCGGTTCGACGCGCCCTTGAAGGACAGCCTGCGCACCGCCGCCTTCCTCACCTTCCGGCATCTGCCCAGCACCGTCATCTTGGTGCTGCTGACCATCGAAACGGCGGTCTCCCTGCTGGAAAAATGGTGGCCGGTGTTCTTCGCTCCGGCCCTGTGGGCTTTGCTTTGCAGCCTGTTCATGGAGCGGATCTTCCCCAAGTACCTGACGGAAGCCGAGAAGGAGCAGATGACCGTGACCAGCGAGACCCCGGTGGAAAACGACTGAAGCCATACAACGAAAACAACCGCCCTGCAAAGGGCGGCTGCGGATTTTTTGGAAGGTCAGACCAGGGTGGGGATCAGCTTCGCCAGCTTCTCCGCCAGCTGGGCGTGGCCCTTGCGGGACAGGTGCATGTGGTCGATGCCGTTGAATTCACACCCACGAGCGTCGAAGAAGTGGCAGCCGTTGCGCTCCGCCACGGGCGCAAGATACTGGGCCAGCTCCTCGGACTTCTTCACGCAGCCGTTGCCCATGACGATATCCAGGAAGGGCTCCTCAATGGGCGGCGGGCAGACGATGAGGATGTTGGGGGCGTGCTTGCCCCAGCATTCCACGCTCTTGCACTTTTTGATGAGCCGCTCCATGCCCACGGCGATGCCGGGGGCGCCCACGCCGAAGCGCTCCTTGGTGTCATTGGTCCCCAGCATGATAACCAAAAGGTCCACGGGCTCGTGGGCCATCAGGGTGGGATAGGCCACGCTGAGGGCGTCCATGCTCTCGTGAAGGGCGTCCACGAACACGGTGGTGCGGCCGCTGAGCCCCTCCTCGATGATCAAATACTCCTCTCCCAGCGCTTTCTGCAGCCGACAGGTCCAGCGCTCGTCCTCGTTGTAGCGGTCGGTGCCGTCTGCGGTGTCATGGGGATCGGCGCAGTATCCGTGGGTGTTGGAATCGCCCAGGCAAAGAATGTGTTTTTTCATGGGAGGCCTCCTGTGTTCTTCATATTTATACCGGTATGATTGTACCGGTTCGGGCCCGTTCTGTCAAGCGCATCCTGACCCGCGCTCCTCCTTGTGCCGATAATTTTGACCCATTTGGAGAGGTCCCCATATTGACAAGGACGGGTATAATTATGTATTATTTATGAAGGAAGGGCAAAGCCCCCCCTGTGCGTCTGCCGGTCGTGCTTCAAATGGCCGGCTGGGGCACACATCTAAAATTCATCAGGAGGGAAAACATGAAGAAAGTATTGTCCATCGCTCTGGCGCTGCTGTTGGTCCTGGGTCTGACCGCCGTTGCCAAACCCGCCTCTGCCGACGCCACTGAAATCACCCTTTGGACCTACCCCATCGGCAACTGGGGCAATGAAGAAGTCGTCAAGGCCTTGACCGACGCCTTCACCGCCGAGACCGGCATCGCCGTCAAGGTGGAGTATCTGACCTACGCCGACGGCGACGACAAGGTCAACACCGCCCTCACCGCCAAGAAGGGTCCCGATCTGCTCATGGAAGGACCCGAGCGTCTGGTCAGCAACTGGGGCGTCAACGGCTACATGGTCAACATCGCCGACCTGTTCGACGATCAGGACAAGGCCGAGATCAACGCCGCTGCCCTTGCTGCCTGCTTCGCCGATCCCGACACTGCCTATGAGTATCCCCTCTGCATGACGGCCCACTGCATGGCTGTCAACCTGAACGCCCTCAAGGAAGCCGGCGCCGACCAGTTCGTCAACGCCGAGACCCACACCTGGACCACCGAACAGTTCTTCAACGCCGTGAACGCGCTGGCTGCCCAGTACGGCCTGGTGGGCGGCATCTACTGCAGCGGCCAGGGCGGCGACCAGGGCACCCGTGCTCTCGTCAACAACCTCTATGGCGGCACCTTCACCAACGCGGAGCACACCGCCTACACCTGGGACGATGCCAAGAACATCCAGGCCCTCAAGGCCCTCTATGATCTCGAAGGCATCGAGTACGATCCCTCCATCAACGGCGGCGAAGAGATCGCCAACTTCTATAACGGCATCTTCAAGATGGCCTTCTGCTGGAACATCGCCCAGCAGCTGAACCCCAACTCCGCCGGCACCGGTGCCGGTAAGACCGCCAACGGCGACGACATCCTCTTCATGGCCTTCCCCTCCGAGGATGGCAACGCCAACCTCCAGGGCGGCATCTGGGGCTTCGGCATCGTGAACAACGGTGATGATGCCAAGATCGAAGCGGCCAAGAAGTTCATCCAGTACATGGCCGACAGCGAGCACACCTATGACGCGGTCCGCGCTTCCAACTTCTTTGCCGCCCGCTCCGCCGTGGCCGGCAATCCGCTGGATGTTTGGTCTGACAACGAGATCATGGCTGAGTACACCAAGCTCATGCCCTTCCTGGGTGACTACTACCAGGTCACCAAGGGCTGGGCGCCTGCCCGTACCGCCTGGTGGAACATGCTCCAGCAGGTCGGTGCCAGCGACGGTTCCGAAGATGCCATCGCGGCGGCTGTGGCCACCTACTGTGCTCAGGCCAACGAAGGCGCCAAATAAGGGCTGTCCCCGCTCCTCCCTCTGAGGGAGGAAACCCTGTGAATGGGTTCGCGCCCCATTCCCGCGCGATGCGGGAATGGGGCGTTTTGTATGAATTGTTTTTGAAAGCGAGGTAGTATACCGTGACGCAGACAATGAGCCCCGAGCTGCGGCGCAGAGAGACCATATCCGGCTATCTGTTTCTGCTGCCCAGCTTGATCTTTTTCATCGGGTTCGTCGTGGTCCCCATGGTCATGTGCGTCGTCACCAGCTTCTTCGACGCCAACATGGACCTTAACACCCCGGACAAGTTTATCTGGTTCAACAACTATATCGAGCTTTGGCAGGATCCCGTCTTCCTCAAAGCCCTGAAGAACACCTTCATCATCGTGGTGGTCAGCGTACCCTTCACCTGCATCTTCTCCCTTTGGGTGGCCTCCGCCATCTATAAGATGCGGGAGGGATTGCTCAGCTTCTTCCGCATCGTGTTCTATCTCCCCGTGGTCACCGGCAGCGTGGCCGTGACGGTGGTGTGGAAGTGGATGTACAACAACTACTACGGCATCTTCAACTATCTGCTCAAGAACACGGGCGTGATCAGCAAGAACATAAACTGGCTGGGCAATCCCCAGTACGCCTTGTGGTGCATCATCCTGATCCTGCTCACCACCTCCGTGGGCCAGCCCATCGTGCTGTACGTGTCCGCCCTCAGCAACGTGGACAACTCCCTGGTGGAGGCGGCCGAGGTGGACGGCGCCACCAACATGCAGGTGTTCTGGCGGATCAAGTGGCCCCAGATCATGCCCACCACCCTGTATATCCTGATCATCACCACCATCAACTCCTTCCAGTGCTTCGCCCTCATCCAGCTGCTCACCAGCGGCGGGCCTAACTACGCCACGGAGACGGTGATGTACTACATCTATTACACCGCGTTCAAGCTATACCGTTTCGGCTACGGCAACGCCATGGGCGTGATCCTGGCCATCTTCATCGGCATCTTGAGCGCCGTCCAGTTCCGCCTTGCGCGGGAGAAATAAGGGGGTGAGGATATGAGCAAAGATAACGGAAGCAGCGTCGTTTACAAGATCTTCTCCTTTGTGGTGCTGATCGTCCTGGCGTTCCTCTTCATCTTCCCCCTGTACTGGATCATCACCGGCATGTTCAAGCCCCCAGCCGCCATCAACTCGCCCACCCCCCAGTGGTGGCCCCATGAGTTCACCATGCGGAACATCACGGAGCTGTTCTCCCGCCGTACGGCGCCTCTGTTCGGCGAGATCGCCCTCAGGGTCCCCGGCGCCATCCGCTGGATGGTGAACACGGTGTTCATGGCGGTCATGGCCATGATCCTCACCTGCATCACCGCCGCCATGGCCGGATACGCCCTGGCGAAAAAGCGGTTTATCGGCCGGACCCTCCTCTTCAGCCTGATCGTGGCCGCCATGGCCTTGCCCAAACAGGTCATTCTGGTGCCTCTGGTCCGGGAAATCAGCGCCCTGGGGCTGTATGACAACATCTGGGCGGTGATCCTGCCCACCGTGGGCTGGCCCTTCGGCGTGTTCCTCATGAAGCAGTTCTCCGAGGGCATCCCCGGAGAGATGATCGAGGCGGCCCGCATCGACGGCGCCAGCGAGCTGGGGACCTTCACCAACGTGGTGGTGCCCATGATCAAGCCGGGCATCGGCGCCTTGGCCATCTTCACCTTCATCAACTCCTGGAACGACTACTTCCTGCAGTTGATCATGCTGACCAGCAACAGCAATCTGACCATCTCCCTGGGCATCGCCACCATGCAGGCGGAGAACTCCACGGATTTCGGTCTCATCATGGCGGGCGCTGCATTGGCCGCTGTGCCCATCATCATCGTGTTCCTGCTGTTCCAGAAGTACTTCACCAAGGGCATCACCATGGGCGCGGTGAAGGGATAAGCCTATGATCCTGGGAAAGCTATCCGAGGCCAAGGCCTATCGCGGCATCCATCCCCGGCTCGATCAGGTCATCGACCGGCTGAACGACGGGTTTTTGTCCACCGTGGGGCCGGAGACCATGGCGCTGGAGGGGGACGCCCTGTACGTCACCCGCTTCACCTATGAGACCTTGCCCCTCAGCGAAACCTTCTTCGAGGTCCACAAGCGGTATCTGGACGTGCACCTGATGGTCCAGGGGGAGGAGCGGGTGGACCTCGCCTCTCCCGAGGGCCTGATCCTGTTCGAGCAGCGGGGCGACTTCTATGCCTATCGGGGGGAAGCCGAGCAAAGCCTCGTTTTGCGGCCCGGCTCCTTCCTGGTGGTGTTCCCGGAGGATGCCCATCGGATCAAGATCCAGGTGAACGGACCGGAGACGGTTTCCAAAGTGGTGTTCAAAGTGCTGGTGTACGAATGATAAAGGAGACATGCGAATGAAGGATATGCAGAAGTACCAAGGCGTATTCCCTGCGTTTTACGCCTGCTATGACAAGGACGGCGAGATCGATTCCGCGGCGGTCCGCAAGCTCACGGCGTTCCTTATCCAAAAGGGCGTCAAGGGCGTGTACGTGGGCGGCTCCTCCGGGGAGTGCATCTATCAGAGCGTCCCGGAGCGGAAGCTGGTGCTGGAGAACGTGATGGAAGCGGCCCAAGGCCGGCTCACGATCATCGCCCACGTGGCCTGCAACAACACCCGGGACAGCCAGGAACTGGCCCGTCACGCGGAAAGTCTGGGCGTGGACGCCATCGCGTCCATCCCGCCCATCTATTTCCGCCTCCCGGAGCACGCCATCGCCAAGTATTGGAACGATATCAGCGCCGCCGCGCCCCACACGGATTTCATCATCTACAACATCCCCCAGCTGGCCGGCGTGGCCTTGACCATCCCGCTGCTCAAGGAGATGCTGAAGAACCCCAACGTGATCGGCGTCAAGAACTCCTCCATGCCCGTCCAGGACATCCAGATGTTCAAGGATGAGGGCACTCGGAACGGCCGCCCCTTCGTGGTGTTCAACGGGCCCGATGAGCAGATCATCTCCGGCCTCATGATGGGGGCGGACGGCGGCATCGGCGGCACCTACGGCGCCATGCCGGAGCTGATCGTGAAGCTGTTCGAGCTGTTCTACGCCGGCAAACGGGAGGAAGCCAAGACGCTCCAGTACGACGTGGACAACATCATCTACGCCCTCTGCGGCGGCAAGTGCAACATGTACGCCTCCATCAAGGAGGTGCTGCGGCGCCGGGAGGGCCTGGATCTGGGCGGCGTCCGTCCGCCCCTCGCCCCTTATACGGCGGCTGACGACGGGGCCATCGCCCACGCCGTTTCCCTGATCGATCTTGCTATGAAGCGCTGGATCGGCTGAACCACTCTAACTATACGGCTGGGGCGGCCTACTCCACAACAATAGACGTCCCGCCTGAAAAAAAGGAGGAATTGGCCCGGCTCGGGCTGCGGCAGCGTGGAGACCTGTCGTAATGCGGCCGAAAACCGCGAGGGCGCCTCTTGCGGAGGCAGGGCGCTTGGAGCAAAATCATATGGCAACCGTACAACTCAAGAACATCAAGAAGGTCTATCCCTACATCAGCGGGGAGCAGAAGAAGTCCAAGAAGAAGGACGATCAGCCCCAAAAGAAGATCAACCTGCAGATCACCGACGAGGGCGTGGTGGCGGTCCAGCAGTTCAGTTTGGATATCGCCGACAAGGAGTTTATCGTGCTCGTCGGCCCCTCGGGCTGCGGCAAGTCCACGACGCTGCGCATGGTGGCCGGTCTCGAGGAGATCACCGACGGCGAGCTGCTCATCGACGGCAAGCTGGTGAACGACATCCCGCCCAAGGACCGGGATATCGCCATGGTCTTCCAGAACTACGCCCTGTACCCCCATATGACCGTATACGAGAACATGGCTTTCTCCTTGAAGCTCCGCCATGTGCCCAAGGCCGAAATCGACAAGAAGGTCCGGGAGGCTGCGGAGATCCTGGATATCACCCAGTACATGAACCGCAAGCCCAAGGCCCTGTCCGGCGGCCAGCGGCAGCGTGTGGCCATCGGCCGCGCCATCGTCCGGGCCCCGAAGGTCATGCTCATGGACGAGCCTCTGTCCAACCTGGACGCCAAGCTCCGTAACGAGATGCGGGCGGAGATCATCAAGCTGAGGAAGCGCATCGACACCACCTTCATCTACGTGACCCACGACCAGACCGAGGCCATGACCCTGGGCGATCGGATAGTCATCATGAAGGACGGGTACATCCAGCAGATCGGCACCCCCCAGGAGGTGTTCAACCATCCCGCCAACCTGTTCGTGGCCGGGTTCATCGGCATGCCGGTCATGAACTTCTTCGACGCGAAGCTGGTCCGCGAGGGCAGCAAGTACTTCGTGGAGGTGGGCGGC
>CADCJW010000007.1 GCA_902801845.1 uncultured Eubacteriales bacterium
CACCCCGTTCTTCTCCGGCTACCGTCCCCAGTTCTACTTCCGCACCACCGACGTGACCGGTTCCATCCAGCTCCCCGAGGGCGTGGAGATGGTCATGCCTGGCGACCACGTGACGATGACGATCCAGCTGATCACCCCCATCGCCATGGAGGAAGGCCTCCGGTTCGCTATCCGCGAGGGCGGCCGCACCGTGGCTTCCGGCGTCGTGTCCAAGGTCATCGAGTAAATCATCTACCGAGAAGGGCTGCATCTGCAGCCCTTCTTTTGTGATTTGGCAAACCTTTTATTGACAACCCCACTCCGAACGTGATACCTTTAGGAGTGGAAAAAGTGAATATGCTTCGGAAGATCGGCCCGGGAGAGACCGCCTAAAAAAGGCGGCGCCGAAGGGGATACGCAAAAACTCTCAGGCAAAAGGATCGGGTTGGGACGAAGCTCCGGAAAGTGAGGGACATGCCCTCACGCCGAAGGTGCAACCGAGCGGCGGAAAGCTCCGCGCCGGGAATCTCTCAGGCAAGAAACGGAGGCGCAGTACGCTCCTTGGAGCAGTATGCGCCTTTTTTGTTCCCCCGCGCGGGACGCGCATTTTAAATAGGACACTATAATAATAGGAGGATTTTCATGAGCGAGCTTAAACGGACCCAACTCTATGACGCCCACATCGCGGCGGGCGCCACCATGGTGGATTTCGGCGGCTGGGAGATGCCCATCCAGTATCCGGAGGGCATCGTCGCCGAGCATTTGTACACCCGTTCCTGCTGCAGTCTTTTCGACGTGAGCCACATGGGCCGTCTCCTCATCGAGGGGCCGGATCGGGTGGCGTTCCTGCAGCACGTGCTCAGCAGCAACGTCCTGGCCCTGGATCTCAACAAGGCTCAGTACTGCATCATCCCCGCTGAGGACGGCAGTGCCGTGGACGACGCGTACCTCTACCAGTTTGAGGCGGATCGCTTCCTGCTGGTGGTGAACGCGGCCAACACGGAGAAGGATCTGGCCTACTTTGCCCCCATCGTGAAGAACTACGATTGCACCATCCGGAACATCACGGCGGAAACCGTCTCCATCGCGGTCCAGGGCCCCAAGAGCGGCGAGATGCTCTCCGTCCTGGCCGGCGGCGTGGAGGTCACCCAGCCCGCCCGCAACAACCTGTCCACCATGGATCTGGAGGGCCACACCGTCCAGATCGCCCGTACCGGCTACACCGCCGAGCCCATCGGCTACGAGCTGTTCCTGAAGAACGAGGACGCCCTGTGGGCCTGGAACCGGCTCATGGAGCTGGGAGCCAAGCCCGCCGGTCTCGGCGCCCGGGACACCCTGCGCATGGAGGGCATGCTGCCCCTCTACGGCGACGAGATGGGCGTGGACGAGGAGGGCAAGCCCATGCCTATCTTTGCCCTGGCTCTCGCCAAGTTCGCCGTCTCCTTCGATGAGGCTAAGGGCGACTTCGTGGGCCGCAAGGCTCTGGAAGCTCAGGCGGCAGCCCAGGCGGCCATCCGCGCCAAGGACTTCTCCCCCGAGGTCATGGCGGCGCTCCCCAAGCGGGTCCGTCCCATCGCCCTGGTGGACCGGGGCGTCATGCGCCACGGCATGGCGGTCTATCGCAACGGCGAGCACATCGGCTGGGTCACCAGCGGCACCATGATCCCCTACTTCAAGACCGAGGGCGAGGGTGAGAACGTGAAGCTCCTTCCCGAGACCGGCAAGCGGGCCATCGGCATCGCCTACATCGCCTCCGACGTGCCGGCCAACGGCGAGGTAGAGGTGGACGTCCGCGGCAGACGCCTCAAGGCCGTCATCCCCGTCAAGCACATCGCGAACAACGTGCCCCCCTATGTGGTGCCCGTGCTGGCCAAGGCCTGACGGACCCATCGAACCTATAAAAATATTGTTAGGAGGATATCATCATGACCATCAATCCCGATCTCAAGTACAGTAAGTCCCATGAGTGGGTCCGCATGGACGGCGACGTGGCCGTCATCGGCATTTCCGACTTTGCCCAGGACGCTTTGGGCGACCTGGTGTTCGTGAACCTGCCCCAGGTGGGCGACGACGTGACCGCCGGCGAAGCCTTCGGCGACGTGGAGTCCGTCAAGGCCGTGTCCGACCTCATGAGCCCCGTGACCGGCGTGGTCTGCGAGATCAACGAGGAGCTGCTGGACGCCCCCGAAAATCTGAACAACGACCCCTACGGCGCCTGGATCATCAAGGTGGAGAACGTGACCGACACCGAGGAGCTGCTGGACGCCGCCGCTTACGAAGCGCACTGCGCCGCGGAGGCATAAAAGATGGGCAGCTACGTTCCTTCCACCCAGGAACAGCGGCAAGAGATGCTTCAGGCCATCGGGCTCAAGGATTTCAGGGACCTGTATCGGGACGTGCCCGAGAGCATGTATCTCGATCATCCCCTGGATCTGCCCGAGGGCCAAAGCGAGCTGGAGGTGAGCCGGGCCCTGAACGGCATGGCCCGCAAGAACAAGGTCTATGACGCCGTTTTGCGGGGCGCCGGGGCCTACGATCACTACATCCCCAGCATCGTGAAGTACATCCCCGCCAAGGAGGAGTTCCTCACCGCTTACACGCCCTACCAGGCCGAGATGAGCCAGGGCGTGCTCCAATCCATCTTCGAGTATCAGACCGAGATCTGCGAGCTCACCGGCATGGACGTGTCCAACGCCTCCGTCTACGACGGGGCCACCGCCGCCGCCGAGGCCTGTGCCATGGCCCGGGATCGCAAGCGCCGCCTGACCCTCGTCTCCGGCGCCGCCCATCCGGACGTGATCAACACCATCCGCACCTACAGCTACGGCACCAACGACGAGGTGAAGGTCATCCCCGTGAAGAACGGCAAGACGGATAGGGAAGCCCTTAAGGCCATGCTGACCCCTGAGGTTTCCGCCGTCTACGTACAGCAGCCCAACTTCTACGGCCTCTTTGAGGACGCCGAGACCATGGCCGTCCCCGTCCATGAGGCGGGCGCCCTGTATATCCTGGGTGTCAACCCCATTGCCCTGGGGATCATGAAGACCCCGAGGGACTGCGGCGCGGACATCGCCGTGGGCGAAGGCCAACCCCTCGGACTGCCCATCGCCTATGGCGGCCCGTACCTGGGCTTTATGGCCACCACCACCAAAAACATGCGCAAGCTCCCCGGCCGCATCGTGGGCGAGACCACGGACGACAACGGGAACCGGGCTTACGTCCTGTCCCTCCAGGCCCGGGAGCAGCATATCCGCCGGGAGAAGGCCGGCAGCAACATCTGCTCCAACGAGGCCCTCTGTGCCCTGACCGCCGGGGTGTACCTGGCCGCCATGGGCCCCGCGGGGTTGAAGGAAGTGGCCGAAAGCTCCATGGCCAAGGCCCACTACCTGTGCCGGGAGCTCATGCAGCTCCCCGGCGTGAAGCTCAGGTATGAAGGACCCTTCTTCCATGAGTTCCTGCTGGACATGCCCAAGGCGGATGAGATCCTGGCTGCCTTGGACCAGAAGGGCATCCTGGGCGGCCTCCCCTACGAGGGCGGCGTCCTGTGGTGCGCCACGGAGAAGGTCTCTAAGGAAATGCTGGACGAAGTCGTCGCCATCGTAAAGGGGGTGCTCGCATGAAGCTGATCTTTGAAAAGAGCGTGCCCGGTCGCCGCTGCGCCATTCTGCCCGCTTGCGACGTGCCCAAGGTGGAGCTGCCCGCCGATTTGCAGCGGGAAACGGCCCCCTTGCTCCCCGAGATGAGCGAGACTGACGTGAGCCGCCACTATACCGAGCTCAATCAGCACGTCCACGGCGTGAACTGCGGGTTCTATCCTTTGGGCTCCTGCACCATGAAGTACAACCCCCGCATCGACGAGGAGATGGCTTCCCTGCCCGGCTTCACCGGCATCCATCCCCTGGCCCCCAAGGGCGCGGTGGAGGGCTGCGAGGAGGTCATCGAGACCGCGAAGAGGTACCTCTGTGAGATCACCGGCATGGCGGACATGACCTTCCAGCCTGCGGCCGGCGCTCACGGCGAGTTCACCGGCGTGCTGCTCATCAAGCAGTACCACGATTCCAGAAACGACAAGAATCGGACCAAGATCATCGTTCCCGACTCCGCCCACGGCACCAACCCGGCCACGGCGGCCATGTGTGGCTACCAGGTGGTGAACATCCCCTCGGCCCCCAACGGCTGCGTGGACCTGGACGCCCTGAAGGCGGTTTTGGGCCCCGATACGGCGGGCCTCATGCTCACCAACCCCAACACCGTGGGCATCTTCGATGAAAACATCCTGGAGATCACCCGCCTCGTCCACGAGGCTGGCGGCCTCTGCTACTACGACGGCGCCAACCTGAACGCGGTCATGGGCGTGGTCCGGCCCGGGGACATGGGCTTTGATTGCGTGCATCTGAACCTGCACAAGACCTTCGCCACCCCCCATGGTGGCGGCGGTCCCGGCGCGGGCGCGGTGGGCTGCAAAGCGTTCCTGGCCCCCTTCCTGCCCCATTCCGCTTTGATGGAGGAGCCGGGCCATATCCAGGTCCGGGGCTTTAGGGGCAACTTCCTGGTGGTGGTCCGGGCGTTGGCATACCTTCTGACCCTTGGGCGGGAGGGCGTCCCCGAGGCGGCCCAGAACGCGGTCCTCAACGCCAACTACCTGATGGCGTGCATCAAGGGCACCTTCACCCCCGCCTTCGATCGGATCTGCATGCACGAGTTCGTGCTGGATCTCAGCGAATTCAAGAAGGCCACGGGCGTGTCCGCCCTGGACGTGGCCAAGTCCCTCATCGACTACGGGATGCATCCGCCTACGATGTACTTCCCCCTCATCGTCCACGAGGCCCTCATGCTGGAGCCCACGGAGACGGAGAGCAAGGAGACGCTGGACTGGGCGGCGGAGGTGTTCCGCGCCCTCTACGAGCTGGGCTACAAGGACCCGGCGTTCATGCACGCCGCCCCCCACAACGCCCAGATCGGTCGGCCTGACGAGGTGAAGGCGGCCCGGAACCCCATCGTCCGCTACGTCAAGGCATGATCGAAACGCTGGCCACCTTTGAAAGCGGGTCCTTCGATCCCTTTCTCAACCTGGCTATGGAGCAGCACCTGCTGGAGACCGTGAACAGCGGGTGCTGCCTTTTGTACCTGTGGCAGAACGAGAACACGGTGGTCATCGGCAAGAACCAGAACCCCTGGGCCGAATGCCGGGTGTCCCTGCTGGAAGCTGAAGGCGGGCACCTGGCCCGAAGGCTCTCCGGGGGCGGGGCCGTGTTCCACGATCTCGGGAATCTGAACTTCACCTTTCTGATGCCCACGGAGGACTATGATTTAGCGAAGCAGCAGCGGGTGCTGCTGGCGGCCTGCCGGAGCTTCGGCATCCCAGGGTCGCTCTCCGGCCGGAACGATCTGACGGCGGACGGGCGCAAGTTCTCCGGCAACGCCTTCTACCACAACGGGCCTCGATCCTACCATCACGGGACGCTCCTGGTGGACGTGGACGGGGAGAAGCTTTCCCGGTATCTCACTCCCTCCAAGGCCAAGCTGGAGACCAAGGGCGTGGCCTCGGTCCGGTCTCGGGTGGTGAATTTGATCGAGCTGTGTCCCAGCTTGACCATCGACGCCTTGAAAAAAGCGCTGGTGGCCGCCTTTGAGCAGGTCTACGGGCGGAAAAGCATCCCTCGAACCCTCACCGAGGCGGAGGAACGGCGGGTGGCTGAGCTCCGCGAGCAGTACGCCAGCTGGGCCTGGCGCTTCGGCCAAAGGCTGCCCTTCACCTGCCGGGTGGAGGGGCGTTTCCCCTGGGGCGGGGTGGAGCTGCAGCTCCAGGTAAACGAGGGCGTGATCCAACGGGCGACGGTCTACTCCGACGCCATGGACGCCGCCTTCCCGCCGGCTCTGGAACAGGCGCTCACCGGCTGCGCCTTTCACCGGGAGGCGCTTTTGGAAAAACTGCGTCATATGACCTACGGCACGGATATCCTTATCCTATTAGAACAGGAGATATAGTTTATGTTCGATTTTGATTTGATCGTGATCGGCGCTGGCCCCGGGGGCTACGAGGCTGCCGTGCACGCCGCCCGACTGGGCCTTAAGACCGCGGTGGTGGAGCGCCGGGAGGTGGGCGGCACCTGCCTCAACCGGGGCTGCATCCCCACCAAGGCGCTGCTGCATGCCTCCACCGTCTATGAGGAGGCCAAGAACGGCCCGGCTCTGGGCGTGACGGCTGACAATCTTTCCTATGACCTTCCCGCCATGTTCGCCTACAAGGAGCAGGTGGTGGAGAAGCTTCGCTCCGGCGTGGAGAGCCTCTTCAAGGCCGCCAAAGTGCGGCTGATCCGGGGCACCGGTACCCTGACCGCAGCGAACACCGTCACGGTGGCGGGAGAGGACGAGGGCGTCTATACCGCCCAAAATATCCTGCTGGCCACGGGTTCCGTGCCCGCTCGACCGCCCATCCCGGGGCTGGACCTTCCCGGGGTAATGACCTCCGACGAGCTGCTCAATGGCGAGGGCGGCGAATTCGACTCCCTCGTCATCATCGGCGGCGGTGTCATCGGCATGGAGTTCGCCACCTTCTATAACGACCTGGGCGTGCAGGTGACCGTGGTGGAGGGCCTGGACCGGCTGCTCCCCAACATGGACCGGGAGCTGGGCCAGAACCTCGCTATGATCATGAAGAAGCGGGGCGTGCAGGTGTTCACCGGGGCCATGGTGAAGGACCTGGAGGCGGTGGACGGCGGTCTGCAGGTGAATTTCGAGACCAAGGGACAGCTCCAGTCCGTCACCGGCGAGCGGGTCCTCTGCGCCATCGGCCGCAGCCCCTACACGGCGGGTCTGTTCGGCGAGGGCGTCAGCGTGGAGATGGATCGTCGCCGGATCAAGGTGAACGAGCGGTTTGAGACCAGCGTTCCCGGCGTGTACGCCATCGGCGACGTATCCTCCCCGGTGCAGCTCGCCCACGTGGCCACGGCCCAGGGCATCTACGCCGTGAACGAGATGGCCGGGAAGCCCAACGAGATGGACCTTAGCCTGGTCCCCGGCTGCGTATATGTGCGGCCGGAGATCGCCGCAGTGGGGCTCACCGAGGCCGACGCCAAGGCCCAGAACATCCCCGTGAAGACGGCGAAGGCCCTCATGTCCGCCAACGGCAGGACCGTGATCCTGAACGGCGACCGGGGGTTCATGAAGCTGGTGGCCCACGCCGAGACTCACAAGCTCCTGGGGGCACAGCTCATGTGCGCCAACGCCTCGGACATGATCTCCCAGCTTGCTGAGGCCATGGCCAACGGACTCACCCCCGCCGAGCTTTTGAAGGCCATGCGTCCCCATCCCACCTTCGAGGAGGCCATGACGGCGGCGCTGGAGGAATTGATGGTTAAGTTGGGATAATTCCTTCTTTTTGCGACTTTTTCTCTTTATACAAAGTAGAAAAAGTCGCCCAAAAAGAGAAACTCATCCGACAAAGAAAGGATTGTAGCCGATGCCACAATCCTTTTTTGTGCTTCTCTTTTTGCGCCGCTTTTTCCTTTTCACGGAAGAGAAAAAGCGGCAAAGAGGAACTTACGCCTCCACGGCCACGCCCAGCTCCCGGAGCTCCCGCCTAAGCCGCGGCATGTCCCCCCGGTAGACCAGGGCCCTGAAGCCCAGCCGCCGGGCCACCTCCACGTTCAGGGCGTTGTCGTCGATAAAGACGCAGGCGGCGGGGTCGAGCCCGTATTTCTCCAAAAACCCCTCATAGATCTCGTGCTGGGGCTTCAAAAGCCGGTAATCCGAGGACAAAAACCGCCGCTCCCGGGGCAGATACTCGCTGCCGGGGATCTGGTCGAAGTAGGTGTGGAAGTCCTGGGACGCGTTGGAGAGCACGTACAGAGGGTATCCCTTGTCGTGGAGCTCCTGCACCAGTTCCTTCGCTCCGGGCATGGGCAGAATATCCTGCCACCAATGGAACACCAGCTCCCGCGCCGCCGGATGCAGCCGCTCCGGCAACCGGGAACAGGCGCTGTCCACCACGTCCTGCCCGGTCACGTCCCCCCGATCGAAGGCCACCCACTCCCAGCCCTTGAACACCTCCTGCAGCAGCGCTTGCGCGTCCTCGCCGGTGTACCCGAGCCGGGCGATAAACTTCATGGGGGCAAACTCCATCAGAACCTGCCCCATGTCGAAGACGATGTTCGGCTTCATACGTTCAGGCCCTTTTTGCTTTTGCCCGTGAGCCTGTCAAGCCGATCCCGCCACCGCTTCTTGGCCTCCAGCCGCTCGCCCAGATCCCGGGCGCCCACGCCGTAGACCAGATACAGGATCAACCCGGACACGATCATGATGAACACCGTGGACGCGCAGCGGCGGCCCAATGCGTTCATGTTGGCGCCGCGGGTGGCGTCGGCCAGCATGCCCTGGATGACCATGGCGTAGGTGATGCCGTTGGGGCTCTGGAAGGTGGCGGACATGTCGTACTCGGTGAACAGAGCGTTGAAATTCAGCGCGAACACAGCGAGCACGCTGGGCAGGATGATGGGCAGCTTCACTTGCAGGAAGGTCCTGAGCCCGCTGGAGCCCAGGTTCCTGGCCGCGTCCTCCAATTCCTCATCGATGGCGTAGAAGGCGGCCTTGATCATGCGCAGGGAGAATGGTAACTTGACCACCGTGTAGGCCAGTATGATCAGTATCCGCACGTACTTGCCAAAGTACAGGTTCTGGTTCCCCACGTACCAGACGGCGTCCGAGTTGAAATAGGTCCGGAAGGAATAGCAGATGAGGATGGTGGGCAGCAGCCAGGGGAACAGCAGCGCGTATTCCACGATGGCGCTCATCTTCTTGCCCTTCTTTTTGAAGATATAGTTGCAGGCCACGATGACGATGATGCAGGCGAGAGCCGCCGCCACCGCCGAGAGCAGGAAGCTCAGCTTGATGCCGCCCAACGTCTTCTCGTTGGAGAACACGCCGGAGATGGCGCCCACCACGGTCTTCTCCCGGCCCCGGTCGTTGGTGTAGGTGTAGTCCGCCTTGCCGATGAAGTTGATCAGCGTCCACTCGTGCAGGTTCAGCCGCCGCTCCTTGATGGCCGTGTAGCTCTGGAAAGAGAACACGATGATCATCACCACGGGGGTCATGTAGATGATGAAGAGGATGTAGGCGTAGATGTGGGCCAGCACGTTGGCCAGGGGGTTGTTGATCTTCTGCTTCTGAAGCTTGGCTTTGGTCTTGCTGACGGACAGGTAGTGCCCCTTGCGCTCGTAGGCGGAGAGGACCGTCAACAGCACGATGGTGAACAAGGCCAGGATGATGGACAGCAGCGCCGCCCGGGCCTGGGGGAAGGACTCGTCCGCCGTGGTGGACCCGGCCAAGCGCACGATCTCCGGGTTGATGGAGTCATACCCCAGCAGGGTGGGCGCGGACATGGCGCAAAGGCCCGTGATGAAGGTCATGACCGTCAGGGAGAATAGGGTGGGGATCAGGGTGGGGAACACCACCTTCCACAGCACCTTGAAGGGGTTGGCGCCCATGTTCCGGGCCGCTTCCACGGTGTTGTAGTCGATGCCCCGGATGGCGTTGCGGAGGAACAGCATGTGGTTGCTGGTACAGGCGAAGGTCATGGTGAAGAGCACCGCGTTGAAGCCTGAGAACCAGTTGGGGTTGAAGTTCGGGAAGGCGTTTTTGATCACCGAGGTGAGCATGCCGTCCCCGGCGTAGAGGAACATATAGCCCGTGACCAGGGCCACGCCGGAGTAGATCATGGTGGTCATGTACCCCATGCGCAGGATCTTGGCGCCCTTGATGTCGAAGTACTCCGTGAGCAGCACCAAGGAGATGCCCACCACGTTCACCGTGATCACCAGGCAGATGGCCAGCTTCAGGGAGTTCCACACGAACCGGGGCATGCTGCCCGCCAGGAAGAACCGGATCACCTTCAGGGGATCCCGGACGCCATTGGTCCGCTCGTTGAAGATGCTGGTCAGGGTGTTGAGGCAGGGGACCAGCATGAACCCGAAGAAGAAGTAGGCGAAGAGGATCAGCAGGATGATCCTGAGCACCAGCTCCGGGGTGAAGCGTCGTTTATCGCCGTTCATCTCAGGCCTCCTCCTTGGCTTCGTAGGCCATGATATCCCGGGGATTGAGGAGCACCGTCACCTCCTGACCGGGCTCGTAGATGTTCACGCCGTCGTTCTTTTCGATGACCTTGATGGTCTGGCCGTCCAGGGTGATGTAATACTTGATGTACAGGCCGTAATACTCCCGCATCTCCACCACGCCCTTCAAGGATACCTCCCCCTCCGCAGGGGTCTGGTTCACGTGGAGCCTCTCGAGACGGATGTAGTTATGCTTATTGAGGTCCACGTCGGCACCGGCCGCCTTCAGCTCCTTCAAAACGCCCTCGCCCAGCCGGTTGATGTCGCCGATGAAGTTGCAGACGAACTCGGTCTGGGAGAAGTTGTAGACCTCGTTGGGGGTGCCGATCTGCTCGATGTAGCCCTTGTTGAACACGGCGATCCTATCGGACAGGGTCAATGCCTCCTCCTGGTCGTGGGTCACGTAGATGGTGGTGATGCCGAAGTCCTTCTGCATCTTCTTGAGCTCGTTGCGGAGCTGGACCCTCAGCTTGGCGTCCAGGTTGGAGAGGGGCTCGTCCATGCAGATGATGGCGGGGTTGGTGACCAGGGCGCGGGCGATGGCCACACGTTGCTGCTGGCCGCCGGAGAGCTGGGACACGGCCTTTTGGAGCTGTTCGTCGGAGAGATCCACCTTCTTGGCGATCTCCCTCACCCGCTTATCGATCTCCGCCTTCTTGACCTTCTTCACCTTCAGGCCGAAGGCGATGTTGTCGTAGACCGTCATGGTGGGGAAGAGCGCGTAGCTCTGGAACACGATGCCGATGTTGCGGTCCTCGATGGGCACATGGGTGATGTCCCGTCCCTTGACGAACACGCTGCCGGCCACGGGCTCGATAAAGCCGGTGATGGTCCGAAGCGTGGTGGTCTTGCCGCAGCCGGACGGTCCTAAAAAAGTGAAGAATTCGCCCTCCTTCACATGGACGTTGATGTCGTGCAGGGCGGTGAAGTCGCCGAATTTAACGACGATATCGTTGAGCTTGATCATGCGCTGTTCCCCCTCCTTTTGCCAAAGACTGCCGTAGAAGGCGTCAGACCATTTGCGGCAGATTCGAATTGAAAAAATGTCTACTGGTAGAAATGGCGTTAATCGCCATTTCTTTTATTGATTGCCGCAAATTAGCCGTTTTTCCGACCTCTCGCGGTACAAAGTACAGCTTCGGGTCGGAGAAAACGGCTTCTGACATCCTTCCCGACAGTCTGTACGACTGATCATAATTAGGGATATGGCGAGCCGTTTCCGACTCGCCATATCTACATGCTTTCCTGTTTGTTTACTCAGCCTTCTGCGTCAGCGTGGCCCAGTCCAGGGTGTCCCAAGCGGGCTCGGCGGGGGCGGCATTGGCGTCCTTCCAGTAGAAGCCCAGGTTGGTCATGATGTTGGTCCACTCGGCGGAGTGGGCGGCCACATACTCGGCATAGGTCATCTCCGTGCCTTCGATCTTATTGAGAGCGAAGTTGGGGATCTGGTAGATGGCGGGGATGCCATCGGGATAGAGCTCGGCGGCAGCCACGGTGTTGCAGGGGAAGGAGTCGAACTCTTCGCCCCAGGCAGCCTGGACGGCAGCGGAACCGAACCATTCGGCAAAGGCCTTCACGGCTTCGGTCTCGGCATCGGTACGGCCAGCCTTGTCGAGGATGCCCAGGTACTCAGCGATGTAGTAGGTACCGTCGGCCACGTCCGCAAGCGCCCAGTTCTCGGGGTTGATGGTACCCTTCAGGGGGTGATCGCCAGCGGCGGTATCGATGGAGCCGTACAGGGAGGAGGAGTAATACTCGGACACGGCCACATCGCCCCGGTTCAAGGGATCAAAGCCGTACTTCCAGTCGTCGCCGCCGAACTTGCCCTCGGCGCAGAACTTCCACAGGGTCTTCCAGCCGTCCACGGTGATGCCGCCGGCGGGAGAGGCGGGATCCACGAAGGGATAGAGCATGGCGGAGTTGATGTTGGCGTTGGTGGTGCCGCCGACCTTGTTCTGGCGGTACCAGGTGTAACCGGAGTTCACCACGTCAGCCCAGTGATCGAAGTGGAGCTCCTGGCCGTTGGTGCCCAGCTCGTCGTTCCGATAGAGCATCAGCACGTTCTGGATGACGATGCCGTAGGCCTTGCCGTCATACTTGTACGCACCGACCTCGTCGGCCCAGGAGGGGGTCCAATCCATGACCTTCAGGTTTTCATACTGGCCGTTGACCAGCTGGCCCCAGCGGGTCTCGTTGAGACCGAAGATCAGGTCGCCGTCCTTATTCTCGTTGGCGGCTTGGATGGCAGCGGTGTCGCCGGAATAGACCTCGTTGGTATCCAGGCTGATGGTGAAGCCGGCCTTCTTGGCCTCTTCGACGAGCCAGGTCACGCGCTCAGTGGAGTTGGAGTTGGAATAGATCCGGATGGTGTAGCCGGAATAATCCGTCGCCATGGTCGCCGGGACCAGAGCAAATACCAGGACCAGTACCAGCATCAGTGCAAGAACTTTCTTCATGTTTCTTCTCCTTTGACTACGATTTGGGCACGATGCCCTATCTGCTATTATACTGTTTTCGTATTTGATAATCAAGCAGATTATGGCCAAATCATGAAAAAAACGGCGCTTGTCTATTTCCTTGACCGGCCCCGGCTCTTCTTGGCGGAGCCCACCATGCCGGGTCGGACCTGCCGGGAGGCGGTGACGGTCTCGCCCCGGAGCTTTTTGATCTCGTCCCGGAGCTTGGCCGCCTGCTCGAATTCCAGCTCCCGGGCCGCCTGGCGCATCTGCTCCTGGAGGAGCTCGATCCGCTCCTCCCGCTGCTGCTGGTCGAAGACGGTCTCCCCCGCCTCCGCCTTGTGGCTGATGCCGAGAAGGGCGGAGACCTCCTTGCGGATGGTCTGGGGGGTGATGCCGTGGGCCGCGTTGTAGGCCATCTGCTTCTGCCGGCGGCGCTCCGTCTCATCCATGGCCCGCTGCATGGAGGGGGTCACCGTGTCGCAATAGAGGAGCACCCGGGCCTCGGCGTTTCGGGCGGCCCGGCCGATGGTCTGGATGAGGGAGGTCTCGGACCGAAGGAAGCCCTCCTTGTCCGCGTCCAGTATGGCCACCAGGCCCACCTCCGGAAGGTCCAACCCCTCCCGCAGCAGGTTGATGCCCACCAGCACGTCGAAGTCCCCCAGCCGAAGATCCCGGATGATCTCCATGCGGTCCAGGGTGTCGATGTCGCTGTGCATGTACCGGACCCGGACGCCCATGCCGTCCAGATATTCCGTCAGATCCTCGGCCATCCGCTTGGTCAGGGTGGTGATAAGGGTCCGATAGCCCTTCTGGGCGGTGAGGCGCACCTCGGAAAGGATGTCGTCGATCTGCCCCTCGATGGGCCGGAGGAAGATCTCCGGGTCTACGAGGCCCGTGGGGCGAATGATCTGCTCCGCCACCTGGGTGCAGCGGGAGAGCTCCCAGGGACCGGGCGTAGCCGACACGCAGAGCATCTGGGGGATCCGCTGCAAAAATTCGTCGAACTGCAGCGGCCGGTTGTCGTAGGCGGAGGGGAGGCGGAAGCCGTACTTCACCAGCTCCTCCTTCCGCATGCGATCCCCCCGGTACATGGCGCCGATCTGGGGGATGGTCACGTGGCTTTCGTCGATGATGAGCAAAAAGTCCTTGGGGAAGTAGTCGATGAGGGTGTAGGGGGGCTCCCCGGGCTGTCGCCCGTCGAAGTAGCGGGAGTAGTTCTCGATGCCGTTGCAGTAGCCGATCTCCTGCATCATCTCCATGTCGTGGCGGACCCGCTGCTCGATGCGCTCCGCCTCCAGGGGCTTGTTCTCGTCCAAAAACTGGTCCCGGCGGAGCTCCATGTCCCGCTCGATCTCGTTCATGGCGGCCATGAGCTTGGCCTGGCCCGTGGCGTAGTGGGAGGCGGGGAAGATGGCGGCGTGGTCCTGGTGGCTCAGCACCTCGCCGGTGAGGGTGTTGATCTCGGTGATCTTCTCGATCTCGTCCCCAAAGAAGCTGACCCGCAGCGCCCGGCCTTCGTTGCCCATGGGGAAGATATCCAGCGTGTCCCCCCGGACCCGGAAGGTACCTCGCTGAAAGTCCAGGTCGTTCCGCTGGAACTGGATGTCCACCAGCCGCCGCATGACCTCCTCCCGGCTCACCTCCATGCCGGGGCGGAGGGACAGGGACAGGTGCAGATACTCCTCTGGGTCGCCCAGGGCGTAGATGCAGCTCACCGACGCCACGATGATCACGTCGCTGCGCTCGTTCAGCGCACAGGTGGCGGAGTGACGGAGCCGGTCGATCTCCTCGTTCACCGCGGTGGTCTTTTCGATATAGGTGTCGCTGGAGGCGATGTAGGCCTCCGGCTGATAGTAATCATAATAGGAAACGAAGTACTCCACCGCCGAGTCCGGGAAGAAGCTCTTGAGCTCGGAGCAGAGCTGGGCCGCCAGGGTCTTGTTGTGGGCCAGGACCAGCGTGGGCTTTTGAACCTGCTCGATGACCTTGGCCATGGTGTAGGTTTTGCCGGAGCCGGTGACGCCCAGCAGGACCTGGAGCTTGTCGCCCCGGAGGACGCCTTCGCTGAGCTTTTCTATGGCCTCGGGCTGGTCGCCCTGGGGCGTGAAGGGGGAAACGACCTTGAACATATCAGTACTCAAAATCGACGGTGTGGGACTCCTGGACGTGCTGGTGGATGTAGACCCGGGCCTCGTTGTGGCTGGGGGCCTGGTCGTAGGCCAGATACCCTTCCTTATCCTTAAAGGTGACGATCAGCGCCGCGTCGTAGCTGCGGCCCTTGTGGAGCTGATCGAGGCCGTATTCGATCTCGACGATCTCGGGCACGGTTTCCTTCAGCGCCAACAGCTTTTCCCCCACCACGGGCGCGCACACCTCGGGATCGATAAACTTGAACAACAGCACATGCTTGAACATCTTTTTCGTCTCCTTTGTCAGTATGGATACAGTATAGCGTATATGGGCTTCTCTTTCAATTTTTCTTTGCTCCTTTTTCTCTTTAGCGAATCAGAAAAGGAAAAAATCTTGATTGAGATATATATATCTCTCTCCCTATTCTTAATCCCCATCTGTGCTTTTCTTTTCGGTTCCTTTTCTTTTCACTGAAAAGAAAAGGAACGAAATCCCACATTCCTTAATTCGTCCCCCATTCGCCAGGGGTCGCTGAATTTGCACTCTAACCAGTTGAGGAGGGGGATGGTACAATCGAAGCACAGCGAAGGAGGAGGCAACATGGCAAAGTATAAAGCTCTTTTGATCGACGACAACACCCAGTTCACGGAGAGCGTGAAGGGGTATCTGCTCTCCCAGGACCGGTTTTCCGAGGTGGACACGGCCCAGGACGGCCGGGAGGCCCTGAAGAAGCTTCGGGAGAAGACCTACGACGTGATGACGCTGGATCTCATCATGCCCAACGCGGACGGGCTGGCGGTTTTGGAGCAGCTGTCGCTCCTGCCCTTGGACCCGGCGCCGGCGGTGGTGGTGATCTCCGCTTTAAAGAACGAGGCCATGGTCCGCCGCTGCTGCGGGTTGGGCGCCCGATACTATATGGTGAAGCCCGTGGACCCGGACACGATTTCAAAACGCTTGCTGGAGACGCTGGAAGGAGAGCCGGTGAAAGGGGGCGTCATGCCCTACGCCCCCACCCACCGGTCCTTCGAGGAGAAGGTGACCGCCATCTTCCTGGTGGCGGGGATCCCGGCCCACATCAAGGGGTACCACTACCTGAGGGAGGGGATCCGCCTGGTGTACAACGACCCGGATCTCATCAATCGGATCACCAAGGAGCTGTACCCCGGCATCGCCAAGCGGTTCGACACCTCCCCCAGCAAGGTGGAGCGGGCCATCCGCCACGCCATCGAGGTGGCCTGGACCCGGGGCAAGATCGAGAATTTGAACGCCCTCTTCGGCTACAACATCTACGGCAAGAACGACAAGCCCACCAACGGCGAATTCATCGCCCTCGTCGCGGACAAGCTGTTGATGGAGGAGCAGGGGAAAAAGGCGGGATGAGAGAGGTATTTATTGGAAGCTCGATCCTTTTTCTTGAAAGAAAAAGGACCAAAAAGAACTTAATTGGGGTATATATATCTCTCTCCTACCCCTAATCCCCTCTTAAGCTTTTCTTTTTCCGCCGCTTTTTCTTCTGCTATGTGCAAACACATAGTCGAAAACTGCGCTACCGCTTGTTTTCTCCTTGGTTTGCCCGTGCTACGCCTCGCTGCATCTGCCACAGGCAGCGCTCGGCTTCGCACTCACCGAAAAGAAAAAGCGGCAAAAACAAAACCCAACCTCCCCAAAACCAAGCTTGCAGGACGGCTCCCCTCGTCCTGCAGGGTGCCCCGACCTCATGATCCGCGGAAGGCTGCCGCATCGATCCCACGCCCAAGGGACCGACGGCAGCTTTTCGCATCCTTTTCGCCCCCTTATCCACACCCAAAAGAGCAGGAATTTCGTGCTCGGTGGATAAGACGGTGGACAATGTGGATAATTTTCCCGGCGGGGGTGTGGATAAATGGCAGCCGGAGGCCCCGGACCGGGAATCCCGACAAATGGGCATTTTTGGCGGACGCCCCTTCGGCGCGTTGACAGGGGGCCGGGGATGGGCTACAATGTCGAAAAAGAACGATCCTGCAGGATGCGACGGAAGGGACGGCAAAATGGAAGCAAACTTCGGATACTTCGGCACCATGGGCGCCATCGCCCTGGCGTTGCTGGCCCTGTTTTGCCTGGATCGGCTCTGTTGCCGCCGGGAACCTCCCGAACGGCCCCTGCCCCGGCGGGAGGGAACGATGGAGCTGATGCTGTTTTTGCTGAGCTTCCTCGTTTTATTCCTGCTCAACGATCACCGGTTCGTCTATTATAACAATTACAGCTACCTGGCGGACGCCCTGCTCCACGGCCACCTGTACGTGGACGGGATGCCGGCGTATCTGGAGTCGGTGGAATTCGGCGGCCACGTGTACATGCACTTCGCGCCGGGGCCCGCCATCCTGTGCCTGCCCTTCGTGGCCATCTTCGGCATCCAAGGGTTCAACATCGCCTGGCTTTCCCTGCTGCTGGGGGCGGCCAACACGTCCCTTGCCTACCGGGTGCTCCGGCAGATGGGCATCGGCCGGGACCGGCGGGAGCGGCTCTGGTGCGCGGCCCTGTTGACCTTCGGCACGGTCCATTGCTTCCTGGCGGCCCTGGGCCACGGCTGGTTTTTGGGTCACGTGTCCAGCTGGTTCTTCCTGCTCCTCGGCATGGCGTTTTTGACGGTGCCCGAAGAAAGGCGGAAGGACGTCCACCTGTTCCTGGCCGGATTGTTCTATGGCTGCGCCGTCACCTGCCGGATGCCGAATCTGCTGGGGGCCCTGTTCTTCTTCGGCTACATCCTGACCCGGTACAAACGGGAAACGTGGCTTCGGTCCCTTCTGTTCTTCTGCCTGGGGGCAGCGGTGCCCGGGGGCCTGTACATGGCATACAACTACGTGCGCTTCGGCACCATCATGGACAAGGGCTATAACCTGACCCACCTGAAGGACAAGCACCGGGCTCTGTACCTCGAGATGCAGGAGCTCCCCAAGGCGGAACAGCTGTCCTATCTCAAGGCGGCGGAAAAAGAGGTGGGCGGCCCCCTGCAAAAGAAATACATAGCCTTCAACCTCTATTCCATCTTCCTGCTGGGGCCGGAATTCAAGGCGGAGTACCCTTACGTGATCCCCACCCTGGCGGGGGTGTCCCTCACCCACCTGTCCCCGGCCCTGTACGCCGCAGGCTGGGTGGACTATCGGAAGGACAAGCTCCCCTGGTTCCTGCTGGCCACGGCCGTGGTCTGCGCCGTGCCCTTCCTTATGAACTACGGCAACGGCTTTGCCCAGTTCGGCATGCGCTACGCCATGGATTTCATCCCCTACGTGGGCATATTGGCCGCCATGGGCATGACGAGAAAGCCCATGGGCGGATGGAAGGTGGCGCTGATCCTCCTGTGCATGCTGCTGAACATGTGGGGGCCGGTGTACTGGAATATCTTCTATGCCTGAAAACGTGCCGGACGGCGCAAGAGCGATAACACCATACGGCTAAGGCCGGGAGGGAACGGATGAACTTTCAAAACCTGCAATATTTTTTGATCGTGACCGAGGAGATGAACGTGACCAGGGCTGCCAAACGGTTGCACATCTCCGAACAGGCCCTGTCCCGGCAGATCGGCAAGCTGGAGAAGGAGCTGGGAGCCAAGCTCTTTGAGCGGTACCCTCGGTTCACCCTCTCCGCCGCCGGGAAGCGGCTGAAGGCCGCCGCCGAGCAGATCGGCACCATCGAACGGCAGCTCCATCTGGAGTTGGACGATCTGAACCACAACAACACCGGCGAGCTCAGGATCGGCGTCAGCTACACCCGGGGCCAGGCCCTTCTCCCCCGGCTGCTGCCCCCCTTCCATCAGAAGCACCCGGGCATCACCGTCACCATCCTGGAGGGCTCCTCCTCGGAGCTTCAGGACAACCTTTCCAAGGGCCGCATCGACCTGTTCATCGGCTATGTGCCCCGGGACCTGGACGCCTTCGAGGCCGCCGAGATCGGCCGGGAGCGGCTGTTCCTGGTGGTGCCCAAGCCCTTCATGGAGGAACTATTCGGGGAGCGGGCTGACGAGATGCGCCGCACCTTCGCGGAGGGGGTGGACATCACCGTCTTCAAGGATCTGCCCTTCATCCTCCTCGATCGGGAGGACCGGGTCCGGCGCATGGCGGACAGGCTCTTCTCCCGGTACGACATCACGCCCCGGATCCTGCTGGAGACCCGGAACATCCAGACCGCCTTCGCCTTGGCCATGGAGGGCATGGGTCTCACCATCTACCCGGAGCTGTTTTTGTCCAGCCGCTCCCTGCTTCCCTCGGGCCAGGCCGCCCGGGACGCGGTGGACGCCTTCCCCCTGGACAGCGACCTTGCCCAGACCATCGTGGTGGCCTACCATCCGGAAAAGTATCTCTCCATCGCCGCCCGGGACTTCATCCAGGAGGCCCAGAGCATCCTGCAGGGGGAGCATCCGTAATTTCACCTGCAACATATATCCTTTTTGCAAGCAATCCTGCAACCTGTGTCGATGGCTGCAGGATTGCTTGCATTATGGTTTCAACCGGCTCGCTTTTTAACAACCAAAAGGTTGTTGCACACCCGCCCATAAAACTGCTTTTCCATTTCTCCCGGGCATGGTATCATACTAAAAGGATGTTTTATACTTCCGTTATTTATCATGGAAAGGGGAAACACATGGTTAACAAACGGCTGATCATCAATGAGAAGTGGTGCAAGGGCTGCGGGATCTGCGTGGCCTTCTGCCCCAAGCAGGTGCTCGTGCTGAAGAAGGGGAAGGTCACCAAGGCCAACCCTGACGCCTGCATCAAGTGCGGGCAGTGCGAACAGAGGTGTCCCGACTACGCCATCTATCTGGAAAAAGTTGAGGAGGGTGCAAACTAATGGGTAAGAAAGTTTTAATGCAGGGCAACGAAGCCTGCGTCATGGGCGCCATCGCCGCCGGTATGCGGTTCTTCGCCGGATACCCCATCACGCCCTCCACCGAGATCGCTGAGATCTCCGCCCAGGAGCTGCCCAAGGTGGGCGGCCGCTTCCTCCAGATGGAGGACGAGATCTCCGGCGCTGCCGCCGCCATCGGCGCGTCCGTGGCCGGCGTCAAGGCCATGACCGCCACCTCCGGCCCGGGCTTCTCCCTGAAGCAGGAGCACATCGGCTACGCCGCCGAGGCTGAGATCCCCGTGGTGGTGGTGGACGTGCAGCGCGTGGGCCCCTCCACGGGCCTTCCCACCAGCCCCGCCCAGGGCGACCTCATGCAGGCTCGCTGGGGCACTCACGGCGACCATCCCGCCATCGTCATCTCCCCCGCTACCGTGAAGGAGACCTATCTCGAGGCCGTCCGCTGCTTCAACCTGGCGGAGAAGTATCGGACCCCCGTCATCTTCCTCATGGACGAGATGGTGGGCCACCTCCGCGAGGGCATCGAGATCCCCGAAGCCGACGAGCTGGAGGTCATCGACCGCACCGTCAACAAGAACCTGACCGACGAGCAGGCCTACGCCATCCCCGAGGGCAAGTACGCTCCCGAGATGGCTCCCTTCGGCGAGGGCATGCACTACAACATCTCCGGTCTGTTCCACGATGAGACCGGCTTCCCCCGCGGCACCGCTCAGAGCTATGAGAAGTTCATGAACCGGCTGCTGGACAAGGTAGAGAAGAACCGGGCCGACATCGAGAAGTGGGAAGAGAGGTTCCTGGACGACGCCGAGATCGCCGTGGTCAGCTTCGGCGGCGCCGCCCGTTCCGCTGAGGAAGCGGTCATCGAGGCCCGTAAGCAGGGCATCAAGGCGGGTCTGTTCCGTCCCATCACCGTGTGGCCCTTCCCCGAGAAGGCTTTGGAAGAGCTGGCCAAGAAGGTCAAGCGCTTCCTGGTGGTGGAGAACAACGCCGGTCAGATGGTCATCGAAGTGAAGGCCCATGCCGGCAACGTGCCCGTGGACTTCCTGGGCCGGTTCAACGGCTCCGTGGTGGATCCCGACGAAGTGCTCGCGAAACTCAAGGAGGAGGCATAAGCTATGGCAAGCGAATTGATCAACAACACCATGCGGCTTCGGAACCTGCCGCACATCTGGTGCCCCGGCTGCGGCAACGGCATCCTCATGCGGGACGTGGCCCAGGCCATCACCAACCTGGGGCTTGACCGCGACAAGGTGGTCATCGTCTCCGGTATCGGCTGCTCCTCCCGGGCCGCCGGCTACATGAACTACAACACCCTGCACACCACCCATGGCCGGGCCATCGCCTTCGCCACGGGCATCAAGATGGCCAAGCCCGAGCTCACCGTCATCGTCATCACCGGCGACGGCGACAGCTCCGCCATCGGCGGCAACCACCTGATCCACGCCGCCCGCCGGAACATCGACCTCACCGTGGTCGTGTTCAACAACAACATCTACGGCATGACCGGCGGTCAGTTCTCGCCCACCACGCCCACCGGCTCCTTCGCCACCACGGCCCCCTACGGCAGCATCGACCGTACCTTCGACCTGCCCACACTGGCCATGGGCGCCGGCGCCACCTACGCCGCCCGGGGTTCCGCCTATCACGTGCCCCAGACCACCAAGCTCATCCAGGACGGTATCGCCCACAAGGGCTTCGCCCTCATCGACTGCATGGCTGTCTGCCCCACCTACTACGGCCGCAAGAACAAGAAGGGCGACGCCGTGAAGATGATGACCTGGCAGAAGGAGAACGTGGTGCTGAAGGCCAAGGCCGACACCATGACCCCCGAAGAGCTGGAAGGTAAGGCCGTCATCGGCTGCTTCCGCAACGAGCCCGAAGTGCCCGAGTACACCGCGGAGTACACCAAGCTCATCGAACGACTGAAGAAGGCATAAAAGGAGAGAAATACTATGCGTAATAGAGAAGAGATCAGGCTCGTCGGCAGCGGCGGCCAGGGCGTCATTCTTGCTTCCGTCATTCTCGCTGAGGCGGCGATCCTCGCCGGCAAAAACGCGGCCCAGAGCCAGAGCTACGGCCCCGAGGCCCGCGGCGGCGCCTGCATGGCCCAGGCGGTCATCAGCAACGGCGATCTTGGCTTCCCCAAGGTCCGCGTCCCCAGCTTCCTCATGGCTCTCACCGAGCAGTCCCTGGAGAAGTACGGCAAGAACCTGCCTGAGGACACCATCATCCTGGTGGACAGCTCCCTGGAGATCCCCGATTGGCTTGCCGCCCGCAAGTACTATCAGGCGCCCATCCTGCAGGCCGCCATCGAGCAGGTGGGTAAGGCCCAGACCGCCAACATCGTGTCCGTGGCCGTGGTGAACAAGCTCCTGGATCTGGTTCCCCCCGAGGTGCTGAAGGAGGCCGTCGCGGCCCGCATCCCCAAGGGCACCGAGGCCGCCAACTTCAAAGCTCTTGAAGTCGGCATGAATCTGCTGTAAGACAAACTGCCGCCGGATCGGGTTTAGGAGGAACACGCTATGGAACGAAAACTGAAAATGCGTGTCCTCATCGCCAAGCCCGGCCTGGGCGGCCATGACCGGCGCGCCAAGCAGATCGCCCAGGGGCTCAAGGAGCAGGGCTTCGAGGTGATCTTCACCGGCCTTCGCCAGACCCCCAGCCAGATCGTGGACGCCGCCCTCCTTCATGAGGTGGACGCGGTGGGCCTGAGCCTGTCCGACATGGTTCAGGGATCCTTGGCGACCCAGATGCAAAGCCTCATAGCCAGGGACGTGGTCCTCTTCGGCTTCGGCAGCATCCGGGAGGAGGACGTGCCCGCCCTTCTGGGCGCCGGGCTGGAGGCCGTGTTCCCCGCGGAATCCTCCGTGGAGGATATGGCGGACTTCCTGCGGCGTCGCTGTGCGCTGACCGGGACCTATTGAAAAGAAGGCGTGCGCCCACCGTGACGCACGCCTTCCCGTATTTTTGAAATCAAAATGCAAACAGGAGGATTGATTATGGAACTCAAACGCGTTGACCATATCGGTATCGCCGTGAAGAATCTGGACGAGGCTGTGAACTTCTACGAGACCGCCATCGGCCTCAAGGCCGTGGGCTTCGAAACCGTGGAGGAGCAGAAGGTGAAGGTCGCCTTCCTGCCCTGCGGCGACAGCGAGCTGGAGCTTTTGGAGAGCACCGAGCCCGATGGCCCCATCGCCCGCTTCATCGAGAAGAACGGCCCCGGCATCCAGCACATCGCCATCCGGGTGGACGACATCGACAAGGCTCTCGAGGAGCTGAAGGAGAAGGGCGTCCGCCTCATCGACCAGACCCCCCGCTACGGCGCTGGCGGCGCGCGCATCGCGTTCGTCCATCCCAAGGCCACCGGCGGCGTGCTGCTGGAGCTCACCCAGCGGATGTAATGAGGTGAAAGCATGACGACTCAGGAAAAAATCTACGATTTTCAGGCGCGCTGCGAAAAGATCCTCGCCATGGGCGGGGACAAGGCCGTAGAGAAGCAGCATGGCCGGGGCAAGTTCACCGCCCGCGAGCGGCTGGACATGCTCTTTGACGAGGGCACCTTCAAGGAGGTGGACCGGTTCGTCAACCATCGCTGCAACAACTTCGGTATGGAGAAAAAGGTCGTGGCGGCCGACGGCGTGGTCACGGGCTACGGTCTCGTGGACGGCCGGAAGGTCTTCGCCTATGCCCAGGACTTCACCAGCGTGGGCGGCGCTCTGGGCGAGATGCACGCGGCCAAGATCTGCAAGGTCATGGACATGGCCCTGGAAGCCGGCTGCCCCTGCATCGGCCTCAACGACTCCGGCGGCGCCCGTATCCAGGAGGCGGTGGACGCCCTCTCCGGCTACGGCCAGATCTTCCGCCGCAACTCCCTGGCCTCCGGTCTCATCCCCCAGATCTCCGTGATCATGGGGCCCTGCGCCGGCGGCGCGGTCTATAGCCCGGCGCTCACCGACCTCATCATCATGGTGGATCAGAAGAGCCAGATGTTCATCACCGGCCCCCGGGTCATCGAAGCCACCACCGGTGAAAAGGTCTCCGAGGAGGAGCTGGGCGGCGCCAACACCCAGACCTCCGTCTCCGGCGTAGCCCATCTCATGGCCGCCGACGAGGAGGAGGCCATCTGGTTCATCCGGATGATCCTATCCTACCTGCCCAGCAGTGCCCGGGACAAGGCCCCCGTCTATGAGTACGAGCGCGGCGACGAGTACCGCCCCCTCCTCAACGACATCGTGCCCGACAGCTCCCGCCGCGCCTACGACGTGCGCACGGTCATCGGTGAGATCGCCGATCCCGAGACCTTCTTCGAGCTGCAGCCCAACTACGCCACCAACATCGTCACCGGCTTCGGCCGGATCGGCGGCCGGTCCGTGGGCTTCATCTGCAACCAGCCCATGATCATGGGCGGGTGCCTGGACATCAACGCCTCCGACAAGGCCTCCCGGTTCATCCAGATGTGCGACGCCTTCGGGCTCCCCCTCATCAACCTGGTCGACGTGCCCGGGTTCCTTCCCGGCACCAACCAGGAGTTCGGCGGCATCATCCGTCACGGCGCCAAGCTCCTCTACGTCTACTCCGTGGCCGAGAGCCCCAAGATCACCGTGATCATGCGCAAGGCCTACGGCGGCAGCTACCTCGCCATGTGCTCCAAGGATCTGGGCGCCGATATGGTGCTGGCCTGGCCCACCAGCGAGATCGCCGTCATGGGCGCCGAGGGCGCTGCCAACATCATCTTCGCCAAGGACATCAAGGCCGCCAAGGACAACGCCATCGCCGCCGGCAGCGACGAGGCCGCCGCCAAGGCCGCTGCGGAGACCGTCCGTCAGGAGAAGATCGCAGAGTACACCGCCCAGTTCGCCACGCCCTATGTGGCCGCTTCCCACGGCTATGTAGATTGCGTCATCGAGCCCGCCGAGACCCGGGAATACATCCTGGATGCTCTGGAGCTCTTCGAGAACAAGAAGCGGGAAGGCCGCGTCCGCGGCAACATGCCCCTCTGATCCTGTACCAATGCAAAGGACGCTGCTTCGGCAGCGTCCTTTTCTGTTATTTTGCGGGGATCGAAAAAGGATCGTGTGCTGAGAGAAAAGGGGTCTGCACGGAGACGGACGCCTGCAGGAGAAGCGCCGATGCGTCCTTGCATTTTCCCAAAAAACATGCTATATTCATAGGGCTGTGAAACAATGTGCGACCGGTGAGGTATGATAAGCGGCATGACACGCAGGCATACGAATATCGAAACATACAAAAACCATACGTTCCTTGAGGGACGCATGGTTTTTGTTCTGTCACAAAGCTTTGTGTATCCGCTTACAGAGCGAATGTCACGATAAAGGAGGCCGAAACGCGAATGGCAAAATACATCATGGCGCTGGACGCAGGCACCACCAGCAACCGCTGCATCCTGTTCAACGAGAAAGGGGAGATCTGCAGCGTCGCCCAGAAGGAGTTTACGCAGATCTATCCTCAGCCCGGCTGGGTGGAGCACAACGCCAATGAGATCTGGGACACGCAGCTGCTGGTTTGCCGGCAGGCGATGGAGAACATCGGCGCCAAGGCGGCCGATATCGCCGCCATCGGCATCACCAACCAGCGGGAAACCACCATCGTGTGGGACAAAAAGACCGGCGAACCCGTCTATAACGCCATTGTGTGGCAGTGTCGCCGCACGGCGGATATGAAGGATGAGCTGATGAAGCGGTATCCCGGCATCGCCGACGAGGCCTATCACAAGACCGGCCTGGTGTTCGACCCCTACTTTTCCGGCACCAAGCTCCGCTGGATCCTCAACAACGTGCCCGGCGTCCGCGCCCGGGCGGAGGCCGGCAATCTGGCCTTCGGCACCGTGGACACCTGGCTCATCTATAAGCTGACCCGCGGCCGCGTCCATGCCACCGACTATTCCAACGCCTCCCGCACGCTGATGTTCAATATCAACACCTGCGCCTGGGACGCGGAGCTGTGCCGGCAGCTGGAAGTGCCCATGAGCATGCTGCCGGAAGCTTTGCCTTCCAGCTGCATCTTCGGGGAGGCCGATCCCGAATTCTTCGGCGGCGCCATCAAGATCGCCGGCGTGGCCGGAGATCAGCAGGCCGCCCTCTTCGGCCAGACCTGCTTTGCACCCGGCATGGCCAAGAACACCTACGGCACCGGCTGCTTCATGCTGATGAACATCGGCGACAAGCCCCTTTATCCCAACAACGGCCTTTTGACCACCATCGCCTGGGGGCTGGACGGAAAGGTGGAATATGCCCTGGAGGGCTCCGTCTTTGTGGCCGGGGCCGCCATCCAGTGGCTTCGCGACGAGGTCAAGCTGGTGGATGCCTCCCCCGATTCCGAATACTATGCCACCAAGGTGAAGGACACCAACGGCTGCTATGTGGTGCCTGCCTTCACGGGCCTGGGCGCGCCCTACTGGGACCCCTACGCCCGCGGCGCCATCACCGGCCTCACCCGCGGCGTCAACAAGGCTCACATCATCCGCGCCACCCTGGAATCCCTGGCCTTCCAGACCAACGATGTGCTGGCGGCCATGGAGGAGGGTTCCGGCGTGAAGCTGAACGCTCTCAAGGTGGACGGCGGCGCCTGCAAGAACAATTTCCTCATGCAGTTCCAGTCGGATATCATCCATGCGCCGGTCCATCGCCCGGTCTGTGTGGAGACCACCGCCATGGGCGCCAGCTATCTGGCGGGCCTGGCCGTGGGCTACTGGACCAGCAAGGAGGACGTCATTCAGAACTGGGCCATGGATCGGGAGTTCATGCCAGAGATGGACGAAGAGACCCGCGCCAGGGAGCTCAAGGGCTGGAAGAAAGCGGTCCGGACCACCTTCGGCTGGGCCAAAGAGGATCGATAAAGGAGAGAGAACGGTGAAGAATGTGTATGATGTAATCATCATCGGCGGCGGGGTGGTGGGCTGCGCTGTCGCCCGGGAACTGGCCCGGTATCGGACCAAAACGCTGCTGCTGGAAAAAACCAACGATATCTGCAACGGGCAGAGCAAGGCCAACACCGCCATCCTCCATGGCGGATATGACGCCAAGCCCGGAACGTTGAAGGCGAAGTTCAACGTGCTGGGCAACGCCATGTTTGACAGGATCCACGAGGAGCTGGAGGTGCCCGTGCAGTGGAACACCTCTCTGGTGGTCTCCTTCAGCAAGGAGGGCCATCCGGCTCTGGAAAGGCTCCTGGACCAGGGCATCCAAAACGGCTGCCGGGGGGAGCTTCGGATCATCGACGAACAGGAGCTTCGCCGCCGGGAGCCCAACGTAGGCAGCACCGCTTGCGAGGCACTGCTGGTGGGATCCGGCGGCATCGTCTGCCCCTATGAGCTGACAGAGGCCTATGCGGAGAACGCCGCCATGAACGGCGCCCAGTTTTTGCGCAACGCCGGGGTGACCAACCTTCGGAGGCTTCCCAACGGCCATTGGCAGGTGATCTCCACGGTGGGGACTTTCGAGACCCGGGCCGTGGTCAACGCCGCCGGCGTCTACTCCGATGTGTTCAACAACATGGTCTCGGAGCGGAAGGTCCATATCCATCCCCGCCGGGGCGAATACTATATCGTGGACAAAAAGTACCACAACATGTTCCACGCGTCCATGTTCCAGCTGCCCACCAAGATGGGCAAAGGCGTTCTGGTGGCGCCCACGGTGGACGGCACCGTGCTGATCGGGCCCACCGCGGAGGACATCGAGGACAAGGAGGATAAGCAAACCACGGCGGAAGGCCTGGCCAAGGCCCTGCGGGAGGCCAGCCGCACCTGGGAGAACATCCCCACCCGGGCCTTCATCACCACCTTCTCGGGCCTCAGGTCCACCGGCGACACCGGCGATTTCATCCTGGGCGAGCCCGAGGATGCGCCCCTGTTCTTCAACTGCTGCGCCGTGGAGTCTCCGGGCCTGACCTCCTCCCCCGCCATCGCCAAGTGGATATCGGAGCAGATCGCCGGCAAGCTGGAGCTGGAGGACAACCCGGACTTCAACCCCATCCGCAAGGCCATCCCCAAGTTCCGGGAGATGACCGCCGCGGAGCGAGAAGCGGCCATCGCGGCCAACCCCGATTTCGGCAAGGTGGTCTGCCGCTGCGAGACCGTCACCGAGGCGGAGATCCGGGAAGCCATCCGCCGCCCCGTGGGCGCGCTGGACATCGACGGCATCAAGCGCCGCACCCGGGCCGGCATGGGCCGGTGCCAGGCGGGCTTTTGTACGCCCAGGACCGTGGAGATCCTGGCCGAGGAGCTGGGTATCTCTCCCCTGGAGGTGACCAAGTTCGGCGGCGGCTCCCGGCTTCTGGAAGGGTATCTTTTTGAGGAGGGCAAGAACCATGCGTAAAACGGATATCCTCATTATCGGCGGCGGTCCGGCGGGCCTGGCCGCGGCGGTCGGCGCCTATGAAGCCGGTGCCCGCGACATCCTGATCCTGGACCGGGAGGAGCGATTGGGCGGCATCCTCAAGCAGTGCATCCACAACGGCTTCGGCCTCCACACCTTCAAGGAGGAGCTGACGGGCCCCGAATACGCCCAGAGGTTCATCGAGAAGGTTTTGGAATACCAGATCCCCTATCAAACCGAAACCATGGTCATCGACGTGTCCCCGGAAAAGGTGGCCACCTGCGTCTCCCGTCAAAAGGGGCTGGAGCGCATCGAGGCCAAGGCCATTATCCTGTGCATGGGCTGTCGGGAGCGGCCCCGGGGCTCCCTGGGCACCCCCGGCGAGCGGTGCCCCGGCATCTTCACCGCCGGCACCGCCCAAAGGTTCACCAACCTGGAGGGCCTCATGCCCGGCAAAGAGGTGGTCATCCTGGGGTCCGGCGACATCGGCCTTATCATGGCCCGCCGCATGACCTTCCTGGGGGCCAAGGTCCACGCCTGCGTGGAGCTGATGCCCTACAGCAGCGGCCTCAAGCGGAACATCGTCCAATGCCTGGACGACTTCGGCATCCCCCTGCTGCTCAGCCACACCGTGGTGGACATCCACGGTCGGGAGCATCTCACCGGCGTCACCGTGGCGGAGGTGGGATCCGATCTCAAGCCCATTCCCGGCACGGAGAAGTACTTCCCCTGCGATACCCTGCTGCTGTCCGTGGGCCTGATCCCGGAGAACGAGCTCTCCGAGATGGCCGGCGTGAAGATCGCCCCCACCACCTCCGGCGCGGAGGTGGACGAGCAGCTGCAGACCTCTGTGCCCGGCATCTTCTCTGCCGGCAACGTGCTCCACGTCCACGATCTCGTGGACTTCGTCTCCGAGGAGGCCATGAAGGCCGGCGCCAACGCCTACCGCTATGTAGAGGGCACCTTGCCCAAGGGCGGTCGGAAGGTGCCCGTGCAGATGGGCTTCGGCGTGGGGGGCATCGTGCCCCAGTTCGTGTCAGAAAACGCGGAGGACAAGGTCAGCTTCATGTTCCGGCCCCGGAACGTGTACCGGAACGCCAAGGTGATCGTGGAGCTGAACGGGGAGCAGATCTATGCCAAAAAGGCCATGATCCTGGCCCCCGGCGAGATGGTCAATCTGAGCATTCCCCCGGAAAAGCTGGCGGGACTGAAGACAGCCGACTCCATTTTGGTAAGAATCGAGGTGCCGGAAGCATGAAATACGAACTGACCTGCATCAACTGCCCCATGGGCTGCCGCATCACGGCGGACTATGACGGCAAGGAAGTCACCAACATCCAGGGCTTCACCTGCGCCCGGGGCAAGGCCTATGCCCAGACAGAGATCACCGATCCCACCCGAATGGTCACGGCCCTGGTGGGCGTGGCGGGGACCCATGCGCCCCTGTCCGTCAAGACCCAGAGCCCCATCCGCAAGCCCCTGATCTTTGACGCCCTCAACGAGATCCGCCGGACCGTGGTGACGCCGCCCGTCCATATCGGAGATGTGGTGATCGCCAACGTGTGCGGCTCCGGCGTGAACGTGATCGCAACGGAGAACATCGAATAAAAACGCAGCCCCCGGCAATCAGCCGGGGGCGTTTCATAGCCTGCTCCGTATGCACAAAAATCCGAGGCTTACTCCGCGTACCGCTCGATGGCCTTGAGGGCCACGTCCAGGGCCCGGCCCTTATGCTGGGCGGAGATGTTCAAGAGGTCTTCGTCGGTCACGTCCTGATCCATGCCGGTGGCATAGCGGGCGATGATGCCGATGGAGGCGTATTTGATGCAGACCTCCCGGCACAGGGGCGCTTCCGGCACCAGGGTGTTGCCCAGGACCTGGGCGTCCAGGGCCCGGATCATGCGGGCTTCGGCGGCGGTCTCGTACCGGGGACCGTCCAGCGCGGCGTAGACCGCCCGGCCCTCGTAGGGGATCTTCTCCCCTTCGATGATCTGCTCCAGCACGTCGGTCATGCGGGCGTCGAATACGTCGTCCATGCCCGCGTGGCGGACCAGCCGGTGCTCCAAGCGGAAGGAGCTCTCCCGAAGCTTGGTGAAGTCGATGAAGTCGGTGATGAGGCAGAAGCTGCCCAGCCGGAAGGAGTAATCGCAGGTACCCATGACGGAGATGCTGATGATATGGGTCACGCCGCACAGGTAGAGGGCAAAGATGTTGGCCCTGAAATTGGTCTCGTAGGCGTCCTCCTGGAGGCAGATGCTGTGCCGGGTCAAAAAGTCCACTTCCTTGCCGCTGGGAAGGGTGGCATGGATGACCCGGGCGTTGCCGTAGGGGGTGGTGACCACTTCCGTATGGTGAGGATAGGTGATGGCGTCCTCGGAGTTGCAGCCGATGATGGCAAACTTCATTTGTTGACCTCCTCTTTCTTTTCAAAGGTGTTCAATACGGCCAGGAGCAAGGCGTCCCGGTCCCGGTATATACCCTGCTTGATGTTCCCGTCCACGGCGGCAAAGGCGGCCACGGCCTGCCGCAGGGCGGGAGCGGTCCGCTTTTGGGCGTTTTTCACGGCGATCTGGGCGGCATAGGGGCTGCCGGGCAGCTGCCGCGCGGCGGCGCGAGGGTCCAAGCCCCGGTCCAGCTGCTCCCGGGCGGTGAGGATGAGCCTGAGCCGCCCCTCCAAAAACCCGGAAAGGCTCAGGGGGCTCTCCCCCTGATCCAGGGCATTGAGGAGCATGGCGTAACCCTTCTTTCGCTTTCCGTCCAGCAGGGCGTCCAGCATCTCGAAGGCGTCGTACTCCGGGGAGGGGGTGACGGTATCGCCCAGCACCGCCACGGTGACGGCGCCTCCCTGGCCCACATAGTCCGCCGCCTTGGAAAACTCGTTTTTGAGCCGGTAGGCGTCGAAGCCCACCCGATCCACCAGGGTCTGGGCCACGGCCTTGGTGAGGGTCACGCCCTTCAGAGCCGATTCCCGGATGAGCATGTTCACGGCCCGCTCCATGGTCAGCTTCTCGAAAACCACCACCCGGTTCTCCGGGGCCAGGGCCTTGAACAGGTGGTTGGTCTTGCGGCACTCCCCCCGATACAGGAACAGGATGACGGTGGTGTCCGGCAGATGCAGCAGCCGGCCCCGCTTTTCCAGGGCGTCGATGAGCCCATCCTCCCACGCCTCCACCAGCAGCAGCCGCATCTCGTCGAAGAAGGGCAGCTGATCGGCGGCGGACAAAAAGCCGTCCACGTCGGGGTTCCGCAGGCTCTGGCAGTTTAGATCCAGCACCCCCGGGTCCAGAAGCTTCTTTACCCGGGCCACGGCGTCGGCCTTGGTCAGCTCCTCCTCCCCATGCAGCAGGTATGGCCCCTTCAGGGCGCGGCTTTGGGTCGCTTTGTAGAATTCGGACTCGTTCACCCTCCCATGATACCACGGGGGCGAAAAAGAAACAACCAATATATTATGAATAGCGTGGCCATGCTTTTTTGGTTTCGACAAAAAAACAGCGCCCTTCCGAAGAAGGGCGCCGTGCTAAACGGTCTTGAGTCGATGAATGTGTGAGATTCCTTTAGAATCTTTCCCCTGCGAAGGGCAGCAGAGCCATTACGCGGGCCCGCTTGATCGCGACGGCCAGATCGCGCTGATGCTCTGCGCAGACACCGGACATGCGGCGGGGCATGATCTTGCCCGTTTCGGAAATGAAGCCGGTCAGCTTCTTGATGTCCTTGTAGTCGATACCGGTAGCCTTTTCAACGCAGAACTTGCAAACCTTGCGTCTGCTTCTTCTGGGACGGGGACGCATCTTGCGTTCTTCCATGGTGCAAGCCTCCTATAAAAAATTAAGTAGATTTAAAACGGAATGTCGTCCGAGGAGATATCGGTGAAACCGGCCACATCCTGGTTCCGGTTCTGCTGGGGACGGGGGGCGGTGGGCGCAGAGTAGCTGCTGCCCTGATCGTCACTCTTGGGAGTGAGGAATTCCACCTCGTCCGCCGATACATCCAGAGACATACGGGTCGTGCCATCCTTCGCTTCGTAGGTCCGGGCCTGAAGCTCGCCGATCACCGCCACCTTGCGCCCCTTGGCCAAATACCGGGAGCACACGTCGCCCAGCTGCCGCCAGGCGTTGATGCGGAAGAAATCGGTCTGCCTTTCGCCGCCCTGAGACGCAAACCTGCGGTTAACGGCGATGGTAAAGGAGCAAACCGTCACGCCGTTGGACGTGGAACGGGTTTCGGGATCATGGGTCAGATTCCCGATCAAAACGATCTTATTCATGCTATACCTCTTTCAAAAACTCTTTCGTGCGGTTCTGTTCGGGTCTCGACGTGTGCCTTATGCTTCCTTACGGGTAACCATGTAGCGCAGAATGCGCTCATCGTTTCTGAAGTTACGCTCCAACTCACGGGGCAGTTCCGCGGGCGCGTTAAAGGTAACGAGCACGTAGAATCCCTCGGTCTTGTAGTCGATGGCGTAGGCCAGCTTCCGCTTGCCCCACTCGTCCTGCTTCACGATCTCACCGCCGTTGCCGGTGATGATGCCCGCGAACTTGTCCATGACGGCCCGATTGGCCTCCTCGTCCAGTTCCGGCGTGATCAGGTACAAAACTTCATACTGATTCATTCTTTCACCTCCTTATGGTCTGTTGGCTTTCTTCTCCAAGAAAGCAAGAAGGACCGTTAGCCGTAACAATATAGCACACCTTTTCCCCGATTGCAAGGCTTTTTTCAAGATTTTTTCGAGAAAACGGCGCTCCTTCTTACTTCTTTCCCAGACGGTCGAAACACAGCGGGTACAGGGCCGTGAGGATGAAGAGGATCACCCCGTAGCGCAGGGCCCGAACCAGGTGGGCGAGGAAGGTTTCGGAGGACAAAAATGCGGAGGAGAAGGGAAGCTTCAGCAGGTAGTTGAGGCCGAAGTAGATCGCGCCGCCGCATAGGATCCGCAGGACGATCTTCACGATGTTCCGGGTGTTCTTGAACCGGACGTACCTCTCTTCGAACAGGTCCCCGGCGAAGAAGCCGGCCATCATGCCGAAGCTGTTGAAATAATCGTTGGTCTTGCAATAAAACCAGCCGGGGAGAGCGAGGAGCAGCAGGATAAGGTAGAACACCCACCGCTTTTCAAACTTCTTCTGGAAGAAGGGGACCAGCAAAACAACACACAGGCCCAGCGCCCACCCGAAGAGCACGTCCGTGGGGAAATGGACGCCCACGCAAAAGCGGCTTACGCCCACCAGCAGGGGAATGAGAATGGCTAAGACCGTGGCCCATTTCTTCTTCAGGAACACGCCGATGGACGTGAAGTTGGCCACGGACCCGGAGGAATGGCCGCTGGGGAAGGAATAGCCCTGGGCGGCCACGTCCATGAGGTCGGCGCCGGAATCCACGGGCTTCAGGCACTTCACCTCGGGACAGACCATGTAGGGCCTAAGCCGCAAAAACACGTTCTTGATCATGGGGTTCGCCATCATGGCCACGCAGGCGTTCCGGCCGATGAACTTGCCCAGCTCCTTGTGGACGCCCCAGTAGGTAAAGCCCAGGACCAGGATGGTGGCCATCTCCTCCCCGAACAGGGAAAAGATTTTGGCCAGGGTCAGGCCGAAGGTCCCCAGATGGCTTTGGAGCCAGACCATAAAGGCCGGTTCCCAGGAAAAGAAAAAGGTGTTGCCCATGCGGTGTCACCTCCTGTTGGCTTGTGGCTCTATCATATCCCCTTTTTCCCCGCTTGACAACGGAAACCTTGCAACCTGGCGGCGGCCGTGGTACACTACGTCCAAGGAATCGGAGGATCGCCTATGAAAAAGCTGGTGCTGTATACCGAGGTCGCCTATGGGCTGGGCATGGTGGGGCTGAGCCTCAGCGTGGCCCTCATGACGCGGGCGGATTTCGGCGTGTCCATGGTGGTGGCCCCGGCGTACCTGCTGTATCTGAAGGTGAACAGCCTGTGGCCCACCTTCACCTTCGGCATGGCGGAGTATCTCCTCCAGGGGGCGTTGCTGGTGGCCACGGCCCTGGCGGTGAAAAAGCTGCGGCCCTATTTCCTGTTCTCCTTCGTCACCGCCGTGGTCTACGGGCTTTTGCTGGACGGGTGGATGCTGCTGACGGCGCAGCTGCCGGCGGACGCCTTCGGGTTGCGGATCCTGTGGTATGTGCTGGGGATCCTGCTGGGGGCGGCCAGCATCGCCTGCTTCTTCAAGACCTACATCGCCCCGGAGGCCTACGAGCTGCTGGTGAAGGAGCTGGCGGAGAAGCTCCAAAAGCCCACCCATCGGGTAAAGACGGTCTACGACTGCGTGAGCTGCGCCGTGGCGGTCCTCATGTCCTTCGCCTTCTTCGGCTTCGGCCGGTTCGAGGGGGTGAAGCTGGGCACGGTGATCTGCGCCCTGGTGAACGGGCCGTTGATCGGCCGATGCACCGCGTTTATGGACCGCCGCTTCGAATACAAGGACGCCCTGCCCTGGCGCAGGTATTTTTCCTGAGCCGGGCATGAAATACACGAACATCACGCCATAAGGAGGTAGAACCATGGGCTTTTTGAAGAGACTGCTGGGCTTCGGCACCACCGTGGCCGGGACCGTGGCCGCCGTGAAGGTGAGCGAGAAGGTGAAGGAGAACAACCCCAACGGCGTTCAGGACGTGAACGGCGATGGGAAGGTGGACTACAAGGACTACGTCATTGAGACCAAGAAGGCCGCCAAGGAGACCTATGACGAGTTCATGCAGAAGGCTCCCGGGGTCGTGGCCGACGCCAAGGAGAAGGGCGCCCAGATTTACGCCGACGCCAAGGAAAAGGGCGCTGAGATCTACGAGGACGCCAAAAAGACCGTCCAGGAGACGTTCAGCGGAAAGTAACGGGGTTTGTTTTTGCAGCTTTTCTTGAAAGAAAAGCTGCCCAAAAGAACTTTAAGGAGGGATATTGCTTTTGGTACGAAAGCCGTATCCCTTCTTGCATTTCTCTTTTTCCGCCGCTTTTTCTCTTTAGCCCAAAGAGAAAAAGCGGCAAAAAAAGACACAGCAAAATGAACCTTTGGCGTATTCCCTTCGTCTATTAGGGTGAACATGCGGAAAGGAGGTGCGCGGCATGGACGAGTTTGAAAGATTGCTCAGCGAAAACCGGCTGGGCGTGGAACGGTTCGTCAAGTTCCATGTCAGCGGCCCGGACGCGGAGGACATCCTGCAGGAGACGTATTTGGCCGCCTACCAGGCGTTCCCCCGGCTGAAGGATCCGGCCGCCTTCCGTCCCTGGCTCATCAGCATCGCCCGGAACAAGTGGCGGGACTGGTACCGGGCCCAGAGCCGCCGCCTGGACACGCCCGTGGAGGAGCTGCCCGAGGTGCCCGCGGAAACCGAGCCGGACACCGCCGTGGAGGAGACCCTGGCCCGGCTCAGCGACCGAGACGCCCGGATGCTGCGGCTGTTCTATCTGGAGGAGCTCCCCCAGCGGGAGATCGCCCGGCAGCTCAGCATCCCCGAGGGCACGGTGAAGAGCCGCCTGAGCGCCGCCCGCAACCGGTTCCGCGCCGCATACACCTATCCGCCGAAAGGAGAGAATACTATGAAGAAACTACCGCTGTTTTTGCCGCCCTATTCCGTCCGCTGGACGAAGGAACCCCCCTTCCCCGTGGTGTGGGAGGAGATGATGGGCTGGGGCATCGTCCCCAAGCTGGGCGAGACTTTGATCTGGGGCATGTATGATCTGCCCAGCCGGAAGCTGGACGTAGCCTACGACATGGCCGTCACCGGCAAAGCCAAGGTCCACGGCCTGGAGGGCGTGAGCTTCACGGCCCGGGTCATCGAGCCTAAGCCGGAACTAAAGGAAGGCGATCTTATGATCGAGCCCGTGACCTGCTCCGGCGCGCCCCAGGCGGAATGGACCTTCGTGGGCCAGCTGAAGGACGGGTACACCCGCTTCCTCTCCGCCGAACGGATGGAGGACGGGGTCCGCACTCTGACCACCTTTTTGGACGGGGACGAGTTCATGGCCAACTGGGGCTTCGGCGAGGACAACCGGGGCAACAGCATCCATCCCACGGCCCAGGGGCTCATCGTTCGGGACGACACCGCCTATTCCGCTTCAAAGGAGGGCGTGCTGGACGTGGTGGGCCGCTGCGAGCTGACGCTGGACGGGCGGACCACGGACTGCATCGCCGTCATGGACCTGAGCGCCTATGTGGAGGGGGTCGCTTCCCTGCAGTTCATCGACCGGGACGGCCGGACCCTGCTCTGGCAGCGGTACAACCGGGACGATTGGGCGCTGGATCGGTACAAAAAGCGCTGGTCCGAGCTGCTGCCGGGGAACGACAGGATCACCGTCAACGGCGTGACCTATGTGCATTGGTACGACTGCCTGTACCTGCGGTAAGGGAAATACATAAAAAGGAAGGGGAGCCCTTCCTTTTTGTTGCTCGCGGTTTGACAAACGCCATCACATATGGGATAATATTACATTATAAGTATATGAAAAAAACACAAGAGTATCGTTTTATGGGCAAAAGAGCAAAGAGCACATCTCCAGCAGCGCCGGCGCTTAAGAAAACAAGACTGCAAAGGGAATCAACCGATAAAAAACGGACCCCCTTCATGTGGACGTTGCTGCTGTTCGGCGCTGCATTTCTGGTCCATGTCGTTCTGAACATGGCGGTCAACAAGGCGCCAAAGGTCGTTATTGATGAGGGGTTATATACGAATATCACGAGATCTATTTTGTGGGATGGAGAACTGGCGTTTCGTGGGCAGCCCATCAACTATCCATACCTGCTGTATTCGTTCCTGCTCGTTCCCGTCTATTGGCTGAATCGAATCTGCGGCGGGGATGTCTATCGCTATGTGCAGGTGTTCAACACCATTTTGGTGACCTCCTCGGTGATACCGGCTTATCTTTTCGCTCGAGATTTCACCAAGGACGACAAAAAGGCGCTATGGACGGCCATCTTGGTTTCATTGATGCCGGATATGCTCATGGGCGGATATGAAATGACAGAGTGTTTGATCTGGCCGCTTGCTCTGTGGATGATCTTCTTCGGCTATCGCTGCTTTACGGGACAACGCCTTTGGGATGGCCTGCTTACGGCACTGTTTGCCGGGCTGATGTTTGCATGCAAGCCCGGCGCGATCGCCATGGGTGCTGTGCTTTTGACGGGCAATTTTATTCTGTCCGTGAAACGAAAGAAAAATGTTCTGTGTACCGTACTATCCATACTGATGCTCGCGCTCATCGTTGCCGTGGTGTACGGCGTTTTTTTGCTGCTGTTCGACGGTGGGGATTCGCTTCTTGGGTTGTATGAGAAGCAGACATCGGAATGGAAACAGGCGGACCTTTGGGTGGCGATCGAAGCGTTTTTCCTGACGATCTTTCTGTTTGTGTTCGCTTGTGGAGGCTTCTTTGCCCTGTTTCCGTATACCCATTTGCAAGAATATGACCGTGTAAAACGGACGTATATGATAGTCGCAGCGATCGGCGTTATGGCGGCGATCGCCGGAACAGCAGTATTTGTAGTACCGTACAAATGGACTGGTGAGCTAGGGCAGCTGCCATTGCATCTGCGTTATTGTGCCATGTATATTCCGCTGATGTACGTGTTTACTGTCGATCTTGAGTCTTGCAGCAGGAAAAGCAAAGCATATATCATTGCATTGATCGTGTTTATCGTTCTTTCGATCTTTCCCGGTGCACGTGCGGGATTCGTTTCAGGAAAAACGAATACTGTTGATTCGCTGGCATTGAATGCGTTTGCTTCTTCGCACAATATGCAAGGTGCTGCCACAGGATGGATGACAACGATCTATGTCGTCATGTTTTCGTTGGTCTTTCTTATGCATGCCCTCGGGCAGAAGACATCATCGAATATAAAGAATGGGTCGCTCATCCGAATCGGGAATGTGTTTTTTGTTCTGCTTTTGCTGGTCAATGCAATTTGCGCACATATCAATGCGAACATTTATATCGATCCGACTATTTCCGCAGATGCGGCCGAGGTCAATCGTATGATCGGAAGCGAACGTTGCCTCGGCATCACCCAGAGATACTATAGCGATATCTATTCCTATTGGCTGGACGGCAGACTAAATGTTCCGATGCAACAGGTTACGAGCGATCAGATGTTCTTACAGATGGAAAAAACAGATGGTATGTATTTGCCGTTTATCCCTGTGGAACAATCGCCCAACGTGAACAATCACCTAACGCCAGATACAGATACGTTTGTGCTGGGCATGACGATCGCCGAGCATCTTGAATTGAGCGAGAGCGTGCTGTCGGCTGAGAAAACCGAACATGGCCATTTCACGGTGGTCAAGATCAATCCGCAGGATCGTTGGGTGGACACCATGATGTATGGCCTGGATGATAACAGTCTGTATCCGGATGTGAAGGGATACATCCATATCTTTGATGACGACAGGAATCTGGATGGAGTATTGCACCTCACGATCACTGCCTCAGGAAAGGGGAATCTGTGCATCGGTGACCAGCGGATAGCGCTTTCCGAGCAGAAGCAGGCCTACGAATGTGTTGTATCATATTCGAAAATGATTCCGGTGACTGCCGAGGAGGGAACCGTACAGATATACACCTATTCTACTCAAAAGTGATGACTTGCATAGTTCGTGCATGCGAGCTTCTTTTTGAGGGGCGACGAGTCGTCCCTCTTTTTTGTTGACAATGGCGGAAAAACCAGTATAATCGTATACAATACACCATAACGGCGCAGACCGGAAAGGGGAGACGCATGGATAAGACGGATATGGCTTTGCTGGAACTTTTGGAGGAGGACGCCCGGCGGACGCCCAAACAGGTGGGCGTGCTGCTGGGTCTGTCGGAAGCGGAAGCGAAGGCCCGGATCGAGGGCCTGGAGGCGACGGGCGTCATCCGCGGCTATACGGCCCTTGTGGACCGGGAGCAGATGGACGAGGAGACCATCAGCGCCCTCATCGAGGTGAAGGTCCAGCCGGAACGGAACCGGGGCTTCGACGCCATCGCCGAACAGCTGTACCGTTTCGACGAGGTGAAGGCTTGCTACCTCATGTCCGGCGCTTACGACCTCATGCTCATCGTAGAGGGAAAGAACATCCGGGCCGTATCCCGGTTCGTTTCGGAGCGGCTCAGCATCCTGGACAACGTGCAGAGCTGCGCCACCCACTTCATCCTGAAACGCTACAAGTCCGACGGCGTGATCTTCGAGAAGCAGCCTGAGGATCGGCGCATGGTGGTGAGCCCATGAACATCGACACCCTGATCTCCCAGCGGGCAAAGGCCATCCAGCCCTCCCCCATTCGGCGGTTCTTCGATCTGGCCAACGCCATGGAGGGGACCATCTCCCTGGGCATCGGCGAACCGGACTTCGTCACGCCCTGGCATATCCGGGACGCGGCCATGGCCTCCCTTCGGGCCGGTGAGACCGCCTACACCCCCAACGCGGGCACCCTGCAGCTCAGGCAGGCCATCGCCGATTATCTGTATGCCCGGTTTGGATTGGAATACGACCCCAAAACGGAGATATTCGTCACCGTGGGTGCGTCTGAAGCCATCGACCTGGCTCTGCGGGTGCTGGTGGATCCCGGGGACGAGGTGCTCATCCCCGATCCCAGCTACATCTCCTACAGCCCCGGCGCCCTGCTGGCGGGGGGCAAAAGTGTGCTGCTGCCTACCTATGCGGAGGACGGGTTCGCCCTTCGGGGGGACGTGCTCCGGGCGGCCATCACGCCCCGGACCAAGGCCCTGGTGCTGCCCTATCCCAACAATCCCACCGGCGGGATCATGACCCGGCCCCAACTGGAGGAGCTGGCGGCGGTGCTGGAAGGAACGAACGTGCCCGTGATCGCCGACGAGATATACGGGGAGCTGACCTATTCCGGGGACCATGCGTCCCTGGCCCAGATCCCGGGCATGAAGGAGCGGACCATCCTGATTTCCGGCTTTTCCAAGGCCTTCGCCATGACCGGCTGGCGGCTGGGGTTCGTGGCCGCGGATCGGCGGTTTGTCAGCCAGATGCTGAAGGTCCATCAGTACGTGATCATGTGCGCCTCCACCATGAGCCAGGCAGCGGCTGCCGAGGCGCTGAACGGCCTTCTAAGAGGAGAGTTCGACGACGTGGAAAAGATGCGCCGGGCCTACGACCAGCGGCGGCGGTATATCTTCGACCGGCTGAACGGCATGGGGCTGAAGTGCTTCGAGCCCCGGGGCGCCTTCTATATCTTTCCGGACATCACCTGCACCGGCCTCACCAGCGAGCAGTTCGCCGAATCCCTGCTGCGGGAGGAACGGGTGGCCGTGGTGCCGGGGAACGCCTTCGGCAGCCGGGGCGAGGGATTCGTGCGCTGCTCCTACGCAGCCAGCCTGAAGAACATCGAGGCGGCCATGGATCGGATGGAGCGATTTGTCAGCAGGAAATGATCGAACGCAAGGAGAATATGAACATGAAGCGATCCGAGATCAATCGAGCCCTCAAAGAGATGGAAGCCATGTGCGAGAAGGAGCATTGCTATCTGCCGCCCTTCTGCCATTTTACACCGGAGGAGTGGCAAACGAAGGGCCACGAGTACGACGAGGTCCGGGATTGCCAGCTGGGCTGGGACATCACGGATTACGGCAAGGGCGATTTCGACAAGCTGGGGTTGAGCCTCATCACCATCCGCAACGGCAACAGGGCCATGGCCGACAGGTATCCCAAGGTCTACGCCGAAAAGCTGTTGTACCTGAAGGAGGGCCAGTATTCCCCCAACCATTTCCATTGGTTCAAGACCGAGGACATCATCCACCGGGGCGGCGGCGTGTGCCTCATCCGGGTCTACAATTCCCTGCCCGATGAGAGCATCGACTACGAGAATCCGGTGACCGTCAGCTGCGACGGCCGCCGGTTCACCGTCCCCGCGGGCACCCTCATCCGGCTGACGCCGGGGGAGAGCATTCACGTCCATCGGGGCCTCTACCACGATTTTCAGGTGGAGCCTGGCACCGGTCCGGTGCTGCTGGGCGAGGTCAGCCAAACCAACGACGACGAGCACGACAACCGCTTCGAGCCGCCCATGGGCCGCTTCCCCGCCATCGAGGAGGACGAGCCGCCCTACCGGCTCCTCTGCGGCGAGTACCCGAGGGCATAGAAGAGAAGAAAAGAAAGGGATAGGTTTGAAAACCTATCCCTTTGTTGTTTGCGCTTTTTTCGACTTTTCTGCTTATCCCTCCGGCGCGTTCAAAGCCGCCTCGGGGATCACGATGGGGTCGATGCTGTCGAACTTGGACAACGTCAGCTCCAGCGTGGCGGAGGGGACGTCCAGCCCGATCTCCATGTCTTCCAGATCCTGTCCGGCCAGGCTCTGCTGCAGGACGGTCTCCACCAGGCTCTTCATCGCTTCAGTCATGTCCATGGAATAGCGGACGGGCAGGCCGCTCTCCTCCTCGACCATCACGGTGTAGTTGATATCGCCCAGATTTTCCAGCACTTCCGCCGGCAGATCCTCGTTCATGGCTTCGGTCAGCTCCTCGGCGGCGCCGGTGCTTTCCAGCACCTCCTGCAGGTGTTTCCCTTCCACTTTGCCGGCATAGACCGTCACCGACTTGCCGTCCACCACATCCGTACCGACCCGCTTTAGATCGGCTGGGCCCATGTCAAGGAGCTGTCCAAAGGATTCGGTGGGATCCTGGGGCAGCTGGAACCCTTCGCCGCCCTTTTGCCTGGCCCTTGTCCAGGTGGCGCCGCCGTCCAGGGAGCTGTACAGCACCGTGGCGCCGTCCTCCTGGGCCCCGTAGAGCAGGGCGTCCATGTTCTCCCCCATGGCGGAGAGGGATATGGCGGTCATGACCAGATAGGGCTCCCTGGACATGTCCGTGCGCCCGGTCATGGTGATGTTCATGGGCAGGCGCTGCTTCACCTCGCCCATGGAGATGACCATCTCCACCTCCATGGCAAGATCCATGTCCATATGCATGCTCTTTACCTGGATCAGCTTGTTCATGGCGTCAGCGACGGCCACCTCTGCCGGGATCTCCGTAGGGGCCGGCGTGTCCGTCGGCACGGGCGTGGGCGTGGGAGCCGGCGTGTCCGTGGGGACCGGCGTGGGCTCTTCCGTGGCCACGGGCTCAGCCGTAGGCTCTGCGGTGAGCGCTTTTTCGGCGGTTTTTGACGCCTCCGTCCTTTCCATGGGAATGCTCACGCAGGCCGTCATGCCCAGCAACAGCAGCGCGAGGCAAACGGAAACGATCTTTTTCATAGGTTTCTCCTTTATATGCAAAATACCGGGCGCTTCCACCCATATCACGAGTATGGCACGGCCCAGGGCCGCTGTCAAGGCGGACGCCCCTGGAAAAAGCTCCCACGGCTTGGCCCGTGGACCGGCTCTGCGGCGAGCAAACAAAAAGGGCCGCCATTTTGGCGGCCCGACATATTAGGCTCTTATCCGATCTTTATGTAGCTGTCGTAGATGTAGGCGCTGTCGCCGTTGTACTCCACCTTCACCCACCGGCCGCTGAGACCCTGGACTGTGAAGGTGTCCCCGTTATAAGCCACGCCCAGGATCTTGCTGGAGCTGCTGGCCTTGGCGCGGATGTTCACCCCATCCTCGGCGTTGACGATGGTGGCGGTTTTTCCGACCACGGCGTAATCCGGCTTGGCGGAGGATACATACTCGCCGTAGACGTAACCCGTGCCGTCCTTATAGGCGATCTTGACCCACTTGTCGCCGACGCTGATCACGGAGACTTCCTCGCCCCGCCGCAGGTTGCCCAGGATCTTACTGCTGCTGTCGGCCTTTTCCCGCACGTTCACATAGTTCTTGCACTTGACGATATAGCCTTTCGCACCGGCTATCGCCGTGGGCTTAGGGGTGGGTTTAGCCGTGGAAGAGGGCTTAGGTGTGCTGCTGCCGCCGCCTTCCTTGGACAGCTTGGTATACTTTTGATGGATGAAGGCGCTGATGCCGTCAAATTCGACCTTCACCCAGTTGCCGCTGGTGCCCAGGACCTTGAAGGTGTCACCGTTATATGCCACGCCCAGGATCTTGCTGGAGCTGCTGGCCTTGGCGCGGATGTTCACCCCGTTTTTGGCTTTGACCACGGTGGCGATCTTTCCGCTGTCGGGATCCACCGGCTTGGCAGAGGACAGGTATTTGCTGTACACGTAGGCATCGCCGTCCTTGTATGCGATCTTGGACCACCGGTCGCCGACACTGACCACGGATACCTCGGCGCCCAGCTTCAACGTGCCCAATATGGTGCTGGAGCTGCTGGCCTTTTCCCGCACGTTCACGTAGTTCTTGCAGTTGACGATGTAGGCCTTTTCACCCGCCGCCGGCCCGGGCTTGGGGGTCGGATCGACGCTTTCCCCGTCCTTGGTGTTCTTAAGGTATTGGCCGAAGATATAGGCGGTCTTGCCTTCGTACTCCACCTTCACCCACTTGCCGCTGGTGCCCAGCTTCTTAAAGACTTCCCCGTTTTCGGCGACGCCCAGGATCTTGCTGGAGCTGCTGGCCTTAGCGCGGATGTTCACGCCGTTTTTGGCGTTGACCACGGTGACGGTGTTGCCGGTGGGCTTGGGCGTGGCTTCCCCGGCCTTGCCCGTCTTCACGTACTCGTAGTACACGTAGCCCACCTGGGAGGAGGTGTACTGGATCTTATACCATTTGCCCTCCACGGCCAGCAGGGGGAAGGTCTTGCCCCGCTTTGCCTCGCCCAGCTTGTTGCTGTTGCTGTCGGCGCTCTGGCGCACATTGGCGGAGGTGCAGTTCGTGATGGTCACCGTCATGCCCGATACCGCGGCGCTAGTCACTTCCAGCGTGGTTTCAGCGGTCAGCGGGTCCTTACCGCCCTCTTTGACCGCACGGATCGTCACGGTGATCTTACCCACGTTGGTGAGGCGGGGTGCGGTCTTGGTCCAGGACTCGCCGCCGTCCACGGAGTAGTAGACATTCTTATAGTCGGCTCCGTTCTCCAAAGAGTAGCTGACCACGTGGGCCTTGCCGTCAAAGGGGAAGGTGCCGCCAATGGCGGTCAGGGTCGCTTTCGGAGCTTCCGGCGTAGGCGAGGGTGCCGGCGTTGGGTCATCGGCCAGAGCGACCGGTGCCATCAGGAACACCATCACGATCGCCATCAAAAAGCTGATCCATCTCTTCGTCATGTGTATATCTCCTCTCTTGGCGGCCCAGCCCCGGGGTCAGACCGCATGATTTCACTTCTACAAGCATATAATATCACTTTCTTACAAATAATACCACTATTTTATTTCATCTGATGCAATATACTTGTAAATTTCTTTCATTTTTTTCAAAAAAATCCCTTCGTTTCTGATTTTTGGCATAAACCGAATGACTTTTCCCCCACGTTTCACCCGGTAGGGGAGTCGATTCGCGCCTGCGGGCTTGGTCGGGGAGCAGCTCTGGAGCCCCACTGGGGCTCCATTCACTACTGCCCCCGGTTCGACTCCCCTAAAAAAAATAACCCCGCCGTTTGGCGGGGTTGGTACCCGGTAGGGGAGTCGATTCGCGCCTGCGGGCTTGGTCGGGGGGCAGCTCTGGAGCCCCACTGGGGCTCCATTCACTACTGCCCCCGGTTCGACTCCCTCTATCAAAGTGATCAAAAGAAAAGCCACCCGGTTGGGCGGCTTTTCTTTTGGTACCCGGTAGGGGAGTCGAACCCCTGTTACCGCCGTGAGAGGGCGGTGTCCTAGGCCACTAGACGAACCGAGCGCGATTGCAGGTAATATAATACAGAAAAACAGGGGGGCTGTCAATAGTTTTTTTCAGCGGGTCACAGAAAAAAGGGCGGCCAGCGATCCGGGGCGTGCAGAAGCAGGGGCGATCGGGGCGGCAGGGCCGGTCGGGGCAGGGAACTGGCCATGCTCAAATTGGGATTGTAGAAGGGGTCGCCCGTCCGCAGCAAGGGGTAGAAGGTGTCCCGACAGCGGCGCAGGTTGGCGGGGCTGGGGCCCAGGTCCGGCAGGGCGGGCAGCCGGAAGCGGACCGAAGGCACGCAAAGGCTCCGGAGCCCCCGTCTGCCCAGGCGCAGGCACAGCTCCTCCGCGTAGCCCACATGGTCCATGGCCGGGTCAAAGCCGCCCGCCGCCAGAAACCGGTCCCGGCGGATCATCAGCGCCCAGGGCGGCAGGCAGGACACGTCCCGGGCGCACAGCAGCCGAGGGGCGCTATGGCGCACGGTATCCTCCCCTTGGCCGAAGCCGGGGGATGCCAGGCCGCCCAACAGCCCCACCGCCGTGCCCAGGGAGAGGATGCGGCTCTCTCCGTCCACTACCAGGGGACCCACGGCGCCGACGTCCGGCAAGGCCGCCCACTCAGTCAGCCGCTGACCGAAGTCCGGGGACAGGGGCTCACAGCCCCCGAAAAGGAACAGCAAAAACCTGCCCCGGGCGGTCCGAGCGGCCGCATTCCAAAGGGCGCAGGGGGAAGCGTCGGGCCGCTCCAGCACGGGCACGCTGCTGGTTTGCAGGGCCCGTAGGAAGGGCGTCAGGGGGCGGCCCGCGGCCATCACCAGCTCGTACCGGGGGAGCTGCATCCGCTGTTCCACGGCCAAAAGGGTGTTTTTGAGGGCGTCGGGACCGGCTTCGTCTGAGGCGATCACGGAAACGAGCGACTCCCGTCGCACGTTGAATCGGGGCAAAAAGGTCCCCGGCACGGGCCCGGGCAGGAGAAGGGCGCTATCCCCTAAAAAAGCTTTTAGAGGGCCGGGATCGGTGCAGGGCGCTTCCGGCGGCAGGCTGAACAGCACGAAGGGCAAATGGACGATCCGCTCCGCCAGGGCCACAGCCCGCAGCGAAAAGGCGTATCGCCGGGCGGCGTCGGGACCGGGCCAGCCGCCTATGGTCCGCAGGAGGGCCCGGGAGATGCAGATGCCCCGACCCAGATAGTCATGGCAGAGCAGGGTGTGAGGGCTGAAATCAGGCTTGAACCGGGGACGGCACCGGCGGCCGCGGAGGAGCACGTCCTCGTCCGCGTACAGAAGCTCCCGCCCGCCCCCCGCGGCCATGGCCAGGCGAAAGAGGGCGTCCGGCCGGAGCCGTGCTTCGCCGGGGAGAAAAAGATAGTAATCCGCTTCTGCCCGCCGGGAGAGATCGGACAGGATGTACCTGGTATAGGTTTGCTGCTCCAAAGAATCCCGCAGCGCCCGGCCCCCGTCGGTTTCGATCACGGCGAACCGGGGCGCAGCCCAAAACACCGCCCGCCGTTGGGCGGCGGCAGCCTGGGGCGTCAGCGTGGAGAGAGCGACGAAGCGGTCATAGTCCTGCATTGGCAGTAGTATTCGTTTTTTAATAGGATTTTATGAAAAGCACGCACCTTTTCTTGAAAGAAAAGGTGCAGCCAAAAGAACTTATATGGAAATGCATCGCTTTAGCTTCTATCCATAATATCCAACATGTCATTTTATGTCATGATTATTTTGTACTTCAAGTTTTATTCTTCTTCAAAGTGTCTATCATCATGACAAGACCAATTGCTAAAGCAATTATGAGCAGTGTAAACAAATAGAAACCTGTTGACGCACCACTATGTGCGTTTATCATGATGATGTAAGCTATTTCATCAATGAAAAATATAGAAGAAAGAATAATCGATAGAATTATTTTATTTAGCCATAAAGCAAGAACTGCTCCAGCTGTTGATAATAGCGTAATCATTGATAATGAAGGCGCAAGTTTGAAAAATGAAAACGATCCTAAATTATTATAATATCCAACATACGAATTGACTCCACGCATGAACAAAACAAACAAAAGAAGAATCATTATAACAGTGATCCATATTTTCAGTTTTTTTTGAACAAGTAAACTTGTATCAATAATATTAGATGCATCATCGTTTTTTGCCTTTTCTTTGGCCTTGCGGATATATGCTATGCTATACCAAAGACCAACAGCAAGAGCAGCACAGATTATAAGCGATAAAATAGGAGTAAGGTTTAGAGCAACACCAACAGAAATAACGCGAATTGCATCGATAGCTTCATTCATCTTTAGACCCTCCTTTTCTTTACTCTGAAATATGTTATTGATAACAACATAAATAATAACATATAAATTGTTTTATTTCAACACTAAATTGATGTTGAGGTGTGACAATGGATATGGAAAAGCTGGTTTTGCCGCCTAAGCGGCCCAAGGGGGAGGATGGATATAAGACCTTCTCCATTCGAATACAGGACGAACTTGTAGAAAAAATCAACGAGTTGGCGGCAAAATCTGGATACAGCCGCAACGAGTTAATTGGCAAGCTTCTGCGTTTTGCTGTAGATAGGTGTGATATAGAGGGATCATAAAAAACCAAAGAGCTGGTATATCCCCTGGGAGAAGTAAAGGCTCTCGGAATGTTTCCGGGGGCCTTTAACTGTGGTATTCTTTGTTATAATTACATGCATCAAACCAATGCATACCTCAAAGCAGGGAAGAAAAATAATGGCAAAGACTTTAGCTCATCAAAGCGAAAAAGCGGCAAAAGCCAAACTATCCGTTCAAAATCTCTCTCGCCCGCTTCAACACCGGCAGCTCCCGATCAGCGATCAGCCGTCCGATGGGGGTGCAGGCCCGGCGCTCATACTCGGCCTCGGCCTCATCGAAGGTGAGCCGCAGGGTGGACAGGTGGAACCGCTCGATCTCGTCGGGCATCAGGTGCTTTTCGCCGAAGGAGGTGGCCCGACACAGGTAGTAGTGGTTCACGTTGTGGCGGTGGATGAGGTTGTAGTAGTCGCTGACCACCCCGATCTTCGCCACCACCCCCACCTCGGCCCCCAGCTCCTCCCGAAGCTCCCGATGGATAGCCGAGAGCAGGTCCTCGCCCTTCTCCACGCCGCCGCCGGAGGTCTCGATGAGGGTCGCCTTGCCGAAGTGGTCGTCCCGGGTGGCCCGGGTGAAATAGAGATAGCCCTCGTCGTCGAAGACGATGGCCCGGGCGATCTGTCGGTCGTGGTCCGTATAGGTGAAGGGCCACTCGTTGTCCCTCAGTTCCAAATAGAGCTCGTTCATAGCTTGCACTGCATGAAGTTCCCGTTGTGTGTAAAGCCGCAGCTGCCGTAGAATGGCACGCCCATATCCGACGCGGTGATCCATACGGTGCCGCAGCCCTGCTCCCTGGCCGCGTCCATCACCAGGGTCAAAAGCCGTTTGGCGATCCCCTGCCGCCGGTAGTCTTTATCGGTGTACATGCTGGAGATGAGGCCGATCCGGCCCGTGGGGCAGCCGAACCAGGCGGGCTTTTCCACGATGGAGATGCCGCTGGTGCCCACGATCCTTTCCCCGTCCAAAGCTAAATAGGAGATAAAGGTGCCGTCCGAAAGATGGCGGCGGTAGTAGTCCAGCAGCGCGGGCAGCAGGTCCGCGTCCTCGTTGGCCCCCTCCTCCACCAGCTGCCGGATGCGCATGCGGGCAAAGGTCTCGATCTGGTCTATGGTAAGTTTTCGATATTCAATCATGGCTATGCGATGGGCAGATAGGGCACGGCGTTGAAGCTTAAATCGGCGATATGGCCCTTCATCAGCAGGTAGAAGGCCGCCGAGCCGATCATGGCCCCGTTGTCCGTGCAGTATTTGAAGTCCGGGCAGCAGAAGCGGATGCCCCGCTTTTCGGCCTTTTGGGCCAGCATCTGCCGCAGGTTTTTGTTGGCGGACACGCCGCCGGCCAGAGCCAGCGTCCCATGGCCGTTCTCCACGGCGGCCCGGACGGCCTTGTCGGAGAGGATGGTGTTCACGGCGTACTGGAAGCTGGCGGCCACGTCCGCTCGGTTTACGGTTTCGCCCCGTTGCTTGGCGTTGCTCAGGTGGTTGATGACCGCGGTCTTGAGACCGGAAAAGCTCATGTCGAAGCCCTCCCCCTCGTTGAAGGCGGAATGGAAGCGGATGGCGCGGGGATCCCCCGCCTGGGCCAGCTTTTCCAGCTCCGGTCCGCCGGGGTAGGGGAGCTCCAACACCCTTGCCACCTTGTCGTAGGCTTCCCCGGCGGCGTCGTCCCTCGTCCGGCCCAGGAGGACGCACCGGTCGTAGTCCGCCACCTCGATGATGTGGCTATGTCCGCCCGAGGCCACGAGGCAGGTGAAGGGGGGCACGAGGTCGGGGAACGTGAGATAGTTGGCGGCGATGTGGCCCAAAATGTGATGGGTGTTCACCAGGGGCTTCCCTGTGGCGAAGGCCAGCCCCTTTGCGTAGCTCACGCCCACCAGCAGGGCGCCCACCAGGCCCGGCCCGCCGGTGACGGCGATGGCGTCCACGTCGTCAAGGGTCATCCCCGCGTCCAGAAGGGCCGTTTCCACCACAGGGCCCACCTGGTCCACGTGGTTGCGGCTGGCCAGCTCCGGCACCACGCCGCCGAACTGGCGGTGGATGGGGATCTGGGTGTAGACGGCGTTGCTGAGGACCTGCCGTCCGTTTTTCACCACGGCGGCGGCGGTCTCGTCGCAGGAGGTCTCTATGGACAGGACCGTGGCCTCGCCCCGTGCCTGCAGGGCCCGGAGCCTTTCCTGGGCGGCCTCAAAGTAGCTCATCGTAGTCGTCATCTTCCTCTTCCGTTTTTTTCGCCGTCGTCTCGTCAACAGGCGCGAATTCGATCTTTTTCCGGCCCTCCACCGGGACGTCCAAAGCCGCGTCCCTGAAGTCGGCGGCGACCGCTTCATCGAGAGACCCAATGGCCGTCTCCGGCTGGGGCTCCTCTGCCTGCTCCGGCTGATCCTCCCCCTCCAGGGCCTTCTTCTCCCGGTCCAGCTCCTCGTTCAGCTTGCGCCGCTCGGTGACGCTCATGTTGGCCTTCTTGTGGACGATGAGCAGGTCCGGCCCCTTGACGGCGGCCAGCTCCTCCTCCGGGGTCTTGGGATTCACCTCCTGGGGGATGGCCTCCGCCAGGCTCTGCTTCCGCTGCCGCAGATAGAGGATGAGCCCGCATACGGCGGCCGCCGCCAGGAACAGGGTCAGCATCCGACCGCCCATGCGCATGACCAGATCCCGGAAGAGCCGGGAGGGCAGCATCTGGATCATTCGGGATTCCGCCGGCAGCAGCCAGTTTTCGCTGCCGGGGAAGATGAGCCGATGGAACGCGGTCCAGAAGCTGTCGAAGCTGATGGCCGCCCAGGTGCCCCCGAAGGCCACCAGCACCAAAAACAGACCCAGGGCCCAGAAGTACCCCATGCAGGCGTTGCGCAGGGCGTCCTTTCCGTCCAAGACCACGCCGCCCAGGCACAGCACCATGCCCAGGAGCAGCCCCACGTTCCGGGCGCCGACGAACCATTGCCACAGGTCCCGGACCTCCCGCATGTGGACGATCTCGATGTCAAGATCGAACATGCGCACCTGCTGCCCGTTCACGGTGACCAGCAGGTCGATGGTCTCCGGGCCCCCGTTCATATAGTCCACCAGCGTGCGGAGAGAGGCGCCCAGATCCCCCAGGGTCATGTTCATCTGTTCGGCAACGGACAGCTCGGTGAACTCCTGCTCGAACCAGGCGGTCTCCGCGGCGGTGAGCTGGACCACGGTGAAGGCGGCGCAGAGGATCAGGCACAAAAAGCCCAGCGCCAGCAATGTGATCGCAACGGTCTTACGCATGCAGCCCTGTCCCCCCTTCAGCCCTTCAGATAGAAGGTGTTGCCGCCGATGAACTCCCGCAGGATGCTGGTGGGCGGGATCTCGTCCTCCACCGAAGCGTCCTGCACGTAGTTCAGGAACTTGATGATGTTGCGCACCTGGTCGTAGCAGGGGCTGGCGGGATCGGCGGACTGGAGCAGGGGGAAGATATGCTTCTTCAGCACCGCCAGCTCATAGACCAGGGCCGTGTTGAAGATGGCGTCGGCCCCCTCCTGATAGGGGAAGATCCACCGCTGCTCGCCCCGCTGGACGCTGTCCCACATGTTCAGCGTCCGCTCGATGGTGGCGCCCCGGGTGAGATAGTCCCGGACCAGCCGCCGAAGGAGCCGCACGTCCGAGGTGGGGATCCGGTTGTGGTCGTCCAGATTCAGGGTGGTCAGGGCGGATACGTAGAGCTTGAACACGTCCTTGGGATCGATCTCAGGGGTGAGGAGCTGGGGATTCAGGGCGTGGAGCCCCTCGATGATGAGGGGCGTATCCGCGGTGAGGCGGATGGTCCGGCCTCCGGGCAGGCTCTGGCCCGTGGAAAAATCAAAGATGGGCGGCTCCACCTCTTCCCCCCGCAGCAGGGCGGACAGGTCCTGGTTAAACCGTTCCACGTCGATCATCTTGATGTGCTCAAAATCGAAGGTGCCGTCGGGCTCCGGCTCCACCAGGCTCCGATCCTTATAATAATCGTCCAGGGAGAAGAGCAGCGGCGTCTTGCCCAGCACCCTGAGCTGGGTGCAGAGCCGGTTGGCGCTGGTGGTCTTGCCGGAGGAGGAGGGGCCCGCGATGAGGATGGCCCGGGCGCCCCGGGAGACGATCTCGGAGGCGATCTCCGCGAACCTCTTCTCGTGAAGCGCCTCGTTCACCCGGATGAGCTCCCGGACGGAGCCGCTCATGACCATGTCGTTCAGATCCGCCACCGAGGCACAGTGCATGAGGCTCGCCCACCGATTGCTTTCGGCGAAGACGGCGGCGAACCGGGGAGACTTCACGTAGGTGGAGGGCTTGTTCACGTCCTTGGCGGAGGGCCGGAGCAAAAACAGCCCCGGGGCCTCGTACTGCAGGTTCATGACGTTGGCGTAGCCCGTGGAGGGGCACATCTCGCCGTAGAAATAATCCACGTAGTCCCCGTGACGGTAGATGTCGAAGAAGGTGAACTGCCGGTAGTTCAGCAGCCGGACCTTGTCGGTTTGCCTGTCCTTTTCAAAGAAGGCGATGGCCTCGTCGATGTCCAGCCGCTTGCGCTCCAGGATGTAGTCTGCGGCCACGATCTCCCGGCACTTGCGCCGCAGGGCGTCCACCTCGGTCTTCGTCAGCGGCGTCTGCTTCTGGATAGTGATGTACAGCCCCGCGCCGATGGCGTAGTTCACCTTCACGTGGGCCTCCGGAAACAGCTCCCGCACGGCCAAGAGGAACACGAAGAGCAGGGTCCGCTCATAGACCCGCTGGCCCCGGTTCTCCCCGTAACGGATGAGGGTGATCTGGCCCTTGCTGCGGCGGATGCCCCGACGCTCCCGATAGCCCATGGCCGCAGGAAGCCGATCCTGCTCCCGGCAGGGGACGTAGTTGAGGGTGAACACCTCGCCCCCCAGGTCCGCGGCTAGAGGCCGCTTGCCAAGGTCCGGGGAATCGAGCCCCAGCCGATGCACGATGGAAAGCAGACTTTCGCCCGCCTGTGCCTCCACCGGATTGCCGTCGATGAATATCTGCATGGGAACCTCCCTTGGATTGACTGTTTTAGCCCCAAATCAGGGATAAAGTCGGCACGATCTGCTTCTTCCGGCTCATGACCCCGGGCAGGGTGGCCGCATTGTCCTTGAACTTCACGTTGAACACCTGGCCAAGCTCATTCAGATCCCCCACGGCCAACAGCCGGGTGCTCCGCTTGAGCACGTCGGTGAGCATGAACAGGAGCATCTCATAGCCCCGTTTGTTCCGCTCCTCCTCCATGATGGCGATGACCTCGTCGTGGCGGGAGATGAGCTGCTCGCAGTCGGTGCTGGTGAACTGGCCGATGCCCAGGGAGTGGCCCGCGATCTGGAACTGCTTGAAGTCGGTGAACAGCAGCTCCTTCACGTCCGCATCCGCCGGCAGCGTGGAGGAGAAGATGTCCTTGCCCAGCTCTGTCAGGGACAGGCCGGCCAGGCGCGCCATGCGCTCGGCCATGATCTTGTCCCGGTCCGTGCAGGTGGGGGACTGGAAAAGGATGGTGTCGGACAGGATCCCCGCCGCCATGAGCCCCGCCAGCTTTTGTCCCGGCATGATGCCCCGCTCCTGGAACATGGTGGCGATGATGGTGGTGCTGGCGCCCACGGCCTCGGTCCGCACGTAGATGGGGTCCACGGTCTCCACGTCCGCCAGGCGGTGGTGGTCGATGATGGCCAGGATCTGGGCCTGGTCCAGGCCCTCCACGCTCTGGGCGGTCTCGCTGTGGTCCACCAGGACCACCTTCTTCCGGTTGGGCCGCAGCAGGTGGTACCGGGACAGGGTCCCCACCACGTTCTCCTGGCTGTCCAGCACGGGGTAGCTCCTGTAGCGGCTTTTCAAAGTGGCCTCCCGGACGGTGTCCAGATAGTCCTCCTCGTGGAACACGGTCAGATCCTTTGTCCGGGCGATGCGGGAGATGGGGATGGACTGGATCATGAGTCGGGCGGCCCGGTAGGGGTCGTAGGGGGTGGTGATGATCACCGTGGTCCCCCGATCCGGCATGTCCTCCGGCTGGAGCTGCCCGCCGCAGACGATGACGGCGGTGGCCCCGGCGGCGTAGGCGGCCTTGAGCACGGCGCTGTCCCGGCCGGTGATCACGATGCCGTGCTCCGGGAAGGCCTGAGGCATACCGGGGACGGCGATGCACAGCTCTCCGGAGAGGCCGGTCACGTCCCCGTAGTCCCCCCAGATCTGCCCGTCCAGGCAGGAAAGAAGGTTGAACAGGGGCACGTCCTGCAGCAGCGTCTCCTCCACGAACCGAAGGTCGTATTGGGCGATGTCCCCGGAGGTGAGCATGCCGAAGAGCTTCCCCTCCTCGTTGGCGATGGGCAGCGACGCGGAGGGCAGATCGCTTTCGTTCATCAGCTCCCAGGCCTTGTGGACCGTCACCGCATCGGAGAGGATGGGCGGCCTATCGAAGGACAGATCCTTCACCTGGGTGCGCACGTCGTGGAGCCGCATGGGCGACTCGAAGCCGAACCGCTGCAAAATGCGGCTGGTCTCGTCGCTCAGCACCCCCAGACGGCAGGCCACGTACTCCCTGTCCCCCAGGGCGTTGCGGAGGCTGGCGTAGGCGATGGCAGCTACGATGGAATCGGTATCCGGGTTCTTGTGTCCAAAGACGTATACGGGGTCCATGGGCTTCCCTCCTTCAGATCTTGTAACACTTTATTATATCAGATTTGCAGCCCCGCGCAACAGAAAAAGTAACTTCAAACAAAAAGAAAGGACCGCAGCGCAAACCGCGGTCCATCGGCTTTCCAGGGAAAACCTGATCAACAGCTCTCGGTCATGATATCCAAAATCTCCCGGTCCGTGTCCCGCATGCCCTCCCGGGCCATGCGGCCCACGGTGCGGATGGTGTTGTCCACGCCCTTGCGGACGATGCCCTCGCCGCCGTAGAACTGGTTTTTGCCGTGGGTGTACATGTCGTACCCCATGAGCCCCGCCTCCACCGCCATGGCGATCTTCCCGGCGCAGGAGGGCTTGGCCCCGTCGCAGACCATGCCGGAGAGGATGGCCAGCGTGTTCACGATGGTGTGGGCGATGACCTCATATCCGTCCCCGTGGAGGTACGCGATGCCCGCCGCCGCCCCGCAGCCCGCGCTCACCGCTCCGCAGAAGGCAGAAAGCCGGCCGATGCTGGTCTTCTGGTGGATGGTGATCAGGTTCGACACCACCAGCGCCCTGAGCAGCCGTTCCCGGCCTACGTTCAGCTCTTTGGCGTACTCGATCACCGGCAGGCTGGCCGTCATGCCCTGGTTCCCGCTGCCGGAGACGATGACCACCGGCATCTCGCAGCCGCTCATCCGCGCGTCGGACCCCGCCGCCGCGGCGGCCTTGGCCCGGACCCGCACGTCGTCCCCCTGGGCTTCGATCAGGGTCTGCCCGATGCGGGCGCCCCAGTCGTGGGTAAGGCCCTCCCGGGAGATGGCAGTATTGTAGGCGATCTGCCGATCCAGCACCACCTCCACGTCGAACAGGTCCACGCTGTCCGCAAAGTCGATGATCCGCTCCACGCTGAGCAGCTCATAGTTCGGCTCCTCGTCCGCCTCCCCCTGTTCCGGGCAATCCCCCGTCTGGGCATAGAGGCAGGCCCCGTTTTTTTCGATCCGGGTGATGTTGGTGTGGAAGTCCTCGATGACCACCCGGGCGCTGTCCGCCCCCGCCCAGGCGGTGATGGCGATGTAGAAGACCTTGTCCCCCGGGTAGGGGACCACCTCGATGGGATGGCTGTCCCGGTATTCCCGGATGGCGGCCCGGTCCTTCTCAGCCACGTGGGAGATCACCTGCAGCTGCACGTCCGGGTCCCCGGCCACCAGGCCCGCCGCCGTGGCGGCCTCGATGCCCCGCATGTACCCGGTGTTGGGCACCACCACGCTCTTCACGTTTTTGATGATGTTTCCGCTGCATTCCACCCGGCACCTATCCGGCAGCGCCCCCAGGGCCAGCCGGGCCTTGGCCGCCCCGTAGGCGATGGCGATGGGCTCCGTACAGCCCGTGGCGGGGATCAGCTCCGCCTCCAGTATGCACAGATATTCCCCGTAGGCGGGATCGCTTCTTTCAAAGGCCATGGTTTCCTCCCTCGTGCGAAACAGGAGAGGGGTCGCCTCTCCTGCTCGGTCTTAAAAAGTTTACAGTACGGTAAAGCCGGCGCCCTCCACGGCCTTGGTGATGGCCTCCAGGGGCAGCTCCTCCTTCAGGACCAGCGTCACTTCCTTGGTCACGTGATCCGCCTTGCAGCTCTCCACCTGGGGAAGGGCTTCCAGCACCCGCTGGAGCCGGGCGGAACAGCCGCCGCAGCGCATGCCGTCAACCTTCAGATTCAGGGTCTTCATGGTTTTTCCTCCGTTTGTTCAGTCGATTTATTGTATACCTCCGGGGCCGCCTGTGTCAATCCACCCCGTCCACGATATAGCCGATGGCCTCCACGGCACGGGTCAGGGCTTCGTCGCTGACCTCGGCCTCCAAAAGGACCTTGGCCGTGCCCGCCTCATGGCTGGCCGTGGCGGACCGGACGCCGGGCACCTTCTCCAGGGCCCCCTTCACGGCGGCCTCGCAGTGCTCGCACATCATGCCGGTGATGCGGACGGTCTTTTCGACAAGAGCCGGCTGTTCCTCGACGACGGGCGCGTCCGGCAGATCCACGGGCTGTTTCTTCCCCCGATCACGGGCGGGGTCGTACAGCTTGAACAGATTCAGCCGAAGGGCGTTGGTCACCACGCAGAAGCTCGATAAGCTCATGGCCGCGGCGCCGATCATGGGGTTCAACGTCACCCCCAGCTTCACGAAGGCGCCGGCCGCCAGGGGGATGCAGATGCTGTTGTAGAAGAAGGCCCAAAAGAGGTTTTCGTGGATGTTCTTCAGCGTGGCCCGGCTGAGTCGGATGGCCGCGGGCACGTCCCGGAGGCTGCTCTTCATGAGCACCACGTCCGCCGCGTCGATGGCCACGTCCGTGCCCGCCCCGATGGCGATGCCCATGTCCGCCCGGGTGAGGGCCGGGGCGTCGTTGATGCCGTCGCCCACCATGGCCACCTTGCCCAGCTTTTTCAGCTCCCGGACCACCTTCTCCTTCCCGTCGGGCAGGACGCCCGCGATGACCCGGTCCACCCCGGCCTGGTCGCCGATGGCCTTGGCCGTGCGGGGGTTGTCGCCGGTGAGCATGACCACCCGGATGCCCATGTTCTGCAATTCCTTCACCGCCGGGGCGCTGTCTTCCTTCATCACGTCCGCCACGGCGACGACGCCCATCAGATCATCGTTTTTCGCGAAGAACAGGGGCGTCTTCCCCTGCTCCGCCAGGGCTTCGGCAGCCTTGCGGACGGCCTCGGACACAGGGCACCGGCCCGAAACGAAGGCCAGATTTCCGCCGGAGAGGGTCGATCCGCCCAGCGTGGCGGTGAGGCCGTTGCCCGGCAGGGCGGTAAAGTCAGTCACCTCCGGGGCATCGAGCCCCAGCTCCGTCCCCTTCTCCAGGATGGCCTTCGCCAGGGGATGCTCGCTCTTTTTCTCCAGGGCATAGGCCAGCGTCAACAGTTCGGTTTCCGTTACGCCCGCCGCGGGGACGATATCCGTCACCTTGGGCTCGCCGGTGGTGATGGTCCCGGTCTTATCGAGGACCACGATGTCCATCTTTCCCGTCTGCTCCAGGGACACGGCGGTCTTGAACAGGATGCCGTTCTTGGCCCCCTTGCCGTTGCCCACCATGATGGCCACGGGGGTGGCCAGACCCAGGGCACAGGGGCAGCTGATGACCAGCACGGAGATGCCCCGGGCCAGGGCGAAGCCGAAGGGCCGCCCCACCAGGAGCCAAACCACCGTCACCACCGCGGCGATGGCGATGACCACGGGCACGAACACCCCGGACACCTTGTCGGCCACCTTGGCGATGGGGGCCTTGGTGGCGGCGGCGTCGCTGACCATCTGAATGATCTTGGAAAGGGTGGTGTCCTCGCCCACCCGGGTGGCCCGGCAGCGCAAAAAGCCCGATTGGTTCAGCGTGGCGGCGGAGACCCTGTCCCCCTCCGTCTTGTCCACGGGGATGCTCTCTCCGGTGAGGGCAGCTTCGTTGACGGCGCTGTGCCCCTCCAGGACCACGCCGTCCACGGGGATGTTCTCCCCGGGGCGCACCACGAAGGTATCGCCGGTCTGGACCTCCTCGATGGGCACCTCGATCTCCTGCCCGTCCTTCACCACCACGGCGGTCTTGGGAGACAGCTTCATCAGGCTCTTCAGGGCGTCGGTGGTCCGGCCCTTGGAGCGGGCCTCCAGCATCTTGCCCACGGTGATCAGGGTCAGGATCATGGCGGCGGACTCGAAATAAAACTCGTTCATCAGGGCCATGGCCCGCTCCCCGTCGCCCTTTGCCGCGGCGTCCGTCATGAGGAAAAGCACCGCCAGACTGTAGGCGAAGGAGACCCCGGAGCCCATGGCCACCAGGGTGTCCATGTTGGGCGCGCCGTGGAGAAGGCTGGTGAAGCCGCTGACGAAAAACTTTTTGTTGATGAGCATGACGATGGCCGCCAGGATCATCTGCACCAGCCCCATGGCCACGTGGTTCCCCTCGAACCAGGCGGGGATGGGCCAGCCCCACATATGGTGCCCCATGGAGAAGTACATAAGGACCAGCAAAAAGCCCAAGGACCACAGCAGCCGCTTCCTCAGGATCGGGGTCTCCCTGTCCTGCAGCGCTTCCTCTTCGGCGGCGTGGTCCACGCTCTTTTTGGCCGCGCCCTTCTCCCGGCAGCCGTAGCCAGCCGCCTCCACCGCCTGGATGATCTTCTCCGGAGCCACGTCCCCCTCCACGCCCATGGAATTGGTGAGCAGACTCACGGCGCAGGAGGTGACCCCCTCCACTCCGTTCACGGCCTTCTCCACCCGGGCGCTGCAGGCCGCGCAGCTCATGCCCGTCACGTCGTATTGCTTCATATCACGCCTCTTTCGATTCTTTGGTATGAACATACCACAGGTGTTTTGCCCCTGTCAACGACCTTTCACCCTTGACAAGGATGAAGGGAAACGCCATACTGCAAGGGAAGCTGGGAAAGGATGAAACTGGCATGAAACAAATCGCGGTGATCACCGGGGCGTCCAGCGGCATGGGCCGCCGGTTCGCCGAAACCTGCGGCGAAATGGGTGCGTTTGACGAGATTTGGGCCATCGCGCGGAGCCGGGACAAGCTGGAAGCCCTGAAACAGACCGCGCCCTTCCCCCTGCGGGTGCTGGCCATGGACCTGACGGATCGAGGGAGCCTTGCCGTCTACGCCGCCGCCCTTCAGGAGGAGCCGGTGGAGGTGAAGCTGCTGGTGAACGCGGCGGGCTTCGGCAAGTTTCGGGCGGTGACGGATACGCCCCTGGACGTGAATTTGAACATGGTGGACCTGAACTGCCAGGCCCTGCAGGCGCTTTGCCAGCTCACCCTGCCCTATATGCCCCGGGGCAGCCACATCATCAACATCGCCTCCGTGGCCGCCTATCAGCCCATCCCCTACATCGACGTGTACGGAGCCAGCAAGGCCTTCGTCCTCAGCTACAGCCGGGCCCTGAATCGGGAGCTGAAGGGCCGGGGCGTTACCGTGACGGCGGTTTGCCCCTTCTGGACCAGGACCGCCTTCTTCGATAGGGCCATCGACCCGGACAAGGAGCCGGTGGTGAAGAAATACGACGCCATGTACGACCCCAGGGACGTGGTGGCCCAGGCTTGGCGGGACGTGAAAAAGGGTAAGGACATGAGCCGGTTCGGCGCCGTGGCCCGGTTCAACGGCATACTGGCCAAGCTCCTGCCCCACAGCTTCGTCATGAGCTATTGGATGCGGCAGCAAGAATTGAATTGATGGGGGTTCTATCTCCTGGAACGGCGAGCCTTTCGTGAGCGACGCGATCCTTTTTTGGATCGCTTTTTCTTTTTGACCGCATGGATCAGCCCATAGATGCAGCCCAGGGCCATGGACCCGATGCCGCCCAGGAACAGCAGCCCCGACAGCTCCAGGGAAGCGGGCTTTTCGGGCGGCGGGGTGGACGAGGGCGGATCTGCCTCGGCTTGGGCCGATGGCGCCGCGTTGCCCCTGTTTTGGTTCCGTTGAGGCGGCGGAGTGGATTCCTTCTCCACGATGGGCACGGGAAGGGGCGTGGGCGTTTGGGCAAAGGTGGGCGGCGCCGTGGGCGAAGGGGTCGGAGCCGGGGTATCCGTGGGGACCGGGGTAGCCGTCGGCGCCGGGGTATCCGTGGGGGACGCCGTAGGCGAAGACTTTTGCTTCGGCCTTGGCGTGGGAGCAGCCGTAGCCGCCGGTTTGGGGGAGGGTTTGATCGAAGCCGTAGGCTGAGCGGTCTGGTGTTCCGTCGCAGAAGGGGTGGACGCGGGGGCAGGTGGGGCGTTGGTCAGCTGTGGAGGCTGTGTCGGCTCAGGTTCAGAAACGGTGTCGGGAGCGGAGCTTTGCGGCGAAGCAGAGGCGTCGTCGAGGGTTGGAGCCCCAGGCGTAGAGACAGAAGCGTCCAAAGGGGCGCTGGGAACGGAAGCCGAAGGCGAGGCGCCGGTTTCAGAGGACGAAGGGTTATCCTGGTTTGAGGGATTGGTCTGTTCGGGAGCGGACGGATCGTTGCCTGGATCGGCGATGGGCTCTCCAGAGGAGCCCGGGTTGGAACCTGACCCGGACACATCTCCGTCGGCGCCGGTGCCGTTTTCGCCAGTTCCCTCCCCCGTGTTGGGATCGGAGCCTGTGCCTGAGTCGGGTTTAGTTGTTGCAGGTGTGGTGGAAGTGGGCTCCGGCGTGAGTGTGGATGTTGGCTCCGGTGTGGCCGTGAGGACCGGCCCAGGCGTGGATGTCGGCTTCGATGTGGCCGTGGGCTCCGGATCAGGCGTGGATGTGGGTTCGGGCACAGGGGAAAGCGTGGCCGTGGCCGTGGGCGTAGGGGTAGGCGTAGGCGTGACCGTGGGTTCAGGCGTAGGGGTGGATGTGGGCTCAGGTGTGGCCGTGGGCGCGGGGGTAGGCGCTGCCGTGGGTTCCGGGGTCGCCTTGGGCTTGACGCTGGCGCCCAGGATGATCTTGCCCTGGGTATTGGCGGAAAGGACGCCAGTGACGACCAACATCTGGTCGTCCGCAAAGTCGTCCAAGGAAAGCTGAAGCTGGGCGGCGGCCAATTCCCCCTTGGTGGCTTCCACCCGGACCCGCACCGCCATCAACCCGTTTCCCAGCTCCCCCAGGGAGGCCGACACCGTGGACGCGGAAGCGCCGGAATCGGAAACGTTGAGGATCATGGCATCGGTGATCTCCGGGATGCTGTACCCGGCCTGATCGTAGGGCATGGCGGCCCCGGAGACGGTGACCACCTTGCCGCGCTTGACCTGTTCCATCAGCGCCGCGTCGTTGGAACTGTCCAAAAAGGCCAGCTTGCCCGTGGTCCCGTTTTGCAGATAGACGTTCTTCCCGCTGCGGTAGGTGACCACCCCGGTGAAAGTCGTATCGGCAACGCAGGGGCGCACGGGGAGCGCCGTCAAAACCAACAGAACCGCCAGCAGGACCAGGATCCGTCTCATATGCTTCCTCTTGAAAGAACGTATTGTTTTTAATATAGACAGTATACTCCAAAAAACACTGTATTTCAACCTGTTCGCGAAACCGAAGGGCTCGGGCGCTTGTCATTCTTCACCGCTTGTGATAGGATATCCTATATATTTTTCACGGAGGCGTCTATGCTCTTTTCCCGGTTGAATCGAAAGAAGGCCCCGGCGGAGGCCTATGACAGGGCGCGGCTGGAGCCGGTGATCCGCAGCAGCATCTGCACCGGCGAAAAGGTGGCCGGGTTCCGGGAGAAGGAGACGGGCCGGTTTCGGGAGGTGTCCCTGCTCCGATCCCCGGCGGATCTGGACGCGTTCAAGCAAAAGTACGGCATCACGGACGAGATACCGACCATCTATTAGAAAAGGAAGGGAGCTGCCGGTGAGGTACATCGCCTTCGACGTGGAAACGCCGAATCGATTCAACAGCCGCATGAGCGCCATCGGTATCTCGGTGGTGGAGGACGGGCAGATCACGGGATCCTTCTATTCCCTGGTGGACCCGGAGCAGCCCTTCGACTGGTTCAACACCCAGCTCACGGGCATCGACAGCCGGGCGGTCCGGGGTGCGCCCACTTTCCCCGCGCTGTGGGAAAGGATCGAGCCCATCATGAGCTCCGGCCTACTGGTGGCCCACAACGCCGGCTTCGACATGGGCGTGCTGAAAAAATGCCTCCACGATTACGGCATCCTCTGGCGGCCCCAGGTACCGGGGCTGTGCACGGTGCGCATGGGGCGGCGGCTCCTGCCGGGGATCAGCCACCGGCTCAACGACATGTGCGCCTATTACGGCATCGACCTTGCCCACCACCGGGCCGACAGCGACAGCCGAGCCTGCGCCCTGATCCTGCTGCGGTATCTGAACGCCGGGGCGGAGCCGAAGCGGTTCATTCGGACGTACACCATGGAATAGAGGAGCGAGTGCTCCTTTTTTCGTGGGTCGATCCGCCTGGAAAATCCATTTTCAGGCAAAATCCGGTTGCGCCGGGGAAAGTTGTGTGCTATCCTGATTCCGTATGAAACGGATCGTGAAAAAAGCTGCTATCTGTCTTTTGTTGGCCCTGCTTCTGTTGCCCTGGCCTGTTATCGGCACCGCCCAGGCGGAGAGCTACGGGGAGATCACCGCTGCCTGCACCTATATCCTGCCGGAGAAGGTGCCGGCGGAGCGCCTTACGGATGAAAGCTGGCTGAGCCGGCTCACCGTCCGCCCCCGGGCGGAGATCCGGGTGGGGCTGCCTGCCTGCAGCCATCCCTCCCTGTACGTGACCTGGTTCGTTCGGCCCCGGCAGGTGAAGCTGGAACAGCTGGATGAAAAAGGCAAGTCCATCCGGACGGACGAAATCGTCCCCGGCAGCCCCTTCGAGCGGTATGAGCTGGACGCCGCCTGCCGCCAGGCGATCCTTTCGTCCACAGAGGCCTGGACCATCAGCACCCTCCGGGTGTTCGACGGCGAGCTTCCCGAGGATCTGCCCTATTTCGGCGCGCCCATGGAGCAGGCGGACCTGCTGATCGTCATGGGTCAGCCCCAGGCCCTCTTTGAGGAGCTGGGGGGGTTAGCATCCCTGTACATGGGCCAATACCAGGTCAAGACCGCCTTTTGCTTTTTGAACGAGGACAACGCCGTCCTCCAGGCCACCGCCGGGGATCCCCGGCCCCTGGGGGAGGCGTTGAGCGCCCTCTGGTCCATGGGCTACAAGGAGGCTCCCTTCCTGGGCGGGTTCCTGGATCACGATTTCAATGAGTTGGAGGACGTGCAAAAGGCCTGGACCCCGAAGGCTCTGGAAGCTTATCTGGTGGGGCTGATCCGGACCCTGCGGCCCAAGGTGGTGGTCTGCGCCGCCGGCGGCGAGGAGGACCAGCGCAGCGCCTTTGTCGCCGGGCAGATCGAAGCTGCCGTAGGTTCCGCCGCGGACGGGGGCAAGTTCGCCGAGGCAGGCAAGGCCCACAAGGTCCAAAAGCTCTATCTCTCCGATCCCGAGGGGAAGACCTTGGTCTCCTATGATGACGTATATGCGTCCGCCGTGGCCGCCTATCGCCATGTGGCCTCCCGCCAGTTCTACAAGTTCACCCTGCCCCGGGAGGGCCGCTTCACCCTGGCCCATTCCAGCGTGGGACAGGACAAGAAAAAGAACGATCTTCTGGAAAACGTAAAGACCAAGACCCTGCTTTCCTATGTGACGCCGACGCCCGTGCCTACGGCTACGCCCACGCCCAGCCCGACGCCCACACCTACGCCGACCCCCACCCCGACGCCCACGCCCACGCCCACGCCGACGCCCACGCCCACACCGACCCCCACCCCGGTGCCCACGCCTACGCCTACTCCAACCCTGACGGAACAGGTAGCCCGGCTGCCTCAAAAGCAGTGGCTGGAACGGGGCATGCTGGGCTTAGTGGGGCTTGCGGTGCTGGTGGCGGTGCTCGTCCTGATCCGCCGCGCCAGGGGCAAGGGCGGAAGGATCGCCTTCGGGCTGATCGTGATGATCCTGCTGGCGCTGCTGGCCGGGGCCGGGTTCTGGTATCTGCATTACGTGGCCGTGATCCCGCCGGAGCCTGTGGTGGAGGTGACGCCCACCCCCTCGGCGACGCCCACGCCCACGCCGGAGCCCACGGTGGCGCCCACGGCGACCCCGTCGCCCACGCCCACGGTGGAGCCCACCCCCACGCCGACGCCCACCCCCACCCCCACGCCGGATCCCTATCCCTTCCTTTCCTACGGTGAGCCGGAAAAGGTGGAAACCTTCGACAACGAGGGCGGCAAGTGGGTCTATCGGTCCGATATCCTGAGCGTGGATATCCGTCGGGAGCGCATTGAGCTCACCGAGGGTCGGGAGCAGGGCCAACCCATCACCTACTTCGTGGCCCACGTATACACCCGGGATTTCGACAGCTTCTATCCCACCTTCGCCACCAACCGGAAGAACGGCATGGCCCGCTGCTGGCCCCAGGACATGGCTCTTCGGTATAAGAGCGTGCTCTGGTTCACCGGCGACAACCTGATCCAGGCCGAGGCCAACGCCAAAGGGGCCCTCATCCGGGACGGCAGGGTATTCAGCAAGGCCAAAGCCTCCAACTGCATGGCCTATTACGCGGACACCATGACCTTCAAGGTCATCGACCGCAAGACCATGGACGCCCTCACCATCTGGGAGAGCGGCGCCCAGGACGTGTTCTCCTTCCCCCGGGGGTCCGACCTCATCATGGAGGGACAGATCTCCTCCGGCGCCACCAACACCACCCAGCGGAACCCCCGCTGCGCCGTGGGCATGGTGACCCCGGGCCACTTCGTGGTGGTGGTGGCGGACGGCCGCCAGCCGGGGTACAGCGTGGGCTTCCGGCTCCTGGAGCTGGCGGAGCTGCTGCAGAAGGAGGGCTGCGTGGAGGCCTTCAACCTGGATGGCGGCATCTCCACGGCCATCTATTTTATGGGGGTGAAGCTGAACCACCATCGGGATGAGGCCGGCACCGGCTCCGTGGCCGATTATAAGCAGCGCACCCTGCCCGAGGGCCTGGCCTGGGGGTACTCGCCGCTGTGCGGGACCTTCGGACAGGAGTAGCCTCGCGCATCCGACAGCCAGTGATATCCAGATTTCCCTTGCCGCAAATGGTCTGCCCCTTTTTCGACAGCCTGTGCCCACCGGATGGTGGGCTTTTTCATATCACATGGGAACCTTTCGGGGCTCTGGACCGTCTTATAGGCAGAACGATCGTTCGAGACGAACAAAGAGAGGAAGGACTATGATCTCAAAAGATGCCTTTGCCCAGGAGGTGCGGACGCTGACCGACACAGCCTTCGCCGTTTCATACCTGATCCTGGGGAACAGTGCCGATTGCGAGGACGCCATGAGCGAAGCGGTCCTCCGGGCCTACGAGGGCCGGGGGAAGCTGAAGAAACGGGACAGCTTCCGGGCCTGGTTCATGCAGATCCTGCGGCATGAAGCCTATAACGTATTGCGCCGCCGGAAGCGGGTGCAGCCCGTGGAACAGCTGCCGGAGGATCCGGCCCCGGAAGGGGACCATGCCGGGGAGCTGGACCTTCGCGCGGCCCTGCAGGAGCTCAACGAGGACCAGCGGACGGCCCTGCTCCTGCAGCAGGAAGGGTACGACCTCGCCGAGATCGGCCTGATCCTGGACGTGCCCGTGGGGACGGTGAAATCCCGTATCTCCCGGGCGAAGCAAACCTTGAGAGCGATCCTGGAGGAGAACTGATATGAAAAAGAAAAACTACTGCGTGCGGGACGTGATCCCCGATACGCCGGACGGCTTCTATGACACGGTGGAGCGGAGCCTGGCCGCCTGCCGCGACGAAGGCCAGAAACGGACCTGGGACGGCTTCCGGCTCCCGAGAAAGTGGATGCTGCCCCTGGTGGCGGCCCTGGTGCTGCTCATCGCCGGGACGGCGGTGGCGGCGGGCGCCTGGCTTTGGAACAACTATTCCCCCACCAACTATATGGAGACCCCCAAGGAGCAGCGGGAGGAGCAGGGCAAGACCATCCCCGACGTGGAGCAGGCCATCGCCTCCGCCGCCCCGCAGACCGGGGAGTATAAGATCGTCATGCTGCCGGAGTTCAAGAACGCCGCAGAGCAGGACGAATGGCGGGTGAAGCTGGGCCAGCCCAAGTACAATGAAGCGGACTGGGCCTGGGTCCGGGAGATCCGGCCCGAGGTGGAAGAGGTGCTGATCGACGGCCGGAACCTGGCCTTCAACATCCGCCTCAACACGGACCACGCCAAGGCCTTCACCTGGCCGGACGTGGAGGGCCAGTGGGTGGACGCCCTGGTGGACAACATCAGCTTCCGCCGGGAGGGGGAGAGCATGGCCCATCCCATCATCGAGGGGGGCGGCGGCATCAACCCCAGCATGGTCACCGATACCGGAGCCACCCTGTACACCGAAGTGATCCTGGACCAGCCGAACGTGGACTTCCCCACGGAGGGCCGGGTGGAGCTGACGGTGGAGATCGGACTCAGGGACGCCCGGGTGGACGACATGGCCACCGTGGGCATCGTGGGCCGGATCTACTACACCTTCTCCTTCGACGCCGCGGCGGGGCTGGACGTGGCCCCGGCGAAGGTAAATGAGCGGAAGCTCTCGGGCAGCGTGGTGCTGACCGTGGACGACTGGGGCGACCCCGGCAAACCGAAGGTGTACAATCGGCGGGTGAGCCTGGACGGGGTGGTGCTCAAGGAAGAGGTCCACTACCGGCAGACCGGCGTCTACGTGACCTACACCGTGCAGTCGGCTCCCGAGGACTGGACCGAGGCCATGAAGAGCTCCCTGCTCTATCCCAACCGGGAGGGGAACTATTACGGCCTGTACATCGAGTATCGGATCGGGCCCGAAGGGGAATGGCTCCCCTGCGGCCACGAGAACCACGGCAACTTCGGGGAAAACGTGGTCATCCTGCCCATCTTCCCCTCGGATTACGAGCGGGTGAAGCAGGAGGGCTGCGCCCTGCGACTGGCGGAATACTACGGCACCGGCTTCAACGGCCAGCCCATCGGCGAGGATTGGCGCTACGACATCGGTTTCGGCGCCACGTCCATGAACTTCGACCTGGCGCCCCAGGAGCTGGGCACGTTTGAGATCCCCCTGCCGTAAGGCTTTACGTACAAACACGGCGCGGAAGCAGCTTCCGCGCCGTCATTCGTTTTGGATTCAATCATTAAACCATTCCGGGTATATCTCCCGGTACGGGTTCTCCTTGTCCGGGTCCGTGGGATCCCAGCCCAGGGTCTGGTCCTTGTTCATATAGGGTTCGGCATAGATGAGGGCCGGGGCGGCGGGGGCCGCGGGGCCAGCGTCCGTGGTGACGAAGACCTTGGTGCCCCACTTGCAGTTGTTGTAGATCCAGTAGGCGTCTCCCACCAGCAGCCGCACGCAGCCGTGGGAGGCGGGGCTGCCCAGCAGTTCGTATTCCGCGATCAGCATCTGCTTTTTGCCGTACTTCTGGAACTTGCGGTATTCGCCGCCGATGGGCACGGTGTGGAACAGGTAGTGTCCCCGAAAGCGGCAGGCGTACTGGGCGTAGACCATGATGCCGTTCATGCGGGTCATGGCCTTGTATTTGTATCTGCTGTAGATGTAGTGCATCCCCATGGGGGTCTGGTGATCGTCGTCCGAAGCGGAACAGATCATGATCCGTTCCACCGTCCAGTCCCCGTCCTGGGCCAGGAAGCAGACCACGCTTTGGCTGCCCAGATACACCGTGAGCCACCGGTCCCCGTCCTTCTTGGGGGGCTTTTCGGGGGCGTAGGGGGAGAGGGTGAAGTGGGCGATGGGCTGGGCCGGGGTGCCGTAGACCGGATCCGTCTCCGGCTCCGAGGGGTAGAAGCCCAACTGCTTTTCACCGAAGCTGCCAAAGCGCAGATACTCCTTGGTGTTCTTGTTTTGATAGAGGCCCGGCGTCACCTCCACCAGGACCGTTTTAAGCCGCAGCTTCGGGTCCGGCGTGGCCGGCAAAAAGGTGGGCGTCGGGGTCGGCGTGGGCGTAGGCGTGGGCGTCGGGGTCGGGGTAGGCGTGGAGGTTGGCTCCGGCGTGGGCGTCGGGGTCGGAGCGGCCGTAGGCTCGATCGTCGGCGTACAAGTCGGGGTGGCCGTGGGCTCATCCGTGGGTGCAGGGGTGAGGGTCGGCGCCGCCGTGGGCGCAGGGATATCCGCCGTCTTCGCCGGCTGGCAGCCCAGCCACAGGCAGAGAAGGAGCAGCAGCGCCCAGCATGCGGTTTTTCGGGATCGGGTCATATCCAAAGTATGGAATAAAAAACGCTTGCCTATGCAGCAAGCGCTTTTTTGTCAATGGTGGTTACTCTGCCTTGGGGGCTCCCACGGGGCAGACATTGGCGCAGTTGCCGCACTCGATGCAGGCGTCGGCGTCGATGACGAAGATGCCGTCGCCCTCAGAGATGGCTTCCACGGGGCACTCACTGGCGCAGGTGCCGCAGGCGATGCACTCATCGGTGATCTTGTATGCCATGTATGATTACCTCCTTACAGATTTTCAACTCATTATATCATACGTCACCCAAAATGCAACAAGCAGTTTTTCGGCGACTTTGTAAACAAGTCGAAAAACCGAAAAGGCGGTCTACCTTTGGGGCGGACCTTTTTTTCGACAGGGAACGGGTGGTATGCTGGCCGTAAACGAGGGGAAAAAGGAGGGGATGCGGGTGAATATGCCGGACCTTTCCGGGGAGCGGCCCCTTTCGCCGCCCCGGCGGGAAATATCGCCGCCCAAGCGGGATATATCGCCGCCCAGACGGGATATGGGGCGGAGCCTGTTTCTGCTGCCCATCGACAGCATCCGGCCCAATCCGGATCAGCCCCGGCGGGAATTCAGCAGGGAGGAGCTTCAGGAACTGACTTTAAGCATCGCCCAGATAGGGCTCATCCAACCCCTGACCGTTCGGCCCGGCGCGTCGGGATACGTGCTCATCTGCGGGGAGCGGCGGCTGAGGGCCTGCCAGCTGCTGGGGCTGAAGGAGGTGCCCTGCATCGTGGAGCAGGTGACCGGGGAGCAGAGCGCGCTCATGGCCATGGTGGAGAACGTGCAGCGGGCGGATCTGTCCTTTTGGGAGGAGGCGGAAGGGTATCGGCGGCTGCTGACGGTCTATGGCATCGACCGGGAGGAGCTGTGCCGGCGGATCGGGAAGAGCGCCGCGTTCCTCTCCAACAAGCTCCGGCTGCTGAAGCTGTCGCCCGTGGTGCGGGAGGCGGCCCAGAGGGGCGGGCTCACGGAGCGGCATGCCCGGTGCCTGCTGTCCCTGCCGGACGAAGAGGCGCAGCTGCGGCTGGTGGACAGGATCGTCAAGGAGGGGCTGAGCGTGCGGCGGACGGAATCGCTGGTCGATCAGGCGGCGCCCCGGCCCAAGCCCCTCAGGGTGCTGCGGCTCACGAAGGATTGCCGGTTGTTCCTCAACGGCCTCGACACCCTCCTTGCTCAGCTTCGCCAAGCGGGCATGGAGGCGGAGATACGGACAGAAAAACACCCGGATGGCCTGGACGTGACCATCCGGGTGAGGTATGGGTAGGCGTGTTTCTTTTGCCGCTTTTTTCCCTTCGGTGAAGAGGAAAAAAGCGGCGCAAAAAAGAGAAGCTCATCTAAACATAATGGGAAATATCACGCAAGCAATACTTCCCAAATAAAGTTCTTTTGAGTCGGCTCTCCGTTAGGAAATCCGACGATTCTTCTTTCTTTCAAGAAAAAGGATCAAGCTATCAATACGTCCTCTTTAACAGCCAGAAGTGGTTTTGGCCGTCGTTGGTGGGGGTGGCGCTGCAGCCCAGGGTCCGCTTCTTGCCCTCGTTCTCGTCCAGCAGGAGGTTCAAAACCGTGTTGGCGAAGGCGGTGTGGTTGGGCTTGTCCTCGGTGAGCAGGAACACCAGCTGGTACTCTCCCCCGTCCGCCAGCTTGGCGAACTCGGGGAAGAAGTCCTTCACGTGGGCCCAGCCGTGCTTTTCGTAGACGGTCCGGTAGGCGGGGTCCTTCAGCACCTTGGGCAGGGGGTCCGGAGAATGCTTCTCCTCGTCGAAGGTGAAGTCCCTAAAGCAGCCGGAGGTTAGGGCGGTGGTGAGCATTTCGTCGATGCGGGCGCAGATGTCGTCGTACCGGGCCCGGTCGATGCCGAATTCGGCGGTGGGGTCGAAGTCGGTCATGGCCTTGCGGATGTTGTCGATGGTTTCCTTCATGGTGGTCATTTCGCTGCGATAGGACCGCTGTATTTCTTTCATGGCTTCGAGCCTCGCCTGCTGCGCGTCGATCTTCGCCTCAAAGGCCCGGTAGACGTCCTCGTCGGACCCGTCCAGCAGCGGCTTGATCTCCTCGATGGTGAAACCCCCGAGCTGCAGGTTTTTGATCTTCACGAAGGTCAGGGCCTGCTCCTCGTCGTAGTACCGGTAGCCGGTGAACCGATCCACCCGGCCGGGCTTCAAAAGGCCCACCTTGTCGTAGTACCGGAGCGTTTGCGGGTTGCAGCCGCAGAGCTTGGCAAAGGCTTGTATGGTCATATCGCTTGCCTCCTTTCTGAGGACAGTAAACCATTAGAGTGCAGTGTAAGGTCAATACCTTTTTTGAAATTTTGTTTGTTATTTTTTGCCGCTTTTTTCTCTTCGGTGAAGAGGAAAAAAGCGGCGCAAAAAAGAGAAGCTTATGGATGAAAACGGGGAAGTACTGCGCAAACAGTATTCTCCCAACAAAGTTCTTTTGGGCGGCTTTTCTTTCAAGAAAAGCCGCGAAGCTTTCAATCTTTCCTTTTATATAGCTTTTTCAAATGCCGTCCCACCAGGGTGCCCAGGAAGGCGCCGACGGTGGCCTGAAATGCGTTGGGCAGCACGTTCACCGCGGCCACGGGGGCAGTGAGGAGCACCGTTTCGAAGAGGAAGTACCCCAGGGGCACCAGCAGGCAGCAGATCAGGGCCAACGGCACGGCGGCCCTCTTCGCCCGGTGCATGGCGAGCCCCGCCAGCAGGGCCGTGACCCCCTTTATGAGCAGGGTCACCGGGGCGTACATGGCCCAACCCAAAATGAGGTCCGCCAACGCCGCGCCCACGCCGGCGGCCAGGGCCCCCAGTCCCCCGGGGAGCAGACAGGCGCAGAGGAACACCCCCGCGTCCCCCAGATTCACGTAGCCGTAGCCGCTGGGCAGCGGCAGGGAGATCAGGGTGAGCAAAAGCGTCGCCCCGCAGAGCTGCCCGGCCAGGGCCAGGCGGTTTGTTTTTATATCCATCCTGTTTTCCATGGGGTCTCCTTTATACGCTGTGACAATACGCCGAATAATAGTCGTTGGGGAATCCGGTCAGGGCGGCTTTCGCCCCCTCCTCGGTAGCAAACAGGCCGAACACGGCGGAGCCGCTGCCGGTCATGCAGGCGGCCAGGGCCCCTTTTTCCAGCAGGGCCGCCTTGATCTCGCCGATCTCGGGGACCAGCGCCACGGCCGGGGACTCCAGGGCGTTCTCCATATAGGCGGCGGCGCCGGCGAGGTCGTTCTTCCCCAGCATGGCCAGGCACCGCACCGTCTCCACTCGCTTCCGGGGCAGGGACAGCCCCTGAAACAGGGCCTTGGTGGACACGCCCCGGGGCGGCTTCACCACGGCGAAATGGAGCTGGGGCCCCACCACCGGGGTCAATATCTCCCCCACCCCCTCGCACCGGCACAATCCCCCCTGCAGACAGAAGGGCACGTCCGCCCCCACCTGCAGGGCGATATCCCGGATCTCCCGGTCGGTGAGCATCCGGTGGAGCCGCTGCAGGCCCCGGAGCACCGCCGCTGCGTCCGCGGAGCCGCCGCCCATGCCCGCTTCCGAGGGCAGTCGCTTCTCGCAGGTGACGAGAGCCCCCTTGCCGCAGGCAGCCTGATAGAGCCGGGCGGCTCGATACATGGTGTTCTCAAAGGGGAGCTCGGCGCCGGTGACGTGGACCTCCACGGTCTTGGACGGGGACACGGTGATCCGATCGAAGAGGCTCACGGTCTGCATGAGGGTGTCCAGGGCGTGATAGCCGTCCATCCGCTTATAGAGGACGCCCAAGGTCAAATTCAGTTTCGCATATGCTTTTTCTTCCACGCGTTCCATGGAAAAGAGTATAGCACAAGTTTTCCCCATGGGGTAGCGTTCGGAAAAAAGTTGTGCTATACTTTTATATTACATTGGAGGTATGTATGCGTTTTGTGCCCCTGTGCAGCGGTTCCTCGGGAAACGCCACCTATATCGAAGCGGGCGACGCTCGGCTGCTCATCGACGCCGGGCTCTCCTGCCGCCGGATCACGGAGCTCCTTGCCCAGGTGGGGGCGGACCCCCGGGCCCTGACCGCCATACTGGTGACCCACGAGCATATCGACCACATCCGGGGCATCGACGTCCTTTCGAGAAAGTTCCGCATCCCCGTGTACGCCAACGCGGACACCTGGGGCGCCATGGAGGGAGCCCTGTCCGGGGTGTACCCCTCGGAGCGGTGCGTGTTCGAAAGCGACAAGGATCTGTATCTGGGGAAGCTGCGCATCTACCCCTTCACCACCCCCCACGACGCGGCCCATTCCGTGGGCTTCACCGTCTTCGACGGGGAGAACAAGTGCGGCGTGTGCACGGACCTGGGCCACGTGGATCGGCGCATCCTGGAGGTGTTGTCCGACTGCAGCGTGCTCCTCTTGGAGGCCAACCACGACGTGGATATGCTCATGGCCGGGCCTTACCCCTACTCGTTGAAGCAGCGCATCCTTTCCGGTCGGGGGCATCTGTGCAACGAGGACTGTGGCAAGGCGGCGGCGGCCCTCTATGAAAAGGGCGTGAAGCATCTTATTCTGGGCCACCTGTCGGCGGAAAACAACTTCCCGCCCCTGGCCGTGGCCACGGTCCGGGGGGTCCTGCGGGACGCGGGGGTCCCCGACGAGGGCATGAGCATCGCCCTGGCCCAGCGGAGCGAGCCCACGGGCATCTTCGAGGTGGCATGAATATCACCGTTCTTGCCGTGGGCAAGCTAAAGGATCGATTCTTCGAGGAAGGCTGTGCCGAGTACGAAAAGCGCCTCTCCCGCTACTGCGCCCTGAGCGTTCGGGAGGCGGCGGACGAGAAGGCGCCGGAAAACCTGTCCCCCGCCCAGGAGATCCAGGTAAAGGAAAAGGAGGGGAAGCGGCTGTTGTCCCTCCTCGATCCCAAGGATCACGTGATCGCTCTGACGGTCACGGGCAAGGCCTATACCTCCGAGGGGCTGGCGGCGCGGATCGGTGAACTCAGGGATCGGGGGCGGAACGTGAGCTTTCTCATCGGCGGCTCTTTGGGCCTGTCGAAGGAGGCTGTGGATCGGGCGGACGAGGAGCTTTCGCTTTCCAAGCTGACGCTGCCCCATCGTCTGGCCCGATTGGTGCTTTTAGAACAGCTCTATCGGAGCTTCAAAATACTGAACGGCGAGACCTATCATAAATGACGGAAAGAAAAGGAGAAAAGACCATGAAACGAACGATCGCCCTGCTGCTGGCCCTCATGATGCTGCTGAGCCTGGCGGCCTGTATCCGGGTGCCCTCTCCCAACAAGGACGCCCAGGCCACCGTTGCCCCCGAGATCACCGCGGAGCCCGCGGCGGAACCCACGGCGGAGCCCGCGGCGGAACCCACCGCCGAGCCTACGGCCGAGCCCACGCCCGAGCCTACGCCCGAGCCCGTTTATGACGAGATCTGGGCGGACATCGATTTGGACTTCTTCAAGGAGTATCTGTCCAGCGACATCACCAGCCTCCATCAGCTGGTGAAGGACCCCGCCAAGTACGGCATCGACTACGACGAGGTGGAGCGTTCCTTGGGCACCTACAAGCAGGATGAGGAGCGGGAATGGTACGCCTTCATCGAAAAGACCCTGTCCCGGATGGACCGGGTGGACCCCCGCTCCCTCTCCGATCAGGAAAAGCTGGCCTACGACACCGTCCGCCAGTTCTGCGAGCTGGAGATGGAGGGCGAGGAGTTCTACGGCTACTACGAGCCTTTGACCCCCTACACCGGCATCCAGGCGGATCTGCCCCTGGTGTTCTGGTTCTATGAGCTCAACAGCAAGCAGGACGTGGAGGACTATCTGACCCTCCTCGCCGACGTACCCCGGTTCTTCTCCGAGCTCTTGGAGTATGAGCAGTATCGGGCGGAGAAGCTGAACCTGTTCATGATCGAGGCGAACCTCAACAAGGTCATCGAGGATCTGGACGAGATCATCAACGCCAAGGACACCATCTTCCTCATCCCCCTGTTCATGGAGAGCATCGCCAAGGTGGAGGGCCTTACCGAGGAGGAGATCAAGGCCTATGAGGAAAAGAACGTTTCCCTGCTGCAGAACGAGTTCAACCAGGCCTTCATCGATCTGAAGGCCGGTTTGGAGGCCCTGCGCCCCTACTGCCGGCCTGAGCAGGGCGTGAAGGCCACTGAGAACGAGACCTACCTCCGGTGGTTCGAGTACATGCTCAAGGACCGCTGCGGCGACACCCTGCCCCCGGAGGATCTGGCGAAGATTATGAAGAACTCCTACAAGGAGTGCGTCAACAACGCCCGCCGTGCCTCCCAGATGAACGGCAGCTATCCCCGCAAGTTCTCCCTGGGCACGGTGGAGGAGAACGTCGCCTATCTGCGGAGCGTTCTGGACGGCTGGCTGCCCCCGCTGCCCGAGGATATCAACGTCCGGTATGAGGAGGTGGCGGAGGAGCTGAAGGAGGTGGCCTCCCCTGCCTTCTATCTGATCCCCGCTTTCGACGACTGGCAGAACAACATGATCGGCCTCAACGATCCCCAGTCCTCCGGGAACCTGCTGTCCACCCTGGCCCACGAGGGCTTCGACGGCCACCTGTACCAGTACGTGTACCATCGGTCCATGCCGGATCTGAGCCTGAGCCAGCAGCTTCTGGAGTCCACCGCCTATGCGGAGGCCTGGAGCCAGTATTCCGAGTATCTGCTGTCCCAGAAGGCCAACAACAAGATCAAGATCTACGACATGCAGACCTATCAGTCCAACAGCCAGCTGGCCACGGAACTGCTGGGATACCTGTCCATCCGGGTCAACTACTTCGGCGACAGCTTCGGCCAGGCCTTCGATCTGTTCAGCACCTACTACGGCTACGACAAGGACGAGTTTAGGGAGGAGATCTACGATCCCTTCATCATCGGCCACCCCTTCTACTACATGCCCTACGCCTACGGCTACGCCCGGCTCACCAACCTGCTGGCCACCACCCGCAAGGCCTTGGGCGCGGATAAGTTCGACGAGAGGGCCTTCTATGCCCAGTACATGAGCTACGGCCCCAGCTACTTCAATCTCCTGGCGGACCGGCTCGATCAGTGGGCCCAAGCCCAGTAACGGCGGAAGGGAGCGACCATGAGACGGACCACGCGGATCGCCGCCATATTCTTGGGGCTGGCTGTGCTGACGGGCATGGCCTGCGCCAAGCCTGCCCCTCAGGCGGCGGAAAGCACGCCGCCCCCGGCGACGGCCACGGCCCAGCCCAGCACGCCGGCGCCTACGGATACGCCCCGCACGGTGGAGCTGACGGTCCCGCCCACGCCGGCGCCCACGGACACGCCCACCCCCATTCCGACGCCGGTGCCCACGGATACGCCGGTGCCCACGCCTACGCCTACGCCCTCCCCCACCCCCGCGCCCACGGCCACGCCGGTGCCTGAGGCCGCTTTCACGGAGGAGTTCCAACTGATCACCCCCGGGCGGAAGACCGCCGTGGCGGTGAACAACAGCTCCCTCCCCGCCGGGACGGCGGCGGAGGTCCGGCTCGGCGACGGCACCGTGATCGGTTCCGGCAAGCTGAAGGCGGGCAAGAGCGAGATCGTGGTGACCGTCCCCGAAGGCGCGCCGGTGCGGACAGCGCTGTACCTCTACGCCAGCGGACGGGAGTACCCCATCCACGTGAAGGACGTGGCCATCCTGGACAACAAGTACGAGCCCACCATTGGCAACTTTGAGCGGGAGGACAAGATGGTGGCCCTGACCTTCGACTGCGCCTACGGAGAGCAGAACACCGACTGGCTTTTGGACACCCTCCGGTCCTACGGCATCCACGTGACCTTCTTCATGACCGGCAACTGGGTGGGGAACCACGGCCCCTGGATCGAAAAGATGCTGGCGGACGGCCATGAGATCGGCAACCACACCCAGAACCACCTGCGGCTCTCCGATCAGACCCCCAAGACCATCATTCGGGAGATCACCCAGGTGAGCCAGGCCCTCTGGAACAATCATCACTATGTGACCCATCTGCTGCGCCCTCCCTACGGCGGACGCAACGCCAAGGTGAACTCCGTCATCCGGTACCTGGGCTACGAGGTGATCATGTGGGGCCAGACGGGCAAGGACGCCACCGCCGGCTGGACCGGCGACGCCATCCGCAAGCTCCTCATCAAGGAGACCCAGCCCGGGGATATTATCCTCTTGCACAACGGGGCCAACACCATGCACGTGTATCTCAAGCCCGTCATCGAAGAGTTCTTCAGCCGAGGCTGGACCTTCGGCACCGTGTCCGAGCTCATGGGTTGGGATTGGACCGACGCCCCCCTGCCCGAGGGCGTAGGCGACTGACACAAACGGCAAACGAACGGCAAAAAGGATCGCCCTCCTTCCGGAAAGCGATCCTTTTTCTTTTGCGTTTTTTTGTTCGGCCCCTACACCTCCGCGTTCCGCTTCCACACGGCCCGGGCCAGGAACACCAGCCCAAGGGTCATGACCACCAGGCAGCCCTCCACCGCCGCCACGGGCAGGTGGGCGGCCAGGATCGCCATGATCCCATCGAGGGCGGCATGCAGAAGGATCGCCGCCGGGAACAGCCAGCCCTTGCCGGGCTTCTTCACCGAGAAGAAGACCAGCACCGACAGGCAGATGTGGGTGGTGATGGCCACGGCCCGCTCCACGATGGCCAAGAGGTAGGTCCAGGGGGCGGTGGTGACCAGGCTGTCCAGGATGGCCTTCAACTGTTCCGCTGCTTCGCCGGCGGCGGTGGCCGTCAGCAGGTCCGTCTGCCCGGCGTTGATGAGCACCGACATGACGATGTTGCTGATGTAGGCAAAGCCCAGCAGCAGTATGGCTTCGATGCCCCCGTGGCCCGCCCCGTACATGAGGGCGTTGCGATCGTTCCCCAGCCGCTTCTTCAGCACGGTCCTGAAGGCCAAATACCGGCCGGTCTCCTCGAAGACGCCGGCGGCCAGGCCCCCGTAGAGGGCGTAGAGGAGGGTGTTCCCCATGATCTTCTCCCCCACGGGCAGCACCTTCAGCACCAGCTGATGCATCAGGGCCTCCAGGATCAGGGCAAAGAGGACGAACACGGCGCAGCCGATGAAGAAGGGCAGGATCTCCGCGCCCTTCCTCTTATAATAGATCAGCAGCACGATGGGCGCGGCGAAGGCGAAAAGCGTCGCCAGGGCCATGAACAGGATGGACAGGGTGGGGACGCTCACAGCCGTACCGATCCTTCCCGGGGCCCCAAAATCTTCACCGCCGTGCCGTAGGCCAACACCTCCGCGGCGCCCTGCATGACCTGGGCGGAGCCGTAGCGGATGCCAATGACGGCGTCGGCGTCCAGGGCCTTGGCCTCGTCCACCATCCGCTTCACGGCGATCTGCCGGGCTTCGTTGAGCATCTCCGTATAGGCCACGATCTCGCCGCCCACCAGGGTCTTGAGGCCCGCCATAAAGTCCTTGCCGAAGTGCTTGGTCTGCACCACGGCTCCCTTCACCATGCCGAGGGCCTCGATCTGCTGGCCGGGCACATGATCAATACTGAGCAGCTTCATCTTCTTCTCCTCCTTTGATTTCCTTGATCCGTTGAATGAGCACCGCCACGACGCACACGATGACGACCACCGGTATGGCGATGAACAGCACCAGCAGCCCCAGGGGCAGAGGGGCCTGCCCGTTGGCCCACAGGATGGCGATGAGGGCGGGCAAAATCAGGGCGATAAAGATGGCCGCGCCGATAAACGCCCCCGTGGTCTTCTTGCGGTGCACGTCCCGCTTTGATACGTCCATAAACGACTGTCCCTCCTTCTCCAATCGCTCGATCCTTTCGAGACACCCCTCCGTGTCCAGCCCTGCCAGGGTGAGGCCCGGCCAGCTCAGCAGCTCTCGCGTCATGCCCTCCATGGCGGAGAGGCTCTCCCGCTGCCGGTCGAATTCCCTTAGCTGCCGCGTGAGGCAGGTATCCAGCGACGCTTCCCCTTTGAACAGGTCCCGGATATCCTCGATGGGCACGGCCAGCTTCCGAAGGAGCTTGATCTGCTTCAGCCGCAGCACGTCCGCCTGCCCGTACTCCCGATAGCCGTTCTCGGCCCGGCCGGGGGAAAGGAGCCCCTGCTCCTCGTAGAAGCGGATGTTCTTCTTGCTGATACCCACCAGCTCCTCCACCTGTTGTATCTTCATGGGCCGTTTCCCGTCCTTTCTGCTTCCTTTATACAGCTTCCACCAGGGGGAAAGTCAATAGCTTTTTGGAAAAAAGAAAAAGAAATCTGCTTTTGCTCCCGGTTTTTAAAAACGGACGCCGAAAAGAAAGGTTGCAAACCGGGCCCATCCCCGCTATACTCACAGCATAAACCACGAAAGGAGCGCGACATGGAACCCTTTCGCATTAGGAAGGCCGCCTTCCTCACCAGCGTGGGCCTCGCGGGGGGCTACCCCGAGAAGCGGCCGGAGATCGCCCTGGTGGGCCGGAGCAACGTGGGCAAATCCAGCCTCATCAACTGCCTGACCGGCAACGGGAAGCTGGCCCGGATCAGCGCCGCGCCCGGCAAGACCAGGTTGGTCAACTACTATCTGGTCAACGACAGCTTCTATCTGGTGGATCTGCCGGGGTACGGCTTCGCCCAGCGGAGCAAGGGGGAGAAGGAGAGCTGGGGCCGGCTCATGGAGAGCTACCTCACCTCCGGCCGGGTGGATCATCTGTTCCTCCTTCTGGACATCCGCCACGAGCCCACCGGGGAGGACAAACAGATGTTCCAGTTCCTGCTCTATTATGGCATCCCCTTCACCATCGTGGCCACCAAGGCGGACAAGGTGGCCAAATCGAAGCGCCAGCAGGCGGCCAATCAAAACGCCAAACTGGTGGGCGCGCCCCCCTGGGGATTGCCCTTTTCCGCCGAAACGGGGGAGGGCCGGGAGGCCCTGTTCGCCCGCCTGGGCGCCGTCGTGGCGGAAAAGTCGTCCGCTGCTCAGGAAAATGAGCGGGAACCCTTGACAGAACCATAACAAGACCGCATACTATGGGTCGAGAACGATCCAGGGAGATGGAACTATGGCGTTACGCAAATGCCCCAAGTGTGAACTGAATTATCTTCGACCCGGCGAGACCATTTGTCACGTCTGCGCCTCCGCCATGAAGCGGAAGAAGCCGGTCCCCGTGGAGGAGGAAGAGGTGGTCATGTGCTCCAACTGCGGCGAGGCGCCGGCGGTGAAGGGCCACGACCTGTGCGAGGAATGCCTTCGGGAGCAGAAGCGGGAGGCGGAGCTGGAGCTCATGGCCGACAAGCTTCGGGCCGACGAGGCGGATATGCCCATCGAAGAGGACATTGAGGACGAGGAAGAAAACGACGAGGAGTGAGCATGCCCCGCATCTTTGCCATCGGTGATCTGCATCTGTCCCTGTCCGTGGAGAACAAGGCCATGGACGTGTTCGGGCCGGGGTGGGCCAACCACGTGGCCCGGCTAAAGGAGGGCTGGCAGGACACGGTGGGCGAAGAGGATCTGGTCCTCGTCCCCGGTGACATCAGTTGGGGGCTGCGGCTGGAGGAGGCGCTGGCGGATCTCGAATTCATCCACGGTCTCAAGGGGACCAAGGTCCTGCTCCGGGGGAACCACGACTACTGGTGGACCGGCTACAGCAAGGTCAAAAGCGTCCTGCCCCCCTCCGTCAAGGCGGTGCAGAACGACGCCCTCCTCTGGAACGGCGTGATCGTAGGCGGCACCCGGGGCTGGAACACGCCGCTTAGCCCCGACTTTTCCGAGAGCAAGGACCGGAAGATCTTCGAGCGGGAGAAGCTGCGGCTGGGCCTGTCCCTTCAGGCCATGGACGCCAAGGACGGGCGGCTGCGGGTGGTCATGCTCCACTATCCGCCCTTCAACGAAAAGGGGGAGCCTACGGACTTTGCGGACCTGATTCGCGGCCACGGGGTGGACCACGCGGTCTACGGCCACCTCCACGGCCGGTCCTGTCTGGGAAGCTTCGAGGGGGACTACGAGGGGACACAGTTCCATCTGGTCTCCGCGGACCACCTCCAATTCGTGCCCCGGTTGATCGCGGAATCAACCTGAGGCCCCAAGAATAGAATGAGCCTGTGAGAAACAGGCTTTTTTTGTTGGCTCTATGTTTTATGCTGGGCTGCGCCCGGCCCGTGATCGTTTCGGAGAAAGGGGAGCCCTTGCCCACACCGCCCCGGTGGCTGGTGATCCTGGACGCGGGCCACGGGGGCTTCGACGCCGGAGCCTCCGGCATGGGTACAGGCGTGAAGGAATCGGAGCTGAACCTGCAGGTGGCCCTGCTAATCCGGGAAGCCCTGGAGGACGCCGGGGTCCAGGTGGTCATGACCCGGACCGGTCCGGAAGCCCTGGGGCCCACCAAGGGGGAGGACATGGCTCGCCGGGGGCAGATGCTGCTGACGGAGGGGGCGGACGCGGCCGTGTCCATCCATATGAACAAGTTCTCCGATCGCAAGGTCCGGGGGCCCATGGCCTACTACCAGGCGGGGGCGGCGGAGGGCGAGAAGCTGGCCGTCGCGGTCATCGACAGCCTCACCGAGGCCCTATGCCTGAAGCCTCGGCACGCGAACCCCGGCAACAACTTCGTGACCCGCGTCCCCGTCTGTCCCGCCGTGCTGGTGGAGTGCGGGTTTTTGAGCCACCCGGAGGAGGAGCGGCTGCTGCAGGAGGAAGCGTATCAGCGCACCCTGGCCGAAGCCGTCGCCCGGGGCGTGATCGCATATCTCGAAGGGGCGGACACGGGCAGATAGTTCCCGATTTTGCGTTTTAACATTTTGTTCTATTGCTATCTTTTCTCGGGGATGATATGATTTTATCATCGAAAACTGGGTTTATGTACCCTGAAAGGATACGCTATGGGTTTGTTCTCCTCCTCCGACATCGGGGTGGATCTGGGCACGGCTTATTCCCTCATCTACGTACGCGGCAAGGGCATCGTCCTTCGGCAGCCCTCCGTGGTGGCCGTGGAGCGGGGCAGCGGCAAGATGACCGCCCTGGGAGAAAAGGCTAAGGAGATGCTGGGGCGGGCCCCGGAGGATCAGCTGGTCTTTCGCCCCCTGCAGGACGGGGTCATCGCCAATCTGGACGCCACGGAGCGCATGCTCTCCACCTTCTTCCAGGAGGTGGTGGGCAGCCGCATCTTCTTCAAGCCCCGAGCCGTCATCGCCGTCCCCAGCCGGGCCACGGAGGTGGAGAAGCGGGCCGTCATCGAGGCCAGCGAGGGGGCCGGCGCCCGCTACACCTATCTCGTCGAGGAGCCCATGGCCGCCGCCATCGGCGCGGGCATCGATATCTTCTCCCCCAAGGGGGCCATGGTGCTGGACATCGGCGCCGGCACCTCCAACATGCTGGTCACCTCCCTGGGCAAGCTGGTCAAGTCCTCCTCCATCAAGGTGGGCGGGGACAAGTTCGACGCCGCCATCGTCCGCTACTTCAAGCGGCAGCACGGCATCGTCATCGGCCAGACCGCCGCGGAGGACCTCAAGTGCCGTTTCGGCTCCGCCTATCCCCGGAAGGACGAGATCCTGATGGACGTGAAGGGCCGCTCCCTGGGGGGCGGGCTGCCCCTTGCCCTGCAGCTGGGCAGCAACGAGATCACCTACGCCCTTTCCGAACCCCTCCGCTCCATCGTGGAGGAGCTGAAGGACGCTTTGGAGCAGACCCCGGCGGAGCTCTGCGGCGACATCACCGAGTCCGGCATCTGCCTCACCGGCGGCAGCGCCCAGCTGTACGGCCTGGACAAGTTCATCTCCGAGCAGACCGGCGTCCCCTGCTACGTGGCGGAGGACCCCGCTTCCTGCGTGGCCATCGGCGCGGGCCGGGTGCTGGAGGACGTGAAGCTCTATCGGAACGTGCTCTACGACTATCGCCGCGGCGACTACTACGAGGCGTGACCTCGTTTTCAATGTAAAAGAAAGGGGAAAACTATGCGCAAGATCATCGAAAACAGCTTTGACCAACAGGTGAAGGACCTGCAGACCCTCATCCGCATCCCCTCCGTGTCCCGGGGCGAGCCCAAGGAGGGCATGCCCTACGGGGAGCACGTGTTCCAGGCTTTACGGACGGCCCAGCAGATCGCCCGGGACCTGGGCTTTGAAAAGGTGTGGGACGTGGAAGCCCGCTGCGGCGTGGTGGAGTACGGCCAGGGAGAAGAGATCGTGGCCGTCATGGCCCACCTGGACGTGGTCCCCGAGGGCACCGGCTGGCAGTATCCCCCCTACGGCGCGGAGATCCACGACGGGGCCATGTATGGCCGGGGCACCGCGGACGACAAGGGCGCGGCGGTCTCCGCCTTATACGCCCTCTACGCCCTGAAGGAGAGCGGCGCGAAGATGAAGCGACGGGTCCGCATCCTGCTGGGCTGCGACGAGGAGCGGGGCTCCACAGGCATCGAGCGCTACCGGGAGGTGGAGGGCGAGCCTGACCTCGCCTTCACGCCGGACGCCACCTATCCTGTGGTCAATTCCGAGATGAACATCTCCCACATGCTGTTTGAAAAGAAGTATTCGACCGCCGTCCGCGCCAAGGTGGGCACCGCCATGAACGTGATCCCCGGCGTGGCGGAGGCCACGGTCCCCGCCCTGTCCCTGAAGGGCAAGGAGGGTCACGCCTCCATGCCGGACCATGCGGACAACGCCCTGGCAAAGCTCCTTCTGGCCCTGTCCGAGGCCGATCTGCCCGCCCCGGATCGGGAGACCTTCTCCGGCCTCGCCGCCCTGCTCTGCGGGTATAACCACGGCGAAGGGCTGGGGGTAGACTTCACCGATGCTTCCGGCCGGCTGACTCTGGCCCCCACGGTGTTCACCGCGGACGAGGGCGGCGTCTCCGTCGGCTTCGACATCCGCTATCCCGCCTCCATGACCTTCGAGCAGCTGACGGGCCCCATCGACGAGCGCATGGGCAAGCTGGGCTTTGCCTGCAAGGAGCGGTCCAACTCCCTGGGCCACTACATCGCCCCCGAGTCGGAGCTGGTCAGCACCCTTATGGACGTGTACGGCGAGCTCTCCGGCGATCGGGAATCCAAACCCATCTCCATCGGCGGCGGCACCTACGCCCGGGAGTTCAAGAACGCCGTGGCCGTGGGCGTCACCCGTCCTGATCGGCCGGACCTGTGCCACATCGCCAACGAGAACATCCTCCTTTCCGAGATGCTCTTCAACACCCAATTCATGGCCGAGTGCCTCCGCCGCCTGGCCGCGGAATAAAACCGACCTGGGTATGAGACCGAGAAAGCGCGTATTTCTGCTCCTTTTAGCCCTGGCGATGCTGGGGCTGCCCATGGTCGCCCGAGCAGAGGGAGAGGAGCCGGTCAACTATGCCGTGCTCTTCACGGACATGGCCCGCGCCGCAGAGGCGCCCTCCCCGGAGGGTAGATGGCGGATCGAAGCGGACGCGGCGGCCATGAACGACCCTGTGGCCACCGTCGTCGCCGCCCGCTGGATCAAGATCTACGCCGACCCCGACTATCGGCTGATGATGTATGGGCAGGACGACCCCCGAAACATCCCCGTGGCGGGAAAGCATGCCTTCGTGGTCCTGGGCTTCGAGCTGGAAAAGGGGGAGATGACCGACGAGCTGAAGGGCCGCTGCGACGCCGCGGCCGCCGCGGCCAAGGCTTTTCCCGATTCGCTGATCGTCTGCACCGGCGGCCCTACGGGCATCGACAACCCGGAGGAGCACACCGAAGGCGGCCTTATGAAGGCATATCTGGAGACTGTCCACGGCATCGACCCCGGCCGCATCTTCGCGGAGGAGCGGGCCATGACCACCGCTGAGAACGCCGTCAACGTCATGGCCATCCTGCAGGCGCAGCAGGTGGAGACCCTGACCGTGGTCACCTCCCACTACCATCAGCGCCGGGGACAGATCCTGCTCGCAGCCGCGGCCGCCCGCTGCAAGGCGGAGCAGGGGTTCGACGTGGAGGTGGTGGGCGACTGGTCCTATCTCTCCGCCTTCGACATGGGACCGGACTACATGGTCACCATCCCCCAGCTCTTCCAGGTCCTGGATATCCCTGAAGACGTACGGGATCAGTATTACGAGCTATACTACGGCGATTGAGTTTAAGCGCCCGAGCGATCGGGCGCTTTTCGTTTGGAAAAAAAGGGAAAATGTGACAAAGTTCATCTGAATGTTGCAAAATCCCCGCAGTTTATTTACGGGCCGTTAACACAAAAACGGACCTTTTCCGCTACAATAGTCCATAAGAAAGCAGGAAAGGTTTGGCCATGGAGAAGCGGGGACAGCAAAACAAACAAAAGGACAAGACCACGGCGGTCCTCGTCTGGCTGTTGGCCATTTTGGTCATGGCCGGGATCGTGGCCGGGGGCCTCTATGCCCGGGAGTATTTGCATCGATCCTTCCTGGCCGTGGCGGTGGAACAGCCTGATCCGAAGCGGAACGAGCACGTGGTCCGGGTGACGCCCAGCCCCCGGACCCAGGATCGGACCGCCGCGCCCGTGGAGACGACCCCCACGCCCGTGCCGGTGCCCACCCCCACCCCTTCCCCTGTGCCCACGGAGAAGCCCACCCCCACCCCCACCCTCAATCCCTTGAACGGGGACGTGATCGGCACGGGCATGCGCTCCCCCATCGTTTTGGACATCCAGATCCGGCTCATGAGCCTGGAATACCTGGACTTTGAGCAGCCGGAGGATATCTACGGCGCCGGCGTCGCCTCGGCCATCGCCATCTTCCAGCGGCGCAGCGGCCTGCCGGAGACAGGCATGTGCGACGAAGAGACCTTTATAAAATTGAACGACGAGAACGCGGCCCTTTACGCCGTGCTCCCCGGAGACAGGGGCCCCGAGGTCCAGAGCATCCAGGAGCGGCTGGTGGAGCTGGGATACTTGGCCGCCTCGGCTGACGGCTATTTCGACACGGCGACGGCCCAGGCCGTGGAGCGGTTCCGATTGTTTAACAAGCTGGGCAAGGGCACCTCGGTGGATTCCACCGTTTTAGAGACCCTTTTCGGGGAGGAGCCCGTGGCCAACACCATTCGGATCGGGGACAAGTCCGACCAGATCCTCATCTGGCAGCAGAGGCTGCTGGAGTTGGGGTATCTGGTCATGAAGCCGGATGGGGTCTATGGCAAGCTTACCGCACAGGCGGTGAGGCGATTCCAGGAGGATAACGGCCTGGTGGCCGACGGGAACCTGAGCAAGGGGACCGTGGCCGTGCTCAACAGCGACGAGGCCGAGGAGCATAGCTTCCAAAGCGGCGACAGAGGGGATGACGTGATCGCCCTGCAGCGGATATTGGCTCGGATGGGATACATGCGCCTCGCCCAGATCACCGGCAGATACGGGGATCCCACGGTGAAGGCGGTGCAGGATTTTCAGGAGAACAACGGCCTGATCCCCGATGGCAGGACAGATCCGGAAACCCTGGAGAAGCTGCTGTCCGGCACGGCCAACGCCGCGCCCACGGCCACGCCGCGCCCCACCGCGACGCCGCGGCCCACCAAGACTCCTGCTAAGGCCACTCCCAAGGCCACCGCTAAGGCTACTCCCAAGGCCACCGCGAAGGCCACGGCTAAAGCTACTGCCAAGTCCACGGCTAAAGCTACTGCAAAGGCCACGGACAAGCCGAAGAAGACGCCCAAGCCTACGTCCAAGCCGAAAAAGACGCCGAAAGCCACCGCGACCGTGGTCGCGGAGACCATTCTGCCCGTGGAGGAGACCCCCGAGGTGACGCCGGTCCTGGATGAGACTCCGGAGCCCACAGAAGCGCCCGAGGAGACTCCCGAACCCACGGAGGAGCCGGAGGAAACCCCCGAGCCCGTGGAAGCGCCCGAGGAGACTCCCGAGCCTACGGAGGTTTTGGAGGAGACCCCTGAACCTACGGAAGCGCCTGAGGAGCCCCCCGAACCTACGGAGGAGCCGGTAGAAACACCCGAGGAGACCCCCGAACCTACGGAGGAGCCGGAGGATACCCCCGAGCCCACGAAGAAGCCCTCCAGCGGGACCGGGAACTACGGCAAGGGCATCGAGGGTCTGATCGCCGCCGCCGAGAGCCGCCTGGGCTGCCCCTACGAGCGGGCGGCCAAGGGCCCGGACAGCTTCGACTGCTCCGGCTTCGTCTACTGGTGTCTGAAGCAGGCGGGCGCGAAAACCAGCTACATGACCAGCGTCCGCTGGCGGACCTGCTCCAAGTATCGGCGGATCGAGAGCATGGACCAGCTGAAGCGGGGCGACATCCTGGTGTTCTCCGGCAGCAGCGAATCCACGGGCCACGTGGGCATCTATATGGGCGGCGGCCGCATGATCGATGCCAGCAGCTCCGGCGGCTGCGTGGTCATCCGCAGCAGCATCTACAGCGAGTACTGGAGCACCCACTTTTTGATGGGCTACCGGATCTGGGAGTAGAGCGAAGCGCGCGTGCCGGCCAAGAGATACAAAATGAAGGGATTTATCACAATTCCTTCATTTTTATATGCCTTCCATTTGTTGAATCGCGCCGCGGGATATGGTATGATACCTCTGCTCAAAGGGAGAGCAGGATATGAACGAGCCATTGAAAAACCGGATAGGGAGACTGATGCCCACCTACAGCTGGGTCTGTCTTGGCGTGGTGTTCCTGTTCCAGAGCACGATCTTCTGGGGGACGAGGCCCATCCTGGCCCACTTGACGCCCCTGGATCTGGGCACGGCTCTCGACGAGCTCATCCCCTTCCAGCCGGCCTGGGTCTGCATCTATGTGCTGTCCTTCGCCTCCTGGTTCATCACCATGCTGCTGTTGCTTCGCGGACAGCAAAAGCAGGCCGTCTATCGGAACACGGCGGCCTATCTGCTCACCTTGGTGCTGACGCTGATCCTGTTTTTGACCGTGCCCGCCGCCATCGTTCGGCCGGAGGTGCCCGGACGGGACTTCTTCTCCTTCGCCACGCGGGTGGTCTATTTCTTCGACCAGCCCAACAACCTGTTCCCCTCCCTCCACGTGATCGCCAGCTGGTACTGTTGGCGGGTCATCGACGGCACGGAAACAGGGGTCCCCAAATGGTACAAGTGGTTCAACCTGATTTTCTTCCTGCTGGTCTGCTGCAGCATCCTTTTCGTGAAGCAGCACGTGTTCGTGGACGTCCCCTCCGGCATCCTGGTGGCGGAGGTGCCCATCCTGCTCAGTCGCCGGTTCCATTGGGAGCGGGCCGGCTTCGCCCTGGAGGCGCGCATCCGACAGCGGGCTTCCCGGAAGGCGTAACAATCCGGTTGTCAAGGAGCCGTCCCCTGTGATACAATAAGAAAAAAGATCGGGAGGAATCATCGCATGAAGCAACTGAATCTCACGCCTCATATCGGCTGCGCGCCGGAGGATTTCGCCAAGACCGTGCTGATGCCCGGCGACCCGCTGCGCTCGAAGATGATCGCGGAGACCTACCTCACCGACGCGGAGCTGGTGAACAACATCCGCGGCGTCCAGGGATATACCGGCTACTACAAGGGCAAGCGGGTGTCCGTCATGGCCAGCGGCATGGGCATGCCCGCCATCGGCATCTACTCCCACGAGCTCTTCAACTTCTTCGGCGTGGAGAGCATCATCCGCGTGGGCTCCGCCGGCGGCATGCATCCCGATCTGAAGCTTTTCGATATCGTCATCGGCCAGGGCGCCTGCTACAACAGCGCCTTCGTGAACCAGTACGCCCTGCCCGGCACTTATTCCGCCATCGCCGACTTCGACCTCTGCCGCAAGGCGGTGGAAGAGTGCGAGAAGCGGGGGTTCCGGTACAAGGTGGGCAACCTCCTGGCCTCCGACAACTTCTATAACGACGCCGTGGACCAGACCGCCTGGGTGAAGATGGGCGTGCTGGCGGCGGAGATGGAATCCGCGGCCCTGTACATGAACGCGGCCCGGGCGGGCAAGAAGGCCCTGTGCATCTGCACCATCTCCGACATCATCTCCGGCGGCGAGGCTACCACCCCCGAGCAGCGGCAGAACGCCTTCCACGACATGATCCAGGTGGCTCTGGAGATCGCGGAATAAACCTCTGTATGCATTATATAAAAAGGAAGGGACAGCCCCTTCCTTTTTCTTGCTATTTGGGGACGAGCTTTGTATACTGTAGCTATCACGAGGACGAGGAGGCGGGAGGATGATCCTGACGGACGAGGAAAAACGCCGCACCTACGAGGAGGCTCAGGAGCTGGCCCGGGCGGAGACGGAGGAAAGCCTGGAGCAGGCCATGGAGCTTTTTCGTTCCATTCGGGGTTTTCAGGATGCGGACCGGCAGTATATCGCCTGCCGGACCCAGCTGGGCCAGATGCGGTGGAAGGCGGAATCCGCCATGCTCAAGGAGCAGGAGGACCGGTTCGAAGCGAAGGTGAAGCGCTGGAAGAAGATCGGGCTGGTATCGCTGGCGGTGCTGCTGCTCTGCATCGCGGTGGTGACTACCGTCACCCTGATCCGGTTCAGGCAATACAACAAGGCGGCGGAATTCTTCACCGCCGGGGAGTACGAGCGGTCCGCCGCGGCCTTCCAGGCCATGGGCGACTATCAGGACGCCAGGGCCCGGGTGTTCATGTCCGCGGTGGAGCTGTATAAAGCGAAGCGGTACGAGGAGGCCCTCCCCTACTTCGTTTGGCTGGACGGGTATCCGGACCACGGCTACTTCCTCCAGCACTGTCAAGAACGCCTGGCCGCCGGAAAGTGAAGCAAATACATAAGGAAGCAGCCCTCGGGGGGGGCTGCTTCTTTGCCGTTCGGATTCTGCTTTCCAGGATCTTTTTGAGCTGCTCGGTCATCTGCGTGGTGCCTCGGGCGATGCTCTCACGGATGTCGTCCTTGATGCGCTCCTCCTCGTCCGGCCGCTGAGCTGGTGAAAAAATACACCGTCCCGCCGCCGGGGCGGGCCGGCCCGTCAAAATGCAGATGTATGGGCCTGAACGTAGGGGATCAGATACTCCTGAATGGGTTTCAGGGCATAGAATGCGTTGTCGAAATCGTCAAAGGGGTAGCGCTCCGTTTGCGCCAGGTATCCTTCCACGTCGTCCGAAACGAAGGAGGACAGGTCGTTCACGTCGATGCCATTGTCCCGGACGAAGGCGTCGAAGAGGGCTTTATGGTCTGCCGCGCCGATCTCGCCCAGGGCGGCGGGCAGCATGGGGGCCAACTCCCGGCTGGAGTTGACGAAGTATTGGCAAAGGCCTCCGTTCTCCATCTCCATCTCGTAGCAGTACGCTACGTAAAACGCCTGCGCGGCCTGGGGCAGGGCGGCGACGCCCTCCCGGTCCGTGGCCGCCTGTTCGACCTTTTCGTCCGTCCGGTTCCAAATCGCCTCGCACAGCTCGCCGTCCGGCAAAGCGCTCAATTCCTCCGGCGGCAGCTCCTGGTTGCTGCGCTGCTTTTTCGATCGTTCCTCCCAATGGGTCAATTCGTAGAGGGCTTTTTCACGATCCTTTTCATTGGGGAAGATGGATCGCAAAGCTTTCTGTATCGTGTCGAGATCCGTGAACATGATCCCTTCGTCCTCCTGTGCTTCTCTTTTTTGCGCCGCTTTTTTCCTCTTCATTGAAGAGAAAAAAGCGGCAAAAGGAAGGTCAATTCCGCCGCCGGTTGCCGTTCACCAGCATGAAGAACCGGAGGAAGGAGAGCAGGGAGCCCAAGGCGGCCAGCACGTAGGTCCAGGCGGCGGCCCGCAGGACCTTCTGGGCGTCCACGCGGCTCGAATAGTCGATGTACCCGCCCCGGTCCAGGAGCTCCAATCCCCGGGCGCTGGCGTTGAACTCCACGGGCAGCGTCACCAGCTGGAACAGGAACATGGCCCCGTAGAGAGCCAGGCCGACGACCGCCAGGGGCCGTATGCCCATGAACAGGCCGATGAGGATCATATAGGGCCCCATGGTGGCGCCCAGGTTGGCCGTGGGCAGGATGACCGTGCGCCACTTGATGGGCGCATAGTTCTCCTGGTACTGGAGCACGTGGCCGATCTCATGGGCGGCGATGGCCAGGGCCGCCACGGAGGTGGAATCGTATACCTCCGTTGACAGGCCTACGGTGCCGTTCCTCGGGTCGTAGTGGTCGGTGAGCGTCCCCTGGACGGGCTGGACGGTGACGCCGCTGCCGTTGTCCAGCAGCATCTCCCGGGCGGCCTCGTGCGCCGGGATGTTCCGCGCGGCGGGAACGGTGTTGTATCGGTTGAAGACTCGACGGACCTTCCCCTGGGCGATCAGGCTCAGGATGAAGACCACGATGAGGGCCAGCATCAATGTCTCGTAGCTGACGTAGACGCCGAGAATGCGCATGAGGACGCCTCCTTCCCTTTCTATGCTATCAGTATACCATCATTCTCGCGAATTTACCATTGCACACTTTAAATTTTGTGGTATACTGATAAGAAAATTTTGTGAAATAAGAGGACAACGCTATGCTAAAACTCCGTGACATACAGAGGGCACCGGAAGCCCACGCGGGCAAGATCACCGTGGGCGGCTGGGTCCGTACCGTGCGGCAGGGGAAGGCTATGGGCTTTATCGAGCTCAACGACGGCACCTGCTTCAAGCCCATCCAGGTGGTCTTTGAAAACGACGAGAGGGACCTGGGCCGTGGCCTGTCCACCGGCTGCTCCATCGCCGTGGACGGGGAGCTCATCCTGACCCCCGACGCGCCCCAGCCCTTCGAGGTGAAAGCGGACAGGATCACCATCCTGGGCGAGTGCCCCCCGGACTACCCCATGCAGAAGAAGCGGCATACCCTGGAATACCTCAGGACCCAGCAGACGCTGCGTCCCCGGACCAACACCTTCGAGGCGGTGTTCCGGGTCCGGTCCGTGGTCAGCGCGGCCATCCATGAGTTCTTCCAGGAGCGGGGCTTCGTCTACGTCCATACCCCCATCCTCACCAACGCCGACTGTGAGGGCCGAGGCGAAATGTTCCAGGTGACCACCCTGGATCTGGAGAACCCGCCCCGCACCGAGGACGGGAAGGTGGACTACTCCAAGGACTTCTTCAAGAAGCCAGTGCACCTCTCCGGCACCGGCCAGCTCTACGGCGAGGCCTTTGCCATGGCCTTCCGGGACATCTATACCTTCGGCCCCACCTTCCGGGCGGAGTACAGCTTCACGCCCCGGCACGCGGCGGAGTTTTGGATGATCGAGCCCGAGATGGCTTTCTGCGATCTGGAGGGGGATATGGAGGTGGCCGAGGCCATGGTCAAGTATATCATCCGGGCCGTTCTCGACCGCTGCCCCGATGAGATGGACTTCTTCAACAAGTTCATCGACAAGGGCCTGCTCGACCGGCTCCACAACGTGGTGGACAACGAGTTTGGCCGGGTCAGCTACACCGAGGCGGTGGATATCCTCCAGAAGTCCGGCGTGGAGTTCGAATACCCGGTGAGCTGGGGCACGGACCTGCAGTCCGAGCACGAGCGGTATCTCACCGAGCAGGTGTTCAACAGGCCCATCTTCGTCACCAACTATCCCAAGGAGATCAAGGCCTTCTACATGCGGGAGAACGACGACGGGAAGACCGTGGCCGCGGCGGACCTGCTGGTCCCCGGCGTGGGCGAGATCGTGGGCGGCAGCCAGCGTGAGGAGCGGTACGACGTGCTCAAGCAGAAGTGCGACAAGCTGGGCATGGATATGACCGAGTACCAGTGGTATCTGGACCTTCGCCGCTACGGCGGCGTGGAGCACGCGGGCTTCGGACTGGGCCTGGACCGGATCGTCATGTACGTCACCGGCATGACCAACATCCGGGACGTGGGCCCGTTCCCCCGGACCGCGGCGAACTTGGAAATGTAAGCTGCAGTATTTGTCCCTTTTTTCTTCTTCTCATGAAGAGAAAAAAGGGACCGAAAAAGAGAAGCAGAGGGAGGTGAGATTTGATTTATCAAACGGAGCAGCTCCTCTCCCGGCTGCGGCGCCGCTGACGGGCCAAAGTCTCAAGTTCTATTTCGATATATTTATAGAGAGACTAAAGGTCTCTCTTTTTTCAGTACTCCTCCACTCCAATTATTTCTCCTTGCACTCCCTATGCATTTATGGTACGGTATAATAGTTAATTTTTTTAGTATATGACTCATTTGGAGGCAAAAAGCATGTCCTGTCAAATCAGCAAAAGGCTTTTCATCTGTACACTGATATTATGCGCTCTTCTTTTGGTCGGTTGCACAACGGTTGGAGCTAGCATCTGTTCCATTGCGTCATCAAAGACGCATAGTCCTGCGGTTGCCGAAGGTGAAGATGAAGCAAACAAATGTAAAAATCCTGACAGGAGAGCCCTTGCGTCTATCGCAGCGGGTTTCTCCCATACCGTTGGATTAAAAACGGACGGTACCGTTGTGGCTATCGGTGATAGCACAATGGACCAATGTGATGTCTCCGGCTGGACAGATATCGTGGCCATAGCGGGAGGGGGCTATCACACTGTTGGGCTGAAAGCAGACGGCACTGTTGTGGCTGTTGGGTGGAATAAACACGGCCAATGTGTCGTTTCTGATTGGAAGGATATCGTTGCTATTGCGGCAGGCGGAGGACATACCGTAGGTCTAAAGCTGGATGGCACAGTGGTAGCTGCCGGGGAAGGAAGCGTCTGCAACACATCCGATTGGAAGAACATCGTGGCCATCACGGCGGGGCCCCGTCATACTGTTGGCCTGAAAACAGACGGCACGGTGGTGGCGATTGGCGGGGATAATGAAAATGACCAATTTGGCCAATGTGATGTATTCGATTGGAATGATATTGTTGCCATTGCTGCAGGCGCTAATCACACGGTCGGTCTAAAAACAGACGGCACAGTTGTTGCTGTCGGCAGCAACAACGCAGGTCAGTGCAACGTTTCCGATTGGACGGATATTGTGGCCATCTCCGCAGGCTGGCGTCACACAGTGGGACTGAAGGCGGATGGCACAGTGGTGGCGACAGAGTATCTGGAAGACAAAATAGACTATTATGGCCAGTGCGAAACAGCTAACTGGAATGGTATTGTGGCCATTACTGCAGGCGACCGGCACACTGTTGGCTTAAAAGCTGACGGCACGGTGGTTGCTGTCGGTGAAAGCAGTTTTGGCCAGTGCGACGTATCCAGTTGGACGGATATTCGGGTGCCAGGAAAAGAGTAATCTGCTCCTCACCCGCCGTGGATTATCGTAGATGTTTACGGATCATCCCTAGGCGTTTTTCGCCTTTTCAACAAGCTTTTTGCAAGAACGATATCACAGACGAGTGCGGGCATGCCATAGAGGCCTGTGCATCGTTTTATATTTTTTTTAGCACATTCTGGTCCACCAAGCGAGGAACAGACATTTTCAGTTGAAACCAGCGTTTTTATATGATATAATTAGTTTCACATTTAAGGAAACATTTGCCAGTGGGAAACGAGGTGGAATCGTGCTGATAAATAATATTGAAATCGACGTAAAGGTCAAATGCATTGAGGAGAGCAAGACGCAGGCAAAACTCGCCGAAGAGCTCTCCACCACGCGCTCCTACGTCAGTCGGTTGATTAAAACGCCGGAAAAGATCGTCAACAGGACCTTTGTTGCCATGATGGAAGCTCTCGGTTATGACATCGAGCTGTCGTATGTGAAGCGGGAGGAATGTACATAAATGGGCGCTTTGCAAATGCGCAAAAAAACGCTGTTTCTGCGCAGGATCCTCGCGGTTGGCTGCGTTCTGCTGCTTGCCGTGATGTTGATCCCCATTCAGGCCTTCGCGGTTGAAAACGATTTGGAGGTTGTCCGCGTCGGATATTACGAAAACGAAGTCTTCCAGGAAGGCGCGCAGGAGGGGGCGGTCAAGACTGGCTACGCCTATGAGTACTACCGCAAACTCTCGGAGTATACCGGTTGGAAATATGAGTATGTCTACGGCGGCTTCAACGAACTTTATCAGATGCTTCTGAAGGGTGAGATCGATCTGCTGGCCGGTTTGGCGTGGAGAGAGGATCGCGCGGAGATGATCGCTTATCCCGATGCAGCCATGGGCAACGAATCCTATTATCTGGTCAAGCACGACGCAGATACGGAGATCACGAACGATCTGAGAACACTGAACGGGAAGAGGATCGGGGTGCTGGACAGCGCCATGGTGAGCGTTTTAAGCGGGTTCCTTCTGGAGTACAGCATTGACGCACACGTCATCCCGTATCCTGACAACACTCAATTGTTTGCCGCCTTTGATTCCGGCGAGATGGATATTCTCGCAGTCGAAAGCGACGGCGCACGCGGGAGAGACCACGCCGAGGTCCTAACGTCGTTCGGCACTTCCGAGTATTATCTCTGCGTCAGCATAGCCCGCCCCGATCTCCTGGCGGAGCTCAATGCTGCCCAGACGCAACTGTTCCAGGAAGAGCCGAATTATCTCAGCTCGCTGAGCAGCAAGTATTATTCGCTCAGCTTTACGACAAGGGCTTTTTCCGTGGCGGAAAGAAAGTGGCTGGACACGCACGACTCACTCCACGTCGGGTATCTGGAAAACTACATGCCGTACAGTGGGACGGACAACAGCGGGAATGTGACCGGTGTCGTAGCGGACGTGATTGCGGAGATCCTGAAAGCGCTGAACATAACAGGCGTCGATGCGATATACACCGGCTACAAAAGCTATGACGCCATGATCGCGGATATGAGCTCCGGCACCATCGACACGGCGTTCCCCGTGGGTGGAGGTTTGTATTATTCGGAAGAAAACGGGATCTATCAGTCTAGCCCGGTCGTGTCGGCCCCTACGGAGCTGGTCTTTAAGGGCGTTTTTTCTGAGGAGACTGTCCGAAGCTTTGCGGTCAACGAAAACAACCGGATGCAGTATTACTATATCTGCACAGTTTTCCCCGACGCGGAGGTCGCTTTCTATCCGTCCATCGATGATTGCCTGTGGGCTGTTCTTTCCGGCGAGGTAAGCTGCACGACCCTCAACGCGTTACGCGCGAATGACATTTTGAAAAACAGGGAATATGACGGGTTGTCACTACGTCAGTCCAGCCGGAGCGACGACCGCTGCTTTGGCGTGGAGATCGGCAACGAAGGCTTGCTCAAGCTGCTCAATCGCGGCATCAACGCGATCGGCGTCGACTATGCGCAGAACATATCCTATCGCTATACCGGTTCGCTTTATTCCTATAGTCTGGTCGACGCCATCGAGGACCATATGGCCCTGTTCGGCACAGCGATCATGCTTGTTGCCGCGCTGGTGATCTTCCTGCTTATCAGAGAGGCGCGGTGGAACAAAAGAGAGCTTAGGGAAAAAGAAGCTGCCCGGCTGGAGCTTGAGGAAAAGAACAGGGAGCTTGCCGAAAGCAAGGACGCGCTCTCCGAGGCGCTCGTTGCGGCGGGACATGCAAACCGCGCCAAGACGACCTTCCTGAACAACATGTCACACGACATCCGCACGCCGATGAATGCGATCGTGGGCTTCACGGCGCTTGCCGCCTCCCATATCGACAACAGGGAACAGGTCATGGATTACCTTGACAAGATCTCTGTATCCAGCCAGTACCTGCTGTCGCTAATCAACGACGTGCTGGACATGAGCCGCATCGAAAGCGGCAAGGTCAGCATTGAGGAGGCCGACGTCCATCTGCCGGACGTGATCCGCGAGCTCAGAACGATTAACCAATCAAATGCAGACGCCAAGCGGCTGGAAATGCTTTTCGAGACGCAGGATGTGGTCCACGAGGATGTCGTGACAGACAGGCTGCGGCTTGATCAGGTGCTGCTGAACATTCTTTCCAACGCAATCAAATTCACGCCAGCAGGCGGGACGGTCAGCTTCCGGGTGACCGAGAAGGCATCCGAAAAAGAGGGCTTTGCTGATTATGAATTCCGTATCAGAGATAACGGGATCGGTATGAGCGAGGAGTTTCAAAAGACCATCTTCGACGCTTTCACCAGAGAGGAGTCGACCACCATCAGCGGGATCCAGGGAACGGGTCTCGGCATGGCGATCACAAAAAGCATCGTAGACCTGATGGGCGGTTCGATCACGCTCAGTTCCGAGGAAGGCAAGGGCAGTGAGTTCGTTGTAGAGCTCCCCTTCAGAATTTGTGAAACCGCAACCAGACGTGTGGAAACGCCGGCCCGGACAGCGCGGGACTTCAGCGGAAAGCATCTCCTGCTTGCTGAGGACAACGAGATGAACCAGATGATCGCGGTGGCGATTCTGGAAGAAGTCGGCTTTGCGGTCGACATCGCGGTCGACGGAGCTGAAGCCGTCGAAAAGATGCGGATCGCTCCCGCGGGAACCTACGATGCGATCCTGATGGATGTTCAAATGCCGCGCATGGACGGTTACGAAGCTACAAGACAGATCCGGGCGTTGGAAGACCCGCGGAAAGCGCATGTCCCGATCATCGCCGTGACCGCTAACGCCTTTGAGGAGGATCAGAAGATCGCTTTCGAGGCCGGGATGGACGGGCACCTGGCCAAGCCTTACGACGTACCTAAAATGATGGAAACCTTGGACAAACTGCTTCCGCAGGGGACGTAATTGCCCCTCGGTTAAGTGCTATCGGCGGGAAAGAAGTGTTGGAATGGGCATACAGAAAAGAAAACGTCTGACGCGAAACCTCTCCCCTATAGGAGCATGGGCTTTCGCTCTGGGCAAACGCGACCTCGCTGCCGCTGTTCGCGCATTTTTTTCTCGGGGATATATTCCGTTTCGGAAGAATGTACGAGCATTTCGGCAACGGTGTGTATCCGGGCGAGGACGGGAGCCTGCGCGAGCTGTTTGAGCGAGCTGACGAGCGAATGTACGAAAACAAAAAACGCCTGAAAAACTGGGCGCGGTTACCAGACTGTAATGTGCCGTGCAAAAGAATTCCCCAGACAGATTGAGGAGGTTTATCCGTCATGTCAGATAGTCATCTGAAAAACCGCTCTTCCAGCAGGAAGCGCACTATCCTCGTCGTCGAGGACGAGCTGATCAACAGAGAGATACTCGGCTTCCTGATCCAAGACGAATTTGAGGCTCTGTTTGCGGAGACCGGCGCCCAGGCGATGGAAATCATTGAGGCGAGATATGCGACCTTGAGCCTCATACTGCTCGATCTGAATCTGCCGGATATGAGGGGGCAGGAGATACTGCACCGCGTCAAGGACGACGCACGCACCGCCATGGTGCCGGTCATCGTCATGACGGCGGACTCCGACGCGGAGGTCGAGTGCCTGCGAATGGGCGCGACGGACTTCATTCCGAAGCCATATCCCCAAAAAGAGGTCGTCCTGGCACGCATGCAGCGGACGATCGAGCTTTTTGAGGAGCGCGGCACCATCCTTTCCACAGAGAGAGACCAGCTCACCGGGCTGTATAACCGTGAGTTCTTCTACCGCTATGCCGAACAGTATGACGTCTATCATCCTGATGTGGAGACAGACGCCGTGCTGGTGGACATCAACCATTTCCATATCGTAAACGAGCGCTACGGCCGCTCTTATGGAGACGAGTTGTTAAAAAAGATCGCGACTATGCTCCTGGAAGCATTTGCCGCCGACGATGGCATCGTATGCCGCCGGGAGGCGGATACTTTCCTCGCCTACTGCCCGCACCGCACCGAATATGAGGAGCTTCTGGAGAGCATAACAGCCGCCATGGACGCGGGCAGTCAAATACGTTTACGCATGGGCGTTTATTCCAATGTAGACCGAGGCATTGAGGTCGAACGGCGCTTTGACCGGGCTAAGCTGGCCGCAGATACCGTAAAAAACAGCTTTACCGGATCGGTTGGCATCTACGACAATTCCTTGTTCGAAAAAGAAGCGTTTGCCCAACGGTTGATGGAGGATTTTCATGCCGCGATCAAGGGAAAACAGTTCACCGTGCATTACCAGCCGAAGTTCGATGTCCGCCATGCGGAGCCGGTTCTGGACAGCGCGGAGGCGCTGGTACGGTGGAAGCACCCGGAGTTCGACATGATCAGCCCGGGCGTGTTTATCCCCCTGTTTGAAAAGAACGGCCTGATCCGGGAGCTGGATTCTTTCGTATGGCAGGAAGCCGCCGCCCAGATCAAGAAATGGAAGGAGACGCTGGAACGCTCGATCCCGGTTTCCGTCAACGTGTCCCGCATTGATCTCTACGACCCGAAGCTCGTTGATACACTGGAGGGGCTCGTCGCCGAATACGGGCTTTCCCACGACGAACTGCATCTGGAGATCACCGAATCTGCCTATACGGAGAACTCTGATCAGATCATAGCCGTAGTGAGCCGGCTGCGGGAAAGAGGCTTCCACATCGAGATGGATGATTTCGGGACGGGATATTCCTCCTTGAATATGTTTTCCGCGCTGCCGATCGACATGCTGAAGCTAGATATGCAGTTCATTCGCACAGCTTTCAGAGATCGCAAAGACACGAGGCTCCTGGAGGCCATTATTGGTTTGGCAAAGTCCATGGCCCTTCCAACCATCGCCGAGGGCGTGGAAACGGCGGAGCAGATGTTTACGCTCAAGGCCATAGGCTGCGACATCATGCAGGGCTATTATTTCTCCAAACCTCTGTCCGCTGACGAATTCGAAAAATACATCAGGAACCTGACTCAAACAGTGGATGCTGCCGAGGAAGAGGAGGTAACTGCAGTCAGAAGCGGACCGAAAGACAAGTATACTTACGACGCGATGCACGATCCTCTGACAGGGCTGTACAACCACAGCGCTTTTGACATCCTGTTCCACGACTCGGATCACGATCACATCGCAGTCATTATCGCCACGGTGGACCACTACAGAGAAATACTCGCCGAGAAAGGAAAAGCGTGCGCGGATCAGGTTATCAGGAGGGTCGCGAACGTGCTGCTCGACAGCTTCCGCTCGGCGGACGACGTCTGCCGCCTGCAGGACGATGAATTCGTAGCTATCATGACCCGTATGAACAGCGCCATGCAAAAACTGGTGCTGCAAAAGGTTGAGCGGATCAATGAGACGCTGCGCGAAGGGAAAGATGATCTTCCGCCGATCTCCCTGAGCGTGGGCGTGGCTTTTTCGGATCGGGAGAATCCGCAGGGCGATGTGTTTGCCGACGCTGATGCCGCACTGCAAAGAATGAAGCAGATCCGGCAGAGCGGCTGTGCGATATACTGACCGGTCCCTCGCAGAAAAAAACTTGCATGAAACATGGAGGGCGAATCCGTGACGGGAAAAATCTTTAAACTGAACGAGAGCACGCTCCGCGTGATCGAGGATCTTGGAAAGCACATGCCGGGCGGTTTCTTCAGCTACATAGCCGAGGAGCTCCTACACGAAAGAGGCGTTCGGCAGGGATCCCGCGTTTTTATGCTCCTGGTTTCTGTGCCTTTCTTATCTGACGATCGTGTTTCTGGATGCCAGCGTTGCATCCAAGCCCCTGTCCCTGTCTGAGCTGAGAGATATCCTTGTCACATCGTTCAAGCGAAGAGAATGAAGCGCCGCAGACAGCGTCAGCTGACTTCATAGGCAAGAAGATCCTTCTGGCGGAAGACGACGAAATGAACCAGATGTTTGCCGAAGCGAGCCTGGCCGAGCTTCTCAATTGAGCGAGTGGTCGAACTATAAATCAAGGAGGAAAAAAATATGCTTACAGTAGAAAAACTGAATGCCTTTGGTGCGAATACAGCGGAGGGCATCGCGCGCTGCGTGAACAATGAGGCATTCTATCTGCGTATGGTGGACAAGGCCATGTCCGACGCCAATTACGGCAAACTGGAGACCGCGATTCATGCCGGAGACAAGGACGCTGCGTTTGAAGCGGCACATGCCCTGAAAGGCGTCCTGGGCAATCTTTCCTTAACCCCGATACTTGACCCGGTCATGGAGATCACGGATCTGCTCCGCTCCGGGGCTGACGCGGATTACGAAGCGATCCTCTCTAAGATCCTGGCGAAGAAAAAGGAACTGGACTCGTTGGCTAAGCAAGGGGCGTACATCCGATGAAAAAGGCCTGGATCATCGTTGTTAATGTGGGTATTATCATCGCCATATTAACCTTTGTCGTGCTGTATTCCGGCTTTGAAAGCAGAGAGGCCTATCGACGACAGATAGAGCGTTTTGAAAATACCACGATCACGATGGAGCATGTGACGGAAAACTATCTGGAGGGAGAGCAGCGCATCTGTGATGTATGGGCACGGTATATCAACAACCAATCTATGTCCATGGAGGAAGCGATAGATTTTATCCGCATCTCCCACGTGCTGCCGAATGCCTCCGCACATCTGATCTACTCGGATACCTTCACAGGTCTCTCCACCAGAGCGAGGCAGGGCACCATAGATGATTACACGGTTTCATATGAGCGACTGGATGTTTTGAGAGATGCAGGTTGGATTTCAGATATTGGAGAGTCCATCAACATCTCCCGTACCTATACGAATCCCATAAACGGCGAGCAATCGATTGCTTTCTGCAATCGGATCCTTCTCCGGGATTCAGAAACGAATGCGACGAGGGAAGCCTTCCTGCTTCGTATTCTCCCTGTGTCGGAGCTGGAACAGAAATGGGTGTTTCCCCAAGAGGAATTCGAAGGCGCGGAGTTGTCCATGATCGACGCTGAGGGCGACTATACCATCAAGGGGCAATCGTTCAAAAATTCCAGCTTTTTTGAATTCTATAAGTCTTACAACGCGGCAGATCTCACTGCGCAGAAGGAATTGTTTGCGGAAATCACTTCTTCAACCGGTTCGGTTCCCATGCTGGACTCTCATGGACAGGAATGTATCCTCGCCTATACGCCGGTGGCGGTGACCAAGGGCTGGACGCTGTTGAGTTTCCTGCCTGCAAAAGACCTTGGCGCGGATACGGAAAACTGGCTGCTGATCGGGGTTGTTTCCGTCAGCCTGCTGATCCTGTTCATCCTGGATCTCTTCTACATGCTCCACTTCAATAAACGTCTTCAAATCGCAGCAAGAGCGGCCGAATCCGCCAACAAGGCAAAAACAGACTTTCTCTCCACCATGTCACACGACATTCGCACTCCCATGAACGCGATCATCGGCCTTACGACGATTGCCGTGAAAAACCTTGGCGACGTGGAATCCACCAGAGAAAGCCTGAGGAAAATCAGCCTTTCCAGCAACCATTTGTTGACGCTGATCAACGATATTCTTGATATATCCAAGGTGGAGAGCGGAAAGCTTACTCTCAGCCCGTTGACGTTCTCCATCGTGGAAACGGTGGAGAATCTTATGAATCTTTCTCGGCCGATGATCAAGGAAAAGAATATCGAGTTCAGTTTCCGTATCAATCGGATGGAAAAAGAGTACCTATACGCTGATCAGCTGCGGCTGAATCAAATCTTCATTAATATTCTTTCCAACGCCATAAAATATACGGAGCCCGGCGGGCATGTGAGCGTAGATATGCGTGAAGAGGAAAGCGCCAAACCTGGATGCGTGAGGCTGTCCTATGTTGTGGCAGATACCGGTATCGGTATGAGTCCGGAATTCATGGCAACCATGTATCAGCCCTTCTCCAGGCAGACGGACAGCCGCATCAACAGCATTCAGGGAACCGGCCTCGGCCTTGCCATTACCAAGCAGATGGTCGACTTGATGGACGGTACGATAGAATGTCAAAGCGAGCAGGGCAAAGGAACTACCTTTACTGTTGCGTTGGATGTTCCTGTCGCGGATAGGCAGCGGGAAGATATGCGGCTTGATCCCATGGATGTTCTCATCGTTGACGACGACGAGATCCTGCTTCAAACGGCAGTCGATACGATGGAATCTCTGGGCATCACCGCGGAGCGGGCGCAAAGCGGAATGGAAGCTTTGGGCATGATCACGCATCGGCATGAAAAGGGCAGGGATTACAGCGTAGTGATCCTTGATTGGAAGATGCCTGATATGGATGGCGTCGAGACGATCCGTCGCATTAGAAGTGAAGTAGATACTAATATTCCCATCCTTCTGATTTCTGCTTACGACTGGTCGGATATCGAGGATCTGGCAAAGGAAGCCGGAGCGAATGGTTTTGTAAGTAAGCCGCTGTTCCGATCCACGCTTTATGATAAGTTAAGCGAGCTTCTTGGAACAAAGGCAACATCTGTTGAGCCGGAGGATGATTATTCCGATCTGGAGGGAATGAACATTCTCGTTGCCGAGGATAACGATATCAACTGGGAGATCATCTCCGCCATGCTCGGCATGTTTGGGATCACGAGTGAGCGCGCCGAAAACGGCCGTATCTGCGTGGACAGGATGCGTACGGCGGAGGAAGGAAGCTACGCGCTGATCTTCATGGATGTTCAGATGCCGGAGATGAACGGGCTGGACGCTACAAAAAATATCCGCAGGCTGGAGAATCCATGGGCGTCCTCCATTCCGATCATTGCAATGACGGCGGACGCTTTCTCAGAAAATGTAACTGAATGCTTGAATGCCGGCATGAACGGGCACATCGCAAAGCCTGTGGATATTAAACTTGTCATCAAAGAGATTCGCAGAATCAAGGAGGAAAGAAGACAATGAAAAATCTGCTCTGCATTATCCTAGTTATCTTCACGCTCGTTTCGCTGACGGCCTGCGGCGGCAAAACAAAGGAAGAGACCGGCGCCGTATTCAAGCCGGCTCTCGATACAGGCACAAGCTGCAGTATTACGGTAGCGGGAAGCTATGATAACTTTGAGGCATTGGAGGCTGAATTCGACAAATTCAATGAGATATATCCGAATGTGCAGCTGAGCTATGTGAAGCTTGATGATTATAACAACGTCCTTGGCACGACGTTGGAAAGCAATGACAAGCCCAACGTTTTTTTCTCATACACCTGGATGATGGGAAACGAAAAATACGCTTCGGTATGCGCGCATATGGAGGAACTTTCAGACTCCGCTTTGGGGCTGAATCTGGACTGCATCCGCCCGGGCCTCCTCAATCATGACGCGGAAGGCTATGTGTTTATGGCGCCGGTTTTCTCCAGGACTTACGGTATGTTGGTGAATAACGATCTGTTTAAAAAGGAAGGCCTCAGCATCCCGACCACATGGACGCAGCTGATGACCGTATGCGAAGCGTTCCGCAGCAGGGGCTACGCCAGCCCTATGATGGGCTACAGTCTCAAATCGTCCGGCAGCTTCATGTACACGGCCGCTTATCCGTTGTTTGCTGCCGCGCTTGCCGAGAATCCGGAAGCGCTTGCGCTTGCCAATGAACTGGACCCTGCGGCGGGAGAATACATGCGTCCGGCATTGGAAGCAGTGGAACAGTTGATTCAGAACGGCTGTATCGATATGAATGAGTGCGACAAGATCGAGGACAACTATACCAAGGTGATCCTGCGCTTCTTTGAAGGCGACGTTCCGATGATGATCTGCGCCGGGGATACCGTGTCCGGAACCAAGAAACGGGAGAGCCAGTCCGAGGCCTTCGCCAGCGCGCCTTTCGATTACGCGTTTGCGCCGATCCCCCTGACAGACGACGGCGGATATTTCATTGACAGTCCTTCCATCCAGTTCTCCGTGAACAAAAACTGCGAGAATCTGGATATGACGAACGAATTCATGCGGTTTCTGATTACTAGCGAAGAGCTCAACGCCATGGCTTCCGTGAAGCGCCTGGTAACGCCCACAAAGGACCTCTCCTTCGATACGGTTTACGCGCCCTTCGGTCAGGTGCCCGCAGAGCGTACCATATTCCCGGAAGTGATCGGCATTAAAGATCCTCTCACAGTTCAGATCCGTGTCGCGGCGTTCCGGGTGGGAAAAGGTGAGATCACCATAGATGAGGCTGTTGCCATGTACGGAAGCTTCGAGTGAACGCTAAGTTAAGTGGGATGCAGAGTTGTTGACTGCTCTGCATCCCTGCTTCCTTTGTACGCATACCACGGGTGGGCTCTTACGGGAGGATCGAGTGCACTTATGCAACGATGAAGCACATTAATTTGCATTTCTGCGTTTTTTCAGTCCAAAAAATGTTTTTTTCGAGGCTGACAAATCCCATACCGCATAAAAACGGGGAGGCGGATCACCGCTCCCATCCACGATCTTTTTTTCTGCGCTGAGGACCCGGCTCCCGGTTTTTCCTTTGCCGATCCTGTTTCTTCCGCCGCACACGATCCCGGATGGCAGGAGGATCTTCCTCGTTCAGCATTCTGGAAACATCTTTTTCTGCGCCGATCATCCCCCAGAAGTCATATTTGTCCCCAAAGGTCTCCCTGACCTTGCTCTGGACAGAGGATTCCTTCTCCGGGCGGATGGCGAGCTGCGCCATGGCAAGCTCGTCGGGATCGAAGTCCGCTGCCTGTGCTTTCAGCTCCTCATATTCTGAAAGAGCCGTGTTCAGTTCGGCGGTGTACCTCTGCTCCTGACTCGGCGTCGCAAGCGGGAGAGGAGCTGCTCCGTTTCGGAGAACCAGTCGCCCTTGGGGGCTTGCGGCGCCGAGCCAGGAGCGGGGTCTTCCGCCGGGGTTTCTGGCTCCTCCGGCAGGGGCGGGTGGAGCAGATCCTCGTAGACCTCCCCCGCGTGGCGGACCAGGAGGCCGAAGTCGTCGGCCAGGGACGCGCTGTCCGCCGGCTGGTCCAGGGTGGGCTCCGGCGCAGGGGTGGGCGCAGGCTCAGGTTCCGGCTCGGGAGCTGGTTCGGGCTCAGGCTCAGGTTCGGGGGTCGGCTCCGGCTCGGGCTCCGGGACCGACGGGGGCGGCTTGATGGCCGTCAGCTTATCCTTCTGCCGCAGCCGGCAGAGGAGCTCCGCTCCGGTGAGCTTGGTCCCGGGCATGGCGCCCCAGGCCTGTAGGGCGTCTCCCCGGAGAATCGCCGCCCCCAGGGCCGGGCCGGGCAGGAGAGTCTCTTCCTCGCCCAGGGACAGGGCGGTTCCGTTCTCCAAAAGCAGGGTGCAGGGACAGCTGGATCGGGCACGACCGTTCTCCAGCCGCACGCAGCCCACGGGCTTGCCGCCGGCTTCCTTCAATACAAAATAGGTGATCATCTTCGCCTCCGTATCTAAGTTTGTTCCTATTGTATCCAGGACGATTTCGTAGTATGATTATTTAATTAACGAAGGATCCCAAAGAACTTTAAGGGGGATAGGCGGTTTTCGTTACGATCCCGATCATCCCTTTATGCTTTTCTTTTTCCGCCGCTTTTTCTTTTCACCGAAAAGAAAAAGCGGCAAATAAAAAACCCAAAGGAATCCATCATGCGTCTCGACAAATTCCTCAAGGTCTCCCGCATCATCAAGCGGCGGACCGTAGCCAACGAAGCGGCCTCCGCGGGCCGCATCAGCATCAACGGCAAGGTGGCCAAGCCCGCTTCCGAGGTGAAGCCGGGCGACACCCTGGACATCCTGCTGGGGGGGCGCCACATGCTGGTGAAGGTGAACGCCACCCCCGAGGTGGTCCGCAAGGAGGAGGCGGACGGTCTGTACACCGTCCTGACGGAGGCATGAGCGTCCTCGGCATCCTCCTTTGCGGCGGCAGCAGCCAGCGCATGGGCTTCAACAAGCTCACCGCGCCCCTGGGCGGGTCCACCGCCCTGGCGCGGAGCGCCGCTCTGCTCTTTCACAGCGGCTGCGACAGGCTGGTGATCGCGGTCACGGCGGACACCCGCCCCGCGGCGGAAGCGCTGAAAGCGCCCGTGCCCGTGACTCTCTGCGACGGGGGCAGCACCCGGGGCCAGTCGGTGCTCAACGCCCTGCGCGCGGCCCAGGGCCAGCCGGGGGATATCGCCGTGATCCACGACGCCGCCCGGTGCTTCCAGACTGCCGAAGCCGTTCGCGCCGCTATCGCCGGCGCCCGGGAAACCGGCAGCGGCGTGGCGTCCCTGCCCATGACGGACTCCGTCTTCGACACGAGCACCCAAACCCCCCTGGACCGGTCCAAGCTGGTCCGGACCCAGACCCCCCAGGCCTTCCGGTTCGAGGATATCCTCTCCGCCTACGAGCGTGCCGGGGACCAAGCCGCCACGGACGACGCGGCCCTCTACGCCCGGTTCATCGGTCCTGTGACCTTCACCCCCGGCAGCACCACGGGCTACAAGCTGACCACCCGGGAGGATTGGGCCTTTGCCCAGGCCAGCCTCCACAGTCCCCGGACGGGCATGGGTTTTGACACCCATGTGCTGGGCGAGGGCCGCAAGCTGATCCTGGGCGGGGTGGAGATCCCCTTTGAAAAGGGGCTCGTCGCCCACTCCGACGGGGACGTGCTCCTTCACGCCCTCATGGACGCGCTGCTGGGTGCGGCCAGCCTCGGCGATATCGGGCACCTGTTCCCGGACAAGGACCCTCAGTACGAGAACATCTCGAGCCGCGTCCTCCTCAGGGAGGTGGCCTGCCGCCTTCGGGAGCAGCGCCTCACCGTGGCCCACGTGGACGTGACGGTGATCGCTGAGCGGCCCAAGCTGGCGCCCTACTTCCCCCAGGCCATCCGCAACATCGCCGAGGACCTGGGCATCGGCGAGGACCAGGTGTCCCTGAAGGCCACGACGACGGAGGGCATGAACGACGAGGGCCGTGGCCTGTGCATCAGCGCCCAGGCCGTGGCGAATTTGGTTTAAGAGGAAGGAATGGAAGCTTCCGAACCTTTTCTTGAAAGAAAAGGTTCGACCAAAAGAACTTTACTTGGGATAAGCTGTTTATCTGGATATCCCATTATCCCAATCAAGTTTCTCTTTTTGGGCGACTTTTTCTCTTTGTATAAAGAGAAAAAGTCGCAAAGAAAAAAAGTAAAGGATCATCATGGACAATATCGTCATCCGGGGCGCCCGGGAACACAATCTGAAGAACATCGACCTCACCATCCCCCGGAACAAGCTCATCGTCTTCACGGGCCTGTCCGGCTCCGGCAAAAGCTCCCTCGCCTTCGACACCATCTATGCCGAGGGCCAGCGCCGGTACGTGGAGAGCCTCTCCTCCTACGCCCGCCAGTTCATCGGCCAGATGGAGAAACCCGAGGTGGACGCCATCGAGGGCCTCTCCCCCACCATCTCCATCGACCAGAAGAGCACCAGCAACAACCCCCGCTCCACCGTGGGCACGGTGACGGAGATCTACGACTACCTGCGCCTGCTCTACGCCCGCTGCGGCACCCCCCACTGCCCCAAGTGCGGCCGCGTCATCGAGAAGCAGAGCATCGACACCGTGGTCGACCGGGTCATGTCCCTGCCTGCCGGGACCAGGATCCAGCTTTTGGCCCCCTGTATCCGGGGCAAGAAGGGCGAGCACGTCAAGGTCATCGAGGGCCTGCGCAAGGAGGGCTACGTCCGCGCCCGGGTGGACGGCGAGGTCTACGATCTGGACGAGGCCCCCGCCCTGGACAAACAGAAGAAGCACACCATCGAGGCGGTCATCGACCGGCTGGTGGTAAAACCCGGCGTGGAAAGCCGCCTCACGGACTCCCTGGAGAACGCCTTCCGCCTCGGCAAAAACCTGGCCATCGTCAGCGAAGTGGGCGCCGCTGACACCCTCTATTCCCAGAACTACGCCTGCCCGGACTGCGGCATTTCCCTGGAGGAGCTGGAGCCCCGGGCATTCTCCTTCAACAACCCTTACGGTGCCTGCCCCACCTGCACGGGCCTGGGCGAGCTGTTTCGGGTGGATCCGGAGCTGGTGGTTCCCGACAAGGGCCTGAGCCTCAATCAGGGCGCCATCGGTGTCTCCGGCTGGAACAGCGCCAGCGGCGGCTCCATCGCCCACATGTACCTGTCCGCCCTCTGCCGTCACTTCGAAAAGAAACTGGGCGTACCCGTGTCCATGAACGTTCCCTTCGGTGAGCTGCCCGCTGAAGTCCAGCAGGCCATCCTCTACGGCTGCGCAGACAAGATGGAGGTGGTCTACGAGAAGGAATTCGCCGGCGGCCGGTTCCTGTCCGACTTTGAGGGCATCATCAACAACTTGGAGCGCCGGTACAAGGAGAGCACCAGCGACTGGAGCAAGGGCGAGATCGAGGGCTATATGTCCCGGACCCCCTGTCCCGCCTGCCACGGACGGCGGTTGAAGCCGGAGAGCCTTGCGGTGACTGTGGGCGGCCTCAACATCGCAGAGCTTTCGGACCTGTCGGTAAAGGAGACGCTCCGGTTCCTTCGGGGCCTTCAGTTCGCCCCCGGCCAGGCCATCATCGCCCAGCAGATCCTCCACGAGCTGGACGCCCGACTCACGTTCCTGCTGAACGTGGGCCTGGGATACCTGACCCTGTCCCGGGCGGCGGCCACCCTCTCCGGCGGCGAAAGCCAGCGCATCCGCCTGGCCACCCAGATCGGCAGCGGTCTGGTGGGCGTGCTCTACATCCTGGACGAGCCCAGCATCGGCCTCCACCAGCGGGACAACGGCCGGCTGCTGAACACATTGAAGTCCCTGCGGGACATGGGCAACACCCTGATCGTGGTGGAGCACGACGAGGAGACCATGCTGGCCGCGGACCACATCGTGGACATCGGCCCCCGGGCGGGTCTCCACGGCGGGCAGGTGGTGGCCCAGGGCACACCCCAGGAGATCATGGCCGCGGAAAACTCCCTCACCGGCGGATACCTGTCCGGCCGGCTCTCCATCCCCGTGCCCGAAAAGCGGCGGCCGGGGAACGGGAAGAAGCTGACCATCCGCGGCGCCCGAGCCCACAACCTGAAGAACGTGACCGTGGACATCCCCCTGAACGAGTTCGTCTGCGTCACCGGCGTGTCCGGATCCGGCAAGAGCTCGCTGATCAACGAGATCCTGAAAAAATCCCTGCTGAAGACCTTGAACCGGGCCCGAACCAAGCCTCTGGACCACGACGGCATCGACGGCGCGGAGGCCCTGGACAAGATCATCGACATCGACCAAAGTCCCATCGGCCGCACGCCCCGGAGCAATCCGGCCACGTACACGGGCCTGTTCGACCTCATCCGCGACCTGTACGCCAGCACCCCCGACGCCAAGATCCGGGGGTATAAGCCCAACCGCTTCTCCTTCAACGTGAAGGGCGGCCGGTGCGAGGCCTGTCGGGGCGACGGCATCTTGAAGATCGAGATGAACTTCCTCTCCGACGTGTACGTGCCCTGCGAGGTCTGCGGCGGAAAGCGGTACAACCGGGAGACGTTGGAGGTCAGGTACAAAGGAAAGAGCATCTACGACGTGCTGGAGATGACCGTGGAGGAAGCGCTGCCCTTCTTCGCTAACCACGAGCGCATCCGCCGGAAGCTGGAGATCATGAATGACGTGGGTCTGGGCTACGTGAAGCTGGGCCAGAGCGCCACCACCCTCTCCGGCGGCGAGGCCCAGCGGATCAAGCTCTCTACCGAGCTCTCCCGCCGGGACACGGGCCGGACCCTCTACGTGTTGGACGAGCCCACCACGGGCCTGCACACCGACGACGTGAAGCGGCTCCTCGCGATCCTCAACAAGCTGGTGGACGGGGGCAGCTCCGTCATCGTCATCGAGCATAACCTGAACGTGATCAAGACCGCGGACTACATCATCGACCTGGGCCCCGAGGGCGGCGACGAGGGCGGCACCGTGGTGGCCACGGGCACCCCGGAGCAGGTGGCCCGGTGCGAGGCGAGCTATACGGGCCAATATTTAAAAGGAATGATTTGAAGCCTCCTCACCTTTTCTTGAAAGAAAAGGTGAGACCAAAAGAACTTCAATTAGGGGAAAATGCTTCGCTGCTCATTCCCTCAACCCAATTAAGCTTTTCTTTTTCCGCCGCTTTTTCTTTTCTTCTGAAAAGAAAAAGCGGCAAAGAAAAAAGGAGTCTCACCCTTGAAATTATTTCGCATCCTTTGCCTCGTGGTGGGCGGCTTCCTGGTGCTGGACACCATCGTCGTCTGCTTCCTGAGCAACTACAACCTGGGCGTGATCCTGCCCGCCGTGCTGGGCGCGCCGCTGCTCCTCCTGGGCCTCTTCTGGCCCTGGATGGACGCCGGATTCCTGCTGTTCTTGCGCCGATTTATCCTGGTCTGCTACGGCCTCGGCTGCCTGTTTTTATTGTTCCTGGGCTCCCTCATGCTCCGGGCCATCGACCGGGGCGACCACGGGGACTACGACGCCCTGATCGTCCTGGGCGCGGCGGTCCACGGGGATAGGGTCACCTGGGTGCTGAGCAACCGCCTGGACACGGCCTACGATTACGCCGTCGAACACCCCAAGACGGTGCTGGTGGTCTCCGGCGGCCAGGGCGACGGCGAGTCCGTCACCGAGGCCTCCGCCATGGCCGGCTACCTCACCCGCCGGGGCCTGGACGCCGGCCGCATCCTTCTGGAGGATCGGGCCGAAAGCACGGCGGAGAACTTCGCCTTCAGCAAAGCGATCATCGACGAGACCTTGGGCTCAGACGCCTCCATCGGCTTCGTCACCACCCGCTTCCACGTCTTCCGCGCCGGCGCCGTGGCTCGCAAGGGCGGCATCGCCGCAAGGGGTCTCGGCGCGCCGGACGTGTGGTACATCGCCGTCAACAACTTCCTCCGGGAGTGCGTAGGCATCTGCTGGTACACCCTGAAGGGCTGGATATGACCTGATCCGCAGACGCGGTAAAAAATTCATCGAATATAATAAATATATTTTTTTGCGGCCCCTTCCCGGCGGCCGCTTTTTTACCAATATATGGGGGTTGTTTGCCCTAAAAACCCCAAATCGTGGGGATTTCGCTCGTTGGCATGAATAGGATATAAAAACCATACATAATAAATTCATCAATTACTTAAAAAATTCGCTGGATTTTCTTGAACTGTTGTGTTATGGTATGTAGGACTAAAAGGCTGTAGTAGTCTGCCTTAGTGTGTGGTTGCGAGGAGCGATCGGTGCAAAGCGTGCCGCAAAAGCAAGGGCTTGTCCGTCCATATCTTCGATGGTTGGTATGTTGAAGATATAGGATGAAGTAGCGAACACTGCACAAAACATAGCGTGTTTTTGACGAGTTTTTCGATGGCTGTGTTGGTAAAATGTGTTTGCTGATAGTGGCGACAAGGGGAAAGGGCAAAAAGCGGTTCCTCTTCTCCGCCAAAAAGCAAGGGCAGCATGTTCGCCCACATCTTCGGCGGTCGATCCGCTGAGGGCGTCGAACAGGCTGGCGACTCCCCGGGTGGGGTAACTCGCGAAACAGCTTCGGCTGTGAAGATAAACGTTTTATTGTGTGTACTATGTTGACTAACGTAGAAAGGGAAGAAAAGAAATGAAAAGAACGATCTCTCTGTTGCTCAGCATCTTGATGGTTCTGACCCTGTGCCCCGTCACCGCTTTTGCGGCCGACGGCACGGAAGAACCTGCTGCGACGGAAACCCCCGCGCTGGTGGAAACCCAGCCGGAGGAGAGCGCAACGGAAGTGGGAGCCCCTGCCGCGGAAGAGCCCGCTGCTGAGGAGCCTGCTGCCGAAGAGCCCGCTCCCGCCGAGGAGGCTGCTCAGGAGCCCGCTCCCGCCGAGGAGCCTGCTCAGGAGCCCGCTCCCGCCGAGGAAGCCGCTCCCGCTGAGGAGCCCAAGGCCGAGGAACCCGCTGAGGAGCCCAAGGCTGAGGAGTCTGCCGAGGAGCCCGCTCCCGCTGAGGAGCCTGCTCAGGAGCCCGCTCCCGCTGAGGAGCCTGCTGCCGAGGAGCCCGCTCCCGCCGAGGAGCCTGCTCAGGAGCCCGCTCCCGCCGAGGAGCCTGCTCAGGAGCCCGCTCCTGCCGAGGAGCCCGCTCCCGCCGAGGAGCCTGCTCAGGAGCCCGCTCCCGCTGAGGAGCCTGCTCAGGAGCCCGCTCCCGCCGAGGAGCCTGCTCAGGAGCCCGCTCCCGCTGAGGAGCCCGCTGCACCCGCCGTCGATCCCAACGCGCTGGTGAAGGTCGTCTTCCGTGTCAATTCGTCCGGAGCCGATGCGTTTGTCACGTTGTATGCAGATGTCGGCGGTCAGCGCGTCATGCAGACCCAGAAAGCGCTGAACCAGTATGAGCTGGTTCCCGGTACATATTTTTACATTGTGACCTGCGGTGACTTCGAGCCCATCGAAGATACGCTGAAAGTCACGGAAAAAGATCTGGCGGAAGGCAAGACCGTGTATGTGAACCTGGAGTTCATTGAGGAAGGGTCTACTGAGGAGCCGGCCGCCAAGGAGCCCGTGACCGAGGAGACCGAAGTCGCGGAGACCAAGACCGAGGAGACCGAGGTTGAGGAGACCAAGATCGAGGAGACCGAAGTCGCGGAGACCAAGACCGAGGAGACCGAAGTCGCGGAGACCAAGACCGAGGAGCCCGTGGCCGAGGAGCCCGTGACCGAGGAGCCCGCTGAGGTGCCCGCCGTCGAGGAGCCCGTGGTCGAGGAGCCCGCTGAGGTGCCCGTGGTCGAGGAGCCCGTGGTTGAGGAGCCCGCCGTCGAGGAGCCCGCCGTCGAGGAGCCCGTGGTCGAGGAGCCCGCTGAGGTGCCCGTGGTCGAGGAGCCCACCGAGGAGCCTGTTGCTGCGAAGGCGCCCGCCAAGTTCAGCAAGGCAGCTTTTAAGGCCCCCGAAACTGAGCTCACCGCGAAGGATGAACCTGTTGAGCCCATCGAGATCGTGATCCCCATGCTCGGCGCGGAGCTCAGCACCGATGAGCTGACTGAGGCCGAGGGGGCCTCCGATGAGGAAGAGCCCACCCGTGCCGAGGACGATACTTGGACGGTCAACTTTTACGATAGAGATAGTGTTCTCAAGTATACCCGCAATGTGGTGAAGGGCGAAGCAATCGGTGACCAGATGCCTGCTCCGATCGATCGCGAAGATTATATTGCCTCCTGGGCTCTTGCGGTCCAGGGTGAACAGGGATATACGCCTGGAGAGACCATCAACGCTACATATATTCCCACAGAAGATACGAATATCATCGCGGCCTATAAACAGATCCAGTATACTGTCACATTCGTTGATGAGAACGGTGCCACCGTACAAACCATCGTTGTGACTGCCGGGTCGAACTATTGTGTGAACAACATGCCTGCGGTTCCGGAGAAATCCGGCTACACCGGCATCTGGGTTTACGGTGATGACAATACTGCCTTCACCAACCAGGTCAAGGTCACCGCTGATACTACTGTTCGTCCTTTGTATGATCAGAGCATCTTCACTGTCAAGTTCATGGTCGACGGGGGAGTACATGCGAGCAGAGACTATAATAAGGGCGATTCCCTGCAGTTGCCTTCTAAGCCCGTTGTCGAGGGCAAGCAGTTCCAGGGCTGGTTCATTGGTGAGACCCAGTATATCGGCGGCGAGACCGTGAACTCGGATCTTACCCTTACCGCGAAATTCACTGACAAGTTCTATGTCAACTTCATCATCGAGCTTGACGATGGCCAGGAGGAGCGCCTCTCCCAGTATTTCAAGGGCGATGGTGAAGCAATCGGTCAGTTGCCTCAGGATCCCTTCGTGGCCGGCAAGGTCTTTGAGAAGTGGGTCATTCAGGGCACCGATACGGAAGTCACCGCTAATACGACCGTGACCGACAATATGACCGTTGTCGCCGTATTCCGTACGATCGATATCTACACGCTAACGGTAGAGTATTATTATCAGTACGGTGAAGGGCAGACCAACACTTTCCACACTGAGATTATTTCTATCGACAGTGAAGACCTGCCATACACTGTCACAGCGCCTGCTTCCACCCAGACGGAAGAGCAGTATGTGCCCGGCCACCCGGTGTATTATCCCAAGCAGACGACCCTCACTGTCGATGTGGATGATTTCACCAACTATGCATGCACAAAGACAATCGAATATGTCAAATTCACGGCTGAGTATTCTTTTGTCTACCAGCTCAAGGATCTCACCGGTGACAGTTACACCACTATTGAGACTGTTCCGGTCCAGGGTGTAAAGGGCAGCGTTGTCACGGCGACTGTCAAGGAATACACCTACGCTGTTTTCGACCATGCGGCCAGCGAAGCGTCGATGACCGCCGAGATCACCGAGGCTTCCGGCCAGCAGCTGATCGTTCGCTACAACCGCAAGAGCTTCCAGCTCTCCTATGATACCCTTGGCGGCAGCTACGTGGGCGGAACGACCGCGGTGTATGGCAGCACCGTCAATCTCTCCAACACCACGCCCACCCGGGACGGCTATACCTTCGCTGGCTGGTATGACGACAAAGATGCGGACGGCAACGCCGCCGGCAACCGGGTCACGGGCAGTGTTGAACTGACCGAGGACACCACCCTCTACGCCAAGTGGACCGGCAGGACGGTGAACTACACCATCGTCTATATGCTGGAGGAATATGACAACAGCAACAATACCACCTCTTTCGTATATGATAACAGCCGCAGTGCCTCCGGCACGGTGGGCACGACGGTGTACGCCTCTTCCGCCCCGAATCTGACCGGCAACAACTACCGGGGCTATGAGAGGGATACCGAATTTGACCAGACCTCCAGCGTGACCATTGCCGCGGACGGCAGCTCCGTCCTGGTGGTGCACTACAAGTTGATCCGCTATACGCTGGTGTTCGACATCAACCGTAACAGTGGCCGAATCAGAATGAACGGCCAGACCTATACCGGCAGCAATTATCGGATTGAAAACGTAGTTCTGGGCCAGGATGTCTCCTCCATGTGGCCTGCCGATACCGTAAATGAGATTTATGATACAACGAATGGCAATAACAAGAGATATTTCCAGTCCTGGAGTGGTGCGCCTGACTCAAGTTATGCAACCAAGCGTTATGAGTTGGTATGGAATAATGTAGCAAACGCCAATAACAACCATGTAATGACGTTTACTGCGAACTGGGTGCAATCGAATTACACCAGAAATGCGCAGTATTGGCTCCAGCAGCCGGACGGCACATATAAAGAGGATCTCACCCTGCGACAGACCGGCTTGAATGTTTCAGATTTGGGCCAGAAGGACATTGCCGGATACTCCAAGCACAACGGCACCCCGAGCGGATACACCGGTTCCGGGTGGTCAGGTTTCGAATATACATGGCGTTTCTATTATGACCGTGCGCAGTACAAGATCGACTACTACTTCGGCAGCACGAACCTGAGAACCATCAGCAACGTCTATTTCGAGGCGAACATCAACACCAATACCTATAACTATACGCCTCAGAAGCCGGCCAACACGGCCACCATCGACTACAGTGACTACACCTGGGGCGGCTGGTATGCGGATTCCGCTCTGCAGAATCCCTATACCTTTGACAAGATGCCCGGCCACAACCTGCCTCTCTACGCCAAGTGGGTTGCTCCCAACTTCACCGTCACCTTCAACCTGGACGGTGGCGCCCCCGCAGTTGAAGATCAAACCGTTGCCAAGTATGAGAAGGCCGTGAAGCCGGCGACAGATCCTGCCAAGGTGGGTTACACCTTCGATGGTTGGTATACGGCAGATGGTGATCCCTTTGACTGGAACACCCAGATCAAGGCCAATACCACCATCTATGCCCACTGGACCCAGAAGGCGCTCCAGTATACGGTCCATTATTATAAGGAAGGCACGACCGAGTCCCTCTCTCCCGACAAAGTGGTGAGCAGCCCCGGTTACACCGTTGATCAGGAGATCACCGAGAAGGCTGTGACCATCGCGCACTATCGTCCGGACGTCGGTGAGAAGAGCGTTTCTCTCCAGCTGGATGAAACGCAGAATGTGATTACCTTCTACTACAGCGTAAAGACCGGTAAGACGCATTATTCGGTGTATTATGTTCTGGAGGATGATCATGACGTTGCCGTCGCAGACGCAAAGGTAGACGTCGAGATCAGCGATGACACGCTTTCCGTCATTGAGAAGGCCGCGGCCGTGGACTATTCTAAGTTTGTCGGCACGGAATATGAAGGACTCGAGTTCTTCCCTGACAAGGTGGAGAAAGAGCTCGTTCTTGGCGCTGACGAAACGCAGAACATACTGTACTTCTACTATTCTCAGTTCAAGAGCGTCAAAGTCACCGTGAACTATGTGGATATGAACGGCAATGTTATTCCGGGTTATGCCGCTCATACGGAGTTCTTGAAGGTTGGCAAGACGTTTTCCCTGGCTCTCCCGCCCATCTCCGGCTGGGAGCTTGATAAGGCGGTGGAGGGAACGGCCTACACCGGAACGGAGGCAGAAGAAGAATACAAGATCACGGATGCGATTGCGGATAGTGGAGTGCTCACCTTCACTCTGTTCTATAAGAAGGTAGCCACGGTCACCGTCAAGAGCGCCAGCAGGGTTTACATTAAGGATACTCCGTTGGTATTGGCCGAAGGCCAGGTCCAGATCGATGGCCTTCTGGATGGTCATGAGCTGACGGCGCAGTACGAGTATACCAACGCCGATTACAATGAGGGCGGCGTTCAGGGCCGTTTGAATAAGGGCTTTGCCACGGTCAGACCTTACGGCGCGACCATTTCTGGCGTCGATAATGCCAACTACTACACGGTGCGCTATATCAGCGGCACGCTGGAAGTCACCCCGATTGGCGTTACGGTTCGAATTGAGCCTGACCGTTGGAGCAACGTCAATTACGATGGAACGTATTACAAGGCGGGCTTTACAAATAGCTCAAAAGCTCCTTATGCAAACAATGATAACGCCTATATCATGATCAGTGACGACGGATATCTTGCCGCATATGGCGAGGCTATCTGGGAAGAGTTGATCACTGATCCTCTGGTTCATAGCGGAGCCGGAGCCGGCACTGGCTATTATGTCAACAATGAAAAGAATGTCTTGAATCCTGATAATGATTACAGGCAGGAATACACGCTTGGCTTTAGCGTGAGCGATTTGCCGGTGAACGAAAACTACAGTGTCAACCTGTATGTTCGTTCCGGCTGGCTGCAGATTCTGCCTGCGCAGGCAACTATCACCACTGGCAGCGCGGAAAAGGCCTACGATGGCACGCCGCTGACGAACACTGTGGGCAGCATCACCGGCCTGGTTGCAGAGGATGAGGGCAAAATCATCGTCACCCCGGATGGCAGCCAGACGGAGGTGGGTTCCTCCCCCAATACCTACACGGCAAACTGGTCCGAGGATTGCCCTGCAAGTAACTACATTATCACCGAGAACCTCGGCACCCTGACGGTCACCGAAGGCTCGCTGACGGTCACGGTCAACGACATCGGGAAGGTCTACAACGGCGCCGAGCAGGAAGGCCGTCCCTTTGTGGCTTCCGTTACCGGCACCGGCGAACCGATCACCACCGATGACTACACCATCGAGGGCCTGGGCAAGGGCGATGTTCTGACGATCGCCTATACCCCCGCCAAGGGCACCAATGTTGGTACGTACAATAATGGTTCCTTTGCCGATTCCTACACGATCACAAAGAACGGTGAGAACGTTTCTTCCTATTATAATGAGCCCTCCTTCACCCCCGGCAAGCCGAACGCGATCGCGGCAAAGAACGTGGCGAAGGCGTATTATCTCCGCGACGATCTGGTGTATTATCTCAATCACAGCCACGACCTGTATCTCTATAACGGCAAGGAAGCCGCAAAGGTCTCCTCCGGCGTGACCGAGATCTGCGCCGTGTACCCGGACGGGCAGGTCTATTTCCTGAAGGACACCGACAACAAGCTGATCCTCTCCGACTTCATCGAGGACGATCTGGCGCTGGCGGACGCCGCCATCGGGAAGCCGGAGCCGCCCGTGGCGCCCGTGTATAAGGACTTCCCGAACCTGACCGCCTATAACAAGGCGTTTGACGAATACGAAAAGCAGTATGCGCAGTACGAGGCGCAAAAGCAGGTCTATCAGGAAAAGCTTGCCCGCGACCAGCTTCGGCGGGGCCTCGGCGAGACCAAATGGGTGCATACCCTGCAGACCCTGTGCTATTACGACGGCGAGGTGCTGACCGTGATCAGCGAGCGGGTGGATCTGGACGCGCCCCGCGCGTTCTCCGAAAAAGAGCCCGCCGTCGCCTTCCTGGAGAGCGGCTACCGCTCCCCGGCGGTGCTGGACTTCATCGCCCTCTGCCGCAAGATCAGCACAGCCCAGCACGACGAAAGCTCCCGCTACTGGAAAGACCAGTACAAAGCCGACCTGCTCGAACACCAGCGCAAAGAACAGGAATACCTGAAGATCGGCGTCGAACTCAACGAAAGATGGAAGGCGCTGAAAAGCGCACAATAAGCGGCATATATTAAAACACCAGCCACAAGCGACAGCTCATTCAAAGCCCGCCGCTTCGGCTGGTGTTTTTTTGCAGAACATGCGGATGATTGCACCTCTCATTCATGATTAATGCAGAATTTGCACTTGCGCCTTGACATCAAGATGCAAATATTGCACAATATTTTCGAACTGGAGGTGCAATCATGACGACATTAAAAGAAATAAGAACGATCAAACGTCTGACGCAGCGCGAAGCAGCCAGGCGGATCGGCGTTTCGCTGCGGTCTTATATCTCGTATGAGAACGATGAAGACAAAGCCAGCACGCCCAAATACCGCTTTTTGGCGTCCGAGCTGGAGCGCGTGGCGCCGCTTGACGAAGAGCACGGACTCCTCAGCGTCGAACAGATCGCGGAAACATGCCGCAGCGTTTTTTCCGAATATGACATAGACTGCTGCTGGCTGTTCGGCTCATAC
>CADCJW010000008.1 GCA_902801845.1 uncultured Eubacteriales bacterium
TCTTCGACGCGAAGCTGGTCCGCGAGGGCAGCAAGTACTTCGTGGAGGTGGGCGGCTACCGTCAGGAGCTCTCTCCCGACAAGGAGGAGCGGCTCCTCAGCCACGACGTCCAGAGCCAGGAGATCACCCTGGGCGTGCGTCCCGAGCACACGGACGTCAACGATGAGGGCGTGGCGGCCCGGGTGGACGTGGCCGAGATGATGGGTTCCTCCGTGCACCTGCACGTGAACGCAGAGGGCCACGACGTGATCATCATCGTGCCCACGGTGGACATGAAGGGCAACTACGAGATGGGCGACACGGTCCACTTCTCCTTCGACGGCAAGGTGGCCCACGTCTTCTCCAAGGAGACCGAAAAGAATCTGGAGTTCTGACACGTTCTGACTTCTGATATTGGTTGCATACAGCCAGTTGGGACCTTCCCAACTGGCTTTTGAAACGATGCCGGGCGTCGCGCAGGGGGGAGCAAGCCCAACGGCAGGGGCAGCCGGCCAATTTGTTTCGTTTTTAGTGCAAGGAAACGGGTCTCGCGTGCGTATTAGTAGCGAAAGGAGGCGGACATGGAAAGAAGAAAAGACAAATATCTATCCGACAGCGACATCGTCCGCATCGTGGAGACCTATTCGGACATGCTCCTCAGGATCGCCCTGAACCGGGTCAGGAGCATCCCGGCGGCGGAGGACATCGTGCAGGGCGTTTTCGAGCGGCTCATGCGCCGGCGGCCCATCTTCGAGAGCCGGGAGCACGAGAAGGCCTGGCTCATCCGCACGGCGGTGAATCTGTGCCTGAGCGACCTCAGGACCCAGAGCCGTCACGGCGATCTGCCCCTGGACGAGAACATCGCCGGGGAATTTGGAGACGACAGCTACGAGGTGCTGGACGCGGTCCAGAATCTGCCGGTCCAGGACCGGTACGCCGTGTATCTCTACTACTACGAGGGTTACGGCGTGAAGGAGATCGGGCACCTGTTGAAGGAGCCCGAGGGCACCATCAGCTCCCGGCTCTCCCGGGCCCGGAAGAAGCTCAAGACCATCCTGGAAGGAGGTAACCATGGAAGACAGATACAGCAGCGCCTTTGACGAAGTGCGCGCGTCCGACGACTTCAAGGCGCGCATGGCCGACCGCATGCGGCAGCTGAACGAGATAGAGGAACCCGTGGCGCGGCGCGCGCCCGTCAGCGTCCCCCGGCGGGTGAGGAAGCGGACGCTGACCATTCTGATCGCTGCGGCCATCCTGCTGATCGGCGGCACGGCCCTGGCTCTCGGCATCAACGCCATGATCGGCGCCCGGAACCGGGCTCAAACCGCCATCGCCTCCTACCAGGCGGTGCTGGAGGGGAAGGGGCTCCCGGAGAACAGCGCGGAGCTGCCCGGCAGCAGCGTACCCGTGCCGTCCCCCTACATCACCTACGCCCAGTTCCAGGCCGACGAGGCGGGCAAGTGGCTGCCGGATGCCATCCCGGATATGGACGTCACCGCCCAGGCCGGCGGGCTCACGGTGCGGCTGGATGCATTGATCTCCCGGACGGAGTTCGATCAGCTGGCCTGCTATCTCATCGTGGAGGGGGCCAAGCCCGTGCCCTACGCCCTGTCCGAGCTGCGCCTGTCCATCAACGGCGGCGAGCCATTGAAGACCCGGGCGGAGATGGATCGGGAGCAGAACCAGAGCTATAGCTCCCAGCCCACGCCCACGCCCTTTGAGGCCTGGAGCATGGACGATAGCGACACCAACTACCTGACCTTCCCCCTGACGGGGAATCCCCTGCGGGCCGGGACCACCTTCACCCTCACCGGCAAGCTCAACGGCGAAGCTTTCACCCTGACCTACGACTTCACCGAGGAAAAGTATGAGCAGCTCCGCCAGACCCAGCTTCAGGAGGTGAGCGCCATCGGCGCCGTCATCGATGCCATCCCGGACGAGACCATCCCCGTGAACGTGACCGGCTGCGGATATCTGGTGGAGGAGATCGCCCTGGCCGACCACTTCATCTATTATGTGGACACCCTGGACCCTGCCTGGCCCGCGGGCAAGGACCACCCCAGCCCGCCTTACGATACCTACGACGAAGGCCTTTGGATGGCGGTGGACGGCATGCTCTATGAGGACGAGTTCGTCAGCGCCTCCGACGACGAGAACGGCGTCCACCACGGCATCTACCGGGCCTACTTCCCCTACGATGAGAGCAACCTGCCCGCCACATCTCTGCTGTCCATGAGCCGGGTCATCTTCCGGATCGATTGGGCCACGAAACAGGTCACGGGGCCCAAGGATCAGGCGGAGTACGAGGCCTGGCGCAAGGAGAGCATGGAGCTATCAGCCCCGGACTACGGCACGGACTATATCGCCAAGCTCTCGGCCAAGGCGGACACCTTCACCGTTTCAGAGGTCATCTACTTCAACGGCTGGGCCGGGTACTTCGGCCTGGTGGTGGAGACGGACCAGCCCGTGGACAAGCCCCTCTACGGCATGGATCGGCAGCCGGTGGTCACGGTGAACGGTGTGAAGCTCAACAACCACACCAACTATATCCAGACCCCCAACGACTTCATGGGCGGCTTCGACCACGACGGCAAGCGGGTGGGCTTCTGGCTGGACGCCCCGGCCCTGCGGCTCATGCCTGACACCTTCGACGTGACCGTTTCCTGGAACGGCAGCTCCGTCACCTTCACCCTCCGCAAGGCGGACTTTACGCCCGGCGACGCCCAGCACGGGGAGTACCACAAGCTGTTCGGGTTCTAAGAGAGATATAATATTTGCCGCCTTTTCTCTTTAGACAAAGAGAAAAGGCGGCGGGAAAAGAGAAACTTAAGAAGGGGACTGGCTTTTCTCATGAGAGCCATATCCCCTTCTTTGCTTCTCTTTTTTCGGTTCCTTTTTTCTCTTCTCATGAAGAGAAAAAAGGAACAAAACTATTTCGCATACAGCATCCCTATCAACCGATTGGCCGCGCCGCTGGGCAATATCCGCATGAGGACGTTGATTAGGTTGTAGGAGAAGCCCGGGATATAGAGGGGCTTCACCCGCTTTTTCAGGGCCACGCGGGCGATGAGCTCGCCCACCTTTCGGGCCGGGACCCCGTTTTGCTCGTCGTGCTCCATGTGCGCCACGGAGCGAGCGATACGCCCGCCGTAGAGGCCCGCCGGGTCGTCGATCTTCTCCCGGGCAGCGGTGAATCCGGTCTTCGTGTCCCCGGGGAGCACGGCGGTGAGGCTGATGCCGAAGGGTGAAAGCTCGTTCCCCATGGCCATGGTGTAGGACTGGACGGCGGCCTTGCTGGCGGAGTACCAGGTCTGGAAGGGGATGGGCACGAACCCGGCCACGGAGCCCGTGTTCACGATCCGCCCGCCGCCCTGGCTGCGCATGGCGGGGATCACCGCGTTCACCATATTGGCCGTGCCGAAGAGGTTCACGTCCAGCTGCCGCTTTGCCATATCCAGCGGCGTCAGCTCCGCCGCCCCGGAGATGCCGAAGCCGGCGCAGTTGACCAGGATATCGATCCGCCCCTCCTTTTCCAGGACCTGATTTACGGCGGCCCGGGCGCTTTGCTCATCCGCCACGTCGCAGGGGATGTCCCCATGCCGGCTCAGAGCGTAGACCGTGCAGCCTCGTTCCCGCAGCGCCTTCACCGCGGCCAGGCCGATGCCGCTGGTGCCGCCGGTGACGATGACAACCTTATTCATGGTCCGCCCCCAAAACCCGCTGGATCACGTCCGCCGCCTCATCCAGCAAGGCCGAACTGTGGGTGGCCATCAGGCTGGTTCGGAGCATGCACCCGTCCGTGGGAGCGGCGGGAGGGAGGACCGTGTTCACATAGACCCCGTTATCATAGAGCGCCTTGGCCACCCGCAGCGTCCGCTCCATCTCATAGGTGAAGATGGGCACGATGGGCGTCCGGCTCTCCCGGATGGCGAGCCCCCGGGAGGTCAGCGCCTTGCGGAAATGGTCGCTGAGGTCGGCGAGCCGCCGGGGCAGCTCCGGGTGGGCCTCCAGATGCCGCAGGGCCGCCAGGGCCGTGGCGCAGCTGGCCGGGGGAATGGAGGCGGAGAAGATGAAGGGCCGGGAAGCGTGGCGCACATAGTCCACTACCCGCTCGTCCGCGGCCATGTAGCCGCCGAGACTGGCCAGTGACTTGGAGAAGGTGCCCATGTACACGTCCACCTGATCTTCCAAACCGAAGTGGCTGGCGGTGCCCCGGCCGCCCTCGCCGATGGTGCCCAGACCGTGGGCGTCGTCCACCATGACCCGGGCCCCGTATTGCCTGGCCAGGCGCACGATGTTGGGCAGGTCCGCGATGTCGCCGCCCATGCTGAACACGCCGTCCGTGATGACGAGGGCCCCGGCGGTCTCGGGGACCTGCTGCAGGCACCGCTCCAGATCCGCCATATCGTTGTGCCGGTAGCGGAGCATGCGGCCGAAGCTCAGGCGGGTGCCGTCATAGATGCTGGCGTGGTTCTCCCGATCCAGGATCATATAGTCGCTGCGGCCCACTAGGGCGCTGATGATGCCCAGGTTGCTCTGGAAGCCGGTGGAGAAGGTCATGACCGCCTCCTTGCGGAGGAACCTGGCCAATTCCGCCTCCAACTCCAGGTGCAGCGTGAGGGTGCCGTTCAAAAACCGGGAGCCCGAGCAGCCGGTGCCAAACTCCTCCAAAGCCCGGATGCCCGCCTCCACCACTTCGGGGCAGCTGGTGAGGCCCAGATAGTTGTTGGAGCCCAGCATTATCCGCCGCTGCCCCTCCATGATCACCTCGGGCCCCTGCCGGGTCTCCAGGGCGTGAAAATAGGGATAGATGCCCTTTTCCTTATATTCATCCACCAGCGACGGGGCATAGCATTTTGCAAACAGATCCATGGGCGTACTCCTTTTGATGGTACAAAATTTTGAATGATAAGACAGTATATAGATAAAGACCTATTCTGTCAAACAAAAGTGGCAATTCTTAAGAATATTCTGTCGAACCAAAAGGATTTTTATGTTCACAGGCCATTGACAAACGGGGGCGCATCTGATATAAATCTGTATGATTTCGTTTAGTGATTGTAAACTTGAAGTTTAGAAAGGCTAACGCATGGAGATCGGGAGCAAGATAAAGCGTCTCAGGGTCCGCCTGGGCCTCACCCAGGAGGAGCTGGCGGCCCGTACGGAGCTCACCAAGGGGTTCATCTCCCAGCTGGAGCGGGACATCACCTCGCCCTCCATCGCCACCCTCATGGACATCCTGGAAGCTCTGGGCACCAACGTGAGCGAGTTCTTCAGCGACCGGGAGGACGATGGCGTCCTGGTCTATTCCGCTGAGGACATGTTCATCAAGGTGGACGAGGAGGCGGGGGTGAGCATCCGCTGGCTGGTGACCAACGCCCAGCGGAACGCCCTGGAGCCCATTTTGGTGACGTTGGCTCCCGGCGCGTCCACGGAGGTGGAAGACCCCCACGAGGGGGAGGAGTTCGGCTACGTGCTTTCCGGCACCATCACCCTTATCTCCGGCGAGCAGAAGCGCAAGGTCCGGCGGGGGGACGCCTTTTATTTCCGCCCCAACGGGATACACTATCTGACCAACAGCGGCAAAACCGAGGGGAAGGTGCTTTGGGTGAGCACGCCGCCCTCATTCTAACAACAGCGGGAGGAACGGATCATGGGAAAAAGGTTGATCGAGCTTAGGGATGTTTCCAAGGAATACGACGGGGATCTGGCCCTGGACCATGTGAACCTGTACATCAACGACGGCGAGTTTTTGACGCTGCTGGGGCCCTCCGGCTGCGGCAAGACCACCATGCTCCGGCTCATCGCGGGCTTCATCATGCCCACCACGGGCCAGATCCTGATGAACGGCACGGACATCGCCAAGGTCCCCCCCTATAAGCGGGAGATCAACACCGTCTTCCAGAAATACGCCCTGTTCCCGCACCTGAACGTCTTCGACAACATCGCCTTCGGCCTGCGGATCAAGAAGACCCCCAAGGATCAGATCGAAAAGAAGGTGGAGGCCATGCTGAAGCTGGTGAACCTGGAAGGTTACGGCAAGCGCTGGATCGACCAGCTTTCCGGCGGTCAGCAGCAGCGGGTGGCCATCGCCCGGGCTCTCGTGAACCAGCCCAAGGTGCTCCTTTTGGACGAGCCCCTGGGCGCTCTTGACCTGAAGCTCCGCAAGGAGATGCAGGTGGAATTGAAGCGCATGCAGCAGCAGCTGGGCATCACCTTCATCTACGTGACCCACGATCAGGAGGAGGCCCTCACCATGTCCGACACCATCGTGGTCATGAAGGACGGCGTCATCCAGCAGATCGGCAAGCCCACCGACATCTACAACGAGCCCAACAACCCCTTCGTGGCGGACTTCATCGGCGAGAGCAACATCGTTCCCGCCGTCATGCTGGAGGACTACAAGGTTCGCATGAAGGGCATGACCTTCCCCTGCGTGGACGCCGGCTTCGGCAAGAACGTGGAGGTGGACGTGGTCATCCGCCCCGAGGACATCGACATCGTTTCCCCCGAGAAGGCCCGGATGGTGGGCAAGGTGGTCTCCGTAGTCTTCAAAGGCGTCCACTATGAGATCGACGTGGACTGCGGCGGCTACGAGTGGGTGGTCCAATCCACGGACTATGCCGCCGTGGGCGACACCGTGGGCATCTCCATTCCCCCGGACGCTATCCACGTCATGAAGAAGACCCGGGAGAAGAACCTGTTCGACGCTGAGGTCTGGCCCGGCGAGGGCATGATCTACATCGACGACGTGGGCTTCCCCGCCAACGATCTGGAGGGGTACGAAAAGAAGGAGATCGCCCTGGTGGAGATCGCCCCCGAGAAGGTGCGGATCGTGAACCCCAAGGACGCCAAGCTCACCGGCGTCATCAAGGGCTGCATGTTCCTCGGCACCCACTACCAGATCACCGTCTCCTGCGAGGAGAACGACTGGATCGCCCATTCCGAGGAGTTCATGGAGGACGGCGAAGAGGTGGGCATCCTGGTGGATGCCAAGGACCTCGTTCTGACGGACAAGAAGGAGTAAAGGCCCATGAAGCGCAAGTTCTTCGCCTTTCCCTACATCGTGTGGATGGTCCTGTTCATCGCGGTGCCCATGCTGTTCATTTTCTACTATGCTTTCAACGTGAACGGCCAGTGGACCACCCGGGTGTTCCTGGAGACCCTGTGGAACATGGACTATTGGCGCACCCTGTTTCGGAGCATCCTCATGGCCCTGGGCACCACGGCCATCTGCCTGCTGCTGGGATATCCCATCGCCTACATCCTCTCCAACATGAAGAAGACGGTGGCGGGCTTTATCTCCGTCCTGTTCTTCGTGCCCATGTGGATGAACTTCGTGCTTCGGACCTACGCCTGGAGCGCCATCATCGAGTACGCCATCCCCGATCTTCTGGGGCTCGCCAAGTCCATCACCGCCACGCCCGCCGGCCGGACTTTGGCCGTGCTGCTGGTGCTGGTCTACGACTTTTTGCCCTTCATGGTCCTGCCCCTCTACAACACCCTGTCCAAGCTGGATAAGTCCCTGCTGGAAGCGGCACGGGATCTGGGCGCGGACGGCCGGACCGCCTTCATGCGGGTGGTGCTGCCCCTGTCGGTGCCCGGCATCGTGTCCGGCATCACCATGGTGTTCGTGCCGGCCATCACCGCCTTCACCGTTCCGGCCCTCATCGGCATGGGCAACTATTCCCTCTACGGCAACGTGATCGACAACGCCTTCAAGATCCATCCCCAGTACGCCATCGGCTCCACCCTGTCCATCGTGCTGCTGCTGTTCGTGCTGGTGAGCACAGTCATCATGAACTACTTCGACACCGATAAGGAAGGAGGGAGCATCCTGTGAAGCGCTTTGGCCGTTCCCTCAAATATGTCTATCTGGGCCTGATGCTGCTGTTCCTGTATCTGCCCATCCTGTACCTGATCCTCTTCTCCTTCAACGACTTCCCCGTGGTCAGGCGCAGCCGGATGTACACCAACATCGGCAAGTGGAACGGATTCACCCTGGCCAACTACGGGGACATCTTCACCGGCGACGCCGGCAGCGCTCTGCTGCTGACGCTGGAGATCGCCCTCATCACCGGCATCGTGGCCACCATCATCGGCACGGCGGCCGCCATCGGCATCAACAGCATGAAGAAGCGCTCCCGCAGCGCGATCCTCTCCGTGTCCCAGCTGCCCATGGTGAACCCCGATTTGGTCACAGGCATCACGTTCATGATGCTCTTCGTGTTCGTCAACTCCATGCTGGCCAACGTGAATATGAAAATCGGCGACTTTGCCAAGCTCCTGATCGCTCATATCTCCTTCAGCATCCCCTATGTGATCTTCTCGGTGCTGCCGCGGCTGAAGCAAAGCTCCGACATGCTCTACGAGGCGGCGCTGGATCTGGGCTGCTCCCCCCTGGAGGCCTTGTGGAAAGCGGTGATTCCGGACATCATGCCGGGCATCTCCTCCGGCTTCATCATGGCCATCACCATGAGCTTGGACGATTTCGTGGTCAGCTACTTCGTGTCGGATTTGAGATCCAACCTCTCCATCTACATCTACACCCGGGCGGCCCACGGCACGAAGGGCGTGAACCCGGCTCTGGCCACCATCATCTTCATCCCGCTGGTAGCTATGCTCCTCATCGTCAATCTGCGGCGGCTGGCCAAGGAGCGGGAGTATGAGATACAAAACAGGAAAGTCAACATGAAGAAGAAATAGAAAGGGGACTTGAAATGAAAAAAATCCTTTGCCTGGCACTCTGTGCGCTGATGATCCTTGCCGTTGTCGGCTGCAAGAAAGACGCTTCCACCGGCGCCCAGACTGAGAAGACCGACGGGGCGAACGCCCCCGATGCCGGCGACGAGCTGGTTTTTGCGGACGGCGATCAATACGATACCATCGGCGGCGAGCTGAACATCCTGAACTGGGGCGAGTACATCGACCCGGATCTCATCGAGATATTTGAAAAGGAGACCGGCGTAAAGATCAACTACGTGGAGATGACCAGCAACGAGGAGATGCTCATCAAGCTTCGGGCTGCCGACGGCCTCTTCGATCTGTGCTTCCCCTCCGACTATATCATCGAGCAGATGATCCGGGAGGATATGCTGCTGCCCCTCGATTACAGCCTGATCCCCAACGCCAAGAACATCGACCCCAAGATGAGCGCCTTCACCAATGTGTTCGATCCGGGCAGCAAATACTCCCTGCCCTATATGTGGGGCACCGTGGGCATCCTCTACAACACCAAGATGGTGGAGGAAGACGTGGACAGCTGGGGCATCCTCTGGGACGAGAAGTACACCGGCCAGATCTGGATGTATGACAGCATGCGGGACACCCTGGGCATCACCCTCAAGTATCTCGGGTATGATCTCAACACCCGCAACGAGGCCGAGGTAGCCGCCGCCCGGGACAAGCTCATCGAGCAGGCACCCATCCGCAAGGGCTTCGGCACGGACAACATGCGCACCTCCATGATCAACAACAAGGGCGCCCTGGGCGTGATCTATTCCGGCGACGCCTATGCCGCCATCGAGGAGAACGAGGACCTCGCCTATGTGGTGCCCAAGGAGGGCAGCAACGTGTGGTATGACAACGTGGTCATCCCCAAAACCGCCAAGAACGTGGCGGCGGCCCACGCCTTCATCAACTTCCTGAACGACGGCAACGTGGCGGCCCGGAACACCGAGTTCATCTGCTACTCCACCCCCAACGCCGCCGCCATGGAGCGCCTGGACGAAAGCTTCACCGAGGACGAGACCTACAATCCGTCGCAGGAGGTGCTGGATCGCTGCGAGGTGTTCCATGACCTGGGCGATTTCGTGGACGTGTTCAGCGCCGCCTGGAGCAAGGTCATCTCCTCCAACTGAGCTTCCTATGACCGACGAACGTATCCTCCGGCTCAACGAGCTGGCCAAGAAGTATAAGAGCGGCGTGCCCCTCACCGAGGCGGAGCTTCAGGAGCGGGACGCCCTGCGCAAGGAGTACGTGGCCGCCTTCCGGGAGAGCCTGCGGGCGCAGCTTGATAACACCTACATCCAAACCCCCGACGGCCGGCGCACGAAGCTGAGACCGAAGGGAAAGTAGGTCTTTTGCCGCTTTTTTCTCTTCGGTGAAGAGAAAAAAGCGGCGCAAAAAAGAGAAGCTCAAGGATAAAAAAGGGGAAGTACTGCGCATGCAATACTCCCCAAATAAAGTTCTTTCGGATGCACCCTTTCTTTCAAGAAAGGGTGCGTGCTTTATTAATTTCCGCTGAAAAACTCCAAAATCGCCTTGATGGCCTCGTCCATGGCCCGGGGGTCCTGGAACCGGTGGTCCGCGTTGTCGATGGGCACCAGCTCCATGAGCTGATCGTCGGCGAAGCTCTGGACCATGTCAAAGGGCACGATCTCGTCCCGGCGGCCCTGGAGGATCAGCACGTCGTCCATATAGGCTGTGAAATCGTGATGGACCAGGTCCACGGCCCGGATCTCGTCCAGAAACACCTTGTCCAGATCCACCTTCCGGTCGAAGCCCACGGACGCCTCCTTGCCCTTCTCGACCCGCTCCAGCTCCTCCGGGGACATGATGCGATGGGTCTGGATCCAATAGAGGTCCACGGCGGGGCTGCGCAGGGCCACCCTTTCAAAGGGACTGCCGTGGTCCGCCATATACTTCAAAAACAGGAAACCCCCGAAGCTGGTGGCGTATCCAAGGAGCCGGGGCCCGTGGAACCGGTCCCGCGCGTCCTCGATCATGGCGGACAGGTACCCGTCGCAGTCCCCCAGCCTGAGCTTCTTGCGCACGTCGTCCCCATGGCAGGGCCAGTTGAAGGTGACCGTGGCCATGCCACGGCGCTTGTTCAGGGCCCGCTGGGCGAACCGCTCCGCCGCCTTATTGTCCTTATGCCCGCCGAAGCCGTGGCCGAAGAGGACCACCGTGTCCACCGGCTTCTTCTCGTCGCAATACAGCTTGCAGCTCACGTTGTATCCGTTGCGGGAAACGGTAAAATTCTGTTCTTTCATAGGCTTTCTCAAAAAAGCGCCCTGCCGCGGGCAGAGCGCATGGGTTCACGCAGAATCACAGGGTGGGGGCGTCGCCTCGGGAAGCCTCCAGCATGGCCCGGCGGGCGGCCCGCTTCTGCTCGGCCTCGGCCTGGGCCTTCTTCTTTTCCTCCTCCACCTGGGCGCGGATCTTGTTCTCGATCTCGTCGCACAGCTCCGGGTTGTCCTTCAAGAACTGGCGGGCGTTGTCCCGGCCCTGGGCGATGCGCATCTCGCCGTAGTTGAACCAGGCGCCGGACTTGGTCATGATCTTCCGGGCCACGGCCTGGTCGATGACGCTGCCCTCCCGGGAGATGCCCTCCCCGTAGAGCATGTCGAACTCCGCCGTGCGGAAGGGCGGGGCAACCTTGTTTTTGACCACCTTCACCTTGGTGCGGCTGCCGATGGCCTCGCCGCCCACCTTCAGGGTCTCGATCCGCCGCACGTCCAGGCGCACGGAGGCGTAAAACTTCAGCGCCTTGCCGCCGGGGGTGGTCTCCGGATTTCCGAACATGACGCCCACCTTCTCACGGAGCTGGTTGATGAAGATGACCACGCAGTTGCTCTTGTTGATGGCGCCGGTGAGCTTGCGAAGGGCCTGGCTCATGAGCCGGGCCTGGAGTCCCACGTGGGAGTCGCCCATGTCGCCTTCGATCTCCGCCTTGGGCACCAGGGCCGCCACGGAGTCCACCACCACCACGTCGATGGCGCCGGAGCGGACCAGGGACTCGGTGATCTCCAGCGCCTGCTCGCCGGTGTCGGGCTGGGACACGTACAGGTCGTCCACGTTCACGCCCAAACTCTCGGCGTAGACCGGATCCAGCGCGTGCTCCGCGTCGATGAAGGCCGCCGTGCCGCCCATCTTCTGGGCCTGGGCCACCACGTGCAGGGCGATGGTGGTCTTACCGGAGGACTCGGGCCCGAAGACCTCGATGATCCTGCCCCGGGGCACGCCGCCCACGCCCAGCGCGATGTCCAAATCGATGCAGCCCGTGGGGATGGCGGAGATGTTCAGATTGGCCGAGGCGTCCCCCAGCTTCATGATGGCTCCCTTGCCGAACTGCTTTTCGATCTGCGCAAGGGCTATTTCAAGGGCTTTTTCCTTATCCAGCATAGCGATACCGTCCTTCTCGTTTCTTTAATTCAGTATACCATAAACGGTTCACTTCGTACAGAGGTTTCTGCAGCAAAGGGTACCATAAACCGCTCATTTTTCGCAAAGCTTCCGGCGCAGCATGTCCAGGGCGTGGAGGACGGCCAGTCGCCGGATCCGATTCCGATCCCCCGTAAGATGGAGCTCCTTCACCTTGACCCCGTCCGGGGCGGCCAACGATACGTACACCAGTCCCACGTTTTCCCCGTCGGGACCGGCGTAGCCCGTGGTGGCCAGGGCGTAATCCGTGCGGGCCTTGTTCCGCATGCCGACGGCCATCTCCCGGGCGCATTCCTCCGATACGGCGGTGAACCGTTCCAACGTCTCTGCCTTCACGCCCAGAGAGCCCATCTTCGCCTCGTTGGCGTAGGTCACGTCCCCCTCCACGAAATAGGCGGAGCTGCCGCCCATATCCACGAAAGCGGAGGAGAGGAGCCCCCCCGTGCAGCTTTCGGCGCAGGAGAGGGTAGCGCCCTGTTCCAGCAGCAGCCGATGGCACACCGCCGAAAGTTCCTCGTCGTTCTCGGAGTAGACCACGTCCCCGAACCGGCGCTCCACCTCGGCCACGACGGGGGAGAGGAGGGCCTCCCCTTCCGCGTCGTCCCTGGCCTGGGCGGTGATCCTCAGCTTCACCTCCCCGGTCTCGCAGTAGGTGGCCAGCGTGGGATTGGTCTGGCTGTCGATCAGATCCTTCAATTCGTATTCCACGTCGCTCTCGCCCTTGCCGAAGATGCGGAGCATGTGGGTGTAGAGCCGATGGCCGCTGCGCTTCTCCAGATAGGGCATCACGTAATCCGTGAACATAGGCCGCAGCTCCCTGGGCGGCCCGGGCATCAAAATGGCCGCCTTCCCGTCCTTCTCCATGAGGCAGCCGGGGGCCGTGCCCCGGGGGTTGGGGAGGATGGTGCAGTTTTCGGACGGGAACATGGCCTGCTTTTTGTTGTTGGGGGTGGGCTTGCGGCCAAAGCTTTTGAACCGCTCCACGATCCTGTCCCATTCCTCGGGGTAGAGGACAAGATCCAGCCCCAGCGCCGCCGCCACGGTCTCCTTGGTGAGGTCGTCCTCCGTGGGCCCGAGGCCTCCGGAGAAGAGGACCACGTCGGACCGGGAGAGGGCGGTGAGCACCGCCTCCGTCAGCCGCTGAGGGTTGTCGCCCACCACCTGCTGGCGGTACAGGTCCACCCCCAGGGGGGCCAGCTTTTCGGCCATGAACTGGGCGTTGGTGTTCACGATCTGCCCCATGAGCAGCTCCGTGCCCACGCAAATGATTTCTGCGATCATATCCTTATACCTGCTCGATCAGCTTCCGGTTCCTGTACAAATAGTCCCAGCCGGACCAAACGGACATGACCAGGGAGGCGTAGAGGAGGATGAGACCGATGACTTGAAAGGGTTTCCAGCAGCCCCCCACCATGAGGAAGGGGAGGGCGATATCCTGCAGGGTGGTCTTGATCTTGCCCAGGTTCCCCGCGGCCAGGACCACGCCCTTGCCCGCCGCCACCAGCCTTAGGCCGGAGATCACGAACTCCCGGGCGATGAAGAGGATGGTCACCACCGGCGGCACCTTTCCCTGGGCCGTGAGCATGACCAGGACGGAGTTCACCAGGAGCTTGTCCGCGATGGGGTCCATGAACTTGCCGAAATCCGTGACCATGTTGTGGGAGCGGGCGTAGCGGCCGTCCACCGTGTCGGTGGCGGCGGCCACGATGAACAGCACCACCGCCACCCACATGCCCCAGCTGGGGGGCAGATAGAAGCAGAGGATGATGAAGGGCACCAGCAAAATGCGCAGAATGGTCAGCTTGTTGGGAAGATTCATGCTTTTCATAGGCTTTCCCCTTTCATATCGTATTCGCCTGCCTGGGTAAGGCGGATCGGTTCATATTCACCGATGGCGTGGTAGCTTTTGCGGGGGATCAGGACCCGCCCGTCCACGTCCGGGGCCTCCCGGGGGGTGCGGCCGACGGCATGGGTCCCGGTGAGCTCCTCGATGAGCAGCTCCGTTTCCCGGCCCACCCAGCGCCGATTCCGCTCCAGGGAGATGGGCTTCTGCTGGGCCATGAGGGCGCAAAGCCGGGCCTGCTTGACCTCGTCCGGAACCTGATCCGGCATAGTCGCCGCCCGGGTCCCCTCCTCGGGGGAGAAGACGAAGGCCCCCACCCGGTCGAAGGGATAGTCCCTGAGGAAGGTGAGGAGGGTATTGAACTGTTCCTCCGTCTCCCCGGGGAAGCCCACCATCATGGTGGTGCGGAGGGTGAAGTCCGGGTAGTTCCTGTATAGATACTCCAGCAGCTGCCGGATATAGGCCCCGCTGCCCCGGCGGTGCATCCGCTGCAGGATGTCATCGTCGATGTGCTGCAGGGGGATATCGAGATACGGTATCAGCTTCTCGCCCTGGGCAAGGGTGTCCAAAAGCGCTTCGTTCACCGTGTCCGGGTAGGTATAGAGGACCCGGACCCAGTGAAGGGCGTCGATCCGGTCCAGCTCCTTCAACAGGGGCACCAGCATGGACTTCCCGTACCGGTCCACCCCGTAGCCGGAGGTGTCCTGGGCGATGACGGTGAGCTCCGTCACGCCTGAGTCGGCCAGGCGCTTCGCCTCGTCCACCAGCTCCTCCAGGGGCTCGGAGCAAAGGTTCCCCCGGATCAGGGGGATGGCGCAGTAGGTGCAGCGGTTGTTGCACCCGTCTCCCGTCCTGAGAAAGGCCCGGTAGGGGGGCGTGGTGAGGAGCCGCTCCGTGAGGCCGCAGCCCGATTTCGGAAGGGGCAGCCCCAGTTTCTCGGCCAGGAGCCCCGGCAGCTTTTCATACTCCCGGACCCCCAGCAAGATATCTATCTCCGGCAGCTCCGCCCTAAGCTCCTGCCGGTACCGCTCCGTAAGGCAGCCCGTGGCCACCAGCACCCGGCAGCGGCCCCGGTCCTTATACTGGGCCATCTCCAAAATGGCGTGGATGCTTTCCTCCTTGGCCGGGTCGATGAAGCCGCAGGTGTTCACGATCAGCACCTCCGCCTGGGCCGGGTCAGGGGTGAAATCGTAGCCGAACCGCCTGAGCAGGCCCAGCATCCGCTCCGTATCCACCTGGTTCTTGGCGCAGCCAAGGCTGATGACGCCTATTTTCATGCCTTATCCTCTTCCTCCTCGTCCCAGGGGGCCTCGTCGTCCATGGCCTCGTCCGAGGCGTCCGCGTCGGGCACATAGCTGCCGTCGCCGAAGAGGGCCTCCCACTGGGCCCGCTTGATGAGCACCTTTCGGGGCTTGCTGCCGTCGAAGCCGGACACGTACCCCTGCTCCTCCATCATGTCCACCAGCCGGGCCGCCCGGGCGTAGCCCACCCGAAGCTTCCGCTGGATCATGGAGATGGAGGCCTGGCCGGAATCGAGGACGATCCGGACCGCTTCGCCCAGCAGCTCGTCCTCCTGCTTGCCCTCGCCGAAGACGCCGCCCTTGGCGCCGCCGGCGGCCCCGGACATGGCCTGCTCGGCCTCGCTGTCAAACTGCTGCTGTTCCCCGTTCTGGGCCTTGATATCGTTCACCACCGCTTCCACTTCCTCGTCGGAGACGAAGGCCGCCTGGAGCCGGGTAGGCTTGGCCGCCCCGTTGGGGTGGAAGAGGCAGTCGCCCCGGCCGAGAAGCTTCTCGGCGCCGGTGCTGTCCAAGATGATCCTGGAGTCGATGGCCGAGCTCACGGCGAAGGCCGCGCGGCTCGGGATGTTCGCCTTGATAAGGCCCGTGATGACGTCCGCCGAGGGGCGCTGGGTGGCCACGATCAGGTGGATGGCCGCCGCCCGGCCCAGCTGGGCGATGCGGCAGATGCAGTCTTCCACCTCGTCGGGAGCCACCATCATGAGGTCAGCGAGCTCGTCGATGATCACCACGATTCGGGGCAGCTTGTTCTTCGGGTCCTCCTGCAATTCGTTGTAGCGGGTGATCTCCCGGGCGCCGATGTCACTGAACTTCTTATAGCGCAGGGTCATCTCGTTCACGGCCCAGCGAAGGGCGCTGGCCGCCTTCTTGGGATCGGTGACCACAGGGATCAACAGGTGGGGGAGGGTGCTGTACACGCTGAGCTCCACCTGCTTGGGGTCCACCATGATGAGCCGCAGGTCCTCGGGCCCGGACTTGTAGACCATGGAAAGGATGATGTCGTTGATGCACACGGACTTGCCGGAGCCCGTGGAACCGGCGATGAGCATGTGGGGCATCTTGGAGAGGTCCGCCACCACGATCTTGCCGCCGATGTCCTTGCCGATGGCCATGGTCACGGGGGACTTGGCGTTCCTAAACTCGTCGGTGTCCAAGATCTCCTTCAACAGCACCGTGGCGGCGGTCTTGTTGGGCACCTCCACGCCCACGGCGGCCTTGCCGGGAATGGGGGCCTCGATGCGCACCCGGGGGGCGGCCAGAGCCAAAGCAAGGTCGTTGCTGAGGGTGGTGATCCGATTCACCCGCACGCCACGGGCGGGTTGCAGCTCGTACCGGGTGACCACCGGGCCCACGGAATAGCCCAGGGCCTTGCACTCGATGTTGAAGCTGGCCAAGGTCTCGATGAGCAGCTCCATGGTCTTCTCCGGGGTCTCGGAGGCGGTGCGATAGTTCTTCTCCGGGGTCTTGAGCACGTCCAGGGAGGGCCGCTGATACTCGATCCGGGGGGCCTCCATGGGCTCGGGCAGGGCTTCGCCGGTGGCCTCGTCGTGGTAGACGAACTTCTTGTCCGGGGCCCGCTCCGGCTCCGGCAGGGGCGCTTCGCCCTCCTCGTAGGGGGTGGCCTCCGTGAAGGCCTTCAGATCGTCCATGGTCATGTTCTTGGGGTCGGCGGGCCGGGTCGGGGCGGGCTTTTCCGACGCCGGTTCCGCCGCTTCCCGCCCAAAGACGGACAGCTCCTCCAGGGGCGTTTTGTCCATTTCGGGCGCCTTCCCCTCGGGACGGCTCACCACCGTGATGCTCTCCGGCGTCTTCAGCTCCGCAGCCTCCCCAGGTCGGCTGATCTTGGACCGGCGCGGCGGGAGCTTGAAGAGCTCCTCCTTGGGGGCCTCGGGGGTCAGATCCGGCACCGGCTTGTTGGCGGGCAGGGGCTCCTCCCCGGGCATGCGCAGCACGTCGTCTATGGGTTCGTCCAAAAAGGTGGGGCCGTTCTTGGGCTTCTTGGCCAGGGGACCACCCGAGGGGAAGAAGGAGAGATCGTCCTCCCCCTGGGGGCGCTTGCGGGGCTCCTCGACTTCGGGCACGAAGAAGGCCTCGTCAAAGGGGATCCGGCTCTTCTTCTTGGGCGAGACGGGAGGCTCCGCCGCCTTGGTCCGCCGCATGCCGCCGGGCTGGGGGATGTCCTCCAAATGCCCCAAAGTGTCCGGATCCACCTCCGGCACCGGGGCCGGGGCTTCCCCGTCCACGGACTGGATGAACAAAGATTTCTGCTTCCGGGCGGGCAGGGCGTTGGGCTCCGAGGCGATTTCGTCGTAGTCGTCCTCCGGGGCCTCCTCATCCAGCCGCTCGATGGCGTCCGCCATCTTGCTCTTCAATATCTCCGGGAAGGTGCGCAAACTGATGCGGGTGATGAACAGCAAACAGACCACGATCCCCGCGATGACCACCACGGAGCACAGGGTCCGGCCGCCGATCCATTCCAAAACATAGCAGATAAGGCCGCCCACCACGCCGCCGCCGCTCTTCTCGGCCGCGTTCATGACGGGGGAGGCCGCCCGATCGAAGCAGTCCACGATGAACTTGGCGATGGGGATGATCTTGCCCTCCCCGTCGCGGACGCTGATCTGGCCCATGAGCTGCATCAGGGCCGCCACGAACACCACCAGCAGCACCGTGAACAGCACCCGGCCCTTTTCCGGCATCCGCTTGCGGCCGGCGATGGAGAACACCCCCAGCAGCAGCAAAAACGGCGGCAGCCCGAAGGACACCACGCCCACGGACCCGAAGAGCACCTTCTGCAGGGCCACCCCAAGGGGCGCGTCCGTGGTCCGATAGAGGTACAGTCCCAGCAGGATGCCCAGGGCGATGAGCACCACGCCCAAGACCTCTGCGCCCACCCGCTGCATGACCGTGGCTTCCCGGGCGGCCGCTTCCTTCTGCTCCTTCCGCTCCGCCGCGGTGAGCTTGGGCTGGGTCGGTTTCTTCGCCGCCGGCTTCTTGGCCGGGGCCTTCTTTTTCGTATCCTTTTTTCCGCCGGTGGCGGCGGTTTTCTTCTTCTGTGCCAATGCGTTTCCTCTCTTGAACAGGGGCATATACCACCCCATACTATTTCTATAATAGTATACACCCGCTGCCTCCCCTTGGCAAGGCGGCCGGGGCCCGGCGCCCATGAAAAGACTGTGAATAAATCCCCGCTCTTGCCAAGGCGGGCCGGGTCAAGTATACTGGTACTACCACATATTCGGGAGGGCACCATGAAGCCGCAGCTCATCATCTGGGACTGGAACGGGACCATACTGGACGACGCTCTGGTCTGCAAGACCATCGCCAACATCATGCTGTCGGAGCGGGGCATCCCCACGCTCCCCGACATGGACGCCTATCGGGCGGTCTTCGGCTTCCCCATCAAGAGCTACTACGAGAAGATGGGCTATCGCTTCGGCCCCGATGACGAGCCCTACGAGCTGGTGGCGGACGAGTTCATCGTCTGGTACGACAAGCTCTATCGGACCTCCGTCCTTCGCCCCGGCATCGTCCCCTTCCTGGACAGGCTGAAGGGGGAGGGATATCGGCAGGTCCTCCTCTCCGCCACCCGGTACGACCAGCTGGTGGAGCAGGTGGCCGCCTTCGGCGACGTGGGGGATCGGTTCGAAAAGAAGCTGGGCCTCACGGACCACTACGCCTTCTCCAAGGCGGCCCTGGCCAAGGATTTCATCGAAAGCGAGGGCATCCCCCGGGAGCGGGCCCTGTTCATCGGGGACACGGACCACGACTACGAGGTGTCCTCCGCCATCGGCTGCCCCTGCGTCCTTCTGGAGGGGGGCCACCAAAGCCGCGAGCGGCTCCTTAAAATGGGTGTCCCCGTGCTGAAGGATCTCGACGAATTGGACCAGTATCTCAAAAAACTCTCATAAAACACAACGGAGAGGCAAGGCCGATCAGAATTGACCGCTGTATGGAGGCGCTTTATGAAGGTTGGAGAAAAGTATGGATGTCTGATGATTCTGGATGAAGGGGAAGAGTATGCTCAACTAATTGATGCACAAATTGATAACATATGTAAGGAAAAAGCGGAATTTGAAAAACTGATTAAAAATGGGAAACTAAAGCGTAGGGATAGGTGTAGCACTGATTTTGTGTACACGCCTGCATATAGTTATGATCCAAAGAGTTTTTCAACTGTATATGCATCCATTCAAGTTGCAGATTTTGACAAAGCAATAGAGGACAAGCGTAAAGAGCAAACAATAAAAAAATACAAATGCAAATGCCGGAAATGCGGAAAAATACGGTATTACACAGAAGAAACAATACAAGCAAAGCCGACATTTTGCTATCGCCCTGTTTATATTTCAACGAAATATACGTATTCAACAAGTGCAAGCAACTCCAGATATAGGAAAGAACAAAGATACCAGAACGATGAAACCGTGAACCTTGTTGGTGATATGGATCTTGTTTCACCAGATGAATACTGCGGCAAGTGGATTGAGAAACAAGCCAAAAACCCGAAAAAGCAGGCTGAAAAGGAAGCGGCTGTGATCGCAGCACTTCCAAGAAGACCTGCTGCGAACTATGATGTTGACTTTACAGGTATGATTTATGAATCCCTTGAAGTCCTCGAATGTGTTAACGAGAGATTGGAAAGCGACCCCGTCCCTCACTACAATCAACGACATCAAAAGATATACAGTGACATTACGGTCTATAAGCAGTATCGGTGCAGGTGCTATTATCCTGGATGCGGAAAAGAGCAGCTTGTCACCTGTGATAGATTTGGAATACATCCGCCGACTGCGTATGGTTCGACTGCTTATGATGGGTACTGGAGTGGGGTGAAGTGTAACTGCCACCATGTTTCATCATTTCAATGGATAGTTAACAAACTACTAATTGAAAACAAAGTACCATATCGTGTTGAAGTGTCTTTTCGTGACTTGCTCGGAATGTCGGGAGAAAAACCGTTAAGGTTTGATTTCGCTGTCTATAACGAGGATGGAACAGTAAAATGTCTGATAGAATGTCAAGGTGAACAGCATTATAAGCCGGTGGACGAATTCGGCGGAGAATTGGAGTTTGAAAAGCGAGTAAAGCACGACACGTTAAAGAGAGAATACGCCGAAGCCCATGGTATTCCTTTGATCGAAATATCATACAAAGACAAGGAGTATGATAAGATCAAAGAAATATTACAGAAGAATGGTATCTTATGGTGATATTGATTCTAATATAATACAGGACGCCGCGCTGGCGACGTCCTTCTGAATGCTCATTCGGTATGCGATGGTATCCATTTTGTAGGGGACGGGCTTGCCCGTCCCGTTCGTTTACCCGTTCCTCCGCCAGGCCGCGGGGGAGAAGAGCAGGAGCATGGGGAAGATCTCCAAGCGCCCGAAGAGCATGTCCAAAGACAGGACGATCTTGGAGAAGTCCGAAAAGGCCGAGTAGTTCCCCGTGGGGCCCACCATGTTGAGACCGGGGCCGATGTTGCTGATGCAGGCGATGACGCTGGTCAAGGTGGTGACGCCGTCAAAATTGTCCAGCGACACGATCAGGGCGGAGATCCCCAGGATGCAGAAGTAGGCCAGGGCGAACACGTGGACGCCGTGAACGGTGGAATCCTCCACCATCTTCTTGTTGAGGCGGACGATGTGCACGCTCCGGGGCCGAAGCATGGTGGCGATCTGGTTCCCCAGGCTCTTGATGAGGATCAGGATCCGGCTCACCTTCATGCCGCCGCCGGTGCTGCCCGCGGAGGCGCCCATGAACATGAGGAGCACCAGAATCCACTTGCTCAGCTCCGGCCACAGGTTGAAGTCCACCGTGGAGAAGCCCGTGGTGGTAATGATGGAGCAGATGGTGAAGAACACGTGGTGGACCGCTTCCCCCAGGCTGGGAAAGAGCTTGTGGGTGTTGAGGACCAGGATCACCAGGGCCCCCAGGATGATGCCCACGTACCAGTGGAGCTCCTCGTCCTTCAGGGCGCGCCTGGCCTGGCGGGTCAGGATGAGGTAATAGACGGAAAAGTTCACGCCGAAGGCCATCATGGCGAAGGAGAGCACCGTCTGGGTGTAGTGGCCATAGGCGGCGATGCCCGCGTTCTTGATGGCGAAACCGCCGGTGCCCGCCGCGCCCACGGCGTTGCAGAAGCTGTCGAAGGCCGGGTCGCCGCCCAGGACCAGCAGCAGGAAGGTCAAGAGAGTGATGCCGAAATAGATGGCGTAGAGGACCCGGGTGGTCTTGCGCATGGTGGGGGACACCTTGCCCACGTCGGGGCCGGGGCTCTCCGCCCGAAGCAGGTGCATGCTTTCGCCGCTGCCCTTAGAGAGGGGGATGATGGCCAGCACGAACACCAACACACCCATGCCGCCGATCCAGTGGGTGAAGCTGCGCCAGAACAGGAGCCCCCGGCAGAGGCCCTCGATGTTGGTGAGGATGCTGGCCCCCGTGGTGGTGAAGCCCGACGCGGTCTCGAAGAGGGCGTCCACATACCGGGGGATCTCCCGGGAGATGGTGAAGGGCATGGCGCCGAAGAGGGACATGAGCACCCACCCCAGGCCCACGATCACGAAGCCCTCCCGGGCCTGCATGCTGTGGTCCCCCCGCTGGCCCACGTACAGCAGCAGGGACGAGACCGCCAGCAGCAACAGCATGGTGATCAAAAACCCGTTCACCGCGTTCCAGGACCGGTCCACCAGGGCGATGACGAGGGCGGGGAGCATCAAGATGGCTTCCCAGCGCAGGATATGGCCGATGAAGTATCGGACGGCCCGGCCGTTCATAGGCTGCCTCCGGGGAACACGTCCTTGAGAGCGGAGATGGTCACGTCCCGGGGGGCCACGATCACCACCCGATCCTCAGGCAGCAGACAGTCGTCGCCGCTGGGGATGATGAGCTGCCGGTTCCGGGCGATGGCGGCCACCAGGGTGTCCTTCCGCTTCCGGGTCTGCAGGGCCTTGAAGGGGATGTTGCAATAGTTGGCCCCCTCGGGGACCGCGAACTCCATGGCCTCCACCTTCCCGTCCATGAACCGGCTCAGCGCCAGCATGGACTGGCCGGAGCGGCTGCCCATGGCCCGCACGTAGCGGACGATCTCGTTGGCGGTCAGGAGCTTGGGGGAGACGATGGTATCGATGCCCGCGTTGGAGTAGACCTCCAGATGGTCCGTCCGGTCGATCTTGGTGACGGTCTTGGGCACCTTGAGATAGTTGGCGAACATGGAGATGGTCAGATTCTCCTCGTCGAAGCCCGTGAGGGCCAGCACGGCGTCCGTGTCCTTCACGCCCTCGGACAGGAGAACGTCCTGAAGCGTGCCGTTGCCGTAGAGGATGGTGGCCTCGGGCAGCAGCTCCGTGAGCTTGTGGCATTTCTGCTCGTCGTTGTCCATGATGGTGACCCGGACCTTGTTTCGCTGCAGGAGCCGGGCCACGTGGATGGCGATGCGGCTGCCGCCCACGATCATCACCTTGCGGATGCTGGGGGCGGGGAGGCCCAGATCATGCATGAACCGGACCAGGCCGGCGGCTTCGGCGGTGAGGGAGATGCGGTCGTTCCCCTGGAGCACGAAGCGGCCATCGGGGATGGTCACCTGGCCCTGGCGCTCCACGGCGCAGATGAGGGCCTTTTCGTCGGTGAGACGCCTTAGGTCCATGAGCTTGAGCCCGTCCAGCTGGCTGCCGGGGGCCACCCGCAGCTCCACCAGCTCCGCCTTGTCCCGCAGGAAGGTCTCCCGCTTCATGAAGGCGGGGAAGCGGAGGATGCGGAAGATCTCTCTGGCGCAGGTGAGCTCGGGGTTGATGGACAAGGAGATGTGGAACTCGTCCTTCAACAGCCTGAGGTCGCTGTCGTATTCCGGGTCCCGGACCCGGGCGATGGTGTTCTTGGTGCCCAGCTTCCGGGCCACCATGCAGCTCAAAAGGTTCACCTCGTCCCCGTCGGTGCAGGCGATGAGCAGGTCCGCCCGGGCCGCGCCCGCCTCCTCCAAAACGGAGGCCGCGGCGCCGTTGCCGCAGAGGGTGGCCACGTCCAGCGTCTCCTGCAGCTTTTTGAGGACCACAGGGTCGTTGTCGATGGTGACGATATCGTGTCCTTCGGCGCAAAGCTGGGAGGAAAGGGTGGTGCCTACCTTGCCCTGGCCGACCACAATGATGAACATAGAAGTCACATCCCCTTTGAAAAAATTATCCATTAGTATAGCATATCCTCCGAAAAAAGGCAACTTGGGACAAATGCCGTTCAAGGAAAGTTCATTTGACGGTCCTGGGGGATGGGGCTACAATGATGCTGAAAAATGGGAGAACAGGGGGAAAAGCCATGCAGATCGTGGTCCTGGACGCAAAGACGCTGAAGATGGAGGAGCTGGATCTGTCGCCCTGGCGGGCGCTGGGGGTGCTCTCACTCTACGACAGGACGGACCTGGCGTTGGTGCCCCAGCGGCTGCGGGGGGCGGACGTGGTTTTGACCAACAAGGTGAAGCTTTCCGCGGACGCGCTCAAGGGGGCGGCCGCCCTGAAGATGGTGGGGGTGCTGGCCACGGGCTACGATGTGGTGGACGTGGCCGGGGCCCGGGCGCTGGGGATACCCGTGTGCAACGTGCCCGGGTACGCCACCGGGTCGGTGACGGAGAGCGTGTTCGCTTTTCTGCTGGAGATGACCCGGAACACGGCCCATTCCACCGCCCGCATCCGGCAGGGGGCCTGGACCGCCTGCCCGGAGTTCTGCTGGTGGGAGAAAACGCCCCTTGCCCTGGAGGGGCGGACGCTGGGGATCGTGGGCTGCGGGGCCATCGGATCACGGGTGGCGGCCGTGGGACGGGCCTTCGGCATGGAGGTGCTGGGGTATTCCCGGCACGAGCATCCCGGCTTCCCCGGGACGCAGGTGTCGTTGGAGGAGCTGCTGCATAGAGCCGACGTGATCAGCCTCCACTGTCCCGCCACGGCGGAGAACGCCGGGTTCGTGGATGCCAAGACCATCGCCAAGATGAAGGACGGGGCGCTGCTCATCAACACCGCCCGGGGGTCCCTGGTGAACGAGGGGGACGTGGCCGCGGCCCTCGCCTCCGGGAAGCTGGGGGGATACGGGGCGGACGTGGTGAGCCGGGAGCCCATCGACGTCCATAACCCGCTCTTGAAGGCGCCCAACTGCTATCTTACGGGGCACTCCGCCTGGGCCACCGTGGAGGGGCGGCAGCGGATCGTGGACGTGACCGCCGCCAGCATCCGGGGGGTGCTGGACGGGCAGCCGGTGAACGTGGTAAATTAGGAATTTCTTTCTGCACTTTTTTCTCTTCGGTGAAGAGAAAAAAGTGCCAAAAAAGAGAAGCACATTTGGGTATCATAGGCATCGCACCTAAAAACATACACCAATTAAAGTTCTTTTGGACACCTTTTCTTCCAAGAAAAGGTGTCCGCTTTTATCCTTCCTCTTAAAAGAAAATACTTGTCAAAAAGCGGCGCAAAGGGTATGATGTATGTAACTATAATCGGGGTTTGGTATCCATGCTGTTGCTCACGGAAAGAACGCTGACCGCCTGCGGCCTCAGGGTGCGGGCGGGCGTGATATGCGCGTTCTCCGGCGGCCCGGACTCCACGGCGCTGCTGCTGGAACTGAAGCGGCTGCGGGACGCGGGCTCGATCGGCCCCCTGTACGCCGCCCACTTTGAGCACGGCATCCGGGGCGAGGAATCCCGGGAGGATCTGGCCTTTTGCCGAAAGCTGTGCCTGAAGCTGGGGGTGCCCCTGTTCAGCGAGAGCGGGGATGTGCCCGCCTGCGCCGCCCAGGATGGCCTCTCCCTGGAGACGGCGGCCCGGAAGCTCCGCTACGGGTTCCTGCGGCGGCTGAAGGCGGCCCTGGGCGCGGACTGTATCGCCCTGGGGCACCACCGGGACGACCAGGCGGAGACGGTGCTCCTGCACCTTATTCGCGGCAGCGGCGTCCGCGGCCTCACCGGCATGGCCTATCGCAGCGGCGACCTTATCCGGCCCCTTTTGGGCGCGAGCCGGGCGGATATCCTTTCCTACCTGGGCGAGCGGGGCCAGGACTTCCGCCTGGACAGCACCAACCTTTTGCCCGACGCCAGCCGGAACCGGCTCAGGCAGCAGGCCATGTCCGCCCTCACCGCCATCAACCCCCAGGCGTCCGCCCATATCGCGGCCTTTGCGGACCGGCTTCGGGCGGAGGACGAGTTTTTAGACGGCATGGCCCGGGAAACCGTGATCCAGGGCAGCCGCCAGGCGCTGGCCGCGCTGCCCCCGGTGCTTCGGGATCGGGCGGCCATGCTGCTGCTGCGGCAGGCGACGGAGGACTTTACAGAGGCGGACGTGGACCGGCTCTCGGCCCTCTTTTCCCAGCCCTCGGGCCGGGTGGCGGCCCTGCGGGGGAACCTGATCGCCCGGGCGGACGGGGATCGGGTGCTGATCGGCCCGGCGGAGGCGGCAAAAAGCTTTTGTCGGGAGCTGCCCCTGGACGAGCCGGTGGCCACCCCCTGGGGGGTGTACCGGGCGGAGCGGGCAGCCGAGGCCCGCATTCCCTGTGAAAGCTTCGAGGCCTATCTGGACCATGACCGGCTCCGGGGCCGGCTGGTGCTCCGGCAGGCCCGGGCGGGGGAGCGGTTCGTGCCCTTGGGCATGAAAGGGAGCAAGCTCCTCTCGGATTACTACATCGACCGGAAGATGGGCCATGCCGCCCGTCAGGTGCCCATCCTGGCGGACGAGGCGGGGCCGGTGTTCGTCCCCGGCGGCACGGTGGCGGACCGGGTGAAGATCGGAAGGAAAACCAAGACTATCCTACATATCATCTTTGTGAAAGGGGAAGCAAGCCATGAAAAACTGGGGCACTGAATTCATGAACAAGGATATCGCCGAGGTGCTGGTCAGCGAGGAGCAGATCAAGCGCCGGGTGAAGGAGCTGGGCGAGCAGATCAGCCGGGAGTACGCGGGCAAGGAAGTGGTCCTTCTGTGCGTGCTCAAGGGGGCCTGCGTGTTCTTCACGGACCTGGCCAGGGCGATGAGCATCCACCTTAAGATGGACTTCATGAGCATCTCCAGCTACGGCGACGAGCAGAAGACCAGCGGCATCGTCCGCATCAACAAGGATATGGACGGCAGCATCACCAACAAGCATGTGATCATCGCCGAGGACATCATGGACAGCGGGCTCACCCTCTCCTACCTGACCCGGCTCCTTTCCGACCGGCAGCCGGCATCCATCCGGGTCTGCGCCCTCCTCGACAAGCCCGAGCGTCGGGAGTGCGAGATCACCCCGGACTACTGCGGCTTCACCATCCCCAATAAGTTCGTGGTGGGCTACGGCCTGGACTACATGGGCTACTATCGAAACCTGCCCTACGTGGGCGTGCTGAGCCCCAGCGTATACGAAGAGAAATAATCCATCGAATTCAGCGGGGGACGGCCCCGCGTAAGGAGAAACGGTCATTTGAATCCTAAGACGAGAAAAAATATTTCGACCCTGGCGATCTGGGTGCTCATGGGCGCCCTGATCCTGTATATGATCAGCGGCGGCTTCTCCGCCAAGGCGCCGGACGAGATCACGCTGCAAAAGTTCGTCCAGCTGGTGGAGGAGAAGAAGGTCTCCGCCCTGCATGAGACCCTGGGCTCTGGCCTGTATTCGGGCCTGTACGCCGAATCCAACTACGCCGCCAAGGACCTGCCCAACCGGGCGGACTTCACCTTCTCCGCCTCGGAGGAGGAGTTCAGCCGCAGCATGTCCCTGCTGGTGGCCCGCATGGAGGGGAAGGACGCGGAGCAGGTGTCCTCGGTGGACTATCCCTTCACCTTCACCGTGTCCCAGCCCAAAGGGGAGAGCTGGCTCATGGTGATTCTGCCCTACATCCTGTTGTTCGGGATGATGGCCCTGTTCATGTGGTTCATCTATCGGCAGCAGGGCGGCGGCAAGCAGATGAGCAACTTCGGCCGCTCCCATGCCCGGGAGTACGCCCCGGGCCAGAACCCCATCACCTTCAACGACGTGGCGGGGGCCGAGGAGGAGAAGCTGGAGCTTCAGGAGATCGTTGACTTTTTGAAGGAACCCAGGCGGTTCTCCGAGGTGGGCGCCCGCATACCCAAGGGCGTGCTGCTGGTGGGCCCGCCGGGCACCGGCAAGACCCTCATGGCCAAGGCCGTGGCGGGGGAGGCCGGGGTGCCTTTCTTCTCCATCTCCGGCTCGGATTTCGTGGAGATGTTCGTGGGCGTGGGCGCGTCCCGGGTCAGGGACCTGTTCAACACCGCCAAGCGGAGCACCCCCGCGGTGATCTTCATCGACGAGATCGATGCCGTGGGCCGGCAGCGGGGCGCGGGCCTGGGCGGCGGCCACGACGAAAAGGAGCAGACCCTGAACCAGCTGCTGGTGGAGATGGACGGCTTCGCTCCCAACGAAGGGATCATCGTCATCGCGGCCACCAACCGGCCGGATATTTTGGACCCCGCCCTGCAGCGGCCCGGTCGGTTCGACCGGCAGGTGACCATGAACTATCCCGACGTGAAGGGCCGGGAGGCGATCCTGCGGGTCCATGCCAGGAACAAGAAGTTTGAGCCGGACGTGGACTTAGCCGTCCTCGCCCAGCGGACGCCGGGGTTCACGGGGGCGGATCTTGAAAACGTGCTCAACGAGGCCGCCATCCTCACCGCCCGGGCCCGGCGGAAGAAGATCACCCAGGCGGATCTCGAAGAGGCCATCACCCGGGTCCAGATGGGGCCGGAGAAGAAGAGTAGGGTGGTCACCGAGGAGGATAAGCGGTACACCGCCTATCATGAGTCCGGCCACGCCATACTGGCCATCGAGCTCCCCAAGTGCGACAGTCTCCACGAGGTGTCCATCATCTCCCGGGGCATGGCCGCCGGGTACACCATGACCCTGCCCAAGGACGACTGGAACCACGTGACCCGGGCGCGGCTGGAGGACCATATCTGCATGACCATGGGCGGCCGGGTGGCCGAGGAGCTGGTGCTGGGGGATATCAGCACCGGCGCCAGCCAGGATCTGAAGCAGAACACCGCCACCGCCCGGAAGATGGTGGAGCAGTACGGCATGAGCGAGGAGCTGGGGCCCGTCTTCTACGGCGGGGACCAGGAGGTATTCATCGGCCGGGACTGGGGCCACAGCAAGGAGCATTCCGAGTCCGTGTCCGGGCGCATCGACGAGGAGATCAGCCGGATCCTGGCCACCCAGCACGGTCGGGCGAAGGATATCCTGTCCCGGAACATGGAGGGGCTGCACCGGACCGCGGCGCTGCTCATGAAGTACGAACGGGTCACCGGCGAGCAGTTCGAGCGGGTATACCGAGGCGAGGACATGGACGCGGTCATGGCCGCGGAGCGGAAGGAAGCGCTTACGGCTGAGCCGCAGGCGGAAGCGGAAGCGGAAAAGGAAACGGCGGAGAAGGAATGAGCCACAGATTTGACCTGCACACCCATAGCGACCAATCCGACGGCACCTACGCGCCGGCGGAGATCGTGCGTTTCGCCGCCCGGGGGCATATCGACCTTCTGGCGCTGACGGACCACGACTGCATCTCCGGGGTCCCGGAGGCTATGGCGGCAGGCAAGGAGGAGGGGGTCGCCGTGATCCCCGGGGTGGAGTTCGACAACGAGTATCATCACGAGCTGCATATCCTGGGTCTGGACGTGGACATGGACCATCCCGTGCTCATCCGGGCCATGGAGGTGGCTCGGGAGCGGCGGGACAAGCGGAACGAGATCATCCTCTCCCGGCTGGACGCGGCGGGCATCGAGGTTCGGCCCTTCGTGCGGACCGGGCAGACCGCCACCACGAAGCTGCATATCGCCCACGCCATCATCGCCGCCGGGTACGCCTCGGAGGTGCGGGAGGCGTTCATGAAGTATCTTAGGCCCGGCACACCCGGGTATTATACCGAGAAGCGGTTCACGCCGGAGCAGGTGCTGGAGATCATCCACCGGAGCGACGGCGTGCCGGTGCTGGCGCACCCCTGCCATATCCGGGAGAACCTGCACGGGCTGCTGCGGGAGCTGGTGAGCATGGGGCTTTTGGGCATCGAGGCCTATTACCCGGCCAACACCGCCCGGCAGACGGAGCTGTACGTGTCCTTGGCGCACCAGTATCGGCTGCTGGCCACCTGTGGGAGCGACTTCCACGGCAAGAACCGGCCCGGGGTGCCCGTGGGCTGCGCCTGGCGGGAGAGCCGGGAGCTGGATCGGACGTACGAGACGCTGATACGGCGGATGGAGTCGTGAGGGTGAGTTTTTCTTTTGCCGCTTTTTTCTCTTCGGTGAAGAGAAAAAAGCGGCGCAAAAAAGAGAAGCTTAAGAATGATAATGGGAAGTACCGCGCAAACGATACTTCCCATTTGAGTTCTTTTGGGGCCCTTTTCTTACCAAGAAAAGGGCCGATTGCTTTCAATAAAATCCTATTACAACCCCATCTCTTTCTTCACTTCGCCGAAGCACTTCACGGCGAAGTCCAGATCCGCCTTGGTGTGGCCGGCGGAGATTTGGGTGCGGATGCGGGCCTTGCCCATGGGCACCACGGGGTAGCAGAACCCGGTCACGTACACGCCCTTGTCCAGCATCCGCCGGGCGAACTCCTGGGCCACCTTGGCGTCGTAGAGCATGATGGGCACGATGGGGTGCTCCCCGGGCAGCAGGTCGAACCCCAGCTTGGAGAGTTCCTTGCGGAAGTAGTTGGCGTTCTCGTGGACCCGGTCACGGAGCTCCGTGGACGCTTCCAGCATGTCCAGCGTCTTGATGCTGGCGGCGCAGATGGCGGGCGCGAGAGCGTTGGAGAACAGATACGGACGGGACTTCTGCCGAAGCAGGTCCACGATCTCCTTGCGGGCCGCGGTGTAACCGCCGGAGGCGCCGCCCAGGGCCTTGCCGAAGGTGCCGGTGACGATGTCCACCCGGCCCATGACCCCGCAGTACTCGCTGGTGCCCCGGCCGTGCTCGCCCATGAAGCCCACGGCGTGGGAGTCGTCCACCATGACCAGGGCGTCATACTGCTCGGCCAAATCGCAGATGCCCTTCAGGTTGGCGATATACCCGTCCATGGAGAACACGCCGTCGGTGGCGATGAGCTTGATCCGGCAATCCTTGGCCTCCTCCAGCTTGGCGTGGAGGTCCTCCATGTTGTTGTTCTTATAGCGGAACCGCTTCGCCTTGCAGAGCCGGATGCCGTCGATGATGGAGGCGTGGTTCAGCTCGTCGGAGATGATGGCGTCCTCGGGCCCCAGGATGGTCTCGAAGAGGCCGCCGTTGGCGTCGAAGCAGGAGGAGTAGAGGATGGCGTCCTCCTGGCCCACGAACTTGGCGATCCGGGCCTCCAGCTGCTTGTGGATGTCCTGGGTGCCGCAAATGAACCGGACGGAGGAGAGGCCGAAGCCCCACTCGTCGTAGGAGGCCTTGGCCGCGGCGATCAGGTCCGGATTGTCGGAGAGGCCCAGGTAGTTGTTGGCGCACATGTTCACCACGCCCTTCGCGAGCGTTGTGTCGATGCGGGAGCGCTGGGGGGTGACGATGATCCGCTCGTCCTTGTAGGTGCCCGCTTCCCGGATGGCGGAAAGCTCGTTCTGATAAAATTCGTATGCCTTCTTCATTTTGATCCCCATTCCTTTTCTGTAGTTTTGCCGGTTTCGCCTGCGAAATTGCCGCGCCGGTCCGCGGCAAAGGCACAAACTACGTGTGTGAAAAACCTGTTTTTCACACGACGCCTCCTGAATTATTTGGTCCAGTCGAGTACTACTTTTCCGGAGTTGCCGGAGTGCATGGCCGCGAAGCCCTTTTCAAAGTCGGTGTAGTGGAACCGGTGGGTGATGACCGGCGTGAGGTCGAGACCGCCCTGGACCATATAGCTCATCTGGTGCCAGTTGTCCATCTTCCGGCCGTAGATGCCCTGGAGCGTCAGCCCCTTGCCGATGATCAGGTTCATGTCCAGGTTGATGGGCCCGTTGCCAAGGCCCAACAGGGAGATCTTGCCGCCGTTGCGCATGACGGACAGCATCTGCTTCAAAGCCGCGCCGCTGCCCGACATCTCCAGGCCCACATCGAAGCCCTCCACCAGCCCCTGCTGGTGCATGACCTCCTCCAAGTTCGCCTTGCCCACGTTCACCGCCGCGTCCGCGCCCATCTTCCGGGCCAGGTCCAGCCGATACTCGTTCATGTCCGTGATGACCACCCGCCGGGCGCCCGCGTACTTGCAGATGCCCACCGCGATGACGCCGATGGGGCCCGCGCCGGTGATGAGCACGTCCTCGCCCACCAGGTTGAACATGAGGGCCGTGTGGGTGGCGTTGCCGAAGGCGTCGAAGAAGGAGACCACGTCCTCGTCCAGCTTGGGATCGATGATGATCACGTTGCTGGCGGGTATGCACACGTACTCCGCGAAGGCGCCGTCCCGATCCACGCCCACGCTGTGGGTGTTCTTGCACCACTGGATGTTGCCGGTGTGGCAGTTGCGGCAGTGGCCGCAGGTGATGTGGCCCTCGCCGCTGACCCGCATGCCCACTTCCAGGCCGGTAACGCCGGCGCCCAGCTCCGCGATCTCGCCCACGTACTCGTGGCCGATGACCATAGGGGGCTTCACATGCTCCGCGGACCAGGGGGTCCAGTCGTAGATATGCACGTCCGTGCCGCAGATGGCGGTCTTATGGATCTTGATGAGCACCTCACCGGGGCCGGGCACGGGCACGGGCACCTGCCGAAGCTCCAAACCGACGCCCGCCACGGGCTTCACGATGGCATCCATCATCTTTTGGGTCATATGCTTTTCAAGCCTTCCTTTCATGCTTTCTATGAATACAGTATACCACTGTGATCGACGGACAACAATGCCCCCGCCTGAGGGCAGGGGCAGTATATTATTTCTTCACCTTGTTCAGGGAGCGATGCTTGCGGGGCACGAAGGCGCCCACGAAGGCGCCGATGGCCGCCGCGATCAAGGAGGGGATCAGCCAGCCCAACCCCACGGAGGCCAGAGGCAGCCGGGCCATTGACAGCCGCAGGGAGGGGATATAGCTCCCGATCTCCGTCAGCACCGTGACGATAAAAGCGCACAGGGCGCCGAAGGGGGCGCTGTAGGTCTCCTGGCCGATGCGCTTGGGGAAGAAGGAGAGGATCACCAGCATGATGAACACGGGGAAGATCACGTTCAGGATGGGCCCGGCGATGTTCAAGATGGCGGTGGTGCCCAGATTGGACATGACGTAGCTGAAGAGGATCATGCCGACGAGCACGGGCCGGTAGGGGAGCTTGCCGTGGGTCAGCTCCTCAATGTTCTGGGAGCAGGAGGAGGCGAGGCCGATGGAGGTGGTGAGGCAGGCCGCCGTCACGATGAAGCCAAGGAGCAGCGTTCCCGCCGGGCCCACCAGCCGCCGGACGATGAGCACCAGCAGTCCCGCCCGGTCGTTGAGGGCGTTGGCCGCGAGACCACGCTCCCCGGAGAGGGAGGCCCCCAGGAAGGTGAGGCCGCCGTAGACCACAAACAGGGCGAAGGCCGCCACGAGACCCGCCAGGGCCACCAGCCGAAACTGCTTCTTCGGCTCCTTGATCCCCGCCTGCCGCACCGAGGTCAAGGTCACCACGGCGAAGAGGAGGGAGCCCAGCATATCCATGGTCTGATACCCGGATTCAAGGCCCAGTTTCACCGCGCCTAAGGTGGAGGAGCCGGGGGCCACCTGGCCCAGGGGGCGGAAGACGCCTATGGCGATGAGCACCAACAATGCAACGAACATGGTGGGGGAAAGGACCTTGCCGATGATGTCCACCACCTTGCCGGGACGGAGGCACAGCACCAGCACCAGGGCAAAGTAGATGCCCCCCGCCGCCCAGGAAGCCCATCCCGGCACCGAGGCGCCCAGCAGGGGCTTTACGGCGATGTCGAAGGTGGTGGCGGCGGTCCGGGGGATGGCGATGAAGGGACCGATGCACAGGGTGTTGAAGAGGATGAGCAAAAAGGAGGTGGTCTTGTCCAGCTGCAGGGAGATGCTGTTCTGGAAGCCCTCCTGACAGCGGAAGAAGGCCAGCAGCGCCAGAATAGCCAAACCCGCGTCCGCCAGGATGTACACCAGGAAGCTGACCAGCCAGTTGGTGCCGGTGACGATGCCTAAGGCGGGGGGGAAGATCAGATTGCCTGCGCCGAAGAACATGGCGAACAGAGCGAACCCAAGGATGAATACCTTGCTGAAGGAGAGCTTTTCGTTCATGGGCGACCTCCCGATATGTATCCTATATATGCATCCTCAGTATATGCGGGAAGAGCCTCTCCATGCAAACGGCAGGAATCATATCAAAAGGAGAATTTATGCGAAAAAATCTCTTTACAATACCATATTTCGGGGATATACTGGATGTACAGAACCGGATGGGCCGTTTGGGAAAGGAAGGGGTATTTACATGAGCGATTTGAGCGCGCGGATCGGCGGGAATATACGCATCTACCGCCGGGCCAATCGGATGACCCTGAGCGAGCTGGCGGAAAAGATCAACAAGAGCAAGGGCACCGTGGGCAAGTACGAGCAGGGGTCCATCGCCGTGGACATGGACACCCTCTACGAGATCGCGGCGGCCCTGGGCGTGAGCCCGGCCCAGCTGCTGGTGTCCCTGATCCCGGAAAAGAAGGAGCAGGGGGAGCCCCGGCTCACGGGGGAGCGCCGGTACATGTACCTCTACGACGGCCGGTCGAGCCGCATCGTCCGAAGCCTCCTGGTCTGCGGCCGGGAGGAGGGGGACGACGACGTGACCCTCTTCTACGACATCCCCGCCTTCACCGAGCCCCATCGGTGCCGGGCCCTGTATTACGGCCGACGGCAGAAGCACGATTTCGTGACCAACTATATTCTGGAAAATCAGTCCAACGGGGTGGAGCACGCCTTCCTCTGCGTCATGCGCTCGTTGGACCGGCCCAGCGAGAGCACGGGGCTCCTCTCCGGCATCTCCTCAAGGATGCTGCTGCCCGCCTCCGCCAAGTGCATCGTCTCCGGGGAGATCTTGGCGGAGAACGAGGAGCTGACGGAATCTCTGCTGCTCACCAAGGAGGATCTGCGCCTCATCCGCCGGTCCAACATGTTCATCGTGGAGCAGACGGACCGGTTCTGACAAACCTCGACATGTTCACAACCCCTTCGGCATAGACTGTGCCGGAGGGGTTTTTCCTATGAAGAGACGGGGAAGGCGGGTTTTGATCCTGCTTTTGACGGCGGCGCTGGCGGCGGCCGGCGCCTTCTGGTATATGAACGCCCGGCTGCGGCCTCTGCTCATGGGGCTGGCGTCGGCCCGGGTGGAGGCGGCGTCGGCCCAGGCCATGAACGAGGCCATATTGGAGGTGCTCTGCAGCCCCGAAGCTCAGGCGCTGTTGAGCGTCCGCGCCTTTGATGAGGGCCACGTCTCACTGCTGACGGCGGACGCGGGACGGCTGAACCTGATGGGGGCCGACTGCGCCATTGCCGCCCAAAAGAGGATACGGGATCTGGGGGAGCAGGGGGTGTCCGTGGCCTTGGGCACCGTCAGCGGCGTCCCCGCCTTCACGGGTCTTGGGCCCAAGCTCAGTTTCCGCTTCACCCCGGTGGGCACGGTGCGGGCCGCCTTCCACAGCGAATTCTATTCCGCGGGCATCAACCAGACCCTCCATCGGATCACCCTGGAGCTGAACGCCACGGTCCGGGTGGTGCTGCCGGGGAAGTCCAGCACCGTCACCGTCACCGCCCAGGCCCCCGTGGCGGAGAGCGTCATCGTGGGGGACGTGCCCGACGCCTATACCAACGTGGCCGATCGGGAGCAGCTGCTGAACTTCGTGCCGAAAGACCCGACTCCGTAGGCGCGGGGGAAAACAAAGGGCATATGGACGGAGCGCAGGTCATAGGGTGTACCAAATCCTGCGGGAGGTGCAAACATGCCGATCATCGTGCTGACGAAAAAGAATCTGCTCATGGGGCTGTTGGTCATAGGACTGCTGGCGGCGGCCGTATTTTTGTTCATCCGGTTCCGCCACAGGGAGGGGGAGCCCACGGCGGCGGCCATGGCCCCGGTGGAGAGCTATGAGCTGAACGTGCTGCCCATGAGGGATCGGGCGCTGCCCGTCTACGCCGTGGGCCGGGAGGATAGCGAGATCGCCCTCACCATCGACGCCGCCTGGGACGCCGACAAGACCCCCTTCATCCTGGACACCCTGGACAAATTCAATGTGAAGGCCACCTTCTTCCTATGCGGGGTGTGGGTCAAGCAGTACCCGGAGTACGTGAAGGAGATCTCCAAGCGGGGCCACGAGATCGGGAACCACAGCCTGACCCATCCCCACATGAACCGCCTGGACGCCATCGCCATCCAAAAGGAGCTCTCCGATCTGGACGACATGCTGGAGGAGCTGACGGGCAAGCGCAGCACCCTCTTTCGGGCCCCCTACGGGGAGTACAACGACACGGTCATCCGGGCGGCCCACGAGGCGGGCTACGAGGTGATCCAGTGGTCCCGGGACACGGTGGACTGGAAGAAGGACCGCAGCGCCCAGACCATCCTGGACGGGGTGCTCAAGAAGCTGCAAAGCGGCGACATCATCCTCTGCCACAACAACGGCTTCAAGATCGAGACCTATCTGCCGGTCCTTTTGGAGACCGCCCAGCAGAAGGGGTTCCGTTTCGTCACCGTGTCGGAGCTGCTCCTCTCGGGAGAGACCTCCATCGACAATAACGGCATCCAACAGGTAAAGAAGCGCCCCTGAGCCGCAGGATGCTGTATAAGGCGGCAGACCATTGGGGCATTCTATGCCCATGAAGCAAAGAACAAGGCAAACCATCGCAGCGGGGCTCAGCGCTCTGCTGTTTTTCTGGTACCTTTCCCCGGGCATGCGGGCCCTGCGGGCCCTCCCCGAGGGGGTGGAGCCGGGGACGGCGGCGTCCGCGCCCCTCATTTTCGAGGCGGCCCGGTCCGTGCGGGAAAGCGGCGACGCTCGGTTGGGCGGGGAGCGGGTCCTTTCCCTTTTGGGGCTGGTGCCCCTCAAAACGGTGCGGGAGGTGGGCCCGCTGCCCACGGTCCGCCTGGGGGGCGCCACAGTGGGGGTGGTGCTCTATACGAAGGGGGTCCAGGTGGTGGGCCTCACCGCCGTGGAGACGGAGGCGGGCGCCCAGAGCCCCGCTTCCGCCGCCGGGCTGCGCAAAGGGGACGCCCTGCTGGCGGTGGACGGACAAGCGGTTTCGGGGGCGGTGGGCCTTTTGACGCTCCTGCAGGGCCGGGAGCAGGTGGAGCTGACGATCCAGCGGGGGACGAGCCGGCTGACCCTGCCTTTGCGCCCGGCCCGGGAGCGGGACACGGGCCAGTACAAGCTGGGGGCCTGGGTCCGGGAGAGCACCTCCGGCATCGGCACCCTGTCCTTTTTGCGGGGGAACAGGTTCTGCGCCCTGGGCCACGGGGTCACGGACGTGGACACCGGCGTCAACCTGCTCACCGGCGGCGGCTTCATCGCTCCGGCCTCCATCACCGCCGCGGTCCCCGGCGCTTCCGGCCGGGTGGGGGAGCTGGCGGGCGTCTTCTCCACCCGGGCGGAGGACGGGGTGGGCACCATCGACACCAACGGGGACTACGGCGTGGCGGGCCCCTATCACGGCCCGGAGGATCTGTGGGGGCCGGCGGTGCCCGTGGCCGCGGCCAGCCAGGCCCACACGGGGGACGCCACCCTCTACTGTGCCGCCGACGGGGTCTGGCGAGGCTACGATTGCCGGATCATCCGGCTGAAGGTCCAGAGCGCTCCCGGCATCCAGGGCATGATGATCGAGGTGAGCGATGGGGCGCTTTTGTCCCTCACCGGCGGCATCGTCCCCGGCATGAGCGGCAGCCCCGTCCTTCAGGACGGCCGGCTCATCGGCGTGGTGACCCACGTGTTCGTCAACGAGCCGAAGCGGGGCTATTGCATCTACGCCCAGTGGATGCTCGATAAGCTGTTCTGATCCGAGTCATATTTCTCGAAAATAGGACAAAAAGGGCGAAATCATGCAATATTCACAGATTATTCATGGAAATTGCGGTATTTTCGCCCTTTCTGTATATTGAAAAATGCAGGAAATCCGTGTATTATTCCCAATGGACGGGGAAAACCGATCCCAAATCATATTCACTTTTTTATACAAATCAGAAAGAGGGAAGGCACATGAAGACACTTCGTATCGTCAGTGCGGATCGAATGGAGGCGGAGGCGCTGTATACCGCCCTGGTCCGGAAAAAGCAGTTCAGGGTCCTGCCGGTGCTGCGGGACGGGAGAGAGCTTTTGGAAAGGTATATGGAGGAGCGGACGGACGTGCTGCTCATCGACTTGGAGCTGCCGGGCATCGACGGTCTGGAGATCGTGGAGGCGGTGTCATCCTTGCCGCTGCTGCGTCGGCCTCAACTTTTCGTCATGACGGAAAAGGCGTCGCCCACCGTGTTGGAGCGCATGGGCCAGCAGATCGCCTACTGCTTTTTGAAGCCCCTGGACGCGCAGCAGACGGCGGAGCAGCTCTATGCCCTGACCCGGGGCGAGCCTCGCTTGGAGGGGCCGGACTACGGGTACGTGGATTATCTGGTGACCAACACCCTCTTTCGCCTGGGGGTGCCGCCCCATCTGCAGGGGTATCACCTGCTTAGGGAGGCCATCAAGCTGGTGAACTGCGCCGACCACCCGGCGGGGCTCTCCGTCATGAAGGACATCTATCCCGCCTCGGCCCGGCTCTGCGGCACCTCCGTGTCCATGGCCGAGCACGCCATGCGCCACGCCATCGAGTGCGCCTGGATGCGGGCGGACATCAACACCATCCAGACCTTCTTCGGCTATACCGTGGAGGCCCATCGGGACACGCCCTCCAACTCCGCCTTCATCCACATGGTGGCGGATCGGGTGCGGATGCGGCTGAACAGTCCCTGGGGCGAAGGTGCCGGGGTCCTGGAGGAGGCGCGACGGGCATGAAGACGGAAACGAAGCGGGCGTGTCTGCTGCTGCGGGCCGCGGACAGGCAGCGGGCGGCGGAGTATCTTTCGAATCGGGGCGTGGTGGTCACGGAAAAACTGGAGCCGGGGATAGGGTTCCTCCTGGCCGAGACGGAGCTGCTGCCCCTGTCGGGGACGGGGCTGCTGGACAGCTGCCGGCTCCAGGGGGTGCCGGTGTTCCTGCTGGCGGAACGGGAGGGGAGCCTGGCCCCCGGGACCCTGGCCGCCGCCACCTTCGTGTTCTATAAGCCCCTCATCCTGGAGCTGGTCCTGCGGCGGATCGCCCTGCTGCTGGGGGAGGCGGGGGACGAGGGCGGCCGTCAGGGCTGGTTCACCCTCCAGGCCCAGTGCTCCCTGGACGCCTTGTGCGTGCCCCGACATCTGCTGGCCTTCCGCTACTTTTCCGACGGGGTGGGGCTTTTGACCCAGCGGCGCTACCCCTCCCGCATCAAGCTCATGCAGGAGCTGTATCCGGCCCTCTCTCAGCGCCATCGGTCCTCCCCGGTCATGGTGGATCGGGCCATGCGCCACGGGGTGGAGAGCTGCTGGCGGTTGGCGGACAAGGGGGTCCAGCGGCAGTACTTCGGCTACAGCGCCCAGGACAAGCAGGGCATGCCCACCAACGGGGAGTTCCTCTTCGCCCTCTACGAGCACGTGAAGCAGCTGCTCCCCTACGATCAGGGACGGGCGGATTTTCTGCGGGAGCTGAACCGGATCAACGGCCGAGACGTGGGGGCGGACGGTTGTCATTTCCTTTCGGACGTGGTATACTAATAACAATACTTTCGTACAGGAGCGCAGCCTATGAGCAAGAGAGCCATTTTGATCGTTTTGGACAGCGTGGGCATCGGCGAACTGCCCGACGCGGCAGAATTCGATGACCTGGGGGCCAACACCCTGGGGCATATCGAGGAGCGGCACCCCTTGAACATCCCAAACATGCGGAAGCTCGGCATCGGCCACATACAGGGCAGTCCCCTGCCCAAGTGGGAAGGGCCTCTCGAAGGCGCTTACGGCAAGTGCAGGGAGGTGACCCACGCCAAGGATACCACCTGCGGCCACTGGGAGATGGCGGGCCTCATCCAGAAGACCGCCTTCAAAACCTTCCCCAACGGCTTCCCCAAGGCCCTTATGGACGCCTTCGAGGCAAAGATCGGCCGGGGTACCCTGGGCAACGAGGTGGCCAGCGGCACCGAGATCATCGAGCGGCTGGGAGACGAGCACGTGAAGACCGGCAAGCCCATCGTCTACACCTCGGCGGACAGCGTGTTCCAGGTGGCCGCCTGTGAGGAGGTCATCCCCCTGGACGAGCTCTACCGCATCTGCGAGATCGCCCGGGAGATGCTCCAGGGCGAGTATCTCGTCGGCCGGGTCATCGCCCGCCCCTTCACGAAGCGGGACGGGAAGTACGTTCGCACCGAGAACCGAAAGGACTACGCCATCCCCCCCTTCGAGGACACCATCCTGGACGGCCTTCACGCCCAGGGGCTCCCCGTGGTGGCCATCGGCAAGATCGAGGACATCTTCTGCCATCGGGGCATCGATATCGTGGACCACACCAAGAACAACGAGACCGGCGTGGCGGCCACCAAGCGGTTCATCGACGACGGCACGGGCAGCTTCATCTTCACCAACCTGGTGGACTTCGATATGCTCTACGGCCACCGCCGGGACGTGGAGGGGTACGCCAAGGCGCTGGAGCGCTTCGACGAGCAGCTCCCCGAGATCATGGGCCTCATGAAGGAGGAGGATATCCTCATGATCACCGCCGACCACGGCTGCGACCCGGCCCATCACGGCACGGACCACACCCGGGAGCACATCCCCTTGCTGGTGGCGGGCAAGCCCGTGAAGGGCGGCGTGGACCTGGGCGTCCGCCAAAGCTTTGCGGACATCGCCGCCACCATCTACGACTATCTCACCGGCGCCCCCTGGCACGCGGGCACCTCTTTCCTGAAGGACATACTGAAGTAAATCATTTTCACAATCTGCGGCGCATAGGCTTATCCCAAAAGGAGGGTTCGCCTGTGCGCCGTTTTCTTTCTATCGTGTTGACCGTGTTCATCCTAATGCTGCCCGTGGGGAGCTGGGGGGAGGAGGAGATCGCCCCCAAGGTCTCCGGGTACTGCCTGATCCTGCCCGGGCGCGGGGAGGCTTTGCTGGAAAAGAAGGGAACGGAGCCCATGGCCGTGGCGGGATTGCGCAAGCTTCCCGCCGTGCTGACCCTCTGCCGGGCCTTCGACAGCGGCCTCATACAGGAGAGCACCGGCATGCAGGTGTCCCCCCGGGCGGCGGCCATTCCCGGGCCCACGGCCTTTTTGGAATCGGGGGAGCGGATCGAAGCCGGGGAGTTGCTCAAGGCGGCGGTGATGATCTCCGCCGGGGACGCCATCGTCACCTTGGGGGAGAACGCCTTCGGGTCCGAGAGCGTGTTCCTCAACAACATCCAGGTCACCCTGAGGGAGCTGGGGGTGGACAGGACCCTGCCGGACTGTCTGGGCACGGATACCCTGTTTTCGCCCCTGGACCTGTGCGCCCTGGGGGCCGCCGCCGTGAAGAGCGAGCACTTCTGCCGCTGGGCCGGCCAGTACCGGGAGCACATCGTCCACGCGGGGGGCCGGGAGACGGAGCTCGTCAACGCCAATCGGATGATCCGCAGCTATTCCGGCTGCTTCGGCCTCATGACCGGCTCCCAGAAGGAGGAGGGGTACGCCGGCGTCTTCGCCGTGAAGCGGCAGGAGGTGACCTATGTGGCGGCCGTCATCGGCGCCAAGTCCAGTGAGGACCGGTTCGCCGCCGCAGGGGCCTTGTTCGACCTGGCCTTCGCCAGCTTCTCGCCCATGCGTTTGGCTGGGCCGGGGGAGGTGGTGGCGGAAAACTGGCCCGTCCTATCCGGGGATCGGGACCGGGTGGATCTGGTATCCCACGAGGACGCGGCTCTGCTCCTTTCAAAGCAGGCGGGGCAGGTGGAGCGGCAGATGGCGGTGCCCGAAGCGCTGTCGGCGCCCCTTTCCCCGGAGGTGTCGGTGGGAGAGGCCGTCTTCACCCTGGGCGGGGAGGAGGTGCTGCGGCTCAGCCTGTACCCGGCGGCGGAGGTTTCCCTCAAGACCTGGCCGGAGCTGCTGCGGCGCATCGGACAGAATTATCTTCGGCACACCGGATGAGCCTCCCGGGGCTTGCCAAAAGGGGGCGGGATGGGCTATACTATCCCCATGAGCCGAATTCAGTATTTCATCCAAAACCCGCTGCAGCTCCTCTACATGCTGCCCGCCCTGCTGCTGGGCCTGACCCTCCACGAGTGGGGCCATGCCTACGCGGCCTACCGCTGCGGCGACCCCACGGCCCGGAACCTGGGCCGCATGAGCCTGAACCCTCTCGATCACTTCGACGTGCTGGGCACCCTGTGCCTGCTGTTTTTGGGCTTCGGCTGGGCCAAGCCCGTGCCGGTGAACCCCCGGAACTTCAAGCACTTCAAGCGGGACGACATCATCGTCTCCCTGGCCGGGGTGATGATGAACCTGCTGCAGGTGATCTTCTTCTCCGCCCTGTTCGTCGTCCTGGTCCGGCGAGATAACCGCCTCTTTTTCAACGACGCCTTCTATTATATCTTTTTGAACCTGATCGGCATCAACACCACGCTGATCATCTTCAATCTGATCCCCATCCCGCCCCTGGACGGCAGCCACGTGGCGGAAAGCCTCCTGGGGCGACATCTCCCGTACCAGGTCTTCGCCTTTTTGCGGCAGTACGGGCGGTACATCCTTCTGGCCCTGCTGTGGCTGGGGATACTGGATTACCCCATCTCCTGGGCCCAGAATCTGGTCTTCGGCCTCATCAGCAAGCTTTTGGTGGCGTAGTCATGGACGGATATCGGGTACACATCCAGGATTTCGACGGACCCCTCGATCTCTTGCTCCACCTGATCGAAAAGGCAGAGGTGAACATCGAGGATATCTTCGTGTCCGAGATCACCTCGGAATACCTTTCCTATATGGAGGAGCTCACCGAGGACGAGCTGGACGCGGCCAGCGACTTCCTCACGGTGGCGGCCCAGCTGGTGTATTTGAAGTCCCGGCACCTGCTGCCCCGGCCCGCCCCCCTGGAGGAGGACGAGGAGGAGGACCCGGAGGAGGCCTTCATCCGCCGGTTGAAGGAGTACAAGATCTACAAGGCCGCCGGGGAGGAGCTAAGCGAGCTCTACGAGCAGGCCCGGCTCCGGTTCTCCCGGCTGCCGGAGGAGCTGCCGCCCCCCAAGGAGGAGGCGGACCTCCCCGACGCCACGGCGGAGGGGCTGCTGAAGGCCTTTCTGCAGGCCCTGGCGGGGGCCAAAGAGTCGGAGCAGGGGCCGCGGGAGCAGCGGGTCCGGCAGGACACCTTCACCGTTCGGGAGCGGTCCGGCCTGATCCGCAAGAAGCTGATGGAGAACCAGCACCTGTCCTTCCGGGAGCTCTTGAGCGAGCGGCCCACCCGCATGGAGGTGGTGGTCACCTTCATGGCGGTGCTGGAGATGATGAGCCGAGGGGAGGTCCACATCACCCAGGGGGACACCTTCGCCCCCATCCGCATCCACATGCGGCAGCTCAGGGAGGACGGGGAGGACACGGTGTACATGGACGAGGAGGAGTCGCTGCCTGGCGGCGCGCAATAGAGCATGGATCGCATCACGTCAAAGATAGAAAGCATACTGTTCGTGGCCGGGGAACCGGTCCTTCTGGAGGAGCTGTGCCGGGGGCTGGAGCTTACCGACGGGGAGCTGAAGCAAAAGCTCTTCGATCTGCAGCTGTCCTATGAGGCGGAGGATCGGGGGCTTCGGCTCTTCATGACGGCGGACACCGCCCAGCTTACCACCGCCGCGGAGAACGCGGAGGCGGTGGAAGCGGTCCTGAACCCCACCCAGCAGCGGAGCCTTTCCAATTCCGTCCTGGAGACTTTGGCCATCGTGGCCTATCGCCAGCCCGTGACCCGGGGCGAGATCGAGGAGGTCCGGGGGGTCCGGTGCGAGTACGCGGTGGAGCGGCTGTTGAAGCTGGGGCTCATCGCCGTCTCCGGCCGCAAGGACGTGCCCGGCCGGCCCATGCTGCTGGTGACCACGGACACCTTCCTCCACAAGTTCAACCTGACCAGCCTGGAGGAGCTCCCCCAGCTCCCTCAGGAGCTCTTTGAAACCGTATAAAAACCTGTTGACAATTCCTGATGCATAGGGTATACTACGTAGGCTGTAAAGTAAAAATACTTTACAGCCTTTTATTGAGGTGGGTATGGACAAGCTGATCGAGCTGGGCGAGCTGTTAGACTGGTACGGCATGCTGCTGACGGAAAAGCAGCGGGAGCTGATGAGCCAGTATGCCAACGAAAACTGCTCCCTTTCGGAGATCGCCGAGCGGGAGGGGATCTCCCGCCAGGGGGTCCGGGACACCCTGAAGCGGGCCGAGGACCAGCTCCGGGCGTATGAAAAGGCCCTGAAGCTGGTGGAGAAGTTCGACCGGCAGGAGAAGCTCATGGCCGCCATGCGCATGCTGGTGAAGGAGAGCCACGTGACCGACCGGGAAAAGGAGCTGCTGCAGCAGGGCCTCGACACGGTGGAAAGCGTTTGGGAAGAGTGAGACTTCGGGAAGGAGGAGCCTATGGCCTTTGAGGGCATCTCGGGAGGATTGCAAAACATCTTCAAAAAGCTGACGGGCCGCGGCCGTCTGTCCGAAAAGGACGTGAAGGACGCCATGCGGGAGATCCGCCTGGTCCTGTTGGAGGCGGACGTCAACTTCCTGGTGGTGAAGGACTTCGTAAAGAAGGTCACCGAGCGGGCGGTGGGGGCCGATGTGCTGGAAAGCCTGACCCCGGGCCAGCAGATCATCAAGATCGTCAACGAGGAGATGACCGCCCTCATGGGGTCCACCAACGCCCGGCTGGACTTCGGGTCCACCAAACCGGCCATCTTCCTGATGGCGGGCCTCCAGGGCGCGGGCAAGACCACCATGTGCGGCAAGCTCGCCATGCTCCTCAAAAAGCAATACGGCAAGAACCCACTCCTCTGCGCCTGCGACGTGTACCGACCAGCCGCCATCGACCAGCTGAAGATCGTGGGGGAGAAGACCGGCGTCCCCGTCTTTGAGAAGGGGCAGATCGACCCGGTGAAGATCGCCGCGGAGGCGGTGGAATACGCCCGGCGGAACTTCTACGACGTGCTCATCGTGGACACCGCGGGCCGGCTCCACGTGGACGAGGACATGATGAGCGAGCTCAAGAAGCTCCGGGATCTTTTGAACCCCGCCGAAGTCCTCCTGGTCATCGACGCCATGACGGGCCAGGACGCGGTGAACGCGGCCAAGGCCTTCCACGAGGCGGTGCCCCTCACCGGCGTGATCCTCACCAAGCTGGACGGCGACACCCGGGGCGGCGCGGCCTTGTCCGTGAAGGCGGTCACCGGCAAGCCCATCAAGTTCGCGGGCACCGGCGAGAAGCTCACCGACATCGAGCCCTTCCATCCGGATCGGATGGCCTCCCGGATTTTGGGCATGGGCGACGTCTTGACCCTCATCGAAAAGGCCCAGCAGGCCTTCGACGAGAAGAAGGCTGCCGAGATGGAGAAGAAGATGCGGACCGCGTCCTTCGATCTCAACGACTTTCTCGACCAGATGGAGCAGATGCAGAACATGGGCTCCATGGAGGACATGCTCAAGATGATCCCCGGGGCCTCCAAGCTGGGGAACGTGCAGGTGGACGAAAAGCAGCTTGCCCGGACCAAGGCCATCATCCAGTCCATGACGAAGGCGGAGCGGGCGAACCCCGACCTCTTGAACGCCAGCCGAAGGAAGCGCATCGCCAAGGGCAGCGGCACCAGCGTCCAGGAGGTGAACCGGCTCATGAACCAGTTCAACCAGAGCCGCCAGCTCATGAAGCAGATGACCAACAAGAAGTTTTTGAAGCGGGCTAGCCGGGGCGGCTTCCCCTTCGGATTCTAAGATCGGAAAAAATGGTTTTGACCGTTTTTCATACAAAAAAAGAAATATAAAACAAGGAGAAAACAAACAATGCTGAAGATCAGACTGCGCCGTATGGGCGCCAAGAAAGCCCCCTTCTACCGTATCATCGTGGCCGATTCCCGGGCGCCCCGCAACGGCGCTTTCGTGGAGGAGCTGGGTTACTACAACCCCGGCACCGAGCCTGCTGAGCTGAAGGTCGACAACGAGAAGGCCGTCGCCTGGATGAAGAACGGCGCCCAGCCCACCGACACCGTCCGCGCCCTGCTCAAGAAGGCCGGCGCCATCGACTAAGCCATGGACGAGCTGGTACTGTTTATCGCCAAGAGCCTGGTGGACGATCCGGACGCCGTGAAGGTGGAGATGCGGGAGGAGGATGACGCCTTCGTCATCGAGCTCACCGTGGCTCCCTCCGACGCCGGCAAGGTCATCGGCAAGCAGGGCCGCATCGCCAAGGCCATCCGCACCATCGTCAAGGCGGCCTCCGTGGACGCCGAGAAGAAGTACGTGGTGGATATCCTGTGACGGAATACCTGCGCGTCGGGTTCATCGCCCGGCCCCACGGGATCCGGGGAGCCGTGAAGCTGAACCCGCTCACCGACGACGTGGCCCGTTTCCAGGGGCTGAGGGAAGGATATTTGGAGCTGCACGGGGCCTATGCCCCCGTGCGGCTTTCTGTGCTCTCCAAGCGGCCTGACGCCGTGGTGGTGCACCTGGAGGGGTACGACACCGTGGAGGACGCCCAGCAGCTGCGGGGCGGGTTCCTCTGTGTGGATCGGGCCCATGCCGCCCAGCTCCCGGAGTATACCTATTTCATCGCCGACCTTATCGGCCTTGCCGTCTCGGACACGGAGGGGAAGGACTACGGCCATGTGACGGACGTTCTCTCCACCGGCGCCAACGACGTGTACGTCGTCGACGGCGGCAAGCTCATGGTCCCCGCCCTGAAAAAGGTCATCGAACGGGTGGACGTGCAGGGCGGCAGGATGGTCTTCAAGGCCGACGTGCTCAGGGAGGTGGGTCTCTTTGCGGATTGACGTATTGACCCTGTTTCCGGATATGTTCCGGGGCCCCTTCTCCGAGTCCATGCTCAAGCGGGCCCAGGAGAACGGGCTTCTGGAGATCGCCCTCCACGACATCCGCGCCTGGGCCGACAACAAGCACAGCAAGGCGGACGACTATCCCTTCGGCGGCGGGGCGGGCCTCGTGATGATGGCCCAGCCCATCTTCGACGCCGTGGCGGCGGTGGACCCGGACCATGAGGCCCGCCGCATCCTGCTGACCCCCCGGGGGAGGCTCCTCACCACCGAGCGGGCCTGTACCCTGGCGAAGCATCCCCGGCTGCTGCTTCTCTGCGGCCACTACGAGGGGGTGGACGAGCGGGTCATGGCCCTCATGGACGAGGAGATCTCCATCGGCGACTATATCCTTACCGGCGGGGAGCTGCCCGCCATGGTGCTGGTGGACGCGGTGAGCCGGTTCGTGCCCGGGGTCCTGGGCAGCGGCGAGAGCGCGGAGGAGGAGAGCTTCTCCCGAAGCCTTTTGGAGTACCCCCAGTACACCCGGCCCGCGGAGTTTCGGGGCATGGCCGTGCCGGAGGTGCTGCTTTCGGGCCACGGGGCCAACATCGCGGCCTGGCGGCAGGCGCAAGCCCTCGAGAAGACCCGGGAGAATCGGCCGGAGCTTCTCGGCACCTACGGAAAATACTACGAAAATAAGGGAAAATAGGGCTTGCATTCCCCTTTTTTCCATGCTATAATACGCCCGTTGCGGCAATGGACGGTCCACTGTCCTGCTTTTTGCGGTCATGAACGCCCGTATCGCTCATATAGAACGAGAGGAGAAAATCAAAATGTCCGACATCATCAAGGAACTGGAAAAAGAACAGCTGCGCACCGATCTGCCTGAGCTGGAGATCGGCGATCAGGTCCGGGTGTTCGTGAAGGTCGTGGAAGGCACTCACGAGCGTCTGCAGAACTTCGAAGGCATCGTCATCAAGATGGAGGGCGGCGGCATCCGCAAGTCCTTCACCGTCCGCCGTATCTCCTACGGCGTGGGCGTGGAGCGTACCTTCCCCTATCACAGCCCCCGCATCGGCCGCATCGAGGTGGTCCGTCACGGCGTCGTTCGCCGGGCGAAGCTGTACTACCTCCGCGAGCGTTCCGGCAAGGCTGCCAAGATCCGCGAGCGCATCGTCACCAAATAAGACAAAAAACGCCCCGCTTGCGGGGCTTTTTTGTATCATGGAGCGTTTCCAAGGGAACGCGAGAAATCATGATACGCAGTATCAAATCATGGCACAGCCAAATCATGGGCGTCAGCCCAAATCATTCTTGGATGATTTGCACCTGCGGTGCATGATTTGACCTGCGGTCATGATTTGCCAAATGGCATGATTTGCGCCAAAGGCGCATGAAAAGGAGGAACATGCTCATCCAATGGTATCCGGGGCACATGGCGAAGGCCAAGCGCATGCTCCAGGAGAATTTGAAGCTGGTGGACGCGGTGGCGGAGATCGTGGACGCCCGGGCGCCGGAGGCGTCCCGGAACCCGGACTTCGACGGTCTGTTCGCCGCAAAGGCGCGGCTGATCCTCCTCAACAAGGCGGACCTTGCCGACGAAGCCATGACCCGCCGGTTCGTGGAGTATTACAAGGGCCGGTGCTTTTTGGCTGCGCCCATCGTCTCCACCGGCGCCGCCGGGAGGAAGCAGGCCGTGTCCCTCATGGAGCGGGCGGTTTCCGACAAGGTCAGGCGCATGGAGGAGAAAGGGGTCAAAAAGACCGTCCGGGTCATGGTGGTGGGCATCCCCAACGTGGGTAAGAGCACCTTCATCAACCGGATCGCCGGCGAGAACCGGGCGAAGACCGGGGACACCCCCGGCGTCACCCGATCGAAGCAGTGGGTGAAGGTGAACGCGTACCTGGAGCTCATGGACAGCCCCGGCCTCCTCTGGCCCAAGCTGGAGGACCAGGAGAAGGCCCTGTCATTGGCGTTTTTGGGGTCCATCAACGACGATATCCTGGACGGGGAGGAACTGGCCCAACGGCTCCTCATCCGGCTTCGGGAGCTGGCGCCCCAGGCCCTCATGGACCGGTACAAGAAGGTCACGCCCGACACCCCCGAGGGGGAGCTGCTGGAGGCGGTGGCCAAAAGCCGCGGCTTCCTTCTGTCCGGTGGCGTGCTGGATACCGAGCGGGCGGCCCGGATCGTCCTCGACGAGTTCCGGGGCGGCAAGATCGCGAAAGTTACGCTGGACAGGATTCCTGAGATTTAGTTTTTCTTTTGCCGCTTTTTCTCTTTCGACAAAGAGGAAAAAGCGGCGCAAAAAGAGAAGCTCAAGGAAGATAAGGCTTTTTTACACATAATCTGTTTTTCCCCCATGTGCTTCTCTTTTTTCGGTTCCTTTTTTCTCTTCACCGAAGAGAAAAAAGGAACAAAAAGAAAGGAAACTCCATGAAAGTGACCGAAAAGGAGCTCCAACGCCTCGCGGAGCTCTCCAAAATCGATAAAACCTACTGGGACCAGCCGGGCGTCATTTTGGCCGGCATGGACGAGGTGGGCCGCGGCCCTCTCGCCGGCCCCGTGGTGGTGGGCTGCGTGGTCATGCCGCCGGAGCCCCTGCTGCCCTATATCAACGACTCCAAAAAGCTGTCGGAGAAGCGGCGGGAAGCCCTCTACGACCAGATCTTAGCCACCTCCCTGGCCCACTCTACCGCCTGGATCGGCCCGGAGGTCATCGACGAGATCAACATCCTGGAGGCCACGAAACGGGGCTTCAAGGAGGCCTTCGCCAAGATCGGCGTCCCTGTGACCGACGTACTCATCGACGCCCTGCGGGGTCTCGACATCCCCGCCCGGCAGCACCCGCTGATCCACGGGGACGCCCTGACCTACTCCATCGGCGCCGCGTCCATCCTGGCCAAGGTGGCCCGGGACCGGTACATGATCGAGCAGGACGCCCTCTATCCCCAGTACGGCTTCGCCCGGAACAAGGGCTACGGCACGGCGGAGCACATCGCCGCCCTCAAAGCGTACGGCCCCTGTCCCATCCACCGCAAGAGCTTCATCGGCCACTTCGTCCCATGAACACCGGCCGACGGGGGGAACGGCTGGCCGCCCTGTATCTCTTCTTCCACGGCTGCCGCATTTTGGAACGCAACTACCGCTTCGGCCGCTACGAGATCGACATCGTGGCCCGGGAGCGGCGGTCGGGCACCCTTATCTTCGTGGAGGTGAAGACCCGTTCCGCCGCGGACCATGGCCTGCCCCGGGAGGCGGTGGGCCCGAAAAAGCAGCTCTATCTCACCCGCGCCGCCCAGGGGTACATGAAGCAGCACGGCGGCTTCAACGACCCCGCCCGCTTCGACGTCATCGAGGTCTACACAAAGCCCCTGCGCGTCATCCACATCCCCAACGCCTTTTGACCCCACAGCCGCGACAGCTCTGCTTTGGAAGGACAGCAGGGCCGCGTTTTGCTGCTTTGGAACCAACGGGGGAGAGGCTGGAACCATCTTGGGACCATATTGGAACCAAGGTTGAAACCAAGGGAAAGAATAAGAATAAGAAAAAGAGAAAGAGAATGAATATGAATATGAGTAAGAGTATGTGTGTGTCAGGGAGGGCGCACACACATCTTGGGCAGCCCCTTTTATAAATCGTGACGAATTGGGGACAATGTGAACCCTTTTTGACAATGGATTGCAATCCGGGGAAGGGTTGTGCTATCATACAAACGAGGAAATATATCCATAGGTAGATTCGCGGAGGAACGTACGTGCAGAAAAAGGTTCTGAGCGCCATCGTGGCGGTGCTGGCGGTGGCGGTGCTCGTGGGAGCGGGCTTCTATTTCAAGGGCAAGGGGAAGGGCCATACCCTGGCGGCCAGCCTGGGCACAGCCCTCGATCTGTCCGGAGAGTCCGGCACACTGCCCGAGGACTGGTATGTGAGCTCCTATGAAAACGAATACGAGGCCTTTCTGGACGGGACGGGGACGCTGATTTTGCGCACGGACGTGGCCGACGATCTGCGGCTCTGCAAACAGGTGACGGTGGCGGAGGGGACGAAGTACGTGCTCTCCGGCTTCATCGCCACCGAGGGCGTGGAGGAGGGCCGGGGCGCCTCCCTGTCCATCGACAACTACAGCCTGGACAAGAGCTGCGTCTACACGGCGGGGCTCCTGGGCGACAACGACTTCACCGAGACCCGCCTGTATTTTGAGACCAAACCGGGCCAGACCGAGGTCATCCTCGCCCTGCGCCTGGGCGGCTACTCCGAGGCCAGCCGGGGCACGGTCCGCTTCAAGGACATTTCCCTGCGCGCCGGCGGGGCGGAGGAGGGGCGGTACCAGGTTTTGGAGCCCTGGGGCGGCACCTCCGGCGACGACGAGGACGACGCCTTCCGGGACGAGGAGCACTACAAGTCCTTCTTCGCCGTCATCGTCTGGGCGGCGGTGCTCTCGGGCATCCTGCTCCTCTTCGGCGTCTACCGGAACCGGCGGCTGCTCACGGGCAAATCCCTGCCCGACAAGGCCTACTGGCTGGGTTTTGTCTTCATCGTTGTGGTGGGGCTTATCCTGCGGCTGATCCTCTGCGCCCTGTTCAAAGGCCACGACACGGACCTGGCCTGCTTCATGGGCTGGGGCCGGGACATCGCCGGCAACGGCACCCGCCAGTTCTACTGGGCGGAGGGCCACGACTGGTATGACTATCCCCCGGGCTACATGCTCTTCCTGGGCGGGTACTCCCGGCTGCTGTCCCTGTTCGGGGACGGGCTGGGAGGCGTCTGGGAGCTGTTCCTCTACATGTTCCCGGCGGTGGTGGCTGACCTTGCTTTGGCGCTGCTCGTCATGGCCTTCGCCCGGCGGCAGCGGATCAACAACGCCGGCGCCCTGATCCTGGGCGGGCTGGTGTTTTTGAACCCGGCGCTGCTGTTCCTCTCCGGGGCCTGGGGGCAGATCGACTCCATCCTGACCCTGTGGCTGGCGGTGAGCTTCCTGCTGCTCCTGCGGCGGACGGAGGGGCCCAAATTGGACGTCTGGCCCATCCTCTCCGGGGCCGTCTTCGGCCTGGCGGTCATGACCAAGTGGCAGGCCCTCATGTTCGGGCCGGTGTACGCCTTCGCCCACCTGTTCCTGATCCGCTGGGGGGAGAAGGAGGGCAAAAAGGACCTGCTTTCCACGGTCCTCGGCGCCCTGTCGGCTTTCGCCGTCATCCTGCTGGTCTCTTTGCCCTTCAAGGGAGATCAAAGCCTGTTCTGGTTCGTGGGCCGGTTCCTCAACGCCTCCGGCCACTATGACTACGCCACCGTGGAGGCCTACAACTACTTCGCCTTCTGCGGCGCCAACTGGAAGCGGGCCGGAGAGTATATCCTTCCGAACCTGCTCACCTTCAAGCAGTTCGGCACCATCGCCATCTGCCTGGCCGTGGTCTGCGGCTTCATGACGGTGCTGCGCCGGTATCAGGCCCAAAAAAGTCGGGGCGTCAGCCTCAGTGAGGACAAGGGCTTCGTGTTTCTGGCCGCGTCCCTCACCATGGCCTTCATCTTCACCTTCGGCCACTACATGCACGAGCGGTACGTGGTGCCGGTGCTGGTGATGCTCCTCTTCGCCTACGCCTACTATAAGGACAAGCGGCTGCTGCTGGTGGCCCTGCTCTTCACCGTGACCACCTTCCTCAACGAGATGATGGCCCAGTACGTGGTGAGCAAGGGGGCCATGGAGGTGATCCGGGGCGGCCGGGAGCACAACACGGTCCTTCGCTTCTGGGCCGGGGCGGAGGTGCTGGTGTGCCTGTACTTCGGCTACGTGGCGGCGGACATGCTCCACGATTTGAAAGGTAAGGTGGGCGCCCTGCTGCTGCGGGAGGAGAGCGGGCATCCCGGCCGGCTTTACGGATGGATCGAGGAGGGCTTGAAGAAATGAAGCGCGACGCCTCATCGAAATATGCGATACTGAGCCTCTTTGAGAAGGGGCAGAGCGAGCGCCTTTTGAAGCTGGACAGGATCCTGCTCACGGCTCTGACGCTACTGTACGCCCTCATCGCCCTTTTGAATTTGGGCACGCTGTCCTTCCCCACCACGGTCTACCGGGGGGAGGTTGGGGATAGCCTCACCCTGGACTTCGGGCAGGTGGTCACCTTCGACACCGTCTGGTTCAACGGGAACGTGGCCCAGGGGACCTTGCGCTTCGAGGGCGACGACGGCACGGAGGAGACCTACACCGAGGACCAGGGGGATATGTTCAAGTGGCATGAGGTGGACATGAGCCTCACCACCCGGTACCTCAGGGTCACGGTGGAGGACCGGGAGGCCGCCTTCAACGAGATCGCCTTCTTCTCGGAGGGGGAGCTGCTGCCCGTCAGGGTGCTGGAGGTGTTCGGCGACAACCAGAGCGCCCTGAACCTGGTGGACGAGCAGGACACGGTGCCTGAATCCCCCAGCTACTTCAACGGCATGATCTTCGACGAGATCTACCATGGCCGCACCGCCTACGAGAACATCCACAACATGTCCGTCTATGAATGGACCCACCCGCCCCTGGGCAAGCTCATCATCGCCCTGGGCATCCTGGTCTTTGGCATGAAGCCCTTTGGCTGGCGGATCATGGGGGCCCTGTTCGGGGTGGCCATGGTGCCCCTCCTGTACGTGTTCGCCAAGCGCATCCTCAAGCGCACGGACTTCGCCTTCGTGACGGCGGGCCTGTGGGCTTTCGACTGCATGCACTTCACCCAGACCCGCATCGCCACCATCGACGTGTACGGGGTGTTCTTCATCCTGCTCATGTTCTTCTTCATGTATGAATACGTGCGGCAAGATTACTTCACCGCGCCGCTGAAGCAGAAGCTGCGGCCGCTGGCTCTGTCCGGGGTGGCCTTCGGTTTGGGCTGCAGCAGCAAGTGGATCGGCTGTTACGCGGGGGCGGGCCTGGCGGTGGTGCTGTTCTATCATCTGTTGTGCGCCCTTTTCGAGGCCTACAAGGGCCATGACGAGGGGGCGAAGGGGAAGCGGGCCCGCTTCTGGAAGGAGCTGTGGATCACGGCCCTCTGGTGCTGTCTCTGGTTCCTTCTGGTGCCCGGGGCCATCTATTTCGCTTCCTATTTCCCCTACTACCGGTATGAGGCCTCCCTCCGGGAGAGCTACGGCCTGGGGGACATGTGGCGGACGTTGCTCAAGAACCAAAAGGACATGTACAACTACCACAGCAAGCTCACCGCCACCCATATGTGCCAGAGCGCCTGGTACCAGTGGCCCTTCACCTTCAAGAGCGTCTGGTTCTACGTGTCCGGGGACGGGGAGAGGATCTCCAACATCGCCAGCACCGGCAACCCCGCCGTTTGGTGGGTCAGCGCCGTGGGCGCGGTGTGCCTGTTCCTCGAATGGGTGCTGGGGAAGGTGAAGCGGGACCCGGTCCATCCCATCCTGTTCGTGGGCGTGGCGGCCAACTACGGCCCCTGGGTGCTGGTGACCCGGTGCGTGTTCCTCTACCACTTCTTCGCCACGGTGCCCTTTTTGCTGCTGTCCACGGTGTATCTGCTCTTTTTGATGGAGCGGGAAGAGCGGCGGATCCATTGGATCAAGTGGGTCTGGCTCGCCCTGGCCGTGATCTATTTCATCCTCTTATATCCCGCCATCTCCGGCCTGCCCACGGGCTACGGCTACGCCGGGTTCCTGGAGAACGTGCTGCCCGCATCTATCCTATACTACGGTTGGGTCTGACAAGGAGGTTCCTATGCTATCCCAGGCGAACAGCTTCGGCCTATCGGGGCTGAAGGGCTTCCCCGTGAAGGTGGAGGCGGATATCTCCGGCGGGCTGCCGGCCTATGAGACGGTGGGCCTTCCCGACACCGCCGTGCGGGAGTCCCGGGAGCGGGTCCGGGCGGCGCTGAAGAACGCCGGCTTCGACTATCCCTCGGATCGGCGGATCACCGTGAGCCTGGCCCCGGCGGATCTGCGCAAGGAGGGCAGCGTCTACGATCTGCCCATCGCCCTCGCCATCCTCTCCGCCAACGGGCAGCTGAAGCAGGCGCCCCTGGTCCGGGCGGTGTACCTGGGGGAGCTGGCCCTCAACGGCCAGGTCCGGGGGGTGAACGGGGTGCTCCCCATGGTCATCAGCGCCCGGGAGGCGGGGGAGAGCGTGTTTTTCGTGCCCCGGGAGAACGCCAAAGAGGCGGCCTGCGTGGAGGGGGTCCGGGTGTTCCCCGTGGACGACCTTTCGCAGCTGGTCCGCTTTTTGCGGGGCGAGGGGGACATGGCGCCCCTGCCCAAGGTAGAGTTTTCCCCGGAGGAAGGGGAGTCCCCCTGGGACTTCGCCGATATCCGGGGCCAGGCCGCGGCCAAGCGGGCCGCTCAGATCGCCGCGGCGGGCGGGCATAACCTGCTCCTGTGCGGCACCCCCGGCTCAGGCAAGACCATGCTGGCCCGGGCCATCCCCTCCATATTGCCGCCCATGACCCCGGCCGAGTGCATGGAGGTGACTAAGATCCATTCCGTCATGGGCCATCGGGGTTTGGTGACGGTGCGGCCCTTCCGTGCCCCCCATCACGGGGCGTCCGCGGCGGCCATCACCGGCGGCGGGGCCAACGCCCTGCCCGGGGAGATCAGCCTGGCCCACATGGGGGTCCTGTTTTTGGACGAGTTCCCGGAGTTTCACCGGGACGTTTTGGAGAGCCTGCGCCAGCCCCTGGAGGACGGGATCGTCACCGTGTCCAGGACCAGGATGAGCTGCACCTATCCCGCCTCCTTCATGCTGGTGGCGGCCATGAACCCCTGTCCCTGCGGGAACCGGGGGTCCAGGACCCGACAGTGCACCTGCACCCCCAGCCAGATACACCGGTACGCCCGGCGCATCTCGGGGCCGCTCCTTGATCGGATCGACCTGTTCATCGAGATGAACGACGTGCCCTTCGAGGATCTGGCGGGGAAGGAGAAGGGGGAGCCCTCCGCCAGCATCCGAAAGCGGGTGGTGGCCGCCCGGGCGCGGCAGCGGCTCCGCTTCGGCGAGGACAGCACCAAGACCAACGCCCGCATGAGCGTCCAGGAGATCGAAGCCTTCTGCCCCCTGAACAGCCGCTGTCAGGCCCTGATGGAGCAGGCGTTTTTGCGCATGGATCTGTCCGCACGGGCCTATCAGCGGATCCGGAAGGTGGCCAGGACCATCGCGGATCTGGACGGGTCAGAGCAGATCCAGGAGAAGCATCTTGCGGAGGCCATCCGCTACCGGCGTCTGTCCATTTTGGGGGAGAATGAGCTATGATCGATCCAAGCATGCGGCCGGAGCTGTGGCTCCATTACGGCGTAGGCCCCAACCCTCGTCAGTTTTCGGCGGTGCGGGAGGAATACTATTATCTGGAGGAGGCCATGGAGGACGTGGCCCGGGGCCGGGACAGCCGGCTCACCATGATCTCCGGGGAGGCCCGCAGCCGCCTGAAGGAGGCGCTGGGGGACGGGTTCATGGACCGGTACGTCCGCTGGATGGACAAAAACGGGGTGAACGTGGTCACCGCCACCAGCTATGAGTATCCGGCCTTGCTCAAGGAGATCCCGGACCCGCCGCCGGTGCTCTTCTACCGGGGGACGCTGAACATGGATATGCAGCTGCCGCTGGCCATCGTGGGCATCCGCCGCTGTACGGAGTACGGCAAGGAGGTGGCCAAAAAGTTCGGCCGGGAGCTGGTGAAGGCCGGGGCCACGGTGGTCTCGGGCCTGGCCACCGGGATCGACGGCTACGCCGCCTTGGGCGCCCTCTCCGTGGAGGGGGCCCAGGACCCCACCGTGGCGGTGCTGGGCTGCGGCATCGACGTGGTCTATCCCCAGGGGAACGAAAAGCTCTACGGGGCCATCGCCGAGCGGGGGTGCCTCATGACGGAGTTTTTGCCCAAGACGCCGCCCCTGCCTCGGAACTTCCCCCAGCGGAACCGGATCATCAGCGGGCTTTCCCTGGGCGTGCTGGTGGTGGAGGCCGGGGAGCGGAGCGGGTCCGCCGTGACGGCGCGGCTTGCGCTGGAGCAGGGCCGGGAGGTGTTCGCCATCCCGGGCCGGATCACGGACCCCATGAGCGTGGGCACCAACGCCATGATCCGCCGGGGGGAGGCGAAGACCGTCACCTCCGTGTCGGATATTTTAGAGGAGTTCGGCGAGGGCGGCGCCGGGGACGAGGTCCGCTCGGTGCGGTTCAATGAGCTTTCGCCCCTGGAACAGCGGGTGGTGAAGGCCCTGTCCGAGGGGGAGAAAAACGAGGACGAGCTGCTGGAACGGTGCGGCGGCGGGGTGGACGAGCTCATTTCCACCTTGACAGGACTGACGTTTTCGGGAATAATAAAGCAACTGCCGGGGAGCGTGTACGCGCTGGACACCCTGGAGACGAATATCGTGTATTGAGAAGAAGGTATAGACATGGCCGAATCATTGGTGATCGTGGAGTCGCCCGCCAAGGCGAAGACCATTGAAAAGTTTTTAGGGAGCAAGTATAAGGTGGTGGCCAGCCAGGGCCACATCCGGGACTTGCCCAAGTCCCAACTGGGGGTGGACGTGGAAAAGGGCTTCGAGCCCAAGTACATCGCCCTCCGGGGACGCAAGGAGGTTTTGGAGACCATCCGCAAGGAGGCGAAGAAGGCCGACAAGGTGTATCTCGCCACCGACCCTGATCGGGAGGGGGAGGCCATCAGCTGGCACCTGGCGGAGGTTTTGAAGCTGGACGAGAAGAGCAAGTGCCGGATCGAGTTCAACGAGATCACCGCCGCCGCCGTGAAGGGGTCCTTCAAGAAGGCGCGGCCCATCAACATGGACCTGGTGGACGCCCAGCAGGCGCGCCGGGTCCTGGATCGGCTGGTGGGGTATAAGATCAGCCCCATCCTCTGGGCGAAGGTCCGCAAGGGGCTCTCCGCCGGGCGGGTCCAGTCCGTGGCCACCCGAATCATCTGCGATCGGGAGGAGGAGATCAACGAGTTCGTTCCCAAGGAGTATTGGACCATCACCGCTGAGCTTCAGGGGAAGAAGGCCTTCGAGTCCAAGTTTTTGGCCTGGGGGGACGTGAAGGAGCTGCACACCAAGGCGGAGACAGACAGGGTCCTCGAAAGGATCGACCAGAAGCCCTTCTTGGCCGTGGACGTGAAGACCGGCGAGAAGAAACGGCACGCGGCGCCGCCCTTCACCACGTCCAGCCTCCAGCAGGAGGCGTCCCGGAAGCTGAACTTCACCGCCAAGCGGACCATGCAGGTGGCCCAGCAGCTCTACGAGGGCGTGGACATCGGCAAGAAGGGGCCTGTGGGCCTCATCTCCTATATCCGTACCGACTCCGTCCGTATCAGCAAGGAGGCCCAGGCGGCGGCGCTGTCCTTCATCGAGGCGAAGTACGGGGCCGCGTATACGCCGGAGCAGCCCAACGTGTACCGGGGCCGGAGCAACGCCCAGGACGCCCACGAGGCCATTCGGCCCACGGATCTCAAGAACGATCCGAAGGAGCTCAAGGCCAGCTTGTCCCTGGATCAGTATAAGCTTTACAAGCTCATCTACGAGCGGTTCTTGTCCAGCCAGATGAGCGAGGCGGTGCTGGAGACCACCGTGGCCACCTTCGACGTGAACGGGGTCAGCTTCCGGTCCACCGGCGTTAGGACCCTGTTCCCCGGGTTCACGGTCATCTACACCGAGGGCCGGGACGAGCAGGGGGAGAAGGAGGTGCAGCTGCCGCCCATCCATGTGGGGGACCGCTTCGAAGCCAAGTCTATCCTGCCCGAGCAGAAGTTTACCCAGCCCCCCGCCCGGTACACCGAGGCGACGCTGGTGAAGACCCTGGAGGAGAAGGGCATCGGCCGCCCCTCCACCTACGCGCCCACCATCACCACCATCGTGGATCGGGGGTACGTGCTGCGGGAGAAGAAGGTTCTGCAGCCCACGGAGCTGGGGTTCGTGGTGACCCGGCTCATGAAGGAGAATTTCAAGGGCATCGTGGACGTGGCTTTCACCGCCGGCATGGAGGAGAAGCTGGACGAGGTGGAGGAGGGGACGGTCCCCTGGCAGCAGGTCGTCGCCGATTTCTACGGGCCCTTCGAGAAGGAGCTGGAGGCGGCGGGGGCGAACATCGACAAGGTGAAGCTGCCCGACCCCGTGTCCGACGTGCCCTGCGACAAGTGCGGAGCCATGATGGTCATCAAGACGGGCCGGTTCGGAAAGTTTTTGGCCTGCCCGAACTTCCCCGCCTGCCGGAACACGAAGCCGCTGGTGGAGAAGCTGGACGTGCAATGCCCCAAGTGCGGCGGGGATATCATCAAGCGCCGGACCAAGAAGGGGAAGACCTTCTTTGGCTGCGCCAATTACCCGTCCTGCGATTTCGTGAGCTGGGATAAGCCGGTGCCGGGGAAGTGCCCCCAGTGCGGCGGGATCCTGGTCCAGCGCATGGGTCAAAACGGGCCCTTCATCGCCTGTGGGGACCGTGCCTGCGGGTATATACAGCGGGGGAAGAAGGAGAAGGAGTAAGCTGCTTTTGTGTTCCTTTTTTCTCTTCGGTGAAGAGAAAAAAGGAACCGAAAAAAGAGAAGCACATGGGGATATACAGGATTAGACGACTAAGCATCGCTTCCCCAGTGAAGTTCTTTTGTACCGCTTTTCTTTCAAGAAAAGCGGTCCGCTTCCAATAAAATCCTCTTTAGAAAGGGTCTGAACCAAATGGCAAACATCACCGTCGTGGGCGCCGGGCTGGCCGGCGCGGAGGCAGCCTATCAGCTCTGCCGCCGGGGTCACGCCGTCACGCTGCGGGAGATGAAGCCGGAGAAGCGGTCCCCCGCCCACCAGCGGGACACCTTCGGGGAGCTGGTCTGTTCCAACTCCCTGCGCTCCGACCGGCTGGAGAACGCCGTGGGCCTATTGAAGGAGGAGCTGCGAGAGCTGGACTCCCTGATCCTCGCCTGCGCTGACGCCACCCGGGTCCCCGCCGGCGGCGCCCTGGCCGTGGATCGGGAGGGGTTCACGAACCTGGTGACGGAGCGCCTTTTGTCCCTGCCCAACCTTTCCTACGTCCCCGGCGAGGTGACGGACGTCCCCGACGCCCCCTGCATCATCGCCACGGGCCCTTTGACCTCTGGCCCCCTCTATGAGCGGATATCCGCCCTGGTGGGTCAGCCCCTCCATTTCTACGACGCGGCGGCGCCCATCGTCACCCGGGAGAGCCTGGACTTTTCGAAGGTCTTCGCCGCCTCCCGCTACGGCCGGGGCGAGGACTATCTGAACTGCCCCATGACCAAGGACGAGTATTTCGCCTTCTACCGGGCCCTGGTGACGGCGGAGACGGCGGAGCTCCATGCCTTCGAGACGCCCCGGGTCTTCGAGGGCTGCATGCCCGTGGAGGTCATGGCCAAACGCGGCGAGATGACCCTGGCCTACGGCCCCCTGAAGCCCGTGGGCCTGGAGGTGGACGGAAAGATGCCCTTTGCCGTGGTCCAGCTCCGGCAGGACGACAGGGACGGCCGCCTCTACAACATCGTGGGCTTCCAGACCAACCTGAAGTTTGCCGAGCAGAAGCGGGTCTTCGGCCTGATCCCCGGCCTGGAGCACGCGGAATTCGTCCGCTACGGGGTCATGCATAGAAACAGCTTCCTGCCCTCGCCGGGCCTTTTGAACTGGGACTACTCCCTGAAAGCGAACCCCCTTCTGTGCTTCGCCGGCCAGATGACCGGCGTGGAGGGGTACGTGGAGAGCGCGTCCAGCGGCCTCATGGCCGCCCTGTCCCTCCACGAAAAACTGCTGGGCAAGCCCCCCGTGGACTTCACGGACCAGACCGCCATCGGCGCCTTGGGCCACTACGTGTCTGGATACGTGGGCAACGATTTCCAGCCCATGAACGTGACCTTCGGCATCATGGCCCCCGCCGGCCAGCGGTTCAGGGGCAAGCAGCAGAAGAACCTGTTCCTCTCGGAGCGGGCCCTCGCCACCCTTCGGGAGAAGAAGGGGCTGCTGTCTCCGGCCATTGGATCATAAAACGAATTTTAGACGGCGCAGAACGCGCCCATACATAGGAAAGAAAACATGAGAAAGAAACAAACCAAACTGAAGCTCATCCCCCTGGGGGGACTGGGCGAAATCGGAAAGAACATGACGCTCCTGGAATACGGAGAGGACATCGTGGTCATCGACTGCGGCCTCGCCTTCCCGGACGACGATATGCCGGGCATCGACGTGGTGATCCCGGACATGACCTATCTGGAGGAGAACCGGGAGAAGCTGAAGGGCTTCGTCATCACCCACGGCCACGAGGACCACATCGGCGCCGTGCCCTACGCCCTGCAGAAGTTCGCCGTGCCCGTCTATGGCACGGACTTGACCGTGGCCCTCATGGACCACAAGCTGAAGGAGATGCACGTTTCGGGGGACCTTCACGTAGTGAAGCCTGGGGACACGGTGGAGCTGGGCTGCTTCAAGGTGGAGTTCATCAAGACCAGCCATTCCATCCCCGGCGCGGTGGCCTTGGCCGTCACCACGCCCCTGGGGGTGATCCTCCATACCGGCGATTTCAAGATCGACCTCACGCCCCTGGACGGCCAGCCCATCGACATCAACCGCCTGGCCTACTACGGCAGCAAGGGCGTCCTGTGCCTCCTCTCCGATTCCACCAACGCGGAGCGGGTGGGCTACACCCAGTCTGAGCGGGAGATCGGCAAGACCTTTGAGCACTACTTCGAGGTGGCGCAGGGGCGGGTGATCGTGGCCTCCTTCGCCAGCAACGTCTACCGGCTCCAGCAGGTGGCGGACGTGGCCATCGAGCACGGCCGGGTCATCTGCTTCGCCGGCAAGAGCATGGAGCAGATCGTGGCCTACTCTCAGGAGCTGGGGTATATGACCATCCCCCAGGATCGGATCGTGAAGGTGGACGATCTAAAGAGCTACGCCGACGACAAGGTCTGCATCATCACCACCGGCAGCCAGGGGGAGCCCATGAGCGGCCTGTACCGCATGGCCAACGCCTCCCACAAGATCAACATCGGTTACGGCGACACGGTCATTATCTCCGCCTCCGCCATCCCCGGCAACGAGACCGCCGTGGGCCGGGTCATCGACGGCCTCTTCGAGAAGGGCGCATATGTGGTCTACGACCAGATGGCGGACGTGCATGTGTCCGGCCACGCCCGGCGGGAGGAGCTGAAGATGATGCTCCATATCGTGAAGCCCAAGTATTTCATCCCCGTTCACGGGGAGTTCCGCCATCTCATGACCCACGCCCGGCTGGCGCTGGATATGGGGGTGCCGGAGGAGAATATCTTTTTGCTGGAGAACGGCAGCGCGGTGTCCTTCACCCGCAAGGCCGCCGCCCGGGCCGGGGAGGTCCCCGCCGGGGCCGTCATGGTGGACGGCAGCGCCAGCATCGAGGACGCGGTCATCCGTGACCGTCGGGAGCTTTCCAGCCAGGGCTTGGTGGTGGCGGTGATCTCCCTCGACCGGGAGACCGGGAAGCAGACCGCTCCCGTGGAGATGATCTCCCGTGGCTTCGTGTACATGAAGGAATCCGACGAGCTCATGGGCGAGGCGGCGGAAGCCATCGCTTCTGAGGTCCAGCGGTTCGAAACCGAGGGCAAGGCGAACTACGGCGATATCAAGGCCGCGGTGAAGACCAGGCTCCGCACCTTCTTCAAGAGCCGCACCAAGCGCACGCCCATGATCCTGCCCATCGTCATCGAGGGGGCGCGCCATGATTGAAGCCTTGGCCCGGGAGCTGGCAAGCGAGATCCGGCGCAGCCGGGAATATGAGACCTACGCCGCCGCCCGGGAACGGGCCATGGCGGACGAGCAGACCGCGGGGCTTTTGCGCCGCTTCCATGCCCTGCAGATGAAGGTGCAGGCCCGGCGCATCGCCGGGGGCGAGGGCGGGCCGGAGGAAGAGGAGCTCAAGAAGCTGGCCGAGCTCTTGCAGTTCTCCCCGGACGCGGCGGACTATCTGCTGGCGGAGTACGCCCTCAACAAGCTTTTGTCGGACACCTACGACCTCATCGGCCGGGGCGTAGGCGTGGATCTTTCGGACTGGGGGGAGCGTGTGAAGGACTGAACCCTTCGCGCCTTGAACATTTTGCCGTAAAGGATTGGGGATCGATATGACACAATGGAAGGACCCGGTCACGGTGCGCCGGGAAAAGATTTGGCGGATACTGCGGCCCGTGGCGGCGGTGCTGTTGAGCATCGTCGTGGTGGCCCTCATCATGACCGGCGCCGTCCGGTACGTGCTGAGCCACTTCGTCTACCCGGTGGACCCGGACGACAACACCCCCATCCAGGTGGTGATCCCCTCCGGTTCCTCCGCCTCCCGGATCGCGTCCCTCCTCTATCGCGCCCGGGGCGAGGACGAGCCGGGGCTCATCGTGAGCACCGCCTCCTTCAAGGTCTACGTGGACTTCACCGGCCGGGCCAATTCCCTGCGGGCCGGGACCTACGTGCTCTCTAGGAACATGACCATCCCGGAGATCGTGAACATCCTCTGCGCCGGGAACGAAGCGAGGCGGGTCACCCGCTTCACCATCCCCGAGGGATATACGGCGGCGGAGATCGCCCAGGCCCTCTTCGAAGCGGGCATGCTGGAGGACCAGGAGCAGTTCCTCGCCCTCTGTAAGGACGGGACCATGCTTTCCGGCGGGTATCTCGATCCGCTGCTCAACGCCTCCGATCGGCGCTACGCTCTGGAGGGGTATCTGTTCCCCGACACCTACGAGGTCTACGAGGACGCGGCCGCCGCCGATATCCTCAAGAAGATGCTGAACCGGTTCGCCGTGATCTTCACTGAGGAGGACGCCAACCGGGCCAGGGAGCTGAACCTGACCACGGACCAGGTGATGACCCTGGCCTCCATGATCGAGAAGGAGGCCGGCGCTGCCGAGGACTTCCCCCGGGTGTCGGCGGTGTTCCACACCCGGCTGAAGCAGGGCATGGCCCTGGAATCCTGCGCCACGCTCTCCTACGCCCTGGGGGTGAAGAAGTACACCTTCACGGAGGAGGAGCTTTCCACCGTTTCCCCCTACAACACCTACCGGAACAAGGGGCTGCCCGTGGGGCCCATCTGCAACCCGGGCCGGGCGGCCATCGAGGCGGCCCTCTATCCCTCGGAGGAGTACATGAGCGCCGGGTTCCTCTTCTTCTGCAACATGAACCCCAAGCAGACCAACCGCCTGGTCTTCAGCCGGACCTACGAGGAGCACCGGCAGAACGTGGTGAAGTACTCCCCCTTCTGGGAGTAAAGCCGTTCCCCAAAAGTGCGCGAGGCAGAGTGATCCCTGCCTCTTTTTTATGCTTGGGTCCGGTCCACCCACGATGCCCAGCGGGGATCGGCCGCCATTTGGGATTTGACCTCGTCCCGGTCCGGAACGTCCCACCAGGGCCACAGTTCCGGCAGCTCGGCTCGAAAGGCGCCCTCCTTCGGCTCGGTCGGGACCGGTATCCGGACCTGGCGGAGCAGGGGAGAGGCATAGGGGCTATCGCCAAGGGCGAAAAGACGATCCGCGCTTTGGGCATGGTCCAGGGCCAGATCAAGGGCCGCAAAGGCCTCGTCATGAGCCCCGCTCTGCCACAGATAGTAGGCGCGGAGCATATGAAGGCAGGCCAAAAAACCGTGGTTCCGGCCATAATCCCCCTCCGTGCACACCAGACGGAACAGCTCCGCCCCGTTTTTCAGCAGGTCCGCCGCCGTCTTCGGCGGGATGTTCCTGTCGTTCAGCAGGATGCGGACCATCAGCTCCCCGCTGGTGCGTACCGTCTCCAGCAGCGCCTCCCCGCAGGCGGCCACCGCCGCCCGGCCGTCGAAGGCGTTGATCCGCAAAAAGGGAGCGGACCCATAGAGGTCCGGGGCTTCCTCCGCCAGGGCCAGGGCCTTTTCCCCCTGGCCCAGGTTCTTGTAGAGCTGGCTGAGCTCCCTCACCGCCTGCCGCCGGAGCTTCCCGTCGGTGAGGCCAGGCAGCAGCTTTTCATACAGCTTCACGGCCTCCTGCCACTCGGGATAGGTCCGGTGCCGCCGGACGTCGTAGACGCCGTACCCGTCCGCGTCGGTCAAATGGAGCTCCCCGTGGCGCACGTATCCGGCGGTGTAGAGGGCAGAGGCAAGGGCCAGCGTCAGCTTTTCGTTGCCGGGGAACTCGATGAGCCCCTCCCGGGCCAGGGCGATGCACTGGTCCATGCTCACGTCCGCGCCGTTGTTCTCCCGGATCATCCCCCGGATGCGCTCCGTAAGGGCGTCCACCTTCCTGGACCGCTCGTTGTCGTAGCCGAAGAGCTCGTCGATGGACACGCCGAAGACGTTGGCGATGGAGGGGATCATGCCCATATCGGGGTAACAGAGCCCCTTCTCCCAGCGGGAGACCGCCTGGGGGGGTCACGCCCAGCGCGTTGGCCAGGGCCTCCTGGGTTCGCCCGTCCCGACGGCGGAACTCCTTGATTCTATCTGCTAACTGGATCATACCTGTCTCCTTCTTTCTTCGCTCACCGGTGTGCCTTCAGTGTAGCGGAAACGGGATCGGAATTCAATAATCAATTTATTGTTTGAAAATCAATGATCTGTTTATTTTCCCGGCGGCAGCCGCGGCCTCCTGGCATGGGCTACGGTATCGGCGCATAGGCTGAAGGACAGGGGGTGGGGCTATGCTGCTGTTTTTGCTGGAGTTTCTCAAGGGGCTGTTCTTCGCCGGGTATCTGAAGGGGACCTCCTTCCCCAAGCCCCTCTCGGCGGCAGAGGAGAAGGCGGCGGTGGAAGCCTGCCGGGCCGGGGACATGGACGCCCGAGACAAACTCATCCTCCACAATCTGCGGCTCTGCGCCCACATCGCGGGGAAGTACGCCGCCCGGGGGAAGCTGTCCAGGCGGCGGGAGCTGGACGACCTTATCTCCATCGGCACCGTGGGCCTCATCAAGGCCGTGGACACCTTTTCCCCGGACAAGGGGGCCCTGTCCGGCTACGCCGCCCGGTGCATCGAAAACGAGATCCGCATGAGCCTGAGGACGGAGAAGAAGCAGGTGGGGGAGGTGTCCATGGAGGAGCCTCTGGGCCGGGATCGGGAGGGGAACGAGGTGAGCGTGCTGGATCTGGTGGGCACGGACGGGGAGGAGATCTTCGAGGAGGTCCGCCGCCGTCTCGATGGGGATCGGCTCCGGGCGCTGATGGACCGGTCCTTGGGCAGGCGGGAGAAGCAGGTGCTCCTGTGGCGCTACGGTCTGGACGGCGAGCCGCCCCTGACCCAGCAGCAGGTGGCGGAACGGCTGAGGATCTCCCGGTCCTATATCTCCCGGATCGAGAAAAAGGGCCTCATTCAGCTGCGCCTGGCCTTGTTGGCGGCGGGGGAGGGGCCGGCCCTCGACCCCGGAAAAAAACACTTGTGATATGGAAAACGCCATGCTATAATATTATGACTTATTGTGTAAGACTATGGAGGGAGGAAAGCATTCACAGTATGAAAGAACGTGTGGAAAAGCTGCGCACCCTGCTGGACAAGAGCGGGCTGGACGGCGCCCTCATCACCGGGCTCACCGCCATCCGCTACTACTCCGGCTTTACCAGCGACGAGGCGGCCCTGGTGATCACGGGGAAGAGCGCGTCGCTGCTGACGGATTTTCGGTATACCATCCAGGCCCGGGAGCAGAGCCCGGACTTCGAGGTGGTGGAGGTGGGCCGGGGGGCCCTGCTCCCCACGGTGGACAAGCTCCTGAAGGACGACGGGTGCAAGCGGGTCGCCTTTGAGAACCATACCATGACCGTGTCCGTCTTCGAGAAATACAAGGCCCTGGACTATGAGTTCGTCCCCTTCTCCGAGGAGATGAACAAGCCCCGCCTCATCAAGACGGCGGACGAGATCGCTGATCTGCAGCGGGCCCAGAACATGGCGGACGAGGGCTTCAAGACCCTTTTGACCCGCATCGGCAGCGGCATGACCGAGAAGGAAGTGGCGGCGGAGCTGGACTACATCAACGCCAAGCTGGGGAGCGAGTGCCCCTCCTTCGACACCATCGTGGGCTCCGGCCCCAACGGCGCCATGTGCCACGCCATCCCCGGGGATCGACGGCTCCAGAAGGGCGATCTGGTGGTTTTGGACTTTGGCTGCGTCTACAACGGCTACCACAGCGACATGACCCGCACCTTCGCCGTGGGTGAGGTGGACGACTTCTCCAAGAAGATCTACGACATCGTCCGCACCGCCCAGCAGAAGGCTCTCGACGCCTTGAAGGCGGGCATCACCGGCAAGGAGCTGGACGCCATCGCCCGGGACTACATCGCCTCCAAGGGCTACGGCGAGACCTTCGGCCACAGTCTGGGCCACGGCTTCGGCCTCATGATCCACGAGGCCCCCAACGCCTCCACCGCCAGCGAGTGGACCTTTGAGCCGGGCATGACCATCACCGTGGAGCCGGGCATCTACATCGAGGGCAGGCTGGGCGTACGCATCGAGGATTGCTGCGTCGTCACCGAAACGGGCAAGATCGACCTGGTCAGCTCCACCAAAGAGCTTCTCAGCGTTGAGTAACGATAGAACCAAACCAATTATACAGGGAGGAAAAGAAAACTATGGTAATGGCAGGCGATTTTCGTAAGGGCACCACGGTGGAGATCGACGGCAACGTTTGGTCCGTCGTGGACTTCCAGCATGTGAAGCCCGGCAAGGGCGCGGCCTTCGTCCGCACCCGGCTTAAGAACGCGATGACCGGCGCGGTGCTGGAGCGCACCTTCAGCCCCACGGACAAGTATCCCGAAGCCCGCATCGAGACCAAGGAGATGCAGTATTCTTACTCCGACGGCGATCTCTATTACTTCATGGACAGCGAGACTTTCGATCTCATTCCCCTGAACCATGAGCAGGTGGAGGACGCCATCGACTTCATCAAGGAGAACGACACCGTCACGGTCCGCTCCTACAAGGGCGCTCCCTTCGCCGTGCAGGCCCCCAACTTCGTGGTCCTGGAGGTCACCGAGACCGAGCCCGGCTTCAAGGGCGACACCGCCACCGGCACCACCAAGCCCGCCGTGCTGGAGACCGGCTACCACATCGCCGTGCCCCTGTTCGTGAACCAGGGCGACAAGATCCGTGTGGACACCCGCACCGGCGAATACATGGAGCGCATCTAAGGCATAGTATACCAAAAGGATCAAGGAGGAAGAGCATATGAGCAGGATCTCAGAAAAAGTTGCGTATCTGGACGGCCTCATGGAGGGGCTGGAGATCGAGGACGCCAAGCAGAAGAAGTTGTTCAACGCCATCATCGACGCCCTGGACACCATCGCCGAGGAGCTGAGCGATCACGATGACGCCATCGAGGAGATCAACGATTCCATCGACGAGATCTACGACGACATGGACGACTACGATGAGATCCTCTACGGCGAGGACGATGAGGATGAGGACGACGAGGACGTGGACGACGACTTCTTCGAGGTCGTTTGCCCCAGCTGCGGCGAGACCATCTACTTCGACGAGGATATGCTGGACAATCCGGACGGGCTCATCTGCCCCAACTGCAACGAGCCCATCGAGATCAACATCGCCGACAAACTGGACGACGAGGAGTGATCCCTATCTAACATAAAAGGCCGTTGGGCGCCCGATCGGCATCCCAACGGTCTTTTTTATATCCCTTGGCTTCTCTTTTCGGTTCCTTTTCTACTCTTCCCGAAGAGAAAAGGAACAAAAGAAATCATTCCTCTATATGCCCTCTCTCCGCCAGCCACATGGCGAACCCCTCCATGCCGTCCCGGTCCGTGGGGGTCAAAAACGGGATGGCGAGCCGCTCCATGAACCAGCTGAGGATGAGTCCCCCCTGGAGGATCACGTCGTGGCGGCGGACCAGCAGGGGCATTTGGGCCCGTCCCTGGTCCCCCAAAGCGGAGAGCCGCACGAGCAGGGCGTTTAGCAGCGCCGGGGTGAGCCGCAGCTGGGCAAGTCCGGCGCCGTCAAAGCTCTTTTGCCCCAGCAGCAGCGCCCCCAGGGTGGTGATGGTGCCGCCCACGCCCCGGAAGGGTCCGGTCGCCGGCTCCGGCAGGGCGACGCGCTCGCTGAGCCAGCTGTAGACGGTATCCCGCATCCGAGAAAGTTCATCCTCCGGGCAGATATCCCGGGCCCGGACGCAGCCCGTGGGGAAGCTGACGGCCCAGCGGTCCGTGACCACCTGGGCGCTGCCGCCGCCGATGTCCAGCAGCGTCCCCGCCTGATCGCCCATGGCCCCCCGATACGCCAGCCGTCCCTCCTCCTCGCCGGAGAGCAGGAAGAATTTGACCTCGGGGCAGGCCGCCGCAAGGTCGTCCAAAAGCTCCTGACGATTCTTGGCGTCCCGGACGGCGCTGGTGGCATAGGCGTAGACCGGCGCGCCCTCCGCCGCCGCCCGGTCGCAGAACCGGCGGCAGGCGACCACCGTATCCGCCATGGCCTTGGCGGACAGGCGGCCCGTTTCGTCCAGGCCCTTGCCGAGCCTCGTGGTGCAGGTGAGCTTCCGGCCCCCGGGCACAAAAAAAGCCCCGTCCCCGCCTTTATCCAGAATGGCGAAGCGGACGGAGTTGCTGCCGATGTCCAGTATGCCGAGGGGCGATCTCATTGGCCGCCTCCTGCCAGGGACTCGTCGTCGTCCAGGATGATGGTGTCGTCGGTATAGTGCCAGCCGTAGCGGACGGAGCCCTGCTGGAGCTTATACTCGTCCGTCTGCATGTACTCCAAATTCGCCTGCTCCCGCTCGTACTCGATCTTGATGGCGTTGAGCTCGCTCTGCGTCTGCTCCAGCAGCAGCTGGGCATTCTCGATGTTGGTGTGCTGGGGGATGATGACGCCAGCCAAAATGACCCCATCGATGGCCAGGAGCAGCAGGAAGTGTATGGGTTTGAAAAAAACCGTTTTTTTACGGGCACGTTTCTTCACGTACAGCAGTATAGCAGAATTTTAGCGAGAGGGGAACTGTTTTTTGCGTATCTTTTGGAGGATTTCTGTGAAAAGCGGTCGGAAGGCCCAGCGGACCAGCCCCATGGCCCCGAAGAAGAGGAGGACGGCGTAGAGCCGCATCTCCCCGTGGCCGGCCAACAAAAGCCCCGCGATCAGGCAAACCTGGATGGGCATAAGCGCCAAAAGATCCCACAGGGCCCCGCCGGAACCGGGGCGAAACAGCCGGAGCAGCTCATAGCTCAGCCCCGCGCACAGGCCGAAGAAGACCATGACCGCCGCTTGATGGGGCTGGCGGAACACGTCATAGATCATCCCCGAAACCGGGCGAAGAGCCCCCGTCGGGCCGTGGGCCGGTCGTACTCCAGGGACTGGATGCGCCCGTCCACGATCACCTGCCCGCTGTCCGGGTCCAGGCGGGTCAGCTTCAGCTCCTCCCCGGACAGGATCAGCAGCCCTGCCTCCGTCAGGATGGCGGCCTCCTCCTCGTGGAAGCTCTCCACGTCCACCACCCCCGTGATCCGGGCGCGGCGCTGCCCCTCGATGACGATCTGGTGGGCGTCGGGCACGTATTCCGTCAGCGATCCGCTCTTATCCATAGGTCCACCTCCTGCCATAAGCCTATGAGGCCCCATTGAACCCTATGCGGCGAAGGGGGACGAAGAGGGGCGCATTTGCACCGATATTGGAAAATGCCTTGACAAAAGGCGGCCCCAGGCCATACAATACACCCATACAGGATAGCTCTTTTCTTTCCTTACGTCCCCACCTATACAGATACATATATTTCTTTGGAGGAAGCGAATGGTTCCAGAAAACCTGCTGGAAAAGAACCTGGGCGAGCTGCGCGCTTTGGCTCAGGCTAAAGGTGTAAAAAACATCGGCAAGTATCGGAAAAGCGAGCTGATCGAGATGCTCTCGGGTCAGAGCGAGCCCCCCGCGCCCAAGAAGCGGGGCCGCCCCACCAAGGCGGCGAAGAAGGCCCCTGCCGAGGCGGAAAAGACATCCGGATCGGCGGAGAGGGCGGAGGAGAAGGCCCCCGAGAAGCCGGCGAGGAAAGCCCCGGCTCAGCGGAAGAAGCCCCAGCCCAAGGGGAAGGCCGCCCCAAAGGCGGAGCAGCCTCCGGCCCAGGAACCCCCTAAGGCGGAGCCTGCCCCCCTGCCGGAGGCGCCCAAGGCGGAGGAACCGGCTGTTCAGGAGCCTGCGAAGGCCGAGAACCGGGAGGGGACGGCGGAGAAGGGCGAACCGCGCCGCCGGAATGACCGACCCCAGAACACCCGCTATCAGAAGGGCTACACCCGCCACTTCGGCAACTACAATAACGGCGAGCGCCGCTACCAGGGCCAGAACGGCCAGGAGCAGAAGACCTATCGGCCCGCCGCTTCCGCCGAGCACTCGGCTGCAGCCGGCGAGGAGGAGAAGCCCTACTACAACCAGGAGTACGGCACCGCCAACCCCGCCGTGCCCCGGATGCTGGAAACGGAGAACTGCCCTCCCACGGAGGGCGTGCTGGAGGTGCTGCCCGACGGGTACGGGTTCCTCCGCATGGACAACTACTACTCCGGCCCCAAGGACATCTATCTCTCCATCACCCAGATCCGCCGCTTCAGCCTGAAGACCGGCGATTACGTGGAAGGCCGGGCCCGGCCCCATCGGGAGGGGGACAAATTCGACGCCCTCATGTACATCGACCGGGTCAACGGCCTCGTGCCGGACGAGAACGCCCGGCGCAAGTCCTTCGAGGAGCTGGTGCCCATCTTCCCCGATGAGCGGTACACCCTGGAGACCGAGGGGGAGGGCAACAGCCTCTCCGCCCGGCTCATCGACCTGATCGCCCCCATCGGCAAGGGCCAGCGAGCCATGATCGTGTCCCAGCCCAAGGCGGGCAAGACCACGCTGTTGAAGCAGATCGCCGCCGGCATCTCGGCGAACTATCCGGACACCCACCTCATGGTCCTGCTCATCGACGAGCGGCCCGAGGAGGTGACGGAGATGAAGCGGTGCATCCAGGGCGAGGTGATCTACTCCACCTTCGACGAGCTGCCGGAGCACCACACCCGCATCGCCGAGATGGTCCAGGAGCGGGCCATGCGCCTGGTGGAGCAGGGCAGGGACGTGGTGATCCTTCTCGACAGCCTGACCCGGCTCACCCGGGCCTATAACCTGGTGATCCCGCCCACGGGCCGGACGCTTTCCGGCGGCATGGATCCGGGCGCCCTCCACAAGCCCAAGCGGTTCTTCGGCGCGGCCCGGAACATTGAGGGCGGCGGCAGCCTCACCGTCATCGCCACGGCCCTGGTGGAGACCGGCAGCCGCATGGACGACATCGTCTACGAGGAGTTCAAGGGCACCGGCAACATGGAGATCCACTTGGATCGGAAGCTGGCGGAGAAGCGGGTCTTCCCGGCCATCGACATCTACAAGTCCGGCACCCGACGGGAGGAGCTTTTGCTCAGCAAGGAGGAGTTGGAGGGGGTCTACATGCTCCGCAAGTTCCTGGCCGGCGGCGGCACCACGGAGGTCACCGAGCAGGTGGTGCCCATGATGGCCAAGACCGCCACCAACGAGGAATTCCTCTCCAAGCTGAAGGACTGGATCAAGATCTACGAGCGCCAGGGCTACACCCTCTCCAGCCGCTGATCCAGGGAAAAAGTGCCCGAAAATTTCCTGAAAAAAGTGCTTGCATTTTCTTTTCGCCATGGTATAATGGCAAACGGTAATGCATTACACGACAAAGGAGTGATAATACATGAAGAAAGATATCCAACCGTCTTACGGCGAGGCCGTCGTGCGCTGCGCCTGCGGTGAGACCTTCGTTACCGGCTCCACCAAGGGTGAGCTCAAGGTCGAAATCTGCAGCAAGTGCCATCCGTTCTTTACGGGCCGGCAGAAGCTGGTGGACAGCGGCGGACGGGTCGATCGCTTCAAGAAGCGGTACGGCATGTAAGTTTCCCCCTGAACCACTCCACAAACACAACAAAAGAAACAATCTCCCGAGCGATCGGGAGATTTTCTTTTTGTTTGCCGTATTCCTTGCAAATCGGGCTTCGGTTCGTTATACTTAAGCCATGAAGAAGATATTGTTGATCGCCACCGGGGGGACCATCGCCTCCGGGAATACGGACGCAGGGCTCACCCCCACCGTCAGCGGGGAGGAGCTTTTGAGGGCTGTGCCGGGCTTGAAGAACATCTGCGAGCCCCACGCCATCCAGGTGCTGAACCTGGACAGCACGGACATGACCCCCGCCGACTGGCTGGTGATCTCCGGGGCCATCGAGCGGTACTACGACCAGTACGACGGCTTCGTGGTGGCCCACGGCACGGACACCATGGCCTATACGGCGGCGGCGCTCAGCTACCTGGTCCGTCGTTCGCCCAAGCCCATCGTGCTCACCGGGGCCCAGAAGCCCATCCATTCCGAGAACACGGACTCCCAGGTGAACCTGCTGGATGCCTTCGCCTACGCCTGCTCACCCGGGAGCTGCGGGGTGGTGATCGTGTTCAACGGCTCCGTCATCCTGGGCACCCGGGCCCGGAAGGTCCGGTCCAAGAGCTTTTCCGCCTTCTCCAGCATCAACTATCCCGAGCTGGCCTCGGTCCGGGAAGGGCGCGTGCTCCGGTATATCTACCTCAACTACCAAAAGCCGCCCGTGTTCAGCCACAGGCTCAACGACAGCGTGGGCCTGGTGAAGCTGATCCCCGGCATGGGGCCCGAGGTCCTGTCCTATATGCTCCGCCGCAAGGACGCCCTGGTGGTGGAGAGCTTCGGCGTGGGCGGCGTGCCCAGCGAGGGGTCCCGGTTTTTCGACGCCATACGCCGGGGCGTGAAGGCGGGGAAGACCGTGGTCATGACCACCCAGGTGCCCAACGAGGGGAGCGACCTCACGGTCTACCGGGTGGGGCACAGGCTGAAAACGGACCTGCCCGTGCTGGAGGCCTACGATATGACCACCGAGGCCGTGGTGGCGAAGCTCATGTGGATCCTGGGGCAGACCCGGGACCACGGGGAGGTCAGCCGCCTCTTCTACGGCAGCATCTCCCACGACATGCTCTACACCGAGGAGCTGCCCCATGAAGGGTAGGGCCCTCATTATCCTGCTGGCGGTGCTTCTGCTGACGGGCTGCGTGCGGCGACCCGTGTCCTTTACTGTGGATGAAGCGGGGGACTATACCGGCTTTGAAACGGTGGAGGAGGGGTATACCCGTCGGGCGGCGAAGCTGTTCGGCTGGGTGGTCCTGGAGGATCTGACGGTCACGGAGAACGTCAAGATCTGGCAGCGGTTCTTGAAGCGGGCCCAGGCGGGGAAGACGGCCGGCGTCCGCGTGGCCGAGTTCTTCGGGGAGGAGATGTATCTCATAGACGTCTTCTTCCGGGACGGGCAGTATCGGGCGTTCTTTTCCGACGGGTTCGACATGCGGGACGAGCCGTTCCCCTTTCTGTTGACGCTGGCCGGGAAGACCAACGGGCAGCCGGGGTACGCCGTGGTTCTGTCCGGGGACGACGGGCTGACCTACGAGCAGGTCATGCATAAATTCGTTTCCTCCCAGCTGGAGGAGCCGGACATCCCCGCCCACCGGGTGCTGTTTCTGGGGATAGGCGAGCCGAATTGGTGAGGATTTTTCTTTTGCCGCTTTTTCTTTTCGGTGAAAAGAAAAAGCGGCGTAAAAAGAAAAGCTCACGAAACAAAAGGGGCATATAGCCTAAGCCATACGTCCTAAATACAGTTCTTCGGGACCGCCTTTCTTACAGGAAAGGCGGTCTGTTTTAATTAAATCCTATACTTCCGGTATCACCGTGAACACCAGCTTGCAGCTGCCTAAGGTGGGGGAGGTGAGGGTGAGTATGCCCTCGCCAATCTCGCCCGTGGTCCGCACGTACGTGCCGAAGGCGCCGCCCTCCAGCGATACGGCCCGGGGCCCCACCACCTGGATGGGCCCTTCCGTGGTGAGCAGGACGGGGTCGAAGGCCGTGGGGATCCGGTTCCCCCGCTCGTCCTTGCATTCGAGATGGATGAGGGTCATGTCATATTCGCTCCCCTCGGTGAGGAGCGCCCGCTCCGCCCGGGCCACCAGGCAGGGCCTCGTATAGGCGCCCTTCTCCACGTACTCGGCGGCCTCGCCCTGGCGGATGGCGGTGAACCGCCACAGGCCAGATTCCTGGCCCCAGCCGCCCATGTACCGGTTGAACAGGTCGATCCCCTGCTCCATGGTGAACCCGTGCCGGAACTTCAGATCCGCCAACGTCGCCTTGATGGAGAGGGGGAGCTTGTCCATGCCGTACTTTTGGGCGGCGAACAGGCACTTCTTCACCTTGGCCGCCACCTCGTCGGAGAACCCCTCCTCTGTCTTCAACAGCTCGCCCACGAAATCGTCGATATGCACCGGCGGGTGGGGGAGTCCGGGATAGTCGGCCCGGTCCGGCTCGAAGTCCGCGATGAACTTGCCGCCCTTACTGAGCCGCACCTTCTCCGCGTTGGTGAACACGTAGGCGTCGTCCAGCAGACTCCCGGCCCGCTCGCCCTTGTTCATGTCCGTGGCCACCATGAGCACCGGGTCCTGGTCCTGCTGGCTGGCGTAGACCCAGCCCGCCAGCTTGTTGTTGCGGAACCCGTCCGCCACGCCGTGGTAGCAGATGGCGTCCCCGGTGCCGAAGTCCGGGTGGGTGTTGTAATCCGCCATGCACCAGGCGATGCAGCCGGAGACGCCCTCCCGAACGGCCCCGTCGCTCTGGACCCGGGCATGGCGCAGGGCGTGGGTGAGCCGATGCTGCTCGTCGTCCTGGTTTTTGGTGGGGAACATATGCCCGTTGCACTCGGAGACCAGATAACCCTTATTTAGCTCCTTGGTCACGTTCCCCTTCTCCAGGAGCCCGTAGCCCGTGCCGTCCTTGGTGAAGTCGTTGTAGGCGTACACGTCCTCCAAAAGGTGGCTCTGCTGCAGGTACCGGACGCCGCTGGTCTGGCGGGTGTCGTCCAGATGGCGGCACAGGGCGTTGGTCTTCGTGTACAGTTCATCGTTGTCCTGGCTCTCGTTGATCCGCACCCCCCACAGCACGATGCTGGGGTGATGCCGGTACTGGAGCACCATCTGCCGCACGTTCTCCATGGCTCGCTGCTTCCATTCCTCGTCTCCGATGTGCTGCCAGCCGGGGATCTCCGTGAACACCAGGAGCCCTATCTCGTCGCAGCGGTCGATGAAGTGCTGGCTCTGGGGGTAGTGGCTGGTGCGGACCATGTTGAGCCCCAGGCCGAACTTCAGGTAGTTGGCCTCGTCTCGCTGCATGCCCGCCGGGGCCGCGTAGCCGATGTAGGGATAGCTCTGATGCCGGTTCAGGCCCCTGAGATGTACCAGCTTCCCGTTCAGATAGAACCCGTCCGCCTGGAATTCCACGTCCCGGAAGCCGATCTTCATGGCCCGTCGATCCGTTTCCTGCCCCTCATGAAGGAGGGACACGGTCATCTCGTAGAGCCGAGGCCGATCCAAGTCCCAGGGGACGGTGTTGGGGGCGGCGAAGGAGAGTTCGTCCTCCTGATACGCTTCCCAGGTGAGGTCGACGGCAAGCTCCGGCACGGTGAGTCGAAGGGTATCGCCCGCTTCCGGCGCCCGGCTCAAATCCACATATACGTCAGCCGTGCCGTCAGCATGGGCTTTAGGAAACACGCTGGCGATATGGCAGGGCTCAGTGATCTCCAGCCGCGCCTCCCGGTACAGGCCCCCGTAGCACAGATAGTCGATCAAAAAGCCGAAGGGGGGCTGGTTCAGGCTCTCCCGGGTGTCCAGCCGCACGGACAGCCGGTTCTCCTCGCCGTATTTGAGACCCGTCAGCAAAAAGCTCTGGGCCACATACCCGCAGTGGGCGTCCCATTCGGGAGCCACCGGTTCGCCGTTCAAGAACACCTCAGGGTAGTGGGCCGCCCCGTCCAGGATGAGCCGCACCTCCTTGCCTTCCCAAGAGGGATCGGCGAAGACGGTCCGGGTGTAGCCGCAGACGGTCTCGTACATCTCCTTCTGGGCGCACTTCCAGGGCAGGAGCTTCGCCGTGTGGGGGAGCCGCACCGGTTCGCCGGGGACCTCCCCCCGGAGGAACGCGTCGGTGCAGGTGAAGGCAAACTGCCAATCATTGTTCAGGGGGATGTTACTGCGCATCGATGGTCACCTCGTTCACGGGGCGGTCCTCCCGGGACGCCTTCTGGAGATTTTTCAGCGTAAGGATAAAGACCAGGGCCACGAACCCGATGAAGATGACGGTGAAGGGCCAGGTCTGCATGAAGGCACAGAAATCGTAGAACCCGTGGATCAGGATGGGCACGGGCAGGCACGCCGCCGCCACGGAGCCGAAGGAGGCGGGCTTATAGAGGCTGTTCACCTTCTGCTGCCCGTAGGCGATGCCCATGTACACCCCGCAGGCGGCGTGGAGGGGCAAAGCGAGCAGCGCCCTGGTGATCGCCACGCCGATGCCTCCCTGGAACACATAGAGGATGTTCTCCAAAATGGCGAAGCCCATGGACACGAACACGGCGTAGACCACCCCGTCGAACCGGTAGTTGAAGGCGGGGCTGCGGAAAGTGAATTTATAAAGGAAGAAAAACTTGAAGGACTCCTCCACCAACGCCGCCACCACGAATCCGGCGAAGAGGTTGTAAAACACCGTGCCCTCCTCAAATACGTTCACCAGCACCCCGGTGAGCAGGCTCTCCACCAGGGCGGCGGGGACGCCGCTGATGGCCCCCCAGAGAAGGAGCTTGCGAAGCAGGGAGAAGGGCTCCTTTTCGATGGTGTCCATCCGGTAGACCCGGGAAAGCAGATACACGGCCGGCAGCACCGCGGCGGCGAGCAGGATGATCATTGGATCAGGCCTCCTAACATCAGTTTCAAATCATTGTATCACATCCCGCCCCCGTTTCCTATATCCTTTTGAAAAAAAGCAGGCATAGGCCGGAAAAAAGGGTAGACGAACCCCTAAAAATATGATAGGATGCTTCCGCCGACAAACCCCGGGGAGCGGCGCAAAAAATAAGAGAAAATCGAAAGATTTTCATTGACAAACGACCGCCCCTGTGGTAACCTATGCAAGGTGCCCCCATGAGGGGGCTTGTTTTTGATGGAATACCAACGAGAAGGAGAAATACCATGCGCGTTAAGATCACGTTGGCCTGCACCGAGTGCAAGCAGAGGAATTACAATACCTTTAAGAACAAGAAGAACGATCCCGATCGTTTGGAGTTCAACAAGTATTGCCGGTTCTGCCGCAAGCAGACCCTCCATCGGGAAGCGAAGTAAAGAGGTCTCCCATGGCAAACGAAGTGGAAAAGAAAGCCAATGCGGCTGCTAAGCCCGCGAAGAAGAGCAAGCTGAACCTGAAGCAGTATCTCAAGGAGATGATGGGCGAGGTCAAGAAGCTGACCTGGATGTCCTTCGGCGATCTCGTGAAGCATACCGCCATGGTGTTCGTGGTCGTGCTGGCCATGTCCGCCATGATCTGGCTTCTGGACCTTGGCTTTTCCGCAGGCGTGAAGGGCCTTGCCGCGCTGACCGGCGCCGGCACCACCTCCACCAGCCAGACGGCGGAGTAAGCTCATGAGCCAGCAGGAAGCCAAATGGTATGTGGTCCACACCTATTCCGGATACGAGAATAAGGTGAAAGAGGACCTGGAAAAGTCTGTGGAGAACGCTGGCCTGGCGGATATCATCCTGGAGGTCAAGTATCCCACGGAGGAGACCATCGAGATCCTGCCCACCGGCAAGCGCAAGACCACGACCCGCAAGGTCTTCCCCGGCTACGTCATGGTGAAGATGCTGGTGGACGTGGTGGAGAAGGAGCGCCCGGCGGAGCGGGGCGGCGGCATCAGCCGGGAGCTGGTCATGAACCCCCGGGCCTGGTACGTCATCCGCAACACCCGTGGCGTCACCGGCTTCGTGGGCCCCGGCAGCAAGCCCGTGCCCCTTTCCGACGAAGAGGTCACGGCCATGGGCGTGGAGCGCATCCCCATCATCCTCAACATCGAGGTGGGGGAGAACGTGCGCGTGGTCTCCGGCCCCCTGGAAAACTTCATCGGCCGGGTGGAGAAGCTGGACCCCGAGCGTCAGAAGGTCAAGCTCACCGTGTCTATGTTCGGCCGGGACACCCCTGTGGAGCTGGATTTCATCCAGGTCCAAAAACTTTGATCAACACGGGCTTTGCCCGTTTTGATAGGCGGAGTAACACCCGCCTAAGGTGGGAGGGGAGGCACCCCGCACCACCGACTAACTAAAAATCTTTAGATAGGAGAAACAGCAATGGCAAAGAAGATCACCGGTTATGTCAAACTGCAGATCAATGCCGGCAAGGCCACTCCGGCCCCCCCGGTCGGCCCCGCCCTCGGTTCCCAGGGTGTGAACATCATGGGCTTCTGCAAGGAATTCAACGAGCGTACGAAGAACCAGGTCGGTCTGGTCATCCCCGTGGTCATCACGGTGTATGCGGACCGTTCCTTCACCTTCATCACCAAGACCCCTCCCGCCGCGGTCCTCATCAAGAAGGCCTGCAATCTGGAGCATGCCTCCGGCGTCCCCAACAAGCAGAAGGTCGCCAGCATGACCAAGGCTCAGGTCAAGGAGATCGCCGAGATGAAGATGCCCGACCTGAACGCCGCTTCCCTGGAAGCCGCTATGAGCATGGTCGAGGGCACCGCCCGTTCCATGGGCGTCACCATCGTGGACTAAGAGGAGGGCAAGGATATGAAGCACGGAAAGAAGTACGTTGAAAGCGCTGCCCTCATCGATCGTCTCAAGCAGTACGATCCCATGGAGAGCATGGAGCTGGTCTGCAAGACCGCCAAGGCCAAGTTCGATGAGACCGTGGAAGTCTCCGTCCGTCTGGGCGTCGACTCCCGTCACGCTGACCAGCAGGTCCGTGGCGCGGTGGTCCTGCCCCACGGAACCGGCAAGACCGTCCGCGTGTTGGTTTTCGCCAAGGGCGACAAGGCCCATGAGGCCGAGGAAGCCGGCGCGGACTACATCGGCGACGAGGCCACCGTGGCCAAGATCCAGAAGGAGAACTGGTTCGAGTTCGACGTGTGCGTGGCTACCCCCGACATGATGGGTGTGGTCGGCCGCATCGGCCGTGTCCTGGGCCCCAAGGGCTTGATGCCCAACCCCAAGTCCGGTACCGTCACCATGGATGTGGCCAAGGCCATCAAGGACATCAAAGCCGGTAAGGTGGAGTATCGTGTGGACAAGACCAACATCTGCCACTGCCCCATCGGCAAGGTTTCCTTCGGCCCCGAGAAGCTGACCGAGAACCTCACCACCCTCATGGAGGCGATCATCAAGGCCAAGCCCGCCGCCGCCAAGGGCACCTACATCCGCAGCCTGGTGGCTTCCACCACCATGGGCCCCGGCGTCAAGGTCAACGCCCAGAAGTTCTAATTTAGACCAAACACAAAACAGCGCGGGAGCGATCCCGCGCTTTATTGTTGTATGCAGATGGCCCGGAGAGAGCTCAGAGGAACCTGGTCACGTCGCTTAGGGCCTTGCGGGGGCGCAAGGAGGGCTCCTGGGCCCGGTAGCCCAGGGCGATGACGGAGAAGACCGCCTCCGTGTCCGGGATGCCCGCGGCGGCCCGAAGGGCGGCCTCGTCCCGAATGCCCATGATCAGGGTGTCCAGCCCCAGCTCCCGGGCCTTCAAAACGAGGTAGGCGTTCTGGAGCCCCAGGTCATAGGCGCCCCACTGGTTGCCCAGCTCGTTGTCGGGCTGGCCGGCGGTGAAGCCGGAAACGTCCTTCACGTAGGCGGTGACGATGAGGGCGGCGTGGTCGCTGCTGCGCTGGTTGAAGGAGGGGAGGCAGGCGCGGATCTTCGCCTGGGCTTCCGGGGTGGCGGCCACGTAGTAGCGGCCCGTCTGGGAGTTCTTCCAGGTGGGGGCCAGCTGGGCTGCCTGGAGGATCTGTTCGATGAGGGCCGGGTCCACGGGCTTATCTTCATAGGCGCGGACGCTTCTTCTCTGCAGGGCAAGGTCGCTGAATTCCATGGTTTTTGCTCCTTTACATGTGGTGCATCCAGTATATACTATTTGATCCGTGGTTGCAAGGGCAGCTCGACTGGGCAGGACACCCACTCGGGCGATGACTTATTCCGAAAAATGTCGCTTTTCACCCGTTGCATTTTATATATAAATGAGCTATACTATCGGTAGAACCAGAAGGAGGCGTATGATCAATGGGTAAATTTGTTATGAAAACCAACGAGAAGGGCTCCCGCTTCGTGCTGAAGGCCGGCAACGGGGAGATCATCGGCGTCAGCGAGACCTATTCCTCTGAAACTGCCTGCAAGAACGGCGTCGAGAGCGTCCGCAAGAACGCCGTGGCCGCCGGGCTGGAGGATCAGACGGTGGAGGGCGCCAACTGCAAGAACCCCAAGTTCGAGGTCTACAAGGATAAGGCGGGCGAGTTCCGCTTCCGTCTCAAGGCCGCTAACGGCGAGATCATCCTCACCGGCGAGAGCTACAAGGCCAAGGCCGGCTGCCTCAAGGGCATCGAGAGCATCCGCAAGAATGCCGCCGAGTCCCCGGTGGTAGAGGAATAATCCGAGGGTACAAGCGAAAAGGAACGGGCAACCGTTCCTTTTTTTGTTCCTTTTTTCTCTTCGGTGAAGAGGAAAAAAGGAACCGAAAAAAGAGAAGCTTAAGGGGGATAAGGGAATATCGACTGAGCGTCACCCATCAGTAAAGTTCTTTTGGGCGCCTTTTCTTTCAAGAAAAGGCGCAAATATCAATTCCCTTCCTGCTTATGCCGTTCCTTCTTCCGATCGTCGCCCAGGTGGAGGAGGGGGGAGATGCGCTTATAGAGGAGCATGGTGAGGAGCGACACCACCACGCCCTTCAGGAGGTTGAAGGGGACCACGGCGAAGAGGACCAGCGTGGGGACGCTGGTGATGGCCTTGTTCACCTTTGTGCCCATGGCGACGATGGCATCCAGAGGCATCCCGAACAGGGCGCTGAATTTGGGCAGCAGGTAGATGGCGTTGAAGGCGCTGCCGAAGACGGTCATGACCAGCGTGCCCAGAACGAGGCCCCAAATGGCCCGCTTCCGGCTGGGGCGGCTGTGGTAGAGGACGCTGGCCGGGAGCACGAAGGAACAGCCCACGGCGAAGTTGGCGAAGTCTCCCACGAAGGCGGTGCTGGTGCCCTTCAGGATCAGCTTCAATACCACCTTTACTAGCTCGCTCACCACGCCCGCCACGGGACCGAGATAAAAGGTGCAGATCAGCACCGGCAGCTCCGACAGATCCAGTTTATAGAACCCCGGCGCGAAGAACAGGGGGATCTCCACCAGCATCAGCACCCCGGCGATGGCGGAGAGCAGGGCCGTGTAGGTGATGTAGTGGGTGTCGGACAGCTTCTTCCGATTCTTTACCAGCAGCCTTTCAAAGCCCAGGGCCAGCAGGAACAGCCCCGCGAAGATGGCCAGACACACCAAAATGAACGATAGATTTTCCATAGGGACCTCCCGACAAAAAAACTCCTGAAGCCGTGCAGCCTCAGGAATCCGTGGAGCGTCATGATTTCATGATCACAGCGCGAACGTCTTTTCCCATCCGGACTGTACCGTCGGTCCCGGAATCGCACCGGGTCGGCCTCGCAAAGGAGGTTCATGGACTTTCACCATCGGTCGGGAATCGCACCCTGCCCCAAAGACTGTCTATTCGCTTCGTGAGGCAGTATAGCACAGGATGGACGGATATGTCAAATCATCTTTTGCCGCTTTTTTCTCTTCGGTGAGTGCGGAGCCGAGCGCTGCCTGTGGCAGATGAAGCGAGGCGAAGCACGGGCAAACCAAGGAGAAACCAAACAAAGTGAGGTTTCGACTATGCTTTGCCCCCAGCAGAGAAAAAAGCGGCGCAAAAAAGAGAAGCTCATTCGGGATAACGGGGGCAAGGGAGAAGAAAACTAATCCCAATCAAAGTTCTTTGGGATTGCACCCTTTCTTTCAAGAAAGGGTGCGGGCTTTCAATATAATCCTCTCATTCCATGGTCATATTCGTCAAAACTGCAAAATAGTTGTAATATCCGGCGGCCCCTCGTTGACGGACCACCATATCTTCATGATAATAAGGGCGAGATCGATCAAATACAGCAAAAGGAAACCTCGAGGTGCAGAACATGGACACAAGATAAAAGGAGAATAGGATCATGAAGATATTCACTATACAGAAAGCTGTTCGGCAGTTCCTGGGTCACGGTACAGCTTTGACGCTGGTGCTGATCATGGCCCTCGCCTGCTTCATCAAGGCCGGCCATCCCATCATCGCCGAAACCGCCGCTGCGGAGGATACAGCGAAGGAACCGGAAGCGCCGCTTCTGTCCTTCGACGGGTACGCTAAGGGCGTCCTGGACGGGGACAGGATCGTCGTGACGGACGCCAAGGGCGTCAAGCATGAGTTCACCTGGGTGGACGAGGGCCTTCGCAAGACCGTGGACGGGACCAAGGAGCTTTCCGACCCCATCCCGGAGGGGACCTACGCCACCCCGGCAGAGGCGGCTCTCCACGCTGCGGAGACCGCCGTGACGATCTGGGGCGATGCGGTCCCCGCCTGCGAGATCCACGTCAACATGTATACCGGCGACGGCCTGGAACTGGTCTACTACGGCATCGGCTTCGACGGGACGCCCTTTGAGTCCGTGGACCACATCTACGGGTACGCGGACGCCGTGACCGGCACGTTGCTGCATCTCGATTACAACTATTGGGGCCAGGTGGAAAAGAAGTATGACGGCGATTTCGTCAATGGGAAGATGCGTTCCTGGCAATGGGACGATGCCAGATACACCGCAGCCCACACCTCCGAAAAGGCTCTTGCCACGGCCATGGAGCTTATCCGCACCTGCTTCCCCACGGGCGAGATCGTGCCCAAGGACGTGAACGTGTGGGACGCCGGCTCCCACACCGACGGGGAACAGATCGAATGGGCCGGCGGATACGTGGCCCTGGTGGACGCCTACATCCGTATGGACAAGGACCCCTGCTACTATGTGCAGGTAGCCGTGCCCCTGGAGGCGGAGGCCAAGCCCTGCATCAGCATCTTCGGCTGCTACCCCTTGGGCTGGGACTATTGCTGCAACCAGATCCACGACCCCGCGGTCCTGCGGGAGGAGCTGGCGGATAGGGAGGCCATCCGAAACGGCACTCGGAATACAGACGACGGGGCGGGGGAGCCTGTCCCCGTGCCGACTGCCGGGTGACCTGGCGCTGAGACGAGCATATAAAAAGCACCCCGGGGCGACCGGGGTGCTTTTTGCGTCGTTCCGTTACAGCTGGGCGCTTTCCAGGGGACTTTCGCCCATGATATCTCGCGTCAGGTGGCCTTCGGTGACGGCGGCGCTGGCCAGGACCATCTTGCCCGCCTCCACGGACCGGGTGAGCCACACGCTGCCGCCGATGACGCAATCGCTCCCGATGCGGGTCTGACCCCCAAGGATGGTGGCCCCGGCGTAGATGACCACCCTGTCCCCGATGTCCGGGTGCCGCTTGATGCCCTTCACCGGGTTCCCGTCGGGCCCCAGCTCGAAGCTCTTGGCGCCCAGGGTCACGTGCTGGTACAGCTTCACGTGCTCCCCGATGGTGGTGGTCTCGCCGATGACCACGCCCGTGCCGTGGTCGATGAAGAAGGAGTCCCCGATGGCGGCGCCCGGGTGGATGTCGATGCCCGTGGTCCTGTGGGCGTACTCCGTCATCATCCGGGGCAGCAGGGGCACCTTCTGCAGATACAGCACATGGGCCAGCCGATAGGCGGCGATGGCGGGGAAGGCGGGGTAGCAGAGGATGATCTCATAGACGCTGGCGGCGGCCGGATCCCCCTCGTAGGCGGCGGCCAGGTCCGTCATGAGCTGGCGATGGACCTCCGGCAGGGCGGCGAACAAGGCGTCCACCACCGCTTCCAGATCCCGGTCCGGGGGCAGCACCCGCTTGAGACACTCCGTCAACAGCTCCGCCGCCTCCAAAAGCGCGCTCTCCCGGGACAGGGAGGCCGCGGCATAGGCGGGGAACATGGCGGAGATGAGCCGGTCCGTGAACTGCTCCGTGTGCTGCCGGATGCCCCGCAGGCCCCGGCCCTCCTCTGCAAGCCCGTTTTCGGACAGGGTCCGGGCGGCGGCAGCGACCCGCTCCATCATGGTTTCACTCATATTACGCTCCAAACAAAGCGGTGGACAGGTACCGATCCCCGGTGTCGGGAAGCAGGGCCACGATGGTTTTGCCCGCGTTCTCGGGGCGCTTGGCGAGCTCGATGGCGGCCCACAGGGCAGCCCCGGAGGAGATGCCCACCAGCACGCCCTCGGTCCGGCCCATGCGGCGACCGGTGGAAAGGGCGTCCTCGTTGGTCACGGGGATGATCTCGTCGTAGACGGCGGTGTTCAGCACCTCCGGTACAAACCCGGCGCCGATGCCCTGGATCATATGGGCCCCCGCGTGGCCCTCGGAGAGGACGGGAGAGGAGGCGGGCTCCACGGCCACGATCTTCACCGCGGGATTCTGCTCCTTCAGATACTCACCTACGCCCGTGACGGTGCCGCCGGTGCCCACGCCGGCCACGAAGATGTCCACTTTGCCGTCGGTGTCCGCCCAGATCTCGGGACCCGTGGTGGCATAGTGGGCGGCGGGGTTGGCGGGGTTCACAAACTGGCCGGGGATGAAGGCGTTCGGGATCTCCTGCGCCAGCTCGTCGGCCTTGGCGATGGCCCCCTTCATGCCCTTGGACCCCTCGGACAGCACCAGCTCCGCCCCGTAGGCCTTCATGAGTTGGCGGCGCTCCACGCTCATGGTCTCCGGCATGACGATGATGATCCGATACCCCCTGGCGGCGGCCACGGAGGCAAGGCCGATGCCCGTGTTGCCGGAGGTGGGCTCGATGATGACGGAGCCGGGCTTCAAGAGGCCCTTTGCCTCCGCGTCGTCGATCATGGCCTTGGCCACCCGGTCCTTCACGGACCCGGCGGGGTTGAAGTATTCCAGCTTAGCGAGGACGGTGGCCTTGAGGCCCTCCTCAGCTTCGATGTTTTTGACCTCCAAAAGGGGCGTGTTGCCGATGAGCTGATCGGCGGAAGTATAGATGCGGGACATGGTTTTTTCCTCCTATGTAAGATATGAAAACCGAACGCGGGATGACAAACAAAAACGGAGAGCCCCATCAGGGCCCTCCGGCAAGCGCTGCTCCGGGAACTCTACATGGGTACAGCAAGGCGGCCGTAAAGCACGGTACAACAACAGATGCAGTTGCAGGTCGCCTTTCTCATGTGAGCTCTCCGTTCGTTTTCCTATCGGTTTAGTATGTTTATACACTATTTACAGGTCCGTGTCAATAGAGAAGAGGAATTTTTATATATTATTCTCCTTGAGCTTCTCTTTTTGGGCACCTTTTCCCTCATAACCGAGGAGAAAAAGGTGCCCTACTGCCGCTGTATGATGCTGCCATCTACCGCGTTGATGGTGAGATAGCACCAGGACCCGTCCGAAGTGAGACCCATATTCGCCAACTCCTGGTAGATCAGGGGTGAATCTCCCAGAAAGTCCCAGCAGGGCACCAACAAACACCCTTCCCCATTCTGTTCCGGCAGACTCACCAAGCTCAAACGCACCTCGGTGATGTGATAGCGCTGGTCCTGGCTATAGATATCCGCGTTGTTGTTCACGATCAGCACCATCTTTTCGAATATCTCCCGGATCTTTTGGAAGGGCAGCAGCGTGGCGGCGGCCACCTTTACCTCATCCAAAACACAGGGGCTTTCGTATTCCAGCAGCGCCACGCCCTCCTCGTCCACCAGCATCCGGCACTGCTCGTATATGTAGCTGGTGTTGTATTCCGTTGGTTCCACCGTCTGCTGATAGGTGAAGCCGTGGGGGGCGCCGTTCACCTGCCGGGTGAACACCAGCGCCCAGTAGGCTTCGTATGGGGCGCTGGCCACGTAGGTGTCGCCTCGGTAGACCCGGGTGGGGGAGGCAAAGGCACAGGAAAGGTGGTCGAGACCCATGTCCCGGAGCTTCGCTTCCGCCTTGAGAATGGCCCCCTCCCGGGTGAGGGACAGCTCGTTGGGCCAGCCGCCGTGGATATAGGGGAAGTGGATGTATTCGCCTGCCTCCCGCATATACCGCAGACCGCAGCGCATAAACTCGGTGCCTCGGTCGATAGTCAAGCTGGAGGCGGTACCGTCCTCGTTCAGCACCAAAACGGTGGCATAGCTGTCTGTGGTGTCCTGCTTGCCCTCCTTTGTCCACACGTTCCAGTGCTCCCAGTTCAGGGCAAAGGGGATGATCTCCGGCTCATCCGGGGCGCTGGCGGCCTGGGCGATCACCTCCTGCAGATGCTTTTCAAACTCAGCTTTCGTGTCGTAGCTGTCCCAGATCTGGTTTCCATACTCGTCCCAGTGGTCGAGATCTTCCTTGAGCTGCAATATCTCACGCTCCCACATGGCCCGTGTCCGCCAGTTCTCCCCGTTCTCCATGCACATCGGATCCTCCCCCAGCAGGGCGTGAACGTACCGCAGTATATCCTCGTCGGAAAACACATAGGGGACCACCCGAGCCACCGGCAGCTCCGCTTCCGGCAGGGCCACCGGGGCGTCCACGTCCACCGTGAGATGCCCGCCGGCGCTGGTGAGCTTCGCTGCGTACCGCGCCGGTGCCCCCAGCCGCCCAGCCCAGTCCACCCCCGCCGGGGCGTCGGTGGGGTAGCTCACGTCCCCCTGGGCCTTCTCGATCATCTGCTGCTGATCCTTCCCCACCACGAGGGAGCTTTTCGGCGTCTGCTGACAGCCGATGCATATAAGCAGGATAGAAAGAATAATGATGCAGATTCTTTTCATATATGCGTTCCTTTCTCATGCGCCATCAGGCGCAAATCATGACCCTGTGGGTCAAATCATGCCGCAGGCAAATCATGCACCGCAAGGTGCAAATCATCCGATGATTTGATGCTGACGCATCATGATTTGAGCTGGCGCTCATGATTTCTCGCTGCGCCTTGCCGGGGGCAATGCGCATCTCCATGATTTGACGCGACGCGTCATTTCGTCAATATCCCTGCAGCGGATCGATGATGCTCCCGTCCACTCCGTTCACAATGAGCAGGGGCTGGAAGTTCGTGCCCGGGCGGCCGTCCACGGTGCCGTAGAAGCACCAGGCGGGGACCAGGATGCCTCGGGTGAAGGAGTTCTTGTCGAAGACGCGCCAGAGACACAGCCGCACCTCACTGATCTCGATGTCCCAGTCCCGGTCCGCGCCGTAGTTGGCGTAGACGATGGGCAGCATCTTTTCGAAGATGGAGCGCACGTCCTCGAAGGGCAGCAGGGCGGCCCGGTCGGTGACGATCTCCTCTATGGCCAAGGGCCCCGTCCAGTGCACCGCCTGGATGCCGCCGTCGTCCACAGCCACCTCCAGCACCTCGTACTGCCATTCCGGCCCGTAGCCGCTGTCGTCCACCTTTACCTGGCTCATGCCGAAAAAGCTCTCCACGGGCACCCCCGCGACCCGCCGCAAAAAGCGCACGGCATAGGCCTGGTGCTCCGGCTGCGCCCGCAGCTCGTCGAGATCGGCCGGTTCCCAATACTCCGTCCCGTATATCTCCTGACGATCGGACAGCAGATACACCCCGTCCACGAACATATCCGACACGCCGCAAGCTGCTGTCAACTCCTCCGCCTGCCGCCGGGCTTCCGTGGGGGTGAGGGAGAGGCGCAGGACCTCCGGCTCCAGATAGCCCAGGATGGTGTAGTCCTCGGGGAAGGCCACGGGTTCCCCAGAGAGGCTTGCCGCTGTGGCGTCCGCCAGGATGGTTCCCCCCGAATAGGTGCCCACCATGACGCCGCTCTTGGCCGCATACATCAGGTTGGACCCGCTGTGGGGGGTGAAGTACTGCTCGTTGCCGTCCTCGTCGATGAAGGTGTAGCTGCCCGCGTCCGTGTAGTCCGCGTCGTTGTTCACGGCGAACCAGCGCCCGGCGTCGTCGCCAAAGGGGTCGCTGACGGCGTCCACCGCCGTGGCCGTGCCCCGGTTTTTCCCCAGAAAGGTCATGGTATAGGGCTTCAGGGTACCGTCGTTGATCGTCAGGGAAACGGTTTCGGGCGCGTCCTGATAGGCCTTTTGCAGGCTGGCGATATCGTTCCGCTTGAACTGGACCCGAATATCGTCCTCCCCCCGGGCGATGACGAGCTGGTCCAGCTCCGTTTGTGCCGCCCGGATCCGCTTTTCGATCACGGCCTTGGGCGTGGCGGTGGGGATGTCGTACATCTGCACCCCGTCCGTCAGGGCCCGGAAGAAGGCGTACACCCGCTCCTGGTCGAACCGGGCCGCCTGCACATAGGCGAGGGGCAGCGCGTCGGCCTCCGGCAGGACGACCATTGCCTCTCCCTGCATATGCACCCTGGCGGCCTCGTTTCGCATGTCCATCACAAAGGCCTCGGGGCAGCCCAGCACCTCCCACAGCGTCCCGCCCGTTTCCGCCGGCGCAGCACTCTCCCTGGCCTTTTCGATCAACTGCTCGTTGTCCTTCCCGATGACGAAGGGCTCCTCCGGCGTGGGCTGGCATCCAACGCATATCAACAGAATTGTTAGAATAAAGATACAGGTTTTTCGCATATATACATCCTTTCAATACCCTAACAGCGGATCGATTACGCTGCCGTCCACAGCGTTGAGGCAAAGCAGGATCTCCTCGCCCCGGTAGTGGTCGTAGCCGCTCTTGAGCCCGTAGTTGGCGTAATCCTGAAAGCCCGAGGCTTCGGTCATCTGGATGGTGCCGTAGAAGACCCAGGCTGGGACCAGCAGGCCCTTGAGCTCCGCTGTGTTGTTCTGCTCCCGGATGCGGATGAGCTCCAGGCCCACATGAGAAATATCGATATTCAGAGATTTCAGGTCCTCCCAGCCCGTGGGATTGTAGAGGATGGGCAGCATCTTCTCCGCCACGGCTGCAATTTGGTCGAAGGGCAGCAGGTTCGTGACCGGGGACACCGTTTCCAGCACCGTCACCATGTTCTTCCAGTTGACGGACACGATGCCCTCCTCGTCCACGATCAGCCGCAGGCTTTCCACGGGCCAGGGGATGGCGTAGCTCTTGGGGTCCTTGCGGGCGGCGCCGGACACGTCATAGGCCGCGGGCGCGCCATTCACCAGCCGGCGGCAGTCCACGCACAGGGCCCGGTGCTCCGCGTCGTGGACGATGCCGTCCACGTTCCCGTAGGCCGCGTCGTCGATGAGGTATATAACGGCCACCTCGAAGGGATCGCCGATGGCCTCCAGGACTGCCTGGACCTGGCCCATGGTCTTTTGATATAGGGGATCGTCCTGCATCGCCGCGGCGTCCATCCGTCGGGCGTTGGCCATGGAGTAGTCGGACCGGCCCCGAAGGTGCCGATAGTAAGCGAAGCTGGAGCGCTCGTCGGCCTGGGGGAAGGAGTGGACGCTGATCTCCCGGTTTAGGTTGCTTGCACTGAGCACCAGCATGTCCGTGCCGGTTTTTCCGCTCGTCTCTACCTCGTAGGTCCCGTCGCTGACCCGATCCGGGGAGGTTTCCGGGGCGGTCTCATAGGCCTCCTTCAGGTATTCGATCTCCTGGAGCAGGCCCTCGTCGTACTCCTCCTTGGACATATCGGCGTCCTGGTCCGGCCCCTTTTCCAGCAGTTCCGTGTAGGCGCGGATGTTCTCCTCGATCTCCGCCTTGGTCTGCACGTGAGGGAGCTTTAGTCCCTCCCCCTGGGACAGGAGGCGGAACAGGCGGTACACCGTCCCCTGGGGGACGCCCTCCGCCCGGACCCAAACCGTGGGCAGGGGCACAGCGGGCACCGATACCGCTGCGTCGGCGTGGTAGGTGAAGTTGCCGTTTTCCTGGTCGAAGGTCCACCGTTCCGGCGCGGCGGGGGGCGTGTACACTTCCGCCGGGGCCTGGGTGGCCGCCGCCTTCTCCAGCATCAGCTCCTGGTCCTTGGGCACGATCAGGGGCTCCTCCGGCGTAGGCTGGCAACCAACGCATACCAACAGAAATATCAGAATAAAGATGCATAGCTTACGCATATATGCGCTCCTTTCGTGGGCCGCGAGGCACAGATCGCTCGATCGTTTGACGCCTCTTGTCATGTTCAGGATACAGTAGGGGAGAGGGAAAAGTCTTTTCCTTTTTGTAACAAAGTTGTAATTGCCTGACGCGCGGCATGCCGTAGGGGAGGGGCTTGTCCCTCCCGCTGTCAAAACGTGATCCGGAAGGTGGTCCCCCGGCCCGGCTGGCTGTCCAGGGAGAGGGCGGCCCCGTGGGCGTCGGCGATGGCCTTGACGAGGGCCAGGCCCAGGCCGCTGCCTCCCTGCTTGCGGCTGCGGGCCTTGTCCACGCGATAGAAGGGCTCGAAGATGTGCTTCTGGGCCTGGGCGGGGATGCCCCGGCCCCGGTCGCTGACCTCGAAGCACCGGTCCGTGGCCCGGAGGGTAACGGTCTTGTTCCGGTCCTCCGGGTCGTAGCTCCGGGCGCCGTTCTCCACCAGATTCAACAGCAGGGAGGTCATGAGGGTGGGGTTGAGGGGCAGGGGGGCGGCGTCCTCGCACACGGTGATCAGGGTCACGCCCCGGGCAGAAAGCCCATCCCGGGCGGCCTCCGCTACGGCGGACAACAGGGCGGCGGGCTCCGTTTCCTCCTTTTCGATACCCTGATCGAGGAGCAGCAGCTCCATGAGGCTTTGGATCATCCGGTTCATATAGGCCCCCGAACGGCGGATGTGGCGGAGGGAATCCGCCCGCTCCGCCGGGCTCAGCTTGGCGTTTTCCAGCAGCTCCCCATGGAGGCCGATGGCGGCCAGGGGGGTCTTGAACTCGTGGCTCACCCCGCCGATGAACAGCCGCTGCCGCTCGTTTTGGGCGGTGAGGGCGTCGATTCGATTTTCCACCGCCTCCGCCATTTGATTGAAGCTGCGCCCCAGGTCGCTGACCTCGTCCCGACCGGAGACGGCCACCCGCTTATCGTAGGCCCCGGCGGCGATCTCCCCCGTGGCCGCGGTGAGCCGGGAGAGGGGGGCGGTGCTTCGCTTCACCACGAAGAACAGCAGGCCCATGCCCAGCCCCACGCCCAAACCGCAGACCAGGAGGAACAGCCGGGTGAGCCGCCCTATGGCGTCGTAGACCTCGGTGATGTCCCGGACCAGGCCCACGTAGTAGGTATCGGCCTGGACCCATTCGTAGCTGGCGACGATCAGCAGCTGCCGCCCGTCCACCGGCCCCCGGAACAGGGCCGCCGCCACGGACTGCTTATCGGGTTGGGCGTATTCGCCGGGGTTCACGGACACGGAGGAGTAGAGGATGTCGTCCCCCCGCAGGAGCACCCCCTCCTGGTCGGCGAAGCGGGCGAAGCAGTAGCGGATCAGGCTTTCCCGGGCGGCGTCGCTGTCGGTATCCGCGGCGTAGTACCGGGCCATGGAGGCGAAGGAGGCGGCCAAGGCGCTCTGCTTGTTTCGGGCCTGATCCTCCGTCAGGGTCAAGATGGTCCTTCGGGCATAGAGGAGCAGCACCCCGGCGCAGATGAGCAACACCAGCAGCAGCACTGCCCCGGCCAGCAAACTTATCCGATGACGCAGCTTCATTTTACCGATCCTCTAATCTGTAGCCCAGCTTCTGCACGGTCTTGATGGCGTCATTGAGGCCCAGCTTCCGCCGCAGGGAGGAGATCTTCACGTCCACGGACCGGCTTTCGCCCATGTATTCAAAGCCCCATACCTCGCTCAAGAGTTGCTCCCGGGTCACGGTCAGGTTCTTGTGCTTCATGAGGAAGAGCAGCACGTTGTATTCGAGGGGCCGCAAATCCACCCGCTTCCCGGCCTTGTAGACTTCGTGGCGGTAATCGTCCAGCTCCACGTCCCCGGCCCGATAGATCCGGTTCAGCTTCCCGGTCCGCACCAGCACCTTCTCCATCCGCACCATGAGGGCCATCATGTCGAAGGGCTTGGTCACGTAATCCTCCGCACCGTCCAGCAGGCCCCGGATCTCCGAGGCTGCGTCCGCCTTGGCGGTCATGTAGATGACGGGGATGGCGTATTTCTTCATGTAGGACAAAAGCTCGAAGCCGTCCATGCCGGGGAGCATGATGTCGAGGAGCGCTAAATCGAAGGCGTGGTCCGCCTCCAGACTGTCGGCGGCGGCCCGCCCGTCCTCGAAGCGGACGCAGTCGTACCCCACGATCTTCAGATTCAGCGCCACGGCGTCGGCGATGGCCTGGTCGTCCTCCACCAAAAGGATCCGGTTTTGCATATAAAAAACTCCTCTCTTTCCCTGCCTATAGGATACCATGATCGGGAAAGAGAGGGTGCAAAATAGATGTAATTTCTTTGTAATACTTATCAGGGCATGGTCACTCGGATGGTGAAGCGGCTTCCGCCGGCCAGGATGGTCTTGACCAGGGCGAACCCGCCGTCCAGGGGCAGCGTCACCTTCGTCCCGTCCCCGTCGGGCTCCGTGGCGGCGTTGGCCAGATCGTATCCGAGGCCCAGTCGGGAGGCCATGTCCCCCAGGCCCAGCAGGGGCGCGTTCTGGGGATAGAGCACGGCGGACTCCATCAGGGGCTGGCCCGTTCGGCTGTCCAGATACATGGTCAGGGAGAAGGCGTCCCCGGTGGTCAGATCCAGCCAGGCCTGGACGCACCAGAGGGCGTAGCGGCTGCCGTCGGCGGTGAGATAGTCCCGCAGGGAGGCGGAGGTCCTGGGCTGCTGATCTCCGTTGCCGATGGCGGCCTGGAGCTCCGGATCCTGCCCGGCGGCGCCCATCATGTCCGTGAACAGCCGGTTCCAGGCGGAGAGGACGATGGCGTTGGCCTCCGATTCCGTCAGCTCGTCGGGCATGGACTGGCGCTGGGGCCCCTCGGTCTGCCCCGCGTTGAACAAATCGATCCGGGTGGAGAGGGAGAGGGGAGCGCCCACGGCGGTGCCGCTCTCCAGGGTGAAGGGCTCGTAGGCCGGCCGATCGTAGAGCCGCCGCTCCTCCGCCTTCAACAAAAGGCTGCTCACCAGCACGCACAGAAAGGCCGCCGCCGCCGTGCCCACGCAGAGGATCACGTAGTGTAGGGTGGTCTTATCCTTGCGGGTCAACTTCCTCATGACTGGCTTCCTTTCCGCGCTTGTCCTTGGGGAGGGGCAGATCGAACCAGACACTGGTGCCCTCGCCCACCTTGCTTTCAAAGTGGAGCTCGCTGCCGTGGAGCTGGGCGATCTTGTTCCCGATGGCGAGGCCGAGACCCGCCCCGTGCTGGGCCCGGGCCCGGGACTTGTCCACCATGAAGAAGGCCTCCGTGATCCGGTTCAGCTCCTCTTCGGGGATGCCGATGCCGTGGTCCCGGACGGTGATCCGATACCGGCTGTCCTGCTTGCGGCCCGTGAGCTCGATAACCTTTCCCGGCTCCGAGGCCTTGCGGGCGTTGTCGATCAAATTGGTGATGAGGGTGAGGAGCAGGTCCTTTTCGTACAGGATCTGATACTGCTCGATGCTGGTCTGAAGGGTGAGCCCGTGCTGCTCCAGCATGGGGGTCACCACGGCGATCACGTGGCCCAGCACCCGGCGGGCATAGCCCCGGGTGAGCTCGAATTCGTTCTTATCGAGGACCACCAGGTCCATGAGCTTCAAACTCAGAGCCTCCAACCGCTTCCCCTCGGAAAAGATGAAGTTCGACGCCATGAAGGCGTCCTCCTCGTCCAGCTCCGCCGAGCGCAGCATGTCCGCGTAGCCGATGATGGAGGTCATGGGGGTCTTGAGCTCGTGGGAGAAGTTGGCCACGAAGTCCTTCTGCTGCTTGGCGTAGCCCTCCAGGGTGCTCACCTTCTGCTCAATGGACTCCGCCATGGCGTTGAAGCTGATCGCTAGATCCCCGATCTCGTCCAGGGACTTCACGTCCGCCCGCACGTCGTATTGCCCTTCCTCGATCTGTTTGGTGGCCCGGGTCAGCGTCCGCACGGGGCCGGACACGAAGTAGGAGATGAGGAGCATGGCCCCGATGCACACCGCCACGGTGATGAGGTGTAAGGATACGAACACCGCCACCTCCCCCCGGCGGGCGGCGAAGAGATCGTCCGCGGGGAACCGGACCGACAAAAAGTACCGGTCCATGCCGATGGGCACGCAGCCCGCCGTGTCCAAAAGGGAGCTGTCACCAGAGCGGATGAGGGAATAGACGAACCGCCGCTCCGTCAGCTCCTGATAGGCGAGCCTGTCCTTGAAGCCGTCCGCCGTGGCCACCAGGAGCCGCCGCCCCTCGTCGTAGAGAGCGCAGCTGACCCCGGACAGATTTGCCGAGCGGGTGGACCTGTCCAGCACCTCCTGGAGCATCCGGGGGGTGGTGCTCTGATAATAGACGTTCAATACGGAGATCTCCGCCTCCAAAGAGGAGGCCATGGCCGAGTAGGCCGCCTCCGCCTCCCGGACCCGGAAGGACAGGGCGGCGGAAAAGCTGCGGGCGATGAGGGCGTGGCCGAAGGCAGCAAACAGCACCGCCACGATGAGGACGGTGCATACGCTGATCTTTAAGGCAAATCTCACTGGCTTACCCTCCTATGGCCGGGCCGTCACTTTTCAGGCGGCGCCGCGGGGTGGAGCTCCTCTTCGTCCAGCTCCAGCCGATAGCCGATCTTGTGGACGGTCTTGATCCGATCGGCCCAGTTGAGCTTGCGCCTAAGCCGCTGCACGTGGGAGTCCAGCGTCCGGCTTTCGCCGATGTAGTCCGTCTCCCAGATCCTTTCGAAAAGGGTCTCCCGAAACAGAGCCGTGTTGGGGTTCTGGCAGAAGATGAGCAGCAGGTCAAACTCCTTCCGGGTCATGTCCACCCGCTTCCCGTTCTGGAACACCTCCCGGGACTCCGGGTCGATGGTCACGTCCAAAATCTGGATGAGGCCCTTGCTCTTGTTGTAGCGGCGGAGGACCACCTCGATCCTGGCCAGCAGCTCCACGATCTCGAAGGGCTTCACGATATAGTCTTCGGCCCCCAGCTTCAGCCCCTTCACCCGGTCCATTACGTCAGCCTTGGCCGTGAGGAAGATCACTGGGATGCCCAGGGGCTTGATGAAGGAGAGAAGGTCGTAGCCGTCGAACTTGGGCAGCATGATGTCCAGCAGCACCAGATCGAAGGTGTTCCCCTCCAGCAGGTCCGCCGCCTGCTGCCCGTCGTAGGCACAGGTCACGTTGTAGCCCTGCCGGGCCAGGTTCATGCGGATCAAATTGGCGATAGGCGGCTCGTCGTCCACCACAAGGATTCTGATCATGATCTCACCTCATCTTCTCGGTATGGGGGGAGTATACCATCCAAATTCGGACAAAATGTAAAATCTTATCGGTGAATTGATAATTTTTACAACTTTTTTTGTAATTTTTTCAGAAAGGGACGCTTTTTCCGCTTTTGGGCATCCTCGGGGAGAGGCAGCTCCCGCTTGGGGAAGAGGGTGATGACCCCGTCGTTTTCGAGGCCGTTCAGCACCGCCACCAAAATGGGCAGCCCCAGCATGCCCACGCCGCCGAAGACCCTGAACCCCACGAACATGCACATGAGGGTCAGCAAAGGATGGAGCCCCACGTGGTCCCCCACGATCCTGGGCTCGATGCTCTGGCGGACGATGGTGATGATCACGTACATCACCAGCAGCCCCACGCCTCGCTTCATATCCCCGGTGACCAGGGACGATACCGCCCAGGGGAGCATGATGGTGCCGCTGCCCACCACGGGAAAGATGTCGAAGACGGCGATGGCCATGGCGATGAGGATGGAGTAATCCACCCCCAAAATGGTGAGGCCGATGGCCTGCTCCACGAAGGTGATGCACATAATGAGCAGGTAGGACCGCGCCAGCCGTCCCAGGGTGGTGTTGAGATAGGCGGCGCCGGCGATGATCTTTTCATAGGTTTCCGCCTTGATCCGCCGGGCCACCGCCCAGCGCAGCAGGCCGAAGTCCAGGGAGATGAAGTAGGTGGCGATCACCATGAACAGCACGTTCAAAAACCCGGAGGGAACGCCCGACATGATCCCCGTGACCACCCGGGTGGAGATCTCCGCCACCTTGGACCTAAGGGACAGCAGCAAGCTGTTCTCCATCCCCTCCAGCACCGAGATCACGTTGGGGTCCAGCCGCCTTGTCCAGCGGGAGGCCCATTCCGTCAGCGCCTCCACCGAGGGGATGATGACCGTGTTGAACCGGGACACGGCGTCCCGGGCGAAGGTGAACAGCTCCGAGCCCACCAGCAGTGCCAGCACCGCCAGCAGCAGATAGAACAGCGTCACAAGCACCGCCGCCACCAACCGCCGGCCGATCTTCAGCCGTTTTGAAAGATAGTCGGTGGGCTTGTGCAGCAGCAGAGAAAAGAGGTACGCCAGCAAAAAGGGCATCAGCAGGGGCAGCACGTACTTGAACCCCAGGAAGACGAGCCCCAAAATCACCGCCCCATAGGCGAACTGTATGAGAAATTGTGTCATCCGTTCCTTTGTCATACAGCCATAGTATAGCAGTATTGTACCCGCTCGTCAAACGACTGCCGCGGCCTCGTCTTATCCGGGGGAAACTTGTGAAAAAGGTGAAACATTTGACGGCTTTCGACTTGCGCACAGGGAACGATCGTGTATAATTAATTCATGTATTTTCAGCATGATTCATTGGATATAACCTACCGCCGCCCCCAGGGTGCGGTCACGGTCGGCCAGGAGGTGGAGCTCTCCGCCCGGGCGGACGACTTCCAGGGGGAGGCTTTTTTGCTGCTGCAGGACAGGGCAGGGGAGCGGCTGCTGCCCCTGTGGCCGGCGGGGGAGAAGCTGACCGTTCGTTTCCGGGCCATGGAGGAGCCGGGCCTCATGTTCTACGGCTTCCTGCTGCGCCAGGGCGGACGGGACTATTACTATTGCGGCAGCTCCGGCAAGGGGGAACTGCGGGAGGATCGGGGGGCCCTCTGGCAGATCACCGTCTACGCGGCGGAGTACGACACCCCCGCCTGGTTCCGTCAGGCGGTGGCTTACCAGATCTTCCCGGACCGGTTCTGCCGGAGCGAGCATGCCCCCATGATCGCCGGGGCAGCCTATCACCAGCGCATGGGGCGAAAGGTCTATCTGCACCGGGACTGGGCGGAGGAGCCCTTCTACGCTCCCCACGGCGGCAGCCGGAACTACGCGCCGGACGACTATTACGGCGGCGATCTCAACGGCATCCGGGAGAAGCTCCCCTATCTCGAGGAGCTGGGCATCACCTGTATCTATCTCAACCCCATCTTCGAGGCGGACAGCAACCACCGCTACAACACGGCGGACTATGGGCGCATCGATCCCCTCCTGGGCACGGAGGAGGATTTCAAAGCCCTCTGTGCCGAAGCGAGGGAGCGGGGCATCCGCATCGTTTTGGACGGGGTCTTTTCCCATACCGGGGCGGACAGCCGCTATTTCGACAAGCGGAACCGGTACGGCAACGGGGCCTACCATCACACCGATTCCCCCTATTTCTCCTGGTACCGGTTCTCCCGTTGGCCGGATCGATATGAATGCTGGTGGGGCTTCGACACCCTGCCCAACGTGGAGGAGAAGGAGCCCAGCTACGGGGCCTTCATCACCGGACCCGAGGGGGTCCTTCATAAATGGCTCCAGGCCGGGGCCTCCGGCTGGCGGCTGGACGTGGCCGACGAGCTGCCCGACTGCTTCATCCGGGACGTGCGGAGCCGGGTGAAGGCGGAGGATACGGAGAACGTGCTCATCGGCGAGGTCTGGGAGGACTGCTCCAACAAGCAGGGCCCCGAAGGCCGCCGCGGCTATTTGGACGGGTACGAGCTGGATTCCGCCATGAACTACCCCCTGCGCACGGGCGTTTTGCGCTTTTTGAAGGGGGAGGAGGACGCCTTTTCCCTGGAGAGGCGGCTTTGGTCCCTCTTTGAAAACTATCCCCGGCCCTTCCGGGAGGCCTGTTTGAACCTGCTCTCCTCCCACGACGAGACCCGGGCCATCACCTATTTGGCCGGGGGCCCGGATAGGTTCACCTCCAACCGGGCGGAGCAGGCCGCTTTCCATCCCGACGGCCCCACCATGGCCCGGGCCAAGCGCCTCTTCATGGCGGCCACTGCCCTGCAGATGCTGCTCCCCGGGGTCCCCTGCGTCTACTACGGGGACGAGGTGGGTCTCACCGGCGGGGGCGACCCCTTCAACCGGCGGCCCTATCCCTGGGGGAGGGAGGATCTCGTCATGCGGGATACGGTCCGCACCCTCATCGGCCTTCGGCGGGGGAGCGAAGCGGTGGGCTGCGGCCATTTGCGCATGGGTGCCCTCTCCGGCAGCTGCTTTGCCCTGGTCCGGTATCTGGGGGAGGAGTGCGTGGTGCTGCTGGTGAACCCCAGCGACAAGCCGGTCTCCGCCTCCATCTATCCGGCCCTCCTCTATAAGGGGGCGGACGGAGAGATCGACGTGCCTTTGGCTGGGCAGTACACGGAGCTCTTCACCGGGGAACCCCTCAGGGTGCGCAGCGTGTTCAGCGCCCTGGTCCCCCCGGAAGGATATTGCATCTATCGGAAGGAAATATAGCCTATGAGACCCAAGCTCCATCTGGACGAACTGAACAAGGCCCTGCTCATCACCTGCGGCGTGTGCTATCTTTTGAGCTTCGTGCTGAACCGGTACGCCGCCGCCAGCACCCTGTTCCGGCTCCTGTTCGCGGCTTCTGCCATCTTTTTGGGCATCCGCCTCTTCGCCGGGAACCCAGGCAAGCGGGAGGATGAAAACCGGAAGTTCCTCACGGCCCTCACGGCGGTGAAGGAGTTCTTCCATAAGCCCTTCCAGGGCGGCGCCCAGCGGCCCGCTTCCACCGCCTCCTCCGGCGGCCTGCTGGAGAAGTGGAAGAACCAGTGGCGGGAGTATCGGACCTATCGGTACCTCATCTGCCCCCAGTGCGGCCAGCGGCTCCGGGTCCCCCGGGGCAAGGGGAAGATCCGGGTCACCTGCACCAAATGCCGCAATCAGTTCATTGCCAAAAGCTGAAAAGTCGGGTATACTATCAACGATCATAAAAAGGAGAATAGAAGAACATGAAGCAAGTCACCAAAGATATGAACATCCGGGAGATGGTCCTGATGGACGAGGGCATCGCCGAGATCCTCATGAACGCCGGCATGCATTGCCTGGGCTGCATGATGTCCCACTTCGAGAACCTGGAGCAGGCCTGCGCCGTCCACGGCATCGACGCCGACGCCCTGGTGGACCAGATCAACGAGTACCTGGAGGCCAAAGGGGAGTGAGCCTCCCGCGTGATCCAAGGGACAGACGCTTCGCCCAACGGCGAAGCGTCTTTTTTTAAAAGAAGATACGTATTTCCATTGCTTTTCCGTTGACGCGGGCGAGAAAAAGGAATATACTTAAAAAAACAGAAGTATATTTTCCGTTCAGGGAGGCAAGTGTATGTTAACTGAATCACTGTCACGGGTCATGCTGCGGATGCGGCTGGGGTTCCTGCGGAAGATGTTCATCACGGTCCGGGAGGAGAGCCAGGATCTGACGCCCATGGAGATATTCTGTCTCGAATGCATCGAGACCATGGAGCGACCCACCATCTCCCAATTCGCCCGCTTTACCGGCATCTCCCAAAGCAACGCCACCTATCGGGTGAACTGCCTCATTCGCAAGGGCTATGTGAACCGGGTCCCTTCCCAGCGGGATCGGCGGGAGTTTCATCTGGAGCTTACGGACAAGTTTAAAGGCTGCGGCCCGGTCTTTGAGCAGAGCTGCCGGGTCCTTGCCAAGCGCATCGCCCTCCATATGACCCCGGAGGAGACAAGGAAGCTTACCGCCATTTTGGACGATTCCCTGGACAAGTGGAACACCCTCATAGAGAAGGACGATCTTTTGAAGGGGTAAGGCGCCGCCCCCTCTACAGGGCGCCGAAAAACAAGGAGAACCTATGACTATTCACGCGGCCGTATCCGAGTTCACCAGCTTCCAGAGCATCGAGGTCTGGAACTTCATCATCATGCTTGCCATCCTGTCCGGGGCCCTGCTTTTGGCGGGCGCCCTGCGGCGCATGATCCCCCTGCTCCGAAAGTCCCTGCTGCCCGGCGCGGTGCTGGCGGGCTTCTTGCTGCTCATCGGGGACGGCATCTACCGGTCCGTCACCGGCGTCAGCTTTTTTCACAGCGGCAACAACCTCATCACCCTGGAGGCCATGACCTATCACGGGCTGGGTCTGGGCGTGGTGGCCATGAGCCTCAAGCAGAGCCAGCGGGCCAAGTCCAAGGGCCGGAACCGGGAGGTCTTCCGCTCCGGCGCCATCACCGTCTGCGGGTACCTCATCCAGGGCGTGGTGGGCCTGCTCATCACCCTGGGCTTCTTCTACCTGTTCAAAGGCAAGACCTTCGCGTCCAGCGGCATCCTGCTGCCCCTGGGCTACGGCCAGGGCCCGGGCCAGGCCTTCAACTGGGGCCTCACCTTCGAGAACAGCTACGGCTTCGTCAACGGCTCCAGCTTCGGCCTCACCGTGGCGGCCATGGGCTTCGTGTCCGCCAGCGTGGGCGGCGTACTGTACATGAACGTGATGCAGAGGAAAGGCAAGCTCAAGATGCACGAGAACGCCGACGAGGCGGAGAATCTGAGCGCCGAGTCCATCACCGGCAAGGGGGAGATCCCCCTCTCGGAAAGCATGGACAAGTTCACCGTCCAGGCCGCCCTCATCCTGGTCACCTATATCCTGGCCTACGGCATCATGCGGGGCATCGACGGGGCCTTCGGCTCCATCCCCTTCTATGTGAAGACGCTGCAGTCCACCATCTGGGGCTTCAACTTCCTCTTTGGCCTGTTGGCTTCCGTGATCGTGAAGGCCCTTCTCAAGAGCTTTGCCAAGGCCGGCTGGATGCAGCGGGAATATCGAAACACCTTCCTGCTCAACCGGATCTCCGGCTGGATGTTCGACATCATGGTGGTGGCCTCCATAGCCTCCATCGACCTCACCGCCTTCGCCCACCCGGAGTTCATCGTGCCCCTGCTGCTCATCTGCGTGGCCGGCGCGTTGGTCACATTCCTCTTCGTCCGCTTCGCCAGCCAAAAGCTCTTTCCCGCCTATGCCCACGAGCAGTTCCTCTGCTTCTACGGCATGCTGACGGGCACGGTGAGCACGGGCCTCATCCTCTGCCGGGAGATCGACCCCCTCTTTGAGACCCCGGCCGCGGAGAATCTGATCTTCCAAAACCTCTATGCCGTGCTCCTTGGGGCGCCCTTCCTCCTGGTCCTGGGCCTCATCGCCCAGAATCAGCCCGCCACCACCTGGCTGGTCCTGGGCATCCTGGCCGCCTACTTCCTGGTCCTCTGCGGGGTGCTGTTTGGGAAGCTGATCTTCGGGAAACGAAAATAAAATGCGCCAAGGCGGGCACGTAGCCCGCCTTTTCCATGCGCAACAGCGGGTTGCTTGCCCAGCGCTGATGCCGATGGTATACTGTACTCAACGAAAACAGAAGGGGAGACAGAACTATGGAAGCCAATGAAATATTGAAGACCCTGCGGGAAAAGCATGGCCTGACCCAGGAGCAGCTGGCCGAGAAAGTGCTGGTGACGAGGCAGGCGGTGAGCCGCTGGGAAAACGGGGAGACCCAGCCCAACACGGAGACCCTCAAACTCCTGTCCCGGCTCTTCGACGTGTCCATCAACACCCTGCTGGGGGCGCCCCGGACCCTTATCTGTCAGTGCTGCGGCATGCCCCTTACGGAGGACAGCATGATCAGCCGGGAACCGGACGGCGGTTTCAACGAGGATTACTGCACCTGGTGCTACACCGGCGGCACCTTCGTCTACACCTCCAAGGATATGCTGCTGGACTTTTTGCTGGCCCATTCCCCCAACCCGGACAGCACCCCCGAGCCTCAGCGCCGGACCATGTACGACGGGTACCTGAGTCAGTTGAAGCATTGGAGATGATTTTTCTATACTGTTTTTTCTTTTCAGTGAAAAGAAAAAGCGGCGGAGAAAGAAAAGCTTAATGGGCCGATTGATAATGCCCGTTAAGCTTTTTATGTTCAGTAAAGTTCTTTGGTACCACCTTTCTTTCAAGAAAGGTGGTCCGTTTTTATAAAACCTTATAATCCCAGATCTTCCTTCACGATCAGCACATGGAAGGCTTTCACCGGCCGGGTGGGGGCCTCCAGGATGAAGGTCACGTTGCACATCCGGGCCTCGGTGCGGCAGTCGTAGCACTGGCCCGTTTTGGCGCAGGGGGTGTCCAGGCCCAGCCGCCGGGCGTTCTGGGGGCAGGCATCCCGCTTGATGCGCTCGATGGCCTCGTCCAGGGAGCCCGCGATCTTGTTCTTGCCCAGGATGACCACCACCTCGTGGGGACCGTAGATAAGGCCCGCGGCCCGGTTCCCCGTGCCGTCGATGTTCACCAGCCGGCCGTCGGCGGTGAGGGCGTTGCTGGAGCACATGTACACGTCCGCCGCGAGGGCCTTGTCCCGGGCGGCCTGCTTGGCTTCCTTGGCTGCCAGCCAGTGCCAATATACTTCGTTCCCGTTGGCCTGCAAAGCTTCGGCCAGGCCCAGGTCCCGGACGGTGGCGCTGCCGCCGATGCCCACGCTCTTGCTGCCGATGATCTTGAGGGCCGCGGCCTTCGCCTCCTGGGCGGTGTCGAAGACCTCCGGCAGGAACCGGCGGCTCTTCAGGGCCTTGACCAGGGCTTCATAGTCGATGTTTTCCATAGCGCTGTCTCCTTATTTGTCGTAGGTGAAGAAGCCCTTGCCGGACTTCACGCCCAGCAAGCCGCCCCGGACCATCTTCCTGAGCAGGGGATGGGGCCGGTACTTGGGATCGCCGGTCTCGCTTTGCAGCACCTCCATGATGGCCAGCACCACGTCGAGACCGATCATGTCCCCGAGCGCCAGGGGGCCGATGGGGTGGTTGGCGCCCAGCTTCATGGCCACGTCGATGTCCTCGGCGCTGGCCACGCCCTCGGCGTAGACGCCCACGGCCTCGTTGATCATGGGGATCAGGATCCGATTCACCACGAACCCGGCGGCCTCGTTCACCTCCACGGGAGTCTTGCCCAGGCTCACGGCGATCCCCTTCACCCGGTCCACCAGCTCCCGGGGGGTGCTGATGCCGGCGATGACCTCGACGAGCTTCATCACCGGAGCGGGGTTGAAGAAGTGCATGCCGATGAGGGGCCGATCCAGCTTCGCCCCGATCTCCGTGATGGAGAGGGAGGAGGTGTTGGAGGCGAAGATGCACTCAGGCTTTGCGATGGCCATGAGCTCCTGGAAGGTCTGCTTCTTCACGTCCATGCTCTCGAAGGCGGCCTCCACGATGAGGTCGCAGTCGGTGCAGATGTCCTTGGTGCCGGTGGTGATCCGATCCAAAATGGTCTGGGCCGCTTCAGCGGTCATCTTGCCCTTCTGGACGCGCTTGGTGAGCTGGTTCTCGATGCGGCCCTTGCCCCGGGCGGCGAACTCCGCCGTGATGTCGCAGAGACGTACCTCAAACCCCTCGCACTGGGCGAAGGCCTGGGCGATGCCGGACCCCATGGTACCGGCGCCGATGATGCCAACGATCATAGTAACCTCCTATTGACTATTGATTGAAAAACTCGATGTTCTTTTGCTTGTTCAAAAAGGCCTGCATGCCCCGCTTCTGATCCGCCGAGGAGAAGCAGTCGGAGAACTCCCGTACCTCCGTGACGATAGCTTCGTCCATGGCCTGGCCCACGCCCTCGTTCATGGCGGCCTTGCAGGCCCGCACGGCGATGGGGGCGTTCCGGGCGATCCTGGCGGCCAGCTTCTTCGCCGCTGGCAGCAGCTCCTCCGCCGGAAACACGCCGTTGACCAGCCCCATCTCCAGGGCCTCGGTCGCCTTTACGGTCCGGGCGGAGAAGATGAGCTCCTTGGCCTTGCCCATACCGATGAGGCGCATGAGCCGCTGGGTGCCGCCGAACCCCGGGGTGATGCCTAAGGTCACCTCCGGCTGGCCGAAGACGGCGTTTTCGCTGCATAGCCGGATATCGCAGGCCATACTAAGCTCGCAGCCGCCCCCCAGGGCGTAGCCGTTCACCGCGGCGATGGTGGGGAGGGGGAAGCTTTCGATCCGGCGGAACACCGCGTTCCCCCGGCGGGAGAACGCCGCAGCCTCCTCGGGCTCCATGTCCGCCATGGCGGCGATGTCCGCCCCGGCGGCAAAGGCCCTGTCCCCTGCGCCGGTGATGACGAGGCAGCGTACGGTTTTGAGGTCCACTTCGTCCAGCGCTTTATCAAGATCCTCCAAAACCTGGGCGTTCAATGCGTTCAGTGCCTCGGGCCGGTTCAGGGTCATAAGCAGGATGGACCCCTCCTGCTGGGAAGTCACATAGGACATAGAAACCTCCTTAGTCCCGTTCGACGATGGTGGCGCAGCCCATGCCCCCGCCGATGCACAGCGTGGCCAGGCCCCGCTTGGCATCGCGCTTTTGCATCTCGTGGAGCAGGGTCACCAAAATGCGGCAGCCCGAGGCCCCCACAGGATGTCCCAGGGCGATGGCGCCGCCGTTCACGTTCAGCTTCTCCGGGTCGAACTTCAATTCCCGGGCCACGGCCACGGACTGGGCGGCAAAGGCCTCGTTGGCCTCCACAAGGTCGAAGTCCTCCACGGTGAGGCCCGCCTTGGCCATGGCCTTTTTGCTGGCGGCCACAGGTCCCACGCCCATGATGGCCGGATCCACACCGGCAAGAGCCCCTGCGACGAACCGGGCCATGGGCTTTACGCCCAACGCCTTCGCCTTCTCCTCGCTGAGCAGGACCACCGCGGCGGCCCCGTCGTTGATGCCGGAGGCGTTGCCTGCGGTGACCACGCCGTCGGGCTTGAAGGCGGGCTTCAGCTTCGAAAGGATCTCCACGGTGGTGGTGGGCCGGGGCCCCTCGTCCGTGTCCACGACGACGGTCTGCTTCTTTTGCTTCACGGTCACAGGCACGATCTCGTCCTTGAACCGGCCGGTCTCCATGGCCCGGGCGCACTTCTGCTGGGAGCAGGCGGAAAACTCGTCCAGCTCCTGCCGGCTGATGCCCCATTTTTCCGCCACGTTCTCGGCGGTGATGCCCATGTGATAGTCGTTGAAGGCGTCCCAGAGGGCATCGTTCACCATGGTGTCCACCAACGTCCCGTTGTTCATCCGGTAGCCGAACCGGGCCTTGGGCAGGGCAAAGGGCGCGTTGCTCATGCTTTCCGTGCCGCCGGCAACAACGATATCCGCGTCGCCGGAGGCGATGAGGGCCGCGCCCATGTTCACCGCCGCAAGGCCGGAGCCGCAGACCACGTTCACGGTCAAAGCCGGGGCCTCCACGGGTACGCCCGCCTTTACGGCACACTGCCGGGCCACGTTCTGCCCCAGGGCCGCCTGGATGACGCAGCCCATATAGACCATGTCCACCTGATCGGCGGGCACCTTCGCCCGCTTGAGGGCCTCGGAAATGACCAGGGAGCCCAGCTCCACGGCGGACAGGGAGCTCAGCGCCCCGCCCATGGTGCCGATGGGGGTCCGGCACGCGCCGGCAAGAACCACGTTTCGCATATGCATAGGATTCCTTTCCATATAAATCTAATCCTATCATACACCATTTCGAGCCGGAGGGAAAGGGGAGAGCGCAGAAATGGGGACATAAAAAAGGAGAAACCTTTCGGTTCCTCCTGTTTTTTGCCTTTTTGCTCAATACTTGCGCTTGCGGGCGGCTTCGGCCTTCTTCTTGCGCTTCACACTGGGCTTCTCGTAGTGCTCACGACGACGGACCTCGGCGAGGACGCCACTGCGGGCGCACTTGCGCTTCCAACGCTTGAGAGCGCTTTCCAGGGATTCGTTTTCTCCGACTCTGACTTCCATTTTTCTCCCTCCCCTCCTGAGCCAACACCCCTTTTTGGGACAAAAACGATCGGATACGCTTTTGACATCCTTTTCCAAATACGCTATACTGGACCCATCATAAGGGAGAGGAACCGCTTTTTATGGCAAAGCTGTATTTTCGATATGGGGCCATGGGCTCCAGCAAGACCGCCAACGCCCTCATGGTGCGCTACAACTATCTGGAGCGGGGCAAGAACGTGCTGCTCATGAAGCCCTCCACCGACACCCGGGACGGCGTCCATCGCATCCTGTCCCGCTGCGGCCTGGAGGCGGAGTGCACCCTGGTGGAGGACATGGACCTGGAGGCAGTGAAGGCGGGGCGATACGACTGCATCATCGTGGATGAAGCTCAGTTCCTCACCAAGGAGCAGGTGGAGACCTTCGCCTACATCTGCGACATGTACGACGTGCCCGTGATCTGCTACGGCCTCAAGACCGACTTCCAGGGCAACTTCTTCGAGGGGAGCCACTGGCTCCTCGCTCGGGCGGACGCCATCGAGGAGGTGAAGACCATCTGCTGGTGCGGCAGGAAGGCCACCCAAAACGCCCGCCTGGACGGCAAGGGCAGCATCACCAAGGTGGGGGAGCAGGTGGTCCTGGGGGCCAACGACACCTATATCGGCCTGTGCCGAAAGCATTGGCGATTGGGAGACCCGGGGCCGGGCCTTCGAGCGGAGGATTTGGCACGAAACGGAAAAAAGGAAAACTGAAGAGAAACATCCGGACGGGCGCTTTCGGTACCATAGCCTTCCTGCTGGCGGGCGGGTGCCTGTGCGCCCTGTTTTTGCTCATCTATCCCAGCGGCGAGATGTGCCGTCTGTTCGAATATGCCCTTGTCCTCATGTGCTTCTCCTTCGCCTGCGGCCACAGGAGCGAAACGCTGGACGGCCTTTTGGCTCTGGGCGCGCTGCTGTTTACGGCGGGGGCGGATTTCTTTTTGGTGGCCCTGAAGGAGGAGCAGTGGCTCCCGGGTATGGCCCTCTTTTGCGTGGCCCAAGGTCTGTGGGCGGTGCGGCTGTGGCTCCGGGAGGAGGGGAAGCGGCGCCTCGTCCATCTGTTCGTTTGGGCGGGGACGTGTGCGACGCTCCTGGTGGTGGCGGTGATCCTCGCCCGGGGCGTGGATGCGCTGCTGCTGTTGGGGGCGGTGTACGCCTCCTTCCTGCTGACCACGGTATTTTTTAGCTGGCTCAGCCCCCGGGACCTTCTGTTCACCCTGGGCATGACCCTGTTTTTGGGCTGCGATCTCTTCGTGGCGGTGAACAACGCCGCCCTCTATCTGGACTTGGGCGCCTATCCGCTGCTGAAAACCCTGTACGACATCCCCTTCAATATGATGTGGGCCTTCTACGGCCCCAGCCAGATGCTGCTTGCCCTCTCCAGCGCCGGGGGAAGGCGTTGATTTTTGCAGTCGGAATCTTGCGCTTTGACTGGAAAAACAGTATACTATAGTACAAAACAGAGAAAAGGGAGCGTTTGAATCATGGAAAACAATCGGCCTCAGGGTCACGGCAAAAAAGTCGGCTCCGGCTCCGCCCATGTGGACAAGGGGGAAAAGGTATCCTCCCGTCCCGTTGGCACCGGCAGCGGCCGCACGGGCAGCTTCGATCAGCGCCCCGGGGACAACAGGGCGGGGGGCGATCGGTCCAACGCCGGAAAGCTGGGTCTTTTGGCCCTGCTGATGATCCTGCCTAAGAAGTATCGGCGGCTCGCCTTGCTCGTCATCGCTGTGGTGGCGGTGCTGGGCGTGCTCAAAGGCGGCTGCGACAACCTCCTTCCTGGCAACGACGTGTCCTATTACCCGGACACGAACCAGGTCTCCCAGGCCACGGAGGTCCCGTACTATGCTACTCAGGCGCCGGTGGTCACCCAGGCTCCCGTCGTCACCCAGGCCCCCGTGTATACAGAGGCGCCGGTGGTGACGGCCGCTCCCGTGGTGGGCGAGGCCAGAAGCAAGCGGGTCGTCCCTCTGGGCAACGGACAGGACACCGTCACCGTCATGATCTACATGTGCGGCACGGATCTGGAGTCCAAGTACGGCATGGGCACCAGCGACCTCGGTGAAATGGTGAAGGCCACCATCTCCGACAGGGTGAACGTGATCGTGGAAACCGGCGGCTGCCGGGCCTGGAAGAACAACATCGTCTCCAGCTCCGTGAACCAGATCTATCAGGTCCAGACCGGGGGCCTGAGGCGCCTGGAAGACAACTTCGGCACCGCCGCCATGACGGACCCGGACAATCTGGCCACCTTCATCCGCTATTGCACCAAGAACTTCCCGGCCAACCGAAACATCCTCATCTTCTGGGATCATGGCGGCGGCTCCCTCTCCGGCTACGGCTACGACGAGAAACAGGGGAGCGGCTTCGGCACCTCCGCCGACACCATGACCCTGCCGGAGATCAACGCGGCCCTTAAGAAGGGCGGCTGCACCTTCGATTGGATCGGCTTCGACGCCTGCCTCATGGCCACGTTGGAGACCGCCCTGGTCTGCAACGACTATGCGGATTACATGATCGCCTCGGAGGAATCCGAGCCCGGCACCGGCTGGTACTACACCGACTGGCTCACGCAGCTGTCGAAGAATACCTCCGCTTCCACGGAGAGCATCGGCAAGACCATCGTGGACACCTTCATCGCCGCCAGCCAGCGGGCGCAATCGAACGCACAGGTGACCTTGAGCGTGCTGGATCTGGCCAAGATGCAGGGCACCGTACCCGCGGCACTTCGTAACTTCTCCACCGCCACCACCTCCCTCATCAAGGGGGACGGGTATCGAAAGGTGGCGGAGGCCCGGGCCAACGTCCGTCAGTTCGCCCGCCAGAGCCGGATCAACCAGGTGGACATGATCGACCTGTGCGATCGGATCGGCACCGCGGAGTCGAAGACGTTGGCCAGCGCGCTGAAGGGGTGCGTGGCCTACAACAAGACCACCATCTCCCGGGCCTACGGCGTGTCCATCTATTTCCCCTATGAGTCTTTGAACGGCGTCAAGAGCGCCGTGAACACCTACAACAGCCTGGGCATCGACGCCGAGTACGCCAAGTGCATCCAGAGCTTCGCCAGCCTGGAGCAGGGCGGCCAGTTCGCCTCCTCCGCATCCCAGCAGCCCTACGGCTCCTACTCCTCCGGCGGGGATCTGTTGAGCACCCTGTTGGGCGGCCTCATGGACGGCGGCGCCTATAGTAGCTCCGGCGGCAGTTCCTACGGCAGCTCCCCCTACGGGTCCTCCTCGCCCCTGGGGTCGTTGCTGGGCCAGTACACCACGGGCTCCGGCTCCGGCAGCTATTCCGCCGGCAACAGCGTGGACGCCTCCACCATCATGGACCTGTTGTCCGCCTTCTCCGGCCGGTCCATGCCGGCGGCCCTCGACTGGCTGGATACCGATCTCGTGGCCAGCAAGGCGGCGGACATCGCCCAAAATCATCTGGACCCCGCCCGGATCACCATCACCGATAAGAACGGGCAGAAGACCCTGGTCCTCACCGACGAGGAGTGGGCCTTCATAGAGACCGCGGCCATGAACCTCTTCGTGGACGACGGCCAGGGCTACATCGACCTGGGGTACGACAACTACCTGACCTTCGATCAGGACAACGACCTGGTCCTGGGCTTCGACGGGACCTGGCTGTGCCTCAACGGTCATCCTGTGGCCTTCTACATGACCGAGGCAGGGGAGGAGGGCACCTTTGGCCGCATCCCCGCCCGGATCACCCGGAAGATCGACGGCCAGAGCGAGGAGCTGCTGGTGAACATCATGATCTTCCTGGACCAGGAGGGCAACGTGGCCCTGCTGGGTGCCGATCCCCTCTATGCCGGGGAGACCGAGACCCAGGGCAAGGGCAGCATCCCTCTGGAGCCCGATGACAAGGTCCAGCTCCTCTGCGACTACTACACCTACGAGGGCGCCTATGAGGGCAGCTACACCCTGAGCGACGTGTTCACCTTGGGCAGCGATCCTGTGATCGAGTATCTGACCCTCGCCAACGCCGACATCAGCGTCAGCTACCGTCTCACGGACATCTACGGCAACGTGTACTGGACGCCGGCCTACCTCTACTGACACAAAGATGCAAAGCGAGCGTCCCGATCCCGGGACGCTCGCTTTTGTATTGAAAAGGAATAGATTGCTTCTTTTGAGCTTTTCTTTTTCGGCACATTTTTCCTTTCACAGAAAAGAAAAAGGTGCATATAAAATACACTCCTTACCGCCGCCCGCGTTTCGGCCCCACTTCGCTTTCCGGCTGCCCGTCCAGGGTCTCACCCTCCAGATGGACCAGCTTTTCCGTAAGGAGCTTGGAGAAGCCGGACACGATGGCGGAGGAGTAGATGAGCCGCTCCACGTCGGCGCTCTGGGCGTCGGGATTGTGCAGGACGTCGTCCGCAGCGGCCCGGACCAGCTTCACGAAGGCCAGGCAGATGTCGTGATGGGTCTTCACGTACCCCTCGTAGATGCGGCGCACCTCCTCCTCGGGGAGGCCCAGGGGCAGCATCTTCTGGATGTAGGGGATGTTCACGCTCTGCTTCAGGGAGCAGACCATGATGAGATAGGCCATGTGGACCCTGGTGTATTTTTTCTTGATGGGGGGCGGCATGATCTTCAGCCGCACGTAGTTGTTGATGATGCTGGCGGTGATGGCGGCGTTGCCGTGCTCATCCTCCGGCAAAAAGTTCAGATACCGCTGCAGCAGCATGACCACCTGATCCATGTACAGATCCATGTCCGGCAGCTCGTTCCACTGGGGCAGGCGAAAACTGTTGAGATAGTTCTCCCACCGGCGCAGCTTGGTGCCGATGAGCTTCACGTCGTAGGCCATGTCATTCACGTCTCCTAATATGTTGTATTAAGTATACTCTCTTGTTGGGGATTTTGCAAGGCTGTGTCTGCAATTTGACCATCGTGACAATTTTGTGAACCCCTTGACATGGTAAAATTGACGCTGTAATATAATATTAGATATTAGATGAAGAAGCGATTTGCCATGGGAATTCATATTTGGACGGATACTTCGGCCAACCTTCCGGCTGCCCTGTGCAAGAAGCTGGGCATCGGCGTACTGCCCTTTCATTTTATGCGGAACGGCGGCAAGGAGGAATGCTGCCTGGATACGGATGCCTTTCCTTACGATGAATATTATGAGGCGCTGAAGGCCGGCGGCACGGCCACCACCTCCATGATCAATCCCGAGGCCTATCGGCAGGTCTTTGAAAAGGAGGCAAAAGCCGGGAACGACGTGCTTTACATCGGCATGTCCTCCGGCATCAGCGGCGCCTACGACGCCTCGGCTCTGGCGGCCCGGGAGGTGGGGGAGGAGTATCCCGACCGAAAGATCGTGGCCTTCGACACCAAAGGCGCTTCCCTGGGGGAGGGCCTGCTGGTGCTGGCGGCGGAGAAGCTGCAGAAGGCCGGGGCGGACCTGAGCCGGATCCTGGGGGAGCTGGATCGGCTCCGGACCCACATGATGCAGATCTTCACCGTGGACGACCTTATGTATCTCAGGCGGGGCGGCCGCATCTCCCGCATGAAGGCGGTCATTGCCTCCGTGCTGAACATCAAGCCGGTGCTCCGGGGGGATGAGGAGGGCCGTATCGTGGTCACCAACAAGGCCGTGGGCCGCAAGGCCGCCATCCGGGCCTTGGCCGACGATCTGGTGGAGAATATCGACGCAAAGGATGCCTGCGGGGTGGGCATCGCCCAGGCGGGCTGCGGCAAGGACGCGGAGACCCTCATCCGCCGCATCCGGGAAAAGCTGCCCAACCTGCCCATTCTCACCGTACCCTATGAGCCCGTCACCGGCAGCCACGTAGGCCCCGGCGCCCTGGCCCTCTTCTACATCAGCCGTACCCCGCGGGCGGTATAATGAACTTAAAAAAGGAGCCGCCTCTCGGCGGCTCCTTTTGCGTGTCGCGGTTACGGATTGTTGGAAGTGATGGCCGGCGTGTCGGTGAGGCTGCTGTCGGCGGCCCGCTTGGCGCAGAAGCTGCACAGCTCGCCCCGGTTGTTCTCCCAGGCTTCCTGGAGGGAGGTCTGGTGCAGGTTCTCCGCGGCGGTGTTGGTCAGGGCCTGGCAGTCGCCGTAAAGGTGATACTTCTTGCCGTAGGTGGTCCAGAAGCAGCCGTCCGGATCCTGGGCGTCGATGTTGTACTCCTGGGTGATCTTGTCCACCTCGTCCTGGGTCACGGGATGGTAGTCAGCGGAGACGCCGCCCACCAGGAGTGTAATGGCGGCCAGGGCCGCGATGGCGATCTTCTTCGTTTTGGCGTCCAGCTTGTCGTTCTTCAAAATCAGCACGAGACCGATGACGAAGAAGATGAGGAAGGCCATGATGAGCCCCAGCTGGTTCCAGATGAATTGGGCGATCTTGTTGTGGGACTTGACGGGGTGGATGTGGTTGGCCTTCTTCCACAGCAGGGCGGCGCCGATGCACAGGGCCACGGCCACCACGATATCCACGATCATGGGCGTGTAGTTCTTCAGCACCAGCATCCGCATGGCGCCGAAGGGCAGCTCCAGATCCCCGATCTGGGGCAGATACATGGCCACGATGGCGAGAGCCCACATGACGAACGCGAGCACCCGCAGCAGGACCGTGTTCTTCTTTTTGCCGGTCTCCTGCTCCTCCATCTGGGCCAGGGCCGCCTTCAGAGCGGCGGCGGAGGGCTTCTTCGCTTCCGCAGGCTCAGCTTTCTTGGCCGGCGCCTTCTTGGCGGGCTCCTTTTTTTCTTCCGCTTTGGCGGTCTTAGCTTTCTTTTCCTCTTCCAAAGTCGAATTCCCCCTTATGAAAATGCACCATATATTCTATGGATGCATGCAGTATACCACAAGGGATGGTGTGTTGCAATGCGTTATGAAACAAAATCTGCTAAATTTTCTCGGTCCGCATTGATATTTTCTCGTAAATGTGGTATTTTTATGCTATCTTGGAAAGGAGATTCTCAAAGATGGATTCCATTCTCACTTTATTGGATGATTCTACCCTGCAAAGCATCGCCAACTCCGCCGGCCAGGGCGTTACGAAACAGCAGGTGGAGGACGTGCTCAACTCCGTCCTGCCCACCATCGAAAAGGACACCGCTTCCGGCGCCATCGTGAGCCGGGCCGCGGCGGCCCAACAGGAGACTGTCACCCGGGGCGGCACCCGGGCGGGGGGCATGGACCTGCTGGGCATGCTGCTGGGCGGGAACGCCGCCACGGCCACCCAGAGCGCGGCCAACAGCGCCAATGTATCCAGCGGCCAGGCCAGCAGCATTTTGAAGATCGCCGCGCCGATCCTTCTGTTCCTGCTCCTCAAGAATTCCGGCAGCTCCAGTCAGCAAAGCGGCGGCGGGCTCCTGGGTTCCCTCCTGGGCGGCGGCTCCAGCCAAAGCTCCGGCGGCGGCCTTTTGGGCTCCCTGCTGGGCGGCGGTTCCGGCCAGAGCTCCGGCGGCCTGCTGGGCTCCCTCTTGGGCGGCGGGCAGTCCACGCAGCAGCAATCCAGCGGCGGCGATTCCCTGCTGGGCATGCTCCTGGGCGGTGGCGACGCGGACACCAACGCGGGCAGCAGCCTGCTGGGCTCTTTGCTGGGTGACAGCACCCCCAGCCAGTCGGCGCAATCGTCCGCCGGCGGCGGCTCCCTCCTTGGCAGCTTGCTGGGCGGCGGGTCCGGCCAGAGTTCCGGCGGCGGCTCTCTGCTCGGCTCCCTTCTGGGCGGCTCCAGCCAAAGCAATACGGCCGCTTCCAACGGCGGCGGCAGCCTTCTTGGGTCCCTGGTGAACCTGCTGGGGGACGATACCCCTGTCCAGACCCAGGCCGACACCTCCACGGGCAAGAAAAAGAAGACCACTACGGCGAAGAAACCTGCCGCTTCGGCCAAGACCTCCACGGCGAAGAAGCCCGCCGCTTCGGCTAAGACTTCCACCGCCAAGCGGCCTGCATCTTCCGCGAAGAAGCCTGCCTCCGGCAAAAAGACCAGCAAATAAAGGGGGGCATATCCCATGGCAGGTCCGGGCGGGCATTTCGGCCCCAGAGGCTTCCTCACCGAGGAAGAAAAGCAAAATATGCCCCGGGTCACCGGGGCTTTGATTCGTCGCATCCTGAGCTATCTCAAGCCCTATTGGGTCCAATTCGCCCTGGTGTTCGTCACCATCCTCCTTTCCTCGGTGGTGGGGTTATTGCCCTCCATCATCACGGGGCGGATCGTGGACGAGGCCCTGATCGGGCGGAACATGCAGCTGCTCATCCAGCTGCTTTTGATGGCTCTCGCTACCCTGGCCGTGTCCCAGGTGGTCAACGTGCTCTCCGGCTATATCTCCGCCTGGATCAGCCGCCGCATCATCTTCGACATGAAGAACCAGATGTACGACCATCTGCAGCACATGCCCCACGCCTTCTTTACCTCGGAGAAGCAGGGGGACATCATCACCCGCATGAACAGCGACATCGGCGGCGTGTCCTCCGTGATCTCCGGGACCTTGACCAGCATCGTGAGCAACGTGGCCACCGTGGTCACCACCCTGGTGGCCCTGTTCTCCATGAGCTGGAAGCTGGCCTGCGTGGGCATTTTGGTGATTCCGCTGCTGATCCTCCCCACCCGGAGCGTGGGCAGGACCCGTTGGAAGCTGCTCACCGACAGCCAGGCCAAGAACGACGAGATGAACCAGCTCATCAACGAGACCCTGTCTGTCTCGGGCTCCCTTCTGGTGAAGCTTTTCACCCGGGAAAAGCGGGAGTACGAGCGGTTCGTAGCCGTCAACGAGGAGGTCACACAGCTCGCCTTGAAGGAGGAGCGCAGCGGCCGCTGGTTCCGGGTGGTCATGGGCATGTTCACCCAGATCGGCCCCTTGCTCATCTACTTCGCCGGCGGCATCTTCATCATCAACAACCTGGACACCGCCCTTACCGTCGGTACCGTCACCGCCACCGTGGCCCTCATCAACCGGCTCTATCGGCCCGTGGAGAGCCTGCTCAACGTGCAGGTGGATTTCACCCGGTCCTTAGCCCTCTTCTCCCGCATCTTCGATTATTTCGACCGGGAGATCGCCATCGCCACTCCGGAAAAGACCCTGACGCCCACCTTCGAGGGGGCGGACATCCGCTTCTACCACGTGCGCTTCGGCTATGAGCCGGAGAAGGAGATATTGAAGGACATCGACTTCACCGTGCCCGCCAGCAAGATGTACGCCATCGTGGGCCCCTCGGGTAGCGGGAAATCCACCATCATCAACCTGATCCCCCGGCTCTACGACGTATGGGGCGGGGCGGTGACCATCGGCCGCATCGATGTGCGGGATATGGACCTGACCTATCTTAGGAGCCAGATCGGCATGGTGACCCAGGACACCTATCTGTTCAACGGCACCATCCGGGAGAACCTGCTCTATGCTAAGGAGGACGCCACGGAGGAGGAGCTTGTCGCGGCCTGCAAGGCGGCCAGCATCCACGACTTCATCCTGGCCCAGCCCGATGGGTACGAGACCGTGGTGGGCAATCGGGGATTGAAGCTCTCCGGCGGGGAGAAGCAACGGCTCTCCATCGCCCGGGTGATCCTGAAGGACCCCAAGATCCTCATTTTGGACGAGGCCACCTCGGCCCTGGACTCCATCTCCGAAAGCGCCATCCAGGACGCTCTGGTATCCCTGATGGCGGGCAGGACCAGCATCGTCATTGCCCACCGGCTCTCCACCATCCTGGCGGCGGACGAGATCTTGGTCCTTTCAAACGGCGTCATCCAGGAGCGGGGCACCCACGATGCACTCCTTGCCCAGGGCGGCGTCTACAAGGAGCTGTACGAGACCCAGTTCAAGCTGGTGTTGGATCGGGAGATGGAAAAGCAGAAGGAAACCATGCAGGATTGAATCAGGTCTGCATGCAAAAAGCCCCTCGCTGTATGCGAAGGGCTTTTGTGGTTTTGGCCATTTCAGAGGGCAAATCTGTCCTTGATCATCTGTGCCACGGCAGCGGCGGGGAGGTCGGTGTTCTCGATGCGCAGGTAGTTCTCAAAGGGGATCTCCCCCGGGTAGCTGACGCAGCGATGAGTAGCGTCGTCCCGCAGCAGGCGCCGGTTGGAGGTGTCCACGTCCCGCTTGGAGGGCTTGTGTTTCAAGCGATTCTCCGTCTGGTTCCGCTGGAGGCGGACCTCCTGGGGCGCGATCAGCTCCACGTAATAGAACTCCGTGCCGTAGGGGGCGAAGATGCTCTTTACATGTTCCAAATAGTCCCAATCGCTCTGCATATCGAACGCCATCAAATAGGTGAAGATGAGGCCGTAGTTTTTCGAGGCGGCGAAGCGCTGGAAAATCAGCTCCCGCATGTCGTTGATGAGCTGTCCGTCGAAATGGCCCATGATTTCCAGAACGGGCTCGATGGTCATATGGTTGTGGAAGAGCCTTAGGTCGGTGATCTTCATGAGCTCCTGGCCAACGGTCATCTTGCCCACGGCGGCGTCGCCGAGAATAAAAACCAGTTTCATATGCCCGCCACCGCTTTTTCCAATATGCGGGCGAAGGCTTCAAGGCCCGCCCGGTCCGCTTCGGTGAACCGGTGCAGCAGGGGGGAGTCGATGTCCAGCACGCCAAAGATCTGCCCATCCCGGCGCAGGGGGATCACGATCTCCGACCGGGAGGCGGAATCGCAGGCGATATGGCCCGGGAAGGCGTGGACGTCCGGCACCAGCTGTGTTTCGTTCAGCCGCGCCGCCGCCCCGCAGACGCCTTTGGCGAGGGGGATCTCGATGCAGGCGGGCTTGCCCATAAAGGGCCCAAGGACCAGCTTTTCCCCCTCCATGAGATAGACACCGGCCCAGTTGATGCCCCCTAAGGTTTCCCAGAGCAGGGCCGCGGCATTGGACAGGTTCGCCAGGGGGTGGGGGACACCCTCCACCAGGGAGGCAAGCTGGGCGTTCAGGGTGTCGTAGTCCACCGGCTCCGGCTGCAGCAGGCCCAGTTTTTCCATGGCTCGGGCGATGATGTGGGCGTGGTCGAAGGCAAGACCTCCCGTATCCCGGATGGCAAAGCCGTATCCACCGTCCCGGATCAGCTGGGCTTCGAACCGCTCCGGCCCATCGAAGCTGATGGTGAGCACCCCGTCCGCCCAGCGGCTGTCCACGGTGAACCAGACCGTCTCCCGAGCGTCGTCCCCGGCTTGAGGTTCCGGGCCTTCTTCGGGCAGCACCGCGGCAAATCCCTCCGACATGGTCCAGGCCCGCTTGTCCCGCCCCGGCGTGGAAAAGAAGCCCACGGGGATGAGAGAGAGGCCCGTCAAATGCGTTTCCTCCCCAAGCTCCCGGACCGCGGCCTCATCCACGGTCTCCCCGGGCTCACAAAATCCTCCTGGCAGGGCCCATTTGCCCAGGAAGGGGTGGCCGCCCCGGCGGATGAGCAGCAGCTTCCAGCCGGCCTCGTCCTCCCGGAACACGGCCATGTCCGCCGTCACCGAGGGCTTGGGCCAGTCCCCGGGCCGGTAGGCGGCCAGGTATTCCTCTTCAGTCAATCCGTCCTTATCCAAAAGCTCCATTTACGCCTCCTGCTTGTTCAGCCGGGGCAGCACCTCGGTCTGAAAGAAACGCTCCGTGGTCTCGGGGGACAGGGAGAAGTATTCTCCGTCCACCGTCACGCTGACCCCTGTGCGGCACTTGCCCATGCAGAAGGTGCCGGCAAGGTCGATCTCATCCTTCAATCCGTTTTCCGCGATCAGCTTTTGAAGCTGTTCCGCCACGGGTCGGGTCCCCTTCAGATGGCAGGAGTCCCCCAGGCAAATGGTGATCTGCATGTTTTTCTCCTTAGGGCATGTATTGGTTCAGTTTGTTCAGATAGAACCCTCGCTCACTGGGTCGGCACAGGACCAGCAGGGCCACCGTGGCCAGCGCCATCCAGGCCACCACGTCCGCCCGCCGGGCTCCGGACTTGCTGAGATACAGGGCCAGATACCGTTCCGCCATGCCCTCGTTGAACTGGCGGAGGAGCTGCAGATAGGTCCGGGCTACGTCCTCGTGCTCGTTCCCTTCGGTCACGTGGGTCCAGTCCAGCACGCTGTAGCCCCCCTGGGGGAGGAGCACCAGATTGGAGGGGATGAAATCCCCGTGAAGGGTGGCGCTCCCATCAGGGAGGGTGAACAGGTTTTCCAAGAGGAGCTCCCGCTGTTCCTCAGGGATGGGGGCCCGGGCGATGCGCTGGGCCAGTTTGTGCTTCTGCCGGTTCAGCTGCTTGGCCTTCAGGGCGAAGATGTCCCGCTGCACGTCGGTGAAGAGGTCCAAAAAGCGCTCCCGCTCCGCCGGACGCTCCCGCATGAGCCGCTGGAGGGTGGTCCCCTCGGCGTACTCCCGCCGGATGGCCCACTTTCCGTCCAGCTTTAAGATCTCCATGATCTTGGGCACGGGGAAGCCGGTCTCCTCGATCCGGGCCTGGTTCAGCGCTTCGTTGAAGATGTCCGCCGTGGAGTAGGAAGGGTCAAAGACCTTCAGTACCGTGTTCCCGTCCCGATACACGATCTTGTCCGTCCGTATGGCGATGATCCGATCCGCGTCGATGCTCATACTACTCCTTTGACCCCAGCTCTCGCTTCACGGTCACCAGCTCGTCGATGAAGGCCTTGTCCAGGGACGTGAGGGCATAGCTCTTTTTGAAGATGAGCATGTCCCGATACTTTCGGTCGTTCTCCGGGCAGGCCCGCTGCACCAGATTGAACTGGTCCAACATCCGCTGGGGTACAGGGGAGGCCCACATAAAGGTGTTGGGGTTCAGGGACAAAAGGTCCATCTGGCTCCCCCGTTCGAACACGTAGATATGTTTGTTCACCCGGTCGTCCAGCTTGTTCTTCTGCCCCATGCTCAGCGGCAGCGTGGGGGCGAATGGGTCTGCATGGGCGATCTCGGTGAACGGGGGAAGATCGTCCAGCGCCACCGTGGTCTTGGCGGCCAGGGGGCTTTTGACGGAGGTGAGCAGCACGTAGCTGAACTCGTACAGCAGCTCGCAGGCGAGCCCCTTCTCCTTCAGCAGCCCCTTGAAGCTGGCGTCGTGGGCGGAGGGGTAGCGGAGGATGCCCAGCCGGTAGTCCGCGTCCGCCACGTTGGAGATGACCCGGGAGGGGCTGGTCTCGTTGTAGAAGATCTCCTGGCTGGCCGGGGATTCCAAATGCTGCACGAAGGAGGTGAAGGCGCAGGCGATGTAGCAGGCGTGGGGCCCGCAGACGGAAAACTTTCGGGGCTCTCCGCCACCGTGCTGATACATATGCTCGATCTCGTCCACCTGGGAAAGGATCATCCGGGCATAGCTCAAAAATTCCTCCCCCTGGGGGGTGGGAAAGATGCCCTTGCTAGTGCGGCGAAAGATGGGGATGCCCAGGGCGCTTTCCAGCTCCTTCACCGCCCGGCTCAGATTCGGCTGGGCCGTGTAGAGCCGTTCGGCGGCCTTGGTCATGGAATTCGTCTCGGCGATCTCCACCGCGTATTTGAGATGCAGCAGGTTCATGGTGGTCCCCGTCCCTTTATATCATAGTTGATATGGCATTGTACCACGGGGCCGTTCGAAAAACAATGCTGTTAGATAAAAAAAGAACTGCCGCAGGGTACCGCGGCAGTCCGTTGAGGGGGAAATGGAGTTGGTTACTTGTGGAGCTTGCGCATGAGCCAGATGAGGAGGCAGGAACCGCCCACACCGATCAGGATGCTGGAGATCCAGCTGGTGGGTTCCACGCCGATGAGGCTGCCCAACCATCCGCCCAGGGCGCCGCCCACCAGGCCCAGGATGATGTTGCGAATGAGGCCGCCCCTGCTGTTCATGATCTTTCCAGCCAGCCAGCCTACCAGGGCGCCGATCAACAGAGAAACCAGAACATGCATTGCTTTGTACCTCCTTGTTTTTGTTGGGGGCATTGTACTCCCCCCGGGCCCCCTTGTCAATCGGTGCGCAAAAATGTCACATCCCCGCCCCAATGTGGAAATAATTGGGTCGGCTGTGCACCGGTTGACAAGGGCATGCTCGACAGATTACACTTATCCTATCACAGAAAGGACGGCAAAAACATGCTTTGGAACGCGAAAAACGGTCGGGTGACCCTGCGGGAAGGGGTCATGCACTATGTGTCCTTCGGCAGCGGAGAAAAGAAGCTCATCATCCTGCCGGGGTTGTCCGACGGCCTCGCCACGGTGGAGGGGAAGGCCCTGGTGCTGGCCGGGCCCTATGGGCCGTTCCTCCGGGATTTCACCGTCTATATGTTTAGCCGGAAGGAACCGTTGAACGATGGCTGCTCCATCCGGGACATGGCCAAGGACCAGGCGGAAGCATTGGCCGCATTGGGCCTAAAGCGGGTCAGCGTCCTGGGGGTGTCGGAGGGCGGCATGATCGCCCAATGTCTGGCCATCGATTGTCCCGAACTGGTGGAGAAGCTGGTGCTGGCCGTCACCGCGCCCCGGGCGAACGATACCGTGAGAAGCTGCGTCCCCGGCTGGATCGACATGGCTCGGCGGGGCGACCACAAGGCCCTGATGATCGACACGGCGGAGAAGAGCTATTCTCCGGAACGGCTGAAAAAGTATCGGAAGCTCTACCCGCTGCTGGGCCGCGTGGGCAAGCCCAAGTCCTACGATCGGTTCCTGGCCAACGCAAACGCCATCCTCGCCTTCGACGCTGCCGGAGAGCTATCCCGCATCGCCTGTCCCACCCTGATCCTGGGCGGGGAAGAGGATCGGATCGTGGGTCCGGAGGCGGCCCGGGAGCTGGCGGCGGCCATTCCCAACAGTCAGCTGCACGTCTATCCGGGCCTTGGCCACGCCGTCTACGAGGAGGCCAAGGACTTCAACCGGCGGGTGTTCGATTTTATACGATAAAAAAGCAGAGGAACGGGTTTTCCCGTTCCTCTTTCTTTTGGTCGATCCGGTTACGGCCTCCGGCGTCGGGCGTTGCGGCAGGAGCAGGAGCTGCGGCCGTTGTAGATGCCCTGGATGATCTCCAGGCACTCGCCGAACCGCTGGAAGTGGACCACCTCCCGTTCTCGGAGGAAGTAGAGGGGTTCCAGGATCTGCTCGTTGCCCGTCATGTTCATCAGGTGCTCATAGGTGGCCCGGGCCTTCTGCTCCGCGCCCATGTCCTCGGTGATGTCCGCGATGGGGTCGCCGGTACACTGGATGTAGGCGGTGGTGAAGGGCACGCCGTTGGGGTCCACGGGGAACACGCCGTGGTCGTGCATG
>CADCJW010000009.1 GCA_902801845.1 uncultured Eubacteriales bacterium
AAACGATTACAAGGTCAACCTGAAAACCGAAATTCTGATTGAGGATCTGTATGACAAGGTCAATGCCATTCTCGCCAAACAGCTTGAAATGGAAAGGCAGCTGCAGGCGGAAAGCAAAAAGTACGAGGAAAAGCCGCAGTGATTTTCAAACATTTTTGCTTTGCCTATTGACAAAGTCATTATATCTTGGATTAATAACATTTATACTCTCGCCATTGCTCGCCTGGGGAAGCGTTATCGCAAGCGACGAGACCGCCGTATTTGCTTCTCTGTCCCGCATGATATGGTATTCCGGATCCGCACAGCAGATCTTTATCGCCATGCTGGTCCTGTTTGTCCCAATGCTCATTTCCTTTTTTCTTGCGCACAATGTGATCGGCTTACCAAAAACAAAGAAAATAATCCTGAGGATTTCTATAATCGTTTCGTGCTTAGTTCTCTATATAGGGGCTATGTGGGTCATGCCGAGTGACGGAACAGCTATGACAAAAGAAAACATCTGGCACGGCATATTCCTGACATACTGCCTTTATACCGCATTTATTGTACGCATGGATAAAGAAGGTGCCGGCCTTTTATCTGGCTTTCTGGTATTTTCACTTATTACCGGAGCATTCGCGGTTTTAAATGTATTTGATGAAAGATCCTATGTCATTGCATCAGCCGTATCTGAACTTTATGTGCTGACCATGATGAATCTGGTCGGTTATATGACCTATTATCTGGCTTACCGGAAAAGAAAGGCAGAATGAATAGAAAGCAACGCCGGAAGACACCCGCAGCAGGGCATCTTCCGGCATTGTTATCAGTGTTCTTTTTCCTTTTGACGGCTTTGTTCTTCTTTCTCAGATTCAAACAGGGATGAAAGGTTGCTTTCTGCGATTGCCAGCTCCTGCGCCTCATCCCTAAGCCTTCGGTATTCTGCATAAGCTGCCTTTTTGCCGGAAAACAGTTCCGCATACTCAGCGTTCAGGTCTTTTACCTTTGGGAGCCTCTTCACGCCAAGCTCATCAAACGCCTGCTTAGCAGCCTTATGAAGCGTGATCTCTTCCCGGTGTGCCTCCAAGAACTTTTTGCTGTATCCGGCCTTCCGGTATTCTTCATAGGTACTTCTGGTTTTGGAATAGTTGATGATGTGCTTCTTAAGAGTGGCGATCTCTGCAAGCCTGGATTCAGAAGCTTTGATGGAATCAAGCAGATCATCCCGGGCTTTCGTCTTTTCTTCCACCAGAGAGGACAGATGACTAAGGCCCCGGATCTTCTGGTCTCTGAGGAAGAGGAAGGACTTGGATACCTGTTTCAGGTTGTGCCGCTTGGCCCACTTGGCGTAGCCCGGCCCCTTTTCAGTCAGCTTCTTCTCCACATCGATCAGCCAGCTTCCGGCTCTGGACCGGTACTGATTATCTGTTCTGGTCGCAGTTCTGCTCTGCAGCTTCACTTTACCGGAGAGGACAGCCATGATATCGGCTTCCTTGTATCCATCCGGAAGGGAAGAGAGGCGGATAAAGCGTTTTTGACCGGAACTCTTTACCGCCACATTAGCTCCCGTTTTGATCTCGTACCCTGCTTTCTTCATTTCATCGAGGAATGCAGGAAAGTCTTTTGGCTTCCTGGCGAGAATCTCATCGATCTGCTGACAGATGGCATCCCGGGCAGAGGTCTTTTTCGGGAAGGCAGTCCGCTTCTCCCGTTCATCATATGGCTTCTGCTCTATCACCGAGAGGCCGTGCTCCAGGCAGATAAGATCGCTCAGCTTCTGCAGCGCCAGGCCGGAGCGCCAGAAGTCCTTAAATTTTTTCGTGCCGTCCATAGAAGTGGAATTGAAGACAATGTGGTTATGGATATGAGCCCGGTCTGTGTGCGTTGCCACGATAAAGGAGTATTTGCCCTTGGTAAACCGCAGCGCCAGCTCATACCCCACCCTGTTTGCTTCTTCCGCCGTGATCTCACCGGGCTTGAAAGATTGCCGGATCTGGTAGGCGATCACGTCGCTGTGCTGCTTCTTTCCGGTCGTCTGATAATACTGCCGCTTCTGCAGCATAAATTCTTCATCGACCGTATAGGGATCGCAGCCAAAGGATGTGACTGTTTCGCCCTTTTCTGTTTTCTCCGGATTCTTTGCATAATCTGTCCGCTCTCCGAGGCTCTGTGCCACGGTACGGCCTTTATGCTGATGCAGGGCAATAAGCCTCGTTGCTGCCATGCTGATGCCTCCTTACAAAAAATGCCCGGGACCGCACCGGATCACTCCGATGCAGCCCCGGTTTTACGTTTCTACTGAATGGTCGAGAGCCTTGCCGCAATCTCCCGGGCAAGCTCCCAGATCTCATCCTGCTTCACCTGCAGATCCGCAATATCCGCTCCGTAGATGGTTCCTGTTGAATTCGCCTTCTTTGCGATCTGGTTCAGATTGTTGCTGCTGTGCCGAAGAAGCGAGATCATCTCCCGGATATCAGACGTATCCAGCTTGATGATATAGCCGTCCAGCGCCATCTTGCGGATAAAGGCGCTGCGGTTTCGGACTCCTGCCTCAGCCATTCGCTGCTTGAGCTGTTCCACTTCTTCCGGTGTGAACAGAGCACGAAGCTCCTGGTTTCTTACTTTCATACCCGGACCGGTGCCCCCTCATCGCGGATCAGCCTGGGACGGTGTTTTCTGGCCTCCGCTTCAGCTGCCTTCGCCGCTTCTGCCTGACTTGCCTTCAGCTCAGCCAGAACAGATCTGCGTTCATCAGAGACAGCAGATTCTTTTGCCTGCTGTCTCAGGGCTTCCGCAGGATCCGGCTGCGGCATGTTGTTGATGATGCCATCAAAGTTGTTGTCGTTCTGTTCCACGGCGTCTTCCACAGCGCGAAGGGCAGCTCTCTGCGGATCCCGTTCCGGGAAGCGTTCCGGATGCAGAATGATCTCCACACGGTCTGAGACCTGGGGATCATCAAACACGACGCCGTTCAGCCACTCTTCACACTCATGCCATCCGCCCATAGTCATTACATTGCCATAAGCACCATAAAAGCGGAGATTGTCCTCTGTACTTTCGAGGGTATCCAGTACATATCCGGCAGCCTCCATCGCCGCCACCAGTTGTTCCTTCTCAGCCGGGTGATCGTGCATTGGCTCGGTGTGAGCCTCATCCCACTTACTCATGATCTGCCTCCTCATCATTGTCATAGACAGTAAAATCAATGCTTGCAAATTCGGCGTCTGTCAGCTTGTTCAGCTTCCTGACAGTGCGGCGGGTGAGTTCCTTCAGCTCTGCATCCTCGATCAGCTTCAGATGCGCTGCCATCTTCAAAAGAGCAACATTCCGGTTGGAATGGTCAAAGGAACTGACCAGGGCAGTTTCTTCTACGGTAAAGATCATCTCGTTTCCTCCTTCTTTTTGTGTGCCTTTTTGTACGGGTCTTTGTCCGCTTTTTCGTGTGTCACTTTGGATGTCTCTTTGTCTTCCTTTTTGTGTGAGTTTTTGTCCGAAACCTCTGTTTTCCTCTCGGCAAGCTCTTTGAGCACCGATGTCCGGCCATCCACTTTTGATGCCTCTATCGGACTGTTTTCGGCCTTATTGGTCCCTTCCAATGAGGCAGGTGCTTTTTCCTGCTGCAGAGACATGATATGGTCGTCGATTGCCGTGATCATCTCGTCAGCGGCTTTTCGGATCCGGTCCAGGGAAGCTTTCAGCTCAGGCGTGTCCTTACCCTGAGACCATCCGGCGATATAAGCAAAGCTGTAATCACTGGTCTCTATTCCGTAATGCTGGGCAACCGTGTATGCAACAGATTCTGCCTCGACCTCCTTGGCATTCCTCGTCAGCCTCGGCTCTTCCGGAGGCAGCTCCTTCGGATCAATGGAATGCAGCTTCTGGTGAGCCATTTCATGGATCAGTGTCTTGGCCGTCTGCACTTCGCTCATGCCCTCCTGAAGAGCGATCCGCTGATCCACTGTGTGGTAGTACCCCTTGGCTCCGGATGGAATGTCCTCAAAGCCGATAGGCACCGGACAGGACCGTTTCAGTGCCTCAAAGAACATCTCATAATTCGAGACACTGCCGGTAAGCTCATCTACGCCGATGGTAGGGAGGGGCCTGCCGTCAGTTTGACTCACGTCAAAGACGTTTACGACCTTGAAGGCCGGGACCATGACTTCCTTCAATTCCTTTGCTGTGCTGCCGTCCGGATTAAGGATCGGCTGTCTTGTGATAGGATCGACCCTATCCACTTCCATCTGCTTTTTGTAGGGAGTAGGAGCAAGAATACGGATACCCTGTTCGCCTTTCTGAACCTGCCTGCCGAAGTTCTTCTGCCAGGCAGTATACCCGGCGACCAGTGTGGCGTCGGGCTTCTGCATGGCGATCAGGATCGTATTGTTCAGGGAATAATCGTGGAATTTGGAGAGCGTCTTCAGGTAATTCTTGAAGGCCTCGCTCTCGAAAAGCGCCTGAATACCGGCTTCCAGCTTGTCGGTGATTTCCTTAACCTTATCGAACTGGGAGGGATAGGGTTTATCGAAAGCTTTTCCCGCCATCGCTGCCGCCTCCTTTCCGGTTCTCAAAGACCATCGAGAACTGCGGCCTACCGTCCGCCTCCGTGGAAAGCAGGATATCCGCGTTATAGGTCTTGCCGGTCTTCTGGCTCTTGCAATCCTTCAGTCTGGCGCGGCCATCCTTCAGAAGCTTCTCCACGATCTGGGAGGTCAGGCGTTTCCCGATCTTCGTGAAATATGCATTGTCCTTCCAGAGAATGAACCGGCATTCGCTGTTGCTGCAAAACCACCCCTTCTGTTTTTCCAGCACCTCGGACCCGCAGTGGGGACAGGTACCGATCACTTTATTTCTGCTCATAAGCGCATCTGCTCCTTTCGCTTTTTCATAGGTTGTTACAAGTCCAGCGATCATCCCGGAGATCCCGTCCATGAAATCCGCAGCGTCGTATTCGCCGCGCTCAATACCCAGGAGCTTCTGCTCCCATTCGGCAGTCATGGAAGGTGACTGGATCTGCTCCGGCATGACGGTGATCAGGGCGTTGCCTTTGTCAGTGGCGATCAGGTGTCTGGTCTTCTTATCGCCCTTTCGCTCGATAAAGCCGCGCTGCACCAGCTTTTCGATAGTGGCAGCACGGGTGGCCGGAGTACCAAGGCCCTTGCGTTCCGCTTCCTCCGGCGTCTCATCAGCTCCGGCAGTTTCCATAGCTGAAAGGAGAGTGTCTTCCGTAAAATGCTTGCTCAGGGAGGTCTTGCCCTCTTTGAGAGCTGCAGCATCGATATGAAGCCGGTTTCCCTGGCCAGGGATCTGGCCGAAGGAATCCTCATCCTTCTTCTTGTCCGGATAGAAATGCTGCCAGATGGCTTTCCAGCCAAGCTGCAGATCGGTCCTGCCTTTTCTGGTGAATTCTTCAGCTCCACAGCGTGTCTTTACAGTTGATTCCGCATACAGGTAATCTTCAGCAACTGCGCAGAGAAGCCTTGCGGAGATCAGCTGAAGAACTGCCATTTCTCCCAGGGATAGCTCTCTGAAATCACTTCCTGCCATCGTCTTTGTCGGGATGATGGCATGATGGTCAGTGACCTTGCTGCTGTTGAAAATGCTTGCAGGGCGAACCGGCTCATTACGAAGCGCACTGCCGGTATATTTGAATTTTCCCGCGACTGCGGTGATCAGCTCCGGCAGTATCTCTCGCATATCATCGGTAAGGTACCGGCTGTCGGTACGGGGATAAGTCACCAGCTTCTTTTCATAAAGGCTCTGAGTGTGATCCAGTGTCTGCTGAGCCGTAAAGCCGAGAATACGGTTGGCGTCTCTCTGCAGGCTCGTCAGGTCATACAGAAGTGGCGGCTTCTCCAGTTTTTCTTTCGTCTCAACAGTTTCGATCATGACTTCTCCGGCAGTCTGGCACTCCTGAAGGACAGCTTCGGCGTCGTTTTTTGTCGAAAAACGTCGGCTGGACACGGTTAGATCTCCGGCTTTCAGCTGGACGGTCCAGAATGGCTCCGGCTTGAAAGCAGCGATCTGGGCGTCACGCATGACCACCATGGCCAGCGTCGGCGTCATCACCCGGCCAACTGCCAGGGTCTGGCCGTACAGGCATGAAAAAAGCCGGGTGGCGTTCATTCCGACGATCCAGTCGGCACACTCCCGGCAAAGGGCTGCCTCATACAAGGCATCATATGCGGTTCCCGGCTTCAGCTTCTTAAAGCCTTCCCGGATGGCTGCGTCCTCCATGCTGGAGATCCACAGCCGTTCAAAGGGTTTCTTACATCGGGCCTGGTTGTATACCAGCCGGAAGATCAGTTCGCCTTCACGCCCGGCATCAGTGGCACAGACAAGGCTCTCCACATCGGAGCGTTCCATCAGAGACTTCAGGATCTGATACTGCTTCCTGGTGGCCTGAGAAACCTCATACAGCCAGCGCTCCGGCAGGATCGGCAGGTCTTCCAGCCGCCACTTGGCAAAGCGCTCATCATAGCGCTCCGGCGCGGAAAGCTCAACCAGATGGCCAACACACCAGCTGACCAGATATTCGCCGCCTTCCAGGTAGCCGTCCCTGCGTTTGTCTGCGCCAATCACCCTGGCCAGAGACTGGGCTACACTTGGCTTCTCGGCAATAACAAGTTTCATTCGTGCATCCTCCTATTGGCATTAATATAGCGCCAGAGACTTGTGAATCCTTGGCGTTATGTACATACTCCATATTGACAAACAATAGTATGAAATGTATGATTTGTATGTCAACATAACAGGAGGTTTATTCAAATGGAAAGACCAGAAGGGAAATATGCATGGACTGTGACTGTAGGAACAAAAGGACAGATCGTCATTCCGAAAGAAGCCCGGGACGTATTTGACATTCATCCGGGAGATCATCTCCTCATCCTTGCCGATGCCGAACAGGGTATGGCGATCCCTCCGAAGGATTCTTTCGAGGAATACTTCAAAAAAGCATTCCACTAAGCCGAGAAAAGGGAGGATAGTCGTATGCCTGTATTTCTGGGGATTCCCCTGATCGGATGGATACAGATGGTGTTTGGCACTGCCGTTGTGCTTTTCGCACTGATAAAATACTTGAGACGTCCTAAGATGAAAAAGACGGACGGATTTCTGATTAGGGACGTTCATGTTATTATCGGCGATGGCAGTGAACTCTTTCATCAGAACGTCCTCGTTCGTGGAGGGATCATTAAAAGGATCAGCAGTGACTCTATAGAAGACGCCGTAGCATCTGTAATTGACGGGACCGGTCTTACGCTCATGCCGGGGCTGATTGACTCCCACATTCATATCCAGGGAGGATTCAGCTGCCGTAACGAAGAAGAGAGCGATGTTTTCATGCGCGAAAGGATCCCTCAAATCTTCAGCGAAGGTGTGTTGCCATACGGCGTCACCACCATCAAGGATCTGGATGCGCCAAAGCATTTTATCTACAAGCTGCGCGATAAGCTGAAATCTGGCGAGATCACAGGGCCCGAACTGTTGATCGTCGGCCCTAACTTTACGGCCCCTGGCGGGCATCCCGCCAGCACCCTGGGGTCAAACAGCCTGTGGGCAAAATCGGAAATGGCTATTGAGGTTTCCACTCCCGAGCAGGTCAGTGAAGGGATCCGGGAGTTGAAAGAGGCTGGTGTAGATTTCCTGAAATTCACCTATCAGGGAGGCGACTACTGGTATTTTGATGAAAAGCGAAACATTTGCAAAATCGATAAGACTCTGATGCAGCAGATCATCCGCGAGGGCAAAGAAAACGGCTTGAATGCTACGGCACATGTTTTCTATTATGACGACGTGAAGGAACTGCTGGAATCCGGGATCTACGGCATCGAGCATGGAATCCTGGACCGGGATATCGCGCCGGACGATCCGATCGTCGCGCTTTGGAAAGAGTCGGGGGCACACTTTGTTCCCACTGTCAACGCCATGACTTACGAAAAGGATCCAGCGAGATTGGCGCATAGTCTGCACAATCTCAAGGTCCTGTATGACGCCGGCATTCCCATCGCCATGGGCACGGATAACATGCTTGAAAGCATGACAGGCGAGATCGAGCACAAGGAACTGGCTTATTATGTGGAAGCCGGGCTTACTCCCATGCAAGCCATCGTCCTTGCTACCAGAAATGGTGCTGAGCACCTCGGGATCGAGAAACGTAAGGGGCTAGTGAAGGAAGGCATGGAGGCAGACCTGATTCTGCTTGAAAAAGATCCAGCAGAAGACATCTCCAACATCCAGTTCATCGAAAAAGTATTCCTGAAGGGCAACCTCGTCTTCTCACAGAAAGCGATTTCATCCTATGCCTTGCCTGACTATACCTATCCCAGTAATGTGTCAAAGCTACAGTATCAAAAGTCCGGCGACGCGGAAGTCCGTTGCGTGGATGCGTCCTGCTATGCGTACAAAGGCGAGATCTCACAAACCATACTCAGGAACGGGACCGTATGGTCTGAAGAGGTTTTCCAGGTTGAGAGCAATCTGTCCTGCACGCGCTGGCTGTATAAAAGGCCGTCCGACCAGACGGATCTCATTGCGCAAAAGGACGGCGGAATTATCAAACTGTCAGGAACCTTCAAAGGAAAAGCACAGGAAAAAACCTTCAAGATCGGCGATGGTTTGTGGTACCAGATGATGGAAATGGCCATGCCTGCGTTCATCGAATCGGAGGAAAAACAGATCGTCTTCTATTCAATCGGTACCGGTAACAATCGCGGTGCAATGGGTCTTGGCGAATTCGCCGCTGAAAAAAACGGCGAAGAAACCATTACCGTGAACGGAACCACCTACGATTGTGTGAAGATCACCTTTGTCCTCACGGCGTTTTCCTGGGCCTGGACTGGGCTTTACTGGTATGATAAACAAAGCGGTCAGCTTGTTCAGACAGGAGAAAAAGGAAAAAACGCTGAAAAGAACGGCTATCAGCTGACATCGATGAAATAGGGCATAAATACAAGCATTTAAACGCCTCTGAATGTTCCATTTAGGGGCGTTTTACTATGTACGAGGCAGCAATTGCTGCCTCTTTGCCTTACAGCTCCGGTCCTTTCTTGGGCTTGCTCTTTGCCTTCGCCTTCTCCGGAGAGACCTTTGTGACCGTTTCTTTGGCCAGAGCATCCAGCTTATCCCTTGCGGATTCGCGGTGTTCTACAGCCTTTTCCTGCGGTGCTCTGGTCTTGTAGGCCTCCACCATTGCCTTCAGCTCCGTGTTCGGGACATGAGTCTTCACATCCTGCCAGATGTTCTTTCCGGCTGCGTCCTGCCCCTGAAGAGTGGGCTTCGTTACCACCGTGCTGCCATCAGCCGGAATCTTCGCCCAGAGGCCTTTGCCGTACTGATTCTCATGAACTGCCTTTGCGGGGAGTACAAAGCTTGCCCAGGGCGTCTTGTCCGTCGTATCCTGATTGGGGATCGTGATCCTCATAAACTCCCTGCCGTCTTTCGACTGGAAAGGCTCCGCCAGGCCCTTGCCGAACTTGATCGTTACTTCTTCATGTGTCGGGAGCTTCACTCCCTTGGCGATCTGCTCCTCGGCTTCCTTCACGAAGTCAGGAACAAACATAGCATCTTTTCTACCGTTCTCAGGCATTGTCTCTTTTCCTCCTTTATAAGTTGAATCGCTTTCATTGACACGCAGGATCTGCTCCGCTGTCATGGAGATTTTTTCGCTGGTGAAATCCACCATTCCGGATTCCCGGAAGCTGTAATAATCGCTGTTGCCGCCCCCTACTATCACATGATCCAGACAGGGGATATCCATGATCTTTCCGGCCTCAATACAGCGCCTGGTGGTCTGGATATCCTCCCTGGAAGGCGTTACATCGCCACTCGGATGGTTATGCAGCAACAGGAAACCGTAGGCATTCGAGAGAATGCCAGACTTCAGGATATTGGGGATCGATGCGATGGATCCGTTGATGCTTCCCATACTGACGATATTGAAGTTGATGGGCTTCAGCTTGTTGTTGAGGTTCACCACGCAGAGGACTTCCCGGTCATACTGGGAGAGCTCCTTCCGCATGACGTCCAGTGCTGCTGTAGGGGAGGAAAGAGGGACATCTGAATAAAGCGGATGCCCCTCGGCCAGGCGGATGCAGACCTCTTTCAGCTTATATCGCTTCGTCCCGTTCTCTGTCGTCTCGCTCATGGCTGTCCTCCCTGAACTCGATGGTGATCTTCAGCACCTCGTCATCCGGCATGAACCGGATATAGTCCCGCAGCTCCTGCGGAGTCATTTCGATCACCATTACACATCCTCCTCGCCGGAATCAGTAGGTTCGTCCGAATCATCCAGGATCTCATCCTCATAAGGATCACCGACATCGTAAGAGTCGATGTCCTCCGTATCCGTACCGGCACCGTAATCCCCATCATCCTCATCGGTGTAATCCGCGTCAGGATCCGGGGCAGACTCAGCTTTCTTTTTCTTCTTCGTCTGCATGAAGAACCAACCGCCGCCTGCCGCCGCCATCAGGACAATGATGATCAGGATCGGGGCCATGTTGGTCTTTTTACCTTCCTTGGCCGGTTCGTCTTCCGGCTTCTGGGTCTCGGATTCTCCGGTCTGGGAAGCAGCTTCAACCGCAGCCTTTTCGGCAGCTTCACGGGCAGCCTGTTCGGCGGCAAGCTGAGACTCATAAGCAGCCTTTTCATCATCCTCCATCAGTGCGAAGAGGTCTCGCTCATCCACCAGGTTCAGGAAGTGGACGGTTTCCTCGCCCTTTTCATCACGGTCGATGATCAGGTAGAAGTAGTTGCCATTCTTCGTAACCAGGGTGACGAACTGCTGGCCTTCACCGTTTCTTTCCCCGAAGTCATCCACAAGAGTCAGGTTGCCGGAGGGCGTAAGGCCATGACCGGTCTGAGTTTCTGCAGGATGCATCATGCCCTGGAAGAGCTCCAAAAAGCTCAGGATCGTGGCCTGGTCGATATCAAAGGAATAACCGTCGTCTGTCTGGGTGGAGGGGATGTCATTGACCCTCAGGTATTCACCGCAGACATAACCGTATCTCGCCGGGATCTCGATCTGGTACCAGCCATCCTTTTCCCCGAGGACCTTTACATTGGAGCCGTTGATCAGCTGGGTGATGATATCATAGCCGGTGCTCGGGCCGGTCCTTACATTCAGGTTGCCGCCCTGGGTGGTAACAGTCCCGGTTCTGCCGGGATCGTCCTGTTCCTGCTTATCACTAGAAATAGTCACAGAGCCTTCTCTTACCGTGACATGCAGCGTCGGCAGAAGCATGGCGATCAGCTTCGGGTGCTCCTTCAGCACTTCGAGCAGTTCCTCGTCCATACCCGCAAGCAGTGTGGTCAGGACATCGGCATCAAAGGGAAGTGCACTGTCTTCGCCCGATTCATCTGTGTCAGCATGCTCAGTCGTTCCCACCGTTTCGGTGGTATCGGCAGGCGGGACGGCATCAGCATTCTGAGCCGCAGGCGTCTCAGTCGGAGTGTCTTCTCCGTCTGAGGCATAGGCAAATGCCGCCGTCGGGAACAGCAGCAGGCATACCAGCAGGACCGCGATCAGAGCGGTCAGTTTCTTTTTCATCATTCTTCAGGATCCTCCTTCTCATAGGTTTCGCTGTCATTGTTTTCAGTTGCATAGCCGCCCGGAATCTGCGGAAGGATCCCCTTGGATCGGATCAGGTCCGCCAGCTGTTCCGGTGTCATATTTGCGGTCTGAAAAATGCCGTAAACATAGACCTTCTCGGCTTCGTTGTACCTGCGTTCCAGGTCCTTGACCTTCGCCTCCCAGTCGTCCCGCTTCTTCCGGGCTTTCTCAAGCTCCTCCCGGAGCTTTACAAGTCTTGAATCGTCCATTTACATCCTCCTTTTGGATGAAATGACCGCCTGCCTGGATTTAAGGCAGACGGCCAAAGCAATAAAAATGAGCCTGCCAGTAAGCGGTATCGATACTCGCGTACTGGATCGGGTTGCCGCAGTGGATCATCATGTTGTTGCCGACATAGATGGCCACATGGGATGCTCCCGTGGTGTTATAAGTGCCCTGGAAGAAGATCAGGTCTCCGGGCTTGGCTTCGCTTCTCGGGATGATAGCGCAGATGTTTTTCAGTCCGTCTGCCGTCAGTCTTCCGACGTTCCAGCCGTTTCCGCAGTGATTGATGACCCAGCTGACAAAGCCTGAGCAGTCAAAACTCGTGGAAGGGGAAGATCCGCCCCAGACATAAGGATAGCCAAGGTATTTCTCGGCTTCCGTGATCATTCTCCGGAACCGTTCGTCGGTCAGAGCTTCACCGGGGATGTCATAGTGCAGCACATCCTGGATTGCAATGGCATAGGGATTGTCCCCGAATATCTCCGGCTTATTTCCAAGCGTTTGCATCAGGAGCCCGTAGCGCATCATCTGGTCATCTGTGAGGCCTGCCGAAAGCAGGATGTTGGCAAGGCCCTTGTTGTCCAGCGTGACGTTGAGGATATAGTAGTCATACGGGACTTCGACCTCGTATTCTTCCTCTTCGTCATAGGATTCACCGGTCTCCGGATCGGTATAAGTGACAGTCCTTGTCCGGGTCTCCGTCCGGTACCGGGTCTCCACGACTGAATCGAAGGTCAGTTCATACTGAGCTGCAAAGATCTGCTGCAGGGTGCTCTGTACCTGGGAACGGGTGTAATTCTCAAATACGACTGTCAGGTAGGATGCCAGCTCATAGGGGTTGTGACCTATCTGGTCCTGGGTGATGTTGATCTCATCATAGCCGGGAAACTCCGAAGCAATGTTGTTGATCCGGGCCTGCAGGGCAGCTTCCAGAGCACAGTAGTCTGCCTCGACTCCGAGGATGTCCTCATCTTCAGCCGTAAAGGAGGTCTCGACCACCACATCCGATCCGCCCTGGAACATGACTGAGCAGGACCCAATCATGCCGGAGATCATCATGACCACCAGCAGGATCCCGCCGCCGATCAACAGGCCGTGCCAATGATTGGACACGAACTCACCGACCCGTTCCGATACCTTCTTTGTTTCCTTAGCTGCTTTTCCGGCATTCTTTGCGGTTGTAGCGCTGCCGGAAGCTGCGCCGGAAGCTGCAGCACCTGTGCTTTTTCCTGCCTTTGCAGCTGCGTACTCCTTTTTGATCTCGCTTTTCTGACGCCAGCGGGAGAAGGCATTGGAGCCGTTCTCCGCAGTGTGCTCGGCAAACTGGCTGCCCCTGTTCAGGGCATCGGTACCGGCATTGTCGTCAGCTTCCTGGTCGATCTTGTGATGAACAGTATCCGAGATCAGCGTGGATGCATGGCTGCCTTTCGGCGTCTTCCTGCCGTGACTCGTTGCCTCCTTTACGGTCTCATCCGTGAAGACGGCTTTATCAAAGCGCAGCTTCTCACCGGCTGCCGTCTGGGAAGCCTTTTCGCCCTGAAGCTTCTTTCCGGAAGCTTTCTTGGCGTTTTCCTCCGTTTTCAGTTTGCTTCCCGGAGAAGACCGGCCGGAGGTGCTGCCCTGGCCGGTCCTTCCGGTTCTTGATTCTTTCGTATCCATGGGTTACGCCTCCTTTGCTTCGACCACCTCCGAAAGCTTGGTGGTCATGATGCGGTAGAGCTCGGTGTCCTGAGGGAACCGGTCTACAAAGGGAAGGATCACGTTCCCGTAGAACAGCAGGCCTTCACCCTCGCCGGAATGCGTCACATAGGACAACTGGTGCGGCGAGATATTGAGCTGCCTGGCCAGGATCTGACGGTCTCCCGCAGCCTGGTTCAGCATATAGATGAAGTCGCTGTTCTCGAAGATGTTCTCTACCTCGTGAGAGGAAAGAAGATCCTTCACGTTCTGGGTGATGCCTGTGGGGATGCCGCCCCACTTTCTGAAACGCTTCCAAATTTCTACGGAGTAGGCCGCCGTCTGCTCCTCTTTCAGAAGCAAGTGGAACTCATCCATATAGTAGCGGGTGGCCTTTCCGGCTTCTCTGTTGGCAGTGACGCGGCCCCACACCTGGTCCTGGACGATCAGCATACCCAGCTTTTTCAGCTGTTTGCCGAGCTCCTTGATGTCATAGCAGACCAGGCGGTTATCGATGTCCACGTTGGTCCTGTGGTTGAACAGGTTCAGGGAGCCTTTGACGTAGATCTCCAGCGCCGTCGCCACATGATGGGCTTCCTTTTCTTCCTGTTTCAGAAGAGCGTTATACAGGTCCTCCAGAAGCGGCATGTTCTCCGGAATAGGATTCTCAAAGTACTTCTGGTAGATCTGATGGACACAGCGGTCAATGACCGTCTTTTCGATGGGCTGCAGGCCTTCTTTGCCGCCTACGACCAGTTCACAGAGGGAGAGGATGAAATCTGATTTTAACGCGATCGGGTTATCCTCCTCAGAGTAGTTCAAGTTGATGTCCATCGGGTTCACGTACTGAGTGCTGGCCGGGCTGATATGAATGACCTGGCCATTGAAACGCTGCACGAGAGCCGTGTACTCAGCCTCAGGATCACAGATGATCACATCGTCATCCGTCACCAGGAAGGCGTTAGCGATCTCACGCTTGGCGCTGAAGGACTTACCGGAACCGGGGGTGCCGAGGATCAGGCCGTTCGGGTTCTTCAGGGCTTTCCGGTCCACCATGATCAGGTTGTTTGAAAGAGCGTTCAGCCCGTAATACAGAGATTCCTTCCCGGACTGGAACAGCTCCTGGGTGGTGAAGGGAACAAAAATCGCCGTGGAGCTGGTGGTCAGCGCACGGCGGATGTCGATGAGGCAGCTGGCCAGGGGCAGGCAGCTCATAAGGGCGTTTTCCTGCTGGAAGTCCAGCCTTCTTAAGTTGCAGTTGTGTTTCTGGGCGATGGAGCTTGCCTGGAATACGTTGGTGTCCAGTTCCTGCTGGGTCCTTCCCGTATTCATGATCAGCATCGTCAGCATGAACATGCGCTCGTTCTGGCTCTGCAGCTCTTTCAGGAGTGATTTGGCGTCCTTGCCGTAGGTGGCCAGGTCCGAAGGGATGATGTCCATGTCGTAGCCGGAACGGACTGCCTTTTTCTGCTCCTCGATCTTCGACCGGTCAAGCTCCGTGATCGTATGCTTGATGGTCTTGATCGCTTCCGTCTGATCCACGGACTGGATGTGCATCGTGATGATCTGAGAGGAATCCATGTCCAGAAAATCCTTCAGAAGCTGATCCGAAAGGTCCGACGCCGTGATCTGCAGATAGCTCATAGCGCCGAAAATGCTTCCCATCTGGAAGGTACGGCTGCCGGGGAAGGCAAAGGCCGTGGGGGCGATGAAGTCCTTTACGGACAGGCCGGACTCCACGAGCCACTTCCAGTCAAAGCGGAACTTGTCCTCCGGATCTCCCATGTGGAACATATCATGCATGAGCTTCAGCCTCTCATAACCGTTCAGGACGTCAGCCCGGACACCCAGCTGTTTGAAGTTGTTCAGCAGATCGTTCTGGACGTGTTCCAGCCTGGGCTTGGCCTGCTTCATGGAGTCTGCCTCGATCCCGAAGGTCAGGAACTTGGTCTTGGTGAGACCGTTGTTGCCCTGGGCCAGCTGGTTCTTCAGCATCTCAGAGTATTCGTCACGGACACTGTTGAAATCATCTTTCCGGTAAGGGATCCGGATCCCGGCCTCGAAGCTCTCCGCGTCAGTCGTCATATTCATGAAACTGAGTTCGAAATGGATGGAGCTGTCGAAGAAGTTCAGGAAGCCGCACCACTCCTCAAAGATGGCCGTCTTGTCCTCCTGCTGGGCCAGCTGGTAGTTGATATCCTGGAACTGGATGGTCTTGGTGTAAAAGCTTCCGATGCGGCAGATGCCGTCGGGGAACATCCGGTCAAAGGGAATCGACTGCTGGGCGGTCCTGGGGATCCCGTCGTTTTTCTTTGCGCGGTCGATGACTTCCTGGACCCGGCGCTGATCCTTTTTGGAGAGCCCCGGGGGAAGCTTCAGTGACCGTTTCTCATTTCTTTTTCCTTTGAACAGCTGAAACAATTCTGTCTACCTCCTTTTCCGCCTGCGCGGCTCTCTTCAGAACGTCGTAGTAGTTATCCGTCTGATAGGGCCGGATCTTCGGCCGGATGAATTTCGATTCGATAAAGTGCTTTGCAATGACCTCCAAAGGCTGCCCGTCACGTTCATACATCGCAAGCAGGAACATGGGGATCATGATGATGATCATGCTCATGGCCGCGAGGCTTGTGCTACCGATGCTTTTGATGAAAAAGAAAGACGGCACACCGATCAGTGCCGCCAGTCCGAAGCAGATGAGCTGCCTTTTGGTCAGGTTGAGAAATACTTTTGTTTTGACCCGAGTAAGATCCCTCGGGACGGGGATATATGCTGCCATTTTGGACCTCCTTCTTTAATGGGCACTCATAACCGATTTCGCCAGGCTTCCGGTCTTGAAGAGCGAGAAGCACAGCAGGACCGTGTATCCCATGACGCCCCAGATGCTTCCGATGATGTCATCCGAGAATGCGACCGTCTGCACCAGCACCGCATAGATGGCGATACAGATCATGATCAGGAATCCCTGGAAGCCAAGGGCCATCAGGGCTCTCAGATAATTCTGGCCGATATGGCTCTGCTCCCGGTTTCCGAAGGTGGAGAACGGGATCGGTGCCAGGCTCGTCATGAGATAGATCTCCATCATACGGCCATAGACGATCACGAAGATCGCAACGGACAGGATCGTTGAGCAGATCTGGACGATGAAGGACTGCAGGAACAATCCGAGTAGTTCTCCCAGTTCCATTGCCTCCAGGCTTTCCCTTATGGTCTCAAGCGTTGCCGCATCGACCGCCGTGGAGCCTGAGATCAGGCCAGCGCTGGAATTGACCACATACTGGGCCACATCGAAGACCGCCATGACGATATTGAAGGTGTTGGTGATCAGCATGACTGCCACGAAGGTCTTGAAGATCCATTTGAAGAAGATCCAGGTTTCAAAGTTTGCCAGGTTGTTGTGTTCGATGATCAGCTGAATCAGCTCATAGCAGGCGATGAATGTGAGGAACATGCCTGCAATGGGAATGATGACAGATTCGGAGATATTCCGCACCAGGGCGAAAACCCCCGGCGAAAAGCTCGCCGGGGTGCTCCCGACCTGTGAGGCGACATCCGCCACCTGACGGTTCACGGCATCAAACATACCTGACAGATTGTTCATGATGCCGTCTACCAGCATGCCCTTGAGCCATTCAGTGATCTGCTCTAATAGCGCTCCCAAGGGCTGGCACCTCCTTTACCGGTTAACCGAAGAGACCGGAAAGCAGAGGCACCAGTACGACGCCGATCAGAGCGACACCGCCGCCAGCCATCAGCTGCTTCATGCCCTGGGACTTCGCGCCGGGGTTATCGTTGCCGTAGCCTTCGAGCAGGTTGATAGCGCCCCAGATACCAAGACCGGCACCGAGAGCGATGACAAGCGTCTGCAGTACGCCGACTGCACTGTTGAAAAATGCCATAGACTTTTTCCTCCTTTTGGGTTCCGCATTACGCGGGTGATAAGGTTGATAGAGACGAAAAAAGCCCTCCTCCCACAGCGCATGTGCACCTATGCCGCAGGAAAAGGGCATGAAAAAAGCCGGGGACTGATTCGCGTGTCAGTCTCCGGCTATGTAAATAACTATTTGATATTCCGAAAACGGGAATTGATGTTTATTCCTTGCAGAACTCAAACGAAAAATAGTACACGTAATCATTCATGCTAAGAGAATCTGTCTGTCCGTTCATAAGATCATTAATGTCAAGCACCCTCATTTCGTTGTTATCGTAGATAAATGCGATCAAAGCCTGCTCCTCATTATACAGAATGTCTGTTTTCTCGCTTATCTCTGTTGCTGATCTGCCATAATACTCTCTATCAGTTACATCTTCCAGAATAGGAATTTCAGTTGAAATCTTGGAGCCATCGGCTGCGATGATAATCTTAAGCACAAACCTCTTAAAATCCGGCACGAGCAGAATCTCACCATATTTTGGCGAATCTATATCTGCAAATCCGAGTTCCATGTTTTCTTTGTCCTGAAGAACTCCTGACTGGTATTTTGAAAAGTATAATTTCAGGCTTTTGTATTCGTCCGTAGTGGTAAATTTATAAATATATGCTCCGTCAGGGCCAGAAAGCAACTTCGCCGTTTCCATTTCAATGCTATCTTTTTCAACAGGAGCAATAAAGTTCTGAGGCCTGCTTGAACGATACATAGATACTCCAATTATACTTATGGCTAAGACAGAGATAGCTAATAACAAATATATTATCGTCTTCAGATGACTCTGCTTTCGTTTGCTTTCCACAGCAATTCCGATTATATTTTCTTCTGATTTTTGGATTAGATCCTCATGAACAATATCTTCTCCGGCTAAAAACTCATTAATGCTGATGCCTAGAATTTGGCATAAATCAGAATAAACTGATACGTCAGGAAGACAAATGCCTCGCTCCCATTTGGAAACCGACTTATCACTCATACCAAGTTTTTCGGCGAGTTGCCTTTGTGTTAAGCCATGGTCTTTTCTTTTTCCGGCAATGTACTTTCCTATTTTGATCAAATCCATATTGATTACCTCTTTCCTTTTGGGTAATTGTATTCTGTTGGATAATAATTGTACACCTCCTGAAAGTAGAATCGAGCATAATACAGCTTATCTCGCTTGTAGCCCATCAAATCTCAAGTCAAAATCTTCTACTCTCGACATGAGTATTTTAAAAAAGGTTTATGAATATAGTGTGACAATTCCCAAAAAAGAAGGCGGCTCATGATCTCATGAAACCGCCCAGGCTCTCACTGGCCATCTGTAGTACGCCTTCAATCACTCCGGTTGCGGCAGTGATCACGACCAATAAGACTTCCATCACAATCAGTATCGCCATGGAATTCCAAGTGTGCTGCACAATGGTAAAGATGATGCAGCCGAACACAATGAGCATCAATGCGCCGAGGATGAATGAAGATACTTCCATCCCTATCTTAACCAGCAACCGGAGGATAGCGAGGAGCAGTACCACCGGAAGCAGAAGTATTTTCCCAATCAGTTTTATCAGAAACATCGCAGAGTCCTCCTATCTTTAGTTCCATTGTAGTCGATTCTCCCTGTACCTCAAGGATGTCACCGACTATGTAAGATGCGGGACGGATCCCGCATCCCTTTCCGGCTTGATCAGCCGAACAGGCCGGAAAGAAGAGGCACCAGGGTGATGCCGATGAGGGCGACACCGCCGCCAGCCATCAGCTGCTTCATACCCTGGGATTTCGCGCCGGGGTTATCGTTGCCGTAACCCTCCAGCAGGTTGATGGCACCCCAGATGCCGAGACCGGCGCCGAGCGCCACAACGAGAGTCTGCAGTACACCGACTGCACTGTTGAAAAATGCCATACAGGCCTCCTTAAAATGTTCCCCATAAGGGGTGGAATAGGTTTTGTCTGATGCTTCCGGTTCACGAGCACGCCCCTCGTCACTTCGCCTCTACAGGCAGTGGGTGCTTGATCCTCTGATCAGACAACAAGCGGTCCGGAAATCATATCCGAACCGCTATGTACGGCAGCCCGGAGGCTGCCTTCAGGCCTCTATGACATCGTACTCGTCCTCGGCTTTCAGCTTCATTCGCCGGTTCAGGTACTTCTCGATGTCAAAGGTGTATTTCTTGTCGTAATCGGACGTGTACTTGTAGTTCGGGTGCTGCGTAATGTCGTACTTGTCCGACAGGAACGGTCTGACGCCCCTGAGCTGCAGGACGCACTTGCTGCCGTTCATGACCGCCAGCTCATCCCGGCTCATCAGCTCCTTACCGAGCTTCTGGTAGTTAGTACCGTAGCTTGGACTGTTGCCACGGGTGTCAGAGGTGTTGAAGGTATCGATCGTTTCCTTGCCCAGAGCCTCCGCAAGTTCCTTTAGCGTGGTAGGCTCAGATCCGCCGAGGAAGACCTGTGAATCCATGTTGCCGATGATGGTATCGGCATTATCCTTGTAGATCGCTTTCAGCTGGGACCGGGCCTGCAGCACCAGGCAGGCTGAGATCTCACGGCTTCGGATGGTAGCCACCAGCTTCTCCAGGTTGGGGATCTGCCCGATGTTTGCCGCCTCATCGATCAGGCACCGGACATGGACCGGGAGCCTTCCGCCATACACATCATCCGCCTTCTCACAAAGCAGGTTAAAGAGCTGGGTGTAGATCATGGAGATCAGGAAGTTGAAAGTAGCATCCGTATCGGACATGATCAGGAACAGTGCCGTCTTCCGGTCCCCGATGGTATCCAGTTCCAGCTCGTCATACGCTGTGATCTCTCTAAGCTCCTGAATATCAAAGACCGCCAGCCTTGCCCCACATGAAATGAGGATCGACTTAGCGGTCTTGCCAGCAGCCAGCTTATATTTCTTGTACTGCCTGACTGCGAAGTGTTTCGGGTTCTTCTTTTCCAGGTTCTCGAACATGATATCTACGGGATTCTGGAACATCATCCTCCCGGACTTCCATGGCGTTAATGAACTCGATCAGTGTAGCGAAGTTCTGTTCCTCAACCGGCGCTTCGTAATGGATATATCCGATCAGCGCACAGTACAGCAGCGTTTCCGCTTTGGTCCAGAACTCATCCCCGGATTTGCCGTCGCCCTTGGTGTTGGCAATCAGGGTTGTCACGAGCTTCAGGATGTCCTTCTCACTGTGAATATAGGCGAAGGGATTGTAGTGCATGCTCTTGCTGAAGTTAATGGTATTGAATACCTTCACCTCATACTTTCCGATAGTCTGGAGCGCATAGCCGCATTCGACTAAGATGCTGCCTTTCGGGTCCGTCACAACATAGGAACTGTGCATCTGAAGGAGGTTCGGCTTCAGCCAGAATCTCGTTTTACCAGAGCCGGAGCCGCCGACGATCAGGACGTTCTTGTTTCTTGCTGTAGCCGGATTCTTGGGGCGATTGCTCATGGTCAGTCGTTCTGTTGCCGTCAGGATCACGTTGTTCTCAAACTTCGGGTCCATGAAGGGCTCGATATCAGCATGGGTGCCCCACCGGGCGGAACCGTATTCCTGGTTGTGCTTGAAGTGCTTGGCGTTCTTATGGCGGATATAAACCGCAAGGTACAGAGCACCGCCGCAGATGGCACCGACCAGGAGATCCGCCGGATGGAAGCTCGGGAGAGGGTTTCCGAATGCTACGCCCAAAGTGCTGAAGAATGACAGCAGCTTCTTACTGGCATCAGCGCCTTCAGCCAGCCGCCAGGCCTCGCCCAGATTGGTACTGACGAGGCCCATGAGCACATACGGCAGAGCTTTGATGATGATCTTTTTCAGCTTCTTCGTATTCATCGCGTCTGCTCCCTTTGTCTGTCACGGTTGATGACTCTTCCGGGCAGTGCCAGGATAGCTGCCTTGATCTTACGGAGTTGTTCAAGAACACTCGGACGTTCCTCTCTTCGGAGAACTCTCTGCGAATACTCATTGAAAGCGGCGGTCATCGCATCCGCATCTTTCGCTTTAAAAAAAACCAGATAGTGAGGCGGATCCACGGAGGAATCCTTCCGGATCGCATAGTCGATACCATATTTCCTGGCCACTTTTTCAAATCCTCTAAGATCAGTTTTGGCAATATCGATATTGGTGACGCCCTGGCCTTGGCCAATCAGTTCTTTGACCGTCTGTTTGCCTTGTGAGGGGATCTCTGCTTCATGCTCCATCTTTACCTTCACATTCTTCCTGTGATTCAGGTAGGCCTTGACTGCTGAGACAATGGTACGTGCGCTCAGTTTCGATGTGCTGATCGCCAGATTCACTGTCCTGCTTTCGACTTCCTCCTGCATCCGTCATCACCTCCTCGTTTCTTTCTGCCCGGCTGCTGGCAAACATCAGGGCCATGGTCAGCATGCCGAACATGGCCCCTCCGAAGAAGCACAGCGCCGGGATGATCCATCTCATCACAGGGCTTCCTCCTTTACCTTTTTGTGCGGCTTAAGCTCCGGTGCATCCAGCTTCTTGTCCTGCTGTTTCTCGACCTTTTCATCCGGGAGGGGGACAGCCATGATCCCGCGACCCATCCGGATAAAGACCTCCGGAGAATGGAACTTCTCTTCAAAGGTCTTCATCTGATCCGGAGAAAGGGAACCAAAGTCCTCATCCGTAAGGCCGACCACCAGGAAGGACCCGGCTACCACATCGTAGATCTCACCGTTATCGTCACGGAGCGCCCTGTTCAGGGGAAGACCATCGAGCTTGCCTTCTTCGTTCATGACCAGTCCCACGGGCTCATCAAACGGATAGACCACCTCGATATAGCCGCCGACAGCATTCTGAAGATCTTCCAGGCCGGTCCCGATCTCAACAGGACGGGGATGCTGGTTGGGTTCTACCAGAAGCACTGTCATGGTATCCTTCGCAGTTTCTGCACCGTAGAGTCCCGGATCTTCTGCCACTCGGCACTCAAAGGTAACGGCCTTCTCGAAGATACGGTCATCGCTGTCATAGTGATAAACACTGTCGGAGAGGAAATCCGCTTCACTGACCTCAGTAGCATTGACTCCCCGGACCATGCTTTCCAGCTGGTCACGTTCAAAGGAACCGTCATCGCGGATAAAGAGGACCTCATGGACAGAAGAAGGCAGGACAAAGAAATCACCGCCGAGCCTGTCCGCAGCCTCCTGAAGGAAATCGGGAAGCTGGGTTACGGAAGCGCCGTTCATGCCTCCTTCGACTGTCGCCACCCACATGGGCGATTCCGGCATATCGAACATGCCGCCGGACATCTCAGCCATCATCTCGGACATGTTCTTGAGGACCGGGGGATGATTGGCCAGCTGTGCGGAAATCGCGTCTGCATGGAGCTGCTCGGGAGTGATGCCATATTCACTAAGCAGCTGGTTCGTTATCAGAGTCGTTGCGGAGCTGTCTTCAGGATGAGGAAGCTCCACACGGTACACGACCGCGATATCCTCAACCGTCTTATGGGGGATGTTCTCCAGCATCTTCTTGTTGGGCTCCACGGGGACGACCTGCATCACGAGATGGCTCTTCGCACTTTCATAATCCGTGATGTTGTTGACCTCAAAGACGGGGATGGCGGCAGATACCTGCTTTGCATCAGAGGCGATCTTATCGAGGATAGCGTTCTCCTGGGACGGATCCGCCTGGTAACGCTCAAAGGCAGGGCCGATGTTGAACGTAGCGGCTGCAGCTGCGCCTTCCGGCTGTACGGAGATACCGACGTAGGACTCACCCTGCAGCTTGTTGACCTGCTGGATCCTGATCTCCGTATCGGGAAGTTCCTCCTGAATACGGGCCTGGGCAGCTTTAAGGAAATCATCAAAGTTCATCATCGCAGTACACCTCCATAATGCAGCACGGGAAACAACAGTCCGCTTCGATATCCTCACCTCTGATAAGCGCCGTTGCCTCGTAAACCAGAGTGGCAGCTTGTTTAAGAAGGTCAGAGGCATCCATCAGCAAATCTGCAGCCAGAACCATATCGTCGTCCTCAGCCTCAGCGGCCTCCCGGTCTTTCTGCGCTTCCTGTTCCTTCGTGATCTTCGCTGCGATTTCCGCCATGGCCTTCAGTCTTTTCATGAAATCTTCGTTCTTCATTGTCATTTCTCCTTTTATTGTTTTTGATAAAGAAAAAGCGTCTCTGATTCTCATCAAAGGCGCTGCCTTAAGGGTACATATTCAGTTGTCATCGTGCCTTGTCCCGCTGACGTTTCTTCTGCCACTGATCCAGCAGTTTCAGAATCACATCGCTCATCTGTCTGGGCGTGTAGGACTTAGGGAAGTACTTCCGGAGCTGTTCGCTCTTGAAGGCGACCCGTTCCAGATCACCCTTTTTGATTTCACCGAGAATCTCACACATGTCATCGAGCTTGCACCCGCCTTCCTGGCTAAGCTTTTTGAGACGCATCGCCTGTGATAGGGAGGGAGCTGCCTGTGTGAAATCCATGGCTTCGATCAGATTTTGCTGTTCCTCCGGTCTCAGGTAAGAAAGCTCCACCGCCGGATTAAAGGATATTTTTTTGTGATCAAGCATATCCAGGAGCTCCGGGATCAGGTTTGTTAGGCGTATAAAGCGTTGTATTTGATTTCTGCTCCCTCCAACCTGCTGGGCGATTAGTTCGTCCGTCCTTATCTTCGTCCCAACTTGGGACGAAGTTCCTTCTGTCCACAAATCGGAACGTTCTCCCTGATGCTTCATAGCATCCGCTTTCATCTTGTAGGCAAACGCCCTTTCTGACGGGAGGATGTTCTCCCTTTGCAGGTTGCTGTCCACAACAAGGATCTTGGCTACGTCATCATCCATATCCCGGACAATCACCGGCACCTCTGTCATGCCGACTGCCTCTGCAGCGTGAGCTCTCCGATGGCCGGAGATGATCTCATATTTGCCGTCTTCAATAGGCCGTGCAATCAGCGGCGTCAGTACGCCAAACATTGAGATGCTCTCTGTAGTCCTAAGCATGGATTCATCCTCAACCACCTTGAAAGGGTGATCCTTAAAGGGGACCAGTTCTGAGATCGGGATCTTCTGAACCCGATCCATCTGTTTTTTATCGTCCATTTCATCACCTCCTCATGCATGGATACTGGGATAATCATGATTGACCCTTGACCGATAGTAGGAATCAATCGTTACCGGAGCATTGAACAGCGTGGTCAGAAGGTACTGCTTCATGTCCCGGACATAGGTCGTATTCTCATGCAGACAATCGAGAACATACTGGATGTGCATGGAATTCAGTTTCATCAGCCTGCTCTTTACCACCTCAACCGGCTTGTCATCTCCGGCAATACGGATTGCCTTTCTTTTCGAGGAGCAAGTCTCTGCCAGAAGATCCAGAATACCTTCCAGGGTTTCTTTCTCTGTCGGATAGTTCTGAATCAGGATGGGCATCTCCAGTTCTGAATTGAAATATGACTTATACTGTGCATAACCATCGATTCGCTTCGGTTCGCTTCCCGGAAGGAAAGAAGGATCAGTATCATTAAAATAAGTCTTTTTATTATTAGTCTTATTAGAGTGTGATTCTGACACTTCCAGAGATGCGGTTTTCACACTTCCAGAAGTGTCGTTTTGACACTTCAAGAAATGTCTTTCCCCAGAGTTATCCACAGTACAGTAGAAGCTTTTCACGTAGATCAGGTTGGGCTTTCCGAGGCCCTGGCGTTTACGTTCAATCAGCCCGGCTTTGTTTTCCAGTTCATCCAGAAGTTGAATAGCTTTTTTATTGCCGCAGTTCAGGTTCTCCTGTATCTCTGCCACCGTAAAAATGATATAGACGCGATCCTGGTCATCCCGCCAGCCATTCTTATTCGAGAGCTCTGTGCGGTCAAACAGAAGACTATACAGCAGCTTTGCCTCGACAGAGATTCCCTGAAAAGCCTCATTCTGAAGTAGGATCTTTGGAACCCTAATAAATGCGAAATGATCTGCCTCTGCACTGTGGAGATAATCAGGAAGCATTCATATCACCACCTCCCGGTACGGAAACTTGTCTTTCGGGAGAGGCTTCTGCCTGAAGTACTCCTTCTCCGACTTACCGTAGGGACACGTCGCGAACAGACATTTTCTGTATTTGAAGTCCGGATGATAATAGCAGCACTGCCTGCATTTCGGAGCCGTCTTGTTCCGGTCCACTGTCACCTCGTGCTTCATGAGGTTTCTGTAGAAGTTCAATCCTCCATTCTCACGCATTGACCGGCACCTCCATCTTCGTCTTAAAGACCTCGTTCATGCATTTCTTCATGCAGAAGCTGACGCAGGGGCCATAGCAGCAGCCATTACAGGGCGATTTCTTTTTCGGAGACTCGGCCAGGTAGTAACAGTTCTCCTTCTTGAGAGAGCACCCTGCCTTTCGGTTCTTCCAGAAGAAACAGCCTCTGCAGCTTGTAGGACGGTCAGCGTAGTAACGCACGCCGTCGATCACGATCGTTTCTTTTTCCATCGAATAATCCTCCTTTTTCATGATGGTTCTGCAGAGCCTGCAGAAATGAAAAAAGCCCGGCTACCGTTTCGTACAGCAACCGGGCTATGTATGGAGGCTTTTCTTCTGGGAAGACAAAGACGCCCGGCAGGAAGAGCTTTCTGCTGAGCGCCATAAACACGGATAAAACCGGATTAGAAATGTCGGGTTCCGTCAGAATCCGTCAAACGTTCCTGTTTCGTAATATGAGGTCATTTGGGTAGCTTGAGACAATATTTCTACGAGACGGGATCGGAGTCTAAAATGAGCACAAGGACACTTCTTGCTCTCGCTCATTTTCATTTTTTTGTCTCATTCATTAACTATTGTCTCAGTATTAACTACTAAATTCCCGGCAAAATCCATGATTCGCCATCAAAAGCCATCAAAGATTCACGGGCATGAAAAGACCCCGGAAATGGCGTATTTCCGGGGTTTTTCGACTCTTGTTGGGTCTGATTAACGCTTCGAGAACTGAGGCGCTCTGCGCGCGGCCTTCAAGCCGTACTTGGCCTTCTTGAGCTCGGGCCGAAGGTCCGGCTGGGCCACGCACAGGGCGCGGGCGATGCCGTGACGGATGGCGCCGGCCTGGCCGGTGGTGCCGCCGCCGTAGACGTTCACGAGCACGTCGTACTTCTCGAGGGTGTTCGTGAGGGTCATGGGGGCGCGGACGATCATCTTCAGGGTCTCGAGGCCGAAATACTCCTCGAGATCGCGGCGGTTGATGGTGACGGTGCCGGTGCCGGGGACCAAACGGACGCGGGCAACGGACTTCTTACGACGCCCGGTGGCGATGAAAGCGGTTTTTGCCATAGTCGTTTCTCCTCCTTATTTGAGCACAAGCACTTCGGGCTGCTGGGCCTCGTGGTTGTGGGTGGGTCCGGCGTAGATGCGCAGCTTCTTGAGCATCTTGCGGCCCAGGGGTCCCTTGGGCATCATGCGGCGGATGGACTCGTACACCGCGAACTCGGGCTTCTTGGCCAGGAGCTCCCCGTAGGTGATCTCCTTGATGCCGCCTGGGTAACCGGTGTGATGGATGTGGGTCTTCTCGGCCAGCTTGTTCCCGGTCAGGCGGACCTTGGCGGCGTTGACGATGATGACGCAGTCGCCGGTGTCCACGTGGGGGGTGAAGATGGGCTTGTTCTTACCTCTGAGAATGGCGGCTACCTGAGAGGAGAGACGGCCAAGAACCATGTCCGTCGCGTCCACCACGTACCACTTACGCTCAACGGTTTCGCCCTTTGCCATATAGGTCTTCATGGCGATTCCTCCAATGAAATATTGATACTTGCTGCCCTTTTGATCAAGCGCTGGCGGGGCTTGTGCCGCACTTCACCCAATAGGCACTTGCATATATTAACAAATGCCTTTGCCGATGTCAAGCGGATTTTTTCAGGTTTTGGCTGATTTTTTCTGTATATTTCCCAAGGGAAGCGACCATGCTGTTTCTAAGAACGAATAAAAGGAGGCGAAGGGCCTTGAACCGATCCACGTATCTCGTGTTGCTGCTGGGGCTGGTGCTGCTGGCGCTGGGCATGGCGTTGGTGCTGCCCCTGTTTCGGCGGGAGAGGACGCCCTCGGGACAGGGCCTGATCAGCGTGGACAGAACGAAGTTTTTCCCGTCCCCCTCGGGGGACGGACCCAGCCACACCCGGTTCTATCCCACGGACATGGCGGGCATAGGCCGTCAGGGCCCCGGGGATCGGGAGATACGGCGCCAGGAGGCGCTGCATCAGGAGGAGCGCTCATGAACGCGGAAGCGTATCGGAAGCGGGTGAACGAGCTGCTGCCCCGGTCGAAAACGGGGCTTCAATGCCTGAAAGCGTTCCTGGTGGGCGGCGGGATCTGCTGCCTGGGGCAGCTTATCTCTGACCTGGGGCGGACGTGTCTCGATCTCGACCGGGAGCAGGCGGGGACGCTATGCTCCCTTTGCCTCATCTTCCTGGCGGGGCTGCTGACGGCCCTGGGAATCTTCGACAAGATCGCCGCCTTCGCCGGAGCGGGGACCGTGGTGCCCATCACCGGGTTCGCCAATTCCGTGGTGGCCCCGGCCATAGAGTTCCGGTCCGAGGGGCTCGTCACCGGCACCGCCGCCAAGCTCTTCCAGATCGCCGGCCCCGTGCTGGTGTATGGGATCGGGAGCAGCGTGGTGTATGGATTGGTGTTGTTTTTTATAGGAACTTAATGAAAACAGACACCTTTTCTTGAAAGAAAAGGTGTCCAAAAGAACTTTATTTGGGGAATGTTGCTTGCGCAGTACTTCCCCTTATTATTCTTGAGCTTCTCTTTTTTGCGCCGCTTTTTTCTCTTCACCGAAGAGAAAAAAGCGGCACAGAAGCAACTTCTCCCCTCACTTGCTCTTGTGGTCCTCGGCCACCACGCCGTCGTGGTAGGCGTCCAGGAGGAGCATCAGATCGTTGATCTGCCGGGTGAGCTCCCGGCCCGTGTCCGTCTCCTCGATCTTCTGCCGCCCGTCCAGCCGCTCGAACACGTTGGTGGAGGAGGCGATGTCGAAGTTCTCCGCCACGGCCCGCTTATGCCCCACGAAGGGCTGGTGCGCCACGATCCGATAGCTGTAGGAGGTGTAGATCAGCGTGTACCCGGCGATGCCGGAGGTGGACTGGTACGCCTTGCAGAACCCGCCGTCGATGACGATCAGCTTCCCGCCCGCCTTCAGGGGGCTCTCCCCCTTCTTCGCCTTCACGGGCACGTGCCCGTTGATGATGTGGTTGTGGGCCCCCTCCAGGCCGAATTCCTGGAGGATCTTGTCGCAGATCTCCGGCTGCTCGTAGAGCGTGTAATAGGGGTTCTTCGCCTCGGTCCAGGACGCTTCATCCTTGATGAGCCGCCGCTCGAAGGTGGTCATGCGATCCTTGCCGAAGATGGGGCTGTTCCGGCCCGCCCACAGGAACCAGAGGAAGTCCATGCCCAGCTCCCGCTCGGCGGTGCCCATCTTATAGTAGTAGGCCCGGCGGGCGGCGGCGTCGGCGTAGTCCAAAAAGTCCTTGCCGCTCCGATCCACCCCGTCCAGGTTGAAGGAAAGGAAGTTCCCCTCCTTGTCCATGGGGATGCAGCCGTGGAAGAGCAGGTTCCCGTTGTAGATCTTGTAGATGCTGCCCTTGGAATACAGGAAGCGAACGTGCCGCTGCAGCTTCTCGCTGTTGAGGAAGGCGCCGGTGAGCTGGTCGATGACGGCGCTCTCCTCCGGCGTCAGGGTGTAGGGGTCCTTGGGGTCCACGGTGGGGAAGTCCACGTCCTCCATGGGCCAGGTGACGCCGTTGATGGTGACGCACTTGTTCTCGTAGTCGATCTTGTCGAGGAGGAGCCGATCCTCCATGCCGTACTCCGGATGCCGCAGGATCTTCTGCCCCTCCAGCTTGAAGAGGATGACGGTGATAGCCTTGTGCATCCGGGCGGAGAGGAGCTTGTCCTTCTCGGACACGCCCAGGGCCTCCTCCCCCATGAGCTTCACGGCGAACCGAGACACGTCACAGTTCTTGTAGACCTCGTTGGCGAACACGGACAGGGGGCGCAGGGAGATGCCGTAGCCGGTCTCCACCACCTCCAGGTTGTTGTAGTGGATGGAGTTGGAGACCACGGTGGCCACCAGCGTCCGGCTGCCGGAGGCGGCGCCCATCCACAGGATGTCGTGGTTCCCCCACTGGATGTCCACGCTGTGATGCTTCAACAGAGAATCCAGGATAATGTCCGCCCGGGGCCCCCGATCGAAGATGTCGCCCACCAGATGGAGCCGGTCCACGGCGGCCCACTTGATGAGCTGCGCCAGGGCCACGATCAGATCCGGCGCCTGGCCGATGCGGATGACGGTGGAGATGATGTTCTCGAAGTAGTCCTTCTTGTCCAGGTCCTCGCCGTGGGTGTAGAGGAGCTCCTCCAAAATGTACGCATAGTCCGCCGGCAGGTTCTTGCGGACCTTGGACCGGGTGTACCGCTCGCTGGTGGCGCGGGCCAAAAGGACCAGCCGATGGATGGTGATCCGATACCATTCGTCCAGATCCCGGATCTGAGGCTTGATCTGCTCCAGCTTCTCCTTGGGATAGTAGACCAGGGTGGCCAGCTGGTTCAGTTCCTCGCTGGAGACGGCGTTGGCAAAGAGCTCGTCCAGCCGCTCCCGGATCACGCCGGAGCAGGAGTTGAGGATGTGCAAAAAGGCCTCATGCTCCCCGTGGACGTCGGAGATGAAGTGCTCGCAGCCCTTGGGCAGATTCTTGATGGCGCTGAGGTTGATGATCTCCGTGGCCGCGGCCCGGACCGTGGGGAACATGCGGGACAGCATCTTCAGATAGCGCAGGTCGTCTTCCGAATACACGCGATGCTTTGCCATGATTCACTCTCCTTTTTTTATGATTCACTGCCTGAAAACAAAAGAAAAGGCCGCTCCTGTTCAGAGCAGCACGTCCTGACTGGATTCTTCGCTGGCGCCCCGCTCCTGATCGTGGCTCTGCTCCCGGGTGACCTCCCAGGAGATCAGGAAGGAGATGGCCCCGTGGAGCGCCACCATGCCCGCCACGATGGCGAGCTCCAGGGGCTCCCGGATCAGCACCAGACGGATGATCTCGGCGCAGAGCATGACGATGAGGGCGATGTTCATGAACCGGGTGAGATACAGGGTGACGCCGGGCGTATGGCGGATCATCATCCAGATGGATTTGCCGCTGCCGTAGAGAAGGATCCCCATGGCCACGATGTCCAGCAGCTCGATGCCCACCTGCGCGATATGGGTAGTGATGGTTGTCAGCAGTTCCACAAGGTTTTCCCTCCCCTGGCTTGATAGGGAAAGTATACCATGAACCGGCCGGTCTGCGCAAGGTTTTATGCCTTGGCCGCGGTCAAAAACCGTTCGAAGGCGGACAGGATCACCTCGTGGCCCGCGTCCGTGGGATGGATGCCGTCGGCGCACAGGAGCCCGTCCATGCGCCGGCGGACGAGGAAGGCCTCCCGAAGGTCCACCAGGGGCGCCCGGCAGCTTTCGCTGAGGGCGCGCACCAGGGTGGCGTACAGCTCCTGCCAGCGATAGATGGCGTTCAGATCCCCCAGCCACAGCAGGATCCTGTCCCGGCTCAGCCCGTTTCGGCAGACCCAGTCCAGATAGCGCTTGGGATCGATGGGAGGCAGGGTGGTCAAAAGGGGCTTGCCGCCGGCGGCGCGCACCGCCTCCACCGCCGCCTGCATGAGCCGGGAGAACCGCTCCGGGGGCACCTTGCACAGATGCTCCCCCGCCGGGTCCGCCGCCACCGCCGCCCAGTCGAAATCGCAGTCGTTGCCGCCGAATTCCAGCACCGTATACTCCCCCAGGGGAGCCTTGTCCGCGATGTCCCGGTTCAGCCGCTGGAGCCCCTTCTCCACCGTGGCCCCGAAATAGGACCGGTTGATCAGCTCGATGCCGTGGCTTTGGGCGAAGTCGGCCGCCTTCCGGGTGCACACGGTGTACCGGTTCCCCACCAGGGATACGCCCTTGAGCAGGGAGTCCCCATATACGGATACGGTCTTCATCCTACATCGCCTCCAATCTAATTTTCAATATTATTATATATAATATTATTCCCAATGTCAACCGAATTTTGCCCCATATCATCCGGATAAACTGTGACATTCCTGTGACGGTCTGTCACCAACGGCGGCCTCCCGCCATAGTATAGCCATGCTATCTCATCTGCATGGAGGCTGCCTATGATCCCATTGTCCCGCCTGCCCATCGACCGGGAGGCCCGCATCCTGTCCCTGTCCGCCGAGGAGCCCCTGCAAAGCCGGCTCATGGACCTGGGCTTCGTGCCCGGCAGCCCCATCCGCCCCCTGTACGCCGCGCCCCTGGGCGACCCTCGGGCGTACCTCATCTGCGAGACCGTCATCGCCCTGCGCCAGCGGGACGCGGCCACCGTGGCCGTGGAGGAGGCATGACCCCTATCATCGGCCTCATGGGCAACCCAAACGTGGGCAAGAGCACCCTCTTCAACGCCGCCACGGGCCTAAAGCAGCACACCGGCAACTGGACCGGCAAGACCGTGGGCCTCCAGTCGGGCACGGCCCGGGTGGACGGGCAAACCCTGACCCTGGTGGACGTGCCGGGGACCTATTCCCTGCGCCCCGTGTCCGAGGAGGAGCGGGCGGCGGCCGCCTTCGTCACCGAGGACAGAGCGGACGCGTACCTTGTGATCCTGGACGGCACCAGCCTCCAGCGGAGCCTGCCCCTCGCTCTGCAGATCCTTTCCCGGGAGCCTAAGACCGCCCTGTGCGTGAACCTGTTGGACGAGGCGGAAAAGCAGGGCGTCCATATCGACACCCAGGCCCTGGCAAACGTCTTGGGCGTGCCCGTGACGGGCGCCGCCGCCCGGAGCAAGCAGGGCGTCGCCGAGGCCCTGAGAGGGGCCCTGTCCCTCGTGAACGGCCCCGCGCCCACGCCCGCGCCCCTGAATATCCGGGAGGGGGAATCGGAGGCGGAGGCCTGCCACCGGCGGGCGGCGGAGCTGTGCGCCCTGGCGGTGCGGCGGGCGGACGGGGGCCATCGCCTGCGGCAACTCCGGATCGACAAGCTCCTGACGGGGCGGCGGCTGGGCATCCCGGCGATGCTGCTCCTTCTGGGGCTGGTGTTCTTTTTGACGTTGAAGGGGGCCAACTACCCCTCCCGGCTGCTGGAACAGGGATTCGCCTGCCTGGAAGCCTGGCTTCGCCGAGGCCTCATCGCCCTGGGGGCCCCCGCCTTCCTTACGGGCCTGCTCATGGACGGGGTCTTTCGGGTGACGGCCACGGTGGTGTCCGTGATGCTGCCGCCCATGGCCATCTTCTTCCCCCTGTTCACCCTGCTGGAGGATCTGGGCTACCTCCCCCGGGTGGCCTTCGACCTCGATCGGTGCTTCGCCCGGTGCCACGCCTGCGGCAAGCAGGCTCTGACCGTGTGCATGGGCTTCGGGTGCAACGCCGTGGGCGTCACGGGCTGCCGGATCATCGACTCCAAGCGGGAGCGGCTCATCGCCATCCTCACCAACGGGGTCACCCCCTGCAACGGCCGCTTCCCCGCCATTTTGGCCCTGCTCACCCTCTTCTTCGGCGGCGGTCTGCTGTCCGCGGGGCTCATGGTGGGGGTGGTGGCCTTCTCCCTCGGCATGACGTTGGGCCTGTCCTTCCTTTTGTCCCGCACGGTGCTGAGGGGCCAGCCCTCGGCATACACCCTGGAGCTGCCTCCCTTCCGTCGGCCTCAGGTGGGAAAGGTCCTCGTCCGCTCCTTTCTCGACCGGACGCTGCACATCCTCCTCAGGGCGGTGACGGTGGCGGCCCCCTGCGGGCTCCTCCTCTACCTGCTGGGCCACCTGCCCCTCCGGGGCCCCTCTTTGCTTTCGGACCTGGTCCGCCTTTTAGACCCGGTGGGCCATATCTTCGGCCTGGACGGGGCCATCCTCACCGGCTTTCTGCTGGGGGCTCCGGCCAACGAGATCGTGCTGCCCCTGACCCTGCTTGGGTACGGCGCCACGGGCGTCCTGGGCCCCGAAGCAGCCTCCGGCGCCCTGGGCCCGGCCCTGATCGCCGCAGGCTGGACCCGGTGGACGGCCCTGTGCTTCCTGGTCTTTTCCCTGCTCCACTTCCCCTGCGCCACCACCCTTTGGACCATCAAAAAGGAGACCGGCTCCTGGGGCTGGTGCCTGCTGGCAGCGGTCCTGCCCACGATCTTCGGTCTCCTGTTCTGTCTGCTGCTGCGGCTTACAGCAGCAATCCTGTGATTTCGATGAGGGCCACGAAGCCCACGATCACCAGCATGAGGGCCGTGCCGCAGCCGATGCCGATCCTGTCGTTCTTCCGCGCCTCCTTGAGCGTGTCCACATAGGCGGCAAACTGCTCCACCTCCTGATCCAGATACCCGTAGTTGTTGTCCATCTCGCTTGCCTCCTCTCTTTTTGATGAGGTCAGCATACCAAAGTAATTGTCCCATTTGCAGGACTTTGGCACCGGGTCACGGAAGGTTCACGGATGGGTCACGGCCCGTTAAAAAAGAGGGGCGCAGGGCCGAGCGCCGCCCGGCGGGCGGATCCGTCAAAAAGACCGCCATATCGTGAATTCCGTTCTTGACACGGGCACCGGAAGCAGTATACAATTTAAGCGACAGCAAAGGCACCTTGGGGCTCTGGAATGGAGTGGAACGCTCCGCGAGTCGGTCACTGTGAAGCCGTTGAAAAGCGGATAAGTCAGATACATCCCCCTGGTGTGTGAAGTACTCTGCCGAAACTGGAGCTGCTTACGCCATACCGATGTACTATTTGGTTGCGCGCACTCTTGTTTGGGTGCGCGTTTATTGTTGAAAAAAACGGTCTAAGGAGTGTGGAGCATGCTGACGCTAAGCTTTTTGAAGGACGTGGAAAACGTGGTGTACGGGCCGGAGAAGGAGATCGTGCCGCAGCTGGCCGCCGATCTGCTGATCCCCAATCTGGACGAGGCCGTCGAGGGCTTTCGCCGGTCGCCGGTGAAGGAGGGCCTGATCCTGAAGGGCGGCCGCCGGTCCAGCGTGAAGCTGTTCATCCCTGACCTCTATTTCGACCAGCACATCGACATGGGCGAGAACGTGTGGCTGTACCTGGGGGAGATGTCCCCCGCCTACTGCATCTATCGGCCCTGGGACGAGGCAAAGGAATAGAGTTTTTGCGCCCGATCCATACGGCGCCGCAAGAATAAAAAAACGAAAGAAGTAAAAAAGTTGCCCCGTTCCTGCGGCGTTGGGAGATCGCCGCAGGAACGGGGCGGATCGGAACGAAGGTCTTGACTCTCCTGCCTTCGGATGCCGGTCATATACGCCCCCGGTTCTATGCCAGGAATTTTGCCGGGGGCAAGGGCGAAGAAGCAACGTGTTTCCCCGCTTCTTCGCCCTTTTTGTTTGCAAAACGGTTTTCAGCAGCCCTGCTTCACCCGCTCGAGCTGAGCCTGGAACGCGTCCATGACCTCCCGGGGGGCGGTGATGACGGCCTCCCCATCCAGCCCAAAGAGCCAGCCGAAGAACTGGGGGCTGACGGCCACGGTGGCGCGGATCTGGAAGTGGTCCGCGTCCACGGAGAAGATGGGCACATCCTTGCCGAAGGTGTCGATGACCACGCCGATCATCCGATTGGAGAAGCGCAGCGTCACGGTCTGCTCCTCCCCGCCGAACATGGAGAAGTTCTTCCGGGTGTATTCCGCCATGTCCGTCTCCCGAAGGAGCTTTTGCCCCTCCCGAAACCGCTCCGTCACCCGGATGCCGTCCATCTTGTCCACCCGAAAATGCTTGATCTTCCCCGCCTCCCCCTCGTAGGCGATGAGGTAATAGTTCTCCTCCGCCCAGGAGAGGGCCAGGGGGCTCACCCGATAGGGGCGGCCGTTCCGGCGGAACTTCTTCTCCTTGGTGACGGTGTAGGAATAGTAGCGGAACTCGATCTGTTTGTCCTCGGCGATGGCCTGGTGAATGGCGTCCACGTTGTAGTAGATGGACTCGTTCATGCTCTTGATCCGGTTCTTCACGAAGAGCTGCCGCTTCATGAGGGCCGCCTCGTGGACGCTGGTGAGGGAGGCCAGCTTCCGGATGAGCTGCATGGTCTTGCGCTCGGTGATGAACTTGCTGGACTGGACGCTGTCGATGAGGAGCTTGATCTCCGGCAGCTCGAAGTCCCGCTCCCCCACGTAGTACCCGGCGGTCCGGCCCCGGGTGCCGTGGATATCCAGGCCGAAGGCCTGCAGGGTCTCGATGTCGGAATAGACGCTCTTGCGCTCGGCCCGGATCCCCTTTTCGGACAGGTACCGCAAAAGGTCCTCCATGGACAGGGGATGCTCCTCGTCGCTCTCGCGGAGCAGGGCCTCCATGACGTACAGCAGCTTGGTCTTTTGATTGGCCGTTCTGGGCATGATCCTTACCTCCTATATGAGTCGAATGGGGCCGTCGAAGCGGATGGTCCGCTCCCGGCCGGAGTCGAAACGGATGCTGAGACATTGCTGGTCCCGGTCCACCTCCAGGACCGTGCCCTTGCCGAAGAGGGCGTGCTCCACCCGGACCCCGGGCCCCAGGGGGTCTTGGGGAGGCGAAAGCCGCTTCTGGGTGGAGCGGATGTACCGCCGGGCCTCCCCCGCCCAGGTCGGATCCAGCTCCACCAGATAGTTTAGGTGCTCCTTCCCCATCTCGAAGAGGAACCGGGAGGGGTAGCGGGCGGTGCCCTCGTGGGAGACGCCGGCTGCCTCGGTGAGGGTCAAACTCTTCTCCGCCCGGGTGCAGGCCACGTAGCAGAGGCGGCGCTCCTCCTCCATGCGCTCAGCGGTGTCTGTCTTGCGGCTGGGGAAGACGCCCTCGTTGAGGCTGCATACGATCACGTGGGGGAACTCCAGCCCCTTGGCGTTGTGGACGGTCATGAGCTTCACGGAGTCCTTCCGATCCTCCCGATCCCGGTCCGTGAAGAGGGCCACCTCGGAGAGGAAATCCTCCAACGTGCAAGCTTCCCCGGCGCTGGTCTCATACTCCTCCAGGCTTTGAAGGAGCTCCGCGATGTTGTCGAGCCTATCCCCGTCCCCCAGCTGCTTGAGCATCTTCATATACCCGCTTTCCGTGAGCAGGTGGCTCAGTAGCTCGCTCATCTTCATGCCGTCGTAGTGCTCATAGGCCCGAAGGAGGCTCACGAAACCGGCGGCGTCGGAGGACTGGATCATGGGGTGGTCCAGATTGTCCAGAAGCGCCCCATACAGCGTGCAGCCCTTCGCCTGGGCGTAGCTCCGCAGAAAGGCCATCCGCTTCTTGCCCACCCCCCGTCGAGGCTCGTTCACCACCCGGGCAAAGGCAAGATCGTCCCCCACCGCCAGCATCCGAAGGTAGCAGATGGCGTCCTTGATCTCCTTGCGGCCGTAGAACTCCATGCCCCCGTAGACGGCGTAGGGGATCTTGGCGTGGAGGAGGGCGTCCTCCAGGCTCCGGGACACGTAGTGGGCCCGGTAGAGGATGGCCATGTCCCGCCAGTCGTTCCCCGCCGCCTTCAGCTCCTTCAGCCGGGCGACGACGAACTTCGCCTCCGCCCCCACGTCCTTGGCGTGGTAGTAGGGGGGCACGGGGCCGGGGCCGTTCACGGCGTGGAGCTGCCGCTCCACCCGCTGCTGGTTCTTTTCGATGAGGGCGTTGGCGGCGGCCAGGATCTGGGGCGTGCTCCGGTAGTTCTCCGTGAGGACCACGGTTTCGCACCCCGGATACCTGTTGGGGAAGTCCAAGATGAAATGGACGTCCGCCCCCCGCCAGGTGTAGATGGTCTGGTCCGGGTCCCCCACCACGAAGAGGTTCTTATGGCAGGAGGAGAGCATGTCGGCGAGCTCGTACTGCTTCCCGTCGATGTCCTGGAACTCGTCCACCATCACGTACTCGAAGCGGCGGGCCCACTTCTCCCGGACCTCTTGATTCTGCCGCAGCAGGGCCACGGCCATGTCCACCAGGTCCTCGAAGTCCAGGGCGTAGATCTTCCGCTGCTCGTAGAGGTAGCGGTAGAACATCTGCTTCTTCCGGTTCTGTTCCCGATCGATGAGTTCCAGCAGAGGAGCGTCGCTTTCCCCGGTGAGGAGCGGCACGTAGGCAAGGTCCCACTTCATGTCGTCGGTGAGATCCGCCGCCTTGTGGAGGCTCATCTCCTTCAGGGTCATGCCCATGTCCTCGAACACGGTGCGCAGGAGGGAGTTTTTGTCCTCCTCGTCCAGGACCAAAAAGTTTTGGGGCCAGCCCAGGGTGTGGAGGTCCTCCTTCAGGATCATAAGGCCCAGGGCGTGGAAGGTGCAGATGTAGCCCGTATCGGCGTCCCCCACCATGGACCGGACCCGCTGCTTCATCTCGTTGGCCGCCTTGTTGGTGAAGGTCACGGCCAGGATATGGCCCGGACTCACGCCCCCCGCCTCCACCAGATACCCATAGCGCCGGGTGAGGGTCCGGGTCTTGCCCGTGCCGGCCCCCGCCACCACCCGGATGTACCCCTCGGTGGTGGTGACCGCCCGCCGCTGCGCTTCGTTCAATCCAGCCAAACTGTCCATCTTTCGCCCCTCGTCCTGTCTTTTTTCACAGTATAGCACACTATATGTCCGATAAACAGGATTCTTTTACTCGTTTTGGGATTGTTTACAGAAAAAAAGATCGTTTTCTCCCTTGCTCCCCGTTCAACCTTGTGATACAGTAGGTTTATCGAAAGGAGGCGAAGGGCATGATGATCTCCACCAGGGGGCGGTACGCCCTGCGGGTGATGCTGGACTTGGCCATGGACGAGACGGGGAGCTACGTGCCCCTGGACAGGATCGCCCGGCGGGAGGGCATCTCGGAAAAGTATCTCGAAAGCATCCTGGCCGTGCTGAGCCGGGCGGGGCTGGTGCAGGCCCTGCGGGGCAAGGGCGGCGGCTACAAGCTGAGCCGGGCGCCGGAGGAATACCCCATCGGCGAAGTGCTGCGACTCACGGAAAAGACCTTGGCCCCGGTGAGCTGCCTCGAGGCGGGGATGGACTGCCCCCAGGCGGCGGAATGCCCCACCTTCCCCCTGTGGCAGGGCCTGGACAAGGTCATCGACGAGTATCTCATGGCCCACACTTTACAGGATCTGTTGCCCAAGAAAGTTTAACCTATTGACAAGGTAGGTTTGTGTGCTATACTGTAGCCGAACGAATCGCACAAGGAGAATATTGCCATGATATATGCGGACAACGCGGCCACCACGAGGATGAGTCCCCGGGCCCTCCAGGTCATGACCGAAACGGCGGCGGAGCTGTGGGGCAACCCCTCCAGCCTCTACGGGCTGGGGCAAGCCGCCCAGGAGGCCCTGAACGACGCCCGGGCGCGCATGGCGAAGATCTTGGGCGCGGAGCCCAAGGAGATCTACTTCACCTCCGGCGGCAGCGAGGGCGACAACCAGGCCATCCGCTCCTGCGCCCGGCTGGGGGCGGCCAAGGATAAGCGCCACATCATCTCCACCGCCTTCGAGCACCACGCCGTGCTCCACACCCTCAAGCGCCTGGAGAAGGAGGGCTACGAGGTCACCTATCTGCCCGTCCATGAGAACGGCATCGTCACCGCGGAGGAGGTCAAGGCCGCCATCCGGCCCGACACCTGCCTCGTCACCATCATGTTCGCCAACAACGAGATCGGCACCATCCAGCCCGTCAAGGAGATCGGCGCGGTGTGCCGGGCGGCCAAGGTCCCCTTCCACACGGACGCGGTCCAGGCGGCGGGCCACGTGGAGATCGACGTGAAGGAGATGAACATCGACCTTCTCTCCCTCTCCGCCCACAAGTTCCACGGGCCCCGGGGCGTGGGCGCCCTCTATTGCCGCACGGGCCTGCCCCTCTACCCCCTCATCGAGGGGGGCGCCCAGGAGCGGAACCGCCGGGCGGGCACGGAGAATCTGGCGGGCATCCGGGCCATGGTCACGGCCCTGGAGGAGATGGCGGCCCATTTGGACGAAAACGCGGCCTACGTGTCCGGCCTGCGGGACAGGCTCATCGACGGTCTTTCCCGCGTCCCCCACAGCGCCCTGAACGGGGATCGGGCCCACCGGCTCCCCGGGAACGTGAACTTCTGCTTCGAGGGCATCGAGGGGGAAAGCCTGCTGCTGCTCCTCGATCAGGCGGGCATCTGCGCCAGCTCCGGCTCCGCCTGCACCTCCGGCTCCCTGGACCCCAGCCACGTGCTGCTGGCCATCGGCCGGCCCCACGAGGTGGCCCACGGGTCGCTGCGGCTGACGCTCTCCGAGGAGAACACGGAAGCAGACGTGGACACGATCCTGGCCGAAGTGTCCCGGATCGTGGAGTATCTCAGGGGCTTCTCCCCCATCTGGCAGGATCTTCAAAGCGGGCGGCGGGCCCACATGCTGTGAGAAAGGAAGGAAGATATGGCTTTATACAGTGAAAAAGTGATGGATCATTTTCTCCACCCCCGGAACGTAGGCGTCATCGAGGACGCGGACGGCGTGGGCGAGGTGGGCAACGCCAAGTGCGGCGACATCATGAAGATCTTTTTGAAGATCGACGACGGCGTGGTCACCGACGCCAAGTTCTCCACCTTCGGCTGCGGCAGCGCCATCGCCTCCAGCTCCATGGCCACGGAGATGATCAAGGGCCAGCCCCTCGAAAAGGTGATGGAGCTGACCAACAAGGCCGTGGTGGAGGCGTTGGACGGGCTCCCGGCCTACAAGCTCCACTGCTCCGTTTTGGCGGAGGAGGCCGTGAAGGCGGCCCTCAAGGACTACTTCGACAAAAACGGCATCCCCTACGATCCGGCCCAGTTCCCCGAGGCCCCCAGCTGCGCCTCCTGCGAGATGCACTGAACCATACAAAAACACAGAAAAGCACGGGCGACCGTGCTTTTGTTCTCCCTCAGGAGAATCGAGGCACCCTCTCAGGCGCGACGCGCCGGCTCCCTCATCCCTCCGGGGCAGGGGCGCCTTTGCAGGCGTGTGGCGAACAGTTCAAGGCATGGGGAAGGCGTCACCCTCAGGTCATGTAAGGAGCCCCTTTTTGTGGAAGGAGATCTTTCAGACGATCCGCGCTCGCCCCTACGGCAATCACGCAACGCTCCATGAGAAAAAGCCATCATTCCTGCAATAAATCTCGCCCCTCGCCCGTTATATAGGTGAAAGGATAAACCGATGCATTGGAACTTCCTGCAGCGTCCAGCACAACCGAATCATGAACCGATCGATCATGCGCTCCGCGCCATGGGCAATGGGGATTGCGACGCCCTGCGGCTGCTGTATGCCGCCAGCGCTCCCGAGATTTACGCCTTCGCCTTGTCGTGCCTTCGCCATCCCCAGGACGCAGAGGACGTGCTGCATGACTGCCTGTTGCGGGCCTGGGAGAACGCCGGTTCCTACCGCAGCCAGGGCAAACCCTTGGCCTGGTTGCTGACGATCGCCAGGAACCTGTGCATGGATCGTCTGCGACAGCAGCGCCGGTTCACCGATCTTCCGCTGGAGGAACAGACACCATGCATTTCGTCTGCTGAGCTGCCCGTGGAGGAACGGATCGTGCTGGAAGCGACCCTATCCACCCTGACGGACGCTCAGCGGCAGATCGTAACGCTGCATGCCGTCGGCGGGCTGAAGCACCGGGAGATCGCATCGCTGCTAAACATGCCGCTGGGGACCGTCCTTTCTCACTATCGCCGTGCATTGAAAAGACTGCGCCAATCTCTCGAGCAGGAGGCGGAACAATGAACAAATCCCACCCTGAATATTTGTTGAGCCGCGCGTTCCATCGGCTGACGCCCGACTTTTCGGAGACCTTACTTTTGGAAGCCAAAAACAGATCGCAAGGAGGACCCCATCCCATGAAGCGTACCCTATCCACATCCGAGCCCTCCTCCCGCCGCAAACGGGCGCCGTTGGTTGCCTACGCGGCCGCCGCCATCGCCCTGGTTCTGGCGGTGGAATGCGGCATGCTGCTGATCGGCCACACCCATGACAAGGAAGACCGGCTGCAGCCTGCCGCTCCCGGCACCGATTCGACCTCGACGCCTATCCCCTCCCCGATCCAAACCATCACCCAGGAACTGACCCAACCTCTCCCCACGCCGGAAGCCATCCGCCTGAGCCTGATCGGCAAGGATAAGGCCCTGGAAATTGCCCTAGCCCACGCGACCATCAGCTCCGACGAAGCCAAGCGGCAGCAAGTTGAGCTGAACGAAGAGGATGGCCAGCCCGTCTACGAGGTGGAGTTTACCGCGAAGGGGCTGGAATACGATTATGATATCGATGCCTATACTGGTGATATTCTAAAAGCCAGTTCGGAACGGGACGATGACACCCCGCAGGCCGAGCAAAAGATTTCTGCCCCCACTAAAGAACCCAAGACCAAGGAGAAAGCTTCCACTCCTACAAACCAACCGAAAACTGAGAAAAAGGTCTCAACCTCCACCGAAGCGCCGAATTCCATTGGCAAGAGCAAAGCCCTGGAGATCGCCCTATCCCACGCGGGCGTCAGCTCCGACGAAGCCAAGTGGCAGCAAGTGAAGCAGGATAGGGAGAATGGCCAACTCGTCTACGAGGTGGAGTTTACCGCGAATGGGCTGGAATACGATTATGATATCGACGTCTATACCGGTGAGATTTTAAAAGCTGACTCGGAATGGGACGACGACACCCCGCAGGCCGAAAAGAAGGCCTCTGCCTCCACAAAAAAACCCAAGATAGAGAAGGAGGCTCCCGCTCCCACCAACCAATCGAAGGCCGAGAAGAAGGCCTCGGCCTCCACCGAAGCGCCAAATTCCATTGGCAAGAGCAGAGCCCTGGAGATCGCCCTATCCCATGCGGGCGTCAGCTCTGACGAGGCCAAGCGGCAACGGGCGGAGCTGGATAGGGAGGACGGCCAACCCGTTTACGAGGTAGAATTCGTCACCGACGGGTGGGAATATGAGTATGTAATTCACGCCGCTACCGGAGTGATCCTTCAGTACGAAAAGGATCGGGAGGACTGATCTCTCGCACCCGGCCCGGCAATATCCTTCCCCTATACGCAAGCCCAGGCTCCCTCCTCATCCCTTTCCACAGGGGCGGATCACGATCCGCCCCTTTTTATGCGCCGCGGAGAGCAAGGCACTCCTGTGCGGCAGGCATGTTCATCCGGGAGGCGAAAGCCTACGGGGACAAGGTGGCCGTCAACCGGAAGAACGGGCGCAAGGGGGCCCAGGCCCGATGGGGCAAGCCGTCGAAAGCCGATGGCGAACGCCATCCCCCGCATGGCGAACATGGCCAAGACAAAGAATATGACAATGACAAAGAGTATGACAATGAGTATGAGAAAGAAGAGGAGAATGACAAGGAGCATGAGCAGGAGTATGTGTGTGTGACCAAAGAAAAAGAGCCCATCCGGGGGGACGGGCACACACATACGTCAGAACGGCCAAAGGGAGAGATCTGTCTTGGGTCAGAATCGTCCGTATATGAAGTCGGAGGCCGTGTATCCGGGGCCGTAGGCGCCGAGAAGCAGGCACAGCAGCAGCAGGCCGGCGGCGGTGAGCCACAGCTTCCAGGGGCTGTCCAGGAAGCGGCGGAAGGAGCCCTCCCCCTTCTTCAAGCTCACGAAGAGGAGCAGGGCCGCCCCCACCAGCAGGATGGCCCACGCTGCCCCCGAAAGGCCCAGGGCGGAGAGCTGGGCCGCCACCTGGCCGTAGTTCCACGTGGTGAACAGGGACGAGAAGGCCCCCCACACCCCGGCGGGCCCGGCGTAGCAGTCCCACAGGCGGATGAGGGACATGAGCAGGAAGGTCCTGAGGATCTCGAAGCACCTGTAGCCCTTTTTCTCCTTCAGGCCCGGGAATCGGCCGTGGAACCGGTCGTAGAGGGGCTTGAGAGTCAGGGAGAGTATGATGACCACCCCGTTGGTCAGGCCCCACAGGGCAAAGTTCCAGCCCGCCCCGTGCCACACGCCGGTGGCCAGCCAGGTGAGAAGGGTGGCGGCGTACAGGGGCAGGCGGCTCAGAAAGCCGTTGCCGAAGCGGCCCCGCAGCCCCTTGGTCCAGCGGAGGAAGGCCTTGCTTACGTTCAGGGGATAGAACACATAGTCCCGAAACCAGCTGCCCATGGTCATGTGCCAGCGGGTCCAGTACTCCTCGATGTTCCTCGAGAGATAGGGCCGATCGAAGTTCTCCGGCATGGTCACACCGAAGAGCTCGCCCACGCCCAGAGCGATGTCGATGCCGCCGGTGAAGTCGGCGTAGAGCCGGAGGGCGTAGAGGACCATGCCCAGCAGGACCCAGCTCCCCCGGTACTCGGCGGCCTGGGCCCTGAACAGCAGGGACAGGGCGGGGGCCAGCCGATCCGCCAGGATCAGCTTCTTCCCGTAGCCCCACAGCATCCGCACCAGGCCCCGACCCAGCCGGTCCCAATCGAAGTCAGCCCCCTCGTAGAGGGTCTTAGAGAGCATGTCGTAGCGGCTGATGGGCCCCTGGATCATCTGGGGGAAGAAGGAAGCGAAGAGGGCGTACTTCAACAGGTTCGTTTCCGGCGGGTACTTGCCCCGCTTCACGTCGATGAGGTAGCCGATGGACTGGAAGGTGTAGAAGGAGATGCCCAGGGGCAGCACCCAATCCACCCGCCAGGGGGCATGAAAGGCCTCCAGCAGGAAGGACGTGTATTTCAGGGCCCCCAAAAGGCCCAGGTTGAGCAATAGCCCCAGGAGGAACAGGGCGGTGCGCTTCCTGTTCTGCCGCTGCTTATAGGCGGTCAGCGCCTCCTTGGGAAGGTTCTTCTTGTGAAGGGCCGTATAGGCCTTCTGGGCCGCCAGATTCCGGCCCAGCAAGCGAGCCGTCCCATAGACGCTGAGGACGGTGACGGCCAAAAAGGGCAGGAATTTAGGGCCGCAGAGGGCATAAAAAGCCACGCTCCCCCCCAGCAGGGCGAGATAGCGCAGCCTCTTGGGCAAAGCGTAGTAGATTATGAGCAGCCCGCCCACCAGCAGCAGGAAGCCGCCCGAGAGAAAGGTCATTTATTCGTCTTCCCGTTTTTGGATCAGGGCAAAGAGGGCCCGGGCGCTGTTGAAGTTCTCGGGGACGATGTCCACCGCCCCCAGCTCCACGTCATAGGTCTCGGACAGCTCCGCCGCGATGGACACCACGTCGAAGGAAGTCAGCACCTTGTTGTCGATGAGGCCCTCCGCGTGAAGGAAGTCCACCTCGGGATGCAGGTCCGAAAGCAGGTCCAAAAGCTGTTCAAAGGTCATTTTCCATACTCCTTTTGTTCGATGGTCCGCCGATCCAGCTTCCCGTTGGGCAGATGGGGAAGCTCCGGCCGCTGCTCGGTCCGGCTGGGGGTCATATAGCCGGGGAGCTTTTGCTTTAGCCCGATGACCACGTCCCAGGGCTGGGCCGGACCCGAATAGAAGAGGTCGATCCGCTGCCGGTCCGCCACATAGAGGCAGGCGGCCTCGTGGACTCCCTTCAGGCTCAGGGCGGCGGCTTCCACCTCCCCCAGTTCCACCCGATGGCCCATATGCTTCACCTGCCGGTCCCGGCGGCCCAGGAACACCAGATCCCCGTTCTCGTCCCACCGGCCCCGATCGCCGGTGCGGTAGAAGGTGGCCCCGGTACCCCGCGGATCGGGCAAAAAGACCTCCGCCGTGCGGACCGGGTCATGGTAATACCCCGCCATGACGCAGGGGCCGCCGATGACGATCTCCCCCTCCGTGTCCGGCCGGCCCTCGTCGTTCAGCAGGATCACCTCCGTGCCGGGGAAGGGCTTCCCCACGGGCACGGGCTTGTCCGGGTCCTGGGGACCGAGAACGGGATGGAAGCAGCTCATGCCCGTGCATTCCGTGGCTCCGTAGAGCTGGAAGATCCGGGCGTTAGGGCAGGCCTGCTGCCAGGCAGATAGCTGCTTCACGGGCAAGACCTCGCTGCCGAAGCACATCAGCCGTATCTCCCTGGGCAAGATGGCCCGGAAGGTGCGGAGCTTGGATACCAAACTGAAGGCGGAGGACACCCAGCACAGGGCGTTGATCCCCCGATCGTTGATATATTGGATGAGGGCCATGGGGTTCACGAACAGCTCCCGGGGCAGCAGATACGCCGTGCCCCCGCCCACGATGACCCCCAGCAGCTCCTTGAGCCAGGCGTCGAAATAGAGAGGGGACTGGATGCCGAAGACCAAACTCTCATCGAAGCCCAGGGCCTTGGGCAAAGTTTGGGCATAGTCCAGAAGGGAGCTGTTGCGGATGGAGACCCCCTTGGGCTCCCCCGTGGAGCCGGAGGTGAACACCACGTAGGCCAGATCCTCCCCCTCCGCCTCCTCCCGGAGCCGATCCGGAGCCGGGAAGGACGCGGCGCCGCCGTATAAAAGATGCTCCGCCGCGGGGCACAGGCCCTCCGCCGCGGTAAGATTTTGTTTGTCCGCCAGGATGAACCGGGGGTTCAGCGTCCGCACGATCCGCTCCAGCCGCTCCCGGGGCATCTGCTCGTCCAGGGGCACGTAGAAGCAGCCCGCCTCCATGACGCCCAGGAACGCGGCCACCTCCTCGGCGCCCCGCTCCATAAGCACGCCCACGGGCTCCCGCCGGGCGCCGCCGTTCTTCAGGCAGGCGCCGATGCCCGCCGCCGCCTGGCGAAGCTGGCGGAAGGTGAGGCCCTTCTCCCCGTCGGAGAAGGCCAGCTTGTCGGGGAGCCGGTCCGCCGTCCCGTTCAGATAGGATAGGATGCTCTTCATGCGCCGCCCTCCTCCTTTTCCACCGCCCGGTATTCGATGGCGCTGACGCGGCGGCTGTCCCCCTCGGATTCCTTCACCTGGACGACGAGCATGGTCCGGCCGTCGTCGTAGCTGTAGACGCCGTTCTTCTCCTCGCCCCCCAGCAGGGACAGGAGCTTGTCCTCCTCGTCGTAGATGCGAAGGCCCTGGGGGGTGACGATGGTGTCGTCGGCCACGGTGATCACCGTGATCCGCTCCACCCCCTCCACCTCGTTCACCGTCAGCTCGAAGCCGGGGTAGTAATAAAACTTGTCCTTGCCCAGATAGGCGCAGCTGTCCGCCTCAAAGCTGCCCACGGGGTCGCCCAGGGCAGCGAGGATTGGGGCTGCTTCCATCATGGGCTCCATGCGGACGCCCTTGCTCTCAAAATAGAGTTCCGGCACCGCTGCCGGGGCCTGGGGTTCCGGCTCCGCCGCTTCCGCCGCCGGTTGGGGCTCGGCCGTGGCCTCCGCGGGAGCAGGCGCCGCCTCCGTGGCCTTGGGGGCCGCCGGGGCCGCCGTAGCCTTGGCCGCGTTGGGGTCCATATAGACCACGCCCTCCCGGGGCTTGGTCTCCACCGCCTTTTGGCCGCAGCCCAAAAGGGCCAAAAGCAGCAGGATCAGGAGAAAAACCAGTCCCTTTCGGTTCATATCCCTCATGCGCCGCGTCCCCCTTCCGTCTTTTGCCGTTCATATCGGGTGGCCAGGGCCCCGTATCGGGAGGCCGTGACCAGATCGTTCCGTTCGTCCTTCAGCTCCACCCGCTCCGAGAGCCAGGTCCCGAACCAGCGGGTGTACTTCTCCACCCCGAACACGTTCAGGTGGATGCCGCCGTCGTAGGTGTCCGTTGAAAGGTCGATGCCCATCTCCTCCATGTGGGGGATGGCGTTCAGGTACTCCACCCCGTTCTTTTGGGCGTATTCCGTGAGCCATTGGTCCCACTCGTCGTACCAGGCCGGGTACAGGCAGGGGCTCTTCACCAGAATGAGGGCGATCCCCTTCTCCCGGCACAGGGCCACGATCCGATCGAGGTACGCCACCGGCTTCTCCCCGAACTCCGCTTCCCGAAGGGGCGGCGCGGCGGGGAGCCGGGTGAAGGGCACCGCTTCCGTCCGCATGAGATAGCCGTTGAAGGTGAGCTCCGGCCCCTTGAACAGGTACCGGGCGTCCTCCCCCGTGAGCTCGAAGAGCCTGTCGTGGTATCGGAGCAGGGGCACGTAGTAGCTGAGCTCGGATTCCCCCTCCGTCATGGAGGCTCGGACGGCCTCGAACTTCTCCCGGCTCAGGCGCATGCCGTCCAGCGTCATCCGGTTATAGGCTTCGCTTTGGGGCTCCCCATACCGCAGGGAGCAGACGGACAGCACCACCGCCCGGGGGGTCTCCTTTTTCAAGCATTCCGCCAGCAGATAGTAGCTCTGCCACATGAGCTGCTGGGCGCTGCCCCGGATGTAGCTGGTGGCCCCGAACTCCTCGAACAGGGTCACCGGGGAAAAGCTTTCGTATACCTCGCAATCCCCCACGAAGAGGATCTGGTGGCCCTCCCCGGCGTGATCGTACCAGTTCTGCACCATGCTCCCCTCCAGGGTGATCCCAGAGGCGTACTTGGGCCGCACCAGCAGCCCCAGTCCCCAGATGAGGACCGCCGCCAGCACCAGGGCGAATACGGGAGCGATCCAACGGTTAGCTTTCACTAAAAACTTCCTGCCTTTCTCCATGCGCCAGGCGGAACGGCTTTGCCGCACCGCTGGCGCAAATCATGGCGAAGCCAAATCATTGCCGCGCGGAATGGCAGAGCCATGCCGCAGGCAAATCATGCACCGCCAGGTGCAAATCATCCGATGATTTGATGCTGACGCATCATGATTTGGGCTGTCGCCCATGATTTCTCGCCGCGCCTTGCCGTGGGCAATGCGCAGCTCCATGATTTGCGCTGCGCGCATCGTCTTCCTACCAGTCTCTTATGTATCGGCTGGTGGGGGTATCGGGATAGACCTTGTGGTCGTATCGCCAGAAGAAGGGGTACAGCTTCAGCACCTCCTCGGTGGTGAGCATGAAGCACTCGTACTTCCGGCTGGGGCCGTCGTTCAGCGGATCGAAATGGTACCAGCCCGTGCCCAGGTCCACCAGCAGCCAATAGTGATGGGCGTTGCTGTAGCGGGTGATGAACATGGTCTTGGCGCCGATCTTGTCCAGCAGGAGCTTGGCCGCCGCGCAGTAGGTAAAGCAGTCCCCCCGCCGGGTGGTGAGCCCCCGCCAGGCCTCGTACTTCCAGTCCCGCTTGTTGGACTTCTCCGTGTAGGAGTAGGTCCCCTTCACGTACTGGTAGATGGCGTAGGCCTTTTGACCCAGGGTCATGTCGTCGGTCACCAGGGAGGCAAGGACCTCCTCCGCCTTGGCGTCCAACGCCTCGTCGGAGACGCCGGGCCGGATGAAGGTGAGGACGATGGTCCGGCTGGCGCTGTTCCCCGCCCGGTCCGTGGCGGTGAAGACCACCCGATAGTTCCCCGCCTTATAGATGTCCACGGCGGAATTGTCCACGGTGAGGAGGATGTCCTCCTGATCGTCGGCGTTGTCCGTGGCCCACACCTGGGAAAAGTAGGAGACCGCCTCCCCCAGATACACGTACCGGGTGCTGGTACCGAAGATCTTGGGCGGCTCCGTGTCGGGCACGATGTCCACCGTCCCCGAGATCTCGGTCCGGTTCCCCCCCAGGTCCACCGCCTCGATGGTCACGGGCTGGGGACCCATTTGGGTCCAGTCGGGGGACACCAGGTAGGTGTAGGTGAGCTTCGTCTCGTCCTCCGCAAGATCCAGGAGCATTTCCGGAGCCTGGGGATGATCGAGATACCCCATAAGCTGCTTCGGGAAGGCCAAAACGGGGGCCACGGTGTCCACCACGTAGAGCCGCTGGATGCAGGGCACCTCGTCCACCTGGGCCAGGATATCGTAGCAGCCGGGGACCTTGGGCACGAACCGGGCCACCATGATCTCCCCGGAGAACCGGCTATCCAGGGCCTGCTGGGCCTCCTCCACGTCCTTGCCGGTGAGGAAGCGGCGGCTGGCCTCCCAGGTGAGGGGCATGAGATCGGAGATAAGGACCTGCACGGTGCCCGTCGTCCGATTCCCGCCGGCGTCCGTCACGGCCACGGTCACCGGCTGATAGCCGTTTTGCGTCCAGTCCGGAGCGGGATCGAAGGCATAGGTCAGGGCCGACACGTCCCGGGCGGACTTGACCAGGCTTTCCGGCGTCAGGGCCTCCCCCCGCTTCGTGAAGGCCACCTCCTCAAAATCGCATACCGGCAGCACCGTGTCCCGGACCACCAGGGCCGTTTCGAAGGGCTCCCCCTCCGCCTCCAACGACAAAGCGTAGACCCCCGGCACGGTGGTGTCCACGGTGGCCGGGTCCGTGATAAAGCGGCCCGTCATGGTGTCGTTGGACATAAAGGCGTCGATGGGCGGCACGTCCTCCCCCGCCTCGATGGTCACCTTGGGCACGGCGCCCACGATGACGCAGCTGGTTTCCACATAGCCCACGTTCCCGGACATATCCTCCAGCCGGATCTTCACGGGCCACTCCCCCGCCTTGTGGAAGACGGGCGCCGTCTCGAAGCCCACGGCCACCAGCTGCTGGTCCACCAGGTCCGTAAGGAAAGCGTCGGGCCCCAGCTCCTCGTCCACGCCCAGGACCTGGGGGACGCCCTTAGCCTGGGGGGCGGTGGTGTCCCTGAGTTGGACCTGAGCGATGCGGGGGCCGTCCCTGCCCGCCACCAACACCCAGTGGTCGGCAGGCTTTGTCCAGTCGATCCGGTCCGTATCGAAGGCGTAGCGGCCCTCGCCCCCGTCCTTCATGAGGGCGGAGGGCGGCGGACAGCTCCCGGAAAGCTCCCAGACCGTCACCGGCCGGACCTGCCGATAGAGCCAGTGGTAGCCGCCGATGGGCAGCGCCACCAACAGCAGGAGCCCCTCCAGCAAAAGCCAAAGCCAGCGGGTCCTATGCGCTTGTCGCTCCTCGGTGTGCTCCACGGCCGTGCCTCCATAAAAATACGTTCATATCATAAAAGAAAACACGCCCCTTGTCAATAAATCCCCAGCATATGGGTTGTAAAAACCGACCGCCGACACGAAGGACGGATCGTTTCTCCGCCCGGTTGCCAAAGGACGAAAAAGAGCGTATACTGAGAAAAACACGGGATAAAGGAGAGAAAAGCCATGCCCTGCACCACCATCTTGGTCGGCAAGAAAGCCAGCAACGACGGTTCCACCATGATCGCCCGGACCGACGACGGCCATTTCGACGTGAAGAAGCTCGTCGTCGTGGAGCCCAAGGACCAGCCGAAACAGTATACAAGCGTGATCCCCCATCTGGAGATCCCCCTGCCGGAGGAGCCGCTTCGATACACCGCCTGCCCCAGCGTGGACCGGGAGAAGGGCATCTGGGCAGCCACGGGCATCAACGCCGCCAACGTGGGCATGACCGCCACGGAGACCATCACCTCCAACCCCCGGGTCCTTTCGGCGGACCCCCTGGTGGTCTATCAAAAGGCCCGGAAGCGGGGTGAAAAGGACGTGCCCGGCGGCATCGGCGAGGAGGACATCCTGGTGCTGGTGCTGCCCTATATCCGCACCGCCCGGGAGGGGGTGCTGCGCCTGGGGGCGCTGCTGGAACGGTACGGCACCTATGAAAGCAACGGCGTAGCCTTCAACGACGAAAACGAGATCTGGTGGTTGGAGACCGTGGGCGGCCACCACTGGCTGGCCCGCCGGGTGCCGGACGAGCAGGTGGTCATCGCCCCCAACCGGTTCGGCATGGATGGGTTCGACCTGAAGGACGCCTTCGGGGCGCAGAAGGAGCATCTTTGCTCGGCGGATCTGCGGGAATTCGTGGCGGAGAACCGGCTCGACTGCAATCAGGAGGGACGCTTCGACCCCCGGGACGTGTTCGGCTCCCACACGGACATGGACCATATCTACAACACGCCCCGGTCCTGGTTCATGGGTAGGTATCTGTGCCCCCGCTCCCACCGCTGGGAGGGCCCCGACGCGGAGTTCGGCCCCGAGAGCAACGACGTGCCCTGGGCGCTGGTGCCGGATCGGAAGGTGGCCGCGGAGGACGTGAAGTATCTGCTGTCCACCCACTTCCAGGGCACGGACTACGACCCCTACACCAGCCGCGACACGGGCAAGCGGGGCATGTACCGGTCCATCGGCATCAATCGGACCGGGGTCACCGCCATCTGCCAGATCCGAAGCGGCGTGCCCGAGGCCATCAAAGGATTGGAGTGGATATGCTTCGGGTCCACCACCTTCGACGCCATCCTGCCCCTGTACCCCAACGTGCCCAAGATGCCTGCGTACCTCTCCGCCGTCACAAAGACCGTGTCCACGGAGAACTTCTATTGGGCCAGCCGGATTTTAGCGTGCCTCTGCGACCCCCACTTCGGCCAGACGGCCCAGCTCTTGGAGCGGTACCAGAACGCGGTGATGACGAAGGGCCGGCAGCTGGTCCGGGAGTACGACAGGCGGATGACCGATTCCGGCGACTTCTCCCTCGCCGCCGAGGCCAACGAAGCCCTGGCGAAGATGGCCCGCCGGGAGACCGACGACGCCCTCGGCCAGATCCTGCTCAAGGCCAGCGAGTGCATGAAGAACGGGTACGACCGGGCGGATAATTGAGAGGGATTATTGAAAGCTTTGCCCCCTTTTCTTGAAAGAGAAGGAGGCGCCAAAAGAACTTTACCGGGGAGTATGGCTAACGCGATGCTCCCCCTTACTATTCTTAAGCTTCTCTTTTCTGCGCCGCTTTTTTTCTCTTCGCCGAAGAGAAAAAGCGGCAAAAAGAAATCGTCTCTCTCCTCCCAGCCTCAGCTTGACAGTAAAGCCGTTCCCCGCGTATACTAAGAAAAACGGCAGCAAAGGAGCGCAGCAGCATGATCCGCAGAAGCAGCGAAAGAATCGTCGACAAGCCCCAGCACAAGTTCGGCGCACCTGGGTTCATCACCGTCAACAACCTCATCAACGGCCCCGACGAACTCAACGGCAAGGGCCGCCTCTTCTCCCACACCACCATCCTCCCCGGCAACGGCATCGGCTACCACGTCCACGCCGGCGACAGCGAGATCTACTACATCCTCAGCGGCAAGGGCGAGTACAGCGACAACGGCACCGTCACCACCGTCGGCCCCGGGGACGTGACCTTCTGCCCTCCCGGCGAGGGCCACGGCATCCTCTCTGTCGGCGACGAGCCTTTGGAACTCATCGCGCTGATCCTGTACGAGTAAGGGACAAAAAATCGAGGTAAGGAAGGTACAGTTGAGTTTGGACCGCAACGTGTTGGATACCGATCTGTCCGGCAAGGTGGCCGTGGTCACCGGTGCCGGCGGCGTGCTCTGCTCCGGTTTCTCCCTGACCCTGGCCCGAGCCGGCGCCAAGGTGGCCCTGCTGAACCGGCATGTGGAGTCGGCCCAGCGGTACGCCGATAGGATCCGGGCGGAGGGCGGCGTCGCCAAGGCCTACGCCTGCGACGTCCTCGACAAAGCCATGTGCTTCGCCGTGGCGGACCGGGTCCTTTCCGATCTGGGCCCCTGCGACATCCTTTTGAACGGCGCCGGCGGCAACGACCCCCGGGCCACCACGGACAAGGAATACTTCGAACCGGGCGATCTGGAGGCGGACACCAAAAGCTTCTTCGATCTGGACGAGGACGGGGTGGAAGACGTGTTCCGCCTGAACTTCATTGGCACCCTGATCCCCACCCAGGCCTTCGCCCGCCAGATGGTGGGCCGGCCGGGCTGCAGCATCCTGAACGTCAGCTCCATGAACGCCTACACCCCCCTCACCAAGATCCCCGCCTACTCCGGCGCCAAGGCCGCCGTCAACAACCTGACCCAATGGCTGGCGGTCCACTTTTCCAAGGCGGGCATCCGGGTCAACGCCATCGCCCCCGGCTTCTTCTCCACGGAGCAGAACGCAGCGCTCCTGTGGAACGCCGACGGCACCCCCACCGCCCGCACGGGCAAGATCCTGGCCGCCACGCCCATGGGCCGGTTCGGCCAGCCCGAGGAGCTCAACGGCGCCCTCCTCTTCCTCCTGAACGACCAGGCCGCGAGCTTCGTCACCGGCGTGACCATCCCCGTGGACGGCGGGTTCTCCGCCTATTCGGGCGTCTAAGAATCCATCGAAAAACGCGTTTTTCGATGGGATCAGCTGCGGCTGGGTTTTGCACCGTTGCCTAAAATGCTGCGCATTTTCGGGCGGCAACGGCGAAAGGAGTAAAACTCACCGCGCATGTCGCTGAGTTTTACGGATCGGCAGCAGCCGTTCTTCCTTCGCAGGTTTCCAGCGGGCGTCTACAACGCCCTTGTGTTACTCGTTGAAAGATGCATGAGCTTACGGGCTCGACAAGACTACTAAGAAAGGTTTGAGAATCACCATGAGAGAGCATTACAAGTACGCCATCGCCTGCCCCACCAGCATGGGCCTTCGGATCACGCCCCAGGACAGGATGGCGGTCCACAACAGCAACCTGTTCTACCTGCAGGCCACCAGCGCCGAGAGCAACGTGCTGAACGTGTCCTCCTCCCTGGGCAAGGAGTGTTTGGTCCTGACCAAGTTCGTGGAGGGCAGCCCCATGGCCGCCTTCATCAAGGCCCAGCTCCGGGCCCGGAACATCCGCTACGAGGGTCTCGACGTGCCCCAGGGCGGTCCCTGGGGGTATCGGCACCAGTTCAACATCGCCGACTCCGGCTTCGGCCTGAGGGCGCCCCGGGTGTGGAACGATCGGGCCGGCGAGGTGGGCCGGACCCTGTCTGCCGAAGACTTCGATCTCGACCGCATCTTTAATGAGGAGGGCGTGGGGATCCTGCACCTTTCCGGCCTTATCGCGGCCATGAGCCCCGAGACCACGAAGTGCTGTTTGGAGCTGGCTCGCGCGGCCAAGAGGTACGGCACCCTGGTCAGCTTCGACCTTAACTACCGGGCCTCCTTCTGGGCCGGCCGGGAAGCGGAGCTCAAAGAAGCCTTCCATGAGATCGCTTCCGTTGCGGATATCCTCATCGGCAACGAGGAGGACTTCCAGCTCTGTTTGGGCTTCCAGGGCCCCGAAGCAGGCGGCAAGGAGCTCTCCGGCAAGATCGACCGGTTCAAAGCCATGATCGACCAGGTCCGCGCTAAGTACCCCAACGCCCGGGCCTACGCCACCACCCTCCGGCAGGTGATCTCCGCCAACGAGCACCTGTGGGGGGCCATCCTCTACGCCGATGGGCAGTGGTTCGTGGAGGAGCCCCGGCCCATCCAGGTCATGGACCGGATCGGCGGCGGCGACGGGTTCTCCGGCGGTCTCCTCTACGCCGTGCTCCAGGGCTGGGAAGCTGAAAAGTGGCTCCAGTTCGGCTGGGCCTCGGGCGTTCTCGCGGCCTCCAGCCTCAACGATTACGCCGAGCCCGCCGACGAGAAGCAGGTTTGGGACGTGTACAAAGGCAACGCAAGAGTTCAGAGATAACGCCAAAAGCATCATATAAAGGAGACAAGTTTTATGAAGAAAGCAGACATCGGCCTCATCGGCCTGGCCGTCATGGGCGAAAACCTGGTCATGAACATGGAGTCCAAGGGCTTCACCGTGGCCGTCTTCAACCGGACCACCTCCAAGGTGGACGCCTTTGTGGAAGGCCGGGCGGCGGGCAAAAACATCATCGGCTGCCACAGCCTCCAGGAGCTGGTGGACAACCTCAGCAAGCCCCGGAAGGTCTTCATGATGGTGAAGGCCGGCGGCGCCGTGGACAGCATGATCGAGCAGCTGCTGCCCCTTTTGGAGGACGGAGACATCCTCATCGACGGCGGCAACAGCCACTTCCCCGACACCATCCGGCGGACGGAGTACGTGGAATCTAAGGGCAAGCTCTTCGTGGGCTGCGGCGTGTCCGGCGGCGAGGAGGGCGCTTTGAAGGGGCCCTCCATGATGCCCGGCGGCTCTCCGGCGGCCTGGCCCTATGTGAAGCCCATCTTCCAGGCCATCTGCGCCAAGGTGGAGGACGGCTCCCCCTGCTGCGACTGGGTGGGCGAGAACGGTGCGGGCCACTTCGTGAAGATGGTCCACAACGGCATCGAGTACGGGGACATGCAGCTCATCTGCGAAGCGTACCAGCTCATGCGGGATCTGCTGGGCCTCAGCTACGAGGAGATGCACGAGATCTTCACCAAATGGAATAAGACCGAGCTCGACTCCTACCTCATCGAGATCACCCGGGACATCCTGGGCTTCAAGGACGAGGACGGCTCCCCCCTGGTGGAGCACATCCGGGACACCGCGGGCCAGAAGGGCACCGGCAAGTGGACCGGCATCGCGGCTCTCGACGAGGGCGTGCCCCTGACGCTCATCGGCGAAGCGGTGTTCGCCCGCTGCCTTTCCGCCATGAAGGAGGAGCGGGTGGAAGCTTCCAAGGTCTTCGATCGGAAGATCCCCGCCTTCACCGGCGACAAGGCGGCCTTCATCGAGGCCATCCGGCAGGCCCTCTTCGCCTCCAAGATCATCTCCTACGCCCAGGGCTACACCCTCATGCGCACCGCGGCGGAGCATTACGGCTGGAACCTCAATTACGGCGGCATCGCCCTCATGTGGCGGGGCGGCTGCATCATCCGCAGCGTGTTCCTGGGCAAGATCAAGGAAGCCTACGACAAGGACCCCAACCTCAGCAACCTCCTTTTGGACCCCTACTTCAAGGAGACCATCGAGAAGCTGGTGCCCGCTTGGCGTACCGTGGCCGCCGCCGCCCTCTCCTCCGGCGTGCCCGCCCCGGCCATGACCTCCGCCCTCAGCTACTTTGACGGCTACACCACGGAACGGCTGCCCGCGAACCTGCTGCAGGCCCAGCGGGACTACTTCGGCGCCCACACCTACGAGCGGCTGGACGCGCCTCGGGGCCAGTTCTTCCACACCAACTGGACCGGCCACGGCGGCAACACGGCGGCCACCACCTACAACGCCTAAGCGGAGCCATCATGCAGGATATCTATCGCATTGCGAACACCGACGCGGGTCTCTCTTTGGAGGAGATCCGCGTCGCTCTTCTGGAAAGCCTGCAGGGGCGGCAGCTTCGCAAGGTGCTGATCCTGCCCCCGGATTTCACCCGCTTCCATTCGGGCGCGGGCTTCATCACCAACGTGTACTATCACGCCCTGGCGGAGCAGGGCGTCCAGGTGGACGTTTTGCCGGCCCTGGGCACCCATGTGCCCGTGACGAAGGAACAGTGGGAAAGGATGTTCGGGGACGTGCCCTACGAGCGGATGCTCATCCACAACTGGCGGACGGACGTGATCGAGCTGGGGCAGGTGCCGGCGGACTATCTGTCCGAGATCACCGAGGGTCTTTGGACCGACCCCGTCAGTGTGGAGATCAACCGGCGGGTCATGGATGAAAGCTACGACCTCATCATCTCCCCGGGGCAGGTGGTGCCCCACGAGGTGGTGGGCATGGCCAACCACGCCAAGAATCTGTTCGTGGGCGTGGGCGGCAGCGACATGATCAATAAATCCCACATGGTGGGTGCGGTCTACGGCATGGAGCGAATGATGGGCAAGGAGAACACCCCGGTCCGCAAGCTCTTCGACTACGGGATGGCGCACTTTTTGAAGGATCGGCCCATCCTCTTCGCCCTCACCGTGACCACGGCTCCCGGCGGCGCGATCCGCACCCACGGCCTGTTCCTGGGCGAGGGGCGGCAGTGCTTCACCGAGGCCGTGAAGCTCAGCCAGCAGAAGAACATCGACTTCGTCCCCCGCGGTCTCAAAAAGTGCGTGGTGTACCTGGACCCCTCGGAGTTCAAGAGCACGTGGCTGGGCAACAAGGCCATCTACCGGACCCGCATGGCTATGGCCGACGGCGGGGAGCTCATCGTGCTGGCCCCGGGCGTAGCGCGCTTCGGGGAGGACGATGAGGTGGACAGGCTCATCCGCAAGTACGGCTATCGGGGGCGGCTCAACACCCTGGAAGCCTTCAAAAAGCCGGAGAACCAGGACCTCAGGGACAACATGGGGGCGGCGGCCCACCTGATCCACGGGTCCAGCGACGGCCGGTTCACCATCACCTACGCCGTGAAGGATATCCCGAAGGGGGAGATCGAGGGCGTGGGGTTCCGGGCCGCGGACTACGACGAGATGGCGGCAAAGTACGACCCCGCCAAGCTCCGATACGGCTACAACACCGTGGACGGCGAAGAGATCTACTTCATCCCCAACCCGGCGTTGGGGCTTTGGATCGACCGGGAACGCTTTGAAAGGGAAGCCTGAACTATGAAGCCCTTTATGGATCAAGATTTTCTGCTGGAAACGCCAACGGCCCGGCACCTCTTTCACGATATGGCGGAAGGGATGCCTATCATCGACTACCATTGCCACCTGGACCCCCGGGAGATCTGTGAGGACCGGCGATTCGAGAACATCACCCGACTCTGGCTGGGGGGCGACCACTACAAGTGGCGGCTCATGCGCAGCTTCGGCGTGGAGGAACGGTTCATCACCGGCCACGCCTCCGACCGGGAGAAGTTTCAGAAGTGGGCCGAGACCTTATCCCTGGCCATCGGGAACCCCCTGTATCACTGGAGCCATATGGAGCTGCGCCGGTACTTCGGCTATGAGGGTATCCTCAACGGCGACACCGCCGAGGAGGTGTGGACCCTGTGCAACGAGAAGCTCCGGCAGCCGGAGTTCTCTGCCCGGAACTTGATCCTCCGCTCCCGTGTGCAGGTGATCTGCACCACGGACGACCCGGCGGACAGCCTCAAGTGGCACCAAAGGATCAAAGCCGACGGCTTTCCCGTGCAGGTGCTGCCCAGCTTCCGGCCCGACAAGGCCCTGGGCCTGGAGAAGCCGGATTATCTCGATTATCTCCAAAAGCTGGGTGGACCCAGGAGCTACGGGGAGCTGGCGAAGGTGCTCCAGGAGCGGCTGGCGTTTTTCGTATCGTTGGGCTGCCGGGTCAGCGACCACGGGCTGGAGTCCGTGCCCTTCGCACCGGCCTCCGAGGCGAAGCTGGAGGCCATCTACAAAAAACGGCTGACGGGCGAGATACCCACGGCCCATGAGATCCAGCAGTTCAAGACGGGGCTGCTGCTCCTGCTGGGCCGGTGCTATGCGAGGTACGGCATGGTCATGCAGCTCCATTTCGGCGTCATCCGGGACAACAACCGCCGCCTCTATGGGCTCCTGGGCCCTGACGCGGGGGCGGACAGCATCGGCGACCCCTCGCCGCTGAAGGAGCTGGCGGGCTTTTTGAGCGCCCTTGACGAGACAGGGGAGCTGCCCCGAACCATCCTCTACTCCCTGAACCCCGCCGAGAACGCGGCCATCGACGCCCTCATGGGCTGCTTCCAGGGCCCGGAAGCCCGGGGGAAGCTCCAGCACGGCAGCGCCTGGTGGTTCAACGACCACGAGAAGGGGATGCTGGATCAGATGACCACCCTGGCCGCGGAGGGGCATTTGGCCACCTTCGTGGGCATGCTCACCGACTCCCGCAGCTTCCTCTCCTACGCTCGCCACGAGTATTTTAGGCGGCTCCTCTGCAACCTCGTCGGCGGCTGGGTGGAGACGGGCCGATTCCCCAACGACGAGAAAGCGCTCCGGACCATCGTGGAGGGGGTATGTTATAGGAATGCAGAAGCGTATTTTGGGTTCTAACAATTCTCTTTTGCCGCTTTTTCTTTTCGGTGAAAAGAAAAAGCGGCGCAAAAAGAAAAGCTCATGAAAAAAAAAGGGAAGCACTGCGTAAGCAATACTCCCCATATAAAGTTCTTTGGGACCACCTTTCTTTCAAGAAAGGTGGTCCGCTTTCATTCATTCCTTATAAAAAACAGACGCGATATACTCCATGCCCTCCGGGACCGGGATCCTCGGGTCCTCCACCGCCACCGCACTTTCGCGGCCCATGGCCTTGGCGCCCAGGACGAAGTGGCAGAGGGCGATGCCCATGTCGATCTTCTGCAAGTCCCCCACGACCTCGCTGACGTACCCCTTGTCGTGCTTGAGATAGAAATGGAACCGCCCCTCCCGGAGCACCAGCCGCCAGGGCTGCTTGTTCACCGCCGACGGCGCCCAGCGGACCAGCTCCAGCACCTCGCCCCAGGGCTCCAGCGCCTTGCCGGCCAGGGGCGTAGAAAAGTCCCCGTCGAAGAACAGCCGCTCCCCGGGCAGCCGTCCGTCCGCGCCCACGCCCCGGCGCATGATCGTCTCCCGAAGGGACCGCTTGCCTGCCGCATACCCCAGGGGGCTCACGCAGGGCATCCGCTCCCCCGCCTCCAGGCCTGCGGCCTTCTCGAACAGCTCCCGCTTCATGGTCCCGCCGATCCACACGGAGCCCAGCCCCAGGGACCAGGCAAAGAGCAGCAGCTCCTCCATGGCGAACCCGAAGGCCACGTCCCCATAGGGGACCTTGTCCACCTTCCCCGCCACGTATAGAGGCTCCCCGGTCAGCACGGGGCTGGAGAGCCCCTTCTCCTTGGCGTCCAAAAAGACGAACCGCACCGGGATGCCGAAGGGGTTTTGTATCCGGTCGGCGAATCCCTTCACCTTCTCCAGGGTCTCCGCCTCGATGGGCCGCCCGTCGTAGCTCCGCACGCTCTTGCGTGCCAGCATGGTTTCGGCTGTGATCATTCCTATTTCCTCCTGCCTGGATCCTTGTCCTTATTATGCCAGCCCCATCCATCTTGTCAAGAAAAAAACGCCCGGCACGTTGGCCAGGCGCTCTCGTTTGTTTGGGTTAGCCCTCCGGGGGCGCGTCCATATCGCTGCTGAAGCCGAACTCGTCGGTGTTGATCTCCTCCTCGGGGGCGGTCTCCGTCTCCGCGGTGGAAACGAACTCCGTGAGATACGCATCCTCCGGCAGCCCGCTCAGGTACCCGGGCAGGTTGATGATGATGCCGTCCATGGAATAGGGGAGCTTGAGCTCGATCTCCTGGGTCTCCTCGGCCCCCTTCTTTTCCTTGGTGATGACCAGCGTCAGCTTGCAGGTCTGGCCGATGTTGGTGGCCATGCCGCGCTCCCGTTTGTTGAGCTTGGCCACCTTTTCGCCGTTCTTCAGGATCTCGATCTTGTACAGGGCCGAATAGGTCTGGCCCTCATACTCCAGGGTCTTGTTGTCCAGATACACGGTGTGCCCCCGGCCCACGATGAACATGAGCCCGGCGATGAGCACCAGCAGCAGCACCGCGCCTACGCGAAAGAGAAGTTTACGCGTCTTGTTCATTTGGCTGCCTCCTCCATCTGCTCCTGCTGGAGCTGCAATCCCATTTGACTCTTCTGCCGGCGCTTCTTGGTCTCATACATGATGAGCGAGAGGGTGATGACGCCATAGGAGACGAAGACGCGGAAGTATTCGCCGATCATGGAGTCGCCGGTGATCTGGGCGCCGGCCTTGGGCGCCACGATGAACATGGTGTGGAAGAGGATGACCCCCAGGAACACGTTCCCGATGGACGCCTTATCCACCGACGCGCCGCCCACCAGCAGCGCGGCGATGCAGAACATGCCGATCTGGGAGTGGGAGCTGTAGGTGGCGATGTTGCCCATGTTCTGCAGGTAGATCACCATGCCGAACCCGGCCAGCACCGTGGAGATGATGATGGAGATGATCCTGGTCCGCTCCACGTTGATGCCCGCGTCCCGCGCCACGTTCATATCCTGGCCCACGGCCCGCATATCCTGGCCCAGCTTGGTCTTGCGGAACCAGACGATGAACAGGCACAGGACCCCGATGATGAGGAAGGTCAGCACCGGGATCTTCACGCCGCCCACGCGGACGGCCAGCAGGTTATCCAGGCACTGCCGCATGTTCAGCAGCGACACCGTGTTCCGGATGCCGTAGCCCCGGGGCAGCTTCACGGAGAAGTGCTTGATGGGGATGATAGCGCCCATCATGTACAGCACGATCAGCTGATAGATGCCATTCATGAAGAAGCTGATGATGTAGCTGGTGATCATCTCCCGGCCCTTGGCCATGTTCAGGATCTTGCCGCAGAAGGCGCCCAAAAGGACCGAGATGGGGATCGAGAGGATCATGGCCAACACCACGCCGGGGATGCCCCAGATCTGCCAGTCGGACACGAAGATCAGTGCGATCTCGCCGGCCATGGCGCCCAGCGTCATGCCGAAGTTCAAGCCCATGCCGGACATGATGGGGATGAGCAGGGCCAGGATCAGGAAGATGTTCCGCCCCATACGGGTGATGATCTCATTGAGCAGATAGCTGAAGGAGAATCCGGAGAGGGGGATACAGAACACGCAGATCAGCACAAACATGATGGGGACGGTGTTGTCCCGCACGAAGGTGAGTAATTTCGTGCCAAAGCTCTTGTTTTTCATTTGCTCGCCTCCGTTTTTCTGGTCAGCGCGTAGAGGATCATGCCCTGGGAGGCAACGACGCGGATGACCTCGCTCATATCCATATGAATCATGTTGTTCATGACCGTGGGGGTCATGGTGACGATGCCCTGGAACAGGAAGGTGCCGATGATCACGTTGGCGATGGACGCCTTGTTCACGGACGCGCCGCCGATCAGGATAGCGGACACGGCTGGCAGCGCCATGTAGAAGGGCGCCATGTACAGCTGGATGAAGCCGAATCCCTGTTCATACACCAGGATGCCGATGGCCGCGAGCCAGGTGGAAATCACCACGGACAAAAGCCGCATCTTATCCACGTTCACGCCGGCGGCCCTGGCGAAGGTGGGGTTGGAGCCCACGGCGGTCATGGCCGTGCCGGTCTTGGTGTGGAGGAACGCCCACATGGCAAAGGCCAGCAGCGCGAAGAACAGCAGCGTCCCGGTGGGGATGGAAAGGGTGCCGATGTTGATCTGGAGGAAGTTGGCCAGGACCTTGTCGTAGAACCCCTCCAGGGAGATGGTGGTACGCAAGCCCTTGCCCGCGAAGCCCCAGACCATGGTCGGGCTATGGTAGGGCAGCAGCAGCCACAGCATGCACATGAAGGACACGGAGGAGAACCCCACGTAGGTGGCGATCATCATCTCGCCCCCCTTGATCTTGTTGAGGAGCCATCCGTAGCCCGCGCCCAGGATGATGGCGATGGGCGTGGCGATGAGGATGGCCATCAAAAAGCTCATGCCCCCCGTGAACCCGAACTCAATGGAGAGGGTGGCGCCCAAAAGGCCCGAGATGATGCCCAGGGGCAAACCGAAGTTCAACCCGCAGCCCGAGTGGATCATGGGCACCATGGCGAGGACCATGATGGCATTCCAGCTGAAGCGGTTGATGGTGTTGCTGATCTGCATCCAGAAGCCGGCGCCCACGAAGGGAGCGGCGATGTACAGCATCAGCAGGAAGGCCGCGATGATCAGCCGGGGCAGGCCGAAACTGTTGACGAAGCCGCGGAGCCGCTCACGCAGCGTAGGATTGGTGGAAGTATATAATGGTTCGTTCATGCTGTCCTCCTCACTTCACCATGCTGACCATCAGCATGCCAAAGTCCTCTGACGGATTGGTCGCGGGAAGGATCCCGGCGATCTTGCCGCCGGAGACGATGGCGATGCGGTCACAGACCTGCCGAAGCTCCTCCAGCTCGGAGGAGATCATGACCACGGTGACGCCGCTCTCGCGATTGAAGCGGCGCAGCGCCTCCAGCACCAGGGCCTTGGCGCCCACGTCGATGCCGCGGGTGGGCTCGGAGACGAAGAGGAACTTCGGCTCCAGGGCGAAGGCCTTGGCCAGGCAGATCTTCTGCTGGTTGCCGCCGGAGAGCTCCTTCGCCTTCTGCTTGGAACCGGTGCACTTGATGGCCAACTCGTCGATATACCGCTCGGTGACCTCACGGATCGCTTTCTCATCCCGCCACTTGATCAGGCCGCCGAGATAATTCTTCAGGAACTTGTTCTGGACCTGCATGGCCGGGAAGGCCACGTTCCATTCCAGCGTCTCGTCCAGCAACAGACCTACGCCGCGCCGATCCTCCGATACAAAGGCCAGGGAGGCGTCCAGACACTTGCGGGGGCTGTTGAGGGGGATCTGTTTCCCGTCCAGCTCCACGGTACCGCCCGCCTCATAGAGGCCCATGATCCCGTTGGGGATGCCCAGCTTGCCCTGACCGGCCAAGCCGCCGATGCCCAGGATCTCGCCTTCCTTCACGTCCAAACTCACGTCGCGAACGATCTCGCCGGGCATGTCGACCCACAGCCGACGGATGGACATGATGGTCTTGGCATCCTTTTCGTCCCGGACCTCCACGCTGGCGGCGGTGTCCACGTTCCGACCCACCATCCACTTGGAGATCTCGTTGACGTTGGTCTCTTTCGCTGGGACATCCTTGACGACGAAGCCGTCGCGCATGACGACCACCTTGTCGCAAACGGACAGGATCTCCTGGAGGCGGTGGGTGATAAAGATCACGGCGATGCCGTTTTTCGACATGGCGCGAATGGAGTCGAGGAGCGCCTCCGCCTCCTTCTCGGTCAAAACGGCGGTGGGCTCGTCCAGGATCAGGAGCTTGAGCTGATCCTTGCTGAGCTCACGGGCGATCTCTGTAAACTGCTTGTGGCCCACGGGCATTTCGTTGATGACCATGTTCTTGTCCACGTGAAAGCCCATCTTCTCGATGGAGGTCTCCGCCCGGCCGGTCATCTGGTTATAATCCAGGGTGTCCAGCCTGTCTCCGAAGACCTCGGAGATGACGTTCCGCTTTTTCGGCTCCCGGTTCAGCAGGATGTTCTCCGTGGCCGTGAAGCCGGGGATCAGGGAGAACTCCTGATGGACCATGCCGATGCCCGCGGCCAGGGCGTCGAAGGGCGTCTCGAAGGCGACTTTCTGCCCGTTGAGCAGGATGTCTCCCTCGTAGCCGCCGGTCTCCCGGATCACGTTCATCCCGAAAAGGATCTTCATCAGCGTGCTCTTGCCGGCGCCGTTCTCGCCGCAAAGGCCCAACACCTCGCCCTCACCCAGGGTGATGTTGATGTCGGTCAGGACCTGATTGCCGAAGAAGTCCTTTTTGATGTTGCGCATTTCCAATAGGGGCGTGTTCGTTTTTTCCATATCTTTTACAGGCCCTCTTTCTTAAAAATAGGGGGAGGATTGGGCCCTCCCCCCTCTGAATCCGTTGTGGTTTAGCTTATTTGATGGTGAAGTACTTCTCAGGCACTTCGATCTCGGTGGCGCCCATGTAGTGGCCGGGATTGCCCATGATGTAGGTATCCTGGTATACGAGGAAGGTGTTGTCAGCCTTGACGCCGTTCTCCGCGTTGGTGTAGTTGGAGCCGTTCCAGGCAGCACCGGGAGAGAAGACCTCGTAGGCCTTGGCGATGTCGTCCATGTCGAGGAGCTCACTCTCGCCCTTGATGACGTTCATGGCATGCTGGGCAAGACCGGCGGACACGGTGTAGCCGTAGGAGTAGGCCCAGGTGCCGAACCGGCCGGCGCCGCCCTTCTCACAGACAGCCTGCTCGACCTTGGCCAGGATCTTGGCATAGTCGCCAGCCTCAGCGGTCAGGTCGATGCCCAGAGCGCCGGGGTAACCCATGGTGGGAGAGGGCAGGTCAGCCTCCACGAAGCAGCCGCCGTAGGCGAGGAGCTGCTTCAAAAGGGGCTCGGTGTGGGCGTCGTTGGTGCAGAAGTAGGCGGCGTTCTTGCCGTACTGCTCGACCCACTGGGGCACATGCTCGAGAATATAGGCCTGGGCACCGGCCACGCCAACGTCCGTGGTGGGATCGGGCGCGGTCTCCAGGACGAAGGTCATGCCAAACTCTTCGCAGGCAGCCTTCATGATGGCCACACGACGGCTCATGGTCTCATAGGACATATGACGGGGGAAGGAGATGTGGACGAAGGTATCGCAGCCCATCTCATGGGCGGTCCGAATCATCAGGTAGCCACGGGCGACGAAGTCGTTGTTGCAGACCAGGTCGGCGGCGCTGCCGATCTCAGGCAGATCCTCGTGGGACTCACCGGCGATGCAGATGATGTCGGGGCGACGCTCCTTGATCTGACGGAAGGCTTCGGTGGTGCCGGGCACGGCCTGGTTGACGATGATGGCCTTCATCAGAGGATCGTCGGACATGTTGACGATGGTCTGGATGGTGGTCTCCAGCTCCTCGGTGAAGTTGTCGGGATAGATGGCCAGCTTGACCATATCCTCGCCGTACATAGCCTGGAAGGCCTCGGCGCCGCGGCGGTCGTCCTCACTCTGGGAGACGGAGCCGGTGATGATGCCGATATGGAACTCGTCATCGGCGGAAGCGGGCCTTGCAACGGCGACCAGCGCGAACACCATGGTCAGCGCAAGCAGCAGGGACAATGCTTTCTTCATGTTTTGGATTCCTCCTATACTGTTTTATTCTCGAGCATCCCCGCGTTTTCTTGCTGAATAAAAATGCGAGGTGTCCTGAACATCTATAGTATAGACGCATGGACGTGCCTTGTCAATGAATTGTTCATACATGGGTACAAAAAACGAATGGATTCATCCCCTTTTCCGGTGGGATACGCTCATGTTTATGCGCCCTTTTCCCGTTTGAAGGGACCGCATTGCATAGTTTTTTGCCCTTCGAGGCAGAGTAAATCCAAAAGAAACACGGGAGGAATGAACATGGACCAAACCGGCAGCGCCACGCTGTTTTTTACGAATCGGCCCTACGTGCTCTCCGCCGCCAGCGTGGCGGGGCCCGCGGAGGGCAAGGGGCCCTACGGCCATCGCTTCGACGAGGTGCTCACCGACGATCGGCTGGGGGAAAAGACCTTTGAGCAGGGGGAACGGAAGATGCTCCTCAAGGCCCTGCGCCGCGCCATGGCCCGGGTGGGCCTGCCCATGGCGGAGGCGGGCTGCCTGCTGGCCGGGGACCTGCTGAACCAGATCATCACCGCCAGCTACGCCGCCCGGGAGCTCTCCATCCCCTACCTGGGACTCTACGGAGCCTGCTCCACCATGACGGAAGCGCTGCTCCTGGGCGGGGTCCTGGTGGACGGGGGCTATCGGGACCGGGCCCTTTCGGCCGCCTGTTCCCACTTCTCCACCGCCGAGCGCCAATACCGCTTCCCCCTGGAGATGGGCACCACCGCACCGCCCCATTCCCAGCGGACCGTCACCGGCGCCGGGGCGGTGCTTTTGGGCGCCTCCCCCCTCCCCCACACCGGCTTTCGCCACGTCCGTTTGGAGGCGGCCACCCTGGGCCGGGTCCGGGATCTGGGTATCACCGACGCCAACAACATGGGCGCGGCCATGGCCCCTGCCGCCTGCGACACCATCGGGCGACATCTGGCGGACCGGGGCATGGGAGCGGAGGATTTCGACTGGATCGTCACGGGGGATTTGGGGGACTTCGGGAGCCGGATGCTGCGGGAGCTGGGGGACGAGGCGGGCCTTGGGCTGGCGGGGCGGCACATGGACTGCGGCAGCATGGTCTACAGCCCCGAACAGGGATATCACTGCGGAGGCTCGGGCTGCGGCTGCAGCGCCATCCTTTTGGCGGGCCACGTGCTGCCGGAGCTGGAAAAGGGCCGGGTGAAGCGGGTGCTGTTCTTGTCCACGGGGGCCCTCATGAGCCCCCTCTCCGCCTGCCAGGGGGAGAGCATCCCGGGCATCGCCCACGCCGTATCGCTTGTGTATGAGGAGTAAAAAATGGATTGGATGATGTATGTGAAGGTGTTTTTTGTGGGCGGGCTGCTGTGCGCCCTGGGGCAGCTGGGCCTGTCGTTGACCCGACTCACCACGGCCCGCATCTTGGTGGTCTACGTGACGGCGGGGGTGATTTTAGGCGGCCTCGGCCTCTATGGACCCTTGGCGGACTGGGCCGGGGCCGGGGCCACGGTGCCCTTGACCGGCTTTGGCTACGCCCTTTCCCAGGGTGCAAAAAAGGCCGTGCAGGCGCACGGTCTTATAGGCGCGTTCACCGGCGGCATCACCGCCACCGCCGCAGGCATCGCCGCGGCCATCACCTTCGGCTATCTCTTCGCCCTGTTGTCGAAGCCCCGGACGAAGATGTGATCCTTTGCACTTTGCGTCAAAAAACGCCGTGATGCATCGTTTTTTCCTTGCCAGCAGAGGGAAAGGATAGTATACTATATAAAATAGTGTACCATGTCATGAGGCGTTGAATGGCCAGCAAAGCGGAGACATATTATCCCCCCTACGAAGGCAGCGAGCCCTATATCCACCTGTGCTTCTCCCACCGGGATGAACGCAAGGTCCGCCCTCTGCTGCGACGACTTTTGCTGCGAGGCTGCCGGGTTTGGTATAGTGCGGAACAGACGCGGGACAGGTCCGCTCAGCTGTCTCAAAACGAACGCATGCTGGGGGCCGGCCTTACGGTGCTGTATCTCACGGCCTCGGCCCGGGAGGACACATATCTCAAAAACCGGCTGCTGGTCTGCCAGAAGGCGAAGCAGCCCATCCTGGTTTTGAACACGGACGGCGGGGACAGCGGCCTGTCCCTGGGGCTCACCGGGGATGCCTCCGCCATTATACCGGGGAGCAACCCCGCGGACGCCGCCGACGCCGTCCTCCATGGACGGGGCTTTTCCCAGGCCTTTCTGGGGGAACCGCAGCCCATATTCGATCGCATATGGCTGCGGCGGGTCAGCGTGCTGCTGCTCCTGTTCACCGTTCTTTTAGGTGGGGGGATGGGGCTTTATCGATACCTTCATCCGCCGGTCCTTCCGCCGCCAGCGGAGGTGGTCACGCCTGAGCCGGAGCCCACGGACCAGGTGCTCATCGCGGACGGATCCCTGCGGGAGGCGGCCCGGGCGGCCATGGGCGGCGGCCTGATCACCCCGGAAGCCCTGGAGGGGATCGAAAGCCTGTCCCTGTCCCAGCTCCCCGCCCATCTGGACGATCTGTCCGTCTTCCCCAACCTGTCCACGCTGATCCTCTCCCAGGAGGCGGCCAAAGCTGCCCCGGAACTGCCCGACCTCTACGAGCGCTACACGCTGATCGTTGCAGGAGGTGAGGGCCAATGAGCGAGTTCTTCACCCCCTACGAGGGCAAGCGACCCTATCTGTTCATCAGCTATTCCCATAAAAATTCACAGGAGGTCCTGGAGACCATCACCCTGCTCCACCAGAGGCACGTGCGCCTCTGGTACGACGAGGGCATCCCGGCCGGAAACGATTGGCCCAAGAATATCGAGACCCATATGCGAGCCTCGTCCATGGTCCTCTTCTTCCTGTCCAGGACCGCCCTTGACTCCCCCAACTGCCTGTCGGAGATCGAGACTGCCGTGGCTTTGAAGAAGCCCGTGTTGTACTTCACACTGGACGACGCTCAGCCGGAGGGCCGATGGGCGGAGGTGATGCAAAGCTGTCTTCCTCTCCCCACCCCCCCAACGCCCAAGGAGCGGGCGGACGTGGTCACGAGCCACAAAAAGCTCCGACGCAGCTTCTATCGCCGGTGGACGGAGGGGCTGCCCCGGGGTCTTTTCGGGTTCCTGCTGTCGCTGCTGCTGTTCGCCGCGGCCCTGACGGGCGCTTACGGGGTCTACTCGGGCTGGTTCGATCCTCCGGTGGTGGAAGCGCCCACCCCGGCCCCCACGCCCAAGCCCACGCCCCGACCGACGCCCACCCCCACGCCGACGCCCACCGCCACCCCTGGGCCCACGGATACCCCCGGGCCCACGCCCACGCTCCCATCTGATCTGGCGGAGTTGACCTTCCCGGACGAGGAGCAGGAGCGGGCCGTTCGGGCCGTTCTGCGCTCCAGTGAGGAGCACATCTACCTGCAGGAGCTTTCGGCGGTTACGTCCCTGTCCATCGTGGGAAACATGCCCGTGGCAGACATTCAAAACACGCTCTTCACCTTCGATGGCACCTGTCTGGTGAATGGCAGCAAGGTGGCCGAGGGCAAGGTGAAGAACCTGTCCCTCATCGGGCGGATGGTCTATCTCGAACGGCTGGCTCTGGTGCGCCAGCCCCTGTCCGACGTCTCGGCCCTGAGCGGGCTGGTGATGCTGCAGGAGCTGAACCTTGCCGGCAACGGCGCCCTGAAAAGCTTGGGAAATCTGAAGGATCTGCCCCGACTCACCACGCTGCACCTGGAGCACAGCGGCGTGACGGATCTCTCCCCCCTGTCGGCGCTGCCCTCCCTGAGGACCGTATACGTCAGCGCGGACATGCTCCCTTTGCGTTTTCCCGAGAACTGTACCTTTACCGTGATCCTGGTGCCCTAAGCGCCGTTCACCCCCATTCGAAACAAGAAAGGAATCCCCATGAAGCGAGCCATCTATCCCCTGTACGCCCCGGCTGACGAAGGTCGGGTAAAGCCCATTCTGGACGCCCTGCAGCAAAAGGGCGTGACCGTGCGGACCAAGGCCCCCGGCAAGGGGGACGCCCTGGTGCTGTTCCTGTCAGAGAATCTGCTTGGAGAGGGGCCGGAAGCGGACCGATTCTTTCAGCTGAACGCGGGGCGGGAGCTGGTGATCCCCGTGAACCTGGACGGCTCCACGCCCCCGGAGGAGCTGCAGAGCGCCCTCATGGCTCGGCATGCCCTGGACGGGCGCAAGTACGGCACGGCGGAGCTGGCGGAGCTGATCGCCAAGGCCGTGGCGGGCGAGAAAAAGAGCCGGCTGCCCCTGGCCCTGTCCCTGATCGGGGCCGCGGCTCTGCTGGCTGTGGGCGGCTTCATCTGGTGGAAGCAGCGGCCTCAGCCGGAGCCGGAACCCGCGGTGGTGGAGGCCACCGCCACGCCGGAACCCACGCCTACGGCGACGCCCACCCCCTCCCCCACGCCGGAACCCACGTTCCCCGATGTGGACCTGGCCTTTGAAGAGCTGCAAAAGGTCCACGAGCTCATCATCGTCGGCGACTCCCTCACCCACTTCAACGGGGACGAACAGTGGGTAGCGGAGGCGGGCTGGGCCCGGGTGGAACCGGAATACGTGGCCAACCGGAGCTTCGAGGACGGGGCAGCCCGCTGGTACAGCACCGAGGATGGCCACGAGCTAATCCTCCACGATTGGGGCGCTCTCGACTTCCTGCCCTATATGAAGAACCTGCAGATGCTGACCCTGGTGAAGGTCCGGGGCTCGCTGCCGGATCTTTCCGGCCTCAAAAAGCTGAGCCTGGTGGATCTGTACGACTGTGAAATCGACGACATTTCCGGCTTGAAGGGGACTCTGCTCGGCTCCTTCAGTTTTAGCGGCCCGGCCATCGACCTTTCACCCCTCAATGATTGTACCCGGCTGGAGCATGCGAACCTGCACTTTTACGGAGGGGAGACCATTGATTTGAGCGGCTTCGGCCCGCTAAAGCTCCGGAGCCTGAATCTATCCGGAGACGGGAGCGAAAGGACCGCTGACCTGTCCGGCCTCCAAGGCTGCCCGAATCTGATGGAAGCCCGCCTGGATGGGGTGCCGGCGATGGACCTGAGCTGCCTGTCGGCGGCGAAAAGCATGTACAGTCTGGATCTGAATGACCTGCAGGCCCTCACCAGTCTCAACGGGCTCCAGGACCACACGGGTCTGACGAATCTCCATATCGACAACTGCGATCGGCTGTCGGACCTTTCCGCCCTGAGCAGCTGTTCCTTCCTGCAGGAGCTGTACATGGAGGACTGCTCCGTCAGCGACCTTTCCTTCCTCGCCGGGGCCAAAGCCTTGAAAAAGCTGGAGGTGCGAAATATGGGGGCGCTTCGCTCCTTCCACGGATTGGAGGAGCACAAAAGCCTTCGGTGGGTCAGCGCGTCTGAAACGCAGAATCTGTCGGACCTTTCCGCCCTCAGCAGCTGCGAAGGGCTGGAGTCTCTAATCCTTTTTACATGTTTCTCCCTCCGCGATATCTCCCCGGTGGTGACGCTGCCCAAACTGAAGGACCTGCAGATATATGGGTCGGAGCTCAGCAACGTGGACTTCCTTTGGGACATCCAGAATAAGGACTATTTCTCCTTCGGCATCGCGGAGGTGCCAAATTGGGAGGGCCTTGCCGCCATCCAAAAATACAGCTATCTCAACATCACCGACCGGGACGGCAGCGCCCTGCCCTATGTAGAGAACGCCACGGTGATCGACTTCGAGCTGTGGAACCGGGGCGGCCGGGGGAACCACAGCGAGGGCCTGGACCTTACCAAGCTCCCCTCCGTGACCAACGAGCTGAAGCTCCACTGCGTCACGTCTCTGGAGGGGATCGACCAGCCCCTGGTCAGCCGGATGATACTGGACGACTGCCCCTATCTCACCACTTTGAAGGGGATGGAAGGGCTGCCCCGGCTGACCAATCTGGCGATCTCAAACTGCCCCCGGCTCGCCGACTGGACCGGTCTCTACGAGCTGGAGCATTTGCAGGCGATCAGCCTGGAGGCCCTATTCACCCTGCCCGATTTCGGAAAAATCACGGCAAACCATGTGGATTTGACCACCATCTACGATTTGAAGGATTTGTCCTGCTTTGAAAGCTATGGGCAGGACCGCTATCAGATCAGACTCATGGACGTGGACGAAGTCACGGATCTTTCGCCCCTCTACCATCTTCACGGGGAATATATGGGGGTCCCGGCCCACCTGAAGGACCAGGCCCAGGCCCTGGTGGACAGCGGCCTCTTGGACGGTTATGAGGTCACGTACCCGGAGGGCTGGTGGGAGCCCATCGTGCCCCATATCGAGCTTTTGAGCCTCAGCGAGGTGGACACCCTGCCCAGCGCCCTGCTGTCCCGGGTCGACGGGCTGACCCTGGCCGGGGACGCCGTCCTGCCCAACGAGGGGGCCTGGGTGAACGAGGACTGGTCCACGAACCCGCCCGCCCTGTACGTCTGCTATGACGGGGAGGAGGAGCGCTATCCGGTGGAGCCGGGGACGCTGACGGACCTGACGTGTCTTAAGAAGCTCACGGGGCTCCGGGAGCTGACCGTTTACGCCCAACCCCAGCTCACCTCTCTCGAAGGCATCCAGGCCATGGGCGATCTCAAAGACCTGGACGTCCGGCAGTGCCCGGCCCTCACGGACGGCTCCGCGGCCTTCACGGTCCAGACCCTGGAGGAGCTGCGGTTCTGGTTCACCGGCGTCCGGTCCATCCAGGGGGTCCAGAACCTGTACGCCCTCAGGATGCTGGATCTCAACGACAATCCGGTGGACGACCTGTCGCCCCTCGAAGCCTGCGGTGCTTTGGAAGACGTGAACTTCCAGCTGCCCATGATGACCTTTGAGGAACTGAAGGCCCAGCCGGAGGCGGTGCGGCGGAACATCAAAAACCTGACCATCGCCGGGGCGTACGTCTACGACGGCGGCCCCTGGTGGTTCGAGACCGACTGGGTCACGGACCCGCCCACCCTGTATCTGCACAGCAACGAGACCGACGAGCGGCTGCCCCTGCAGGAGGGGGCCGTCACGGATATGGCGGAGCTGGCTGCGCTGCTGCCGGGGCTGGAGCGGCTGGACCTGTACGGTCAGGACCTGACCACCCTGGACGGGGTGGAGAACTTCTCCCGGCTCAGGGATATCAACGTCAACGAGTGCCGGGGGATCACCGACTTCACCGCCCTGTGGCGGACGGCCTCCGTGGAGAATATCAGCCTGCGGAACGAGCCCATCGACAGCATCGAGGGCATCGAACAGCTGCCCCATCTGGTCAATCTAAGCCTGTCCGGCACCAACGTGCGGGACATCTCTCCCCTTGAGCGGCTGGATTACAGCTTCAGCATGTCGGAGGAAAACGACGGCAGAGGCTTCAACCTGGCGGCGGACGTGATGGACGCAAACAAGCTCACCTATGAGGACTACGCGCCTTTGGAGGCGGTGCCTGTCTATTGGAACTTGAACATGAACAACGTTCCGGTGGATCGGTGGATCGATCACGTCATGGGCAAGGAGATGCTCGAGCTTTCCTGCCACCGTTCGGGCATGACCAACGAGCAGCTCAAAGCCTTCGTGGAAGCCCATCCCATGCTGGAGCAGCTGGACCTTCGGTGGAACACGCAGCTCACGGACCTCTCCTGCCTGCTGGAGTTGAAGGGCCTTCGCCAGGTGTTCGTCTCCGAAGACATGCAGCGGGCCATCCGATCCCTGGGCGAAAGGCATGAGTTCCGGCTGGAGATCGAATGACCCCTTCCCTTCAGGACGGAAAGCGGGTATACTTACAAGTAAGTGATTGAAAGGAGCAGCAGCATGAGCAATCTCTCCCCCTTTGTGGGCCGGTTTTTCGACGAGCTGGCTCTGAGCGCCGACGTGCAGGACGGGCACAGCTACAAGTCCTTCCTTCGGGGCGCGGTGACCGCCTTTTTGGAGCACGAGACCCCGGAGACCGCCTTCGCCGTCTATCGGGCTTTCTTCGACAGCTATAGGATCACCCTGCCGGGCAAGAACGACCCCTTCATCGATCTGGTGGACATCCTGCGCAGCTATGAAGCCACTGCCGCCACCCTCATCGATAAGCAGCGGGACCACTTCATCCACGCGGTGAACGTGTTTTTGACGGGCCTGTCCATCTATGCCGAAAACCCGGCCTACCGCAAAGCCTTTGACAGCGCCGTTCCGGAAAAGGACTATATCTACGCCTACCAGACCCCCCATGAGGAGTTCTTCTTCCGCTGGGGCGTGGCGTCCCTGTTCCACGACGTAGGGTACCCGGTGGAGATTGTGGGCCACCAGATCAACCGCTTCATCCGCATGGTGGCGGACGCGGACGGGAACGAGGTGAAGGTGAAGGCCCAGATCCGGTTCGAGAACTTCTCGGAGCTGAACCACATCCGGGAAGTGGTCCCCAAACGCCCCTTCACCCGGGCCTACTACGAGGCCTATGAAAGCTGCTCCTATATCGACCTGCTCACCCCAAACGATCTGTTGGCTCATCGAGTCCACCAGACCCTGGGCACGGACCTCATGGAAACCAAGAAGGCCGTGGACCGGTTCGTGGACGACATGGCCGCCTCCGGTTTCATCGATCACGGGTACTACAGCGCCATGATCATCCTAAAGTGGTACGGCTACGCCATTCAGATGGCCGGGGATCATCCGGAGCGGTTCTACTGGCCCATTCTGGACAGCGCCACGGCGATCCTCCTGCATAACTACTATCGAAACGTGCTGCAGAAGAAGCCCTTCAACCTGGGGCCCATGGACCCGAAGAAAAACCCCGTGGCCTACCTGCTGATCCTCTGCGACGAGCTGCAGGAGTGGAATCGGGAAGCCCGCGGCATCCTGACCCGGACTTTCACTCTGGCGGACACGGTGCACCTGTCTTTGCGGGACGGGTTCCTTTCCGCCACCTATGTGACCCGCCACGGCCGCCTGCCGGAGAAGTTCTCCGCAGAGAAGGTGGAGCTGCTCCGGGGTCTTTTGGACCTGGGCGCCCTCTTCCCCCTGGGTTTTGAGGTGGACGCAGAGAGTTTGGACAGTTTCGAGATCTTTAAGCCTCAGCTACAGAAGATCAATGCCCGGCCGCTGCTGAAGGACATCGAGCTTTTGGCCATCGCCATCCACGCCCGCTACTGCGAGAAGCAGCTCCAGGATCATCCCGATCGGCCGCTGGATTATCCCGACTTCTCCCAGCTTCCCGACGACCTCAAGTACAGCAACCTCCGTCAGGCTCAGGGCATCTGCGACCGGCTGGAGCAGGTGGGCTATCGCCTGGGGCCCAAGGGCGGCAAGGATCCGGTGAAAACCTTCCCGCCTGAGCTGCTGGAATTCATGGCCGAGCTGGAGCACGAAGCCTGGATGCAGGAGCGGCTGAGCCGGGGCTGGAAACTGGGCGAGCGGAATGCGGCGCAGAAGACCTCCCCCTATCTGGTGCCCTACGACCAGCTCTCCGAAGAGATCAAGGACTACGATAGGGATGCCATCCGGAACATTCCGGCCCTGGCCGCCCGGGTGGGCATGGCCGTCTATGCAAACTGAACGCATTCCCCTGGTGGTAGGGGTCACGGGTCATCGGGCCATCCGGCCAGAGGACGAGCCTATCCTCAGCCAGGCGGTGGAGACGGAATTGAAGAAACTGCGGGAAAGGTTCCCCCACACGCCCCTGGTGCTGCTCAGCAGCCTTGCGGAGGGGGCGGATCAGCTTTGCGCCCGAGCGGCCCTGAAGCTGGGCATCCCCCTGTGGGCCCCTCTGCCTCTTCCCCTGGAAGACTACGAAACGGATTTTTCGGGCCAGGCCCTGGATGATTTTCGGGCCCTGTGCGCCCAGGCAGAGCAGATCTTTCCCGTTCCTGCCGCGGAGGCAGCGCCGGCAATGCCGGACCGGGACTTTTTCTACCGACAGGTCGGCATCTACATAGCCACTCACTGTCATGTGCTGCTGGCTTTGTGGGACGGGCACGAGCCCACCCCCACGGGCTGCGGCACGGCGGAGACCGTGTCCTTTGCCCTGCACAGAAGCTTTCATCCTGTACTCAGCGCGCCGCTGTTCTCCTCCACGGCGGTGATCCTCCTGTTCACCCCCCGAGACGAGCCCGTGACGGAAGCCGCGGGCACGGTAACGCGCCTGGGGGACGATGAGACCTGGCGGACGCTTATGGACCGGACGGAGGAATTCAACGCCCTCACCGGCAAAGCCGATCCCGCCCCTTATCCCCTGCTTCCGGACGATCGGGAGAGAGACTTGTTGTTGGACCGGATGGAAAAGGTCTATCAGCGGGCGGACGCTCTGAGCCTGCAATATGCGAAGGTATACCGACGGGTGCTGATCCTGCTGGCGGTGGTGAGCACCCTGATCACAGCCTCCTTCCTGCTCTACGACGAGGCAAACCTCCACTGGCTGATCCTGGTGTGCGGCCTTGCGCTGCTGATCGCCTGGCTTCTCCAGCGATATGCCGGCCGTTCCAGCTGCCATAGACGTTATCTCGAATATCGGGTGCTGGCCGAAAGTTTGCGGGCCCAGGCCTTCCTGCGCTATGCCGGGGTAAGCCGGGAAGCCGTCACGCTGCTGCCCTGGAGCCAGCAGGAGGAGACCCCCTGGATTGCCATGGCCATGACCGTCCTGGACATTGGGGAAAGGCCCCGTCAAACCCACGACGTCCGCGCCTGCTGGGCCGAGGACCAGCTCCACTATCACCAGACCGCCCAAAAAAAGGCGAAAGCCAAACTCCGGGGCAGCGGTCGGGTGGTGGGCGTGGCTCTGGCCGTCAGCATCGCGCTGTATCTTGCCGCCCTGGTGTTCGAGCTGCTGTTCGGCGGGCTTTTATCCCGCTTCCCGGCCATTTTGGAGGCGGAATCCTGCCGTACGCTGTTGAAACTGGTGCTGGGCAGCATCTCTGCCGCCACCCTGTTCATCTCTAACTACTACGGCAAACTGTCCCTGTCCCGGGGGATAGAAGACCATGCGAAGATGGCCGCTTTCTATGAGCGCATCCTGGATCGGATGGCCCTCTGCGGGCAGGTCGAATCGCTGCTGGTGCTTCTCGCCCGGGAGGAACTTATCGAAAACGGCAACTGGTGCTCCTATCAGCGGGACAACGTTCCTGACTTCAGCCTGTAAGATCGAAACAAACGACAAGGCCGTGAGATCCTCACGGCCTTGTTGATATATAAGCCCATATGCGCTCTATGCCCTGAACTCTTCCAGGGGCATGTCCGTCACCAGATCGGGCCCGGTGAAGGCCAGCACCCGCTGGCTGCGGAGGCTGTAGGCGGCGCTTCGGCCCAGGATGAGCTGGTCCACCACCCCGATGCCCACCGCTTCCGCCGCGGCCTCGATCCGCTCCGCCACCTGCACGTCTTCCCGGGAGGGGGTCACGTCCCCGGAGGGGTGGTTGTGCCCCAGGGCAATGAAGCAGGCCTTGTGGAGGAGGGCGGCTTCCAGGACCAGCCGCGGGTCCGCCAGCACCTCCGTCAGGGAGCCCACGGAGATTACCGCCTCGTGGATCAGAGCGTACCGCTTGTCCAGGCACACCAGCCGCAGCGTCTCGTACCGGTCCTGCTGAGACAGGGCCAGCATGTAGCCGCAGAGCCGGGAAGGGGTGCTGAGCAGCACCGGCCGCTCCTTCTCCCCTCGATACCGCTGCAGCAGGATGCGCCGCTCCGTTTGCCCCAAAAGGCTCAGAAACACGGCGGCGCTCTCCCCCATCTCCGGGACCTGCTTCAGCTGGTCCACCGGGGCGGTGAGCACCTTTTCCAAGGTGCCGAACCTGTCCAGCAGCCGATGGGCCAGGGGGTTCACGTCCCGCCGGGGCAGGGCGTAGGTGAGCAGCAATTCCAAAACCTGATGGTCCGGCATGCCCTCGATCCCCGTCTGGACGAAGGTGTCCCTGAGCCGCTGCCGATGCCCCTGATGCTCGTTCATATCCGTTCCTCCAAGCTGTTTCGCAGCCGCTTCACATGCTCCAAGGGGAAGCCGTCCTCGCTGAGGGACGGCCCGCAGGTGATGCCGTCGATCAATCCCGTTTTAGGACAGGGCGCATAGGCCGCCAGCAGATCCGCCTCGCCGGGAAGCCGGCCCAGGGCGGCGCACAGGCCCAGGGCGCCCCAGTTGGACACGGTGGCGATGATGAGCCGGTCCGTCCGCACCGCGCAGGGGACCCGACCCAGCCGCTCCGCCACGCCCGCTTCAAGATCACCCATGCCGATCTCGTTGCCCCCGTCGCCGATGCCCACGGACGGGGCATCGGACAGCAGGAACAGCTCGTCCAGCGGGGCCATGCTGTCACGGATGTCCGCGCCCCGGGAATTGATATACCGACCGTCCTTTGTCCGGCCGCAGCGTTCGACGGCGATGAGGCCCACGGGCTTCTCCCTGTCCAGCAGCGCCTGCAGCTCCGACGCCGGGGTCTCCGGCCCAAAGGTCAAGAAGGGCAGACCCACCGTCTGAAAATACTCGGCACAAAAGGGGTCCGTCACCACTAAAGGCGAGAACCCCAGCCTCGTGAGGGCGTCGAAAAGCAGCTTCGTCCCCGGGGGACCGTCGGTCTCGCCGTGGCCCTGCACATAGAAGCCGGTGACCAGCAGCACCCGGCCCCGGGGCCAGGAGAGTACGTACTGCCCCGCCTGACTGCAAAAATCCGAGGGCAGCAGGTCCGCGATCCTATCCATGCCCCGCCGGGACTCGCCCAGGATCAACTCCTCCAGCTTGCCCATGTCAGACCTTCCTTTCGGTCAGCTTCCGCTGCCGCTCGTAATATTGATAGAGCTCCTCCGTGGCGAGGGCCATCTTGGTCACGGCGAACAAACAGTCCTTGGGGTACACGTAGAGGGTGTCCCTATCCGTGTTCAGATCCACGCAATCCCCGAACTTGCCCAGATATTCATACTCGATGTGGACGGAATAGAGGGACGGGGCCGGGATGTGGACGTGATAGGCCTCCCCCTCATATTCCCCCTTCAGGGTGAAGCCCTCCATGTTATGGGTGAGGGTGGCCATGCCCAGGTCCATATACCCCTTGGCGTTGGGCAGGGCGTCCACCCGGGCCCGGCAGGTGAAGGCGTAGGTCCCGGCCTCCACCTCCTGGCGGACGTTGGCGCGCTCCCACTCGTACCAGTCGGGGATGTGGCTAAACTCCGTCTCCCCCTCCAAGGCGTGGAGCTCGGAAAGCTCGTCCATCTCCCAGGTTTTCCCGCAGCTCTCGCAGAAGAGGCGGGTCCCCTCGGTTTTCATCCGGTATTCCGTTTTGCAATGCGGGCACTGATAGAGGACCTTTTGAAGGCCCTCCGCCCGGCCCCCATAGGTGACGCGGATGCCCTTTTGCTTCTGCCAGGCAAAGTCGTCGTATTGGAAGGCCTGCACGATGGCCTCGTTGACCTCCTCCACGCTGGCCTTCTTCAGCGCCTCCCGGGTGAACAGGCAGGTCATCTCCGCCTCGGTAGGCTTCACCTTCCGATCCGTCAGATTCCAGAAGGGGGAGTTCACATGGTGGCCGTGGCAGATGAGGGTCACCACCGGCACGTTCAAAAGCTTGCACAGCTTCCCCAGAGATTCCGGCAGCACCGCCGTGGTGCCGCAGAGGGAGTAGCGGGCCTCGGGATACAGGATGGCGATATCGCCCCGGTCCACCACCCGCTTGAGCTGGCGGACGAGGGTGACGTCCCGGGTGAACTTCCGCTTGCAGATGCAGCCGATGAGCCTGAGGAGCCATTCCCGCTTCAAGAAGCCGTCGATGGCCACCACGTAGTTCCCCCGGTGAGGGAAAAGGGCCTTCGTGGCCACGGAAAAGTCCATGAAGGCGTTGTGGTTGCACAGCAACAGATAGGGGGGCTTCACGCCCTCCATGCCGGTTTTCGTCAGCTTGTTTCTATGGGGGATCAGGGTCCCGGCTGCCAGCAGCCAGGCTACGGGGAGCAGGTGCTGCCGCATGGGCGGCCGCTGCATATCGAAGCGTTCCACATGGTCCAGCATGGTCATTTTCCGCCTGTTTTCGATTCGTTTCTCCATAAAAGTATAGCGGGCCGCCCCTTTCCTGTCAATGGCTGCCCGCTATCGTATGCCCCAAAGGGGCCGATCAAACCATCACTTGCTCTTCAGCAGCACCGCGGTCTTGCCCTCCACGGTGATGGTGCCGGTGAAGTCGCCGGTGGCGCCCCAAAGGGCCGTCCACTCGCCCTCCGGCAGGGCGGCGGTCATGGGCTGCTCGCCGGGATTGGCCACCAGGTAGCCCACCGGCTGCCCGTCCAGGGTATAGCTGGCGGCGATGGCGTTGTCCTCCAAAACCTCGCCGGTCACGGCGCCGTCATACAGCCAGGGGTTGGCCTTGCGAAGGGCGATGAGGTCCTTGTAATAGAGCATCATGGCATAGGCGTCGCCGTCGGGAGTCAGGGCCTCCCAGTCGATGTTGTTCACCGCGTCGGAGGAGTTGTAGCTGTTGTGGTCGCCGCCCTTGGTGCGCAGCATCTCCTCCCCCGCCAGGAAGAAGGGCGTGCCCTTGCTCATGAGGATGATGGAGGCGCCCAGACGGTTCATGGCCAGCTTCTGTTCGTCGGTCAGCTTGGGCTCCACGTTCGAAAGGATGTCCCACAGGGTCCTGTTGTCGTGGCAGGACATGTAGTTGATCATCAACGCGTCGTCCACCTTCCAGGAAGCGCCTGCGGCGTGGTCGCCGCCGGTGACGCCGAAGAGGACCTGGTTGGCGGTGGTCTTGGAGGCGTTGGTGCTGATCCAGCCCTTGGCCTTATTATCGAAGACGCTGCCCTTCAATCCGTCGCGGATGGCGTCATTGAACACGGCTACGCCGCCGATGGCCCCCTCCGAGGCCTTGACCTCCCGGATGTTGGCCTGGACGGCCCGCCGATTCTCCTTGAGGGTGGAGGTGCCGCCGGTCCAGCCCTCGCCGTAGAGGATGGCCTGGGGGTTGATCCTGTGGACGGCCCTCTCGATGGCCTGCATGGTATCCACGTCGTGGAGGCCCATGAGATCGAAGCGGAAGCCGTCGATATGGTATTCCGTCTGCCAGTAGACCACGGAGTCCACCATGTACTTGCGGAACATGCGGCGCTCGGAGGCGGTCTCGTTGCCGCAGCCGCTGCCGTTGGAGGCGTCGCCGGTGTTGGTGAAGCGGTAATAGTAGTAGGGCACGATCCGATTCAGGCAGGAATCAAGGGAATAGGTGTGATTGTACACCACGTCCATGACCACGGCGAAACCGTTCTCATGGAGGGATTGGACCATCTGCTTGAACTCGTTCACCCGCACCTCGCCGTGATAGGGATCGGTGGAGTAGCTGCCCTCGGGAGCGTTGTAGTTCTTCGGGTCGTAGCCCCAGTTGAACTGGGTGCAGGTGGTCTCGTCCACGGTGGCGTAGTCGTAGACCGGCTGCAGATGCACGTGGGTCACGCCCAGCTCCTTCAAATAGTCCATGCCCACGGGCAGGCCCGATCCGTTGGTGAGGCCCGTCTCCGTGAAGGCCAGGTACTTGCCGGGATACTGGGAGGAGGCGATCCTGTTGGAGAAGTCGCGGACATGGACCTCCCAGATGACGGCGTCCCGATAGGAGGTGAGGCCCAGGTCGAAGGTCTCGTCCCTAAAGCCCTCGGGGTCCGTGGAAAGTAGGTCGATGACCATGCCCCGATCCCCGTTGACGCCCACGGCCCGGGCGTAGGGGTCCACCGCCTCCTGGGTGCCCACCGCCGTGGTGACGGTGTAGGTGTAATAGGTGCCGTGGCCGCAGGGATAGTCCGCCGTCCACACGCCCTGGTTGGCCCGGGTCATGTCCACGGTGGCGAAGGCCTCGCCCCCGTTCCCCGCTTCGAACAGGTTCAAAACCACCCGGCTGGCCGTGGGGGCCCAGACCTTGAAGGTGGTGGAATCCTCATGGATGATCGCGCCCAGATCGTCCCCGGCGTAGGTATACTTGGCCTCGAAAGCGGGGCTGTCGAAGATGGCCGTGGGCACCGCCACCTTTTCGCCGTAGCCCTCGATGGATACGGCGCAGACCCCGGTCACGTCCAGGGGCTCCTTGGTGGTGATGACGCCGGTGACCACGTTGTTGTTGAGGCTGGAGAGCTTCTCCACCGCCACAGGCTGGCCGTTCACCACGACCGACACCTGATCCAGGGAGGTGAGGCGGACCGCAGGCTCAACGGTGTACTTGATCTGGTTCTCCGCCACGATCCCCGCGAACTTGAAATTCATCTTTTGCTCCAGATTCATGCCGCCGTCCTCGCTGTAGTAGATGGTCTCCTCGCCGGATTTGAGGAAGATGGACACGTCGCCGCCCTCCATCTTCACGAACCGGTCCCCGTCAAAGTCCTTGGTGGCCGTGCCCCAGCTGGTGCTGCCCAGATCGGAGACGCCGGTGCGGACGATGAAGCCCACCTCCTCCACGTCTTCGGGCACGTTGATGACCACCTTGGCTCCGTAGGCGCAGGGGTGCATGGGGTAGCTCATGCCGTCCTTGCCCAGGAACCAGATCCACATGTCGCTGGCGTCAAAGTCGATGGCGTCCTTGGTCCAGTAGATGGACAGCTGGTTGCAGCCCGGCTCCCGCTCCAGCTCATACTCCGCCGCCGGGGCGGGCTCCGGCGCAGGCTCCTCGGTGGGCGCCGCCGTCGGTTCCGCCGTGGGGGCCTCGGTAGGCTCCGGCGCGGGGGCTTCCGTGGCCGCGGGGGCTTCCGTAGGCGCCGCCGTAGCCGTTTTAGCGGGGGCGCAGGCCGTGAAGACGAGCAGCGCCGCCAGCAGCAGGGCAAAGATATGCTTTTTCATAGTACTCTCCTTATGGTATCGGGCCTCCCCGTACTATATATAAAGTGTAACACCCTTCCCATGGAAAATCAACAGGCAGGGTCCGTTCCCTTCCGCCGGAACAGGATTTCTATGGCCACGGTGGCGACAAGGGCCAAACCAAACGACGCGGCGACGGCCCAGCGGGCGTAGCTCCGGTGATAATACACCCCGGAGGTCCCCACCTGCGGCACAGTCACGGGATCGTAGGGGATGCCGGTCTCGGCACAGAGCTGCTTGATGTTCAAAAAATGGATGGTGGGCACGCCCAGACTCAGATACCGCTCCACCAGGCCGCTTTTGGGGCCGATCCGGGGGTCGGCCTCGGGCAGGAGCCCCTGGCCGAAGCTGACGGCGGCGTCGGTGTCCCCCATGCCCAGGATGTTGCCGCCCACGTTGACGAAGGCCACGATGTCCCCCATGCGGGCCATGCGGTCCAGCACGTCCGCTTCATAGCCCTGGTCGTAGGCGGTCAGGGACAGCCCCTCCTCCCGGAGCCGGTCCTTCAGCTCCTCGATCTGCCGGATGTCCTCCTCGTCCTCCAACATATAGGCCAGCATGTTCTCCCCCGCGTCCCCGTCGCCGCCCATGGTGATGAGATCCGGCAGGGTGGACAGCAGGCCCGCCTCATACGCGGTGAGGATCATCTCCGGCAGCACGTATCCCGGCAGATTGGCCCCCAAATTGGAGGAACCCACGGACACGCTGTAGGAGATCTCCAGCCCCATGACCTCCGCCGCGCACAGGACGCCCAGATCGATCCCCGGGAAGGAGGCCGAGAAGCAAGCGCCGATCCTGTCCCCGGGCCGGACGCCGGCGTCATGGAGGAGCCGGACGGCCAGGGCGGCAAAGTCCGACAGCTGGGAGGTGCGCTTGGCCTCCTCGCTGCCCAAGGAGGTGGTGATGGGCGAAAGATAGGTGCCCATGAGCCCCAGGCCCAGGGTATCCTCCGGAGCCAGCTCATACCCGCGGCGCAGCCGCTCCTCCCGAACGGCGGCCACCACCTGTTCATGGAGACAGGCCGCGGCCTCCATCTCGTCCCCGTAGGGGAGCCGGACCCGATGGCCAGCCAGATAGATCGCCAAAACGGAGGCCATCAGCAGCAGCGCCACCAGGCCGTGGCACAAAAGCTTGCGGCGCTTCATACCTTCCGCCTCCTTCCGCTGGTAAACACCCACGTCCCCACCACGACGGTCAAAAGGGCCGGGACGACCAGGACGATCCAGGAGCTGTCCTCCCCATAGTACATGGCCGCCGCGCCGATCTCGGGCAGGGTCTGGGGGTCGAAGGGGATGCCGCTCTGTTCACAGAGGGCCCGCACGTTCAGCAGGTGGATGGTGGGGATGCCCTTGGCAAGATACCGCTCCGTGAGGCCGCTGTTGTCGCCAATGGAAAGGGGCTGCCGCTTCAGCAGGCCGCTGCCCAGGGAGAGCATGGCGGTGTTGTCCTCATGGCCCAGCCCCAAGCCGTTGCCGCCGACGTTCACGAAGGCCTTGATATCCCCGTATACTTCCTCATGGAGGGCGATGTCCTGCTGGTAGCTTTCGATAGTGGCGGGAGCAAGGCCCGCCTCCACAAGGCGCGCCTTCAAAGCTTCCACGGCGGCCACGTCCTCCTCTTCCTCCAGCACGTAGGCCATCATGTTATAGCCCATGTCCCCGCCGCCGCCCATGGTGACCAGCACCGGCAGCCGGGAAATAAGGCCCCCGTCATAGAGGGTCTTGACCATCTCGGGAAAGGCGTATTCCGGGTTGTTGGCCCCGTATTTGGAGGAGCCCACGGAGGTGGAATAGCGGATGTCCAGGCCCATGACCTCCGCCGCGCAGAGGACCGCTAAATTGAGCCCCGGATAGGAGCCCGAGAGATTGGCGCCCACCGGGTCCCCGGCCTTGAGCCCCGCCTCGGAAAAGTAGCGGACGCACAGGGCGGCAAAGTCGGGGAGCTGGCTGGTGCGCTTCTCCTCCAGCCCCGCAGTGGTGGTCATGATGGCGGTGAAGTCATAGCCCAAAAGGCCGATGCCCAGGACGTCCTCCTCCGCAAGGGCCACCCCCCGCCGAGCCTTCTCCTCTCGGATGAGGGCCGCCGCCTGCTCATGGAGCCGGGCCGCCGCCATCATCCTGTTCGCATAGGGGAGCCGCCGGCGGCAGCCCGCCAAAGAGACGATCCCCAAGAGGAAGGCCAGGACGAAACAGATCAGGGATAGATTGTGGTGCTTTCCCCTCATAGCATGCCCACCCACAGCAAGCACAGGGCGCAGAGGGCGGCCACCGCGCACAGGGAGATGCCGGTCTTCACGAAGCCCTGCCGCTGCAGATCCCGCACCAGCAAGGCCGGGACCAGATATCCGATGACCCGGATGCCGAAGGGCAGCACCCCCAGAAGCCCCACCACGTAGGTGAGAGCAAAGCTTAGCACCACGTTCACAGCGAAGAGCCGCCGGCCGTAGAGGATCAGATACCGGCTGAGGAGCTTGTCCAAGCCGTAGACCCCCAGCACCACGATCAGACTGTAGGCGATGCGCCAGGGATCGTTGAGGCTCAACGCAAAGTAGACCGGGGCCACCAGACCCCCGGTGCTCAGCCCCGTGATCTCGGAATACAGGACGGCGATGAGGACGCCCACGATGACGATCTTGCTATACATGCTTCCCTTCGCCTCCTACATTCACCGGCTGTTCTATCAGTTCCTTTTGGGCCCGCTCCACCAGGCGCATGCCCTCGTTCTTGATGTTCCCCACCGCCAGGATCAGGCGGGGCGCTTCGCTTGTAAAGGGGATCTCCTCCGCCAGCGTAAAGCCCTGGATCTCCGCCTCCGGGGCGGCCCGACGGCAGAGCCGCATGAGGGCCCTTTGCTCGTCCCCCAAGAGCCATATCCGCCGAGGCCCCATCTCCCGGCACAGGCGGGCCATATCCATGGCCCGGGCGGGCCGATCGCCCCGATTGTTGATGAGGATGACCAGCTCCTCTTCCCCCTCGCCCCGGGTGGCCTCATAGATCATCCTGGTGGAGCTCACGTCGTTGGCGGAGAGGGCGTTGACGAAGGTCAGGTTTTCGCCCCCGAACACGGACAGGGCAAAGGGGTCCCGAACGAAGGATTTGACCCCCTCGAAGGCCCTTTGCCGGTCCATCCCCAGCCCCTCGCAGACGGCCAGGGCCAGGGCCACGTTTTCAGGGAAATCCAGCTCCTTTGCCCCGGGAAGATCGTCCAGGGACGCCGGGTCGGAGATGGTCAGGGTGCTGGAAAGCTTCTTGGCCCGGGCGGCCATCCGGTCAGGAAAATCCCGCTCCGCCGTGAAGATGAGCCCCTTCTCGGGCAGCATCTCCATGAGGCAGTCCAAGATCTCCTCCCGGGTATCCCCCATGACGTCCATGTGATCGAGGCGGGCGTTGGTGATGACCCCCACGTCACAGCGGAGCATGTCCTTCCCCGACACCCGCTGATACTCCGGCTGCAGGGCCATGCACTCGATCACCAGGATATCCGCCTTTTCCTGGGCGGCCTTGTGCAGATAATTGAGCTGCTCCCGGATGTTGGCCGGGGCCTTCCGCTCGATGAGCTCCTGGCGGCCGTCGGGGTGGATGGCGATGGGCAACGTGCCTGTGGTCTTGCACAGGACCCGGTGGCCACCGGCGGCGAGGCCCGCCGCGATCATGCGGGTCACCGTGGACTTGCCCCGGGTGCCGTTCACATAGATCACGTGGGCAAGGGCCTTTCGATCCCTGCGGGCCTGCAGCGCCTCCCACACGAGGCGCAGCAGGAGCAGGCAGGACAATATGAGGATCAGTAACTCTGTTCTATCCATGGCTCCATTGTACTCACCGCGCCCGTCCCTGTCCAGTTTTTTGTATGCAAAAAGGACGGTGGATCGCTCCATCGTCCTTTCGTTCAGGGTGTTCGCTTATTTCAGGTAGAGGCCGAGATCGTCCGTATCCACCATCTCCTGGTAATCGGGCCAATTCTCCACCACGATGGCACGGTCTTCGTCGTCCAGGCTGCCGTTGTAGGATGCGATAAGCTCCTCGATGGTGGTGATGTGCCGGGCCACGCGCAGGGACAGGGGGAAGTTGCCGGAGCTGTAGTCCACGTACAGCAGACCCAGCTCATAGCCCTTCACGTAGCAGGGATCCTCGCCGGTGATGACCAGCTTCTCGTCGGTATAGCCGCGGAACCGACCCTGAGAGGGGTTGCCCACCTCCAAAAGCAGGGCGTAGGTATCGGTGAAGTCGCCCAGCTCCCGGTGGGTGAGGCCATGGAGCTTCACAGGGGAAGGCTCGAGGCGCATGCCGATCTCTCTGTCCTCCAGCTCCACCTTAGCGCCCACCGCCACATTCATGGCCCGCTCATGGGCCACGATGGCGTTGTTCACCGCGTATTCGGGGCTGGACTCATGGAGGTCGATCTCCATGTCGATCTTTTCGGTGTTGATCATTTTGGTCACCGCGTAGGCCACCTGTTCGGACAGGGTGCCATACTTGATGCCGGGATAGCACCGGTTCAGGTTCCGGGTCTCGGAGCCGGACAGGCTCTGACCGGAGGTGTGGGTGTAGATGTCGGGATCGGGCCACTGATCGATGGGGTTGGTGGCTCGAGAGCCGTAGTGGAACACCCGCTGTTCACCGGACGGGGTGGTGAAGTGCATGTACTGGGGGGAGCCCTCCAGCGGATCGTTGTGGGTGAGACCGGAGGCGTTGATGCTGGGGATGATGTACACCGTCCCCTTGGTCACCTTCAGCTGTTCCAGCATGACGATGGCCGCCATGTGGCCCGCGGGCTCGTTGCCGTGGGTGCCGCCCAGGACCAGGACGCTGCCGCCGTCTTCTTCGCCTTTGATGACGTACACCTTCGTGTCGCCGACGGTGCCCTTCAGGTTTTTGTTGTACCGGGAGAGCTTGAATACCTCGGTGACGTTGGTGCCCTCAGTAACGATATCCTCCACGAAATGACGCTTCTGATAGAAGCTGTTGCCGGCGATCGCCGCGCAGACGATGGCGATGGCCAGGATGATACAGGTGCTGAGAATGCCTTTTTTCTTCATCGCTCTACCCCTCCTTATTTGATCATGAAGATCCGAAGGATCAAGCAGACCAGGATCATCGCGCAGCTGATCTTATCCACCACCTTGGTTTCCTTAAAGAGCATGTTGTAGAGGACGCTGGCAAAGACCATCACGGCGATGGCAAGATAGATGATCGTTGTGAATGACATATGCTGCTTCCTCCTTAGAACAGGCCGGCAATGAGCTTGGACTTCGCCAGGAAGAACGCGGCCCAGGCCAGCAGGATCACGATGGGGATGATGCACTTTTTCAGGATCAGCGTGTACTTCTTTACGCCGGTGACCTGAGCGGCAAAGAGACCAGCAAGCGCCGTGGGAGGCATCATGTCACCCACGGAGGCGATCAGGCTGATGGCGGCCAAAACCACCACGGAATTCCCGCCCAGGAAGGAGGCGTAGATATACGCGAAGGGCACGCCCAGCACGGAGCAGGCGCCGAAGGACGACACCGCGCCGAACAGGGGGATGCTGGTGCAGGCTACGATGAGCCACAGCACGGAGGGCAAGCCCAGGCAAGTCATGACGATGAGGCCCCGGACGCCGGTGGCGGTCATAACCTCGATGAACATGCCCACGCCCATGAGGATAGCCATGACGGGCGTGGCCGTGCGGATGGCTTCAGGGACGGTCTTGAGCACGTTGATCTTCTTGCCGGTGAACAGGCCTACCGCCGCGGACAGCAGGAAGATGACCGGCATGCCCAGATCCTCCGTGAGCTTCAGGATCTTAAAGAAGACCATGAGGATGACCAGGGCGATGAAGGGCAGGTAGATCTTGAAGCCATACTGCTTGCGGATCTCATCCTGCTTGGCCAGGGCGGGCTTGAGCTTCTCGTAGTCTAGGTTCTTCACCTTCCGAAGACCCAGCAGCAGTACGATGACGATAGCCAGGGGGAAGGTCAGCAGAAGCAAGGGGCCGGTGAAGCCCACGTAGGGCACGTCGATACCGGCGCAGATGATGAGGGCTGCGGTGTTCACAGGGGGGGCGATCATGCCCAGCAGACCGCCCATGGCGATGATAGAGCCGGCGGTCACCGCGTCACAGCCCATGAGCATGAGCACGGGTGCCATGATGGAACCGGAGGACAGCACGGCCGCCGTGGACGAACCGGTGATCATGCCCGGGAACATGATGATGAACATGATGAGGATCAGCAGCACGGCCGGGACCTTATGGAACTTCTCGATGATGAGGCTGGACAGGGCGTCCAGGCCGCCGGAGTCTTCGATGACCTTCATGAAGACCATGGCGCTGGCAATGGTGAGGATGGTGTCCACATAGCCGAACTCACCCTCCACCATCATGCGAATGGTCTCCGTGCCGAGGCCGCCCTCGATGGCGCCGACCACAGCCGCCGCCATCATGGACACGCCCACGGGCCACTTCAACGCGAAGCATCCCACCATGAACACGCCCAGCATGAGTACGAATGTAATCACATACGGTGTCATGTTTCTTCTCCTTTTACCCCTGACGCAGGGAATGACCCTGCTTCAGGTGGTTTTTACAGACCGAACAGGGACTTGAGCACATCCCGGGCCGCGCTGGACTTGGCTACATAGGCCGTAGGCGTGCTGTTGCCTGCCAGGATGTCGTGCATCAGGTTGTCCGAATCGCCGCTCTCAACAATGATGGCGATATCCGCCGCAGCGAAGGCGGGCTTGATGAAGGAATCGGACAGGGTGCCGCGGCGGTCAGCGCCGCCAACGTGCATGGCGATGATGGTCATGCCCAGCTCCTTGGCCTTGGCGATGAGAGCGTCCGTACGGGCAAGCTCCTGATCCGCGTCGATACCGGCCGCGCCCAGGCCCTTGTTGGAACCGCCCACGGCCAGGATGATGGTCTTATACTTGTCGGACAGCTCCTCAGCCTTGATGGTGTTGTTCTGGTACACGTCCAGCTTGATCTTCTTGCAGTGGGTGGCGACGATGTCCACGTCCGCGCTCTGGCCCACGCTGGTGAGGATCGCGGGAAGCGGGCAGCTGCCGGGGGTGATGGCCGGCAGATCGCCGGTGGCAGCCGCGGGGGCAGCCTCAGCCGCAGGAGCAGCTTCCGCCTCAGCCGCAGGGGCAGCCTCAGCTTCCGCAGCGGGCGCGGCTTCCGCCTCGGCCGCGGGGGCAGTCTCAGCAGGGGCAGCCTCAACGGGAGCAGCCTCGGCGGGGGCCGTTTGGGCCTGCGCAGCGGGGATGTACGTTACGGGCACGCCCTTTTCCTCCAGCTCCTTCACCTGCTCCTCCAGCACGGAGATCCGCGTGGAGAGAGCCAGCATATCCTCCAGATCCTTCTGCTTCTGTTCGAGAACAGCGATCTTGGTGGCAAGGGCGGCCAAATCGTCAGCATCAGCGGCTTCGTATTTTGCGCCGCAGGCCGTCAGGGCCATGAGCATGATGAGGACCAGCACGAGAGAAAGGATCTTCTTCATTTCGATACTCTCCTTCTTTGGAATGGGCAGCCCACCTGAAGGTGGGCTGCCGTGTGTCGTTTGATCAGTGATTGTTTAGAAGGCGAACGCCTTGTTGTCACGGCGAGGATCGGCGCCGCCATGGAGCGTGCCGTCCGCGGCGTACAAGACGCCCTGGGTGGAGCCGGCGCTCATATCCCACTCGCCCCAGGCGCTGGAGCTGAGCTTGTGGCCCATGGCGACAAGCTTGTCGATGGTATCCTGGGGGATGCGGGCCTCATACTGGAGGCCGGAGCCCTTCTCGGAGAAGCGGGGCGCCTCGATGGCTTCCTGCATATCCATGCCGAAGAGCACGGTGTTCAGGATGACCTGGGCGACGGCCACGATGATAGTGGTGCCGCCGGGGGAGCCGACCGCCACGAAGGGGCTGCCATCCTCGTTGAGGACGATGGTGGGGCTCATGGAGCTCAGGGGGTACTTGCCCGGCGCGATGCAGTTGGGGCTGAAGGGATTGGCGGAGAAGTCGTCCATCTCGTCGTTCAGCATGAAGCCGTAGCCCGCAGGCGCGATCTTGGCGCCGAAGTAGTAGTTGATGGTGAAGGTGACCGCCACCACGTTGCCTTCCTTGTCGGCCACGGTGAAGTGGGTGGTGTCCACGTGCTCGAACTGGAAGGGATCGTGGGAACCGAGATCCTGGGCCTCGTCGTCCTTGATGAGGCTGGCCAGGTACTTGGCATACTCCTTGCTCATGAGGGCCTGGACGGTGGCGTCGGGGGTATCGGCGCCCACGTACTTGGAGCGGTCGGCGTAGACCATCTTCATGGCCTCGGCCAGGACATGGATGTACTCGGGGCTGTTGTGGCCGAAGGCCTTCAGCTTGTCGGTGCCATAGGCTTCCAGGATGTTGAGCAACTGGATGATGCACAGGCCGCCGGAGGAGGGCAGGGGCACGGAGACCACGGTCTTGCCCATGAAGGTGCCCTTCACGGGCTCCTTCTCCTGAGCGCGGTACAGCTCGAAGTCCTTGGGCTGGAAGACGCCGCCGTACTTGTTGGCCACCTTGATCATGGCATCCTGCAGTTCGCCCTTGTAGAAGCCGTCAGCGCCCTGCTCCTGGATGAGCTTGAGGGCCTTGGCCTGCTGGGTGTTCTTGAACAGGTCGCCGGTAGCATAGGTGAAGCGGCCCAGCTCGTCGGCAGCTTCCTCAGGCAGCAGATAGATGTCGCCGAACTCGGGGTAGGCCAGCATGTTGGCGTAGTTGCTGTCCAGATGCTTGGCGGTGGTGGGTCCGATGTAGAAGCCATTCTCGCACAGGTCGATGGCGGGCTGGATGGCATCGGCCAGAGGCAGCGTGCCGTACTTCTCCACGGCATAGGCCATGCCGGCCACGGTGCCGGGAACGCCCACGGAACGGCCGCCGGTGGTGCTGGCGCCGCCCACCACGGAGAAGCTCTTCTTGGCCTCGTCGTAGACCACGGGCCAGTAGTTCTCCTTGGCAAGAGCCGGAGCGGTCTCACGGAAGTTGATGAACTTCACGTTGCCGTCCTTGTCGCGCAGGGTCATGAAGCCGCCGCCGCCGATACCGGAGGCCTGGGGCTCGGTGACGGAGATGGCGAAGGCAACCGCCGCCGCCGCGTCCACCGCGTTGCCGCCCTTCTTCAGGACCTCGAGGCCAGCCTTGGCCGCCCAGGGGGTGCCGGCGGAGACCACGGCGTTGGCGCCGTTGGCACCACGGCCCTCACGGATCATGTTGCCTTCTTCGTCGCACAGCTTCCAGCCGGTTTCTTCATCGGTGAACACACCGGTTTCCCACTTGAATTCACCTTTCACGTCATCACCCTCAGCCATGGTGATGCGGGGCAACAGGGAGGCCGCCGCCACGGAGACGCCGGCTGCCGCAGTTCCCTTCAGGAACGAACGGCGGGAGATTTCCTTCTTGCTCATAGAGTATCCTCCTTTGTATTTATAATCTCTTGAAGGAACAAAGCTGCGAGGCAGAAATGAAAACAAGAGATTATAGTTCGATTACGTTGGGGCGCCGGCCCCCGGGGGGGGATTACTCCTCCGCCTCGGCTGCCTTTCTGCGCCGCTGGAAGAGGATGGAGAGTCCGATGCTCAGCTCATAGAGCAGCACCATGGGCACCGCCACCATGACCTGGGAGAAGATGTCCGGGGGCGTGATGATGGCCGCCACCAGGAAGATGACGATGATGGCGCCGCCCCGGATCTTGCGCATGATCTTCGGGGTCAAAATGCCCACCCGGCTCAGGATGACGCTGAGGAGGGGCATCTCGAAGATGAACCCAAAGATGGTGAAGATCAGCAGCAGGAAGCTGATATAGTTCGCGATGCTGACCGAAGCCACATAGTCCGTGCCCTGGCCCTGCTTGATCAGAAACTGCAGCATGAAGGGCAGAACGATCTTGTAGGCGAAGAACACGCCCAGAGCGAAGAAGCCGACGCCGGAAATGAGGCCGAAGCGGATGCCCGTCTTCTCCTTCCGGGTCAGGCCCGGCTTCATGAAGGCGAACACTTCATAGAGCAGCAGCGGGATGCACAGGATGAAGCTGGCCGTCAGGGCCGCCTTGAACTGCTGCAGCAGCAGTTCCGAGGGGGAGATGTAGATGAATTCGTACCCGTAAGCCGCCCCCATATCGGTGAGAAAGCCTACCAAAACCTGGGCCCGGGTGATCAGCACCACGTTGCACGCCACAAAGACGACGAGCACCACGGCCAGGCGGTTGCGCATCTCCCGAAAGTGCTCCGTAAGGGGCATGGACCCGCCCTGCTCCGCAGCCTCCTTCTCCTGAAGCTCCTCCTTTGTCAGAGCCTTCTCAGCTTTCCTGGGTCTTGTCGCCATCTTCTTCGTTGTTCATGCCTTCTTTGAATTTCTTGGAGGCTTTGCCGAAGAGCTTGGCCAGCTTGGGGATCTGGGTGGGGCCCACGATCAGAAGCACGATGACCAGGATGATGATGAGTTCATTGGTTCCAAGTCGCATAATTTTTCTCCTTTGGTATGATGTTCAGGGATACGATCGCTCAGGTTTCGTCGGCAGCGGGGACTTCGTCGGCAGCGGGGGCTTCGTCGGCATCGGGGGCTTCGTCGGCCTCCGCCTGGGGCGCCGGTGCTTCGGGCACCGGTTCCTCCGCCGCAGGGGCGGCCTTCGGCGCCTCGGCCGTTTCTTCCGCCGCAGGGGCCTCCGCCGGGGCCTTGTCCTGCGCCTTGGGGGCCTTGGACAGGGTGTTGAGACCAGCCACTTCCTTCTTGATATCGGTCACGCTCTTGTTGATCTCGTTCTTCATATCCTCCAGGGGCTCCATGGCCTCTCGCAGGGGGGCGGATGCCTCGTTGAGGGGGTCCACCACGTTTTCCTTCAGCTCCTTGGTCACGTCACTGGTGGCGCTCTTGAAGGCCTTGAGGCCCTCCCCGATCTTCTTGGCAAAGGAGGGGATCTTGTCCGGGCCCACGATAAACAGGATCACCACAAAGATGATGAGGATCTCTCCGAATCCCAGCTTCAAATCCGTTTCCTCCTCTTACACGACTTTCTTTCCGCCCAGGATCACATGCTCGATCTCATAGCCGTGCATGTCCCGGATCACCAGGTCCGCCCGCTTGCCGACCTCAATGCTGCCCACCTCGTCGAAGATGCCCAGGAGCTTGGCCGGGGTCTCCGTGGCGGCCCGATAGGCCAGGGGGATGGGGATGCCGCCCATGTTGATCACCAGGCGGCAGACCATGTCCATGCCGACCACGCTGCCGGCGTCCTGTCCGTTTTCAAAGACGGCCTGGGTCAGGCTCTTCTCCACCCGGTGGTTCTCGATCTCATAGGTGCCGTTGGGTAGTCCGCTGAAGGCCGTCTGGGCGCTGATGAGGCAAGCCCGCCGGAGGTTCCCCCGAAACAGCATCCTGAGGGCCGCCGGATGAACGGTCTCCTCGTCCACATAATTCACCAGCAGGGACTCGGCCACGTCCATGGCCGCCCCCAAGGCTCCCGGCTCCTGGTGCGTGAAGATGCCGGTGCCGCGGTAAGGATCGGTCAGCACCTTGGCCCCGTAGGCGTAGGCCATGCGGGCGGTGTCGAAGTCCGCCCGGGTGTTTCCCAGGGACACGAGGCATTCCTTGGACGCCTCGTGGATAAAATCGTTGGCATGGGGCAGTTCCGGCGACAGGGTGAGGAGTTTGACCCGGTTCCCGCTAAGGTCGTTCAGCCGATGGAACAAAGTTAGATCCGGTTCCCTCACATAGGCCGGCTCCTGGCAGCCCGCCGCTTCCGGGGCGATGAAGGGGCCCCGCATATGGACGCCCAGCATGCGGGCCGTGCCCTCGGCAGGATCGTCCATCCACTGGCCCAGGGCCCGGTAGGTATCCTCCAAAACGTCCTCTGGAAAGGCGTTCACCGCGGCCAGGAACCCGGTGACCCCCTCCCGGAGCAGGGCCTTGGAGATGGTCTCAAAGCCCTCCCGGTCGCCGTCGGAAAAGTCGTGGCCCAGGGCCCCGTGGACCTCCAGATCGATCATTCCCGGCGTAATGACGCTGCCGAAGATGTCCAGGACCTCCTCCCCCGGCCGGGGTACAGAGGAATCGTAGGGCATGATCTCCGTGATCCTGTCCCCCTCGATGCGGATATCCCGATAGGCGAACTCATCGTTCAGCAGCGGCTTCCCGTGTCGAATGAGCATGTCACAACTCCCGTTACGTGCGTATGCCGCCCCTTCCCCGCCGATTTACCGCAGGATCAGGGCGTGTCATATTCTATTTACATTCTGGGGGCACGGCACCCGTTTGTCAAGTGTTTTTTGCCGGGAGGGCCCCCAGGCCCCCTCCCACCGAAAAAATTGATTTCTCACGCCATAAGGGCGCTTTTGGTGATCCCCTTTTCGGCGGCCTTGGCGTACCAGATCTTGGCATCCTCCGGGTCCTTCGCCACGCCGATGCCCTTTTCGCTGCACACGCCCCGGACGAAGAGGGCCTCGTCGTCCCCCAGCTCGATGGCACGGGTCAGCAGCTCCACCGCCTTCTTTCCGTTCACTTTCACCCCGTCGCCGAACATGTACATGGCGGCCAGGGCGGTCATGGCCGATGCGTTGTCCTGCTCTGCAGCCTTCTCCAGCCATTTGAGGGCGTTGACGAGATCCCGGGGGAACACGTCCCCCAGCAGGTGATACCGCCCCAGGATGGCCTGGGCCGGGGCATAGTTGGAAAAGGCGGAAGCCATCAGGGACAGGCCCAAGCCCTGCATCTGCTTCTTTTCCAGATAGTCAAGATAATCCTGAAAATGTTCTTCGCCGGTCTTCATATGATTCTCCTTTATGTTTTGATTCGTTCGAAATATCAATAGGCGGCGGCCTTGCCGTCCCGCCGGGGATCCGCCGCGCCCCGCAATGTGCCGTCGCTCAGCCGCTGAACCGCCTGGACGCAGGGGAAGGTGAACCAGACCTCGCTCACGTTCACCTCGTGGCCCATGCTCCTAAGGGCCTCCACAGTCTCGTCGCTGACCCGGCGCTCCAGGATGAGGGTGCCGAAGTCATCGTGCATGCGGACGGCGTCGATGGCGTCCTGCACGTCCATGCCGTGGTCGATGACCTTGGTGATCACCTGCATGACGCCGCTGATAATCCGGGTGGAGCCGGGCGCGCCCAGGGCCAGGAGGGGCAGCCCGTCCTTCAGCACCAGGGTGGGGCTCATGGAGCTCAGGGGCCGTTTGTTCCCCGCTACAACGTTGGGGCTCTCAGGGTCGGTGGAAAAATCGAAGAGGGTGTCGTTCAGAAGGATGCCCGTGCCCTCCGCCACCAGGGCCGAGGCGAAGGTGGCGTCCACGGTTTTGGTCACGGTCACCATGTTCCCCGCGGCGTCCAGAATGGAGTAGCTGGTGGTGGAATCGGACTCGAAGAGCCAGGGGTCCTCGGCCTCGTAGGTCTTCGATCGATCCAGGTCGATCCTTTCCGCCTGGACCCTGGCGTAGGTCTTGTCGATGAGGCCCGATACCGGCACGTCCACATATTCCGGGTCCCCCATGTACCTGGCTCGGTCGGCGTAGCACAGCTTCATGACCTCGGAAAGGAGATGGAAGTATTCCGCGCTCTCCGGGTCCAGGACCCCCACGTCGAAGTTCTCCAGGATGTTCAGCATCTCGATGATGATGGTGCCGCCGGAGCTGGGCAGGTTGGAGCTATAGACGTCGCAGCCCCGGTAGGTGCCGTGGACGGGCTCCGTCACGTGTATCCCATAGTTGGCGAAGTCCTCCAACGTGAGGCAGCCCCCGTCAGCCTGGACCGCAGAGACGATCTTTTCGGCGAGCTCCCCCCGATAGAAGACGCTCTCCCCCTGCTCCGCAATGAGCCGCAGGGAGTTGGCCAAGTCCGGGTTTTTAATGATATCCCCCGCCTCGAAGGGCATCCAGTCCTCATCCAGATAGATGGCGGCGGTGCTGTCGTGCTGGGAAATGGCCCGATAGGCGTCCTTGATGTCCCGGCTGGTGATGTGGGACACGATAAAGCCCTCCTCCGCCATTTGGATGGCCGGGGCCATGACCGCTTCCCGGCTCATGGTGCCGTATGTTTCCAGGGCGTACAGCAGCCCTTTCACGTCCCCGGGCACAGCCACGGCCTTGCCGCCGATCTTGTTCTCCTGGTTCGCCACGGAGCCGTCGGGGTTGATGGTCCACATGTCCAGGGAGGCCGCGGCCCCGGACCGATCCCGAAAATCGATGAAGAGGATCTCCCCCGTGTCCGCCAGCCGCAGCGTCATGAACCCGCCGCCGCCGATGCCGGAGGACTGCTGCTCGCACACGCCCAAGGCGAAGCCCACGGCCACCGCCGCGTCGATGGCGTTGCCGCCCCGCTTCAAAATGTCCAAACCGATCTCGGTGCACTCCGCCCGGCCCGTGGCCACGACGCCGTTCTGTCCCGTGGCGTCCCGGCCGCCCAAAACGACGTCCTCCCCGCCGGAAGCAGCGTCGACCGTCAGCGGACAGCAGACGATCGCCAGTGCCAGCAGGCACAGGAGCATCCTTTGGGCGAGGGAAAAGGGGGCGTGTTTCGACATGGTTTTCTCCCGGAGGCGTTTTTGTCAGTATACAGTTTTTCGCACGAAAAAGCAAACGGAAATGTGCGGTATGAAAAAGGCGGGCCGCGAAGGTCCGCCTTAGGATGCTATTGCGTCAGTAACAGGGATATAGGGTCATGCCCACCAGCACCGTGATGAGGCCCATGAGAATGGCCGGGAGCCAGCCCATCTTGAGGAGGGACTTTTGGTCGTAGCCGCCGGCGCCCATCATCATGGGCACCACGGAGGTGGCCATGGGAGTCATGACGGAGCACATGGAGCCGATGTAGCACATCTCCATCAGGCCCCGGGGATCGCACTTCAGCGACATGGAGGTGAGGATCACCAGGGGGATCAGGATCTTGCTCACCGCCCGGTTGTAAAGGAGGCTGGTCATGACGAAGGCCGCCAGGAAGAAGATGGCGCCGATCAGATAGCTGTTGTGGACGCCGCCCAGGAGGCTCGCCACCGCGTCCCCCACCAGCTCGCCGGCGCCGGTGTTGGCAAAGGCGCTGCCCAAGGTCACCACGCCCACGTAGAGCATGATGATATCGAGGCACATGCTGTTGATGGCCTCTCGCTCCGTGAGCACGCCCGAGAGTACCAAAAAGGCGGCGCCGCAGGCAGGGATGATCCAGGAGGGCAGACCGAAGGACTGGAAGATGAGACAGACGATGACGCCGAAGAACACCAGATACCCAATGACCTCCCGGACCGGGGACAGGGGCTCCCGCTGGGCCTTCTTCCGGGCCTCCACCATGCTGATGGGGACCAGGGGCTGATCGGGGGCGAACCTGGGGGCGAAGAAGATGGCCCAGATGAGGACGAAGGCCGCCACGAAGATCTTGATGTTCATCTGGGTGAAGGCGGTGAACTGATAGTCCTGGATGCCGTACTCCAGGAGGTAGCCGTTGTCCTCGATGAAGGTGGCGGCGTAGGGGCCCACGGGCATGATGGTGAAGGAGGTGGCCACGGTGACGAGGCCGATGGAGTACATCATCTTGGAGGGGCTCACCTTCATCTCCTCGCACATGGCGATGACCAGGGGGCACACCAGGGCAAAGAGGGCGGTGATGCTGGGGATGAACTGACCCAGAATGAAGGTCACCAGCACGTATCCGACCAGGACCTTGGTAAAGGAGCCCTTGGAGACCCGGTACACCAGTTTGGACAGCTTCTCCACCATCTGGGTCCGCCCGAGACCCGCGGCGATGATGAACATGGAGATCATGGTGATCACCGTGTTGCTGCCCATGTTCCCAAGAGCGGTCTTGGAATCCACGCAGCCTGTCACCACCAGCACCAGCATGCCGACGATGGAGGTCAGGGCCATGGGGAGCTTGTGGAGGGAGAAGCTGACGATCATGAAAAGAAATACCAGCAGCGTTATGGTCATTTGCATAGGAAAGCCTCTGTGATCTCGGATTTTTTCTGTAGGACGGGGGATCGTTTCCCCTATGTTTCGATTATATATTGTCCCGCTCTGTGCTGTCAAGAAGCTCCCCCACCGGGCCGTCGAAGGGCCATATCCTGCTCCGGGACGATGCCGAAGCGGGCGGCGTAGTCGAGGGCCAGCTGCACCTGGTCCGGGTCGGCCACGTCCTCCGGCGCGTGGGCGTCGCAGCCCAGGATCACCCGGCAGCCCTCGGCCTTGACCAGGGGCCAGAACCGGTCGTCGGGGTAGTTGCGGCCCATCCGCAGGCCCAGGATATTGATCTCCAAAGGCATGTCCAGCTCCCTGGCCCGGCGGCACAGGCGCCCCATCTCCTCCCGATACGCCGCCTCCGGCCCCTCAAAACAGAACAGGTCCGGATGGGCCACACAGGAGAACTTTCCCGTCTCCATGCCCGCGACGACCCGGTCCACATAGGTGCTCAGGGCCCCGCGGCTCCCGGGCCGGGAGGGGTTGTAGACGGTCTCGGAGCTGTCGTTGAAGTGCTGGGCAAAGAGCAGATACTCCACGGGATAGGGGGCGATCAGGGCCAGCATGCTTTCGAACAGGTCCGGGTAGTACTCCGCCTCGAAGCCCAGGCGGACGTCGATATCCCCTTTATACTCCGCCCGCAAATCGAGGACGCTGGTCACATATTCCTCCAGCTGCCGGATGGGCACCCGAAACCGGGACTCGCGGCCGTCGGGAAAGGCCATGGGCACATGGTCGGAAAACCCCAGCACCTTCAGCCCCCGCCGGATGGCCGTTTCCACATATTCCCTGTCCTCCCCCACGGCGTGGCCGCAGCGGGTCGTATGGGTGTGATAGTTGGCAAGCATAGCGCTTTTTCTCCTACAATAGATCGTTCCCTGTATTATACCAGCCCTGAAAAAAAGCGCAAGCCGTGGAAGGCCGCCGGCCCCTCTCAAAAAAAGTATATAAATCGAGCAACTGCTTCTTGCGGCGGGGCGGATATCGTGGTATCATGTGTCATTATTGAAGATTTGGAGGTAGCTTATGCAGCAGCTTTTGGTGCGTCCCGAGAACATGAAGAGGATCGATTCGCCGGAACTGGCGAAGGCGTACATCGACGAACAGGTGGCCGCCATTAAGGAGCAGGTGGGCGACGGCAAGGTGCTGCTGGCCCTCTCCGGCGGCGTGGATTCCTCCGTGGTGGCGGCGCTTCTCATCAAGGCCATCGGCGATCGGCTGGTGGCGGTCCACGTGAACCACGGCCTTCTGCGCAAGGGCGAGCCCGAGCAGGTGATCGAGGTGTTCCGGAACCAGATGCACGCGAACCTCATCTACGTGGACGCGGTGGACCGGTTCTTGGACAAGCTGGCGGGCGTCAGCGATCCCGAGACCAAGCGGAAGATCATCGGCAAGGAGTTCATCGAGGTCTTCGCCGAGGAGGCCCGCAAGCTCACCGGCATCCGGTTCCTGGCCCAGGGCACCATCTGGCCCGACATCCTGGAGAGCGAAGCGGGCATCAAGGCCCATCACAACGCGGGCGGCCTTCCCGAGGATCTGAGCTTCGAGCTGGTGGAGCCGGTCCGCATCCTCTTCAAGGACGAGGTGCGCATGGTGGGCAAGACGCTGGGCCTGCCCGACGGCATGGTCTACCGGCAGCCCTTCCCCGGCCCGGGCCTGGGCGTGCGGTGCGTGGGCGCCATCACCCGGGATCGGCTGGAGGCCGTGCGGGAGTCCGACGCCATCCTTAGGGAGGAGTTCGCCGCGGCGGGCCTCCAGGGCAAGGTGTGGCAGTACTTCACCGTGGTCCCCGACATGAAGAGCACCGGCATCCGGGACGGCAAGCGGACCGACGACTGGATGGTCATTATCCGGGCGGTGAACTCCGTGGACGCCGTCACCGCCACCATCGAGGAGGTGCCCTACAGCCTGCTCCTCAAGATCCGGGACAGGATCTTCCACGAGGTCAAGGGCGTGAACCGGGTCCTCTACGACCTTTCCAGCAAGCCTTTGGCCACCATCGAGTACGAATAATCCATTACCGTATAAAAACGCCCTTCGCTGCATGCGCGCAGCGAAGGGCGTTTTGGTATCAGCGGATCGGCAAGCCGGGGTATGCCGCTCATGTGCTGCGTATCGCAAGCGCAAAAAGCGCGTCGCCCGGAAAGCGGTATGCGGAATCGCACACATAGCCCCGAAGCCAAAGATGGCCGTCCACCTTGCGCAGATACAGCCCCTTGGGAAAGGAGTCGTCCCTTTCGAGCGGTTCTGACAGAACGGTAACGGCCTGATCCGGTGACCTATGCGTTCCGGTAAGAACGGAATCCTGACTCTGGGGCTGATCTGTCCATGTAAGGCGAAGGAAAAAACCTGTGTCCGGAGGACAGGGGGCGAATTGTGTTTCCTTAATAAGCTGAAACAGTTCATCAAGAGAGGCGCCGCTCTCCAGCCCTAATTCCTCCAGGGAGAGGATGGCTGCTGTCATCTCTCCCCTCCCCCGGGCAGGGAAGCGAGGGTGCGAAATATACTTTTCTGCATAAGGATTGGTCAGAATGCCCCGTTCCTTCAGCGTCTGCAGGCTCTGCGCCGCTGTCATCGGCACGCTTTTTATCGGAATCCTCAGCATTTCCTTCCCCCTCGAACCCTCTGCTCTTCCATGCGCCTTGGCATCATCGCCGCTCGGCTTTCGAGGCGGCGCTTTTGCCCCGATCTGCAAACGGCCGCAGCCGCCCGAGGCCTTACAGCAGCCAGAGCAGCACAGCGATGAGGATCGCGCCGGCAACCATGAAGGCGAAGCTCCGCTTCCATTGGCCGGTTTTGTTGAAGCCGTACAGGTCCGGCCAGGCCTTGGCGAAGACCACCCGGTCGAGATACAGCCACCCGTAGAGGAGCACGGGCAGAATGCCCAGGGGGATGATCCAGGCGCTCAGGCCCTTCTGCTCGAAGCAGAGGAAGGAGAGGATGGCCAGCAGGGGCGTGACCACGTGCATGATGCGCTCCGGCCCGGTGGACAGCAGCCCTTCCAAGCTCCTGGAGACGGGCAGCAGGAACAGGAACACGGTGCACAGCGTCACCGTCACGGCCACGGTGCCCATGTATTTCAGGGTCACCGCCCAGGCGGGCATGGCCCCGCAAAGCTCGCAAACGAGAAGGATCAGCGCCGTCAGCGCGCAGAACAGGTTGGACAGCACCGTGAAGTACCGAAAGGACTCCGGCAGCTTCTTCGGGGGCGTACGGCGGACCAGGGCACGCATCGCCTGCAGGGTGAGAAACAGGATAGCTTCGTTGATGACGGCGGACGGGACCATGGCTTGCCTCCATGAACGGGATATGCCGATATCATAGCACGAAAGAGTCTCCCCGACAAGTCAAAAGCCGCCGAACATAGGTTCAGCGGCTTTGTGTCGTCATGGCTCATTCCCCCAGCCATGTTTTAAGATAGGCAGCCTTCTTCTCGACGAAGGCAGCGCAGCCGGAGACGGGACGCTCAAAGAGGTCCAGCACCGTCCCCGCCAGGATCTTGGGCGGGCAGAGGCAGGCAGTTCCCTCGTCCGTCACGGAAAAATCGTCCCCGTGGAACCGGCCCGACACGCCGGTGAAGCCGAACTGGACCGTGGGCAGCAGGGTGGAGAGATCCCCCACGTCCCCGGAGGCGCCGGAGACGATGCCCTCCGCGATCTCGTCCTCGCCGCAGAGGAGCAGCATGTTCTCCTTCACCAGGGCGTTGATCGCCCGGCTTTGGGAAAGGGGCAAAAAGCCGGGGCGACGGGTGACTTCCGTTTCGATATCCAGGGCCTCGCCGCACTTCTTTAGGCAATTCTCCACCAGGTCCGCCGCCCGAAACAGGGCTTTTTCCGTCTGGGCCCGGACGTAGGTCTCCACCACGGCGTGATCGGGCACGATGTTCACCGTCCCCGCCGCCTCAGCGATCACGGGCTGCACATTCACCCCGTCCTCGGGGTCGAACCGATCCTTCAAGAAGGCGACGCCGGTTTGGGCCAGCAGCGCGGCGTGAAGGGCGTTCTTCCCCGCGAAGGGGGCCGCCCCTGCATGGGCGCCAAGGCCCGTGTAAACGGCCCGGAGGATGACGAACCCCTTCAGGGTGGAACCCAGGTCGAACCGGCAGCCAGGCTCCCCGGAGGCGTGGCAGGAGAGGACGCAGTCCACCCCGTCGAAAACGCCCCGGGCGATCATGTCCTGCTTGCCGGAGGGGTATCTGACCAGACCCCGGTCCATGAGCTCCTTCCGGTAAGCATAGTCGATCATCTCCTCCGCCGGGGTGAAGATCACCTTCACCGTGCCGGAGAGGGGCTCGTCCTTCAACGCCTCGATGAGGGCCAGGGCTGCGGAGGTCTGGAGGCTGTGGCCGCAGGAATGGATGCGGCCCTCCCCCGCCTTCTTCGGCAGAGCGTCCATGTCCGCCACCACCGCCACCACCGGATCCCCCCGGCCCAGGGTGACGATCAGGCCCGTATAGCTCGCCGGCGCATAGGAGAGGCCCCAGCCGTCCAGACAGGCTCGGATGAACCGACCGGTTTCGAACTCCCGATACCCAAGCTCCGGGATGTCGAAGAGCTTGCGGCTACACTCCACGATGGAGGCCGCGTTTTGATCGATCCTGTTGAAAACTCTTTGCTTCTGTTCGTTCATTCCCAAATCAGGCTGGTGCCCGCCCCCACTTCTTCGATCTGCATCCGCGCCCCCATGGCCACCTTCACGGACAGGGCCGTGCAGTGGCAGGGATACAGGTGCGGGATGTCCTCTTTTTGCAGGTATTCGATGATGCCCGCCGACCGCTCGTCCATCTGCCGCAGGTGGAAGCCGCCGATGACGCCCAGGATGCGGCTTTGGCCGGTGACCCGCTTGGCCTGCTCCAGGATGTTGCCGATGCCGCTGTGGGAGCAGCCGGTGATCACATAGACCCCTTCCTGTCCCCGATAAGCGAGGGCGGTGTCGTCCGGGTTTTTGTCCGGCCCGTCCTCCCCCTGCCGGATGGCGGGATCCTCCATATACGGATAGACTCGGGGAATGGCCCCAAGATAGAACAGGTTCTCCGTCAGGGCCATGGGCTCCGCCGTGAGGCAGAGATCGAAATACTGCTCCAGCTTCGCCTGGGGATAGGGGCAGCCGATGGACAGCCCCCGGGACAGGACCCGGCGGAATAGGGCCGGATGGGCCACCAGCTGGGGCTTCGGCCCGTCGGTGAAGAAGGCGCTGAGGCCCCTGGTATGGTCGTCGTGGCAATGGGAGAGGATCACAGCATCCACGCCCCGCCAGTCAATGCCCAAATCCTCCGCGTTCCTGGCGAAGATGCCGAAATATCCCGTGTCCAGCAGGAACCGCTTCCCCTCCGCCTCCACGAGGCAGGAGAAACCCGGCTCCCCCAGCAGATACCGGTCGATCAGGGTGTTATTGTCGGATAGGATGGTCAGCTTCATAGGCAGTTGAGGATCTCCGCCCGCACGCCGTCCATGCGGGGATCGGAGAGGCCGAAGTCCATCTGCCGGTAGCTCCAGGCGGCCCGGCCGATGCCGTATTTCTCGAAGGCGGCGTGAATGGCCCTATACCAGACGAGGACGTCCTCGGGGCTGGCCTTGTCGATGACCCCGTATTCCCCGCAGTAGAGGGGCACGTCCCTCTCCTCCGCCACAGAGACCGCCTCGGCGAAGAAGGCTTCGAAGAAGGCGCTGCTGAGGTGTCCGTCCGCAGGCAGGGCCTCCAATCCCGCCTGGGACCCGTTGAGGTACCGCCGGCTGGCGGCGGCCATCTCCCCATAGGTGGCGGTGACGGGGATACGGAAGGAGGTCTCCATGGGCGGCATCCAGTAGGCCCCCTGGTGGGTGAAGATCAAGGGCTCGTAGCAGTGGAAGTTATAGACCACGTTCTCGTCATAGGGCAGGGGCAGATCCTTCACAGCCACGGCGCTGTTGTGCCAGTAGCCGCCGATCAGGATCTTCGTCTTCGGCGCAAAGGCCCGGATGCGGCGGATGCATTCCAGGGCGATCCGGTTCCAGACGGGGCCGTAGGCCTTTTCCGTGACCTCGTTGAGAAGCTCGAAAGCCAGCATGTCCTCATCCTTGGCGAAGCGCTGGGCGATCCGCTCCCACAGGGCGCAGAACCGCTCCTGATACTTCCCGCTCTCGAAGAAGCCCCCCTCCTGCTCCCCGGGATCGAAGGAGAAGCCGGCGGTCTTGTGCAGGTCCAGGATCATGTTCAGGCCGTTCTTCCGCGCCCATCCTACGGCCTTTTCCAGCCGAAGATAGCCGCTCTCCCGAGGCGCGCCGTCCCTGTCCTCCAGAAGCTCGTAGTCGATGGGCAGCCGCACATGATCGCAGCCCCAGCCCCGGATGACGGCAAAGTCCGCCTCGGTGATGAAGGTGTCGTACCGCTGCTCGCTGTGGTCGCACTGGGAGAACCAGCCCCCCAGGTCCATGCCCTTTTGATATCCGGTAAAGATGCGCATAGGATCCCTTTCCCGACCCATCGGGTCGAAACACGTTTGTCAGAAAACCGCCCTGCCCATGAAGGAGGCAAGGCGGTAAAGGAGGAAGGAAGTGAAAAGCATCAGCCCTTCACACTGCCGGAAGTGACACCCTTGATGATGGATTTGCTCAGGATGATGTACACCAGCATGACCGGAAGGATGGCCAAAAGGATGAACATGTACACCTTGCCCATGTCGAACTTGGAGTAGTCCGCGCTTCTGAGCTGGGCGATCATGATAGGCACGGTCTTCATCTCGGCCTTGTCGAGGAGCAGGGCGGGAATGAAGTAGTTGTTCCAGGAGCTCACGAAGGAGAAGATGGCCTGGACGGCGATGGCCGGCTTCATGATGGGCAGGATGATGGTGTTGAAGGTGCGGAACTCGTTGGAGCCGTCGCACCGGGCGGCCTCCACGATCTCCAACGGCAGCACGCTCTCCATGTACTGCTTCATGTAGAAGAACACCACGGGGGCGGCGATGCTGGGCACGATCAGGGGGATATAGTTGTTGGTCAGGTGGAACTTGTTGATCATCTGCACGAAGCCCACCGCGCTGACCTGGGCGGGGATCATCATGATGGCCATGATGAAGGTGAACACCAGGTTCTTGCCCTTGAAGTCATAGACGTGGACGCCGTAGGCCGTCAGGGCGGAGAAGTAGGTGGTCAGGGCCGCGGACACGGCGGCGATGAACAGGGAGTTCAGCATGCCCCGAGGGATGTTGATGGAGGCGTCGGTCCAGGCGTTCTTCAGGTTGTCCCAAAAGTGCTCCTGGGGCAGGAGCCGGAAACCGGCCTGCAGCTGGGCATTGGACCGTGTGGCGTTGACGATCATGAGGTAGAAGGAGAACAGGCATAGGACCGTCAGGAAGATCAATATGGCGTACACGACGATCCGAAGCAGGGTCATCATGAGCCGGCTCTTGGTGTTCTCGTTCATTTGCGCGCTCCTTTCCGCGCCCTGCGAGGCTTCTCCACGGGGTCCTTATACTGGGCCGACAGGAACTTGTAGACGATGCCGCCCAGGATACCCGTGATGATGAAGATGATCACGGAGATGGCGCCGGACATGCCGTAGTTCTTGCTGGTGGATAGATAGTTGTTGAGGTACATAACCAACGTGAAGGAGGTCCTGTTCGGCATGCCCAATCGGTTGGTCAGGACCTGGGGCACGTCGAACATCTGAATGCCGCCGATCAGGGCCGTGATGAGGCAGTAGACGAAGATAGGCATCAAAAGGGGCAGCGTCACCTTGAAGAACACCTTCACAGCGTTGGCACCGTCGATGGTGGCCGCCTCGAAGAGGGTCTGGTCGATGCCCATGATGCCGGCCATGAGCACGATGGTGGTGTTGCCGAACCACATGAGGAAGTTCATGAGGGCGATCAGGCTTCGGACCGTCACCTTGCTTGCGAAGAAATCTAAGGGCTTGTCCATGATCCCCGATTGCTGCAAAAACTGGTTCACCGGACCCACCTTGGAGAACAGGGTGAAGAACAGCATGGAGAAGGCGGAGGCCATGATCAGGTTGGGCATGTAGATAACCGTCTTGAAGAAGCCCTGTCCCTTGATGTTGAGCCGGTAGCTGGTGAAGAACACCGCCAGCAGCAGGGCGATCAAAAACTGAGGCACGGCGCCCAGGAACCACAGGATCATGGTGTTGGCCGCATACTTCAGGATCAGGATGGATCCCTGCTTGTTGGGGGTGAACAGCGACACATAGTTCTTCAGGCCCACGAATTCGGGACCGATGTGCTTGAGGCCGTCCATATAGTTTGTGAAGAAGCTGTTATAGATGGTCAGCACCTGAGGGACCAGGGTGAAAACGATATAAACGAGGAAGAAGGGAAGTATAAAGATATACCCCCATTTGGCGTAGCTGACGGATTTGCGCCGTCCGTTCAGCGAGCGGTTATCTAAGGACATGGGAACCTCCGTTCGGTTCTAACAGGAATGCTGCGGCGGGACGACCCCGCCGCAGCAATGAGTTCACAGGATCGATTTGTTACGGGGTGACGATGTCGGGATAGGTCTCGTTGATCTTCTGATAGAAGGTGGCGAGGGCGGTATCCTTATCGACGGAGCCCTTGAAGTACTCCTGCAGGCAGCTCTGCAGGCTCTCGTTCAGGATCTGGTCGTAGTTGGTGTGGTTCTCCCACTTGATGTTGCCGGTCAGCTTGGAGAAGGCCAGGATGTCGTTCTGGCCGCCCAGGAACTCGCTGCCGTAGGTGGGATCGTTGGCGAACTTCTCAACGACCTTGGTGTTGTTGGGATACTGAGCCTCGTTGGCGACCAGATTCTCGCAGACTTCCTCGTTCACGGTGAAGGTCTCGAAGATGTCCTTGAGCATGGCGGTGTTGTCGGAACCGGCAGCGGCCAGCAGCCAGGTGCCGCCCCAGAAGTGGGCCATGGGGCCTTCGCAGATGGCCCAGTCGCCCTTGCAGCCCTTCTCGGGATCCTGAGCGTTGCCCATGCAGAAGTTGAAGTACCAGGCGGGTCCGAAGAAGCACATGGTCTTGCCGTCGGCAAACATCTGCTGATTCTTCTCATCGTCCCAGATGCCGCAATCCAGGGTGTACTCGTTCTGAATGAACTTCTCGGTCTGGGCGATCCAGGCATCGATCATGGGATCGAACTGGAGGTTCTTCTCTTCATCGACCCAGGGCATGGTGCAGTTGTTGGAGAACACGCGGTAGGTCTCGGCGAAGGAGGCGGTCATGTAGTAGCCCTTGGCCTTGGCGTCGGCGGCCACGGCTTCGAACTTCTCCCAGGAATCCAGCAGAGCCTGGACTTCGTCGGGCTCATCGGTGCCCAGCACGTCCTTGGCGATGCTGCGGCGATAGATCAGCGCGGAGGGGCAGCACTGGAAGGAAACGCCCTTGCAGACGCCGTTGGCATCGCTGGCGGCCTTGATGGTGTACTCATACATGGTGTCGGCATTCTGGTAACCGATCTGGTCGATGCCCATGGTGTACTCGGAATCCACGTACTTGCCGATGTAGTCGGCCTCAGCCAGGAACATATCGACCTTGTCATCGTCGGCGGCAGAGGCCTGGTTGAGCAGGGCCTCGTCCAGCTTCTGCTGGTAGACGCCACCATCGCTGGGATTGATGATCCAGTTGACGGTCACGCCCTCGGGCACGGTGTAGTACTTCTCAAAGAATCCCTTGAACTCTTCGTTCCAGGCATAGATGTTGAACACCTTGCCCTGGGAGTCTTCTGCGGCGGCGGGCTTGCTGATGGTCACGATGGAGACCAGCATGAGCAGGCACAGGACGACAGAGATGAGCTTTTTCATTTGGGTTTTCTCCTTCTTTTATTTTTGAGCCGTTGCCGACTCGTTTATTTTGAGACGCTTGCGCATCTTAAAACCTTATTCGATGGTCCGGACGGTGTCCCCTTCGAGGAGCTTCCCGGGGACCATGGTCTGCCGGGGGATCCATTCCTTGGGCCGTTCGATGATCTCCACCAGCTGCCGGGCCGCTTCCCGCCCCATGGTCTCGGCGTCCTGCCGATAGGTGGTGAGCCGGGGACGAAGCACCTGGGAAAGAGGGATGCCGTCGTATCCCGCCACGCTGATGTCCCCGGGGATGGACACGCCCTGCCGCTCCAGTTCATTCATCCCGCCGATGAAGGAAAAATCATCGGGATAGAGGATGCAGGTGGGCCGCTCCTTCAGGGCCAGCAGCCGCCGGGTAGCGAGCCCGCTGGCCTTGGGGTCGTGGAAGGTGGCCGCCTCGATGTACTCCTCCGGGATCGTGAGCCCCAGCTCGGCGCAGGTCTTGTGGAAGCTGGCCAGCCGCTTCTGGGTGACGGAGGTGATCTCCCCGTGGATGAAGGCGATCTTCCGATGGCCCTTGCCGTAGACATATCGGACCAGTTCCGCCATGCCCCCCACGTTGTCGGAGAGGACCGCGCTGCAGCTGTCGAACACGTAGTCCAGGGTGACCGTGGGGATGTCGCTGTTCACCAGTTTGATCACCGCCGGGTCCGTGAAATCCACCGAGGCCACGATCACGCCGTCGCAGTTGCGGTACTTGGCGTGCTCGTAATAGTCCATGGGCACGGCGCCGATATCCCGGGAGATAAAGGTGATATCGTACCCGCTTCGCTCCGCCTCCTGCTTCACGCTCTCCAGGATCTGGGAGAAATACTCGTGGGATAGTCCGCTGGAGGTCTTGTCCACGAAGAGGACCCCGATGTTGTGGGACACGCCCAGCTTCAGCGCCCGGGCGGTGGCGTTGGGCAGATACCCCATCTCCTTGGCCACCTGACGGATGTGGGCGGCGGTCTCCGCGTTGATGTCGCTGTGACCGTTGAGAGCCTTGCTGACGGTGGCGCGGGACACGTTGCATCGCTGAGAGATGTCCGTGATGGTGACCATGCCGCGCCTTCCTTTCCGCTCCTGTCCGGAAGCATTGAAAACGATTTAGCTCAAATCAGCAGATTTTTGATCCGAAATGAAGAAAATCGAGCTTAATCGATTTCGATACTTGTATTATAATTATTCGTCTTGCTCCCGTCAACCCCCAATCGAAAAAAAAATTTTGGGATAAAAATGGTGTTTTTCCCATTTTTCCCCTTTACAAACGGCCGTTGTTTCGTTTATAGTATACGTGTTATCTTAATCGATTTCGAAAAGTCTGTTGAAATATAAGGAGAGTGCGCCATGCGATACGGTTATTTCGATGACGAGGCCCGGGAATATGTGATCACCCGGCCCGACACGCCCCTGCCCTGGATCAATTATCTGGGCAATCAGGGCTTTTTCTCTTTGATCTCCAACACCTGCGGCGGCTACGCCTTCTATCGGGACGCCAAGCTTCGGCGCATCACCCGCTTCCGCTACAACAACGTGCCCCACGACGAGGGCGGGCGGCTCTTTTACATTTGCGACGGGGACGTGACCTGGAGCCCCGCCTTCCTGCCAGCCAAGACGGCTTTGGACAGCTACCGCTGCCGCCACGGCCTTGGATACTCCGTCTTCGAGGGGAAAAAGAACGGCGTAGAGGCCGATCTGACCGTCATGGTCCCCATGGGCGCGGCCTGCGAGCTGCAGAAGCTGACCCTCACCAATGCGTCTACGGAAGAAAAAAAGCTGACGGTCTACGGCGCCGTGGAGTGGTGTTTGTGGAACGCGGTGGACGACTCCACCAACTTCCAGCGGAACTGGAACATCGGCGAGGTGGAGATCGAAGGGAGCACCATCTACCACAAGACCGAGTACCGGGAGCGCCGGGATCACTACGCCTTCTACTCCGTCAACGCCCCCATCGCCGGCTTCGACACGGATCGGGACACCTTCCTGGGTCGGTTCAGGGGCTGGAGCGAACCCCAGACCGTGGCGCAGCGGATCTCCTATAATAGTAAAGCTTCCGGATGGGCCCCCATGGCCGCCCTGCGGCTGGAGGTCACGCTGGCCCCCGGCGAAAAGAAAAGCTTCCTGTTCCGCCTGGGCTATGTGGAGAACCCCCAGGAGGAGAAGTTCTCTTCCCCCGGCGTCATCAACAAAACTAGGGCCCATGCCCTGCTGGCCGCATACGACACGGTGGAACAGTTCGACGCCGCCTTGGCCGAATTGAAAGCCTACTGGGCGAAGCTCCTCGATCGGTTCACCGTGAAGAGCAGCGAGGAGAAGCTGGATCGGATGGTGAACATCTGGAACCAGTACCAGTGCATGGTCACCTTCAACATGAGCCGCAGCGCTTCCTATTATGAAAGCGGCACCGGCCGGGGCATGGGGTTCCGCGACAGCTGTCAGGACCTTTTGGGCTTCGTGCATCTGATCCCCGAGCGGGCCCGGGAGCGCATCTTGGACATCGCCTCCATCCAGTTCCCCGACGGCAGCACCTACCACCAGTATCAGCCCCTGGACAAGCGGGGCAACGCGGACGTGGGCTCCGGCTTCAACGATGATCCCCTGTGGCTCATCGCCTGCACCACGGCCTATATCCGGGAGACCGGCGACTTCACCATTTTGGACGAGCCCACCCCCTTCAACAACCAGGCGGGCAGCGAGGTGCCCCTTTTGGAGCATCTGCGCCGGAGCGTGAATTATACCGTCACCCATCGGGGCCCTCACGGTCTGCCCCTCATCGGCCGGGCTGACTGGAACGACTGCCTGAACCTGAACTGCTTCAGCCACACCCCCGGCGAAAGCTTCCAGACCTGCTCCAACTTCGAGAGCGGCAAGGCGGAGAGCGTGTTCATCGCGGGCATGTTCGTGAAGTATGGGAAGGAATATGCGGAGCTGGTGGAACGGCTGGGCCTTTCGGACGAAGCTAAGGCTGTCCTCTCCGCCGTGGACGAGATCGAGCAGGCTGCCAAGACCGCCGGCTGGGACGGCGCATGGTTCCGCCGGGCCTATGACGCCTTCGAGCGGCCCGTGGGCAGCTCCCTCAACGACGAGGGCCAGATCTTTATCGAGCCCCAGGGCTTCTGCGTCATGGCCGGCATCGGCGGCAGGGAATACGGCGTGAAGGCCCTGGCCTCCGCCGAGAAGTATCTGGGCAACCGGTTCGGGCTGGAGGTCCTCCACCCCTGCTACACCACGTACCGGGATTATCTGGGCGAGATCTCCTCCTATCCCCCGGGCTACAAGGAGAACGGGTCCGTATTCTGTCACAACAACCCCTGGGTCACCCTGGCCTACTGCACCTTGGGCGACGGCAACAGCGCGTTCGATCTATACACCCGGAACGCTCCCTCCTATATCGAGGATAAGAGCGAAATCCACCGCACCGAGCCCTACTGCTACAGCCAGACCATCGCCGGACGGGACGCCCAGAACTACGGCGAGGCCAAGAATTCCTGGCTCACCGGCACCGCCGCCTGGTCCTTCGTGGCTGTCAGCCAGGGGATTTTGGGCATCCGGCCCGACTACGACGGGCTTCGGGTCCATCCCTGCCTGCCGGACGAAATGGACGGCTTCACCGCCCGTCGCGTCTTCCGAGGCGTGCCGTACGAGATCACCGTCCGCCGGGGCAAGCAAAAGGGCCTCCTTGTGGACGGCAAGCCCGTTGAAGGGGTCCTGGTGCCCCTCAGCGTCGGCCCCCGGTGCGCCGTCACGGTCACCATATAGGCCGCGATCCCTGCTTTTCGGCCAAAAAGAAACAAAAAACAGCAGCGCTGACCGTTGCAAAGCGACGAAAAGTATGGTATTTTTATTCAATAATAGCGAGGGTATGGGCCCTCTCTGTTATACACCCCACTTAAACCCGTCCCATCGCACTCCACTTTATGCGTGGGAGGGGCAAAAGAAAGGAGCAATACCGCCTTGTTCAGCGGTGCGGCAGTGTGGAGACCTGCCGTAAAGTCCGAGAGATATAGCTGCTCTCGGGCGAAACGGGGATGCGGAGGCTGAACCGTTATGAGCAAAAAGATGGCAACCGTACAACTCAAGAACATCAAGAAAGTCTATCCCTACATCAGCGGGGAGCAGAAGAAGTCCAAGAAGAACGACGACCAGCCCAAGAAGAAGATCAACCTGCAGATCACCGACGAGGGCGTGGTGGCCGTCCAGCAGTTCAGCCTGGACATCGCCGACAAGGAGTTTATCGTGCTGGTCGGCCCCTCCGGCTGCGGCAAGTCCACGACCCTGCGCATGGTGGCCGGTCTCGAAGAGATCACCGACGGCGAGCTGCTCATCGACGGCAAGCTGGTGAACGACATCCCCCCCAAGGATCGGGATATCGCCATGGTCTTCCAGAACTATGCCCTGTACCCCCACATGACCGTGTATGAGAACATGGCCTTCTCCTTGAAGCTCCGCCATGTGCCCAAGGCCGAGATCGACAAGAAGGTCCGGGAGGCTGCGGAGATCCTGGATATCACCCAGTACCTGAACCGTAAGCCCAAGGCTCTGTCCGGCGGTCAGCGGCAGCGTGTGGCCATCGGCCGGGCCATCGTCCGTGCGCCGAAGGTCATGCTCATGGACGAGCCCCTTTCCAACCTGGACGCCAAGCTCCGTAACGAGATGCGTGCCGAGATCATCAAGCTGCGCAAGCGGATCGACACCACCTTCATCTACGTGACCCACGACCAGACCGAGGCCATGACCCTGGGCGATCGGATCGTCATCATGAAGGACGGCTATATCCAGCAGATCGGCACCCCCCAGGAGGTGTTCAATCATCCGGCGAACCTGTTCGTGGCCGGGTTCATCGGCATGCCGGTCATGAACTTCTTCGACGCGAAGCTGGTCCGCGAGGGCAGCAAGTACTTCGTGGAGGTGGGCGGC
>CADCJW010000010.1 GCA_902801845.1 uncultured Eubacteriales bacterium
CTGGAGTACCTTCTCCATGTCAAGAACATAGCGATCCTGAAAGCCCCGGTTTATTACTATCAGTACACCAAGGGCTCGTTGGTAGACCAAAGTTTGAATTTGAGCAGCACAATCAAAATGAAGAAAAGCGTCATCGGCTATTATAACGAGTTTTTCAGGAAAACCTTTGACGCGCCTGCTTATCAGGAGCGGCTGCCGGTGATTTACGGCTATCTGCTGGCTGTCAGTCACGACAGCCTGGCGCTGCCCTTCACGCCGGGAACCCGGAAGCTGCAGGAAGGAGAAGCCTTGTCTGCACTATCCGGCGAAAGCGGCACAGCCTTCCCGGTGCGCAGCGCGATCCTGGAAACGCGGCTGCTTGGCCGATATCTGGAAACGCTTGGCCGAAAGCATGGAATGGATGAGGCCAGAATCAGGCTTTTATACTGCATGGAAAAGAAAAAAGAACCTTGCAGCATTGAGAGCCTGTGTTTGCTGACCGGTATAAGAAAACCTGCTGTGATTGTGGCAATGGCCCGACTTCTGGCGGACGGCCTGGTGAGGCGAGAGTCCCCCCTTGGAGGCAAAGAGCGCTTCTCTTTCCAGGCACCGGAGTTCACAGAGGAACTGAAGCAGTTGGATCGGGATGTGGACGCGGTGTGTTTTGCAGAGTTCACAGAAGAAGAGATTCGGCAGTACCGCAATCATAGGCCTCAGGTATACCAGCCTAATATAGAATTCAGAGGAGTTTTGGAGAATGGCGACTGACCGCCTGATAAACTTGATATTGCTGTTTTTTGCCTATGCTTTCCTTGGCTGGTGCATCGAGGTCACACTGAAGTACTTTCAGTTTCACCGTTTCATCAACCGCGGCTTTCTGACCGGCCCGTGGCTCCCAATCTACGGCTCCGGTGCGGCGCTAATCACCGTCGTGATAAAGGGGCTTGCTCCGTTGGAATTTTCCGTCGGTACGACTTTCATCGTATCGTTCCTTCTATGTGGCGTTCTGGAATACATGACGAGCTATGTTCTGGAGAAACGCTTCCATGCTCGTTGGTGGGATTATAGCCAGAAGCCCATGAATCTACATGGCAGAGTCTGGATCGGAAACCTGATTCTGTTCGGGCTTGGCGGAGTGGTGATCGTGGAGCTGATCAATCCGTTGTTGCTCCGTCTTTCCGAACATGTTAGCCTTACTGTGCGAGAGATTATGGCGCTCTCCCTGACCACGATCTTTATCGCAGACAATGTGATGTCTCACTTTGTGCTGAAACTGGTCAAAACGGGCGTTGAAAGCAGTCAGGCAGACGAAACAGAAGCCATAAGCAAAGAGGTTCGGCTGCTGCTCAGCAACCGCTCCGTTTTCTACCGCCGCTTTGCAGAGGCTTATCCCGAGGTCATTTTTAAGACGGAACGCATCACCAAACGCATGGAGGAAATCCGGATAGAGACGGAAAGATTGCGTCAGGAGGCAGAAGAGCGTGTTGTTCAGATGCGGCTGGAGGTTGCAGAGAACCTGGAACCCACAAGAAGCGTGAAAAACGAGATCATCGAAAAACAAGACGCCTTGATCGGTCTGCTTTACCGGGAAGAAGACGCTAGTCCGGAGATCCGGAAATTGAAGCGGGAAGTCGAAACGAAAAAGGCTGTGCTGCAGAAGCGGCGTGCGCGGTTTCCAAAGTTGTAAACGGCATGGCTGACGGACACCTGCCTGGACGGACAGGATTCTTTTGTCCGGCTTTTCGATATGCTGGGGATCCCGCATCCCTGATGACCGAGGTTCCAATTATGATAACTTTTGACTGCATTTTGACTGTACTTTGCATGAGCATGCTATCTTAGAGTGATTTGAATGAGCATAGTAAACAATGCCGATTTTTCCCTAAATTACTGGCTTTTTGAGTTTTATCCAGACGCCGTCTAGCTTTAAGAGCCATGCGTAGTTGCAGTTCTCCTAAGCGGAACGCCGCGCGTTCGAATCGCGCCGGGGACGCCAATCCCCCGAAAACACTGCGTTTTCGGGGGATTACTTTTCCTAAAACTTCTCCTGTCGAATTGCGCTTCATCATTCCATGCAATGCATACTAAGGTGCTCTTCTGATGTGTTCATCAAAACATCAGGAGCAATCACACGTTCAAATGCTGCGTGATCTAAGAATTCTTGTACTGGATCAGGCATTTTTCATTCCTCCCACATAGATTTGTATATATCAATGACATTTACTTTCGTTTTTGTCGTTCCAGTTCCCGCCCCACCAGCAGATCGCTGAAGGTAGAATATGCGAGAAATACGGTATCCCGCTTGAAATAATGATGATTATTTGGACAGCCATCGAATCATAGTTCGAGCTGCTCTACCACATTTCTACTACACACCGGTGTGAGGAATGTACTATTGAACTCGGTTTAGGGATATATGTAACAAAGACAATTGATGGAAAAAAGCCCAGAAATCGGCGAATTCCCTTATTTATCTGCATCTTTGAGTACCCTGTCTGGTCGGCTCCGACTCTAAAGGCCGCACGTTCGAACCGTGTCAGGCACGCCAAACAAATACCCCCACCACCCGGTGGGGGTATTTGTTTGATGCGCTCCTTGAGCGCATAGTTCGAACGTAGTTCGCATACGGGGCGGCGAAGCCGCCCCGTTCCGGGATTCCTTCCTTGTTTTTCTTTGTTCAAAGGAATCCCGTACCGTGTCAGGCATGTATGATGAACATAGTTCACATAAGCGGCCTTTGGCCGCCTCCCGGCGCTGCTACCTTGTTAAAGGTCATTCAAAGCAGCGCCGTACCGTGTCAGGCACAAATTCTTTGTGTACAAGTACGAACATAATTTGTTTTTCTCATCAACCCATGCTATAATTTGAAAAACTTGTTGGTTTAAACGAAAAAAGGAATCCGTAGAAATGAAAAAGAGTGTTGCATTTATTTGCTTATTTCTGTTGCTGCTGACCACATACGGCTTTGATGCGCAAAAACCGGCCACGCCTATCATGGCGGAAAACGAGGGGCCGACGCCTGTCCCGACGATCGCCCCCGCGGCGGAAGAAACGGCAGTCGATCTGGACGCGTATGTCGGCTTCTATGGGAACGACGACGGCGATTCGGTAACCATCGAAGCAACCGGCGACGGGTACGCCATGTCAGTGGAACTGTACCGGCTGACCGGTTTGGAGGCAGGAACGGTTTCAGCTTCTGCTGAGGGGATCGTTTTTCATACCATCGACGCCGCCGAGAACCCGATGGTGGTATCCTTCTATCCGGACGGCGAGGGATACGCGCTGCGAGTGGAGGAAAGCACCTGGCCGCTGCTGGAACAGGGAACGATCATCGGCGGATTCAGAAGAACGACGCCGGAAAAGGTTGTGACCGAGGGCGACCCGGAAGATGACTTCGAACGCGGGGATCTGATCGACCCGGCGGACCTGCCGGATACGCCCCTGGGTCACTATGTGTTCAAGCCCAAGGTCTGTTCCGTCTATATGGAGGAGCTTTTCGGCAAGACCATGTGCGAGACCTGGTACAACCTGGTGGACGCGGTCATGGCCGGAAAGAATACCTTCGCCTGCCCGGATCAGCACACCTATGACTGGGTCATGGGCCAGTTTCCCGAACGGTGTTTCCCGGTGCTGACCGAGCTCATCGACTATGCATGGGATCGGGAGCACTCCGTCAAGGACGGCGTCGCCAGCTTCACCTATCTCATGCCCGTGGATGAAGCCGCTGCCAGGATCAAAGAATTCGGGACCATGATCGAGGACATTCTCAACCAGGTCCTGGAGGACGACTATTCGGATATGGAGAAGGCGCTGGCCCTGTACGACTACTTTTCCAGGACCTATTCCTATGATTACGATACCTTTGGGAAAATGGCCGATGCCTATGTGGACTATACCCGCAGCTATCGCTTCTTCCAAACCGGCATCGGCATCTGTCACGAGATCTCGACCGCTTATTCCTACCTGCTCATGCAGGCAGGGGTGAAGGCGACGATCATGATGGGGAGCGACCATCAATGGAGCTACGTCCGCATCAACGGCCACGATTACCATGTCGACCCCACCTTTGCGATCAACAACCCGGGGTCCCTATCCTATTTCATGATGACCGACGAACAGCGGGCGGCGACCGGCTACGTCAAGAAGGAGCATATCATCACCTCCAACTACGCTCAGGATCACCCCCATCCCGACTATGTTGCAGACGACGATACCTTCCAACCCCTGTGGAATACGAACTTCGAGGCGTTCTTCCACGATACTCACACCATCCTCTGCTGGGCAGAGACCGGGGAGCACGGCGAGTGGACCCAAATCGAATTTGACTATACCGGGTATTGATGTCGAAAGGCTGTCAATTCTGCCCGCGCATCAGCTTGACAAAGGCAGAATAGATCGTGACCACGTCCAGTTTTTCCAACTCCGGAGCGGCGGTGACGTCCATGGCCTTGGATCGGGCCACGAGCCGGTCCATGAGGCACTCGTCCCGCAGGGAGGAAAGCTGTTCCGCGTCATCATTCAGCCTTTTTTTGAGATCCTTTCGCAAGATGATATAGAACCCGGTCTCCCCCTCCACCACGGCGCTGACCTGGCCTGGGGTTAGGGCCTGAGCGGCCGCTTCATAGACGGCGTTCATGGTCCCCGGGGCGAAGATATAGCCCTCCGGATTGTCGGCCCGATACGGGTCCTCGCTGGCCTCGTCAGCCAGGGCCGCAAAGACGGCTTCCGGGTCCTGCGCGGCGGCGATCTGCCGGGCAAGCTCCTCCGCTTTCTGTTTCTTGGCAGCGACGGTCTCTTTGGAAAGCTCCTTATAGCTGGAAAGATCCACCTTGGACAGGTAGATATGGTCCGTGAAGAGGCCATACTCGTTTAGATCCTCCACGCCGATATACAGGGGGCTGCCTTCTGTGGCCGCCAGCACCGCCAGCTTGTCGAGCCAAAGGGAATAGGCGCTGATCCTATCGTAATTTGCCCGGGAAAGGCCCATTTGGGCGATATAATCGGCGAACGCCTCCTCGCCGCCCAGGCTCTTCACCAGCTCCTGCCGCTCCGCTTCCAGCGTCTTTTGATCGTTTTCATCCAGCGTAAGCCCGTTTTCCGCGGCGACGGCTTCCACAGCCATATACAGACGGGCGGTTTCGTCGGTCTGTCGGTTCAGATAAGCCCGCAGGGTATCGCTGTCGCCGAAGGGCGCTTCCCAATTCAAATAGCCGTCGGTGCCCATGACGCTTTTGAACTCCGGATGATCCTCCGCATAGGTGTACACCCGGTATTCCATAAGGCTCGCGTTGTAGACCTGCCAATAGCAATACAGCGCCAGAGGAATGGAAACGCCTTCCGCCGACATCACCGTCGTCTCCGGATCGAGGCCCGTGATCGTTCCGAATACGTCCTTTCCGGTCCATGCCGGGATGGCCACAGGTTCAACAGCCGTCTTCTTTTCGCCCGTGGTGCAGCCGGCAAGGGCGCTCAGCATCAGCATGCAGGCGATCAGCAAGGCTATCTTTTGTTTCATACGTTTTCCTCCGGATCCTTCCGTTTGCCGCCCGATCCAAAGCCCTCGGGCGAAGGGATTTCGTGGCAGGAAGCACAACGAATAAAAATGGTTCCGGGGAGCTTTCGCAAGAAGGCTCCCCGATCGGATTCAGTTTAGATTGCGCCCCACGGCATCAATCGTAGTAGATGCGATCGGCCGGTGCGGTAGCGGGATCGTAGTAGTAGGGCGCCAGGCTCTTGCACATATCCTCATAGGAGGGGATCCCTTCCACCTGGATGGTCTGGGTGGGATTGATCATATTGTTCCACTCGATGGTCTTGAGGATCGTGGTGATATGGCGGGCCACCCGCTTTTCGATGGGCCAGCCGTTTTCATCGATGGGCGCGTAGAGGAGCTTGTGCTCCCCGGCCATCATGACGAAACGATCCTTGCCCTCCATGAGCAAAGCCTCGTCCGTGATGCCGCGGATACGGTCCAGCATGGGCTCGGCCACCTCGAAGGTGTAGGGCACGCAGTCAGACCAGTCGCCGATCTCCCGATGGCTCAAGCCGTGCAGGGCCTCCGGCGAGTAGTTGCAGGTGATGGCCACGTCGAAGGGAGAAGCGGTCAAATCCATGGACACCATGGAGCCCACGACCTCGCCCCGCTGATGGAACACGATGGTGTTCTCCACGGAGTACTCCAGTTCCGCCTCGTGCAGGTCGATGGCAAGATCGATATGCTCCTGCTGGATCATCTGCATGGCCGCGTAGTTGGTGCGCTCGGTCATGAGGCCGTTGGCCTTGCCGGGCCAGGTACGGTTGATGTTCCGCACGTCCACGTTGGCCAGGTTCTGTCCGCTGGGATAGTGGATATAGACCTCGGGATCGGGCCAGGAATCCAGCTGGTTGCCGGCTCTGTCGCCGAAGCGCCACTTCATGTTGCCCCATCCGCAGTCATAGGTGAAGAACCGGGGATAGGCTTCGCCCACACGGGTGTTGGTGGAGGCGCTGGTGTTCAGGCTGTCGATGATGAACACCCGGCCCTGGGTAACCTTCAGATTTTCCACCAGCAGCTGGCAGGCCATGATGCCCACGGGCTCCTCGGGATGGCTGCGGCCCCAGATCAGGATGGTTCCGCCGGGAACACCGCTGTCGAAGATATACACGTTGCAGTCGTTCACGGTGCCCTTGATCACATCGCTGTAATCGGAGAGCTTCTTGACCTCCGTGATGTACTCGCTGACGACCACCGGCTCCTTATAGGTCCGGTGCTCCCGGAACATGTATCCGGCGATGGCCATCATGACGATCGCCAGGGCCACGGCTACGATTTTAATGATGGTAGTTTTGTTTTTCATTTCCTTCAGCCTCCTTACTTCAGTCGCAGCAAGCGAAGGACGAACGGGATCATGATCACAACGTATACCAGGGCATCCTGCACATTCTTGGTTTTGATGAACACCCGAATGGTGGCAAACAGGAAGAATGCGGCCGTAGCATAGGTGCAGATTGTGATGATCAAATTAACGATAACCAATGCGCTCATATGCTTACACCCCCAGGAAGTTGCCGAACGGCTTGTTGAAGATCATGGCGATCGTGCAGATCAGGAGGATGAACAGCATGGGCACCAAGGCTTTTTTGACAAAGCCCGTATAATAGTTGCCCTTGTAGTCCAGCTCCAGCACTGCAGCACGGCCCACCACAGCGGTAGGCGGCAGGCAGTCGCCCACAGGCCACATGACCGCCCAGCAGGATAGGGCGATGATCGGGTTGTAGCCCAGCATGTTGAACAGCATGATCAGCGGCACGCCGAATAGCGGCGCCACAGCGTACTGCAGCACGCCCTCGGTGACCGGCAAGATCAGCCACAGGCCGGCGAACAGCAGCCAGATGGGCAGGATGACCACGGCCAGGGACAGCAGGCCCCTTGCACCGGTCAGGGTCATGATCTGGTTCAGCACGCCGACCACCATCATGATGCCCACCAGTTCCTTCAGGTTGGTGACGGTGGTCATGGCGATGTCGAAGACGTTCACCTTCTTCGGGCTGCACAGGAGCGTCGTGAACGCGCACAGCATGAAGATCATAGGCAGACCGAAGGTGGGCCACCAGGCGGGGAACACCCGGGCGCCCAGGATCAAAACGATCATCACGATGAACGGGACAAAGGCCTTGAGCATGTTCCAACCCGCAGGCGCTTCCGGCAGCGAGCTCAGCACGTCGTCCACCGCACCCTTTTTCTCTCCCTTTCCGGCGAGATAGAAGGTGGCGAAGATGGCGCCCACGCCGCTCAGGATGAGCAGCGGCATGGTGAAGCCCGTGTAGGGCATGTTCGCGCCGGCGGCCGCCATCATGGCCCACAGGTTGATGGGCGGGCAGGCGGCGGACATGGCGGCCAGGATGAAGATGAGCGCGACGCGGCGGTCCTCATCCACGCCCATGGCGGTGAGCACCGCGCCCACCAGGCCGCCCACGGTCAAGACCGTGGTCGCGCCGGAACCGGTGACGGCGCCGGGGACCATCATCACCACCATGAGCAGAAGCAGGCAGATGACCCGGTGGTCATAGAAGCGCTTCACGATGGTCCGAACCAGGTAGGACACGCCGCCAGTCTCCTTATACAGTGTCATGAAGAAGGTCGCCGTCAGGAAGGTCATGCAGACGTCGAAATAGGTGAAGGTGCCCTCCACCAGATGACGGATGATCTCCGTGAAGGGGAGCGCCGAACGGGGGTCCTCCCCCATCGGCAGAATCACATGAGCCACAACAGCGCCCAGTGCGCCCAGCAATAAGCACAGCTCCGTGTTCAGACGAAGCTTTTTCGCGACCGCGAAAACAACGGCGATCACGATGATTACCGCCAGGGAATGCGTTAACATAGTCAAAACGAATACACCCCCTTTTAGCTCATGCTGCCCGTCAACCCAGGATAGTGGTGATGGACTTGGCGTCCTTGACCTTGATCAGCGGGATGTTGTGCTCAGTGCAATAGTTGGTGAACAGCCCGTCGTTGTCGCTCTCCTCGATGACCAGGACCACGTCGGCTACAGCCAGCATGGCGTCGATGGACGCCTGGTCAGCATAATCGGTGCGGCGGGCGGAGCCCTCAATATGGGCGCAGACAACGGTCATCCCGGCATCCTTGGCAGCCTGGGCCAGCTTGGTGCAGCGGGCGATCTCATCGTCCACGTCGGTGCCGGCGGCACCCATGCCCTTGCCGGAAGTGCCGGTGGTGATGACCAGGGTCTTGGCGTTGGGCGCCACCTCAAGGAGCTGCTCCGCGGTGAGCGCGTTCTCGTTCACCGCCTCGAGACCCACCGTGCCGGCCAGGGATTTGAACATGACGGCGCCGGGGCTTTGACCGCAGGTGGTGGAGACGAAGGGCCCATAGAGCTTGCCCTCCTCCTGTTCGGCAGGCGCAGCTTCCTCGGCTGCGGCGGGTGCTTCGGCGGCGGGGGCTTCCGCGGCAGGCGCTTCCGCAGCGGGGGCCTCGGCTGCGGGGGCTTCCGCGGCGGGCTCTTCGGTAGCGGGGGCGGGAGCTTCCGTGGCGACGGGCGCCGGTTCCGCAGGCTTCTCCGCGGCGGGGGCCGCTGCTTCCTTGCTGCCGCAGGCGGCCATGGACAGCACCATCGCCAGCGTCAAAAGAATAACGATGAATTTCTTCATTTTCATTTACTCCTGTTTCATTCTTGGGAAAAACGGCACCCGGTCATACAGCCCCACCCGGAGAGGAAGGGAGTATGCGCACCGGGTGCCGCGCTCAGTCAATTATTGCCGATCCGGTCCGCAGGCCCGATCAGTTGATACCCAGGGCAGCCTTGTCCTCGAGGCTGGTGGCGCCGAAGTTGACGGCCTCCAGATACTCGTGGTCATAGCCGCGGTTGGTGGAGGAGCCATCCTCGTTGATGTGCATGCCGTCGTAGTTGGTGCCGACGAGCTTCCAGGCAAAGGCCCACCAGCCCTCGTACACTTCGTCCATGCACTTGCAGGTGTACTCGGTCAGATACGCACGGGCACCTTCGAGATCACCGGCATTGTAGAGCTCCATGGCCTTTGCATCGACTTCAGCCTGCTCCGCGAAGAACTTGTCCTCAAAGGCAGCCTTGGCTTCCAGGATCTGGGGATACATGTTGTCCCACTGGAGCTGGGCGTAGTTGTTCACGAAGTTGAACGCCCACCAGGCACAGGTGGTATCGAAGGCCTTGCGGTTGCCGATGGCCCAGGGCTCGGGCACCTTGGTCACGCCGGCATAGATGGGCACGTACACGGTGGTGTCGGGGCAGTCAGCGCCGTACCAAAGGACGGAACCGATCTCGCCGGGCATATCGGGCCGAAGCTCTGCCACGAAGGCGTAGCTGCAGCGATACTGGGCGATCTCGCGCTCCCAATCTTCGGAAGCGGCGGATTCGGGCTTATCCTTGCCGACGGCATAGCGATGGGGGTTGTGGAACGCGCCGGCAGCGGCATCGGCGGTCAGATCATACTTGGTGCCTTCCAGATGGTCGGCGTAGATGCTCATGATCTTCTGCACGGTGACGGGCTCGTCGGGCTTGATGGCGAAATCATAATGATCCTGACGGCTCACCACGGGGAACTCCTGGGAGGGAGCCAGCAGGGAGAACGCACGCCACTCACGGCGGGAGGCATAGAACTCATACCCGTAGGGGGAGGGGTTGAAGATCTTGGTGTAGTTGAAGGGTTCACCCTCGGTGTACTTGCCGATGGAGGCAGGATACTTGGTGATATCGGTGGACCACATGAAGTTGTCGGGATCGTTGAAGTCGATCACGCCCAGACGGGAGCGGTTGGCGCCCACGAAGGTGGCGTCATCGGGCACACGACGGGCAGCCCAGTGGGCACCGGGCGTGCCGGAATCCTTCTCCCAGAGGGGACCGGCGCCGCAGACGTCGAAGATCCAGATCTCGTCCTTGTCGGCAACCAGCAAGCACTCGCCGCCATCGCAATAGCCGTATTCCTCGGCCAGAGCGCCCATGACCTTAACGCACTCACGAGCGGTCGCCGCCCGCTGCAGACCCAGCTGCTCCAGGTTGGCGATGACGAACAGGCCGTTGCCGGAATAATAGGAGGTGTAGTCGCCGGACCAGGTGAACTCGCTGATAACGACGCCCTTTTCATTCATGAAGGGATAGCCCACGTTGAAGTAGGTGTAGGTTTCCTCGGCCTGGGGGATCTGGCCGCTGAGCTGGGGCTCGCTCTTGGTAGCCGTGCAGGGATCGTTGTAGATGTCAACCATCTCACCGGCCTCATGCTTGCCGCCTTCCACGATGACGATACGATGATCATACCAGCCGTCGCAGGTATGAGAAACGATGGTGGAACCGTTGGCCGTTGCATCCTTGCCGCTTGCGGTGGTCGTGCAGGCCAGAGCAGCGCTCAGGGGCACAGACAGCACAAACACGAGGGCAATGATCATACACAGTACTTTCTTCATCCTTTTCCTTCTCCTTTTAATTTTTTCTTGCGCTGCGTGAGTCGCCGGGAAACCGCCCCTTTCCCCCTTGGAACGGCGGCCGGTATATCACGCCTGCCATATCCGTCATATCAGATATGACACGCTCACCTACATTTTACCACAGGGGTCCCTGTTGTCAATCCAAACCGCGAAAGAAAATATATCTTCTTTTCCCCCTTTTCCCCCAATTTTTGCGAAATCGGCGCCGCCGAAAGAAGATCGAATCAAATCATTGAGTCAGGCGACGAGATATGATATACTGTATAATTAAAGTCTGGCGGGGGTGAAGCTGCCCCGGCCGACCGGAGGTTTTTTCCTATGCTTGGCATCTACAATTACACGGTGATCCTTACCTATTTGGGGATGCTGTCGGGCTTCGCCGGCATCCTCTTCCTCCTCAACGGCAACGTCCGCGGGGCGTTGATCTGCCTGATGATCTCTGGCGTTTGCGACATGTTCGACGGGAAGGTAGCCTCCACCAAGAAGGACCGGACCCGCAGCGAAAAGCGGTTCGGCATCCAGATCGACTCTCTGAGCGACCTCATCTGCTTCGGGGTGCTGCCGGCCCTCATCGTCTATTCCGTGGGCCGGAGGACATGGCTCAGGGCCGCGGCCTGCGGGGCCTACGCGCTCTGCGCTCTCATCCGTCTGGCCTGGTTCAACGTGGACGAGGAGGCTCGCCAGGACTTCGATACGGGCCGCCGGAAGGTGTATCTGGGGCTGCCCGTGACCAGCGCTGCGGCCGTCTTCCCCCTGCTGTCCCTGGTCTGCCATCTTTGCCGCTGGCCCTTCAGCGTCCTTTCCCTGTTCGTTTTGCTGCTGGTGGCGACGGCCTTTTTGACTCCCTTCTCCATACGAAAGCCCTCTCTGTCCGTGCGAAGGAAGCCCAAGCTCCGCGGGTCCCGGCGGTCGAGGCGGCGGAGGAAAAAAGATGCAAACGCATGAGAACGACGGCTCCGTCCGCTTTTTATATGGGACCGCCCTGGGCCGCGGCCTGCTGAAGATGGTGCAGGCGCTGCACCTGGACCGGGTGGCGGTTTGGTATCTTCGTTCCGGTCTTTCCAAGCCCTATATCGTCAAGTTCGCCCGAAAGAACGGCATCCCCCTGTCGAAGGAGGTGCTGCAGCAGTTCCCCACTTACCGGGACTTTTTCCTGCGGGAGCGGACGCCGCTGCCCATGGACGCCGCCCCGGACCACCTCATCAGCCCCTGCGACGGGTATCTGAGCGTCTTCCCCGTCAGTGCCCAAAGCAGCTTCGCCCTGAAGGGCTCCCAGTACCGGCTCCAGGATCTGCTGGGGGACGTAGGGCTGGCGAAACGATATGAAGGCGGGCTCAGCCTGGTATTTCGCCTCTGCGCCTCGGACTATCATCACTATTGCTACATCGACGACGGCATCCAGGGCCCCAACCACTTCATCGAGGGCCAGCTCCACAGCGTGCAGCCCATCGCCTGCGAGCAGTACCCCATCTTCACCCTGAACCGGCGCAGCTGGTGTTTGCTGGATACGGCCCACTTCGGCCCCGTGGTCCAAACGGAGATCGGCGCCCTGATCGTGGGCGGGATCGTCAATCTGAACACGGGCGGTCCCTTCTGCCGGGGCCAGGAGAAGGGATACTTCGATCTGGCCGGGTCCACCATCGTGCTCCTGATGGAGTCGGAGCGGGTGGCGCTGCTGCCGGAGCTTATGGCCACCCTGGGGAGCGGCCAAGAGACACGGGTCCGGCAGGGCCAGTGGATCGGCAGCCGCCAGGAAGGGAAAGCTAAGCTCTGATCCTCTGCAGGAACGGGAAACCGTTCACAAAAAAGGTCTTATGTGGTATGCGATCATCCTCATCGTGTTGGCCGTCACCTTGGCCGGCCTCCTATATCTTTCCTTTCGAGCGGCCCGGCTCCCCGTCGTGCGAAAGCTGACGCGGGATAGGCGGTGGCTGGCCCGGACGCTGTGTCTTTTGGGCTATGGGGCGCTGCTCGCCCTGCTGTGGCGGCTGTGGAACGGGATGAACGCCATCGTCTGCCTGCTCCACCTGGTCCTGTTCCAGGCGATAGCCGATCTCGTTGGCCTGGTCCTCTCCAAGCTGCGCCGCAGACCTCGCGTCTATGGGCTCACATGGGCGGCCCTGTTCCTGTGCGTCCTGTATCTGGGGGCGGGGTGGCATGCCGACCATGCCGTGCGTCCCACCTTCTACACCCTGGAAACGGACAAGTTCCAGGGGGATCTTCGGATCGTCCAGATCACCGACGCCCACGTGGGCACCACCTTTTCCGGCGATGGGCTGTTGAAATACGCGGCAGAGATCAATGCGCTGTCCCCGGACATCGTGGCCGTGACGGGGGACTTTGTGGACGACGACACCTCCCGGGAGGACATGCTTTCAGCCTGCCGCGCTCTGGGCGAGCTGAAAGCCCGACACGGGGTGTTCTATGTATACGGCAACCACGACAAAGGATATTACAGCGAAGGAGACAAGGGCTGGACCGACAGGGAGTTTCGGGAAAGCCTTCTGCAGAACGGCGTCGTCATGCTGGAGGATCAGGCATATCCCATAGGCGACGATCTGTACATCGTGGGACGAAAGGACCGCTCCCAGGCCCAGCGAGGCACCGGCCGGCAGACGGCGGCGGACCTGCTTTCCGACTTGGATCGGGACCGGTATGTCCTGCTCCTCGATCATCAGCCCTACGACTTCGACGGGGAAGCGGAGGCGGGCGCGGACCTGGTCCTGTGCGGCCACACCCACGGTGGACAGTTCATCCCCATCCGTCGAGTGGGGGTATGGATCGGGGAAAACTGCCGCACCTACGGCCACGAACGTCGGCTCCGTACGGATTTCATCGTTTCCTCCGGCATCAGCAACTGGGCGTTTCGTTTCAAGACCGGTTGCTTCTCCGAATACGTGATCGTGGATATCCATGGCAGATGAGTGATAAAAAACAAGGACCGCTGAAAAAGCGGTCCTTTCGCTTTGTCGTGAAAATCGTTACCAGCCGCCCCGTCCTCCGCGGCCGCCTTTGCCGCCTTGACCTCCGGGATCACCGCCCCAGCCGCCCATGCCGCCGCGGCCGCCCATCATCTGGTTGGGGATGTAGTCGATCTGCTGGCCGTTGGCGATGATGGTGCCGCCGTTGTACTGGGCGGAGCCATCGTAATCGAAGGTGGAGTTGCCGGTAACGCGGATTGTGCCGCCGTTGACGACGATATCCCCGTTGGAATCCACCCCGTCCGTGTCCCCGGCAGCCATGGCTACGGTGATGTCGCCGCCGTTGATCTCCACGGTGGCCCGGTAGGCGCCGGACTTCTGGGCGGCGTTGATGCCGTCGTCCTGGGCGTCGATGGAGATGGTGCCGCCGTTAAGCTGGATATAGGTGGCCTCGATGCCCTCGGAGGCGGTGATGGTCAGGGTGCCGCCGTCGATCTGGACGGCGGAGTTGGCGTGTATCGCGTCGTCCCCGGCCCGCAACGTCAGGGTGCCGCCGCCGATGTAGATATAGCCCTTCTCATCGTCGTCGCCGTTCTCCGCATGGAGGGCGTCCATCCCGGCGGTAAGATCCAGCGTGCCGTCGGCCACCCGGATGGAATCCTTGGCCTCCAGGGCCTTGGAGGCGGCGGTGATAGAATAGGTGCCGCCAGTGACCTTGAGATCGTCCTTGCTCACGATACCGTTCTTGGCGGAGTTGATGGTGAGCTTGGCTGTCCCGTTCAGGGTGAGATCGCTCTTGGAGAAGATGACGCCGTCCGTCTTGGTGTCGCCGTCGGAAGCAAAGGCCCCCGTCACGGATACGGTGCTGTCAGCGCTGGTGGTGACAAAGACCTTGTCGGCGGACTTCACGTAGATCGCCGGGAAATCCTGATTGGTGATGGAGACCCCGTCCAGCACCAGCTGTACCTTGTCCTCCTTCCCCGCCTCCACGTACACCGTCACGTCAGAGGCGGAACCGGAGAGCACGTAGACCCCGGCCGCGGTGATGTGAAGGTCCTGGCCGTCGGCAAGGGTATAGGCGGCGGCGCCGGTGAGATCCGCGGTCTGCTGCAGGTCCCGACTGGAGAAGAGGTCGCCGTAGCTATAGAGGACCTTGTTCGTGTCCGCCGCTGCCACCGACGTGCCGACGACGGCCAGCAGACAGAGGATCAGGGCAGCCGAGAGGAATTTATGTATCTTTTTCATAGGGTAACACCGTCCTTTCTGTTCGATGGCCCTATCCTACCCGGTCAACCTTAAATCAATTATAAAAAGAAAAACTTTTTTTCCGACTACTCCGCGTACCCCGCAAGGCCCCGGACGGAGGCCTCTCCGGAGCGGATCAGCGCCTCTTCGCCGTCCGGATAGCGCACGAAAAGGCCCAGCGCCTCGTCCACGTCCAGGGCGTGGGCGGGGGTGGAAAGCCCGTTCTTCACCAGCAGCACGTCCCGGCCCAGGGTGAGGCAATGCTGACGATACCCCGACAGATACGCCCCCGCATCCCCGGCCAGCAGGGCTTCGTACAGGGCGTCCAGCTCCTCCACCATGGCGGCGGCGATGGGCGCCAGGGGGAAGGTCTGCCCCAGCTCCGTGCGCAAGGACCCGGCCATGTCCCGCAGCTCCTCGGGGAAGTCCCCCCGATCATAGTTCACGTTTACACCGATGCCCACCACCACGTAGCTGAGCCGTCCCTCCGCCGAAAAGGCGCTTTCCGTCAGGATGCCGCAAAGCTTTTTGCCGTTCAGCAGCAGGTCGTTGACCCACTTGATTTGGGTCTTGGCGCCCACGGCTCGCTTCAGGGCACGGCCCATGGCCTCCGCCGTGAAGCCCATCAAAGGCAGCAGCGCTTCCGGGGGCAGCGACGGCCTGAGCAGGGCGGATAGATAGATCCCCTTCCCCGCCGCGGAGGTGAAGCTCCGGCCCAGGCGGCCCTTGCCTCGGGTCTGCTCCCCTGCTACCAGCACGGTCCCCTCGGCGGCCCCCGCCTCCGCCATGACCTTCAACAAGTCGTTGGTGGAGGTAACGGAGGGCAGATAGGCTATCTCTTTTCCCACCCGGACCACCGGTCCCAGGCAGGCCTTGATCTCGTTTTGCATGGCATTTCCTTCCTTTTGAGGTACTGTATCAGATTCCCCCGTCCTTGTAAAGCCTTTGCCGGAGGCTCACTCCAAGTTGACAGACGAGGGTGAAAAGCGTATAGTATTGACCAGTTTGGGGAAAGAAGGTGGTCTGATCCATGAAGCTGAAAACGAAGGACTTGGCCCTCGTCGGCCTGTTCGCGGCGCTGATGGCCGTGTGCGCCTGGATCTCCATTCCCGTAGGCCCGGTGCCCGTCACGCTGCAGACCTTCGCCGTGTTCCTGGCGGCAGCCTTGCTGGGCTCCAAGCGGGGCACTCTGGCCGTGCTGGTCTATATCCTGCTGGGGGTGGTTGGCCTGCCGGTGTTCGCCCGGTTCTCCACGCTGAACCCGGTGACCTTCGGCTACGTGCTGGGCTTTTTGCCCCTAGGCATGCTGACGGCGGCTGCGGAGAAGCTCTTCCCCAAAAAGGCGTTCGCTCTGCCTTTGGGCATGGTGCTGGGCCTTTTGGTGTGCTATCTTATCGGCACGGTCTGGTTCTACTACGTGATGCACTTTCGGGGTACCGAGTACTCCATCGGAAAGATCTTGAGCGTCTGCGTCACCCCCTTTATTTTCCCCGACCTCGTGAAGCTGGGGCTGGCATGCTTCCTGTCGCAGAAACTGTCCAAAGTTGTAAAATAAACGTAATATTTTGGACCGACTGGTCAACCTTAACACTTTTGCCACCTTTAGGTCACATACGTGGTGTTTAATGATAGGAAACGAAAGCCAGAAAGGAGACCGGCCCCATGAACGACCGCATCCATATCCATACCATCCTGAGCGGGCTGCTCCTGGCGGGCATCCTCCTTATGGGGTGCGCCCAGGCGAAAAAAACCGCCGCCGAGCCCAGCCGCGCCCCGGAGGCGACAGCCGCCCCTGCTGCAGAGGAGACGTATGCTCCCGTGGCCGTGGAAACCGCAGCGCCCACCGATTTGCCTGAGGAAGCGGAGGCTGCCGAGCCTCAGTGGGTGGGGACCTGTCACAGCCTGCTGGACGAACTCCCCTATGCGGTGGACCTGGATCTGGACGGCCGGATGGAGCTTATAGACCTGCGGGCCATCCCCGGACCGGACGAATACCCCCGCTGGGCCATCGTCCTGACAAAGGATGGAGAGGAGCGGCTCTTTCAGACAGAGATCCCCTACGACATGCCCCATGATCTGTGGTTGGGGGATCTAAACGAGGACGGAGCCTACGAGCTCTTCTTCCACGGGGACATGGCCTCGGACGACTATCTCATCTATGCCCTCCACCCGGATCTGACCCCCATCCCCTTCGAGCCCGACGATCGCTATGCCGCCTGGATTGAGCAGCAGGACAACACCATCTTCGGCGGGTACATCGACGGATTTGAGGACGATCACATCGTCATCGAAGGGGTGGTGGACATGCTGGGCACCCACTTCGGCGTACGCAACTTCGCCATCGGCGACGACGGGGTCATCGGCCCTGTGAGCTCCGTGTGGGAATTCAACGAGGAGGACCGACCCCTGACGGTGGTACGGGAACTGACCGCCTACCGGGCAGCCGTCCGCAAGGAACCCGGGGAAGCCTTCACCCTCATGCCCGGGGAAATAATCGTTCCTCTGGCCAGCGACGGCTGCGAGCGCATGTGGTTCGAGACGGCGGACGGCAAGGGCGGCGTGCTGCTGCTCACGCGGGATGAAGAGACCATGTGGCGCATCGACGGGGTGCCGGAGGCGGCGTATTTCGAGCTTTTGCCCTATGCAGGCTGAGAGAGAATACTATTGGGAGAGAGAGTATGAAAGAGCGCAAAGGAACATTTTGGAAGATACTGTTGACCCTGCTCATTTTGGGCGGATTGGGTTACGGCGGCTGGTATGCCTATGGCCGCTTCTTCGCGGAGGCGCCTCAGGAGGGGACCGTCTTCGTCCAGTCCGTGTCGGCCATCACCGGCGTGGGCCCTGCCGGGGTCAACAACCGGTACTCCGGCGTAGTGGAGGCCAAGAACATCGTCAAGGTGGACCCGGACAAGAATCTAACCGTCAAAGAATGCCTGGTGGCTGCCGGAGACAAGGTGCAGCAGGGCTCGCCCCTGTTCCGCTATGACGTGGAAAGCATGCAGCTGGCCTATGAACAGCTTCAGCTGGACATCCTGGGGCTGGAAAACGGTATCAAGACCGGCCATGAGAAGGTGGAGAGCCTGACCGTCCAGCTGGAACGGGCCCGGGAAAACCGGAAGTACGACATCCAGATGAACATCCAGACCGAGGAGCTGGAGATCCGCAAAAAGGAGTATGAGCTTTCCGGCAAGCGCAAGCAGGCCGAGGACATGCTGAAGGCCCTGAACAACAGCACCATTTACTCCCCTGTGGAGGGCACGATCCGCTCCGTCAAGTCCACCGACAGCAGCGGCGCCAGCTACGGCTACGGCGGCGGCGAGGAGGAGACCGCCTACATCACCATCGTGGCCGGAAACGACTACTGCGTGAAGGGCACCGTCTCCGAGCAGACCATCCGCACCCTGCAGGAGGGGATGCCGGTTCGGGTCACCAGCCGGGTGGATGACCAGGTATGGCAGGGCCGCATCTACCGGATCAACACTGAGGAGACCAAGCAGAGCAGCAACCGCTACTACTATTATGACGAGGGCTCCGGTGAGAAGGCCAGCAAGTATGACTTCTTCGTGGAGCTGGACTCCATCGAAGGCCTGCTCATGGGCCAGCACGTGTATATCGAGCCCGGCGCCGAGGGCGATGAGGATTCCGACGAGCTGCGCCTGCCCGCCTACTACCTCCTGCGGGAGGAGGGGAAATCCTTCGTCTACGCTGCCGACGGGGACGGCCGCATCGAGAAGCGGCCCGTGCTCCTGGGCAAAGAGGACGATGAGACCGGTACGGTGGTCATTTTGGAGGGGCTCAGCTATCTCGACCGCATCGCCTTCCCGGACGAGACCGTCCAAGTGGGCATGGCCGTGTCCGAAACCTCCTACATGCCGGAGGACATGATGGGTTCGGACGATGAGATGGGCTTCATGGACGGCATGGAGGGCATGGACGGCATGCCCGGCATGCCGATGGACGAGTATGCGTCCGACATGGATGCCCCCGAGGAACCGGTAGGAGGCCCCGACGCATGATCATCCAGCTGGACCACATCGAAAAGACCTACGGCTCCGGGTCCAACAAGGTCCCGGTGCTTCACGATGTGAACATGCGGGTGGAGGAGGGAGAATACATCGCCATCATGGGCCCCTCCGGCTCCGGCAAAAGCACCCTCATGAACATCCTGGGATATCTGGACACCCCTACGGGCGGCACCTATCTCTTTGACGGCGAGGACAACGCCCGCGCCGGGGACGCCCGCATGGCCCGCATCCGCAACCAGAAGATCGGCTTCGTGTTCCAAAGCTTCCACCTGATGCAGCGGCGCCGGGCCTGGGAAAACGTGGCCCTGCCCCTCATGTACGGCAACGTGCGCCGCAAGGAGCGAAAACAGCGGGCGGAGGAAGCCCTCTGTCAGGTGGGCCTGGAGGACAGGATCAGCTTTTATCCCAATCAGCTGTCCGGCGGCCAGTGCCAGCGGGTGGCCATCGCCCGGGCCATCTGCACCCGGCCCAAGCTCCTCTTGGCGGACGAGCCCACGGGGGCCCTGGATTCCAAGGCGGGACAGCAGATCATGGACATCTTCGACGAGCTCCACGATCAGGGCATGACCATCGTGATGATCACCCACGAGCACGCCGTGGCTCAGCGGGCTCGGCGCATGCTCTATATCTATGACGGCTGGCTCAGAGAGGAGGAACGGGCATGAAACGACTGTTGAAGACCCTCCTCGTTTTGCTCATCATCGGCGGCCTCGTCGCCGGCGGCATCTACGGCTACAGCCGCTATACCATGAGCCAGCCTGCGGAGGTGCAGCCCGTGGGCAACTGGCTCATGGAGTATGTCCCCAATCAATCCTATATCGGCGGCAGCGTGGTGTCCGATGAAAGCTTGCTCTTCCTCGGCGAAAAGGAGCAGACCGTCACCCAGGTCTTCGTATCCCTGGGGCAGCAGGTCCATGTGGGCGATCCTCTGCTGCAGTTCGACACCACCAAGGACGAATTGGATTTGGCCGAAAAGCTGCTGGAGCGGCAGAAGCTCTACGACTCCCTCCAGGAGCAATATAAGGAATATCAGCGATACGCCAACGAGCCCTACGAGCGCACCGTGCCCACGGCCACGCCCACCCCGGAACCGACCCCCACGCCCACCCCCGCCCCCATTCAGGGCGCGGCGGCAAGGGGCGGCCGTTCTTTGGGGATCGTGCGGCTGTCCGCCGGGATTCAGCGGGCGCTGCAGCCCACCAGCGGAGACGGGGCCCCTGACTCGCCCTATCAGTATTCCCTGTCCGGCGGCGATCCCATCCCCGAAGCGCTGCTTTCGGAGCTTCAGGCCCGGGCGAACCAGCAGCACAAAACGATCTGCGTCACCTTCGCCTCCGACGTGGGGAGCCTGGACATGCGCTTTCAGCCCGCCAACGGGGAAAACCCCAAGGGCAGCGCCAGCTTCGTCGCCTTTGAGGAGAAATGGAGTTCCCCTCGGACCAGCACGGGCGAGGCCTCGCTGCTCACGACCCCGCCCTCCGGCAAGGGCACGCTGAACAGCCCCTATATCTACCACTATACCCAGGGCGAAGAGGTCACCTGGAAATTCCTCAGCTATTGCAGCCGCCGGGCGGCCGCCAGCGGCCGGTATCTCTATGTACAGCTGGTGGGCAAGAGCGTCAACGATCTCATGCTCTCATTGGACTTCACCAGCATGGGGACCTATCTTGTCCGCCTGGGCAAGACGCCTTCCTGCACCGTCACCTTTGACGCCAACGGCGGCGAAGGCTCTTCCACCGCCACGGTGGTCTACGGCAGCGCCTACGGGAAGCTCCCCGTCCCTACCCGGGAGGAATACACCTTCGCCGGCTGGTGGACCACTCGGGATACCGGCGGCGAAGAGATCACCGAAAAGGCCGTGGTCATCAAGGACCACACCGTCTACGCCCGCTGGACCCCCAAGCCCACGCCCACGCCCACCCTGGTCCCCGACGGCACGCCCATGCCCACCGAAACGCCCTTCGAGCCCTACTACGGGGGCGGCATGTCCCGGTCGGAGCGGATGGCCTACGTCCAGGAGCTGGCCCAAAAGATCCGGGACGACGAGCTCAAATACAGCCAGCTGTCCCTGGACATCTTCAAACTCCAGTCCGGGACGAAGGACGGCATCGTCCGCAGCACCATCGACGGCACTATCACCACCCTCGCCCCGGATGCGGGCGAAGGGAACGTGCTGCTGGAGGTGAAGGGCGGCGGCGGGGTCCACATCGTCTGCATGCTGGGAGAAACGGACCTGACCAAATACCCCGTGGGCACGGAGATGACCGGTTTCTGCTATGATATCGGGGAAAACGTGGACGCCCGGGTCTCCTTTGTGAGCCCCATGCCCGCCACCGAAAGCTATTCGAGCGGCGGCAACCCCAACTCCTCCGGCTTCATGGTCCAGCTGGAGGTTCTGGGCGATATTCAGCTCCCCCTGGGCGCATACGTGGAGTTCACCTCCTTCGCCCCCCTCTCCAAGAGCGGCACCATCTACCTGTACGAGGCCTTCGTCCGGGAGATCGACGGCCAGGACTACATCTTCGTGGACCGGGACGGCGTGCTGCGCCAGGAGCAGGTTCACACAGGGCGGCGGGTGATGGAGTATATCGAGCTGGTGGGGAGCGATCTCACCCGGGACGACTATATCGCCTTCCCCTACGGCAAGACCGTGCGGGACGGAGCCGTCACCAAGATCACCGACGGTGAATGGTAAGGCATGGAAGGGATGTGATTCGATATGTTGGAAAACTTTCGAGAGGCCTTTGACGGCATCTGGTCCCATAAGCTGAGAAGCGCCCTCACCATGCTGGGCATCATCATCGGCATCGCCTCCATCATCGCCATCTCCTCCACCATCATGGGCACCAACGAGCAGATCAAGCAAAATCTGGTGGGGGCGGGGAACAACACCGTGGAAGTGGCCCTCTATCAGGGGGACTACGTGCTGGACCCTTCCTATCAGCAGGTGCCCGAGTACGTGAAGCCTTTGACGGAGGACATCCTCCCCGAGATCACCAAGATCAAGGAGGTAAAGGACGCCAGCTTGTTCTATCGCCGGGACGCCTATGGCATGATCTGGTACGGCTCGGAGGGGCTGAACCAGGGCTCCGTCTATGGGGTGGACGAGCATTTCCTCTCCGTCAACGGCTATGTGATCCGCAGCGGACGCAGCTTTCTGCCGGAGGATTTCAAGACCTTCAAGAAGGTGGCCCTCATCGACAGGACCGTGTCCGAGACCCTGTTCATGGGCGCCAACCCCATCAACAAGACCATCGAGATCTCCTCGGAGCCCTATGTGGTGGTGGGCGAGTTCACCCAAAACACCGCCTTCACCCCCACCATCACCTCCATCAGCGACTACTTCACCTACACCGACCATTCCGGCGGCAAGGTGCTGATCCCCGCCACCACCTGGCCCACCCTCTTTGCCTACGACCAGCCCAGCTCCGTGATGGTCCGGGCCGGAAGCACGGACGAGATGACCGAGGCGGGCAAGCAGACCGCGGCCGTGCTGAACGCCACCCTCACCGGATCCGGAGACGTGACCTACAAGAGCAAGGACCTGCTGGAACAGGCCAAGAAGCTCCAGGAGCTGAGCAACGCCACCAACCGGCAGCTCATCTGGATCGCCAGCATCTCGCTGCTGGTGGGGGGCATCGGCGTCATGAACATCATGCTGGTGTCCGTCACGGAGCGGACCCCGGAGATCGGCCTCAAAAAGGCCCTGGGGGCCCGAAAGCGGAAGATCTCCGCCCAGTTCCTCACGGAGGCCGGCGTGCTCACCTGCATCGGCGGCGTACTGGGGGTCCTGGTGGGCATCGGCCTTGCCTATATGGTGTCCCGGGTGTCCGGGGTGCCCATCTTCATCAGCTGGTACATCGTGGCCGCCACGGTGGTCTTCTCCTTCGTGGTAGGGCTGTTCTTCGGGGCGGTCCCCGCCGTCCAGGCGGCCCGGCTGAACCCCATCGACGCCCTGCGGCGGGAGTGAGCATCCCTTTCCATGGCAAATCCTGCCTCCGATTTGACATCGGCGGAAAGATGTGCTATACAATATTTGTAGATATTTTGGAAAAATGGGCGGCGAACGAAAGCCTTTTCCCCGTTTATCTTTGGAGGTCATGCTATGAAAGGAAAGAATCTTCGGACCGGGCTGCTGATCCTGGCGGCGGTGCTGCTGCTCGCCCTTATGGCGGGCTGCGGGAAGAACGATCCCTCCGTGCTGAAGCTCCCGGAGCACACGGCGTCAACCAACGCCGCGCCCCAGGAGACCCCTGCGCCTTTGACGCCTTTGGGGGACCGCTTCTGCCGCGTAGGCCAGGAGACTATCCCGGAGAGCAATTTGTTCTCCTTCATCCTCACATCGGCCAACTATGATCCCCAGCAGGGGCTGCTGCTCCAGCTGAGCTACACCAACAAGTCCACCAACCGGAGCTTTCTCGTGACGCTGGACTATCTGGCCGTGAACGGATACATGCAGGATACGGCCTTTGCCGCCCCCGTGGCCGCCGGGCAATCCGGCACCGGGGAGATCCGTATCGAAGCGGATTCCCTGCGCAGCGCCGGCATCTCCTCCGTGGACGAGCTGGTCCTCTACCCCTACATCTATGACGACAGCGTCCCCGCAGGTCAAGGGGACCTGGTGGACGGAGCGTTCAGCTTCTATCCCACGGGGCTCACGGCCAAGACCGTGGTCTATCCCGTGCGGCAGCGGACGCCCCAGGAGGCCACCTTCCTGGACAACACCTTCGCCACGGTGGTCATCCTGAGTGCGGCGGAGAACGCCGCCGGGGACGTGGATGTAAACTGCTACCTCGAAAACAAATCGGACCGGCTTTTGAACTTCGCCTGGAAGGACGTTTCCATCAACGGCACCCCCGTCTCCACGACGGAGGAGGCCGTGGTGGCGTCCCGGATGCGGCGGTACGCCACGCTGACGGTGCCCGCCGGCGAGCTTTCCGCCCAGGGCATCACCTCTCCCGGAGAGGTGAGCTTCCGCATGGTGGGCACGCCGCTATCCGGTCTCATGACCTCGCCGCTCTTTGAGCAGCAGGGCACCTACCGGTTCGCCGCCACCCCTGACACAAGCACCGGCACGGACACGGACCCCGGCGACGAGCCTGAGCTGGAACCGGCGGCCACTCCGGACACCGCCGTGCCCGAGACGGCCACCCCGGCGCCCACCACCGTCATCTACACCAGCCCCACCTCCGCCCACAAGAAGAACGCCAAGAACGGCTACGTGTCCAAGGAGGGCGTGAACATGCGCTCCGGCCCCGACACCAAGTATAAAAAGGTGAAGTCCGATATCCCGGAAAACACGGCGGTAGTCCTTTACGAGCTTCAGAACGGTTGGTGGTTCCTGAAATGCGACGGTAAGTACGGTTACATCCGTCAGGATATGATCCATCAGGGCAAGGCGCCCAAGGCTACGGAGCCTCCGTCTGAAGCCGGCGAGGAGGGCAAGGCCCAAAAGGGTGCGGTGGCCACCCGGTCCAAGGCGGCCATGCGCGCGGAGGCCGACAAGGATTCCAAATGCCTGACCGAGCTTGGCGACGGCAAAGAACTGACGGTCTACTACAAGACCAAGGGCAAGGACGGGAAGACCTGGTACTACGTGTCCGACGGCAAGCACAAGGGCTTCATCCGCTCCGATCTTGTGAAGGTGAAGGGCAAGGTCCCCAGCAAGTAAACAAGCAAGATAAAAAACAGGCGGTTCGCTGCATCCGCCTGTTTTCTTTTGGCGCCGCGCCGCATAGGCTATGATCATGAGAAAGCTATGCGTGCTGCTGGGCCTGCTCGTCGCGGCGGGCTGTATGCCCTTTCATGCGGCGGCCGCCCAGGAGGGGGTGGCGCTGCCCATCCTCATGTACCACAGCGTGCTGAAGGACCCCAAGCGGACGGGCCTGTACGTGGTGACCCCGGATCGGCTCCGGGAGGACCTTCTGTACCTAAAAGCAAAGGGGTACGTCACCGTCACGGCGGCGGACCTGACGGCCTACGTCCAGGGCGGAGCGCTGCCCGAAAAGCCGGTGATGATCACCTTTGACGACGGCCATTACAACAACCTGACCTATGCCCTGCCCCTGCTGCAGGAGCTGGGCATGGAGGCGGTCATCTCTGTGGTGGGCCGATACACAAAGGAATACAGCGACCACCCGGACCCCAATCCCAACTACGCCTATCTTTCCTGGGCGGACATCTCCGCCCTGACGGACTCCGGCCATGTGGAGATCGGCAGCCATTCCTTCGACATGCACCGGCAGAGCCCCCGCATGGGCAGCGACCGGATGCGGGGCGAGGACGAAGCGTCCTACCAGGCCGCCTTCCTGGCCGACACCCGGCGGCTCCAGGATATGCTGGAGGAGAAGTGCGGCTTTTCGCCCATCGTCTACGCCTATCCCTTCGGGGCCGTGGGCCGGGGGACGGCCGACATGCTTCGGGAGCTGGGCTTTGCCTGCTCCCTCACCTGCCGGGAGAAGGTGAACCGGATCCGCCGGGACCCGGACAGCCTCTTCTCCCTGGGGCGCTTCAACCGACCGGGGGACATGACCACGGAAGCGTTCATGGAAAAACTGGGGGTTGCAATTTCGAAAACAGCTGATATAATAGTCCACAATGACAGCAAGGCTGTGATGGAAAGAGTAGACGGCGCAGGGCCTTTCAGAGAGCATCCGGCAGGTGAAAGGATGTGGCGAACGCCGAGCGAAGTACATTCCGGAGCCGCTTCCCTGAACCTGAGTAGGGGGAGACGGGTGCGCCCGATACAGCGTCCAAGGAGAAGCGTCCGCCCGCGTGGCGTCGCTTGAATTGAGGTGGTACCACGGCTTAGGTCGTCCTCTGTTTTCGCAGAGGGCTTTTTTATTACGACAGGAGGAAAGAACATGGGAATCTATGAGGAACTGAAGGAACGGGGCCTGCTGGCCCAGGTGACCAACGAGGACGAGATCCGCGAGATGGTGAACGCGGGCAAGGCCACCTTCTATATCGGCTTCGACTGTACGGCGGACAGTCTGACCGCGGGCCACTTCATGGCGCTGACGCTCATGAAGCGGCTGCAGATGGCGGGGAACAAGCCCATCGCCCTCATCGGCGGCGGCACCACCATGATCGGCGATCCCTCGGGCCGGACCGACATGCGCAAGATGCTGACCCGGGAGGACATCGACCACAACGCCGCCTGCTTCAAGCGGCAGATGGAGAAGTTCATCGAGTTTGGCGAGGGCAAGGCCATGATGGTGAACAACGCCGACTGGCTCCTGGGGCTCAACTACATCGAGCTTATCCGGGAGGTGGGTCCCTGCTTCTCCGTAAACAACATGCTGCGGGCGGAGTGCTACAAGCAGCGCATGGAGAAGGGGCTCTCCTTCCTGGAGTTCAACTACATGATCATGCAGAGCTACGACTTCTACTACCTGTTCCAGCACTACGGCTGCAACATGCAGTTCGGCGGCGACGACCAGTGGTCCAACATGCTGGGCGGCACGGAGCTCATCCGCAAGAAGCTGGGCAAGGACGCTCACGCCATGACCATCACCCTTCTCACCGACTCCCAGGGGCACAAGATGGGCAAGACCGCCGGCAACGCCGTGTGGCTGGACCCCAACAAGACCAGCCCCTTCGAGTTCTACCAGTACTGGCGGAACGTGGGCGACGCGGACGTGATGAAGTGCATCCGCATGCTCACCTTCCTGCCCCTCGATACCATCCGGGAGATGGACGGCTGGCCTGACGAGCGGATCAACGAGAAGAAGGAGATCCTGGCCTTCGAGCTCACCGCTTTGGTCCACGGCCGGGAGGAGGCCGAAAAGGCCCAGTCCGCCGCCCGGGCCCTGTTCTCCGGGGAGGGGGACGAGTCCAGCATGCCCACCACCTGCCTGTGCTGCGAGCAGGTGCCGGAGGAGGGCATCAACATCATCGACCTCATGGTCTGCTGCGGTCTGGTGAAGAGCCGGGGCGAAGCAAGGCGGCTCATCGAGCAGGGCGGCGTAAAGGTGGACGGGGAAAAGGTCACCTCCACCTACGCCATCGTCTCCCGGGAGCAGCTCTGCGCCGGGGCCAAGGTCAAGTACGGCAAGAAGGCCTTCCACAAGGCCCTGCTGAAGATGTGACGGTTATGTTTTCTTTTGCCGCTTTTTCTCTTTGTATAAAGAGAAAAAGCGGCGCAAAAAGAGAAACTCATTTGGGATAAGGAAAAACGCCGCCCATCATCTTCTCCCCCAGTGCGTTCTTTTGCGCAGCTTTTCTTCCAAGAAAAGCTGCAAAGCTTTCCGTAAAACCTACTGACACATGACCAAGGGCACCATAAAAAACCTGCTTTCCCGTCGGGATGTGGACATGACCAGCGGCAACGTGTACGGCCTGCTGATCCGGTTCGCCGTGCCGCTGCTTTTGGGGAATCTGTTCCAACAATTATATAACACCGTGGACACCTGGGTGGTGGGCAACTACGTAGGGAAGGAGGCCTTCTCCGCCGTGGGCACCGTGACCCCTATCCTTAACATGCTCATCGGCTTCTTCATGGGCCTGTCCACCGGCGCGGGCGTGGTCATCTCCCAGTATTACGGAGCCAAGCAGGAGGAAAAGGTCAGCGACACGGTCAATACGGCCCTGGTCATGACCGCCATTTTGGGCGTGCTGTTCACGGCCATCGGCGTGGGCATGACGCCGCTGATGCTTCGGTTCATGAAGACCCCGGCGGAGGTGTTCTCCGAGGCCCGGACCTATCTTACCATCTACTTCTCCGGCATCTTCGGGCTCATGCTCTACAACATGGGCGCAGGGATCCTCCGGGCGGTGGGCGACTCCCAGCGGCCCTTCTATTTCCTGGTTTTGTCCGCATCGCTGAACATCGTGCTGGATCTTTTGTTCGTCCTCGCCTTCCATATGGGCGTGGCGGGCGTGGCCTATGCCACCATCCTTTCCCAGGGCATTTCAGCGCTGCTGGTGCTCCTGGTGCTCGTCCGATCCAGCAACTGCTGCAAGGTGCATGTGCGGAAGCTGAAGCTCCACTGGGCCGTGCTCAAGAAGATCGTCCGGGTGGGCATCCCCGCCGCTATCCAGATGGCCATCACCGCCTTTTCCAACGTGTTCGTCCAGTCCTACATCAACTTTTTTCGGTGCGGACTGCATGGGCGGCTGGACCGCCTACGCCAAGATCGACGCCTTTCTGTTTTTGCCCATGCAGAGCGTGTCCATGGGCGCAACCACCTTCGTGGGGCAGAATCTGGGCATGAACGACGTGCCGCGGGCCCGGCAAGGGGTGGGCGCGGCCCTCAAGATCTCGGCATTGATCACCGTGTGCCTCATGGCGCCGGTGGTGGCCTTCGCGCCCCATCTGGTCCGCTTCTTCAACGATTCGCCCGAGGTGGTCCGCTTCGGCACCCTGTTTCTCCGGCTCATGTCCCCCTTCTACGTGCTCTGCTGCGTGAACCAGATCCTGGCCGGGTCCCTTCGCGGCGCCGGGGACAGCCGGGCGCCCATGTTCATCATGCTGTTCAGCTTCGTCCTGTTCCGGCAGATTTATCTCTACCTCATGACCCATTTCGTGGCCAACACCATCGTGGTGGTGGCCCTGGGCTACCCGGCGGGCTGGCTGGTGTGCAGCACCGTCACCTACCTCTACTTCCGCTTCGCCCACTGGGAGAAGCACCGGATCGTCGAATAAGCTTTCAGGGAGATCGGATATGAAAAAGCCTTTGATCCTGGTCACGGTCAGCACGGAGCGCATGGACGACACGCCCATCGTGCGGCTGAACCGGGAGTACGTGAACGCCATCGTGGCGGCCGGCGGCGTGCCGGTGCCCGTGAGCCATCGGTTCGGCATGGACGAGCTCGTGGATCTGGCGGACGGGCTCTTGCTCAGCGGCGGCGTGGACGTGGACCCGGTCCGCTTCGGACAGAAGAAGCTGAACGATTCCGTCTGCATCGACGCAGATCGGGACGAGCTGGAGCTGGAGCTCATCGAAAAATATTGGCGGACGGGCAAGCCCGCCCTGGCCATCTGTCGGGGGCTTCAGGTGCTGAACGTGGCCTTCGGCGGCACCCTCGTCCAGGATATCCCCACCTGGTGCGGGGCGAACCATACCCAAACGGACCACCCGGTGCAGGTGGCCGCGGGGAGCCTCCTTCGCACCCTCACGCAAAAAGACACCCTGCAGGTGAACAGCTATCACCACCAGTGTGTCCCTTGGGGCGGCCTTGCCGCCGGCTTTGTCCCCACCGCCACCTGGACCGGCAACGGCGTCACCATGATCGAGGCCTTCGAGCAGCCCGGCTACCCTCTGCTGGCCGTCCAGTGGCACCCGGAGCGGGCCTACCGGGACCCCCACGGGCTCACGAACATGGACCCCCTCTTTCGCTGGCTGGTGGAAAAGGCGAGAGACTGATCAACCAATGCCGCTTTCCTCTCTTCGATGAAGAGAAGAAAGCGGCATTGGTATATGCTTTATTTGCCCAAATTGTCCGTGATGTCCACGGTCCGATGCTCCTGGTAGGCGGAGAACATGTCCTCCACGTGGACCGGCCGGAAGCGGCGGGCGAATAGATCCACCAGGGGCACCAGGATGAGGCCGCCCACCATGGCGATGACGCCGGAGTAGATGGAGTTTTTGAACACGAAGGAAAGGAGCGGTCCGCGGACGGAAAGCGCGCCCAGGGAGATCAGAAGCTGCACCGTCTCCAGACCCACGCCCCAAAGGAAGCACACCGCGGCGGAAAGCTTGGTGGCCCGCTTGGAGTAGAGGCCGTAGAGGAAGGGGGCCAGGAACGCGCCCGCCAGCGCGCCCCAGCTGACGCCCATCATCTGGGCGATGAACAGGCTCCTGGAGCGGGCCTGCTTGATGGCGATGAGGGCGGAGACGGCGATGAACAGGACCACGAACCCCCGCATGATGAGCAGCTGCCCCCGTTCCCGAAGGGGCTTTTTCTTATGGGGCGCGATGAGGTCCAGCGTCATGGTGGAGGCGGAGGTAAGGACCAGGCTGGACAAAGTGGACATGGACGCGGACAGCACCAGCACGATGACGATGCCGATGATCACCGCGGGCAGGGAGGAGAGCATCCGGGGCACGACGGCGTCGAATCCCTCCGCCCGGACGTCGATGTCATAGAGCCGGCCAAAGCCACCCAAGAAGTAGCAGCCCCCCGCCACCACCACGGCAAAGAGGGTGGAGATCACGGTGCCCTTCTGGATGGAGGCTTCGTTTTTGATGGCATAGAATTTGCCCACCATCTGGGGGAGCCCCCAGGTGCCCAGGGAGGTCAGTATCACCACGAACAGCAGGAATATGGGGTCCGCCCCCAGGAAGGAGGCGTACTGCCAGCCGCCGGTGGGGCCGGTGGCCAGCCGTTCCATGGCGAGGGACAGGCCCCCGTTGTCCCCCAGGACCGCCGCGATGACCGCCACGATGCCGAAGAGCATGATGATGCCTTGGATAAAATCGTTCCAGGCCGTGGCCATGTACCCGCCCAGGATCACGTATATGCCGGTCAACACCGCCATGAGGAGCACGCATACCGCGTAATCCACCCCGGGGAAGGCGATGGCGAAGAGCCGGGACAGGCCGTTATAGAGGGAGGCCGTGTAGGGGATCAAAAACACGAAGGTGATGAGGCTGGCCGCCGTGCGCAGCTTCGGGCTTTCGTACCGGGTGCCGAAAAAGTCGGGCATGGTCTTGCTGGAGAGGTGCTGGGTCATGATCCGGGTCCGGCGGCCCAAGATGAGCCAGGCCAGCAGGGACCCAATAAAGGCGTTGCCAAGGCCGATCCAGGTGGATGCCAGGCCGAAGTTCCAACCGAACTGGCCCGCGTAGCCCACGAAGATGACGGCGGAGAAATAGGAGGTTCCGTAGGCGAAGGCGGAGAGCCAGGGCCCCACCTGTCGGGAGCCCAAAACAAAGCCGTCGATATCCCCGGCATGGCGGCGGGCGCGCAGGCCGATCCACAGCATGATGGCGAAGAAGCAGACCATGAAGAGCAGGGTGATCAGGGAAGCGGAGTTCATACACATAGTTTCCTTTCGTCAAAATGGACAAAAAAGAGCGTGGCACCGGCCCGGCGCCACGCCCTCAGAACACGTTTCAAGGGATCATGGGCACAGCCGACCGGCCTTGCTGCGGGCAGCAAAGCGGTAATAATAATACCGAGCTGTGCGGCGAACGGCGATCATATGCCCTCCCATGCCTTAAAAGTGTATATAATTTACCACTTAAGGGGGCCTCTGTCAAGAAAAATATATGATTTGGTCTATCCAAGGGCGTCCGTTACGTGAACTCCCCCGTGTAGAGGCAGATGCGGCCGGAAAAGATGCCCGTCAAAGCTTCCACCAGCTCCTGCCGGGCGCCGTTAGACAGATCATAGACCTCCAGCCGGGCGGGGGCCATGCCCACCAGAAGGCTGATGAGCCCCTCGCCGGTCTCGTCCACGTACTCCATCCGGAGGGCCTCCCCGTCGGACAGGGAGCAAAGGCCGTCCCTATGGAGGCACAGCCGAAGGGCGGGGCATCGGGGCGGCCGCTCGTTCAGCAGCAGCCGCAGCACGTCCGCCGCCCGGGCGTATTCCTGTTCCAGCAGCAGCGCGGAGAAGGCCTCCTCCACGCAGAGCCGCCAGAAGAGGACCGTCTCCTGCATCCGAAAGCGCAGGAACCCCTCCAGACACAGCTTCCCCTCCTCCTTCAGATAGGCGGTCAGCCGCTGTACCGTTTCGCTCAGGTCCTCCTTCTGCCGGGCCGCGTCCACCGCCCGGGCAAGGACCTGCCGCTTTTCGGGGAGTGGCAGGGGCGTCTCGTCCGTCATGGCCGCCACCTCGAAGGACACCAGATCCTCCGTGATCAGCGTCCCCAGGGCCCGGGCAAGGGTCTCCAGCCCGTACCGCCCCTCCATGCGCACGCCCACGCCGCCCTGAGCCGCCAGCAGGGAAAAGGGCGCGCCGCCCTCCCGGAGCCGCCGATCCAGCAGCGCCTCCAGGTCCACATCATATTCCATTGTTTGAATGATCCAGGACGACACCGAACTTCCTTCCCGATGAAACGCTTTCCTTTCATCCTATGTGGGTCGGTGTCTATTGTGTGCGGGAATGCGGATGTTATTCTTCAAAAGATCTTTACTATGGCAATAAGGTTTTTTGCTGCTGTCATTTTTCAAAAATGCATTTCTCTTTTTCCGCCGCTTCTTCTCTTTAGCCGAAAGAGAAAAAGCGGCAAAAGAAAAACACTCACCGAAGACACTTCAAAAACGCTTCGGGGATGGGCTCGCCCCCCGTGTACCAGACCCAGCCCGGCGCCTCGATCCGCTCCGCGTTCAAGCGGACCACCTGCATGTGCCAGATCACGTGGGTGAAGATGTGCTGCCGCTGGACGATCTCCCAGGCCCCCAGGGGCCGGACCCCCAGCTTTGTCAGCGCCTGGCCGATCCTTTCCTGATCGAGATGCCCGCTTTGGTTCGGCAGCTCGTACAGCCCCGACAGCAGCCCCGTCTCCGGCCGCCGACGAATGAGGAAGCTATCCCCGCTCCTCACGACGAACACGGTCAGATCCTCCTGCCGCTTCGCCTTCTTCTCCCCCCGGTTGGGGTAGTCCGCCTGGGTGCCGTGGGCATGGGCCAGGCACGTCGCCCTTAGGGGACAGCTTTCGCACAGGGGCGATTTGGGCAGGCAGATCAGGGACCCCAGATCCATGAAGGCCTGGTTCAAATCCCCGGGACGGTCGCCCATGCGGCTTTTGAGATACGCGGTCCACCGGTCCCGGACCTTTTGCTCGGTCACGTTCTCCCCGTCCTCCATGAGCCGGGCCATGACCCGGAGCACGTTCCCGTCCACGGCGGGCTCAGGCCGGCGGAAGGCGATGGAGGCGATGGCCCCGGCGGTGTAGGGGCCGACGCCGGGAAGCTTCTTCAGCTCCTCCACGGTCTGGGGGAACCTGCCCCCGTGCTCCGCCACCACGGCCTGGGCGCACTTCTTCAAATTTCGGGCCCGGGAATAGTATCCCAGCCCCTCCCACAGCTTTAAAAGCCGCTCCTCCGGGCACTCGGCCAGGGCTTCCACCGTGGGGAGCGCCGCCATGAACCGGCCGTAATAGGGGATCACCGCCGCCGCCCGGGTCTGCTGGAGCATGATCTCCGACACCAGAACGGCGTAGGCGTCTCCGGCCCCCCGCCAGGGCAGGGTCCGTTTGTTTCGATCGTACCATTGGAGCAAAGTATCCGTAAATTCCATGAAAGCAGTATACCATACCCAGGGCAAATGTGCTATACTGGTATCATCACAAAAGAAGAAGGAAGCAAGTATGGATTTTGAAGCGATCACCAACCAGGCCCGGGAGGCCATGAACATCCTTTTGACGGCGGCCAAGCCCAAGCCCGGCCAGCTCATGGTCCTGGGCTGCTCCACCAGCGAGACCGTGGGCAGCCGCATCGGCTCCAACTCCAGCGCCGATGCCGCCCAGGCCATTTTGAAGGGCATCCTGCCCAAGGTCAGGGAGGCTGGCCTCATCTTGTCCGTCCAGGGCTGCGAGCACATCAACCGCTCGTTGTGCCTGGAGAGGGCGGACGCGGAGAAGCTGGGCCTCACGGAGGTCTGGGTGCGCCCCCACGCCCACGCCGGCGGCGCCTGCATCACCGCCTACTATGAGCAATGCGCCGACCCGGTCATGGTGGATGGTCTGCAGGCGAAGGCCACCCTGGGCATGGACGTAGGCGACACCCTCATCGGCATGCACATGCGGCCCGTGGTGGTGCCGGTCCACTCCCCCCTCCGCAGGATCGGCGAAGCGAATCTGGTGCTGGCCTTCTCCCGGCCCCGGTACGTGGGCGGTCCGAGAGCCCAGTACGTGCAGCAGACCCGATAAACCGGGACCAAAACACCAAGACGGCAGGTCTCAAACGGCCTGCCGTCCTTTTTGTAAAATACGATCATTCCAGCTCCAGGAACAGGGCCCCGTCCCGCTCTAAAAGCTCCCCCAGGGGGGCGATGAAGTCGATGGCGTAAAAGCCCCGGGAGTCCGTATCGGCCAGGAACGCCCGGTAGAGAAGCAGCCGCCCGCCGTCCTCCGCCAAGGCCAGGGCGCCGTTTTTCAGCAGGAACGAAGCGGTCCGATTCTCCAGCGTCGTCAGATCCAGCCAGCCCACCCGAGCGGCGGGGCCATCCTCCGACTCGGCGGTGTAGGTATAGACCAGCTCCTTCCCTTCGTCCGCGTCCAGATCGGCGAAGAGGGCGTTCACCACGCCGCAGCCCTCCGTCCGTTCCCCAAGGCGCAGGTACCGGCCGTCGGGCAGCCGCAAAAAGCTGTACCCCAGCTCCACATGCCGAAAGAGGGTGTAGCCCTCCACCTTCTCGTTGGTGGGGGTCACGTCCACCCAAAAGTCACGGCCCAGCTGGTCCCCGTGCTCCTCCAGGATCGCGTTCATGCCCTCCATCTTGGCCAGGTCCGGGTCAAAGTTTACCGGGTGATAGTTGGGCAGCGGCGTGGGCGTAGGGGGCTCCGTGGGGATGTTGGAGGGGGTGGGCGTGGCGTTCAGCTCCCGCTGCCGGCGGGCGTACACCGTGGCCACCGTCCCCATAAGGAGCAGCACCAAAAACAGGATCACGCCCATGAGGATCAGTATCCATTTGCGCTTATAGAAGGGCATTTTCATCCATCCGTCCTTTCAAAGCTTGTGCCGAGGGGCCATAAGCTCCTCCATCCGCTGCAGCAGGTCCCGCACGTGGGCCCCGTCCAGGAGCCGGTGGTTGAGCTGCAGGGTAAAGTTCACCAGCTTCCGGCCCTTTTCCTCGTGGATCCTGTCCCACAGCACCCGGGGGAAGCTGTCGTCCGGATTGGTGGGCTGCTCCTGGAGCACCGAGGTGGTGACGAACCAGGGCACACAGGAGAAGAAGATGAGGTCGTCCCGCACGTCGTCCTCCACCACCATCCCATCTCCCTGCCGCTTCTCCTGTTCCAGGGCCCGGCGGCAGAAGTCCGCCATGGTCTCCCCGGGAAGATAGTCCACGTTGCAGATGCCGAAGGTGCCCTCCCGGCCTGCCGTGGTATAGGAGGGGGACACGGTGTCGCAGACGGCAATGCCCTGGGGCCGGATGCGGAGCCGGAAGGGCTCCAGCTCGTTCATGGCCCGGGTCACCACGTAGATCATGGCCCGATAGAAGGACAGCCCCTCCCCCTTGGCGTACCGGCAGAGTTCCGTCACGTCCAGGGGCGTGGTCACGGAGAAATAGGGGAGATATCCTCGGGAAAAGAGTTGATAGGCGTCCTTCCGGGGCCAGGTCTCCACGTCGATATACCTATCCATCAGAACGGCCTCCTGGCCCATTGAAAGGCGTTGGTCCAATAGGTGTTGATGGGCGAGAGGATGACCGTCCCCTTGCTGGTGGAGGGGTAGATCATCTGCTCGTCGCCGAGATAGATGCAGACGCAGTTGATGTTCTCGTTGTCGCCGGTCTTGAAGAAGACCAGATCCCCGGGCTGCAGGTCCGAGAGGCGGGTGATCTTTTCCCAGCCCTCCTCCTCGGCGTAGCCGGCGGAGTTCCGACGCTTCACCTTCAGGCCCATCTCCTTCAGGCACCAGTAGACGAAGCCGCTGGGATCGAAGCCCGTGTCCGGGGACTTTCCGCCCCGGGTGTAGGGATAGTTTATGTACTGCTGGGCGATCATGACCAGCTGCAGCCCCCGATCCACGTCCGGCGTGGCCGTAGGCTCTGCCGTGGGGACCGGGGTCTCATCCGGCTCCGGAGTAGGCGTCGCCGTGGGCGTGGGGGTGGGCGTCGCCGTGGGCTCCGCCGTAGGCGCCTTGGTGGGCGGCAGGGTGACCACGGGCGTCGCCGTCACCACAGGCGTGGCCGTGGCGGGGACGGTGCTCTCGATGGTGGCCACGATGCGGATGGGTTCGTCCTTCTCCACGTCGTTGATGATGTTGGTGGGCTCCACGCCGCAGCCGGTCAGCAGCAGGGCGCAAAAAAGCAGGATACACAGGGCTCGTTTCATACGATATTCCTCCATATCCTGCACTGTATCAGAAAGACTTGTCAAGGATGCAACAAAGGGGTTAACAAGGTGTTAATTCTATCGTGCACGCCGAGCAGAACAGCGCGGAAGCGGGTCACTTCCGTCCCGTGGGGATCTTGTCCAGGGCCTTGGCCAGCACGAAGGAGAGGACGATGCAGATGATCAGGTCCACCAGCAGGTAGGCCCCGTTGTAGGCGGCGGAGTAGACCCAGGCGTTGCTCCAGCCCTCGGGCATCCATTCGCCGAAGAAGACGGCCCCGGAGATGATATGGCAGATCCAGCGGCCCGCCACGCCCAGGATGGACCCCAGCTGCAGGTTCTTCACGCTCCCCGCCAATCCCAGCATCATGAACGCCAGAGGGTAGTCCAGCAGGACCTGGACCCAGTGATAGATCTCCGGCTTCTGGATGAGCTGCAAGAGGCCGTAGGCCGCCCCGGCGATGAAGCCGTTCCGCATGCCGAACTTGTTGCTGTACCACAGAAGGGGCAGCATGGAGGCCAGCGTCACGCTGCCGCCCAGGGGCATGGAATAAAGCTTGATATAGCTCAACACGAAGCTCATGGCCATGCACAGGGCGCCGTAGGTCAGGGCGCGCACGTCCGTCTTCCCTTCCTTTTGGGGCCGCTTGGCAAGATAGATCAGCAGGCCCACCATGACCACCAGGGCGCCGATGGCGAAGCACCACTGGCGGGTGGTCATCTTGCTGAGCTTTTCGATGAGCACGAATTCATTCAGAAACATATCTTTTCCTCCTCCATAAAAAAATCCGCACCGTCGGGCAACGGTACGGAAAAACTGCTCTATGGCGCCGCTTCCTCCGATGGCATTACCCAACAGGTTCCAAGGGTACTTCTCAGGCCGACGCGAGGAATATGATTCCGAGCTTCGGTCGCCCCTGCGATCAAGAGGAAGTATAGGCTTTTTTCAATGGTTTGTCAAGCCTGCTCGGCCTTCTCCCCTTGTCGGTCCAAGAAGAGGGCCAACGCAAAGCCCAGGACCAGGGTGACGCAGCCCGCGACGATATGGCCCGTACCCATGGCGGAGAAGTCCAGGCCGGACTTGATGAAGATGGGATAGGGAGAGGCCAGCATCAAGCCCATGATGGCGTAGTAGGTGGGGACGGGATGATGGCCCAGGAGCCACTTGATCCACCGGCTCACCAGCAAAAGCCCCACCAGGGCGCCCACGGCGAAGAAGCCCAGGGCGAACACGTGGTCCCAGGGGATGGCGGCCCCGGAGAGGCCCCCCTTCACGATGTCCTTGAGGCCCGTGATGTGGCCGATGATGTCGTTATAGTAGCCCAGCACCAGCATGACCATGGAGCCGGAGATGCCCGGCACGATCATGGTGCCCGCGCCGATGAAGCCCAAAATCAGGGCCATGAGGGCGCCGGTGACGCTCATGGTCAGCCGCCCTTCGCCGCCCGCCTTGCTGGACAGGTGGGGCAGAGCGATCATGATGACCACCATCAGCACGAAGAGGATGGCCCCCACAAGGCTGAACTTCTCCCCCTTCACCTTCTTGTAGAGCATGGGGAGGCTCCCCAGGATCATGCCGATGAAGCACAGGGCCGTCTCGAAGAGATACCGCTCCATGAGCCACTTGATGATGAAAGCGAGGCCCAGGATGCCCACCACGATGCCGATGCCGTAGGGGATCAAAAAGAAGATGGCCGCCCGCCGGACCTTCTTGTCCCGGCTGGTGATGGAGATGGCCTGCTCGTAGATGCCCATGGTCATGATCATGGACCCGCCGCTGACCCCGGGGATCAGCACGGCCAACCCCACGAGGATCCCTTTAAGAATAGCAATCACGTATTTCATAGCCCCGCCATTGTACCCCATGGCCGTCCGTTCGTCAAGAAAGGACCGGCTTGCGGGGAAAATGTTTACAAGTCCCGGTCCCCAAGGGCCCCGGGCAAAGAAAAAGCCGGGAGGATCTCCCGGCTTTGGCTCGAAGGGAAGGGGTCACGCCTGAGCGGGCGTGGCGGTGTGCTTCTTGGAGAGCAGGTACTGGATGACGATCACGCCGGCCACGATCACCAGGCCCACGATATCGGTCCAGGTGGAGGGTGCCAGCAGCATCAGGCCGCCCACGATGGCCAGGATACGCATGTACCAGGTCATGTTGGTGAAGGTGAAGCCCGCCAGACCCGAGGCCACGCCGTAGATGCCGATGACGGAGGTGATGCAGATGAGGACCACCTGATACCAGGTCACGCCGCCCACGAACATCATGGTGGGATCCATGGCGAAGATGTAGGGCACGATGAACGCCGCTATGGCGAGCCGTGTGGCGTTGACGCCTGTCTTCATGGGGTCGGACTTGGCGATGGCCGAGCCTGCGTAGGCAGCCAAGGCCACGGGCGGGGTGATGTCCGCCACGATGCCGAAGTAGAACACGAAGAAGTGGGCCGCGATGATGGGCACGCCCATCTTGATGAGGATGGGGGCGCAGGTGGAGGCCATGATGCAGTAGTTGGCCGTGGTGGGCACGCCCATGCCCAGCACGATGCAGCAGAGCATGGTGAAGAACAGGGCGATGATCAGCTTATCCCCGGCGATCCGGATGATGAAGGAGATGATCTGGGACGCGAGGCCCGTCATGGCGATGCAGCCCGCCACGCAGCCCGCGATGCCGCAGGCCGCGATGATGGAGATGCAGCTCTTGCCGCCGTTAGCGAGGGCGTCGAAGAACTTCATGGGCGTGATCCGGTTTTCCTTATTGAACAGGCTCACCACGATGCAGGCCACGATGGCGGTGGCGGCGGAGAAAGCCATGGTCTTCAGATTCATGGACACCATGACCACCAGGATGATCAGCGGCAGCAGCAGATACGCCTTTTTGATGAGCTTGGAGAACACGGGCAGCTGATCCTTGGGGATGCCGCGCAGGCCGGTGCGCTTGGCTTCCAGATGGACGGCGATGAAGATGCCCATGAAGTATAGCGCCGCGGGCAGGATGGCCCGGACGATGATGCTGGAATAGGGCACGCCCACGTAGTCGATCATCAGGAAGGCTGCGGCGCCCATGACCGGGGGCATGATCTGTCCGCCCGTGGAGGCAGCCGCTTCCACGGCGCCGGCGAACTCAGGCCGATAGCCGGTCTTCTTCATCATGGGGATGGTCACGGAGCCGGTGGTCACCGTGTTGCCCACGGAGGAGCCGGAGACCATGCCGCAGAGAGCGGAGGAGATGACCGCCACCTTGGCGGGACCGCCGCTGGCGGAACCCGCCAGGGAGTTGGCCAGCTGGATGAAGAAGTCGGAGATGCCGGTCCGCTCCAGGAAGGCGCCGAAGATGATGAACACGGCGATATACTTGGAGCACACGTCGATGGGCGTGGTGAAGATGCCGGTGGTGGTATAGAAGAGCCGATAGATCATGGTCTTCAACGCGCCCAGGAAGCCCAGCTTCTGAGAGAAGAAGTAGAGGGCGTAGCACACGAAGAAGGCCGCCACGCACAGGATGGGGATGCCCACGCTCCGGCGGCACAGCTCTGCGAGAGCCAAAATGCCGATGGCGCCGATGACATACTCATACCAGGCGAAGTAGATGCCCTGTTTGATGATGGCCTGGGCGTTGAACACGAAGTAGAAGAAGGCGGCCGTGCCCAGGATCATGATGATCCAATCGTACCAGGGGATGTGGTTGATCTTCTGCTTGCCCTTTCTGGCGGGATAGACCAGATAGCCCATCAGGATGCCGAGGCCCACGAAGCTGGGCAGCCGGACCTGGTCCAGGAGGGTGGCGAACAGGGTGACGTAGATGGTGTACACGGAGAAGGCGGCCAGGATGCCCTTCACGGCGTATTCCTGCCAGCCGCTCCAGATCCGGACGTTGCTTTCCGGATCGTAGTTCTTCATGATCTCATCCACTTCCTCCTGGGAGACCACGTCGAATTCGCCCCGCTCGTGCTTGGGCTTCATTTCCGGCGCGTCCACGACGCCGGCCTTGCGTTTTCTGTTCAATGGCATGGAGCTGACCTCCGAAAAAAAGTTTTTGAAACGGGGATGGAAGGATATAAAAGGGCAGGAGCCGCCGCGCTTCCCGAAAGAAACGATGGGGCTCCTGCGTATTCAGTTCAGCCTATTTTCGGGTCCATTATTTGCCCGTGTCCACGGTGATGCCCTTCTCGGCGAAGTACTTGGCAGCGCCGGGATGGAAGGGGATGGCCATGCCGTCGGTGGCGAAGTTGAGGTCCAGCTCAGCGCCCTTGGCGTGGGCCTTGGTGATCTCTTCCTTGCCCTCGAAGATGGTCTTCACGATGGCGTAGGCCACGTCGTCAGACACGGAGGCATCGGCAACCAGGGTGGCCTTCACGGTCACGGTCTGGCAGTCTTCGGGGGTCTTGTAGACGTCCTTGCCGATGATGTACTTGGCATAGAAGGGGCAGTCGGCGATGAGCTTGGTGATGTGCTCGTCGTCGATGGAAACCAGGTACACGGTCTTGGCGGTGCCCAGGTCGACCACGGAAGTGGTGGGGGCGCCGGCGCACAGGAAGGCGGCGTCGATCTTGCCGTCCTTAAGGCTCTCGGTGGAGGCGCCGAAGGACTGGAAGATGGGCTCGATATCCTTCTCGATGTCCATGCCGTAGGCGTTGAACACGTCGGTGGCGTTGAAGTAGGTGCCGGAGTTCACGTCACCCACGCAGACCTTCTTGCCCTTCAGATCGGCAACGGTCTTGATGTCGGGGTTGGTGGTGACGATCTGCACGGTCTCAGGATAGAGGCCGGCCAGGATCCGGACGTTGGGGACCTTGCCCGTCTGCTCGAAGGAACGGGTGCCGTTGAAGGCATAGGTCATAACGTCGGACTGAACGGTGGCCAGCTGGTAGACGCCGGCAGCCATGTTCTGCAGGTTGTCGCCGGAACCGCCGGTGGAAACCACGTTCACGTTCATGAGGTCGGGATTCTTCTCGTTCAGCACGTTCGCCAGAACGCCGCCAACCGCGAAGTAGGTGCCGGACTCACCGCCGGTGCCCATGGTCAGGGCCGCCTTCTTGGCGGCGGGGGCGCCAGCTTCCGTCTTAGTGCCGCAGGCCACGGCGGAGACGGCCAGAACCAGAACCAGAACGATTGCCAGGAACTTTTTCATGATAGATCTCCTTTTTTCGTTTTCTTTGCCGGGGGATGATCCGGCTCTTTTATTGTATGGCAAAGCAATAAAAATTGCAAGGTGTTTTAGCTATTTTATATCTCTTTTTCGAAATAAACATACCGGGGCGCCCTCTCTCGGACGCCCCGATACAAACGGATATATCCAAAGTTTTTCGCCTCAGGAAAGCAGCCGCCTGGCCGCCTGCCGGGCCTCGAAGAGGATGCGGTCCCGATCCATGGTCAGATATTCCCCGTTTTCGTAGAGGACGCGGCCGTCCACCATGGTCATAACGACGTCCGCCCCCTGGGCCGAATAGACCAGGTTCGAAATAGGATCGATGGCGGGAACGAGGTGGGGTCGATCCGTGTCCAGGGCAACGATATCCGCCTTGTTGCCAACGGTTAAAACGCCCGTATCGGTCCGGCCCTGGAGCCGGGCTCCGTTCACCGTGGCCATCTGCAGCACCTGGCCGGGGGACAGGAGGGTGGGGTCCCGACGGACGCCCTTGTGGAGGAGGGAGACCAGGTGCATCTCCTCGATCAGGTTCAGATTGTTGTTGCTGGCGGGGCCGTCGGTGCCCAGAGCCACGGCCACGCCTTCGCGGATAAGGGCGGGCACGTCCGCCACGCCGCTGCCCAGCTTCAGGTTGCTTTCGGGGCAGTGGACCACGGTGACGCCCCGTTCCTTCAGCAGCGCCCGGTCCTCCGTCGTGAGCCAAACGCCGTGGGCGGCATAGGCCCGACCGGAAAAAGCGCCCAGGCTGTCGAACCAGCGGGCGGGGGTCATGCCGTACTTTTCCACGCAGGCCTGCTGCTCCGCCTCCGTCTCCGACAGGTGGATATGCATGCCGGCGCCCCGGCGCCGGGCTTCCTCGGCGGCGGCGCGGACCATTTTCTTGGTGCAGGTGTATTCGGCGTGGATGGAGAAATCCACCTGGATCCGGCCATTCCCGGCCCCGTTCCATTGATCGTAGAGGGAGAGCATCTCCTGCATCCGGCGGCAGGTCATGGGGTCCTCCTCCGGGTCGAAGGACTGCAGGGGGCGGCACAGGTTGGCCTTCATGCCCGCGTCCAGCACCGCCTGGGCGGTGTAGCCCGCGCCCATGTACATGTCCGTGAAGGCGGTGGTGCCGGAGGAAAGCATCTCCAGCATGGCGAGCTCCATGCCGATTTTAAGGTCCTCATCCGTGAGCCGGTCCTCCACGGGGAACACCGTGTCGAACAGCCACTCCTTCAGGGGCAGATCGCTCCCCAGGCCCCGCAAAAGGCTCATGCCCGTGTGGGTGTGACCGTTGACCAGGCCCGGCAGCAGGAGCGTATGGGTCATGTCCCTGGTTTCGTCGTAGGCGAGCGCGGGGGGGGCCGTGCCGATATAGTCGATCCTGTCCCCGTCGATGCCCAGATACCCGTTTTTCAGGCAGCGAAAGCCGCCGTTCTCCCAGGCAAGGACGTCCGCACCTTTCAGCAAGCGTTTCATGATCGTCTCCTTTTAGAGAGGTATGTATTAAAGCGGACCACCTTTCTTGAAAGAAAGGTGGTTCCAAAGAACTTCAAAAGGGGAATACAGTATCGGTACGGACCCATATATCCCCTTAAGTATCTCTTTTTCGGTTCCAGCCTTATTTCGTCTCCTTCGTCCCCTGCTCCTTCGCCTGGGCCTCCTGGTACGCCTTCTGCCGCTTCAGGGCCCGGCGGCGCTCCCGCTGCGCGCGGCGCTTGGGCGCGCCCTTCACGATCAGCACCACGACGAGGACGATGACGCCCAGGAACACGATCCAAACCAGGATCACCGGCAGATCGGACACGAAGTTGATGCCGAACCGGGCCGCGCCCTCCTTCACGTCCTCCCAGTTCTCCTTGAACCGGCGGGCGATCTCCTGGGCGGCGGTCTCCTTCTCCACGGTGGTCTCCCGGGCCACCTCCTGGATGCTGAGGTGCACGGAGGAGTAGGTGATCTGATCGTCGAAGGTGCGGAGGGTGGATTCGTAGCTCTCGATCTCATAGAGCACGTCGGACAGCCGGTTTTGGATGAGGATGATGTCCTCCACCTCCTGGGCCTTCTTGAGCAGCTCCATCAGCGTCTCCTGCTCGGTCCGGAGGGCCTTCACGTGGCTCTCCAGGTCCACATAGGTCAAGGTCACGTCCCGGGTGTACAGATTCTTATAGGTCACGTTCCCAAGATCCGACATCTGGTCGCAGAAGCTGTCCAGACTCTCCGCAGGGATCCGGGCGGTCACCTCCGCGGACCGCATCCGGTTCTTGTTGTAGCTGTTCCCGTTGACGCTGGACGCTTCCACATACCCGCCCACGGCGGCGATGGCCCGGTTCAGGCTCGTCAAGAACTCGTCGAACTCCCGGGTCTGGATGGACAGGTCCCCGTTTTTGATGATCTTCCGGCCCGCGGCGTTCCCGGTCAAATTCTCCGCTGTTCCATCGTCCTGGGCGCTGGTGGTGGACACCATGCCGGCGGCCTTGGCCGACTTGGCGTTGGAGCTGAGGGCGTACCCCTCGTCCATGACCGCAGCCTCCATGGGCATCTCCACGTCGTAGGCCGCCTCGGGCTCGGCGTAATACCCGTACTCCCGGGCGCTGGTCGACTTATGGCTGCAGCCCACGAACATCAGAGCCAGGCTCAACGCCAGCAGCATGGCGACAAAAGCTTTCACGCGCTTCATGTTTTGTTTCCTCCCTTGTGGTGTCTTCACCTACAACACCGGCTGGGGCGGGCGCAGGTTGCAGCGGGCCTCAAATTTTTCCCGCCAGCACCGGCCGCACGCTCACCACGTCGTCGTCCAGGAGCACCTGCACCGCCATGGTCCCCTTACTGAACCGATCCTCCAGCCGCAGCTGCTCCGTGTTCAGGTTCGTCTCCGGGCTCCGCCGCTGGACGATGACGATATCGTAGGGCTCCTTCACCGGCGCGGCCCAGACGAGCCGGGTGCCGTTGCTGCCCTTCTTGTTGAAGTCGAAGGTCTTGAGACCCTTCCCGCCCCGGCCCTGGGGCTCGTACTCAAAGAGGAAGGACCGCTTGGAGAACCCCCGGTCCGTGACCAGGGCCAGCTCCCCTTCGTCGTCGGTCTGCCCGGCGTAAAGGACCCTGTCCCCGTCGTCCAGCTTGATCCCCCGCACGCCCGAGGACACCCGGCCCATGCCGGGCACCTCCTGGGCCTCGAAACGGATGGACATGCCCTTCTCCGTCACCATCAGGATGGAGAGGCCGTTGGCCTTCTCCACGCCGATCAATTTGTCCTTATCCTTCAAGTTCAGGGCCGCGGTCCGCTTCACCCGCACGGCGTACTCCTGGCAGGCGGTCCGCTTCACCGCGCCGCCCGCGGTATAGAAGAGGTAGTCCCCCTCCCCGTCCTCGCCGAAGACGGCCACGATCTGCTCGTTCTTCTCGAAGGCCAGGAGCGAAGTGAGGCTCACCGCCCGGGCCGTGGGCCGGGTCTCGGGGATGTCCGCCACGTTCAGGATCAGCATATCCCCCCGGTCCGTGAACAGACGGAGCTTCCCGTCGCCCATGACCTTCATCACCCGCCAGGGCTTGTCGGCGCTGATCTCCCCCAGGGTGAAGAGCCGGGAGGGCCACTTGCGCACCTTCAGATCCGCACAGAAGGCCACGGCCATCTCCTCCGTCACCGGCGTCCCCTCCTCCGGCAGCTCGATCCGGGTGTCCCCCTTCACGATCTGGGTCCGGCGGGGGATGGGGAAGAGCTTCTTGATGTCCAAAAGCTCCTTCTTAATGAGGGCCATGAGCTTCCGATCGGAGGCCAGTATCCCTTCCAGCTCGGCGATCCGCCGCTGGACGTCGTGATACTCCTTCTCGATGGCCACCAATTCCAAATTCGTGAGCCGCTGCAGGCGCAGATCCAGAATGGCTTGGGCCTGGACCTCGGAAAGGCCGTATTTCGCCATCAGCTTCTCCTTGGCCTCCTTGGGGGACTTGCTGCCCCGAATGAGCTTGATGACCGCGTCCACGTGGTCCACCGCCACCATGAGGCCCTCCAGGATGTGCTCCCGGCGGCGGGCCGTCTCCAGCTCGCACTTTGTACGCCGGGTGATCACATTCCGCTGATGGCCGATGAAGTATTTGAGGATGCTCTTAAGGTCCAGCTGCTGGGGCTTGCCCTCGGCGATGGCGGTCATGTTCACGCCGAAGGTGCACTGGAGATCCGAATACTTGAACAGAGCCTGGAGGATCTTCTCCGGGTCCGCGTCCTTCTTCACCTCGATGACCGCCCGCATGCCCTGCCGGTCCGATTCGTCCCGGATGTCGGCGACACCGGAGAACATGGCCTTCTTCTCCTGGGTCACGGCCAAAATCTTTTGCAGGGCCGCCGCCTTGTTGATGCCGTAGGGGATCTCGGTGATGACGATGAGGGTCTTCCCGTTCTTCAGCTGTTCGAAGTGGGTCTTGGCCCGCATGGTCAGCTTCCCCCGGCCCGTTTCATAGGCCGTGGCCAGCTCCGTCGAGTCGATGAGGTAGCCCCCCGTGGGGAAGTCCGGCCCGGGCATGATCTCCATGAGCTTTTTGAGGCTCACCCGGGGATCGTCGATCATGGCTATCGCCGCGTCGATGGCCTCCCCCGGGTTATGGGGCGGGATGTTGGTGGCGAGGCCCACGGCGATGCCCGTGGCCCCGTTGATGAGCAGGTTGGGGAACCGACCGGGTAACAGGTCCGGCTCCTTTAGGGTGTCGTCGAAGTTCAACGAGTAATCCACCGTATCGAGGTCGATGTCCCTGAGGAGCTGCATGGCCGCGTTGGTCATCCTGGCCTCGGTGTACCGCATGGCGGCGGCGGAGTCCCCGTCGATGGAGCCGAAGTTGCCGTGGCCGTCCACCAGGGGCAAACTCATGGCGAAGGGCTGGGCCATGTGGACCATGGCCTCGTAGACGGAGCTGTCGCCGTGGGGGTGGTATTTGCCCAGGCAGTCGCCCACGATACGGGCGCTCTTACGGTGGGGCTTGTCCGGGGACAGGCCCAGCTCCATCATGGTGTAGAGGATGCGCCGCTGAACGGGCTTCAGACCGTCCTCCACCCGAGGCAGGGCCCGCTCCAAAATAACGTGCTCCGCATAGGGGATCATGGAGTCGTGCATGACCTCGTCCATGCTGCGGTAGAGGATGATCTCCTCCTTCTTCGGTTCTTCAGGATTCTTTTTCATTGCCGTTCTCTCAGCTTCTCAAAAGCGGTCTTGTCCTTGTTGAAGTCGGCGTAGGAGAAGATATACTCCTTCCGGGACTGGACTTTGTCCCCCATGAGCACCGTCACCAGATGCTCCACGTCCGCCGCGTCCTCGATATGCACCCGGGTGAGCCGACGAGCCGACGGGTCCATGGTGGTCTCCCACAGCTGCTCCGGGTTCATTTCGCCGAGACCCTTGTACCGCTGGAGGGTGTAGTTCTTGCCCACGGACTTGAGCGCCTGCTTCAGCGCCGGATCGTCGTAGCAGTAGATGGGCTTCTCGTCCTTCTTTTGCACCCGATAGAGGGGGGCCATGCCGATATACACGTGGCCCTGGTTGATGAGCTCCCGCATGTACCGGTAGAAGAAGGTGAGAAGGATGGCCCGGATGTGGGCGCCGTCCTGGTCCGCATCCGCCAGGATGATGACCTTGTCGTATTTCAGGTTGGTGATGTCGAAGTCCTCGCCGATGCCCGTGCCGAGAGCCGTGATGATGGAGCGGAACTCCTCGTTTTGGAGGACCTGTTCGAGGCGCTTCTTCTCCACGTTCAAAGGCTTGCCTCTGAGGGGCAATATGGCCTGGAACCGGCGGTCCCGGCCCTGCTTCGCCGACCCGCCGGCGGAGTCGCCCTCCACGATGAACAGCTCGTTGATGGCGTAGTTCCGGCCGGTGCAGCTACTGAGCTTGCCCACCAGGGGCGCGTTCTCCAGCTTGTTCTTCTCCCGGGCGTTCTCCTTGGCCTTCCGGGCGGCCTGACGGGCCTTGCTGGCCTTGATGGCCTTGTCGGCGATGATGTTGCCGGTGGAAGCGTTCTTGATGTCCTCCAGAAACTTGCTGAGCTCCTGGGTCACCACCGCCTCCACGGCGGGCCGGGCCTCGGTGTTGCCCAGCTTCGTCTTGGTCTGGCCCTCGAACTGGATGTTCCGCATCTTCACGGACAGGACCACGGTGAGCCCCTCCCTAAAATCCTCGCCGGCCAGGGACGGGTCCTTGTCCTTGATAAGCCCGGTCCGGCGGCAGTAGTCGTTCATGCACTTGGTGAACGCCGCCTTGAAGCCGGTCTCGTGGGTGCCGCCCTCGGAGGTGGGGATGTTGTTCACGTAGGAGAACAGGTTCTCCGTGTAGCCGTCGTTGTGCTGGATGGCCAGGTCCACCAAAATGTCGCCGCTCTTGCCGCCGATATGGATGGGCGTGTCGTAGAGGGGCGTGCTCTCGCTGTTCAGATACCGGACAAAGTCGGAAAGCCCACCCTCGAAGCAGAACTCGTCCCGGCGGTCTTTCTTCCCGGGCCGCTGATCCTCCAGCGTCAGCTTCACGCCCCGGTTCAGATACGCCAGCTCCCGCAGCCGCCGCATGATCACGTCGTAGTTCCATTCCACGGTCTCAAAGACCCGATCGTCGGGCAGGAAGGTGATGAGGGACCCCTGCTTCCGGGTCCGGCCCGTCTCCATAAGGGGATACTTGGGCCGGCCGGAGACGATCTTCCCGTCGGGGCCCTCGGCGCTTTCGAACTCCTGTTTATAGGACCGGTTCTGGGTGAACACCTCCACGGTGACCCACCGGGAGAGGGCGTTCACCACCGACGCGCCCACGCCGTGGAGGCCGCCGGAGTAACCGTAGGAGTCGTAGCCGAACTTGCCGCCGGCATGCAGCTGGGTGAAGACCACCTCCACGCCGGACACGCCCAGCTTCTCGTGGATGCCCACGGGGATGCCCCGGCCGTTGTCGAAAACGGTGGCGGAGCCGTCCTTGTTCAAGGTCACGCTGATCTCGTTGGCATAGCCGTTGGCCGCCTCGTCGATGGCGTTGTCCACGATCTCCCACAGCAGATGGTGGAGCCCCTTGGGGCCCGTGGTGCCGATGTACATGCCGGGACGCATGCGTACCGCGTCCAGCCCCTCCATGACCGTTATATTGGAAACACTGTAGTTGGATTCCATATCTTGTGCATTCCTCCCAAATCTTACAGGCCAGTATACCACACCTTGTGCCCGACTCGCTGGGTTTTTCTTCTTTTTTTACTGATTGTTAATGTTTTTTTGCGACTTTTTCTCTTTGTACAAATGAGAAAAAGTCGCCCAAAAAGAAGCTTAAGAAAAAAGGAAGGGATAGCGATCCAAACGCAATCCCTTCCTAAGCTTTTCTTTTCGGTTCCTTTTCTTTTCACTGAAAAGAAAAGGAACAAATCTCAATCCTCCCTAAGGTCCGTCAGCAGCCAGCCGATGCCGGCCCAGACCTTCAGGGCGGTGCCGCAGTAGCTGCAGACCTTGGAGCCCACGGCGGGGATGGGCGCGCCGCAGTTGGGGCAGTTGGCCTTCCGAACGCCGTTCTCCGTGTCCGTGGCCCAGGCGGCCAGGTACTTGAGGATCAGCCGCCGCTGCCGGGTGACGCCGGCGGGGTCCTTGAAGGCGGCCGCCGCCTGGAAGGTCAGTACCCGATCCTCGGACACGTCGTCATAGGCGGCCAGGGCCACCTTGTGGATGCGGATATCCCCCGCCACGTCCGGGGGCAAAAAGCTTTCGAGCCGCTCCCGCAGCTGATCCGAGATGCCGTCCGCGTAGAGGCACTTTCCCGCCTGGGCGCTCTCATAGAAGGTCCTGGCGTCCTTCGTCACCCGCTGCCGGATCAGCTCCGGATTATACTCGGGAAAATCCCGCTTGATCCGGTTCAGGAGCAGCGGCTCCGCCGAGGACAGGGACTTGGGCGTGTTCTCCGCCTCGTAGTCCGCCTTTTTGATGATGTCCGTCACGGTGGAGGCCAGACGCCCCACCTTGGTCGCCGAGCGGACGATGGCCCGCAGCGCGACGATGGCTCCGCCGCCGATGAGCAGCACCAGCAGGATCGTTCCGATCCCTCCTATACTCAAACCTTCCATACCGCGCCTCCCATGATCCTTTAGATGGAGTATACCAGACCCCGCGGCCCATCGCAATAGCCGCCGACAAAAAGCGGAGAACGGCCCGTTCCGCTCTCCGCTTTTTGAATGCGCTGTGCCTTACTTGCCCGAGATGGTGATGCCGTCGAAGGCCATGTAGGGCAGGACGGTCATGCCGTCGGCCACCTGCTCGGTGGAGATGGCCCGAAGCCGGTTCAGCATGTCGGCCATGTTGCCGGAGACCATGGTCTCGGAGAGGGCGCGGCCGATCTTCCCGTTTTCGATGAGGAAGCTGTTCTTGGCCACGCCGGAGAAGTCGCCGTTGCTGGCCGGCTGACCGCCGGAGAACCGGCCCACCAGGATGCCCTTGTCGATGGAGGCGATGATGTCCGCGATGGGCTTGTCGCCGGGGGCCACGATCACGTTGAAGCTGTCGTTCTTCCCCCGGGGAAGCTTCAGCTTGTTGGAGGCGTAGAGCCCCAGATAGAAGGCGTTCAGCTTGCCGTTTTGGATAATGTCGAAATCCTCCGCCCGGAAGCCCTCGCCGGTGGTCCTGTTCCCGCAGACGATCCGCTCGTCGAGGGGCGCCAGGCTGATGGTGATCCGCTCGTCCGCCACTTTTTCCCCCAGCTTGTCCTTCCAGGGGCTGGTGCCGGAGAGGAGGCCGCCCTCGCCCGCGAAGTCGGAGAGCAGGGAATAGAACAGGGACCCAAGGCATCCGGGCATGACCACCATGGTGCCCTCGAACTTGCCGGAGACGCCGGTGGTCTCGATCTGCTTCTGGACGTTTTCAAGATCCTCCGCCAGGGACCCCATCTCCAGGAAGGGCCTGTCCAGGCTGTCGGCAATGACGCCGCTGCCGAAGAAGGAGGAGGCCTTGTCGCCGTCGTGGCCGGAGAACATGAGCTGGACCTCGTAGCAGCCCTCGTGGGTGGAGAAGAGCACGCCGTAGGAGTTGGCCTGGGCCTTGCAGATCTCCTTGTGGGCCACGATCATCTGCTCCATGATGATCTTGGGGAACCGCTCCTTCACCGACGCCATGAGCTCCTGGCAGCGGAAGAAGAGCCTGTCCGTGTCGGGCTTCACCTGCCCCAGCACGAAGTCCTCGTTTTGGGAAACGGGCGCGAAGTCCCAGTTCTCGTCGGGCTGGGCCGAGGCCGCGGCCTCCAAACACGCCTTGGCGCTCTCGGCGATGGTCTTTTCGTCGTACCGATTCTGGGCCACGGTGCCCTTTTTGCCGCCCTCTATGGCGGTCATGGCCAGCTGCTTGTCGAACAGGGTGCGGAAGAGGCTGAACTCGCCTCCGTCCACGTTGAATTCATGGGTGACGGTATAGGACACGTTGGCCTGGGTCTTGTCCGCGCCGGCGTCCTGCAGGGCGGCCACCGCCGCCTGGGCCGTTTTCTTCAAAGTTTCGATCATGGCTTTTCCCTCCTTATCGTCCGCCGATGGTCACCCGGCACTTGATGGCCGGTCCGCCCATGCCCACGGGCATGGGCTGCTTCTTGCCGCACATGCCGGAGCTGGCCCAGATCATTTCGTCCGAGATCATGTCCACGGTCTTGAGCATGTCGAAGGCCACGCCGGAGATAGTGGTGTCCAGGAGCGGCCTGGCCAGCTTCCCCTTCTTGATCTCGTAGCCGAAGGTGACGCCGAACATGAACTCGCCCGTGGTGTCCGCCTGGCCGTTGTTGGTGTCCAAAAGATAGTAGCCGTCGTCGATGGAGGCGATCATGTCCTCCAGCTTGGACGTGCCCGGCAGCACGGCGGTGTTCCGCATGCGGATCAGGGGCTCGTCGGAGAAGAGGAAGGCCCGGGCGTTGCCCGTGGGGGCCATGCTGAAGCGCTCGGCGCTCTCCCGGCTGTTCATGTACCCCACCAGGATGCCGTCCCGGATGAGCACGGCGTCGGTGGCGGCGGTGCCCTCGTCGTCCACGTAGATGGGCAGGGGTGTGGGCTTGCCGAAGGCGGTGTGGGCGTAGTCCACCAGGTTCACGAGATCGCTGCCCACTCGCTTATGGAGGCAGGGCCCCGCCACGGACCCGCCGATGACCAGATCCGCTTCCACGGTGTGGCCCACGGCCTCATGGGCCAGCATCCCGGAGAGGATGCCTCCCAGGATCACGGTCTTGTTCCCCGCGTCGGGATAGACGCCGTCCTTGGCCTTCTGCTGGATCCGGTCATAGAGGCCGTCGATCTCGTCGAAGCAGTCCTCGGGCTTCGAATAATTCTGATCGAAGGTGCCGTAGCCGCCGCCCACCACCTTGTAGAGCTCCACGGGTTTGCCGTCGGCACCCATGGCGGTCATCATCACGTAGATGTAGCTCCGGGGGAGGATGCTGTGGCCGTCGCAGCCGTTGCTGACGCACAGGAGCTTCTCCATGGAATCGCCCATGACCACCACGGTCCTGCTGACCAGATCCGGATACTTCCCGGCAATGTAGTTGTCCAGGGCCTGGGCGAACTCGATGTAGGTCCGCTGCTCCACGTCGGTAAGGTCGTAGGCCGTGACGATCCGGTTGGGGGCCATGGCCTTGTGGGGTCCCTTGCCCTTGCCGGCATGCTTCGCCAGGAAGGCCGCGTTCTCGCTGGCCGCCTTCAGCACGTCCTTCACGGTCTCGTCGGTGTACTCCGCCGTGGAGGAGAAGCCGTAGACGCCGTTTTCGTAGACCCGGGCGGACACGCCGAATTGCTCCGTCCGCACGTTGCCCACCAAGGCCCCATTCAAGAGCACCGCCCGCCGGTTCATGTTCCGCTGGGCCCTGAGCTCCGTGTTGGCGCCCGAGGCAAACAGATACTTTTTGTTCGTCAAGAGATCCTGTATCATCTGCACGCTCCTTTGTTTGGATTGACGGCCGTCGCCGGCTGTGTTCTGCCTAGTATACCATATTTTTCCCGGTTGTGGAATCATCCAGCCGTTGAGTTCACAAAAAATCCCCCTCAACCGGGGGAAAGTCGATCCTCCCGGCCATGCCGTTGACGCAGATCAAGCCATCGTGTACAATCAGGCAAAACGGATCGGCATCGGGAGGGCATCATGGACATCACCTTTACGACGGAGGAGGGACGGTTCAACTATCGGGTATGCGCCGTTTTGCTGGATGGGGGACGGATACTGGCCATGCACGACGAAAACAGCCCCTATTTCTATCTGCCCGGGGGCCGGGTCAAGATGGGGGAACGGGCGGAGGACGCAGTGCTCCGGGAGGTGCGGGAGGAGCTGGGGATCGAGGCGAGGATCCTCCGGCCCCTGTGGCTGAGCCAGTCCTTCTTCAACGAGGACGTGACGAAGGTGGATTTCCACGAGCTATGCCTCTACTTCCTGCTGGACGCTTCCGGCACGGACCTGCTGACAAGGGGCGACCGGTTCAGAGGCCCGGAGCGGCGCCACGTCCACGATTTCGAATGGCTGCCCTTCGACCGGCTGAAGGACGAATATTTCTACCCCCTCTTTTTGAAAACGGAGATCTATCGTCTGCCGGAGCATTTGACCATCCGAACGGATCTTGAGTAAAACGCTTAGCCGGGATACCCTTCCCGGCCTTTCTTTTTGCGACGATTTTCCCTTCACCGAAAAGAAAATGTTACAATCTCCCATCCCAAAATCACAGTTTCCTTGCATTTGTGCCCTTTTGATTTCAAATTCGAGGGGTAGGATGAGAGCATCAGAAAAGGAGATGAACGCTATGGAACATCCTGAAACTAACAGAGCTCGGCGGCAAGGTCGCCTGTCGGTGGGCGTGGGTCTGTTTTTGACCTGCCTCGTGCTGACCACCATCATCGGCCTCTTCGGCGGTCTCATGATCAGCAACTATACCCACAACAATTACGTGATGTACGCGGAGAAGGCGGAGACGGCCCCCGTCCAGCGGGAACTGCAGCAGGCCGTTCCGGAACCGGCCCAGGCCGGCGGGGAAAGCGAAGCGAAGGCCGAATCCAACGCGGCCGACGCGAAAGCCGGTACCATGGCCGCCTTTGCCGAGAACAACCAGTTCACCAAGGCCCAGATCGTGGAGATGAGCGCCCCCTCCGTGGTGGGCATCGACACCGTCACCACCGTCACCACAAATAACTTCTGGTACGGCTACGGTCAAAGCTATGAGGCCCCCGGCAGCGGCAGCGGCGTGATCCTCACCGAGGAGGGCTACATCGCCACCTGCGCCCACGTGGTGGAGGGCGCCAAGTCCGTGAAGGTAACGCTGAACGACGACACCAGCTACGACGCCACCATCGTAGGCACCGACAAAAAGAACGACATCGCCATCATCAAGATCGAAGCCAAAAATCTGACCCCGGCCATCGTGGGCGACTCCACGATTCTGACCGTGGGCAGCGAGGTCATCGCCATCGGCAACCCCCTGGGCGAGCTCCGGGGCACGGCCACAGCGGGCATCATCTCCGCCACCAACCGGACCATTGAGGTGGAGGGCCAGGCCATGACCCTGATTCAGACCGACGCGGCCATCTCTCCGGGCAACTCCGGCGGCGGCCTCTTCGACGCCACGGGCAAGCTCATCGGCATCGTCAACGCCAAGGTCAGCGACAGCCGGGCCGAGGGATTGGGCTTCGCCATCCCCGTGAACAGCGTGCTGGACGAGATCAGTGAAGGGTCGTCCCTATCTGGGCGTGGCGACCCAGGACGTGACGCTGCGGAGCCGGGACCGCATGTGGTACTACTCCGAGGGCACCCGCTGCGTACTGGTGGAGAAGGTGGTCCCCGACAGCGCCGCCGAGAAGGCGGGCATCCAGGCGGGGGATCTGATCCTCAAGCTGGAGGACAAGCAGATCGCCTCCGGGGATGATCTTTCCAGCGCCATCGGTGCATATAAACCCGGCGATACGGCCACACTTACCTTGCAGCGGGACGGCAAGGAGATGACCGTAGAGGTCACCTTCGGCGAATACGCCCCTGCGAACTAACCCATATTCGCCTGAACAGGCGTTTGTTGGATACCCCTCCCCCCAATCAAAGAGGGCGGTACAGAAGTTGATCCGTACCGCCCTCTTTGTCCGTTTATATGGTTGTGCTTCTCTTTTTTCGGTTCCTTTTTCTCTTCCCATGAAGAGAAAAAGGAACAAAGAAAAGCCCTATTCCCCAAGAATCATCCGCTCGATCCGCTCCACGGCCCAGGCGGTCTGCTCCGCCCGGGAGACGGTGGCCACCCCGTCCCCCTTCTGGGGGCCGTAGTCGCCGAACTGAGCGTGATTGCCTCCGGTCAATTCCTCAGCTGCGGCGGAGGCGGGCAGATACCGCCGCCCCTTCTCCAGGGCCTTCCGGTTCAGGACCCCATCCTCGCTGCCGTAGAGCACCAGCACCCGCAGCTCCTCGCTGAGGGGCTTCGTGGCGTAGGCCGCCAGCAGCACCAGGCCCGAAAGCCGGTCCGGATGCCGGGCGGCGTAGAGGGCGGCGCAGGCCCCGCCCAGGGAATGTCCGCCCACATACCAGTGGCTGTACGGGTACGCCCGTTGGAGCCGGGCGGCAGCGTTCATGTCCAGAAACGCCATGTTCAGCGGCATCCGCACCAAAAAACAGTCCACGCCATTCTCTGCCAGGCTTGTGAGCAGGGGGAGATAGGCCGTGGGCTCCACCTTGGCCCCGGGATAGAAGATGAGGGCGTCCGTTTCCCCCGGCCCGTCCAGCCGCCAGCCCGACCGGATGGCTTCGGTGCGAACGGCCTCGGTGCCCGAAAGCAGGGCCGCGGCCTCCGGCCCGGCGGCGTAAACCTTCCCGAAACAGAGGCCGGCAGCCAGGCCCAGCAAAAGCAGCGCCAGGCCCACGGCCGGCAGCGTTCCCTTCGTTCTTTTTTTCATATTGACCCTCCTATGGGGCGATGGGATCCCCGTCCCCGTCGATGACCCGGGCCGCCCGGGTCAGCACGCGGCTGCGGCGGAAGTAGAGATAGATGGCCCCGTCCGTCACCAGCCAGGACAAAGGATAGCACACGCACAGGGTGAGCAGCACCGGCGACAGGCGGAAGGCGGTGAGCAGCCACAGGATCCGAAAGCCGCAGATGCCCCCGGCCAGGATCAGGGAGGGGATCAGCACGTCTCCCACCCCCCGGAGCACCCCGGAGAGGACCTCAATGGGCACCCACAGCACATAGAACGGCACGAAGAGCAGGATGATATACCAGGTGGTGTCGATGACGGCGGGATCGTCGGTGAGCAGCCGCAGCAGCGGCCGGGCGGCCAGCAGCAGCGCCCCGCTGACGGCCAGGGTGACAAGGGCCATGAAAACCAGGCTCTTTTTGGCGCTCTCCCGGACCCGGTCCAGCTGGCCCGCCCCGTAGTTTTGGCCCACGAAGGTGGTGAGCGCGGTGCCGAAGGCGCTGGTGACGGCCCAGTAGGCCCCGTCCACCTTGCCGCTCATGGCCCAGGAGGCCACCACCACCGTGCCCAGGGTGTTGACGCCCACCTGCAGCAGCACGTTGCTCAGGCCGTACATGGAGCTTTGGACCCCGGAGGGGATGCCGATGCGCAGCATCCGCCTGAGCAGAGCCCCGTCCCCCGGCCCCCTGAGCCGCAGCCGAAAGGGACCCTTCCAGGTCAAAAGCTTTAGGGTCACCAGCAGGGCGGCCACGGCCTGGCTCACCACGGTGGCCACCGCCACGCCCACGACCCCCCAGGAGAAGAGGATGACGAAGATCACGTCCAGCAAAATGTTCAGCCCGCAGCCCACGAACAGGCAGAGGAAGGGGAATTGGGCGTCCCCCACGGAGCGGAGGATGCCGGAGCCCATGTTGAACAGCAGCAGGAACACGGCCCCCGAAAAGTAGACCCGCTGATAGACCAAGGCCTGGGGGAAGGTGTCCGCCGGGGTTTTCAGCAGCCGCAGCAGCTGGGGGGAAAGCAGGCACACCGCCGCCCCCACCAGCAGCCCCATGAGGGCGCACATCCGATAGGAGACGGTCATGGCCCGGGCCACCCGGTCATACTCCTGGGCGCCGTAGAGCTGGGCGATGACCACCGCCGCCCCGCCGGTGAGAGCCACGAAGAAGCCGATGATCAGATTGCTCAAAATGGCGGGGCTGCCCCCCACGGCGGCCAAGGCCTCCGTGCCCACGAACTTGCCCACCACAAAGGCGTCCACGGCGTTATAGAGCTGCTGAAACAACGTCCCCGCGGCGATAGGCAAAAAGAAGGTCACCAGCTTTTGGATGATGGGACCTTCTGTCAGCTCTGCCGGGGGCAGATGGGGTATCTTTCGGTTGGGAGAGCGGAGGGAATTCATTTTTTTCGCTCCTCAGGGCTCGGGGACCAGGTCGCTGGCGAGGAAGCCCACCATGTCCTGCAGGCCCCGCCAGCCGCCGCCCAAAAAGGCGGATCGGTTGACCGTCTCACCCAGGAAGACCATCATGCTGGAGCGGCCCCCGTCCAGGTTGTAGGCGATGGTGCAGCCATAATCCAGCAGGTTCTCCACCACCTGTGCCAGAGTACAGGACCCATAGGCGGCGCCGATGTGGTGGTAGGGGCAGATGGAGGCCATGACGGAGCGCATGGTCACGTCGTTGTAGGCCAGGGGGTGCTTATGGATATCCAGGGCCAGCCCGTCCTCGATGAGCGTGGGCCCAAACACCCAGGAATCATTCACGCCCTGGGCCAGCAGCTCCTCGGCCGTGGTCGCATAGGGGTCAATGATCCGCATGGACCCGTCGGGGAAGAAGCCGAAGCCCACCTCGTCCTTCTTCTCTTTGAAAACATGGCCCCGGCGGATCTGCAGGCCGTCGGCGTTGTAGCCGAAGGTGAAATAGTCCCCCGTGAGCGCGAAGACCGCCTTGTTCTGCTTGGCCAGCTTGGAGGCGCTGACGGAGCGTTGGGGCTCGTTGCCGCCGCCGGACAGGATGCCCACCGGCGGATGGCCATAGGTGCAGATCAGGTCTGCCCGGGTGGCTTTCATCTTGCCGGTGTCCACGTCGAAGGCTATGATCACGCTGCCCTCGCCGCTGCAATAGAACCAGGGCCCGTCCTTGGGGTCGCCGATATAGACCATCTCCGTCTCCGAACCAAAGACGGGGGCGGTCCGCTGGGCCTTCTCCTCCGCCGGGAACAGGGACACGCCCTCCAGGGCGCACTGGTCGTGGTCGTTGGCCCCGGCGGTGACGATGGTACCGTCGCTGAGCAGAGCCACGGTGTGCCAAAGCCCCGCGTCGAAAGCCATGACCTCCTGCCAGTCGGATACGTTGCACTGGCCGCAGCTGTTGTCCCCCGTGGCCAGCAGCCGATAATCGGCGGTGAGGCCCACCGTAAAGTTGCCGCCGCAGCGGATTTCGATCACGTCTCGCCAGCCGGACACGTCGCATTGGCCAAAGCTGTTGTCCCCGGTGGCCACCACCCGGCCGCTCTTCAACAGGGCCACGGTGTGCCGGAGCCCGGCGTCCACGGCGACCACGTTAGTCCACCCGCTCACCCGGCATTGGCTGTCCAAATTCAACCCTGCCGCAACCACCATGCCCCGGCGGGTCAGGCCCACGCTGTGGAAGGCCCCGGCCGCCACCTGGACGATGCCGCGCCATTCCTCCGCCGCGTCCCGGCCGTACTGCCGGGCGCCCAGGTGCGTCACGGTCCCGTTCCTATGGAGGACGAGGCCGTGGTTCAGGCCCAGGGCGGCGTCCTTGGCGTCGGTGATCTCCTCCACGACCTTGGTGGCCCCCAGGGTGTCCCCCAGCAGCTCCACCCGACCGTCGGTCAACCGGATCAGGGAAAAGAGGCCGCTCACCACCCGATCCTCCGGGGTGAAAACCTGCTTCAAATCCTCATACCGCCGATCCCCGGTGAGCTGGGGTTCGTCCCCCAGAACGAGGGAGTACCAGGCCCCGGCCAGGACCTTATCGGCATACTTGGTCCGCAGCTCCTGGATCATATCCTTCCGAGCATCCGTCAAGACCCGCTTCATGGTCCGCCGGATGTTGTTGTTGGATAGCTCCGAAAGGATGTCCATGGCCCGCTGGGGCGCCTTAGCTTCCATGGCTTCCCAGGCCTGGTCGATCAGCTTCCGATCGTTTTCATCCGTGATCTGGCGCTGGATCTCGTCGATGAGCTCCGGCTGAAGCCCGGATTCCTTCACCAGGGCCAGAGCCTCCTCCAGCCGGCCCTCCTCCCGGGCCTTCAATGCGGAGAGCAGGATCTCCTGCCGGTTCAATGTGTCTGTCAGCTCGTCAATCAAGGCAAGGGCCCTGGGCGAAGTCAGGCCGGACGCCTTCACCAAGGCCAAAGCCTCCTTCAAGTCCCCTTCTTCGTTGGCCAGGACGGCCCGGGCGAACAGGGCCCGTTGATCCAGCGCCTCCCTCAAAGAGGCGACGGGCGCGTCGGGATGGGTGGCATGATCGGGCACGGTCTCAAAGACGTTCTGCTCCATCAGATAGCGGGGGCCGTCCTCCGTTTCCAAAAGGGCGTCCACGCAGGAGAGGACCCCCTCGGCGCCTGCCTGGGGCAGCTCCTTCCCCAGGGGCGTATAGCGCAGAGGCGTAATGTCCTCCATAAGCTGGGCGTAGGCCTCCATCGCCTCGCCGTATTGGCCCTCAGCATACAGCTTGTCTCCGGTTTTTTTGGCTGTCTCCCGGCCTTGCAGCTGGCTGTACAGATACCATCCTGCGGCCAGCAGCGCCGACAGCAAAAGGAGTAAAATTATATATAAAAATCTATGTTTTTTCCGTTCCATAACATGCCCATTGTACAGGGGTCCCCCTAAAATTGTCAATATGCTCTTGATTCGATAAGGCAAAAAAGGTATACTTAATAACACTGTAAAGTGGAAAGGTGTATCATGAGAAGAAAGTGCGCATTCGGTCTTTTTGCTCTGGGCATGGGGCTCTTGCTGGCGTTGCTGGCGCCCGGTCCCGCCCGGGCGGAGGATGGGACGGCGAAGGAGCTGACCCGCAGCTGCCAATTCTTTAAGAACGGCAACGAGACCCCTGCGCTGTACGCCCATGACCGGCGGCTCGAATCCGTCTGCCCCCTGGCGGAGGGGGACGTGCTGCGTGTGCAGCCCCGCCGGAAGGGGGAGACCATGAGCACTTTGTATCTTTGTCTGGACCGGCAGGAGGCGGCCTTGACGATGCGCCAATATGACGCGGAAGGAACGCTCCTAAAGGAATCCCAGCCCACCACCTTGGTCTACCGCCTGGCCGTGCCCCTTGCGGAAGGCTGCGCAAGGGTGGAACTCACCGGGGAAGCCGGCCCCGTGGGCATCGCGGATATGAGCGTTTGGAGCGAAGGGGCATTGCCCGACACGTTGGCCCTGCCCCAGCCGCCGGCGGAGCGGACGGACTTTTTGATCGTCACCACTCATCCCGATGACGAGTGGATCTTTTTGGGGGCCGTCTACCCCATCTACGGGGCGGAGCGGGGCTACACGGGCGCCTTCGCCTATGTGACCTCCCCCAACATCGGTCGGGTCCACGAGGCCATCAACAGCGTATGGGCCGCGGGCGTGCCCACCCTGCCCTACTTCCTGGGCTTCCCGGACGTGGACCGGGCGGCGCCCCAACGGCTCAAGGACACCTTTCAGGCGGAGGAGGTCACCTTGGCCCTGGTCCGGCTGTATCGGCGGATCAAGCCCCTGGTGGTGGTGAGCCAGGACCCGGTCCATGGGGAGTATGGCCACTGGCAGCATATCATCTCCGCCCAGTCCGCCTTAGAGGCGGCGCAGCTGGCCTCCGATCCCGCCTTTGATCCGGATTCGGCGGCGGAGTATGGCGTCTGGACCGTGAGAAAGGTCTATCAGCACCTGGCGGAGGAGAACCCCATCACCCTGGACGTGACCAGCCCCCTGAGCGCCTACGGGGGGGAGACCGCATTGCAGGTGGCCAAGCGGGCCTTTCAGGAGCACCGCTCCCAGCTGAAGTATGTGTTCCGTCCCTCCATCGGGAACAACTCCAAGGGGGACATCCGCTATTTCGGCCTGACCTACACCACGGTGGGCCCGGACACGGAGAACGACATGTTCGAGCATCTGGAGAACGAGGAGTTGGCAGCGACCATCCTCAGTGCCGCCCCGATGCAGAAATCAACGCCCGAACCGACGCCGACGGAAGCGCCTGTTCGATAAAGGAACGGACCATATGGCCAAGCGAACGAGCATTTTCATATTGTTGCTGCTGTTGCTGCTGACCGCCGCCGTCCCCGCCCGGGCGGAGGAGGGGGCGGCTTCGCCATATCTGCCCTACACCATCACCGTGCCCGCAGGCCGGGAAGCCTTCGCCGGGAACCTGACGGACGACAACGATGCCACCCGCTTCACTCTGACCTCCGGCCAAGCTTTGTCCGTGTCCTGGACCGGGGCGGCGGCGGGGGTCCTGCTCCAGTGGTACGACGTGAACTATCGGGCCACCATCAACTTTTACGATCCCGAGGGGAAGCAGCTTTCCAGCACCGTCTATCCCTCCATGGAATACCGCATGTTCCTGCCGGCGGAGGGGGCGAGCCGCATGGAGATCCTCTGCCCCCGGGGCGTGGTGAACATGGCCAGCCTCTGTGAAGTCCGGGTCCTGGCGGAGGGCCATGCGCCGGAATATTTGAGCCGGGTGGAGCCGGTGGATCTGATGCTGGTCCTTTCCGGCGTCAGCGAGGAGGTGGACCTGCTGGGCGGGCTCTTGCCCCTGTACGCGGGAGAGCACGGCATCCGCACGGCGGTGGTCTACGTGGGCCGGGACGACGGCAACCAGGTCCAGGAAGCCTTCCGAGCCCTTGCGGCCATGGGGGTGGAGGTGATCCCCCTGTTCCTGCTCCGAGACGATCAGGCCACCTGCAGCATCGATCGGCTGGCGAGCTTTTGGAAGGAAAACCAGCTGCGGGAATCCCTCGTCTCCCTGTTTCAGCAGTACGCCCCCAAGGTGGTGGTGACCTGCGACCCCGCTGACGGCATCTCCCGGGTGCGGACCCCCTACACCGGTCGGCTGGTGACCCAGATACTCACCGGGATCCGGGTCAACAAGCTGCCCGTACAAAAGTTTTATCATCTGTCCCAGGAAGGGGAGACCCAGGTGGATTGGACCCAACCCCTGGCCGTCTACGATGGGCGGACCGCCCGGGAGGTGGCCCAGGCTGGCTACGCCTGCTACGGGTCCGAGGCCTCCTTCGGCACCGTCATCCCCGAAAGCTGCCGCTTCACCCTGGCCTTTTCCCGGGTGGGGGAGGACGAGGCGAAGGACGATCTCTTCGAGCACATCCCGACCGAGAGCCTGCTCCGCTATGAAGCGCCCACCCCGAGACCCGCGGCCGCGCCCATGCCCGAGCCCACGGCCGAGCCAACCGCAAGCCCCACCTTAGAGGCAGCGGACAAGCCCACGGCGGAACCCGACTCCTCGCCGGACCCCAACGATCAGTATTTCCGGCAGGAGGGAGACCCGGCCGAGGTGGTGATCCAGGACTATGAGAACGGCCATTGGGAATATCGCTCGGACATCCTTTCCGTCATCATCGACCGAAAGATCACCCGGGAGAACAACAAGCCCTACTGCAAATATATCGCCCATATCCGCATGCGGAAGGTGAACAGCTACCGGTCCATGGTCTCCTCCCACTACGAGGTGGCCTCGGCCTCCGAGCCCCCCTGGCGGCTGGCGCGAAACTTCCGGGCGGTGCTGGCCATCACCGGCGACAACATCAACAACGCGGATGTGGATTTCAAGGGCGTGCTGATCCGCCGGGGCATCCTCTATTCGGACCGGGCCGGGGACGACACCCTGGTGATCCGGAACGATCTGTCCATGGACATCGTCCACCGGGGCCAGGTGCCCGGGGTGGACCTGCTGGACAGCGGCGTGCTCACCACCTACAGTTTCGGGCCCACCCTGGTGGAGAATCACCAGATCAGCCCGGACATCGGCCGCCATCGGGTGATCAAGGAGAACCCCCGCTGCGGCGTGGGCATGGTGGAGCCGGGCCATTTCGTGGCCATCGTCACGGACGGACGGGACGAAAAGCGAGCCTTCGGCTATACGATGGAACAATTCGCCCAGGTGTTCATGGACGAGGGCGTGGAGTTCGCCTACAATCTGGACGGCGGCTCCTCCTCAGCCATGGTGTTCATGGGCGAGCATGTGAACTGGCATTCCAGCGATCCCCAGCGGACCTGGGCGGACGCCCTGGCCTGGGGCTACTCCCTGTTGGTCCCCACGCCAACGGACCCGGTACTGCATACAGGAGGCGGTGATTTCTATTGAAAAACAAAGGTACGATCCTATTAGCGGTGAGCCTGTGTCTGCTGCTGTCGGTGGCTTGTGCCCAAGGCCGGCCGGCGGAGGCGACTTTGTCTACGGAGGCCCCCGCTCCAGTGGAAACGGCGGCGCCCGCGCAGACGGCTGTGCCGGAAGAGACCGCGGAGGTCCAGCCCAGCGTGTCCGTGGCCTATATCTCCCCGGATCCCACGCCGGAACCGACCCCGGAGCCCACTTTGGAACCTACTCCGGAACCCACCGTGGAGCCCACGCCGGAGCCCACAGCGGAACCCACCGCAGAGCCTACATCGGAGCCCACGCTGGAACCGACTTCAGAAGCCACCTTGGCGCCCACGCCGGAACCGACGTTGGAACCCACCGCGGAGCCCACGCCCGAACCAACACCCGAGCCCACGCCTGAGCCCACGCCCGAACCCACACCCGAGCCCACGCCCATGGTGGAATACGCCTTCACAGGCGGGGCCGACAGCTGGGCGGAGCTGATGGGGCTGCTGGAAGCGAACCCCTCCCTGCGCCGGCTGGATCTGCAGGAAAGCGGGCTGGATATCCGGGCCCACGCGGCAGAGTTGGTCGCCCTGGAACTGGACCAACTGCGGTTCAGGGCGGAGCTTTGCGGCACGGAGGTGACCGACGGGACGAAGGTCTTCACGCCCCTGACCGTTCCGGATAAAGAGGATCTGGCGGTGCTGAAGCTGGTGAAGGGGCTGCTTTGCGTGGATTTGACCGGCGCGACCTTCGATCCGGAGCAAATCATGGCCATCCAGGACGCTCTTCCGGATAAGAAGGTGCATTGGAAGCTGGATCTGTGCGGCGTGCAGGTGGGCCCCGACACCAGGGCCTTGAACTTCAACGACCGGCCCATCGACTCCCTGGCGCCCTTCTACCGGGTGCTGCCCCTGCTCAAGAAGCTCACCTCCCTGGAGATGTGCGGCTGCGGCATAGGGAACGAGGACATGGACGCCCTGAGGACCGCCTTCCCCCAGGCGGGGATCGTTTGGTCCATCGAGACCCCCCATTGGACCGTGCGCACCGACATGGATCACTTCGCCACCTGGCGCATCGCTCGGACGGACGAGGCGGGGAAGATCCTGGAGGCCTACAACATCTCCAACACCGACGAGGAGCTGAGCTGGCTTCAGTATTGTCACGATCTGATCGCTCTGGACGTGGGCCACAACAGGCTGACCAACTGCGAGTTCGTGCGGAACATGCCCAAGCTTCAGTTCCTCATCGTGGCGGACAACAAAATCACGGACCTGTCCCCCATCGGCACCCTGTCGGAGCTTCGGTATCTGGAGATCTTCACCAACCCCATCACGGACCTTAGCCCCCTGTCGAGCCTTTCCAACCTGCTGGACCTCAACATGTGCGGCTGCTACATTTCGGACCTGTCGCCCCTCTATGGGCTCAAGAAGCTGGAACGGGTGTGGATGACGCCCTTCAATCTGACGGACACGCGGGCCACGGCGGCGGAATTTAAGGAAGCGCTGCCGAATTGCCAGCTCCAGTACATCTCGGACAAGGACTTCACCGGCATGGGTTGGCGCTACCACGAGCGCTATCGTGAGCTGCGCCTGGCTTTGGGAAGGGCGAAACCCTGAAGTTGTGACGATGACAGAACAAAAAAAGAGCCGTCCTGCAAGGCGGCTCTCTTTTTTCGATTTGCTTATCTCTGGGCGCGATGCTTGGCGTAGCAGGCGGAGCAGTAGATGGGCTTGTCGTTCCGGGGCAGGAAGGGCACCTTGGTGGGCGCGCCACAGTCCGCGCAAACGGCGTCGTGCATCTCGCGATTCTCGTTGCGGGAAGCGTTCTTGCGGTTGTTCCTGCACTCCCTGCAGCGAACGGGCTCGTTCTGGAAGCCCTTCTCGGCATAGAATTCCTGCTCACCGGCGGTGAAAACGAACTCACGGCCGCAATCCCTGCAGATCAAAGTCTTGTCTTCGAACATTGTACTTTCCCCTTTTGGTATGATGATGTTTGGCGCTGCCGGTATGGCTGACCTGGTCTTTGCCCCCACACTCGCCAACAGGAGGGTTCGCTCCTAAGCCTTCATAGCTCCCCACTACTGCCTCTCTCGGTTTCCCGGTTGGTCTTACCTCTAAGCCGCACCATGCTCACGGGACCTTTGCCCGCTTACGTGGATCGTTTCGCCTGCGACTGGCCTCGACTTGCAACCACAGACCCATACAAGAGCACCAAATAGTATTATACCGATTCAAATTAGGAATTGCAAACGGTTTACGGCCTTTTTGCCGGGGACAAAAAAATATATTTCTACTGCGGACAAAACAAGACGGCGGACCCGGAAAGGCCCGCCGTCCCAGCTTCAGGCTGTCATGCTACCGTTAGGTGACCGTCGCCGTCCGCGTCCACGGTGAGGGTAGCTCCCTCCTTGGGGGAGGAGGCGATGATGTGCCGGGCGAGGAGGCTTTCCACCTTGCTCTGGATGTACCGCTTCAGGGGCCGGGCGCCGAAGAGAGGGTCGCTGCCCTCGCGGATGATCAGATCCCGGGCGGCGTCGGTGACGGCCAGCTTCAATCCCCGGGCGGCCATGCGGCCCTCCAGGTCCTTAAGGAGCAGGGACACGATGGCCTGCATGTTCTCGCCCGTCAGGGGCTTGAAGAACACGACCTCGTCGAGACGGTTCAAGAATTCGGGGCGGAAGGCGGTCTTGAGGAGCTTGTTCAGCGCTTCCTCCGTCTCCGGGCGGATGGTGCCGTCGGCGGCCATGCCGTTTAGCAGCAGATCGCTGCCCAGGTTGCTGGTCAGGATGATGATGGTGTTCTTGAAGTCCACCGTCCGGCCCTGGCCGTCGGTGATCCGGCCGTCGTCCAGCACCTGCAGGAGGACGTTCAGCACCTGGGGATGGGCTTTCTCCACCTCATCGAACAGCACCACCGCGTAGGGCTTGCGGCGGACCGCCTCGGTGAGCTGGCCGCCCTCGTCATAGCCCACGTATCCCGGAGGGGCGCCGATGAGACGGGAGACGGAGTATTGCTCCATGTACTCGCTCATGTCGATGCGGACCATGTTCTTTTCGTCGTCGAAGAGGGCCTGGGCCAGGGCCTTGCTCAGCTCCGTCTTGCCCACGCCCGTGGGACCCAGGAACAGGAAGGAGCCGATGGGCCGATCCGGGTTCTGGATGCCCGCCCGGGAGCGGAGGATGGCGTCCGCCACCCGCTGGACCGCGTCGTCCTGGCCCACCACCCGCTCGTGGAGCACGGTGTCCAGGTGCAGCAGCTTTTTGCGTTCGCTCTCCAGGAGCTTCGATACGGGGATACCCGTCCACCGGGCCACCACCTGGGCGATCTCGTCCTCGCCCACGTGGTCACGGAGGAGGCTGTTCTCCTTCTCGGAAGACTTGCCTTCCTCCGCCTCCAGCTCCTTTTGGAGCTTGGGCAGCTCCCCGTATTTCAACGCCGCGGCCTTGTTGAGGTCGTATTCGTTCTCCGCCTTCTCGATCCGATGCTGGACGTCCTCGATCTTCTCCCTGAGCTGCTGGACCTTGTTGATGCCCTGCTTCTCGTTCTCCCAGTTGGCCTTCATGGTGTGGAAGGTCTCCCGAAGGGCGGAGAGCTGCTTGCGGATGTCCATGAGATGCTCGAGGGCCGCCTTGTCCGTCTCCTCGGAAAGGGCCGCTTCCTCGATCTCCAGCTGCATGATCTTCCGGGAGATCTCGTCCATCTCCGTGGGCATGGAGTTCATCTCCGCCTTGATCATGGCGCAGGCCTCGTCCACAAGATCAATGGCCTTGTCCGGCAGGAACCTGTCGGAGATATAGCGGTTGGAGAGGACGGCGGCGGCGATCAAAGCCTCGTCCCGGATCTTCACGCCGTGGAAAACCTCGTACCGGGATTTCAGGCCCCGGAGGATGGAGATGGTGTCCTCCACGGTGGGTTCGTCCACCAGCACGGGCTGGAACCGGCGTTCCAAGGCGGCGTCCTTCTCGATGTACTTGCGGTATTCGTCCAAGGTGGTGGCGCCGATGCAATGCAGCTCGCCCCGAGCCAGCATGGGTTTTAGGATGTTCCCGGCGTCCATGGCGCCCTCGGTCTTGCCCGCGCCCACGATGGTGTGGAGCTCGTCGATGAAGAGGATGATCCTGCCCTCGCTCTGCTTGACCTCGCCAAGGACCGCCTTCAAGCGCTCCTCAAACTCGCCCCGGTATTTGGCGCCGGCCACCAGCGCGCCCATGTCGAGGGCGAACAGCTGCCGATCCTTCAGGTTTTCGGGCACGTCGCCCCGGCTGATCCGTTGGGCCAGGCCCTCGGCGATGGCGGTCTTGCCCACGCCGGGCTCGCCGATGAGGCAGGGGTTGTTCTTGGTCTTGCGGGAGAGGATGCGGATGACGCTGCGGATCTCGTTGTCGCGGCCGATGACCGGGTCCAGCTTCTGCTCCCGGGCCAGGGCAGTCAGATCCTGGCCGTACTTTTTCAGCACGTCGTAGGTGTCCTCCGGGTTGTCGGAGTTCACCTGGCGGGTGCCGCGGACCTTCTGCAGGGCGGAGAGGTACCCCTCCATGGTCACGTTGTACCGGCGGAACAGGGCGCCCACGTCCTTGTCCGGCTCGGCGATGAGGCCCATCATCAGATGCTCCACGGAGATGTAGCTGTCGCCCATCTTCTGCATGCGGCTCTCGGCCTCGTTCAGGGCCTTGTCCAGCGCCTGGGAAGCGTAGAGCTGGCCGCTGCCGCCGCCACTATAGCTGGCCTGGCCGTTCAGCAGGTTCGTGAGCTCGCCCTTGAGGCCGGTCACGTTCACCTGCATGGCGGTGAAAAGCTGGGCGTTCAGGTCCTCAGCGTCGTCGATCAATGCGTACAGCAGGTGGGCCTGCTGCACCTGGGTATGGTTCCGCTCCTGGGCCATCCGCTGTGCGGCCTGGATGGCTTCGATGCTTTTTTGGGTCAGTTGGTTGGGATTCATAGGATGACCCCCTTTCGGTTAAAGGTTGTTTTTTTGCCGCTTTTTCTTTTCAGGTGAAAAGAAAAAGCGGCGGAAAAAGAAAAGCACAAGAATAGATAATGGTTCAGGCAAGAAAGGATCGCTCTTTCTTAAAGTTCTTTTTGGTCCTTTTTCTTTCAAGAAAAAGGATCGGGCTTTGAATAAACACCTCTATTACATAAATTTGCAGACCAGCTCCGAGAACGCCGCCGGATCATCCAGCGGCAACCCCGCCATGAGCCGCGCCTGCTGGTAGATGAGCTCCGCATACTCCTTCCGATCCGTATCGGAGAGGGTGGCGAGCTTCTGGAACACCGGATGCTCCGGGTTCAGCTCCAGCACGAACTCCATGGGCAGCTCCCCGGCGTTGGGCATGGCCTTCAACACCTTGTACATCTCGATGGACACGCCGCCCTCGCCGTTGAGGCACGCCACGCTCTTGGTGAGCCGGTCGGAGAGCTTCACTTCCTTCACCTTCCCGGCGAGATCCTCCTTCAGCTTCTCCAGAAGATCCTTGCTCTCGGCGGCCTTCTCCTCCATGGCCTTCTTCTCCTCCTCGGAGGCAAGGCCCAGATCCTCGTCCGTGGCCGCCTTGAAGGGTTTCTCCTCGTAGCTGGCCAACACCCGCACGGCGAACTCGTCCACGTCGTCCGTCATGCAGAGGAGGTCGTACCCCTTGTCCCGGATGAGCTCCGCCTGAGGCAGGCCCAGGCAGTGTCCGAGGGAATCGCCCGCGGCGTAGTAGATGGCCTTCTGGTCCTCCTTCATGGCCGCCACGTACTCGTGGAGGGTCACGTCCTTCTCCTCCCGGGCGGAATAGAACAGCAGCAGGTCCTTCAAAAAGTCCGCGTTCATGCCGTACTGGTCGTAGACACCGAACTTGATGCTCTGGGCAAAGGCCTTATAGAAGGTCTCGTACTTCTCCCGGTCCCCGTCCAGCATCTTCTTGAGCTCGGATTGGATCTTCTTCTTCAGGTTGTTGGCGATGGCCTTCAGCTGCCGATCGTGCTGCAGCATCTCCCGGGAGATGTTCAGCGACAGATCCGGCGAATCCACCAGCCCCTTCACGAACCCGAAGTAGTCCGGGAGCAGGTCTTCGCAGGCGTCCATGATCATGACGCCGTTGCTGTAGAGCTTCAGCCCCCGCTTATACCCCTTGGTGAAGAAGTCCCAGGGCGCCTTTTTGGGGATGAACAGCAGGGCGGTATAGGACACGGCCCCCTCCACGGACACCCGGATGGTGGTCAGCGGGTCGTCGACGTCGAAGAAGTTGTCCCGATAGAACCGGGCGTACTCCTCCTCCGTGACCTCGCCCTTGCTGCGCTTCCACAGGGGGACCATGGAGTTCAAAACCGCGTCCTCCATGACCGTCTCGTACTCCTGTGGTTTGCCCTCCTCCTTCTCGCCCTTGGGTACCCGCTTCTCCTCCATCATACGGATGGGGTAGCGGACGTAGTCGCTGTATTTCTTCACCAACGACTTGAGGGTATACTCCCGCAGGTACTGGCTGTAATCTTCGCCCTCCTCGTCGTCCTTCAGCGTCAACACGATCTGGGTGCCCACGGTGGGGTAGTCGAAGGGCTTCACGGTGTAGCCGTCCTGACCGTCGCTCTCCCACAGGTGGCCCTCCCCGTCCTCGGTGCGGGAATAGACTTTGATGTTCTTCGATACCATGAAAGCGGAATAGAAGCCCACGCCGAACTGGCCGATCACGTCCACCTCGGGGGCGGCCTTGCCCTCCTCGGACTTATCCATGGCCTGCTTGAAGGCCAGGGTGCCGCTCTTGGCGATGGTGCCCAGATCCTCCTCCAGCTCCTTCTCGGTCATGCCGCAGCCGTTATCGGTGATGGTCAGCGTCCGGGTCGTTTCGCTGGGGGTCAGGCGGATGAAGTAATCGCTCCGATCCATGCCCTCGCCGCCCTTCTGCATGGCGGCGTAGTACCGCTTGTCGATGGCGTCGCTGGCGTTACTGATGAGCTCCCGCAAAAAGATCTCCTTATGGGTATAGATGGAATGGATCATCATGTCCAGCAGCCGCTTGGACTCCGCCTTGAACTGTTTCTTTGCCATGTTGTTTCACCTCAATCTTCTCTTTTTAGCACTCAACCGCATAGAGTGCTAACCACTGTCCATACTATACCCCCGCCCCCGCGGAAAATCAACCGCCTGGCCGGGGTTTTTGCAATAGTGTCACAATTTCGTTTGAATTGCCTGCGGAACGGCTTTCACCCCTCCCACACCGGCATGTTGTGCCAGAGGTAGCTTAGGGGCGGGGGTGGCTGACATTCCGCCTTTTTTTGCCGCAGGTGGGCCTGGGCCGCCTCTCGGGTGGGGAAGAGCCGGTCGGGCCGGACTCGGATGCCGCCGCCCGTGTCGGGGAAGCGGACGGTGTACAGGCCCCCGGCCTGGCCGCGGACGACCGCCTCCCGAACGGTGCGGCAGGACTCCACCAGATAGACGATCTGACCCGCCCGCAGGGCGGTTTTCGGCAGGGGCTTCTCCATACCTAAAGTCTATCCGCCCCCCGCCGTCCGGGCAAATGAACAAAGTATGATTCAGCCCTGGTAATGGGACGGTTGGCCGCGCCCGCTTCCACCCACGAAAAAAAGCGCCCTGCAGGGCGCTTTTCGTTGTCTTTCGCTTACTTGCGATCCTCGCAGTCCTTCTCGTCGCAGTTGGCGCAGTCCTCGTCGCAATAGACCTCGTCCAGCATCTTCTCCACGATCTCGGTGAGCTCGTCCATCTTGTCCTCGTCGGCGGGCAGGAAGATCTCGTCCTCGCCCTCCACGGTGACCTTCATGATATAGACCTCGGTCTCCGCGTCCTCGTCCTGCTCGGACTCCAGGTCGAAGAGGATGGCGTACTCCTGGCCCTCATGCTCGAAATAGTCCCAAACCTCCATCTGGAATTCGTTGCCTTCCTCGTCGGAAAACGTGACCAGATCCAGTTCTTCTTCGTTTATATTTTCCATGGTATTTCTCCTTTTCCTCTAAGATGGGGATATTCTACCCTATCCCGCCGCAATTTTCAATAGCCACTTTCGTATTTTGACCGATGAAACGGCGCAAGGCCCCTGTTTTTTTGCCAAATCCCAAAAAACAGTTGAAATCCCGTGTTTTTTTCTATATCATTACAGTATGAGGCGGCAGTTCCCCCTCGTTTAGAAAGGATTTTTATATGGACCTTGATTTTTACAGACGGCTGGCCAAGGCGCTGGCGACGGAATTTGGCGAGAACTGCGAGGTGCTGGTCCACGATTTGACGGGCGGGGACCCGGAACACACCATCGTGGCCATCGAAAACGGGCACGTGTCCCGCCGGCAAAAAGGGGACGGCCCCTCTCAGGTGGCGCTGGAGGCCATGCAGGAGAAGCACCCGGAGAATCTGCAGGATCGGTCCGGCTATCTTTTGAAGACCCACGACGGGCGGATCGTCAAGTCCAGCACCGTCTATATCCGCAACGAGCAGGGGGGCGTGGACGGCATCTTCTGCGTGAATTACGACATCACCAACCTGCTCATGGCCCAGAAGGCGGTGGGGAGCCTCCTCGCCCACGGGGAGGAGCCCAAGGCCGACACCAGTATCCCCCAGAACGTGAACGAGCTTTTGGACGACCTCATCGAGCAGAGCGTGGCGAAGGTGGGCAAGCCTGTGGCCCTCATGACCAAGGACGACAAGATCGCCGCCATCCAGTTTCTCAACAACGCCGGAGCCTTTCTGGTCACCAAGAGCGGCGACAAGATCAGCAAGTATTTCGGCATCAGCAAATACACCCTCTACTCCTACATCGACGCCAGCAAGAACCTGTGACAAAAATGAACCCCCTTCTCATGGAAGGGGGTCTTTTTTTATATGCTTGCGCCCAGGTTTTTCAGGGACAAGATCACGGCCTCGTGGCCCGCGGCCCGGAGCCGGGCGGCCACGGACTCGGCCCGAGAAAAGAGGGCCCCGTCGTCGGCCTGGTTCAGCACGTACAGGGGAGCGTAGCGGCCATAGCCCTGCAGCAGCAGGGCGGCGAAGCCGTCCTCCGTCAGGGGGCCGTCGGAGAGAACGTGCCGCCGGAGGGCCAGGTCCGCCCGGTGGCAGACCTGTTGAAGGGGCCGGCCCAGGGCGGAGAGTCCAGAGAGGACCAGGACCCGATCCGTGTACTGGGGGATCACCGGCTCCCATACCGCCGGGTATTTCACCGGGCGGCGGGCGGCGCCGTCGGCCTCCACCAATATCCGGTCCGCCTGGCGGCGCAGGATGGTCCACATGTCCTCCGAGGGGCCCTTCAGCTTCCCCTCCGAAAGGGAGCGCCCGGCCACGGGGGTGAACCCGGCCCGCCAGATAGAGAGAAGGTCCCCTTCGTCAGGCCGGTCCCACAGGACGCAGCCATCGGGCAGCTCGGCCTGGATGTGGGTGGAGGTGGTCAGGACCGCCTTTTCCTTTTGTATGGCCCATTCCCGGCCCAGGGCGTACAGCAGGGAGGTCTTACCCCCCGCGCCGCACAGGGCCACGAGACGGGCGTTTTGGAGCGATAGTTGATCGATCAATGGCATTTTTCTTTTGCCGCTTTTTCTTTTCAATGAAAAGAAAAAGCGGCGGAAAAAGAAAAGCTCAAGAATGGCAAGGGGGAAGGTGCGAAGACACTTTCCCCCCTAAAGTTCTTTTTGGTTCTTTTTCTTTCAAGAAAAAGAACACAGGCTTTCAATAAACACCTATTACTTCACGATATCGTCGTCCGTGAAGGGGTCGCCGCACTCGGGGCAGAACTTGGGCGGATGGGCGGGGTCCTCCGGCTCCCAGCCGCACTTGTCGCACTTATAGAGGGGCGCGTCGGCGGGCTTCTTTTCGCCGCACTCCTGGCAGAACTTGCCCAAGTTCACGGTGCCGCACTTGGGGCAGGTCCAGCCCTTCTTCTCCTCGGGCTTCCTCTCGCCGCACTCGGCGCAGAACTTGCCGGTGTTGCCGGTCTTGCCACACTTGGGGCAGGTCCAGCCGGCGGGCGCCGCCGCGGGAGTTGCGGGCTGGGCGGAGGGCTGATACATATGGAGGCCGCCGAAGCCGCCGCCCTGGCCGCCGGTCACGTTGTTGGCCATGTTGCCGGCCATGTTCATGCCCATGAAGCCCATCATGGCGCCGTTCTCGTTGCTGGCCGCGCCCTGGAGCGCCTCACCCACCACCATGGTGCCGTAGGTGCTGGCCGCCGCATTCTGGAGCTTCTTGATCCGCTCCTCGTCCTCGGGGTTAGCGTTGACGGAGCTGACGCCCACGGACACGATGGAGATGCCGCGAAGCTCCGCCCACTTGGGGCTCAGCACGGCGTTCATGGAATCGGCCAGCTCCATGGTGTGGCCGGGCAGAGCGGAGTAGCGGATGCCCATGTCGGAGATCTTGGCGAAAGCGGGCTGCAGGGCGGTCAAGAACTCGCTCTTGAGCTGGCTGTCGATCCGGTCCCGGGTGTAGTCGCCGGAGACGTTGGCCGCCACGTTCTTATAGAAGAGCATGGGATCGGTGAGCTTGTAGGAGTACTCGCCGAAGCAGCGGATGCCGATCTCGGTGTCCAGGTTGATGTTGGGATAGTAGACCCTAAAGCCCACGGGGTTGGCGGTGCCGTACTTGTTGCCCACGATCTCCTTGATGTTGAAGTAGTAGACCCGCTGGTCCTTGGCGGTGTCGCCGCCGAAGGTGAACCGCTTCTTCAGAACCTCCCAGGTCTTCTTCAGATTCTCGCCCAGGCTGCCGTAGAAGATGGAGGGCTCGGTGGACTTGTCCCAGACAAACTCGCCGGGCTGGGCCGTGAACTCCACGATGCCGCCCTGGTCCACGATCATCATGCACTGGCCGTCGTTGACGGCGATGATGGACCCGTTGGAGATGATGTTGTCGCTTCCCCGGGTGTTGCTGCTCTTGCCGTTAGTGCGCTTGACGCCCCTGCGCATGAGCACGTTCTCGGGCAGGGAATCACAGTAGAAATACTCCCGCCACTGGTCGGCCAGGACCGTGGTCAGCGTTGCGCCGACTGCTTGGATAAGACCCATAGTTTGTTTCGCTCCTTTTCTATAGTGTGTATGGTCGTTCAGGTTCCTGTGAAGCTATGCCTGCGCCGTGCGCTGGGCGATGCCCTTGACGGCGTAGATGGTCCAGTCGTGATCATGGAAGGTGATGACCGAGTCGCAGAAGGGGCACTTGGCGCTCTCGTTCACGCTGAGGGGCGCGCCGCAGTTGGGACAGTGCCGCTCCGTAATTTCCCCCGCCACCTCCGTCAGGGTCCCCGTGGGCCGGGAAAGATCCCATTCGTAGGTCATGAATTTCTCGGCGGTCTTGCTGCCGGAGACGAGCTCGCCGGTGTCCTCCTTCACGGTGTAGTCCGTGATCCGGGTCTTGAGTTCCGCCACCAGATGGTCGTCGCCCCCCTCCTGGAAGAAGCCCCTGAGGTTCACATCCAGCACGGCGATCCGATCCACGTGGTTGATCTGCCGATTGGCCAGAAGGGCTTTGATCTGCCGATCGAACTGCTGGTACAGGGCGTCGGTGAAGTAGGGCCGCAGGGATTCGATGTTCCGGTCGGTGCAGCCGTTCTGCATCTGGACGTAGACGTTGGCGAGCTTTTCTTGCAAGTCGGCGGCCGAGAAGTTGGGGTCCAGCCGCTCATAGGCGCTCATGGGCGTGAGCTTGCTGTCGGGGGTCCGCTGGGCGCCCGCCTGCACCCCCGCGTGGGGGGTAGAGGCCGGCCGAGCCTTGGCCCGGCTCAGATAGATGAGGACAAAGGCGATCAGGATGACCCAGACCAAAAACCCGCCGTAGCCCTCGGGCGAGTCCCCACTGTCGTTGAACACGCCGATGGGGAAGTAGAAGAACCCATGGCCGCCGTCATCGTCATCGCTGCCCCAGCTGAAGGTGCCGCTGCCCCAGTCCGAGCCGCCGCTCCAGCCGGAATCGCCGCCGCCATAGTCGCCGCCGCCGGAAAAGCCGCCCAGATCTGCGCCGACCGCCCGAAGCAGCCGGGGTCCGAACAGGAACGCCCCTGCCACCAGCAGCAGGACCAGCAGCACCACCGCCCACCGTTTCATGGTCTCTCCTTTCCCCGGGGACCGGGGGCCCCCGTCATGTTCGCAAATCTTTCTTTATATATGATAGCAGATTTTTTACCGGATAGCAACAGTTTTTCAGGGTCGGCCCGTGGCGGTGAAAAACAGGATGTCGGAGATGCTGCGGCCGCCGCCCGTGGGATGGTTGTAGATGCCGTCCCGCCAGAAGATCTGGGCGGACTGGCCCCCGTCCAGGTTGTAGGCCTTGGCGCAGCCCAGCTGATGGGCCAGCTCCGCCAGCTCCAGCAGAGTGAGGCCGTTGGAATACCGCTTGCTGGGCTGACGCCCGTCCACCACCACCACGCAGTAGTGCCCCGGCTCATAGTAGCCCAGCATGCATCGGGGGTTTTTGTCGTTCACCCCCACGTAGGAGGCGGGGATGTCGGTGCGGGGCTCCCCCGCCTCGTCCAGCAGCGACGGACCAAAGGTCCATCCCTGCCAGGCCCCTGCGGCCAAAAAGGCCTGGGGGTCCAGCTCCTCCGGCGCATAGAAGGCCATGGTCCCGTCCCGATAGAGGACGCAGGACTCGAAGCGGGTGGAGGGCCGATCGTTGTAGGAGGCGCCGTTGCGGATGATCAGCGCCCGGTTGCTGTGGGCGTAATAGTCCCCGGAGGCGGCGAAGAGGGCGCCGTTCGTTTGGGCCATCTTCTTCACGGACCCGGCCATGGGGGAGTTGAAATCCTGACCGGCGGGGGCGGTCTTCAAAAGGGTGATGTCCTGCACGTAGATATCCGCCACGAAGTAGGTGACGAAGGAGGAGAAGGAGGTCTCGTCATGGACCTTGGTGAGGAAGATGGCCAGATCCCGGCTCCGATAGGCGCTGTCGGTCAGCACCTCCGTCTCGCTGAACTTGTCGGGGAACCGGCCCCCGCAGAGCCCCTCGGGCGTCGGCACCGGGGTCGGGGCGGCGGTGATCACGGGGGTGGGTTCGGGCGTAGGCACGGCGGTGGGCGCATCGGTGGGGGCGGGGGTCACGATGGGCACGGTCACTTCCACCGCCGTAGGCGCGACGGTGGCTGTCGCCGTGGGGGACGGGGTCGCTTCCGCAACGACGGTCACCGGTGCAGCCGCCGGACGGCAGCCCCCGATCAGGATGGCCGCCAGCAGCAATGGTATGAGGGATATGTGATGGCGATGGGGCATGGCTCCCATGGTCCTTTCAGGATGATTTCTACAAATAAATATGATACCACATCCTTCGCCCATTGTCACCAAAAATACAGGGTGGCCAAATCCGGGTTTTCCCGTACACTATGTTCTGTCACGTTTTTTTACGAATTGTTAACGCCGGAACCCCCCTGCCGCTATGGTCAGCGGGGAACGGGTTTGCTATACTGATAGACAGAAAAGTTTCCGCATGGCAGGAAGGGACGCGTATGGATAAAAAACGGATCATCCTTTTGAGTTCGCTGCTGGGGCTGGCCATCGCGCTGCTGGGGGTGCTGCTGCTCGTGTTGGGCAGGGGCAAGGGCAGCCAGCCAGCCGTGGCCGCTCAGCCTGTTTTGACCCAGACCGCCGTCATCACGGCGGCCCCCACGGCGGAGCCTACCGCCGCGCCAACGGAGGACCCCCGGCTCATGCTTTCCTTCGGGCCGGTGGACCGGGGCGTGAAGGAGCTGATCCTGCCCAGCGTGACCGAGCCGGATTTGTCGCTCATCCGGGAGCTGAAGGAGCTGACCCTTTTGGACGGCCGCGCCTGTGCGGACGGGGCCCTGCTCCATGCCTTCAGCGAGACGGTTCCCTATCCGGTGCGCTGGACCGTGAAGCTGGGAGGCGTGTCCATGGACAGCGAGATCACCGAATTGACGGTGCCCGCCGCCGTGACCTCCCCGGAGGAAGTGGAGGCGGCGCTCATCGACCTTCCCTTGGTCACCACCGTAGACCTGCGGGGAAGCGGCCTGGACAACGATGGGGCCATGGCCCTGCGGGAAGCGCTGCCCCAGACGGAGATCCTCTTTGACGTGTCGGTCCAGGGGGTCAAGATTTCGGCGGATACCAAGGCCCTGGAGCTGAAGGCGGAGGACATCCGGGACTGGGACGCCCTGGCCCGGGAGATCGGGTATCTGCCGGAGCTGGAAAAGATCACCGTGAACGGGACCGTGACCCCGGAGCAGGCGGCCTATCTTTTGGAGGGCGCGGGGCAGATCCCCGTGGAATACAGCATCGTCTTCCAGGGCCGGACCATCTTGAGCACGGATACCGAAGCGGACTTTTCCGACCTGACCAGCTCGGAGCTGGGGGCCATCAAGGCTGTCTTGACCGTTCTGCCCAAGATCCGGCGGGTGAATTTGGACCCCAAATCCGGTTCCAGCTCCTGGACGCTGGACGAAGCGGACCAGCTCCAGCAGTTCCGGGAGGGGATGCTGGTGAACTACACCACCAAGTCCTTCGGCGTGTCCTTCTCCCTGGCGGACGAGGTGGTCTCCTTCAACAAGAAGAATTTGAAGCGGAAGGTGGCGGAGCTGAAGCTGCTGCTGCCCTACCTTAGGAACGTGAAGCGGGTGGACATGGAGAACTGCAACATCGACAACGAGACCATGGCCGCCCTACGGGATGAGTTCCCCCAGCCCAAGCTGGTCTGGCGGGTGAAGGTAGGGGCCTACTCCGTCCGCACCGACGCCTGGATGGTCAAATTTTCCGCCGGCGGAAGCAAGGCCCTGGACGATTCTTCCGCCCTGAATCTGAAATACTGCCGGGAGATAAAATACCTTGACCTGGGCCACAACAAGATCCACCATATGGACAAGTTCGTGTCCTGCATGCCGGATCTGGAGGTGTGCATCATGTACAACCCCATGTCCAACATCAAGGGCATCGAGAATTGCCCCAAGCTGGAGTTCTTCGAGTGCTACTCCTGCAATTTGAAGGACCTTTCGCCTCTGGCCGCCTGCACGGAGCTCAAGCACCTCAACGTCTGCTACAACTACATCACGGACATCACGCCCCTCTATGGCCTCACCAAGCTGGAGCGGCTGTGGATCGGCCGGAACGACGGCATCCCCAAGGAGCAGTTCGATACCTTCCAGGAGCTGGTGCCCAACTGCCTCGTGAATCTGACGAGAAGCAATCCCACCGGCGACGGCTGGCGCAAGGACGAAAACGGGGCGTACGTGCCCCGCTACCTGCTGCTCCGGGAGCAGTTCCGGTATGACGTGACCAACCTGCGCTCCTACGGGGACGGCTGGTGGGACGACGGGAAAAAGGTCCATTTCGACGAGCCGCCCGCCTTCGACCCCACCGCTTGATGAGCGACAATTATTTAAATGAACGAGGGGGAATGACTTTTTCAGCCATTCCCCCTTGTTTTTTTCTGTGCTTTTCAAAAGAGAAAACTCAAATGGAAATATCGTAGGCGACTTTGTACATGTACGGGTCCAGGCCCTTCTTCATGGCCAGGGCCTCGTCGATGGGGATGGTGACGATGTGGGAATCCCGATAGCAGACCACCAGGTTGGTGTGCCCCAGGGCCAGCTCCTCCACGGCGGTATGCCCCATGCGGGCGGCCATGGTCCGATCCCGGCCCGAAGGCGCGCCGCCCCGCTGGATATGGCCCAGGATGGACACCCGGGCGTCGATGCCCGTCTCCTCCTCGATCCGCCTGGCGATCTCGTCGCAGCGGCCCACGCCCTCGGCCACGATGATGAGGAAGTGGCGCTTGCCCCGGTACTTGCCCTGGCGGATCCGCTCGATCACGTCCCGCTCGAAGTCCACCGGGAACTCGGGGACCAGTATGGCGGTGGCGCCCACAGCCAGGCCTACGTAGACAGCGAGATGCCCCGCGTGCCGGCCCATGACCTCCACCACGCTGGCCCGCTCATGGGACTGCATGGTGTCGGAGAGCTTGTCTATGCACTGAATGGCCGTGTTGGCCGCGGTGTCGAAGCCGATGGTGTAGTGGGAGCAGCCGATGTCGTTGTCGATGGTGGCGGGCACGCCCACGGTGTTCACCCCCGCGGCGGAAAGCTTCTGGGCGCCCCGGAAGGTGCCGTCGCCGCCGATGGCGATGACCCCGTCGATGCCCGCGTATTTGCAGGTGCGGACCGCCTGCTGGACCCCCTCGGGGGTGGTGAACTCCTTGCAGCGGGCGGTGTAGAGGATGGTGCCGCCCCGTTCGCTCAGGTTGTTCACAGACCGGGCGTCCATCTCGAAGGTGTCCCCCTGGATGAGGCCGTTATACCCCCGGTGGATGCCGATAGGCGTGATGTTGTGCTGGAGACAGTTGCGCACGGCGGCACGGATGGCCGCGTTCATGCCGGGGGCGTCGCCCCCGCTGGTGAGGATGCCGATACGGCGTACAATATTGTCCATAATTCTTGCCTCGCTGGAAAAATGATTTTAATGTTCCATAAGCTCCGTATAGAGCTGCTTATAGACCAGCGCCGACTTGTGCCAGGAGAAGTCGGTGTTCATGGCTCGCTTCACCAGCCGATCCCACAGCGCTTCGTCGTGGAAATAGCCCACCGCCCGCTCGATGGTGAAGAGCATGTCGTGGGCGTTGTAGTTGGAGAAGGAGAAGCCGTTTCCCTCGTCGGTATACACGTTGAAGGGCTGTACGCTGTCCCGAAGACCGCCGGTCTCCCGGACGATGGGGATGGACCCGTAGCGCATGGCGATCATCTGGCTGAGGCCGCAGGGCTCGAACTGGCTGGGCATGAGGAACATGTCCGTGCCGGCGTAGACCCGATGGGCCAGAGCTTCGTTCATCTCCACCCGGGCCGCCACCCGGCCGGGATACTTCCACTGGGCGGTGCGGATGAAGTCCTCGTAATGCTGGTCCCCCTTGCCCAGGAACACCAGCTGCACGTCCTGGCGCATGATATCGTCCAGCACCCGCTCGATGAGGTCCAGCCCCTTCTGGGCGGTAAGCCGGGCGATAAAGCCGATGACGGCCGCTTCCGGCCGCTGCTCCAGACCGCACTCCTGCTGCAGATCCGCCTTCAAAATGGCCTTCCCCCGCCGGTTGTCGGCGCTGAAGGTGACGCGAAGGAACCTATCGTTCTCCGGGTCGTAGGCGTCGGTATCGATGCCGTTCAATATGCCGGAGAGAACGTTCTGCCGCTTCTTAAGGAGCCCGTCCAGCCGCTCGCCGAAGTAAGCGGACTTGATCTCCTCCGCGTAGGTGGGGCTCACGGTGGTGACCCGATCGGAGAAGACGATGCCGCCCTTCATGCAGGAGAGGAGCCCGTAAAACTCCAGGTTCTCCGGGGAGAAATAGCCCTCGTTCAGGCCCAAATAGTTGTTGAGCCAATGGAAGTCGAAGAGCCCCTGGAACTTCAGGTTATGGATGGTGTAGACCGTGCGGATGGCCCGATACCGCTCGTCGATGCCGTACTGGCCCCTGAGGAGCACGCTCAAAAGCCCGCACTGCCAGTCGTTGCCGTGGAGCACGTCGGGGAACCAATCGATCCGAGGCAGCGCCTCCAGGATGGCCCGGCAGAAGAAGGCGTACCGATAGCCCTCGTCCTGATCGCCGGTGTAGACCCGATCCCCGCCGAAGAGGGCCAGGTTGTCCACGAAGTAGTACCGGACCCCGTTCTCCACCATGGTGTCGATGCCGCAGTAGAGCCGATCCCCGCCCATGAGCACGGTGAAATCCGTCACATGCTCCATGGAGCAGATGTAGGAATAGGGGATGAGCCGGTACTTGGGCAGGATCACCCGCACGTCCAGCCCCTCCTGATTGAGGGCCACGGGCAGGGCGCCCACCACGTCCGCAAGGCCGCCGGTCTTGATGAAGGGCATGGCCTCGCTGGCGCAAAGGAGCACCTTCAGGGGGGGCTGCTTCTTGGTCCGGGGCTTCCGGGCGGGCTTCTTCTCCGCCGGAGCCTGAACTTCGGCCGCCTTGTCCGCCAGAGCTTCCTTGCGGACCACGATCTTTTTTTCGGAAGCGGGTCGCTTCACGGATTTCTCTGCGGTGCTCATACGGTTTGATTCTTTCTGATCACGATGGGGAAGCTGTCGTACCCCTGGAGGGTCCGTCCCGGCAGGATCTTCACGCCCTTGTCCAGGATCACGTGGTCGAGAAGGGCGTTCTCGCCCACATCGGCCCCCTGCATGACGATGCTGTTGAAGACGCGGGCACCTGGCTTCACGTGGACGCCGCGGAAGAGGACGCAATTTTCCACCTGGCCCTCGATGAGGCAGCCGTCGGCCACCAGGGAGTTTTTCACCTGGGCGCTGACGGAGTAGCGGGCGGCCACCTCGTCCTTCACCTTGGTGTAGATGGGCCGCCGGGGATCGAACAGATCCTTCTGCACGTCCGGGTTCAGCAGAGCCATGTTGCCGGCAAAATAGTCCTCGATGGATTCCAGCCGGGCCAGGAAGCCCTCGTGCTTATAGCCCATGATGTTCAGGGTCTTATACTTTTTGAGCAGGATGTCCCGGTGGAAATCGTATTCGCCCCGGGCGTAGGCCTCCTCCACCAGATACTCCAGCAGTTCCTTCTTCAGGATCATCACGTCGCAGCTCCGGTTCACGCTCTGGGGCCGGAAGGCGTCCAGCTCCATGTCGATGACCCGGCCCTTCTCGTCCAGAACGAGCCGCAGATCCTGATTCTGGTCCTCGGGCTTCAGGGAGCCGTCCTCCGCATAGAGGATGGTGATGTCCGCGCCGGTGGCCACGTGCTGTTCCATCATGGGCACCAGGTCCATGTTCATGACCACCCGGGGCCAGGAAAGGACGGCGTAGTCCTCCTGGGTCCGGCGCACATAGCCCATGACGGAGCGCAGGGCGTCGATGGCGCCCCGGAACACGCCGGCGTTGTCCTTGGTCATGAAGGGGGGCAGGATGAAGAGGCCGTCCCGTTTGCGGTGCAGGTCCCACTCCTTGCCGGAGCCCAGATGGTCCATAAGGGAATGATAGTTCTTCTCCGTGATCAGGCCCACGCTGGTGATGCCGGCGTTGACCATGTTGGAGAGGGTGAAATCGATGAAGCGATACCGGCCGCCGAAGGGCACTGCCGCCGCGGAGCGGGAAAGGGTCAGGTCCTTGAGATGGGTGGTCCGATCAGCGGTGACGATGAGGCCGAACGCATTGTTGATCATAGCTTACGCCTCCTTTGCGGGTTCATGGGGGTTCTCTGTATTGACCACCTGACCCTTGGGCACATAGGCACGAGCCGGGATGGTCACGTCGTTGCCGATGAGGGTGATGTCGCCGGTGAGCTTGTTGTTCACCTTCTCGCCGGGACGGACCGGGCCGCCCAGGATGGAGAAATCCCCGATGATGGAGTTCTCCCCCACGATGGTCTTTTCCACAGTGACGTTTTTGCCCACGACCGCGTTAGGGAAGATGATGCTGTCCTTCACCGTGGCCCCCTTGCCGATGTGGGCGCCGGAGAAGATGACGGAGTTCTCCACGGTCCCCTCCACCACGGCTCCCTCAGACACCAGGGCGTTGGTCACCTGAGCGGAAAGGCTGATGTAGTGGGGCGGCATGACCGGGTTGCGGGTGTAGATGCGCCAGGCATCGTCGTCCAGATCCAGCACGGGCTTCTGGCCCAGCAGGTCCATATTGGCCTCCCACAGGCTCTGGATGGTGCCCACGTCCCGCCAGTAGCCCTCGAAGGGATAGGCCACCATGGTCTCGCCGGCGTTCAGCATGGCGGGGATGATGTTCTTGCCGAAGTCGTTGCTGGAGTTGGGATCGGCGTCATCCGCCTCCATGTAGCTCCGCAGCTTCTTCCAGTCGAAGATGTAGATGCCCATGGAGGCCAGATTGCTCTTGGGCTCCTTGGGCTTCTCCTCAAAGGATTCGATGAAGCCATCCACGTTGGCGTTCATGATGCCGAAGCGATGGGCTTCCTCCCAAGGCACCTGGAGCACGGCGATGGTGGCCGCCGCTTTCTTCTGGCGATGGAAGGCAAGCATCTTGGCGTAGTCCATCTTGTAGATGTGGTCGCCGGAGAGGATGAGCACATAGTCGGGATCGTACTGGTCCACGAACTCCCGGTTCTGCCAGATGGCGTTGGCGGTACCGCTGTACCAGTGGCCGTTCTCACCCTCGGTCACGTAGGGGGGCAGCACGAACACGCCGCCGTAGTTGCGATCCAGATCCCAGTGCTGGCCCGTGCCCAAATAGGCGTTCAGCGCCAGAGGCCGATACTGGGTGAGCACGCCCACCGTGTCAAAACCGGAGTTGACACAGTTGCTGAGGGGAAAATCGATGATCCGATACTTGCCGCCGAAGGGAACGGCCGGCTTAGCCATGTTGGAGGTGAGCACCCCCAGCCGGCTGCCCTGACCCCCAGCCAGCAGCATGACCACGATCCGTTTTTTCATCCTTGAGTCACATCCTTTCCATCGCTTTTCTCGTATTTATAGTACATCCCGCAGAAGGGGAACAGATCCACCTTGACCTCGTAGGGGAACTTGCCGCCCGGGGCCGCCTTGACGGCCAGAAGGGGCTTGTTCTGCTCCGGCGGAAGCTCGCCCGTGGAGAACACGGGGATGAGCTTCCCCTCGCCCGGCACACCCATAGGATAGCCGGGCCGGGACACGGGGGTGAAGTTGAACACGCACAGCAGCGTTTCCTCCTTGCTCTTGCGGAAGAAGGAGACCACGGAGGTGTCCTTGTCGTCCACCACGCTCCACTCGAAGCCGTCCCAGCCGTCGTCCCGCTCGTAGAGGGCGGGGTTGTCCCGGTAGAACCGGTTCAGGCCCCGGACGAACTTGCGGAATTCGTCGTGCTTGGGGTAGGAGAGGAGGAACCATTCCAGGCTTTCGTAGAACCGCCACTCGATGAAGGTGCCCAGTTCGATCCCCATGAAGGTGAGCTTCTTGCCCGGATGGGCCATCTGGTAGGTGAGCAGGAGCCGAAGCTGTTCGAACTTCTCCTCGTAGGAGCCGGGCATCTTGTTCAGCATGGACTTCTTCCCGTGGACCACTTCGTCGTGGGAGAAGGGCAGCACATAGTGCTCGGAGAAGGCGTAGGTCAGGCTGAAGGTGAGCTTGCTGTGGTGATACTGGCGGTAGATGGGGTCCATCTCCATGTAGGAGAGCATGTCGTTCATCCACCCCATGTTCCACTTGAAATCGAAGCCCAGACTGTCCTCGTGCTTGTTGGTGACCTTGGGGAAAGCGGTGCTCTCCTCTGCGATGAGGAGCTTGTGGCCCTCCAGGCTGTGGACCGCCCAGGAGAGGTGCTTGAAGAGGGCGATGGCGGAAAGGTCCTCCCGGCCCCCGTTGCAGTTGGGGAGCCAGTCGTTCCCATCCCGGCCAAAGTCCATGTAGAGCATGCAGCTGACCGCGTCCACCCGCAGGCCGTCCATGTGGCACTCCTCCAGCCAGTAGACGGCGCTGGAGGTGAGGAAGCTGCGGACCTCGGGCTTGCCGTAGTCGAAGAGGAGCGTCCCCCACTGACGCATGTCCCCCCGGCGGGGATCGCTGTACTCGTAGCAGGGGGTGCCGTCGAAGAGCCTGAGACCGTGGTCGTCCCGGGTGAAATGGGCCGGGACCCAGTCCATGATGACGCCGATGCCCCGCTGATGGGCCTGGTCCACGAAGTATTTGAGATCATCCGGGGAGCCGTAGCGGCTGGTGGCGGCGAAATAGCCCGTCACCTGGTAGCCCCAGCTGGGGTCGTAGGGATAGGCCAAAATGGGCATGACCTCGATATGGGTATACCCCATATCCTGCACGTAGGGCAGCATCTCGTCCGCCAGCTGCCGGTAGGAGAGGCCCTCCTTCCAGCTGCCCAAGTGGCATTCGTAGATGTTCATGGGCCCGGTGTGGGCGTCCTTGAGCCCCGCCAGATAGGCCCCATCCTGCCAGGGATAGGGATCCGGGTCGTAGACCAGGGAGGCGGTGCCTTGAGGCTCGCCCATGCGTCCGTAGGGATCCGCCTTCATCACCACGGACCCGTCCGCCCGGGTCACCACGTACTTGTACTTTTGGTAGGGCTGGGCGTTTTCGATGACGGCTTCCCACAGCCCGTCCTGCCGCCGCCAGGCGGGATTCTGGGTGTAGCTCCAGCCGTTGAAATCCCCGGCCACGGTGACGAATCGGGCGTTGGGCGCCCAAACGAGGAAGCGATAGCCCACCTCCGCCCGGTGGCAGCCCAGTACTTGGTAGGCCCGAATGCAGCTCCCGTGATAGAATTGAGAAACGAGATCGGTCATGGTTCCTCCCTATATGCGCATAGTAAGGCAAAGTATAGATATATAATATCATCCTTCCCGCCATTTGCCAATACTTTTCTCATGCATCTGTCCTCTCCTTCTCTATTGCGGGGAGGGCGAAAAAATGCTATACTGCCCCATATGAAGATCGAGCGGGAAAAAGCCATACGGTTCAGCATGCTGGTCACGGTCCTGGTGATCGTGTCCCTGAGCGTGGTATTGGGATTGCTCCTTGGAAGCGAGGGCAAGCTGAAGGCGGGTTTTCGTTCGCCTCGGATCACGCCTACGGCCTCCGCCCTGCCCTCCGCCACCACTGCCCAGGTAAAGGTGACCCCCGCGCCCACCCCCATCCAGGTCCAGGTGCAGCGGGACTATCCGCCGAACGCTGTGGACGTGCGGGCGGACGGGAAGCTGTTGTATACGGCGGTGAACGCTCGGGCCGCCAGAAAAGCGCTGGAACAGTACCTTGCCGAGACCGCCGGCTTGAATCTGGCGGAAAACGAACGGCTCCTTAGGGCCGGGTTCGATCAAACGCTGACCTTGGAGGAGCCCTCGGGGGATGGGGAGCTGCTGCAGGTGGAGGAAGCGGTGAACACTCTGAAGGCGGACGAGGGGCTTTTACCCATCAGCCGCACGGTGGTCCGCTGTGTCATCGACCGCGGCGAGATCCAGACCGTGACCAGGGAGAACCCGCTGCTGGCGGCGGGGAGCCGGATCTATCGGTCCATAGGGGTGAGCTCCTGTATCCTTTCCTATTATGAGACCACCTACCGAGGCCAGGCCGCCTTCTCCGAAGTGAAGACCAATGAGTTCGCCGTAGGCCAGGGCAAGGCCGACCAAGTCATCGAGGACGGGTCCCTGATCCTGGCCGCCGCGTCGGCGGAAGCCGGTCCAGCCGCCGCGCCCATTGAAGGGTTCGCACCCCAGTGGCCAGTGACGGGGACGGTGGAGACCTCCTTCGGCATGGTGGACGGGCTGCCCCATTACGGGGTGGACATCGCCGCCGAAAACGGCGCCCGGGCGGCATCGCCGGCGGAGGGCGTGATCGTCTATTGCGGTCCCCGGGGCCAGCTGGGGCTGGTCATCGACGTCCTCCACGACGAGACCGGGTGCCTATCCCGGATCATCGGCTGCGAGCGGGCGATGGTGGAGCTGTATCAGCGGGTACGCAAGGGGGAACCGGTGGGCGTGCTGCCCCAATCCCCCAGCGGGAACAGGGCGATGCTGCGGTACGAGCTGCTGGTGAACGGGCTGCCCGTGAACCCGGAGAAATATCTGCCGAAAAAATAAGGATCTTACCCCAAAAAACGCAAGGACGGACATGAGCCATCCTTGCGTTTTTTCTGTTCGCACACGTCACCGGCTCCGAACGAACCACAAAGGATCGCCCGTGGGCAGGCAGGGCAGCGTCAGCGTTTCGCCGGCCGGGTATAGGGAGCCCCGGCCCCGAAGCCGCCAGCCAGAGCCCAGATCCGGCAGCGTCACGGTCATCTGTGTGGCCCCTTCGTTGAAGACGGGACAGGCCAAAATGTCCGGGCCGCAAAGGAAGCAATCGCTGTTCGGATCGTACCCCGGATCCTGCAGAAAGACGGGCTGGAGCAGGGGCTCGTGGACCAGGCGGCATCTTTCCGCCTGCTCGTACAGATAGGGGACCAGGCTTTCCCGCAGGGCGAAGAAGCGCCGGACCACAGGCAACAGGTCCGAATACAGCCAGGGCATGGTGGGCTCCGCCTCCGGCTTCCAGGAGTGAAGCACGAACCGGGGCAGGAACACCCCGTACTGGAGCCAGCGAAGGAACAGCTCCCTGCTGGGCTGGGGCCCTGCAAAGCCGCCGATGTCCGGGCCGAAGAAGAGGAAGCCGGAAAGGGCCATGGTCATGGCTTGAAAGTGGTTATAGCGTAAGTCCCGAAAGTCCGTTAGATTGTCCCCGGTCCAGGTGGAGGCTACCCGCTGGGTGCCCGCCATGGCGCACCGGGACACGTTGAAGGGCGTCTCGATCCCCGCCTCTTGGCAAGCTTCCCGACTCGATCGCGCCATAAGGTAGGCAAACAGGGGGCGGACCCGTGCCGCGGGCAGGGGGCGGCCGAAGCCGGCGCAGAGCACGTCGCCGTCCCACACGTCGTATTCGTTGTTGTCGTTCCAGATATCGGTGTAGCCCTTGTCCACCAGCTGTTCCCTCACGCACCGCTTCCAGAAATCGTATGCACCGGGGTTCGTAAAATCGAGATAGCTGGCCATGCCGCCCCAGAAGGGGAATCGGGCGGGGCTGCCGTCCGGATACCGCAGGAACCAGCCGTTTTGGGCGATCCGGTCATAGAGCGGGTGCTCCGTCAAAAAGGCGGGCTTCACGTTGGGGATCAAAGCCATGCCGTGGGCCCTGAAGTGAGCGGAGAGGCCCTCCGGCGAAGGGATCTTGTCCCGGTTCCAATGGAACACGCAGCGACGGTCCCCGATCTGGGTGTAGCCGCTGGACAGATAGAACCCCCGGCAGGGGATGCCGTTTTCCTCGCACCGGGCCACGAAGCCCCGAAGCTGTTCCTCGGCATGGGGGGCGTCGGTGTAGGCCATGGTGCTGCCGCAGTAGGAGAAGGCCCATTTTGGCACGGAGGCAGCGGTGCCCGTGAGGGCGGAGAACCGGCGGACGATCTCTAAGAGCGTGCCCAGGATCAGATAAAAGACCAGGTTTTCCTCCTCGTAGCGGACGACGGAAAAGGGTTCGAAATAGTTGTCGTGCTCCCGGCCGAAGTCCATGGAGCCGCTGGACATGGTGTCGTAGAAAAGGCCGTAGCTTCCGGCCCTGTGACGGCAGAGATAAAAGGGCAGGTGCTTGTACAGGGGGTCGCTCCGCTCTGCCCGAAAGCCCATGGCGTCCCCGGTGTGGAGCAAAAACCGTTGCCCCGCCTTGTCCACCGTGCCGCACTTGTCGCCGAGGCCGAAGATCTCCTCCCCCTCGAACCGATCCACATAATGGGCGGAACCGGCCCCCAGCTCCCCGGCAAAGTTATAGGCAAGGCCGCTCCTGTCCCGATACAGAAGGCCCCGCTCCGTCTGGGCGCTGATGCGAAAGTTTTTGAGCTCAATGGAGAAATCCGTTCCGTCCAGGGCAAAGGAAAGAACGCCGTCCCTTTCCAGGACTTCCGGAGACACCAGATCGAAACCCTGGGTGGACAGCTTATCCCGGCCTACAAGAGGCACGTCCGCCCCCTGGGGGCATACGCTCCAGGTGGGGAGCAGGGGCACATGAGGGTGAATTAGGGCCACCCGCAGCATGTGATCGAAAAAGTCCAGGCGCATGGTGAGCCCATCCGCCCCGTAGATCCGGTGGCTGGGGCCAGCCGCTTTTAGAACGAAACGATGATCGAATTTCATGCCTTGGGGTCCCCCTTGGTGAGCATGTTGCGGATGAGCTTCCCATAGGCCACGCGGCCCATCCCGGTCCCCTCCGGGCCGATGTGCAGCACGCCCCTGCCAGCCCGCCAGGGGGGCAGGCCGGGGCCGTTGGGATTGCCCGTGCGGGCGAAGTTCACGAGATAGTCCAGCATCTGGGCGGAGGCCTCATAGTCCCGGGGTCCATAGGGCCGCCAGCTTTTGTGCAGCGTGCCGAAGATATAGCGAAGGTCCGAGGAATGAAAGGCCCGGTTGTCGTCCCCGGGGGCGTCCAGATCGAAGTAATAGATCCAGGCCCCGTTTTTGCGGCCAAACTTCTGGCCGATGTGGGCCATGACGGGGGCGTACATATCGTTGTTGGTGAAGCCGATGAGATAGTTCACCGACAGGGGCGTCCGAATGAGCCGGTCCACCGGTCCGGGCAGCAGGTTGCCGTCGATGACAGGCATGGTGTGATAGGCGGTGTCCTTCCGCAGGGCCTTGATCCTTTCCACGGCGTCGAAGATGTTTTCCAAGGGTGCGCATTTCAGCTCCTGGAAGGTGTTGCACCCCGCCAGCTCCATGAATTGAAGCCAATAGGCGTGGGTGCTCTCTGCAGGCCGAGGCAAGGCGAATTTGGGGAACAGGCCTCCGCCGGAGAGCATGGCCGCATGGCGGAACAGGCCCCCGTGCGCCGGATTCAAGCACAGATATTGAACGGAGATGGCCCCGGCGCTTTGGCCCAGGAGCGTGACTTTTTCGCCGTCGCCACCAAAGGCGCCGATATGCTGTTTCACCCAGCGGATGGCCGTGAGTTGGTCGTCCAGGCCGAAGTTGCCGTCTCGGCCGTACCGGCTTTGTATCTCCTCATGGGTGAGGTAGCCCAGGGGCCCCACCCGGTAGTTGGCGAAGACCGCCACCGCCCCCCGCTCCGCTAAAGCGCTGCCGTCAAAGGGGCTCTCCCAGTTCAGGCCGGAGTCGAAGCCGCCGCCGTAGAAAAAGAGGATCACCGGGGCGTTCTTGGCCCCATAGGGCACGTAGATGTTCAGATTCAGGCAGTCCTCGGAATAGGTGAAGGGCAGCCCCTCCCGATACTCCCGCTTATAGAAGCGGCGCACCGGGTCCTCCAGATGCTCGTGCACCGCCCTGTTTTGGGGGCAGCCGGGGCCAAACGCCGTGGCGTCCAGGAGGCCGTCCCAGCGATCCATCAACTGGGCGTATTCGAACCGCCCGGCCTTGGCAAAGGGCACACCCCGAAACTCCAGGCACCGCCCGTTGTCCAGCCCCCGGATCTCCCCCAGGGGGGTGCGCAGCACGCTTTGCTCCCTGCTTTCTTCCATATGACCCTGCCCCTTTCCGCTCGGCGTACCTATACTATAGCGCAAAAAAACGCCCCATTCAAGGGGCGTTCATGCGGGATGCGTTTACAGCTCCACCGTCTCGGGCGGGGCGGTGAAGGAGGAGAAGGTGGCCACCCCTTCCTCGAAGAAGAGGACCTGGGTGTTGCCGTCGTCAGGGTCGTACATCCGCTTCAGGCTCGGGTACTTCTCCAGCATGGCGACCTTTGCCTCCCGGCGATCGTCGTTGAGAAGCTTGCCCGACACCCGGAGCCACTGGCCATTGTGGAAAGCGCAGAGCTCCGCCTTGGGGTTGGCGGCGAGCTGTTTGGACACGGGCTTCACCTTGCCGGTCTGGATGTAGAGCTTGTCCTCATAGACCAGGGCCGTGCCGAAGGGCCGCACCCGGGGCTGATCCCCTTCCGCCGTGGCCAGATAGTAGACCTGGGCCTCGTCCAAAAACGCGCAGACACGTTCGACTGCTTCCATGGGTATATCCTCCTTGGATCTCGTTGACAGGATTTAGATGCAATGGGCGTCGCCGGGAGCGAAGGCCACGTAGGCGGTCTCTCCGGCCTGATAGATCTTCTTGTCCTTGGGGTTGTACTCGTGGATGATGAGCTTCACGTTGCCCAGCATCACGTGGTAGAGCTGGTAGGCGCCCATGAAGTTGGAGACCACCACCTCCACGGGGAAATAGCCCTCGTCCCGGAGCATGGTGGATTCGGGCCGCAGGACCACGGTGGTGTCGGCGCCGTCCGCCACGTTGGCGGCCTCGGCCACCTTCACCTGGGTGCCGTTCACATCCACGATGCCCACGTCGCCCTCGTGGCGGACCATCTTGCCCTCCAGGAAGTTGGCGTCGCCGATGAAGTCGGCCACGAACTTGTTTTTGGGATGGTAGTAGATCTCCTGGGGCGTGCCCATCTGGGACACCAGACCCTTCTCCATGACGATGATCTTGTCGGAAAGGGCCATGGCCTCGCTCTGGTCGTGGGTCACGTACACGGCGGTGATGCCCGCCCGCTGCTGGATGCGGCGGATCTCGGTCCGCATGGTCACGCGGAGCTTGGCGTCCAGGTTGGAGAGGGGCTCGTCGAACAGCAGCACGCCGGGCTCCATCACCAATGCGCGGGCCAAGGCCACACGCTGCTGCTGGCCGCCGGAAAGCTGGTTGGTCATGCGGCTCTCCATGCCCTCCAGGCCCACCAGGGCCAGGATGTCGGTGACGCGGCGCTTGATCTCGTCCTTGGGGACCTTGCGGATCTTGAGGCCGTAGGCCACGTTGTCGAAGATGTTGTAGTGGGGGAGCAGGGCGTAGCTCTGGAACACCATGGCCGTGTCCCGCTTGTTGGGGGTCAGGGCGTTGATGGGCTCGTTGCCCAGGTAGATCTCGCCCTCATCCGGGCTCTCGAAGCCCGCGATCATACGGAGCGTGGTGGTCTTGCCGCAGCCGGAGGGGCCCAGCAGGGTCACGAAGGAGCCGGGCTCGATCTCCAGGTTGGTGTCCTTGACGGCGTAGAAGTCCTTTTTGGTCTTGGGGTCCTGATAGATTTTGGAAATATGTTCCAGGCGTACGCCTTTTTTCTCTTTAGCCATAGCCTTATGCGTCCTCCTCTTTTAGTTTTCTGCTGGTACCGAAGAATTTCATGACAAGGTTCATGAGCAGCACCGCGCCGTAGGTGATCAAAATCAGTATGGTAGCGAAGGCGCAGGCGATGCTGAAGGCGCCCTTCTCCGCGAACTCGTTGATCTGCACGGTGATGAGCAGGAACGAAGGCGTCACCAAAAGGATGATGGCGGAGATGGCGGTGATGGAGCGGACGAAGGCGGTGACCAGGCCGCTGAGGAAGGAATCCTTGATGAGCGGCAGCGTCACGGTCATGAACACCTTGAAGCTGTCCGCGCCCATGTCGTAGGCGCTTTCCTCGATGCTCTTGTCGATCTGCCGGAGAGCGGAGATGCCGCTTCGGGTGCCCGTGGGCAAGCTCCGGACCACGAAGACGATGATGAGGATGGCCGCGCTGTTATAGATGAACTGCAGCGCGCCCGTGTGGAACAGACCCTGAGAGTAACCACGGATATATCCCACGCCCAACACCGTGCCGGGGACAGCCATGGCCAACATGGACACGGCCTCGATGAAGCCCTTGGCCTTGAACTTCCGCTTGACCACCAGATAGGAGATGATCATGCTGAGCAGGGCCGTGATGGGCGAGGCAATGAGGGAGAGCAGGAAGGAGTCCTTGAAGGCCTTGAGGCCGTGATACTTGGAGAAGACCTGCCCGAACCACTTGAAGGTCAGAGGCGTGAACTTGTAGCCCCAGGTGGGGAACAGGGCGCCGATGGGCACGCAGACGTACATGCCGATGACGAAGATGGCGGCCAGGGCGCAGAGGATAGTCAGCGGAATGGTGACGGACTTGTCCTCGATGAGCATCCGGGCCCGGGAAGCCTTGCCCGTCAGCGTGGCGGCGGTCTTGGATTCGAGATAGTACTTCTGCACCGCGAACATGAGGAGCGTGATGCACAGGAGCACCACGGCCATGGCCGCCGCGCCCTGCTTGTCATAGGCGCCGGTGATCTGCAGGTAGATCGTGGTGGCCAGCGTATCGTAGCTGCCGCCGATGATCATGGGGTTGGCGAAGTCGGCAATGGACTCGATGAAGGTCACGAGGAACGCGTTGCCAAGGCCCGGCAGCAGCAGGGGCAGGGTGACGCTGGTAAAAACTTTCATGCGGGAAGCGCCCATATCCCGGGCCGCCTCCTCCAGCGACGGGTCGATGTTCTTCAAAAGGCCCTTGAGCATCATGTAGCACACGGGGAAGAAGGTCAGCGTCTGGACGATGACGATGCCCCAATAGCCGTAGACGTCGTTGTCATAGATGCCCAGCAGGAACCGGGTGATGAGGCCCGCCTTGCCGAAGAGCATGATCATGGACAAGCTCAGCACGAAGGGCGGGGACACCACGGGCAGCATGGAGACCACCTTGAACAGGCCGCCTGCCACCTTGTGCATGCGAACATAGACCTCCACGTAGGCGAACAACAGGCCGATGACGGTGGAGAGGATGCCCACCACGAAGCCAACCTTCAGGGTGTTGGTGATGGCTCGGGTGAAGGTGGGCATATTCATGATCCGGCGGAACACGTCCAGCGTCACGTGGCCGTCCATGAGGACGCTGTCGATCAGCAGGATCACCAGAGGATAGAGGATGAACAGCGTCAAGAAAGTGATCAAAAGCACGATGGTCGTCACCATGATGGGATCGGCCATGAGCTTTTTTCGATCCAGCGCCGCACCCTGAGCAGATTTTGCCATAGGTCAGCCTCCTTGCTTTTTTTGAAAAAGGAAAGTCCCCGCCCCGAAGGGCGGGGACCCAGCTTGCACTAAGCGTGAATTCCCGTAAGGATGGACGTTACTCGGTCTTGAACCGGTCGTCGCCGCCGTTGAGGGCCTTCATCACGTCCTCCACGTTCTGCTTGGTCTCGGCAGCGGCCTTGGCGAAGTCATAGCCGTCCCACACCAGGGAGGGATCCAGGCCGAACTTCTTCGCAGCTTCGGGCTGCTGGGCGTTGTCGATCACCAGGAACTGGTAGGAACCGTTCTGGGCGGCCAGCTCCACGCAGTCGGGAGACAGGGCGAACTCCAGGAAGAGCTTCGCGGCGTTCATATGGGCCGCGCCCTTGAAGATGGCCACGGGGCCGATCTCGCAAGCGGTACCGTCGGAGGGGACGATCAGCTGCACGTTCTCATAGCCGTTGTCCACGATCTGGGTGATGCCGTCGTGGAGGAAGCCGATGCCGATGACGCACTCACCGGTGCCCACGTTCTTGGAGGGGCCGGAGCCGGACTTGGTGTAGATCTGGACGTTCTTGTCCAGGTCCACCAGATACTGGATGCCCGCGTCGTGGCCCTTGAGCTGGATCATCAGGTTGGCGACCAGCTTGGGAGTGCCGGCGGTGTTGTAGTTGGACAGCCAGATGAGGCCCTTATACTCGGGCTTGAGCAGGTCGTCCCAGCTCTTGGGCGCTTCCAGGTTCAACCGAGCGAGCTCGTCGGTGTTGACCATGAAGCCCAGGAGGCCCGTGTAGATGCCGTACCAATAGCCGTTGGGATCCTTATAGATGCTCTTGGTCAGGTGAGAGGCGTTCTCGGGCACGTAGCTGTTGTCCAAGAGGCCGTCGGCAGCCGCGGTGTCATAGGGATTGTTGGTGCCGCCGAACCAAACGTCGGCAGAGGGCTTGCCCTTCTCCTCGGCGATCTTGGCAGGGACCTCGCCGGTGGACAGACGCTGATAGGTGGTCTTGATGCCGTAGAGCTCCTGGAACTTGTCGCAGGCGGCGCGGAGATAATCCTCCTCGCAGGAACCGTAGACAACCAGCTCGCCCTCGGCCTTGGCCAGGGACACCAGATCGTTGGCTTCGGGAGCAGCCTCAGTCTTGGGCTCTTCCTTCTTGCCGCTGCAGCCAGCCAGCACGCCCAGCACCATCACCAGGGCCAGCACCACTGCAAATACCTTCTTCATGTGAATTTCCTCCTACTGCAATTTGCGACCATGCAGATATGGCCACTGCGTTTATTTTGAACTGTTATAGGCCATTTGTCAAGAGCAAAGGACCGGCCGGTCGACAGCGGGGCAAAAAAACAACTGGAAATCAGGGACAAATCGGGGTATACTGGAGAAAATGAGAAGGGAGGACCGTATCCCATGCCCGAGATCGAGATTTTCTATTTGACCGGCTGCCCCTACTGCAAGAACGCCAGAAAAGCGGTGGAGGAGCTTTTGCGGGAGGAGCCGGCCTATGGCGCCTTGCCCCTTCGATGGATCGAGGAAAACGAGGAAAAGGCCCTGGCCGACAGCCGGGACTACTACCGGGTGCCCTCCGTGTTCTATCAGGGGGACAAGCTGTATGAAGCCTCGCCGTTCCAGGACTACGAGACCATCAAGGCCCATCTGAAGGCGGTCTTCGACCAGGTCCTGGCCCCATGAGCCGGGGGAAGCTCAAATACCGGTGCCTGGTGCTGGATCATGACGATACGGTCATGGACAGCACCCGGCTCATCCATCATCCCGCCTTCCTGGTATTTTTGCGGGAAGTCCGGCCCGGGACCAGCATCAGTCTGGAAGAATATTTTCGGATGAACTTCCACCCGGGCTTTTTGGAGTATTGCGAAGAGACGATGCGCTTCACCCCGGCGGAGCTGGATCGGGAGCTGACGGTGTGGAAGGGCTACGTGGCCACCCACGTGCCCCCGGCGTTCCCCGGCATGAAAGCCCTCCTGGAGGAGCAGCTGAAAAGAGGCGGACACATCGCCGTCATCTCTCATTCCCTGCGGGAAAACATTTTGCGGGATTATCGGGAAAACGGGCTTCCGGAACCCTCCATGGTCTTTGGGTGGGACCTGCCCCGAGAGCAGCGCAAACCCAGCCCCTTTGCTTTGGACCGGCTGATGAGGTGCATGGATCTGGCGCCGGAAGAGATGCTGGTGGTGGACGATCTCAAGCCCGGCTACGACATGGCTCGGACCCGGGGCGTGCCCTTCGCCGCGGCGGGCTGGGCCTACGACGTGCCGGAGATCCGCGCCTATCTGCAAAGGAACTGCCCCCTCTATTTCGACAGGGTGGAGGGGCTGTATCGGTATCTGTTCGAGGAATAAACCAGGGGATGAAAACAAAAAAAGCTCGGCGCGCGCCGGGCTTTTTCATTCGTCGATATATTCAAAGACCTTCCGCAGGGCCAGGGGAGAATCGCTGTGGACGGAGGGATCATATTCCCCCAGGCCGAAGTGGCTGGCGTCGCAGGTATGGTCGTAGTAGACTCCCCAGAAGAACCCCGCCCGATAGAAGGCCAACTCATACAGAAGATAGTTTTGCACGATGGTGGGCACCCGCTCGTACGCCTGGCCCCAGTTGCCCACGTACGTGAAGTCGTAATACGAATACCCGTTTTTCGTTTGAATGCCGTTATAGATCAGGTTTTCGCTGATCTCCTTGCAGAATACGGCCCAGTTGTCCGGCGCGGCAATGTTGGGGCCGATGTTCTGGTTGAGATCCACCGCCAGCCCCAGCACGTGGGGACTGAGGAAGGGGGAATTCTCCTCCTGACGGGGAATATAGGGGCCGGCATAGGATTGGACCAGCCGGTTCAGCCGCAGGATGCCGGAGTCCCACTTGCCGCCCACGTGGATATAGGTGGTCCGCATGTAGCGGATGGCCTGCTCAAAGGACGCGACGGCGGCCCGGTTCACCCGCCACTCCCCGCCAAAGGGGGTGTTGACGGAGGTGATGTTCCGGCTCACCCAGCTGTTGTCGATCTGGATCTGGCGATAGGTACCCGTTCGATAGGTAAAGGGCAGGGCGTCATCCCCCAGCAGGGCCCGGGCGGCAGGGTATGTCCCCCTTAGATCGTTGGGGATCAGGGTGTGGAGGGCGGAAACGGGGGTCACGGTGAAGGGTGATGTGTACAAGATCACCTCTTTCGCCGCGTCGTTGGCGGCTTTCAGGGTGAACACATAGTCGCCCGGTTTCAAAGAGGCGAAGTCCGTCCGGGCGGACAGGCTTTCGTCCTCGAAGGGATAGGTTTTGTCCCACAGAGGGAAGCGGGTAGCCATGTCCTCCGCCGGGTCCGGCGTCCCTTCGGCAGAGAGCAGCACGTTCCCCTTTGGGTCGCTGACGGTGACGGATACGCGGGTCAGGGGCGCCTCGGACACCACCGTGCCCCCAAAGACAAAGGCCCGTTTCTCCGTGAGGGGATAGGCCTGGCAAGGGAGGGGCAGCCCCTCTTCCGGAACAAGGCGGATGGGGGACGGGGCGGGATCCGCCGCTTGGGTGGGCACAGGGTCACCCTCCGCTCGTGCGATGAGGGGTAGCAGAAGGAGCAGGAGCGATATAAGCAGCGAATGAGTCAATCGTTTCATAAGCAGGACAGGAGGTGTCAGGCGGAAGGATCGCCCTCGGGAAGGAGATAGAGAATGTCGCTGATGCCGCGTCCTCCGGGGCTGGAGGGCACGTTGTAGACCTGGCCCTGCCAGACCATGACGGCGGAGTTGCCCCCGTCCAGATTGAAGGCGGCGGCAAAGCCCATGTTCTCTGCGAACTTGGCCAGATCATGGATGTCCAGACCTCGGGATCTGTGGACCTGGCGGCCGTCGATAAGGCAGAGGGCATAGTGGCCGGGCTCATAGTAGCCCAGGACGCAGCGGGGGTTGTTCTGATTGGCACTGACCCCCAAATACAGGGATTTCTTGGCCTTGCCGTCTGCATCCAGCAGGCCGGGACCGAAATTGAACACCTGCCACGGATCCTGGGCAAGCAGATCCTCCACCGTGTATTCGTCCTGGGTGAGAGTGCGCATGGAGCCGTCCCGGTAGAGGACGCAGATGTCGCGTTGGGGCTTTTGCTGATGGTAGATTTGGCCGTTGCGGATCACGATGCCGTTGTTGACGGAGCAATAGTCTCCGGAGACGGCCCAAATGGCCCCGTATTTCTCGGCCATCTCTCCCACCTTCGCCGTGTCAGGGGATGTGAAATCCGGTCCTGCGGAGCCGGTTTTCAACAGGGTGATGTCCTGCAGGTGGATATCCGCCACGTGATAATCGATGTAGCCCTTGTAGCTGGTGCTGTCGGAGGCGTGGTAAACCTGGATGCAAATGTGCTCGCTCCTGTATTCGCTGTCGGTGATCACCTGGCCGGTGTAGGAAAAACCGTCGAACCGACCGCCCAGCAGGCCATCGGGGGTAGGCTCGGGGGTGGGTGCTGGGGTATGGGTGGGCACGGGCGTGGCGGTGGGCGTACCGGTGGGGGCGGACACCACAAGGCTCAGCAGGGGGGCCGGGGTGTACACCGGGGCGCTGCTCGCAGAGGGCGACGCCGGGGCGCTGGGGACGGCGGCGGAGCCGGGGGCACAGGCCGCGCATATCAGTATGAGGCACAGAAGCTGCAGAAACGGTCGCCTGCTTGCAGAAACAAATCGATCCATAGCAAAAAAAGTATACCACAGGATGGGAAGCCAGGCAACGGAAGGGACTGGTTTTTTTCAAATTTGTTTTGTTCCTTTTCCTTCAAGAAAAGCGGGAAAGGGTTTCATTCCTTCCTCCCCCAAATATGAACGAATTATCGTAATCCAAGCGGGGGATTTGGGTATATGCTGGTTTCGCCGGAAGGGAAAGGAGGAGGCAGCCGATGAGCAGGAAGATGGGCGCCAGGCGCATGGAGGAGGCCGTGAGGGCGTATTTTGCCCGATGCGACGGGACCAGGGAACGGGTCCCTCAAAAGGGAGGCGGATTTTCAGAGAGACAGATCCCCTACACCCTTTACGGTCTCTGCGCGGCGGTGTCCCTCGCTCCGGAGGAGGTCCTCTCCGCCGCCCATGGCCAGGGCGACGCGGCGGGGACCGTTCTGCTCCGGGCCCTCGTTCAGGTGGCGGCCTACATCCAGGAGCGGGCATTGCTGGGGGAACTGAGCGCCACCGTCTCCCAGGCGGCCCTGAAGGAGCTGGGCCTGACGGGCGGCGAGGAGGAGGGGCTGGAGCCCCTGCAGGTGATCCTGGACGAGCAGGGGGAGGTGTACGGCCGATGAAGCAGCTGCGTCTATCGGGGACGCCCAACGAGAAGCAGCGAGCCTTCTTCCTCTCCACGGCCCCCCACACCGCCTATGGAGGCGCCCGGGGCGGCGGCAAGAGCTGGGCCATGCGCCGCAAGCTTGTACTGCTGGCTCTCCGGTATCCGGGGCTCCAGGAGCTGCTCCTTCGGCGAACGCTGCCGGAGCTGCAGGAGAACCACGTGCGGCCGCTGCTCCAGGAGCTCAACGGGGCGGTGAAGTACAACCAGACCCAGCGGAGCTTCCTCTTCCCCAACGGGTCAAGGATCAAGCTGGGGTATTGCGACCAGGAGAAGGACGTGTACCAGTACCAAGGGCAGGAATACGACGTGATCGGCATGGAGGAGGCAACTCACTTCACCGAAAGCCAGATGACCTTTCTCACCACCTGCAACCGGTCCGTGCGCACGGACTTCTCCCCCAGGATGTACTACACCTGCAACCCCGGCGGTCCAGGCCACGAATGGGTGAAACGGCTCTTCATCGACCGGCGCTACGGCCCCGGGGAGCGGCCGGAGGACTACGCCTTCATCCCCGCCCGGCTCACGGACAACCACGTGCTCATGGCCAGGGACCCGGGGTACCTGAAAAAGCTCCAGCGGCTGCCGGAGCACCTGCGGCGGGCCTATCTCGACGGGGACTGGAACATCCTCTCGGGCCAGTACTTCCCCGAGTTCTCCCCTGAGATCCACGTGGTGGAGCCCTTCCCTTTGCCCAGCTGGTGGCGACGGTTCCGGGCCATGGACTGGGGCTACAAGGACCCCTGCTGCGTGCTGTGGGTGGCGGTGGACCCGGAGGGTCAGCTCATTATCTACCGGGAGCTGTACGTCACCGAGACCCTGTCGAGCCGGGTAGCCCAAAAGGTCCGGGAGCTGTCCTTGGGCGAGAGGATCGCCTACACCGTGGCGAGCCCCGACGCCTGGCAGCAGCGGGGCCTGCCCGGAGTGGAGGGGGATTGCATCGCCGACGTGTTCCAAAGAAACGGGGTGCCCCTGCTGCCGGCGGACAACCGGCGCGTCCACGGCTGGCAGCGGCTCCGGGAAGCCCTTGCCCTCCAGCATGACGGGCGCCCGGGGCTGGTGATCTTCTCCCCCTGCACCGAGCTCATCCGGACGCTGCCTTTGCTCACCTACGACGAGCACGACCACGAGGACGTGAGCGACCGATGCGAGGACCACGCCCCGGAGGCCCTGCGATACGCCGTCATGAGCCGCCATCCCAAGGCGACGGCCCCCCAGCAGCAGGGACCGTCCGCCTACGACCCCTTTGCCCCGCCCCGGGCCCGGCAGGAGGGGTTCACAAGCCTATAAGCAACGGAAAGGAAGGAACAATGGAGCGAACCAATGACAAGGAAGCCTCCCGGAAGCTCTGCGATCGAGCCTACAAGCTCTTCGATGAGTTTCGCAGCGCCTACCGGCAGGAATGGATGCGCCTGGAGAACAATGAGCGCATCTACCGGGGGGATCACTGGTACGACGTGCCGGTGACGGATGAGAACGAGCCCCGGCCCGTGACCCCCATCATCCAGTCCACGGTGGAGAACGTGAGCGCCGACCTTATGGACCTGGCGCCGGAGGCCATCATTCGGCCCGAAAGCGGCGCGGATAGCCAGGTGGCCCAGGTGGTGGAGGCGCTGATCCGCCGGAACCACGACGTGGCCGGGTACACGGTGGAATACCAAAAGCTGGTCCACGATCTTCTGGTGGGCGGCTACTGCGTCCAGGAGGTGGGGTACGACCCCGCCCTGAACAACGGCCTAGGCGGGGCCTTCATCCGCCACGTGGATGACCGGAGCATCCTCTTCGACCCCCTGTGCGACGACATGCAGGAGGGCCGGGCGGTGTTCAAGATGTCCCTTCGGACCAGGGAATGGTTCCGGGACAGATACCCCAAACAGTATCTCCAAATGGGGGACGACCCCTATGCCGCCAGCGACGCCCCGTCAGATGACATCCTGCGGGGGGACCGGCGGGACAGCCTCCTGCTCCTCGAGTACTGGTGGAAGACCCCCACGGACCGAGAGGGCGTCTTCGCGGTCCACATGGCCCTCATCGCCGGGGGCGTGGTGCTGGAGGACAGCCGGGACACCAAGCCCCAGGGCTACTTTGCCCACGGCATGTACCCCTTTGTACTGACCCCGCTGTACATGCGCAAGGGCAGCCCCCTGGGCTTCGGCATCGTGGATCTGTTCGAGAAGCAGCAGCGGTACGCGGACAAGCTGGACCAGATCGTGCTGAAGAACGCCTTCATGGCCAGTCACAACAAACTCCTGGTCACGGAGGCCTCGGGCTTCGATGAGGAGGACTTGAAGGACTGGTCCAAGGAGGTCCACCGGGGCGAGAGCCTGAACGGCGTCACCTGGTTCTCCACGCCGCCCCTGCCTGCGTATCTGTTGACCTACGTGCAGCGGATCCGGGAGGATATCAAGGAGGAAAGCGGCGCCAACGACTCCTCTCGCGGGAACTTCCGCCAGGGGGTCACGGCGGCCAGCGCCATCCGCGCCCTGCAGGTGGCCAGCACCAAGCGGGCCCGCATGGCCACCGCCCAGCTGTACGAGGCCTTTCGCCAGGCGGTGCGGATGGAGATCGAGGTGGAGCGGGAGTTCAATCTGTACCTGCGGCCCGTCACCATCTATGAGAACGGCACGGCCAAGGAGACCTTCTTCGACAGCGCCTTGCTGATGGAGAAGGGAGGCGGCGAAACCGCGCTGCCCATCGAGTTCTATATCTCCGTCAAAGCATCCAAACAGGACCCGTTTTCGGCTTCCGCCCAAAATGAGCTGATTTTACAGCTGCTGCAAGCAGGGGCCATCGAACCGAAACAGGCCGTGGAGCTGATGATCTTTGAAGGGAAGGAACAGATCCTGAAGGGAATGGAATTACAGAAGTGAAGAAAGGAAGGAACACATGAAGCAGACCATGATGGAAGAGAACCCCTACCGCGCCATGGGCGAGGAGCTCGTCCGGCTGGAACGGGAGGGGAAGCTGCCCGAGGGCTTCGATCTGGAGGAAGCCTGCCAGGATGACAAGTTCCTGGAGCTGCTCCAGGAGCTGGAGCCCTATGGGGCGATCCGGGTGTACGCCGCGGAGAAGGCGGCTGAAAACGCCAAGGCTGCGGCGCGGGAGGAGCTGAGCCGCGAGGCCTTGCGCCAGAGCCAGCTGCCCCGGCAGATCCGGGGGAACCGGGCCCTGGCCCCGGAGGACGATTACGCTGCCATGAGCCCGGAAGCCTTCCGGGCCCTGGAAAACCGACTGAGAAATCACCGCGCATAAGGAGGAAATCCCATGAATACCACTGTCAATACCGCCAACAACGCCTATTTCAACAAAACGTTCTATGATCGCAAGCTCCTGGACACGGCCAAGACCCGCTTCGTCCATGCCAACTTCGGTCAGAAGCGGTCCATCCCCCGCAACAACGGCAAGCGGGTGGAGTTCCGCAAGTATGAGCTCTTCACCCCCAGCACCAGCCAGCTCACCCTCCAGGAGGGCGTGACCCCCACGGGCCAGAATCTGAGCCAGTCCAACGTGGAGGCCGAGGTGAAGCAGTACGGCGCCTACGTGGAGATCTCCGATCTGTTGGAGCTCACCGCCTATGACCCGGTCATCGCCGACGCTGCGGAGCTTTTGGGCGAACAGCTGGGCACCGTGGTGGAGTGGGTCACCCGGGACGCCATGTGCCAGACCACCAACGTCCAGTACGCCGGCGGAGCCGCCGCCCGATCCGCCATCACCAGCAGCCATAAGCTCACCGTGGACGAGATCCGCAAGGCCGTTCGGACCCTGAAGAAGAACAAGGCCCGTCCCTTCTTCTCCGGCATCGACGGCAGCCCCCGCAAGCCCCATTTCGTGTGCATCTGCTCCCCCGACGCCACCTACGATCTGCAGTCCGATTCCCTGTGGCAGGACGTGTCCAAGTACAGCAACGCGGAGCAGATCTACTCCGGTGAGATCGGCCGCCTCTTTGGGGTGGTCTTCGTGGAGGCCACGGAGGCCAAGGTCTATCAGCAGAGCGTGCTGAACAAGGTGAACACCAACACCAGCAACTCCACCGTCTTCACGCTGAAGAACAATCCCACGGAGCGAGAGATCGCTTACCTGTCCACGGGCGGGAACAAGATCATGATCGGCGACACGGAGTATACTCTGGCGGCCAACAGCTCCTATATCCCCTCCACCCATTCGGTGAAGCTGACCTCCGCCGTTTCGCTGACAGCCGATGCCATCGTCTATTCCACCGACGCCGGCAAGGTGGACACCACCACCAAGAAGGCTCAGGACGTCCACGCCACGCTGATCTTCGGCGCCGACGCCTACGGCGTGGTGGACGTGGCCGGGGCAGGGGCTTTGGAGACCATCATCAAGCCCCGCGGCTCCGCCGGGACCACCGACCCCTTGAACCAGCGCTCCACCGTGGGTGCCAAGGTGGCGGCCTACACTGCCAAAGTCTTGAACCCCCTCTGGCTCGTGAAGATCGAGCACGGCGTGTCCGCCTGAGGACGAAAGGAGGATCCTATGGAACACGGGGAAGAGATGATCCGACTGATCCTGCCCAAAGAGGGCTACGGCCCCTACGTGGAGGGCGCGCTGAACGGCGTGAACTTCCGCATCCCCACCGGGGTGCCCGTGGAGGTGCCCATGCGGATCTATCGGGTACTGGAGGAAAGCCGAACGGAGGACCCTTCCACCCAGTGGATGACGGATGGCTTCACCGTCGTGGGCGGACGAAAGCTGGGGTGAGGGAACGATGACAGGACAAACGCTCATCGAACTGATCCTGCGACGGCTGGATCGGCCCACGGACAGCGCCACGGTGGCGCTCTACCGGGAGCGGCTGCTGGGGTATCTGAACGAGGCCATCCTGGACTTGACGGCGTCGCTCCGCCCTTGGCGCAGGGACGTGCTGCCGGTGATCGGGGGGCAGGCGTATCTTTCGTCCCTCCCCCGAACGTGCCTGAAGGTGCTGACGGCCCGGGTGAACGGGGTGCGCTGGTTGTTCTACTACGGTTCCAGCCAGGAGTCGATCGTATTCCCCGGCATAGATAACGGGATCGTGGAGATCACCTACCGATATCAGCCCGCCCTTTTGGAGGGCCTGACGGATGAGGTGCAGCTTCCGGAGGAGGTCCAGGAGCTGCTGGTGGAATACGCCGCCGCCCGGGAAAGGAGCCGGTTCGACGCCGCTTCCCAGAACGCGGCCCGGCTGGAGCTCGCCTTGTACCGGGAGCTGAAGGGAGAGCTGGGGCGGACCCAGCCGCCGGCGGAACCGTCCCAGTTCTATCATCTCTATTGACGGGAGGCAACCTATGGCATTGCAAACGATCCGCTTCGGCAACTTTGCCGGCGTGAGACAAGGGATCGGCGCCGGCGGCATCCAGCTGAACTGGGCGGCAAACGCCCAGAACGTGAGCACCGCCGGCGGACGGCTCAGCCGGGTCAAGGGATATCAGGCCATCCTGCCTCCGGTGACGGGGGCGGCCCGGAAGCTCCGGCGGCTGTTCATCTGGGCCAGGGAAACGGGCCGGATAGACTGTCTGGTGGCCCGACAGGACTCCCTTTTCCGCTATGACAGCGGGACGGGAAACTGGGTGGACCTATACCATTACACCGACGACATGGATGCGGACACCTTCGACTTTCTCAAGGCGAAGATCGGCAGCACCGAAACGCTGCTGGTGGGCAACGGTCTGGAGCCCATTCTGAAGTGGCCGGGCGGGAACGGTTCCGTCGCCCTCTTCGGCTCGGCACAGCAGCTGTCCAACAAGGCAGTGAACTTTTTGGAGCTGTACTTCGGCCGCCTCTTCGCCGCCGGGGATCAGGAGCATCCCGCCCGGCTCTACTGGAGCCAGGCTCCCGGCGACGGGCGGACCATCGAAAACTGGTCCGCCGACGAGAGCAGCGAGAACGTATCCGGCGGCCACGTGGAGGTGGGGACGGATTCCGACCCCATCACAGGCCTGTTCGCCCTGTCCAACCAGCTTTTGATCTTCAAGAAGGACAAGCTCTATCGACTCTTGGGGGATCGGCCCGCCAATTACCGGATCGTGCCCGTGGAGGCGGCCCTCACCCAGCCCATCCACACGGCCTGCGTCCGCTATGGGGACAGGCTCTTCTTCCTGACGGACAAGGGGCTGTACTTCTATGACGGTCAGACCGTGAGCCGGACAAGCCACGGGGCGGACCTGCTGCCCCTGCTCGCCCAGGTGGACTTTTCCGCGGCCGCTTCCGCCGCCTGCGGGGACACCCTTTACTTTGCGGTGAAGGAACATTCCAGCAGCGTCCACAACGATCTGCTGATCGAATACGACGCGCTGCGGGACTGCTTCCTCCTCAGGCGGGGGTTCGAGACGGTGGACATGACCAGCTGCTATGGCGTGCTGTATCTGCTGACGGGCCGGGGCGAGGTGGCCATCCTCAACGAGGGGAACACCTACGGCGGCGATCCCATCGAATCCTTTTGGGAGACGCCCTGGCTGGATGGTGCTTCCGTCCTCACCGAGAAGCAGACGGTGGAGGCGGCGCTCACCGGCACCGGCGGCCCGCTGCGGGTCCTTGCCCTGGGCACCGGCCGGGAAGGAGACAGCGTCGGCTCCCTCTTAGGAGAGCTGTGCCCCGCGGAGTTTTTGCTTCGCAGCGGCGGGCGGCGGCTGAAGCTGCGCATCGAGAACGTGAACGGCAGCGATTTTGACCTGACCGGCGGCGCAGAGCTGGTCTTCGACGAACAGCGGCGGGTGCTGTAGACACCCAAGGATGATCCGGCGCGGGCAGGGAAAGAAGCTCTGTCCGCGCCGGAGAAAGGAGACAGACATGCAGTATCAGGCTACGGGCCTTATGGCCCTGTTCCCGGTGTATCTGGAGCGGGCCGGCGGGGAGGAGAACCTGCAGGCGGTCAACAGCCGCATCGCGCAAAACGAGAACAATCTGAATCAGGATCTGATGATCCTGTACAACAAGCTCCTGGAGCTGGAGGAAGCTTTGGCGGCCAGGGAGCAGAACGAAGCATAGGAGAAGGAGCATGAACGAGCAGGAAAAGCAGAAATACTATGGCAACGAAGCCTTCGAGACCATCTACGAAAAGGCAAAGAAGGACTATGCCCCGGAGCTGGCCAGCTTCACGCCCCTGGACGAGAAGACCCTGGCAGAGCGCATCGGCGCGGCCCTGCGGCCCCTGTACGAGCGGGCCATCGCCTCCGTGTTCCGGGGGAACCGGCGGGCGAACGCGGAGTTGGACGCGGACGCCCTTTCCCGGGGCATGGGCAGCAGCACCTTCGTCTCGGATCTGAAGCGGCGGCAGACCGAGGCCGCAGCGGAGAACGTTCGGGAGCTGGAGAGCGATTACGGCGCTCAGCTGGCCGATCAGCTCTATAAAGCCATGGAGGGGGAGCGGGATCGGGCGCTGGAGGTGGAGAAGTTCAACGCCCAGCAGAGGAGCCGCGCCTCGGAGCAGGCCTTCGAATCCGCCAAGGTCCTGTACTCCGCCTACCTGGAGGCGAAGGCTGCCCAGGAAGCGGCCCGCAGCGGCGGCGGTGGCGGCGGGCAGAAGAAGACCACGGAGACGGACCAGCAGCAGGTGAAGAGCTCCCTGGCCCAGGCGGTGGCCGCGGCCCGGGGAAAGACGGAAGCCATCCCCGGCGGCACCGCCGTATACAGCTATGCGGACAAGGAGCAGGTGCGCCGGATCGTCGGCAGCGATCTTCCCTCGTACGTGGAGCTTCGGTCCCGGGTGAACGGGAATACCCCGGCCAGCAAGCTCCGACAGCTTAGGGAGATCAGCGTAAAATAGGGTATGCAGCCCAAAATTTCGACGGATAGGGACATACATTGACCCTTTTGTATGAACATTAGGAGAAAACACAGGGGTTATTCAGCCCCAAGGGGCGGGTATACAACTGCACGAAAGTGGGTATGCACACCCTTCATACGGTGGATAAGTCATAAAATTGTAATAATTCCAACCCTCGGATGGTGGATAACTTTGTGGATGGTGTGGATAGATATGCGAGTATTCAGCCCTATGCCGTCGGAATGAATATGCAACGCCCCCTGCAGGCGGCCGAAAGCACCTTCGGCCGCCTCCCTTTGCCCCGGAACCAGGTTTCTCCTATGCCCGTGGGACGATCCTCCAAAAACAGAAAAGGAAGGCATAGCCTTCCTGTTTGTTTTCTATGCAAAAAAGATCAGTTGTTGGCGGTGAAGCCCCGGCCCACGACCTCCTTGGTGTCGATGACGGAGATGATGGCCTGGGGATCGTGCTGCAGGACGATCCGGCGGATGGTGGCCACCTCCACGGTCTTGGCCAGGATGTAGATGATCTTCCGCTCCGCGTTGGTATAGGCGCCCCGGGCCGGGATATAGGTGATGCCCCGGTGGACGGTGCTCATGACCTCGCTGGCAAAGGTATCCCACTTGTCGGAGATGATGAACAGGGTCTTGTTTCGATTGAGACCCATGAGCACGTTGTTGAAGCTGACGGAGCAGACGAACAGGGCGATGATGGACAGGGCCGCCACCTCCATTCCTTTAAAGAAGGCCAACGCAGCCACGATGAGCATGTTGAAGGTCATGGAGATGGTGCCCATGGGGAAGGCCACCTTTTTGCTCAGCACCAGGGACACGATGTCGAAGCCGCCGGTGGAGGCCCCGTTCCGGATGACGATGGCGCCGAAAGCCCCGTTGAGGACCGCGCCGAAGATGACGCTGATGAGGGGCATGACCGGGTTGGTCATGTCGAAGATCTTCGGCTGGGGCAGATTTTCGAGGACGGCGAAGATCAGCGAGAAATACACCGTAGACAGGGCGGTGTAGATGACGAACTTGAGGTGCAGCTCCCGATAGGCCAGGACGAGCAGCGGCGCGTTCAGCACCACCATGGGGATCCAGCTTTGGATGTTGCCGCCGGTGGCGTAGTTGAGAAGCATGGCGATACCGGTGACACCACCGGAGACGATGCTCGCCGGCCGATAGAACCAAAGGATGGACAGGGCCTGGAGAGTGACGGCCAACAGGACGATGAGGCTGTGGCGGATCTCCCGGCGGGCGGACAGCTTTTTCTTTGCCTGGCCCAGCTTCACGGGCCGATTCTTTTTCTTAAAAATACTCATGGGAGCAGTATACCGGATTGTTTGAAAATGTCAACTTCCTTTCTGCAGGATTCTGTGGTATATTGAAAAAAACATTTCTGGGAGGTTCGCATGACCCGCCGCCTGTATTTAGTCGACAGCCATCTGTTTGAAAACGAATGTACCATCCTCTCCTGCCAAAAGGTTCAGGAGGGATTCGACGTGATGGTGGACGCAACCGTCTTTTTCCCCAACAAGGGGGGACAGCCCTGCGACACAGGCGCCCTGGGGGACGTGCGAGTTTTAGACGTACGGGAGGACGGGGAAGAGCTGATCCTCCGCACCGACGGACCGTTGCCCGTGGGGATGAAGGTCCTTGGCCGCATCGACGAGGCGCGGCGGTTGGACATCATGGAGCAGCACACCGGGGAGCACCTTTTGAGCTGGTGCGCCTATCGGCTCTTTGACGCGGTGAACGTGGGGTTCCATTGCGCCCTCAATTACGCCACGCTGGATCTGGACAAGCCCCTGACAGGGGAGCAGGTCGCCCAGATGGAGACCATGGCCAACGACTACGCCCGCCGAAATTTGCCTGTCACCGCCGCCATCTATGACAGCGAGGACGATTTGAAGGACGTGCCTCTGCGCAAGCATACCGAGGGACTCACCGCCCCCATCCGGGTGGTGACCATCCAAGACGCAGACAGCTGCACCTGCTGCGCTCCCCACGTCCATTCCACCGGGGAGATCGGCGCCATCAAGATCGTTTCCGCCGTGGCCTACAAGGGGGGCACCCGCATGACCTTCCTCTGCGGGGGGAGGGCCTTAGACTGCTTCCAGCGGCTGCAGACCACGATGGATGCCATCGCCCGCAAGTTCTCCACCGCCGGGGAGGAAGTCCTCGCCGCCGTGGAGCGGCAGGAAACGGAGCTGAAGGAGCTTAAGAAGGAGAAGGCCGCCTTGACGGCCCGGCTGGAGGAATATCTGACCCAGGAGCTGAAGGCCCAGGCGGAGGACGTGAAGGGAAGGAAGCTTCTGGTCCGCATGACCGACACGGACCCCAAGCGGCTCCGGCCTCTGGCCCTCGCCACCCTGCCGGAGAAGGGCTTGACCCTGCTGCTGACGGAAAAGGGCAGCCAGCTCTCCTACGTCCTCTGTTGCAACGGGCTGAAGCTGGACATGGGCGAACTTATCCCTGCGGTGAACCTGGCTTTGGGCGGCAAGGGCGGCGGCCGGGGGACCCTGGCTCAGGGCAGCGCCCCCACCCCGGTGGGCCTTCCTGAAACCATGGAGCAGCTCAAAACCTATCTTAGGCAGCGGTTGGCAAATTAACCAATAAGCGGCTGTGACGCGGGATCGGATCAGATGCCCAAAGCACAAAGCAATTTGTTGTGCGGTCGATTTTCAAATTCTTTGCAGCTGAATGTCTATATCATTTTCTGAACAGGGCAATAGACGTTCCCGTAATCTCTATTTTCTGGTGTGAAGATCCGTTTTCGAATCGGTCTCTGGTTCGATTGGTGCAGTCAGCCGTTCATAGAAAACGCGATAATACGGTTCTTCTTCACAAAGAATTGCTTTGATGCCTGCAATCAGCTGCTGATCGTCCAAATACGCTGTGACCAAAGGCGAAAAACGTTTACGCGCCTGAGCGATGACTTCTCCAACGGTTGCGTCAACGCTCCTGTCCTCCTGATCCATTATGTAGGCGACTACGGCGACGACATCCGTCATCTGCCGGTAAGGAGAATCGCTGCGGATATACGCCTCAGGATATCCTCCTGCACCGTTATACCAGCGATGATGTCCGAGAGCAACGTCCGCAAACCGATGAGTCGATTCGCAGCGAGCGAGATCATCATGTCCTGCCACTGTATGAAGCTGAAAAATGCGGTCCTCCGTTTCGAACAAATTCCGCGTTTCCAGCATGCGCGCCATGTTAAGCTGAATGAGTCCCAAATCATGATAGCGGCCGCAATCTTCCGCATACGCCAAAATAGCCTTTCGACGCTCCCTTTCGTCTGTATACCCCTCAAACAAAGGGATATCGTTGAAGAACAAGGGCTCCGCAGCAAGGATCGTCTCCACAAAAAGCCGTGTGATCGCCGCAGCCTGTTCAGCACGGATCGCCTGCGCGCCGGCAAAACGCTGCATCATATCCTGGAGCACTTCCCTGAAGGGCAGAACCTCCGGTATCTCGTGATAACTCGTCATGACCAGACGGACGATATAGGCTAAATAATCTGCAGTATCACCTATGGGGCAAGTCATCAAGGTCTTCATCATCTTGACGTATGCCTTTTTCAGCACTTCCCGCGGATGTGCCGCAGCCTGAGCGGATGGGTTATCTCTCAAGAGACGTCCATAATAAATGGCCAACTGCACGTTTGCATATATGCCGGAAATGGAGTAGTCGTTGTAGGGCGTTTGCTCGATCAGATGTTCCATACGGCCTAAGGTCGTTTCCAAATCAACGAAGCCGCAGCTGTATTCCATTTCATAGTACGGCCAAAGCCAGCGTATGTCGGGGTTCTGGGCGTCGGCCTCCGGTTTGAACACTTCGTAGCAGGATTCGAGGATCAATTCCAGTTCCTGCTTGGACAGGTCCCCTTTCGAGAGCGTCGAGCGATTCGCGCTCATTTGTTGATTGGAGCGGCGCAGAAAAACATCCCACGGAAGCGAAGGCTCCAACGCGCGATAGTGTTCGTCCTTAAGTATCTGCAGCACGCGGGCCGTGATGGCAACGCGGCGTTTGCGGTCGTCGCTGCAAATGGCAATGTTCGCGAGGGCACGGATGATATAGCCACGAGTTTCCGCGTCGGGAATCTCTTCAAAGAATTTCATGTAGGACCCTGCTTCCGTGAAAACCATTTCATTTCGGAAGCGAAACGGACTTGCGTGCTCCTTGTCGACACCTTCCACCGCGCGGTCCATATAATAAAGCCCCATTCCCAGCTTGTACAGTTCCGAAATGATGCGGTTCCTGTCACGCCGCACACGGTACAGGCTCAGCAACGCTTCATGGATGGACACGTACACCCCGCAATCCAGATTTGTTTTCCAATCCAATAGGGCATCCGCAAAGGCGATGAGTTCATCTATACATTCCTGATTCGCCTCATGCAGTTCGTCCAAGGTTGGGAAAAGATTCCGGTTCAAAAGCTCGATATTCTCCCGTTTCAGGCGCAGCATACGTTGCCGATTGCTCTTCTCAATGGCAAACCAAGTGCTGAAATCCGTCCTTGGCACACGGTAAAAATCGCCAAGCCGCATGATCTCTTGCGCATTTTCGATATATTGCTGCTGATAGGGTTGCACCGCCGTCTCCTCTCTTTATACCAGCTGCTGCAGGGCCTTCATCAAAAGCTGGATATCGATGGGCTTGGAAAGATGACCATCCATGCCGGCATCCCTCGCTTTGGATATATCCTCGGCGAACGTATTTGCCGTCATGGCGATGATTCGTACGCGACTTGCATCGGCCCGTTGGCTGGCACGGATGGCGCGTGTCGCCGCATAGCCGTCCATCACAGGCATCTGAATATCCATGAGGATCAGGTCATAATATCCCTCCGCCACGCTTTCATAGATATCCACGGCCTGCTTCCCGTCTTCGGCCGTATCGACGGAAGCGTTCGTCATGCTCAAAAGCTCCAGAGCGATCTCCCGATTGATCATGTTATCCTCAACCAGTAAGATATGTTTTCCCGATAAATCGGGGGAATTGAACGCATTTTCTTGCTCCGTCGTGGAAGCAAGCGCATCGTTCAGTCCGTTCAGCAGCGTTTTTTTGAATACCGGTAAAGGAAGGAAATGATAGATGCCGGAACGGTTGGCGCGATACTCTATCTCGGCCCAGTTGTGCTCGTCGATCAAGATCAGCACAAGCTGGGGGAACGATTGTGTCAAGTAAGAAGCAAGATCAAAGATTGAGGTGGCCCCACCCGCCTTCTTGCCAAGGATAACAGCATGAAACTCTTTTTCGTGATACCCTGCGTCGGTCAGCTCAAGGATCGCTTCTGAGGACGAGTTGACGATCTTATGATCGATCCCATACTCCTCAAAATAGCGTTCGTAAACCTCCCGTTGCTCCTCATCGGCTTCAATAACCAAAATACGCTTGCCGGTCAGGGATTCGGTATTCAGAGGGAAGCGTATGGCCTGCAAAGGAATTTGAATGGAAACCGTGGTGCCTGCCCCGAGCTCACTTTCAATTTGGATGGAACCACCCATGGCATCCACCAACTTTTTGACGATGCTCATGCCGAGGCCGGTCCCTTCGATCTTGGATACGGTCGAAGACGCCACCCGCTCAAAAGGATCAAAGATATGCTCCAGAAAATCCGGACTCATGCCGATGCCGTTGTCCTTGCAGCGGAAGCACAGCATGCAGCGATCGTCTTTCAGCTCCTCAAAAACGGACACGGTGATCCTGCCGCCGTCATTCGTATATTTAGCCGCATTGTTGATGATATTGACGTAAATCTGTCGGAGGCGTCTGGGATCGCCGCGAAAAACCTCTTCCGGTATATCCCCCATTTGGAACGTAAACGTATGGTTTTTCTTCGTCATCTGTGGGTAAATGATCGTCAGCGTATCGTGGAGCAAGTCGCTCAGGGAAAACTCCTCGTTTTCAATTTTCATCTTGCCTGAATTGATGCGAGACATGTCGAGGACGTCGTTGATCAGGCTAAGCAGATGGGAGCTAGCAACTTCTATTTTGTTCAGCGCATCCACTACGCGCGATTTTTCGTCGATATGCTTTTTGGCTAATGCCGTCATGCCAACGATCGCATTCATCGGGGTGCGTATATCATGGGACATGTTGGACAGAAATTCTTCTTTTGCTTTGTTCGCGCTTTGCGCTTCAGCCAACTCCGCGCGCAGGGATTGCACCAAGACATCATCGCACAAAAGAAGCGTCGATCCATCCGGCAGCGGCAATCTTTCCGTTGCGTTGGTCCTTTCAAACCCTTCTGTTTGAAAAGCGATGCTTCCCTCACTGTCTATAATCGCGAATGATTTTGCCATAAGCCCTGTCTCCTTTGGTGATGGCTGATATGGATTGGTGTAAGCAACAAGCTACAAAGACGTCCTGTAAAGCAGCAGCACAAAGTCGTAAGCGTTTAGCGCATCGAATAGATTTTAAAAAACGGCATCTTGGACTGCCAGTCGCAACAGGAGGAAGTAAAACGATTCGTTGTTCGAACATCTGCTCCATACGCTTTCCATGCGAAGCGGTCAGCACGATCTCTTCCCACCTAAAACAATGGTTTAGTCCTCCCCATAGAACGTATATCCGTTTTTCCCGCGCTCCTTAGTTATGTAAAGGGCAGTATCCGCGTCCTTCAATATGTCGTTCGTGGGGTTCTGCCGATCTGAAAAGGCCACTCCTATGCTCAGCGTGATGGGCGGCAGCCCGTCGGATGTATCCAGAAGCATTTTCCGTATCCGGTTGATCTTCTCCTCCACCAAGGGACGCATATCATTGGTTGCATGCACCATGAGTACCGTGAACTCATCTCCGCCGAACCGACAGACATAATCCTCGTCACGGAAATTGTCCGCCAAGACTCCGGCGACCTTTTTCAGCACCAAGTCACCCATATCATGGCCGTATTGGTCGTTGAATTCCTTAAACCGGTCCACATCGAAAATGAACATAGCCTGAGCGCGACCACGGGTCGTCTGCTTGGCCTTTTCGAACGCACCCCGGTTGAACAGCCCCGTCAGCGCGTCATGGGTCGCCTTATATGCCAAAGCCTCCTGGTTCTCCTGGCTCCGGGAGCGCGCCTCGTTGTACATCCTGGACACGAACCGCAGCTCATATGCCCCACTCTCCTCGACGAGCCGGTCCTCCTGAATGGCCTTCACCAGAGCGTTGATCGGACGGATGATCGAATGCGCATTATATAGAACGAGGAAGATGACCACCATCACCATGATTGCAATCAGCAGAGTCTGGGCGGTAAGAGCGTTTTCCATCCGACTGGTGCTCTTTTTCTGGGTGGCTTCCATCTCCCCGATGAGCGCCTGCTCACAGAGGGACAAGTTTTTACGGATATCCTCTTTATAGGCCTGGTACGTCTCGTCAAAGAGCATCTCCCGGGCCTTGACCAGTTTCTCTTCCGCGGACAAGGCTTCGTCCTCGACGGTGAACGTAACAGTCCCCAGAGCAGACGGCAGCGTTTCTATGTCGAGATCGTTCCCCGCCGCAGCCAGTCTCATGGCATAGCGCTCGATCTCAGCCAGTTCATTGGATATCTGCAGGGCGGTGCTGAGGTAGCGGATGCCGTCTGAACCGGAAATGGATTCCTTCATGCTTTCCACGGCCAGGTCTCGCCGCCGACTCATCTCCACTTCGTAGAAGAAGTCCTTGGCGCTCTCAGGATCCCCGGTCACAACGAACGTGCGTACCCGGTCAGTCAGGTAGTCGGAGCCAGCCTGAATGTCGGCCACATCCTTCCTGGCCTGGATGTATCTCTCCGTGGCTTTTTCGAGCTCGTAGAAGTTTCTGTTGGTGAACAACAGAGCCATGATTAGGACCACGCCTAACATGACTGCAACCACGATCATTATCCGATTCAGCTGTCGCAAACGAATACCTCTTTGTTTGTTGTTTCGATCCTCCATGAAGGCACCCTCTTTAATCCGCCCAACTGGGTTCTTCCCCATCCTCAGATGTGCTCACCGTGTCCATGGCGTTTTCGATCAGCTTGACCATTTCCCATACGGAGCGAAACTGGATGGTCTTGTCCGCCTCCATCCAGGTTATCCGTCCCTGCCAGCTGCTGTTCTGCCTGTGTTGGACGCGAATGATAAAGGTTCCGATGTCGCCGTGCTTTTGGAGCAGTTGTTCGTCGCTCATAATTTTTGTCCTTTCCTGATGGGATACGTAGGGTTTGTTCTGAGGGAAGAAGTTGCGTTCGTTCGTGCCCGGATGCGGAAACTGCAGCTCATCGAAGAATTTTTCCATGAGCAGCGTCATCTGCCCCAGATCCATGAAGCCTGTCGGTTCCGTCTTGTAGCTGTGGTAAAACACCCCGCTGAGCTCGCAGCCGTGCCGCTCGTTGACGCACAGGACCACGCCGTTAGGGGCGCCTATATACCATTGGGAAAACGTTTGCTCCAAAGGCACCTCCTTTTACGGCGTCCAGAAAACGCTGTTCACGTAGTACTCTATGCTGGTCCGTTGCCGCCCGGTGAGAAAGCGCGCGTTGATGCGGCGCTGGATTACGTTGCAGTTTTCGCGGGTAGTGTTGATGAGCAGCACCAGGCACTGTCCCCGTCCATAGCGGCACATGGCGTCGCCCCGGCGGATGGATTGGCGGACGGCATCGCCCATCCGGCTCACCAGCTGATCCAGTTTCTCGCCTTCACGCATCGGGTTGCCCTTGCTGTCCACGACCGTGCAGAGCATAAGGAAAACGGACTGACCGCCGCGCTCCAGCATCCGCTCCACCATGCGATAGATGCCCAGGAACACGGGATAATTGCACAGGTACCCGCCCTGTTGCCTGTCCGTGGCGCCAGAAAGCTCTGCTTGGATCTGATCTAAGACCGCATGGCGATACTGCATCTTCTCCCCTAGTCGGTCAAACTGTTCGAGGAGCCTCTTGGAGGGGTGCAGTCCCTGTTCGTTGAAATAATACTGGACGGTGGTGTCGTAGAGCTTGCGGGCTTCTTCGCTGCGGCCCAAGGACACCAACGCCTCCATGGTCACGGTCTCCCAGTCAGCCAGAGGGTCTATGCTTGCGGCGTAAAGCCCCAGGCTCTCCATCTGGAAGAAGTCCTGGTTCATCCGCAGCAGGTCTGTGGCGCGCTCCACGGCAGTGCAGAACATTTCCTTGTATCGGCGCGCCTCCCGCGCCGCCCAGATGGTCCCGGTCTGTACGGTCAAAAACTCGCCCCCGTAGGCATAGCAGGCGTCCAGATACAGAACCAGCCGCTCGTCCGGGGAGGGAGCCGCCTCAGCACTGCGGAACAGCCCTTCGAAATACGCCGCGTCTTCTACGGTGGGGATGTCGCCGGACCAGCGGAACACCCCTTTGTCCTGCTCGATGCAGTTCTCCGCAGGCAGGCCGGCTTTCAAAAGTTTTTTCTTTGTATTGTATATGACGCTCTGGAGGGCATGATGGATATTGCTCATATCCCGGTCTGCGAAGAGCAATTCCTCCAGCCTGTCCCGAGACACGCCCTTCTCGCCTTCGTGGATGAGCAGCTGCAGCAGGCTGGCGTTCTGGGAATCGCTGGCTTTGGAGCCGCCCGCAACCAACTTCCCGTTCCATCGCAGGGAAAAGCCGCCAAGCATACGTACGTAAAGCACATTTTCCTGTTCCTTCACAGCGGACCTCCTTCCTCATCTGCACCTCATGCGCCGTCCCCGTTGCCTGCGGGACCCGCCGAACAGCGTCTGCCCTGTTTCCCTATGCGTTCAACTTACGGGCAAGCTGCTCCTGGTTGCGGGCAAACCGGACGGCCGTATCCCGATCGATCTCGCCTGCCTGGTAGAGGTTGAGGATATACTGATCCATGGAGATCATGCCCTCTGCGGCACCGGAGGCGATCGTGTTGTCGATCTGATGGATTTTCCTGTCCCGGATAAGGCTGGCGATGGCCTTGTTCATATGCATAATCTCGAACGCCGGGACCAGCTTCCCCTGTTTAGAGGGAAGCAGCTGCTGGCAAATCACAGTATGCAGCACTGAGCAAAGCTGGATCCGAATCTGTTCCTGCTGTTCTGCAGGGAAGGTGTCGATGATGCGGTCGATCGTGCTGACCGCACTGCGGGTATGCAGCGTCGTGAGCAGCAGGTGCCCCGTTTCAGCCGCCGTCATAGCCGCACGGATCGTTTCCATGTCGCGCATCTCGCCGAGCTGGATCACGTCCGGGCTCTGGCGAAGGCAAGCCCGGAGAGCCGTCGGAAATGTGGCCGTATCTATCGTCATCTCCCGCTGACTGATGATGCTCATGCGATCCCTGTGCAGGTACTCGATCGGGTCCTCCAGGGTGATGATATGGCAGGAGCGCGTCTTGTTGATTTCATCGATCAGGCAGGCCAGCGTCGTCGACTTGCCGCTGTCGGCTGCGCCGGTGACCAGGACCATGCCGTTGGTCAATTTGGACAGCTCCATGATCTGGGGTAGGATATGCATCTGCTTCCAGTCAGGAATCGTGAAGGAGACCACCCGGATGACCGCCGCCAGGGAGCCGCGCTGGCGATACGTGTTCACGCGGAATCGAGCGAGCCCCGGCACGGCGAAGGAGAAGTCGTCGTCCCATGTCCGGCAAAACCGATCCATGTCCCGACCGGCGAGCTTATACAGCTCCTTGATCAGCAGCTCCGTGTCGTTTGGCAGGAGTTTCTGGTCATCCAGCTGCCGGATCGTCTTGTCCATGCGCATGGAACATGGTGCACCGGCGATGATAAACAGGTCCGCCGCGCGCTGCTGCGCGGCAATCGTGATGTATCCCAAAATGTCCATACGATCCTCCTTACATTCCCGGCAGGAGCGCGCCGTCCCAAAGCTCCTGCGTCTCCGATATCATGCTGTCATCTACCGCCGCCTGCCACCGCAAGATGGAATAGCTGTCCCCCTGGATCTCCACCGAAACATACAGGCTCAGCCGCTCGTTGATCGGGCAGCGGTAGGAGAAGACGTCACCGTCCTCCTCGACGTCCTCCACATAATCACCGCGACGCAGCGCGGCAAGGATCCCCTCCGCTTCGTTGTCCGCTTCATAATACGCCTGAACAGAAGCCTGCATGCTTTCGGAAAATTGATCCCCTGCTTTTGCCGTAGACAGAGAAAGCACGGCGAACACCGTCAGGCACAGCACTGCAAAGATCAGCATGAGCGAGGTCCCGCCCAATGTGGAGATGGAGAAATCTTCTTTCATTCCACTACCTCCTGCCACGAACAAATCAGTGAGATGATTTCGTTTTCTTCCCCATTGAACACCCGGACGCAGGCACGTCCCAAGCCGCTCTCGATGCTCTCGATACGTTCCGCCAACACATGATAGGCGCCATCCTCGGCGACCCGGCCGTTCGCGTCTCCGCGGAAGGTCCAGACACCGTTATCCACGGTCCCGCCCAGTACACCGCAAGCTATATCCGTCTTTCCGTGCACACTCTTGAGCGTTTCCGCGGCATTCTGCGCTAACAGAGACGCGGCGTCACGGTCCGCGCTCTTTTGGGAGATCGTCTCAGATTTCGCGAACGCCTGCAGACAGATAGCGGCTGTCAGCGCAAAAAAAAGCACCATCAAAAGCTGCCCCATCAGGGCAAGGGGCGCTTTGCTTCGGTTCATGGAAGCACCTCCCCTCCGCGCAGCAACGTTACGATCTGTTGCTCGCCGTTCTCGTCAAAGATCGAAAGGGTCAGAAGGCCGTTGTCATATGCCCCGATGAGGCGCTCCACGGGGAGGATCCGTTCCCCCGCCGAAGCATCGATGTCTGCGCCGGTTTCTTCGAACAGCTCGCAAAGCCAGCCCTCCCGGCAATACAGCAGCGTCTCATATTGATCCTCGCCGTAGTTCTGGCGGATGCACAGCATGGCGCTCCCATCCTCCCCGGGCCTAAGAGATACCGCTTCCGCATTCTCCGCCTGATGGATCCGGGTCGCCAGATACTGCGCCGCCGAGCGGGAATCAAAGGCGGCTTCGTCGCGGCGCGTCAGTCTGTCATACACGCTGGTGCCCGACAGAAGGACCACCAGGATGCATACCGCGAACAAGCCGAACAGCAGCAGCACCATGAGGCCGCTCAGATTCTGTTTTTGAGAAGATCTCAATCCGTTCATTGCACATTGTCCAGCACGGTGATATCCGGCATCAGATTCTCCGCGAAGATCTCATAATGCACGATATACCGCGTTTCGTCCACGGTGAGCCCGTAATGCTCGACCATATACTCCACGTCCGGCGGATACGCTCCCTCCGCCGCATAACACGCGACGGCAGCGCGCCGGACGGCATCCTCCAGTTTCGTCCTCCCCTGCTCAGAGACCTCCTCCGTCACGTTGTTGAGGCCGATGAAAAAGAAGGCGAAGACAAGCCCCATAACCGCCAGCCACAGGACGACTTTTCCTATATATGCAACGGATTTCTTTTTCTTCATCGCTTTTCGTCACCCGATGGTGGACATGATGTTCACGAGCGGCAGCATCACCGCGAGCAGAATCATTCCGACCAGAAGCGAAGTGATAATTACCAGTGTCGGCTCCACCCGGCTCACCTTCTCGGCGATCGTAAGCTCGGTACGCTCGGTCATGCGCTCCGTGATCTGCTCCATGGCCAAATCCCCTGCGCCGCTGCGCAGGCCCGCGGAAAGCAGTCGGCATTCCGTCTTTGGCATCAAATCAGCACGCTCCAGGGCGCTCGCCAAAGGAGAACCCTTTCCCACCTCGTCCGCGCACTGATCGACACGTTCCTTCGCCAAGGGCACGTCCTCCAGCACTCGACTTGCAAGCTGCAGCGCGTCTTCGATGACCATGCCGCTGTGCAGGCCCATGGACAACGCCATCGCGAAGCGCGTATCGTTGATCTGCCGCGCAACGCCCCTGTCGCCCCGCTTCTTGCGCCAGAGCAACAGCAGCTTCGTCCGGACCGTCTGGGAAACCGCGAGCACCAGGCACCCACAGACCGCAATGCAAAGCAGCCCACACAGCACGGGCATGATGCCGCTCATGAATCGGCCGAAGGACAGCAGGCCGCCGGCGACGCCCGTCATGGTCACGCCGAACTGCGCGTATACACGGTCAAAGATTGGCAGGACATAGACGAGCAGCACCACGATCACCACCAGCATGATCAACAGAAGAATGGCCGGATACAGAAGACTGGTACGCAGCTGGCGATTCAATCGATCCTGCCCCTCATAGTTGTCCGCGAGCGCGTTCAGCGTCTCTTCGGTGCGACCGGAACGCTCGCCCACGGCGAGAAGATTGGAGGCATACCGTGGGAACCAACCGGTGGCTTCGACCGCCTCGCTAAGGGAGCGACCCTGATCCGTATCATCCGCCATCTGCTTCAGCAGTGCCTTGTTCTGATCCGACTCCTCCGCCATCAGAGCGAGCGCATCCGCGTGGCCCATGCCTGCATGGATCAAGTATGAGAGTTCTCGGAACAGGGTGCTGATCTCATCGTTCGACAGTTGTTTCATTCTCTTTCCTCTCAAAAACTGAATTTCACCGCGTAGTTTTTCCCGTTGCCGACATATTTTTTGACTGCCTCGTCGCTTGTCCCGGCGGCTGTAAACGTCGGGTCCATCCGCTGCCAGGTCTTCCCGTCAAAGTGGATGACGTCGATCCAGCCTTCCTCCTCGACCCAAACGCTGATCCAGGCATGGTATATCTTTCCGACGTACCCGAACACAAGCTTGCAGGGGACACTTTGGCTGCGGAGCATAGCCGTCATAAGCGACGAATAGTCGTAACAGATGCCGCGCTTGCGCTTCAGGATCCGGTCAAGGTCAGGAATATACCCGGTCTCCACCGTAGCGGCAAGAAGGTAGTCATAGTTTATATTCTTCGTAATGAAATCAAATACTGCGCCGACTTTTCCGAGCGGGCCTTCGCATGCCGCGGTCAATTCAGCGCCTTTTTCCATCGTGTTGGGCGCGTTCAGATAATTCACGTGCAAGTTCGGCCGCAAAAACGGCGCGAACGGATCATCCATCTTGGCCTGGAAAGACACGGAAATGACATTCGCATATTTCGTTCCGGAAACGTTCTCGAGTACTTGGACCTGATAGGTGTTGTCTCCCTCCGAAAGAGGGAACGCCGCCCAATCCCCGGTGTCGATATTGTAATTGTATGTGAGACCTCTGACCTTGACGAGCACTTTATATCGATGGTCCGTCTCGCTGATCCGCTGAACCATAAAATACCCATCGTTGATGTGGGAATAGTCGATGACTGCCTTGTCGCTTCGTTTTTCCTGGATACCGTCATGTTCGGGGACAAGGATCAAATAAGGTTCAGGGGTTTCATTTTCCAATACAGTCCCCGTCTTCAGCGTATCCTGCTGCTTGGGGATCTTTTCGGCATGATCCTCGCTATGCAACATGGCACCGTTGAGGTTCCTCAACGAAGCTGGGCCGGCCTCCGTCTCCGAATAATGCGCGAATTGCAGCGAACATGAGCTTTCCCCTTCTGCATGCGCCGCTGGAAAAAAGCCAAGCAGAAGAATCGCGCATCCCAGTAGCAGACAGACGATTCGTTTATAATTGAAAACCAAAGATACCTCTTTCTTCCATTCCGCACCACAGGAAGGGTCTTTTCTTTTTTGATTATACGTTTTATCCTATAAAAATGCAACACAAACTTGTCACGCTTATAGCGTCACTGTTGTTCCTTCCTCCGGGATGGTTTAGCTATGCAAAGGGACAGTCCCCCAATCGAGGGACTGTCCCAATGTTTGTTGCTGATTCGATTTAGAACGCTTCCTCGATCACGTAGAAGTCGTACTCCGGATGATCCTCATCATAGGAGTCCTTATCCAGGATCGGCGAGTAGGTGGTGACCGTGATGGTCCGGGCCTCGCCGTTCAACGTGACGAGCCGGAAGAAGCCGAGACCGTTCTCCGTATCATTGGCGTAGTTGAACATGATTGCGTTCACGTTCCGCTCACCATAGGTCTTGTGCCAACGAGCGGTGCCTTCGGCATTGCCGCACAGGACCAGTGCCACATTATCGTTCACCGCCACGACCCTCTCCTCGATCAGTTTGCCGAACTCAGTCAGCATACCATCGTCCTTCAAGCTGTTCGGGTCATGCTCGATGAAGTCATTCACCAGCAGCACCACGGTGTAGTCAGGATACCGGGCGATCGCATTGTTCACGAACCGCAGCCACTTCTCTTGGGTCTCCAGCTCTTCATCCGTTGCCGTCTCCGGATCCAGCACCTTCTGACGGCCAATACCGACCAGCAGCATCTGATGCTCATTATCCGGCTGGAACCAGATCTGGCCTTGCTCGTACTCGTTCCACTCGCTGACCTCGCAGAGCTTATGCTCGATGTAGGTCTCGTAATCCAGTTCGTCGCCGTTCACTTCGGCGCGACCCGCGATGTTATAGTACGGCAGATAGCCGGGCAATCTCTCCAGCTTATCCAGCTCTTCTTTGATCAGCTTCCAGGCATCCTCGTCCTTGCCGTCAGCCACCGCGTTACCGGTTCCAATGATCGCCAAAGCGCCCAGACGCGGATTGTTCTCCTTGATCCACTTGTACAGCTCCTTGTAAGCATCCGCTTCCTTGCCTTCCGCCTTCAAATTCGTATCAGAGGTGAAGATCAAGGAGACGCTGCCGATAATGCCCAGAGGCACTTCTTCGGGGAGTACTCTCAGACGGCCACGCACCTGCGTGATCTTGTAGTTCTCGGCCTTCGTGTTCTCATTCAGCGCATAGGTGAACGCGTTATCACTGGCACCGACATCAGTCTGGACACCCGTGATGGTATAGGTCGCGCCCTCGCCTTCCACGAATCCGTCGCCGGTCACTGTGATATCGGTGGCCGGGTTGTTCCGCCGGATCGGCGTGCCGTCGAAGAACTTGGCTCCGGACGCGCTGGTCAGGATCACCTCGCGCTCGACGACCGACAGCGTGTAGGTCTCAGAGATCGCATCCTTATACTTCGGATTCTCTGCCTTCACCTGGAACTCCACGCTGCCCACATCCGTCAGGCTGGGCGCCGTCTCCGTCCAAGTCTTGCCGCCATCCACGCTATAGGTGATGGTGGAACCGGCCTTTGTCGCAGAGGCGCTCACCGTATGGGCCTTGCCGTCATACTTCACCGTGATGCTCTTGCTCTCGGCGTCCATCGTCTCGCTGTCATCGCCCGGTTCAGGCGTGACCTCGTTGTCCGGCGTGGTCGGCTCGGGATCTTCACCAGGTACCACAGGCACGTCGGGCTTGTCAGGATCGGGGCTCGTGCCCGTCGCCGTCGCCACGTTGACCACTTCGCCGACCTTTGCATCAGCTTCCGTCACCGTGTAGCTGGCGGTGAACTCCTTCTCCGCACCTGGAGCCAGGCTGGCGATCTTCCACTCGTCACCGGTCAGTTCATCCGTCACAGTGATGTCTTTGATCGTCAGGTTACCGTCGTTCTTCACCGTGATCTTATAGGTGATCTCCTCGCCAGGCACATAGGCCTCACCGTTCATCGGCGTAGAGGTCGTCACCTTCTCGATGGTGATGTGACCATTCTTGTCCTCCGTGGGCTCCGGATCTTCACCGGGCACCACAGGCACGTCGGGCTTGTCAGGATCGGGGCTCTTGCCCTTCGCCGTCGCTACGTTCAGGACTTCGCCCTTCAGCACGTCGGCCTCGGTCACAGTGTAGCTGGTCTCAAACGCCTCGCTCTCACCCGGAGCCAGGGATTCGATGGCCCACTTGTCGCCGGTCAGTTCATCCGTCACGGTGATGTCCTTGATGGTCAGGTTGCCGTCGTTCTTCACCGTGATCTTGTAGGTGATCGTCTCGCCCAGGGCGTAGCTTTCGCCGTTCGCGGGCTTGGAGGTCGTCACCTTCGTGACCGTCAGGTGGCCGTTCGGATCCTCGGGATCATCGTCCGTATGGCCGGGTTCGACCGGGACGTCGGGCTTATCCGGATCCGGGCTCGTACCCGTCGCCGTCGCATCGTTGAGGATGTGGCCGCTCAGGATATCCGCCTCGGTCACGGTCGTCTCGGTCGTGAACACCTTGCTCTCGCCCGGCACCAGGCTCGCGATCGTCTCGCTCAGACCCGTGCGCTCGTCGGTTACCGTGATGTTCGTGATCGTCAGGTTGCCGTCGTTCGTCACCGTGATCTTGTAGCTCACCGTGTCGCCCAGCTTGTAGCCGTCCGCGGGAGCCTTGCTCGTGCTTTCCTTCAAGACCGTCAGGTGGCCGTTCTTGTCTGCGATTTCATCCGCCGTAACCGTATCGGTGGCTTTCTTTTCAATGTTGCCGAGCTTTGCAGTGACAGTGTTCTCAAACTTCTGAGCAAGAATGTCAGCCTCGGTGATCGTGTAGGTGGCTGTGGTCTCAATGGTCTTGCCACCTTTCACATTCTCAAACACATTCTTTGCCAGCGACACGCCATCGATCTCGATCAGCGTGATCGTCTGCGGCTCTTCGTAGATGTTCGTCGCAGTGATGGTAAAGGTAACCGTATCACCCAACTTGAAGTCGCTGCCGGTATGAGACTTGGTTACAACCAGATCAGGATCCACAGGCTTATCCGGTGTTCCATCCGTTACAGTCAGCGTACCGTTGACCGTCTTGATCTCATAATTCTCGGCCTTCGTGCCATCGTTCAACTTATACGTGAACGTGTTCTCGCTGCTGCCGACCAGCGTCTGCGTCCCGGTCACATCATACGTTGCGCCTTCGCCAGTGGCGAAGCCGTCACCCGTGACAGTGACGTTGCTGTTCGTCAGCGCCGTGCCGTCGTACACCTTGCTGTCCGTGGCGGACGTCATCGTGATGCTCCGCGCCGTGATCTCCTGGTAGCCAGGCGTCACGTTGAAGGTGACCTTGCTGAAGTTCGCGCTCGTGTTCGCAAAGTCGGCCGCGCTCAGCGTCATGTTCGTCGTGCCCGCGTCGGTACGGGTCGCCGTCGCTACTGCCGCATCCTGCGCAGGCTTCGTGAAATCGTCCGCCGTGTACAGGCTGTTGCTGATGTTCGTGATCTCGTAGCCCGTGATCGTATGCGCCTGGCCGTCGTGTATGGTTATTACCGACGATCGTCACAACAACCTCCGCCTCTACCGGCGTGATCGTCTGGTAACCGGGCGTCACGTTGAAGGTGACCTTGCTGAAGTTGCCGTTCGTGTTCACAAAGTCGGCCGCGCTCAGCGTCATGTTCGTCGTGCCTTCCTCGGTACGGGTCGCCGTCGCTACCGCCGCATCCTGCGCAGGCTTCGTGAAATCGTCCGCCGTGTACAGGCTGTTGCTGATGTTCGTGATCTCGTAGCCCGTGATCGTATGCGCCTGGCCGTCG
>CADCJW010000011.1 GCA_902801845.1 uncultured Eubacteriales bacterium
CCATTCCGAACACAGAAGTTAAGCTCACATACACCGACAATACTTGGCTGGCAACGGCCCGGGAAGATAGGCAGCCGCCGGGACCCCAAAGAGTCACTCCATTGAGTGACTCTTTTCTTTTGTCCCATAACAAAAGGAAGCTGAGCTCTTTCAGCTTCCTAAATTTTATCCAATTATGTGCTTTTCTTTTTCGTGCACCTTTTTTCTTCTGCTATGGGCAAAACATAGTCGAAACCTCACTCCGTTTGGTTTCTCATTGTTTTGCCTGTGCTTCGCCTCGCTTCATCTGCCACAGGCAGCGCTCGGCTCCGCACTCACCGAAGAGAAAAAGGTGCAAAAAACCATCTTACCCGTTCCCCCAGGACTTCACCCGTATTTTGTCGATGATAGTGACCTTGCCCGAGACATGATGCCCGTATTCCTGGAACCCCAGGGACAGCAGGAGGCGTTCGCTGGGGATGTTGAAGGGGAAGTGGCCGCAATGCAGATACGGGGCGTCCGAGGAGTGTCGTTGGATCATGGAGAGCAATGCTTCCCCCATGTACCCCTGCCGCTGATAGGGCGGGAAGGTGGCGTAGGCCAAGGTCCGGCCGCCGACCGGCAAGGCGCGTTGCATATCCTCCGGCAGCTCCGACGGCACGTCCAAAAGAAAGCCGATCAAAGCGTCGTCGGCTTTACGGACCAGACCATAGGCGGCGGGCAAGGCGGAGAAACGTTGGAAGATCTGCCTGGCCCTCTCATCAGACAGCTCCAGGGGCAGGCCGTACATCCGGCGCAGCTCCCGATCCCCGATGCCGGAGAGGAAGGCCGCCTCGTCCTGAGGGGACAGATGGCGAACGATCAGTCGCTCCGTTTCCATGTCAATCGGCCTTTGAGTAGATCCAGCCATAATGGAGGCCCTCCTTGGAGCAGTTCAAAAGCTCCGACACGGTGACCAGCTGGTAGCCCTGCTGCTGGAGGGCGGGGATGATGACCTTCATGGCCTCCACGGTCTTCTGATACTTGTCGTGGAAGAGAAGGATGGAGCCATTGAGACCCCGGCCCAGCTCGTCCTTTTCGGCGAGGATCCGTTCGATCATCATCTGGGCGGTGTAGTCCTCGTGGGAGTCGTGGCTGGAACGGGTGTGGTTGACGATGGCCAGCTCCAGCTCCTTGGCCATAGCCACGATATCCTCCCGGGTGTCGCTGCCCTTCTTGCCGTAGGAGATGTAGGGCGGGCGCAGCAGGTGGATCCGGTAGCCGAAGAGCCGGTAAATCTTGTCGTTCACGTCGCCCACGGTGGTCCGTCGGTCCGCCGGGGAGAGCTTTTCCAAATCGTCGTGGTTGGTGGTGTGGTTGCCGATCTCGCAGCCCAGGCCCAGCTCCCGCTTGACCAGGTCCTGGTTGGCGTCCACGTAGGCGCCCTTGATGAAAAAGGTGGCTCGGGCGTGGTTCGCCTCCAATACGTCCAATATTGCCCCGGTGATGGGGGGGTAGGGCCCGTCGTCGAAGGTCAGGGCCAGCATCTTTCCGTTAGGGTCGATCTGCATCTTGTCCAGGGCACGGTAGATGGAAGCGGCGTCCGGGTAATTCCCATATGTGGAAAGGTTTTTATAGAGCTGTTCCGTGCGTTCGATGTACCAGTCCGCCTGGATGGCCGGGGCGGGGGTAGCGGGGATGGGGGTGGCCGGGACGGCGGTGGGAAGGGCCGTCATGGCGGCCGTGGGAAGAAGGGTGTCGGCCACGGCGGAGGCTGCGGCGGCCGTGGGCTCCAGAGCGGAGGCCGGCTGATTTTTCTTCACGGCCCGGGTGACGAGGGACACGATGCCCACCACCAGCAGCGCAACGATCAATAAACCGGCGGCCAGCACCATCAGCCGACGGCGGCGGTATTTCTTTCTTTTCGCGGCGGCCCGTTTGCGCGCAGCGCGGCGCCGGGCCTCCTCACGACTCATTTCCATGGGGCCAGTATACAGGATTATTGCCTTTTTTGCAAGAATGGGGTTCTTTTGCCGCTTTTTCTCTTCAGTGAAGAGGAAAAAACGGCGGAAAAAGAGAAGCGCCTGCGCTCATTCGTGTCTGTCCAAAAGCGGAATTTTTGAAAAAAATTGCGCTTTCGGATGCAAAGAGAAGGATTATCTGCTATAGTATAAACAGCTTAGTATGTACTTTGGAGGAAATCGGTTGAAACGCACCGTCGCCGCATTGCTGATACTCGCCATGCTCCTTCCCATAGCCGTCCTCACGGGCTGCGGCCCGGACCGGGGCCAGGGGAGCGTGGTCTGTGTGCAGTTCATCAACTACCTGGCCAACGAGGACTATGATTCCGCCTACAACCTGATCGCCGACGATCTCAAGAAGGAGGAGCCTCCCAAGGCCACCAAGGCGCCCACCCCCGGCCCCGGAGAGACCCCTGCGCCTACGGCCGCGCCCACCGTGGAACCCACGGCGGAGCCGGAGGGGAACACGGACCATCGGATGACCCGCACGGAGTTCAAAAAGCGGTATACGGACATCTTTTCCGCCATGGGCCTTACGGGCATCGGTAAAAAGATCATCTCCGAGGTGAACGGCACCATCAACGCCAGCGTGGTCTATGAGATGACCTACTACAGCGAGAAGGCGGGGAATCTGACCTTCACCTTCACCGTGAACAGCGAGTACCACGAGGGATGGATGGTCATGTGGGACCCCAGCCTCATCTTCCCCAACATGGAGTGGGGCGACACCATGCTGGTGGGCACCAACTATCCGGATAGGGGCGAGATCTTTGATGCGGACGGCATCCTTCTCGCCGAAAACGTGCCCGCCGTCACGGTCTACTGCATCCCCAGCAAGATCCAGCTCAAGGACGGCGGCAAAGCCGTCACCGACGTGAAGACCCTCTTTAAGGCTGAGGACAAGGACCTGACCCCGGAACAGCTGGCGGAAAAGGAACTGTACGTGCCCTTCGAACAGGCGGTGGCCGCGGTGCCCGAGCTGCAGATGACGGATGCGGACGTGCGCAACAGCCTGGCCCGGACCTTCCGCGACTTCGCCAAGCTGGCGGTCCTCTATCCTGATGAGATGAGCCCGGAGCTGGAGGCGCGGCTTCTGACCATCCCCGGCGTGGGCGTGGACAGCAACAACTACGGTACCCTGCGCCAGTATCCCTTCGGCACCAGCCTCGCCCATCTTCTCGGCTACGCCGGCATCATCCAGAAGGAGTATCTGAACCATTACTCCATGGAGAACGGCATCCTGAAGGAGAACAAGGAATGGCTCTACGTGCTGGACGAGAACGGGAACAAGGTCAACGATCCCAACTACGACGGCGACAGCTGGCTGGGCTACGCAGGTCTGGAAAAGCAGTTTGAGGAGCGGCTCCGCGGCATCAAGGGGAGCTTCGCCTACATCCAGGGCAAGGGCGGCGCAGTGAAGCAGATCTTGTACAACGTGCCCGCCGTGGACGGGGAGGATCTGCACCTGACCGTGAAGATCAACATGCAGCAGCGGGCCGAGGAGGTCATCAAAAACATCGTCTATGACGACTCCATCAGCGGCACGGTCATCGTCATGAACCCCACCACCGGAGGCGTGGAGGCCATGGTCTCCTTCCCGGGGTACGACCCCAACTCCTTCTCCCGCGGCGACTTGGACGACGAAGCCTGGTCCGCCATGGAGAAGGACCCCAAGACCCCCCTGTTGAACCGGGCCATCCAGGGCCTCTATCCCCCCGGCTCCACCTTCAAACCTTTGGTGGCCATCACGGCCCTGGAATCGGGGAACGTGACGCTGGACTGGGCCTTCCCGGAGGAGCAGGAGCGGCTCAAGGGCACGGACACCATCTGGAACCCCACCAAGGGCAAGCTGATCCCCGAAAGCGGCGTCACCAAGGTGACCCGTACCTGGAGCACCAACCGGCGGGGCCCCATGAACATGAAGAACTGCATGATCCAGTCGGACAACATCTACTTTGCCTACCTGGGCATGAAGATCGGCTGGGACACCCTGAAGAAATATCTGACCGTCATGGGCATGGGCGAGGCGATCCCCTTTGAGCTGCCCACCCAGAAATCCCAGATCAAAAACACGGGCACCGCAGAGGAGCCGGCCTCCGAGGAGACCATGGACCTCTTGGCCATGACCGGATACGGACAGGGCGAGCTGCTGCTGACGCCCCTGCAGCTGGCCTGCTATATCTCCGCCTTCCGCAACGGAGGAACCGTCTACGCCCCCTATGTGATCGAGTCCATCTGGCAGGAGGACAAGACGGAATATAAGGAGATCACCCATCACGAGCAGACCATCTGGAAGGAGCTGTGCGCCACCAGCACCGCGGAGTCCATCCGGGACATGCTGGAAGGGGTCGTAGAGCCTCCCAGCAACATGGGCAAGAATCCGGTGACGAAGGCGCCCTGGGCCGGTTACGGCACGGGCCGGTTTTTGAGCGTGCTGCGGGTCTACACCTGCGCCGGCAAGACGGGCACCGCCGAGTTGGCAAAGAAGCAGAACGCCAAGGACGCGGACAAGGAGCTGGCCTGGTTCGTGGCCTTCCGCAGCCGGCATTTGGACGGCACGGAGCTCGCCCCCGAGGAGGAGCGGCTGGTGCTGGTCATGCTGGAGATCGACATGACAAAACAGGTGGACGAGTGGACCCAGATGAAGTTTTTGATCGCCCAGGCCCTGCTGAAGGACGACACATTGACCGTGTCCCCCGGCAGCGAAAGCTGCATCGAGGAGCGGTCCGGCGAACCGGACGCGGTGAACACCGCCGCCGGCAATGATGGCGAGAACGACGACGGGAACCATGCGGGTTAAGATCGGCATAGAATAGGCAGCGACGAAGCATACGAGGCGAGGGGAGAGAAGCATGAAGACCATTATCTTTACCGGCGGCGGCACGGCGGGGCATGTGATGCCCAACCTGGCGCTGATGGACCGATTGGATAAAGGCGAGTGGACCATCCACTATATCGGCACCGAGGAAGGCATCGAGCACGATCTCCTTGCCCAGCGGCCGGAGGTGGTGTACCACGCCATCGCCTGGGGGAAGCTCAGGCGGTACTTCTCCTGGAAGAACTTTTCCGATCCCTTCCGGGTGGTGAAGGGGTATTTCCAATCCCGGCGGATCATGGGGGAGGTGAAGCCCGACGTGCTCTTCAGCAAGGGAGGGTACGTATCCGTGCCCGTGGTCATGGCGGCCCGGGGCAAGTGCCCGGTCATCTGCCACGAGAGCGACTATTCTCCGGGCCTGGCCAACCGGATCGCGTCCAAATTCGCGGACACCGTCTGCACCACTTTCTCCGACACCGTATCGAAGGTCCCCTCGGGCAAGGGCGTCCATACCGGCACCCCCATCCGCGCTTCCCTCTTTGAAGGGAGCCGGGAGAAGGGATTGGCCTTCACGGGCCTCTCCGGGGAGAAGCCAGTGCTGCTGGCGGTAGGCGGCAGCACCGGCGCCAAGGCGCTGAATGAAGCTTTGGAAGCGTCCCTCGATGAGCTCCTCAAAACCTTCGACATCGTGCACCTCTGCGGCCAGGGGAAGTTGGACGACACCGCGCCCCGGCCCGGATACGTGCGCTTCGAGTATGTGAACGAGCAGATGGCCGACGTGCTGGCCTTGGCGGACGTGGTGCTGAGCCGGGCGGGGGCCAACGCGGTCTTCGAGCTGCTGGCCCTGAAAAAGCCCAGCGTGCTGGTGCCTCTGCCTCTGGAGGCCAGCCGGGGCGACCAGATCCTGAACGCGAAATACTTTGAGAAGAACGGCTACGCCGTCCATCTGCCCCAAAGCGAGATCACGCCGGCGCGGCTCCAGGAGACGGTGCTGAACCTGTATCGGGACCGGCAAAAATACATCGACGCCATGGCATCGGCACCCGGCGCCGACGGCACAGAGAACATTCTGCGCCTTATCTTCCGCGCGGTGGACCAATGACGGCGCAACGCTATATCGAACAACTGAGCGGCGAAGCGGCGGGGGAGGCCCTGTCCGCTTTGTGCGCCCTTTCCAAAACCAAGGCGGGTCGGACCGAGATCAACGGTCTGTTGGGGGACAGGCTCTCCCTTCATGAGGCCGCCTCGTCCCCCACGCCCAAGGTCCGTAAAAACGCCTATCGGCTTATGGGTGCTTTGGAGGATGATCGGGATCTGCCCGTTTTGCGGGAAGCCCTTCACAGGGAGGAGACCCTTTTCGCCATCCCCAGCCTGCTGCTCGCTTTGGGACGGCTGGGGGACGAGGATACCTTGCGGGCCTATGGGCCGCCCAAGTCCCCAAGCCCCGAGACGGACGGGCTGGTGGGGCAGATCGTCCTCGCTCAGAAAAAGGCGCTGCAGCAATTCGAAAGCTTTGGATCGGAAAAACTCACGCGGCTGGAAAAGCCCCAAAAGGTGCTGTGTTACGCTCCCGAGGGGTTTTTGGACGTGCTGATGGAGGAACTTTTGGAACTGGGCTTCGAACCCGTGGCGGAGAAGGGCGCCGCATCGGTGATCACGGACCGGATCGATCGCATCTACCGGGCCAACTGCCTGGCGGAGGCGCTGCTGCCCCTCGCCTTTGACGTGCCCCTTGACGCAGATCAGATCGTCCGCCGCGTGGGACAGCTGCCTGGGGCGCGATATCGGATCGAACTCAGGGGCTACACCCGGGACCGGCGCAAGCTCATCGGAGCCCTGGCACAGGCCCTCCCGGGGCAGAACAATCCCTCCGCCTATGATACGGAGCTTCGGGTGGATTGCCACATGGACCAGGCGGATCTGTATCTCAAGCTTTGGAACGTGGAGGATCAGCGCTACCCCTGGCGGCAGCGGGCCGTCAGCGCCTCCATCCATCCCGCCACGGCCGCGTGCCTCGCTCGGTACGCCAAGCGGTTCGAGAAGCGGGACAGGCCCCGGGTCCTGGACCCCTTCTGCGGCTGCGGATCCCTCCTCTTTGCCCGGGAATCCTTGGGCCCCTGCCGGGTGCTGGTGGGCGTCGATAAGAGCGGCAGCGCCGTGGAGAGCGCCCGGATGAACGCCCGGGCGGGGAAGTCCAAAGCTTCCTTCGTCACCAAGGACGCCCTGCGCTTCGAGGCCAGGGAGGGTTTTGATCTCATCCTCTCCAACCTGCCCTTCGGGAACCGGGTGGGGAACCACGAAGACAACACCCGCCTCTACGATCGGTTCGTTCGGCGGCTGCCCGAGCTGCTGAGCCCCGGGGGCGTGGCTGTTCTCTACACGATGGAGTATAAGCTGCTGAAAGCCTGTCTCGGCAGGGTCCGGGGACTCGCTCTGCGGGAACAGAAGCGGACCGAGGCCGGGGGATTGCTGCCCTGGATATTTGTGGTTGACAGGGAAGATTCACGCTGATAAAATTTTAAAGATTCAGATGTATCCCGCCAAGGCGGGAAGGAGGATTTGTTCATGGAAAAGAGACCTTACTATATCACCACGGCTATCGCTTACGCCTCGGCTACGCCCCACATCGGCAACGTGTACGAGATCGTGCTGGCGGACGCCATCGCCCGCTACAAGCGGTTCATGGGCTACGATGTGTTCTTCCAGACCGGCACCGACGAGCACGGCCAGAAGATCGAGGAGAAGGCCCAGAAGGCGGGCCTTGCGCCCCAGGCCTACGTGGACAAGGTGGCCGGCGATATCCGGGATATCTGGGATCTGATGAACACCTCCTACGACAAGTTCATCCGCACCACGGACAAGGACCACGAGCAGAAGGTCCAACGCATCTTCAAGAAGCTTTACGACCAGGGCGACATTTACAAGGGCGCCTACGAGGGCATGTACTGCACGCCCTGCGAGTCCTTTTTCACCGCCTCCCAGCTCAAGGACGGCCGCTGCCCCGACTGCGGCGGCGAGGTGAAGCCCGCCAAGGAGGAGGCCTACTTCTTCAAGATGAGCAAGTACGCCCCCCGGCTCATCGACTACATCAACCAGCATCCCGAGTTCATCCAGCCCGTGGCCCGGAAGAACGAGATGATGAACAACTTCCTGCTGCCCGGGCTCCAGGATCTGTGCGTGTCCCGGTCCAGCTTCAAATGGGGCATCCCCGTGGACTTCGATCCCAAGCACGTGGTCTATGTGTGGCTGGACGCCCTGACGAACTACATCACTGGCATCGGCTACGAGCCCGACGGGGAGAGCACGGACCAGTTCAAGAAGCTCTGGCCCGCGGATTTGCACCTCATCGGCAAGGACATCATCCGCTTCCATACCATCTACTGGCCCATCTTCCTGATGGCTCTCGATCTCCCGCTGCCCAAGCAGGTATTCGGCCACCCCTGGCTCCTCATGAACGAGGGGAAGATGAGCAAGTCCAAGGGGAACGTTATGTACGCCCACGACCTGGTGAAGCTCTTCGGCGTGGACGCGGTACGCTACTTCCTCATCCACGAGATGCCCTTCGACAGCGACGGCAACTGCACCTACGAGCTGCTGGTGGAGCGGCTGAACGCAGACCTGGCCAACACCCTGGGGAATCTGGTAAACCGGACCGTGGCCATGTCCAACAAGTATTTTTCCGGTGTGGTGGAGAAGACCGGCGCCCGGGAGGCCGTGGATGAGGAGCTGAAGGAGACCGCCACTGCAGCGGTGGGGAAGGTCACCGCCCGGATGGACGAGCTTCGGGTGGCGGACGCCATTACGGAGATCTTCAACCTCTTCAAGCGCTGCAACAAGTATATCGACGAGACCGCCCCCTGGACACTGGCCAAGGATCCCGCCAAGGCGGATCGGCTGAAGGAGGTCCTCTACAACCTGACCGAGAGCATCACCATCGGCGCCAGCCTTCTGGCCCCCTTCCTGCCGGATACGGCTGAGAAGATCCTTTCCGAGCTCAACGCCAACCCCCGGCCCTTCGACGGGCTCACGGATTTCGGCCTGTACCCCTCGGGGAACCGGGTGGCGGAGAAGCCGGAGATCCTCTTTGCCCGGCTGGACCTGAAGGAGGTGCTGGACAAGGTGGGCGTGAAGGAGGAGGCTCCCGCGGCCCCTGCGGCCCCCGCCGAGCCTGAGAAGCCGGCTTTGCCCCCCATCAAGGAGGAGATCAGCTACGACGACTTCATGAAGGTGGACCTGCGCCTCGCCAAGGTCATGGCCTGCGAGGAGGTCAAGAAGTCCAAGAAGCTCTTGAAGCTGACGCTGGACGTGGCCGGCGAGGAGCGGACCGTGGTCTCCGGCATCAAGAAGTGGTACGCCCCCCAGGATCTGGTGGGCAAGACCGTGGTGCTGGTGGCGAATTTGAAGCCCGCTACCCTATGCGGCGTGGAGAGCCGGGGCATGGTCCTGGCGGTCTCCGATCCCGCCGATGAGAACCTGGCCCTGATTGGCCCCTCCGCCGACATGCCTTCCGGCTACGTGGTCCGGTAACGGGGGGGGGTTCGTCCCTTTTCTTGAAAGAAAAGGGACCCAAAAGAACTTCAAGAGGGGGGAGAGGTTTCGTTTGCGTCTCCCATATGCCTCGAATGACTTCTCTTTTTTCGGTACCTTTTTTCTCTTCTTCCGAAGAGAAAAAAGGTACAAATACTATAGAAGGGAGCCCTATGGACATCTTTGACACCCACGCCCACTTGCTGGACGAGCATTTTGACGAGGATCGGGAGGCGCTGATCGCCTCCCTCAGCGACGTCGGCGTGAAGCTGGTCATGGAGGCCTGCACGGACCTCAAATATTTAGAGAAGCTGATCCCCTTCGTGGAGGCCTGGCCCATGATCTACGGGGCTGCGGGGCTGCACCCGGAGGAGCTGGGCCCCTATACGCTTTCGGACCTTACCGTGGTGGAAGCGGCCCTGGATCATCCCAAGATCAAGGCGGTGGGGGAGATCGGCCTCGATTATTACTGGCTCGAGAACCCGCCCCGGGAGGTCCAGCGGGCGTTCTTTGACGCTCAGCTTTCCCTGGCGGCGGCCCACCGTCTGCCCGTCATCATCCACGACCGGGAGGCCCACGGGGACACGGTGGACGTCCTAAGGGCCCACCGGGGCCGGGTGATGGGGGTCATGCACTGCTTCTCCGGCAGCTGGGAGACCGCCAAAGAATGTATGGACCTGGGCTTTTATCTGGGCTTCGGCGGATCGCTGACCTTTAAAAACGCCAAGAAGAACGTGGAGGTGGCGGCGAAGGCCCCCCTCGATCGGTTGGTCATAGAGACCGACTGCCCCTACATGGCGCCCGTGCCCTGCCGCGGGCAGCGGAACGATCCTGGCAAGACCCGGTGGGTCCTGAAGAAGCTTTCCGAGATCCGGGGCATGGGGGAGGAGGAGCTGGCACCGATCCTCTTTGAGAACGGGAAAAAGCTGTTCGGCATCTGAGCATGTATCGTCGATGCGGAGGAGAGGCCCTCCGTTTCCTTGTTTATACAAAAGATGTTGACAAATTATTCGAAGATTTGTACAATTTACACGTGTTCACAGCACAAAAAAGCAAGGAGGAATCTTTTGTATGACAGGCGTTGCGCTTATCATCGCGTTCGTCGTGGCCATCGTGGCCATGATCCTGCTCATCTCCAAGCTGAAGGTACATCCCTTCCTGGCGATCATGGGCATCTCTCTCGTCCTGGCCATCCTGGCCGGCATCCCGCTGACCCAGATCCCCGGCGTCATCGGCGCGGGCTTCTCGGGCACCTTCTCTTCCATCGGTATCGTCATCATCCTGGGCGCCTTCATCGGCGCGGTGCTGGAGAAGACCGGCGCTGCATTGAAGCTGGCTGACATGGTCATCTCCCTGGTGGGTGAAAAGAACCCGGAACTGGCCATCGAGCTCATGGGCTGGGTGGTTTCCATCCCCGTGTTCTGCGATTCCGGCTTCGTCATTTTGAACCCCATCCGTAAGGCCCTGGTGAAGCGGACCGGGAAGTCCAGCGTGGCCATGACCGTGTGCCTGTCCTGCGGTCTGTACATCGCCCACGTGTTCATCCCCCCCACGCCAGGCCCCATCGCCGCGGCGCAGACCCTGGGTGTGGGCGAGTCCCTGCTGCTGGTCATCGGCATGGGCGTCCTTTGCTCCATCCTGCCCTTGATCGCCGGCCTCGTCTATGCCAAGATCATCGGTAAGAAGATCAAGAGCGCCGATGAAATCACCGACAACGGCGAGGTGGTCAAGACCTATGAGGAGCTGAAGGCTGAGTTCGGCAAGCTCCCCGGTGGCTTCAACGCCATTGCGCCCCTGATCGTGCCCATCCTGCTCATGGCCCTTTCTTCCATCTCTTCCATGGCCAAGTGGGAAGGTGTTTTCGCCACCCTGTGCACCTTCCTGGGCACTCCCATCATGGCTCTTGCCGTGGGCGCCATCCTGGCCATCATCCAGCTGTTCTCCGCGGGCAAGAAGGCTGACTTCTACAACCTGACCAACGAGACCTTGAAGACCGTGGGCCCCATCCTCTTCGTCACCGCTGCCGGCGGCGTCCTGGGCAAGGTCATCTCCTCTTCCGACATGGTGAACTTCATCACCGAGCATGCGTCCGTGCTCCAGACCATGGGCATCTTCTTCCCGTTCCTGCTGGCGGCCATCCTCAAGAGCGCTCAGGGTTCCTCCACGGTGGCCATCACCACTACGGCGGGCATCGTGGCGCCCCTTCTGGGCATCCTTGGCTTCACCACGCCGGTGGAGATCTCCCTGGTGGTCATGGCCATCGGCGCCGGCGCCATGACCGTGTCCCATGCCAACGACTCCTACTTCTGGGTGGTTACCAACTTCGGTGACATGACCCCCGAGCAGGGCTACAAGACCCAGACCCTCATGACCTTGGTCATCGGCCTTGCGTCCATGGTGGAGATCTTCGTTTTGAACCTGATCTTCTAAAGTTGATTCTCTTTGCGACTTTTTCTCTTCTGCGTGAAGAGAAAAAGTCGCCCAAAAAGCGAAGCGCAAAACGGATATCCGTTTTTGCGCTATCCCTCATGGATCTCTTGAGCTTTTCTTTTTCGTGCCCCTTTTTCTTTTCACCGAAAAGAAAAAGGGGCACAACAAAAAACGGAGGTACCCTATGGATAAGGTTTTACGTTCCCATGCGGACCTGATCGTCAAAGAGGCCATCGCCGCCGTGCAGCCGGACGCTGCCGTGCAGCGGGCCCTGAAACAGATGACCTTCCCTGGTCGGGTTCTGCTGGTGGCAGCGGGCAAGGCAGCCTGGCAGATGGCCAAGGCCGCATCCGACGCCCTGGGCAGCCGCATCGAAAAGGGCGTGGTGGTGACCAAGTACGACCACGTCATGGGCCCCATCGCCAACTTCGATTGCTTCGAGGCAGGCCATCCCGTGCCCGACGAGAACTCCTTCAAGGGCACTCAGGCGGCTCTCGATCTGGTGAGCAACCTCAGCGACAGGGATACGGTGCTCTTTCTCCTCTCCGGCGGCGGCAGCGCCCTGTTTGAAAAGCCCCTGGTGGAACCGGCGGAGCTCCAGGACATCACGGGCCAGCTTTTGGCCTGCGGGGCGGACATCACCGAGATCAACACCATCCGCAAGCGGCTCTCCCAGGTGAAGGGCGGTCGGTTCGCCCAGCTGTGCTGGCCGGCGAAGGTGGAGGCGGTGATCCTCTCCGACATTCTGGGCGACCCCCTGGACATGATCGCTTCCGGGCCTGCCTGCCCCGATTCCACCACGGCGGAGGACGCCCAGCGGATCGCCAAGAAATACGATTTGAAGATGAGCGACGCCGCGCGGAACCTGCTCTCCGTGGAGACGCCCAAGGCTCTCGATAACGTGCGCTCCCAGATCAACGGCAGCGTACGGGAGCTGTGCGCGGCGGCGGCACGGACCTGTGAGAGGCTGGGGTATACGCCCATCCTGCTGACGGATCAGCTCTGCTGCCAGGCCAAGGAGGCCGGGAGCTTTATGGCGTCCATCCTGAAGACCCATGAGAACGACGGCCTGTCGCTGGCCTTCATCGCCGGCGGCGAGACCGTGGTGAAGCTGACGGGGAAGGGCCTGGGCGGCCGGAACCAGGAGCTGGCTCTTTCCGCGGCGTCCGGCATCGCCGGGATGCCCGGGGCGGCGGTCTTCTCCGTGGGCAGCGACGGCACCGACGGGCCCACCGACGCGGCGGGCGGGTATGCTGACGGGGAGACCCGGGGCGAGCTGCTGGACAAGGGCGTCGTCATCGACGACGTGCTCCAGAACAACGACGCGTACCATGCGCTCCAAAAGGTGGGCGGCCTCATCATGACCGGCCCCACCGGCACCAACGTGAACGACGTGGCCGTGGCGTTGCTGAGGAGATAAAGGCTTTCCTTTGCCGCTTTTCCTGAAACATAAAAAGGAGTATAGCTTCCCGAATCGAAGCTACACTCCTTTTTTATTGGTTCCTCCTTATTCCAGGACCTCCGTGATAGCCGCCAGAAGGTCGTCATAGGCGGTGAAGGCGGGAAGCTGGGGATAGGTCGCTTTGATTTTGTCCGTGGTGCGGAAAAGGAAGCCCGCCTTGCTGACCAGGAGCATGTCGATGTCGTTGTAGCTGTCGCCTACGGCGATGGTCTCGAAGCCCACGCTTTGGAGGGCCCGGACGGTGGAGAGCTTGGAATCCTTGCAGCGCATGCGGATGTCCGTGAGCTCACCGGTGGGCGAAACGGCCAGGGAATTGCAGAAGATGGTGGGCCGGCCCAGCTTTTCTAAAAGGGGCTTGGCAAACTCCGCAAAGGTGTCGCTCAGGATCACCACCTGGGCCCGGTCTCTCAGCGCGTCCAAAAATCCCTGGGCGCCGGGCAGAGGGTCGATCCTCTCGATGACGGCCTGGATCTCCTTTAAACCCAGCCCGTGATCCTTCAGGATGCCCATGCGCCAGTACATGAGCTTGCGGTAGTCCGGCTCGTCCCGGGTGGTGCGCTTGAGCTCCGGTATGCCGCTGACCCGAGAAAACTCGATCCAGATCTCCGGCGTCAGCACGCCTTCCATATCCAAACAGACCAGATCCATACTACCACTCCTTCTGCACGGCTTTTTCCAGAACGTAGCTCAGCATATCCTTGGGTTCGATCACGTCTCGATGCCGCACGGGGCGCTCCCTAAGGCCCCGCAGATTCCTGGGCAGGGGCACGCCCGTGCTTTTTTCCAACCGATCCATGGCGGCAAACTCGTCCGCGCCCGGATCCTCCCCCAGGGCTTCCAGCACCGCCGCCGGGAATTTGTAGGGGGAAGCCGTGGACAGGATCACCACGGGGGCGTGGCCGGGGCAAGCGGCCTTGTACCGCTGGGCCGCATCATAGGCCACCGCCGTATGGGTATCCATCAGATAGCCATACTTCTGCCAAACCGCTCCGATAGTCCGCTTGGTCCCCTTATCGTCGCAGCAGGCGGCAAAAAACAGGTCGTCCAACCGCTTTTTGAGGGACGGCGGCACCTGATAGGCCCCGGTTTTCGCCAGGGAGGCCATGAGCCTGGCCACCAGATCCGTGTCATGGGAGAGCAGGAACAGCAGCCTCTCCAGATTGCTGGACACCAGGATGTCCATGGAAGGCGAGACCGTCTTAAAGAAGGGCCGGTTTCGATCATAGACGCCGGTGGCAAAGAAGTCGGTCAGGATGTTGTTGGCGTTGGAAGCGCACACCAGCTTGCCTACGGGAAGACCCAGGCACTTGGCAAAGTACCCGGCCAGGATGTCCCCAAAGTTGCCCGTGGGAACCACGAAATCCACGGGATCGCCCAAGGCGATCCGGCCCTTCCGGATCAGGTCCCCATAGGCCCGGAAGTAATAAACAACCTGGGGTGCCAGCCGGCCGATGTTGATGGAGTTGGCGGAGGAGAGGCGCACACCCTTTCCCTTAAGCAGCTCCTGCTGCTCCACCGCGGCAAAGATGCCCTTGACGCCGGTCTGGGCGTCGTCGAAGTTTCCCCGCACCGCGCAGACGCAGACGTTGTCCCCGTCCTGGGTGGCCATCTGGGCCTGCTGCACGGGGCTGACCCCGCCGTAGGGATAGAAGACCATGATCCTGGTGCCGGGCACGTTCCGAAAGCCTGCCATGGCTGCCTTGCCGGTGTCGCCGCTGGTGGCCGTCAGGATCAGGATATCGTCGCTCACACCGCACTTTTCTCGGGCGGCGGTCATGAGCACCGGCAGCATGGACAAAGCTACGTCCTTAAAGGCGCTGGTAGGTCCGCGAAACAGCTCCAAAACGGTATCGTCCCCCACGGCCACCGTGGGCGTCAGCTCGTCGGTCTCAAACTTGCCCGCATAGGCCCGGCGGACCAGATCGTCCATCTCCGTTTCCGAAAAGGACGGCAGCAGGGCCGCCAATATCTTCACCGCCATGGCCTGGGTGGATAGGGGCAGCACCGCCTTCCAGTCGAAATTCAGGCCGTTCAGAGAGTCGGGGCTATAGAGCCCTCCGTCCTTGGCCATGCCGTCCAGGATCGCCTGGGCACTGGACGCCCGTATGTCGTTGTTCCGTGTGCTTTGGTAGATCATGATCCTCCTGATGCCCAAAAAAGGCTTGTGTTTTGTTGGGACATATGATATATTGTCTCCATGCAAAAGTCAAGTGTTTTTCTCTCGCGGACAAAAGCGGGGAAGGAAACAGGGAAGGAGGACGGCATGCAGATCGGATTGCTGGGCTATGGGACCGTGGGCAAAGCTTTCTTTGCCCTTTGTGAGGAGCAGCCGTCCCTCACCATCAAAACCCTGCTGACTCGGCGCCCCCGGAACGTTGATTGTGAGGAGACCGGCGATTTTGTCGATATCCTGAACGATCCCGCCATCGATATGGTGGTGGAGGCCATCGGCGGCATCCACCCGGCCTACGAATACATCTCCTCAGCTCTGCGGGCGAAGAAGCATGTGGTGACCGCGAACAAGGCCGTGGTCTGCGCCTACTATGGAGAGCTGGTGCGCCTCGCTGCCGAGAACGGCGTGTGCCTCCGGTGCACGGCGGCAGCAGGCGGCGGCATCCCCTGGCTGTCTTCCCTGGGTCGAGTGGCGCGGATGGACCGGATCACCGCCCTGGAGGGCATTTTGAACGGCACCACCAACTACATCCTGTCGGAAATGACGGCCCGCTACGCCGAGTACAACGACCTTCTTAGGGAGGCCCAGCAGCTTGGGTACGCGGAGGCGGATCCCACCGACGACGTGGAGGGGTATGATGCCCGGCGTAAGCTGGTCCTGTCGGTGAACCTGGCCTTCGACGGCCTGCTCAACGAACAGGATATCCCTTGCGTGGGCATCTCCCGCGTGACCGCTGGGGACGTGGCCTGGGCTCGGGAGCGTGGCCTGGTTTGGAAACTGATCGCCTGCGCCGAGCGCAAAGGGGATGCGGTTGGCGCGTTCGTTTGTCCCACCCTCTTTCCCGTCACTACCCCGGAAAGCCAGACCAACGGCAGCGCCAACCTGGTTTCCCTCTACGCGGAGCGCATCGGCAAGCAAAGCTTCTCCGGAGCCGGGGCCGGCGGCTGGCCCACGGCGTCCAACGTGCTGACGGACTGCTTGGAGATCGCCGGCGGCGCGCCGTCCTTCTACAGCGATCGGCCGGCAGCGCCCCTGTCGGTGGACAATGGGGGAGGGGGGAAGACCTGGCTGTTTCGAAGCTATGGCCGGTACACGGTGCGGGAGGAAACCGCTGCCGACGCCTTTGAGGCCTACCGAGCCGTTTTAGAGGTTGATCCCAGGGCGCTGATAGCCTATCTTCCCTATGGAATGCTCTAATAAAAAGGAGGAACACCTATGAATACCAGCTCTCGCTATTATCTGGTGGCGGCGGAGGTGCTGCCGGAGATCTTCATCAAGGTGGCCGAGGCAAACCGGCTCCTGCGGGCGGGGGAGGTGAGCACCGCCGGCGAAGCAGCTAAGGCCGTGGGCATCAGCCGCAGCGCCTACTACAAGTACCGGGACGCCATACAGCCCTTCACCGATATGTCCACGGGCCACATCATCACCTTCTACGCTCTGCTCAAAAACCAATCCGGCGTGCTATCCAACGTGCTCTCCGTCTTCGCCCGCTCCGGGGCCAACATCCTGACCATCAATCAGAGCATCCCTACCGACGGCTGCGCCGCCGTGACCATTGCCGCCGAGACTTCCGGCATGTCCTGTTCCCTGGAATCCCTTCTCGCCGCCGTCACCGCCCTGGATGGGGCGGTCCGGTTCGAAATACTGGCGGGGTAAAGGCACCCATGTCCGTTTGCTGATGCCCAAATGTCCTTCGAGATGATCTGCACAGAAAAGGGGAGTATCCGCAAGCGATACTCCCCAAGTTACTGTGTTTCGTTTTTCTTTGGTTCACTCCTCCGGCGAATACTCCAGGATATCCCCGGGCTGGCAGTGCAGCGCCTCGCATATGGCGATGAGGGTGGAGAAGCGGATGGCGCTGATGTGTCCGTTCTTCAGCTTGGAGAGGTTCACGTTGGCCACGCCCACCTTCTCCGACAGCTCGTTGAGGCTCATCTTCCGATCGGCCATGACCCGATCGAGCCTAAGGATGATCTTGCCCATAGGTCACCTCACAGGGTCTCGTCCGCTTCCCGCTGGAGCTGGGCGCCGTAGCGGAAGACCATGCAGAGGAAGAAGACGATGAGGGCCGTGAACACCGACGTCAGGTTCAGGTTGAAGCTCATGCGCTGCCAGCCAGTGAGGATCGCGGCTGCGGACGCACGGGCCAGGCAGGAGACCGCCGCGCAGATGATCAGCGTCCAGGCGAAGGTGTTCATCCTTTTGATCACGGGCTCGTCAAAGGGCGTGCGGCAGACCCGAAACGCATCGCAGAGCTTCAGCAGCATGACCAGGGTGACGATGGTGCTGGCGATGCCCACCAGGCCCGCCCAGATGGCCCGCATGGCGTCCCTAAGGCTGAAGGTGACGTCCTCCTCATTCTTGGGGTCTACATGGACCAGCAGCCCCCCATCGGTCTTTTCCAGAGCCACGCCCGCTTCTTCGAGCTCCTGTCCTGCCTTTTGCTGGGCCTCGTCCAACAGCTTGTCGAGGTTGGCCCATTCGGTCCCCATCAACTCTCTGTCTACTTTCACGTCCACTACGGGCCGGAGACTCACCTCCACCATATCCTTGGGCAGGATGGCGCAGGCGATGCCGCCCAAGACCAGCGCCAGGGCCCCGATGCCCAGCAGGACGATCAATACGATGGACACGATCCGACCGGCCTTGCCGATCCGGTTGACCTTGGTTTGAATGTTGCTTTCCATTTTTGTGTACCTCCGTTCGTTTTCGTAAAATCATTAACGTTTATCGTTAACTTCTGGCGGCAGTATACCACCGCCCTTTGCGTTTGTCAACTACTTTTTTACGATAAACATAAAATAATTTACGAAGATACGGATCTGCCTGCCGTCAGCGTTCGGATCCCCACCAATCGACAGGGGGCAGATAATAGACAGAGAGAAAAAAGAAACTCAAAAAGCCCTGATCACAGGGCTTTTTGGGATACATGCATTGTCAGGGGATAAACAAAAAGAGAAGATACGGTAAAGTCAACAGATCAGCGAGAAGATCCATGACGATCCGACGGCGATCAAAAAACTCTAGGAAGGTTTTAATTCCCCCGGGCCGGGTCCAGGGCATAGAGGAGAGCGTTGACGATGCAGGCGGCCACGTTGCTGCCGCCTTTGCGGCCCCGGGCCACGATGCAGGGGACAGGCGAGTCGATGATGAGCTCTTTGGAGGGGATCACGTTCACAAAGCCCACGGGCACACCGATGATGAGCTTGGGCCGGTAGCCGCCGTCAATCAATTCACGGAGGCGGATGAGGGCCGTGGGGGCGTTGCCCACGGCGAAAATCACGTTCTCCCCCAGGCGAGAGGCCTTGTCCATGCTGACCCGGGCCCGGGTGACGCCCAGGTGTTTGGCCTCTGCGGCCACGTCCTCGTCGGACATGAAGCACAGGGCCTCGCAGCCGAACCGGGCCAGGGTCCTTTTGTTGACGCCGGCCAGGGCCATGTGGGTGTCGGTGACCAGGGTGGCGCCGCCGCGAATGGCCGCCTTGGCAAAGGACACCGCGTTCGGCGAAAAGTAGAGGTTGTCCGCGTAATCGAAGTCTGCCGTGGTGTGGATGACCCGTTTGATGATGGGTGCCTGCTCCGGGTCCAGGGGCCGATCCCCCAGCTCCTCGGTGATGATGCGAAAGCTCTCCTTTTCGATCTCCATGGGCGGTAAATTCTGGATGTTCATGCGATGCCCTCCTCGACGATCCGATAGATCGCTTCCATGTCCATATGCTCTCTCAGGGTCTGGGCCAGCAGGTCGTACTGCTGCTGCTTATGCTCCTCCCCGGAGACACGGCCCAAAAGGGCCGGGTCGATGCCCTTTCGTTCCGCCAGGGCCCGGACGATGGCCCCCGCCGCGGCGTCATGATCCAGAATGCCGTGGACGTAGGTACCGTACACGTTCCCCTGCTGACAGCCGTCGGGATGCCCTTCGCCGGACAGCTGGTCGACGAAAGCGGTCAGCGGTTTGCCGCCCTCGCTTTCCCCCATGTGGATCTCGTACCCCTCGAAGGGCTGACGGGACAGGGCCGAAAGGACGCCATCCACGGTCCCGAAGGTGCCGGAGACCCGGGTGCGGGTCTTCTCCTGAGTGAAGACGGTTTTGATCGGCAGCAGGCCCATGCCCCGGAGGGCGCCTCCCTGCTCCACGCCCATGGGATCAGATAGCTCCTCTCCCAGCATCTGATACCCGCCGCAGATGCCCAGCACCGGTCTGCCGTCGTGGGCGAATCGGAGCACCTTCCCCTCAAGGCCGCTTTGCCGGAGCCAGAGAAGGTCCGCCATGGTGTTCTTGGTGCCGGGGAGGATGACAAGGTCCGGCTCCCCGAACTCCGTCGTTTTCCCCACGTACCGGACGGACACGCCCTCCACCGCCTCCAGGGCCCGAAAGTCCGTGAAGTTCGACAGGCGGGGCAAGCGGATGACGGCGATGTCGATGAGCTTGGCCGCCCCGTTGGTGAGCCGCTCGGAAAGGCTGTCTTCGTCATCGATGTCCAGCTTCACGTAGGGCACCACCCCCACCACAGGGATGTGTATGAGATCCTCCAGCTGTCGAAGGCCGGGGGTCAAAATGCGCTCGTCCCCCCGAAACTTGTTGATGATCACGCCCTTCACCATGGCCCGCTCTGTTTCGTCCAGCAGGGCCACCGTGCCGTAGAGCTGTGCAAAGACCCCGCCCCGGTCGATGTCCCCCACCAGGAGCACGGGGGCTTTTGCCGCCCGGGCCATGCCCATGTTCACGAACACGTCGTCGTTCTTCAGATTGATCTCCGCCGGGCTCCCGGCCCCCTCGATGACGATCACGTCGTTTTGGGCGGAGAGGGCGTCGTAGGCCTTCATGACCTCGGGGAGCAGCTGCCGCTTTACGGCGAAGTACTCCCGGGCGCTCATCTGCCCCCAGACCTCCCCGTTGACGATGATCTGGGAACCCATGTCGTTGGTGGGTTTCAAAAGGATGGGGTTCATGAGCACGGACGGCTCCACCCCCGCCGCCTCCGCCTGGACCACCTGGGCCCGGCCCATCTCCAGGCCCTCCCTGGTGATGAAGGAGTTGAGGGCCATGTTCTGGGCTTTGAAAGGGGCAACCTTGCGGCCGTCCTGGCGGAACACCCGGCACAGGCCCGCGGCCAGCAGGCTCTTGCCCGCGTTGGACATGGTGCCCTGGATCATGATCGATTTAGCCATCTATACCTCCTTGGCGCAGGCGCGCAGGAATCGTTCTATGAGCTTGGGGTTCGAGGGATAATAGAGGTGGGGGAAGCCCATCAACAAGTCCCCCCGGCTGTGGCCGCAGTCCCAGCCCCGGCTGCCCGTGGGCTTTTGAGCGTGGAGGGCATCGCCGCAATCCTCGCTTTCAAAATAGTGGAACTCGTGGCCCCGGATGCTCTCCCCCCCGGGAAGAAAGGCAGTGTCTGCCCTGGCGGTCAGGGTGACGTAGCCAAAGCGGCCCAGCTTCTTCGTGGGATAGGCCCGGGCCTGCAGGACCCCGACCATGGGATAAAAAAGGCCCTCCATGTCCGCCAGCTCTCGGTGCAGATAGAGGAAGCCGCCGCATTCGGCCAGGCAGGGCATGCCCCCCTCTATGGCCGCGGCGATGCTCCGGCGCATGGGCTCGTTCTCGGACAGGGCCCGGGCGTACAGCTCCGGATAGCCCCCGGGCAGCAGAAGCCCCTGAGCCCCCTTCGGCAGGGCGCCGTCGCGGATCGGGGAGAAGAAGGCCAGCTCCGCCCCGTAGTCCTTCATTAGCTCCAGATTGTCCCGGTACAGGAAGCAGAAGGCCTCGTCCCGGGCCACGGCGATCCGGGTCCTGGGCATGGGCGGCAGGGGCGGCGCGGGGGGCGCCTCCAGGGCCGGAGCCGACCCGGCCAGGGACAGCAGGGCGTCCATATCCACCGTTTTTTCCAGCAGAGCGGCCAAAGCATCCAGCTTCTGGCCTAAATCTTCGATCTCTCCCGGGGTCACCAACCCAAGATGCCGGCTTTCGATCATCAGCTCCGGGGCCCTGGGCACGTACCCCAGGGGCGTGACGCCCAGCCGCTCCACCTCCGGCTTCAAGGCGGCGTAGACCCCCTCGCTCATGCGGTTGAAGAGCACGCCACGGATGCGGCTGTCTGTCCGAAAACGAAGGAAGCCCGCCACCGTGGCAAGGGCGGACAAACTCTGCCCCCGGCCGTCCACCACCAGGATCACGGGGGCGTCCAGGGCCTTGGCCACGGCGTAGGAGGAGGCCCTGTCCGTGGCGGCCCCCAGGCCGTCGTAGTAGCCCATGACTCCCTCGATGAGGCTGATCTCGGCCCCGGCGGCGTGGCGGCAAAAGAGGCGTCTAAGCTGGTCCTCCGGGCTGAAGAACAGATCCAACGTGCCCGAGGGCACGCCCACGACCCGTTCGTGGAACAGGGGGTCGATGTAGTCCGGTCCGCACTTGAATGCCCGGACCTTCTTGCCTCGGTTTTTCAGCGCCCGCAAGAGGCCGCAGACCAAGGTGGTCTTGCCGCTTCCCGAGGCGGGGGCGGCGAAGAGCAGGCGAGGGCTATCCATCGTTTCGCCCTCCCTGACAGGAAAAGAGATACACCGGGTTCTGGGCGGTCATCAGGTGGTACCCGCCCACGGGCCGGCCCCGGGATACGGACAGCTCCACCATCTCCACCTCCGTCACCGGCAGGGTCTTCATGGCGTCCAGGGCAAGAGCGAAGGTCTCCGCCGTCACCGTGTTCACCACGATCCGAGCGGAGGGGCTCTTTTCCAGCGCCAGGGCCAATATTTCCTTCAGCTCCCCGCCGCTGCCGCCCACGAACACATGGGTGGGGGCGGGCAGATCCCGGAGGGCGTCCGGCGCGGCCCCCTGGATCACCTGCACGTTGGTGACGCCCAGGTGGCGCTTGTTTTGTTCGATGAGCGCGCAGGCCTCAGGCTTTTTCTCCACGGCGTAGACCGTACCGTCCTCCGCCGCCTCCGCCATCTCCAGCGACACAGAGCCGGTGCCGGCTCCCACGTCCCAGCAGAGGGCGTTTTTGGTCAGGCGGAGCTTCGATAGAGTCACAGCCCGGACCTCGGACTTGGTCATGGGCACCTCGGTGCGGAGAAAGTCCCCGTCGGGACGGCCCGGGGTGAGTACGGCGCTTTTAGCGTCCGGGTTCTCCACCAGCACCAGGGACAGGGACGCAAAGCTTTGCTCCGCCAGCTCCCGGGCGGTGCCCCGGGTGAGGCGCTCCTCGGGATAGGAAAGGTTTTCGCCTACGGTCACGAAAAGGTGGCCCAGGCCGTTCTCCACGAGGGCCGTCAGCAGATCCTGCACGCCCCTGTCCCCGCCCACCAGTTGAATGGTCTTGGGGGAGCGGCGGATCTTGGTCACATAGTTGCAGGGCCGGCCATGGGCGGACAGCAGCAGGGCGTCGTCCCAGCTGGTCCCCGCCTTGGCGGCAAAGCAGGCGATGGAGGAGATGCCGGGCAGGACCGTGACGTCCAGATCCCGGACGAGGGGCAGCAGACCTTTCGTGCCGCTAAAAAAGCCCGTGTCCCCGGACATGGCCACCACGATGTTTTCGGCGGGGGCGGTCCGGAGGATGGTCTCGATCTCTTTGGCCGCCACGGCGTTTTTCACGGGCTTTCCAAAGCGGCTCAGGGCCTCCGTCACCCGCCTGGCGCCAACGATCAGGTCCGCCGCCCGGCAGGCGTCCTCGGCGGCTTTCGTCAGCGTGCCCGGATCCCCCATGCCCAGGCCCAGGACGGTGATCTGCTTTTTCGTGTTTGAGGACCAGCCGCAGCGCTCTGCCAGCAGGGCCAGGCACTCCGCCACGGTGACCCCCTCCTCCTGGGTGGGGCGGCGGATGACGATGGACGTGACGCCGCAGGCCCTGGCCGCCCGCAGCTTCTCAGCGAAGCCCCCCGCGGCGCCGGTGTCCTTGGTGACGAGGTACCGGACATCCAGCATCCGCAGCATGGCCTCGTTGATCTCCTGACTGAAGGGCCCCTGCATGCAGATGAGGTGGCTCCCCTCGAAGCCCAGGCTGAAGGCCTGCTCCGCAGAGGCGGGCAGGGGCAGCACCCGGGCAAAGAGCCGGGTCTGCCAATCGGTCACGGCGGTGTAGGCAGGCAGCTCCTTGCTGCCCACGGTGAGCAAAACCTTCCCCTCGGTGCCGTTCAAATAGTCCACGGCCCCCTGGGTGTCGTCCACCCAGACGCATCCCGTCAAATCCTCATGGTCCTCCCGGCGCAGGACCCGAAGATAGTCCACCCCCGCCTGGGCGCAGACCGTTTTCAGGGTCTTGGTCACCTCTGCCGCGTAGGGATGGGTGGCGTCGATGACCAGCTCCGCCCCGGTGTCCCAAAGCAGGGCAACGATGCCGTCAGCATCCTTGCGGCCCGAGACCACGTGCACGTTTTGAGCAGGGTCGATCAGGGTCTCCCCATAGGCCGTGGCCACGCTGACGGTCAGCTCGATATCCTTCTCCCGGCACCCCTCGGCGATCCGACGCCCCTCGGTGGTGCCCGCAAACAACAGCGCCCTATGCATGATCGTACCCCCGGGGCGTCACCATCCTGCCGTTCACCACTCTGGTTTGAGAGTTGCCGATGAAGACGGTGGAGAACATGTCCACCTGCTCATCCCGCAGCTCCTTCAGAGTCAGGATGCGGATGTTTTCCCCCGCACGGCCGATGTTTTGGGCCACGCCGCACACGGTTTCGGGGGCCGCGGATTCGAGGACGATATCGCAGGCTCGCTGCAAGTAGTCCTTCCGCTTGTGGCTGGCGGGATTGTAAAGGCAGATGACGAAATTCGCTGCGGCCGCCGCTCTGAGCCGCTTTTCGATGGTGGCCCAGGGGGTCATAAGGTCGCTCAGACTGACGACGGCGAAGTCGTGCATGAGGGGCGCCCCCAATATGGCCGCCCCGCTGAGGACGGCGGATACGCCGGGCACGGTTTTGACCTCCACGCCGGGGTACTTCACCGCCAGCTCCTCAATTAGCCCGCTCATGCCGTAGACTCCCGGATCACCGCTGCAGACCAAGGCCACGGTCTTGCCCGCCGCGGCCTCGGAGAGGGCCAGCTCCACCCGCTCCACTTCCCGGCGCATGGGGGTGGTCAAATACTGCTTGTCCGGGAAGCGGTCCCGCACCAGGTCCACGTAGACCGTGTAGCCCACGATCACATCGCTTGTTTCCAGGGCCTGGGCCGCCTCATGGGTCATGCCCTCGATCTTGCCGGGGCCGATGCCCACCACGAATAGCTTACTCAAATCGAATCCCCTCCTCCTTCTTCGCCAGGGCGAAGGTCATGCCGTTCTCCGCCACTTTCCGTACCGCCAGCGTCCCGCCGGAAGCCAGGACCGCCGCCCGCTCGCACACCGAATCCACGCCCGTCACCTCCTGCACGAAGGCAGAGGAGGTGAACTCCCCGGGCGCGTGCTTCAATTCCTCCGCCGAGTAGGTGACGAAGGGCAGCCCCAGCCCCTTGGCCAGGGCCACCAGGCCCGGCTCGTCCCCTTTTAAGTCGATGCTGGCCAAGGCCTTCACTTCCCGGAGCCCCACGCCATGTTTTTCCAGGTTTTCCATCAAAAATGCTTCCAGTTCCGACTCGCTTTTGCCTCGGCGGCAGCCCAGGCCCACGGAATAGCGCCGGGGGATGAGCCGCAGGGTGCGGGGAAAAGGCTTTTCGTCCGATGGGGAAACGAGGATGCCCAGTCCCGCCTCCCCCGGGGTCAGACCCTTGGGTAAGGAGCCCTCCACCGGCAAATCAGAGCGAAAGCCCACCGTCTCCCCGGCGAGCAGGGCGGCGGACACGGCCTTGGCGAGGGCCATGTCCTCGATGAACAGATCGTTGTTCTTGGCGAACACGTCCACGGCAAAGAGACCGTTCACGTCTGTGGCCGTGGTCAAAACAGGGGTGGCAAGGAGCTTTGCTGCCAGCTCCTCCGCCAAAGCGTTGGCCCCGCCCAGATGGCCGCTCAAAAGAGGGATGACGAAGGTCCCGCCCTCGTCCAGCACCAGCACCGCCGGGTCCCGCCGCTTGTCCCGTACGTGGGAGGCGATGGCCCGGACGGCGATGCCCGAGGCGCAGCAGAAGATCAGGGCGTCCGCCTCGGCAAAGCCCGTCCCCGCCCAATCTGAAGCTGAGGCGGTCAGCGCTTCGTCCCCACCCTCACAGAACTTGGGCAGGGCGAAGGTCCGGCACTCGTGGCCTGAATCCTTCAATATGTCCGCCACCCGGGCGGCCAGGGCCCGGCCCCGGGCGGTGTAGGAGATGAGCCAAATCCCCATAGATCACTCCTTGGCCCTTCGAAATTCCGTGGAGAAGGTGGGATCGTAGAGCTTGGAGCGGGCATAGCCGCTCTGCTTCACCGCGTCCCCCACGATGATAAGGGCGATCTTCGAAATGCCGTTCTCCCGGGCGCAGTCATCAAGGGTCCCCACGGTGCACAAACACCGCTTCTCGTCGGGCCAGCTGGCCTTGTAGACGATGGCCGCCGGGGTATCGGGGGAATAGCCCCCGGCCAGCAGCTCCGCCTGGGTCTGCTTTAGCAGCCCCGCGCTGAGGAACAGGACCATGGTGGCCCCGTGGGCGGCGAAGGAGCGAACGCTCTCCCGCTCCGGCACGGGGGTCCTGCCCGCCATGCGGGTGATGACGACGCTCTGGGACACCTCCGGCAGGGTGTACTCCATCTTCAATGCCGCCGCCGCCCCGGAAAAGGCGCTGACCCCGGGGCAGTAGTCGTAGGCCACGCCTCGCTTGTCCAGCTCGTCCATCTGCTCCCGGATGGCCCCGTAGAGGCAGGGGTCGCCGGTGTGGAGGCGGACGGTGGTCTTTCCCGCTTCCTCCGCCGCCAGCATCACGTTCAGAACCTCCTCCAAGGTCATCTTGGCGCTGTCGTACACTTGGCAGCCGTCCTTCCTATAATCCAGCAGAGCCGGATTCACCAGGGACCCTGCGTAGACGATGACGTCCGCTTCCTCTAACAGCCGCTTGCCCCGCACCGTGATCAAATCCGCCGCTCCGCAGCCCGCGCCCACAAAATGGATCATGGTCTTTTCTCCTTTTCGTCTATACTTTTCAGCCACGCCCTGGCGGGGCCGGTGGCGCACAGCGGCCCGTAGCCGTCGGAGAACACCAGCACCCCCACGGTCAAAAGTCCCTTCACCCGGGCGTTCACATAGAGCTCGATCCGCCGGGCCATGATCTCCATGGCCGGGGAAAGCAGATTCTTCTCCCGGAGGATCCGCAGCATCTCGTCGGTGGTGACTGAGTCGAGGATGGCTCGGCCCGTGTCAGCGTCCGCCCCCGCCCGAAGGGCGCAGGCGGCCATGAGCTCCCCTCGGCCGTCCCCCTCCTTCGAATGGGTGTTCATGATGCCGCCGGAGAGCTTGACCAGCTTCCCGACGTGGCCCGCCAGCAGCACCTCTTGGAAACCTGCTTCTGCCGCCGCATCTAAGGCGAGGCCCACGAAGTTGGATATCTTGACGATCCGCTCCTCGCCGATGGAGAAAGTATCCTTCAAAAAGTCCGTGCCGTAGTTCCCCGGGGCCAGGATCAGCCGATTGTCCCCCAGGGCCTTGCGCTGTCGTATCTCCAGGCGGATGCTGTCTATAAGGGCCGCCTCGCTCATGGGCTCCACGATGCCGCTGGTGCCCAATATGGAGATGCCCCCCTGGATGCCCAGCCGGGGGTTGAAGGTCTTTTGGGCCAGGGCCACCCCTTCGGGCACGTGGATCACCACGTCCATGCCCGGCACCGGCTCGGTCTCCTCCAGGGCCTCCTGCACCGCCTGTTCGATCATGGCCCGGGGGCCGGGGTTGATGGCCGCCGCGCCTACGGGCACCTTGAGTCCGGGCTTGGTCACCCGGCCCACCCCCGCGCCGCCGTCGATATGGATGCCCGGGACGGGGCTGACGCGGACCTCCGCAAAGACCAACACCCCGTCCGTCACGTCCGGATCGTCGCCGCTGAACTTGCGGACGGCGCAGCGGGCCCGGTGCCCGTCCAAACTGGTTTCCTCCAAAGACAGCATAAGGTCGATGCCCTTGGGGGTGTGTATGTTCACCGCCTCCGGCGCACGGCCTGTGAGCAGCAGCAAAGTGGCCCCCTTGGCCGCCGCCGCCGCGCAGGTGCCGGTGGTGTAGCCATATCGGAGCTTCTTTCCGTCCACCAGGGCGAAATGACCCTCTATGCCCGTTTCAATCACGTAGCGCCTCCTCCATGGTCTTCAACAATGCCTCATTCTCCCGTCGGGTGCGGACGGCGATCCGGCAGTCCCCGGGCCCAAGGCCCCGATAGTTCGAGCAGTCTCGGATGAGCACGCCCCGGGCCCGCAGCTTCTCATACAGATCGGGGGCTCCCGAGAAGAACAGAAAGTTGGCGTCCCCCGGCAGCACGGTAAAGCCCAGGGCGGTGAGGCCCGCCTGCAAAAAGGGCTTCTCCTCTTTGAACAGGGTCCGTGCCTCTTTAGGCCACTGGGGGTAATCCAAGGCTGCCAATCCTGCCGCCTGGGCCGGGGTGGACACGTTCCAGGGCTGGGACAGGCGGCACATCCTTTCCAGCAGGTCCCGATCCTTGCACAGGCCGTAGCCCAAGCGCAGCCCCGCCATGCCGTAGGCCTTGGTGAAGGCCCGCAGGAGGAAGACCCGGTCCCCCTCCCGCAGGTGGTTTATCAGGGAAAAAGCCTTGTCTTCGTCGGTCAGTTCAAAAAAGCATTCGTCCAAAAAGAGCCAGGTCCCCGTCTTTCGGCACCGGTCCAGGATAGCGAGCAGAAGCGCCCGGGGCACGGAGCGGCCCGTGGGGTTGTTGGGGGAGCAGAGCATGACTAGATCCGTTTCATCACCGATGGCCTTCAAAAAATCCTCCGTCAGCAAAAAGCCGTTCTCCCGCCTCAGGGGATGGAGCGTGGGGCTGCAGCCTGCCGCGGCCAAGGCCCCCTCGTAGTCCGCGAAGGAGGGCACGGGGAGCAGGGCTCTTTGGGGCCTCAGGGCCGCCGCAAACTGATAGATCAGCTCCGCCGCCCCGTTGCCGCAGATCACGTTTTCCCGGTCTACGCCGTTCAGGACCGCCAGCTTCTCCCGCAGGAGGCCGCAGTAGGGGTCGGGATAATCGGTCAGCTTCGACGCGGCTTCCCGGACCGCCGCTTTCACCGCTTCCGGAGCGCCGTAGGGGTTCACGTTGGCGGAAAAATCCATCCGGACGGGCTGGGAATAGACGTCCCCCCCGTGGACATACCCTCGATCCAGGATCATAGCACCCCTCCCAACAGCAGGATCAAACCATACGCCAACAACAGCAGCCCGCTGGTCCCGTACATCAGTTTGCAAGCCCGGTCTATATCCGCCCGTTCGACGGCCCGCCGCCGGTCACCAATGGTGGGCTTCTTATAGAGCTTGCCGAAGTAGCTGGCGCTGCCCCCCAGCTGCACCCCCAGGGCCCCGGCGCAGACGGACTCGGTCTGGGCGGAGTTGGGGCTCGCATGGTTGCGCCGGTCCCGCCGCCAGATGCGCCAGGCGTTCGGGCCATCCAGCTTCAAAAGGTAGGCCGCGCTGACCATAGCGTGGGCCGACAGCCGGGCGGGCACATAGTTCACCCCGTCATCCAGCTTGGCGGCGGTCCGGCCGAAATAGAGATACCTATCGTTCTTATAGCCTACCATGAAATCCATGGTGTTCACAGCCTTGTAAAAGAGGCCCCCCACCGCACCGAAGAGGATCATCCAACAGAGGGGCGCCACCACCCCGTCGGAGGTGTTCTCCGCCACGGTCTCCACCGTAGCCTTGATCACCTGTTCCTCGCTCAGGCGCCCGGTGTCCCGGCCCACCAGCATGGCGACCTGACGGCGGCCGGCCTCCAGGCCCTCCTTTTCCAGGCAGGAAACGACCTTCTTCGATTCCGTCATCAAGCACCGGGCGGCGAAGCACTGCCAGCAGAGGAAGGCGCTGAGGACGAAGTAGACCCAGGGATGGACAAGCCAGGCAAAGTACAGCAGCAAAAAACCTATGCTCGCGCTGATAAGCGGAACAAGGATCGCCAGGACGGTCCCGGCGGTCCGCTCCCCTTGGGGCGTCTTCGGGAACCGGGGGCGGAGGGCCTTCTCCAGAAAGGAGATGAGCTTGCCCATGAGCACCACGGGATGAGCCCGGCTCAGGGGGTCCCCCAACAGGCAATCCAGCAGGAAGCCTGAGAAGATGGATACAGCGGTGAGTGTATAGAGGCCCATCAGCGGTCTCCTCCCGTCCACAGCTCCGAAAGGCGGTTCAACGGGAGCAGCTTGCCCTGCCTTTGGGCTTCGTCCCGCAATGAACGGTTGCCCTGGTTCAGCTCGCCGAACGTATCCAGGCAACAGACCACATGGTCACACTTTATGATCAGCGCGCTTGCCTTTGCCACAGCTTCCTCGTCCATGGGTGCGAAGGCGGGCACGGACACCGTCTCCACGGCTAGGGCCCGGGCCACCCAATAGTCCACGTCGTTTTCTGCCAAAACGCCCGCATCAAAGGGCACGCCCCGCCGCTGCAGCGCCCGATAGACGGGGATGCCGTTGCCTCCGCCGCCGATGACGAAGACCCGAGGCTCCCCCCATACCCGCGCCATCTCCAAAGACCCAAAGAGGGCGTTGTAGCTGCCGCTTTCCATGCCGTAGAGGGCTTCGATATAGGCGCTTTGAAAGATGTTCTCCGGGGTGTCGCACCGGTCCACACCGTCCTTGGTCACCGAGACCACCCGGTCAGATATCTTTTGGGCCAGATCCAGCTCGTGGAGGGACATGACCACCGCCACGTTCCGCTCCCGGACCAGCCGCTTCAAGATCTCCAGCAGTTCCAGCTTGTGCTTCACGTCCAAAAAGGAGGTGGGCTCGTCCAGGACGATGACCTCCGGCTCCTGGCAGACGGCCCTGGCCAGGAGCAGCCGCTGCCGCTGGCCATCGCTGAGCTGGGCAAAGGGCCGGTTTGCGAACTCCTCCCCGTGGACCAGAGCAATGGCCTCCCGTACCTTCTCTCTATCGGCCTTGGTGAGGATGCCCAGCCGGCCCGTGTAGGGGTAGCGGCCCGTGGAGACCACGTCCTCACCGGTCATGAGCTCCGCCCGGAGCCGCTCGGTCATGAGGATGGCCATCTTCTTGGCGATCTCTCCCTCCTTCATGGCGGCCATGGTATGTCCATCCAGGACCACCACGCCGGCAAGGAGCCTAAGCTGCCGGATCATGCTCTTTAGAATGGTGGATTTGCCGGAGCCGTTGGGACCGATGAGGGTCAATATCTCCCCCCGGCGGACGCCGATCTCCACGTCCCGAAGGAGGGGCACCCCGTCGTAGCCCACGTCCATATGCTCGGTGTGCAAGTACCAGGTATCCATGGGCCCTCCTTACAGGTTTTCCTTCTGCCGCCTGAGCATGACCAGGATCACCACCGGCGCGCCGAACAGGGCGGTGACGGAGCTGATGGACAGCTCCGTAGGCGCGAAGGCCGTCCGGGCGATGAGGTCACAGAGGAGGCAGAACACCGCCCCGCCCAAAAAGCAGGCGGGGATCATGATGAGGGGCTTGGCGGTTTTGAAAACGGTGCGGACGATGTGGGGCACCGCCACGCCAACGAAGGAGATGGGCCCGGCAAAGGCCGTGACCGCGGCGGACAGGACGCTGGATAAAAGGATCAGCACCGCCCTGAACAGCCGGATGTTCACGCCCATGTTCTGGGCGTAGACCTCCCCCAGCTGATAGGCGCCGATGGGCTTGCTGAGCAGAAAGGCGAGGACGAGGGCCGGCAGGATCACCGCGGCCATGACGCCTACGTTGCCCCAGGTGATGCCGGAAAAGCTGCCCAACGACCAGTGATGCAGGTTGATGATGTTGGCGTCGTCGGCAAAGGTGATGACGAAGTCCGTGACGGCGGAGCAGATATAGCCGATCATGACGCCGGAGATGATGAGGAGCGACATGCGCTTCACCTTCGAGGAGATGAGCAGCACGAAGCCCATGGACAGCATGGCTCCGCAGAAGGAGGCCACGATGAGGGCCAGGGACCCCACCGCCACCCCCCGGGAGAGGAAGACGATGAGGGTCAGCGAAAGGATCAGCTTCGCCCCCGAGGAGATGCCCAGGATGAAGGGCCCCGCGATGGGGTTGGCAAAAAAGGTCTGCAGCAAAAAGCCGGACAGGGCCAAGGCCCCGCCCAGCAGCGCGGCGGCAAAGATGCGGGGCAGGCGGATGCCGCGGACGATGACGGCCCCATCGCCCCCCTTGCCCCACAGGATGGACAGGATCTCCCCCGGGGTCACGTGGACGCTCCCGGCGTTGACGTTCCAGACGATCAGCAGCAGCAGGGCCACCAAAAGCCCTCCGAAACCGAGGCAGAGGCGGGTCCGTTTCTCCATCAGTTCGCGCCTCCCGTGAGTTTATGCAGATATGTGAGCTCCCCGGGCGCATCCTCCGTCAGCACCCGGTGCATGTCCAAGATGAGCTTGCCCAGGCCCATGGGTTCCTGGAACAGGTTCTTGCCCGTACACCACACGTTCCCATTTTGAACGGCCTTGAAGTCCTTCAAAAAGGCGCTCTTTTGCAGCAGTTCGTCCAGGGTGAACAGCTCCCCGTCGATGGTGCTGTTGTAGATGAGCAGATCCGCGTCCCTGGCCCCGTCGTAGAAGGATTCCATGGTCATGTTCACGGTGGACAGGGCGCTGCCGCTGCTGAGATCCGGGAAGGCGTAGGTCCCCCCGGCCAGGGCGATCATCCGCGGCACGTAGTCGTCGCTCTTGCGCACGTTCACGGTGCCGGTGGTGGTGATGTAGAAGAAGGCCACGGTCTTATCCGTCCGGGGCTGGTCCAGCAGGGGCGCCACCGCCGAAACCTCCTGATCGAACAGGGCTTCCGCCTCCGAAAGCTTCCCCACCAGAGCCCCGTAAACCTTCACCCATTCCATGCGGCCCAGGGGGTCCTCCTCGTAGCTGCTGCGCTCCACCAGCACGGGGACGTCCAGCTTCTCCAGCTGTTCCTTCACCTCGGGACTGTGATAGATCATGGTGGACTCGATGGCCAGATCGCACTTCTCCGCGAAGATCAGCTCGTAGTCCGGAGCGCTGTATTTGCCCGCGAAGACCATGCTACCGTTCTCGAGAGCTTCCTTGGCTTCCTCGATGTACCAGCCGCTTTTGTCCGTGCCGGACAGACGGATATCGCCGACGCAGTTCAGGGCCCGAAAGAAGTCCATGGCGGAGGTAGCGGCCAGATACATCCGATCAAGGGGCGCGTACAGCGGGACGATGTCCTCCTCCAGTCCCTTGGGCACGCCCGCCCCTTCCGGCACCAGCAAAAATCGGCCGCTGGTGGGGATGGTCAGCAGCGTATATCCCTGGTCATATTCCCACAGGGCGAACTCGGTGGCGTAGGAAAGGGGCACCTGTCGGATCACCTTAAGGGTGGTCCAGTCCGGCCCCACGGCCTTCGGCTCGGCCTGCTTTTCTCCGCCGCAGCCCGAAAGAAGCCCCAGGGCCAGGGCTATGAGCAGCGACAGGCAGAGGAGCTTTTTCGCCATCGTTTTCATTTGGTTTCCGCCGCCAACGTGGCGGGATCGAAGGTGATGGTGTACTCGATCTCGTGGGGGGTGCTCATGGCTACCGTGTCCGCCACCACAGGGAGGGGTTCCTCCAGGGAAGCTACGGGCACAGTGAACGTGGAGTGGCCCTCCTCGATCACGGCGTCATAGCGGACGCCGTTCACCTTCATATAGTCGTAATTGGAACTGCTCCAGACAAGGATGGCGCTCATCTGCCCATCCTTCACCACCAGCTGCACCGGGGAGGCGATCTTCGCCTTGCCCGTGCCGCCGGTGAGGGTGATGGCCACGGTGTAGGTCCCATCCGCCGGGGCCTTGGCTTTCTTTTGACAGCCCAGGCCAAGCACCAGCAGCAGGATCGCGAGAGCCAAACAAAGGGTCTTTTTTCTCATATGGAGCGTCCTTTCCGTCCGAAAACTTGTCTAATATAAATACAGCTATGCGGCACGGCAGCCGAAGCCGCCGCGCCGCTTGCGATGGAGGATACTCTGTGCCCTGATCTTACGCCTCGGGCACGGGGTCGATGACGATGACCTTGTGGTCGTACCATTTGCCGGCCTTGCCGATGAGGGCCAGGTCGAACTCTTCACCGATGGCGGGCACGGGCACGTCGAAGCCGTAAACCTCTTCAGAGATGCCGTCTTCGTAAGTCACCGTGTCGGTGGTGGGCTGCAGCAGCACCGCACCCTCCTTCTGGGCGTCCTCCTTGAGGCCGGGGAACAGGTTCACGATACTCTTGGAGGCCAGGCTGATGTGGATGGTCATCTGGCCGTCCTGGACGGTGAGGACGCCCAGGCCCTTGTTGGCCTCGTTCACATGGAACATGCCGCTGTCGGTCTTGAAGGTGGCCTTATAGATGCCGTCGGCCAGGGCAGCGGCGGGGGCAGCCGCCTCCACCTGCATGCCCTTCTCGTCGACGACGGCCTGGGTGTGGGCCACGTAGATGGCCTGGATCTCGGGGATCCGGCCGAGGCCGGCGATCTGGCACTGGACGTCGGTGAACAGGCCGGAGGCGGTGAACATGCTGAACCAGGATTCGGGATCCTCGGGATCGGCCATGTCGTTGTTGGCGTGGTCGCCGGCGACGACCATCAGGGGCCGAAGGATGACCTTGGTGTAACCGGCTTCATGGACGGCCTCGATGACGGCCTCACAGGCGGTCTCCTCGGGCTCGCCCTCCACGGTGCCGATGAATACGTTCTTATAGCCCAGTTCCTTCATCTGTGTCTGCATCTGGGAGTAGGTGACCTTGGCGGCGTGGGCGGTGCCGTGGCCCATAAACACCAAAGCAACGCCCTCCTTGTCGGCAGCCTCCAGGGACTCGAATCCGGCGGCCTTCACGGCCTCGGCCACCACGGCCTTGGCCACGGTCTCCTTGTCCGCGTTGACGGCGGCTGCATCGGCGCCCAACTGGCCCAGCAGGGGTTCGGCCACCACGATATTCATCTTGTCGGCATACTTTTCGGCAGCCGCCATGAGCTCGTCATACTCGGCGCCGTGCATGAGGTGAGTGGGCTGGATGAGCAGGTTTTTGACCCCGTTCATCACGGCGCGATCCAGGGCCTGGTCCATGTTGTCGATGAACTCGCCGTCCCTAGCCTGGACGTGGTTGATGATGATCTGGGCGGTGAAGGCCCGGCGGACGGCCCAGCCGGGGAACGCGGCCTCAAGAGCCTTCTCGATGCCGCCGATATCCTGGGCGCGGCTGTCGTTGAAGGAGGTGCCGAAGCTCACCACCAACAGCTCGTTCTCGCCGATGCCGTTCAGGTTCCGGGGATCATCCAGCTTGGCGTCGCCGGTGTCGCGGCCGAAGTAGTCGGGATCGGCTTCCTCGCCCTCCACCAGCTCCTTTTGGGCGTCGGTCAGGGCGTCCCAGGCGGCCTTGGCGGCGGCGCACTGAGCGTCGGTGGCCTCGGTCCGCTCCTGGACGTAGATGGCGTCGATGAGAGCGCCCACCCGCTTGCCGGCCTCGGCGTCGGTCTCGTTGGCGGGAGCCATGGCGTAGACGGCGGCCTGGGTGTGGTTCACGTAGAGCTTCTGGACGGTCTCGATCCGGCCAAGGCCCGCGATCTGGCACTGGATGTCGGTGAACAGGCCGGAGGCGGTGAACATGCTGAACCAGGATTCGGGATCCTCGGGATCGGCCATGTCGTTGTTGGCATGGTCGCCGGCGACGACCATCAGGGGCCGCAGGATGACCTTGGTGTAGCCCGCTTCGTTGACAGCCTTGATGACCTCCTCCCAGGCGGTCTCCTCAGGCTCGCCCTCCACGGTGCCGATGAACACGTTCTTGTAGCCCAGTTCGTTCATCATGGTCTGCATCTGGGAGTAGGTGACCTTGGCGGCATGGGCGGTGCCGTGGCCCATGAGCACGATGGCGGTGCCGTCCTTCTCGGCGGCATGAAGGCTGGAGAACCCGGCCTCCTTCACGGCTTCGGCCACCACTGCCTCAGCCACGGTCAGCTTGTCGTTGTTCACGGCGGCGGCGTCAGCGCCCACCTTGCCCAGCAGGGGCTCGGCCACGGTGACGGCGGCGAACTTGTCGGCGTATTTGGTGACCGCTTCCACCAGCTCGTCGTACTCGGCGCCGTGCATGAGGTGGGTGGGCTGAATGATCAGGTTCTTGACGCCGTTTTTAACGGCACGCTCCAGGGCCTGGTCCATGTTGTCGATAAACTCGCCATCCCTGGCCTGGACGTGGTTGATGATGATCTGGGCGGTGAAGGCCCGGCGGACGGCCCACTCGGGGAACGCCGCTTCGAGCGCCTTCTCGATGCCGCCGATGTCCTCGGCTCGGCTGTCGTTGAAGGAGGTGCCGAAGCTTACCACCAGGAGCTCATTTTCGCCGATCTCGTCGGCGTTGCGGGGATCGTCCTTAGAGGCGTCGCCGGTGTCACGGCCGAAGTAATCGGAGTCGGCTTCCTCGCCCTCCACCAACTCCTTCTGGGCGTCGGTGAGAGCGTCCCAGGCGGCCTTGGCGGCGGCGCAGTCCGCGTCGGTGGTCTCGGTCCGCTCCTGGACGTAGATGGCGTCGATGAGGGCGGCCACCTGGGCGGCGGCTTCCTTGTCGGCCTCAGAGGGCTCCTCGCCCTCCTCGGCGAAGGCGGGCAGGGCGATCATGCTGACGGAGAGCAGCATGACGAGAGCCAGAAACAGTGCGATCTTTCTTTTCATAGGTTCCTCCTCATTTTTTATTGGGACGCCCGAGCGTCCCCCGATGTATATAATAGGTACATCAGCGAAACCCACGGCACGAAAAAAGCTCTTTACCTGTTGGCAAAGAGACTGCGTGTAAAGAGCGCCCCAAAGCGGGAGCATGGTACACGATCAATCCCTCGTGATCTGGAAAACATCTTTTCCCGTACCGACAGACGGCAGGTTTCCTGGCTCGCGGCGCTTCGCCCATCGCCTTCCCGGTTTCCCAGTGGCCGCGCCTTTTGGCGCCCGACGGACTCTTCCGCATACAGTGACGAGATCGCACAGGCCTTTCACCTGTTTCCCTTTTACCCCTTGCCTCCCCCCGGGCGGCAAGGGCACCGACTGCTGTATTAAATTATGACATATTATATCTCCATCCTTTTATCGCTGTCAAGACGACTTCCTTTCAAAAGACGCTTTTATACTCCCAAGGATAGAAAAAAAGTCATCCGATCGGATGACTTTTTTGGCTCCCCAGGTAGGGCTCGAACCTACAACCCTGACGGGTGCAAAGCATAGTCGAAAACCGCCTGCCGTGCGCTTTTCTCCTTGCTTTGCCCGTGCTCCGCCTCGCTGCATCTGCCACTGGCAGCGCTCGGCTTCGCTAACGGGTGCAAAGCATAGTCGAAAACCGTCTGGTGTGCGCTTTTCTCCTTGCTTTGCCCGTGCTCCGCCTCGCTGCATCTGCCACTGGCAGCGCTCGGCTTCGCACCAGTTAACAGCCGTCGGCTGTTAACCTTCGGGTTGCATACATGCCCGTCAAAAAAGAAAGAAACAGGACCGCCATGCGGCGGTCCTGTTTCTTTGGCTCCCCAGGTAGGGCTCGAACCTACAACCCTTCGGTTAACAGCCGAATGCTCTGCCATTGAGCTACTGAGGAACGTTCGAAAGGTATTATAGCCAAGTCCGCCGGAAAATGCAAGAGGTATTTTCAAAAAAGAAAAAATATTTTTCCGGGGCGAAGGAAAGGGGGCGGGCACGGGAAAAAACGGGTTCTGGTTCGTTGACGCAGGGCCGGAACTGCGGTACAATAATTTCACTATGGAAGAAACGATATACAATGTGATCATCACCCAGGTGGCCGCCCCGAAGAAGCGGCATATCCGCAGCGAAGGCGCTTTGTACGCTTTGCTGGTGGTGGGGGCGCTGCTGATCATCGGCCTGGGCAATCGGCTCCAGGGGCTGCTGAAGCTTCCGCCGGTGCTGGTGCAGGCGGTGCTCTATGGGCTGCTGATCGCCATGGGGTACTGGGTGCTGCGGTTCCGGCTGACCAGCTACCGGTACACCCTGACGGATCGGGCCTTTTTTGTGACCCGGCTTATGGGAAAGACCGAAAAGCTGGTGGCAGAGGTGCCCTTGGAGGATATCGAATATGCCGGCGCATACGATGGGGCGAAGCTGAAGGAAAAAGGCTGCCGCATGGGGCCCAACGTGCGTACGGGACAGTTGGCGGACACGACCATGCTCATCTACCAAGAAAACGGCGTTCGGCGGGCTCTGTGCCTGAGCGCCGACGAAGAATTGAAAGGAAAGTTGACGGAACCATGGAAGAATTGAAGCCGATGACGGCGGCGGAGTTTTTTAACGTGACCACCTGTCTGGTGTTGCCGGAGCGGTGCGCCGGGTGCCTGCCTGTGGCGGACGTTGTGGATCAGGCGGGCAGCGTCCTGGTGAAAGCGGGGGATCGTATCACCGCGGAGCAGCAGAAGGCCATCCTGGCGGCGGCTCAGGCGGGCAGATTGGCAAGCCTGGAAAAGGGTTACCTAAGAGTGGTGTTGGAGTTTTCGGAATGCAGCTGCTGCAATGGCTGAGCTGCCTGAAGGCGGGGGACACGCCTCACGCGGTGTTCCTGGTGGGGCCTGCGGGCAGCGGCAAAAAGGAATACGCCCGACGGGCGGCGGCCCTGTATCTGCTGGGAACGGAGGACGTGGGAAAGCTGGCGGAATGCCCCTTCTTTCAGGAGTTGCCGGACTACGCCGTGAAGACCGTCCGCGCATGCTGCGAGGAGCTGAACCGGCAGGTGTTCGGCCAGGGACGGCGGTGCTTGGTAATCCCGGATGCTCACCTGCTCACCCAGCAGACCCAGAACGCCCTCTTAAAGACCCTGGAGGAGCCGCCTGAGGACGCTCTGCTCATTTTGACGGGGAACGAGCAGGCGGTGCTGCCCACCATTCGTTCCCGGTGCATGCTGGTCCGGGTGGGGGCGGAGGACGTGGAGCGGGTGGCAGCTCGGCTGCGGGCCCACGGTGTGGCCCCGGAGCAGGCCAGGCTGGCGGCTGCCCTCTCCGACGGGGTGCCCGCTCTGGCGGAACGGTACGCGGGGGAGGAGTACATGTCCTTTCGGGCCCAGTGCCTGCCGATGATAGCGGACGCCCTCTTCGGCGTGACCCCCTTTGCACGGGCGGCGGAGCTGCTGGAGCGTCGGGAGGAGGGCAAGAAGCGGGTGGGGAAGGAGCCACTCTGCGACTTCATGGACATCCTCCTGTCCCTGCTGCGGGACGGCCTGGTCACGAAGCTGGGCGGGGGCGCCTGCCGGAATCTGGACGGGGCGGCGCTCATAAACCGTATGGCGGAACACTTTACAACGGCGGAAATTCAATGTATGATAACAGAAACGCTGCAGCGGCGGCGGATACTGACGGAATACGGCGGCGCACCGGGGGCGATCCTGGACGGGCTGCTGGTCTCCTTAGGAAAGCAGGAAACGGAATAAAGCAATGGTAAAAGTCATCGGAGTCAAATTCAGAAACAGCGGCCGGGTCTACTATTTCGATCCGGGCGATTTGGATATCCAGCCCGGCAGCGGCGTCATCGTGGAGACCGCCCGGGGCGTGGAATACGGCGACGTGACCATGGGCGTCACGGAGGTGGAGGAGGAGAAGGTGGTCTCGCCCCTGAAGACCGTGCAGCGGATCGCCACCGATGAGGATCGGCGGCTGCGGCAGCTGTACCAGGACAAGGAGCAGGAGGCCTTCGATATCTGCGAGCGGAAGATCGAAGAGCATGGCTTGGACATGAAGCTGGTGAACGCGGAGTATACCTTCAACGGCAGCAAGGCGGTGTTCTATTTCACCGCGGACGAGCGGGTGGATTTTCGTGAGCTGGTGAAGGATCTGGCCTATGTGTTCAAGACCAGGATCGAGCTTCGGCAGATCGGCGTCCGGGACGAGGCGAAGATGCTGGGGGGCCTGGGGCCCTGCGGCCGGCCCGTGTGCTGCAAGCAGTTTTTGGACGATTTCCGCCCCGTGTCCATCAAGATGGCCAAGGAGCAGAACCTGTCCCTGAGCCCCACCAAGATCTCCGGCCTCTGCGGCCGGCTCATGTGCTGTCTCCAGTATGAGGAAAGCTGCTACGAGCAGATGCACAAGCTCATGCCCAAGACGGGGAAGGAGATCGAGACCCCCGACGGCGTAGGCATCGCGGTGGAAAACAACGTGATCACCGAAAAGACCAAGGTGAAGCTCACCGCCGAGGACGGCACCATCGACATTCGGGAGTACCCCTATCAGGATCTGGGCCCCGGGGCCAAGGAAAGGGCCATGGAGCGGGCTGCCCAGGCGGCGGCGGAGCCGGAAACGGAGAAGGCGGAGGGCTTCACGCCCCTGCGGCAGGGGAGCCAGCTTCGGCAGAACCGGGGCCGGGATCGTCAGCCTCAGCCTAAAGGCGACAAGCTTCAGCCCAAGGGGGACAAATCTCAACCCAAGGGCGACAAGCCTCAACCCAAGGCCGAAAAGCAGCCCAAGGGGGAGAACAAGCCCCAGAACAAATCCGATAAGCCCCAGCCCAAGGGCGACAGGCCCAAGGGGGATAAAAACCAGGGCCAAAACCGGAATAAAGGCAACCGGGACAACAAGCAGTCCAAGCCCGCCGAGCAAACGCCCAAGGCCGAAGCCCCTGCGGGGAAGGTCCAGCCGGAAGTCGCTGCAGCCCCTCCTGCGCCTGAAGCCGCCAAAGCCACGGTGCCCTTCAGCCGCAATCGCCGGTCTCGCCGCCATTCCTTCGGGCCTAAGAAGGTATAATTGAAGGGTCTATTCCCAGCGGGCATCTTTCATCGCTGCATATTTCGAATATTCTTCCCGCGCTTCTCTTTTTGGCTCTTTTTCTCTTCACTAAAGAGAAAAAGAGCAGAAAACATTTGAGGAAAAAAACATATGTGGTTCGCACTCTCTTTGATCGCGCTGCTCTGCTGGAGCGGCTCCGACATGTTCTCCAAGATCGGTTCCAAGCCATCTGACAAACTGAGCCATTGGAAGATGGTCATGGCCGTGGGCCTGGTCATGGGCCTTCATGCCGCCTACGAGATCTTCATCGGCGGCGTGGAGATCACCTGGGGTACCATCGTGGCCTACCTGCCCGCCAGCTTCATGTACATCCTGTCCATGACTCTTGGCTATGTGGGTCTTCGGTATATCGAGCTCTCCGTCTCCAGCCCCATCTGCAACTCCTCCGGCGGCATCGCGGCGGTCCTCTGCTTCCTGTTTTTGCAGGAGATGCCGGGGCTGGTCCAGTGGATCGGCGTGGTGGCGGTGACCATCGGCGTGGTGCTCCTGGGCGTGGTGGAGATGAACGAGAGCGACGACGCCCGAGAGCTGCGCCAGCAGGACAGCAAGGTGAAGTATGAGAAGAGCTTCATCGCCCTGCTGTTACCTATTTTATATTGTATCATCGATGCCCTGGGCACCTTCTTCGATTCGGTCATCCTGCGGGAGGAGGCCACGGGCACCTTCCTCGATACCGTCTTTCCCACCATGCTGGAGGAAGGCCCGGCCAACGTGGCCTATGAGCTCACCTTCCTGGTCTGCGGCATCGTGGCCGCCATCTACGTGCTGGGCGTCCGCCGGGACAAGCTGACCGTGAAGGCCGAGGGACCCAAGCTCCTGGGCGGCATCTTCGAGACCGCGGGCCAGCTCGCTTACATCTACGCCCTGGGCGACACGGCCCACGCGGGCTTCGCCGCGGCCATCATCGCCTCCTACTGCGCCTTGTCCGTGGTGTGGAGCCGCATCTTCCTGAAGGAGAAGCTGTCCTGGAAGCATTACGGCGCCATCGCCCTCACCGTGGCGGGCATCATCATACTGGGCATATTTGACGCTTGATTTTTGCAAACAAAAAGGCTGCCTCGACCGGCAGCCTTCTTGTTTACTCTTTGGCGCTCCTTCTGAGAAGCTCGCTCAGGCTTTCGCACAGGGTCCGGATCAGGGCCTCCGTGTCGGGCGGGACGGTCGTCTTTCGGGGCCGGCCCGGGCCGGCGGGGGAGGGGGCGTAGGGGTCGAAGACAGGATCGCCCTTCTCCTGCAGCTCCCGGCGGGCCCGATCCACCAGGGCGGGGCGGCTCTTGAGGAGGGATCGGTACTTGTTCTGATAGCGGAGCATGCGCCGGGTGTCCCCCTGAGCGATGCGCAGCGTACAGGCGCGGACGGACTCCCCGGCGGACCGGGCCAGCAGCACCGTCTTGAGCAGGGACAAGCTTTCCTCCTCGGAGAAGGGGAGGAAGGCAGGGGCGCTTTCGCCGGTCTTGCTGCTGGCGTAATAGTGGTTCCGAACGCTGTTGGGCTGTCGACCGGTCTCTTTCGCAGCCTCGGCAAAGGCGGTCTTCAGGGGTTCGCCCGCGGCCCGGCACCGGTCCACGGCAACCTGGAGCAGCGCCTCCTCGGCGCTGTCCCAGCCGGACTTGCGGCGCGGGGAGATCATGGCTTGTTCCATAGATATATCGCTTCCTTTCCTATATGGTTTCAGGGTCAGTGTGGACAAAAAGATGCTTTCTCCATACAACCATATGCAGGGAAACGGTCCTTTAGAAAAATATTGCCTCTTTGTAAAAAATATTTCTTGACAGCTTGTAGACATAGTGATACTATTCTAAGTCGCATTATGATAGCTAAACTGTCGGCGTATGCCTGTAAATCCGGCGAGCAACCGGTTTACGCGGACGGGATGGATAGGTATCCGTGCAATCAAAGTCGGTGCAACGGCATCAAAAGGAGTGAACGAGATGATGCATGACGTCAAGATGGGACGGCGGGTCCGCAAGAGCTTTTCCAAGGTCAACGAAGTGCTCAGCATGCCCGATCTCATTGAGGTGCAGAAGAATTCCTACTACCGCTTTCTGAAAGAAGATCTTAAAGAGGTTTTCAACGACATCTCCCCCATCGTCGACTATTCCGGCAAGCTCGTCCTGGAGTTCGTGGACTATCGGATCGATCTCGATAAGCCCAAGTACACCCAGGAGGAGAGCAAGGAAAACGACGTGAATTACGCCGCGCCCCTGCGGGTCACCGTCCGGCTCATCAACAAAGAGACCGGCGAGGTGAAGCAGCAGGAGGTCTTTATGGGCGATTTCCCGCTGATGACGCCCCAGGGCACCTTTATCATCAACGGCGCAGAGCGAGTCATCGTAAGTCAGCTGGTCCGGTCCCCCGGCGCCTATTATTCGGTCAGCACCGACAAGTGGGGCAACCAGCTCTATTCCTCCCAGGTCATCCCCAACCGGGGCGCCTGGCTGGAGTATGAAACCGACAGCAACGGCATCCTGTACGTGAAGATCGACCGGCAGCGGAAGGTGTTCATCACCTCCCTGCTGCGCGCCATCGGCTACGGCACCAAGGCGGAGATCCGGGAGCTGCTGGGCGAGGATGAACGGCTGGAGAACACCCTCCAGAAGGACCCCACCAACTCCGTGGCAGAGGGCCTTATCGAGATCTACAAGCGGCAGCGCCCCGGCGAGCCTCCCACGGAGGAGAGCGCCCGGAGCCTGCTCAACGGCCTGTTCTTCGACAACCGGTACGACCTTGCCCGGGTAGGCCGCTATAAGTTCAATAAGAAGCTGAGCCTGAAGGCCCGCATCGTGAACCAGATCGCCGCTGAGATGGTGGTCTCACCCGTCACCGGCGAAGTGCTGCTGGAGGAGGGCGCCTTTATCGATAAGCAGAAGGCCGAAGAGGTCCAGAACGCCGGCGTCAACGCCGTGTCGGTCCGGATCGAGGACAAGACCGTGAAGGTGGTGGGCAACAACTTCGCCTCCGCCGCCGGCTTCCTGCCCTTTGCCCCCATCGAGGCGGGCCTCAACGAGGACGTCCATATCCCCACGCTCCTTGCCCTGCTCCCCGAGATGCAGGCCATCGAGGGCGAGGAGGCTCAAAAGGACTTCCTCCGCAGCCACTACTATGATCTGATTCCCCGCCATATCGTCCCCGACGACATGGTGGCTTCTGTGTCCTACATGATCGACCTTTCCTGCGGGATCGGCAAGACGGATGATATCGACCATCTGGGCAACCGCCGCATCCGCAGCGTGGGCGAGCTCCTCCAGAATCAGATCCGGGTGGGCCTCACCCGGTTGGAGCGGGTGGTCCGGGAGCGGATGGGCCTGCAGGACATGGACGTGGTCATGCCCAGCAACCTCATCAATATCCGTCCGGTGACCGCCGCCATCAAGGAGTTCTTCGGCTCCTCCCAGCTGTCCCAGTTCATGGACCAGACCAACCCCCTGTCCGAGCTGACCCATAAGCGGCGTCTCTCGGCTCTGGGCCCCGGCGGCTTGAACCGTGACCGCGCCACCTTCGAGGTCCGCGACGTGCACTACTCCCACTACGGCCGTATGTGCCCCATCGAGACCCCTGAAGGTCCCAACATCGGTTTGATCAACTCCCTGGCCACCTATGCCCGGATCAACGAGTACGGCTTCATCGAAGCCCCCTACCGGGTGGTGGACAAGGCCAATCGCCAGGTCACCGAAGAGATCGTATACCTCACCGCCGACGAAGAGGACGGCGCCATCGTAGCCCAGGCCAACGAGCCTGTGGATCCCGAGACCCACTGGTTCGTGAAGGACCGTGTGGTGGCCCGGAAGCTGGACCAGATCATCGAGGTCCGCAACTCCGAGATCGACTATCTGGACGTTTCCCCCAAGCAGCTGGTGTCTGTGGCCACGGCCATGATCCCCTTCCTCGAGAACGACGACGCCAACCGGGCCCTCATGGGCTCCAACATGCAGCGTCAGGCCGTGCCCCTCTTGAAGCCCGAGGCCCCCGTGGTGGCCACCGGCATGGAATACAAGGCGGCGGCCGACTCCGGCATCGTGGTCCTCGCCAAGGAGGACGGCGTGGTGAGCTACGTGTCCGCCACAAAGGTGGTCATCACCACCCCCGCGGGCGTGCCCCACGAATATAAGATGACCAAGTTCCAGCGGAGCAACCAGGGCACCTGTCTGAACCAGCGGCCCGTGGTCTCCAAGGGCGAGGTGGTCAAGAAGGGCGACGTCATCGCGGACGGCGCTTCCACCGACGGCGGCGAGATCGCTCTCGGCCGGAACATCCTCATCGGGTTCATGACCTGGGAGGGCTACAACTACGAGGACGCGGTCCTCATCAGCGAGAAGCTGGTGAAGGAGGACGCCTACACCTCCATCCACATCGAGGAGCACGAGGTGGAGGCCCGCGATACCAAGCTGGGCGCCGAGGAGATCACCCGGGACATCCCCAACATCGGTGAGGATGCCTTGAGCCAGCTGGACGAGAACGGTATCATCCGTCCCGGCGCCGAGGTCCGGGCGGGAGACATCCTGGTGGGCAAGGTCACGCCCAAGGGCGAAACCGAGCTCACGGCGGAGGAGCGGCTCCTTCGCGCCATCTTCGGCGAGAAGGCCCGTGACGTCCGCGACACCTCCCTGCGCGTGCCCCATGGCGAAGGCGGCGTGGTGGTGGACGTGAAGGTCTTCACCCGGGAGAAGAAGGACGAGCTGAGCCCCGGTGTCAACCAGATGGTCCGTGTCTACATCGCCCAGAAGCGGAAGATCTCCGTGGGCGACAAGATGGCCGGCCGTCACGGCAACAAGGGCGTCATCTCCCGCATCCTGCCGGAGGAGGATATGCCCTTCATGCCCGACGGGACGCCGCTGCAGATCGTGCTGAACCCCCTGGGCGTGCCGTCCCGAATGAACATCGGACAGGTGTTGGAGCTCCACTTGGGCATGGCCTGCAAGAAGCTGGGCCTCCACATCGCCACCCCCGTGTTCGACGGCGCCACCGAGGAAGACATCAAGCGGCTGCTGGTGAAGGCGGGTTGCGACGAGGACGGCAAGACGATCCTCTACGACGGCCGTACCGGACAGCCCTTTGAGAACCGGGTATCCGTTGGCTATATGTATTATTTGAAGCTCCATCATCTGGTGGACGACAAGATCCACGCCCGGAGCACGGGCCCCTACTCCCTGGTCACCCAGCAGCCTCTGGGCGGCAAGGCCCAGTTCGGCGGCCAGCGTTTCGGCGAGATGGAGGTGTGGGCGTTGGAGGCCTACGGCGCCGCCAACACCCTGCAGGAGATCCTGACGGTGAAATCCGACGATGTGGTGGGCCGTGTGAAGACCTACGAGAGCATCGTCAAGGGCGACAACGCCAAGACCGCCGGTGTGCCTGAATCCTTCAAGGTGCTCATCAAGGAGCTCCAGTCCCTGGCTTTGGACGTGAAGGTCCTTCGCGAGGATCGGACCGAGATCGAGATCACCGAGGACGATGAGGACGATCTCAAGCCCATGGACATCAACATCTCCGGCATCGAGGATATGCCCGATCTGCCGGTGGATGAGGATGGCAAGGACGAGGAGGAGGACGAGTTCGGCGACGACGACTTCGGCGCTGACGAGGACTTCGGCGAGTTCGACGAGCCCGGCGAGGGCGTGCTGGAGCAGGACGACGGGGCAGGTCTGGACGATCTGCTGGGCGATCTGTCCGACGGCATGGACAACGGCGATTTGGATTTGGACTAAGGCAGGCTGGGTAAAGGAGAAAAAGCATGTTTAATCTCACTGATTTTGACGCGTTGCAGATCGGTCTCGCTTCTCCGGAAAAGATCTTGGAGTGGTCCCACGGCGAGGTGAAGAAGCCCGAGACCATCAACTACCGGACGTTGAAACCGGAGCGGGACGGCCTCTTCTGCGAGCGTATCTTCGGGCCCACCAAGGACTGGGAGTGCCACTGCGGCCGCTATAAGCGGGGCCGTTACAAGGGCATCGTCTGCGAAAAGTGCGGCGTGGAAGTCACCCGGGCCAAGGTCCGCCGGGAGCGGATGGGCCATATCGAGCTCGCCGTGCCCGTGAGCCATATCTGGTACTTCAAGGGCATCCCCTGCCGGATGAAGATGCTCCTCGACATGAGCCCCAAGGCCCTGGAGCAGGTGCTCTACTTTGCGGCCTTCGTGGTCATCGATCCCGGTGAGACCACCCTGCAGAAGAAGCAGATCCTCACCGATCGGGAGTATCGGGAGTATCAGGAGCAGTTCGGCCCCAAGAGCTTCAAGGCCGGCATGGGTGCTGAAGCCATCCGGGAACTCTTGGCGGAGATCAATCTCGAAGAGCTTCGGGATCAGCTCCGCAAGGAGATCGAGACCTCCGGCGGCCAGAAGCACACCAACGCCGTGAAGCGGCTGGAGGTGGTGGAGGCCTTCATCAAGAGCGGCAACCGCCCTGAGTGGATCATCCTCACCGTGCTGCCGGTCATTCCCCCTGATCTTCGGCCCATGGTCCAGCTGGACGGCGGTCGGTTCGCCACCAGCGACCTCAACGACCTGTATCGCCGGGTCATCAACCGGAACAACCGCTTGAAGCGGCTCCTGGAGCTCCGGGCCCCGGATATTATCGTCCGCAACGAGAAGCGGATGCTGCAGGAAGCGGTGGACGCCCTCATCGACAACGGCCGCCGTTCCCGCCCCGTCACGGGCCCGGGCAACCGGCCCCTCAAGTCCCTGTCCGACATGCTCCGCGGCAAGCAGGGCCGGTTCCGTCAGAATCTGCTGGGCAAGCGCGTGGACTACTCCGGCCGTTCCGTCATCGTGGTCGGTCCCGACCTTAAGATGAGCCAGTGCGGTCTGCCCAAGGAGATGGCTCTGGAGCTCTTCAAGCCCTTCGTCATGAAGGAGCTGGTGGAGCTGGGCTACGCTCAGAACGTGAAGGGCGCCAAGCGGATGGTGGAGCGCAACGCCACCGAGGTCTGGGGCGTGCTCGAGAACGTGATCAAGGATCACCCCGTGCTCCTGAACCGTGCGCCCACGCTGCACCGCCTGGGTATCCAGGCCTTTGAGCCGGTGCTGGTGGAGGGCCGCGCCATCAAGCTGCACCCCCTGGCCTGCACCGCCTTCAACGCCGACTTCGACGGCGACCAGATGGCCGTGCACGTGCCCCTGTCTGTGGAAGCTCAGGCCGAAGCCCGCTTCCTCATGCTGGCGGCCAACAACATTTTGAAACCCCAGGACGGCAAGCCCGTGGTGTGCCCCACCCAGGACATGGTCCTCGGCTGCTACTACCTCACCCAGCTTCGGGACGGTCAGAAGGGGGAGGGGAAGGCCTTCGCCTCCGAGGACGAGGCCATCATGGCCTACCAGTGCGGCGAGGTCACCCTCCAGTCCAAGATCCGGGTCCGGATCTCCCGGGAGTGGCAGGGCAAGACCTATCAGCGCATCATCGACACCTCCGTGGGTCGGCTCCTCTTCAACGCCGCCATCCCTCAGGACCTTGGCTATGTGCCTCGGGAGACCCTGGACGACATGTTCGTGCTGGAGATCGACCGCCTGGTGGTGAAGAAGGACCTTGGCAACATCATCGACATGTGCTACCGCAAGTACGGCCCCACCATCACCTCCGAGGTGCTGGATAAGGTCAAGAAGCTGGGCTACACCTACTCCACTCGCGGCGGCATCACCGTGGGCTACCAGGACATCAAAGTGCCTGAGGAGAAGAAGACCATCGTCCACGACGCCGAACAGCAGGTCGTGGAGGTGGAGAACATGTTCAACATGGGCTTGCTCTCCAACAAGGAACGCCGGGAGAACATCATCGGCATCTGGGAAAAGGCCACGGACGACGTCACCGCCGCCCTGATGGACTCCCTGGATCCCTACAACCCCATCTACATGATGGCCAACTCCGGCGCCCGTGGCAGCAAGGCCCAGATCCGTCAGCTGGCCGGCATGCGCGGCCTCATGGCCGACCCCTCCGGTCAAATCATCGAGGTGCCCATTCGCGCCAACTTCCGTGAGGGCCTGTCCGTGTTGGAGTTCTTCATCTCCTCCCACGGCGCCCGCAAGGGCTTGGCCGATACGGCCCTTCGTACCGCGGACTCCGGTTATCTGACCCGCCGTCTCGTGGACGTTTCTCAGGAGGTCATCATCCGTGAGGAGGATTGCTTCGCCTCCCGGAACGACACCCCCAAGGGCATGGTCCTCACCGCCATCCTGGATGACGGCAAGCTCATCGAGCCCCTGTCCGCCCGGGTGGTGGGCCGCTACACCATCGATCCCGTGGTCGACCCCAAGACCGGCAAGGAGATCGTGCCTGCGGATTCCATGATCACCTACGAACAGGCCGAAGCCATCGAAAAGGCCGGCATCAAGGAGGTCCTCTGCCGCAGCGTCTTCACTTGCCGCAGCGAGCACGGCGTGTGCGCCAAGTGCTACGGCGCCAACCAGGCCACCGGCGGCCACGTGGAGATCGGCGAGGCCGTGGGCATCATCGCCGCCCAGGCCATCGGCGAGCCGGGTACCCAGCTCACCATGCGTACCTTCCATACCGGCGGCGTCGCCTCCAGCGAGGACATCACCCAAGGTCTTCCCCGTGTGGAAGAGCTTTTCGAGGCCCGCAAGCCCAAGGGCCTGGCAGTCATCACCGAGATCGCCGGCACGCTGCATCTGGATGAAGGCAAGCGCAAGGCCATCATCTCCAACGACGACGGCGAGAGCGCGGATTACCACATTCCCTTCGGCAGCAAGCTGAAGGTGAAAGACGGGGACCACGTGGAGGTTGGCCAGGAGCTGACCGAAGGCTCCGTGAACCCCAACGACATCCTGCGTATCCTGGGCGTCAAGGGCGTGCAGGCCTACCTGCTGAAGGAAGTCCAGAGCGTGTACCGGCTCCAGGGCGTGGAGATCTCCGATAAGCATATCGAGATCATCATCCGCCAGATGCTCCGCAAGGTCCAGATCGAGGACGCCGGCGACACCAAGCTTTTGCCGGGCGAGCTCTGCGACATCTTCCGCTTCGAGGAGGAGAACGAAGCCGTGCTCACGGCCAACCCCGAGGGCCGGCCCGCCATCGCCAAGCGCAAGCTCCTGGGCATCACCAAGGCTGCCTTGGCCACGGAATCCTTCCTCTCCGCCGCCTCCTTCCAGGAGACCACCCGCGTCCTCACCGAGGCCGCCATCAAGGGCCGCATCGATCCGTTGGTGGGCATGAAGGAGAACGTGATCATCGGCAAGCAGATACCCGCGGGCATCGGCCTCAAGCGGTATCGGGACGTGACCGTGGTGCCCAAGAACGACACCATGGGCCTGAACTAAAGGAAACCATCTTTCGGAGGCGCGCATGGAACAGAAACGTACCGATCAAACCTGTCCCCTGTGGGGCACGGAGACCTGTGCTCGGCTCAACATGCGTGCCTGCCGGGAGTGCCCCGCCCAGGGCAAGGACCCTCGGGAGGCCAACGATATCCGCAGCGACGTGGAAACCCTCTATTCCTTCCTGCCGGAGGAGGGCATCCATCCCCTCTTTGCCGGGACGGAATGTACCCTCTGCAAGGGGGAGGAGAAGGGGAGAATCGAAAGCTACGCCCTCTTTGACATGGGCCACGCCGATCCCCGGCAGCGGAAGAAGAAGCTGAGCCTGTTTCGGAACAAGACCTACGGATTCGTAGTCCCGCTCCAGTTCGGCTGCTGCAAAAACTGCCGGCGTCGGTACCAGCTGCTGAGCTGGGCCCCTATGCTGACGGCCATCCTGATCCTGGGTCTCGCTTTGCTGGTGGTGTCCCGGGAGACCCTGGCCCAGAGCATGCGGGACGTGTGGCGGGGATTGCCTCTGCTGGTGCTCCTGATCGCGGGCGGCGTCAGTTTCCTGCTGGGCAAGCTCTTGCAGCGGAACCTGCGCGCCCGGTTCAACGCTTTCACCTACATGGATCTCAACGATCACCCCGCGGTGAAGCGGATGAGCTCCCTGGGGTGGGAGGGGCTGACGGAGGGGAAATACCCTCAGCCGGTCTTCACCCGCAAGCGGCTCACCTACGGCGTCGGCACCGCCGTTCCCGTGGAGCAGGCGGAAAAAACCGAAGGAAACGGCGAAATTGTGGATTGACAAGTCGCCGCCATCCTGATACAATTTCATTTCGCAGTGTGTGGGGGGACCCATGCTCTGCTTCTGCGGCTTTTTAGCCGCTGCGGGGTTTATCCCCGGTAAAGACGGACAATACTCTCTACGAATTGGGTTGCAGAGAGATTGAAATAACAATAGATATATTTTTTCATCATTCTATCAGGAGGAATTCTCATGCCGACCATTAACCAGTTGGTTCGCAAGGGCCGGGAGCAGGTGCAGTACAAGTCCAATGCGCCTATCCTCAAGCAGTGCCCCCAGCGCAGGGGCGTTTGCACGGCGGTCCGTACCATGACCCCGAAAAAGCCCAACTCCGCGCTTCGTAAGATCGCCCGTGTCCGTCTGACCGACGGCCTCGAAGGTACCGCCTACATCCCCGGCATCGGCCACAACCTGCAGGAGCACTCCGTGGTGCTCATCCGCGGCGGCCGTGTCAAGGATCTGCCCGGCGTCCGGTACCACATCATTCGCGGTACCCGCGATGCGGCCGGTGTGGCCAATCGCCACCAGGCCCGTTCCCTATATGGCGCCAAGCGCCCCAAGAAATAAGGAGGTACAGCTATGCCAAGACGTGGTTTTATCCCCAAGCGGGAAGTGCTTCCCGATCCTATCTATAAGAGCACCGTGGTCACCAAGCTCATCAACCAGGTCATGCTGGACGGCAAGCGGGGCGTTGCCCAGGCCGCCGTGTATGAGGCTTTCGACACCATCGCCGAGAAGACCGGCCGTCCCGCCCTCGAAGTGTTCGAGGAGGCCATGAACAACATCATGCCCGTGCTGGAAGTCAAGGCCCGCCGCGTCGGCGGTTCCACCTACCAGGTCCCCATCGAGATCCGTGCCGAGCGCCGGCAGACCCTGGGCCTTCGCTGGCTCGTGTCCTTTGCCCGCGCCCGCAGCGAGCGCACCATGCGTGAGCGCCTGGCCGGCGAGATCCTGGACGGCGCCAACAACGCCGGCAACGCGGTGAAGAAGAAAGAGGACACCCACCGTATGGCCGAGGCCAACAAGGCCTTCGCCCACTACCGCTGGTAAATTCATGCGCGAGATTCCGCTGGAACTGACCAGAAATATCGGCATCATGGCCCACATCGATGCCGGCAAGACCACCACCACCGAGCGGATCCTGTTCTATTCAGGCAAGATCCACAAGATGGGCGAAGTGCACGAAGGCGCGGCCACCATGGACTACATGGTTCAGGAACAGGAGCGTGGTATCACCATCACCTCCGCCGCCACCACCTGCTATTGGAAGGGTCACCGCATCAACATCATCGACACGCCGGGGCACGTGGACTTCACCGTAGAGGTGGAGCGCTCCCTTCGGGTGCTGGATGGTGCTGTTGCCGTGTTCTGCGCCAAGGGCGGCGTGGAGCCTCAGTCTGAAACCGTATGGCGGCAGGCGGTGCGCTACGGCGTGCCCCGGATCGCCTACGTGAACAAGATGGACATCGTGGGCGCCGACTTCTTCAACGTGGTGGACATGATGCGTCAGCGGCTGGGCGCCAATCCGGTGCCCATCCAGCTGCCCATCGGCGCGGAGAACACCTTCCGCGGCCTTGTCGATCTGGTGCGGATGAAAGCGGAGATCTACTACAACGACGATGGCACCGACATCCGGGAGGAGGACATCCCCGCGGACATGCAGGACCAGGCCGAGGAGTATAGGAACAACCTCATCGAGGCCGTCATCGACCAGGATGAGGATCTGATGGAGAAATACTTCGAGGGGGAGGAGCCCACGGAGGCGGAGCTGAACGCCTGCATCCGCAAGGCAACCCTTTCCGGCACCGTGGTCCCCGTGGCCTGCGGCAGTTCCTATCGGAATAAGGGCGTCCAGCCCCTGATGAACGCCATCGTGGAATATCTACCGTCCCCCCTGGACATCCCCCCTGCCAAAGGCACGGATGCCGAAGGCAAGGGCGAGCTCCTGGCTCATGCGGACGATGACGGCCCCCTGGTGGCCCTGGTCTTCAAGATCATCACCGATCCCTTCGTGGGACGGTTGGCCTTCGTCCGGGTCTACAGCGGCACCCTCAAGAGCGGCTCCTACGTATATAATGTAGGCAAGCAGCGCAAGTCCCGGGTCAGCAAGGTGCTCATGATGCATGCCAACGTGCGCACGGAGGTGGAGGAGGCCTACGCCGGAGACATCGTGGCCCTGGTGGGCATGAAGGATGCCTCCACCGGCGACACCCTATGCGGCGAGACCCATCAGATGCTCCTCGAGAGCATGACCTTCCCCAATCCGGTCATCCAGGTGGCCATCGAGCCCAAGACCAAGGCGGGGCAGGAGAAGATGGACCAGGCCCTGCTCAAGCTTCAGGACGAGGACCCCACCTTCCGCACCTATGTGGACCAGCAGACGGGCCAGACCATCATCGCCGGCATGGGTGAGCTGCATCTGGAGATCATCGTGGACCGGCTCATCCGGGAATTCCGGGTGGAGGCCACGGTGGGCAAGCCCCAGGTGGCCTACAAGGAGACCATCAAATCCGCCGTTAAGGCCCGGGGCCGCTTCGTGCGTCAGTCCGGCGGCCACGGCCAGTATGGCGACTGCCTGGTGCTCTTCGAGCCCCGGTCGACGGGCGAAGGATACCTGTTCACGGACAAGACCGTGGGCGGCGTGATCCCCAAGGAGTTCATCCCAGCCATCGACAAGGGCATCCGCGGCGCCCTCCAATCCGGCCCTCTGGGCGGATACGAGGTCATGGACGTGAGCGCCACCGTGCTGGACGGCTCCTATCATGAGGTGGATTCCTCCGAACAGGCCTTCGAGATCGCCGGCTCTCTGGCGGTGAAAGAGGGGCTGAAGCGGGAGAACAGCGTGCTCATGGAGCCCGTCATGGACGTGGAGATCATCGTCCCCGACGAGTACGTGGGCGATATCACCGGCGACCTTAGCAGCCGCCGCTGCCGGATCAACGGCATGGAGACCCGGAACGTGGGCACGGCCATCGACGCCCTCTGCCCCCTGTCCGAGATGTTTGGTTATGCCACCAGCCTTCGGTCCCACACCCAGGGGCGCGGCACCTTCACCATGCAGTTTGCTCATTATGAGAAGGTCCCCGACGCCATCGCGGAGAAGATCCTGGGCCGGTACAACTACCACTTTTAAACAAAACAAATAAAATAAGAAAGAATCAAGGAGAAACTTCAATGGCAAAGCAAAAATTTGAACGGACGAAGCCCCATGTCAACATCGGCACCATCGGCCACGTTGACCACGGCAAGACGACCCTGACCGCGGCGATCAC